>NZ_FORV01000010.1 GCF_900114095.1 Sphingomonas sp. NFR04 | reverse complement strand
CTTTGACAGTGCACGATTTGAAAACCCCCTGTTTCCCCAAACGCCACACCCGCTTCATTGCTTGGTGGCCATAGCGTCTGTGACCCACCCGATCCCATCCCGAACTCGGCCGTGAAACCAGACAGCGCCGATGGTACTATTGCTCAAGCAATGGAAGAGTAGGTCGCCGCCAGGCATTGAAGCCGGTGTCGCGTTCGGACCTAAGGAAACACGGAAAACCCATTCACATGTCCCCCGTTCGCCCTACCAAGGGCACCAGCATTGGCGCGGGGTGGAGCAGCCCGGTAGCTCGTCAGGCTCATAACCTGAAGGCCGCAGGTTCAAATCCTGCCCCCGCAACCAACCACAAAAGCCGCTGACCCACCCAGGTCCGCGGCTTTTGTTGTTTCTGCGCTCCGCACAGCGACCGCCCACCCATAGCCGGCGCACCCCCGCTATCACCACGCATCCGCCCGATACCACCGGCCCGCAGAAATCACGTGCGCGTTCTTCGTGCGGCGCAACGTTGCGCGCCGCCAATATCTGGAGCGTGCCAAGGCTGGCGGCCGTCGGCAGCTTGGGAATAGCACAGGCCATCGCTGCCGTCCCACAGCTGAGCGATCTCTCTCGCAAACGTCCCGATCGCTGCGCCGATTTGCCTCTCAATCGAATGGTGCCGCCGACCGTATTGTGCGTTGTCTCCGGGATGTCTCCAATTGACGTAATTCTCGCGCCGTTTCATGCAGGTACGCAACGTCGCCGCGTCGGCAACGGCCCCGATCGCTTGCTTGAGACGGGTCTAGTGAACCGTCTTCGCTGCAACGGTCGCGACGTCCGGATCGTAGAATTGGGATCGGTCGATGCCTTCGAAGGGGAGATCGGTCGCACGTTCGAGGTCAAACGCCGTGTCGCGTCTGCGGTGGCGGCTGCGGTTGGAAACGGCCGGTTTCCGCTGGTGCTTGCCGGCAACTGCAACACCAGCGTCGGTGTTCATGCGGGGCTGGGCGATCAGGACATAGGCGTCGTTTGGTTCGATGCCCACCCAGACTTCAACACGCCAGACGAAATGGCGAGCGGCTATTTCGACGGCATGGGCGTGGCAACGCTCGCCGGGCAATGCTGGCACAAGCTGGCCGCTTCCATCGCCAGCTATGCGCCGTTGCAGCTTTCTCGCTTGGTTTACTGCGGTATCCGGGATTTCGAACCCGGACAGCGCGAGAAGGTCGAAGCCCATGGCATTCGGGCGGTGTATGGCGGTTCGCGCAAACCCGATGACTATGCGGATGCGCTTGGCTTCTGCCTGAACAGCTTCCCGCCCAAGGCGTTGGTCCACCTCGATCTCGATTGCCTCGATACGTCCGTAGGGCACGCAAACGGCTATGCCGTGCCTGGCGGGCTTAGCGCTACCGACCTGAACGCGTGCCTGATCCGCCTCGTCGGCCAAACATCGCCAGTCGCCATGACGATTGCTTCGTTCGATCCCGACTATCCAGGAAGCGACGCCATCGCCGCCGCCGGTGTCGACGCCGCATGGATTGTCGCGTCCGCCATCTGACCGATCCACAATTCGACATGTACGGGCGGATCAGACCATAGACTGAACATTCCCGCAGGCTGGACCTGGTCGAACCAGAGGCGACGCTCGCTTCTTCCTTCTTCCGCCATCGCCGGGGCGCGCAGGCACGCCTCTTTGAAATGCGCGACGAAGATCGCGTCCGCATCGACCCAGGTGGCCCGGCGAGGGAGGCCGTGGAGGACGTCCCGGCATGGTCGATCAGCGGATCGAAGCGGGCAGCGCGCCGGGGCGTGCGCACCGGACGCGCTGCCTGCAAAGCCGTCGAAGGTGCTGTCGCGCCGAGCGGCTAGCTGCGGACGAACGCCAGCAGATCCGCGTTAAGGATATCGGCATTGACGGTGAGCATGCCGTGCGCGAGGCCCGGATAAAGCTTCAGCTCTGCCCGCGGCATCAGCTTGGCCTGGAGCGCGGCGGCGTTGCCATAGGGAACGACCTGGTCATCGTCGCCCTGCAGGATCAGCGTGGGAACGGTGATCGCCTGCAGGTCGGCGGTCTGATCGGTTTCCGAAAAGGCCCTGATGCCCTCATACTGGGGGTATCGACCTGCGCCTAACGGCCATGCCCGCGTCGATCATGCGCCACGACGCGGAAGCCGTGCCGCAGGAAGAACAGCATCTGCGCGTCCCAGTCATCGGACGACAGGGGCCAGCCATGATGGAACATGATCGGCTGCGCGGCGCGGGGACGCCGGCGGCATAGGCAGGGTCGACCCTCGCGAACACGTCTAGCTGCCGTCGATGATGAACTGCGGAATGCCGTACATTGCCGCTGCGATGTTGCCGAACAGGCGGGCGCGCTGCTGCGCGTCGAACATGTGGAATACTCGAGGCAGCGCGGCGGGGCTGCCGTCAGCAGCAGCGCCCCTTGCCGCGGCCATAGCGTTCGCGCTGGCGCGCGGCGAAGAAGGCGGCGCGGGATTGCGGCGGCTGGTCAGGGTGGCAGGCCGCCATGTGGGCCAGATAGCGTTCGTAGGAGGGCACGCCCGCGATCAGGCCGATCGCCTCGCATGTCCTTGTCCAGACCGCCTTGGAAAGCAGGCGCATGGCTCAGGCGCCTGCCGTGCGCGGGAGTTCGTGGACAGTCGGCCGGTCTGCCCGCCGCGCCGCGAGGCAGGCCCGCACCGCGAACAGCAGGGTCGCCAGCACCACCGCGAGGAACAGCCCGCACAGCGCGGCGTCGACCAGGTCGTTGAACAGGATGCGGCGCATCTCGGCGGCCGACTTGGCCGGTGCCAGCAGCGCGCCGCGTGCCATCGCCTCGCGGACGCGGGCGGCATGGGCGAGGAAGCTGACCCGCGGATCCGCGGCGAAGAGCTTGAGCCCAGCCGCCGCCACCGTGCAGGCGAGCAGCCACGCGGTGGGGAGCAATGTCACCCAGGCATAGCGATCGCGCTTCATGCGGAACAGCACCACGGTCGCCAGCATCAGTGCGATCGCGGCGAGCATCTGGTTGGCGATGCCGAACAGCGGCCACAGCGTGTTCACCCCGCCGAGCGGTTCGGTGACGCCCTGGTAGAGAAAATAGCCCCAGGCGGCGACGCAGAGCAGCGTGCCGACCAGTGCGGGCACCGCGCCGGTCGCGTTGCGGAAGCTTGGAACGGCGAGGCCGATCAGGTCCTGCAGCATGAACCGTCCGGCGCGGGTACCGGCGTCGACGGCGGTGAGGATGAACAGCGCCTCGAACAGAATCGCGAAATGGTACCAAAACGCCATCATCGCGCGGCCGCCGAGCATCCGGCTGAAGATGTCCGCCATCGCTACCGCCAGCGTGGGTGCCCCGCCGGCGCGGCTGATGATCGTCGTCTCGCCGACGTCGCGCGCGGTCGCGGCGATGGTCTCTGCGGCGATCGGGAAGCCCATCGCGGTGACCGCAGCGGCAGCGGTCTCGGGCTGGGTACCGACGACCGCGGCGGGGCTGTTCATCGCGAAATAGATGCCGGGATCAAGGATCGAGGCGGAGATCAGCGCCATCACCGCGACGAAGCTCTCCATCAGCATCGCGCCATAGCCGATGAAGCGCAGGTCGCCTTCGGACGCGATCAGCTTGGGCGTGGTGCCACTGGCAATCAGCGCATGGAATCCGGAGACCGCGCCGCAGGCGATAGTGATGAACAGGAAGGGGAACAGCGTGCCCGACCAGACCGGGCCGCTGCCGTCGACGAAACGGGTGAGCGCCGGCATCCTGAGCGGGGGCGCGACAAGGACGATGCCGATCGCCAGTGCGGCGATCGCGCCGATCTTGAGGAAAGTCGAGAGATAGTCGCGCGGGGCGAGCAGCAGCCACACCGGCAGCAGCGCGGCCACCGCGCCGTACACCACCAGGATCCCGCACAGCTGGACCGGCGTGTAGCTGAACCAGGCGGCGAGCGCGGGGCTAGCCGCAACCTGCTGGCCGTAGACGATCGCCGCGAGCAGCCCGACCAGCCCGATCAGCGAGGCCTCGCCGACACGGCCCGGCCGCAGGAAGCGCATGTAGACGCCCATCACCACGGCCAGCGGCACCGTCGCGGCGACGGTGAAGGTACCCCAGGGGCTGTGCGCCAGCGCGCGCACGACGATCAGCGACAGCACCGCCAGGATGATCACCATGATCAGGAAGGTACCGACCATCGCGATCGTGCCCGCCCAGGCACCGAGCTCCATCCGCACCATCTCCCCGAGCGAGCGACCGTCGCGGCGCACCGAGAGGAACAGCACGAGGAAGTCCTGCACCGCGCCGGCCAGCACCACCCCGGCGAGGATCCAGAGCATGCCCGGAAGATAGCCCATCTGCGCGGCGAGCACCGGGCCGACCAGCGGCCCGGCGCCGGCAATGGCGGCGAAATGGTGGCCGAACAGCACGTTGCGATTGGTGGGCACGAAATCGGTGCCGTCGGGACGTCGCACCGCCGGCGTCGCCCGCGCGGGATCGACCTGCGCCACCCGGCTGGCAAGGAAGCGGGCATAGAAGCGATAGGCGATCAGATAGACCGAGACCGAGGCGACCAGCACCCACAGCGCGCTGATCGGTTCGCCGCGTGCGCTCGCGATCACCGCCAGCGCCGCGGTGCCGGCCAGCGTGACGAGGATCCAGAGCAGCTTTTGGAGAAGCATGGGCATTTTCGTTTCCCTGACCGGCGCCGATGGCGCTCGGTCCATCGAAGGGGACAGTCCTAACAGCGTCTTTCGGCCGGCGTCACCCTTTGCGGACGACGTTGCGCGCACCAGGCCACCAGCAGTTCGCCTTAATCGACAGGACGTTAGCGGGACAGGCTTGTCGGTGCAGGCCGCGGCACCCAGCAGGCGATGGTGGGCGGATGGACCGGAGCGGGGCCGAAGCCCCGATCGGCTCAGGCTTCGGCGAGAAAGCCGCGGAGCAGCGCATTATACTGGTCGGGCTTTTCCACCATGGTCAGGTGCGAACAGCCGCTCAGCACCGCCAGCCGTGCGGGGCCACCCAGGCCGTCGCGCAGCGTGGTGTGGCAGTCCATCGTGATTTCGTCGAACTCGCCCGTGGTCAGCAGCGTCTTCGTGGTGATCCGCTTGAGATCCTTGCGGCGATCCCAGTCCTTGATCTTGCCGACGATGGTGAACTCGTTGGGGCCGTTGAGCACGCGATAGGCGATCGATTTTGACAGCGCATCGAAGCTCGCCAGCGCGTCGGGCGTGGGCGGCACGCGGAGCACGAAGCGATCGTAGAATTTCTGGGCGAGCGCGGCATAGTCGGGCGTGTCGGACTTGCCTGCCTCCTCCAGCGCGCGCAGCTGCGCGGCGAACCCGTCCGGCATGCCGTCGATCAGCCGGTGCATGCCGGCGATCACCTGGGGCACGCTGGCGAAGGCGCCGCCCAGGATGAGTCGCTCGACACCCTGGCCGCGGCCCTGGCAGAGATACTCGATCGCCTGCAGCGTGCCCCAGCTATGGCCGTACAGCACCACCTTCTGCAGGCCGAGCGCGGCGCGCACCGCATCGACTTCGTCGACCGAACGCTGGATGGTGTAGATGCTCTCGTCCTGCGGCGCGTCGGCCTTGCCGCAGCCGAGCTGGTCGTAGAAGATCACCGGGCGCTCGTCGGCAAGCGCCTGCATCGACAACAGGTAATTATGCGCAGCACCCGGGCCGCCGTGCAGGGTGAGCAGCGGCGTCTTGCCGCCCGACCCGAACCGGCGCCAATAGATCTTGCCGCCCGGCACCGCGGCATAGCCCTCGCTGCTTGCGATCGCGCCCGTTGCCGCGCCGGCTTCGGCGCCAACCAGGCCCGAAGCCGCCAGCGCGACCCCCGCCTTGAGCGCAGATCGTCTCGTCCAGCCCGTCGTCTCGCGCAAATCAATACTCCCGGATGTGAACGGAGCCGGAAGGCCACCCGTCCGATATCGCGGCACACTGCTACAGTCCCGCTGCGGATTCAAAAGAGGCGCTACCATATTTAACCGGCCGGACGGCCTTGTTGCTGCCAGTCTGGACGCGGCATTCCCGCGCATGGGGACGTCATCGGCGGCGCCGGCCACCACTCCTTTGACGCGCGATCGCCCGAGCGGGTATCTGGACGAGGGCCATGGCCGCGCGAACCCGGGCGCGGCGGCCCGGGTCCGCGCGGCAGCGGCTCAGTCGGCGGCAGCGACCCGCGCGCGGGGCTTGCGTGCCGGTTTCGCCGCCGGCGTATCGGCCGCAACGTTGCGCGCCGCACGCCCCTTGGCGCCCAGCCCGATCTTGTGCGCCATGGCGCGGCGCTGCTCCGAATAGGTCGGCGCCACCATGGGATAATCCGGCTTGAGATTGTAGCGTTCGCGATATTCCTCGGGCGTCAGGCCGTGCGTGCTCAGATGCCGGCGCAGGGTCCGGTACGGCTTACCGTCGATCATCGAGATGATATGGTCCTTCGACGCGAGCGACTTGCGGACGGAAACGGCCGGCGTGAATTCTCCCGACGGTGCTTCGTCACCGGCAACGTTAACCCCCGCGGCCTGACCGGCGAGCGCAATCACATCTGCATGCATCTGCCGAAGAAAGGTGGAGACATCCTCCATCGTCGCGCGATTATTCGGATTGGAAAGCCAGGCGATGGTAAGATCGCTTGCCAACTCAACGGGATCGGTGTTGATCTGCTCAGACATACTGCGTCCCTCTCATTTTGGGCGGCTTGGTGCCATCGCTATATGTATAGCGAGGTGCCACTTTCGTCTTCCAAAATATGGTGGGAGACACAAAACGATATTGGTCCGGCATCTCTTGCGGAACGGCATTTCTCGCGCTGACACGCGTAGACGAATATTGAAACGCATTTAGAATGGGCCACCGACAATTGGGGGTCCGCGGTGCGATGAATAGCAGCGGGCGCACATAGAGGCTTCGAGGCCCGCTTGGGTTTCTCATTCCTCCGGCGCGGCAGCTTCTGAGGGGCAACAGGGGTTCTGCCCGACGGACATATGGCTTCCGGATAGCCGGAATCAGCGGCGGGTCGCGTCCGCCGCCTGATCCCGCCAGATCCAGCGCAGCACCTCGGGCAGCAACGCGCCGCCTTCGGCATCCGAATGCCCTCCGGCCGTCCATGCGTAGCGCACGTCGTAGCGGGGCCCCGGCCGCTTCTCGGCATCGGCATGCGCATTGGCCCATTCGAGGCTCTTCAGCATCTGCTGGTTGGCGAGGAACCAGTTGCCATGCTCGTTGTCGAGATCGTCGCGGCCGTCCTGCAGGAAGACGCGCAGCGGCCGGATCGGGCTCTTGCGGATCAGTCCTGGGTAGATGTCTCCGCCATAGGTGCGCGGCTGCCCGTCGGCGCCCAGCGTGAGGCCGATCGAGGTGTAGCTGCCGATGCAGCTGATCACGTTGCCGAATGCCTCGGGGTGCCGCCACGCCAGGGTCCAGGAGGCGATCGCGCCGCTGGAGGTGCCGCCGACCGCGCGCCGCTTCGGATCCGCCGAAAAGCGCCAGCGCCGCGCCACCGCGGGCAGCAGCTCGTCGAGCGTCATCCGGGCATAGGCGTCGGACAGTGCGTCATATTCTTCGACCCGGTGGTCCGGGTTCTGCATGCCGAGGGTGTCGGGATACTGCGCCGATCGGTTGCCGGGAGTGACGAACACGCCGAGCGTCGCCGGGATGGCGCGCTGGGCGATCAGCGCATCGAGCACCGCCGGCACCTTGAGCGAGCCATTAGGGTTGGTCGCGCGCTGGCCGTCCTGGAACAGCAGCAGATTGGGCGGCCGCGCCGGATCATAGCCGGCGGGGACATAGACCCAGTAGCGCCGCACCGTGCCGGGATAGACGCGGGACTGGAGTTCGAACGGCCCTTCCAGGCGGCCGTGCAGCGGCGCGGCGGCGGTCTCCTGCGGCGGCTTGGCGATCGCGGGCGCCGCCACTGCCATCAACGCGCCGGCGAGGAGGAGGGTCGAACGTATCATGCTTGGTCTCCTGCGAGATGCGCCATCGCGGCCGCCCGCACGGCGAGCCAGCGATCGCGCTCTTCCTGCGCATCGGCGAGCGCGCGGTGGGCGGGCGGCGCGCGATCCTGCATGTCGGCATGGACCAGCAGGTCCTCGATCGTGGCGTCGAGCAGCGCCGGCGGCACCCGGGCTTCGAGCACCGCACGCGCCGTCTCGCGCCATGCCGCCTCGGTGTCGCGCAGCCGCAGGCTGTGGCGCGGCAGCCCGGCGGCGCGGAGCAGCGTGCTCAGCCATTTGCCATCCCAGCTGGGCGCGCTGGCGAGCAGGTCGTGTCCGGTGAGCTGGTCGAGCATCCGCTGCGCCACTGCGTCGTGCGGCTCCCCATCGGCGAGCAGGGTCGGGCGGGGGATGTGGTGGATCGCCTCGGCGGCAGGGTCCCAGTCGTCCCAGTCGGGGGCGGGGCGGATCAGATGGGCTTCCGACCGCCCGTCCTCGAACACCCACGCCACCTCGATCGGGTAGCTGCGCTTGCCCAGCGACGAGGCCTCGAAGTCCAGAAACACCAGCATGGTCGCGATAACGACAGCGAAGCGCTTCGACTTCAAGGCTTTTCGTAGCTCAGCGGAGCCGGATCGACAGCTCGACCTCGTCATTGAACGGCATCGACATATAGCCGCCCGCGACCTTGCTCACCCGCTCCAGATAGTCGGGGCAATGATCGACATTGTCGGCGAGCAGGATCGCGCCGGGGCGCAGCCGCGGCTCCAGCAGGTCGAGAATGTCGGCATAGAGCGCCTTGGCGCCGTCGAGCAGCACCAGGTCGATCGTCTCGGGCAGGTCGGCGGCCAGCGTCTGCAGCGCGTCGCCCTCGCGGAAATCGACCAGGTCGTCGAGGCCGGCTTCGACGAGATTGGCCTTGGCGCGGGCGATCTTCGAGGGTTCGAACTCGGTCGCGATCACCCGGCCGCCGCCATTGTCGCGCAGCCCCGCGGCGAGGTGCAGCGTCGAGATGCCGAACGACGTGCCGAACTCGACGACGTTTCGGGCGCCGGTCGCACGCGTCAGCATGTAGAGCAGCGTGCCGACCGCCGGGGACACCGGCAGTGCGAAATCGCCGAGCCGGGCGTAGAGCGCGGCATAGTCGGTCTTGCTGCGCAGCAGGCGATGCTGTTCCTCGATGCTGATGCCGGCAAAGGCAGGGGCGAGCTCGGGCCGGTTGGCGTCTGTCTCGGCAAACAGGCGTGCGATCAGGGGCGCCACCGGGGCGCTGGAAAGCGTAGTCGTCATGGGGGTTTGCTCCGATTGCCGACGGGATCTTGCCGGCACCGCCAAAATACGACTAATCCGTCAGCTTCGCCTATTCGCATTGCCGAGAAGCCCCATGGCCGCCACCCGAACAACGCCGATTCACGCGCGAAAACGCCCCAAGCAGCAGCGCGCGACCCAGCTGATCGAGGCGGTGCTCGAGGCCGCTGTTCAGGTTTTGATGGCCGAGGGCGCGCAGCGTTTCACCACCGCCCGAGTCGCTGAGCGAGCCGGGGTGAGCGTCGGCTCGCTCTACCAATATTTCCCCAACAAGGCGGCGATCCTGTTCCGGCTGCAGGCGGACGAGTGGCGCCGGACGACCAGCCTGCTCTCCGGCATTCTCGAGCAGCGCGACGTCCCGCCCGCGGCGCGGCTGCGCCGGCTGGTCCATGCGTTCGTCCGGTCCGAATGCGAGGAGGCGGCGATCCGGCTCGCGCTGGCCGATGCCGCGCCGCTCTATCGCGACGCGCCCGAAGCGGTGGCGGCCAAGGGCGAGGCGGCACGGGTCTATCGCGCCTTTGTCGAAGAAGCATTGCCCGACGCCCCCGAAGCCGATCGCCATTTGGCGGGGGACCTCATCAAGATGACGCTCAGCCAGGTCGGCGCCAGCTTCTCCGCCACGCCGCGCGACGAGGCAGAGATCGTCGCCTGGTCCGAGGCGATAGCCGACATGTTCCTCGCATATCTAAGCGCGCTCCGCGCCAAAACCGGCTAGGGTGGCCGGAATGAGCGATCCGCACGACCTCGACCGATTCGTCGCAGCGCAGGAAGGAAGCTACGACGCCGCGCTTGCCGAGATCCGCCGCGGCGCCAAGCGCAGCCACTGGATGTGGTACATCTTCCCGCAGATCGCCGGGCTTGGCCGGAGCGCGATGGCGCAGCGTTATGCCATCGCTTCGTTGGCCGAGGCGCGCGCCTATCTCGAGCACCCGCTGCTCGGGCCCCGGCTGCGCGACTGCGTGTCGGCGCTCCAGGACCTGACCAGCGGCACCGCCGAGGCCGTGTTCGGCGAGATCGATGCGATCAAGCTCCGCTCGTCGCTGACGCTGTTCGAGGCCGCCGGTGCAGGGCCGCTGTTCGCCGCTGCGCTCGATCGCTGGTTCGGCGGTACGCGCGACCCGGCGACTCTGGCGATCCTCGAACGGGATCCCGGCTAGGCCTTCAGCAGCGGCAGCAGGATCGTCTCGATCGCCTGGGCGACGCCATCGGCATCGTTGGCGCCGGTGACGTGCATCGCCGCCTTGCGCACGTCCTCCGGTCCCTGGCCCATCGCGATCGAAAGCCCGGCCCGGCGGAACATCGGCACGTCGTTATACTGGTCGCCGATCACCGCGACGTCGCTGAGCGGTACGTCCAGCGTCGCGGCCAGCGCGGCGATGCCGTCGCCTTTGTTCGCGGTGGGCGCGGTCACGTCTAGATAATAGGGCTGCGAGCGCGCGACCTCCGCCCCCTCGCCCAGCGCGGTCGCGACGTTCGCCTCCAGCGCGGCGAGCATGTCATGGTCGGACGACACCGCGACGATCTTGTCGACCGCGTCGAGCAACGGTCCGAAGTCGCCGCACAGCACCGGCTCCTGCGCGGAGGTGACGCGCTCGCGCGGGGTGTAATGGTCGTCGAGCTTGTCGGCGTGCCACTGGCCCTTGGCGAAGACCCAGCGGATCACGTCCGGCCGCGCGACCAGCTCCAGGGTACGCGCCGCGACGTCGGGGTCGAGGTGTGTCGCCGAGAGGATTGCGCCGTCGGACCGCACGATCGTGCCGCCGTTGAACGCGCCGATCGGGGTGTCGAGGCCCAGCCGCTCGGCGATCCACAGCAGCCCGCTCGGCGGACGGGCGCTGATGATCGCGACGGGCACCCCCGCCGCGACCAGCCGCTGTACCGCCGCCGCCACGGGTTCGCCCAGGGTCTTGTCGGGCCGCACCAGCGTGCCGTCGACATCGGAAAGGAAGAGACGCAGGTTCATTCGATCTCGTGCCAGTTGCGGCCATCGCGTGCGAGCAGCGCGGCGGCGGAAGCGGGGCCGGCGCTGCCGGCGGGATAGTCGTCGGGTTCGCCGCTGCGCCACGCATCGAGCAGCGGCTGCACCGCGCGCCAGCCGCCCTCGATCTGGTCGGCGCGCTGGAACAGGCTCTGGTCGCCGATCAGTACGTCGTAGAGCAGCGTCTCGTAGCCGGTACGGTGGCCAAGGTCGAAGGCATCGGCATAGGCGAAGCTGAGACAGGCCGGTACCGTCTCGATCAGCGGACCGGGTCGCTTGACCGACATTTCCAGCTTCAGCGCCTCGTTCGGCTGGATCTGCAGGATCAGCCGGTTGGGCGGCAGCGCCTCGCCGGGGGTGTCGCGGAACAGCAGCGGGGGTACCGCGCGGAAATGGATGACGATCTCGGTATCGCGCGCGGTCAGCGCCTTGCCGGTTCGCAGGTAGAAAGGCACGCCGTGCCAGCGCCACGTCTCCACCGCCACCTTCATCGCGACATAGGTTTCGGTGTTGCTGTCGGGCGAAACGTCGGGCGTGTCGCGATAGGCCGGAACATCCTTGCCGCCGGCGCTGCCCCCCAGATAACGGCCGCGCACGGCGTCGTCGGGCTGGATCGGCCGCACCGCCGCGATCGCCTTGGACTTTTCGGTGCGCAGCGCCTCGGCATCGAAGCTGTTCGGCGGCTCCATTGCGACCAGCGCGAGCAGCTGGAAGAGATGGTTGGGCACCATGTCGCGCAGCGCGCCGGTCTCGTCGTAGAAGCTGCCGCGGCTGCCGACCGACACGGTTTCCGCCGCGGTGATCTGGACGTGATCGACATAGCGGTTGTTCCACACCGCCGCGGTCAGCGCGTTGCCGAAGCGGGCGACGGTGATGTTCTGCACCGTCTCCTTGCCGAGAAAATGGTCGATCCGGAAGATCTGCGTCTCGTCGGCATGGGAAAGCAGCCGCGCGTTGAGCGCCTGGGCCGAGGCGAGGTCGGTGCCGAAGGGCTTTTCCACGACGAGCCGGCGAAAGCCGCTGTCCTCGTCGAGCAGGCCGCTGGTACCGAGCTTCTCGCCGATCGGTCCGAAGAAGCTCGGCGCGGTGGCGAGGTAGAAGACCGCATTGCCCTGCAGCTTCGCCTTCAGCGCTTCGTACAATGCGTCGTCGCCGAAATCGCCGCGCAGATAGGTGATGCGCTGTTCCCAGCGGCTCCAGGCCTCTTCGTCGCCCTCGACGAAGCTCTTCAGCTTCTCGCGCAGGCCCGCGTCATCGCCGTCGCCATGGCTGATGCCGAGCAGCGTCGTCTCGCCATCGAGCAGCCCGTCGCGTTCGAGATGGACGAGCGCCGGCATCAGCAGGCGACTGGCGAGATCGCCCATCGCGCCGAAGATCACCAGCGTCGCGGCGGGCGCGCGCGGCGCTTCGCTCATTGCGGCATCTCGACATGCCCGCCAAAGCCGAAGCGCATCGCCGAGAGCAACTTGTCGCCGAAGGTGTGCTCGGTACGGCTGCGATAGCGGGCGAACAGCGCCGCGGAGAGAACATAGGCGGGCACCGCTTCCTCCATCGCCGCGTCGATCGTCCACTGGCCTTCGCCTGAATCGGCGACCTGGCCGCTATAGGCGTCGAGCGCCTGATCCTTGGCGAGCGCCGAGGCGGAAAGGTCGAGCAGCCAGGACGAGATCACCGAACCGCGCCGCCACACCTCGGCGATGTCGGTGAGGTTGAGGTCGAAGCGCTGGTCCTCGGGCAGCTTCTCGGAGGCCTTGCTCTTCAGCACGTCGAAGCCCTCGGCATAGGCCTGCATCAGGCCATATTCGATGCCGTTATGGACCATCTTCACGAAATGGCCCGAACCTGCGTCGCCGCAATGGATATAGCCCTTCTCGGCGCGCGGATCGCAGCCTTCGCGCTCCATCCGCTCGGGCGTGCGCGGAATGGTGCCGATGCCGGGCGCCAGCGCGTCGAAGATCGGGTCGAGCAGGTCGACGGCTTCCTTGGCGCCGCCGATCATCATGCAGAAGCCGCGCTGCAAGCCCCACACACCGCCCGAGGTGCCGACATCGACATAATGGAGCCCGCGCTCGGCGGCGGCCTTGGCGCGGCGGATGTCGTCCTTGTAGAAGCTGTTGCCGCCGTCGATGATGATGTCGCCCGGCTCCGCGGCGCCCAGCAGCGCCTCGACGGTGCTTTCGGTCGGCGCGCCGGCGGGCAGCATCACCCAGAAGATCCGCGGCGCCGCCAGCTTGGCGACCACGTCTTCCAGCGAGCTGGCGGGCGTTGCGCCATCCTTGGCGATCGCTTCCACGGCCTCGGTGCTGCGGTCATAGCCCACCACCTCATGACCATGCTCCATGAGCCTGCGTGCGATCCCCGCACCCATGCGGCCGAGGCCGATCATCGCAAGACGCATCCGCGCTGTTCCTTTCTTCGAGTTCAGAGAGCCGCGAGCACGGCCGATTGCAATGCTTGTACGCCGCCGCCGCCGCGCTTCAAATGGACGCGCAGCACGCGGCGTCCGCGCTCGGCGAGGACATCGGTGTCGCCGCGCGCCTGGGCGATCTGGACGGTGCCGAAGCTGGCCTTGCGGCCGGGCACGGCAAGGTCCGGATCGGGATCGCGGGTGATGGTGAGGAAGACGCCGCCCGACGGTCCGCCCTTATAGGCCTGGCCGGTCGAGTGGAGGAAGCGCGGGCCGAAACCGGCGACGGTCGCCACCTGCTTCGCATCGCGCACCGCCACGCGCATCGCGGTGAGCGCCGCGGTGTCGGCATCATTGCGCTCGATATAGGCGAGGAAGCCGGCACAGTCCCCGGAAACCAGCGCGCCGAAATGGTCGGCAAGCAGGCTGGCAGGGCTCCCAGCCAGCGACTGCCCCTTGCTCGCGTAGAGGGCGAAATCCGCATTTTCCGCGACCGGCTGTTCGGGATCGAGCGCGCCCGATGCCTCATAGGCGTCGACCAGCTTGCGCGTCGCAATCTTGGCGTCCTCGACATCGGGCTGGTCGAACGGATCGATGCCGATCACTGCGCCGGCAATGGCAGTGGCGACTTCCCAGCGGAAGAATTCCTGCCCGATCAATCGCGGGGTATCGAGGGTGATGCGCACCACCGGATGGCCTGCAGCGGCGAGGGCATCGAGCTTCTCGCTGTCGGCACCGCTCTTGGCACCGGCCAGCGCGAACTGCACGAACACACGGTCGTTGCCGTAGGACTCCGGCGCACCGAGCGGCTCGAGGTCGACAGGCACGATGCCCTTGCCCTGCTTGCCGGTGGATTCGGCCAGCAGCTGCTCGAGCCAGGCGCCCAGCGGGGTCAGCGGCGGTTCGGCGAGTATGGTCAGCTTGTCGCGGCCGGCCTTGGCAGCCTCGCCGAGCAGCACGCCGAGGCGCACGCCCGGATTGGCAGCCGGCGGCACGTCGGCGCCGCACGAATATACCATGGGCCGGGTGGCTTCGAAGAAGCCGGGCACGTCGAGCCCCATCGCCGCGGCGGGGACCATGCCGAATACCGACAGCACCGAATAGCGGCCGCCGATCGCCGGATCGCCCGGAAAGGTGGCGAGGAAGCCGTCGTCGCGTGCCGTCGCTTCCAGCTTCGAGCCCGGGTCGGTGACCGCGACGAAATGATCGCCCTTGCGGCCGCTCGCTTCGAAGAAATAGGCGCGCAGCAGCTCGGGTTCGAGCGTCGAGCCAGACTTGGAGGAGACGATGAACAGCGTCTCGGCCGGATCGATCTGCGCCTGGACGCTGGCGATCTGGCCGGGATCGGTGGTGTCGAGCACGTGCAGCCTGGGGCTGCCCGAGGCGTTGCCGAGGATCTGCGCCAGCACCTCCGGCCCGAGGCTCGACCCACCCATGCCGAGCAGCACGACATCGCGGAACTGCTTGGCCTGGTCTGCCAGTTGCCGGAGCGCGGCCATGTCGACCTGCTCGCCGCGCGCGGCGGGGAGCCAGCCGAGCCACTTGGCTTCGTCGCCGCCGGTCCACAGCGCCGCGTCGCCCGCCCACAGCCGGCGCGACCAGGCGTCGGCACGGGCGGTCGCGAGCCGGTCCTCGACGGCCTTTTCCAGCGCTTCCGGCAGCTGCGCCTCGAAGCTGTTCAGCCGCTTGCCGAGATGGGCGGTGCGCTTGGCGGCCACCGCGCCGAGCAGCGCATCGGCCGCGTCGCCGAACTGCTGCACGCCGTCGAGCACCAGCGCACGGGTGATGTCGTCGAGGCCGAGGCCCAGCCGGTCGGCTTCCGCCAGCACGTGGCGGGCTTCGTCCAGGCCGTCGGTCAGCGTGTCGGCGACGGTGCCATGCTCGCGGAACGCGTCCATGGTCTTGGGCGGCATGGTGTTGACCGTGTCGGGCCCGATCAGCGTGTCGATGTAGAGCGTGTCCGGATAGGCGGGGTCCTTCACGCCGGTGGAGGCCCAGAGCAGCCGCTGCGGCATCGCGCCCTTGGCGGCGAGCGCCTGCCAGCGCGGGCTGGCGATCATTTCCAGATACCAGGCATAGGCCAGCTTGGCATTGGCGATCGCGACCTTGCCGCGCACTGCCTTCAGGGCATCGCTCTCGGGATCGCCTTCAGCCACCCGCCCGTCGATCCGCTTGTCGATCTGGGCATCGATCCGGCTCACGAAGAAACTGGCAACGCTCGCGATCCGGTCGACCGCCTCGCCCCGCGCCACGCGCGCCTCAAGCCCGGCGAGATAGGCTTCTGCCACCGCCTGATAGCTTTCCTGCGAGAACAGCAGCGTGACGTTAATGTTGATCCCGTCCTCGATCAGCTGGCGGATCGCGGGGGCGCCGGCCTCGGTGCCGGGCACCTTCACCATCAGGTTGGGCTCGTCGACGTGCTTCCAGAGCCGCCGCGCTTCCTCGATCGTCGTCTCGGTGCCGTTGGCGAGATAGGGCGAGACTTCCAGACTGACATAGCCGTCGCGGCCACCCAGCCGGTCATAGACCGGGCGTAGATCGGCGGCAGCCGCCTTGATGTCTGCGATCGCCTGGCTTTCGTAGACATCGGCCACGCTGGCGTCCCCGGTGCCGAGGAAGGTGGTGAAGCCGGCGTCATAGGCCTCGCCATGCCCCATCGCCTTTTCGAAGATCGACGGGTTGGAGGTGACGCCGGTCAGGCCGTCCTGCTCGATCAGCTTGCGCAGCCCGCCCTCGCGCAGGAAGCTGCGATCGACGAAATCGAGCCACGCCGCCTGGCCGGCTTCGTGCAGCTGCTTCAGCTTGCTGTCCGCGCTCATTTGGCCTGCTCCAGTACGTCACGCGCGACCTTCACCACATTGTCCACGGTGAAGCCGTATTTCTCCTGCAGCTTGGCGAGCGGGGCGGAGGCACCGAAAGTCGACATGGTGACGGTGGCGCCGTGGCTGGTGACATAACGGTCCCAGCCCATCGACCCGGCCTGCTCGACCGCGACGCGCGCCATCACGTCCGGCGGCAGCACGGACTCGCGATAGGCGCGGTCCTGCTTTTCGAACAGATACCAGCTCGGCAGCGAGACGACGCGCGAGCGCACGCCCTCGGCGGTCAGCCGCTCATGCGCCTCGACCACCATCGGCAGCTCGGAGCCGGTGCCGATCAGGATCACTTCCGGGCCGCCACCCTCGGCATCGGCGAGCACATAGCCGCCGCGCTCCAGCCCGTCGGCCGAGGCATATTTGCTGCGGTCGAGCGTCGGGATCGCCTGGCGCGAGAGGATCAGCGCGGTCGGCTCCTGGCTGTGTTCGAGCGCTACCTTCCAGGCGACCGCGACTTCGTTCGCGTCGCCGGGGCGGATTGTGTCGAGGCCGGGAATCGCGCGCAGCGTGGCGAGATGCTCGATCGGCTGGTGGGTCGGCCCGTCCTCGCCGACGCCGATGGAATCGTGGGTGAACACGAACACCACCGGCAGCTCCATGATCGCGGCGAGGCGGATCGGCGCGCGCATGTAATCGGCGAAGACCAGGAAGGTCGCGGTGTAGGGGCGCAGATAGCTCAGCGCCATGCCGTTGGCGATCGAGCCCATGGCATGTTCGCGCACGCCGAAATGCAGGTTCTTGCCGCCATAGTTATTGGCTTCGAACGAGTCCGCACCCTTGATGTCGGTCTTGGTCGAGGGCGACAGGTCGGCAGCGCCGCCGAGCAGGGCGGGGAGGTGGGGGGCGACCGCGTTGATCACCTTGCCGCTGCTGTCGCGCGAGGCGAGGCCCTTGGCGTCGGCATCGAAGCTCGGGATCGCCTGCTGCCAGCCATTGTGGAGCTTGCCGCGGCGAAGCTCGTCGATCTCGGCGGCTTCCTGCGGATAGGCCTCGCGATAGCGGGCGAACAGCTGCTCCCATGCCTCGCGCGCGGGCCGCCCACGATCCGCGATCGCTGCGCCGAACCGCTCGGCCACGCCGTCCGGCACGAGGAACTGCGCATCCTCGGGCCAGCCATAGGCCTTCTTGGTCGCGCTGACATTGTCCTCGCCCAGCGCCTCGCCATGCGCCTTCTCGCTGCCGGCGCGGGGCGAGCCCCAGCCGATCACCGAATGGACGACGATGAAGGTCGGCGCGTCGCTGGTCGCGCGGAAGGTGGCGATCGCCTCGGCCAACGCCGCGGTATCGTTGGCGTCGTCGACATGCAGCACGTTCCAGCCATAGGCCTGGAAACGCTGGCCGACATCCTCGTCAAAGGCGAGATCGGTGCTGCCTTCGATCGAGATATGGTTGCTGTCGTAGATCCAGCAGAGATTCGAGAGCTTGAGGTGGCCCGCGATCGAGGCGGCCTCGCCCGACACGCCCTCCATCATGTCGCCGTCGCCGCACAGGACATAGACGTCATGGTCGAACAGGTCGAAGCCGTCGCGATTGTAGCGGTCGGCGAGCGCGCGCTCGGCAAGCGCCATGCCGACCGAATTGCCGCAGCCCTGGCCGAGCGGACCGGTGGTGGTCTCGACGCCGGTGGTCATGCGATATTCGGGGTGGCCGGGCGTTTTGGAGGAAAGCTGGCGGAACTGCTTGATGTCGTCGAGGCTCACCGCCGGGTGGCCGGTCGGCTGGCCGTCGGCATCGATCTCGCGCACGCCCGCGAGATGCAGCACGGAATAGAGCAGCATCGAGGCGTGGCCGACCGACAGCACGAAACGGTCGCGGTTGGGCCAGTCGGGTGCGGCGGGATCGTAGCGGAGGAACTGGCTCCACAGCGTGTGCACCACCGGCGCCAGCGCCATCGGCGTGCCGGGATGGCCGCTGTTCGCCTTCTGCACCGCGTCCATGCTGAGCGTGCGGATGGTGTCGATCGCGAGGCGATCGGGCGAGCCGTCTTCGTGGATCTTCTGGTCGAGGTCGGACATGGATCAGGCAACTCCGTTCGTTGCGGTGCAACGGGTGGGTTCGCAAATGGCTGCAATCTTATTCATCTATCGGTCGCTCCTGACGGCTCACTCCGCCGCTCGCGGCGACGTAGAGCGCATCGATCTCGGTGAGGAACAGGCCGTGGCCGAGCGCGCCAGGGATGGCGAATAGGGTGCGGGCCAGGGCCATGGGGTCGTCGAGGCTTGGAAAGCGGGCATCGAGGATGTGATGCCCCCAGTCGGTCACCCACGGTTTCCCGTCGCGCAGGCGCAGCTCGGCGGTGCCGCCGAGGCGCGCTATTTCCGTGGCGACCAGCCCGCGGGCGGCCGGCAATATCTCGATCGGCACTGCACGGCCGCCCAGCCGCTCGACCTGCTTCGACGCGTCGGCGATGGCGATGTTGCGGCGGGCGAGCGTGGCGACGATCTTCTCGAGCAGCATCGCCCCGCCGCCGCCCTTGATCGCGCGGAGCTGAGGATCGATCTCGTCGACGCCATCGATGCACAGGTCGATCGCAGCCAGTTCGTCCGGTGCCGCCAGAGGGATGCCGGCAGCTTGCGCCGCCGCTTCGGTAGCGCGCGAGGTGGGGACCGCGGTGATGTCGAGCCCGCCCACCACGCGCGGGGCCAGCAGCGCCACGACATAGGCTGCGGTGCTGCCGGTGCCGAGGCCGACGACCATGCCGTCCCGCACCTCTTCCACCGCAGCGGCAGCGGCGGCGCGCTTGAGGCGCTCGGCATCGGCGGGGGAAACCATGATGGCCGAACGGTACAGCGCCGCGGGCGTTCCGGCTGCTATACACGCGTCTAGGCGCAACATGGAGGGTGGTCATCCGCGTCCGCCGCGATATGGTAGCGCTACCGATGGTCGGCGCCGGCTGCCCTCGGCCGGAAAACCGATGCCGCCGAAGCGGATGCGAGGGGATGCCATGAAGATTTCGACGATCGTCGCGGCGACGGCGCTGATGGGCGCGAGCGCAACGCCCGCGTTCGCCCAGGCGCCCGCGCGGTTCAGCGACTTCCGCTATACGGGCCATGCGATGGAAGCGGCCCGGCCGGGTCCCGGCGAGTATCGCAACCCGATCCTCTCCGGCTACTATCCGGACCCCTCGGTCACCCGCGTCGGCGAGGACTATTATCTCGTCCTCTCGTCCTTCGCCCATTATCCCGGGCTGCCGATCTTCCATTCGAAGGACCTGGTCCACTGGACCCAGATCGCCAACGCGATCGACCGGCCGGGCCAGCTCGATTTCACCGGCATGCGCACCTCGCAGGCAGTGTTCGCGCCGGATATCTCGTACCACGCGGGCACCTTCTACATCGTCAACACCTGCGTGGGCTGCAAAGGCAATTTCGTGATCACCGCCAAGGACCCGCGCGGGCCCTGGTCCGACCCGATCTGGCTGCCGTTCGAAGGCATCGATCCCTCGATCACCTGGGAAGGCGATAAGGCCTGGATCGTCAACAACCGCGCGCCAGACGAACCCCCACGCTACGAGGGCCACCGCGCGATCTGGATCCAGGAATATGACTGGCGCGCAGGCAAGATGGTCGGCCCCAGCACCCAGCTGATCAACGGCGGCGTCGACATCAGCAAGAAGCCAGTGTGGATCGAAGGGCCGCATGTCTTCAGCAAGGACGGCTGGTATTATCTCACCGCCGCCGAGGGCGGGACCAGCGTCAACCACTCGCAGGTGGTGTTCCGGTCGAAGGACCTGCTCGGCCCCTATGTGCCCTTCGCGGGCAACCCGATCCTCACCCAGCGCGACCTCGATCCGAACCGGCCCAACCCGGTCACCTCCACCGGCCATGCCACGCTGGTGCAGACCCAGAAGGGCGACTGGTGGGCAACCTTTCTCGGCGTGCGCCCCTATGCCGACGATTTCTACAACACCGGCCGCGAGACCTTCCTGCTGCCGGTGACCTGGGCGGACGGCTGGCCGATGATCCTACCGCACGGCAAGGCCGTACCGTTGGTCGGCAAGCTGCCGAACCTGCCCGCACAGCCCGCGCCGGCACTGCCGACCAGCGGCGACTTCAGTTACGTGGATGGCTTCGCCGGCAACAAGCTGTCGATGCAATGGGTGGGTATCCGCACCCCCAAGACTCCCTTCTACAAGGTCGAGCGCGGCGAGCTGGTGATCACCAGACCTGCACCGCTCGGCGATCTGAACCAGGTGCCCGGCTTCGTCGGTCGTCGCCAGCAGCATGCCAACGCCACCGTCAGCGTGACGGTGCGCTATGCGCCGACCAAGCCCGGCGAACGTGCAGGCCTCGCGGCGGTGCAGAGCGATCTCCACTATCTCTTCTACGGCCTGACCAATAAGGGCGGCACGCGGACTCTGGCGCTCTACACCCGCGCCAAGGGCGACGAGCAGCTGGTCGCCTCGACCCCGCTGCCCGGAACCGCGCCGGTCACGCTGACGCTGCGGATCACCGGCGGCACCATGGCGTTCGACTATGCGAGCGGGACTAAGCAGGGCACGCTCAAGCGCGATCTCGACGTGCGCTTCCTCAGCACGCACGAAGCCAGCGGGTTCGTCGGCACGATCATCGGGCCGATGGCACAGTGATGCGGGGCGCGCTTCTCGCGGCAGCCCTGCTGCTGCCAGCCATCGCTTCCGCCCAGGTCTGGCGCTCGGACCAGGGCGACGGGACCTATCGCAACCCGCCGCTCAACGCCGATTATCCCGATCCCGACATCATCCGGGTAGGCAAGGATTTCTATTTCGCCAGCACCACCTTCGCCAATGTGCCGGGCCTCACCATCCTGCATTCGCGCGACCTGGTGAACTGGGACATCCTAAGCCATGTCATCGCGAAGCTGACCGGCGCCGCCGAGTTCGACCTGAAGGACGGCGGCTCCTATCGCGCGGGCATCTACGCCCCAAGCCTGCGCTATCATGGCGGCACCTATTATCTGGCGGTCACCCCGATCCGCCAGAATACCCGCATCTACCGCGCGCGGGATCCGCGCGGCCCCTGGACCTATGCGACGCTCGACCGCGCCGCCTTCGATCCGGCGCTGTTCTTCGACGACGACGGACAGGCCTATCTCGCCAGCTCGATCGGCAGCGACGGCACGATCACGCTGCACACGCTCGACAAGACCGTATCGAAGATCACCGCCAGCCAGGTGATCTATTACAACAAGGGCGCGGAAGGGTCGAAGCTGCTCAAGCGGGGCGGCTGGTATTATCTGTTCAATTCGATCCCCAACAAGCTGGCGCTCACCGTCTCCCGCGCCCGCAGCCTCGATGGACCGTGGGAGACGAAGCCGCAGATCGATGACACCACCGGCGGCCATCAGGGCGCGCTGGTCGATTTGGCAGACGGCCGCGATGTCGGCTTCGTCATGCGCGATTCTGGCCCGATCGGCCGCGTGACCAATATCAGCCCGGTATTCTGGCGCGACGGCTGGCCGGTCTGGGGCACGCCCGAGCAGCCCGGCCGCGTGCCCGATCGCGCGCGCAAGCCGATCCCGGGTGGCCGCTTCACCGAACCGCCCACCTCGGACGACTTCACCGCCCCGACGCTCGGCCGGCAATGGCAGTGGAACCACAATCCGCTCGATCCCTATTGGTCGCTCACCGCGCGGCGCGGCTGGCTGCGGCTGCGCGCGGTGCAGGCCGACCAGCTCTGGTGGGCGCGCAACACGCTGGTGCAGAAGGGGCAAGCGCCGCGCTCGCGGGGGGAGGTCGTGGTCGATCCGGCCGGCATCCGCCCGGGCGACGTGTGCGGCTTCGGCACCTTCGGCAAGTATAGTGCGGCGATCGTCGTGGTCGGTCAGCCCGACGGTAGCCGCGCGCTGTCGATGCGCGTGACCGAATCGACCACCGCCGGGCCGAAGACCGACATCCGCGTCGCCGCGATCCCGACCAAGGCGCCGCGCCTTTGGCTGCGCACCGAGATGGACTTCACCGCGGCGACCGCGCTGCTCTCGTACAGCGAGGACGGGCGGCGCTTCACCCCGCTCGGCGGTACCGTGCCTTTGGTCTATGACTGGCGGACCGGGACGTTCCAGGGCGTGCAGTTCGCACTGTCCTGCTTCAACCCGGGTGCGGCAGGCGGGGCGCTCGACGTGGATCGGTTCACGCTCTCGCGCTTCTGATTGCCGTCAGCCGCGGGGCACCAGCCGCACCTCGGTCGGCCCGGCGCCGAGTGGCAGTGCGGTGGCGCCGCGCACCGAGGTACCGCCTTCGACGCGGTAGCCGCGGCCGGCGGTGGTCTTCTCTACCCGCACCAGCGCCTGCGGCGTCATCGCGCTGCGGGGATCGAGCGTGAGCGTCACCGCGCCGGTCGCGGGCACATAGCGGACCTCGGCGATCTTGCCCGCCTCCAGCGTGATCCACAGCCCGGCGGGGGCGACAAACAACCGGCTGCGCGCGCCGTCCTTGGGCGCGATCGTCACCGCCTCGGCGCTCACCCGCACATTGCCGCCATAGCCGAGCCAGCCGAACACCGGGTCCTTCACCAGATAGGTCGCGGCGCCGTACGCATGGGCGAAATATCCCGAGCCATAGTCGCCCGTATATGGGTCCCATGCCATCCGATCGGGCCAGCTGTGGAAGGCGGCCGAGCCGAAGCCGTCGCGATCGATGTTGGTGATGCCGCCCATCAGCCCGCCGTAAGCAACACGCAGCAGATGCAGGTCGGCGGGGTTGGCGCGGAAGGCCTCGAACAGCGGCAGCGCGTTGTTGGTCGAGCCGTAATGGTGGATCTGGCGCTCGATCCGCGGATATTTGCCGCCATAGAGGAAGTCCCAATAGCGCCGGGCATTGCCGTTATAGCCCCAGTGCGGGATCAGCGGATCATAGCCGAGGATCACTTCCACCGTCTCGGCAGCCTGCTTGGGATGCCCGAAATAGCGCATCCAGGAATAGACCTCGGGCTGGCCGGTCGAATCCCATGCCATCTCGCTGCCGAACGGATAGGCGAGGCTCGCCCAGTGATCGGCGCGGCTCTTCATGAGCGCCTCGATCTGCGCGGCGCCGTCGGCGATCCTCTCGCGCTTCAGATCCTCGAGGATGTCGACGAAGACCTCGCCCTCCATCTGGCCGAACTGGGTGTAATAGGGCGCATCGCGCATCATCGCGACGATCGTCATCCGGGCATGGTCGAGATACCAGCGCCAGTCGTGATGGGTGACCAGCCCCGGATGGTTGCGCGCCAGCCGGTACAGCGTCCAATACCCGAGCGCGACATGCGGGTAGTTGAACGAACGGCCGAGATCGTCGGCATCCTTCTTCGACCAGCTGGTCCAGGTCTTCCAGTCGGCGGCGGGGTCGTAAAAGCCGGGGAAGGCGGCGGGGTCGTAGTAGAACAGGCTCTTCTTCACCGCGCCGACATGCTCGCCGCTGGCGACCTGGAGCTTGCCGAAGATCGTCTTGTCGACCAGCGTCTCCAGCTTTTCGACCTCGGCGGGATCGGGGTTGTCGAGCTGTTTCATGATCGCCGCGATCCAGCCGCCGGCACCGCCCTCGTCGCTCATGCCGGCGATCCAGACGCGCGGTTCCTGGGTGAGGATCTTGCCCGCCGCATGGTCATAGCTGAGGATCGCGGGGGCGCGGCCGAACGGGTCCTTGGGATCGTCGTACCATTGCTTGGTCGTCGCGAAGCGGCCGAGGTCGGCCATCACCTGCTCGAGCGGCTTGGTGACGAAATACTGGACCGTCTGCACGCTGCCATCGGCATAGGTGAGCGTCACGCGCGCGCGGCCCCAGCCGGTTCCTCGCACCGCATAGCGCCGCCAGCCATTGACCACGCCCGCAGCGGTGACCGTCATCGCCCCGGCGGGGGCGACGTCGATCTTCGCCACGGGCTGCGCATATTTGAGGAAGAGCGTCGCTTCGAGGTCGTTCGGCACGACATAGCCGGGCACGCCCAACGCCACCGGCCTTCCCTGCGCGACGAGGGCGGACTGGATGCCGCGAATCGAGGGCGCCTGCACCAGCCGCACGCCGATCGTGCGGCCCTCGCCAGGGGCGAGGGTGAAGCTGGTCGGCGGGTTCCACTGCTCGCCGGCCTTGCGCCATTCCTGCTCGACAAAGCCCTTGGAGGCCACCGTCCAGTCGTAGAAGCCCTCCGAGACCTGGCTGCGCGGGCTCTTGTCGGTGAAGATCGCGCCGGGCTCGCTAGGGTTCTTGAGCGGTGCGTAATTCTCCAGCGGGGTGCGGCCGTCGGGCAGCACCAGCAGCGCCGGGCCCTTGCCGTTCAGCCTTGTGACCTGGAGATAGCCGGCGTCGCGGCCGATATAGGGGTCGACGAAGCTGGCCTGCGCATGCGCGGTCTCCAGCGTGCGATCGCGGATGATGTTGTCGAACACCATCGGCATGCCGAGCCCGCCAATCTCGACCGGCGCGCCGGAGGTGTTGACGATGCGGAAGCGCAGCACCGGCACGCCCGCTGCATCCACCCAGCGGCGCTCGACGCGGAGCGGCAGCCTCGCGCCCATGCTCGCAGTGATGTCCGCTGCGGCGAATACGCCGGGGGTGAGGGGCAGGGGCCGGATCGGCTTTCGCGCGCGCGCAGAGGCGAAGTCCTGCCATGCGCCGCCCGCGGTTCGCAGGCGCAGGTTGAGGTCGCCGATATGGTTGAAGCCATCCCCCTGCCGCTCCGCTTCGCGGCCGCCGGGGACGAAGTCGAAGGCCGGCTCGGCGACGGGCGACAGGCGAGCGAGCGTGCCGGTATCGCTGCGCAGTTCGAGCAGGAAGGCCCCCACCCGCACCGGCGTGGTGCGGATCGGCGGATAGACGGGTTTCGCCGCCTCCTTCTCCTGCGCGAGCAGCGGCGCGGCGAAATGCAGGCTGCTCACCCCGGCGAGCGCGGCGGCGGCGAGGAACAGGCGGGGGGCACGCATCGGGAACCTCATTTCTCGGGACGCAGCAGCGGCAGTTGTTCGTGCCAGGCGGGGGTGTCGAAGCCGATATCGGCCGGCGGCGCCTCGCCGAGCAGGTGCTGGACGAAATAATCGCGGAACTTCCGCCAGAAATAGGGCTGGTAGACCGCATGGGTGGTGTTGGGCAGCACCACCATGTCGACGTCGCGGCCCGCCCAGATCAGCGCGGTGGCGAGCTGGAAGCTTTCGGTCACCGGCACATTGTCGTCGATGTCGCCATGGATGAGCAGCAGCCTGGCGCCGAGATTGGGGGCGGCGACCATGTTCGAGTTGCGCGCCCAGTCGTTGGGGCTGGCGGCGCCCATGGTGGTTTCGGGCCACCAGGCCTTGTCGAGCCGAAGGTCGTGGTTGCCCGAGGAGGCGACGCCGACCTTGAAGAAGCCGGGGCGGCGGATCACGAAGCGCGCGGCGTCATAGCCGCCGGCCGACCCACCGAACACGCCGACGCGCGACAGGTCGAACTCGGGATAACGCTCGGCCATCTGGCGGATCAGCGCGATATGGTCGTCGAGCCCGACCTCGCCCAGATTCTGGTACGCATGCATGCGGAAGGCGCGCCCCCGCCGCGAGGTTCCGCGCCCGTCGATCATCACCACGATCGCGCCGAGCTGGGCGACGCTCGAGCCGGGGGCACCCACCGTAGCGGTCCAGCTGACCGGCACCTGCGTGGTCGTAGGCCCTGTATAGACATTGTCGACCACCGGGTAGCGGCGGTTCGGGTCGAAGCGCGCGGGGCGGTAGATCATCCCGTAGATCGGCGTCTTGCCGTCCGCCGCGACGCCCTGGAACGGCTCGGGCATGCGATAACCGCTGGCGAGCAGCGCGGCGGGGTCGGCATGGCCGAGCTCGGCGAGGATGCGGCCATCGGTCGCACTGCGCAGCACGGTTCGGCTCGGCTGCGTCGGCGTCGACAGCACATCGAGGAAGGTCTTGCCGTCGGGCGCCACCTGCACGTCGTGCTGCACCGGCTCGGGGGTGAGCAGCAGCGGCTGTTCGCCGTGGATGCCCACCCGGTAGAGCGCGATGTAATAGGGATTGCGGTCCTGCTCGCGGCCGACCCCGCGCACGAGGATCGCGCCCGTCGCCGCATCGACATGGTCGACGCCGATCACTTCCCACTCGCCGCGGGTGAGCGGGATGCCGCCCTCGGGCGCGTCGGGGCGCACCAGATAGAGCTGCGCCCAGCCGCTGCGTTCGGAGACGACGAGTTCGCCGCCCAGCGCGGGCGCGGGCTGGAGCGAACTCGACACGACCGACACGCTGGGCGTCAGCGCCTCGCGCGCGACCACCGTCGCCGCGCCGGTCTGGGGATCGGCCTTGTAGACGACGAGCTGCTTGTAGCCGCGCTCGGTCCATTGTGCGCGGACCTGGCCGTTCACCCAGCTCATGTCCGGATCATAGGGGTAGAGCAGCGACTCGCTCGGGATGGCGAGCGGGACCAGCCGCGCCTTGCGACGGCGCAGCGCCTGCTCGACATCGATCACCAGCCGCGTCGCCTGGGGCAGCTTCTCGGCGCCGGCGAGCGGATAGATGTAGCGGAAGGTGCGCGGGTAGATCGTGCCGGGCGGGGTCGCCTGGACCACGCCCAGCCGGATCACGTCGCGCGTGTCGAGCCGCCAGGTGAGGATGTGCTTGCTGTCGGGCGACCAGCGGACCGATACCGGCATGGTCGGGTCCTCGGTGCCCTGGGCGAGGATGTCGGCAAGGACCGGGATGCCGCGCCCATAGGGCTGGTCGCGGGTGCCGTCCTCGGTCAGCGCGACTTCGCGGCCGCTCGCCACTTCGACCGCGTAGAGGTTGAAATCGCGCGATACGATACGGAAGCGGCCGTCGGGCGAGAGCGCCTCCTCGCCGTCCACCGCCCCCTTCGCCGCGGGGGTGAGGGTACCGTCTCCGACCCAGGTCCAGCGCTTGCCGAAGGCGCTGAAATGAAGCGCGCTGCCCTCGACCTTCGCCTCCTCGATCGGCAGCGCGGCGGGCTTGACCGGCTTGTCGAGCGCCTTGGCGAGTGCGGCCGCGATCGCCGCTTCCGGGGCGATCGCGCGGGACTGGCCGGTGGCGAGGTCGTAATAGGCGACGATCCGCTCGCCTTCGGGACCATGGCGATAGACGATCCCGGCGCTGTCGGTGGTGAAGCCTGCACGCAGGCTGCGATCGACGATCAGCTTGGCGAGCCCGTCGCCCAGATAACGATCGGCTGCGGCATAGCGAGCCTCGATCGGCGCGTCCTGCTGCGCCGCCGCCAGGCAAGGCGCGAGCAGCGCCCATGCTGCCAAGGCGCTGGTCCTGCCGAGCCGAGCTGGTAGAAGCATTGCTAGGTTCCCCCTTGCGCGTGGATAGACCATGCCACGGCGACGGGGTCAATAATGTTATACGGTATATTATGCCGTGGCTAAGCGCTTGACCCGCCGCAACGGCCTCCGTAGATCGTATACGATCATTGAGGGGACGAAGGATGCGGCGTACGCGACGGGAAATGCTGGCAAGCGCCGGAAGCGCCTTGCTCGTGGCGGGCGCAGGGGCCGCACCCGCCTTTGCACGCGCAGGGGAGGTGGCCGCGCTGCCGCAGACGCTGACCCCGCTGCCGCTCACCGCGATCAAGCTTGCGCCGTCGGACTATGCCACGGCGGTGCAGGCTAACCAGCGCTATCTGCTCCGGCTCGATCCCGATCGGCTGCTCCACAATTTCCGCCTCTATGCCGGGCTGGAGCCGAAAGGCGCGATCTATGGCGGATGGGAGAAGGACACGATCGCCGGCCACACCCTCGGCCATTATCTCTCGGCGCTGGTGCTCGGCTGGCAACAGACCGACGAACCCGAACTCCGCCGCCGCGCCGACTATATCGTCGCCGAGCTGGCCGAGGCCCAGGCGAAGCGCGGCACCGGCTATGTCGGCGCGCTCGGGCGCCGACGCGATGGCAAGATCGTCGACGGCGAAGTGATCTTCCAGGAGATCCAGCGTGGCGAGATCAAGTCGAGCGGGTTCGATCTCAACGGCTCCTGGTCGCCGCTCTATACCGTGCACAAGCTGTTCGCCGGGCTGCTCGACGTCCATGCCGGGTGGAACAATGCCCAGGCGCTGCAGGTCACGCTCGGTCTGGCAGGCTATTTCGAGCGGGTGTTCGCCGCGCTGAACGACGCGCAGATGCAGCAGGTGCTGGGCTGCGAATATGGCGGGCTCAACGAGAGCTTCGCCGAGCTCTATGCCCGCACCCGCGACGCGCGCTGGATGGTGGTGGCCAAGCGGCTCTACGACGATCGCGTGCTCGATCCGCTCAAGGCGGGCGAGGACAAGCTCGCCAATTTCCACGCCAACACCCAGGTGCCCAAGCTGATCGGGCTGGCACGCATCCACGAGCTGACCGGCGATGCGGGCGACGCCAAGGCGGCGCGCTTCTTCTGGGAGCGGGTGACGCAGCATCACAGCTACGTCATCGGCGGCAATGCCGACCGCGAATATTTCACCGCGCCGGACAGCATCGCCCAGCACATCACCGAGCAGACCTGCGAGCATTGCAACACCTACAACATGCTCAAGCTGACCAGCCATCTCTATGCCTGGCAGCCCGACGGCGCGCTGTTCGACTTCTACGAGCGCGCCCACCTCAACCATGTGATGGCGCAGCAGGACCCGAAGACCGGCGGCTTCACCTACATGACGCCGCTGATGAGCGGCACCAAGCGCGAATTCGCCGGGCCGGAGGCGGAGGAGTTCTGGTGCTGCATCGGCTCGGGGATGGAGAGCCACGCCAAGCATGGCGAGGCGGCGTTCTGGCAAGGCGCGGACGCGTTCCTGGTCAACCTCTACATCCCCGCGACGATCGACTGGAAGGCGAAGGGCGCGCTGTTCGTGCTCGATACCGCCTATCCAATCGAGGGTACGGCGACGCTGAAGCTCGCGCGGCTGGCGCGGGCAGGCCGCTTCACGGTGGCGCTGCGCGTGCCGGGCTGGGCGGCGGGCAAGGCGATCGTGACCGTGAACGGCGCACCTGCCGGTGCCCGGTTCGAGCGCGGCTATGCGCTCGTGTCGCGCAGCTGGAAGGCGGGCGACACGCTGGCGATCACGCTGCCGATGGACCTGCGCCTCGAAGCCACGCCGGGTGACGACAGCGTCGTCGCGGTGCTGCGCGGTCCGATGGTGCTGGCGGGCGACCTCGGCGCGGCGGCGACGCCTTGGACGGGCGCCGACCCAGCGCTGGTCGGGCAGGACCTGCTCGCCAGCTTCGCACCGACCGCCGAACCGGCAATCTTTCAGACGCGCGGCGTGGTGCGCCCGGGCGACCTGCGCTTCGTGCCTTTCTACCGCCAATATGATCGCCGGAGTGCGGTCTATTTCAAGCGGTTCAGCGAGGCGCAGTGGCGGCAAGAGGAAGCCGCCTTCCTCGCCGAGCAGGCGCGGCTGAAGGACATCGCCGCCCGCTCGGTCGACGTGATGCATCTGGGCGAGATGCAGCCCGAGCGCGACCATGACCTGCGCACCGAGGGCGCCTCCTTCCCGGTCGCCTATCGCGGGCGGCAGGGACGCGACGCGCGCACGGGCAGCTGGTTCGACTTCACGATGAAGGTGAAGGACGGCCCGCTGCTGCTCCAGGCGACCTATTGGGGCGGCGAGCGCGACCGCGACTTCGACATCCTGATCGACGGCCAGAAGATCGTGACCCAGCATCTCGGCGAGCAGGATGCGCCGGGCAAGTTCTTCGACGTCACCTACAAGCTCCCCGAGGCACTGACCAAGGGCAAGAAGAGCGCCCGCGTCCGCTTCGTGCCCCACGACGGCAACACCGCCGGCCCGGTGTTCGGCGTCGTGCTGCTCACCGCCAAGCCGTGAGCGGCGTCGCGCTGACGCTGGACGACGTCCGCGCACTCGCCCGCCGGGTGCTGCGTGCGGCCGGCCTGGCCGAGGACCATGCCGATGCTGTCGCCGAGACGATGGTGGCGGGCGAGCGCGACGGCTGCGCCTCGCACGGCATCTACCGGCTGCTTGTCGCCGCCAATACCATCGCCAAGGGCAAGGTGGTGCGCGATGCGGTGCCGATCCTGTCCGAGCCGGCACGGGCGCTTGCGCGGGTCGACGGCAAGGGCGGGTTCGCGCAGCTGGCGTTCCAGGTCGGCAAGCCCGCGCTGATTGCCAAGGCGCGCGCCTGCGGCATCGCGGCGCTGGCGCTCAACAATATCGTCCATTTCGCCGCGCTCTGGCCCGAGGTGGAGGCGCTCGCCGAAGAGGGGCTGGTCGCGCTGGCCTTCACCCCCAGCCACGCCTGGGTCGCGCCGGCCGGCGGCACGCGACCGGTGTTCGGCACCAACCCGATCGCCTTTGGCTGGCCGCGACCGGCACCGGCGCCGCCCTTTGTCTTCGATTTCGCCACCAGCATGGTCGCGCGCGGCGAGATCGAGCTGCACCGCCGCGCGGGGAAGCCGGTGCCCGAGGAATGGGGCATCGACGCCGAAGGTCGCCCGACCATCGATCCCGCCGCGATCCTCGACGGTGCGATGCGCACCTTTGGCGGCCACAAGGGCTCGGCGCTCGCCGCGATGGTCGAGCTGGTCGCCGGACCGCTGATCGGCGACCTGACCAGCGCGGAGTCTATCGCCGCGGACGGCGGGGCAGGGGCCTCCCCGCTCGGCGGCGAGCTGATCGTCGCGATCGATCCGGCGGGCTTTCTCGGCGACGCGGTCCTCGAGCATCTCGCCCGCGCCGACGCCATGTTCGATGCCATCGAGGCGCAGGGCGCGCGGCTGCCCTCGTCGCGCCGCTATGCCGCCCGCAGCCGCAGCCTTGCCGAGGGGGTGCGCATCCCCGACAAGCTCTATGCCGACATTCTAGCGCTGGAAGCGAGCCTTACCCGATGAAGCCCATTCTCCTCCTCTCCGTCGCCCTGCTCGCCGCCGCACCCGCGCCCAAGCCGGTCAGCGCCGACGCCCGGCTCAAGGCGCTGATCGACAGCGAATATAAATGGCGGGTCGACCAGCAGGGCCCGGGCGAAGACAGCCCCGCGGCCAAGGGTGGCCTGCCCGATGTCGGCCCCACGGCGCAGGCGGCGCGGCTGGCGCGCTGGACCGCGACCGCGCAGGCGCTCGCCGCGATCGATCCGGCGAAGCTGAGCCCCAAGGGGCGGATCGACTATCTGGTCTACAAGGGGCAGATCGACGCGCTGCTCGCCGCCCAGCGCTTCCGCGACTATGAAAAGCCGCTCAACTCCGACAGCAGCTTCTGGAGCGACATCGCAGGCTCCGCGCGCGACGCCTTCGTCCGCGAGGACCAGTATCGCGCCTACATCAAGACGCTGCGCGACATGCCGCGCTATTTCGACCAGAACATCGCCAACATGCGCGCCGGCCTGGCCCGCGGCTTCACCCCGCCCAAGGTGACGCTCACCGGGCGCGACATCGGCGTGGCGCAGGTGGTCGAGGCGCCGCTCGAGGAGAATCTGTTCTACACGCCGTTCAAGAAGTTTCCCGGCGCGATCCCCGCCGCGGTGCAGGCGGAACTGCGCCGCGAGGGCGCAGCGGCGATCCGCGAGGCGGTGGTGCCCGCGCACCAGAAGCTGCTCACCTTCCTGCGCACCGAGTACATCCCGGGCGCCCGCACCCAACTCGCGGCGACCACGCTGCCCGACGGCCAGGCCTATTACCGCTCGAAGATCCGCGAATATGTGACGCGCGACATGACCGCCGAGCAGGTGCATGCCGTCGGGGTGCGCGAGGTGGCGAAGATCCGCGCCGAGATGATGACGGTGAAGGCCGAGGCGAAGTTCGCCGGCGACCTGCCGGCCTTCCTCAACTTCCTGCGCACCGATCCGCAATTCTATGCCAAGACGCCGCGCGAGCTACTCTACCACGCCGCTTGGGCCGCCAAGCAGTTCGACGGCAAGGCCGGGCAATATTTCGGCCACCTGCCCCGCCGCCGCTTCGCGATCATCCCCGTGCCCGACGATCTGGCGCCCTTCTACACCGGCGGGCGCGGCGGCCCGGGCGTCTATCTGGTCAACACCTATGACCTCAAGTCGCGGCCCTTCTACCAGCTGACCGCGCTGACCCTGCACGAAAGCGCGCCGGGCCATGCCTTCCAGATGCCGCTGGCCAACGAGAACAAGGCGCTGCCCCCCTTCCGCCGCGACACCTATCTCTCGGCCTATGGCGAGGGCTGGGCGCTCTATTCGGAAAAGCTCGGCGTCGAGATGGGGATGTACGAGACACCCTATGACCAGTTCGGCATGCTCAGCTACCAGATGTGGCGCGCGGCGCGGCTAGTGGTCGATACCGGCATCCACGCGATGGGTTGGACGCGCGAACAGGCCCAGGCCTTCCTGCGCGACAACACCGCGCTCAGCAACCACGAGATCGAGACCGAGGTCGATCGCTACATCGCCTGGCCGGGCCAGGCGCTGAGCTACTACATGGGCGAGCTCGCCTTCCTCGACGCCCGCGCCCGCGCGGAAAAGGCGCTCGGCCCGAAGTTCAACATCCGCGCCTGGCACGATGCGATGCTGCAGCTCGGATCGGTGCCGCTGACCGTGATCGACCAGCGCACCGACCAGTTCATCCAGGAAGGCGGCAAAGGCCCCTATCCCGACGAGGAGCGGTAACGGTCCGGATGCCCGCCAACGTTGCTCCCCCAGCGTCATCCCGGCGAAAGCCGGGATCCATTGGGGTCACCGTTTGGGCGCTTGCCGCGACGTATAGGCGAATGGATCCCGGCTTCCGCCGGGATGACGAACGCTGATACCGATGCGCGACTCGCGCCTCAGGGCTTGAACAGTGCCAGCGGCCCACGCCCGGCGCTGCTCCAGGTCGACCAGTTGGGGAAGACATAGGGCATGTCGGCATCGGCGACGCCGTGCCAGCGGGCGATCGCGCCGAGATATTCCTCCTGCGCCACGCCGGGGACGAAGCGACCTTCCTTGGTGATGTCGTCGGCGCCGCCCAGCACCGGATCGGGATAGCTGCCGAGCACCGCGCCGGGCGCGACGTCGCCGCCCATCACCAGATGGTTGCTGCCCCAGGCATGGTCGGTGCCGCCCTGGCCATTGCCCAGATAGGTGCGGCCGAAGTCGCTCATCGTGAAGCTGGTGACGTTGCCCGCCAGTCCCAGCGATCCCATTGCCTTGTGGAAGCCGGCCATGGCGTTGGCGAGGTCGCCGAGCAGGTTGGCATGCAGACCGGCTGCGTTGGTGCCGCCGCCCACCTGGCCGGCATGGGTGTCGAACCCGCCCTGGCTGACCAGAAAGTTCTGCCGGGCATGGCCCAGCGTGCCGCGCGCGGCGATCATCCGCGCGACGACCATCAGCTGGCGCGCAACGTCGCTCGTCAGCGCCGCACCGGTCGTCGGGTTGACGAAGAAGGCGTCGGTCGGCGCAGTGCCGGCGAGGATGCCGTTGGCCGTGGCTGCCTGGTCATAGTTGCGCGTCAGCGTCTGGGCGACACCGTCGAGCACGGCGCTGCCGTCGCCATTGCTGCCCAGCGCGGTGATCGCGCTGTTCTTGGCGCTGCTGCCGGCGGTGAAGCCGCTGCGGCCAGGCAGGCCGCCGGTGCTCGGCAGGATCAGCGGGGTGGTCTGGCGGCCGAGCACCGCCACGGTCGATCCGGCCAGCGACATCACCGGCGGCAGCGAGCCCCCCGGCATCTTGTCGGCAATGCGGCCGAGGAAGCCGTCGCGGCTGGTCTCTTTCGCGCGCAGGCCCTGCCAATGGTCCTGCTCGTCGGCATGGCTCATCAGGTTGGCGGGGCGCAGATCGGTACGCGACTGGTAGGTCGCCTTGGTCAGCGGCGCGAACAGCGTGCCGGCGTTGAGCACCAGACCGAGCGATCCTTCGTCCCACACCGGGCGCAGCGCGTCCATGGCAGGGTGGAGCGCATAGGCGCTGTTGGTCAGCGGCGTCAGCGCCGCGCGCTGGATGCCGACGCTGCCGCGCGATGCCAGATAGGTGCTGTGCCGGGCATCGGTGGGGATCACCATGTTCCAGCCGTCATTGCCGCCGAACAGGAAGATGCCGACCATGGCACGGTAGCTGCCGGTGGGCGCGGCAATGGCGGCGGTGCGGCCGAACTGGCCTAGTGCGGCGAGCGCGCCGGTGCCGGCGGTGAGGCGAACGAAATCGCGACGGGAAAGCGTCATCGGGAAATTCCTCAGCGATCGACCAGGAACATCGGGCTGGTCGCCGCGATGTAGAGCATCATCTGTGCCCGCTTGCGGGCCTGCAGCTTGGGATCGGCGTTGGTGATCGCCGTGCCCGCCGCCTTCAGCGCGTCGCGCTGGGTCTTGGCGAGACCCTTGGCGAAGAACAGCAGGTCGATGCGATCGACCATCGCATCGACATTGTCGCCAAGTGCTTCCCAATCGGCCCAGACCGGCGCGGTGCCCGAGGTGCCGGGGATGCTCGCCGCCGCGGCATATTCGCCGCGGCTGGGGTCGCCGCTCACCGTCCAGTCATAGGCCAGATTGTGCAGCCGCAACTGGTTGGCGCTGGTCAGCAGCTTCGAGGCAGGGCTGCGGAGCGTCGCGCTGCCGGGCAGCGGGAAGTCGTCCGGGTAGAAGTTGAACACCGAGGGCGCGCGCATCACCGGCTGGCCGAAGGTGGCATCGCGGACCTGGAAGACATAGCCGTCGGTGGTGAAGCCGATCGCCCGCGCCAGGCTGGTCATCGCCAGCACCGGCTCCTTGAGCTTGCCCGGCGTCGAAAGCTGCGGACCACGTGCTTCGGCATCGGTCAGGATCGCACGCACCACCGCCTTCAGGTCGCCGCGCACGCCGCTGCCATTGTTGGCGAACACCGCCGCGACCCGGCTGATATAGGCGGGCGAAGGGTTGGGCGTGACGAGATGGGTGATCAGGTGCCGCGCCACGAAGGGCGGGGTGGAAGCATGGTTGAACGCTGCGTCGACCACCGCCGTCACGCTCGCCTGCTGCGCCGCACCTGCGGGTACGACCGTGCCGAGAAAGCGCTTCTCGGCGCTGTCATAGCGCGCCGGCGAAGGAATCATCGGCTGCGCATAGGCGATCGCCAGCCCGTCGGTTGCCGCCGCGCTGCCGACGCGGGCATAGGTCCAGCCGGTCAGCGCGCGGGCGATGTCGCGAATATCGTCGGCGGTGTAATTGGGGATCGGCCCGCCGCTCGCGTCGCGCTGGAGGCTGCCGTCCATGTTGAGCTGGTCCGGGCCCATGGTGAACAGCTGGAGGAACTCGCGGGCATAGTTCTCGGACGGCGTGCCCTTCCGGCTGTCCGCCATGTCCAGATAGTCGCCCATATAGGCATTGAGCGTCACACCGAGCAGCAGGTCGCGATAGTTGCCGAAGGCGCCCGTGAGGAACAGCTGGTTGAACGCGGCGATGCCCGCGGTCGAGCGTACCCCCGCTTCCGATGCGACGATCATCTGCGAAAGCGCGAACGCGACCCGCTGGCGCAGCTGGTCCGGCGCGGTGATCGCATCGGCGTAGAAGCGCATCGCCACCGGCAAGCGGGTGAAGCGCTGGGCCGAGCAGGCGGTGTCGCCCGATGCGCAGGAATCGGCGCGGACGTCGACCGCGAGGTCGCCATAGGTGCTGCCGGTTGCGGCGAACTGCTCGTCGAGCCAGCCGTTCACGCCGAGCGCACGGATCCGGTCGACCAGCGCGACCGTCGGGCCGAAGCTCGCCTGCTGGGCAAGCCGCACCGAATCGTCAAGTGCGGTCGCGGCGACGGGCGCCGGTGCCGGGGTAGGTGGGGCGGAGACCAGTCCGCCGGAAGAACCGCCACCGCCGCCGCCATCACAGGCGGCCAGCATGGCCATCGCCAAGGCGGCACCTGCCGCCAAAGCCTGTTTCGTTACGCTTGACACGCCCCCCGCTCCTTCGATCGCGATCTGGGAATGTCTTGGTTATTAAGGGGATAAGGTTAATTGCCGGCTCGCGGTTATGGTTAATCAACCCTTACCGGCGGCAGGCACCCGAAGCGCGTGCGGCGACGAGCGCTTCGGGTGCCTGATGGCGACATGCGACTTGCGATCCAGCGGAGGCTGGGTTGGAGAGAACCCCGCTTCGGGGGCCCCGGCGCCTTACACCGCGCCGGTGCCGCCATTGGCGCCGAACACACTGCCGTCGGTGTAGCTGAACTCGTTCGAGGCGAGCGCGACGTAGAGCGGCGCCAATTCGGCCGGCTGGCCGGCGCGGCCGAGTGGCGTGTCCTGCCCGAACTTGCCCATCTCGCCCGGCAGCTGGCCACCAGCGACCTGCAGCGGCGTCCAGATCGGTCCAGGTGCTACCGCATTCACGCGGATGCCCTTCTTGGCCATCTGCTTGGCCAGCGCCTTGGTGAAGATCGCGATGCCGCCCTTGGTGGTGGCATAGTCGAGCAGCTCCTTCTCGGGCGCGAAGCTGTTGACCGAGGCGGTGTTGATGATCGCCGAACCCGGCTTCATCAGCGGCAGCGCAGTCTTGGTGATCCAGAACATCGCGTAGAGATTGGTCTTCAGCGTGCGATCGAACTGCTCGAAGCTGATCTCGTCGATCGACGCCTTGGATTGCTGATAGGCGGCATTGTTGACCAGAATGTCGAGCCCGCCGAGCTGGCGGTGGGCGCGGCCGACAAGATCGACGCAGAAGCCCTGGTCGGTGAGGTCGCCGGGCAGCAGCAACACCTTGCGGCCTTCGGCGCGGAGCAGCTTGGCGACGTCCTGCGCGTCGGGCTCCTCGGTCGGAAAATAGTTGATCGCCACGTCCGCGCCCTCGCGCGCGAAGGCGATGGCGGCGGCGCGGCCGATGCCGGAATCGCCACCGGTCACCAGTGCCTTGCGGCCGGTCAGCTTGCCCGAACCGCGATAGCTGCGCTCGCCGCAATCGGGTACCGGGTGCATCTCGCGCTGGAGCGCGGGCCATTTCTGGCGCTGCTCGGGGAAGGGCTGGTCGGTATATTTGGTCTGCGGATCGGGAGCCGGGCCGCCGTTCGCGGCTTGCGCGAAGGCGGGACCGGCGGCAGTAGCGGCGCCGGCGGCAGCGGCACCCTTCAGAAGATCGCGGCGGCTTGGGTCTTCGGTCATGGCGCAGCTCCCTGTTGCAGCGGGTTCAGCGCGCGAGACCGGCGAAGGTTCAGCGTTGACGGCAAGAAACCGAAAGGCTTCAATAGGATATGACTATTCCCGCACTTCCGCTGACGCGCCGCGCGCTGGTCGGCGCCGCCGTGGCGCTCGGCGCCTGCCCGACCGCATTGCTCGCCCGCACGACCGGCGGGCTGATCGCCGGCACCTATGCCAGCGAGGGCGGGCCCGGACTGGTGCCGCTGGCGCACGGCGCGCAGGGCTGGCAGGCGGGCACGCCGGTCGCGACGATCCGCAATGCCTCGTTCGGCGTCCGCTCGGCGACGACGGGCATGCGCTATCTGCTCGACGAGCAGACGCAAGGGTCTGTCGGCGTGTACACGGCGGGTCTTGCCAAGCTGGGGAATGCCTCGACGCTGGGTGCAGATCCTTGCCATGCTGCACTCTCGGCCGATGCCCGCCGTCTCGCGGTCGCCAATTATTCGAGCGGCAGCGTCGCGCTGTTCGACCTGGATCGCACCGGTCGCCTGGCGGGCGAGGCGCGCCGCATCCAGCATGAGGGCAGCGGCCCCAATCGCGAGCGCCAGGCCGGGCCGCACGCGCATTGGGTGGGCTTTGCCGGCACCGACCAGCTGCACTCCGTAGACCTCGGCGCCGATACGGTGTTCCTCCACCGGCTCGGCGCAGGCGGTGCGGTCGACACCAGCATCGCCTATCGCACCGAGTCGGGCGCGGGGCCGCGGCATCTCGCGCGGCATCCCAAGCTGCCGATCGCCTATCTCGTCACCGAGCTCGCCAACACGGTGACGGTGCTGCGCGCGCTGCCTGATGGCCGCTTCGCCGCGCTGGCGACGCTCTCGACGCTGCCGAACGGCTTCACCGGCGCCTCGGCCGCCGCGCATATCGCGGTGAACGCCGCTGGCACGCGGCTGTATATCTCCAATCGCGGGCATGACAGCATCGCGGTATTCGCGATCCAGCGCGACGGCGGGTTGACCCCGCTCCAGCATGCAGGGTCGGGTGGCCACTGGCCGCGACTGTTCCTGCTGCGCGAGGGTGACGGCGAGATGCTCGTCGCCAACGAGCGCTCGGGCAATATTGCCCGGATGGCGATCGGCGCGGACGGTCGCCTCGGCACCGCCGCCAAGGGCGTGGCGCTACCGGGCGTGGTGTTTCTCTCCGCCTGAGGTCGGGCTGGCGAGGCGCACGGTTGCCGTGCCCTCGGCCCAGACCGGCAGGTACAGCCCCTGTCCCGATGCCTGGAGCGTGCCCGTGCGGGTGCGCTCCAGCTTGGCGTCGATGCGCAACACGCCCTCGCGCCGGCTGGAGATCGCGCGGCTGACCTTGCCGAGCAGCTCGCCATAGTCGCGCTCGAAATTCTGGCTGAGCGCGGCGGCGATGAAGCTGCTCATCCCCGGCGCGTTCATCAGCTGGAGGATCAGGTCGCCGCCGGTCATGTCGGTGGTGCCGCTGACGCCGAGATTCTGGAAGTCGACCTTGCGCGAATTGGGCAGGTTGACCGGCGTGGCGGTCAGCCACACGGTGCCCCGCGTCCGGCCGATATTGCCCGCCACGTCCTCGGCCGAGAACAGCAGGCCCACCGCCATCTGCCCGCCCTTGGTGCCGTAGATCGTCGCCTTCTCGAACGTGGCCCGCACCGGGCCGACGCCGGGGACGTCGAACGGCCGCGCCTGGCGCTTGACCAGCGCCTTCATCAGCACCGGCTCCAGCTCGCGATAGTCGGCGATAACCGGCAGGAACAGCGAGACCTTGCCGGTCTCGCCCTGCAGCGGCTGCAGCGGCGGCAGCGGGGTGGGGGCGGGATCCGTGGGCTTCTGGCCGACAAAGGTCTCGGTGGTCGCCTCCATGCCGAGCCGCAGCTCGAGCCGTTTGCCGGTGATCGCATAGCCGCCATAGCGGAGCTGCTTGGGCGTCACCCGCATCCATACCGGCGGGTTCTCGCGGTTGAGCGACAGGGTGGTGAAGGCCGAACGCCAGGCCTCCTCGATCTTCTGGCGGACGCCGAGCTTCTGCAGCTCGCCCGGCAGCTCGCGCTCCAGCTTCGCGATCACCGGCGCCAGCTTCTGGTCGGCCTTGTCGGTAAACTCGATGCGCTGGCCGAGGATGTCGACATGGGGGACGTTGGCCCAGTCATAGTCGATGGCGATCTTGCCGCGCGGATTCCAGTCGGGCCCGAGCGACAGCGTGATCACCGCATGCGCCATCGCGTCGGCGGTCGCGGTCTCGCGCTTGAGGATGCCGCCGATATCCTCGGCGCGGACCACGGCGTGGAGCGGCATCGCCAGCCGGATCACCTGGCCCTGGCCGCCGATCGTCATCCGCCCGCGCGTCACCTCGCCGACGATGCGGCACTTGATGGTGGGCGTCTTCACCTTGGCGATGCCGAGGTCGAGCTTCTTCGGCTGCACGCAGGGCTGGTCCGGCTTGTCGATCGCCCAGAGCTGGCGCGGCACCGCGCGCTCCAGCGTGGCCGCGAGGTCGTCGAGATTGGCCTCCAGCGGCAAAGTGAGGGTGGAGAGCTCGGGCTTTACCTCGATCCGGTCCTTGGCGTGGGGCGGGGCCCCACTGCCGCGATTGCCCGAACAGCCGGCCAGTACGAGCAGCAGCACCGCCGAAGTCCACCGCCCGCGCATGCGATTCCCCTTGTTGCCGATCCGGAACAAGGGGCAGAACCGCCGGAAGCGGGGATCCGTTCCGGGGGTGGCGTGCCCCACCCCCGCGCACGGTCAGCGCGTGAAGAGCTGGCTGTCCTGCCCCATGTAGCGGGCATATTCCTCGGCATAGCGCGACGTGGCGCGATCCTGATCGGCCGGGCCGGCGGACTCGATCAGCTTCGGATACCAGGTGCCTTCTTCCGAATAGATGTGGTGGAGCACCGCGCCGCGGATATGCTCGAGCTTGTCGTGATAGTCCTGGCTCGAGGGGTCGAGCCGCTCGAGCAGCCCCATCTCCATCTTGGCGGCCGACTGTTCCTGATAGGCGAGCTCGGCATGGCCGACCTGGTGATCGGCGGCGAGCGCGGGATAGACCGACACTTCCTCGGCGATCGAATGGGCCGTGAGCAGCAGCCCCAGACGCTTCTGCTCGGCCATGCGCTCGGAGGGCGCGGCGGTGCGGAGCCGTTCGAACTGCGCCTCGATCTCGCGATGATGGCCGAGGATCTGCGACAGCCAGTCGCCCGGTCGCGCCAGTGCCTCGGCCTTGGCGGTCGCCTCGCGGCGATCCTGTTCGCTTTCGGGGGGCGTGATGGCGGCGATCGCCTGGTCCAGAATCGACATGAACATGCTCCGGCGTTGGTGGAAGTCAAAGCACCAAGCGGCTGTTATTGCTGCATGTTCCAGTTGCGAGTCACAATCACGCGCCCCCTTTGCGCCGTTGCTTACGGCCTGGTGCCGGACGCCGCCGCATCGATCTCCGCCCCCCAGGGATCGCGTCCCGCCACCGCCTTGCCGTCGGGGGTGAAGTCGAGGATCGTGTCGTCCTTGGCAGTGAAGCGCGGCCAGACGGGCAGGCCGGCGCCGTTCGGATCACCCTTTTTGGCGAAGTTGGCGAGATAGGCGCTGATCGTCCTGCCCATCTGCACGTCGCGCGGCGTGGTGGCCGTGCCATATTTGATCGCGGCATTGTCGAAGAAGAAGGGGATGTCGGTGGCGTGCCCGGCGCCGGGTTTGCCGACCGACTCCGCCACATAGGAGAAGCGATACTCCCATACCGGCACCTTCTGCGCGGCGATGCGGGCGCTGGCCTCGCGCGCGCCGGCGATCATGAAGCCGGTCTTGCCGCCCATGTCCGCGCTGGTCGCGCCAATCAGCATCGGCACGCGCGCGAAGTTGCCGCTGCCATAGGCCTTTTCCTGGTCGACCAGCAGCGTGCCGTCGAGCATCGGGCCGCCATAGGTGCGCGGGCCGGGCTTGGGCTGGAACAGCTCGATCATGCTGAGGCCGTCGGTCACTTCCTCCGCGCTCAGCGCGCGCAGCTTGGCCAGCGCATCCGGCGCGGCCGGATCGATGCCGTGTGCCCGCGCGAGGTTCTCGCCGATCGCCTCGGCATCCTTGAGCGTCGCGTTCTTCGCGGTCTGGGCGTTGCCGCCCGACATCACCACCGCCTTGTGGAACAGCCCGCGCGCCAGCGGCGAGGTGACCAGCGTATGGACGGACATGCCGCCGGCGCTCTCGCCGATGATCGTCACGTTCGCCGGATCCCCGCCGAATGCCGCGATGTTTTGCTGCACCCATTTGAGCGCGGCGATCTGGTCCATGAAGTTGTAGTTGCCGAGCAGTCCGTCGGGATTCGCGGCGCTGAGCTGGGGCAGCGCGAAGCTGCCGAACCGGCCGACGCGGTAGTTGAAGCTGACGAACAGCACCCCCTGCTTGGCCATGGCGGCACCGGCATAGGTGGGCGGCGAAGAGCCCCCGTTGACGAATCCGCCGCCATAGATCCACACCATCACCGGCAGCCTGGCCTTGGCGGCTGCGGGCTTCCAGACGTTGAGATAGAGGCAGTCCTCGGCGGGCGCGGTGCCGAGCGGGGCGGCGTCGCTGGGGAAAGGCTTCTGCATGCAGTCATGGCTGTATTCGGTCGCAGGGCGGACGCCGCTCCAGGCCGCGACCGGCTGGGGCGCGCGCCAACGCAGGGCGCCGACGGGCGGTGCGGCGAAGGGGATGCCCTTCCAGCTCGCGACCCCATCCGCGGTCGCGCCCTGCACCTTGCCGCTCTGCGTCGCGACCACCATGCCGCCTGCCTGCGCCAGCGCGGCGCCGGGCAGCATCCAGGCTGCCACGCCGCCGATCAACGCCGCTTTCCATGCCTTCATGCGTCTCTCTCCCATCCGTTTGTCCATTCCTCGCTAGCGCAATTCCGCCCCGGCTTCTGCACAAACTTGACCTGCAAACCCTTGGTCAGACAAACTTTGTAACTGGGACGGGGGTGCAGGGACGGGTAGCGCCGCCATCTCGCGCAACAGGGGGACGTATGCGTTTCTGGATCACCACCGCGGCGACGCTTGCCGCCGCAGCGCCGGCGTGCGCGCAAGAGGTCACCGTCAAGCCGCTGGTCGAGGCGCGCACCCGCTACGAGCATCTCGACCAGGCCGAGTTCGCCGACACCGCCGATGCCGTGACGATCCGCGTCCGCGCCGGTGCCGAAGTGACCCGCGGCCGCTGGGTCGCGCTGGGCGAGGCGCAGGGCAACCTCGCGGTAGTCGGCGACTATCATGACGGACTGCACGGGCCGGCCAATCGCCCGACGATCGGCGATCCGGAGAATGTCGCGATCTACCGCGCCCAGCTGCAATATCGCTCGGCGCCGCTGACCGTCACCGCCGGACGCCAGCGGATCACCCTCGACGACGAGCGCTTCGTCGGCAACGCGCAGTTCCGCAACAACGCCCAGACCTTCGACGCCGTCCGCACCGAGATCGTGCCGGTGAAGGGCGTCAAGCTCGACCTCACCTATGCCTGGGACGTGCGGACCATCTGGGGCACCGACGGGCGGGGCGCCCGCCAGCGCGGGGTGGGCGGCCACAATGTCTTCGCCAATCTCGGGGCGGCGACCCCGCTCGGCACGCTCACCGGTTTCGCCTATCTGGTCGACCAGGACGAGGCCGAGGTCCAGGGCTTCCGCCTCTCCAACCAGAGCTATGGCGTGCGGCTGGTCGACAGCCGCGCGATCGCGCCCCAGATCAAGCTGCGCTACCAGCTGAGCTGGGCGCGCCAGTCCGACTATCACCACAATCCCACCCGCTACCAGGCAGATTACTGGCTCGCCGACGCCACCCTGGACGTACGCGGCTGGACGCTCAACACCGGCTATGAAGTGCTGGGCGCCGATGGCGGCCAGCCGCTCGCGAGCTTCCAGACCCCGCTCGGCAGCGTGTTCAAGTTCCAGGGCTGGGCGGACAAGCTGACGGTCACCCCGCCCAACGGCGTTCGCGACTTCTATGCGGGCGGCGGCTATGGCTGGAAGAAGCTCGGGCGGATCGACGCGCTCTCGCTGCAGGCGGTGTGGCACCGCTACCAGAGCGACCGGCTGAACCAGCATTATGGCGACGAGTGGAACCTGCTCGCCACCGCCAAGCTGCGCAAGACTCAGCTTTCGGTGCGCTATGCGCGCTACGAGGCGGACCGCTTCGTGACCGATACCAGCCGCTTCTGGCTGCAGATGGACTGGGCCTATTGACGCGAGGGCGTCGCCGAACTGCAATCGAGCCGACCTAAGCGCAGAATCGCCAAGGATTTTGCAGGAACGAGGCTCCCATCGCGACGCTCGCCACAGAAGGCCGGATGCTGGCCTATGCCTCCGGCAATTTCGGCAAGGCGCTGCTGTTCAGCGGCGCAGACCTGACGATCCTGTTCCTGCTCACCGACGTGCTGGGGCTGGACGGCGCGCGCGCGGCGGGGCTGATGCTGTTCGCGCTGCTCGGCGACCTGGTGTTCGACCTGCTCGCGGCCCGGCTGATGCTGCGCTGGCGGGCGGCGGGGCGGGGCTATCGCTGGGCGGTCGCCTTTGCCGCGATCCCGTGCGGTGCCGCTTTCGCGCTGATCTATGCGATGCCCGTGCTGGGGCTGCATCGGGGCTGGATGCTGGCAGCGGCGATCCTGGTGTTCCGCGGCGCCTATGCGGTGGTCGACGTGCCGCACAATGCGCTGATGGCGCAGGTAAGCCGCGACAGCCGCGCGCGGGGGCGCGTTTCGGGGTATCGGCTGCTCTTCAGCACCGCCAGCGCGCTGACGATCGCGGCGGTGCTGACCCCGCTGGTGCAGCAGGCCGGGCATGCGCGGGCGTTCGGCGCGCTGGCGCTGACCGGGATAGCGGCGGGGCTCGCCTTTGCGCTGACGATGCTGCTCTGCGTCTGGGCCTGTGGCGGCCAGCGCGGTGCCGCAACCGCGCTCCGCGGCGACCGCATCGCGGTGCCGCTGCGCGATCCGATGGTGCTGGGGATGGGGGCGCTGGCGCTGATCACCGGCTTCGCCATGCCCTGTTTTGGGCGGATGCTGATGTATCTGGGGACCTATGTGATCGCGCGGCCGGGGGCGGTGACGCTGCTGCTGGGGGCTATGACTGTCGGGCAGTTCGGCGGCGTGCTCGCCTGGACCGCGCTCACCCACCGCTTCGGCAAGAGCCGGTTGCTCGCGGCGGGACATGGCGTGAGCGCCGCCGGCCTGCTGCTCTTTGCGGCCTGCACCGCCTGGCCCACGGGGCAGATGGCCGGCGCCGCGCTGATCGGCTTCGGCTTTGCGAGTGTGTTCATGCTGCCCTGGGGGCTCCTCGCCGACGCGGTCGACGTCGTCGAGTGGCGGCACGGGCGGCGCTATGAGACCGGTCTGTTTGCCTTCTACCTGGTGCTGGTGAAGGCGAGCGGGGCGGCGTCGACGGCGATGATCGGCTGGGTGCTGGGCGCACTCGGCTATATCCCCGGCGCAGTCCAGCCGACGGGGGTCCGCCTCGGCATGCTCGGCCTGGGACTCGGCGTGCCGCTGGCGGGGGCGCTGCTGGCGATGCTGCTGCTGCGCCGCTTCACCCTCGGCCATGCCCAGCACGCGCGGCTGCTGCGCGCGCTGGCCCGGCGTCAGGCGGGCGCGGAGCCGGTTTCCGGATCGAACTTCGGGTTGGAGAAGTCGAGCGGCGACGGCGTCACCTTTGCAGGCGGTCGCGCGCTCTCGGCCCAGGCGCGGCAGAGCATGTCGCGCAGCATCGCCGCCCCCGCCGCGGTGCGTTCATAGACCAGCGCGCGCACGTCCTGGTCGGCGGCGTTGGCGAACCCGTCGCGCTTCTCGAGCTGGTAGACGCGCTCCATCCGGTCGCCCGACTGGTCGAGAAAGCCGAGCACGGCGGTGAACATATCGCCCTGCTCGTGCGCCGGTGCGGCGATCCGCGAGGCGATGTCGGCCGGGGTCAGCCCGATCGCGTCGACGAAGCGGCTCTCGAAGCGGCCATGAATGCTGCGATCACGGGTATAGTTGTTCGGATTGGGCCCGAGCCAGCCGTCCGAGTTAACCGAATCGTGGAGCGGCTGGGCGCCGTCGCCGATATAATGGCCGAGCCGGATCACGTCGAAGGCACAGTGCTGCTCGGGCACCGCGGTGTCGCCGCCGCTTGCCTGCGCCGCGCGGATCGCGCGCATGCAGACGATCACCCGCTCATAGGCCTCCATCGCCGCATAGGGCAGGGTGCCGGTCCAGCGGACATTGGTCCGCACGGCCGTGGCGGGATCGCTGTCCTTGATCGTTTCATAGTGCTTGTAGAGCGCGATGACGAAGGCGTAGCGCGAGCGCGGGATCGGCTTGAGGAAGGCGAACTGCTCGCGGAACCAGCCATGGTTGGGATCCTCCTCGATCTTCGAGAAGCCCTCGGAATCGCCGCGCCAGCTGTCAGGCAGCGTGGCCGAGGTCGCGATATAGTCCGCATAGCGGCGCAGGAAGGTCGGGCCGGTTTCCGGGATCGCCTGGATCGCCGCGCGGTCGATCACTGCGTGCGCGGTATGCCCCCAGGCATGGGCGACGGCGGGGGCGAGCAGCAGGGCGGCGGCCAGGGCAAAGCGGCGCATGGCGGTTCCTTTCAGGGATCGAGGGGATCGCGCGGGTCGACGCGCTCGGACGCGCGCGACGGGTGGAACACGAGTTCGGTGGGCGAGACGCGGCGGACGACCGTGCCGGGCTGGTAGCCGAGCTCGGTAGCGTTGCGCTCGGTGAACCTGGCGCTTTCGATATAACCACTCTGCAGCGGGTTGCAGACGATCACCGCCTCCATCTGCATCGGCGCGCCCATGGCGGCGAGCAGGCGGCTGGCGTTGCGCAGGTTGGTGGTGGTGTGGCGGGCATAGGGCTCGCTGATGATGGCGTCGGCGGGGATGCCGTAGCGCGCGATCAGCGCCTTGCGCATCTCGTCGGCCTCGGTGAACGGCGTTGCGCGCGGGTGCGCCCGGCCGCCGGTGACGAGGATGAAGGCGATGTCGCCCTGCGCGAAGCGGCGCGCGGCGAGGCGGAGATGATATTTGCCGAACGGGCTAAGCGGCTCGCCCTCGATCTCGGGGCCGACGCCGGTGACGATCATGGCGCTGTAGCGATAGCGCTTCCAGTCCAGCCTTTTCGCGCGCGCCATCGGCGCAGCGTTGGCGCCGCCGGTCAGCGGCTCGTGGCCGATCGCGTCGGTGCGGTCGCTCGCGTCGAGCAGCGCGAGTACATAGTCGATGCTGGGATCGAGCCGCTGCGCCGATCCGTCGCGCGGCATATCGGCAATCCAGTCAGCCGCCTGGAGCCGGGCGGCGATTTCCTTCGGGGCGATCGGGCCAGGACCGTCGATCGCAGTCGCCGGGGTGGCGCCGAGCGCATAGATGCGCACGATCCCGTTGATGCCGGCGATCTCGCGATCGAGCTGCGCGGCACGCCCATCCTCCGCCGTAGGGAGCCGGTTTTCGGCCGCCACGGCACTTCGGAGCGCGGCCGCTTCGGGCTCGCTCCACAACAGCGCCTGCGCCCGGCAGGCCAGATCCTGTCCGCAGGCGGCGCGCCGCTCGCGCCGTGCGCGCAGCACGCTTTCCATCCCCGGCGCGTGCGCGATCCGCTCGAGCGCCGCCAGGTCGTGCCCGGCAGCGTCGAGGGTGGGGAACAGCCGCGCCGACAGCGCCGCCATCACCGCGTCGTCCGCCGCCGATGCCGGGGCAGCGAACACGGTCAGCGCCAGCGCCGCAGAGGAGAGCAATGCCCGCATCACCAGCTGCGGCTGACGATGAGGCGGAAGTTGCGGCCGAACAGCGGGCGGCCATAGATCGCCTCGGATGTGCCCTGGCCGGCGAACTGGTCGGTGCGGGTATTGCCCTCGGTCAGGCCGTGCGCGTTGAACAGATTGTCGCCGACCACCTGGAAGTGCCACGCGCCCCAGTCGAGCGAGGCGCCGCCGCCGATCGTCTGGTAGCCCGGCATCGCGGTGCGGTTGAACAGGTCGACATAGCGCTTGCCGACCCATTCGTAGCGCCCGAAGATCGAGACCTTCTGCTCACCCAGCGCGAAGTCGAAGCTCGGGCGCAGATTGCCGAAGAACTTGGCCTCGCGGATGATCTGGTTGCCGTTCACCGCGCTGGGATCCGCGCCCGACGTATTCTGCAGATTGGCATATTCGGGGTTCTGCCACGTCACCGAGCCATCGAGCGCAAACCAGCGGATCGGCGACACGCGGCCGTCGACCTCGACGCCCTTGACCGACGCCTCGCCGATGAACGGCAGCGTCTGATCGTTGCGGCCGGTCAGCGGGTTGAACGCCGCGAACGAGGCGTTGAACGGGTTGAACTTGGTGTAGAAGCCGGTGGCGTAGAGATAGTTGGGACCGAAGCTGGCCTTGAGGCCGACCTCATACTGGCGCGCCTTGGTCTTGATGATCGTGGCGTTGATGCCGGTCACCACGCCCAGCTGCGGCGGCACTTCGAGGTTCGAGATGCGGCCATAGGCGCCGAAATGGCCGTTGAGGTCGTAGTTGACGCCGACCGTCCAGTTGGTCGCCTTGGGCTTGAGCCGCTGGTCGAGCACCTGGCCGGTGAAAGCGCGGGTGGTGTCGTCGGCGAGGGTGGTGGCGTCGCCCAGATTCACCTGGGTGGTCGGCAGCGCGATGCCCTTGTAATCGTACATCTCGGTGCGGATGCCGCCATCGACGCGAAGACCTCGGGTGATCTCCCAGGTGTCGTTGGCATAGAAGGCGATCATCTGGGCGTCGCCCTCGCCCTGATTGAGCGTGGTGGTGTAGCGCAGCACGCCGTTCTGGGTGACCGAGCCGAGCACCTGGCCGGTCGCCGAATAGGCGAGCAGGTCCAGCGTGCGCGGCTGGCTGCGCAGCTCGATCAGCATGTCCTGATAGGCCTGGAGCAGCGTGTTGCCGTAGAAGGCGCTGTACACGCCGACGCGCACGTCGTGGCTGCCGATGCCGGTCTCGAACTTGCGGGTGACGCTGAGATCGCCCTGGACCGAGTAGAAATCCGATTCCGACGCGCGATACTGGCCGGACAGGATCAGCCCCGAAGCGGTCGACGGGTCATAGACCGACGCGCCGTTGGTGCCCGCGAACGCATAGCCGAGCCGCGCGACATTGGGGCCGAAGGCGGTGCGCGCTGCGGTCAGATAGCCGGCGGCGAAGGTCGTGGCGTCGGCGGGGTTGGTAGTCGAGTAGAAGGCGTCGAAGCTCGACTTGCCCTTGGTCCCGCCGATCTTGGCGGAGACCTGCCAGCCGTTGAAGTCCGCATCATAGTCGATCGCGGCGTTGAAGAAGCGCATGTGGCGGCCGTTGGAGAGGTCGCGGGTCATGCTCTGCAGCGCGCCCGAACCGTCGCGATACTTGATGTTGACGTTGCGCAGCGAGGGCGAGTTCAGCGTCCCCTCGAAATAGTCGATATACTTGTTGAGCGAGACCGCCGGATTGCGCGGATCGTTGGTCGGGATCGGCAGATAGAAGACGTTGTGGTCGTTGACATATTCGGCCGAGATCTTGAGCGTGCCGTTGCTCAGCTGGCGCTTGATGTTGGCGCGGATCTGGCCGCCCTTGTCGCTGGGAAAGCCGCCATAGCGATAGCCGTCATGCTGGCGGATGAAGCCGCCGATCGCGTAATAGGTGTTGTCGCTGAGCGGGCCCGACTGCATCGCATCGAGCCGGTAGAGGCCGGTATCGCCCAGCGTCACCTGCGCCTTGCCGCGCGCAACCGGGCCGCCCGAGACGGTGATGTTGTTGGCGATCGCCGCCGCGCTGCTCGCATAAATCGGCGCCGGGCCGCCGCGAACGATCTCGACCCGCTCGGTCATCAGGTCGTAGCGGTTCATGCCTTCGCCGGAATTGAAGAAGACGCCGTCGATCTCGTGGTAGAGCGGCAGGCCATCCTGCTGGAAGATCAGATAGCCGCGGTCGGTCGGGATGCCGCGGATGCGGGTGATGTTCTGCACCTCGCCGCCGGTCGCCTCGACCTGGATGCCGGGCACGGTGCCGAGCAGATCGGCAAAGCTCTTCGGCGCGATCTTCTGGACGTCGGCCTGGCTCAGCGAGTTGATCGCATAGGAGACGTCGAAGCGGCGCTGCGCGCGCGCCGAGCCGGTGACGATGATGTCGCCGCCGGTATCCGCCTCGGCCTGGGCCGGATCGGCGGCGGGCGTGTCGCTGGTCTGCGCGAAGGCGGGCGCGGCGGCGAGGCTCAGCGCGAGCAACGCGCAGCCGGCGGCGAAATGGTGCTTCTTCATCGGATCGTTCCCCCGAGTTGTTCTGAACTTGGACGTGCCGATGCGCGGGGTCGATGACAGATTTATTTATTTCTGAGAAAATAAATCGCGCGCACCGTGCCGGGCGGATACAGGCTACCGAAGATGAGACACCCGCCGCTTACCCTGCTGGATGAAGAGAAGCGCCTGCTTTGGCTTCTGCGCACGCACGGCCCCCAGCCGCGTACCGCGCTGGCCGAGACGCTGCAGCTCAGCAACGCCGCAGTGTCGAAGCTGACCAGGACGCTGATCGGCCAGGCACTGATCGAGGAACTCCCGGCCGCGCCGCTGGCGGGACGCGGGCGGCCGACCGTGCCGCTGCGGATCTCGCCGGCGGGGGGCTATGCCGTGGGCGTGGCGATCTATGCCGGGCTGCTGGAGCTCGCGCTGGTCGATTATGCCGGGGGCGTGGTGTCGCTCACCTCGGAGAAGATCGCCCCCACCGATGCGCCCTCCTTCGCCCGGCATGTCGACCGGCGGATCCACGAACTCGCCATCGAGCATCGCCTGCTGGGGAGCCGGCTCTACGGCGTCGGCTTCAGCGTGCCCGGCCCGGCGCTGTCGCGCGACGGCAATCGCTGGCATGTCGTCCGCAACCTCCCCGGCTGGAAGGACGCGCCGCTGCGGACGATCTTCGAGGAGACGCTGCGGCTGCCGGTGTGGATCGAGAATGACGCGACTGCGGCGGCGCTCGCCGAATATTATCTGGGCGGGCTGATCCGGCGCTGCACGACGGCGGTGGTGCTCCTGCTCGGCCACGGCGTCGGGGCGGGGATCGTCCATGAAGGGCGGCTGATGCGCGGCGAGTCCGGCGGGGCAGGGGAAATCGGCATGTTCTACCCCGGCGACCGGCCGCGCCCGACCACGCTGGACCTGATCGCGACGCTGCAGGCGGCGGGCTGCCCGGTGCAGTCGCTCGCGGACTTCGAGGAGGCGATCCCCGGCTACGAAGCCGTGGTCGAGGGCTGGCAGGAGCGCGCCGCCGACCAGCTGCTCCAGACGATCAACTCGGCGCTGGCGTGGCTCGATCCCGGCGCGATCCGGCTGATGAGCCCGTTGCCCGCGCCGATCATGCACGGCCTGGCCGAGCGGCTGAACCGCCGCGCGATCACCTGGGGCGATCATGTCACGGCGAGCGAGCGCGGCCGCTATCCGATCGAGATCTCGCAATTAGGCGGCGCGGGATCGGCGCTGGGTGCCGCGCTGCTGCCGATCCACGCCTCGATCGCGCGGATCTAAGTCCCGCGGCAACGAATTAGATGACAAATCCGACGCAGTGCCTATCCTCGGCCGCACAAGAGGGAGAGGGATTGCGATGATCACGCGGCGCGGACTGATGGCTTCTTCTCTTGCGACCTTGGCAGTGTCTGCCGTGCCCGCCTGCTCGGCGCCGGCCGGGCGGCTCAAGCAGTCGGTGAGCCGCTGGTGCTATCAGGATATCCCGCTCGACAAGCTGTGTGCCGCCGCCGCGAAGATGGGCCTGCAGGGCATCGATCTGCTCGAACCCGCCGAGTATGAGACGCCGCGCCGCTACGGCCTGCGCTGCACCATGGGCTATGCCGACCCGAGCATGACGATCGCGCACGGCCTCAACCGCCGCGAGCATCATGCCGCGTTCGAGCAGGCGTTCCGCACCGGCATCCCGCAGGCGGCCAAGGCCGGCGTGCCCAACGTGATCGCCTTTTCCGGCAACCGCCAAGGCATGTCCGACGCCGAAGGGGCGGAGAATACCATTGCCGGGCTCAAGCGGCTCGCGCCGATCGCCGAGGATCACGGCGTGACGATCTGCGTCGAGCTGCTCAACAGCAAGCGCGACCATCACGACTATATGGCCGACCACACTGCTTGGGGCGTGCAGGTCGCCAAGGAAGTCGGCTCGCCGCGGGTGAAGCTGCTCTACGACATTTACCATATGCAGATCATGGAGGGCGACCTGATCGCCACGATCCGCGAGAGCCTGCCCTGGATCGGCCATTTCCATACCGGCGGGGTGCCGGGCCGCCACAATCTCGACGGGACCCAGGAGGTCGACTGGCACGCGGTGGCGAAGAGCATCGCCGACCTCGGCTTCCAGGGCTATTTCGCGCACGAGTTCGTGCCGACCGGCGATCCGCTGACAGCGCTCGCGCAGGCGGTGCGCACCTGTACCGTCTAAGCGCAGTCGACTAGCGGGGCGGGGCGGTCGCTGCGACCTGCGGCTTCTCGCCGAGTACGCGATCGAGCCAATCCCCCACCAGCGCCACCAGCCGGGGCGACCCCGCATTGGGGCCCAGCCTGGCTACTTCTTCCTCGCCGCCGGTGACCGCGCCTTCCTGGAACCAGTGGCTCAGCCCGTCGAGCACCACCACCGACCCGCGCGGATTTGCGGCGAGCGCCTTGCGCGCGTCCGCCGCTTCGACCGACGCCACCACCAGCGGATCCTTTTCGGCGAAGACGGCGAGCACCGGCATCTGCAGCGCCCTGAGATCGGACGCGGAGTGGAGCTTGTCCGCCCGCCAGACTTCCTCGGTATCGATCCTTTCGAGCGCCCCTTCGGCCAGCGGCCGGGGAAAGCCCGCGGCCTCAAACCGCGCGATCACCTCGGCGCGGCGCTGCGCGATCGTGGCCGCATCCTTGCGGTCGACCCGCGCCTGGAGCAGCGCCAGTGCCGCGTCCGCCGCAGGCACCGCCTCCGCCTCCGGTCGACCGGCAGCGCGCATCTGGCTGAGCATCGCCTGGCGGAGATAGGACAGGCCGTCGCCGACCGAGCCCGCGAGCGTGACCACCGCCGCGATCGTCGGGTCCGCCGCGGCCACGGCAGGCGCGATCACACCGCCCTGGCTATGGCCAACCAGCGCGATACGGCGGCCGTCGATCGCCGGATTGCGACGCATCGTCGCCACCGCCGCCCGCGCGTCCGCGGTCAGCCTTTCGACGTCCTCCTTGTAGATGCCGGTCGATTGGCCCACGCCGCGCTTGTCATATTCCAGCGCCGCGATGCCGTGCGCCGTCAGGCGGCGGATGATGTCCGTGTACCCGCCGCGGCCATTGGGCCCGTGCCCCTGAATCACGATTGCGAGCGGGTAGGGCGCATGACCGACCCCCAGGGGCAGGTGGAGCGTGCCCGCCAACGCAACGCCCGGCTCGGAGGCGATGCGCTCGTCTGTCGTCACCTCGGAGGGGCGGAAGGCGGCGAAGGCGTGCGCGACGTCGGCCTTGCTCGGCATGCCGCGCAAGAAGGCGACCGGCCCCAGTTCGACGACCGCGCCGCTGTCTCCCAGCGGTACCGACAGGGATTGGGACTTGGCGGCGAACGCCGTCGGCGCCGTGCCGCGCACCGAGACGGGCTGCCAGCCTGTCGTCAAGCGTAGCTCGGCGGTTCCAAATCGGGCATAGGCCGGTGCGCCGCCCTGCAGCGCGATGGTCAAGCGAAGCGGTCGCGCCGCACGGGCCCAGAACACCGCGGTCACATGCTCTCCAGCAGCAATCGCGTCGGGGACCGGCATGGTGGCCCCGCTCGACCAAGCTGCCGTCGCGTGCGGGTCGGGCTGCAGGACGACGATTCCTTGCCCGGGCACGGCAGTATCTCGCTGGCGGCTGTAGGACGCTCCCCATATCGCCCACTCGCTAACGCCGAGCGTCCGGTCCTGCGTCTGCGCGCGCGTCGGGCACGCCGTCAGCAGGACCATGGCAACAATCGCCAAGGATCGTGCCCGCCCATTCGACCATGCCGCTTTCACCTTGGTCATGCACCGCTCCCGGAAATCGGGGGTCAGAAAAAGGTCGGGCGCCGCATGCCACCGCGCGAGCACCGTCACGGCGGCAAGCTCGAGCGCGAGGACAAGTGTCGGCAGCAGGCCAGTCGCCTTCATCAGCTCATAGCCGTGCCATCACTGGTGTGCCCGGTCGACGAGCGCCGCCAGCAGCATCAGCATTTGTGGAGAAGGGCAAAGAGCCCGCGACATCGGTTATATACGACATATATAGATTTAATCGTCAAGTCGCACGAGTGCGCGCTAAGTGATGACGGCCTCGGCGAATCTGTCCGGCCGCATCACTGCGCCCGAAGAAAGTCGATAATACTTCTTATGTAAAATCTCGACTGAAGCTGCGGCGGCGGACTCCCGTTGTCCGCCGCCGCCCGGCTTACCAGTTCACGCCGAGCCGGGCGTAGAGATAGCGGCCGTTGAACCCGAACGGCGAATAATAGGGAAAGCCCACCACGCCGGTCGAGTTGTTCGCCGGGATCGTCCGGTCGGGATAGACGTCGAACAGGTTGCTCGCGCCCAGCGCGATCTGGGCGCCCTTGCGCGGCTGGTAGCGCAGCTCGAGGTCGCTGATCAGATGCTGGCCGGTGTGGATGTCCGCCGCCGGCGTGGTCCCCGGCTGGTTGACATCGCCATAATAGGTGCCGCGCAGCGTGAGGCCCACCGGACCCTTCGCCCAGTCGATCGTGCCGGTCACCTTCTCGCCGGGAGTGCCCTGCTCGATCGTCAGCACGCGGCTGCGCGCGAACAGCACCGGCGCCGGGTTCACCGTCGCGGTATTGGTCGGCACGCGAGTCACCACGATCTCGTTGACGTTGCCGGCCAGCGTGAAGTCGAACGATCCCGCCGGATCGGCGGCGTTGCCCAGCCGGTAATGCGCCACCGCGTCGATGCCGCGGGTGCGCGAGCGCAGGCCGTTGATGAAGAAGCGCGCCGACGGCACGTTGAAGGGCGCGAGGATCGCCGCGACCTGCGGGCTGAAGCTCGCCTGGATGTTCTCGGACAGGCCGAGCTGGTCGCGCAGCCGGATCTCATAGGCGTCGACGCTGAGGTCGAAGCCGCCGGCACGGATCACCGTGCCGACCGAAAGGTTGGTCGACTTCTCCGGCCGAAGCGCGCGCCCGCCCAGCGCTGCCGCCACCGGCGCGGTCGATGGGAAGGTGCCGGTGAGGATCGGCGTGCCGTTCTGGACGACCTGCGCGACCGAGGTGAAATATTGCTGCTGCAGGCTCGGCGCGCGGAAGCCGGTGGAGACGGTGCCGCGCAGCGCGAACCAGGGCGCCACGTCGTAGCGTGCCGAAAGCTTGCCGTTGACGGTGTCGCCGAAGTCCGAATAATGCTCGCCGCGTACCGCCACGTCGACGAGGAACGCCTGGGTGACCTGCGCCTCGAGGTCGAGATAGCCCGAGACGCTGCGCCGCGACCGCTCGATGGCGTTGACCGGCGCGAAGCCGCCAAAGCCCTGCGCGCCCGGCGACGCGCCGGCAACCGCACCGGTGGCGGGTGCATCATAGGAGGCGGCCTCGCCCGGCGTGATCTTGTAGCCCTCGCGCCGCGCTTCGGCACCGAAGGCGAGGTTCAGCGACTGCAGCACGTCGAACTTGCGTCGCACGTCGAGCCCCGCGACCCACTGATCGAAGATCAGCGCGCCGTCATAGAAATTCTTTGGCGTCGCCGCACCATAGGCATAGTTGGCCGAATTGCGGGTGCGATAGGCGATCTTGTTGCGGCCATAGCCGGCATGCAGATCGACGCCCCAGTCGCCGAGATCGCCCTTCACCCCCACCGCGCCGACGGCGTTGGTCGACTTGGTGTTGATGATTGGCAGGAAGCCGTCCGGGTACCCTGCCAGCGCGGTGGTGGCGCTGGCCAGCCGCGGGAAGGCGGCGCTGCGGGTGTCGCGATCCTGATAGCTGCTCCAGCCATAGAGGCTCCAGCCGCCGCCGATGCCCTTCCCGGCGTTGACCGTGCCGGTGTACTGCTCGACCTGCGGATCGCCGAAGCGGCCGGTGACGCGGGTGGGCGTGACGCGGGGATCGAAGTCCGCGCGGTTGGTCGCCTGGCGGTTCACATATTCGCCGGTGACCGTGACGAAGCCGTCGTCGCCAAGCCCGAAACCCTGCCAGACGGAGGCGGTGAAGGCCGGCTCGCCGGTGGTGGAGCGGCTACCCCGCGCGGTATCGATATCGGTGCGATAGATGCCGTAGGTCGCCGAGGCAGCGCCACCCGAGCGGGCCTCGCGCAGCCGCAGGTTGATCACGCCGGCGATCGCGTCCGAGCCATATTGCGCCGAGGCGCCGTCGCGCAGCACTTCGATCCGCTCGAGCGCCGCGGTCGGGATGGTGTTGAGGTCGACCGCCGCCGAGCCGCGCCCGACCGAGCCGTTGATGTTGAGCAGCGCCGAGCTGTTCACCCGCACGCCGTTGACCAGCACCAGCACCTGATCCGGGGAAAGGCCGCGCAGCGTCGCCGGGCGGATCGCGTCGGTGCCATCGGTGGCGGCGGGACGCGGGAAATCGATCGACGGCGCGACCGCGGCGACGGCGGCGCCGAGCTCGGTGGTACCCTGGCGGCCGAGTGCCTCGCTGCTCAGCACGTCGACCGGTGAGGCGGTATCGAGCCGCGAGCGCCCCTGCGTCCGCGTACCGGTGACGACGATCTCGTCGCCGCCGCCGGCCACCGGGGCGTCGGCCTGCGCCGGCTCCGCACTGGTCTGCTGCGCCTGTGCGGTGCCGGAGGCCAGTGCGGCGGTGGAGGCTGCAATCAGCAGCGCGCGGCGGAAGGTACGCATGGTCAACCCCTTGATCTCGTTCTTGTCAGCGCGCGATTTCCCATCTTCCGGCTAGGAATGCAGGAAAGAAAAGATTGGCGGCCCCAAACGCGATGCGTGCCGCGCGCTAGCGCAGGTCGAGTACGTCCTCGAACTGGGCGTTGGCGCGGTGCTGGAACGCCTCTGCCCGCCTGCGGAAGGCGGCCGCGACCACGGGGTTACCGCACGATGCGGCGCGGGCGCGCTCTTCCTGGGCGCGTCGTTCGAAGAAGGAACGGGAACTGGGCATGGGGCGTCTCCCGGACGGCGGCGCGTCCCACAAGGGCGGAGGTATCACGTCAACCGACGCCGCCCGCCTTTCGTTCCTCAGCGCTCGGCAATGGCAGCGAGCGCGTCCGCCAGCGCATCGAACACCGCGCGGTAGCGGGCGCCGTGACGGAGGTCCTCGTGCATCACCACCCACATCCGCAACGGCAGCGCGAACGCGTCCTGCAGGATGTGGCGCAGCGCGGGGTCGCGCCGCGCGGCCACGGTCTGGCAGATGCCGATACCGAACCCGGCGCGGATCGCCTCGAACTGGGCGGCATCGTTGTCCACGCGCAGCGCGAAGGCGGATCGGTCGAACCCCGGCAAATGACGCATCGCCGCGCGGATGAAGGGCGTTTCGGTATCGAAGCCGATCAGGTCGTGCGTATGCAGATCGGCCATGTCAGCGGGTGTGCCCCGCCGAGCGAGATAATCGCGATGGGCATGGAATCCGAGCTGCAGCGTGCCGACGGGCCGCGCCACCAGCGCCTGCTGTGCAGGTTCGGTCATCCGCACGGCGATATCGGCGCGGCGCTGGAGCAGATCGTCCACGGCGTCGGAAAGCGACAGCTCGAAAACCAACCCCGGATAGGTCTGGCGCAGGCGCGCAAGGATGGCGGGAAGGTGGAGCACGCCCACCGCTTGGCTGGCGCTGATCCGCACGACGCCCTCGGGCTGGTCCGGGCGGCCCTGCGCGGTCCGTTGGAGCGCTGCAGCCGCCGCCACCAGCGCCTCGGCATGCGGCTGGAGAGCCAGCGCCCGATCGGTGGGCGACAGCCCGCGCTGCGAGCGCACGAAGAGCGCGCCGCCGGTCGCCGCCTCGAGGGTGTCGATATGGCGGGCGATGCTCGGCTGCGTCATGCCCAATGCCCGCGCCGCGGCCGAGAGCGACCCGCTGCGCAGCACTGCGGCAAAGCTGCGATAGACGTCCCAGCTCGGTTCGGAGTTCATCTATTTTCGTATAACGGCTAGCCGACGTTAAGCAATTTTCGTTTTGGCCCTGAAGGGCGAAACGGTCTCCATCAGACGTGGAGGCACACATGACCAAGAGAACGGCACTGATCCTGGGCGCGACCGGCGGCATCGGCGGCGCGATGCGGCAACGGCTGCTGGCCGGCGGCTGGCGGGTAAAGGCGCTGGCCCGCCGCGCCTCCCCGCTGCTCGAAGGCTGCGAGCAGATCCTGGGCGACGCCATGGATCCCGCTGCGGTGCTGGCGGCGGCACGGGACGCGGAGGTGATCGTCCATGCGGTGAACCCGCCCGGCTATCGCAACTGGGCAGATCTGGTGCTGCCGATGATCGACAACAGCATCGCCGCCGCGCAGGCGAGCGGCGCCCGGATCGTGTTGCCGGGTACGGTCTACAACTATGGGCCCGACGCCTTCCGAGAGATCGATGAAGACGCGCCGCAGCATCCTCGCACGCGCAAGGGCGCGATACGGGTCGCGATGGAGGAACGGCTCCGCGATGCCGCGCAACAAGGGCCTGCCAAGGTGCTGATCGTCCGCGCCGGCGATTATTTCGGGCCGGGTGCCGCAAACAACTGGTTCGGCCAGGCGATGGTGACCCCAGGTGCCCGCCCCCGGGTGATCCGCACGCCCGGCAAGCGCGGCATAGGCCATCAATGGGCCTATCTGCCCGACGTCGCGGAGACGATGGCGCAGCTGCTCGACCGGCCCGCTCTCCCTGCCTTCGCCCGCTTCCACATGGACGGGCATTGGGATGCCAACGGCCGGCAGATGGCGGAGACGATTGCGCGGGTGCTCGGCGATCCGGCGGTGCCGATCCGCCCCCTGCCCTGGTGGCAACTCCGCCTCGCCGCGCTCGCCATGACCACGCCGCGCGAGCTGATGGAGATGCGCTATCTGTGGCAGCAGCCGATTCGCCTGCGGAACACGCGGCTGGTCGAGACGCTGGGTGCCGAGCCGCGCACGCCGCTGGTCGAGGCGGTCGCGGCGACGCTGACGGGTCTCGGCTGCCGCTAAGTGGTCAGCCGAGCGTGAGGTAGAGCTCGGCCTCGATTACCCAGGCACCGCCGATTTCGCGCCACTTGGCGGTGTAGCTGCCGCGCGCCTGAACCGCGCCATCCGCCGCCGAGACGCCCCGCCACTGGCCATGCTCGAACGCGATCGGGGCGACGGGCGAGACGACCACCGTCTCGGGTATCCGGCTGTACACGCTCCGCTCGCGGGCGGCGAACTCGCGCTTCCACGCCTGGAGCTGCGCCTTGCGGCCCTGGAGCACCGCGCTGTCGGTGCCCGCGACCAGCACGACATCGGGCGCGAGCAGCGGCCCGATCGCGGCGAGATCGGCCGCAGCCAGCGCGCGGTTGAAGGCGGCGCGGGTCGTACGGATGGCAAGTTCGGGCGACGTCTGCATGGCCGCACGCTCTACCGCCGCCCGCCCGATGCGCTCAACCGCCAATTTCCGACGACAGATTGCCAGCCGCCTTCCACCGTGTAGACTGGCGTCGATTGTCGGCTAACCGACTGATTTGGAGACTTTCCTTGGCGCTGAAGCACGTCCTCCTTGCCTCTACCCTGTCGATCGTGGCGCTCGCCGCCCCCGCGCTCAGCCGCAAGCCCCAGCAGACCGCCCCCGCCGCCCCGAGCGCCGAGGCGACCCGCTATGGCAGCTGGGGCGTCGACCTTTCGGGCATGGACCGCAGCGTAAAGCCCGGCGACGACTGGTACCGCTTCGTCAACGGCGCCTGGACCGATCGCACCAAGATCCCCGACGATCGCTCCTCCTTCGGCGCGTTCATCGTGCTGCGCGACCTGTCCGAGATGCGGCTGCGCGGGCTGATCGAGGGCTATAGCCCGACCGACACCGCCAACCCCGATCGCCGCAAGGCCGCGACCCTGTATCGCGGCTATATGGACGAAGCCGCGATCGAGAAGCTCGATGCCCAGCCGCTCACCCAGCGCCTCGCGCCGATCCAGGCGGCCAAGACCAAGGCAGCCCTGGCCGCTGAGATGGGCGCCTCGATGGGCGGGTTCGGCGCCAGCTTCTTCGGCGTCGGCGTGAGCGACGACGCCAAGCAGCCTGACACCTACGCGCTGTACCTGCGCCAGGGCGGCCTGGGCCTGGGCGACCGCGACCTCTATCTCGATCCCAAGTTCGCACCGCAAGTCGCCCGCTACCGCCAATATGTCGCGCAGCTGCTCGGCATGGCGGGCTGGCCCGATGCGGCGGCCGCCGCCGACAAGGTCGTCGCGATGGAGACGCGCATTGCCGAGGCGCACTGGACCCGCGCGCAGAGCCGCGACCGCGACAAGACCTACAACCCCGTCACCGTCGCCGAGCTCAAGGCGCAGGCGCCGGGCTTCGCCTGGGATCCGTTCTGGCAGGCAGCTGGGCTCACCAAGGCGAGCCGGGTAATCGTCGCGCAGAACAGCGCCGTGCCGAAGATCGCGCTGGTCTTCGCCGATACCGATCTGGAGACGCTCAAGGCCTGGCAGGCCTTCCGCATCGCCGACGACATTTCGCCGCTGCTGTCGAAGCGCTTCGCCGATGCACAGTTCGACTTCCGCTCGCGCTTCCTCAACGGTCAGCCCAAGGAGCGCGACCGCTGGAAGCGGGCGGTCTCCTTCACCGAGCGGGCGATCGGCGAGGGCGTCGGCCGCGACTATGTCGCGCTCTACTTCCCGCCCGAGAGCAAGGCCAAGATGGACGTGCTGGTCGGCAATCTGCGCGTCGCGCTCGCCGGCCGCATCAAGAACCTCGCCTGGATGAGCCCGGCGACCAAGGAGCAGGCGCTCGCCAAGCTGCAGGGCTTCACCGTCAAGGTCGGCTATCCGAGCAAGTGGCGTGATTACACCGCGCTGGAGGTCCGTCCCGGCGACTTGGTCGGCAATGCCGAGCGCGCGAGCAAGTTCGAATGGGACTATCGCCGCAACCGGCTGGGCGGCCCGGTCGACAAGGCCGAGTGGGGCATGACGCCGCAGACGGTCAACGCCTATTACAACTCGGTCAAGAACGAGATCGTGTTCCCGGCGGCGATCCTGCAGCCGCCCTTCTTCGATCCCAAGGCCGACGACGCGGTCAATTACGGCGGCATCGGCGGGGTGATCGGCCACGAGATCAGCCACGGCTTCGACGACCAGGGCCGCAAGTCCGACGGCAACGGCGTGCTGCGCGACTGGTGGACCGCCGAGGACGCGACCAAGTTCGAGGCGCAGGCGGTGCGTCTGGGTGCGCAATATGAGGCATACAGCTTCGAGGGGCTGCCCGGTCTCCACATCAACGGCCGCGCCTCGATGGGCGAGAATATCGGCGATCTGGGCGGCGTGATGATCGCGCTCGACGCCTATCATGCTTCGCTTGGCGGCAAGCCGGCGCCGGTGCTCGACGGCTTCACCGGCGACCAGCGCTTCTTCCTCGGCTGGGGCCAGGTATGGCGCACGCTGTTCCGCAACGAGGCGCTGCGCCAGCAGCTGGTCAGCGATCCGCACTCGCCGGGGCAGATCCGCGCGGTGAACCCGCTGCGCAATGTTGATGCCTGGTATGCGGCGTGGAAGATCGATCCCAGCCAGAAGCAATATGTCGCGCCCGCGGATCGCGTGCGGATCTGGTAAGCCTTTAAAATCCTCCCCCGCCAGGGGGAGGTGTCACCGAAGGTGACGGAGGGGGAGGATTCCAGAAGCTCGCGAGCGGCGTGCGTCCTCCCCCTCCGACCCGCTGGCGCGGGCCACCTCCCCCTGGCGGGGGAGGATCAGGGGGTCAGAAGTCGATCCGCACCGAGGTGCTGATCGTGCGGCCGTTGATCGAGCGCGCCCGGACGATGCCGTTGGCCGGGATCGCGCCCTCCTCCGCCTCGGTGAAGCCGCGGACGTTGAACAGGTTGTTGGCGTTCAGCGACACCAGCAGCTTGGGGATCGGCCGGAACTGGCCGAAGGCGTTGACCTGGGTATAGCCCGGCAGCTTGAGCTGGTTGTTGTCCTGCGCATAGCTGCTCGTCGTGCCGATCACGTTTGCGCCGATCGAGGCGCGGCCCAGCTCCACCTGGGGCGTCGCCTGGAAGATCAGGCTCGCTTGGCGCCGCGGGGTGTTGCCGACTGAGGCCGGATTGAGCGCATCGGCGACGATCCGGGAGTGCGTCCAGGTCGCCCCCGCGGTCAGGCTGAACGGCCCTTGCCGCACCGAACCGTCGAATTCGAGGCCATAGGCGCGATAGGTGCGATCGATGAACACCTGCCGCGTCGCCTCGTAATTCTGCTCCTCGGTGCGCGCCCAGAAGCCAGTGAGGTTGAGCGTCAGCGGGCCTTCGCGATACTTCACGCCCAGTTCCGCCTGGTTGACGAAGTCTACCGCTGCCGCCGCGCTCACCAGATGGCCGTCGGTGGTGCTCACCGCCGGGCCGAACAGCAGGCGATCGGCGTTGGCGCGGCCGCCGCGGCTGTAGCGGGCGAACACCGACATGTAATCGACAAAGCGGTAATTGATGCCGGTCGAATAGCTCCAATAATGATAGCTGTAGTTGACCGGTGCCGGGCTGGTCAGCGGGATTACCGCGACGCGGGTCTCGGCATCGGAGATCACGCCGTCGCCGTTGATGTCGCGGCTGGTGGTGCCCACCCGGCCGCCGCCGAGATCGGCACCGGCGATCGAGCCGCTCGCATCGCCGAAGTCGTAGCGCACGCTGCCGCCGATCGAGACCCTGCCCACCTGATAGTTGAGCGAGGCGAAGGGCGCGTTGACGTTATAGTCGACATTGTAGCTGCGCCGGCAGCACCCGCCGAAATAGGCGGCGCTATAGCCGTAGAAGCCGTCCTGGGTCACCGCCGTGCCGTTCGCGCGGCGCACATTGACCAGCGCCGCATCGCCGCCCCCGCGCACATCGGTGAGGATCGAGGTCCACAACCAGTCCGTGTCGATCGTCTGGCGCGACTTGTAGAAGCCGGCGGTGGCGGTGAGCTTGCCGGTGCCCACGTCGAACGCGCGGCTCGCGCGCAGATCGTTGGTGATGTTGTCGAGGCTGTTGAGCTTGGTATCGAACACCACGATCTGCGCGAGCAGGCCGTTGCCGTTGAGTCCGGCGAGGTTGGTGATCGCCTTGCCGGCGTTCGGGCCGCTGGCATAAGCGAGCGTTGCCCCTGCCCCGCCCATCGACGTGGCGATGGTGCTCGCGCTGTCCACCGCCGCCGGGAAGTTGGCGATGAAGCGGCCGGAGATATCCGAATAGCGGAAGCGATCGGTGATCACCCAGCCGGCGAGCGTCGTCTCCGCCTCGAAGCCGATCGACTTGACCAGCGGGTGCTGGCCGTCGCGGACATCGTCGGTGGCCAGATTGTTGTTGCCGTCCAGCGTCACGTTGCGCGTGAAGTTGGGGGCCAGCAGCTGGTCGCGATTGGCGCGGAAATTGGGCAGGTCCTGGTAGCTCGGACTGGCGTTGGTGCCGGTCACCCGCACCGGCATCGGCAGATAGCCCACCGCGCGGTCGTCGAGGAACTTGCCGTAGAGGCGGATATGGCCGCCCTCGAAGTCCTTGGTGACGTTGAACTTGAACTGGCCGCCCTTGTTGCCGTCATAGCCGATGCGGCGCGGGCCCGTGCCCTGGCGATAGAAGCCGCCCATGTGGAAGCGTAAGGAGTCGCTCAGCTTCGCGCCATAGTCGAAGTCGAGGCGATAGTCCTTATAGTCGAGCCCCGTGCTCGCCTGCACCGCGCCGCCCTCGGTCTCGCCGGTCTTCGAGATCATGTTGATCACGCCGCCCGGCGAGTTCGACGCGAAGGTCGAGGCCGAGCCGCCGCGGATCGATTCCACCTGCGCCAGATTGAGGTCGGCGCGCAGGAAGATGTCCGCATTGCCGAAGGTGATGTCGCCGAATTCGAGCACCGGCAGCCCGTCTTCCTGCAGCTGCAGGAACTTGGCGCCGCCCGAGGCGATCGGCAGGCCGCGGATCGAGATATTGGCATTGCCCTCGCCGCCCGAGCTTTCGGAACGGATGCCGGGCAGGCTGCGGAAGATCTCCGCCACCGAGCGCGGCGCCGCCTTCTGGATGTCGTCGGCCTTGAGCGAGCTGGTCGAGATCGCAGTGTCGAGCCGATCGCGCCCGCGCGCCACCGCAGTCACGACGATCTCGGTATAGTTGGATGCTTCCGCCTCCTGCGGCGGGTTCGCCTCCTGCGCGAACGCGGGTGCGCCGGGGATTGCGAGCATGCTGCCGATCAGCAGCAGCCTCGGCGCGTGGTTCGCGCGCACAGACATGGCCATGAGCCTCTCTCCCTGTTCCGGGCCCTCCTTTGCGGGAGCCCTTCACAAGGCTGCATATCCTCCACTGCAATCGATTGCAGCAATACCCGTATTTGTCCGGAGCGGCACTATCTTGCGGTTTTCCGCCAATCCGGTCACACCGTGCGGCGTGAGCCAAGACGCACCGCCCTCCGATCGGCCGGCCCGCACGCTCGCCGATATTGCCCGCCTCGCCGGCGTTTCGACCGGCACCGTGTCGCGCGCGCTGGCGGGGAGCAGCCTGGTCAACCCCGAGACGCGCCAGCGCATCCAGGCGCTCGCTGCGGCGCACGACTTCCGGGTCAACCAGATGGCGCGACGGCTCCGCACGCAGAAAACCGGCGTGATCGGCGTCGTCGTGCCACTGGGGCATGAGCGCCGCCAGCATCTCTCCGATCCGTTCTTCATGACCATTCTCGGCCATCTCGCCGATGCACTGACCGAAAATGGCTATGACGTGATGCTCTCCCGCGTGATTCCCGATGCCGCGGACTGGCTGGAGCGGATCGTCGATTCCGGCATGCTCGACGGGGTGCTGCTGATCGGCCAGTCGGACCAGATGGCGGCGATCGAGCGCGTCGCGGCACGGTACCGGCCGCTGGTCGCCTGGGGCAGCAATCTGCCGGGGCAGGTGCATTGCGCCGTCGGCACCGAAAATGTCGCCGGCGGGCGCATCGCCGCCGAGCATCTGATCGCGCGCGGCGTGCGGCGGATCGCCTTTCTCGGCGAACTGCGCGCACCCGAGATCCGTGCGCGCTTCGAGGGGGTGTGCGCGGCGGCCGCCGCCGCGGGACTGCCGGTGCCGCTCCAGTTCGACACCCATCTCGCCTCCGAGATGATGGAGCGCGAGATCGCGGCGCATCTCACCCGCCATCTCGATCGCATCGACGGCATCGCGGCCGGATCGGACATGATCGCGATGACGACGCTGCGCGTGCTCGCCGACCAGGGCATGGCGGTGCCCAGCGACGTGCCGGTGATCGGCTACGACGACCTGCCGCTCGGCCTGCAGACGGTGCCGCGCCTCACCACGGTGCGGCAGGACATCGCCCGCGGCGCCCGCGCGATGGTCGAGCGGCTGTTCGCGCGAATTGCCGGGCAGGACGCGCCGTCCCTGGTGATGGCGCCCGAGCTGGTGGTGCGGGACTCGGCCTAAGCCGCGATCGTCACCCGGTCCCCGGCAAAGGCGAGGCGGAAGAACGGCGCCGCCACCCCGCCGAAGATACGGCGGCGCTGGGCGGGATCGGCGAGCATCGCCGCGTCGGCGGGGCCGACGCCGGGATAGTCGACGAAGCTGAGCACCTCGCCCTCCCCCGTCACCCACCAGCAATAGGCCTGGGTCGGCGCCTCGGGCGGGTTGCCCGCGATTAGGCCGGTGCCGTTGACCGGACGCCATGGCCCCGCCATTCCCTCGGCCACCATCGCGTACAGACCCGTCGGCGCGACGAGCCCCTCGGCGAAGCGACGTGCCTGGGTGCTCCAGAACAGATAATAGAGGCCGTCGCGGACGACGATGTGCGGCCGCTCGAGCTCGCTGTTGACCTCGATCGCCGAGAGCAGCGGCGCCCGAAGCTGCCAGCCCTCGCCTTCGCGACGCGCGACACCGATCACGCCGTTGACCCGGGCTGCGCTCCACGCGGCATTGGCCGTGAACAGGACATAGTCCGCGCCGTCGGCGGGATCGCGAAAATAGCCGGGATCGCGGAAGCCCTGGATGCCATGCGCGGGGGCAGTCGCCTCGTTGGCGACGGTATAGAGCGCGCCATCGGCGGCGACGATCTCCTGCGGCGGCGTCCAGCCCTCGAGCCGCGGGGTCTCGCCGTTCAGGACGAACCGCCCCTGGCTGACGAACAGCCGCTGCTCATAGGTGGTCGCTTCGCCGCGACGCCCGGCGGCCGTGAAATAGTGAAACAGCGTAGCCCCGTCCGCCGCCAGCACCGCCGAACCGGACCATTCGCGCGACCCCGGCGTGAAGTCATCGGGGAAGGCATCGCCATGGTCGCTCCAGCCTTCGTCGCCATGGCTGGTGAGGCGAATGCGGGCGATATCATGCCGCCCCTCGGGATCGTCGAGCCGGGGCGCGGCGAGGAAGAACCACCAGCTGCGCCCGCCGCGCAGCACGGTGCGGCCATCGGCGTCGGCGATCGGCCACATGTCCCACAGGTCCATGCCCGGCACCGGAGATTCTCCGCCCGGCGCGAGCAGCGGCAGCGCCGCCCCCGCCTGCGTGGCGATCCCGGCGACCGCCGCGCGCGTCCATTCGGCGGTCGCGCTCATGCCGCCTTCCGCTCCCGCACGGTCCACACGGCGAGTGCGGCGCAGAACAGCAACAGCCCGCACAGGCGCAGCACGTTGCGCGCGTCGCCGCCGAGCAGCGGCCCGTAGAGGAACGGCAGCGTAACCGAAAACAACAGCATCGGAATGACGATCATCATGTTGAATATGCCCATATAGACCCCGGTCCGCTCGGACGGGATCGATCCGGCGAGGATCACGTACGGATTGCCCATCATGCTCGCCCAGCCGAGCCCCAGGCCGATCGCGGGGACGAACAGCAGCGCCTTGTCCTGCACCTGCGGCAGCCAGAGCATGCCGATTCCGGCGCAGACCAGGCAGGCGGCATGCAGCCGCGCCGCGCCGATCCGGCGGGCGATCGGTACCATCGCGAAGGCGGCGACGAACGCGACGGCGTTGTAGAAGGCGGCGATCTCGCCATTGGTCAGCACTGCGGCGCGGAAACCCGGCGCGGTCGAGTCTGCGGTGCCATAGACCGAACGCGCGACGGCGAGGATGACATAGGTCCAATAGGCCATCATCGCATACCATTGGAACAGGCTCATCAGCGCGAGCTTGCGCATCGCCAGCGGCATGTCGCAGATGGCGCTGCCGATCTCCCCGAGCGCCGCGGCCAGCGACTTGGGCTGGGCCGCGATATGGGCGCGCTCGGCCGGAGTGAGCGGCAGTTCTGGGACGCGCAGCACCGACCATAGGATCGTGCCCAGCGCCAGCACCGCCCCGACCATGAACGCGATACGCGCGGTATAGGGAATATGGTGCGCATCGACCCAATCCTGGCTCATCCCCGCCCAGACGAGCAGAGACGGCGTGAGAAAGGCGAGCATCTGCGCCAGGCCGGTGAACGCGCTCTGCGTCAGAAAGCCGAGCCCGTGCTGGCTGGGATCGAGCCGATCGGACACATAGGCGCGATAGGGCTCCATCGTGATGTTGTTGCCGGCATCGAGCAGCCAGAGCAGCGACACCGCCATCAGGATCGAGCTGCTGAGCGGCATCCAGAACAGCCCCGCCGAACACAGCACCGCGCCGGCGAGGAAATAGGGGGTGCGGCGGCCCCAGCGACTGTCGGTGCGGTCGCTCATCGCGCCGATCAGCGGCTGGACGAGCAGCCCGGTCATTGGCCCGGCCAGCTGGAGCAGCGGCAGCGAGGCTTCGGAAGCGCCGAGATAGGAATAGATCGGCGCCATGTTGCCCTGCTGCAGCCCGAAGCTGAACTGCAGGCCCAGGAAGCCCAGGTTCATCTCCAGGATGCGCCACAGCGAGAGACGCGGCTTCGCGCCAGCAGGGTTCATCGTCGCGCCTCTCCACACGGCCCGTCTTTTCTAGACAGCTGTTATGAAGCGATTGCTACAGCGCCGCAACAATCGATTGTAGTCAGACCGGAGGGAAAAGCGGAAACGCAAAAGGGCGCCCGCGATTGCGAGCGCCCTTCGCTAGGGCCCGCCGCCTGCGTGGGAACGGCGGGAACCCGGACCGGAAAATTTCCGGAATTACATCCCGTTGTGCAGGTTGGTGTCTGCGTCGTGGGTGCGCATGTCCTTGGCCTTGGCGTCGCCTTCGGCGCGGACGGCGTCAGCCTGGTTCTGCAGATTGTCCTGCGCCGCATCGGTGCTGGCGTTGCTGGCAGCCGCTTCGAGATTGTCGGCGACGTTCTCGGCATTCGCTTCGATGTTGTCGGCCGCCTGTTCGCGCGGGGTGTTGTTGCACGCCGAAAGCGCGATCAGGCCGGCAGCGGCGCCGAGCACGAGCATCTTCTTCATCATCATTACCCTTTTACGTTGGTACAGTCGAAAATCGTTGGCAGCGGAAATCAACGACGCGCCGCTTTGTTCCGAGATTGTAACGCGAACGCGACGAGCCGAGTGCGTGGCCGGATCCGCCAAGAAACCGCGGGATGCGACAATCCGCTGTCCTTCCCGCGGCTTAGACCATCGGACAACATCCCGCATGGAGGTTTGCCGCATGACCACTAATTCTTCGCCCACGATTCTGCTCGTCCATGGCGCCTGGGCCGATGGATCGAGCTGGCAGCGCGTGATCCCGATCCTGCTCGACGCCGGCCACAAGGTGGTCGCAGTGCAGAACCCCACCCAGTCGCTCGCCGGCGACGTCGCCGCGACCCGACAGGCGCTCGACGCCGTCGAAGGGCCGGTAGTGCTGGTCGGCCATAGCTGGGGCGGCGCGGTGATCACCGAGGCGGGTACCGACCCCAAGGTGAAGGCGCTGGTCTATGTCGCCGCCTTCGCGCCCGCCGCCGGCGAGGCGCTGGGCCCGCTGGTCGGCAAATATCCCAATCCGCCCGCGCTCGGCAAAATCCACGACGACGGCAAGGGCAACCTTACCCTCAGCGCCGAAGGCTGGGTGGAGGACGTCGCCAACGACCTGCCCGAGGCCGAGGCGCGCGTGCTGGCGGTGGTGCAGCCGCCGCTGCCCGCCAGCACCTTCGCCGACGTGATCGGCCAGGCCGCCTGGGAAAAGGTGCCGAGCTGGTACATCGTCTCGACCGAGGATCGGGTGGTGAGCGTCGAGCTGGAGCGCGAGTTCGCCGCGCGGATGAAAGCAACGACGACCGAACTCGCCGCGGGTCACCTTTCGCTGCTCTCGCAGCCCGAGGCGGTGGCGAAGGTCATCCTGGAGGCCGCGGCTTCGGTGGCCTGAGCCGCGGTCAGCGACGGGCCAGCGCGTGTGCGAGCGCGTCGGCCCCGTCGAACCGTTCCTCGCCGAGGAAGATCACCGGGGTGGTGGCGACGCCGAATTCGTCCTTCACCGCCTCGACCTCGTCGCGGGTACGCAGCACCCGGTCGTCGATGTCATAGCCGCGTTCGAGCAGCAGCTCGCGGGCGCGGACGCCGAACGGGCAGACATGGTCGGGCAGGACCATGCGGTAGAGGGTCGCTTGCTTTGCGTCGGCCATGGCGTTTCTCCTTGGCAGACAAATGCTTGGGGATCGCACCGGTTGCAGCGGTTCAGCTGCGCAGGAAGAGATTGCGGAACCAGACCGGCCCGCTGCGCGCGGCGGCAGCGCGCCAGTCGTCCACCGCTTCGTCGGGATCGTAGCGGCGCGGATCGAACAGCTTGAGCCGGACGCCGCGATAGGCGGCGGCATCATAGGTGACGAGCGTCAGCGCATGTTCGAGCGCGGTCGCGGCGACCAGCGCATGCCGGTCGCTCGCCAGCGCCACCTGGCCTCGCCGGCGCGCCACGGCGGTGTCGACCGGCAGCAGATGCGCGCCGAAGGCGGGGACGAGCTGGTCGTCGATCCAGCGCCGGAGTGTGCTCGCGCCTTCGCCGCGCGGGGAGCGCGCTGCCTGCGCCTCGATCTCGGCCAGCGCCAGCACCGAGACGAACAGCTGCTCGCGCGGTACCCCACCCGCCCAGGCGGTCAGCCGCGGATCGGCGATGCCGGCGCGTGCCTTGCGCAGGTCGAGCAGCACCGCGGTGTCGAGCAGGTACATTCACCAACGCCCAGCTGCGGCATCGACGTCGAACGGCTCGGGGGCCGCCAGTGCATCGACGATGCTCTCGCGCTCGCCGGTGAAGGCGCGGAAGCTGGCGATGCTCATCAGGACATGGGTGGGCTTGCCGCGATCGGTGATGAACACCGGTTCGGTCCGCGCGAATCGCTTGGCCGCGCTGACATCCTGATTGAATTCGCGGCTGGTGAGCACCTTCATCGCGGGTTCCCGAGCACCTGATGGACAGCGTTATCCTGTAGGTACGTACCTACCTTGTGGAGCCTCGGCAACAGTCCGGCTCGACCGGACCGAAAACTAGGGGGGAGGCGGCGATCGCCCCTTGTGCAACGCGCGGCGACCCGCTCCCTTAAGGCTCGCGCCGACGCACCAGATGTCGAGCGCACGAGGGGATTGGACCGAATGAACGAGCTGCTGACCAGCGCCTGGCACGCGCTGACCGACGTCCTCAATCCGCATGGACCTGCGGTACACGCCGCCAAGACCTATGCGCCGGGCGACTTCAGCATCCATTTCTTCCTGCAGCTCGCGATCATCCTGCTCGCCTGCCGCGTGGTCGGCTGGGCCGGGCAGAAGTTCCTCAAGCAGCCCCAGGTAGTCGGCGAGATGATCGCCGGCGTGGTGCTCGGGCCGTCGCTGCTCGGGCTGGTCGCGCCCGATCTGCAGCTGGCGGTCTTCCCCAAGGAGACGCGCAACGTGCTCTATGCCGGCGCACAGCTCGGCGTCGGGCTCTACATGTTCATGGTCGGGCTGACGCTGCGGCTCGACCATTTCCAGTCCAAGGCCAAGAGCGCGGCTGGCGTCTCCGCCGCCGGGATCGCCGCGCCCTTCCTGCTCGCCGCGCTGATCACGCCCTATATGCTGACCGTGCCGGGGCTGTTCACGCCCGGCATCAGCCAGGCCAATGCGACCTTGTTCATGGGCGCCTGCATCGCGCTGACTGCCTTCCCGATGCTCGCGCGGATCATCAACGAGCGCGGCCTCGCGAACTCGGCGCTCGGCACCCTGTCGCTCACCGCCGGCGCGTTCGACGACGCGGCGTCCTGGTGCGTGCTCGCGCTGGTGCTGGCGACCTTCGGCGCAGGACCCGGCGTGGCGGTGCTCGCGATCGGTGGGGCGGTGCTCTACGCCGGCTTCATGCTGGTCTTCGGCCGCCGCCTGCTCGCCCCCCTCGGCCGGATCGTCGAGGCGCGCGGCGAGATGAGCAGCGCGGTGCTTGCGGTCACGATGATGCTGTTCTGCCTGTCGGCCTTCTTCATGGACGCGATCGGCATTCATGCGATCTTCGGCGGCTTTTTGATGGGCGTGTGCATGCCGCGCGGGCTGTTCGTCGCGGAACTCAAGCGCAAGGTCGAGCCGCTCGCCGTAGTGCTGCTGCTGCCGATGTTCTTCACCTATTCGGGGCTCAACACCCGGATGGACATGGTCAACTCGCCCTCGCTGCTGCTGGTCGCATTGGGCATCCTGGCGGTGTCGGTGCTCGCCAAGTTCGGCGCCTGCTGGGCGGCGGCGCGGATCGCCGGCGAGGACAACCGCACCGCGCTCGGCATCGGCGCGCTGATGAACTCGCGCGGGCTGATGGAGCTGATCATCATCAATATCGGGCTGCAGAAGGGCATTATCGGCCCGACGCTGTTCTCGATGCTGGTGCTGATGGCGATCATCACCACCGTGATGGCCACCCCGCTGTTCGAGGCGGTCTATGGCCGCAAGGCGCGGGCGAGCGGCGAGCTCGACGCGATCGAGGGCCAGCTGGCGACAGTTTGAGGGTTACCGATATAGCGTAAAAAGAGAAAATCTGGTTCACGCGAAGGCGCGAAGGCGCGAAGGGGTTCGCCAGCGCCTCAAGCCCAGGGAACGCAGCACCGCAGCGCTGGCTGGTGTGTGATCAGGAGGCGATCCGCTTCGCGGACCAGAACCGCTCCGCGCCTCCCCGTGAATCAACGCTTCTTTCGCGCCTTTGCGCCTTAGCGTGAAATGAACTCTCCCGCAGCTATCCGCTCAATTGCCGGATCAGCTCGCGATGGCCGGGCAGGTCTGCGACCGCCTGCTCGCCGAAGCCGCGAATTCGGGCGAACTGGCGCTCGGCGGCGTCGGTATGCGGAAAGCCCTCCCGCGCGGCCGAAAGATCGGTGCGGAAGCCCATCCCGTAGAGGATGTACTGATAGTTGAAGAAGGCGAAGCTCTCGACGTCGAGCAGGAAATCGAACCGGCTCGGCGGGCGATGGCGCCATTGGTCGAGCAGCGCCTGCAGCGTGTCCGGGATCGAAGCGGGATCGCGATTGTCGCGCCAGAACGGCTCCTCGCGGCGGCTGAGGCAATAATGGAGCTTCAGGAAGTCGACGATGCGCTCGTAGCGCGCGGCCATCAGCGCGTTGAAGCGCGCGGCGGGCGCATCGACCGGGCCGGCATGCGGGAAGAGCTCGGCGATCATCGCCGCGGCGGCCTCGATCAGCACCACGCCGGTTGCCTCGAGCGGCTCGAGAAACCCGCCCGACAGCCCCACCGCGACGCAGTTCTTCACCCAGGGCGTGCGGCGATAGCCCGGCTCGAAGGTGATCAGCCGGGCCTCGTGCGGCGCGCCGCCGCAATGCGCGTCGAGGATCTCGACCGCGCGCTCGTCGCTCAGATGCGCCGAGGAATAGACGCAGCCGATGCCACGCGCGTGCTGCAGCCCGATGTCCCAGGTCCAGCCGGCCTCGTGCGCGGCGGCGACGGTGGTGGTCGCGATCGGCGCCTCGGGATCGGCATAGGGCAGCTTGCAGGCGAGCGCGCGGTCGGTGAACAGGTGGTGGCGCACCGAAGTAAAGGGCGCGCCCAGCGCCTTGCCGATCAGCGCCGCCTCGAACCCAGAACAGTCGATATAGAGGTCGGCGGTGAGGCTGCCATGCTCGCGCGTCTCGATCCGGTCGATCGCGCCCTCGGCGTCCGTGTGGGCGGAGAAGACCTCGCCCTCCAGATGCGTCACGCCCAGTTCGATCGCCCGGTCGCGGAGCAGCTGCGCCAGCCGCACCGCGTCGAAATGATAGGCATAGGTGAGCGGCCCGCCGAACCCCGCTTCCTCCGCGCGCTTGGGCGCCCGGCCCTGCGCGGCGACGTGGTTCTGGATCGTCATCGCCTCGGCGAAGGGCGCCCGGCACCCCTCGGGCTGGAGCAGCCAATAGGGCACCAGACCCGCGCCCTCGGTGTGGAACGGCGCCTCGAATGGGTGGAGGAAGCGGTGGCGGGCGCCGTCGGGCTGGGGCGCGTGCAGCCAGTCGTCGAAGCGGATGCCCTGCTTGAAGGTGGCGCTGGCCCGCCGCACGAAGCTGCGCTCGTCAATGCCGAGGAATTCCAGGGTCTGGCGGATCGTGGGGAAGCCCCCTTCGCCGACGCCGACGATCCCCAGCGCCGGGGATTCGAGCAAGGTGATCGCGAAGCGGCGCTGCCGGGCGATGTCAAGATAGCGGGCGAGATAGGCGGCGGTGAGCCAGCCCGCGGTGCCGCCGCCCAGGATCAGGATCCGCCGGATGGGGTTCATGGCCCCTAGCTACGGCGCGGCGGCGTGGCGGGCAATGGTCGTAGACCCGACGAAAGCATTTGCCTCGGCCCCGAGGGAACGCTTAGTCGGACAAATAGATTAGGGGAGAAGCAGCATGGCGATCAAGACGTTGGCGGGCATTTCGGCGCTGCTGCTGGCATCGGCGAGCGCACAGTCAGCCCCCCGCGATCCGCTCGCCCCCACCGGCCGCTGGTCCGCCAACACCGATGGCCGTGCGCCGACGCCGCCGATGGGCTGGAACAGCTGGAATGCCTTCGCGACCGATGTCGACGAGGAGAAGGTACTCGCGTCCGCGCAGAAGATCGTCGACACCGGGCTCGCCGCCAAGGGCTATCGCTACATCAACCTCGACGAAGGCTGGTGGGATCATCGACGCGCCGACGGCCGCATGCTGGTGCGTGCGGACAAGTTCCCCTCCGCCCGCACCGCCGACGGCGCGACCTCGTTCAAGCCGTTAACCGATCGCCTGCACGCCATGGGGCTCAAGGCCGGCATCTATACCGATCTTGGCCGCAACACCTGCGCCCAGGCCTATGGCCCCAACGAGCCCCAGCTGCCGCGCGGCAGCGTGCTCGAACGCGAGGTCGGGCTCTACGGCCATATCGACCAGGACATCGGCCTCTATTTCGGCGAATGGGGCTTCGATTACATCAAGATCGACGGCTGCGGCCTGCGCGCCTATGGCGAGGACAGCCCGCTGGTCCGCGAGGGCCGCTACCGCGCGCTCGCGCCGATCCTCGACCTCGACAGCATCAACCGCTCCAACATTCCGGCAGTGCGGGCGATGTTCGCACAGGTGAAGGCCGCGCTGGTCCGCGCCGATCCGGACCAGGACTATCTCCTGTCGCTGTGCATCTGGGGATCGGCCGATGTGCGCAGCTGGGCCAAGGACGTGGGCAATATCTCGCGGACCAGTGACGACATCACGCCGCACTGGACGCGCCTGCTCACCAATTTCGACACCGCCGCCCGCCGCCCGCTCTATGCGCACCCCGGCTCGTGGAATGACCCCGACATGCTGTTCATCGGCAAGGGCGAGTTCGATGCCGACCACCTCGTCGAGGCACGCTCCCACTTCGCGCTCTGGGCGATGGTCTCCGCCCCGCTGCTGATCGGTGCCGACCTGCGCACAACCCCGCAAGCGCTGATGGACATTTTCGGTAATGCCGCGCTGATCGCGATCGACCAGGATCCTGCCGGCAATCAGGCGGTGCTCGCCTTCGACACCGACGATTTCCAGATCCTCGTCAAGACGCTGGCGAACGGCGACAAGGCCGTCGCGCTGTTCAATCGCACCGCCGCGCCGACCGAGGCGATCCTCACCGCCCAGCATCTCAAGCTGCGCGACGATGCGCCCATCGCGCTGACCGATCTGTGGACCGGCGGCGCCTCCAGCTTCACCAAGGAAACCAAGTTCAAGCTCGCCCCGCACGAGACGCTGGTGTTCCGCGCCAAGGGCACGCGGCTGCTCGCCGACGGGCTGTATTTGTCCGAAATGCCGGGCAGCGTGAACCCGGCGGTGGACGGCGTCACCGCGCCGATGGCCGACCCGACCATCCACCGCGCGATCGTCTCCTGGAGCGGCACGCGTGGCGCCGGGCAGCGCCCGCTCTATGCCGGCTGGGGCGGCGCGCAGGCGGATGCGACACCCTATGGCCGCGAGCTCGCCGTGGCAGGGGCCCATTTTGCCGCCGGGCTGGGCGTGCTCGCCAACTCGCGGCTGGAGGTGCGCAATGCAGGCTATCGCCAGCTCACCGTGTCAGTCGGTGTCGACGATTCCGCGACGGATGCCACCCACGCCGTGACCTTCCAGATCTATGGCGACCGGCGTCTGCTCGCCACCTCCGCCCCCATACGGCGCGGCGGCGCTGCCAAGCCGCTCCGCGCCGACGTCGCCGGGGTAAAGCTGGTCGAGCTGGTGGCCCGGTCCGGCGGCGCCGCCAATGAGAGATTGCCCGTAGTGTGGGGCGATGCCGCGCTGCGCCGATGATTGGATCGCAAGCGAAATCAGGTGATTAGCGGCGCCGTGGCCCGGCCGCGCGGGTTGTTTCGGAACGGAATCGCGCCTATCCTGGATCAGTTTCCGGGACAGGTCGTTCTGCTTCCCTATCGAGGCCCCCGCAGACATGACCCCGCAACTCCCCCCCGCGCTCCGCGACTATTTCGAGAGCTCGCCCGTCGCCCTGTCGCTGGGCGAAGCGGTTGGCGATCATCCGTTGCTGCTCACCAACCAGCGTTTTCGCGACCTGACCGGCTACGCCTCGCACGAGATCGCCGGGCAGAATTGCCGCTTCCTCCAGGGCGACAGCGACAATCAGGAAGCCCGCATCCGCATCCACGCGTTCCTCGACGACGATGCGCAGACCAGCGTCCGCACCGCGATCGTGAACTTCCGCAAGGACGGCACGCCCTTCGTCAATTTGCTCTACATGTCGAAGCTGCGCGCGCTCACCGGCGAGACGCGCTACATCTTCGCCTCGCAGTTCGACGTCAGCCGCACCCAGCCCGAGCGGCTGGCCGACTATGACAAGGCGCTGCGGCAAACCCTTGCGCGACTTGCGCCGGTTGTCGCCGAGAGCGGGATTGCGGTGGAAGGCACGCTGATCACCATCGCCAACACCGCCGCGACGATCGCCCAGGCGAAGATGACGCTCTCCGACCTCGATACGAGCAGCTATCTGTGAACGCGCCCTTCGACGCCAAGACGACGACGCTGCCGATCGTCGGCATCGGCGCTTCCGCCGGCGGGCTGGAAGCACTGCGCGAGATGCTGGCGCCCGCCCGCGCACCGACCGGCATGGCGTTCGTCATCGTCCAGCATCTCGATCCCAATCATGAGAGCATGCTGGCGCAGCTGCTCGACCGCCAGACCAGCCTGGAAGTGCTCCAGTGCGAGGGCGGCGAGCAGATCGAGGCCGACAAGGTCTATATCATCCCGCCGGGCCATGGCCTGGCCATCCGCGGCGGCACGCTCGAGCTCACCGATTTCGCCCAGCCAAGGGGCTTGCGTCGCCCGATCGACGATTTCTTCCTGTCGCTCGCCGCCGACCAGCAGGGCAATGCCGCCTGCGTGATCCTGTCGGGCACCGGCGCGGACGGTACGATCGGCCTGCGCGCGGTGAAGGAACATGGCGGCGTCTGCCTGGTGCAGGAGCCGGAGAGCGCGCGCTATGACGGCATGCCGCTCTCGGCCGTCGGCACCGGGCTGGTGGATTTCGTCAAGGCGCCGGGCCAGATGCTCGACTGCCTCCACGCCTTCTTCCATCGCAGCGGCGGCGAGGAGCAGACGGAAGAGGCCTCGCTCGTCGCCGACCATGTCGACGAGCTGTGCAAGGTGCTGCGCACCGCCGTCGGCCACGACTTCTCGGGCTATAAGCGCACCACGCTGATCCGCCGGATCGAGCGACGGATGCACGTGCTCGGCATGACCAGTGGCCGCGCCTATCTGGCCCGCGCCAAGTCCGACTCCGACGAATGCGAGGCGCTGTTCCGCGACCTGCTGATCAACGTCACCCGCTTCTTCCGCGACGCCGACCTGTTCGACCGCCTGCGCACTCAGGTGATCGAGCCGCTGATGCGCAGCTGGACGAGCGAGGAGGACATCCGCGTCTGGATCCCCGGCTGCTCCTCGGGGGAAGAGGCCTATAGCATCGCGATGCTGTTCGCGGAGGCGGCGCGCAAGCTCGCGCTCCCTTCCACCGGCGTACAGATCTTCGCGACCGATATCGACGAGCAGATGCTGCAGATCGCCCGCAACGGCGTCTATCCCACTTCTGCGATGATCGACCTGCCGCCGGCGCTGCGCGAACGCTACACGCTGCCGCATACCGAGCGCTTCCAGATCGTGCCGCAGATCCGCGACATGATCCGCTTCTCCAACCACAGCTTGGTCAAGGACCCGCCCTTTTCGCGGATCGACCTGGTCTCGTGCCGCAACCTGCTGATCTACTTCGACGATCGCCTGCAGCAATCGGTGATGCCGCTGCTGCACTATGCGATCCGGCCCGAAGGCTATCTGTTCCTCGGACCCTCCGAAACGATCGGGCGGTTCGAGCATCTGTTCCCGGCGATCGACGCCCAGGCGCGGATCTTCCGGCGCTCGCCGGGCGCGCCCAATTACCCGATCGACCTTCCCGGCAGCTCCCGCGCGCGCAGCCCGCGCGAGGATCGGCACGAGCGCCGGGCGGGCCGAGTCGGTGCCGAGGAGACCGCCGCCGTCCGCCGGCTGATCGATCGCTATGCCCCGGCCAGCCTGGTGCTCGACCAGGAAGGCGTGATCATCGCCGCTTATGGTAGGCTCGGCCGCTATTTCGATTTTCCGGTGACGCGCACCGGCGGATCGAGTGCGATCGGCCTGGCACGGCCGGGCCTGCGCAACGTGCTGGGGCCGCTGCTCCGGGCCGGGCGCGACCAGCGCAAGCGGGTGGTGGCGCGCGACGTGACGGTCGATTCCGAATATGGCGCACAGACGATCGACGTGGTCTGCGATCCGATGCCCGACGGCACGCTGCTGTTCGTGTTCCGAGAGACCGCGCCCTTCCGCCCCGCGCTCGACGAGGACGTTGCCGAACTCGATGCCGGCGACGATCATCTCGATGCGCTCGAGGACGAGCTGCGCGTCACCCGCCACCGGCTGCGCACCACCGTCGAAGAGCTGGAGACCGCGAACGAGGAGCTGAAGAGCTCCAACGAAGAAATGATGTCGATGAACGAGGAGCTCCAGTCGACCAACGAGGAGCTGTCCACGGTCAACGACGAGCTGAAGAGCAAGGTCGACCAGCTTACCATCGCCAATTCGGACCTGCGCAATTTCTTCGAATCCACGGATCTCGCGGTGGTGGTGCTCGACGCCGATCTCCGCATCCGCAGCTTCACCGAGGCGGCGACCGCGCTGTTCCCGCTCCAGCCGAGCGACCGTGGCCGACCGCTGGCCGATGTCGCCAGCCGCCTGGCCGGCGCGGACTATCTGGCGGATGCCCGTGCGGTGATCGCGGGCGAGGGCCCGCTCCAGCGCCGCGTGACCACCCAGGACGGCAGCCGCACGCTGTCGATGCGCACCCTGCCCTATCGCGCCCAGAACGGCACCACCGACGGCGCGACGCTGGTGCTGACCGACATCACCGACGCCCTCTCGCTCGAACGCGCGCTGGCCGCCGAGCGCGAACGACTTGACATGGCGATTCGCGCGGGCGGAATCGCGGTGTGGGAATATCGCGTCGATACCGGCGAGACGGTGATCGACGATCACGCCCGTGCCGTGCTGGGCATCGCCCCGGGCATCGCGCCCGACGATCCCGAAGCGCGGCTCGACCGGCTGCATCCCGAGGATCGCCCGCTATTCGACCTCGAACTTGCCCAGGTTATCGCCGAGGGCGGCGACCTCGAGATCAGCTACCGCATCGTCGACGGGGACGAGGTGCGCCGGATCAAGACCTTCGGGCGCCTGGTGAACGATGCCGGACCGCGCCGCCTGGTCGGTGTCTCGATCGACGTCACGCCCGAATATGCGCTGGCGGAAACCCGCGAGCTGATGCTGCGCGAGATGAACCACCGGGTGAAGAACCTGTTCGCGATCGTCAGCGGCATGATCTCTGCCGGTGCCCGCAGCCATGACGACGTGATCCGCTTCGCCAACGACATGCGCGAGCGGATCGCCGCGCTGGGCCGCGCCCATTCGCTGGCGGCACCCGCCGGCGCGCTGCAGTCGATCGACCTCGCCGAGCTGGTGGAGGCGACGCTCGCCCCCTATCGGGATCATGCCAGCATCGAAATAAATGGCCCGGCCGTGAAGATTCACCGGACCTGTTTGTCCCCGCTTGCGTTGATGCTCCACGAATGGGCGACCAACGCTGTCAAATATGGGGCACTCGGTGCGAATGGCGGAGAACTCGTCGTGCGCTGGGAACGCGTGCCCGACGGTGTTCGGCTCGACTGGCGCGAGACCGGAGATCGCCCCGTTTCGGTGGAATCGGGCACCGGGTTCGGCACGATTCTGGTACAAACCTCGTCGCGCCAGCTTGGCGTGACGGTCACCCGATCGGCGGAAGACCATGTCTTCGCCATTCAGATCCATCTGCCTGCGAAAGTGCTTGCGAATGACGAAGACGGTGATGCTCATCGAGGATGAGCTGTTCGTGGCGCTGGACGTACAGGACGTGGTGGAAGAGGCAGGCTTCGCGGTGGAAGGCCCCTATGTCTCGGTCGCCGAGGCACTGGAGGCGGTGGCGAGCCATCTGCCCGGCTGCGCGATCCTCGATGTCCGCCTGACCGACGGCGAGGTCTTCCCCGCCGCCGACGTGCTGCGCGATGCGGGCGTGCCGATCATCTTCCATTCGGGCCATGCCGACGCCACCTCGCTGCGCGACCGCTATCCGCAGGCGGTGGTCTGCTCCAAGCCCTGCTCGCCGAGCGCGCTGCGGGCGGCGGTGGAGAATGTGTTCGCGAACTGAGGAGCGTCACGGGCATCCGCATCGTCGACGATCGTGCCGCGGCCGCCTAGACCGGACGCCGATGACACAGAAACTCTCCAAGCTTCTATCCTATTGGCTGCGCCATGCGCCCGAGGCCGGCGACCTCGCGCTGGACGAGGCGGGCTGGGCCTCGGTCGAAACCGTGCGTGCCGCACTGGCGCGTGAAGGGGCCGATCCCGCGCTGCTGGAACAGGTGGTTGCAAGCAGCGACAAGTAGCGTTTCGAGCTTTCCGCCGACGGCACCCGCATCCGGGCGAGACAGGGGCATTCGGTCGGTGTCGATCTGGACTGGCCCATCGCAACTCCGCCGGAGACGCTCTACCACGGTACCGTCGAGCGGTTTCTGGAAGCGATCTTGGCGGAGGGGCTCAAGCCCATGGCGCGGCACCATGTGCACCTGTCACCCGATGTCGAGACCGCCGCGCGTGTCGGCGAAAGACGCGGGACGCCGGTCCTTCTCAAAATAGCTGCCGGAGAGATGGCACGGCAAGGCGCTGTCTTCCGGTTGTCGAGCAACGGTGTCTGGTTGGCGGAAGCGGTCCCGCCAGCGTTCCTTGCCCTTGCCTAGCGCCGACGGATGATCAGCCGGTCGCGAGCGCCGTCCGCACCCGCCAGCGGACCAGCAGCGTCGCGAAGAACCAGGCGACCAGCGCGACGCCGGCGCCGAGGATCAGGTCGATCAGATAGTGCGTACCCTCCACCGGGGTCGACAGCAGCATCGCCGAGGGAATCGCGGTAAGCCACCAGCGCAACGGCCCGCAGCGCTGGGCCGCGGCGATGTAGAGCGTGGCCGACGCGGCGTGGAAGCTCGGCGCCGAGACCAGCCCGCGCAGCTGGCCGACATCGACCAGCGTCAGGCTGTGGTCGCGCAGCGCCGGGATCAGGTCGGGCTGCCATAACTCGCTGAACGGCATATAGGGAATAGGCCCATGCCAGAGGTACGAGAAGGGCCCCACCGCCGGCATCTGGCTGTAGATGGCGAGCGTCAGCACCGCGGCGATCGCGAAGGCGGCGAGGAAACGGTGCGCCTCGCGCCGCATGCCCATCAGCGCGAACCAGCCGAGCAGCAGCGCCGGCGTGAGGAAGATGCTCTGATAGGCGACGATGCCGAGCAACTGGAGCGAACGGTGCGCCGCCACCAACCGGTACCAGGCGAGCCAATCGAACTGGAGCAGCTCGTCCACCCGCTGCAACCCGGCATCGGCGAAGCCCTGGCTCAACGCGGCGATCGGATAGGAGCTCACCGCCCCGATCAGCGCCAGCGCCATGAACAGCGTATAATATTCAACCACCTGGGCGAGGACGAGGCTCCAGCGCCGGCCGTCGCGCAGGCACCATAGCCGCAGCATCGGCGCGATGGCGAGGATCGCATAATAGGGGATGTTGGTGCGTGCGAAGGGATCGATGTGCAGCCCCGCCATCCAGAGCAGCAGCGCGCAGGCCGCCACCGCGGCGATCACCGCGCCAAGCACCTGCCCGCCCGAGAAACCCACGGCCGCCCGTGGATCGGTCGAGGGCGCGGGGAGCACCGCGGTGGGGGCAAGCAGTGCGGCGGAGGGATGCGGATCGTTCAAGGGCGTAGCTCGTCGAGAGGGCGGAGCGACCCGCCTGCCATTGCTGTCCGCGTGTCGTGGGCGATCCTATCGCGCCGATGCCGCCACGCCTAGCCCTCCGCTGGGCCTGCCGCCTGTGGCACTTTGCCCGAGGGTAGAGTGCCACGACCGGCCGTTTCCCGCGCGCGGCAAAGTGCCATGGCTGGTCCAATTGCAGCTGGGTGCACACAGGGGATTCACAGGCGAATCGCGATGTGCTTAGATTCCTGCTATGTTCCAGCCCGATCTCTTCGCCGCCGCCCCCCGCGTTCGGCCGGATGCGGCCTCCCCCACCGCCATGGACCTGCCCGCGGTGCTCGACCGGCTGAGCGCCACCTGCGAGCGCCCCCGCTACAGCTTCATGGTGCTCCAGCTGATCGCCCAGGCGAGCGACCGCACCGGCTGGGCGGGGCCCTGGATCGAGCGCGACGGCCGCCGTCTCTCGGTGCGCGACTGGCTGAGCGAGGCGCTGTCGCCGGTCGCTCGCCGCGATCCGCGCCGGCTGGGGCTGGCTGCACGGGCCCGCGCCGAGCTGGAAAAGGCGGGCACCCTCCCCGCCGATCCGGACGCGGCGCAGGCGGCGATCGAGGCGGAGGTGCAGCATCGCATCCGCCTGTCCGGCCGCACCAATGTCAGCCGGGCGGTCTCCGAACTGGTCCGGGCAGGGCTGGTGCGGCGGCATTACCAGGGCTTCCGCGTCGACCACCATAATCGCGGCGCCCAGCGCCATGCCGTTTATGCGGTGACCGAGGAGGCACGCCGGGCACTCCTGCCCGGCGGCTGAGGTCAGAGGAAATAGACGATCACCCCGGCGGCGAGCCCGAGCAGCAGCGCGATCACGAACTCGACCAGGTTGCGGACGATCCCCCCGCCCTTCTGCCGCCGCTGGAAGGTGGAGCGGGGCGCCGGCTGGGCATGCGCCACCTCCAGATAGCCGACCGCCCCGCCCGCCCCGGCGGTGAAGAGCAACGTGATTAGCGCGCCCGGGATGGTTTCGATCGCGATCGCCACCGGCAGCAGCATCCCCAGGGGCGCCGCCAGCGCCATCGCCGCGAGCAGCTTGGCGAGATCGAGATCATCCTTCTCTACGGGGGCCACCTTGAGCAGGTCGGGCGCATCCTCCCCCGAGGCGGCCAGCCAGGCGAGGCTTGAGACCAGCTGCCCGGCGATCACCACGCTGGTGAAGGCCAGCGTCGGCGCCATCGGCAGCGAACCGCTGTCGCGAAAGGCGACCAGCAGGATCGGGGCGAGATAGACGATCCGCAGCAGCACCTGGAAGATCAGCGCCGGATCGCGCAGCAACAGCCGCAGTTCCTTGGCGAAGATCGCGGCGAACAGGCTGCGATGGAAGTGGCGAGTGATGCCGCCTTTCGCCGCGCGTTTCGCTGCGGGGCGTGCACCGCCGGCGCGGTAGCTGCGCAGGAAGGCGTGCCGCATCCCCCAGCCCGCCAGCGCGAATAACGCCAGCGCAGCCCCGAGCAGCAGCGCCATCGCCAGCGGCTCGCCGAACGCGGCACGGCCCGGCAGGCTGCTCAGGCCGCTCTTGCCATAGCCGGCGTTGCGCAGCGCATCGAACAGCAGCACGGTGCCGGATTCGCGGCGATCATCGTGCTGGTTGAGGAGCTGGCTGGCGAGGAACACGCTCGCGCCGGTCAGCGCCGCAAGGATCTGCCCCAGCGTCCGCGCCGCCCGCGGCCCCACGGTCCGCGCGAGCAGCAGCGTCACCCCCAGCCCGACGCAGGCCGCCGTCAGGGCCAGCGCCACCAGCAGCGCCAGCGCGCCGAGCAGCTCGGGATGGCCGAGCAGCGCCACCGGCAGCAGGATCGGCAGCAGGAAGATCGAGAAGGTGAGCATCACCCCGCCGGCGATGCCGAGCAGCTTGGCCGAGACGACGGTGCGCGGATCGAGCGGGGCGGAGAAGAGCAGGTCGAGGTCGCCCGCCTCGTACAGGGTCCGCTGGCTGGCGAGCAGTGCCTGGGTGGTCATGAAGGTGAACAGCAGGATCGCGGCGATCAGCGCGATCAGCCAGGCGAGCGGCCCCGCCTGCCAATGCTCATCCGCCAGCAGCAGCCCGAGGCCGACGCCCAGCCCGGTATAGCCGAGCAGCACCAGCGCAAGGATAATCTGCCCCAGCTTGCTGCGCCCGGCAGCGCGAAGATTGCCGCGCAACTCGTGCAGCGTCAGCCAGGCGAGACTGCCCGGCGGCAGCCGCCGCATCGTCCAGCCGATCACGGGCGGCTCGTCAGGCGGATGAACGTATCCTCCAGCGTCGCCTCGTCGGCCCCGGCAAGCGCGCGCAGTTCCTCCAGCGTGCCCTCGGCGAGCAGCCTGCCGCCGGCGATGATCCCGATCCGGTCGGCCAGCCGCTCGGCGACCTCGAGGATATGGGTGGTCACGATCACCGTCTTGCCCTGGTCGACCGCGGCGCGCAGCGCGTCCTTCACCGATCGCGCCATCGCGGCGTCGAGCCCGGTCAGCGGCTCGTCGAGGATCAGCAGCTGCGGATCGTGGATCAGCGCGCCGGCAAGTGCCACCTTCTGCTGCATACCGCGCGAGAAGCCCTCGCAGCGGGTGTCGCGCACGTCCCACAGCTCCAGCCAGCGGAGCAGCCGCTCCGCCTCGGGCGCGGCGCGATCGGGCGGAATGCGCCACAGCCCGGCGACGAAGCCAAGATATTCGGCCGGGGTCAGCTTGTCGTAGAGCATCGGCTCGTCGGGCAGCCAGGCGGTGATCGCCTTGGCCGCCTGGGGGTCGCGCCGCGCATCGACGCCGAAGATCTCGATGCTGCCGGAATCGGGCTCGGTCAGTCCCACCGCCATGCGCAGCGTCGTCGTCTTGCCGGCGCCGTTCGGCCCGAGCAGCGCGTAGAGCTGCCCTGCGCCGACGGTGAGGTCGAGGCCAGTGATGACAGGCTTGCCGAACGCCTTGTGCAGGCCGGTGATGCGGAGTGCGGGGGAGGACATCGGCACCGATCCTAGCGGCCGCGCGGTTCGTCGCAAGCGCGCCGTTATGGACCTTTTTTCGCGTTCATTCGTCCCCAGCTTCCGCGAGATACCGGGAGGGGTGAGGATGTTCGCAATGCCAAGTACGATCGCACCGGAAGTGATCGCCTGCATCGCCGAGGGGCGCCCGCCGACGCCGGACGAACTCGAGCAGGTCGCGCGGCGTGTGCGCGCAGACCTGGGCAATGCCCGCCCTGCCTTTGCCTGGGGCGAGGCCGATCCTGCCGCCGCCGACCAGCTGAGCCTGCGCGTGGCCGAACTCGCGCTAATCGGCAGCCGCCGCTAAGCTCTCGCGTCAGGCGGCGGCCGGCACCTTCGCCGCCGCATAGCGCGCGATGAAGTCGGCATGGCCCGGCAGCTTGGCGAGCTGGGCCGCGATCCCGGCGCGCAGGTCGCCCAGCGCCCGCTCCAGATCTTCGCTCGGGATCTGCGCGGGCATATGGTGATGGTCGCGCGGACGCACCCCCTGGCCCAGCATCACTGCGTTCCAGCTGTCGATGCGGAACAGGTCGGTGCCTTCCTGATAGGTCGCCGCGCCTTCCTCGAACAAGGCGATCCGCGCCGCCAGGCTGTCCGGCACCGCGCGCGCGGCATGGTCGCGCCAGAAGGGCTCGGGCCGGTCGTTCAGCTTGTAGTGGAGGATGATGAAGTCGCGGATATGCTCGGACTCCGCGCGCGACTGGGCGTTGAACCGCGCCGAGAGCGCCGCCATGTCGCGGCGGAACGGGAAGTTCTGCAGCAGCCGCGTCACCGCGATCATCACCAGGTGGATGCTGGTCGATTCGAGCGGCTCGATGAACCCGCTCGCCAGCCCCAGCGCCACGCAGTTGCGGTTCCACGCCTGCTTGCGCATGCCGGTGGTGAAGCGGATCAGCCGCGGATCGAACAGCGCGCGCCCCGGCACTGCCGCGAGCAGCTGCGCCTTCGCCTCGTCGTCCGACAGATAGTCGCTGGCATAGACAAACCCATTGCCCATCCGATGCTGCAGCGGGATCCGCCAGCGCCAACCGGCGCCGTGCGCGATCGCGCGGGTATAGGGTACCGGCGCCTCGGTCGTCTCGGACTGGACGGCGAAGGCGCGGTTGGTCGGCAGCCAGTGGCTCCAGTCGTCGAAGCCGGTCTTGAGCGTCTCCTCAATCAGCAGCGCGCGGAAACCGGTGCAGTCAATAAAGAAGTCGCCGTCGACGCGCAGACCGGCCTCCAGCACTAGCGCCGCGATGTCGCCATTCTCCGTCTGCTCGACCTCGGTGATGCGGCCCTCGACCCGGCGCACGCCGGCCGGCTCGGCAAGACCGCGCAGGAAGGCGGCATAGGCGGTCGCGTCGAGATGATAGGCATAGGCCAGCGGCATCGGATCGCCGGTGGCGAATTTCTCCGCGAGCGCTGCCTGGGTCTCGAGCGAATAGTCAGCGAGCGCACCGTCGAAGCCGCGCCGCTGCGCCTCCAGCCAGAAATGCTGGAAGTCGCACAAGGGCAGCGCCCGGCCCACCGAACCGAAGGGGTGGAAATAGTGCTCGCCGTCGCGCAGCCAGTTCTCGAACGAAATGCCGAGCTTGAAGGTCGCGTTGGTCTCGCGGAGGAAGACCTGCTCGTTGATGCCGAGCAGCTTGTGGAAGGTCCAGGCGGTGGGGATGGTGGACTCGCCCACGCCCACCGTGCCGATCGCATCGGATTCGACGAGCGTGATGTCGAGGTTCGGCCCCAGATGCCGCACCAGCGCCGCCGCCGCCACCCAGCCCGCCGTGCCGCCGCCGGCGATCACCACCCGGAATTTCTGCTCGTCCATTGCCGATCCCCTCCGAAATTTCTGTCGTTCTGCGCTCAGCCTTCGCGGCGTTCCTTGCGCGCGATCAGGCGCGGCAGGTTGCCGAGCGAGGAAAGCTGCCACACCGCGCAGCGCAGGAAGTCCTGCGCGTGCAGCGCTGCCAGCGCCTCCGGCCCGAGCGCGGCGAAGCGGCCGCCGTCGATCACCCAGCAATCGGGCACCTTGTAGCGCCGGCCGCTGGTCAGCTCGATGTCGAAGGTGACCGGCTCGAGCAGCCCTGCCGCCTCGAACGCGGCGAACATCGGCGCCGAAAGCTGGTCGCCGACATAGATGGCCTGCAGCGTCGCCGCGACCCGGTCGAGATAGGGCGCGCTGCCGCCCTGCTCGAGGAACAGCGGCGCGCCCTCGCTGGTCGAGACGCGAGGATGATCGGTGTCGATGTGGATCATCGGCTCGCCTTGGGCGCCGGCCGGCGGCAGGCCGATCGAGAAGGGGCCGATTTCCATCAGCGCGGGCAGCTGGTCGGCATTCCAGCGATCCCCGTCCAAGTACAGATTCTCGTCGGCATCGAGGCCGAGCAGCACCGTCGAGCGCCAGCTGCCGTCGTCGTCGCGACGGAAGATCAGCACATAGTCGCGCTGGAGCGCTTCGAATTCGGTGGGGAACACCGTCATCTGGTTTACCGCATCGCCGAACGCGGCGCCACGGTCGAGCCGGATCCGCAGATCGGCATGGTCGATATTGTTGAGCACGGCGCGGGGCATGATGTGCGAACCTTAAACGAGAAAGGCCGCCCGAAGCGAGCGGCCTTTCCCTAGTGTACAGGCGGGCTTCAGAAGCGGAAGCGCGCGCCGACCAGATAGCGGGCCGAGCCTTCGGACTCGTACCAGGTGTTGATGTAGTCGCGGCTGTAGCTGCGGACGCCTTCCTCGAGGAGGTTGATGCCTTCGAAGCTGAGCGCGATGTTCTTGGTCAGGTCATAGTTGATGCTGAGATCGACCTGGCCGTACGGATCGTTGAACACCGGGTTGTGCGCCGCGCCGCGATTGACGTCGCTCAGGAACTTGGCGCGCCAGTTGTACGACAGGCGGGCGGAGATGCCGTGCTTGTCATAGATCAGCGTGGCGTTGGCGGTGTCGCTCAGGCCGACCAGCGCGAACTGGTTGTCGTTCGGATCCGCGGTGATGTTGAACCCGACATTGCCGCGCACCAGCGTGTAGCTCGCGGCGATACCGAAGCCGGTATTTCCGAGGAAATACTGACCGGCGAACTCGGCGCCGTAGATTTCCGCATCCCGGTTGTTGATCGGCGTATTGACGGCGAAGTTGAGCAGCGGATCAGCCGAGGTCGGGTTCACGTTCAGCGCAGCAAGCGTGCTGGTGACATAGCCTGACTCGAACGTACGCGTAGCCGGATCATAGTTTCTGGTCAGCTCGGCAGTCGCCTGCGCCACGTTGCCGTTGTACTTCTGCAGTACAGCTGCGCTGGTGAACAGGTTGACGTTGCTGATGTCGCCGCCAAGGCCCGTGACGATGTTCCGCCCGGCCTGTGCGATCGGGCCGGCGGTTGGGTCGCGCAGGCCGAACAGGTTGCGCTGCACCACCGAGTTGCCGATGAAGTTATGCACCCGCTTGTCGAAGAAGCCGACCGACAGATACACGTCACGCCGCGGATACCATTCGAGCGAAACGTCGAAGTTATCCGAATCCAGCGGCTTCAGCGCCGGATTGTTCTGGTTGCCGGTCGCAACGCCGCCCAGCGAAGTCGGGTTGTTGAGCGCACCCGCGCCGGTGGAGGCGAACAGGCTGCCGAACGGCGCGCGCGAGATCGTCTTGCTGTACGAGACGCGGCCGATCAGGTTCTTCGCGGCCTCGATCTGGAAGTCGACCTGCGGCAGCAGATTGTCGTAGCTGCCGCGGCCGTTCACGGCCTGCTGGTCGGTCGAGTTGAGCACGGAGAAGTCGTTGTCGGCTTCCCACACCACCGCGAGCGGGATCGTCTGGTAGGACGTCGCCTTGACCGTGGTATGCTCGTAGCGGATGCCCGCGACCAGCGTGGCATTGCGGCCCCCTACTTCACCCTTCCAGGTGAGCTGGCCATAGGCCGCCCAGATATCTTCCTTTACCCGATTGTCGTTGTTCGCATCGATGATGTTCTGGTGATTGATACCGTCGATCGAGCGCCCCGGATTGGTCGGATCATTCGCCAGAGGGATGCCGACATAGTGGTTATACAGCGCGTTGTAGAGCTTGGTGGCATCCTCGGCGCGCCACGCAATCTTGCCAACCGCATCGGCGGTCGCGTTGTTGTGGTGGAACTGGCAGACCAGGCAATATTGCTGGACCGTGCCCGGGGCAAAAGCCGCGACGTCGGGCGGCAGCGCGTTGTTCCAGTCACCCAGCACCTGGCGGGTGTTGTACTGGGTCTGGCGCGTGTTCGTGGTGCGGAAGTCGCCGCCGAAATCGAAGCGGCTGCCGCCGCCGAGATCCCAGCCTGCGTCAATGCGAGCTTCCTTGATCTTCTGCGACTGGGTCGAGGCGAACTGGCGCTGCACCGCAGCAGACAGGTCGCCGGCATCGAACACGCCGTTGCAGTTGCCGTTGGTGAACGGCGTCTTCTGCGCGTTCGGCATGTTCTGGGCAAAGCAGTCGTTGATCGTCAGCGTCTGGGTCGGGAAGCCGTCCTTGTCCCAGGTCAGGCCATGCGACGAGACGATGTTGCCGTTGAACGCCACCGTGGTCGAGGTCTGGCCGTTGGGATTGTCGGGCAGGCTCTCCGCCTTGCCGATATGGCCGTCGAAGTTCAGCGTGAAATTGTCGGCCAGCTGCCACTTCAGGTTGCCGCCGATATCCCACAGCCGGTTCTTCTGCGCGCGATAGGCCTGTTCGAAGCCTTCGTCCTTCACGCCCGGCAGCGTCTCGTGCAGATACTTGGTGGTCGCGATGCCGTTGCTCGCATCGTCGAAGGTGACTTCATCGAACGGCTTGGAGAACCAGTTGGACTGCGACGAGCGGCGCTCGGAAGAACGCAGCTGCGCGAACAGGCCGTCGACCGTGAAGGTCATGCTGTCCGACGGGCGATACTGCACCACGGCCTGGCCGTTGATACGCTCGCGGCTCGCTTCCGAATAGTGGTGGCGATAGTCGTCGGGCACGGCGACCAGCGTGTTGCCGTTGGTCGGCGCATTGTTGATCTTGGTGTTGGCGTTGATATAGCCCTTCGACGGATCGAGGAAGTCCGACAGGCGGGGCATGTTCCAGTAATTGTTCGCCTGGCTGGGGAAGCTGAAGTTGCGCTTCTGGTAGCTGCCGAACAGGCTGACGCCGAAGCGCTGCTCCTGGTCGCTCCAGCTGGCGATGCCGGAGAATTCCGGGGTCACATGGCTGCCGCAGCTGATGCAGTCGTCGGCCGAGGTGTCGTAGCTCGCCTTGGCGCCGACCGAGCCGGTGAAGCCGGCCTTGCCGTCAAGCGGGCGCACGCCGACGATGTTGATGGTCGCGCCGATGCCGCCCGACGGAATCGCGGCGCGGCCGGTCTTGTAGACCTCCAGCGTCTTCACGCCTTCCGAGGCGAGGTTGGCGAAGTCGAACGAACGGCCGAAGCCGCCGGCGCCGTCGCCATTCTGGTCTCCGCCCACCGCGACGATGTTCGAGGCCGCGAGCTGGCGGCCGTTGAGCGTCACCAGGTTGTACTGCGCGCCGAAGCCGCGGACCGTCACGGTCGAGCCTTCGCCGTTGACGCGGTCGATCGACACGCCGGTGATGCGCTGGAGCGATTCCGCGAGGTTGGTGTTGGCGAACTTGCCGATGTCCTCGGCCGAGATCGCGTCCACGATGCCGGTGGAATCGCGCTTCAGCGCGATCGAGCGCTCGAGCGAGGCGCGGATGCCGGTGACGATGATCTCGCCATTGTCCTGGCCTGCGTCCTGCGCCGCGCTGGTATCGGCCGCGGCCGAATCGGTTGCGGTGCTGGTCTGGGCCGCGGCGATGCCGGGCATGGCAAGTGCCGTCGCGACGGCGAGCATGGATACCGCGCGGACGCGCGATGACGAACGAATACGCATTGGGTTTCTTCCCCTCCTGAACCGGCCGTTAGGCCGTGATGATCCGCTGAGTACCGACGATCGTCGGCGACAACGTTGTTTTACTTTTCTTCACATTTTCCCCTTTCATTATGTTTTCATTCACGAACTGCTCCGCCAGGTACCGCCACTTCGCGCGCCATGGTCGCGGAAGCCGAATCCTGCCCGACGGCAAGGCGATACGTGCCGGCCGGGATGACCCAGCCGCCGTTCTTCCAGCGGGCCAGCGCGTGGCGGTCGGCGGTGAGCGTCACCTGCGCGGCTTCGCCGGGCTTGAGCCATTGCCGCTTCCACGCGGCCAGCCGCGGTGCGCCGCCCTCTGGTCCGGCGACATAGAGCTGCGGCACAACGGCGCCGGCTCGCACGCCCTGGTTGCGGACGGTGACCGTGACGGAAGGCGCCGCCCCGCCCGTGAAGCGCGCATCGCTGAAGCCGAACCGCGTGTAGCTGAGGCCATAGCCGAACGGGAACAGCGGCTGCGTGCCCTTGGCGGCATACCAGCGATAGCCGACATCGGCGCCTTCGCTATAGGTCACGTCCCAGCTCGGCAGCACGCTGCCGTCGCCCGCGCCAGCGTCACTCGCCGCGTTGGAATCGAGCCCCGCGGGCACCACCGGCTTGGGCCGCGGCAGTTGGTCGGCGCTGCGGGGGAAGCTGATCGGCAGGTGACCGGACGGATTGACGTCGCCGAACAGGATACCGGCGATCGCCTCGCCGCCGCGCTGGCCGGGATACCAGGCCTGCAGCACCGCAGGCACCTGCTCCAGCCACGGCATCAGCACCGGGCCGCCGGTTTCCAGCACCACCACCGTCTTCGGGTTCGCCTTGGCGACCGCGGCGATCAGCGCGTCCTGCTTGTCGGGAAGTGCCAGCGAGTCGACGTCCTGCGCCTCGGTTGCCCATTGCGTCGCGAACAGCACGACCATGTCCGCCGCGCGCGCGGCGGCCGCAGCCGCGGCGGGATCGCTGCCGTCGACATAGGTCACCTGCGCCTGGGGGGCCTTGGCGCGGATCGCCTGGAGCGGCGACGAGGCATGCCAGGTCACCCGCGCGAACGATGCGGCGGCACCTTTGGTCAGCGGGATCTCGACCGGCGCGCCGCCGACCGAACGGACCTGGCTCGAGCCACCGCCCGACAGCACGCCGACATCGGCATGGCCGCCAATCAGCAGGATCTTCTTGGCCGACTTGGCCAGCGGCAGCAGGTCGCCCTGGTTGCGCAGCAGCACCATGCCCGCCTCGGCGACGCGCTGCGCGACCTGGGCGTGCGCCGCATAGTCGATCGGCTGGGCGGTGGTCGGCGTCGGATGGTCGTAGAGGCCGCTGGCGATCACCCCGGTGAGGATGCGCGTGACCATCTGGTCGATCCGCGCCTCGGTGATCTGGCCGGCCTGGATCGCCGCGTCGATCGTCTCGGGCGCGAAGTAGATTGCGTGGTCGAGTTCCTGGCCCGATTCCTGGTCGAGGCCGGACATCGCCGCCTTGACCGTGGAGTGCACCGCACCCCAGTCGCTCATCACCCAGCCGGTATAGCCCCAGTCGCGGCGCAGCACGTCGGTGAGCATGCGCGCGCTCTCGCAGGCATAATCGCCTTCGATGCGATTATAGGCGCACATCACCGAACCCGGCTTGCCGGCCTTGATCGCGATCTCGAAGGCGAGCAGGTCGCTTTCGCGCAACGCAGCGTCGCCGATCCGCGCGTTGAGCACGGTGCGGCCGGTTTCCTGGGCGTTCAGGATGAAATGCTTGATCGTCGAGACGATATGGTTCGACTGGACGCCGTCGATCGCCGCCCCGGCCATCGTGCCGGCGAGGATCGGATCCTCGCCGAGGTATTCGAAGTTGCGGCCGTTCCACGCGTCGCGGGTGAGGTTCACGCCGCCGGCGAGCAGCACGTTGAAGGTCTTGGCGCGTGCCTCGGCGCCGATCATCGCGCCGCCCGCGCGGGCGAGTTCGGGATCGAAGGTCGCGGCGGTGGCGAGCCCCGAGGGCAGTGCGGTCGCGACATCGCCCTTGCGCTGCTCGACCTGGTTGGCGACGCCGAGGCTGGCGTCGCTCTCGCGCAGCGTCGGGATGCCGAGCCGCGGGATGCCGGGGACATAGCCTGCGGACGGAATCATGTCGGCAGGGGCGGGCTGCGCGCGCGGCGGGAACAGGCCGTGGACCAGCTTCAGCTTCTCGGCATGCGTCATCGCCCGGACCAGCGCTGCCGCGCGCGCTTCGGGGGCCAGCTTGCTATCCTGCCAGGCCGGCGGCGCGCTCTGCGCATAGGACGCCGCGGGCGCGGTACCGGCCAGGAGAAGCAGGGCAAGGGCACGGGCAGCGTTCATCGGCGCGAGAGTTCCTGATGCTGGAAGGAGGGAGCGGCCCGAAAAATGCGGCCGCCGTCCATCGGGGCGGACGACGGCCGCAGGTAATCCGCCCTTGAGGAGGGGGCCGGAACCGGAAAGCGAATCTGGGTGGAGGCGTGCGTCGGCGCGGTCGCGCGGCGAACGGCAGCAATGCCCTGCATATCCTCTCCCCCATTTCAACCCGCATTATTGCGCGCTATTTTCTGACAGCGATGTCTGGATACATCTGACATCGATGTCAAGCGCAAAGCCGATCGGCATTGCCCCGCCAGCAGCGTTCGCTAAGGTCCGGCGGTGGCACCCACCTCCGTCCCCTCCCTGGCATCGAACATGGTCGCGCGGCTGTTTCGCCGGTCGATCGGCATCTTCTTCATGGGCGGCTTCGTCACCGCGCTGGTCGGCCTATTGGTACCGCGGCTGACGCTGATCGATCGGCTCGACTATACGCGCGCGGCGCTGGTCCCGTTCGCCTTCCACTCCAGCTATCTGCTGTTCGCGCTGCCGATCACCGCGCTGCTGGTCCGCACCGGCTATATGCGCGCGATCGCCGCCGGGCTGGCGGTGATGACCTGCGCCTGCGTGGCGCTGGGCGGCGCGGCCTGGATCGGCAGCTACCCGCTGCTGCTGCTCGCGCTGCTCTGCCTGTCGACCGGCATCACCTTTCTCCAGATCGCCGCCAATGTCGTGCAGCCCTTGGTCGCGACTGAGGGGGGCGGGGCGGCACGGCTGACCCTGCTACAGGGGTTCAACTCGGTGGGCACCGTGCTGGCGCCGCTGATCGGCGCGGGCTTCCTGCTCCAGCTCGGCGCTCTGGGGCGGTTGCCGCTGGCGCTGCCGTTCCTTGCCTGCGCGCTGGTGCTGGGCTGGCTGTGCATCGTCTTCTGGCGCGCGCGCGACCTGCTGGCGTCCCATCCCGCGCCGGAGCGGCTGCCGCTGGCGGCGCTCGGTCGCGTGCTGCGCCAGCCGCGCCTCGCTTTGGGTGCGCTTGCGATGTTCGGCTATGTCGGCGCGGAGGTGACGATCGGCAGCCTGCTCGCCAATTATCTCGCGCTGCCGACGATCCTCGCCATCGATCCGGCGAGCGCCGGGCGGCTGGTCAGCCTCTATTGGGGCGGGGCGATGCTCGGGCGCTTCGCCGGTGCGCTGGGGCTGGCGCGGATCGCACCGGCGCGGCTTCTTGCGGGGGTGGCCCTCGGGGCCGTGCTGCTGGTCGGCATCGCGAGCGGGGCGCACGGCATGGCGGGCGCGGCGGCGCTGATCGCGGTGGGGCTGTGCAACGCCATCATGTACCCGACGATCTTCGCGCTGGCGCTGCCCGAGGAACGCGGGCTTGCCGCCTATGCCTCGATGATCCTGTGCATGGCGGTCGTCGGCGGCGCGGTGGTGCCGCTCGCTACCGGCGCGCTTGCCGACCATGTGGGACTCGCCGCCGCGCTGGTGCTGCCGCTGCTGTGCTATCTGGGGATCGCCGGCTTCGCATGCATGATAGCGCTATCGCCCGCGAAACGATAAGACGGCGCACGCATGAAGCCGCTCACCCTCAAGGACGTCGCCCGGCAGGCGGGCGTTTCGCCCAAGACCGTCTCGCGCGTGATCAACGGCGAGGCCTATGTCAGGCCCGAGGTGCGCGCGGCGGTGCAGAAGGTGGTCGACGCGCTCGGCTATCGCCCCAATGCCTTTGCGCGCGAGCTTTCCAGCGCGCGCTCGTTCCTGCTCGGCCTCTATTTTGACGACCCGGCCTCGGCCTATGCCGCCGACGTCCAGCGCGGCGCGCTCGCCCGCTGCCGGGCGCTGGGCTACCACCTCGTCGTCGAGCAGGTGACCCGCGACCGGGCAGGCTGGCTGGAGGAGTGCGAAGCCTCGCTGCGGTCAATGCGGCTGGGCGGTGCGATCCTCACGCCCCCCTTGTGCGATTGGCCCGAACTGCTCGACCTGTTCGCGCGGATGCATGTCGCCGTGGTGCGGATCTCGCCGGGCGACCTGGACGAGCGCACCGCCGCGGTGGAGATGGACGAGCGCGGCGCCGCGCGCGAGCTGACCGAGGCGCTGATCGCGCTCGGCCACCGCGACATCGGCTTCATCCAGGGCAATCCCGAGCATCATGCCGCTGCTCGTCGGCAGGAAGGGTTCGAGGCGGCGATCGCGGCGGCGGGGCTAGCGTTGCGGCCGGAGCGGACGCTGCCCGGCGACTTCACCTTCCGCTCGGGCCTTGCCGCCGGCGAGCAGTTGCTGTCGGGCGCGAACCGGCCGAGCGCGATCTTCGCCGCCAATGACGAGATGGCGCTGGGCGTCCTGGTCGCGGCGATGCGCGCGGGGATCGCGGTGCCCGACCAGCTCTCGATCGCCGGGTTCGATGACGCCGCCATCGCCCGCATGGCGTGGCCGCCGCTCAGCACCGTCCACCAGCCGCATGTCGAGATGGCGGCGGCGGCGGTGGAGCTGCTCACCCGCCCGGCAGGGGAGCACAAGGCAACGCCGTCGCTGCGCCTGCCCTATACGCTGACGCTGCGCGACAGCACCGGTCCCGCCCCTAGTTCAGAAGCCGAGCGATAGCGCCAGCGTGACCGCGCGCCGCGCATGCTCGGCGCCGCGATAGAAATCGGCGCCGGGGCCCCCGCCGCTCCAGGCGAGCTGGGCGTCGATCCGCCCCACTCGCTTCGCCACGCCGAGGCTGTAATCGAACTGCGTCCGGTCGGCGCTGTAGCGGGGCACCGTCCCCAGGAACTGCATCGCCCCGCCATGGGCGAGCAGCCGCCAGCCGGGCGCCGGGCGCACGACACCGTCGAGCGTCGCGTAGAGCGTCGCGGTGTCGCGCCACAGATAGTCGGGGGAATAGTGCAGCCGCGCCGAAAGGCTGCGGCCGCCGATGCCGACATAGGCTTCGGTATAGCCCGATCGGCGCGGCGTCGCGGCGGTGCTGCGGAACTCGCGCCGCGTCACGCCGAGGTCGAGAACGCGCCCGCCGGGCAGCCGCCAGGCATAGCCGGCATCCACGCCCGCCGAGACCAGGGATACGCCCCCAGGCAGCGCCGCCGCGGTCGCCGAGGCGTCGGCATAGATGCCCGAACGATCATCATAGCCGAGGGAGAGGGTCGCGGCCGGCCGTCCCGCGCTGATGCTGCGCCCGCGCCAGCGTCCGTCGTTGGTGGCGGAGACCTGCCCGCTCCACTGCGCCTGTGCCGGTGCTGCGCTCAGCAGGGCGAGCGCCAGCAGCGCCTCAGGGGCGCAGGCCCGCGCATTTCGCCTTCCCCACCACGCTCGCACAGGCATCGATCTCTCCGCCGCCGGGTCTAGCAGAAACGAGCGCGGTTCGTCTGCCGGGTGTCGCATGCCCTTCACGGATCAGCGCGATCAGCCCGCTCACCTCGGCGGCAGCATAGGAGGACCCGCTTGCCAGATACCAGCGCCCGCCGGGCTGCGCCGTGGGAATGTCGCGGCCGGGCGCGGCATAGGGGCCGCCCGCCTGCCCCACCGCCGACTCCGCCACGGCGACGACGCCGGGCATCGAGGCCGGGAAGCCGCCGCCGGGCAGCCTGGGATCATAGGCCGCGACTACCGTCGCCCCGCGCGTGACGCCGATCCGCAGCAGCGTCTCGAGCAACCGGCTCGGCGGCCCGGCGAGGCTGAGGTTGATCACATCCGCGCGCTGCTCGACCGCGAAGCTCACCGCGCGGGCGAGGCTCAGGCTGTCGCAGAGCGTCGCGGCGCCTGCCCCTGTCCCCTGCTCCGCACAGGCGCGCAGCGCGAGCAGCCGGGCGCCGGGCGCGATGCCGACGATGCCCACGCCATTGTCCGGCCGCGCCGCGATCACCCCGGCGATGCCGGTACCGTGCCGCTCCGCCGTGACGCCCGCGCCGTCGACGAAGTTGCGCTCGACCGCGACCTGCCCCGCCAGATCCGGGTGCCGGGCATCGACCTGGCTGTCGATCACCGCGATCCGGGCGCCGCGGCCCGTTGCGGTGCGGTGGAGCATCGCCAGGTGCCAGGCGCGCGCCACCGGTTGGGCCGGGTAGAGCGGATCATTGGGTGTCGGATCGCCTTTGGCCTCGAAGGTCTCGATCGGCTCGGACCATTCGACCGCCGCATCGCGCGCGACCTGCGAAGCCGCCTCCGCTGGCGCACGGCCCTTGGGCACGGTCAGGATGAAGCAGTCGATCCCGATGATCGGCATCGGCCAGTTGCCCGCGAGGCGGAGTCCGTTGCGCTTGGCCACCGCCGCCGCGATCCGCCGCCGTGCCGCTGCCGACTGATCCTCGCCATAGCCGCCGCCATAGCCGCTTCCGGCGCGGAAGTGCGCGGGTGCGAGGCGGAGCATCATCAGGATACGCGGCGCGTCCTCCTCGGCGGCGCGTGCCTGCAACGGCACCGCCGCGAGCAGCAGGAGCAGCAGTGCCGCGCCCAGCCGCCTCATGGCGCAGCGTCGACCGGCTGCGCCAGCGTCACCCCCGCCTGTGCCCGCAACCGCGCCAGCGCCGCCGCGCGCTCGCCGGGCGCGATCGCGAGCAGATAGGCGCCCGCCGCCGTAGGCCCGTCGACCAGCCGCGCGCCCGAGGCCTCGATCGCCTTGCGCAACACGGGTTCGCGCGTCTCGGGCGCGAACATCACGAGGATATTGCCCGCCTGCCGCTGCTCCGGCGACCCCAGCGCGTGATAGGATTGCGGGGCGGCGACCGGCGGCACCTGACGCTGCAGGTGCAGCACCACGCCGACGCCGAGCACCAGCACCGCCGCCTGCGCCGCCAGCATCCAGCCGGCGCGGCGGAGAAAACTTCGCGGCAGCTGCGCAGGCGCCTCGGGCTCGGCAAGTTCGAGCATCATGCGATCCCAGCCGGCAGCACTCGGCGCGGGCAGGTCCGCCACGGCACCGCGCAGCCGCCGCTCCGCGGCAAGCTCGTCGCGGCATTCGGCGCAATCCGCGAGATGCGCGTCGACCAGCAGCCGGTCGCCGGGTTCGATCTCCCCGGTCGCATACCAGGGCAGCAGCAGCATCGTCGCCTCGTGCGGATCGCCGCGCAAATGGAGTAGGTCGCCCATCGTCTAGATCCAGTCCGCCAATTCGCCCGCCATCGCACGCCGCAACTGGCGGCGGGCGTGGAACATCCGCGTCTTCACCGTATCGACCGGACATCCCAGAATCTCGGCAATCTCGCGATAGCCGATCTCGTGAAAATAGGTGAGGTCCACCACCGCGCGATGATCGGCCGAGAGCACGCCCATCGCGCGCTGCAGCGCCTGCCGGGTGCGGTCGCGCGCCAGGCCCGTATCTGCAGCACTGTCATCGGCAAGCTCCGCCAGCACGGCTTCGCCATCGGCGGCGAGCGGCTCGCGGGCCCGGGCACGCACCGCCTTGCGATAGGCGATGGCGAACAGCCAGGTCGACAGCCGGCTGGCGCCGGTGAAGTCGCTCGCCTTCTGCCACAGCACCATCAGCGTATCGTTGACCACTTCCTCGACCAGCCCCGGCGAGCGGAGCAGCGTGCCGACGAAGCGGGTGAGCCGCGGCTGGTAGCGGCGGTAGAGCTGCTCGAACGCCCGCAGGTCGCGCGCGCGCACCGCGGCGACGAGGCCCATCTCCTCGTCGTCCTGCCCTGCGATCGATCGCCGCGCCTGAGGATCCTTCTGTGTCACGCACCTGCCTTCGCTCCCACTGTAGTGGCGCAGCGGGGAGCGAAGGTTCAATCGGTGCGACCCGAGGTGCATTTTTTCGCCGGCCGGGTGGTTTTTTTGCGCGCCCGGCCGGCGGCGGGAGGTCAGGCGAGTGCAGGCGTCGCCTGGCGGCGGCGGCGATAGCGGAGCATGCCGCCCGCGGCGCCGGCGCCGAGCATCAGCATCGCCCAGCTCGCCGGCTCGGGCACGGCCGCCGAGAGCGTGGCGTTCTCGGGCGCGAAGTCGCTGATCTGGGCATTGTTGCCGAAGCCGGTGCGCGGCCAGAGGTTGAAGCCGTATTTGCCCGGCGCAAAGCCGGTGCTCGGCAGCAGCGACAGCGGCACCTTCACCGTCAGGATGTTGCCCGCGATCGCCACCCAGTTCGAATCGAGCGCAGTGCCGCCGATCGCGCCGGTGCCGTCCTTCTGCACCACGATCGCCTGGTCGAAGATCACATTGCCCTGGCCGATCCCGCCGAACGGCCGGATCGCGCCCTTGCCGGTGTTGACGCCGAAGACATAGAAGCCGGCCGTGCCCGGGGTGATCGCGCCGGCAAAGGTGGTGCCGAGCGTGAACAGCTGGGATCCGGCATCATAGCTCACCGAGAAGCTGGTGACATCGAGATCGGCGAGCTTCGGGCCGGTATAGCCCGAGAGGAAATCGCCGGTCGCGTCAGAGACGGTCTGGGTCTGGGCCAGCGCAGGTGCGGCGGCGAGCGAGACGAGCGCGGCTGCGCCCAACAAGATACGCATCAATTGGTTCTCCCTTGATTGGTCCGATCCGGTGCACAGGGGCGGACACCGGATCGGACACGCACGTCGGCCTCGGCCGCACACAGGGGGAACGCCGCGGCCGGAAGCGTTCGCATGCCGTATGTGCCGAGGGCCGGGGGAATGGTTCAAAGTGGAGGAAGTTTTTCCGGCTGTCGAAAGGGGAAGTCGGCGCAACCCACGCCCTCCGCCATGGTTGATGCCTCCGACCGGCACACCGGTCCTGTGAAGGAGTGCATCATGGCGGAAATGACGTTGGAATCGCTGGCGAAGAAGATGGGCAAGATCGACTTCGGCATGCTCTCCACCCGGACGGACGGCGGCGCCATCGCCAGCCGGCCGATGAGCAACAATGGCGAGGTCGAGTATCGCGGCGACAGCTATTTCTTCAGCTATGACAGCGCGCGCACCATCGCCGACATCGAGGCCGAACCGCGCGTGGGCCTCACCTTCACCGGCGCCGCGGGGCTGCTCGGTGGGCCGCCGCTGTTCGTCGCGGTGGAAGGCGATGCCGATCTGGTGCGCGACAAGGCGCAGTTCGCCGCGCACTGGACCAAGGATCTCGATCGCTGGTTCGAGCAGGGCATCGACACGCCGGGCGTGGTGATGATCCATGTCCGCGCGCGCCGGCTGCACTATTGGAATGGCAGCGACGAGGGCGAGATCGCCCTCTGAGGCTTGCCCCCGACGCCGCCACCTTTCGGAAGCGGCGTCGGGCGCGGTTGTTCAGGCCTGCTGCTGCCAGCCGCCGCCGAGCGCGCGGAACAGGTTGACCTGCGCCTCGGCGATCGCGGCGTCGGCCGTGGCCAACGCGGCCTGGGCATCGGCGAAGGTCCGCTCGGCGTCGAGCAGGTCGAGCGAGTTGATGTCGCCCTCGGTCTGGCGCGCGCGGGCGATCCGCACCGCCGCCTCGGCTTCGTTGAGCGCCGCCTGCAGCGCGGTGCGCCGCTCGAGCGCGCGGCCATAGGCGGAGAGCGCGGTCTCGGTCTCCTGCAGCGCGGTGAGCACTGTGCCGTCGAAGGTGGCAAGCGCTTCCCGGCTGTCGGCTTCGGCCGCCGCGATCCGCGCGCGCGCCGGGGCCGGGTTCACCGTCCAGTTGATCAGCCCGCCGACCAGCCAGCGCAGCGGCCCCGCGCCGAAGATGTTGCCGAAATCATTGCCGGTCGATCCCCCCGAACCGCCCAGCGAGATGCGCGGGTAGAGGTCTGCGGTGGCAACGCCGATGCGCGCCGTCGAGGCGGCCAGCCGGCGCTCGGCCGCGCGCACGTCCGGCCGACGGGCGAGCAATGCCGCGCCGTCGCCGACCGGGATCGGCTGGTCGAGCCGAAGCGTGGTGTGCCGCTCGCGCGCCTCGGCGGGCAGCTCGGCGGGGGTCTTGCCGATCAGCGTGGCAAGGCGGAACAGCGCCGCGTCACGCTGGGCGGCGAGCGCGGGCACATCGGCCTGGCGCTGGTTGCGCAGCGCGGCGATGCGGGCGACGTCGAGCCGCGTCGCCAGCCCGACATTGCGGCGCCGCTGGGTCAGGTCGATCGACTGATCGAGCAGCGCCACGATCCGCTCGGCCACCGCCAGCCGCTCGGCCGAGGATACGGCATCGGCATAGGCGCGCGCGGTATCCGCCGCGACGACCACACGGACCGCGTCCGCATCGGCCTGCGCCGCCGCGACATCGCCGCGCGCAGCCTCGACGTTGCGCGAGATGCGGCCGAACAGATCGACTTCATAGGAAACGTCGAGCCCGAGATCGACCTGCCAATCCTCCTTGCCGAACCCGATCGGGCGCTGGCCGAGCGGCAGGCGCCCGTAATTGGCGCCGGCATTTGCGGTCGCCTGGGGCAGCCGGTCGGAAGTTGCGCCGCGCAACGTTGCGCGGGCCCGCTCGATCCGGGCGACAGCAACGCGAACGTCGGTGTTGGCGGCGAGCGCCTCCGTCACCAGCCGATCGAGCACCGGATCGTTGTAAAGCCGCCACCAGCCTTCCTGCACCGGCGCGGCCGAAACCGCCGGGCTGGTCGAGAGGAACGCGCCCGCGGCGCTCTGCGGCCGCGCGGGTGCCTTGTAATTCGGGCCGACGGCGCAGGCGGAAAGCGCCAGCGCCGAGACTGCGGCCATGATCGAAGCCATGCGTTGCATGTGAAATCTCCTGCGGCGGGCTTGCTGATACCGCCGGTCTGGTCTGTTTGGGTGGCGGGGCTCTTCGCCTCGCCCCTCGTCCCCCTCACCCTTCCCACCGCCTCCGGCGGCGGGCCCCTTCCCTCTCCCACAAGGGGAGAGGGAGTTTCGGCGTCCTGGTCCCTCTCCCCTTGTGGGAGAGGGAGGGAGCCGCGAAGCGGCGGAAGGGTGAGGGGGACCAAGGTCGAGCGCGAGCCCCACCGCTCTTACTCGGCCGGCTGGAGCTGGTGGTGCTCGCCACCCTGTCCGCGCCGCCGGGCGAGCCGCGCACCAAGCGCGCGGCACACCACGTAGAAGGTCGGCGTGAAAAGCAGGCCGAAACCGGTGACGCCCATCATCCCGAAGAACACTGCCGTACCCAGCGCTTGGCGAAGCTCGGCGCCCGCCCCGCTCGCGATCAGCAGCGGCACCGCGCCGAGGATGAAGGCGAAGCTGGTCATCAGGATCGGCCGCAACCGGTCCTGCGCCGCCCGCACTGCGGCCTCCACCGGCGACAGGCCGTCGCGGACTTCCGCCTGGTGGGCAAACTCGACCACGAGGATCGCGTTCTTGGCGGCGAGCGCGATCAGCACGACCAGCCCGATCTGCGTCAGCACATTGTTGTCCATGCCGCGCAGGTTCACGCCCGCCATCGCCGCCAGCAGGCACATCGGCACGATCAGGATGATCGCCAGCGGCAGTGTCAGGCTTTCATATTGCGCCGCCAGCACGAGGAAGACGAACAGCACCGCCAGCGCGAACACCAGGCCTGCCGTGCTCCCCGCCATCTTCTGCTGATAGGCGATGCCGGTCCACTCACCCGCATAGCCCGCAGGCAGTTCGGCCGAGAGCTTCTCCATCGCGTCGAGCGACGCGCCCGAGCTGTAGCCCGGCGCGGTATCGCCATCGACTTCCACCGCCGGGAACAGGTTGTAGCGCGTCACGCGATACGGGCCCGTCTTGTTCTCGAAGGTCGCGACCGATCCGATCGGCACCATGCCGCCGGCGTCCGAGCGCGTCTTGAGGTTGGCGATGTCGGCTTCGGTCGCCCGGAAGGGCGCGTCAGCCTGCGCGGTCACGCGGTAGGTGCGGCCGAGCATGTTGAAGTCGTTCACGAAGGCCGAGCCGAGATAGACGTTGAGCGCTTCGAACACCCGCTCGGGCGGCACGCCGAGGATCTCGGCCTTGCGGCGATCGATATCGGCGAAGACGCGCGGCGTCGCGGTGTTGAAGAAGGTATAGACCTGGGCGAGCCCCGGCGTCTTGTTGGCCTGGCCGATCAGTCCGAAGGCAGTGTTGCCCAGCGCCTGATAGCCATGCTCGCTGCGGTCCTCCACCATCAGGCGGTAGCCGCCGGCCGAACCGATGCCCTGGATGAGCGGCGGCGGGACCACGAGCAGCATCGCCTCGTTGATGTCGGCGGTGCGCTTGCGCGCCTCGGCCATGATGCCCTGGATGTTGACGCCCAGCTTCTTGCGCTCCTCGAAGCTCTGCAGCGGGACATAGGCGGCGGCGCTGTTCGGAGCGAGCGTCTGCGACGGGCCGTCAAAGCCCGCGAGCATCACCGAGCCCTTCACGCCCGGGATCGGCAGGATGCGCGCGACGACCTTGCGCATCACTTCATCGGTACGCTCGAGCGAAGAGCCCGGCGGCAGCTGAATCACGGTGAGGAAATAGCCCTGATCCTGCGCCGGGATGAAGCCCACCGGCGTCACCCAGAAGGTCGCGACCGTCGCGGCGATCAGGCCGAGATAGGCAATCATCATCCGCTTCGGCCGCGTGACCAGCTTGTGGGTGAGGCGGGCATAGCCATTGCTCATCCGCTCGAAGCCACGGTTGAAGGCATCCGCCGCGCGGCCGAACACCCGCCCGATCCGGCCCTTTGCTTCACCCTCGTGATGCCGGAGCAGCACCGCGGCGAGCGCCGGGGAGAGCGTCAGCGACACGAGCAGCGAGATGGCGGTGGCGACCGAGATCGTCACGGCGAACTGCTTGTAGAAAGCGCCCGACAGACCGTTGAGGAACAAGGTCGGCAGGAACACCGCGAACAGCACCAGCACGATCGCGACCAGCGCGCCCGACACTTCGTCCATCGAGGTACGCGCCGCCTCCAGCGGCGTCATGCCGCGGGCGAGGTTGCGCTCGACATTCTCCACCACGACGATCGCGTCGTCGACGACGATGCCGATGGCGAGCACCAGGCCGAACAGCGAGAGGTTGTTGAGCGAATAGCCCATCGGCAGCAGCACCGCCATGGTGCCGATCAGCGACACGGGGATCGCCACCACCGGGATGATCGCCGCCCGCCATTTCTGGAGGAACACGATCACGACGAGGACGACGAGCACCACCGCTTCGCCGAGCGTGTGGTACACCGCGTCGATCGACTGGGCGATGAACTCGGTGGGGTTGTAGATCACGCGATATTCGAGGCCCTTGGGGAAGGTCTTCGAGATCGTGTCCATCTCCGCCTTGATCCGCAGCGCAGCGGCGAGCGCGTTGGAGCCCGGGCGCTGGAAGGCGGCCAGGATCACGGTCGGCTGGTTCGAGAGATAGGTGTTGGAGGAATAGTCGGCGGCGCCGAGCTCGACGCGCGCGACGTCGCTCACGCGGACCTGGCGGCCCTCGTTATCCGTACGGATGACGACGCGGCCGAACTCGGCCGGGGTCTTGAGGCGGCCCTGGGTCTCAACGTTGAGCTGGAAGGCGTTGCCGCTGCGCTGCGACCCCGGCTGGCCGAGCGAGCCCGCCGCGACCTGGATGTTCTGCCCGCGCAGCGCCTGGACGATATCGCCCGCGGTGAGGTTCAGCGCGGCCGCGCGGCCCGGATCGATCCACACCCGCATCGCATAGTCGCGCGCACCGAACATGCGCACGTCGCCCACGCCTTCGAGCCGCGCGAGGCGGTCCTTCACCTGGGTGAGGGCGTAGTTGGAGATGTAGCTGCGATCGATCGAGTTGTCCGGCGAGATCAGGTTGACTACCATCAGGAAGTCGGGGCTGGTCTTGCGCGTGACGACGCCGAGCCGCTGCACTTCCTCGGGCAGGCGCGGGATCGCGACCGCGACGCGGTTCTGCACCAGCACCTGCGCGGCATCGAGATTGGTGCCGGTCTTGAAGGTGACGGTGATGGTCACGTTGCCGTCGCCGGTCGACTGCGACGACTGGTAGAGCATGTCGTCGACGCCGTTGATTTCCTGCTCGATCGGCGCGGCGACGGTTTCCGCCACGGTCTCCGCCGAGGCGCCGGGATAGCTGGCCGTCACCGTGACCGTCGGCGGCACGATGTCGGGATATTGCGAGATGGGCAGCGCGAAATAGGCGATGCCGCCCAGGATCGTGATGATGATCGCGATCACCGCCGCGAAGATCGGGCGGGTGATGAAGAAGCGTGAGAGGCGCATGGCCTTCTCCTTTTCCTAGCGGACGCGCGTGCTCGCGCCCGCGTGCAATCACGCGGACGGGCACACGGGAAACTACCTGCCGCCGGGCATCTGGGGTGCGCCCGGCGGCAGTTCGGTCAGCGGGCGAAGGTCGCCTGGCCCGTGACCGGAGCGGAAACGACGGGCGTGTCGGTCGCGGCGTTCGGCGCGATGGTGCCTGCCTTGGGCTGCACCTTGCCGCCGGGCTGGGCGAACTGGGTGCCGGCGATCACCACCTTGTCCTGCGGCGCCAGGCCCGAGCGGACGATGCGGAGGCCGTCGACCACCGGGCCGAGCACCACGGGCTTGGGCACCACGGTGCCGTCGGCACCGACGGTGAGCACCAGCTTGCGCGCCTGGTCGGTCTGGATCGCGGCGTCGGGCACCAGCAGCGCCTGTGCCTTGCCGCCTGCGGCGAGCCGCATGTTGCCGAACATGCCCGGCGTCAGGAACATGTCCTTGTTCGCCAGCACCGCGCGGCCGCGGATCGTGCCGGACTTGGGATCGAGCCCGTTGTCGGTGAAGTCGATCTGCCCCTTCCAGCGATAATCGCCTTCGTCCTGCAGCCGGATCTCGACCGGGCTGGCCGACGATCCCGCCGCGCGCTTGGCCTTGAGGAACAGGGCTTCCGAGCCGTCAAAGGTGAAGTAGATCGGATCGAGCGCATTGATCGTGGTGAGGAGCGTGCCCCCCTGCCCTTCCCCGGCGGCGACCAGATTGCCGGGATCGACCTTGCGGTCGGAGATGCGGCCCGAAATCGGTGCACGCACCTGGGTGAACTCGACGTCGAGCGCACGGGCACGGACCCGGGCCTCTGCCGCGGCGACAGCGGCAGTGGCCGCGCGGACGCGGGCCTGGAGACGTTCGACATCGCTCTTCGACACGGCTTCGACACTGACCAGCCGCTGGGCGCGGTCGAGGTCGGAGCGGGCGAGTGCGAGATCGCTCTGCGCGCTCGCCACGCCCGCCTTGGCCTCGGCCAGCGCGGCGGTGAACGGACGCGGATCGATGGTGAAGAGGAGCTGGCCCTGCTTTACCACCATGCCGTCCTTGAAGTGGATCGCAGTGACGGCGCCCGACACGCGCGGCCGCACCTCGACGGTGCGGCTCGCCTCGAAGCGGCCGACATATTCGTCCCACTCATTCACTTCGCGTGCGAGCGGGGTGGCGACGGTGACGACGGGTGCGGCCGGCGCAGCCACGGCGGGCGCATTGCGCCCGCTCAGGCTGAAGCCGGCGGCGACCACGCCCACCGGCACGACGACCAAAGCCGCCTTCTGCCAGGTGCGCAGACGCTTGGGGCGGCGTTCTGCCACCGCTTCGCCCTCAATGGGCGCGTGCATATTCATGATGGTTCCCCTGATTCATCGCCGCGCGACCACGGCTGATGCTGGTGAGCAGCGTCTCCAACTGGCCGGGCGTGTAGCCGGCTTCGTGGAAGCGCTGGATTTCGGACTGGGGCACGCGGAAACCGCGGTGCCAGGAAATGACGGCGATGCGGCGCAGCGCCTCGAGCTTGGGATCGGCCAGCCGCGGATTGCCGCGCTCGCCGCCGAAGATCACGCCCACCGCGATCGAAAGGCGGCTCGGCGCCTCCAGCGAGGACATGCGGTCGCGCTGGGCGATCGCGACGACCTGCCATTCGAGCGCGCTCAGCTTGGTCTCCTCGCGCGACGCAGCGAGGAAGGCGGGCAGCGCGGCGGCGTTGCCGGCCATTTCGTTCAGATCGAGATATGCCATGTCATACTCCCTCGGTTGCGCCGGCGGGGAGCAAGGCTCCGCCCTCCCGAAAAGCGCCTCTTGCGGTTCCGGGTGCCGGGATGAATTCAGTTGGTTGCGGGCCATGGATCGCAGCGATGCCTCGCTACGTCCATCTGCCGTAAGGCAGCGCCTGTTACTACGTGGGTATGAGCGGATAGAGCCTAGGGCTCACCCCGTTTCTTGCGTGCAAGCTGGCGCATGTCCGCGTCTCCGTCTGCCCGCAACCCCGTGGGGGCGGCGGCTCACTTTCTATACCAGTCGGTATATAAGTCGCGCTGCGGTGCGTCAACAGCCTTTTTATACCGCCCGGTATTTTTCCTCGCAAGAGTGTTTTGCAGGCGCGAAACGATTTCTTGTCAAACCGCTTCAAGCGGGGCTGGCGGCGCGTTTGCCATCCCAGCGGACGGGAGCTACACGACCGTTGCCCAGGCGTTCCAAACGTCTGCATCGTCGTCGTCTGTTGGAGAGATCCCGATGCGCCCTGTCGTCCTTATTGCCGCCGTCCTGCTCGCCGCATGCGGGTCCAAGGAGAAGTCCGCGACGATCGCGGGCACGACGTACAAGACCGACGAGAGCGCCGGCACCGCATCGATCACCACGGCGAACGGCAGCATCAAGACGATCCGGGGCGCCGCCGCGGCCGCGGTGGTGATGCCCGCCTACGCGCCGGCCTATCCGGGCGCGACCGTCGACGGCGTGATGGAAACCGAATCGGGCGGCCGCAAGACCAAGATGGTGACGCTCGCGACCCAGGATCCGGTCGCCAAGGTCGCCGATTTCTACAAGGCCGCGCTGGCCAGGGAAGGGTGGAAGCTGCCCCAGTCCATGCTGATGCCCGACGCGGCGATGATCACCGGCGAGAAGGACGGCAAGCAGGTGTCGGTGATGGTCTCGAAGCAGGAAGGCAAGACCGGGATCGTGCTGACCGTGCCGAACGACTGAGCCGAAGCCGCCCTAACAAATGGCCGGCATCAGCGCGCCGGCCACATCGACAGGCTGGTCTGGACGAGCCGCTCGAGATCGGCGCAGCTTGTGCCCGCCCCACCCTGCAGCGCGATGCCCTGGATCAGCGCGATGATGTAGGAGGTCAGCCCCTCCGGATCCGCGTGCGGCGGAAGGTCGTCTTCGGCCTTGGCGCGTTCGAACCGCTCGACGATCGCACGCTTGGCGGACTCGCCGCGCTTGAGCACTTCCTCGCGAATCGACTCGGCCTCGGCACCGCACGCCACCGAGTTGATCACGCCCATGCAGCCCTTGGGATCGCTGCTATCGCGCTGACGCTCGAGCGCCCCGCGCAGCAGGGCCTCGGCAACACCGCGCGCCGTCGGCGCTTCGAGCGCGCGACCGATATAACAGAGCTTCTCGCGCTCGTAGAGTTCCAGCGCCTTGCAGAACAAGGATTCCTTGTTGCCGAACGCGGCGTAGAGGCTGGGTCGGGTAATGCCCATCGCCTCGGTCAGATCGGTTAGCGAGGCACCTTCATAGCCCTTGGTCCAGAAGATGCGGAGCGCTGCCGCCAACGCATCTTCTACGTCGAACTCGCGGGGGCGACCCTTGGCTACGGTACAGGCTGCGGTTTTCATAACGAGCGGTATATAACCCCGGCGGCGGCCAATTGCCAGTACGCGTATTTCCGCACGGCACGAAGGTTGCAAGGCCCGGGTGACGGCGAACGGGCCGCCACCCGGCACCGGATTACGGACGGACGCCGCGCACGCCGTTCAGCACCGCCAGCGCGGCAATGCCGAGAAAGGCTGCGCTGGTCCAGGGCCGCGCCTTAGCGAAGCTCTTGGCCTTTTCGGTGATCGGGGCGTCGCCCGAGAAATGGGCGCGGATATCGTCGGTCAGCGCGGTCTTGCCGTTCGACACGGTCTTGGCGGCGTTCTGGGTGGCTTCGGTCATGCTTCGTCTCCGTTGTTCGGGGCGCAGCGTTGCGCACCCGCCCTCAACGCCTGCCGCCGTTCCGGTTTCCGCCACAAAACAAAGGTCCCGACCTTGCGGCCGGGACCAGGAGATCGTCGGGGGGACGAAAGGATCAGAAGTTCAGGCGCACGCCGATGCGATAGGTGCGGCCGATCGTGTCGTAGAGCGCCGGATTGACGTCGAGGCCGGTATTGGTCTGCGGCGCCGGGGCGGGATCGACATTGAAAAGGTTGTCGACCTTGAAATAGCCCTCCAGCCCGCGGGTCACCTTGTAGGAGCCGCCGACGTCGACATAGAAGGCGCCGGGCATGAAGTTGCGGCTGATCGTCGGGTTGTTGCCGGTCGAGACCGGGCAGCCGCTCTGGCACTCGACATATTGGTTGCCGAAATTGCCGTCGGAGAACCAGCGCTCCTGCACCAGCAGGCTGAACTTGTCGGTATCGTAGGTCTGGATCGCCAGCCACTTCCAGTCGGGCGTCGCGCCGTTGTTGGCGCCGGCATTATCCACCGTCGCCACCCCGGCGATGCCGGCGCGGACGAGGAACTCCTGCACATGCGTGCCGAGCGCGCGGACGGTGAAGTTGCCCGGCAGGCCGAGCGGGCGCTGCCAGCGATAGCTCGCCTCGATGTCGAAGCCGCTGGTCTTCCAGCTCGCCAGGTTGAACGGCTGGACGTTGATGAAATTGCCGCCCTGCACCGGGCTGTTGAGCACGAAGCCGCCGCAGAAGGCCTGGTTGCCCTCGAAGCAGAAGCGGACGATCTGGTCGGGCGACAGGGTGGAGACGACGCCGCTCAGCTTGATCGTGTAATAGTCGAACGAGAGGCTCAGGCCCGGCAGCCAGGTCGGGTTGGCCAGTGTGATCCCCACTTCGGTGTTGCGGGCGATTTCGGGCTTGAGGTTGGGGTTGCCCACGGTGTTCTGAAACGCCTGCACCGCGACGTTGCGGAACGGATCGTTGAAGTTGGGCAGCGTGGTGACGGTGGGCGCGGCGAACAGCTCGGAGAGGTTCGGCGCCCGCACATCGCGCGAGGTGACCGCGCGCAGGCGGATCCCGTCGATCGGGGTCGACCAGGTGCCCCCGATCTTCCACGCCCAGACCGAGCCCGAGGTGCTGTAGTGCGTGTAGCGGGCGGCCGCGTTCAGATTGGCTCGGCCGAAGCTCGCGCTGTCGAGCAGCGGCAGGTTGGTTTCCGCCGAGAACTCGTAGACATTGTAGCGGCCGCCGCCATTCTTGTAGTTGCCCGCCGCCCAGTTGCTGCCGAGCGTCTGGTTGAGCAGCGGATCGGCCGGATAGGCGGCGCTGTTCGGGCTGGTCGCGCCCGCGCCGTACGGATCGGCGTTCACCCGGTAGAATTCGCGGCGATACTCGCCACCGATCGCCAGGCTGAGCGGGCCGGCCCAGAGGTCGAACAGATTGCCCGAGATATTGGCGCTCACCACGTCCTGGGTCAGCTTGGTATGCTGGAAGGGTCCGGCCGCCGGGGTGACATAGGCCAGCGCCGAGGCCGAGGGCACGAAGCCGCCGAACACGTTGATCGGCTGGCAGCCCGCCGCGCGCGCCACCGGATCGGCGCAGACGATCGCGCCGTTGAGGGCGATCGCGTTGGTCGCGGCGACATAGCGGTTCTGCAGGACGATATCATGGACGTTGATGTCCGCGATCGTCTCGCCATGCTCGTAATAGGCATCATAGTTCCACTCGCCGCCGCCTGCCGAGAACTTGCCCTTGGCGCCGAGCACGCCGCGATACTGGCGGCGATCGGTATAGACCTGCGGATCGGGGAAGGCGCCGTTGCTGGTGCCGAAGTTGAACGAGGTAATCCCCGCCGTGGCGCAGCGATCGCGCACCAGCTGCGGCAAATACGGGTTGGCGCACTGCACGGTCAAATTGGGGCGGTTATAGCCCGGGCTCGGCTGGTTGTTGGTCTTGACCTGGCCGATGCTGAGCGTGCCGTAGAATTCGTTGCCCGGCGCGAAATCATAGCCGATCCGCGTATAGCCGACGACGCGCTGCAGCTTGGAAACCAGCGACGCGCCCGAACCCGGCGCGCCGGTCAGGTCGCCGCCGACGCAGAAGCTGTTGCCCGGATAGCAGTTGCTCACCCGGCCGTTGCCGAGCGGCTGGCCGCCCGAGCCGTACTGGAAATTGTACGGGTTGCCGGCGGCGTCGAAGGCGATGCCCTGGAGCGGGCCGTTGTTGATCAGGCCGTAGCGGGCATATTGATAGGGCTGGGCATAGTCGCTGTAGACGAACTGCGGCGACCCACCGGTGGTCACGCCGGTGTTGAGCAGCGTCGTCGCCTTGTACCAGTCGCGGCTGCGGGCGAGATCGGTGCCGAAATCGCCGGGGCCGACACCGCCGTCATGAGCATATTCGCCGCTGACGATCACGTGCAGCTTGTCGCCCGCGAAGGATCCGCCCCAGGCGCCCTGCGCCAGGATCTGCTTGTTGTCGCCATAGGTGGTGATGCCGCCCATCACATTGGCCTTGAAACCGGTAAAGCGGGTATCGGTGATGAAGTTCACCACGCCGCCGACAGCGTCCGAGCCATAGGTGGCCGAGGCGCCGCCATTGACCACGTCGACGCGCTTGACCAGCAGCTGCGGGAACAGGCTGATGTCCGGCACCCCGCTGACGTTCGCAGCGGCGACGCGCTGGCCGTCGAGCAGCGTCAGCGTGCGGATCGGCTGGAGGCCGCGCAGCGAGAAGGAGCTGAGCCCCTGGGTACCGCTCGAGGTGCTGAACGTGCCGGTCGCCGCGCCGGTCGAACCCTGGAGCGAAGGCAGCTGGGCAATGGTGTTGAACAGGTTCGGCTGCGCATTGGCGGCGATCTGCTCGGCGCCGATCACGGTGGTGGGTGTCGGGGCGGTGAAGCCGCTGGCGATGATGCGCGAGCCGGTGACGACGATCTGGTCGTTCTGCTCGGTCTGGGCAGCGGTGTCCGCCTGCGGCACTTCGGCGGCGGGCGCCGGCTCCGCAGTGGTGGTGCTCTGGGCATTCGCCGCACTCGCCCATCCCATGGCCGCGAGCGCAATCAGGCTCGCGCCGCCAAGGCGCAGCTGCGACGTGAGAATGGCTTTCATGCGACGAACCCCTCCAATGTTTTCCGGCCGTTATCCGACCCGTGGCAATGATGTTGCAACGCTAGACCTGCCGAGCACCGCAGGCATCTACGACATAGGTGGTAGACGCCCCCGGCCCGGTCCCGCTCAGGGTCGTGCGGCGTAGAGTGCGTGGTGCGTCAGGATGAACAGCGTGCGCTTGTCCGTGCCGCCGAACAGGATCTGGAGCGGGCGCTCGGGCACGTCGATCCGGCCAACTTCCTTGCCGTCGGCGGCGTAGACGAACACCTGCCCGTTCGCGACATAGACCCGCCCGTCCGGCGCCACCGCCACGCTCTCGCCGCCGCGATTGGCGAAGGGCTTGAGGTTGGTCAGCGTGCCCGCCGGGCCCACGGTGCCGGTATAGGTGATGTTCTCCGATCCGTTGGTGACGAACAGCCGCTCGCCCTGCTTGCCGGCGACCAGCCCGTTGGCGTTAAGCGCGTGCGACCAGCGCCAGCCGACATGGTCGACCGGCCCCTGCTGCCACACCCGGAAGGCAGGCAGCGCGACGCTGCCGTCGGGCGAGACATAGGCTTGCGTCTTGGGCTCCATCGCTTCCTTGGCGAACAGCTCGGCCATGGTGGTGAACTGGTAGGTCTGCTGGTTCAGCTGGTCGCGGAATTCGCCGTTCGCCCACCAGTTTACCGGCAGCAGCGTCTTGGCGCCCGTGCTCGCGCCGATCGGCGTCGGCTCGATGCGGGTGAGCTGGTCGCGCGGGCCATCGGGGTCGATCGAATAGGCCGCGCCCTTGGCGCCGAGCGACGACAGCACCAGCAGATGTCCCGAGGCGTCGACCGCGAGATTCACCGGATCAAGCGCATGGTCGCGGATGATCTCCAGGCCCTTGGCCTCGGTCCAGCGCTGGATCCGCTGGAAGCGGCGGTCGATGAAGTAGAGCCGCCCCTGCGCATCCACCGTCGCACCGGAGATCGAGTAGAGGCCGTCCTCGAGCTTCTCGACCTTGCCGGTCAGCGGCTTCTCCGCCACCTGCCGCTCGACGGCGCCGACATCCAGCCGCGCGAACTCGCGTTCGCGGACCAGCTTCTTTCCGGTCACGTCCTCGATCGCATTGTCGAACGGATATTTGCTGACACGCAGGAACGTGCCGCAGCCCTCGTCGTCACACGCCGCGAAGCCGCTCTCGGCATTCACATGGACGTTGCGGAAGCGGATGTCCGAGGCATTGAACAGCCGTACCGCGCTCTTCGCCGGGTGGTAGCTGCGGGTAACGCGATAGCCATGATAATTGGCGAACAGCAGGTTGCGCGAGTTGCGGATCTCCAGCGAGACCGCATCGGGACCGTCGCCTACTTCCTGCTCAGTCTGCGGCGCGAGGAACTCCCAGTTCGCCACATTGTCGAGCACGAACTCGTTGCGGACGTGATGCTCGACCGACATCTCGTAGACATGGCCCGGCGTGCTGGTGTTGGTGACGTAGAAGCCGGCCTGGGCGAAGGTGTTGGGGCTCCACACATCGGTGAAGGTGCCGCCGCCATTGTCGGTCACCCAGATGCTCGGATATTGCGCGTCCCACCGGCCTTCGGCCACGGGATCGCCGGTACGACCCTGCAGGCTGCCGAGCGGCTTGCCGTCGGCGGTGGGGGTGCCGCCGCCGCCCATGATCTTCACGTCCTGCATCAGGCTGTTCGCGCCCGAGCGCCACAGCACCGCCGAAGCGCGCGGGTTCACCCGGCCGGTGAACAGGCCGAGGCCGGAGAGGATGTTGTCGCCGCCCTGCGGCGTCTCGAGGATCGGAATCACGCTGCCCAGCCCGCGATGCGCCGGATTGTCGTCGGGGATATAGAGCTGGGTGGTCGCCGGGTGCAGGCCGATCAGCACGGTGTCGGGGCGCAGCTTGAGCCGGTCGGTCACCTTGTAGAAGCCGATCGGCAGATAGAGCACGCGATTGCCGTCGATCGCCTTTTGCAGCGCGGCGGTGTCGTCGGTGGTGCCGTCGCCCTTCACCCCCAGTTTGCGGACATTGACCCACTCGGCCATCGGCGGCAGCGCGCGCACGGCCAGTTCGCGACGCGCGGGCACGCTCGCCAGCGGCTGGATCTCCGCCTGCAGGTCGGTCTTCCCCATCTCGCCGAGCTTGGGCACCTTCAGGCCATAGGAGAAGGCGCCGACGCGGTAGGCCCTGCCCTTCCCCGCCACGGTCTTGCCGCTCTCCCGGAAGCGGGCGAAGACCGGGCTGTCGACCGCAACCGCGTTATCGAAGCCGATCTGGGTGAAGGCGCTGTCCTCGTTGGAGATCACCACGCCTGCCTTCGCCACGCGTTCGAACCGCACGTCCTTGCCGTAGAGCGAGTCCGAATAGCCGCGGTCGATCTCGATCCCGACGGGCGTGTCGCGGATCGCGACGTTGACCAGCGTCAGGTCCACCTCATGCTCGCGGATCGCCGCCTCGCGCTGGCCGTCGAAGGTCGAATCGATCAGCGTGAACTGCCAGGCGGGCGAGGTCTTCTCGGTAACGATGCCGTAGCGCCCGCCCTTGAATGCCACCTTCTCGATCACGTTGCCGGCCTGGTAGACCCCGGCGAAGGCGCTGCCGAGGCGGAACTCCATGTGGCTGAGAAAGGCATGCTGCGCCATGCGGAAGCGCACGCCCGCCGCCGCCGGATTGCCCTCGGCAATCTCGATGTCGACATTGCTCATCGAGGAATAGAAGGTCCCCGAATTGGCATCGCGGACGATCTTGTCGCGGGGCACGACATTGGGGACGGGCACCGGCACCTTGCCGACCGCATATTGGTCGTCGCCGCCGAACACGATCATCGTCGAGACGCCCTGCTGGAAGCCGGGCGTGCTAGCGCCGAGCAGGATCGTCGGCCGCGTGCGCCCGACGCCGTAGACGCGCACGCCCGCCGGCACGACCAGCGTGCGGGTGATGCGGTAACGACCCGAGGGGAGGAAGACGATGCCGTGCCGCGTGGCGTCGCGGGCATCGTCGAGCGCCTTCTGCAACGCCGCGGTATCGTCCGTCTTGCCGTCGCCGCGCGCCTTCACGGTCACGGCGCGCGGTTCGTCCGGCGCCACGGGGAAGACCGATGCCTGCTGCGCGAGCGCGGGTGCATTGAGCGAGGTCGCGACGAGCAGACCGGCCAGGAAGCAGCGCATATCCATCCCCATTCTAAGCTTAGTTCTTGATTGCATGGGCTAACCCGTTGAAGGGCGAGCGGCACCTGCGACGAAGGTCGTAGTTTTCAGCACCGCTGCAGCCTTTCACAAGCGAGGCTGCCCCTCTTGCCGGAGCCTTGCCCATGTCCGACCTGCCTGCCCGATCGCCTGCCGCTGCGGCCGTGATCGTGATGGGGGTAAGTGGCTCCGGCAAGTCGACGCTCGGCGCGCTGCTCGCCGAGGCGCTGGGCTGCGTGTTCCTCGAAGGCGACGCCTTCCACTCGGCCGAGGCAGTGGTGAAGATGCGCGACGGCACCCCGCTCACCGACGCCGATCGCTGGCCCTGGCTCGATCGGATCGGGGCGGCGGTGGCAGCGTCGATCGACACCTGCGGGATGTCGGTCGCAGCCTGCTCGGCGCTGCGCCGCGTCTATCGCGACCGGCTGCGCAGCGAGATCCCCGGCGCGGTGCAATTCGTGCTGCTCGAAGCGGATCGCGACCAGCTCCTCGCCCGCATGTCCTCGCGGCCCGGCCATTTCATGCCAACCAGCCTGCTCGACAGCCAGTTGGAGACGCTGGAGCGTCCGCAGCCCGACGAGGGCGTGCTGATCCTGCCGGCGACCCTGCCCCCCGCGACGCTGTGCGACCGCGTCCTCGCCCATCTGGAGCAACCCGCGCTCAGGGCATGAGCCGGCGGCGCCCCTCCCCCAGATGCCACCGCATCGCCAATGCGGCACGCTCGGGATCCTGGGCACGGATCGAATCGACGATCACCTCATGCTCGTGGAGCATCACCGCGATCACGTCCGCCGAGCGCGACCGCGAAATGTCGACGCCGGCCTGCATCACCTTCTCGACATCGGGCCACAGCGCATCGAACGCCTGCTGGAAGGCGAGATTACCGGTGGCGTCGGCGATCGCGCGGTGGAGTTCGCGATCCTCGACATGGGCAGGCGCGCTGGACAGCAGCGCCGCGCGCAGGTCCGCCAGCGCGGCTTCCAGCACCGCCATCTGCTCGGCGGTGCGCCGGACGGCGGCGAGCCGCGCCGCCTCGGTCTCCAGCACGAAGCGCACTTCGTAGCTGCCCAGCGTCGCGGGCAGTTCGGCGAGCGGCATGAACGCCGCCAGCCGCTCCGATGGCCGCCCCTTGACGAACGAGCCCGCGCCGCGCCGCACTTCGGTGATCCCGTCCGAGCCGAGCCGCACCAGCGCCTCGCGGACAATCGCGCGCGAGACGCCGCACATCTCCGCCAACCGTGCCTCAGAGGGCAGCCGCGCGCCGACCTCGAGATCCTCCGCCTTGATGAGTTCGACGATCGCCGCATAGGCGTGATCGGATAGCCGCGGCTGGTTCACCGCGCCGCACTCCGGGCCTCTGCAACCGCCATGCCCCTCCCCTTGCCTGCCGGATGTCGGCGGTAACTTATCAGACAGCTTCTAGGCTCAGCCAGTCAAAATTGCCAGGCGAAACGATTAGGCGCGGTGATCCGCGCAAAATTACACTTGAACCTGTCCTACAAGTTCGCCTACGTTAACGTTAACGAATCTGGAGGCCTGGCCTCGGAAAACGGATCGGTTTGGGAGGATGGGCATGCAAGCCGCGACTCAAGCACAGCAGATGGAACGCACCGGCGCCGAGCCATCGGCTCCGCCGCGCCTCACGCCCACGCAGATGCAGGTGCTGCGCTGCGTCCATTCGGGGCTGCTCAACAAGCAGATCGCCTATGAGCTCGGCATGGCCGAAGCGACGGTGAAGGTCCACATGACCGCGGTGATGCGCAAGCTCAACGTCCGCAACCGCACCCAGGCCGCGATCGCCGCGGGCCAGTTCGGCTGGTCGCACGGTTGAGCGCGGCTCAGGCCGAGAGCAGCCGGCGCTCCAGCAGCGCCTGGAAGTCGCGCCGACCGTCTGCGATGAGAAACACGAACACGTGATCGACGATCACCCGGTAGATCAGCCGGTAGGGTGGTACCACTAGTTGCCGAAACTCGTGGATGCCGAGCACGTCGAGCTCGCGGGGCACGCTGCCGCGATCGGGATAGGTTTCCAGGCTATCGACCTTGGCCAGCATCGCGTCGAGAAAGGCGTCGGCTTGTTCTGTCGAACGATGCTCGCGGATCCAGCCATGAATGTCGGCAAGGTCCGTTTCGGCGCCAGCGGTGAGGTAGACCGTATAGCGCTCGCTCATGATGCGCTGTTGGAGCCGCCCTTGCGCAGTCGGGCGATGGCATCGCGCGCGGGCGTGAAGCGCCCGGCTTCGACATCGCGCGTTCCCAGCGCCATCAGTTTCAGCAACGCCAGCGTTTCCTGCGTCGCCTGATAGCTTGCCACGTCCTGCAACACGGCGCGCGCCTCGCCATTCTGGGTGATCACCAGCGGCGCGCCGCCTTCCGCCAGCCCGCGCAACACATCCGCAGCATTGGCCTTCAAATAGCTGACAGGCTTGACCTGTTCGGTGTAGCGCATCTCGGTCTCCGACCCTTATTCGTGTGATTTCAGACCATTATCGGTCCGAATATAGTCTTCATACTCGGTGATAACAACCGCGTGACCTGATAGTTGCGCCGTTCCGGAGCCAAGCTTGCCGGTTTGAACGAAATATGAGATGTATCCCATAACTCTCATTCAACCGCGCGGGGCGAGGCACGAATGCATTCAGACATTGAGCGGATCAGCGAGCTTGCCGATGCCGGCGAGCGCATGATCGAACGATTGCGCCGCAAGGCCTTTCTACCGGAAAGCCGCAAGGGACTCCATGTCCGTTTCGGCATTGCCGAGGCGGCGCAGCTGCTGGGCTGCTCCACCAACCGTATCCGCATGGCCGAGGAGGATGGACGTCTCCCCCCGCCCCCGCCGAGCGAGAATGGACGGCGGCCGGGTTACACCGTCGAGGAACTGCTCAACATGCGGCAGGTGCTGGGAGCCTCCCCTGCCCGCGCGCCGCTCGATGTGCCCGCCATCATCGCGGTGCAGAACTTCAAGGGCGGCGTCGGCAAGTCGACCGTCACCACCCATCTCGCCCATTATTTCGCGGTGCAGGGCTACCGGGTGCTCGTGGTCGATTGCGACAGCCAGGCGACCACCACCACCTTGTTCGGCTTCAACCCGCATTTCAACATCACCCGCGAAGAGACGCTCTACCCCTATCTCTCGATCGACCCGACCCAGGCCGACCTGCTCTACGCGGTGAAGAAGACGCCCTGGCCCAATGTCGACCTGATCCCGTCGAACCTCGAGCTGTTCGACGTGGAATATGAGCTGGCCGCAGCCGGTGCCGATGGCGGCTCGATCCTCGCGACGCGCTTCCGCAAGCTCAAGGCAGGGCTCAACGATCTGGCCCGCGACTATGACGTGGTGATCCTCGATCCGCCGCCTGCGCTCGGCACGATAAGCCTGGCGGTGATGCAGGCGGCCAACGCGCTACTGGTACCGCTGGCCGCGACCACGCCGGACTTCTGCTCCACCGTCCAGTTCCTCTCAATGATGGACCAGGTGCTGCACCAGCTGACCGAAGCGGGCATCGACGTCCGCTATGATTTCGTCCGGCTGATCTGCTCCAAGTTCGACGGCAACGATCCCAGCCATGCGATGGTCCGCCAGATCATGGAGCAGGCGTTCGGGCCGGCGCTGCTGCCGGTGCCGATCCTCGAATCGGCCGAGATCAGCCATGCAGCGATGCGGATGATGACGATCTACGAGCTGGATCGCCCGATCGGCACCGCGCGCACCCACAAGCGCTGCAAGGCCAATCTCGACGAGGCGCTCGGCCAGGTCGAGGCCTTGGTCCGCCGCAACTGGGGCCGGGTGGCGCCGGCGAGCGAAGAGGATGTCGTCAATGAAGCGGCCTGAGCGCACCGCCGCAACCGGGCAGAAGGGCTGAACCGTGGCACGTACCCAGAAAGACTATCTCGCCGATCTGCTCGCCGAGGAAGCCGCGGCGGAAGCGGCGGCGCCGGCGGCCTCAGCGCCTGCCCCCCTCCCCGCCCCCGCCGCGCCGGAGCCGGAACTGCCGCCGCGGCTCGCCCGGACGCGCGGCACCACGCTGCTCGGCCGCGAGTCCGCGCTCGCTCGGGTTGCGTCGGGCGAGGTGCGTCAGGTCACCCAATTGCTGCTCGATCCTTCGCGGGTGCGGATCTGGCCCGGCAATGCGCGCGTCTATGCCGATCTCAACGAGGAGAATGTCCGGGAGCTGATCGACTCGATCGTCGCGGAGAACGGCCAGAAGGTGCCCGCGGTCGTGCGGCGGATCGAGGGCGACCCGGACCATGACTATGAGGTGATCGCCGGCACGAGGCGCCACTTCGCGATCTCCTGGCTGCGCGCGCACAGCTATCCGGACATGCAGTTCGTGGCGCAGGTCGCGCAGCTGGATGACGAAGCAGCCTTCCGCCTCGCCGACCTGGAGAACCGCGCCCGCAAGGACGTGTCCGACCTCGAGCGCGCGCGCAACTATGCCGAGGCGCTCAAGGCGCATTACGGCAACCACCTCACCCGCATGGCCGAGCGGCTGAAGCTCTCCAAGGGCTGGCTGTCGAAGATGATCAAGGTGGCAGGCATCCCCGACGCCGTGGTCGCTGCCTTCGCGTCGCCTGCCGACATGCTGCTGAAGCCCGCCTATCCGCTCGCCCAGGCGCTGGACGACAAGGCCGCGGCAAAGGCGATCGTCGCCGAGGCCAAGGCGCTTTCCAGAGAGCAGGCCGATCGCCGCGCCAGCGGGCATGCGCCGATCGCCGCCGCCGATGTGCTGCGCCGGTTGCTCGCCGCGCCCTCGGGCCCGCAGGTGGCCGACGAGCTGTACCAATGGTCGATGCCCAGCGGACGCACCGCGCTGAGCGTGCTGTCGGTGAACCGCCAGGGCGTGACCGTGCGGCTCCATGCCGGCTCGGGCGCCAGCCGCGACCATCTCGTCAACGCCTTCCGCGATGCGCTCGACCAGCTCGAGCGCGAAGGCCGCGGGTTGCAGCCATGAGCGCGTTTCCCCGGGGAAACGACGGCGCCGAATGCGGCGGCCGTTTCCCCCGGGAAACATGGCTTCGGCCACGAGCCTTCCAACCTCCGACCTACTTCGCGATCCCGGAATCGCCCTTCGTTTCCCCGGGGAAACGCCCCTCCCCCACCCTGCTTCCAGAGGCTTCATGACCCAGGCCGATCGCCAGTCGATCCCCGAACAGTTCGACCTGTTCCTTCCCTATCTCGCCGACATGCCGCTGCGCGACCAGCGCGAGATGATGGAGCGCCCGTTCTTCAGCCTGGCCAAGACCAAGCGGGTGAAGCCGATCGACTACAAAAGCCCGGACGGCAAGCTGTGGGTCCATGTCTCCGCCAATCCCGATTACGGCATGGCGACGATCTGGGACGCCGACATCCTGATCTACTGCGCCAGCGTGCTTGCCGACATGGCGCGGCGCGGCCGCAACGACATCCCGCGCAAGCTCCATCTGATGCCATATGACCTGCTCCGCGCGATCGGCCGTCCGACGACGGGGCGCGCCTATGAACTGCTCGGCCAGTCGCTGGATCGGCTGGTGGCGACGACGATCAAGACGAACATCCGCGCCGAGAACCGCCGCGAGGCGACGTTCAGCTGGCTCGACGGCTGGACCCAGCTGGTCGACGAGCGCACCGAGCGCTCGCGCGGCATGACGATCGAGCTGTCGAGCTGGTTCTACGAGGGCGTGCTGATGACCGGCGGGGTGCTGTCGATCGACCGCGCCTATTTCGACCTGACCGGCGGGCGCGAGCGCTGGCTCTACAAGGTCGCGCGCAAACATGCCGGCGGGGCAGGGGAGGCGGGTTTCGCCATCTCTATGCCGACGCTGTTCGAGAAGTCGGGCGCCGAGGGGCAATATCGCCGCTTCAAGTTCGAGATCGCCAAGATCGTCGAGCGCGACGAGCTGCCGGGCTATACGCTGTCGCTGGAAACGCCCGCGGGCAAGCGCGAGCCCAGCCTGCGTATGCGGCGGCGCGGGGAGGGCGAGGTTCGCCCTGCGCCTTCGGTCGCGCCGGTGGAACCCGCCACGCGTCCTGCCAACCAGTCCGATGAGGTCGAGCCCCAACCGCTCGGTGCCGAGGCCCGCGCGCTGCTCCGCCGGACGGTCACCAGCCTAGCGACGCGGGGTACCAGCGGCATGCTCACCGACGCGACGCTGGAACAGGCCCGGCGCGAATGCCCCGGCTGGGACTATCAGGATCTCCACCGCCAGTTTCGCGACTGGGTGGAAGCGGATCCGGCGCGGACGCCTGCCAACTATCAGAACGCCTTTCTGGGGTTCGTTCGCCAGTGGCACGCCCGCAACAAGCACCAGCTGCGCTGAAGGTTCGGCCGATGCCGCCCCGAACCGTTCCCGAAGTGTCGGGCAGGGTTGGCGCGCGGGAGAAGGCGTCGCCATTTGGGACGGTGGTTTGAACCTCTTTATCCACAGCCACCCTGCAACTGATTCAACCTCGCGATCCCGCACCCCCAAACGCCTCATAAATCAGCCAGGCTGCACCGCCTTTCGACCCTTCGGGAACGCCCTTCGACCCTTCCGGAACCGTCTATCGACCTTTCGGGAACGGCACTGTCGACCTTTTGGGAACGGATCCTCGACACAATGGGAACGCAGCATTTCGGCGAATCGTGGAGTTACCGCGATTCGGCAGAGCGGCGACGTCGCATAACTCCGTAACGACTCAAGAAACCCTCTAACCAGGTTTCGAGTTTTCTCTTTTTGGATAGAGATAGAGGCGTGGGGAGCCGCACGTAACGACGCGCCAGCCCACCAACGTCCAACCCGCAAGGCCACTGCAACAATGATATACATCAACCGGCAGCAACTTGTTGAAGGCATGGGCATTATCCCCGCATGCCCGCCTATCGCTTCCGCCTCTGCACCCCGGACCACCACCCCCATACTGCCGAGCGTCGCGAACTGCCCGATCTTCGCCAGGCACTGATCGCCGGCCACAGTCTAGCTCGTGCCCTCCTTCGGCACCGCAACGGGCGCACGCCGGTACGCGGCAGCCTGGACATAGAGGACGATGGCGACCAGCCCGTCGCCCGCATCCTGCTCGCGGATCTCGCCCGACAGCTTTCCTGACGCGACGGGTGCGGCTTGCTCCAGGGGTGAGAGCGTGGTTTGAAGAAGCCCTCAGCAAAAGGGGCTCCAGTGACCGATCTGTCTTGCTTCTCCCGCCTTTGCGCCGCGATGCTGCTGGGCACCGCTGCCATTGCGCCGGCCGCCGCGCAGCAGCTCTCGGCGGCCGAAACGGCAATGGCGCGCACCGTAGACGCCGACTATGATCGGTCCGTCGCGCTGCTCGAAACGCTGGTCAACCAGAACAGCGGCACGCTCAACCTCGCCGGGGTTACCAAGATCGGCGAACGGATGCGGGCCGAGCTGGCGCCGCTGGGCTTTGCGGTGACCTGGAAGCCGATGGATGCCGTGCAACGCGCGGGTCATCTGATCGCCGTCCATCGCGGCAAGCCCGGCACCAAGCGCCTGCTGCTGATCGGCCATCTCGACACCGTGTTCGAGCCCGACTCGCCCTTCCAGAAATTCGTCCGCAAGGGCGATCTGGCGGAAGGGCCGGGGGCAGGGGACGACAAGGGCGGCATGGTGGTGATGCTCGCGGCGCTCCGGGCGATGCAGGCTGCCGGCACGCTCAAGGACGCCAATATCGAGATCGTGCTGACCGGCGACGAGGAAAAGGCGGGCAGCCCGCAGAATATCGCCCGCGCCGACCTGATCGCGGCCGGCAAGCGCGCCGATGTCGCGCTCGATTTCGAGGGGCTGGTGATCGACGGTGGGCGCGACATGGGGTCGGTCGCGCGGCGCTCGGCGATCGACTGGCGGATCACCGCCACGGGCAAGACCGGCCACAGCTCGCTGATCTTCGGATCCGAGTTCGGCGACGGGGCGATCAACGAGCTCACGCGCATCCTCGCCGCCTTCCGCAAGGAGCTGCCCGAACCCAACCTCACTTTCAACACCGGGGTGATCGCCGGCGGGGCGCGTGCCACTGTCGACGAGAGCGGCAACGCGACGGCGGCGGGCAAGACCAACATCATCCCCGCCACTGCTATCGCCACCGGCGACTTCCGCACGCTCAGCCCCGAGCAGACCGCGCGGGTGAAGGCCAAGATGGAAGCGATCGTCGCCGCGCATGCGCCGGGCACGGAGGCGAAGATCAGCTTCGGCGAGGGCTATCCGGCGATGGCGCCGACCGCCGGCAACCGCGCGCTGCTGGCGGCGCTCAACGGCGTCAATCGCGACCTCGGGCTGCCGGAAATGCCGGCACTCGATCCGCTCAAGCGCGGGGCGGGGGACATCTCGTTCGTCGCCGCCGATGTCGACAGCCTCGCAGGGCTGGGCACTTACAGCACCGGCGACCATGCACCCGGCGAGACGGTGGACCTTGCCAGCATCCGCCGCCAGGCCAAGCGTGCGGCGATCCTGATGTCGCGGCTGAGCGCGGAGCGATCGACGCGATGAGCCGCCTGCTGCGCGCCCTGGTGGCGCTCGCCGCACTGCTGCTGCCGGCGGTGGGGCGCGCCGATACGCAATTCACGCTGCTGGTGATCGCGGCCCCCAGCAAATATCATTACGAATACATCCCCGTCGCGCGCGAAAGCCTCGAAAAGCTCGGCCGCCTCCACGCCTTTGCGATCGACTGGCACAAGGACGGCGCGCCGCTCGACGGCGACCTCACCCACTATGCGGCGATCATGCTGCTCAACACGCCTGCCGACGAATTCTCCCCTACGCAGCGCGTTGGTCTAGAGCATTATCTGCAGGCCGGCGGCAATGCAGTGGTGGTGCACCGCGCGGCGATCATACCGACCGGGGTGTGGCCCTGGTACGAGAAGCTGGTCGGGCGGACCTTCATCAACCACCCGATGATCCAGACCGCCGTCGTCAACGTGCTCGACAAGAGCTTTCCGGCGGCGTTCGGGCTTCCGGACCATTGGCTGTGGAGCGACGAGTTCTACGTGACCGGCAATCCGTTCGACATCGCGATCCACCGCGTGCTCGGGGTCGACGAGGCGAGCTACGATCCCACCCGAATCTGGCCGGGGCAGGTGGGGCACCGGATGGGCAAGGACCATCCCGAGGCCTGGTACCATCGCTACGAGAAGGGGAGGGTGTTCGTCACCCTGCTCGGCCACGAGGCGGAGATGTACCGCGACGACCGCTATCTCCAGCACCTGCTGGGCGGCATCTATTGGGCAGCGACGGGGCTCGGCGAGCAGCGCTGAGCGGGATCAGTCGGCCCGCGCCATCCGCCGCGAGGCCAGCACGAGGTTGATCCGGCTGGTCGAGCGATCTTCGACACAGTCCTTCAGCAGGCGTCGCGAAGGCACCCCGTCCGCGACGCACTGCTCGGCGACGCCGCAGGGGATCGCATCCAGATCGCTATGCCCCGAGCCGCGCAAGATGCGGCAACGACGCAGATGCAGGCCATCCTCGCGCTTGTCGGTCTTCAGGTCGACCTTGATCATGCGTAGCTGGCGCGAGACGACGATGATCTCCTCCTCGGCGTTGAACGCCGGGGTGGTCTGGAGCATCAGCAGCAGGACGGGCAGAATCATGGCGCCATTCCTCTCCGGTTCTGTTTTCTAGGGGCAGCCTAGGCCGGGGGAGGGGGCAGCACAATGCGTCAATCGCCCGCCATCGCCTCCAGCAGCGTTTCGATCCGAGCCAGCCGCGCGGCGGGATCGTCGATCCGCTCGGCGAGCAGCAGCCGCTCGCCCTTGGCGGCGAGGGCCGCCGCGGCCGCATCCCCGGCGAAATCGGCGCGCGGGGTGAAGGCGATCGCGGCGGGGCCAGCGTCGATCCGCGCGATCCGCAGCGCCAATGCCTGGGCGCGTACGCGGGCGATCGCTAGCAAGGTCATGGCGGCCTCGGGCAGGGCGCCGAAGCGATCTTCCAGCTCCGCTTCCAGCGCGTCGATGGCAGGCCCGTCCTCGGCGCGGGCGAGGCGGACGTAGAAGCCGACGCGCAGCTCTTCATCGGGGATCCACGCCTCCGGGAGGCAACCCTGCAGCCCGAGATGCAGCTCGGGCGTCCAGCGCTCCACCGTCTCGCCGCGCGCCGTGCGCAGCGCGGCTTCGAGCAGGTGCTGGTAGAGATCGACGCCGATCAGCTTCATGTGCCCGGCCTGCGCCTCGCCGAGCAGGTCGCCGGCGCCGCGCATGTCGAGATCCTGCGCGCTGATCGCGAAGCCGGCACCGAGCCGGTCGAACGCCTCCAGCGTGCGGAGTCGTTTCAGGGTCCGCGCGCCGATCGGCTTGTCGGGCTCGGTGAGCAGCAGCACCTGCCCCCGCCGGCTGCCGCGCCCCACCCGGCCGCGCAGCTGGTGGAGCTGGCTCAGGCCGAAGCGGTCGGCACGATAGAGCACCATGGTGTTGGCGCGCGGCACGTCGAGCCCGGCCTCGATGATGTTGGTCGCCAGCAGCACGTCGCCGTCGCCGCGGCCGAAGCGGACCATCGCCTCGTCGATCTCGGCGGCGGGCATCTTGCCATGCGCCTGGAGCAGCTCCAGCTCGGGCACCAGCCGCGTGATCTTGGCGGCGAGCGGCGCCATGTCCTCGATCCGCGGCACGACGACGAAGCTCTGGCCGCCGCGGCTGCGCTCGCGCAGCAATGCGGCGCGCACCATGGCCTCGTCGAACACGCCCACCGCGGTGCGGATCGGCTGGCGGCGGGCAGGGGGCGTGGCGATGACCGAGAGGTGCTGGATGCCGACCAGCGCCGCCTGCAGCGTGCGCGGAATCGGCGTGGCGCTGAGTGTCAGCACATGCCCTGCGCCGAGCGCGCGCAGCTTGGCCTTGTCGGCCGCGCCGAAGCGCTGCTCTTCGTCGATGATGACGAGCGCGAGCTTGGCGTAGGCCACGCCCTTGCCGGCGACCGCGCCGGTGCCGATCACCACCTGGATCGACCCGTCGGCGAGCCCGGCCTTGACGCGCTTCTTCTCCGCCGCGCTGGAAAGCCGGGAGAGGCCGGCGACTTCGATTCCCGTACCCTCGAACCGTTCGGTGAAGGTCTCGAGATGCTGGCGGGCCAGAACGGTCGTGGGGGCGGCCACCACGACCTGATGCCCGGACAGCGCCGCCAGCGCCGCTGCCCGCAGCGCCACCTCCGTCTTGCCGAACCCGACATCGCCGATCACCAGCCGATCCATCGGCGTGCCGGCCGCAAGATCGTGACGAACGGCCTCGATCGCACGCGATTGATCGCGCGTTTCATTATATGGGAAACCGGCGACGAACCGTTCATATGCGGCAGCATCCGGGGAAAGAACCGGAGCGGTTAGCTTTAGCCGCGCTTCGGCAAGTGCGATCATCCCGCGCGCTGTCTCCGCAATGGCAAGGTCGATCGCGCCGCGGCGCTTCTGCCAGCTGGAGCCGTCAAGCTTGTCGAGCGCCACCGCGTCGGCGTCGCCGCCATAGCGCCACAGCCGATCGGCCTCGGCGACCGGCACCAGCCGCACGCCGCCATCGGCATAGGTGAGCGCGATCGCGTCCCCGCCTGCCTCGGCTTCGCCCGGCATCGGCGCCAGGCCGGTGACCTCGGCGATGCCATGATCCTCGTGGACGACGAGATCGCCGAGACGGATCTCGGTCTGGCCGAACAGCATGGGATCGGCGGCGCCGGTCTGGGCGGTGTCGCGTTCGGCGCGGCTGCCGAGCAGGTCGGCGGCGGCAATCGCGAGAATGCCTTCCCGCCGGAAACCGCGGTCGACGGGCGCCTCGAGCAGCGCGACGGCACCGGTCGGCCGGTCCTGCAGTGCGACCCAGCCGGGCACGTCCTGCGGATCGGTCTTCAGTACGCCCGCGATGCGGCTGCGCAGGAAGCGCAGATCGCGAGCGCTCCCCAGCAACACCAGCCGCGTCTCCGCTGCCATGGCATCGCGCGCGACACGGGCAAAGGCGCGGAGCGGGGCGCGGCCTTCGATGAAGCGCGGCGGAGGATCGCCGGAGGCGTCGAGCGCGAGCGGCGGATGCGCTTTGGCCGCACCCTGCCACTGCTTGTCGTCGAGCACGTCGCGCAGCGCGCGGCTCGGGCGGCGGCGCTGCGAGTCCGCGGCGAGGGCAAGGAAGCGCTTGCGCCGGTCCTCCGCGGCGGGTTCGATCGCCAGCAGCGCGCTGGGCAGGTGCGCGATGAGCGGCACGCCGTCTTTGCCGAGCGGCGGCTCGGAGACGCGGCCCAGCTCCTGCGCCTCGCAGTCGCCGGTGGTGCGCTGGGTGCCGGGATCATAGCTGCGCAGCGACACGACGACGCCGTCGGCGACTTCGATCCGCCGCGGTTCCTCGGCATCGGCGGGGTAAACGTCGAGCACCTGGCCGCGCAGCGCGACCTCGCCGGGCTCGTCGACGCGTTCGTCTTCGACATAGCCGGCCTCGACCAGCGCTTCGAACAACAGGGTCAAGTCGATGGGCTCGCCGGTCGCCACGCGGGGCGGGGCGGCTTCGAAGGCCTCGGGCGAGGGATAGAGGCGTGCCAGCGCCTCCCCGGTGGTGATGCAGGCGATCCGGGGTCGTTCCGCCTCGGCCTGCGCGAGGCGCAGACGGCGCAGCGCGGCGACGCGTTCGCCGACATTGGCGGGGGAGGCGGGGGCGGCATCGCCGGGGAGTGCGTCGCTGCCGGGGCAGAACACCACGCAAGCCTGGGGCGCCAGCGCTGTCAGCGCCCGCGCGATCGCGATGCCGCGGGGTTCGTCGGCGGCGGCGAAGAACAGGTCGTCTGCGACCAGCGCCTCCGCCAGCAGCGCGGCGGTCTCGCCGGTCGCAAGGGCAGGGGCGGCCTTGGTGGGCGCGATCGCGCGGGCAACGGGATCGCGGGAAGAAGCCATGCGGGAATAAGCCTTTGGAACGACGAGCTACCGCTAACGAGCGGCCTGCGCCGCCGTTCCAGAGGGCAGGGGTGGGGCCGGTGAGGGAACACCGGCCCCGGGGAGAGCTCAGAAGGTCAGCGTCGCGCCTACGAACAGCGTGCGGCCCATCGGGTCGTACACGCCTGGATAGGTGTTGCCGTTGCCGAAGCTGGCCAGCACGCCCGAGGCGATCGCCGGCGGCGACTTGTCGGTCAGGTTGTTGATGCCCATCCGGAACTGCAGCTGCTTGGCGGGCACCACGGTCGCGGCGAGGTCGAAATATTCGGTCGCGGGGATCGTCGCGTTGATGATGCTGATCGGGCCGGCCTCGCTGAGGAAGGCGTTCGACGAGGAGGTCGACAGCGCCGTCTTGGCGAAGTGGCGCCAGGCGAGCGACAGCGTCGCCTTCTCGCCGGGCACGGTCCAGGTCAGGCGCGCGACATGCCGCCAGGTCGGGTTGGGCTGGCCGCAGCTATAGCCGTAATAGCCCTTGCAGTCGTAGCTGCCGAGACCCGGCAGCGGCTCCTGCACCTGCTGTTGCAACCAGGTGCCGACGATGTTGGCGTCGAGCTTGCCGAGATTGCCGATCCTCGTCGCATAGGCCGCGGCGACGTCGATGCCGGAGGTGAGCAGATAACCGGTGTTGAGCGTGCTGCCGACGACATAGCCGTTGGTGCCGAACAGCGCGCCCGAGCGCGGATCGCGGTGGAACAGCCCGCAATAATAGGGATCGCCGGTGGAGGTGCATTGGCTGACCACCAGCGACGGCGCGATCGAGCTGATATAGCCCTTCACCTTGATGTGGTAATAATCGACCGACAGCGAGAAGCCGCGCAGCTGCTTGGGCGTCAGCACCACGCCGAAGGTGTAGGTGTCGCCCACTTCGGGCTTCACCGCCGGGTTGCCGCCATAGGATTGCGAGCAGGTCTCGGCCGGGCACTGGATGATATGGCCGTACTGCGCATCGCTGACCCCGGTCAGCTTGCACGCCGCGAGCGACGCGTCGGGGGTGGCGCCGGCGCAAGGGTCGGTCAGCGAGACGTTGCCGATGCCGCGCGCGCCGAACAGCTCGCTGATATTGGGGGCGCGGATCGCGCGGTTGTAGCTGGCGCGGAACCGGGCACCATCGAGCGGCGACCAGGTCAGCTCGGCCTTGTAGGTCCAGGCCTTGTAGTGCGATTCGGTCGCGGTCGACCCCTGGCGGTTGGTATAGTCTGAATAGCGCAGGCCGCCGTTCACCGTCAGGTCGTGGATGAAGGGCACATTGGCGACCAGCGGCAGCTCGAGCTCGCCATAAGCCTCGTTGACGGTGATCGAGCCGTCGGCATCGGCGCTGCCGCCCTGCTTGGCGACCTCGTCCGCGGTGAAGTTGAGCGTCTCGCGGCGGCGCTCGACGCCGACCGCCAGCCCGGCGCCGCGCGTCGCCCAAGGGCTCTGGATGCCGAAGGTGCCGAGGTCGCCGTTGATCGAGCCCGAGAAGACTTCGAGCGTGTTGCGCGACGCGGTGCTCGACGGGCTGAACAGATAGCGCGCCTGATCGGTGGTGATGCCGTCGGCGCGGAAGATGTCGATCGGAACGCAGGCCGGATCGGTGCCGTCGATCTTCGAGCGGCAGGTCGGCGTGCCGTTCACCGACACCACGTCCAGCGCGCGCTGCGCCTTCACATTGTCGACATTGTTGAGATAGGTCTCATTATAGCGCGACAGCGAATAGAGGTAGCCGACGTCGTAGCTGAAGCCACGGCCGAGATCGCCCTTCACGCCGCCGTTATAGCGGTAATCCTGGTGGCGCAGATCGTCTCGGCGTGAATAGGCGCCGTTGAGGCGATAGCCGATCAGCGTGTCGATCGTGGCGGAGGTGCCGGCCGCCGGGCCGCACAACGCCGCCTGCTGGCCCGAGCTCATCAGCGGGTTGTCGCAGGGCAGGGTGAAGGTGGTGCCGAGGAACAGCGCCGAGGGTGCTACCTGCGAGAAGGTATGGTCCTTCATCCACATGAAGCTGCCATAGACCTTGGCCACCGGCGCGATCTCGAACGAGGCGCTGCCGCCGGCGGTATAGCGCTCGTCCGAACGCTGGATGTAGTTGGTGGGCGAGTAGTTGTACGCGTAGCTGGCGTCGTACGGCACCCAGCTCTTGGAGCCGTCGCGGGCGTTGGTGAGATAGCCCAGCTCCTTGCTGGGACCGTCGAGCGGCGCAAAGGTGCCGTAGGTGGTGTTGCTCGATCCCCCGCAGACCAGTGCGCTGGCACCGTCGGCATTGAGCGCGCAGGACGAATAGTCGCGCGTCGCCTGCAGCACCGGATCGGTGTGGCGATAGCCGCCATAGACGGTGACGTTGCCGCGGCCGTCCGCGAAATTCTTGCCGAACGCGCCGTTGATGTCCTGCTTGGCGCCGTCGAACACATTGCGCGGCGCCAGCTGATAGCCCTTGGCCGAGACGAGGCCGCGGACATAGGCATTGTCGTTGGTGTGCTGCGCGACGCTGGTCTGCGCATCCAGCCGCAGCCCGTCGAGATGGTCGCGCAGGATGAAATTGACCACGCCCGACATCGCGTCCGAGCCATAGACGGCCGAGGCACCGCCGGTGACGACATCGACCCGCTCGATCAGCGCGGTCGGGACGAAGTTGATGTCGGTCGCCTGCGAGGAGAGGATGCGCTGGCCGTTGATCAGCGTCAGCACGCGGTTCGAGCCGAGGTTGCGCAGGTTGATCTGCGCCGATCCGTCCGAGCCGTTGGAGACGTTCTCGTTGCCGTCGGCGGTGAATTGCGGCAGCCGCGCGAGCATCGTCTCGGCGTTGACGGCACCCTGGTAGCGCACTTCCTGCGCATCGACGCTGGTCAGCGGGCTGTTGCTCTCCAGATCGGGGCGGCGGATGCGCGTGCCGGTGACGGTGATTTCGGCGCGGTCGTTGTCGGCGCCCGCCACGCCGCTATCTGCGTCCTGCGCAAAAGCCGCACTGGAGACCAGTGCCATCGCCAGCGCGCCAAGCGCCGCACCCGTTCGCATCGTAAGAAAATTTCGCATGTGCCGCACACCCCTTTTTCTGAGTCGCGCATATGCAACATAAGAAGCATCATTCCGTCAAATACATTATACGATATCTAAATGCTGGAGGTGGGCGCGGCGTTACCCCTTTCGGGAATGCCGAAAATATGCGTTGATCCAGACAGCCCTTGCGTCACTCTCGCATACCGTATACGAAATCGATCAACCCAGTGGAGGATCGTGTTCTTATGACTGCAGCCAAGACGCTCTGGACCGGCGTCTATCCCGCGGCGACCACCCAGTTCGCCGAGGATCTCTCGATCGATCTCGATGCCACCCAGCGCACCCAGACCGCGCTGGTCGATGACGGCGTCGACGGCCTTATCCTGCTCGGCACCTGCGGCGAGAACAATTCGCTCGAGGCGGACGAGAAGCGCGTCGTGCTTCAGGCTGGCGTCGAGGCAGTCGGAGGCCGCGTGCCGCTGGTCGCCGGCGTTTCCGAATTCACCACCGCGCGCGCGATCCAATATGCCCGCGATGCCGAGAAGATCGGCGTCGACGCGCTGATGCTGCTGCCGGCGATGGTCTATGTGCCTACGCCTGAGGAGCTCGAAGCCCATTTCCGCGCGGTGGCCGAGGCGACCGCGCTGCCGATCATGCTCTACAACAATCCGCCGGCCTATCGCGTGTCGATCGACACTGCGACGCTGGATCGCCTCACCGATGTGAAGAATATCGTGGCGGTCAAGGAAAGCGCGCCCGATCCGCGCCGCTTCACCGATCTCTTCAACCGCTATGGCGATCGCTACACGCTGATGGCGGGCCTTGACGATGTCGCGCTGGAAGGCATGTTCCTCGGCGCCTCGGGCTGGGTCTCGGGCCTGACCAGCGCCTTCCCCGAAGAGTCGGTGCGCCTCATCGCGGCGTTCAACGAGGGCCGCTATGACGAGGCCCGCGCCATCTATCGCTGGTTCATGCCGCTGCTCCACCTCGATGCCGAGCATGACCTAGTCCAGTCGATCAAGCTCGCCGAGCAGATCATGGGCCGGGGCAGCGAGCGCGTCCGCCTGCCGCGCCTGCCGCTTTCGGGTGCCCGCCGCGAACAGGTAATCCGCTGGGTGGAGGAAGCCGCGGCGACCCGCCCGAGCCAGCGCGCCGCCAAGGCAGCCTGAGGAAACCATGCGCCACACCTTCTTCTGCATCGACGGCCATACCGCGGGGAACCCGGTGCGGCTGGTCGCGGGCGGCGCACCGCTGCTCCGCGGCGGCGACATGCTGGCGCGGCGCGCGGACTTCCAGGAACGCTTCGACTGGATCCGCACCGGCCTCTGCTTCGAGCCGCGCGGGCACGACATGATGTCGGGCGGGTTCCTCTATCCGCCCACCCGCGACGATACCGATTGCGGCATCCTGTTCATCGAGACCTCGGGCTGCCTGCCGATGTGCGGGCACGGCACGATCGGGATGGTGACCTTCGGGCTCGAACACGGGCTGATCACCCCGCGCACGCCCGGCCAGCTGCGCATCGAAGTGCCGGCGGGGGTGATCGATATCGCCTATGAAATGACGGACGACCGGGTGCGCTGGGTGCGGATCCGCAACGTGCCCGCCTATGTCGCGGCGACCGGCATAGAGATCGAGGTGCCGGGCTTCGGCCCGCTGCGCATCGACGTCTCCTATGGCGGCAATTACTATGCGATCATCGAGCCGCAGGGGCCCTATACCGGGCTCGACGATCTCGGCGCCTCGCGCATCGTCGAGCTCAGTCGGACGATCCGCGCGCTGGTGCGCGACAAGGTGGAGCCGGTCCACCCGCTCGACGACCGTATCCGCGGCGTCAGCCACGTCCTCTGGGCAGACAGGCCCAGGAGCGAGGGGGCCGATGGTCGCAACGCCGTGTTCTACGGCGAGCGCGCGATCGATCGCAGCCCGTGCGGCACCGGCACCTCGGCGCGGCTGGCGCATCTGGAGCAGCAGGGGCGCCTGAGCGTCGGCGATCGCTTCGTCCATGAAAGCTATATCGGCAGCCGGTTCATCGGCCGGGTCGAGGAAGCGGTGATGGTGGGCAATCGCCCCGGCATCATCCCCTCGATCGAAGGCTCGGCGATCGCCACCGGTTTCAACACCATCTGGATCGACCGCGCGGACCCGTTCTGGGCCGGCTTCTCGGTCGTCTGACGACAACGACAAAGGCGGGGGTTGCATGGGATTTTGGGGACCGATCAAGCCGATCGAACGCAGCACGGGCCATAGCGCGCATCGGCTGCGCCCCACGCTGTCCTGGCCGCACCTGATCGCGCTGGGCGTCGGCGCGATCGTCGGCACCGGCATCTATACGCTGACGGGCGTCGGTGCCGAGCGGGCAGGGCCGGCGGTGATCCTCGCCTTCGTCATCGCCGGCGCGGTGTGCGCCTGCGCCGCGCTCGCCTATGCCGAACTCGCGACGATGATCCCGGCGGCAGGCAGCGCCTATACCTATAGCTATTCGGTGCTCGGCGAGACGATCGCCTGGGTGGTCGGCTGGAGCCTAATCCTCGAATATTCGCTCGCCTGCTCGGCGGTGGCGGTGGGCTGGTCGGGCTATCTGGTCGGCTGGCTGCAATCGGCGGGCATTCATCTGCCCGCGATGCTGCTCCAGGGACCGCATGCCGGGGGCATCGTCAACCTGCCGGCGGTGCTCGTCTCCTTCGCGATCGCCGGCATGCTGATGCTCGGCACCCGCGAGAGCGCGACGCTCAACATCGTGCTGGTCGTCATCAAGCTGGTGGCGCTCGCCGTGTTCGTGGCCCTCGCGTTGCCCGGCTTCGACGCGGCGAACTTCCACCCTTTCATGCCCTATGGCTTCGCCTCCCATGCCGATGGCACCAGCACCCGCGGCGTGATGGCCGCCGCCGCGATCGTGTTCTTCGCCTTTTACGGCTTCGACGCCGTCGCCACCTCGGCCGAGGAAGCCAAGAATCCCGGCCGCGACCTGACCATCGGCATCGTCGGATCCATGGCGCTGTGCACCACCATCTACATCCTGGTCGCGGTCGCGGCGGTGGGAGCGATGTCTTACACCACGCTTGGCAACTCGCCCGAGCCGCTGGCGCTGGTGCTGCGCACCCTCGACCACCCCTTCGCCGCCTGGGCGATCGCCGCCGCCGCGCTGATCGCGCTCCCGTCGGTGATCCTGGTGATGATGTACGGCCAGAGCCGCATCTTCTTCGTGATGGCGCGCGACGGGTTGCTGCCGCGCGGCCTGGCCAAGGTTTCGCCGCGCACCGGTGCGCCGGTGCTAGTGACCGGCATCACCGGGCTGTTCGTCGCCGCCGTCGCGGGCTTCCTGCGGCTCGACGAGATCGCCGAGCTGGCCAATGCCGGCACGCTGATCGCGTTCATCGCGGTCGGGGTCTGCATGATGCTGCTCCGCCGCCGCGCGCCCGATGCGCCGCGCATCTTCCGCTGCCCGCAGCCCTATCTGGTCGGCACGCTGGCGGTGCTCGGCTGCCTCTATCTGCTCTTCTCGCTGCCCGAGAAGACGCTGGTGCGCTTCCTGATCTGGAACGTCGCGGGGCTCGCCGTCTATTTCCTCTACGGCCGCGCGCGCAGCGTGCTGGCGCGCGGCTGAGGGCTCAGCCGTTCAGCTGGCGCCGGAGATCGGTGAGGGTGCCTTCGATGTGCGCGCGGGCGAGCGCGCGGGTGCGATCGGCGTCGCCGCGCTCCCACGCCGTCATCAGCTCGGCATGTTCCAGATGCGCGCGATCCTCGCGCCCGGCGGGCTCAAGATGCTTGTGAACATAGCGCTCGGCGAGGATCTGCAGCCGTTCGACCAGTTGCGTGGTGAGCAGCCGTCCGCCGGGGCGGACCATCGCGATGTGGAACTCGCGGTTGCGCGCGGCGACTTCATCGAGATGCTCGTTCGCGGCGAGATCCAGCGCGGCCAGCGCCTCGCGCGCGGCGGCGCGGTCGAGGTCGGTTGCGGAAAGCGCCCCGGCGGCGACGGCATCGGGCTCGATGGCGAGGCGCAGCGCGAAGATTTCCTCCGCCTCGCCCGACGACATCGCGCGGACGAAATAGCCGCGGTTCGCCTGGCCGACGAGCAGCCCTTCCTGCTCCAGCCGGGCCAGCGCCTCGCGCAGCGGGATCTTGCTCACGCCCAGCTGGTTGGCCAGCGCGTCCTGGCGGATCGCCTGCTCCACCGGCAGCTTGCCGGAGACGATCTGCTCGCGGACAATCGTGAAGATCTGTTCCGACAGCGTGCGGACGACGATACTCATGTGCTTGGTCTTCCCCTGGAATGCCTGCTGCCGGCACCGGGATTTCCCCGTCCCGAGGGCGCGGAATGTGGCAGGCGAAACGCACAAATACGGTATACCTGTACCTCGAAATCGGCAAGGCGAAGTTGATGCAGTGCAATATCCTGGTGATCGGCGGCGGCGTGGTGGGGTTGGCGAGCGCGCTCGCCCTGGCCCGCGCCGGCTGGTCGGTGCGGCTGGTCGATGCCGATCCCGATCGCCGCGCCGCCTCCTGGGGCAATGCCGGACATATCGCTATCGAGCAGGTTGCGCCGCTCGCCTCCTGGGCGACGGTGCGCAGCCTGCCGCGGCGGCGCTTCGGGGCAGGGGGCGCGGTGTCCTTGCCGCCCTCGGCCTGGCGACACTGGCTGCCCTTCGGGCTGCGGCTGCTCGGCGCGGCGCGGCCGAGCGTGTTCGCGCGCGGGCAGGCGGCGCTGGGCGGGCTGCTCGCCGAGGCAATGCCCGCCTGGCAGCGGCTGAGCGCCAGCCTCGACACCCCCGAGCTGCTGCGCGACCAGGGGCATATCGTTGCCTGGGGCAGCCCTGCGTCGGTCGAGGCGGGGCGGCGCGCCTGGGCGTCGGCGGACATCGGCACCGCGGCGTTTCGCGACGCCACCCCCGCCGAACTGCTCCAGCTGCCGGGCAGGGCGATGGCCGGCGCGATCCGCTTCACCAACACCGCGCAGATCAGCGACCTCGGCGCGCTCGATCGTGCACTGCGGGCGGCTCTGGTCGCAGCGGGCGGGACCATCCTCTCGGGTGACGCGACGCTAAGCCTCGCGGGCGGCGAGGCGCGGCTCGCGATCGATGGCGCCCCCGTGCCCGATGCGGACCAGCTGCTGGTCGCCGCCGGCGTCGCCTCGGGCCGCGTGCTGGCACCGCTCGGCCACCGCGTCCCGATCATCGCCGAGCGCGGCTATCATCTCCGCGCGACCGATCACGACTGGCCCGCCGATCTGCCGCCTCTGGTGTTCGAGGACCGCTCGATGATCGTCACCCGCTATGCCGGTTGCGTGCAGGCGGCGAGCTTCGTCGAGTTTGCGGGCATCGACACGCCCCCCGATCCGGCGAAGTGGGAACGGCTCGAGGCGCATATCGTCGCGCTCGGCCTGCCGCTGCGCCCGCCCTTCAGCCGCTGGACCGGCGCGCGCCCGACCCTGCCCGATTATCTCCCGGCGATCGGCCGCAGCCGCAAGGCCGGCAATCTGCTCTACGCCTTCGGCCACCAGCATCTCGGCCTCACCCTCGCGGCGATCACCGGCGAACGCGTCGCCGCGCTGGCCGAGGGCGGGGCAGCCGATCTCGCCCGCTTCGATCTTCACCGCTTCCACGCATAAGGACGTCTCCCCATGACCATCGGCGGATCCACCGCGGAAATCGAACTCGCCGCGCTCGTGCCCTGGGCCGATCGCGCCCCGGCCATCACGCTTGGCGAGCGCCGCGATCGTCTCGCGCGCGTGCGCGAGCGTATGGAAGCGATGGGGGCACAGGCGCTGCTGGTGAATGCGGGCATGTCGCTGCGCTATTTCGCCGGCGTCCCCTGGAGCGCTACCGAGCGGCTGGTAGCGATGCTGCTACCGCTCCACGGCGAGCCGATCATGATCTGCCCGCGCTTCGAGCTCGGCTCGCTCACTGCCGACATGGCCTATGCCGCGGACATGCGGCTGTGGGAGGAGGACGAGGATCCCTTCGCGCTGGTGGCGGACGCACTGGGCGGCGTCACCACGCTCGCCATCGACCCCGCGCTCCCCTTCCAGATGGCCGAGCGCCTCCGCCGCGCCGCGCCGGATGTGGTGCTGGTCGACGGCGCGCCCGCGATCGACGGCTGCCGGATGCGCAAGTCGCCCGCCGAACTCGCGCTGATGCAGCAGGCCAAGAACATGACGCTGGCGGTCCACCACGCCGCCGCGCGCATCCTGGCGCCCGGCATCACCACCGGTGCGGTCAAGCGCTTCATCGACCAGGCGCACCGCGCGCTGGGCGCCGCGGGCTCGACCTTCTGCATCGTCCAGTTCGGCCATGCGACGGCGTTCCCGCATGGCCTGCCCGGCGAGCAGGCGCTGGAGGAAGGCCAGCTCGTGCTGATCGACACCGGCTGCACCGTCGAAGGCTACCACTCCGACATCACCCGCACCTATGCCTTCGGCCGGGTGTCGGACGACGAGCAGGCGATCTGGGCGCTGGAGAAGGAAGCCCAGGCCGCCGCTTTCGCCGCTGCCCAACCGGGGGTGCCCTGCGAGCAGGTCGATGCCGCCACGCGCGGCGTATTGGAGAAAGCAGGGCTGGGGCCCGACTATCGTCTGCCCGGCCTGCCGCATCGCACCGGCCATGGCATCGGCCTGTCGATCCACGAGCCGGCCTATCTGGTGCGCGGGGACAGGACGCCGCTCGATACCGGCATGTGCTTCTCCAACGAGCCGATGATCGTCGTGCCCGATCGCTTCGGCATTCGCCTCGAGGACCATTTCTACATGAGCGAGTCGGGCCCGCGCTGGTTCACCGAACCGCAAGAGGCGATCGATCGGCTCTCCTGAGCCCCGATTCTCCCGTTCTGAGGAGCGATTCGGCTGTGATTCGCAGTGATTCGGCGCGCAAAGGTCATCAAATGGTCATGCGAGCCGGAGGTTGTGCCGCCAAGAAATGGCGGTTTTCTGCGGATTTCCAGGCAGCACGATGCTCCTGCGCCACAAAAATGCAAAACGGTGTTGACGGGTGGGAACCTCCCGCATAGAAGCCACTTCACCGACGCGGTGCTCTTCACTGAGGCAGCGGCGGTCACCGAAATTCAGGCGCAGCGGCCGCCCCGGAAAAAGGGGAAAGGCGCAGCGTCGATTTTTGTCGCTCTTTGACATTGTTGGTTTAGATGAAGGGACATGTGGGCGGCGGC
>NZ_FORV01000009.1 GCF_900114095.1 Sphingomonas sp. NFR04 | reverse complement strand
CAGGACCGGCAGATCGAGTGGCATTACATCGCGCCGGGCAAGCCGCAGCAGAATGGCTATGTCGAGAGCTTTAATGGTCGCTTGCGCGACGAGTGCCTGAACGAGACGCTGTTCGCTTCGCTGAGCCATGCCCGCTCGGTGCTGAGCAACTGGCGAGACGACTACAACCATGTGCGGCCGCATAGCGGTATAGGCGGGCTGACGCCCGCCGATGCTGCAAGGCGCGTTGCGCAACCCCACCCGCCAGGGCATCCTGGCAACCCCGGACTCTACTTATGAGTGGAGGAGAAAAGGGGAGCACGTCACAGGCTCCATACTCCGAACAGGACCAGCGCCGCCGCGAGACAAATCGCTGGTGCCGCCACGAAAGCGGTGAATCGCAGCAGCGGGCTGAGGCGGGGAAGGCGATTAGGGTGGGACATGCATCTGCGCAACCAAAGGAGGGTCGATGCAAGGTGTTCAGGCTGCACATCTCATAACAACTGAAGCCTGCACTGCTTGCGCCTCAGGGTAGGATCTAATCGTTGTTTTTCAGTGAACTGCCACCATTTGGTTTCGCTCGGCAGTGATCGCGGCGCACGCATCCGCTGTCTTCCACGTCGCTTCATTCGGGCAGCCCCACTCGTCTTGCGAGAGGTGAGTGGCCATATGCACCGGCTGACGGTCCGCCGAAAGACACCGCGCCCCGCGTGACCTTCACGCCTCGCGGCGATTTCATCTTCTCAGCGCGGGTAGCCCGACCCGAAATCGGGAAGTATAAAGGTGGAGCGTTGATCATTTCCGCTTCGCCGCAACATTGGGCCAAAGTGCTTCTCGAGCGGTTGGACGACACTACGCGTGCGGTCAGCTCGAGTGTGGCAGCTCCGGTAAGCGACAACTCTTATCACATGCGGCTCCCCGCAAGTGCAGCCGCTATTTGGTTCAAGATCGTACGCGTGGGCGGATCGGTGATGCTATATGCATCAGAAGACGGCGCTCGCTGGGAGGGGCTTTGAGACTTCCCACTTGCCGCTTCCGCTGCAGTGGAAGTCGGCTGTGTGAGCCAGGCGCCCGGAGACAATCGCTTCGCAGCCCGGTTCAGCGATGTGCACTATCAAGCCGGTTCGCTGAAGAATTATTGGCAAGGAACGTAGTCGCGGTCCGACGTTAGCGCCGCGTCGCGCTCTTGGGGCGAGTTGGCAGCTTTCGGCGCGAGTCATCATTCCCGCTCGCCGATCGGAACGGCGCATGTTGGTCGCCAGCCGTCGGCGCGAGCGGGAGATCTGATGCGCTCGAAAGTAGCTTGGACGTGCACGGTTCCATGCGATTCCTAGTCTGCAGCGGATGCGCACAACCGCTCGCAGCGTCCGCGCCTAATCCATCTCAGCGGCTATGCGTCCACCGCCAAGCGTTCCGTAGCTTAGAGACATGCTCCCAAAAAGCAGTCGCTTACTTGACCCGGAATCGCGGTCGCTGTCGAGTAACCGAGCATCAGGAACATGTGCAGCCCAAGGTGCAGCGATAACGGCACCTCATCGCGTGCGAGGCGCTCGATATGCAATTCATAATGCGCGGCATCGCCGAAGCCTTATCGGTGGCTCTTGATTTTGAGATCCTTCAACATCGCCGCACCAGCCTCAGATAATCTGTAAAAGCCCGGTTTCTCTCTAAAGAACCAGCCGTACACATTTCGCAGCAGGACCTGGCCCGCGTCTTCCGCGAGGTGCTTCAGGTCGCGCGGTCGAGCTACGCCGCTACCGATGGCCTCGGCGCAGGCAATCGCTCGTTGCCGATAGGCGGTCATGAGCGGTCGGCTCGCGGAGCCTCCTTCCGCAGGATCGCCTCTACGGCTCGCGTGCTCCTTGAGAATCCGCTTCCGCCGCGGCAGATCGGGCCGAGGTCGGTAGGGTGACGGCTCGGTCAGAACGGAGACGGTGCTGAGCTTCAGATCGACCACGAGCAGGCCGACCCCCAGCAAACGGCACAATCTCGTCACGCGTCCGTCGCGATCACGTCCTTTCCGGCTGGAGATCACCGCGAGGTAGATCAGGTCCGCGCAGCGTAGGCGGTCGACTGCTTGCAGAACGAGCTCCAAGGTGAATGAGAGCTTCAGTTCAGCGATGATAAGCACGGGCGGCTTATCACCGCGAACGGCGACCACGTCGCATCCGCATACCTCTCCCTTCACGTCATAGCCTTCCGCCTCCAGAAACGCTTTCACTGGTCGGTACAAGGCTGTTTCGGCGATGCGGGGAACTCGCGCGGGCAAGCTGATGCGGAGAGAATCTTGAGCGGCCATCGCTACTTGCCAGCACTCACTTCGGCGTCCCCGGCTGCTCGTATGGATACGGCAAGCGTAGAGTGCACGGGCTCCACCGTTGCCTCCAACACGCTGTCGGCGCTTGGCGCCCGTAAGCGCGCTGTGATCAATCCCGCCCTGGTGTCGTAGGTGGTCACCACATATTCGCCGTCGTGCAGTCCCGGGACGATTAGCCTAGCTGCCGGGGCGTCCCGCCGCGGTTCGATCATACCCTCTGAAGAAAGGCTGTCGGTTCGAACAGTCCAAACCAGCGCTTGGCGCTCATCCCCGCATCCAACCAAAGCGAGACCAGGATCGTTGCAGCGGAGCTCGTCCGAGAGATTGCGGCGACGGAAGCATGTCCAGTCGATCAGCGGTAGGAAGTCGGCCAGCGCCCGCTGGGCCGCGCGCATTCCGGGTGTTAGCACGTGCGGATGGCGGTTGGGCCATCGCATGCCTCCACCAGCACCCCCGCTCGCCAGGTGTGCCCACTGGATGTGGCGGAAGTACTCGTCGTCGAACGCGGCAGGCAAGGTGCGCTTCTTGTCCTTGAAGCTGTGGATTGGCCCATGCTCAGAATCGAACACCGGCCGGTCGCCAGCTTCCTCAACGGCGGTCCCCATCAGGCGGGCAACAGCGAGCGCTGGGTTGACGGTGTCTCGGGGGAGGTCGATCGTGCCGGTCTCATAAAGATGCGTGTTCGCGAAATCGAGTGCAGGGTGCCGGAAGATCGCCTCGGCCAGCATTGGATGGTTGATAAGTTCCGGACCGAATACCGACACCGTCTGGAGGTTAGCGAAGCCGTGCCGCTCCTTCTCATATGTCCGCAACCAGGCCGCTACGTCAGCGATGAATGGAGCAGCGGTTGCTGGGTCATCCCCTCCATGCGCAGGATGAATTTCGTTCCAGATATCCCAGGCGAACAGGGCAGAGCTGCTGCCCCAGCGGGCGCTTGCGAATGCAAGCCGGTGCTTCATCGCCGCTCGCATGCCCGGTGAGGTCAGCCACTCGGCTTGCGTCGCACAGACGCCCCCATTCGCGCGATTGTAGGGATGATGGCGCCATCGGATCCACATGAAGAACGTGTCGTACGGCGTCAGCAATACCCGCAAACCGACCTTCTCGAGTAATTGAAACAGGTCATCCCAGAATTGCACCATATTGGGCACGAAGCACCCCACGGGACGCTCCAGGTACCGGTGTTCGCCGTGGCAATACTCCAGCATCAGCCGGATTACAGTGACACCGTGCTCCCTCAACCAGATGAGGTGACGCTCAACAGCGGCCGGATCACGGCGGCGGAACAGCGGCGACAATTCGGGCCAGATGACCGCATCATTGTGCCCGATCGGTGTCCAGGGCGCCCCATCTTCGGTAAGAAAATAGGGAAGCCCACGCTGAGCGTGAACGCGAGCGAACGGCCTCTCGACGAGATCTGAAATCGGAATCACGTCGGCGCGCTTAACTAGAGCGCGCCAGCTTGGCTATGTCCGGCGTCGCGCATGTTGCTGATTTTGTTGGGGTGCTCAGCAACGCCGCGGCATGGGCAAGATCGCTCAATCGATGACACAGGGCTACAACGCGCTCACCTCCAGCCGTTCCACGCCGTACGCACGCTTCTCGAAGCGGACATGGGCAAACCTGGTGAGAGACGCTGCGAGAAGGCGGCTTCAGCCTTGAATGGACAAGAGGTGTGAGGATGGAATCCCGGCGGCAAGGCGGCGTTGACCCGCTGCTACTATTCCAATGGAGCCACTCGGCAGCGGCAAACAGCTAGCTGTATCCCTTGAACGATGCACCTAATCTCGTCGATTTTTCTGCAAGATCGCGGTGAGAAGCAAAAGAAAGGCGCAGAGGCGCAAGACATAGATCCATGTCCGCTGTTCATCGGGAATGCCGGTGACCGCGAAGATTCCCTGTCCGACGCCAAGAAGCACAAACGCGGCCGAGAACGAGAGGAACAGCGCGTCGCGTGTATCCCGCCAGAACCGCAGGAAGAACAGTGCGCACAAGGCGAATCCCAAGCAAACGGCGCCCGCCAGGAAGCTGGTCAGCGTCACGTCCGCTCCTCCAAGTCCCAAATGAAGCCGAAAAGGAGAACGCTGACTGCCGCAAGGGAGAGCATCAGACGCAACACCCGCAGGTCGATCCAATCGATTAGGACCAGGTCGATGATCAGCACCAGGTTGTTTGCGGCCAGAAGTGCAAAGCAGGCCGTGCTCCACAGCAGCAGTCGCGTACCGGTTCGTGCATAGCTGCGTCCTAGCAGGGCTGCGCACATCGCGCTCGTCGCGAAGCACAGCAGGTACACTATCGGCGGAAAGATCGATTCCACTCTCAATCCTTCCTTAGCTTGAAAGCGTCGGCAAAGCGTCGGACCGGCGATGATGCCGCGGATACGATAGTCCGCCGCACGAAGTCGGGTCGTTGGGCGTACAGGCGTTCCGCCGCTTCGGCCAGATCGTCGAGCGACTGACTTGCCGGCTGGTACCGCACCCCTTCATCCCCATCGATGATCACGAGGCCCGCGGCGAGGAGCGATCGCACGCTTTGCGCGACAACCAGCTCACTACTCCGCATCGCTGCCACCAGCGTAATCTGCGTCCATCCTTCCGCGCGATGCGTGCGCAGGAAGCACAGCAACTCCAAGGCCCAAACCGACGAGAACGTAGATCGGATGAAGCTTGCAACTACTTCTTCGCCCGGCATCTCCTGCGTCGCCTCCCACCTTTATACCCTCTTGCACTCCGGACCACCCCTCACCGCCTCGGAGGATTGCTGCAACCTTATGCAAGCTTCAGATAACGTTCGCTTTTCCTAACGTTTCGCTGCTGCTATGTGTCTGCTTCATGCCGGGGGGCTTTCCATCGCACATCTTCGCCCTGGGGAGGGCAATGTGCCAGGAGTGACTGGTGAACGCTGAACTGTCTCGTGACGCACTGGATCGTCGCCAACTCGTCGCCGCGCTCCGCAGCTTCCGCCGCGGGGACTTTTCGGTTCGCCTGCCCGAGGATCTTCCGGGGGTGGATGGCGAGATCGCAACGCTGTTCAACGAAGTCGTCGGCCTCGAGGCCGAGATGTCGGACGAGTTCGAACGGCTGTCGCGAGTTGTCGGCAAGGAAGGCAAGATCACCCAGCGGGGCAATGTGCGCGGGGCTACGGGCGGCTGGGACACGAAGCTGCGGGCGGTCAACGAGCTGATCGACGACATGGTGCAGCCGACCGCCGAGGTCAGCCGCGTCATCGGCGCCGTTGCAAAGGGCGATCTCTCCCAGTCGATGACGGTGGAGATCGACGGGCGACCGTTGCGCGGCGAATTCCTCCGCATCGGCAAGGTCGTGAACACCATGGTCGAGCAGCTCGCCTCTTTCGCGTCGGAAGTGACCCGCGTGGCGCGCGAAGTGGGTACCGAAGGCAAGCTCGGCGGCCAGGCGCGAGTGGAAGGCGTTGCTGGTACCTGGAAGGACCTGACGGACAACGTGAACGCGATGGCCACCAATCTTACCGGCCAGGTGCGCAACATTGCCGAGGTGACCACTGCAGTGGCCTCAGGCGATTTGTCCAAGAAGATCACCGTGGAGGTGAAGGGCGAGATTCTCGAGCTGAAGAACACCATCAACACCATGGTGGACCAGCTGAACTCGTTCGCCTCGGAAGTGACGCGCGTTGCGCGCGAGGTGGGTACCGAGGGCAAACTGGGCGGTCAGGCACGGGTGGACGGCGTCGCTGGTACCTGGAAGGATCTGACCGACAACGTCAACCTCATGGCCGACAACCTCACCGGCCAGGTGCGCAACATCGCCGAGGTCACGACCGCCGTGGCCTCGGGCGACTTGTCCAAAAAGATCACGGTGGACGTGAAGGGCGAAATTCTCGAGCTGAAGAACACCATCAATGTGATGGTGGACCAGCTTAACGGCTTTGCCTCGGAAGTGACGCGCGTGGCGCGTGAAGTGGGTACCGAAGGCAAGCTGGGCGGCCAGGCGCAGGTGCCGGGCGTCGCCGGCACCTGGAAGGACCTTACCGACAACGTCAACCTGATGGCGGATAACCTGACCGGTCAGGTGCGTAACATCGCCGAGGTGACCACCGCAGTGGCGTCGGGGGACTTGTCGAAGAAGATCACCGTCGACGTGAAGGGTGAGATCCTGGAGCTGAAGAACACCATTAATGTGATGGTGGACCAGCTCAACGGCTTCGCCTCGGAGGTGACCCGCGTGGCGCGGGAAGTGGGTACCGAAGGCAAGCTCGGCGGCCAGGCGCAGGTGCCGGGCGTCGCTGGCACATGGAAGGATCTTACGGACAACGTCAACCTGATGGCGGCGAACCTCACGGGGCAGGTGCGCAATATCGCCGACGTGACGACGGCGGTCGCGAAGGGCGACTTGTCGAAAAAGATCACCGTTGAGGTTCGCGGCGAGATTCTTGAGCTGAAGAACACCATCAACGTCATGGTGGATCAGCTTAATGGCTTTGCATCGGAAGTGACCCGCGTGGCGCGCGAAGTCGGCTCGGAAGGCAAGCTCGGCGGCCAGGCGCAGGTGGAAGGTGTCGGCGGTACCTGGAAGGATCTGACCGACAACGTCAACCTGATGGCAGGCAATCTCACCGGCCAGGTGCGCAACATCGCCGAGGTGACCACCGCCGTTGCAAAAGGCGATCTCTCCAAGAAGATCACTGTCGACGTTAAGGGCGAGATCCTGGAGCTGAAGAACACCATCAACACCATGGTGGACCAGCTCAACGGCTTCGCTTCCGAAGTGACCCGCGTTGCGCGCGAGGTGGGCTCGGAGGGTAAGCTGGGCGGTCAGGCGCAGGTGCCGGGCGTGGGCGGTACCTGGAAGGATCTGACCGACAATGTGAACGCGATGGCCGCGAACCTCACCGGCCAGGTGCGCAACATCGCCGACGTGACGACGGCGGTGGCGAAGGGCGACCTTTCCAAAAAGATCACCGTCGACGTTAAGGGCGAGATCCTGGAGCTGAAGAACACCATCAACACCATGGTGGACCAGCTCAACGGTTTCGCTTCCGAGGTGACACGCGTCGCACGCGAGGTCGGGACCGAGGGCAAGCTTGGTGGCCAGGCGCAGGTGCGCGGCGTCGCCGGGACCTGGGCCGACCTGACAGATAATGTGAACCTGATGGCCGCGAACCTGACCGGTCAGGTGCGCAACATTGCCGACGTGACCACCGCCGTCGCCCGCGGCGACTTGTCGAAGAAGATTACGGTGGACGTGAAGGGCGAGATTCTCGCGCTCAAGAACACCATCAACGTGATGGTGGACCAACTCAACGGCTTCGCCTCGGAAGTGACTCGCGTGGCGCGCGAAGTGGGCACCGAGGGCAAGCTGGGCGGCCAGGCGCAGGTGCCGGGCGTCGGTGGTACCTGGAAGGACCTGACCGACAACGTCAATCTCATGGCGACCAACCTCACCAATCAGGTGCGCGGCATCGCCGACGTGGTGACCGCGGTGGCGCAGGGCAACCTCAAGCGCAAGCTGACCGTGGACGCCAAGGGCGAGATCGCCGCGCTGGCGGAGACGATCAACTTCATGATCGACACGCTGTCGACCTTTGGCGACCAGGTGACCAACATGGCCCGCGAGGTGGGCATCGAAGGCCGGCTGGGCGGTCAGGCGCGCGTGCCGGGCGCCGCCGGCCTGTGGCGCGACCTTACCGACAATGTGAACCAGCTCGCTGCAAACCTCACCAACCAGGTGCGCTCGATCGCCGACGTGGCGACCGCCGTGACCAAGGGTGACCTCACCCGCTCAATCGCCGTGGAAGCCTCCGGCGAGATGGCGGCGCTAAAGGACAACATCAACGAGATGATCCGCAACCTCAAGGAACAGACCTTGAAGAATGCGGAGCAGGACTGGCTCAAGACCAACCTCGCGCGCTTCAGCCGCATGCTGCAGGGCGAGCGCGATCTCACCACCGTGTCCAACCTGATCATGTCGGAACTGGCGCCGCTGGTGAACGCGCAGTACGGCGTGTTCTACGTCACCACCCGCGACGGCGACGAGACCACCCTCGAGCTGGCGGCGAGCTACGGCGCCGAGCGGAGGGAAGCACTCAAGCCGAAATTCGCGCTGCGTGAGGGCCTGGTCGGCCAGGCGGCTGCCGACAAGCGCCCGATCGTGCTGGAGAAGGTCCCCTCCGACTTCCTTCGTATCGGGTCCGGGCTCGGGCATGCCGCACCGGCGAACGTGGCGATCCTTCCGGCGTTGTTTGAAGATGATGTGAAGGCGGTCATTGAACTCGCGTCGTTCGGCGAGTTCAATGAGACTCACCAGAGCTTCCTCGACCAGCTGATGGAATCGGTCGGCATCGTGCTCAACACGATCGCCGCCACCATGCGTACGGAGGGCCTGCTCAAGCAGTCGCAGTTGCTCACCCAAGAGCTGCAGGCGCGCCAGACCGAGCTCACCACCAAGCAGGAAGAGCTACATGCCACCAACGAGGAGCTGCAGGAAAAGGCACAGCTGCTCGAGAACGAAAAGAAGCAGGTCGAAGCTAAGAATCTCGAAATCGAAATGGCGCGCCGCGCGCTCGAGGAGAAGGCCGAGCAGCTGGCGCTGACCTCCAAGTACAAGTCCGAATTCCTGGCAAACATGAGCCACGAGCTACGCACCCCGCTCAACTCGCTGCTGATCCTGTCCAAGCTGCTGTCGGACAACCCGCAGGGCAATCTGAACGACAAGCAGGTCGAATTCGCCCGGACGATCAACGGCGCCGGCTCGGACCTGCTGAACTTGATCAACGACATCCTCGACCTGTCCAAGATCGAATCCGGCACGGTGTCGATTGAGGTCGGCGAGATGCCGCTGGCCAGCATGAAGCAGCATATGGAGCGCACCTTCCGCCAGCTCGCGGCAGACAAGAACCTGGACTTCAACGTCGAGTTCGATGCGAGCTTGCCCGCCACCATCCGCACCGACGAGAAGCGGCTGCAGCAGATCGTGCTCAACCTCCTGTCGAACGCGTTCAAGTTCACCGATCGCGGTTCGGTCACCCTGCGGGTTCGCGCCGCCACGAGCGGTTGGAGCACCAACCACCCGGTGCTGCGTGGCGTCGACAGCGCAATGGAAATCGCTGTGACCGATACGGGCATCGGCATCCCCGAGGACAAGCAGAAGCTGATCTTCGAGGCCTTCCAGCAGGCCGACGGCACCACGAGCCGCAAATACGGCGGCACGGGCCTAGGCCTTTCGATCAGCCGCGAGATCGCCCGCCTGCTCGGCGGCGAACTGCAGGTACGCTCCAAGCCGGGCGAGGGGTCGACCTTCACGCTGTTCGCGCCCTTCAACGCAGTGGCGCCTGCCACCACGGCATTGCCGGGCGCCACGGCGCGCTACGACAACTCGGGCGCCCTGGTGCCGACCGCGCTGCCCAACGCCTTCGATCTTTCTGACGACCGCGACAATCTGGGCGGGGAGCCGTTCGTGCTGATCGTCGAGGACGATTCCACCTTCGCTTCGATCTTGCTGGACATCGCGCGCACGGCAGGCCTGAAGGGCGTAGTCTCTGCCGCGGGTGCCGGCACGCTGACGATGGTACGAAAGCTGCAGCCGCACGCCATCACCCTCGACCTCGGTCTGTCCGACATCGACGGGTTCGTGCTCCTCGATCTGCTAAAGCATGATCCTGCTACGGCGCACGTGCCGATCCACGTCATCTCTGGCGCCGACAAGGTGACGAAGGCACTCGATCTGGGTGCGCACGGGGTGACGGAGAAGCCGGCCGACAAGGCGGTGCTGGCGGCCGTCTTCAACGATCTCGCCGCGCAGATCGGCAAGCAGCCCAAGGTAATCGATCTGCTGCCCGAAACCATCGAACCGCTGCCGCAGTCCACGCGTGCGGTGCCCGAGCTGGCAGGCGCGAAGGTCCTGATCGTCGACGACGATATTCGGAACATCTATTCGCTTACCAGCGTGCTGGAGAGCTATGGCGTCCAGGTGCTCCACGCTGAGGGCGGTCGCGAGGGCATCGATATTCTCGAGGCGACCGACGGCATCGATATCGCGCTGATCGACATCATGATGCCGGAGATGGACGGCTATGAGACAATGCAACAGATCCGCCAGCGTCCGCAGCTGATGGACCTGCCGCTGATCGCCGTCACCGCAAAGGCGATGAAGGGCGACCGGCAGAAGTGCCTCGATGCAGGCGCATCGGATTACATCGCCAAGCCCGTCGATATCGATCTGCTGATGGCGCTGCTCCGCGTGTGGATCGCGCGCTCGCGCGAAGCGTCACACGCCGTCGAAGTCCTCGTTGCGGAGTCGAAGTGAGGTGCGCGCGAGTTCGAACATGACGCCTGCACCGTCCATGTTGCTGGCGGATTCGCTGCTCTCGGCGGGAGGAGAGGACGCGCCGCTGGCCCGGGCGCGCGTCTTGCTTGTCGACGACGACGAGCGGAACTTGCTGGCGATCTCAACGGTGCTTGAGGATGTGGCGGAGATCGTCGTCGCGAATTCGGGGGAGGCGGCATTGCGCCATCTCCTCAAGGGCGAGTTCGCGGTGATCCTGCTCGACGTGTTCATGCCCGGCATGGATGGCTACGAGACCGCGCAGATCATTCGCTCGCGCGAGCAGACCAAGCGTGTGCCAATCGTTTTCCTCTCTGCAGTCAACAAGGAAGACCAGCACCTGCTCCGCGGCTATTCGATGGGCGCGGTCGACTATGTCTTCAAGCCGGTGGATCCGGTGGTACTCCGCTCCAAGGTGGCAGTGTTCGTCGACCTGTTCACCATGACCAAGGAGATCCAGCGGAAGGCTCGTCAGGAACAGGCGCTGCTCGATGCAAACCTTCGTGCCAACGCCGAGCTGCTGCGGGCCGAGCAGGCCCTGCGGCTCGCCGAGCAGCGCCAAGCGGCGATCATCGAGTCCTTGCCGATTATCCTGTACCTGGAAGAGGTGAACGCATCGCCGCGTATCCCCAAATTCGTCAGCGGCAATTTTGCCGCGCTGACAGGCTTTTCCTTCGAGGAGATCCAGGCAAGGCCGGCCCTGTGGGTCGATCGACTGCACCCGGAGGACCGCGAGCGCGTCGCCACGGCACTCATGGAGCGCCCTGAGGGCCGCTCGCTGGCCGTCGAATATCGATGGCAATGCGCCGATGGCCAGTACAAGCATTTCCTCGATCAGGCCGTGCTGCTGCGCGATGCGTTCGGCAGTCCCATGGAGTTCGCGGGCACCCTATTGGACGTGACCGAGCGCAAGGAACTGGAAAGTCAGCTGGTCCAGGCGCGCAAGATGGATGCGATTGGCCAACTGACCGGCGGCATCGCGCACGATTTCAACAATCTCCTCGCTGCGGTGCTGGGAGGATTGACGATGATCGAGCGACGCATCTCCCTCGACGATGGACAGCGCAAGGTGGTGGGCATGACCCGGCATGCCGCAGAACAGGGCGCCGAGCTCGTGAAGCACCTGCTGGCATTCAGCCGGCGTCAAAAGCTTGCCCCGGCGGGGATCGACCTCTCCACTCTGTCTGCGACGGTCACCGAACTACTGGCGCATACGCTAGGCGGCCTGGTCGAGCTCGTATGGGAGATCGAGCCCGGTGTTTCGGCGGTCTATGCAGACTCCGCACAGCTCGAACTGGCGCTGATGAACCTCATCATCAACGCGCGCGACGCTATGCCGGACGGCGGTATGATTACGGTTTCCGCGCAAACCGGAGATGTGGCTGCGGCCGAGGATACGAGCCTGGCGCCCGGCCGCTACGTGATCCTGAGCGTCCGCGATACGGGGTGTGGCATTCCTCCCGACCAGCTCGATCAGGTGCTGGAGCCATTCTTCACGACGAAGCCGGTCGGCAAGGGGACAGGCCTGGGTCTCAGCATGGTCTATGGGTTCGTCAAGCAGTCCGGGGGGATCGTGCGGGTCCAAAGCGAAGTGGGTGTCGGAACCTGCATTCAGCTCTGGCTTCCGGAGGCTGGCGAACCCCGCTTGCAGGTCCTTCCGACAACCGAAACACGCATCGACGATGGCAGGCCGTTGCGGGTCATCTTGGTGGACGATCACCATGCGGTCCGGCTGACAACTGCCGCGATGCTCGAGGATCTGGGTAATAGCGTCGTGCACAGTGGTGACGCAGCCTCCGCTCTAAACATCATCCGGCAGGATCCTGGCGGTTTCGACCTCCTGATCACCGACTTCGCGATGCCGAAAATCTCCGGAGCGGAGTTAATCCGGCAGGTGCGGTCCGTGGCGCCGCGACTGCCTTCGATCATCATCAGCGGGAACGCCGATGTCCGCGACGTGATCGGCGACGGCCTTGCAGATGGCGTAGTGGCGAAGCCATTCACACGCGACAAGTTGGCCGCTGTGCTTTCGGAGGTTGCCTCGGGGACATCACCTCAGCTTGCAACTCTTACAGATGACTCGGCGTTCGATGAAGGTCCCCGATACCATGGCGTGTGAGAGGCGCCGTAGGGGGGAATTAGGCACCGTAGACGAGCTTGGGTTTTCCACCGCCAATCCCGAAAAGCGTCGATGGTGAACAGGCATTCGTTAATCGTTGGGCTTCGCGATCGAAGTGGGCCGCAAACGCTTCGCCATCGATCTTGGGCTCTGTTGAGCGCGGAGGCAAAACTCGCCTCCGCGCTCACCTTCAGCCGTTGAGGAGGCTGTCGGGTACCACGCCGCCATTCTCCGCCAGTTTGGCCATCACCGCTTTATGCAGCGCGATATTTTGCTCGGCACTCCCGTCCGCGCCCACGTGTATGTCTAGCTCCTGGGCAAGCTCTTTGCGTGCGGCCAGGCTCGAATCGAGGTCTAAGAGCTTGAGCAGATCCACGATCGATTGCTGGTAATTGCCACCTCCGCCTTTTATTGAAGCCATCTCTGATAGGACAGCGCCCACATCAACAGCAGCGTCAGGCTGTACCGCAGGCGCAGGCGCAACGGGTGTGGGGGCTTGAGCAGTCGACGGGTTCGGAGCCATCGGGGTGGGCGATGCCGAGGCTTCAGTGCGTTTGTGGCCGAAGATCCGATCTCGGATACTGCTGAAAATGCTCATGCTCTTCTCCTCACGACGCGGATGCGCCCCAGCGCACAACGTTCCGGTGAACACGGGGTTCGTCGGAACGGTGCGTTCTTGGTGGCGTTCCCTAGCCGCCTGCTTGCTTCAGGCCAGACATGGGAGAGAAGAATGCGCGCTTTTCGCTGGACGATGCTGGGCATGGCGGCAGTCGCACTCGCCGGCTGTGGGTCGAAGACGGAAACTCATACGTCCGATTCGCTGACCGCCGCCGGCAATTCTGATGCGAGTGTCGGAGCCGTTTCCAATAGCAGCGTCACGGTGCCTGGTTCGGCAGGAAAATCCTTCGCCGACATGGCGGCGGCCGGCGACGCGTTCGAGATTGCGAGCTCGCGTCTTGCGCAGCAACAGGCAAGCAGCACCGCCATCAAGAAATTTGCTGACGGCATGATCAAGGCGCACACCGAGTCTTCGGCGAAATTGAAGTCCGCAGCTGCAGCCGCCAACCCGGCGATCACGCCGAATCCGGCCTTGACCGCAGCACAGCAGCAGAAGCTAGACGCGCTCAAGTCGTTGAACGGTGCAGCCTTTGACACTGCATATGCATCTGCTCAGGTAGAAGCTCATCAGCAAACGCTCGATGCGCTGAAGGCAAATTCTTCGAACCAAGAGGTGCCAGAGGCACTTCGGAACTTTTCGGCAAAGCTGATCCCGACAGTCACTGCGCACCTCAACATGGCCAAGTCACTGTCGAAGTGATCTTTTAGGGCGGCAGTCGCGTGCCGCCCTTACTACGGTCTTGGGGAACTTCGGATCGAGCGCTTCAGTACCTCTAGCACGGGCGCCTACGCTTTCGCGCCGGGATGAAAAGAGTCGTCGACCGCACGATGAGCACTGCGCGTGCGGCGGCGCAGGAAGTAAGCAGCGCCAGATCGTCGGACGAGCATCCTGCGCAGCAAGTCGACCTTCACCAAACATGGGACGGGCGATCTCGAACGCTGGTTCACGCAGGGCATCGACACGCCGGCTATCGCGCTGATCCAGGTGCATGCCGCGCGGGCTACAGTATCGAGCCGGCGAGCAAGATGCGAAAGTAACGGTAGCCTGACGCCGGCGACACGGGCGAGCATATGGACAGTGAGATCGGTACTCGGCCGATCAACTGGCCGAAAGCCGGATCCGTGCGGGCGAACTTGCCGTTCGGCGCCGCGCGATATGGGGGCGAGCATCATAGCATTGGCACGCTTTGCGATCACTCAAGCTGCGCCGCGCTTGCGGGGTGATCAAGACGGCTCAGGCCTGCCGTGAAAATGGTTGATGCCCTGCGGCGATCGGAGTTCGATCGCCGCTTTGCGGGCCTGCTCGATGCGGTACTAGCCGATCGAGCTGCCTGATCACCTGCCGATCTGGTCGAGCCTGGCCACAGCCTCCTTGGGTAGCGTCAGCGATGCCGCTGCCAGGTTCTCGTGGAGATGCGCCACCGTCGAGGTGCCCGGGATGAGCAGGATGTTGGGCGATCGCTGGAGCAACCAGGCGAGCGCGACCTGCATCGGCGTCGCGTCGAGTTGCGCCGCCACGTCGGACAGTGCCGCCGATTGGAGGGGGCTGAAGCCGCCGAGCGGGAAGAAGGGCACATAGGCGACGCCTTCCGCCGCGAGAGCGTCCACGAAGGCATCGTCGTCGCGATGGGCGAGGTTGTACTGGTTTTGGACGCAGATGATCTCGGCAATGTCCCGCGCCTCCTCAAACTGCTTCGGCGTCACGTTGCTGAGCCCGATATGGCGAACCAGCCCTTGCCGCTGCAGGTCCGCTACGGCTTTCAGTGGGACTGACAGCGATCCTTCCGCCGGACCGTGGACGTCGAACATCAGCCGGAGATTCACGACGTCCAGCGCCTCCAGGCCGAGGTTTGCGAGGTTTTCGTCGACAGCATGCGCCAGTTCGTCCGGCGCGAAAGCGGGCAGCCAGGACGCATCGTCACCCCGCCGTGCGCCGATCTTGGTGACGATCAGCAAGTCCTGTGGGTAGGGGGACAGCGCTTCGCGGATCAGTCGGTTGGTGATGTGTGGACCGTAGAAGTCGCTGGTGTCGATGTGGTTCACACCCGCCTCCACTGCGGCGCGAAGCACGGCCAGCGCCTGATCACGGTCACGCGGCGGCCCGAACACGCCGGGCCCGGCGAGTTGCATCGCGCCATAGCCTAGACGCTTCACGTTGCGCCCGGCGAAAGCACAGGTGCCAGCTTGGTCGATCATCCGAATTCTCCTTTACTGGCGTCCAGATACGGCTTGCGGACGATTGGGATAAGTTGGAGGGATCCGCACGGGCTGTACGGATAACCGAACGATGAAGGCCGACCTTGCCGATCTCAATGCCTTCCTTGCGGTCGCGCAGGCGCGGGGCTTTCGCGATGCTGCTCGCGTCATCGGATCGAGTGCGTCGACGCTGAGCGAGGCTGTACGGCGGCTGGAAGCGCGGCTGGGCGTCCGGCTGCTCCACCGCAGCACGCGAAGCGTGACGCCAACCGAGGCGGGCGCGCGCTTGATGGAGCGCCTGGCCCCGGCACTGGGCGAGGTCGAGGCCGCGCTCGACGTCGTGAACCTGTTTCGCGATCGACCGGCGGGCACACTGCGACTCAACGTACCGGTCAGCGCGGCGCGGTTGGTGCTACCGCCGATCCTCCCGGGCTTCCTTGCGGCCTATCCAGATATTCGTATCGAGGTCGTCGCCGAGGACGGCTTCGTCGATCTGGTGGCGTCGGGCTGCGACGCGGGTATCCGCTATGACGAGCGGCTGGAGCAGGACATGATTGCGGTGCCGATCGGCCCGCGTTTGCAGCGTTTCGCCACGGCGGCGGCGCCGTCCTATCTAGACGCACGTGGGCGACCGGACCATCCGCGCGACCTGCTCGGCCATGCCTGCTTGTGCGGTCGCTTCACCAGTGGTGCGCTGACGAGTCCTTGGGAGTTCGAGCGTGATGCCGAGATCATCCGGATCGAGCCGCACGGCCCGCTCATCGCCAGCGTCGCCGGAGCGATTGATCTGCTGGTGGATGTGGCAGTCGCAGGAGGCGGCATCCTTCACTTGTTCGAAGATTGGCTGCGTCCGGCGCTGGATAGCGGATCGCTTGAGCCCGTGCTGCCGGACTGGTGGCAATCCTTTTCAGGGCCTTTTCTTTATTACTCTGGCCGTCGTCTCGTGCCGCCGCCGCTTCGCGCGTTCCTCGACTTCGTACGCGGCTAGCCATGCTGCCAATGCCGCGCGCGCGGATCCGGCCGTTCAGAACGTCGAAGGCGCTTTCTGGATGCGGACGGCCGGGTGGCCCAGTGGGTCGGCAGGCGCGTGCTTCGTCGCCGGCATCACCGGCGGTCTCACCAAGCTCGAGGCGTACCGCCAAGGCGTTGCGCAACGGCTTGCTCGATCTCGTTGAGCTCCGCTTGGCTGAGCACCCCAGCGACGCGCATCTTGCGCATCAGCTCCTCAACCAGAGCGGCGAGAAAGTGCAATTCTGCCCGTTCAGATCTGATGTCCTCGTCCGTTGTGCTAGCGCTCATACTGATCCCCTTTCGCGGATGCATTGTCCTGCGTTTTGCATAGAGGCCGATAAACAAAGAAGGATAACGCGGCGGATTTCTCGGATATGGCCAGCCGTTTGCGGGTGCCCGAGCAGCGCCCTCCGTTCAGCAGCACCATCTACTTCTCAGAACCGGACGCACCCGTACGGTGCCGAAACTTCCGATCGCCCGCCGCTTAACGGCGGCTCATGGCGCCATGCATTAATTGTTCGACGGGCACCTCATTTAGAACCCTGTAGCGGGCTTCGATCAGGCCGAACGCACCAAAGGCCAACAGACCAAACGCTACAAAGACATCGAACGGGCTCTTGAGCCAGGTCAAAGCCTGCGCAGTTCCGCCAGCTTCGCTCGCTCTCTCGTCCAGGCCTGCTAGAACTAGAAAAAAGCCTGAAATGACGAAGACGCAGCCTCGGGCCGCGTATCCTGCACGCCCACTCCACAACGCCCAAGGTTTGCGAGCTACCCGTTGTTCCAGATGTCGCAGGAATCTGGCTCTCGCGGCATTGACCAGTTGAACGATCCCAGCTCCGAGAAGGATGACTCCACCAGCAACCACCAGCGCTCCGCCACCCGGAAGGTGCAATGCTGTTCGAGCGCCGTCGCGCGTCCCGTCGCCTGCCGAGGCTACGCCTTGGATCAGGCGTATTGCCTGCCAGGAGAGCAGAAGGTGCACGATTCCACTCGCAGCGGCGCCGATGCGCTGCATCACACCCTTCCGGTTCGAACCGTGACGCTCGATGTCGAATGCTGCATCACTAAGCCGCCAGATGCTGTAGGCGAGCAAGCCTGCAGTGAGAACAATCAGCAACAGCTTACCGCCGCCTTCTCCGAGGTACTCCAACGCACCGCCGGGATCCTCGGCACGCCCGGTGGTGATGACGAGCAGAGCAATGACGATGTATAGCAGTCCACGCACTGCAAAGCCCAGGCGAGTCAAGCTCCGTAGCCGCGCGTTTACGTCCATTACATCCGTCTCCCTCAGACCGCAGCAACGCCATCGCCACTCGGCCGTTCCGGTGGTGACGAGGAAATCCGGCGGAAAGTCGAAGTCGCGCGCCCTTACTGAATCAGCCGGACAGCGGCCAAATTTTCTCTTGAGAGGCTCCGGGGCGCTCCCGGGAGCCGGTCGCTGGTGAGGGACGCCTGAACCAGCGTGGGATTGTTGCTGATGGAACTCGTTTACGGGCCGCTGGCCTAAGGCGGGGAGGCTAGTCCGCCCTCTCGCCATCGTAACGCAAGCGGTTGGCGTGGATCTGCTCCAGGTTTGCTCCCGCCCAGGTGCCAAGATCGCGAAGCGGGCGGGAAAGCGAATGGCCCAGCTCTGTCAAAGCGTATTCGACTTGGGGCGGAACCGTTGGATGTACCGTACGGCTCACCATGCCGTCCCGTTCGAGCGCCTTCAGCGTGCGGGTAAGCATCTGCTGCGAGATGCCGCCGATCGTGCGTTTTATGTCATTGAAGCGGCGGGGACGCTCGCTCAGTACCATCACGATCATGACGGTCCATTTGTCGCCGATGATCGTCAGCACGCCGCTCATCTTCCGGCAACGTTCACTCACCCCGGCTGAGGCAGGCATATCCATGTGACCTGGTCCTAAAAATATGCGTTCTTGGCGCATTAGCTGCAGTCACATAACTGGTCCAGGTCACAAATCCAGACCGGAGGTCCACAGTGAAGATCTTGCATCTCGATTCCAGCATCACAGGTGATGCCTCGGCCAGCCGCGCGATCTCTAATGCAATTGTGGAACGGCTTCTGGAGACCCGACCCGACGCCGTAGTCACATATCGGGATCTCGTTGCCGAGCCGCTCACTCACCTGACGTTCGAGACGTTCATGTCCCTCGACAAGGGAGAGGACGTTGAGCAGTTCCTCGCCGCGGATGTCGTCGTAATCGGTGCCGGCTTCTACAACTTCACGATTCCGAGCCAGCTTAAGTCGTGGATCGACCGCATCGCCGTGCGCGGCAAAACCTTCGGCTACAGTGAAAGCGGCCCGGTCGGCCTTGCGAAGGGGAAGCGCGTGATCATCGCGCTGGCGCGAGGCAACGTCTACAGCGACGGCTCTCCGTTCGCGGCTTACGAACATGCGGAAACGCTACTCCGCTCCGTCTTCGGCTTTGTGGGCGCGGACGTGGAGGTGATCGTTGCAGAAGGGCTTGGCCGAGGTGACGAAGCGCGTCGTACCGCGATCGACGTCGCGATCGCCAAGGCTGGCAGGCTGGAGCAGGCTGTTATCGCGTCGGCTGCTTAACGTCACCGCGTTGCGGCTTCGGTCCGGCCAAGGCCGGACCAGGCTGCTGCCGCCGATTCATGTCGAGGATAACGCCTCGCCCCCGAGTTGATGAGGCGGCTGATGAGAACGGAGCGAGCAGGGGCAGAGGAGCTAGGCAGCTCCGCGCCAACTTCCCGTCATCAGTACGCCTAGGCGCAGTTCTCAAGGGCGGACATTGCGCGACGGCCTGTTCCTGAATTGCTCCCGGGCCGCCGGTGGCGGTGCGCGAGCGGAGGACGGAAAAATGGAAGGTGGCAGCGACTTTCCCCGCGATCATAGCTCCTGACCACAACCGCAGCTTCGAAGTCCCTTTACGGCGCCTCCGCCTAGCTCACCCATTTGATGCGCTGTATGGCGAGCCCATGTGGAAGCGAGCAAATGAATGGGCGAGCCGGATGGCCAGCCGCACGGCGAACCTGTCGGGCTCGCCTCTTGCGATACTCCTGGTGGCGGTCTTCTGTGCCGTCTGGTTCCTGCGCGCCGGGCAGGCGGGAGAGAACACGCTAACGTTGATCCTGTCAGTAGCTTCGATCACCCTCACGCAGATGGTGTTGAACGGCCAGCGGCGGAGCGAGCAGGCGTTACATCTCAAGATGGATGAGCTCGTCTACGCGATCCGGGGAGCCCGCAACGAGATCGCTGGCATTGAAACAAAAACGGAGGAGGAGCTTGAAGCCCTGAGACGCACCGGTGACGCTGCCGAGGAGGAGCTGCGGGAAAGAGGTGCGGAGTGAAATCGGGTTTCGAGGATGTTCGCGCAACGCAGCTTCAGCGTATCGGCGGGCAGCTTTTGCCGAATTCGTAGTCGGCGAGGTGGGACTTGCGTCGGCGGTGCGCCGACCCGCCGCCGTTCAGCCGGCCGACCGCTCTGCCCTCAATCGGACGCCGATGGACGACGCCTAGTCACGGATCGATAACCTCAGCCTGCCCTTCGGCTTCTGATAGCCGGGTCTGGTACGCAGCGAACAAGGGCCCTTTTGAGACATCAAAGCGTCTGGCGTGGAGGATGTCTGTTAATTCGGAACGCTAGGCGAATCCCGATCCCCGAATGATGGCTTTTCTCCGGAAGTCGGACCTATAGCCACATGGTCGGTACCTGCTCGAGAAAGCACTTGTGACGATAACTGATAGCACGGGTCTGCGCCTCAGTGTCTATCTCCGCTTCCGCCCATTCGTGCCCGGAAGCTGCTTGGCAGGTTGCAGCCGCGTTGCGAAGCCGGCCCGTGCGAAACCAGAGTCGCCGGTTTTGGCGAGAGCTGCCGTTGAGCAGGGCGCGATTGAACGACCGGTAAGTCCCAGGACACGTCGGTCGCGGACTCGGCAGCAGTCGACCAAGATGCCTCGTTCCCATTATGGGCTGCAAACGGCAGCTTCTGGGCAAAGCTGCCGGTAGGCCAGCGCGAAACGCATCAAGCTCTGGCAGCGGTCGCAACCTCGTTTTCCGAAGCGAAGTTTGATGGTTTGAGGTACGGGTCACGCGCGTAAGCGATATCGCCGAGCGGGGCCGGAGTGGCCGGTCTCCTACCTCAAGCCCATCCGTACCGCGACCACGCAGGCCGGGCATCCGCCTGATCGACATTCCGCTCGGCACCAACCTCCAGGAGCTGGCTGCCTCAGCGCGGTGACCGTCGCTCTTGCCGAGAAGCGTCCGCGACAGATCACGATCAACGCCGAAATATGACTGGCAACTCGACGGAACCGCGGTGCTGATGCATCTAAGGGGCGAGGGAAAACTGTGAGTTCAGATCAGCTAGCTGTTTGGGTCGGTCGCCACATCCTGCCGCACGAGCGACAGTTGCGTGTCTGGTTGCGTGCGGCGTTTCCGGCGGTGGACGTGGATGATGTCGTGCAGGAAGCCTATTGCCGAATCAGCGGCCTCGAACACTTCGACCATATCGACGACCCGCGCAGCTATTTCTTCCGTGCCGCGCGCAACGTCGTGCTGGAGCAGATTCGGCGCGAGCGCGTGGTCAGCATCGGTGCCGCCAGCGGCCTTGCCGACCTGGACAATGCCCCCGATCCCGCCCAGTCGCCCGAAGAGATCGTCGCCGGCCGCCACATGATCACCCGGATCGAGCGATTGATCGACGCGCTGCCCGATCGCGCGCGGCAGGTGTTCCGGCTCCGCAAGATCGAAGGCATGGCACAACGCGACATCGCCTTGCGGCTGCGCATCCCCGAAACCGCGGTCGAGAACGACGTCGCCCGCGGCCTGCTCCGGATCCTCGGCCAACTGAGCGAGGAGGAGAAGGCCGAGCTGCCGATCCGGCGCCGGGCCGCGCGGCACGGCAAAAGGCGGGAAACTGGAGGGCGGCTATGATCGATGAGATCGCCTGCCGCTGGGCCGCCGCGATCGATCGCGGGCTGAGCGAGGCGGAAGAGACCGAGCTCGAGACCTGGTTGGCACAGGATCGCCGGCATCGCGGCGCGCTGCTGCGCACCAGGGCGGCGATGAGCCTGCTCGATCAGCGACATGCGCTGCCTGACTGGGAAGGGCTGTCGCCGGTTCGATCGCGTCGCCGGCACTGGTTGACGGTCAGCGCCGGCGCGGTCGCGGCGGTGCTGGTCGCCGCCTGGGGCACCGGCTTGTGGCTCGACCGCGGGGAAGTGATCGACACGCGGGTGGGTGAGATCCGCAGCCTGCAATTGGCCGACGGATCGGTTGCGGTCGTCAACAGCGGGACGAAGCTCCGCGTGGCGTTCACCCGCGCCGAGCGTCATGTCGAGATGACCAAGGGCGAGGCGTGGTTCGAGGTCGCGCACAACAAGGCACGGCCGTTCGTGGTTGCGAGCGGCCCCTATCGCGTGCAGGCGGTCGGCACCGCCTTTGATGTGCGGCGGGAGGGGGAAGCCGCGCGAGTCGTGGTGACCACCGGCGTGGTGAAGATCTGGTCGGTCGACAGCGACGAACCGGCGCGGCGTGTCGCGGCGGGCGAATGGGCGGTGCTGCAGGCCGGGAAGACGATCGCGACAAGGGCGATGCGTCCCCAGACATCGGATCAGCAACTGGCCTGGCGCGAGCGAAGGATCGTGCTGGACAACATGACGCTGGGCGAGGCGGCGGCCGAGTTCAACCGCTATAACGTCACCCGGCTGGAGGTTGCGCCGCAGCTTGTCGGCAGGCGCGTAGTCGGCTGGTTCCGCATCGATGATGTGGACGGTTTTGCGGCTTCCAGCGCGGCAATGGTGGGCGGGCGCGTGGAACGGGTCGATCGGCCAGGCGAGGGATCCATTACCCGGATCCTGCCTTAAAATATTTGAAGCGACGACGGAAGTTGCGGGGCCGTGCATCCTTGGATCAGCGCCGAACGAAGCGCGTTCGACATTCCAGGGAGAGGTGCCTTGCGCCACAGCCAGATTTACAGCGTCTCGATGGCGGCTATCGTCGTCATGCTCGCGACCCCCGCCGCAGCCGTCCAGACCGTTCGCGACTTTGATGTGCCGCGCCAGCCCGCCGCCGCCGGGCTCGTCCGGTTCGCGCAGCAGGCGAACATCCAGATCATCGCGCCTGGCGACGCTACGAACGGCCACACCGTTTCGGAGGTGAAGGGCCAGTTCAGCATCGAGGAAGGGCTGCGCAGGCTGATCGCGCGCAGCCATTTGCGACTGATCTCCTTCGACGGCCGCACCGCCGTGATTGCCGCGGCCGATCCGGTGGCTGCGCGCAGCCTCGGCCGTCGGGCGCCGCGCGATGCGGCTGCCGGCGCGCAGTCGAGCGTTCCAGCGACCGAGATGGCCCAGGCCGAGGACAGCCCGGAGAACGAAATTATCGTCACCGGCAACACCTCCGACAAGCGCACGCTGTTCAACTCCTCGTCTAACGTCACCCTGGCGAGTGCCGCCGACCTGCAGCGGAAAGCGCCGCGCTCCACGGCGGATACGCTGGAACTGGTTCCCGGGGTGTTCGTGGAGGGTACGGCAGGGCCGATCTCCAACAATTATTCGGTACGTGGCCTGCGTGGCGGCGGTCAGACCTTCATCACGCTGGAGGAAGACGGCATGCCGATCCTCTATGGCGGCGGCGGCGCGGACTTTTATTTTCAGAACGACATCACCATCAATCGCCTCGAAGCGGTCGAGGGCGGGACCTCGGGCGTGCTCGCCCCCAATGGCGCCGGAGCGACGATCAACTTCATCTCGATGAAGCCCAATCACGACCGGGCGACGGCGATGGTCCGCTTCACCGGCGCGACCTATGGCGATCTTCGCGCCGACGGCTATTTCTCGGCACCGATCGCGGATGGCTGGGCGTTCAATGTCGGCGGTTATGTCACTTCGCAAAAGGGCGTGCGGCGCACCCCCTTCACCTTTAACGCCTATGACGTGAAGGCGATGCTGGAGAAGAAATTCTCCAATGGCGGCCTGCTCCGCTTCACCATCAAGAATGGCGACAAGCATTTTCCTTATTACGCCGACATGCCGTTCCGGGTGGCCGCCGATGGCACGATCAGCAGCGTGCCCGGACTAAACCTCAAGCGCGACGATGTCGGTGGGCGAGGCTTCACCGAGTTCATGGTCCCTGACGCGCCTGCAACCGGCACGAGCCTGCGCCGTTTCAGCTCCGCAGACGGCGTCCATGTCAAGTCGACCACCTATCGCGTCGACCTGGAAATGCCGGTCACGCCGAGCGTGCGCCTGTTCGCCCGGGCGCGCTATCTGGACGGCTCCTATGACTTCAACGGCATCTTTCCCGGCAGCGGGTCGGGCACCGCGGGGCTGACACCCGCGCTCAGCTACCTGACGCCCGCCATCTCGCCGCTCGCCGGGCTGACCCCGCTCCAGGGATCGTCGCAGACCTACTTCCAGGTCGCGGCGCAGCGCTTCCCCGGGGTTGCCCAATATGGACTGCGCAACATCCGCACGGGCCAGGTGATCGCCGCGTCGAACACCGCTGCGCTGAACAGCCTGAACGGCAATGGCCTGCTCCAGCAGACCGTTCTCAACCACCAGACGCTCGCGACCAAGGATTTCGGTAGCGACTTCGGGGTGAAATGGGATGCGAGCGGCAGCAACCTGGACAATTCGCTCACCGTGGGCGGCATGGTCTATAATGTTCGCCGGCGGAACGATCAGTCTGCGGTGGCGACCGTTCTCAACGACGTGCGCAACGACTCCAACGTGTACGACATGGTCGCGCTGAACGCGGCAGGGGGCGTGCTGGGGTCGCTGACCAACAACGGCATGGTCAATTACGGCAATTGGGGCCAAGGGCTGTTCAACGACGAGGTCACATCGCTCTCCGCCTATTTCAACGACGAGCTGACCATCGGGGATCGGCTGCATATCGACTTCGGTGCGCGGTACGAGCACCAGCATGTGCGGGTCGATATCGGCAACACGGCGAGAGACAACGCGCCGGTGCCGGCAGGCACGGTGGGTCTGTATGACAATGTCGGCAGTACGTTCGACGGCACCTATGCGCGCCAGAGTGCCAATTATTCCGACTGGGCCTTTACGGGCGGCGTCAACTACGAACTGACCGACCATGTCGCGCTTTATGTCCGCGGTGCGCGCGGGTTCCAGACCAATGGCGGCGACACCGGCGGGACCCATAAGCCGACAGAGCTGACGCTGTATGAAGGCGGCGTTCGGTTCAAGGCGTCCGCCTTCAACGCCTCGATCATTGGCTTCCGCACCGAATTTCGCGACCAGTCCTATCAGTTCGTCAACCCGGCGAACGCGGCGCAGGCGAGCAACGCGCTGGCAGACAACACCACCAATGGCGTGCAGCTCGATGCCACCTTGCGGCCGGTACGGTTCTTCAGCCTGAGCGTGCAGGGCGTGTACCAGGAGCCAAAGCTCGGCAATCTGCGCTTCGACGGGGTCGCGCAGCCGCAATATGACGGCAACACGCCCGAGCGCACGCCCAAGAAGCTGCTTACCGTCACCCCGTCCTTCATCTTGCCGGGCGGGTTGGGCGAGATCTATGGTCGCTACAAATATGTCGGCAAGATCTTCGCCGACAGCGGCAACGGCATCGCGCTGCCCGCCTACGGAGTGTTCTCGATCGGCGCGAGCCTGGATGTCACGCCGCGCCTGAACCTGTCGGTCAGCGTCGACAACCTGACCGACGTGAAGGGCTTTACCGAGGGCAACCCGCGCCAAGGCCAGACTCAGTCGATCGTCGACGGCTATTTCTACGGCCGTGCCATCGTCGGGCGTAACGCGCTGATCAGCGCGACGCTCAAGCTGTGAGGGTGAAGGTGGCGCTGCGGCGGTCGCTGGGGCTGGCGGCGGGGTTGTTGTTGACCGGTGCCGCCCCCGGCGCCGCACCGGTCGAGCAATATGCGGTGCGCGAGGGACTGAACCTCAACAGCTTCACGCGTGCGGGTCCGGTCGCGGCGCATGTCGTGCTGCGATCGGGCCGGCAGCCGCGGCTGCTCGTCGCCTTTCCCGCGGGCAACAGCGGCACGGCGCTATGGTTCGAGCCGCTCGCCAGGGACGCCGAATGGCGTCTGGAGGGCGTCCCCCAACCGATCACGCTGCGCGACGCCAAGGGACGGCCGCTCCACGGCGTCCGGTTCGTCGCGACGATCAACGCGGATCGCCTGGTGCCCCACCAGGCGGTTTTGTCGAGCATTCGCGTCCTCCGCGACTACCAGGCGCTGGGGAAGGCGCCTGCCGCGGTGCTGACCGCGCCACGGGTGACGGGCGACGGGATCCGCTGGTCGCGCGATCGGCTCGACGGCGCGGCGGGCTATGACTTGGCGGTGACGGTCGTCGGCGGCCGCATCGCGGGCGGTGCCATTCTCGCCGGCCGGGACGGCCGGATCCGCATGGCCGTAACGGCGGTAACGGGCGAGACGCCGCTCTCGCCGCGCGGCGGTGCGGAACTCCTCACCGCTACCGCGCAAGCCGATCCGGGCGCGCGCAACGCGCTCACCTTCCTCAGCTATGCCGAGAAGTATCTGGCCGGATCGTGGCGGTTCGACACCTATTTCGGGCGCGATACGCTGATGTCGGTCCGTTTGCTGATGCCCGCGCTGCAGCCCGCGGCGGTGGAGACCGGGCTGGAATCGGTGCTCACCCGCCTGTCTCCGCAAGGCGAGGTCGCGCATGAGGAGGATATCGGCGAATTCGCCATCCTCGACCACCAACGGACCGACGGCACCCTGTCCGACGCGCCGGTCTACAACTACAACATGGTCGACAGCCACTATATGCTGGCGCCGGTCGCGCGGGCGTGGCTGCTCGACGATCCACGCGGGAGGGCGCGAGCACAGGCCTTTCTGGCGCAGCGAATCGGCGGCGAAACCATGGGGGCGCGGCTTGTCCGCAACCTGCGCTTCGTCTTGCAAACGGCAGCGCCCTTCGCGCGTGATCCGGTGGCCGCGCATCTGGTCGCACTCAAGCCCGGCATGGATGCGGGCGAGTGGCGCGACAGCAATGACGGGCTGGCAGGCGGCCGCCTGCCCTATGACGTCAACGCCGTACTCATTCCTGCGGCGCTCGATTCCGCCGCGGCGTTGCACGCGAGCGGATTGCTCCGTCCCTATCTGGCTGACGGCGATCCGGCTGCCTTCACGCAAGCCCGGGCGGTAGCCGATGTCTGGCGTGCCAAGGCGCCGCCCTTGTTCGACGTGACTCTGCCGGCGGCAGACGCACGGCGCGCGGTCAGCGACTATGCGCGCACTGTCGGGGTGCCGGACGCGCCCGCGCTGGCCGCGATCGGCGCCCAGCCCATACGCTTCCCGGCCATTGCGCTGGATGCGCAAGGCAATCCGATACCGGTGCAGAACAGCGATCCCGGCTTCGCGCTGCTGTTCGAAAAGCCTTCCGCAGAGGCACTGGAGGTCATGACGGCGAGCCTCATCGACGCCTTTCCGGCCGGGCTGCGCACCGGTGCGGGCATGCTGGTCGCCAACCCGGCCTTTGCCGGGGCGGGGATACAGCGGAAATTCTCGCCTAATGCCTATCACGGCACGGTGATCTGGAGCTGGCAGCAGGCGCTCGTCGCCGCCGGGCTGGCGCGACAGCTCGATCGCAAGGACCTGCCCGCCAATGTCCGCCACCGGATCGCCCGCGCGCAATCCTGCCTTTGGGACGGGATCGAGAAGACGCGCAGCGTGCAGAGTTCCGAGCTCTGGTCATGGCGCTATGCTGATGGCCGCTACCAGGTCGTGCCCTTCGGTGCTGCGGGGGCGGATGTCGACGAGTCCAACGCTGCGCAGCTGTGGAGCACCGTTTATCTGGCACTGCGCCGGCCGGCAGGCCCGGCAATCGCCTGCACAGGCGGATGACGCTCGCGGGCACGCGTGAGAGTGGCTAGACGGAGCGCTATGACCGACAATCGCATTCGCCGGATCGTGATACTGGGTGGCGGAACGGCGGGCTGGATGAGCGCGGCCGCCCTGTCGCGCGCGCTGGCGGGGCAACGCGTCGCCATCACGCTGGTCGAATCCGACGCGATCGGAACGATCGGGGTGGGCGAGGCGACCATCCCCACCATCCACTGGTTCAACCAGATCATCGGCCTGGACGAGCGCCAGTTCATGGCTGAGACCAAGGCGACGGTGAAGCTCGGCATCGAGTTCGTCGGCTGGAACGGCGAGGGGAGCCGATATTTCCACCCCTTCGGCACATTTGGGCCGCCGGGCGACGGCACGATGTTTCTCCACCGCCTCATCCGTGGACGTATGGACGGCGATACAGCGCCGACCGAGGTTTATTCGCTGACGGCGCAGGCAGCGCGCTCGGGCCGCTTCGCCCGGCCGGTGCCCGATCGCCGCTCGCTCCTGTCAACCTTGGGTTATGCCTATCACTTCGACGCAGGCCTGTACGCACGCTACCTGCGCGGGCTGGCAGAGCGGGCAGGCGTGACCCGGGTGGAGGGCATGGTCGGTTCAGTCCAGCAGGACGGCGAAGGCGGTTTCGTCCGGTCGCTGACGCTGGACGACGGGCGCGTCGTCGAGGGCGATCTCTTCCTCGACTGTTCGGGGCTGCGCGGCTTGCTGATCGGGGAGACGCTGGGCGTCGGCTATGACATCTGGTCGCACTGGCTGCCCTGCGACCGCGCATGGGCGGCGCCGAGCGCCGCGGAAACGCATCTCACCCCGTTCACCCGCGCGACGGCGGCCGAGGCAGGGTGGCGCTGGCGCATTCCGCTCCAGCACCGGGTCGGCAATGGCTATGTCTTCGCCAGCCGCTTCCAGGACGAGGCAGCGGCGCGCGCCTCGCTGCTGGCTGCGATGGAGGGACCGCCGCTTGCCGATCCGCGCCTGATCCGCTTCACGCCAGGCATGCGGCGCGAGGCATGGCGTGCCAATGTGGTGGCGATCGGCCTGTCGAGCGGATTTCTCGAGCCGCTCGAATCAACCAGCATCCATTTGATCCAGAGCGGCCTCGCCAAGCTGCTGTCGCTCTTTCCGGCAGCCGACTGTTCGCCCCTGCTGGCACGGCAATTCAACCGCGTGTTCGGGCAGGAGATGCTTGATATACGCGACTTCCTGATCCTCCATTATCATGCGACGGCGGGGCGGGAGGAGCCGATGTGGCGCGAGCGGCAGTCGATGGCGATCCCCGACACGCTCACCGAACGCCTTGCCCATTTCCGGAGCTCAGGCCGGATCGTCTTGTCCAGCGATGAGCTGTTCCGTGACGCGAGCTGGTTCGCGGTGCTCGATGGCCAAGGAGAGCGGCCCGGTGATCATAACCCCTTGATCGAAGGGATCGAGGCCCAAGAGAATCTACGCCAACTGACGGCGTTGAGAGCGAACATCGCGCGAGCGGCGGAAGCTTTGCCGGCGCTATCGCCCGCCTAGAAGCGCGGAATGGACTGCCCAAGACCCAAGCCATCCCGACAAGCTGGATGGAGTACTGCGCATCCCGTCCGACGATACCGCAAAAGATGCCACCTATTGCCGAGCGCGCGCGGTTAAGCCAAATTGGACCCGACATGGGCATAGATATCGCCCCTGTTCTTGCACGTTGTCCGAGGCATATCTAGCCTTTGAGGCTTGGTATGCCGCTGTCAGGTTCCTCTATGGCGGCAGAGCGCATATTGGTGCTCGACACATGGTTCCCATGGATAGGCTTGGTCGCCGCCGCGGTCCTGCTTGTCCTGCTGAGCATGGATAGCTTGCGCGCCGATTTGCGGATCCCGCGCTGGCGTGACCTCAGCTGGCTTTCATGGGCCGGTGTGGCAGCCTATCTGATCCACAACGTCGAAGAATATGGGTTCGACTTCCACGGCCAGGCCTACGCCTTCCCGAAGGCGTTCTGCGGCATGTTCGGCTATGCCGCGCTCTATCCACAATGCCCCGTGCCTGGTGAGGTGTTCACCGCCGTCAACATTCCCATGTTCTGGCTTGCCGCTCCGCTGGGCGCCTGGATGAGCCGGCGATACCGCTTCATGGGGCTCGCGATCTACAGCGTGATTGTGGTCAACCTGGCGGCGCATGTCGGGCGGGCGCTGGTTTCAGGGGGGCAGTACAATCCTGGCCTGCTAACCGCGATCCTCATCTTTCTGCCGCTGGCCGGATGGACGCTGATCGGGACGGGGGCGCTGGCCAAGCGGGAACTGGCGGCCGTTGTTGGCATCGGCGTGATGGTCCACGCGATCCTGATCTTCGGGATGCTGCTACTGATTACCGGCGTGGTGCGTGAACCCGGCGTTGTTGTGGTGCTGCAATCCCTCAATGCCGGGGTCCTAATCCTCGCGACCTTTGCGGCAGAGAAAATGGGCCTCCGCCAGCGATGATGCTCTTGGCCTAGGCAGCAACCGACCGGGATATGCCATTCCACGCTGGTCACAGCGATGACAGTGTATCGTCGGGCCAGTAGCTTTTGTCTGCGAATGGCGGTCGGCCGGCCGGCCGACCGTCAGAACCCCAACAGTCGATCCATTTCAGGTGCGACTGCCGCTCGCCGTCATCGAGCCGGCAGCTCGCGCCGGCCGAAGCGGGCGTAGAGCGTCGGCAGGACGAACAGGGTGAGCAACGTCGCGGAGATCAGCCCGCCGATGACGACGGTCGCGAGCGGCTTCTGCACCTCCGCTCCCGCGCCATGCCCCAGCGCCATCGGCACGAAGCCGAGCGAGGCGACCAGCGCGGTCATCGCGACTGGCCTGAGCCGTGCCAATGCCCCCTGATGAGCCGCCAGCGCGCGATCCATGCCGGCACGCATCAGGTCATGGATGGACGACACCATGACGAGGCCGTTGAGGACGGCGATACCGGACAAGGCGATGAAGCCGACTGCCGCGGAAATGGAGAAGGGCATCCCGCGCAGGACCAGCGCCAGAACCCCGCCGACCAGCGCCAGCGGAACGCCGGTAAAGACGATAGCCGCGTCCCGCACCGAACCGAGCGCCCCATAGAGCAGCAGCAGGATGACGACGAAACAGATCGGCACCACGAGCGCGAGACGATCACGCGCCGACGCCAGGTTCTCGAACTGGCCACCCCATTCCAGATAGGTGCCTGCCGGCAGCTTCACCTGGTCGTCGATCGCTTCGCGGGCATCGGCAACCACGCCCGCCACGTCGCGGTCGCGGACGTTCGCCTGTACCACGACACGCCGCTTGCCGTTCTCGCGGCTGATCTGGTTCGGCCCGTCCACCACCGCGATGTCCGCCACGGTCGATAGCGGCACGAAGCCACCGCCCGCGAGCGGCACCGGCACCTGACCGACTGCCGTCGGGTTCGATCGCGCGCTCTCGGCCATCCGGATCACGACGGGAAAGCGTCGGTCGCCCTCGAAGATGACGCCCGCCTGCCGGCCCCCGATCGCCGCGGCGACCGTGTCCTGCACGTCGCCGGCCGTCACCCCAACCCGGGCCATGGCGGTGCGGTTCGGGCGGATGTCGAGCATCGGCAAGCCCGCGGTCTGCTCGACCCTCACATCGGCCGCGCCCCGGGTCTTGCGGAGAATGGCCGCGATGCGCTCGGCGGTTGCGTTCATCTCGCCGAAGTCGTCGCCGAACACCTTGATGGCGATGTCGCCCCGCACGCCCGCGATCAGCTCGTTGAATCGCATCTGGATGGGCTGGGTGATTTCATAGGTGTTGCCGGGCAGCGAGGAGAGACGCTTCTCCAGCCGCTCCACCAGTTCCTCCTTGCTCAGGCCAGGATCGGGCCATTCCCTTTTCGGCTTCAGGATGACGAACGTGTCCGTGGCATTCGCTGGCATCGGGTCGGACGCGATCTCCGACGTACCGGTGCGCGAGAAGGCGAAGCGGACCTCGGGCGCCTTGGCGAGTGCCTTTTCCACCTGGAACTGCATCGCTTGGCTCTGATCGACCGATGTGCCCGGGATGCGCACCGCCTGGACAAGCACGTTGCCCTCGTCGAGCTGGGGCAAGAACTCCTGGCCCAAGGTGCTGAAGGCGGCCGCGGCAAGGGCCAGCGCGCCGATCGCGACGCCAATGGTGAGGCTGGGGCGACGCATCGCCTTGTCCAGGCCCGGTCCGTAGCGTTGCCGCAGGAACGTCACCGCCCAGCTCTCCTTCTCCTCGACCCGCTTGCTGAGCGCGATGGCGATCGCCGCCGGCACGAAGGTCAGCGACAGGATGAAGGCGAACACGAGGGCGATGATGACGGTGAGCGCCATCGGCTCGAACATCTTGCCCTCGGTGCCGGTGAAGGTGAGCAGTGGCGCATAGACGAGGATGATAATCGCCTACCCATAGACCGAGGGGCGGATCATCTCGCGCGCGGACGCAGCAACCAGACCGAGCCGCTGTTGCAAGGTCAGCGCGTCCTCACGGCCATGCTGTGCCTGGGCGAGACGACGCAGGGCATTCTCCACGATGATGACCGCGCCGTCGACGATCAGGCCGAAGTCGAGCGCGCCAAGGCTCATGAGGTTGGCCGAGACGCCGGCCTTCAGCATGCCGATGCTGGTGAGGAGCATGGTGATCGGGATCACGAAAGCGGCGATCAGCGCGGCGCGGAAGTTCCCGAGCAACGCGAACAGGACGACGATGACCAGCACCGCGCCCTCGGCGAGATTGCGGGCGACCGTCGAGATGGTGGCGTTCACCAGTTCGGTGCGGTTGAGCACCGGCTTGACGATGACATCCACCGGCAACGAGCGGCCGATTTGTGTGAGGCGCTCTGCAACCCCGGTGGAAACGGTGCGACTGTTCTCGCCGATCCGCATGACGGCGGTGCCGACCACCACCTCATGCCCGTTCTCCGATGCCGATCCCATGCGCAGCGCCTGACCCGTGCGCACGGTCGCGATCTGGTTGAGCAGGATCGGCACGCCCTCGCGGGTTGCGACGACCGTCCGTGCCAGCTCGTCGGCATTGCGGACGCGGCCATCGGCGCGCACCGCCAGCCCCTCGCCGTTACGGTTGACGACGCCCGCCCCTGCGCTGGTGTTGTTGCGCTCCAATGCCGTGGCGAGGTCCTGAAGCGTGAGGCGCATCGCCGCCATGCGCTGCAGGTCGGGGACGACGAGATACTCCTTGGTGTAGCCGCCAAGGGAATCGACCCCCGCCAGCCCTTCGGTACTCTTGAGCTGGGGCGTGACGATCCAGTCCTGGACCGTGCGCAGATAGGTTGCCTTGTCGGCCGCGCCGACGAGGTGATCGCCTTCGGGCGTGATGTAACTGCCGTCACGTTGCAGGCCCGGTTCGCCGTTGCGGTGGTTTACCTGGTCCAGCTCGCGGTATTCGACGGTCCACATGAAGATATCGCCGAGCCCGGTCGCGATCGGCCCCATTTCCGGGTTCACGCCTTCCGGCAGGTCTTCCTCCGCGGTCCGCAGCCGCTCTGCGACCTGCGCCCTGGCAAAGTAGATATCGGTCTTCTCGGTGAAGACGGCGGTGACTTGGGCGAAGCCGTTGCGGCTGAGCGAGCGCGTGTATTCAAGGCCGGGGATACCGGCGAGCGCAGTTTCGACGGTGAACGCGACCTGCTTCTCGACCTGATCGGGGGGGAGGGCGGGCGCGACGATGTTGATCTGCACCTGGTTGTTGGTGATGTCGGGAACGGCGTCGATCGGGAGCTGGCGCAGCGCGCCGGCCCCGACCAGCGCCGCGGCGAGCGTGAGAAGCAGGACCAGCCAGCGTTTCTCGACGGACAGGGTGACGATGCGACCGATCATGGCTCAGTCCTCATCCCCACCCTCACCCTTGCCGAGTTCGGCCTTGAGCGTGAAGCTGTTGGTGGAGGCGATCCGTTCGGGCCCGCCAAGGCCGGACGTGACGACGACCTGACCGCCGTTGGTGCGGCCAAGCGTCACCGGAGTGGCGCGGAAACCGGTCGCGGTACGCACGAAGACGAAAGGCTTGTCCTCGATCATCTGGACCGCGGCCGATGGCACTGCGACGGTTCGGTCGCCGCTCGCCGGAACAAGGATCGATAGGTTGACCGTCTCGCCGATGCGCCATGGGGCACCGGCATTGTCGAGGCTGACGATCACCGGCACCAACCGGGTGGTTTCGTCCAGAACCGGCGAGACGAAGGTGACGCGACCCTCCTGACGGCGACCGGCAGCCGTGACCTCCACGCGAGCGCCGGGCCTGACCCGACCTGCATCGGACGGAACAAGCGACGTCGTTACCGTCACCTTCGACAAATTCGCGACGCGGAACAGCTCGGCATCGGCCGCGACCGTCTGCCCGAGCGTTGCCGAACGCGCGACGACCTGCCCGGCGATCGGGGAGCGTACCGCGATGCGGTTGAGCGATCCGCCGCCGCTTCCGGTCGCCGACAATTGCTGCTGCGCCAGGCGCAGAGCGATGCCGGCTTCCGCGGCGGCGGTTCGGGCGGCGACCAGATCCTGTTCGGGCGACACACGCTCGGCGAACAGGCGCTGTTCGCGGCGCAGGTTGGATTGCGCGAGCGCGGCGCGCGCGCGGGCGGCCTCCACTTCCGCCTTGAGGGAAGCCGCTTCCCGGCTCTCGATGATGGCAAGCGGGTCGCCACGCCCGATCGATTGACCGAGATTGCGGGTCAGGGAAACGAGCCGGCCACCCACGGCAGCCGACACCACCTGCACGCCCTGCGGATCGCCCTCGATCGTCGCCGACAACTCGATCGCACCGGCAACCCCGCCCATCGTCGGGCGCGTCACCTCGATGCCGGCATCGGCGATCTGCTGCTCGGAAACCGTGACGATATCCTTCGGGCCTTGCCTGGTTTCGCCGCCTTCGGCCGCTTCGGTCTTCTCCGCTCCGGCCTTCTCGCTGCCGGCTCCTCGGCCGCAGCCGGCTAGGAGGGCGGCCAGGGTCACGGGCGCAAGCGCGCGCATGATGGTCTTCTTCATTGATCATTGTCCTCGGACGAGGGCGCCGCGGCGACGAGCCGGTCCAGGCGTGCCTTGGCGTCGTGATAGGTGGCGAGCGCGTCGATCGCGGCGGTGCGCGTCTCGGAAAGGGTGCGCTCGGCATCGAGCAGGTCGAGTTGGCCGAACTTGCCCTCGCGGTAGCCGATCCGGGCGATGCGAGCGGCCTCCGTCGCGGAGGCCAGTGCCGGGCCGCTCGCGTTGCGCGCGGTCGTGGCGGCGTTCGCTACCTCAGCCTGGGCGCTGGCAATCGCCTGTGCGCTGTCCAGCTCGGCGGCTCGGCGCAGGGCCTGGGCCTGATCGCTCCGGGCGCGCGCCTGCGAGATGGCAGCCTTGCCGTTGTTGAACAGCGGAAAGGGCACTGAAACACCGAACACCGCAGCCACGTCGTTGGTGGCCTCAAGCCGACGCGCGCTGGCGCTGAGCGTCACGTCGGGAACCCGCTGGGAGCGGGCGAGCCGCACCTGTGCCTCGGCCGTGGTCACGTCCGCGCGCGCCGCTGCCAGCGCGAGCGTGCCGGCCGGCTCAATCGGCCGGGCCGGACCATAGCCCTCCACGCGATCGTACCAGGCAAGGTCGAGCGATCCGGTTATGGGCCGCCCGATGCGCCGCGCGAGATTGGCGCGCGAAACCTCGGCGAGGCGCTGGGCCCGCGCAACGGCTGCTTCCGCGTTGATGCGCAGCACGTCCGCGCGCTGCTGCTCCAGCGGCGAGGCACGTCCCGCCTGCACCCTTATGCCGGCCGCGCGTACCGCTTCGCCGGCTGTTGCGGCCTGCTCTCGCGCCGTCACGAATCGGCGCTCGGCCGCTGCCGCCTCGATGTAGAGTCGGGTGATGGCAAGCCGCAGATCGGCCTCGGCCAGCGCCGTGTCGATCCGCGCCCGGTCGGTCACGGCATTGGCGACGGCGATGCGCGCCGAACGCTTGCCACCCAGCTCGATTGGAAAGGCAAGGCCTGCCGTCGTCTCGGCGCTGCGGATGCCGCGATACTGCCCATTCCCGGCGATGTTCTCGATTTCGGCAACGATAGAGGGGTTGGGGCGATAGCCCGCGACAGTACGACTTGCCTCGGCCGCGCGAATGCCCGCTGTCGCCGCTTCGATGCTGGGGGCGGTCGCACCGGCAAGGGTCAACGCCTGCTCGAGCGTGAGTGGTGGATTGGTTGATGTCGGGACGGACGACTGCGCCTGCGCGATCGACGCGCACGACGCCACGGCAAGAAGGGCCGCGATGAAACGGTGCATGGGAAACATACTCCTGACGAACGGCAAGAACCCGCACGGGGAGGGGTCCCGGCGGCGCTAGGCGTTCGTCAGGCTTGTGGAGGCCGTAGTGCCGGGTCGGACGGCACAGGCGCCATCGGGTCATGGCTCCATGCCAGGGGCGCCATGTGCAGCCTGCCTAAAGGTGCGCCGGCATCGGCCATGAATGGAATGCCGATATGGTGCCCATGACAGCCGCCATGATGATGCGGGTAGGCCTTGTCACCGTCTCCCTGCACCTGGTCAGCGTCCCCATCGCTGTGTTCGAGCGCGCTGGCCTCGGTGCCATCGACGCACGCGACGCCCTCGGTCGCGTGCGCGACCGATCCCAGCCCGAGCGACAGCGCAAGCAGGAGACAGAGGAACAGGGCGGACAGCCGGTGCATCGAACGGTGCCATAGCAGCTAACCCGCCCCTTTGTAACAACGCGTGGAGCGAGAGCGGCACGCATCGGCACCCTCGGCCTGCACCCACCGCGCTTGCGGGTGATCCCGCCTTGACGAGCAGGGTGGAGAGGCGACACCGGACCATTAGCGTCCGATACCAGCCCCTTCAGGTTGCCCGGTGTCCCTCCGCCGGAGAGCGGCGCCCCGGGCTGCAACCGCTTTCCCAACGATCTGTCGCATCTCGTCAGGAGGGAGTGGGCAGGCCAATCCGGCGCTTCAATTGCGCCCTCGATGCATGCAACGCATCCTTTGCGGCATCGTCATCAAGGGCACGAGCCAGCGTCATCGCGCCGACCATCTCGGCCAGGACCGAGGCTGCCAACGCCTCCGGGTCCGGTGCACCGAACGCGGTGAGCGCCTTGGCCAAGGCTGCACGGAACGCGGTGATGCCGTCGGCAAAGCGCGCGCGCGCTGCGGCGGGCATCCGGCATGCTTCGCCACCCAGGCTGGGCAGCGGGCAGCCGCCGTCGGTGCGCCTCCGCGTGTCTTCGGACAGATAATAGTCGATGAGTTCGGACAGGCCCTTGGCCGCCGCATTCCCGCCGAGATGACGCTGCAGCACGAACGCGCTGTCTTGGAACATCCGGTCGACGGCATGCGCCACCAGATCGTCGCGATTCTCGAAATGAGCGTAGAACCCGCCATGCGTCAGGCCTGCCCGCTTCATCAGCGCGGCGACGCCGATGCCGTCGGCGCCTTTTTCGCGCATCGCCTTCGCCGCCTCGTCGAGGATGCGGGCGCGCGTGCGCTCCTTGGGGGTCATCGCTTCGCTCATCAACTCCTCGTTTCCCATCCTCCGCCCAATGCACGAACCGCCGCGACGGATGCGCGGGCGGCATCGGCGCGAGCACCGGCGAGGCGATCCTGGGCCTCCAGCAGCGCACGGTCTGCATCTAGCACGTCGACCAGCGCCAGCGCGCCGCCCGCATAGCCCTGCCGTGCCTGGTCGCGCGCGCGGGTGAGCGACGCGACCTGCTGTTCGCGCAAGGTAATCTCCGCCCGCGCTTCGGCAAGGCGGGTGATCGCGGTTTCCACGTCTTCCGTGGCCCGTAGCACCGACCCGCGGAACTGGGCCAGCGCCTCCGCCTCGCGACCGCGAGCCTGCGCTACTTCGGCATCCACCCGACCGAAGTCGAACAGACGCCAGCGAAGTCCTGCCCCGCCGCTCGCCTGCAGGCCGGCGCTGGTAAAGAGGCCGCCCGTGCCGATGCTGGCGAAGCCGAGCAGCCCGTTCAGCGCCAGATGGGGGTAATAGTCGGCGAGGGCGGCCCCGGTCCGCGCACTACTCGCGGCGAGCCGGCGTTCCGCGGCTACGAGATCCGGGCGACGACGCATCAGTTCGCCCGGCACGGCACTGCCGCCGGGATCAGGCGCGTCGGGCGTCGCCCTGGCGGTGGCCAGATGGAGCGGGTCCGATCCTGCCTGCAGCCCGGTCAGCACGTCGAGGCGATGGATCTGCCCGGCGATCGCGGCGCGCAGCGGGGCGAGGCTGGCCTCGATCCCGGCGCTTTCGCCCAGCACGCGGTGCAGTTCGCGCTCTGCGACCAGGCCCTGCTCGGCCTGCAGGCGGACCAGCGCGGCCAGTTGGCGTTCCGTTTCCAGCTGTTGCGTGACCACCTCGTATCGGGCCTGCAGGCCGCGGAGCTGCAGATAGGCGTCGGCGGCTTCCGCGGCCACGCTCAGCCGCACCGCGGCCGCGTCCGCAGCACTCGCGGCATAGTCGGCGCGTGCTGCTTCGCGCCCGCGCCGTAGCCCGCCGAACAGGTCCAGTTCCCAGGATGCCTGCGGCCCGACCGTGTAGAGCGAATAGTCGCGCGGCAGATCCAGCCGGTCCGCCACCGTGCCGACGGGGGTGCGCAGCGATTGGCGGGTCCGCTCGCCTGAGGCGGCGAGGTCCAGCTGGGGCAGCAGGGCGGCACCGCTTGCGCCCGCGGCTGCGCGGGCCTGCTCCACGCGCGCGGCGGCGGCGGCGATGTCGAGATTCTGCGCCAGTGCCGCTTCCACCAGCGTATCGAGGACGGGATCGCCGAAGCGGCGCCACCACTGCGCGTCGGACGCGGCGATGGGCACGGGCGCGTGATAGGTGGCGGACAGCGCGATCTCGGGGCGGGTATAGTCCCGTCCGGCGGCGCAGCCGGATAGCGTGGAGACGGCGAGCAGGGCAGGGGCAAGGCGCATGGCGCGGACTCCTCAGTGCGCCGCATCCGGCGGCGGCGGGGCGGCATTGGCGGGCGGGCGGCAGAAGGGCACCATCACCAGCGCGGCGATGAACATCCAGGCAAGCAGGCGAAACACGTCGTCGAAGGCGATCGTCAGTGCCTCTCGGCCCACCAGCTGGGCGAACAGGCCCTGCGCCATCGCCGCGGCTTCGCGCGGATCGGGGGCGATCTGGCCGAGGCGGCGCGCGATGGTCGCCACTGCGTCGGTCGCGGCGCCTGGGTGCGTGCCGAGCGACTCGCCAAGCCGCGTCGAGGCGATGCGGGCATGGTCGCGCAGCAGCGTGTTGACGACGGCGATGCCGATCGCCCCGCCCAGGTTGCGCATCAGGTTGAACAGGCCGGAGGCGTAGCGCAGCTCGGCCGGCGGGAAACCGGCCAGCGCCATGGTCACGCTGGGTACGATGCACAGCATCAGCGCCAGCCCCCGCACCGCCTGCGGCACGAAGAACTCCCAGAAGCCCCAGCTGCTCGTCATGCTGGAGGTGAGCCACAGGCTCCAGGCGAAGAGCGACAGGCCGACGGTGATCATCCAGCGCATGTCGACCCGCTGGCTCAGATAGGCGCTGATAACCACGCTGAGCAGCTGGGTGATGCCGACGACGAATACCGTGGTGCCGATCTGGAGCGAGTCATAGCCTCGGATGCGGGCGAGATAGACCGGCACCAGATAGATCGCCGAATACATGCCGATGCCGATCACGAAGTTGAAGGTGCAGGCAAAGGCGAAGGTCGGGCGGCGGAAGGGCTGCAGCCGCACCAGCGGGTTGGTCGAGCGGAAGGACCGCTCGAGGAACAGCACGAACGCCACCGCCGAGCACCACGCCGCCACGGCGATCCCCGGATCGCCGAACCAGTCCTTTCGCGGCCCTTCCTCCAGCACATATTCGAGGCCGGCCAGGAACACCGCCATCGCGACGAAATGGCTCCAGTCGATTCGGGCGAACATCGACGGCGTCGCCCGGTCGACCCGCAGGATCTGCGAGGCGAGCAGCGTCACGATCACCCCGGGCAGGATGTTGATGAAGAACAGCCAGCGCCAGTCGAGCGCCTGGGTGATCGCGCCGCCCGCGCTCGGCCCCAGCGTGGGCGCCAGCACGCTCACCGTGCCGAGGATGGCGGGGATCAGCGCGCGCTGCTTGCCGGAAAAGATCGTGAAGCCGACAGCGAAGACCAGCGGCACCATCGCGCCGCCGGTAAAGCCCTGCAGCGCGCGGAAGGCGATCATCGATTCCATGTTCCACGACAGCCCGCACATCAGGCTGGAGAAGGTGAACATGCCGGCCGACAGGACGAACAGCCACCGCGTCGACATCGCGCCGGCGAGATAGCCGGAGAGCGGAATCATCACGAGCTCGGCCATCAGATAGGCCGTCTGCACCCAGCTGACTTCGTCCGGCCCGGCGGCGAGTCCCGCCTGGACGTCGCTGAGGGACGCGGAGACGATCTGGATGTCGAACAGCGCCATGAACTGGCCGAACGCCATCACGCCGAAGATCAGGAACTTGCGCGCGGTCGGCATGGCCGACGGGTCTGCCGACCAGTCCTGCCCCAGTGCCTGCAACCATCCGGCCAACGCGATTCCTTTCGATCCGGCAAAATTGGGACTCGACATATGATGGACGTCATATAATATGATGATCGTCATATGGGCAAGGCATTTCTGCAAGGAGGCGCGAGATGAGCGCAGAGCCGATCGGGGAACAGGTGGTGGAGCTGCGGCGCCCGGACATGGCAAGCGGACCGGCGGAAGCATCGTCGGCATCTGCCAACCGTCGGAGTCGGCGCCTGCCCGGCAGGCGCGTGCTCTTCGTATCGGCGCTCGCACTGGTTGTTGCGGGCGGCGGCGCGCTGTGGATCACGGCCACCCCCTCCGTCGAAGCGACCGACGATGCCTACGTGGCGGCCGATTCGACCACCGTTGCACCCAAGGTCCGCGGCTTGGTCGGCGCGGTGTATGTGCGCGACAATCAGCTTGTGCATGCCGGCGATCCGCTGGTGCGGATCGACCCGGAGGAGTTCGACGCCAAGGCGGCGAGCGCTCGCGCCGATCTGGCCGATGCCGATGCCAACATCGCCGCGGCGCGTGCGGCGCTCTCGAGCCTGGATGCGGAAGAGCGGCTCGCCGCGGCGCAGGTGACCGCTGCGCGCACCACGATCCGCTCGACCGCGGCCGAGGCGGCGCGCGCCGAAGCCGATGGTCGCCGCTACGATGCACTGGTCGCAACCGGCGCGGTGGCCGCTCGCGATGCCGAGACCTACCGCACCAGAGCCATTGGTGGCGCCCAGGAGGCGGCGAAGGCGCAGGCCCTGCTCGCCGTGGCGCAGCAGCAGGCGGCGGTCACGGCGGCGCGTCGGCCCGGCTTGCTGGCCACGCTCGAACAGGCGGAGGCAGCGCGGCTGCGCGCGGTCGCAGCGCTCGATCTCGCCCGGCAGGACCAGGGGCATGCGCTGATCCGCGCGGCGGTGGACGGCGTGGTGGGCAACCGGCAGGTGCGGGTGGGAGACTATGTCCAGCCCGGCTCACGGCTGCTCACGCTGGTGCCGATGCACGCGCTCTACGTCACCGCGAATTTCAAGGAGACGCAGACCCGCGACATGCGGGTCGGCCAACGCGCAACGATCCGCATCGACGCGCTCGACCATCCGCTGACCGGCCATGTCGAGAGCTTCGCGCCGGGCACGGGCTCCAGCTTCTCGCTGCTGCCGTTCGAGCCCGGCACCGGCAATTTCACCAAGATCGTCCAGCGCGTGCCCGTGCGCATCCGCTTCGACCCCGGCCAGGCCATCGATCAGGCGCTGCGCCCCGGCCTGTCCGTCACCGCCAAGGTGCGGCTGTCCCACTGATCCCGCTTCAAACAAGGAGATTAGCAATGTCCCACGGAACTGCCCTCATCACCGGCGCCTCGACCGGCATCGGCGCGATCTATGCCGATCGCCTCGCCCGTCGCGGCTATGACCTCGTGCTCGTCGCGCGCGATGTGGCCCGGCTCGACGCGCTCGCCACGCGCCTCCGCGCAGAAGCCGGCGTGCGCGTCGACGTGCTGCCTGCCGACCTGAGCGATCGCGCGCAACTCGCCAAGGTGGAGGCGCGGATCGCCGCCGACGAGACGCTGACCCTGCTCGTCAACAATGCTGGCATTTCGCTGGAAGGCACGCTGATCGACACGCCGGTGGCGACGATCGAGCAGCTGATCGCGATCAACGTCACCGCGCCGACGCTGCTGGCAGGGGCCGCGGTGCGCGCGTTCGCGCCGCGCGGCAAGGGCGGCATCATCAACCTGTCGTCGGTGCTGGCGCTCGCGCCCGAGATGTTCGACGGCACCTACAGCGCCACCAAGGCTTTCGTCCTCAACCTCACCCAGGGTCTCGCCAAGGAAGTCGGCGGCAAGGGCATCCGCGTTCAGGCGGTGCTGCCGGGCGCGACCCGCACCGAGATCTGGGCACGTTCGGGCAAGGACGTCGACTCCTTCCCGGCCGAGTGGGTGATGGACGCGGGCGACCTGGTCGATGCCGCGCTGGTCGGCTTCGATCGTGGCGAGACCGTCACTATCCCGCCGCTGGCGGACGAGGGCAAGTGGCAGGCGATGCAGGATGCGCGGCTCGCCATGGCGTCCGAACTTTCCAGCCGCGAGGTGGCCCCGCGCTATCGGGCGAGCGCGGAGAGCGTCGCGGCCTGAACTAAAGGATCGCAGCGGCCGCCGCGCATATCCGCGCTGCCGGCCGCTGTCAGCTTTCAGAATTCGATGGTGGAGCAAAGGCAATGCCACGAGACATCGTGATCTGCGAGCCGGTCCGGACCGCGATCGGCAGCTATGGCGGTTCGTTGAAGGAGGTGCCCGCGACGGAGCTTGGCGCCGCTGTCGTCTGCGAAACGCTGCGCCGCACGGCGCTCGATCCCGCGCGGGTCGGGGCGGTCGTGCTGGGCAACGTCATCCAGGCCGGCAATCGCATGAATCCGGCCCGCCAGGCGGCGATCGGCGGCGGCCTGCCGGTCGCGGTCCCGGCGCTGACCGTCAACCGGGTCTGCGGATCCGGGGCGCAGGCCATCGTCTCCGCCGCGGACGACATCCTGCTTGGCCGCCACGCCTTCGCCATCGCCGGCGGAATGGAGAATATGGACCGCGCGCCCTACCTGATGGACGGCGGACGCTGGGGCTATCGGATGGGTCCGGCGGAGATCTACGACGCGATGCTGCGCGACGGCCTGGTCGACGCCTTTTCAGGCGAGCATTCGGGCTGGCACACTAAGGATCTGGCGCGCGAGGCCGAGGTCGACCGCGAGGCGCAGGACGCCTGGGCGGCCCGTTCGCAGGCAAGGTTCGCAGCCGCGCAAGGCGCCGGGCGCTTCGACGCCGAGATCGTCGCCGTGGAGGTTGCCGGCCGCAAGGGCGTCACCCGCTTCGACTGGGACGAGGCGCCGCGGCCTGCGACAACGATCGAGGCGCTGGCGCGATTGAAGCCCGCCTTCCGGCCGGATGGCACGATCACCGCCGGCAACGCGCCCGGCCTTAACAGCGGTGCGGCGGCGATGCTGGTCGCCGATCGCAGGGCCGCCGAGGCTGCCGGGCTGGCGCCGATCGGCCGCCTTGTCGCGCACGGACTGTGCGCGGTCGAACCGGCACGCTTCGGAATGGCGCCCGTCCCGGCGGTAACGCAGGCGCTCGAGCGTGCCGGCTGGACGCTGGGGGATATCGAGCGGGTCGAGATCAACGAGGCCTTTGCCGTGGTGCCGCTGGCGGTCGCGCAGGGGCTCGGGCTGCCGCTCGACATCGTCAATGTCGAGGGCGGCGCGATCGCGCATGGCCATCCGATCGGTGCCACCGGTGCGGTGCTGGTCACGCGCCTGCTGCACGCGATGCGGCGGGACGGCGTGCGGCGCGGCATCGTGACTTTGTGCATCGGCGGCGGTCAGGGCATCGCCCTCGCCTTGGAAGCGATGCAATGACCGATGCCACGCCACGCGGCATGGGTTGCGTGCACCACGCCTTCGTCGATCCGCTGCTGCGGCAGGGCAAGGCGCCAACGCGGATGGAGGTCGCCGCTGCCTTGGCGGTGGACGTGGCACGGGTCGACACCGCGCTTGCCGCGCTTGAAGCCACCCATGGCGCCGTGCTCGACCCGCATAGCGGCGAACCATGGGTGCTGCATCCCTTCTCGCTTACGCCGACGGGAACCTGGGTGGCGCAGGACGAGCGCGGATGGTGGGCGCCGTGCCTCTGGTGTGCGTCCGGTATCGTCGGGCTGATCGGCGGCAGCGCGGCCGTGCACACCCGTCTGGGCGGCGAGGCCGAGCCGATCACGATCCACGTCACGGAGGGGAACGTGATCGAGGACGATCTCCAGGTGCATTTCGCCCTTCCACCGCGCAATGCCTGGAACAACGTGCACCGCTTCTGCAGCACGGTGCTGCCGTTCCGCAGTGCGGCGGATGTGGACCGCTGGTCCGCCCGCCATGCGCTTCCCCGCGGCGAAGCGATTCCGATACGGCAGGCGTGGGAGCTGGGCCGCCGCTGGTATGCCCGCCATGCCGATCCGGACTGGCAGAAATGGACCGGCGCGCAAGCCGCGGCGATCTTCGAGGCGGTGGGGCTCACCGCTCCCTTCTGGCGCTTCGAGCCCACCAACGATCCCTTTTGACGAGGTTACCATGGACGTGGAAGAAGCCGCGCTCGTCGCGGATGCGGACCGGCGCGCGACCGACTATCTGCGCGGCATCGAACAGCGCCGGGTCTATCCGGATCAACGGGCGCTGGACGGGCTGGAACGCTTCGACGAGCGGATTCCCGACTATGGAAGGCCCGGCACCGAGACGCTCGCGCTGTTGGACGAGGCGGGCACGCCGGCGACCGTCGCGACCAACGGACCACGCTATTTTGGCTTCGTCGTGGGCGCGGCGCTGCCGGTGGCGGCGGCCGCCGAGCGGCTGATGCTCGCCTGGGACCAAGGCGCCGCGCTCGCCATGACCTCGCCGGCGGCTGCGAGGATCGAGCAGGTCGCGGCCGAATGGCTGCTCGACATTCTCGATCTCCCGCGTGGGAGCGCGGTCGGCTTCGGCACCTCGGCCACCGCATGCAGCCTGACCCTGCTCACGGCTGCACGGGATCGCCTGCTCGCGAACGCGGGGTGGGACGTCGCCGCGCGCGGTGTCTTCGGTGCGCCGCCCATCCGCGTCGTGGTGCCGGAAACGGTGCATGTGACCATCCTCAAGGCGCTGCGTGTCCTCGGCTTCGGCACGGAACAATTGGTCCGTGCGGCGACCGATGCCCATGGGCGGATCGATCCCGCGGCACTGCCGCCGCTCGATGCGCGCACGCTTGTGATCATTCAGGCCGGCGAGGTAAACACCGGCGAGTTCGATCGCTTCGCCGAGATCATCCCGCTGGCAAAGGCCGCGGGTGCCTGGGTCCATGTCGACGGCGCCTTCGGACTCTGGGCACGCGCCTCGGCACATCGCGACCTGACCGAGGGTATCGAGGGGGCGGACAGCTGGACCGTCGACGGACACAAATGGCTCAACACGCCCTATGATTGTGCCATGGCGATCTGCCGCGATCCCGAGGCGCTGGCGCGCGCGATGAACAGCGATGCCGCCTATGCCGAAGGATCCCGGCACGCGCAGAAGAACCTGACGCTTGAATTCTCCCGCCGCGCGCGTGGCATTCCGGTCTGGGCGGCGCTGCGGACGCTGGGACGCGACGGCGTCGCCGCGATGGTGGAGCGGCATGTCGCGCAGGCGCAGTGGCTCGCGGACCGCCTGCGAGGCGAGGGGTTCGAGGTGCTCAACCGGGTCGTGCTGAACCAGCTGGTCGTGCGCGGCCGCGACGATGCCGAGACCGCCGCGATCCGCCTCGGCGCCGAACGGTCCGGCGAAGTCTGGTTCGGCCCTACGGTCTGGCAGGGGCGTCCGGCGTTTCGCCTGAGCCTGTCTTCGTGGCGGACCGAGGATAGCGATGTCGTACAGCTGGCGGACGTCTTGATCCGGGTGCGTGCACAGGTCCGGGGCTGAACGCCCTTCAAGCACCCGCCCTGGCTGCGGGTGAAATCCAGGTCGCGCCCGGACTCCACCTCGCGCCGTTCTTTTCAGGGAAGGACAGGCGGCGCCGCCAGTGCCTGCGCCATTGCCAGCACGGCGCCCTGCGGGCTGAAGGTGATGTGCAGCTGGGTCACCTCGCCGCTGCCGTTGCGGACCATCGACACTAGGCCGCGCGCCGCCGATCCGTCGGTGAGTTCGATATCGTACTCGAAGATCCCCCGGCCCTCGATGTTGCCGAGAAAGGTGGGAATCTGCCGTCGATACAGGCTGCCGCCTGCCTTGACGACGCGGAGTACCTCTGCCCGGCCGGAAACCGGCGCGGGCAGGATGCTGGAATGGAGGACGACGTCTTCGGCGAGGTCGTCGAGGAAAGGATGTCGCTGAGGTACGGTCATGTCCGTCTTTCCTTGCTGAAATCAGGCCGCAGCCGTTGCCGGTGCATCCTCGATCACGAGGCGCCCGAGCGAGGCGAGGTCGAAGCCGCGCAGTTCGTCCAGCCGGTCCTCGCGTACCTTGTTCGGCCATTGCGGGTCGGTCAGCAACGCGCGGCCGACCGCGATCATGTCGAACTCGCCGCGCTCGATCCGCGCCCGCAATTCGGAAAGGCCGGCAGGTCCTGCATTGCCGCCCTGGCCGGCGATGAGGTCGCCGACATCCGGTCCCTTCAGACCGACCGAGCCGACCGTGATGGCGGGCTTGCCGGAAAGCTTCTTTGCCCAGCCCGCGAGGTTCAGATCGGAGCCTGCGAACTGCGGCTCCCAGAAGCGGCGCTGCGAGGCGTGGAACGCGTCGGCGCCGGCATCGACCAGCGCTCGCAGGATGGTGGCGAGTTCGTCCGGCGTTTCGGCGATCTTGGCGGCATAGTCCTCCTGGCTGAACTGCGAGATGCGGAACAGGATCGGAAAGTCCGGACCCACCGCCGCACGGACGGCTTGCGTCACCGCGACGGCGAAGCGGGTGCGGCGCTCGACGTCGCCGCCCCAGGCGTCACTGCGCGTATTGCGGCCGCTCCACAGGAACTGGTTGATCAGGTTGCCATTGGCGCCGTGGATCTCGAGTCCGTCGAAACCCAGGCGGCGCGCCGCCGCTGCGGCGGTGCCGAACGCCGCAATCGTATCCGCGATATCGGTTTCGGACATGGTCGCAGGCTCGTCGTTGAGCGCGTCCGGGTGCGCCGAGGTTTCGGCCTTTCGGAGGGCGCCGGCATGATGGAGCTGCGCCGCGATCCTGCCGCCGGCCTCGTGCACCGCGGTGACGACGGCCTTCCAGCCAGCAACGGCGCCGGGCGCGTGGAAGGTGGGAATACCCGGCAGCTCGGACGCACCGGGTCGATCGACGGCCACCGCCTCGGTGATGATCAGCCCGACGCCGCCCGTGGCGCGCGCCCGATAATAGGCGGCGACGTCGGGGCCGGGCACGCCGCCCGTACTGAAGCCGCGGGTCATTGCGGACATGGCGATGCGGTTCGGGAGGGTAAGGCCGTTGATCGTGAACGGGCTGAACAGAATATCGGACATTGGACGTTCTTTCTTCGTGGGGAAGGGCTAGCGGACGAGGGCGAGCAGCGCCTCGGCATAGTTTCGAAGGAAATCGTGGAGCGGCCGGGGCGCGCGGCCGATCAGCCTGCGGGTCGTTTCCGGGCCGATCTCGAAGCGACCGGCGTGCTGGTTCTGCTCGGTCGCCACCACCATCGGGATCATCGATGCGGCGACACCCTGGCGGGCGAGTTCCACCGCAAGGCGGACGCTGTCGACCTGGACCACGCGCAGCGCGCGACCGAGCACCGTTTCGACGGCGGTGGCGATCTCCTCGATGGTCAGGGGATGCGGTCCGGCAATGTCGAAGATGCCGGGTTCGGCGCTCTGCAGCAGCGACGCAGCGGCACGTGCCGCGTCCTCGCGGGCGACATGCGGAATGCGGCCGGCACCCGCTGCCGTGAACCAGCTACCATCGGCGATGATGTGGGGCAGATACGCCAGCAGGTTTTCCTGGTACCACCCGTTGCGGAGGATGCCGGTGGGGATGCGGCTTTCCGCCAGCATCCGTTCGGTCGCGACATGGTCGGCGGCGAAGAAGATCGCCGGGCTCGTCGCGGGGTTCGGCATCGAGGTGTAGGCGACATAGCCGATCCCGGCCCGATGGGCTGCCTCGATTGCCGCGCGGTGCTGTTGCTCCCGCTTGCCAGGGACGGCCAGTTCGTCCGTCGAGACCAGCAGCAGCCGATCGATGCCCGCGAAGCCGACGCGAAGCGATGCGGGATCATCGAAGTCGATGCGGCGCCCGTCATCAGGGGCTGGCGTACGGGAGCCCGGGATGACCCGCGCGGTTCCGTCACCGAGCGCGCGTACGACGAGGCTGCCGAGGGCACCGCTTGCGCCGGTTACCAGGATGGATGGACGCTGCATGAACTCTCCACTTGCTACATGGTCTCATATAGAGACCGCCCGTGGAGCGCGTAAGGAGGGAGATTTCCTGCGCTTGGTAACCTCGGCTGCACCTGCCCCGGGGTGGTATCAAGCCGATAGAAGGTCTACATTCGTTACCTGATAGTGGAGGGTTTGATGAAGGAGCCAGCCGACGACGTGGTCGACAGCTTCCGACGCTGGGTCGCCATGCCGGTCGAACAGGCCCGGTGCCCGGTGCGGGATGTGCTGGATCGACTGGGCCAGAAATGGGCGACCCTGCTCATCATGGCACTCGCGGAACGCCCGCGACGGTTCAGCGACCTGCAGCGGCTGGTTCCGGATATTTCGAAGCGATCGCTGGCGCAGGCGCTACGCAACCTCGAAGAAGACGGCATTCTCACGCGCCACGTGTTTCCCACCAAGCCGCCGTCGGTCGAATACCGACTGTCTCCCCTGGGGCGGTCGATGCTTGCGCCCCTGGCTGCGCTGATTGCCTGGGCAGAACATAGTCACGACGCGATTCGAACGTCTCGCTCGCGCTATGCGGAAGGCACGGCGCCGGATCTCGCACGCGGCGGCACGGGGGTGCGCTGAAATCGTGCAGCCGACGTTGTGCCGGTTTCAGTCCGTGTCGAGAGGGAGGGGTTCGCGGGTCGCAAAGTCCACTGCCGCCGCATTGGCACAGCCTCCCGACCGCTGAAGCATGGGCGAGCGCCGCGCAGATTCGGAAGTGAACCGAAGCCTCGAACATAGGCACTAAGCCATCGAGAGGATTAGCTCCGTGCGCGAATTTCGCCGTCCATTTTCGAGCTTGGGAAGCCTGAGCGGTGCAGCCGCCGCCTGGTGCTTCTCGATCATGACAATCATGGTAGCCACCGGGGCGTTTCCGTCCGCAGCTTTCGGAAGCAGCTGCCAGGCCGATGCTGCCGACGAGATCTTCCTGATCGACTCAAGCCAAAGCCACGTTGCAGCAAAAGTGAGGTTCTTCGGATTCGCAACGAAGACAGCATCCTTCCCGATGGTGGCCGGTCGAATCATCCTCCCAAACGGACGCTCCGACGGCATCCGTCTAGACGTCGCGATCGATGCATCGATGCATCGATGCTGAAAGCGGCAGATGGGTTGACAACTGCCCGGCTGAGGGGCGTCAGCTTCTTTGATGTTGAGCAGTTTCCGGAGGTCAGGTTGCATGGCGAGAACTTCGTCCGAACCGGAGCGAGCGCTGCGCAGGTCGTCGGCACCCTCACCGCGCGAGGCGTGTCCAGGCCGGTCACGCTGAAGCTCACTTTTTCGAAGCAGATTGTCGCGGTCCGGCGCGCGGATACCCTCGACATCAGGGGAGAGATGCAGCTGGATCGGACCCAATTCGGGATGACGGCATATCCGCTCATTGTCGGTCGAGACGTAACGGTGAGCTTGAGGGTTCACGTCGTACCTGAGCGAGTGGATTCCTGTCGTTTCGCGGGCGACTAGCCTTCCATGCGTCACTTTCGTCATAACTGAACACGGTGGCGAGGACCCCGAAAGATACTGGTGCTGCCCTGTAGCCGACAACTTGGTCTGGCACTGCCGGCACCCTCGTATTCAGACGCCGCCGGCTACGCGCCTTGGCAATTCGCGAGCGCGGACCCGAGCAATCTGGCCATTGCCCCCACATCTGTTTTGAAAAGGCGAGCAAGGGGGCAGGGGAGTGGCTGAATCCCCTGCCCGGTAGCCAGGTGCAGCCCAGGCCGACCGGCCATGCTGGCAGTCGGCGCATCGGCGCGTTGATCGGGAAGCGGGATACCGCTTCAGAACTCCTTCCCGACCAGAACCCGTAGCGTGCCCGCGGTCTCGTGCCCGCCGCCGCGATAGCCGCCTTCCAAATCGACCGTCCAGCTGCGCGGCAGCAGCATGCGCGTGCCCAAGGTGAGCTGGTACTGGTTGCGCGACCAGCCAAAGGTGCTGATGCTGTAGAGTGCCTGGCCTGGGATGTCGGCATAATCCAGCCGCTGCGCAGCGGCATCCTGCAGCTCGTGGTTCCATTCGAAGCGAAGTCTCGGCGTCATCGTGACGTCGCCATAGCGGCGTTCCGTCTCGAGCCGCGCGCCGAGCGTGCCCGTCAGCGAATGGACCTCGCGACTGTCGAACCGCAGATCCATGCGCCCGGCGCCGCTCTCCGTATAGCCGTCGAGATTGGCCCTGACGAATTCCCCGCGCGCATAGAGCGACCACCGCAGCGGCCCACCTTCTTGATCGATTCCGAGCGCCAGCGCGCCAAGGGTGAAGTTGCCGTCGCGACTGCCGAGCGCGGTGGCATTCGTCGTCCCCTCCAGCCGGCGGGTGTTGAAGCTCAGATCGCCGAAGCCCACCATGCCGTCGACGAAGGCGCCCTGCGCGGGCATCAGGCTGGCATAGGCAGCGGCCAATCGACTCTCGCTGCGCACCCGTGCCTTGCTGCCGCCAATACGGCTGACATCGTTGCTGTAGCCGCCGCCGATGCCGATGAGGACGCCTTCCGCCACCTTGAGGTCGACGCCTGTGCTCAGGCCGGAGGTGGTGGCGGTAATCTTCGCACGATCGCTGGTCGCATCCTGGGTGCCGATATCGATGGCCCCGCCGCTCCAAAGGGCCACCGAGCCCTTGCGGCGCGTGCCGTCACCATCGTTCGCATCGTCCCTGGCTCGGGCAGTCCTGCCAGCCGTGGGAGCGGTTGCCGCCGACGAGCCGGCCATCGCCGCCCGCCGCGGATTTTCAGGAGCCGTGTCGAGCGCACCGTCGCCGTTCAGGGCTGAAGGCCTGCCACGAGCGATGGTGCCCAGCGCGGGATCCTCACCCGAGATGCGCATCCGCTCGGTGATGGTCGCGGCGTACGCATCGAAGGCGGGGTTGTTGCGCATCACCGGGCGCTGGTCGCGCGAGGCGAGGCTGACGCCCATCTGCGGCTTGCTCGAACCGCCGCCGTTATGCAGCTGCTCCGTCCGGCGCATGAAGTTCGCCACTTGCGCCCGTCCGAAGCGCCGCGCCGCTTCCGCCTGTGCGTCGCTGACGCCGCGCACAATCGGGTCGAGCGTCGGATCGGGGCGTGCCGTGACCGTCACCGTGATCGTCGCCGGCGCCGAGGTGCCGACGGCGTTGCTCAACGTATATTGGATGACGATCTTGCCGCCGAAGCGGGCCGCCGGGACGATGTCGAGGCGATAGGCTTGGCTCGGGCCCGAGCCAATGGCGACCACCTGGGTCACCGCCGCGTCTGCCGGCGTCATTCCCACCACCGCCGCGCCGGTGAACGGCCCGTTGACGGCGCCGGCGGTCAGGTCGACCGAGACGCGCTGGCCGTCACCGGTCTCCGCGGTCTTCGGCAACGCCTGCGGCACGGCGCCAACCACCTGGATCGTCACCTCAGCGGGGGCAGACCGGCCGCCCGGGCCGACCGCGACAAAGCTGAAGCTGTCGGCGCCGACATAGTTCGTGTTCGGCGTGTAGATCGCCGTGACGGCCGCTACCGCAAGCGGGCGTACGCCGCCGGCCGGCGAAGCACCGATGGTCCGCAACGTCAGCGTGCCATGGGCCGGCGGCGTCTGGATCTCGATCGAGGTGAAGCTGCCGTTGACCAGCGCGGACAGATTGATCTCGGCATTGCTGCCGGGCTGCACCGCCGTAGCCGCCGGAACGGTGCTGCTGCCCGGTTCTGCGGCCGGCGGAGGCGGTGTCGCGACGCTCACGGAGACCGTAGCGGGCGCCGATGTGCCCCCGGGCCCGGTCGCCGTGTAGGTAAAGCTGTCCGCTCCGAACGAGTCCTTCGCCGGAATATAGGTGATCACGCTGCCCGACACGGTCGTGGTGCCATGGGCCGGCGCGCCGGCGACCGCGATGCTGGAGTAAACGCCGGTCACGGACGTCGTAAGATCGATCGGCGTGCCGGGGCTGTTGAAGTCCACCGCCACGCCGCTGCGATCGGCCGCAGTTGGCGGCGCGGGCGCAGCAACGGTGATGCTCACCGTTCCCGGCGCCGAGGTGCCGCCCGGGCCCGTGGCCGTGTAGGTGAAGCTGTCCGTCCCGGAATAGCCCGTGGCTGGCGTATAGGTGACCACGTCACCCGCCACGCTCGTGGTGCCGTGCGCGGGAGGCGTCGCGACGGCGATGCTGGTGTGCACGCCCGTGATCGAACTGCTGAGATCGATAGCGGTACCGGTTCCGCCACTCGGTACCGTGACCCCGCTGCGATCGGCGGCTGTCGGTGCTGTGGGCGTTGCGACAACCACGCTCACCGTTGCGGCGGACGAGGTGCCGCCCGGGCCGGTGGCCGTATAGGTGAAGCTGTCCGCACCCTGATAGCCGGCAGCCGGCGTGTAGGTGACCACGTCACCCGCCACGCTCGTCGTGCCGTGCGCGGGAGGCGTCGCGACGGCGATGCTGCTGTGGGTACCCGAAATCGACGCCGAGAGGTCGATCGGGGTGCCGCCGCTGTTATACGGGATGGCCACGCCGCTGCGGTTCGCGACGGTGGGTGCCGCCTGGCCGCCGACGGTGATCGAATAGCTATTCGACACCGAATAAGGTCCGCCGCTGCCGGCGGAGGCGCTGTCCGTCGCCGTGACGGTGAAGTTGAACGTGCCGGTCTGGGTCGGGGTGCCGGCGACCGTGCTCCCGGAAAGGAGCAGCCCTGTGGGGAGTGTGCCCGCAGTGATGCCATAGGTATAGGGCGCAGTGCCGCCACCGGCAGTGAAGCTTTGCGAATAGCTCGTGCCATCGGTAGCGGCGGGAAGCGCACCGGCCGCCGGCGACAGCGTCAGGGCTGGCGAGGCGATGACGAGCGAAAGGCTGCCGGTCGCCTGGGTGAAGCCGGACGGCACCGAGCTGTCCGTCACGTTCGCGGTGAAGCTGAACGTGCCGCTCGACGTCGGCGTGCCGGTAATCGTACAATTAGTATTGAGCTGCGTTCCGGCGGGAAGCGCGCCCGAGGCGAGCGTGGTGCTGCAGTTATAGGGCGCGGTGCCGCCGGTTGCGACGATCTGCACGCCGCTCAGCGCCGTGCCGCGCGTGCCGCTGCCGGTCAGGCTGGTGGAAAGCGTGGGGTTGCTGACCGGTACCGTGACCGTGGCCGGCGCCGAGGTGCCGCCGCCATTGCTGGCGGTGTAGGTGAAGCTGTCGTTCCCGCGATATCCGGCCGGTGCCGAATAAGTGACGAGGCCCGCATTGTTGATCGAAACCGTGCCACCATTGGCGGTGGTCGCCGATCCGACCGCGAAGCTGGTGGGGCTGTTTGACACCTGCCCCGCGAGACTGAAGGTCGCCCCCGTTGCACCATAAGCAACGGCCGGAGCGGTGTAGGAGGACGCCGTGGGTGCCGTCACGTAGGTGAATTGGTCCGCCGCGGTGGCAGGGCTCGTGCCGCTCGCGGTCGTGACCCGTACATCGACCGTGCCGGTGCCGGCTGGTGCCGTCGCCGTGATCTGCGTGGCGCTGTTGACGGTGTAGCTCGCCGCCGTCGCCCCGAAGGCGACGCCGGTCGCGCCGCTCAGGTTCGTGCCGGTGATCACGACGCTGGTCCCGCCCGCCGCGGATCCGGAGGTGGGCGTGATCGAGGTCACCGTCGGGGTGGCCAGCACCACCGTGGCATCGGATGCGCTGGCGGTGTTCGATGCACCGCCGCCGGAAAGCTGGACCGACGGGGTGAGCGGACTGGTAGCGTTACTGGCGAAATTGGCGTTCAACGTGATCGACGGCCCCGCGCCGGCGCTGAAGCCGCTCGTACGCGTGCACGACCCGGTCTGGCCCGATCCGCTGCAGCTCCACCCCGAGCCGGAAGCGCTTGAATAGGTCATCCCGCTCGGCAGGGTGAAGGCGGCGGTGAGCGTCGCGCTGGTCGTGGCGCCGCCCGACACACTGGGAACGATGGTGTACGCGAGCGAACCGCCCTGAATGGCATTGCCGCTATGGTTCATCGTAACGGCCAGCGAGGTACTCGCCGAACAGCTTACCGTGATCTGGATGTTTCTGGCATTGCCGAAGGGCACGGGCGTCGTGTTATTGCCATAGGGCGCATAGCTCGCCGCGCCCATTTGCAAAAAATCATCCCCGCTGGTGCCGGTGAAGGTGAACGAGCCACTCCCGCTCGATGCGGTGGAGTCCGGTAACGAGTCGGGGGCGATCGTGGAGCCGCCATTCTGCGTGTAGATCACGAAGACATGCGCGCCCTGGGTGTTGCCCGTCCAAGAGAAGGTGACGGTCTCCCCATTAATGAGCGGCTGGGTAGTAAAGCTGTAGTCGCTATTGCCGGCAGTATCGACCGTGTAGGTGCGGCTGAAGGTGTTTATCTCGTTGCACGCAGCCGATGCGGCAAATGCCTGGGCGGGCGCGAAGAGAAAAAGGCCGCCCGCGGCCATGGAATGAAGTTGTCGCTGCGTTATCCGGTATGGACGTGCGCTACCACGAGGCGCTTCTGAAGCCCCCTTGCCATGCATATCGCTGAAAACAGCAGCCGCGACTCGACCACAGGCGGACTGCAGCTTCTCCAAGCCCCAAACCATGTACAAAACCCCCAGCTGCCCCTGCAGGGCGCCAAATTATTATCTAACAATTTATTTGCCTGCAACCGAATATCCTAAAAAGGTAAAACTCTCGTTATGATAAAGTCATTTAAGGTGAATCAACCGCAAGAAGCCGTAGACAATTGTGCGTTGCACCATTTGTCTATCGGAGACGAGGCAGCCTGATCGTGGGCGTTTCATCGGTGAAAGGTGCTACCCTTTTCGCCGCGTGAGTGGCGCATGAAAAATGCGCTTGCGAATCTTGCTGATCGCGTATCTACATTATTACCGTAAGTTCGATCATGATTGATACGAACCCGTAATAATAAAAGTCTGGGGGGTGGAGCCTTGTCTGATCCATTTGTTGGTCAAATCATGCACACCGGCTTTAATTTTGCGCCGGCCGGCTGGTCGTCATGCAACGGTCAGATCCTCGCGATCAGCCAGAACAATGCGTTGTTCGCGCTGCTGGGAACCACCTTTGGTGGCAACGGCGTGAGCACCTTCGCCTTGCCCAACGCTGCGGGCCGGTCGTTTCTTGGGCTCGGACTGAGTACGGCGAGCGGCCAGACCTATGTCGCGGGCGAGGTCGGGGGCGCCGAGGAAGAGACGTTGACCACCGCCAACCTGCCTCAACACAATCACAGCGCTACCTTCACCGGCACCGCGGGGCAGACAACGGCGACCGGCTCGTTGCAGGCGTATACCGGGCAAACCACGGCGCAGGTGAGTACGCCTGGGGATGGCTCGTTCCTCGCAAATTGCGCCAATGCGGGCCCAAGCCAGGTGAAAATTTACGTGCCGGCGGGCACCACCGGCACCCCGGTGAACCTCGGCGGCGTCAACATCACGGGCGGCACCTTCACGCCGCAAGGGGCCGTTCAAGTCGGAGTAACGGGAAGTAACACCCCATTTTCGATCATGAGCCCCTTCCTGGCCGTACAGACCAACATCGCGCTGAGGGGCATCTATCCCGCACGCAATTGATCCGATGGATCAATTGCCTCGGCGCGGGGGTGGGATGGCCAGGGCCGGATCTTCGCCGTCAGGCAAAAACGGCTTCGTAGAAGCGACGGTCGGCAGGTTGCAGCTGCGTCAGCAGGATGAAGTGCGGGCCGCCCTTGCCGCAATCGAGATCATAGGTGCCGTCGATCAAGAAGACGTGTAGCGGCGATTCGAAGAACAGCGAGAAGGGTTCGCGCATATCGAAGCCGCGCATAGGGCTGCGCCGTTCGATACGCTCGAGCGTGATTTCTACAGGCTCCGGAAGCGTCGCCACGCGCACCTTCTGGCCAAGCCAAGGCGCAAAGTCTTGCGGTGTGAGCAGGCGCATCAATTTCCTCTCCTCTGTCAGCTCTTTTTGCGAGAGCGATACTATCCTGCCGTGAAGCGTAGTCGGTGTGAAGTACAAGAACGGCTGAATTTCGTAACAGGGGCGCGGCGTTGACCAGTACACTTCTACGCCTTCCACCCTTTCCGCGCCATCGTCGTGTGGCGATCGACACCAGCGCGCTGCAATGCTGCGGAATCACGCTGCGCGCCGCCTCGCCGGAGGACCTTCCCGCGCTCGCCAGTTTGTACACACAGCTTCGCATGCCGGAACTATTGTTTCACCCTTGGCCGCAGGCGCAAAAACAAGCCTTTGTCGACGAGCAGTTCTGCCTCCAGCATTGTCATTTCGTTCGGCGCCATCCGCGTGCGGACTTCTGGATCGTGCTGCGTGAGGACGCGCCGATCGGCCGCCTGTATCTCGATCGCAGCAGGCCAGAATGGCGCATCGTCGACATCCTGCTCGCCCCCGCTTGGCGCGGTCAGGGAGTCGGTACAGGGCTGATCACCTGGGTCCAGCAGAGCGCGGCCTCCGCCGGTGCACGCGACATCGCGCTGGCGGTCGCGGTCGACAACCGCGGTGCGCACGCGCTCTATGCACGCCTTGGCTTTCGCGACGCGGACGCAGGCGACGGCCTCCACCAGCCAATGCGGTGGCGTGTGCCTTCAGCCTTTCCCGCCTAGCTGCGCTGCAAGCCAGGGGCTCATTTCCGCGTCGATCACCAGATGGATACGCGCGGTATCGCCGGCATTGTCGACGAGGTGCGGATCGCTCAGCCGAAGATACCAGACCTCTCCCGGCGACATGACCACGGGGCGGCGATTGACCTCGAAGCGCACCTGGGGGTTGGTGACGATGGGCAGGTGCAGCCGCGCCAGCCCGTCCTCTGCGCAAAGGTCCAGGTCGCGATGCTCCCGGATGCAAGATCGAGGGCCCAGCCGCATCAGGCGCACGGAGCGCAACACGCAGTCGAACTGGGCGAGCACCGCGCGCAGATAGGGCGCGCGGTACAAGGGTGGCGCATCGACAAAGTCGCGCGCGTCCGGATGCGCGGCGATCATCGAAATGGGATGGTTGGCGCCGACGGGCGCGCGGAGCGGCATCACATCCCATTCGCCGCTGTGATTTTGCGGCACGAAATGAGGTGTCCATGCTTCCGGGGCGAGCGCCGCGAGGTCGGCGCGGAGCCGCGCCGGATCGAACGCCAGCGGCAACCGCACCTGATCGGGATAGACGTAGCGCACTTCCGCTTCCACCCGACGATCCCCTCCCGGCAATGCGCGGCGCCGCTTGCAAAAGCGCCGGCGCGTGCGATCATGAAACGGGGGAGAAGAATGCGCAACGCATTGCACGCCTTTCAACAGGCAGTGATGGCGGACTCCGGGCTGCAACGGCAGCTCGGGACGTGCGAGCGCCACGAAATCTTCCTGGCACGCGCTACCGCGGCGGCCGGTCAGTTGGGACTGAGCGTGCCACCGGACGCATTGGCTCCCCGCAGCCGCGCTGCGCCGGTCACGCCAACCCCGGCCTGGCCACCGCCGGACTGGCTGCCCGTGCGAATCATCGAGTCCGATGACGGGCCCTTGATCGACTGGGCCTATTTCGGCGACGATCCGCTGAAGGACAGCTTTTTCGAAGATTCGGTGCAGCGCGCGTTGGCGCGGCCGTTCAATCGCGTTTTCCGCCACGCTACCAGGCTCGACGACTTCATCGACAACGCGCCGCGCGAGGAAGCGATTCCGTTGCGCGGGCTCGTCTTTCACATGTCGCGCTGTGGCTCGACGCTGGTCGCGCAGATGCTGGGTGCACTTCCTGCAACACTGTCCTTGTCCGAACCCGGACCCTTCGACGCAGCAGTGCGTCTCGCCCTGGCCAGGGCCGACCTCGGGAGCGAGCGCGGCACCGCATTGCTTCGCGCGATGCTATCGGCATTAGCGCGGGCGCGAAACGGGGAACGGCAATGTTTCATCAAACTGGACAGCTGGCACATCCTCGCGTTCCCGCTGATCCATGCCGCCATGCCGCGCGTACCATGGGTGTATTTGTTCCGGGAACCGGCGGAGGTGCTCGTCTCGCAGATGCGGATGCGGGGGTATCAGACCGTGCCTTCGCTGGTGCCGAGCGGGCTGTACGGCATAGGCGAAGATCTGGCTGGCCCCGAGGATCTGTGCGCTCGCATCTTTGCGAGGCATCACGAGGCCGCGATCCACGCGCTTGCCAAGCCGCATGGCATGGTGATCGACTATGATGACCTGCCGGACGCGCTGACGGATAGAATAGCCCCACATTTCGGGCTTTCGCTGACACGCGCCGAAAGGGCAGCGGTGGAACATGCCAGCCGCAGGAACGCGAAGGCGCCAGCAGACCTGTTCACCCCCGATGGCGAGCAGAAGCAAAATCGCGCGAGCGTGGCCGTGCTGGAAGCTGCTCGGCGCAATCTTCACGGATTGCATGCGGAACTCAAAGAAATCTCCCGCTGTTGCGCCCAGGCGCTGCCGACCAAGTGACTTGGTTGCGTTGCGCTTCGGTCCGCTAGCGCAGTCGACCACATCCGGTCGTTCCTCCCATTCCCGCTGAACGTCCGGCCCTGTTGTACATCGCCGATCGACCTGCGATCGCGCGCAGCGCTGTCGCCGGTTACGGTTCTCTAACCCTCATGGCGCAGCTAGAGCATACGACCCTCCGCTCAGGCGTACCGTATCTCTTCCAGGACTGTTCCCATGGCCCAGCAAAAACCGCATATCGATCTTTCGGAAAACCTCAGTGGAGACGCATCGGCGCGGACGGGCGCGAGCGCAGAGAACGCCGTTTACCGTACCCTCCTCGAATCCACGCGCGCGATCCCGTGGAAAATCGACTGGGCCACCATGCGGTTCGAATATATCGGGCCGCAGATCGAATCACTGCTCGGCTGGCCGCAGGACAGCTGGGTCTCGGTGGAAGACTGGGCATCTCGCATACACCCGGACGAGCGGGAGCATATCGTCAATTATTGTGTGGCGCAGTCCATTGCGGGGCTCGATCACGAGGCGGATTATCGCGCGCTCACGCAGGACCGGGGGTTCGTCTGGATTCGCGATGTCGTCCACGTGGTTCGCAACGCCGATGGAGAGGTGGACAGCCTGATCGGCTTCATGTTCGACATCAGCGAACGCAAGCGGATCGAGCAGGAGTTGATGAAGATGCAGCGGAAGCTGGAAGCGTTATCCTTCGAGGACGGGCTGACCCGAATTGCGAACCGCCGGCGCTTTGACGAACGGCTTGAAGCGTGTTGGGACGATGCCCGTCGCACGGACCGGCCGCTGTCGATGATCCTGCTCGACATCGATCACTTCAAGGGGTTCAACGATCGATACGGCCATGTTCGTGGCGATGAGTGCCTTGTATCGGTAGCCGCCGCGCTGAAGAAGATCGGCCGCGAGCAGGATGTGGTCGCGCGGTTCGGCGGCGAGGAGTTCGTCCTGCTCCTGCCCGAGACCGACGAGGCCGCGGCGCTGGACCTCGCACGCCGCTGCTGCCAGGCCATCGAGGCGCTCTCCATCCCCAACGCAGCGTCTGACTGCAGCCCGTTCGTCACCGCGAGCTTGGGTGTCGGCACCGTGTTCCCGAGCGACGGCCAGCATGCCCGCGACTTTTGCGAGAGCGTCGACAGGCTTCTCTATGGCGCCAAGCAGAACGGGCGAAACCAGCTCCTTTGCGCGTGACGCCCGCATCCTGCCCAGCATTGGCCGGGAAGCTCCTGGCCCAGGTTGGGCGCTCCTTGCCGGAGGTCTGAACGGCACCTTTTCGCCGACGTTGCCGTTGCCGCTATCGCAACCTGAAGCGAATGGTCCCCCCTATCTTCCGAGGATCGCTCGGCGTGCCGACGATCAGGCCCGAGTTTCCGGCCTGGATCGACGCGGTCCGACCCTTACTGCTTCGGTCCGGCCTGCGCCATGCTGCGCACCTACGATCGTGGCGGGCAAGGCGCGGGTAGCCGTCGCCGTTACGTTGTCGGATGTCTTCCAACCGACAGGCGACCCAGGAAATCGGCATGCGTCGGCAGCGCTTCCACGCCGCGACCGATGACGGCGCGCATCCGCTGCAAGGTCAGCCGCAGATCCTTTTCGGGGATGGCATCGGCAAGCGGATCATGGCCGCGCGGCATTATCCCCTGCCCGAGCAGGACGGCTACCCAACTGGTCTCGCGGAACAGCTCGCCCGGGCCCAGCAGTACCCGGCCGCTATGCGCGAAGATCGCCATGCGCTCGGCAAGGCTGTCGGGTACCGGCATCGCCTGCACCTGGCGCCAGAAGGGCGTGTCGTCGCGCAGCGTCTGCTTGTAGTGGAGGATGACGAAGTCGCGCACTTCCTCCATCTCGGTCTGCATCAGGCGATTGTAGCAGTCGATCTCGGCCTGGACGAAGCCGGCGGCGGGGAAGAGCGACATCAATGTCACCACGCCGCGCTGGATCAGATGGATGCTGGTCGATTCCAGCGGTTCGACGAACCCTCCGGCCAGCCCCAGCGCCACGACATTCTTGTGCCACGCCTTGCGACGCCTACCGGTGGTGAAGGAGAGCGTGCGTGGGTCCGCCAGCATCGCCCCGTCGAGCCCGGCGACCAGCGCCTCCGTGGCGGCGGCTTCATCGGTGAACGCGCTGCTGTAGACATGGCCGTTCCCCACCCGGTGCTGGAGCGGGATTCGCCAGCGCCAGCCCGCCGCATCCGCCGTCGATCGCGTGAACGGCACGGGAGGACCATTGGGCGCGGTCGGCACTGCCAGCGCCCGGTTCATCGGCAGCCAGTGGCTCCAGTCCTCATAGCCGGTCTGCAGCGCCTGCTCGATCAGCAGGCCGCGAAAGCCGGTGCAGTCGATATAGAGATCGCCGCGCAGCACGCGCCCGTCGGCAAGCGACAGATGGTCGACATGCCCGGAGGCCGGGTCGAGCACCACCTCGGCAATCTTCCCCTCGATCGCTTCCACGCCCTGCGCCAGCGACCGTTCGCGCAGCAAGGCGGCATAGAGCGTCGCGTCGAAATGCAGCGCATAGGACAGTTTCGACAGCACGCTGCGCGGGTCTTCCGCCGGTCGGTCGAACCGGCCCGACAATGCCGCGCGAGCGTTGAGCGAATAGTCGTCCAGCGCGCCTTCGCGCGTCCGCAGCCAGTGGTGGTGGAAGGCGACGCCGCCCAGGTCCGCGCCATAGCTGCCGAAAGGGTGGAAATAGCGGCTGCCGCGCGCGCCCCAGTCGACGAATTCGATGCCCAGCTTGTAGGTGCCCTGGGTGCGGCGGACGAGCTCGTCCTCGTCGATGCCGAGCTGGGCGTTGAGCGGGAGGATGGGCGGAATGGTCGCCTCGCCCACGCCCACCGTGCCGATCTCGGCGGATTCGACCAGCGTGATCTTGAGCGCTTCGGGCGCGAAGCTGCGCGACAGCGTCGCGGCCGCCATCCACCCGGCCGTGCCGCCACCGGCAATGACGACGCTGGTCACCGGCTTGTCGTGCATGCTGCGTTCCCCCGGGCAGCGCATGGTTGCGCCCCCCGCTTGCTATCCGAAAAAAGGGGCAGCCGCACGCCCGTGCGCGCAGCTGCCCCGAGGTACGCCCGGATCCGAGGAGGGAGGCCGGGCGCTGCGATCAGAACAGGGCGCGCAGGCGCACCGAGAAGCGGCGATCGTTGATCTGGTAGTTGCGCAGGTAGCGCGGTTCCCCCTGATAGCTCTTGTTGACGGTATCGAGCAGGTTCTGCCCGTCGAGCGTCACCGAGAACTGCTTGGTGATGTCGTAGCTGATCGAGGCGTCGAGCGTGCCGTAGGACTTGAAGTAGATGGGCAGGCTTTCGGCGCCGACTTCGGAGATCGAGTCGAGATACTTGTCGCGCCAGTTATAGGCGACGCGGGCGTTGATCCCGTATTTGTCGTACAGCGCGATCAGATTGTAGCTGTTGCGCGACAGGTTGATCAGCGGCACCGCGAACTGGGTCTGCGACCCGATCGATCCGGACGCGACCGTGCCGGCATCGCTGTCGGCAAACGTGTAGTTGGCCTGCACGCCGAAGCCCGACAGCGCGCCCGGCAGGAAGTTGAAGAACTTCTGGCCGCCGATCTCGAAGCCCTGCACCGAGCCTCTGGGCGTGTTCACCACCGCGCTGACGTTGAACTGCACGACGCCGACATTGGCGATGTCACGGGTGGTGAGGAAGCTGCGCGTATCGATGATGTCGCGCAGATCCTTGCGGAACACGGTGATGAACACGTTGCCGCTACGCTCGAAATACCATTCCAGCGCCCCGTCGAACGAGGTCACCCGCTCCGGCCGCAGATTGGGATTGCCCGAAACCGATCCCGACCCCTGATAGGGATTGGTCGTCGGGTTGTACGGTGCCGAGGGGTTGAGCGGCGTCGGGGTCGCGCTCGCCCCGTCATAGACCGGCGACAGCGAGTAGCTGGGGTTCAGCTGGGTGAAGGTCGGGCGGTAGATGTTCTTGGAGAAGGCGAAGCGCGCCTGCACCTTGGGGGTGATGCGCAGCCGCAGGTTCACGCTGGGCAGCCACTTGGAATAGTTGCGGCCGCCCTCATAGGGATCGATGATCGAGGTGCTCGTCGGGTTGGTGCCCCCAGAGGTGCGATAGCTGAGCACCTGGAAGCCGACGCCCGTCGCCTCGGTGCGCACGTAGCGCAGCCCGACATTGCCGTCGAAGGTCATCCCGCCGATGTCCGTGCCGAAGGCTGTGCGCAGATAGGCGGCGTAGTCATGCTCCTTGACGCGGCTGGTGGTCGATTGCTGCGGGTTGTCCAGGTCGCCGAAGCCGATCGTCTGGCCGCTGATCGCCTTGAGATGCGCGAAGGCGGAGTCCGGATGCTGGGCGTCGTACAGGTTCCACTGCAGCACCGGCCCGAACACCGAAGCGGCGCCGTCGCCGCGCAGCAGCGTCGCCTGGCCCGGATTGACTTCCACCACCTCGGGATGGTCGGCGACGCGGTAACAGCTCGCCGCGCTCGACCAGTTGGCGCAGGTGCCGCCGATCGTCTGCCAGTTGTTGACGTTGGTATCGCGGTTGATCGCGGTCTTGCCGCTGTAGCGCGCGCCGGCGGTGATCGACTTGAGGAAGCTGCCTTCGTCGAAGTCCCAGGTCAGGTCCAGTCGCGGGCTGTCGCCCTTGGCGGTATTGCGCGTCCGGTCGGGCTGGATCGCGGTGAAGCCGTAATTGGCCGGGTTGGCGAAGAAGTTGGACGGCTGGCCGGTGACCGGATCGACGATGCCCTGGGTGGGGAACTTGCCGCGATTGTCGAACACATAGGTGTAGTCGCCGCTGAACACGCCCGCCGCGCCGTCGCTGGCGGCATAGGGGGTGATGGTGAGGTTCAGCGAATCCTGGTCCACCTTGGCATCGATGTGCTGGTAATCGAACACCAGGTGCAGATGCTCGCCGAGCGCCCATTTGATTCCGGCGCTGAGATCGGTGGTGCGGGTCGAGCGGTTGGCGCCATAGGTGACCGACGAGCCCGACGGGCTGGCCAGCGCGCCGGAGGTCGCGACGCCATTGTCGACGGTGAAGGTGCCGACGGGCGCGGCGCCGTCCTCGGTGGCGAAGAACGAGACGCCGGTGTCGCGGAACTTGTAGCTGGCGTTGAGCACGCGGGCATAGACTTCGACATTGTCCGCAGGCTTCCACTGCAGCGCGGCCGACACGCTGGTGCGCCGGCGATCGCCCTGCGCGACGTTGAACCCGCCGCCCTTCTGCACCTGGACGTTCTGCGTCGTATAGCCCGGCACCAGCGAGGGCTGCACCGGCGAGCCATCGGTGGTCGGGTTGGGGCCGTGCCAGAGATAAGGCTCGACCTGGTCGAGATCCTGGCGGAACGCGGACTTCTGGTACGAGGCGTTCACGAGGAAGCCGATCTCGCCGATCCCGGTCTGCCAGCGGTTGCTGTAGAGGCCGGAGACGTTCCAGCCATTCTTCTTGGCGAGATCGTAGCGGGTGCCGGCGATGGTGGCGGAGATGATGCGGCCGCTGGCATCGAACGGCATGCGGGTGCGCAGATCGATCGTGCCGCCCAGCGAGCCTTCGATCATTTCCGCCGAGGGATTCTTGTAGACGTCGACGCGGCTGAGCAGGTCGGGGCCGACTTCCTCGAACGACAGGCCGACGCCGCCGTTCGCGGTGAAGATGTCGTGGCCGTTGAGCTCGGTGCGGATGTCGCTGAGGCCGCGGATCGCGACCGTGCTGCCTTCGCCCAGGTTGCGCTGGATCTGGATGCCCGAGATGCGCTGCAGCGACTCGGCGACGTTGACGTCGGGGAAGCGCCCGATGTCCTGCGCGGTGATCGAGTCGACGATCTGCTCGGCATTCTGCTTCACCGCCTGCGCCGAGGCGAGGCTGGCGCGCAGGCCGGTGACGACGATCTCGCTTTCACTGGCAGCGTTGTCTGCCTGGCCGGCCGGTGCCGGCGGCTGCTGCGTTTCCTGTGGCTGCGTCGTCTGTGCCGCGGCCGGCAGTGCTAGTGCCGCGGTCGTGATCGCCAGCATCGATGCCGTGGCGAGCGTGCGTGTGGTTCCCCGCATGGTCCATCCCCTCCAGATAGCCGGCGTTGATCGTCGGCTTATAAATCGGATGATAGCGCTACCTGCCACATATGAAAACTAGCATTCATATGCGGCAACTAAATTTTTTTGGTGTGTCTATTCTGCCGCAATCGTGGACCTGTCCGCAGGGGCGGCCAGTGCGGTCCGCCGTTGCGCGGGCAGGGGTTTCGGGCGAGGGAGGGGTCGACAGGGAGAAGGAGGCACTATGGTTCGAGCGGGGTCCAAAAAGACCTATTCCGCCCCGGCGATCGAAAAGGCGTTCGAGATCATCGAGTTGCTCTCCGGTCGCCCTGAAGGCGCGCTGGTCAGCGAGATGGCCGCGGATCTGGGACGGTCGGTGGGCGAACTGTTCCGGATCGTCGTGGTGATGGAACAGCTCGGCTATCTGCGGCGCTCCGAGGTGACCGATCGCTATGCCGTTGCCTACAAGCTGCTCGACGTCGCGCTGCGCTCCACGCCGTCGCAGGACCTGGTCCGCGCGGCAATGCCCGAGATGCAGATGCTCGCGCGCGACACGGTGCAGTCCTGCCACCTGGTCGTCCCCAGCCGCGGGCACGGGCTCGTCGTGGCGCGGGAGGAATCGCCGGCAACGCGCGGTTTCGCGTTGAAAATCGGTGCCCATATCGATCTCGTGCAGAGCTGTTCGGGGCAGGTGCTGCTCGCCTTTTCCAATCTCAACCTCGCCGAGCGCATGGTGCGCGCGGCGGAGGAGGAGAAGGGCGCCGAGGTCGACCGCAGCTGGCTGGCCGATCGGCTCGCGACGGTGCGGCGGCTGGGCTATGACAGCCGCAAGAGCCCGATCACCTTTGGCGTCACCGACATCAGCTATCCGATCTTCGGCTTCGATCGCATCGTCGTGGCGGCGCTGACGATCCCGTTCCTCGCGCTGATCGACGGCTCGCAGAAGATGGACCTGGATGCCGCCCGCGAGAAATTGCGCGCCGCAACCGCGCGTATTTCGGATCGCCTGGGGTACGAACCGGGATAGGCGCGGCCGAGTGCAAACGTTCGCATATGCACGCCATGTTGCATATGCGAAAACGATATGGTCGGGGATTACTCCAGCAGTGCGGCGCCATAAGCGGGCATCGCCAGCGTGCCGCTGACGTCGGCATTGCCGATCACGTCGTGCTTGCGGCCGGCGATGGTCACCCGCACCGGCTCGGCCTTGGTGTTGACGTAGAGCGTGCGTCCCTCGACGACGCGCGCCACCACGCCCTCGGGCGTCTCGGGGCCGCGCACGATGCCGAGCGTCGGGTAGAGCGAGCGGACCAGCGGCGCGAGCAGCGCTTCCTGCGCCGCGGTCGCGAGATAGATCGCGCGGCCCTTGCCAAAGCGGTTGACCGTGATCGCCGGGCTCTTCTTCGGCGTATTGTCGAAGCTGGCGAGAATGGTGGCGCTGCTCGGCTCCAGCACTTCGTAATAGGGGTCGGTGCCGGTCATCGTCTGGCCCTGGAAGCTGACCTTGAGCGGGGTGTCCGACCGGTAGAATTCGTTGGTCCGCAGGCCGAACACGTCGGTCAGCCCGCCCGGCAGCGGCGTGCCGAACCATTTGCCGGTGGCGTCCACCTTGGCCGAATAGCCGGTCATGATCACGGTGCCGCCCGCGGCAACATAGCGGCGTACGGCCGCGCTGGTCTTCTCGTCGATCAGATAGGCGGCGGGCAGCACGACCAGCTTGTAGGCGTCGATCTTGTCGTGGCCGATATCGATCACTGCCGCATCGACATTGTCGCGGAAGAAGGGCGCGAACCCGGCCTTGGCCTGCTCGGTATAGTCGACCTTGAAATATTCCTTCATCGTGTTCGGGCCCGGGGGCGGGCTGGTCAGCCACATCGTGTCGAAGGAATAGGCGATGGCGACCTGCGGCGCCTGGTAGCGCGGGAAGCCGAGCTTGCGGAGCTTCTGGAACTCGCGCGCGATGGTGGCGAATTCGCCGACCTTCCAGGACGGACGGTCGTCATGGTCGAGCAGGCCGAACAGCGCCTGCTCCTCGCCGCCGAGGTGCGAGTTGAAGGTCCAGGCGAGGAAGGTCTGCGAATAATAGAGCAGCCCGAAATAGGCCCACATCCGCGAGCGCCCCGGCGTGCCGTAATAGCCGCCGCCGCCGGCGGTAAACTCGTTGAACCACATCGGCGTGTCATGCCCGGCGCGATTGCTCATCACGTCGAAGCCGGCACCCAGCGGATCGCCGGGGTAGAAGCCCTGTGCGCCGTAGGTGGAGACCTGGTCCCAAGAACGGAGATAGTCGAAGCCCTTGGTCCAGGCGCTCGGCCAGAAATTCGAGGCAGCGGGCAGGTTCGGTGCATTCGCCTTGCGCGAGGCCTCGAGATCCTTGAGCGCGGCGATCGTGTCGTCGGACCAGTAACGGCGCAGGTCGAGATTGCGCTCGTTCGGGCCGGGGCCCTCGCCATAGGGCAGGTCGACCTCGTCCCAGCTGTTGATCCGGCGCGACCAGCGCTGCGTCGCCCAGGCGGTGTTGAGCGCTTCGATCGTCCCGTATTTCTTCTGGAGCCAGCCGACGAAGCGCTTCTTGTCCGCCTCCGAATAGGACATCCGGCCATTGCCGATCTCATTGTCATAGCCGACCGCGATCACCGCCGGATGCTTGGCATAGCGCTGCAGCAGCTTGTCGGCGAGGCGCCGGGCGAGGCGGCGATAATCGGGATCGCTGATATTGTCCCAATAACGCGAGGCGGCATTGAGCCGCGTGCCCGCCTGGCTGACCAGATCGACGCCCGGATAGTGTTTGTGCAGCCAGATCGGCGCGGGCTGGCCGGGGATGTCGACGATCACGCGGATGCCGGCTTCGTGCATCTGGTCGAGGATCTTGTCGAACCATTCGAAGGTGAAATGGCCTTCCTGCGGCTCGAATGAATCCCAGGAGAGATCGCCCATCCGGACCATCGTGAAGCCGGCGGCCTTCATCACCGCAATGTCCTGGCGGATCTGCTCAGGGCTGCGATCGACCGGCTGGTAGCAGGTGCCGACGAACAGGTCGCCCTTGCCGGGCCATTCGGGATGGCCGGCAGCGCTCTGGGCGAGCGCCACCCCCGGCAGCGTTGTCATGGCAAGTGCAAGTGCGAGGCGCGCGGCGAGGCCGCGCTTGGAAAGGCGAGGGGTCATGGTCATTCGTCCGTCTGAAGGGTCGCCGGTCAGGCGAAGCTGATCTCGAAGGCGCTGGCGTGGCGCGTGGGCAGGCTGGCCGGCGGCGTGATCACCAGGGCCTGATCGGTCTGGCGGAAGTCGATCGCGCCGCGATGGCCGAGCAGCCGTACCTGCCGCACCCGCCGCTTCTCGTGCGGGTTGCCGCGGGCAAGCGCGGTAATCGCCACCGGCCCCTTGGGCTCGCCAAGCGTGATCGCGTAGAGCGTCTCGCCCTTGGCCGTGAAGCGGATGTCCTGCGGCGTGTAGGCGGCCTTTTCCTGAAAGGCGCCTTCCTTGGCTTCGGTCGGGCCTTCGCCATAGATGTGCCAGGGGCGGGTGCCGTGGATCGCCGGGCCGTTCGCCGCCATCCAGGGCGTCAGCTCGGTCAGCAGCTGCTCGGACGGCGGCGGCAGGCTGCCATCGGGGCGCAGCACGACGTTCAGCAGCATGTTGCCGTTCTTGGCTACGATGTCGGCCAGCATGGTGATCACTTCGTCGGTCGTTTTGTACCCGCCGACGTCGCCGGTGTAGAACCAGTCGCCGTTCGACGTGTCGGTCTGCCAGGGCAGGGGGTTGATGCCGCTCAGCACGCCGCGTTCGACGTCCTGCACGCCCCAGGCCTTGTTGAACTCGCCCGAGCCGAGCGCCTTGTGGTTGTACACCGCTTCCAGCTTGCCGCTTCGCGCGATGCTGCTGTTGTAGAGATGCGCGACCATCGACCGGCCGATCTCGCCGAACGGCACGCCGCCGTCCGAATAGAGCAGGTCGGGCTGGTAGCTGTCGACCAGGTCGCGGATGCGGGCGAACCAGTGGCGCTGATATTCCGGGTTCTTGGTGTACCAGGTGTCGGAGTCGCCCAGGAAGGGCTCGTCCCGATTGCCGTGGTAGAGATCGACGAAGCGCGGATCGGCGCCGTCATAGCGCTTACCCATCTTCGGCCAGAACTGATCGTAGAGCTGGTTCGGGTACCACCAATTGTAGCTGGCGCCGAGATGCTCGGACACTCCGAAGCGCAGGCCGCGCCGCTTGGCGGCCGCCCTGAGCTCCCCGACAATGTCGCGCTTCGGGCCCATCGCAACCGCATTCCAGCGGTGATGCCGCGACTTCCACAGGTCGAAATTGTCGTGGTGGACGCCCATGGATACTATATACTTTGCGCCGGCGGCCGCATATCGGGTGACCAGCGCCTCCGGATCGAACTGGGCTGCGGTCCAGAGGGGAATGATGTCCTTATAGCCTTTTTCGGATGGGTGGCCGTAGGTCTTGAGGTGGTGTTCGTAATGGGGGTGGCCGGGTACGTACATGAAGCGAGCGTACCAATCGCCCTGCGCCGGCACCGCCTGCGGGCCCCAATGCGCCCAGATCCCGAACTTGGCGTCGCGGTACCAGTCCGGCGTCTGATAGGTGGAAAGCGATGCGCTTGTCGGCTTGAACGGCCCCGGCGCGGCGACGGGCGTGACATCGGCACCGGCAAGCGTCTGCGCCTGCGCGCGCCCGGCGCCCTTCAACGCCATCGCGCTCGCGAACGAACCGGCCAGAATCTCGCGCTTGCTGAACTTCGTCATCCGCTCCCTCGATCCATTTTCTTGCACCCGCAAGGGAGCGCGCTGTTACCGCTAGCATATTTGCAAGCTGGTTTTCATGTGGCAAGTGTAATCTTGCGCGGCTGGCGCACCGCACAGCCGGAATGATGCAGTGAAATCGTTTTCTTTCAATCTTCAGCAACCTCTCAGCACCGGAAACCGATCATGAGCGACCGCCTGTCCGATCCTTCGCGCCGTACCGTGCTGGCGCTTGCCGCGGCCGCGCCACTGCTGCCCCAGGCGGTGCGCGCCGCGACGCCGGCGCCGGCCGATCCGGCCGTGGCACGCAGCGCGGGGCTTGCACCGCGCGAGGTGCTGCCGTTCGATACCGGCTGGCGGTTCGCGTTGGGCCATGGCAGCGATCCGGCCAAGGATTTCGATTTCGGCTATGGACAGAGCGACTTCGCCAAGACCGGCGACTTCAAGCTGGCGACGACCGATTTCGACGATAGCGACTGGCGCGCGCTGGACCTGCCGCACGACTGGGCGGTGGAGCTGCCCTTCGTCCATGACGATCGCGGCAATGGCGATGCCAACAGCCGCAGCCATGGCTACAAGCCGCTCGGCCGGCGGTATCCGGAGACGAGCATCGGCTGGTACCGCCGCCGCTTCGACGTGCCGGCAAGCGATCGCGGACGCCGCACCTGGATCGAGTTCGACGGCGCGATGCGCGACGTCATCCTGTGGGTGAACGGCTGCTATATCGGTCGCCACAATGACGGCTACACCCCGTTTCGCTTCGACCTGAGCGACTTCCTGCATTATGGCGGCGACAACGTCATTGTCGTGCGCGTCGATGCGTCGCTGGGCGATGGCTGGTTCTACGAAGGCGCGGGGCTCTACCGGCACGTCTGGCTGGCCAAGCATGACGCGGTACATTTCGGCAAATGGGAAAGCGTGGTGCGCGCGACGCCCGAGGGGAAGGGCGCGACGCTCGACCTTGCCACGGTGATCGCCAACGAGAGCGACGCTGCCCAGCAGGCGGTGGTCGAGTGGACCATCGCCGACGCGACCGGCGAGGTGGTCGCGCGCGCTTCCGCGCCGGCCGTCACCGTGGCGGCGGGCGGCACCATCGAGAGCCAGGTGCGCGCGACACTGCCCGCGGCGACGCGGTGGTCGACGGAGACGCCGGCGCTGTACACCGCCACCGCCCGGCTGGCGGCCGGTGGCAGCGTGCGCGACGCCGATCGCGTGACCTTCGGCGTCCGCAGCTTCCGCTTCGACGCCGATCACGGCTTCTTCCTCAACGACAAGCCGATGAAACTGCAGGGCACCTGCAACCACCAGGACCATGCCGGGGTCGGCGCGGCGCTCCCCGACGCGATCCAGCGCTACCGGCTGAACGTGCTGCGCGAGATGGGCTGCAATGCGGTGCGCACCACCCACAATATGCCGACGCCCGAATGGGTGGAGGAGTGCGACCGCGCCGGCGTGCTGGTGATGTGCGAGGCGCGCCAGCTGAGCTCGAACCCCGAGGCGATGGCGCAGCTCGAGGTGATGGTGAAGCGGTTCCGCAATTCGCCTTCGGTCATCCTCTGGTCGATCGGCAACGAGGAATGGCTGCTGCAGAAGAAGATGGCAGAGCAGGGCAAGCCGATCGCCACCGCCATGGTGCGCCGCTGCCATGCGCTGGATCCCACCCGGCCGGTCTCGGCGGCGGTGAACGACGACAACGAACAGGGCGTCAGCGATCCGCTCGACATCATCGGCTTCAACTATCACCAGGAATATCCCGAAGCCTATCACGCCAAGCACCCGACCCGGCCGATCTACGGCTCCGAGACGTCCAGCGCGATCTCGACGCGCGGCGAATATAGCAGCGACAAGACGCGCAACACGGTCAACAGCTATGACGGCGTGGTGGGCTGGGGGAAGACGCCCGAGGATTGGTGGAAGCTCTATGGCGGCAAGGAATGGTCCGCCGGCGGCTTCGCCTGGACGGGTTTCGATTATCGCGGCGAGCCGACGCCCTATGGCTGGCCGTCGATCAATTCGCAGTTCGGCATTGTCGACATGTGCGGCTTCCCCAAGGACTATTATTACTACTACCGCGCCTGGTGGCGCGCCGAGCCGTCACTGCACCTGTTCCCGCACTGGAACTGGGAAGGTCGTGAAGGCGAGACGGTGTCGGTCTGGGTCTATTCGAACTGCGACACGGTCGAACTGCTGGTCAACGGCCGCAGCATGGGCACCCAATCGGTGCCGCCGCTCGGGCACCTCGAATGGAAGGTACCGTACCAGCCGGGCGCGATCGAGGCACGCGGGCGCAAGGGCGGGCGGGTGCTGACCGAGCGGCGCGAGACCACCGGACCGGGCCGCACGATCCGGCTGACCGCGGACCGAACCACCATCCAGGGCGACGGCCGCGACGTGGCGATGCTCAAGGCGGAACTGCTCGACGCGCGCGGGCGCCCGATCCCGACGGCGATGGACAAGCTGGCGTTCACGATTCAGGGCCCCGGCGCGATCATCGGCGTCGGCAATGGCGACCCGAACTGCCTGGAAAGCGACAAGGAGCCGCGCCGCTCGCTGTTCAACGGGCTGGCGCAGGTGATCGTCCAGTCCACGGGACGACCGGGGACGATCACCGTTTCCGCCGTTGCCGACGGCCCGCGTGCCGAACCGCTGCTGCCCGGCAAAATCCTGGTGCGGGCGGCCCGCCCCGGTATCTGAACGGCGGCGCGACACCCGCCGGGCGTGGCGCCCGGCGGGTGCGAGACCGGCCGATGTCAGGAGCGGCGACCGTGTATCGGCCGCCGGCAGCGCGCGAACGAAAGGCCCGTCAGCGCTCGACCTTCAGGCCGATTGCGATGTCGCTGTCGGGCAGGGCGGGCAGCGTTACGAGCAGCGCATCGCCGGTCTGCCGCCAGCGGAGCGGCTCGGGATAGCCGAGCAGCGCGACCTGCCGGATCGCCCCTGCCGTGGCGCTGCCCAGCGACCGGATCGTCAATTCGGACCCGCCTTCGGGAACGGTCATGCAATACGCATAGATCGCGCCGTTCTTGCCCTGGGTGAAGCGGAAGTCCTGCGCGCCGAACCTATCCTCTACCTGGCGGGCGCCGAGCGCCCCGCCCGTGGCGACCTTGAGCTTGCCGTCCACCTGCTGGCCCTCGCCGAGCACCTGCCAGGCACTGCTGCCGTAGATGCCCTCGCCATGCACGCGCATCCAGCGGCCGATGCGCTTGAGCATGGTAACGCATTCGGCGTCCAGCGAACCGTCCGGGCGCTGGGGAATGCACACCGCGCAGGCGCCGTCCCGCGACGCCGTCTCCAGCAGATAGCGCACGACGGTGCCCGGATCGTAGACGAAGCCGGGGCCGTAGAACCAGTCGCCGACGGCGGTTTCGCCGACCCAGGGCTGGTCGCGCTTGATCTCCTCCGGGAAGCTGCCCTCATGGGTACGCACCACGCCCTTGGTCGGCGGGCGGAACTTGACGATGCTGAACGTATCCACCTTGCCGCGGCGCTGTAGGCTGCGATTATAGTAATGGGCGATGACCCGCTGCATCGCATCGTTGCTCGCGCCGGTGCCGCTGTTGAAGCCGGTGAACGGCTTGTTGCTGTCGCCGTCGGTATAGATGAAGTCGGGGTCGTATTTCTCGATCGCGTCCATGATGCGATAGGCCCACCAGGTCGCGTACCAGCGCGCATAGGCCTGGTGGTTCTGGAAGATGCCGCCGGGCGGCGCCCAGCGGGTGTCCAGGCCCTTATATTCGCGCAGGTTGATCGTGTAGAGCATGCGCGGATCATAGCCGTCCCACCAGGTGCCCTTGCCGTCGGCCTTGGTGAGATGCGCGTCATAGGGCACGCCCGCCTTGGGGCCGGTCTTGTCGGCACCGAACGCGGTCTGCCACCACCACCAGGTATATTCGTGGTGGAAGGTGATGCCATAGCGGATGCCGGCGGCGCGGGCCGCCTTGGTCCATTCGCCGATCAGATCGCGCTTGGGCCCGAGATTGACTGCGTTCCACTTCTGGTAGCGCGAATCCCAATTGTCGAAATTGTCGTGGTGCACACCGAGCAGGAACAGGAAGCGCGCGCCGGCTTCCTCATAGAGCTTGATCAGCGCGGCGGGATCCAGCTTGTCCGGGTTCCACTGGCGCAGCACCTCCTTGTATCCGACCTCCGACGGATGGCCGAAATTCTTGAGGTGGCTCTTATACTGGGCGCCGAAGCGGCCGCTCTGGTCGTACATCCGCTTGGCGTACCAGTCGCCCGCATTGCCCGACGACTGCGCACCGAAATGCACCCAGATGCCGAACTTCGCCTCGCGCAGCCAGGCGATGTCGTCCGTGGGATAGTTGCGGATGATCGACTGCCAGTCCCCCGCATAGGGGCCGTCGGCGATCGGGAAATCTAGCTTGGTCTCGGGCCATTTGGCCGGATCGGCCATCGTCACCGATTCCTCGGGCCGCGCAGGGGCGAGCGGCGGCATCGGCGGCAGCACCGGCATGCGCCACTGTACCTTCGCCTTGGCCGCGACCGGTGCGGCGGCCAGCACCGCGAGCGATGCGCCCGCGCCGCCCAGCGCCGCCCGGCGCGAGAAGGTGATGGTGGAGAGGGGACGAGACATCATGGCTTCCTTCATTTCCAATGCGGCCGGATCGGACAGAGCGACGATGCCGCGGCCCGGGAGCGGCGGCATCGTGCGGGTGCCTTACAGCTTCAGCCGGAACCCGGCGGTGAAGCGGCGGCCGGTAAAGGCCTCGGTCACGAGCAAGCCGAAGCTGTTTTCCTGATACGACTTGACGTCGAACAGGTTGGACACGTCGAACGTCGCCGACAAGCGGTTTGAAATCGTCACGTCCGCCGAAGCGTCCACCTGGCCATAGGTACGCGTGAAGCTGCCGTCGCCGAACGTGCCGCCGCCCGACGAGAAGCGGCCACGATAGGTGTAGGAACCGCGCAGCCCCACCCCCCATTTCTGCACATAGGCGCCGATATTGTAGTTGTTGCGCGCAACCCCATCGAGCGGGAATGCGCGGCCGCCCTGGCGGCGCGGGAATTTGGGTGCGTCGATCAGGGTGTAGCTGCCGAACATGCCGAGCCAATCCAGCGAGTCGCTGAAATACTGGAACGGCAGCTGCGCCGCGACTTCGACGCCCTTGATGTCGCCATTGGCGAGATTGAGCGACTGGTTGCGCCGGAATTCGAGCGTCGCGGTACCGCCGGTGCGATATTGGACCGTGAGCAGCTGGCTGGTCTGCCCGGACAGGACATAGTCGGACAGGTGCTTGTAGAAGCCGGCGATCGACAGCAGCCCGCCGCGCGGCAGATAATATTCCAGCGACAGGTCCAGCTGGTCGGACTTGTACGGCGACAGCGAGGGATTGCCCGAGTTGATCGATCGCGTGTTGGCATCGACGCTCGTCCCGGCCGACAGATCGCCAAGGCCCGGGCGGCCGATGACGCGCGCCGCGGCGAAGCGTGCGACGAATTGCGGCGTGAGATTGTAGCGCAGGTTGAGGCTGGGGAGCCAGGACGCGTAGCGCGACTTGACCAGCACGGCATCCGCGGTCGGGATCGTCGTCGTCACGCGATCCGCCTCGACGATCAGCCCGTTCAGGTCGGGCGAGAGGCCGGCCGAGGTCGTCCGGGTGCGGAGATAGCGCAGCCCGATATTGCCGGAGAGCTTGTCGTCCGACGTGGCGAAATCGGCGCGCGCATAGGCCGCGATGCTCTTCTCGCCCACGTCGAAGCCTGATCCGGGCTGCGGGGTGATGTCCTGATCCTCGAAATAGGTCTGCCGGGACAGCAACTGTCCGAACTTGCCCTGATCCACCACCAGCAGTTGCGGCGCATTGCTGAGCCCCGACAGGTCCGTCGGGCGGAGGAAGCCCGAAGCCGGGATGCCGCCGCTGCCCTCCACTCCGGGCGTGACGGTAAGCGTGCCGTTGGACAGCGCCGCCAGCTGGTCGGCGGTGAGCACCTTGTATGCGGACGTGTTGGTGAAGCGGCGGTCGTTATAATAGGCGCCGACCTTCAGCCGGCGGAAGAACCCTTCGCCCAGTTCATAGCCCAGGTCGATCCGCCCCTCATAGTTGCGGTCGTTGCGGGTGAAGGCCTGGATGTCCTCGTTGGTGAGATAGAAATTGGCCGGATCGAGCTGGTTGAAGCCCCGGTTGAACACCACCTGCGGCGCGGTGCCGATGCCGTCGGGATAGGATACTTCGGCGGATGCGCGCGCCTGCGCGGCGAGCCCGAACGTCCGAGTGGTGTTGGTCGCCTTGAAATAGGAACCTTCCGCCTGCACCGAGAAGCGGCCGCTGCGCCACTTCACGCCTTGCGCGATCGAGAAAAGGTCGACCTTGCTCTCGTCGCCGCGCGAAATCGCCTGGAGGCTGATCCCGTCGGCATCGAGCCGGGTGAGGAAGCCCGCGCTGCCCGTGCCGAGCAAGCTGTTGTAATCGGTGACGATCGTGCTGCCGCGCACGCCGTAATTGCCGCCCGCGAACATCGGCGAGATGTCGGTGAACCGGGTCTGCGCGCGATCGGTGGTCGATTGGTTCTTGAGCTGGCTGTAGAATAGGTCGCCGTAGAGCTCGAGATCGCCGCCCGGCTTCCACTGATAGCCGCCGATCGCGGTCAGGCGATCACGCCGCGCATCGAGCACCGAATAATCGGCGCCGTGGGTAAAGCTGTAGGTGTCGTTGGTGTCGCCATCCACGTTGTAGTCGACGGGCGGGGACTTGCCGCCGGCGATCGCCGTTCCCGAGGCATCGAACAGCGGGGCTTCGCGGCTGGTCTCCGCGCCATAGGTCGTCACCTGCTTGGTGCGGAACTTGCGCCGCTCGAACGCGACGCCGGCATTGACGCCGAAGGTGCCGGACGCGTTGACCCAGTTGCCGAGCACCGCGACGCGCGGCGTGACGTTGCCGCGATTGGGCTCGTACACGCCCTCTGCCGACGCGCTCAGCGTCGTCTTGCCGATGTCGAGCGGGCGCGCGCTGCGCACGTCGACGGTGCCGGACAGGCCACCTTCGATCATGTCCGCGCTGGGCGATTTGCGTACCTCGACCGCGCTGGTGAACAGCGCCGAGAACGCAGTGAAGTCGAATGAACGCGTCCCGCCGCTGCCGAGGGTGCGGCCGTTATACTGCACGCGGGTGAATTCGCTGGGCAAGCCGCGGATCGAGACGCTGGAGCCTTCGCCCGCGGACCGCGTGATCTGGACGCCGGTGATGCGCTGGAGCGACTCGGCCAGATTCTGATCGGGAAACTGGCCGATATCCTCGGCCGAGATGGTGTCGCTGATCACGTCCGACCGCCGCTTGATCTCGGCCGCATTGTCGAGCGAACGGCGGAAACCGGTGACGACGATCTCCTCCTGGGCGGGCGCGGCATCGACGGCCTTGGCCGCTTCATTGCTGCCGCTCGCCTGCTGTGCGCTCGCCGCGGCAGGCAGCATCAGCAGCGTCAAGGCCAGCGCGGTGCTGGAGCGATATTGGCGCATCTTGGTCATTTGTCCTCTCCCGAGCGTGCTTGCTTGGACCGGCACCGCAGGGATCGGACGCGGCGGCAGAAACGACAGCAAGGCATTTATTTGCTCGGAGTTTTTAGGATGCACTTTTACAAATGACAACCACATTTCGCAGATAAACTCTAAGATCGGCCAACCCGGAGCGACGAGCGCTGGCGGGCGCGGGAAGGCAGCTCCGCGAGTACCCCCGGGAGCGCAGGAATTTATGAGAAATAACAAGGCATAAGCGGCGAGGCGCCAGGGGCGGGTTTCAGATTCCCGGCTGGTCGTGAAGCCCTCGACTGTGGGATTGTGCGATCTGGTTTTTGCCGGGTACTAGGCGTGGTGGCCACGGTGCCGGGCAGGGCGGGAACCGGTGCAATGTCGAGGGGCGCGGGGACCGCAGGCGCGAATAAGCCGGCGCACTCGTCGTCCGGGGCGGCCCGGTCGGAGAACCGGGATACGATCGCTGCAACCGGCTGGCGCATCCGCGCTAGCTCGCCGGCCGCGCCGATCGACGACTCGGTTTCGGCGTGAAAAGAGGCGAGGGCAGGCGAGGGCGCCCTGTGCTCAGCCTCTCGTCGGGACGATCCTTGGCAAGCGCCTGATGGGTTCCACAGTGATGCGGCGGAACCAGGTTTCCGCACCTTCGGATTGCAGCTGGATCCGGCCATGGGTCAGCGGCGTGCGCTTCCCGTCGGGGCCGATCACGGCCAGGTCGCGGGCCTCGGCGACGGGAACGCCGTTGACGACATGCACCGCCCGATCGCGCAGCACGTACAGGTCGAGCACGTTCCATTGGCCTTCTGGCTTCTCGGCATCGACGGCAGCCTCTACGTTCCAGGTGGGGGTGCCGTTGATCATGTCGACCACGCGCCCGTCGGTGCGGAACCGCAGGTGCGGCGCGATCAGCGTGTCGTCGAAGGCGACATTGGTGTGGGCGCGGAGCGCCTTGCCCACCATCACCAGCATGCCGGTCGAGCCCTTCATGATCTCGAACTCGACGGAGGGCTGCCAGGTGCCGAACACTTCACCCGGCCGGCCATGGGTGTGGTAGAGCAGGCCGTTGTTCGGCGGCAGCGTCGCGCGCGGTGCCCAGCGCTTGGCCCCCCATTTGAATTCGAGCCGCAGATGATAGTCGCGCAGGTCGGCGCGGTGCACCAGGCTGCCCCAGGTCTCGCCCTTCACCCAGATCGCGGGCTCGCCGTCGATGGTGCGCACCGCGAAATCACCGCTGGTGTCCCGCGACGTGCCGATCGGCGTCGCAGCCGGATCGCCCTTGTAGGTGATGCCGGGATCCGCATAGCCCAGCCAAGGCTGCCAACCGTCCAGCGACTTGCCGTCGAACAGCCGGACGCGCGGCCCGGCCGGCGTGGGTAGATCCACCAGCATGAGCCGCTGCGGCGCCGCGCTGGTCTCGCCGGCAAGCGCGCGGGCGACGTCCTTGGAGTCCTGGCCGCCGGCCGCCAATGGCAGCGAAAGCAGAAGGGCGAGCGTACGGAGCATCAGGGGCATCCTTGGTCGGCGAGGGGGAATAGTGGCTGGTCGAGCCTAGCGCTTCGGAGAGCATGGGCAAGGGATCGTCCGCCCGTGCAATCCGAAGCGCCGATCGCCTCAGCGTGCCAGCGGCTCCAGCCGCAGCAACAGCACGTCGTTGGTCTGGAGCGCTATCGGCACGCTGAGCGTACCGGAGCGCGGCACGGTGACCGTTTCGTCGCGCTCGGGCAGGTCGCGGGTCAGGCGCTGGAGCGCGGCGACCTGCGTGTCGGTCAGCGCCTTCGGCATGTTGAGGTCGATATAGGCCGAGAACGCGTCGTTGTGGCGATAGCCGGTGCGGAACAGCCGCAGCTTGTAGCGCCCGGGGCGCAGGTGCGCCAATTGCACCGTGGCGGGTGGCGCCGCCTTGGCGGGCACGAGCTTGCTGTAGAAGGAGCGGTTGCTCGTCGGCTGGTCGGGCTGGTGCCAGTCCCACAGCACCACCGCCAGCTTCGCGCCGTCGGCGGCGGCGATGCTGTGCGGGTCGCCGGTCGGCACCTCGCGGCCGTGCAGCGCGTCGAGATATTTATAGGCGAACCAGGCCGGCTTTCGGATCCCTTGCGGGTTCATCAGCCCGAAGCCGCCTTCGAACGGCGCGGTGGGCGGGCCGGGCTCCTCGAACAGGTCGCTGAAGGTCCAGTAGCTCATGCCCTGCGCGATGCCCTGCACCGCCTTGAGCTTGGTGAGGATATAGGCCGCGCTCACATAGGAATCGTGGACGAGGTCGCGCGGCGTGTAGCTGGTGCTCCACTCGGTAAAATAGAGCGGCAGATTGGGGAAGGCCGAGGCGGCGATCTGCTGGCGGACGTTGCGCACGTCGCCGACGATCGCGTCGGGCGAGGGGGAGAGCTTGGTATCCTGCTTGCCCTGCTCGTCGAGAAAGCCGCCTTCGACGCCATAGGTGTGCGTCGTCACGAAATCGACCGGCGTGCCGCGCTTGTGCATGTCGGCCAGGAACTCGGGTACCCAGGCCGCGCCGGCAGTGGAGGGGCCGCCGACGCGCAGCGTCGGGTCCACCGCCTTGATGGCGCGGGCGCTGGCGTCATAGAGGTCGAAATAGGCCGCCTTGTCGGCCTTCTCCCAGAAGCCGTCGAGATTGGGTTCGTTCCAAACCTCGAAGAACCAGCTGCGCACCTCGTCCCGGCCGTAGCGCGCCTGCGCGTGGCGGATGAAGGCGGTGAGCAGGTCGCGCCAGGCGCCCAGCTCCGGATGCGAGGTGTTGCCCTTCCAGTAGAAGATCGAATTGTCCGAGGTCTTCAGCGCCTCGGGCGTGAAGCCGAGCTCGACGAACGGCTTCAGCCCGCGTGCGCGCAGCTTGTCGTACAGCGCGTCGATGCCGGTCCAGTCATAGCTGATCTTGCCGTTCTCGCGCTTCACCGTGCCGAGCACGTCGTGGAAGATCGCGTGGAAGCGGACATAGCGGAAGCCGAGCTCGTCATGCGCCGCTTTCAGCTGGGCCATGGAATCGTCGCGGCGCAGCGTGCCGGGATAGTCCGATCCGATCGACAGGTCGAAGAACCGGTCGACCGGCGCCTTGGCGGTCGCAACGTCGACGCGAACGGTGCGGGGGGCGGTCTGCGCCAGCAGGGGCGAGGCGGCGAGCCCCAGCAACAGCCCGGCGGCAGCGGTCGTGAAATGCGTGCGCTTCAAGAGAGTGTCTCCCCATTCTGGTATCGGCATGGTGTCACGCGTCTCACGCCGCATCTGCGCGGCAGGTTCGAGCGACGAAATGGTCGTGCGCGGGTAGCCGCGGCAGTGCGGTCGTAAGCGCCGCCCGGCGGGCATCGAACGCGTGCTGCAGGGCATCCAGCGCCGGACGGTCGGCGGCGGGATCGTGGCCGCGCGGCATGCGGCCCTGGCCGAGCAGCACCGCCACCCAGCTCGCCTCGCCATGCGATTCGAGCTCGTAGAGCGGCACCCGCGCGCTCGCGTCCCACAAGGCGAGCTTGTGGGCCAGGCTATCCGGCACCGCCATCGCCGCCATGTCCCGCCAGAAGGGTTCGGGCCTGCGGCTGATGCAGTAATGCGCGATCAGGAAGTCGCGGATCCGCGCATATTCGCCGATCGTCTCGCGGTTATATTCGGCGACGATCGCGGGGTCGGCGCGCCCGGCGCTGGGCAGCAGCTCGGCGAGCCGCGCGAGGCCGGTCTGGACCAACTGGAGGCTGGTGGATTCGAGCGGCTCCAGGAACCCCGCCGCCAGCCCGATCGCAACCACGTTATGCGCCCAGAACCGTTCGCGGCGGCCGGTGGTGAAGCGCAAGAGGCGGGGGTCGCCGATCGCGTCGCCGTCGAGGTTGGCCGCCAGCTGCGCGGCGGCTTCGTCGTCGGGGAGATAGGCGCTGCTATAGACCAGCCCGTTGCCGGTGCGGTGCTGGAGCGGGATCCGCCACTGCCAGCCCACGGCATGCGCGGTGGAGCGCGTGAAGGGCGTGAAGCGACCGGCGCGGGTGCAGCCCTGCGCCAATGCGCGATCGGCGGGCAGCCAGTGCGACCAATCGACGAACTTCGTGTCCAGCGCGTCGCCCAGCAGGCGGCTGGCGAAGCCGGTGCAGTCGATGAACAGGTCGGCTTCAATCCGCCGATCCCCGTCGAGCTGGAGCGCGGTCAGGTCGCCCGTCTCCGGATCGCGGTCGGCGTGGAGGATGCGGCCCTCGATCCGGGTGACGCCGCGCGCCTCGGCATAGCCGCGCAGCAGCCGGGCGTAGAGGCCGGCATCGAAATGATAGGCGTAGCGATATTGCGCCGCTTCGCCGCGCAGCGCCTCGGGCGGCGCGAAACGATCTTCGGCGGCGGCGCACGCCGGCATCGACCAGTCGTCGATGGGGTCGGTGATGCGGCCGGCGGCGCGCAGGCGGTGCCAATGGTGGTGCGGAGCGATGCCCTCGATCGGCGGGCCGAAGTCGCCAAATCCGTGGAAGTGGCGGTTGTCGGTCGCGCCCCAGCCGACGAACTCGATGCCGAGCTTGAAGCTGCCCTGCGTCGCCGCGACGAAGTCGGGCTCGTGCAGGCCGAGCAGGCGGTTGAAATCCTGGAGGATCGGCACGGTGGCCTCGCCGACGCCGATCGTGCCGATCGCCTCGGATTCGACCAGCGTGATCTGCGTGTCCGGCGCAGGCCGCAGCCGCGCGAACAGCGCCGCCGCCATCCACCCGGCACTGCCGCCACCCGCGATCAGGACTTGCTGGGCCACCACGCCACCCTCTCGGTTCAAAGATCCGTGCGGCCGAGCTTGGGCGCGATCCGCGGTCGATAGAATATGCCCCCGGATACCATGCGGTACCGGGGGCAGGAGGATGAAGCTTAGAAGACCGAGCGGAACAGGAAGGCGAAGCGCCGATCCGTGTCCGTCCAGCTGTAGCGCGGCTTCAGGCTGGGATCGCCCACGTCGAGGAAGGTCCGCGAGTTGAGCAGGTTGTAGCCCTGCACGCCGATCTTGATGTGCTTGTTGAGCGAGTAGAGGACCGACGCGTCGAGCTGGCCGTAGCTTTCCGACCAGACCGGATAGTTGAGGTTCGCGGCCGAAGTCGTCAGCAGATAGTGCGAGCGCCAGTTATAGGCGGCACGCGCGGAGATGCCGTATTTCTCATAGACCAACGCGGCGTTGTACGAGGTCTTCGACAGGCCTTCCAGCGGCAGGCTCAGGCCGGCATTGCCGGTCTGGGTCGAGTCGAACACGTTCACCGCGGTGTTCTTGCCGCCCGACGAATCGACGAAGGTGAAGTTGCCGCTGAAGCCCAGGCCGCCGAGCGCGCCCGGCAGCATGTCGAAGAACTGGGTGTAGCCGAGCTCGAAGCCCTTGATCTTGCCCTTCGATCCGTTGGTCTGCTGGGTCACGTTGAAGGTCAGCGTCTGGCCGTTCGAGGTGAAGGTCTGCTGCGTGGTCCCGGCGAAGATGTAGTTCGAGATGTCCTTGTAGAACCCGGCCAGCGTGATGCTGTTCGAACGCCCGAAATAATATTCGAGGCTGAGGTCGAACTGGTTCGAGCGGGTGGGCTTGAGGTTCGGGTTGCCGGCGCTGCCGGTGGAGCCGGTCAACTGGCCGTTCGCGCCGACGCCGGTGGCGATGCCGGTCACTGAATCGAAACTGAAGCCCAGCTGCACATAGGGGTTGAGCTGCGCGAAGGTCGGCCGGACGATCGCCTTGGCCGCAGCGAAGCGGAGCTGGAGATTGTCCTTCAGGAAGAAGCGCAGGTTCAGGCTGGGCAGCACATCGGTGTAGGACCCGTCACCCACCGTCGCCTGGGTGATCTTGCCACCCGCGAAGGCGAATGCAGCCGCATAGTTCGCGCAGTCGGTGGCGTTCACGGTCTGGCCGGCGCGCGGGCCGGTAGTGATCGGCGTGCCGACCACGCACAGGCTCGGCGAGGAATTGGGCGCGGCGACGGAAATCGGCGTGCCCGTCGCCGAGTTCTCCGTGCGGATCACGCGGACGCCGATGTTGCCGTCGAACTTGCCGATCGGGCTCTGGTCCATGCCGAAGCGCATCAGCGCGTAGCCGGCATAGGTCCGCTCGGTCTGGTTGTTGGTGCCGCCATTCTGGTCGTAGGCGTTGGACAGCGGCGTCCAGCCGGTGGGCCGGCCGTCCGCGTCGACCTTCTCGGTGTTCTTCAGATAGTCATAGGCATTGGCCGTGCCATTCTGGACGAGGCCGGCCGACGGGAACCAGAAGCCCGCGCCCGGCTGGGGCACCTTGCCACGGAAGAAGTTGTTGTAGTTGATCAGCGAGGTTTGGTTCGGCAGGCCGGCACTCTGCGGGCCCCCGGCACGGCCGGTCTGGTTGAGGAAGACCGGGCTGCTCTGATCCCAGTATTGTGCCGAGAGCATGGCCCAATTGTAGGTGCTCTGGCGCGTGGTGGCGTTGCGATCGGTGTAGCGGCCGCCCACCCGGAACGACTTCAGGAAGTCGCTGTCGGTGACGGTGTACTCCACGTCCGCGCGGCTCGCCCATTCATGCGCCTCGTTGTCCTCGATGTGATCCATCGCGGCGGCCCACCAATAATCGTTCTTGTTGGTGAGCGACTGGGCACTGTTGGTCGGCGTGAAGGTCATCGACGGATCGTCGCCGCTGAAATCGAAGGCGATCGTCGTCGGGATGCTGGCGCCGGTGAACGCCGTCATGCTGTACACCTTTGCGGTGGACTTGATGTACTGCAGGTCCGCGGTGACCGACCAGTTCTCGTTCGGCGTCCAGCGCAGGTTGCCCGAGAAGTCCTGGGTCTTCTTGTCCTGGCTGCCGGCACGCGTGTCGAGGTTGAGGTTGCGGTTGGTGATCGTGCCCGACTGCAGCTCATGGTTCGGCCCGAACTTGTAGCTGCTGTTGTCCGACGACGGCGTGTCATAGTCGCCCACGGCATATTCGATGTCGTGCGGCGTCGCCTTGGAGATCAGCGCCTCGAAGGTCAGCTGCAGCGTGTCGGTCGGCTTCCACTGGAACGAGCCGTCGAACGCGGTGCGCTTCTGCTGCCAGTCGATGCGGCGGAAGCCCATGCCGGCGGGGATGTAGACGTTGGTGCCGGCGGCGAGGCCGTCCTGCGGTGCGGTCAGCGTGCCGCGGTCATAGCGGCCCGCGGTGATGCTGTCGGTGCGGTTGCCGATATTGTTGATCGAATAGCTGAGCAGCAGGCCCATCTCGCCGAGCGGGGTCTGCCAGCGGCCGCTGGCGAGCGCGTTGCCCGACCAGAAGGTCTTCTTGCGCAGATCGGCATAGTTGGCGTCGCCGGAGAGGGCGAAGACATAGCCGGGCGAATCGAACGGCTTGCGCGTGCGCAGGTTGACGATGCCGCCGATGCCGCCCTCGACCAGCTCGGCCGAGGGATTCTTGTACACGTCGACGCCGACCAGCAGGTCCGACGACACGTCCTCGAACGACAGGCCGCGGCCGTTGCTCGCCGAGAAGACGTCGCGGCCGTTCAGCTCCGAACGGACCCAGGACAGGCCGCGGATGAACACGCCGCCGCCTTCGGACGACAGGCGCGCCGGATCGCGGTTCTCGTTGGTGCGCTGGAGCGTGACGCCCGGCACGCGCTGCAGCGCTTCGGAGACCGAGCGGTCGGGCAGGGCGCCGATGTCCTGCGCGGTGATCGAATCGACCACCTGCTCGGCGTCGCGCTTGCGGTTGCGCGCGCTCTGCAGCGAAGCGCGGATGCCGGTGACGACGATTTCCTGGGCGCCGTCGGCTGCGCTGCTATTCGCTCCGGTGGCATCCTGGGTCGCGGCTTCGCTGTCTTGCCGCGCGGCAGCTGCGGTCTGGGCAAGCGCGGTGCCCGACAGTCCCAGCAGTGACAACGTTGCCAGTGAAGCGCCAGCGCGCAGCGCGGCGGTCAACGACGAAGCATGAAAAGATGATGGCAAGCGGTTGATCATGAGTCCCCTCCCTGGGCGCCTTTGGCGCCGATCGCAGATGGTGTGGCGGCGCATGGAAACGCATGTCGCGCACGCGGTGCCGGTGTGATCCCGGCATCCGGATGTTTGCGCTACCATTAGCTAGGATTTATCGCAACAATAATGTGAAACGAAGGTTTACCCATGAAACCTGTTCACGTTAACAATGCGATTTGGAAGTTAAATCAAATACTTGTGTGAGAACGCGTCAGCGCGCGCTGGAGTGCACGGGCAACCACCGGCGCCATTCGCGCATAGGCTTGTGGAAGGGGGTGGATGCCATCTCGCGCATAGCCCGCGCGCAGCAGGCCGCGATCGTCCGCCAGCACTGCATCATAATCGGCATAGGCAAAGTGCCGCTTGGCGGCGAGGGCGCGGAGCCCGGCGTTGATCCGACGGAGTTCGGCAGGCTTGCGCTCCCGCACGACGTTCCGCGCGGCCTCTCCGTCGTCGTTCACGGGGAGGATCGAGCACAGCACGACGGCGATGCCATGGGCAGTGGCGATGTCGGCCATTGCCTCGATATTGGCGAGGATCGACTCGGCGCTTTCGACCTGGAGAACGCCGGTGACGTCATTGACGCCGCCCAGAATCACCACCGCCCGGGGATGGAGCGCCACGACATCCTGTTCGAACCGGACCAGCATCTGCGCGGTCACCTGGCCGCCGATGCCACGATTGACATAGGGCTGGCCCGGAAAGCTGCGGGTGAGGTCCCAGCCGTCGGTGATCGAATCGCCGATGAACACCACCCGCTGCTCAGCTTTTCTGGGCGGCGGAAGCGCGGCATTGGCAGCCGCATAGAGATAGCGTTCGCCGAAATCCTGCATCATGCTCGGCACGAGCTTGGCGCGGAACGGCCCAAGCCACGGTCCCCAATCGCGACGATCTTCGACGATGCGTCGTTCAGGGCTGGAGCGATAGGGTTGCTCCGGATCGTTCGCGCCTGCCAGCAGCAGCGCAAGCAGCGGGGCGGCAATGCGGACCATGTGCCGCCCGAGCCGCGGCGATGAAGGGCGGTCAAATGCCTGTTGCATCTGGATATTCCTCATGACCGGACCGCGATTATCCGCAGGCTGGCCACTGTAAAAGTCATTCATCTGTAAAAGTAAATTTCAAAACACGGTTCCCTTCGGCGGCTGGTAGCGCTAACCTCCTTGCACGCAATCGTAAAAGAGCCAGCGGCTCGTGTGCGGGAGGGGAGAGGAATGAGGCGTTCCATGTCGCTCGGCATGTTCGCGGCGCTTGCCATCCTGGCCGCGCCGGCCGGAGGTGTGGCGCGCGCGCAAATCCCCTATCGCTGGACCAATGTGACGGTGGGCGCCGGCGGCTATGCGCCGGGCATCGTGTTCAGCCCGGCCGAGCGCGGGCTCGCCTATCTGCGCACCGACATGGGCGGCGCGTATCGGTGGGACGCTGCTGCGGCGCGTTGGGTGCCGCTGCAGGATGGCAACGTTGTCTCGAGCTATATGGGCATCGAGAGCATCGCGCCCGATCCGCGCGATCCGGCGGTGGTCACCATGGCCGCGGGGATGGGCGCGAACGCCCCGGCGGCGATCCTGCGATCGACCGATCGCGGGGCGACCTGGGCGGTGACGCCGGTGCCCTTCGCGATGGGCGGCAACGAGGCGGGGCGCGGCCTTGGCGAGCGGCTGGCGGTGGATCCGAACCGTACGACGACGTTGTTTTTCGGCTCACGGCATGACGGCCTGTGGCGCAGCGACGATGCGGGCGCGCACTGGTCCAAGATTACCGCTTTCCCCGTGGCAGGACTTGGCACGCCCGCACCCCGCCAGAGGCGTGGCGGCGTGGCGTTCGTCGCGTTCGATCCGAGCAGCGGCGCGCGCGGCACCGGCTCGCGGCGGATCTGGGCGGGTGTCGCCGATCCGGGAGCCGTCCACCTCTATCGTTCCGAGGATGGCGGCGCGAGCTGGCTGCCGGTCGCGGGTCCCGGGCAGGAGATGCTCGCCGTCAAGGCAGCGATCGCCGCGGACGGCACGCTATATGTCGGCTATGCCACCGGCATCGGCCAGAGCGATGCGCTGGACGGCGCGGTGTGGCGCTTCACGCCGGACGGCAAGGGGCAGGCGATCACGCCGCCCGATCACCGCGAGGGCGGCATATTGGGAGTCGCGGTCGCCGCTTCGGCACCGGGCACCGTGGCGATCAGCACGCTGGATCGGTACAAGCTTGGCGATACGATGTGGCTGTCGCGCGACGGGGGCGCGCACTGGCAGGATCTCGGGCCGCGCAGCCGCCGCGACATTACCGCGTCGCCCTTCCTGCTGCACGAAGGCAAGGGCGCGGATTTCGGCCATTGGATCACCGGCCTCGCGATCGATCCGTTCGATGCCGGGCACATCGCCTACACGACGGGGGCCACGGTTTATGCAACCGGGGCGGCAGGGCAGGCCCGTGTCGACTGGGCGCCCTGGGTGCTCGGCATCGAGCAGACCGCGATCATCACGCTGATCTCGCCGACCGGCGGCGCGCATCTCGTCTCCGGCTTCGGCGACCTGGCGGGGTTCGTGCACGATGATTTCGCCGTCTCGCCCCAGCCCAGCTTTACCAACCCCTATCTCTCCAACACCAACACGCTCGATTATGCGGGCCGCAAGCCGAGCGTGATCGTGCGCAGCGGCAGCCTCTATGCGAACCGCCCGCGCGACGCTTCGCTCGGCCGCTCCGAGGATGGCGGGCGCAGTTGGGTGCCGGTGAAGGTGCCGGCGATGGGCAATCCGCCCGTCCGCGCCGACCTGAACGGCGAAGCGGCGATCAGCGTTTCCGCCGATGGTGCCACGATGCTGGTGGGCGCGCCCGAACCGCTGCGCACCCGTGACGGCGGCAAGACCTGGCTGCCCGTGGCGGGGCTGCCGGGCAGCACCCGCGCAACCGCGGACAAGGTCGATCCGGCGCGCTTCTATGCGGTGAGCGACGCCCATGTGCTGGGCTCGCGCGATGGCGGCGCGCATTTCGTGCCGCTCGCCGGGCGCGGACTCCCGAAGGATCTATCAGCGGCGCGTATCCGCAACCGCGAGCAGCAGTCGACCCTGGTCGCTTCGCCCTTCGCAGCAGGCGAGCTTTGGCTGAAGCTGGGCGCGCAGCTGTGGCGCAGCACAGATGGCGGCGCGTCGTTCCAGCCCGCGAGCGGCGCGCTGCAGGTGGAGCTGTTCGGCCTCGGCAAGGGGCAGGGGCGTGAGCCCAGCCTCTATGCCGTGGGCACGCTGGCCGGCCTGCGCGCCGTGTGGCGCTCGGACGATCTGGGGAAACATTGGCAGCGGATCAACGACGACGGGCACCAATGGGGCCTGCGGTTCCGCGTGATTTCGGGCGATCCGCGCGTCGCCGGCCGGGTCTATCTCGGCACGGACGGGCGCGGGCTGTTCTATGGCGATCCGGCAAGGGAGAAGAAATGAGACTGCAACTGCTTCAAGGCGCCGCGCTGGCGCTGCTGCTCGCGGGCACGGCGGCCGCCCAGACGGCGACGCCGGTGCCGCACATCGAGACGAAGAACGGCCGCCATGCGCTGATCGTCGACGGCGCACCGTTCCTGATGCTGGGCGGGCAGGTCAACAATTCGAGCAACTATGCCGAGCCGCTCGCGACCGCCTGGGCGGTGCTCGATCGGATGCATGCCAATACCGTGGAAGTGCCGATCGCGTGGCAGCAGGTGGAGCCGCGCGAGGGCGAGTTCGACCTCAGCTTCCTCCAGACGCTGCTCGAGCAGGCCCGCGCGCACGACAAGCGGGTGGTGCTCTTGTGGTTCGGCACCTGGAAGAACACCAGCTACAGCTACACGCCCGACTGGGTGAAGCTGGATGCGAAGCGCTTCCCGCGGATGAAGACGCGCGACGGCAAGGATCACGGCGTGCTGAGCGCGCACGGGGCCGAGACGCTGAAGGCTGACATGCGCGCCTTCGTGAAGGTGATGGAATATCTTCGCGACCATGATCCGCAGAACACCGTGATCCTGGTCCAGCCGGAGAACGAGACGGGCAGCTATCGCAACCCCCGCGACTTCTCCGCCGAGGGCAACCGGCTGTTCGCGCAGGCCATTCCGGCCGAACTCGCGAAGAAGACGGGCAAGCGCGGCACCTGGGCGCAGGCCTTTGGTACCCAGGCCGATCGCGCGTTCAACAGCTGGTATGTCGCGCGCTACGTCAATGCGATCGCGGCGGCGGGCAAGGCGGTGAAGCCGCTGCCGATGTACGTCAACGCGGCGCTCGCCGGCCCGTCCAACGTGCCCGATCCCGACGGCGTGGCGAGTGGCGGACCGCAGCAGGACGTGCTCGACATCTGGAAGGCCGCCGCGCCTGCGCTCGATTTCGCCGCGCCCGATCTCTACGATCGCACCAGCGACAATGTGGCGCTGTACCTCGAAAAATATGCCCGTCCCGACAACGCGCTGCTGGTGCCGGAGATCGGCAACGCCCGCGAGTTCGCTCGCTTCTTCTACGAGGCGCTGGGTCGCGGCGCGATCGGCTTTGCGCCGTTCGGCATGGATGGCACCGGCTATTACAACTATCCGCTCGGCTCGCGCGATCTCGAGCCGGCGACGCTGGATGCGTTCGCGCTGCCCTATGGCATGCTGCACGGCATGGCGCGCGACTGGGCACGGATCGCCTTCACTCGCCCGACCTGGGGCGTGGCGCGGCCCGACGACGGCAAGCCGCGCTCGACCGCGATGGGCGGCTGGCAGATCAGCGCCGATTGGGGCCAGTGGCAGTTCGGCATGAAGGAATGGACCTTCCTGAAGAGCGAGCCCGCCCCCTGGGGCGCGGAGAAGATCGGCGGGGTCGCGGTGGCGCAGCTTTCCGACAACGAGTTCCTGGTGGTGGGCGATCATGTCCGCGTCAGCTTCTCGGCGGCGGAAGGCAGCGCGCCGGGCGGCATCCTGCTGCGTGCCGAGGAGGGCAGCTTCGTCGACGGCAAGTGGAAGACGTCGCGCGTCTGGAACGGCGACCAGACCGATTACGGTCTCAACCTGGTGGATAAGCCGCAGGTCCTGAAGATCACCATGGGCCGCTATCGTTGAGCGGCGGAAACAGAAGAAAAGCCGGAGATTTGGTCATGAAGAGGGTTTGGATCGCGGCGCTGCTCGCCGGCAGCGCGGTGGCGTCGGCGCAGGCGGCGCAGGAAAACGGCTATAGCCGCACCGATACCGGCGTGGTCGTCACGCCGACCGGCGGCAGCGCCGCCAAGGTGGAAGTCACCGTACACGGCGACGGCATTTTCCATGTCGTGGCGTTGCCCAAGGGTGTCGACACCGGCACGCTCGCGCCCAGCCTGATGGCGCCCAATCCGCCGGCCGCCGGTGCGTTCGAGGTTTCCCAGGCGAACGGCCATGTGCTGGTAAAGGCCAGGCGCGCCACCGCCGATGTCGAGCTCGCCACCGGCCGCGTCCGCTTCACCGATGCCAAGGGCCGCGAGCTGCTCGCCGAATCCGGCCAGGCGGCGTTCAAGCCGGTCACCGTCGAGGGCAAGCCTTTCGTCGCGGTCAGCCAGCAGTTCAACCGCGGCACCGACGAGGGTCTGTACGGCCTGGGTCAGCACCAGAATGCGCAGATGAACTATAATGGCGAGGACGTCGAACTCGCCCAGCACAATATGGACATCGCGGTGCCGTTCGTCGTCTCGACGCGCAGCTACGGTCTGCTGTGGGACAATGCGAGCATCAGCCGCTTCGGCAACCCCAAGCCCTACACGCTGGTCGGCGAGGGGCTGAAGGTCACCAGCGGCGGCAAGCCGGGCTGGAAGGCCGAATATTTCCTCGACGGCAAGCCCGCGGTCACCCGCCAGGAAGCCACGATCGACTACCAGTACATCAAGGACCAGAAGAACTGGCCGGAGGCGGCCAAGGCAAAGACGGTGGCGGCGACGGGCGGCCAGAACACCGCCGGCAACGCGGTGCAGAAGCAGACCGTGGTGTGGACCGGCGACGTCCAGCCCGAGGTGACCGGCACCCACAAGTTCCAGCTCTACGGCTCGAGCTATTACAAGGTCTATGCCGACGGGAAGCTGGTGCTCGACCGCTGGCGCCAGAACTGGAACCCCTGGTACGCGAACTTCGACCTGCCGATGGCCAAGGGCAAGCCGGTGCAGATCCGCATCGAATGGGAACCTAACGCCGGCTATATGGCGCTGCTCCACAATGATCCGCTGCCCGCGCAGGACCGCCATTCGGTGTGGTTCACCAGCGAGGTGGGTCAGGCGAAGAACTATTGGTTCGTGCCTGCCGACAATCTCGACGGCGTGATCGCCGGCTATCGCCAGATCACCGGCAAGGCCGAGATGATGCCCAAATGGGTCTATGGCTTCTGGCAGTCGCGCCAGCGCTACGACACCGCCGCCGAGGTGACCGGCGTGGTCGACAAGTACCGGTCGCTCAATATCCCGCTCGACAACATCGTGCTCGACTGGCGCTACTGGCGCGACGACGATTGGGGCAGCCACAAGTTCGATCCCACCCGCTTCGCCGATCCCAAGGCGATGATCGACAAGGTGCATGACCAGCACGCCAACTTCATGATCTCGGTCTGGCCGAAATTCTACCCGACGACCGACACCTACAAGGAGTTGAACGCAGCGGGTGCCGCCTATCAGGGCAATCTGCGCCAGGGGAACAAGGACTGGGTCGGCCCAGGCTATGCCAACACCTTCTACGATCCCTATTCGGCGGAAGGGCGCCGCATCTTCTGGAAGCAGATCCAGGAGCGGCTGGGCGTGCTGGGCACCGATGCTTGGTGGGCCGATGCCAGCGAGCCGGACATGCACTCGAACCTCTCGATTCCGGAGCGGATCGACACCATGGGGCCGACCGCGATCGGGCCGGCGGCGCAGTATTTCAACAGCTACCCGCTGATGAACGCGCGCGCCTTCTTCGAGGGCTGGCGCAGCTTCAAGCCCGACGTGCGGCCGTTCCTGCTCACCCGTTCAGGCTTCGGCGGCCTGCAGCGCTACGGCGCGGCGGTATGGTCGGGCGACGTGGCCACGCGCTGGTATGATCTGCGCGCGCAGATCTCGGCGGGGGTCAACACCGCCATGTCGGGGCTGCCCAATTGGACGCACGACATCGGCGGCTTCGCGGTCGAGCCGCGCTACGAGACCAAGAACCCGAAGCCGGAAGACCTCGCCGAATGGCGCGAGCTCAACCTGCGCTGGTTCCAGTTCGGCGCGTTCAGCCCGCTGTTCCGCAGCCATGGCGAGTTCCCGTACCGCGAGATCTACGAGATCTCGCCCGAAGGCTCGCCGATGCGCGCCTCGATGGTGTGGTACGATGAACTTCGCTACCGCCTGATGCCCTATATCTACACGCTGGGCGCCGACACCTATATGAAGGACGGCAGCATCATGCGGGGCCTGGCGATGGACTTCCCGACCGATGCCAGGGCCCGGAACATCGACGACCAGTATCTGTTCGGCGACGCGTTCCTCGTAGCACCCGTGACCGAGTACAAGGCGCGCAGCCGCACCGTCTACTTCCCCGGCGCGGGCACCTGGTACGAGTTCGGCACCGGCAAGACCTATCGCGGCGGCACCAGCGCCGGGATTGCTGCGCCCGCCGAGCGGATGCCGCTGTTCGTGCGCGCCGGCGCGATCGTGCCGATGGGTCCCGTCACGCAATATGTCGACCAGCAGCCGGGCGCTCCCCTGACCATCACCGTCTATACGGGCGCGAACGGCGCCTTCTCGCTCTACGAGGATGACGGTCGCAGCGAGCAGTACAAGACCGGCGCGTTCAGCCGGATTCCGCTGACCTATGACGACAAGACGGGCACGCTGACCATCGGCGCGCGCGAGGGCAAGGGCTGGGCTGGCATGCCCGCTGCCCGCAGCTTCCGGGTGAAATGGGTGCGTGCCGGCAAGCCGGTGACCGACGACAACGGCTTCGATACCGAAGTCCGATACGACGGCCGTGCCCTTGTGGTGAAGCGGGCCTGACGGGATCGCGGCAGGGGGGCAGCGTCGCGCCGTGCGGGCGCGGGCTGCCGCCCTGCCGCCCTTGGGATCCGGCGTGCCCCGCTCGCCGGAACGGTCCATAGCGGCCGCCAGACTCGAGCGCTTTTGGCCAAGGCCGGCGCTTCACCGCACCAGAGCGCCTATCCGCTTCCGCCGGACGCTGCCGACCGCGCCGGTCAACCTCGCGATTGGCGAGGCTGATTGCAGCCATGCTTCGACCTTCGGCGAGGAACTTGACCTAGATCAGTACGTTGATCGGCACTGCCTCAAGACAGTCTCGTGAAAGGAATGACCATGGGCGAACTCACCGACAAGATCAGCGCTGCCGGCAACAAGGTGGTTGGCAACGTGAAGGAAGCGATCGGCAAAGCGACCGACAACGAGAAGCTGGTCGCCGAAGGCGAGGCGCAGCAGCTCAAGGGTACGGCGCAGGATGTGAAGGGCAGCGTCAAGGGCGCGCTCGGCGACGACATCTGACCTGTCGCGTTATTGGGCTGCCGCCGCGGGATGCCGCGGCGGCATTCCTCTTTTTTGGCCCAAACCGCGGCGCGGCAATCGCTGCCTGTCCGTGCGACCGATGGAAGCGAATGTCCCGCTGATGATCGCAGAGTTCGACAGTGCAAGCGTCCAGGACGAGGCCGCACGGGCCAAATCCCTCGAAACTTTCGGTTTGGCGGACTTGGTTGGGAGCGCCGAGCTCACGCGCATCACCGATTTCGCCTCGACCTTGTGTGCGACATCGATCGCCCTTGTGAGCATCGTCGAAAGCCAACGCCAATGGTTCCCGGCGCGAACCGGGCTCCCGGTTGGCGAGACGCCGCGTGAGACCTCCTTCTGCGCGCACGCGATGCGGGGTACCGACATCATGATCGTGCCCGATGCGACGCAGGATCCGCGCTTCGTCGACAATCCACTGGTGACCGGCGAGCCGCACATTCGCTTCTACGCCGGCGCGCCGCTCGTCTCGGACGACGGCGTTCAGCTCGGCGCGCTTTGCGTCATCGATCGCGAGCCGCGCGCCGGGCTGACTGCGGTACAGCGCGAAGGATTGTTCGTCCTGGCCGCGAACGTCATGGCGTTGCTGACCGCACGTCGCGCGTCGCGCCGGACCGACCGGGAACTGGACGAGCGAGAAGCCAAGTTCCGGATCCTGGCGGATGCGATGCCGCAGATGGTGTGGTCGACGCACCCGGACGGCTTCCACGATTATTACAACGCGCGCTGGTATGAATTCACCGGCATGCCGCACGGTTCGACCGACGGGGAGGCTTGGAACGGCATGTTCCACCCGGAGGACCAGCCGCATGCCTGGTCGGTCTGGCGCAAGTCGCTGGAAACGGGAGAACCGTACGAGATCGAGTATCGCCTGCGCCGCGCGGACGGCGAGTATCGCTGGACGCTGGGCCGGGCGCTCCCCATCCGGGATCGAAGCGGCGTGATCACCCGGTGGTTCGGCGCGTGCACGGACATCCACGATCAGAAGATGATACAGGCGCAAAAAGAGATCGTGGCCCACGAACTCAGCCATCGCATCAAGAACATCTTCGCCGTGATCAGTGGATTGATCAGCTTCTCGACCCGGCAGCACCCGCAGATGAAGCCCTTTGCCGACGACCTGCGGGAGCGGATCCTGGCGCTCGGCCGCGCGCATGACTTCGTCCGACCGCACAGCGAGGCATCCCGGCCAAGCGCCGTGCAGGACAGCCTCGTCGGGATGCTCGGTGCGTTGATGGAAGCCTATGGCGGGCGTGTCGCCATTCTGGGGGATGATGCGACGATCGACGACCGCTCTGCCACTCCCTTGGCACTTCTGTTTCACGAACTGGCGACCAACGCAGCGAAATATGGATCGCTGTCGTCCGCCGATGGCAAGGTCCAGATCGTGATCGCCTCGAACGATGATCGCGTCGAAATCGAATGGATCGAGCGTGGCGGCCCTCCCGTTTCCGCGCCCGCGCATGACGGCTTCGGCACCAGGTTGATCGAGCTGAGCGCCATCAAGCAGCTGGGCGGCCGCATCGAGCGGGACTGGCCAGCCCAGGGCTTGCGGCTGCGCCTTGCGGTTCCCGAAACGGCCCTGCACCGCTAGCGGACTCTGTCTGCTAGAGGATGACGATGTCCTGGTGGATCAGCTGTGCTGATTCCGGCTCGGCTGCGATGGCCGCGGCCGCGAGGATCGCCTCTTCCGAAAATGGCTTGCGGATATAGCCGATCGCTGTCGGAGCAGGCTGTTCGATCTGGCTTGGGTTGGCCGTCACATAGACGATCCTCAGGCTGAACCTGTCCGCCAGCTCTTGCGCCAGGCGGGGGCCCGTCGGCCCGTCCCTCAGATTCAGATCGACAAAGGCCACCTCGGCTGCCGCTGCTGCAGCCAGCGCTTCCGTCTGGTCGGCCGCAATAGCAACGACCGTGTATCCGGCATCCTGAAGGACCCGCTCGATCTCCATGGCGATGAAGATTTCATCCTCGACGATGAGCACGGATTTCATAGTGGGACCCTCATTCGTTCACAATGCTGCAGCGGCGCGCCCGTTCCCTTTCAAAGGGGCCTACTGCCGATGCTTTCTGACGCTGCGCGTTGGGCTGCTTAACTCTTGTCTAGCAACATTCGACCTTCCGGGGCCTATCGCGCTTGCCCGCCAGTTGATAACAACCCGGAAACAAACGCGATTGCGCGGCCGCAGGGTTGGTGGGTTCGCCTGCAAGGCACCCTATCGAACGCTTCGCAGGAGACCATATGACCCTAGCCGACCATCAAGCGACCATCGGAATTGACGGACTCGACGACGTGCTGAGCGGCGGCCTCGCACGGGGGCGCGTTTTCCTGCTCGAGGGCAGCCCCGGCACAGGCAAGACGACGATCGCAATGCAGTTCCTGCGTGCGGGCGCGGCATCGGACGAGCGCTGCCTGTACATCACCCTTTCCGAAACGGAGGAAGAATTGCGGGCCACCGCCACCGCACATGGCTGGGATCTGCAGGGCCTCGATCTGTTCGAACTGGTGCCGCCCGAAAACCTGCTCGATGAGGAGCAGCAGCAGAGCCTGCTCTACTCCTCGGACCTGGAACTGGGGGAGACGACGCGCCGCATCTTCGACGTGTTCGAGCGGGTCCGCCCCGATCGCGTCGTGCTGGACAGCCTGTCGGAGATCCGGCTGCTCGCGCAAAGCTCGCTGCGCTATCGCCGGCAGATCCTCGCGCTCAAGCATTATTTCGCGCAGCAGAATGCGACTGTGCTGATGCTCGACGACCTGACCACCGACGCGAACGACAAGACGGTGCATTCGATCGCGCATGGCGTCATCCGCCTGGAGGAACTCGCGCCCGAATATGGGGCGGAGCGCCGGCGGCTGCGCGTGATCAAATATCGCGGCCGGCGGTTCCGCGGCGGCTTCCACGATTTCGCGATCGAGACCGGCGGCGTGCGCGTCTTCCCGCGGCTGGTGTCGGCCGAACACAAGCGGCCGGTGGAACGCACCGTGCTGGGCACGGGCATGCCCGAGTTCGACGCGCTGCTGGGCGGCGGCGTCGAGCGCGGCTCCAGCGTGCTGGTGCTGGGCCCGGCAGGCACCGGCAAGTCGATCATGACGCTCACCTTCGTGCGCAATGCCATCGCACGCGGCGAACGGGCGGCGATGTTCGTGTTCGACGAGGAGCGCGGGCTGCTGATCGAGCGGGCCAAGGGCCTGGGCATCGATCTGCAGGCGATGATCGACGCCGACTCACTGGTGCTGGAACAGGTGGATGCCGCCGAGCTGACGCCGGGCGAATTCTCCGAACGGGTACGCGTCTGCGTCGAGACGCACGGCGCCCGCACGGTCGTTCTGGACAGCCTCAACGGCTACCAGGCCGCGATGCCGGGGGAGAATGCGCTGGTGCTCCACGTGCACGAGCTGCTCCAGTATCTGAACCGCCGCGGCGCGACGACCTTCCTCACGGTGGCGCAGCACGGGCTGGTGGGCGACATGAAGTCGCCGGTGGACGTCACCTATCTGGCCGACACCGTCATCCTGCTGCGCTATTTCGAGGCGCTGGGCCGCGTGCGGCGCGCCGTTTCGGTGGTGAAGAAGCGCACGGGTCCGCACGAGGACACGATCCGCGAATATCGCATCGGCGAGCGGGGGCTCACCCTCGGGCCGCCTTTGGCGAACTTCCAGGGGGTGCTCCGCGGGGTGCCGGTCATGGTCGGCGAGGCGACCCTGCTCGACGATCCCGAGACGTGAAGCACAGCACGCTTTCGGAGCGGGCGTTGGTGCTCGCCCCGCGCGGACGGGACGCTACGATCGCCGCGGCGATGCTGCGCGAAGGCGGTATCGAAGCAACCGCTTGCGCGTCGTTGCTCGCGCTGATCACCGAGCTGGATGCCGGTGCGGCCTTCGTCCTGGTGACCGAGGAGGCAATCACCAGCGCCGACCTCAACCCGCTGGCCGAGTGGCTGTCGCACCAGGAGGAATGGTCGGACATGCCCTTCGTGCTGCTCACCACTCGGGGCGGCGGGCTTGAGCGCAATCCGGCGGCGGTGCGCTATCTGGAGGTGCTCGGCAACGTCACCTTCCTCGAGCGCCCCTTTCACCCGACGACACTGATCAGCCTTGCGCGCTCGGCGCTACGGGCGCGCAAGCGGCAATATGAGGCGCGGGCGCGGCTCACCGAACTGCGCGAGGGCGAGGCGCGGTACCGCACGCTGTTCGACACGATGGACGAGGGCTTTGCCGTCATCGAGTTCCTCGACGGTCCCGAAGGCCCGCTTTCGGACTATATCCATGTCCAGGCCAATCCCGCCTATGCGCGGCATACGGGGATCGCCAACGTCATCGGCCAGCGGGTGCGCGAAATGGTGCCCGACGAGGCCGATGGCTGGGTCGCGCTCTATCGCCAGGTGCTCGTCTCCGGGGAGCCGGTCCGCTTCGAGCGCGAACTGGTCGCGACCCGCCGCCAACTCGAACTGTCTGCATTCCGCATCGAGCCCTCCAGCCGGAAGGCGGTCGCGGTCATCTTCCAGGACGTGACCGAGCGGAAGCGTGCCGAGCAGGAATTGCGGGAGCTGAACGAGGGGCTGGAAGCGCGCGTCACCGCCACCGTCGCCGAGCGCGAGACGGTCATCGCTCAGCTGCACGAGGCACAGAAGCTGGAGACGATCGGCCAGCTGACCGGGGGCGTCGCCCACGACATCAACAATCTGCTGACCCCGATCACGGGCGCGCTCGACCTGCTCAATCGGCGCTATGGCGCCGACGATCCCCGTTCGGCGCGCTTGCTGGACGGCGCACTGCAATCGGCGGAGCGCGCCAAGATCCTGGTCAGTCGCCTGCTCGGCTTCGCGCGCCGGCAGGCCCTGGAAACCCGCGCGGTCGACATCGCGCAGCTGTTCGAGGGGATGCGCGACCTGATCGCCAGCTCCATCGGGCCTGCCATCGAGTTACGGATGCTTCCCGTCCACGATCTGCCTGCGGGCGTCGCGGATCCGAACCAGCTCGAACTCGCCATCCTCAATCTGTGCGTCAACGCGCGCGACGCGATGGAGGGCGGCGGCGTGCTGACCATCGCTGCCGATCGCATCGTGCTGGGTCCCGGTACGCCGAGCAAGCTCAACCCCGGTGCCTATATCCGCATCTCGGTGATCGATACCGGTGCGGGCATGGACGAGGTGACGCTCGCCAAGGCGGTCGAGCCCTTCTTTTCGACCAAGGACGTCGGCAAGGGGACCGGCCTCGGCCTGTCGATGGTGCACGGACTGGCGGCGCAGCTTGGCGGGGCCTTCGAGTTGCAGAGCAGCGTCGGCCAGGGCACCCGCGCCGACCTCTATCTGCCCGTCGCCACGGGAGGTGCCATACCATCGACGGCGCGGCTCCCGGCCGCCGGCAAGCCGGTGCGTCCGCTCCGGCTGCTCCTGATCGACGATGAGGAACTGGTCCGCCGGGGCACGGCGGAGATGCTGCGCGAACTGGGCCATGAAGTGCACGAGGCAGCCGGGGGCGCGCAGGCGCTGGCGAAGCTGCGGACGGGCATCCAGATCGATGCCGTGGTCTCCGATTATATGATGCCGAGGATGAACGGAACGGAGGTTGCCGAGCGCATCCGCGAGGGGCACCCGGATATGCCGATCCTCATCGTCACCGGCTATGCCGGCGGCGACCTGGACTTGCCGCTTCCACAGCTCGCCAAGCCGTTCCGCCAGATCGATATCGCGATGGCCATCGATCAGCTGATCGCCACGCCATAGCCGGGCACTTCATGTCATGCCGAAGACAAGGATCTTCGTCGATCGTTTCCCCGACGATTTCCGATCGCTTTCAGAACCCGCAATGCGACCGCGCGGCTGGCTGGCCCGCCTCGTCGGAAAAGGTTGTGCGCCTAGCGGGCGGCCCAGCGAATGGCGTTGGTGAGGATGCGCCGATACTGGGGATCGTCATAGGCTTCCGGCGAATGTCCGAGCGCCGAATAGAAAACCCGCCCCTTGGTCGAGGGATTGACCCAGATGACGGGATGCACCCCCATCGCCAGCTTGGCGCCGGGCCGATAGCTGGCCTCGTCGATCCGGGCGAGCACGGTCATGCCCTTCGCGGCGGGGTTCGCATCGAAGGAATACCACTCGTCGACCAGCGACCAGGGCAGCTTCACGCCGGCCATGGCGGGATGGTCGGGCTTGTCGACCAGCAGCCGTGCAGACTGGAGATGATCGGCGCCGCCCGGGTGCCCGATGAACGTGGTGCCGATCACCGTCCGGACGTACCAGGGATCGGTATGGCTGTTGTCGCCCGCCGCATGCAGCGCCACGACGCCGCCGCCCCGCGCGACGAACCGGGCAAAGGCGGCGCGCTGCTCGGGCGTGAGGAATTCGCCGCTCGCGCTGTTGAGCACGATGACGGAGAAATGGCGCAGTTGCGCGTCATTGAAAACCGCAGCATTCTCGGTGACGTAGCTCGCGCGGCCCAGGTCCTTGGCGATATCGGCCAGCACGCGGTTCGAGTGCGGGATGTGCTCCAGATGCCGCCAGCCATTGGTCTTCGACACGATCAGCACCGCGTGCTGCAATCCTTGGGGCAAGGTGGGTGCTACGGAATCCAGCGTCGGCTTGGGCAGATGCGGATCCGGCACGGTCTGCGCCATGGTGAAAAGCGCCAATACGGCCAATATCTTGCGCATGCCGTTCTCTCCCGCCTCGGCCATTGTCAGGCCGCACACCCTGCGGATGGGAACCGCTCCGTTCAAGCGTAAAGCACGGGGCACGCGGCGTTTGCGGTGGATCAGGGCAGATTGCGAGGCTTCGATGCGGAGGCAAGCGCGATGCCGGCGACAATCTGCAGGGCGCCATAGGCCCGTCGTCGATGGGGGTGCGCCGCGAACGGGCGAACGAGCAGGTCCACCCCGGGGACGTTCGACCGCCAGAGCGCGACATGGCGCCGCGGCTGGAGCAGCCCGAGCAGGCCGTCGCCGATCATGAACATCGCCGCCATTTCCGCCGATCGACGCAGGCCGAGCTCAAGCGATTCCGATCCGTCCATGCCGTCACTCCTGCCGCACGTCTCTATCGACGCCAGGTGACAAACGCATCGGGGATCATTCCTGTTTCGGCCGGATGACAGGACTGGTCCGCCTTTTCGGCGAGGCGCGGACCAACGGACCGTTCAGGATCCCCTCGATGCTGCCTATTGCCATCGGCATGCCGAACAATGGCGGATCGGTGGTTACGGCAGGCGGGGCTGATCTTGGTCGCCGCCGCCGCCGACACGCTGATCCGGGCCATCGAGCTGCGCACCGGCAAGACGCTGTGGAAGAACGTGCTTCCCCCTGGCGGCCACGCGCCGCCGATCCCCTATGAGATCGGCGGCGGCCGGTATCTGGTGATCTAGGCGGGTGGGCACCACTTCGTGAAGACGCCGATTGAGGAGGACGTCACCGCCTATGCGTTGCCGTCTTGCGGCTGCCCGCTCCCCTTTGGCCGTTCGGCCGCCCGTCCCGGCCCGATCAGAGGCGCGCGCGCACGCCGAAGAAAAAGGCGCGGCCCGTATATTCGTAGAACGCAGGCACGTTGGTATAGGTGGAATATCGCCGCGTCGCCGTATCCAGCAGGTTGGAGCCCTGCACATAGACGGTGAGCTGCGGCAGGATATCGTACGAGATGCTCGCCGCCAGCTCGTGATAGGGCACCTGCTTGATCGCCAAGGTGTTGATGTAGCTGTACTGCGACGAGGTGAAGCTCGACTGATATTGGTACGAGACCGAAGCGTTGATGCCATGCTTCTCGTAGAAGATCTTGGCATTGGCCGAGAAGGGCACCGCATCCTGCAGGTCCGTGGTCGGCAGGCCGGCCCGCTTGGCGCGCGACCGGTTGTAGGTGGCGTTCGCCTGGAAGCCGATGCCATTGTCGAGGAAATACTGCCCACCCGCCTCGATGCCGTACACCTTGGCGCTGTCGCCGTTGACATAGGTGAGCTCGGTAAAGGGGAAGCTCGCCGGCGCGCCCGGCACCTGGTTGGTGGGGACGAGGTCGAACGCCACTGCCTGCGTCGTCACGAAATTGGTGAGGTGCTTGTAGAAGGCCGCCAGCGTCAGCGCGATGCGCCGGTTGGGATAATATTCGAGCGAGATATCCGCCTGATCGGCCGAAACCGGCTTGAGGTTCGGGTTGCCCGCGTCGGTGACCACCGGCGTGTTGGACTGGGCGGCCGAATAGTCCTTGGCCGAGGAAAGCTGCCCGAAGGTCGGCCGCGAGATCGCCTGCGATGCCGCCAGCCGTACCCGCAGGCCTTCGGCGAGATCATAGGAGATGTTCGCGGAAGGAAGCAGCCGCTGATAGCTGCCGCCGCCCGCAATCGGGGCGATCGGATTGAACACCACATTGGCGGTGCCCACGCCGATCACCTGATAGCTGCGCACCGTCGTGCCATAGCCCAGCGAGTCCACCTTGGTGTTGACGTAGCGCAGCCCGAAATCGCCGCGCCACCGCTCGCCGCCGACGTTGAACTGGGCATAGGCATTCCAGGTGCGCTCGGTGATCGCATAGGAGGCGAGCTGATCGGGGACGATCTGCTGCGTGGCATAGCCGGTCGGGTAGGGCTCGCCGGTCCGCGGATTGAGAACGTTGGGGTTGTTTTCCGCCTTGGAGAGCGATGACAGATAGGTGTTGATGTCGAACGCCGGGATCGCGCGGGGGAAATCGCCGGACAGGTTCGGCAGGATGTTGGTGAATTCGGGCGCCTGCACCACGTTCGCGCCGATCGCCGAAAAGGCGAAGGGATAGCCGCCGAAATTATTCGCGGTCGTATATTGGTTGTCGATCACGTCTACGGTCTTCTTGCGATCGGTATAGGCGCCGCCGAACGCGATCGAGCGCAGCAGCCCGTTGTCGGCCGCGTATACGAGGTCGAGCTTGGCGCTGGTGCTGCGATCGGCGATGTTCTGGCCCTGGATACCGATGTAGTGCGCGCGCAGATCCGCGTTCCCCGCCTGGTCCAGCGTGCGGTTGGTGACGGTGCCGTCGGCATTGGGGATGGTCAGGAGCAGGTCCGGAAGGCCGTTGTCGCGGGTCGTGACCTGCGCGCGCGATCCGGGGATGCCCGCCACCACGAAGCGATCCTGGCCGCCGGTGTTGTTGGTCGCCTTGCCATAGGACAGGTCGGCGGCGACGCTCAGCCTCTCCAGCGGCTTCCAGTCGATATGGCCGCCCAGCTGGTAGGTGATCGAGTTGCGCGGTTCGTCGGTCGACAGCACGTCGATCGTGGCATCGTTGACCGTATAGTTGGTCAGCACCTTGTTGCTGTCGATCTTCACATTGTCGAGATCGTAGCGGACGTTGCCGTCGTTATCGAACGGCGTGAGGCCCACCGAGACGCGGTGGTTATGTTCGGTGTCCTTGTAGTTGCTGTAGATGCCGTCGAGGCGCAGTTCGAAATTGTCCGACGGCTTCCACTGATAGGCAGTCGATCCGCCCCAGCGCTCGCGCTCGCCCAGCACATAGCCGACGCTGTAGAAATAGGGCTCTATGACACCACCGCCGTCGGGCGCGTTGACCACGCTGCGCTGGCCGTTCGGCCCAGCGACGATGTCGTAGATGTCGTTGCTCGAATATTCGCCGAGATTGTCGGTGCGGAACTTGTACTTGTTGTACGTTCCCGAAACCAGGATGCCCATCGTCTCGTTGGCGAAGGTGTTGCTGACGACGCCCGCCGCCTTGATGCCGCCCTTCTTGGCGAACTGGTTGTACTGGCCTTCCAGCGAGCCTGCCGCATGGAAGCCGCGATGGTCGAACGGACGTGCGGTGCGCAGGTCGATATTGCCGCCGATGCTGCCTTCCAGCTGCGAAGCCTGCGCCGCCTTCTGGATCTCGGCGCCCGAGATCACTTCGGAAGGAAGCACGTCGAAGGCGAAGGAGCGATCGGGGCCATCGGTGGGCAATACGCGCCCGTTCAGCGTGGTGAGCGCGAAATTCTCGCCCAGTCCGCGCACGGTGACGCTGCGTCCCTCGCCGCGGCCATCGCGCCCGACCGTCACGCCCGGGATGTTGGACAGCGCTTCGGCGACGTTGCGATTGGGGAACTTGCCGAGCTCTTCGGCCGAAATGGCGTCGACGATGGTGGAGGCGTCGCGCTTGGTGTCGATCGATCGCAACAGGCTGCCGCGAACGCCGCGGACGATGATCTCGTCACCGGATGCTACCGTGGTGGTCGTCGCATCACCGCTTGTGCCGGGGCCGGACTGGATGGTCGAGCCGGGGTTGGTCTGTCCGGCTCCGGCTGCTGCGCCCTGATCTTGCTGCGCGGTCTGCGCCGTCGCGTGCGTCCCGGCAGCCAGCGCTGCGATGCTGATGCCCGTGCGCACGATCCTGCGCCATGTTGGAGCCTCGCCCATGATACTTCCTCCCTCTCGCAAGCAGCTGTCAGCACGACCCACTGAACGATCGCTTTGTTGCGCTTTGCTACCTCGCACGAAAGAAAGATGTCAAACGCTTTAAAACGAAACGTCATATTATTCCGCACGTGCGTTCCCCTGGCACAGGTGGCGCCACATTTGCCGGGCGATCCATTGCGGCATGGCCGTTCGTTTTGTACCGTGCTCGCTGTTCAACCGCGCAGATCCGAGAATGTGGGCGAGCCACCGTTGCGGCAAGCGAGCGCTGCCGCACGCGGCCTTGCGGCGGGGCAGGCGAAATTGTCGGCTTCCCCGACAAGGGCGCGCGGGACATAACGAAGGCACAACGGCGCCAACGCCGAGGACGATAGGTACAGACAGGTGGGCAAGGAAGACGGCGGCGTTGTCCGCGATACGAGCGAGCGGCGGCTGCAGATCAGCGCGATGGTGCGCGAACGGGGCAGCGTGCAGGTTGCGCCGCTGGCGAAACGCTTCGGGGTTTCGATGCAGACGATCCGGAAGGACTTGCGCTATCTCGAAACGCGGGGGGTGATGCAGCGCTCCTATGGCGGGGCGATCAGCGCCGATGCAGTGAACGTGACCGCCGAGCCGGCGGTCGAGGTCAAGCGGTCCAGCCATGCCGACGAGAAGATGCGCATCGGCAAGCTCGCGGCTTCGATGGTTTCCCCCGGCGAGTCGATCGTGCTCGATTCGGGTACGACGACGCTGCAGATCGCCAGGTTCCTGCCGGATGACGAGGATATCACGGTCCTCACCAATGATCTCGACATCCTGTCGGTGCTGGCCGCCAAGGAGCGGCTGAACATCTTCATGCTCGGCGGGATGCTGCGCCGGAAGAACCGCGCTTTTTACGGCGCGCAGACCGTGGCGGCGCTGGAGAATCTGCGCGTCGACAAGCTTTTCCTCGGCGTCGATGGGTTCGACATCGAATGCGGCATCACCACCCATTACGAGCCCGAGGCGCTGCTGAACCGCAAGATGGTCGAGGCCGCGCGTGAGGTGATCGCGGTCACCGACGTCTCCAAGTTCGGTCGGGTCTGCCTCCACCGGATCGTGACGGTGGAGGAGATCCACCACCTCATCGCCGATCGCAACGTGCCGGCGGACATCCATGCGGCTGCCCAGCGGCTGGGGTTCACCATCCACGAAGCGTGAGCGCCGCGGTCCGGCAGGGCCTTTCGCCCGCCGGACCGTTGCACACGCGGTCACCCCTTCAAATGGAAGAAGCGCCGCGCGTTGGCGTAGTAGATCTTGTCGATGACGGCGCGCGGCAGTGCCAGCCCCGGCGCCTCGGCCTTGATCGCGGCAATATGCTGCGGTAGCGGCGTGGCCAGATAGCGCCAGTCCGAACGCCAGGCATCGTCGGCTTCCTTGGTGAAATTGCCGGTCGCCGGCGGGTTTTGCGCGCGCGCCTTGGGATCTGGCGGGCTGTCGGTCAGGTCGGTGCCGTACATCAGCCGGTCCTGATACTTGATAAAGAAGCTGCGCACCTTGGCGTGGTTGGCGTTGGACTGGACCTGCACCTGGCTCATCCGCGCGGCGAGATCGACCACCGCGTTGGGATAGCGATCGAGGAAGCTGGCGAGCTCGTCCACGCTCCATTCGAGGCTCGCCATATGGGCGCCGTCAAAGGCGAGCTTCGGATGCCGCGCCACGAAGCGGTCGCGTACCGCCATCAGCTGCTCGTAGCGGGGCTCTTCGGGATGGCGGTACATGTAATATTCGGGATGCTCGCTGAAATAGGTGCGGTCATTGTCCGTCGTCATCTGGTCGAGCGGCAGCCAGCAATTCTTCGGCTCGCCCTGGTGCGCGATCAGCGGCACGCCGCGCGCCTGGATATGCGCCATGATCGCGTCGAAGCGCGGATCGTCGAGCAACACGCGCTTGCCAGCCGTGTCCTTGGCGATCATGCCGATATTCTTCCACACCTTCACCGCGACGGCGCCGTGCGCGAAGCCGGCGTCCACCTGGCGCATCGCCTGCGTGGTCCAGTCCTTGCCGCCGAACCCGTCCATCGAGAAGGTGGTGGCGAAGTGGAAGCGCTTGGGATCGGCCGCATGCATCTTGTAGGCGATCGCCGCCTGGGTGGGGAGCGGCGGGAAATCGGGATAGTCGACATTGATCGACAGCAGCTCGAAGCCGTCCTTGCGGGCAATCGCGAGGAACTCCGGCGCGTCCCGATTGGCGTGGACGTGCGCGTCGAGCTTGGCGACGCGGGCGAAATCCGCTTCGCTATAGGTGGAGGGGGCAGGCGCCGCTCCGGCCAGCGCAAGCGCGGCGATGGGAATCAGACTCGTCGAAAGGCGCATGATACTCTCCAAACGAAACGTAACGAACTTTACACTATGTTGCGTTTTGATTTGCGCAAGCGCTAACCTTCGGGCACATTCCCGTGAAAGCCGCATGTTCAACATGCCAAGCGGCGTTTTGTGAGAGGTTCGTTCCGTGTCCCATATCCCGCTGACCCGTCGCAGCCTCCTTGCGAGGCTGTCGGGCACCGCCGCGCTGGTCGTGGCCGCCCCTGCCTCTGCCCGGATCACGCTCGAGGAGGCGCCGATCCTGACGCTGGGCGACGGGGTGCTCACCCTCGAGTTCGACGCCGGCATGCACTCGCGCGTTTCGAAGGGCGGCAAGGCACTCACCGCGATGGAGCCGGGCGAGGCGCTTCGGCTGGAGGACCAGCGGATCGTCGATCGCTTCCTGCTGGTCGATCATAGCCAGGAGGCCGTGCCCGGCGGTCGCGTCCACCATCTGCGCGGCACCGCGCAGGGCGGCATCGAAAAGCGGATCGCGGTGACGTTCCTGAGCGCCTATCCGGGTCTTGCGCTGCTCGACATCCGCTATCGCAACACCGGCGCCGCGCCGCTCGCGGTCGCGGGGTGGCAGGCCGCGACGCACGACCTGCTGGCGCATCCCGACGGCGCGTGGAGCTTCTCCGGCGCTTCCTATCCCGACCGGCGCGACTGGGTGCAGCCGATCCGCCCGGGTACCGGGCAGCGCAATTTCATGGGGATGAATGCGTCCGACTATGGCGGCGGCACGCCCGTCGCGGTCGTGTGGCGGCGCGACGCCGGCTTGGCCGTCGGCCATGTCGATACGGTGCCGCGGCTCGTCTCCCTGCCGGTCGCCGGCCAGCCGAGCGGCACGCGCATCGGCATTGCCGGAGACGAAGCGGCGGTGCTGCCGCCGGGCGGCACGCTCGCGCTGCCGCCGCTGTTCCTGATGGTGCATGGCGGCGACCATTTCCGCCCGCTGGACGCCTATCGCCGCCTCATGGCAGAGCGCGGAATAGCCGCACCCGCAATACCCGAGCCGAGCTACGCGCCGGTGTGGTGCGCCTGGGGCTATGGGCGCGACTTCAAGATTCCCGAGGTGCTCACGGCCATGGGCAAGGCGCGCGAGATCGGCCTCGAATGGACGGTGCTCGACGATGGCTGGCAGACCTCGGAAGGGGACTGGAAGCTCGATCGCAACAAATTCCCGCGCGGCGACGCGGATATGAAAGCCTTCGTCGCGAAGATCCGGGCGGCCGGCATGCGCCCGCGCCTGTGGCTGGCGCCGCTCGCCGCGGACCCGGGCACCGATCTGCTGCGCGATCATCCCGACATGCTGCTGCTCGATCGCAATGGCGCGGCGCAGAATGTCAGCTTCTGGGATGCGTTCACGCTGTGCCCGGCCTATCCGCCGGTGGTCGACTATTTCCGGGCGCAGGTCCGCCGCATCCTGGGCTGGGGGTTCGAGGGGCTCAAGCTCGACGGCCAGCACCTCAACGGCGTCGCCCCCTGCTACAACCCCGCGCACAACCACAAGCGGCCCGAGGAATCCTACGAGAAGCTCCAGGATTTCTGGAAGGCGCTCTACGACGAGGCGATCTCGATCAACCCCGATGCGGTGATGGAAATCTGCCCCTGCGGCGATGCCTTCGCCTTCCACAACATGCCGGGCATGAACCACACGCCCGCTTCGGACCCGACCTCGTCCTGGCAGGTTCGCCTCAAGGGCAAGACGTTCAAGGCGATGATGGGGCCCTCGGCGCCGTTCGCCGGCGACCATGTCGAGCTGAGCGACCGGCATGATGATTTCGCCAGCCACTACGGCATCGGCGCGGTGCTCTCGACCAAGTTCACCTGGCCGCTGGATCCGGTGAACACCACCGATCCGCTGCCGCCGGGCGGCATCGTGCTGAACCCGCAAAAGGAGGCGCTGTGGCGCAAGTGGATCGCGCTGTACCGCGCCAACATGCTGCCGAAGGGCGAGTATCTCGGCGGGCTCTATGACATCGGCTTCGACAAGCCCGAGGGCCATGCGGTCCGCAAGGACGGGCGCATGCACTATGCCTTCTATGCCGATAGCTGGTCGGGCCCCATCGCGCTGCGCGGGCTGCCCCCGGGGCGGCACCGCGTGACCGACAGTTTCACCGGCCAGTCGCTCGGCACCGTCAGCGGCCCGGAAGCGATGCTGCCTGCGCGCTTCACCCATTTCCTCGTGCTCGAGACCGCGCCCCTCGACGGAAAGGCTGTTGCATGACCGCGCCTGCTGCCACCGGCCGGGCCTGGCTGCTCAATGCGATGACCACGGTGCTGCTATGGGGCATCTGGGGAGCGTTCTCCGGCCTGTCGCCGCAGCACGGCTTTCCCGAGACGCTGGTCTATTGCGTCTGGGCGCTGACGATGATCCCGCCCGCGCTGATCGTCCTCGCACTTGCCAAGTGGAAGCTGGACCTGAACCCGCGCGCCATCGCCTATGGCCTCGCCGTCGGCGCGCTTGGGGCAGGGGGGCAGATGGTGCTGTTCTACGCGGTGACGCGCGGGCCGGCCTATCTAATCTTCCCCGTCATCTCGCTGTCGCCCGTAGTGACGATCGCGCTCTCCTTCCTGTTCATGGGCGAGCGTACGGGTCGGCTCGGTGCCGTCGGCATCGTGCTGGCGCTGCTCGCGCTGCCCACCTTCGATTTCGCGCCCGGCGGGAGTGCGCAGGGCGGCGGCTGGTTGCTGCTCGCACTGATCGTGATGCTGTGCTGGGGGCTCCAGGCCTATTTCATGAAATCCGCCAACCACATCATGTCGGGCGAGAGCATCTTCTTCTACATGATGGTGACCGGGCTGGGGCTGGTGCCGGTCGCGCTGGCGCTCACCGATTTCAGCCGGCCGATCAACTATGGGCTGGACGGTCCGGGACTTGCGGCGGTGATCCAGGTCCTCAACGCGATCGGCGCGCTGACGCTGGTATTCGCCTTTCGCTACGGCAAGGCGATCATCGTTGCGCCGCTCACCAACGCAGGCGCGCCGCTCGCGACGGCGATCATCTCCCTCGTCGCGCTCGGCGTCATGCCGGGCTCCATCAAGCTGGTCGGCATCGTGCTTGCCGTGGCGGCCTCGCTGCTGCTGGCGGTAGAGCCCGATGGTGCCGAACCCCTTGCGCCGGAAAATGCATAAGTTTCGTTTTCCATCTCTTTATTGCGTTATATTCTTTATCGCCGTAGATCGCAGGGAAAGGAGACTAGGATGCAGTTGATTCGAACTCTCGTTTCCGAGCACAAGCGCGGAACGCCGGTGGGCATCACGTCGGTATGCTCGGCGCACCCGCTGGTGATCGAAGCAACCTTCGCCCATGCGCTACGGAACGAAACACCGCTCGTGCTGATCGAGGCGACGTCCAACCAGGTGAACCAGGACGGCGGCTATACCGGCATGGTGCCGGCCGACTTCCGCGCCTTCGTGGAAGGCATTGCCGACCGCGTCGGCTTTCCGCGCGCGCGGCTCGTGCTCGGTGGCGACCATCTCGGCCCCAACGCCTGGACCAGCCTGCCGGCGGAAGCGGCCATGGCCAAGGCGGAGGTGATGATCGCCGACTATGTCCGCGCCGGGTTCGCCAAGATCCACCTGGACTGCTCGATGTCCTGCGCCGACGATCCGACGCCGCTGCCCGAGCGCACCATCGCGGAGCGGGCTGCCCGGCTGTGCCGGGTCGCCGAGGATGCCTTTACCGGCGATCCTACCGACGCGCCGGTCTATGTGATCGGTACCGAAGTGCCGGTGCCCGGCGGCGCGGCGGAGGATCTCGAGACGCTCGCCGTGACCACGCCCGATGCAGCGCTCGCCACGCTCGACATGCACCGCAGCCTGTTCGCGGAAATGGGGCTGGCGGATGCCTGGCAGCGGGTGATCGCCACCGTCGTCCAGCCGGGCGTCGAGTTCGACCACATGAAGGTGGTCGACTATCAGCCCGCCGCCGCGATCGCGCTCAGCGATGCGATCGTGCCGGTCGATCATATCGTGTTCGAGGCGCACTCGACGGACTATCAGACCGCCGGCGCGCTCGCCGCGCTGGTGCGCGACCATTTCGCCATCCTGAAGGTCGGCCCGGGCGTCACCTTCGCGCTGCGCGAAGCGCTATGGGCGCTGGACGCGATCGAGCAGGAGACGGTCGCGCCGGACAAGCGCGCCAACCTGCGCGCCACCGCGATCGCGCGGATGAAGGCCGAGCCGAACAACTGGCGCAAATATTATCACGACGCCGGCCACGCTCTCGATCTCCAGCTGCAATATTCGCTGAGTGACCGCATCCGCTATTATTGGCCGGACGCCGAGATCGCCGACGCCCAGGCGCGGCTGTTCGCCAATCTGCGCGAAGCCGTGCCGCCCTTGCCGCTGCTGAGCCAGTACATGCCCGTTGCCTATGCGGCGGTGCGCGCCGGGACGGCGACGCGCGACCCCAAGGACCTCATCGTCGCGCAGATCGGCGCGACGCTCGATGCCTATCATGGAGCTTGCAACCCCAATGCGTGACACGATCCCGGCGGACGCCCCGCCGTCCGCCAGCCCGGAGAGCTGGACCCGGCGCGAAATCCTCCAGCAACCGGCCACGCTGCGCGCGACCCAGGCGCTGCTCGATGCACATCAGGCCGAGATCGCGGCGTTCGTGCAGCCGCTGCTCGACCAGCCCGACCTGCGCATCATCCTCTGCGGCGCCGGCACCTCGGCGTTCATCGGCGAGTGCCTCGCCCCCTGGCTGTCGGCGACGCTCGGCCGGCCCGTGGAAGCGGTGGCGACGACCGACATCGTCAGCGCGCCGCATCTGTATCTCGACGCCGCCCGGCCGACGCTGATGGTGTCGTTCGGCCGTTCGGGGAACAGCCCGGAAAGCATCGCGGCGGTGGAACTGGCGGATGCGCGCATCGCCTCGGTCCACCACCTCGTGATCACCTGCAACGCCGAGGGAGCCCTGTCGCGGCGGAGTTCGGGCAACAACCATGTCGTGCTGCTGCCCGAGGAAACGCATGACCGCGCCTTCGCAATGACGTCGAGCTTCAGCGCGATGCTGCTGGCGGCGCTGTCCATCTTCACCGGGCAGGACATGCATGCGAGGGTGGAGGCGATCGCGGCTGCCGTGGAAGCGATGCTCGGTCGCTCGGAAGCGGTGGCGGCGTCGCTCGCCGCGCGCGACTTCGAGCGTGTCGTCTATCTCGGCAGCGGCGTGTTCCAAGGCCTTGCCCGCGAAGCCGCGCTCAAGCTGCTGGAACTCACCGACGGGGCCGTGCCGACGCTGTTCGATTCGTCGCTCGGCTTTCGCCATGGCCCGAAGACGATCGTCACGCCGCGCACGCTGGTGGTGGTGTTCGTTTCCAACGATCCGCTGACGCGGCGCTATGACCTCGACATCATCGAGGAACTGCGCGCGGACGGTCATTGCAGCGAGGTGCTGGTCATCGCCGCGCAGGAAACCGGCGGCGAGACGCTGCTGGTGGAGCATGCTGCCGACCTTCCCGACGCGGACCTGCTCTTTCCCTATATCGTCTTCGCGCAGCTCTACGGTCTGCACTGCTCGCTGCGGCTTGGCCGCACCCCGGACCAGCCCAACGCCGCCGGTACGGTGAACCGCGTCGTGCAGGGCGTGCGAATCCACACGCTGGCCGCATGACGCTGTTCCTCGGCGTCGACGGCGGCGGCACCAAGACCGAGTTCGTCCTTATCGAGGCAGGCGGCAAGGTCGTCGCCCGCGCGCTGACGGGCACGACCTACCATCTGCAGGTCGGGCTGGAGGTCGCGGTGGCGCGGCTGGCGGAGGGCATCGCTGCGGTGTGCGGGCAGGCGGGGATCGCTCCCGGCGATCTGGGGCATGCCTTTTTCGGGCTTCCGGCGTATGGCGAGGACGGGGCGGTGGATCCGCTGCTCGCCGCCGCGTGTGGCAGGCTGCTGGGCCATGATCGCTATGCCTGCGACAATGACATGGTGTGCGGCTGGGCCGGCTCGCTTGCCTGCGAGGACGGCATCAACCTCGTCGCCGGTACCGGCTCGATCGGCTATGGCGAGCGGCAAGGTCGCAAGGCGCGTGCCGGGGGCTGGGGCGAAGTGTTCAGCGACGAAGGCTCGGCCTATTGGATCGCGATACAGGGACTTAACCTGTTCACCCGCATGAGCGACGGGCGCCTCGCCAGAACGGCGCTGTGGCAGGCGTTCCGCGATGCGCTCGAGCTGGGCAGTGATCTGGACATTTGCGCCCGCATCATGGGCGAACGCGGCATGGGCCGCGACGCAATCGCCGGACTTGCCCCGATCGTCTCTCAGGCGGCGAGGAGCGGCGACGTTCACGCAGCTGCGGTCCTTGACCGTGCTGGCGCAGAGCTGGCCGCAATCGCGCAGGCGCTGCGGGAGCAACTGGGCTTTTCGGCGGAAGAGAACGTGTTGCTCTCCTGGTCTGGCGGCGTCCTGACCAAGCTGGAAGAAGTCCGACACTCGTTTCTTGCAAGCCTCGCAAGTCTCGGACGCTATACGGTGGTACCCCCGCGGCACGAGCCTGGCGTCGGGGCCGCGCTGTACGCGGCGTTGCGGTGCCGCACCGCCGCTTGACGGACCGAGCTCTTCTACGCTTCGCACGAGAAGGCGGTCAGGGGCATGATCGGGGCGTACCGACGGGCGCCGCGCGGGGGCGGCATGGGGCCTGCCTCAAATGGCGATCGTCATCTGGGGCGTCGCCCTCAACTTCCCGATGTCGCGGAGGGGCGGGTCGCCGAAGAGGCGGCGATATTCGCGGCTGAACTGGGAAGGGCTGTCATATCCGACGCGGAAGCCCGCCTCCGCCGCGTCGAGCCGGTCTGCCAGCATGAGCGCCCGCGCTTCCTGCAACCGCAGCTGCTTCTGATATTGCAGCGGGGTCATGGCGGTGGCGCGGCGGAAATGGTCATGGAAGCTCGACAGGCTCATGCCGGCCAGGGCAGCAAGATGCGGCCCGCTGAACGGCTCGCGGAAATGGGCCTTGAGCCAGGCGATCGCCTTGGCGATCTGACCGGTGCGGCTTTCGCCGCTGGCGATCGCACGCAGGACGGGCCCGCCCGGGCCGGTCATCAGCCGTACCAGCAATTCCCGCTCGATCAGCGGCGCGAGCAGCGGTGCGTTGGCCGGATCGCCGAGCAGCGCCGTCAGCCGGGTCGCCGCGTCGATCAGTTCAGGCGTCATCGGGTGTAGCGTCATTCCGGCGCTATCCTCCGCGGTGGCCGGCAGGGGCGGCAGGCTCAGCGCGATCTCCGACAAAAGGGCGGGGTCAAGATAGAGGCAGAAGCAGAGATAGGGGGCGTCCGTGCTCACCTGCGTCACGGCGCCGGTGATCGGCAGGTCGAGCGAGGCGACGAGATAGCTGGCGGGGCCATAGTCGATCACCGCGTCGCCCAGCAGCACGCGCTTGCCCCCCTGCGCGATGATGCACAGCGCCGGTCGCTGCACCATGTGCACCGGCTCGCCGCTCCGGCCCGAGCGTACCAGCGCAAGGCGAGCGATGGACGTGTCGAAGATGCCGTCCTGCACGGCATATTGGGCAATCTGCTCCGCCAGCCCCAGATGCCTCACCAACGCGTTTCCCTCCTCGTTCAAGCCGTAAACCTACACGGGTGATGGGAGACGATCCAGCCCTTCGGCCGGGATCTGGAATATCGTGCAATCATTCCGCACGACCATTCTACCGCCTCGCGCCCAGATGGCGCCAGTTACACGACATCGGATCGATGGGTCGGTCCGCCTGAACCGGAGTGACTTTCATGGCTATCGAAGACAAGGTCATCGCGATTACCGGCGCCAGCAGCGGCATTGGCGAAGGCACGGCGCGGCTGCTGGCGGCGCGCGGCGCGAAGCTGATGCTGGGTGCGCGTCGAACCGACCGGCTCGCCGCGCTGGCAGAGGAACTGAACGCGGCGGGAGGTACGGTCGCCTTCCGGTCGCTCGATGTCACCGATCGTGCCGATTTCGAGGCGTTCATCGCCGCCACGGAGGCCGAGCATGGCCGGGTCGATGTGCTGGTCAACAATGCGGGCCTGATGCCGTTGTCGCGCTTCGACAGCCTCAAGGTCGACGAGTGGGACCGGATGATCGACGTCAACATCCGCGGCGTACTCCACGGCATCGCCGCGGCACTTCCCCGCTTCAAGGGCCAGGGCAGCGGCCAGTTCGTCAACATCGCCTCGATCGGCGGCTATGCCGTGTGGCCGACCTGCGGCGTCTACAGCGCGACCAAATATGCGGTGCGCGCCATTTCCGAGGCGCTGCGCATGGAGCATGACGACATTCGCGTCACCATCATCGCACCGGGCGTGGTGGAGTCGGAACTGGCCCATACGATCACCGATCCGGTCGCGGCCCAGGCGATGATCGACTTCCGCGCCATCGCGCTAACCCCGGACGCGATCGCGCGCGCCATCGCCTATGCGGTGGAGCAGCCGGCCGACGTGGACGTCAATACGCTGATCGTCCGGTCGGTGCGCTCGACGATCTGACGGGGAAGAGCGGCGTTCCACATAGCTGGGCTTGGCCATCCGTCCAGCTTCGATGATCAGGCGCTCGCAGGTATCGGGCATGTCCTGGAGGATCGGCCCGCGGCCGGGACGGATGATCGCCCGGCCTTGCGGGGCCCCGCCCATCTAAGCGTTCCGATTAGTTACGGGACGCGAGACCCGTGGCACTTTGCCCATCGACGCGCGAATCCGCCGCAGGAGGTTGAGCAATGCCCGAAATCAGTCGTGTGGGTGCGATCCCCGATCACCGTAGTTCGCCGCCCGATGGGGACAATGAACATGTTGTGCAACGCGGCGACAGCCTGTGGAGCATCGCACGACATTATGGCGTGTCGCTGGCCCAGCTCGAAGGCGCCAATCCTCAGCTCGCCAGCCATGACTTCATCCTGCCTGGTGATCGCGTGCGCATCCCGACCCGGGGTGGCGCCAACCATGTGGTTCGCGCCGGTGAGACGATCGGCGGCATTGCCGGCCAGCACGGCGTTTCAGCCAGGGCGATCATCGATGCGAACGGCCTCAAGCGGCCGGACCTGATCCATCCCGGCGACCGGCTGACCCTCCCTGCGCCACAGGAGATCCGCCGCACCAACCAGGCCTCCGAAATGGCAACGGCGCGCGCGACACGCACTGCACCTACCGTATCGCAGCAGTCCGACAATGACGTGCGGACGATGTTCGACCCCGCACTGGGCAGCCGCGCGCGCGGCGCTGTCATCATCGGTCAGGCCGAGGGAACGCGCACACCGAGCGGCGGCTTCCGGGATGCCTTTTATGGGCATATCGATCCTGGCAACGGCGTGGGCAACCGCGGTTCCTTCTCGCTTCAGCACGCCGGCAATCTGACGCCGGAGCAGGCGGATGCCCAGCAGCTCGCGCGATTGAGCCGGCAAATTCCCGCGTTCGAAGCCGCCGCCCGTGCCGCCGGGCTGGACCCCGACAATGCGACGCTCGCGACCGGCTATCTGGACCTGTACAATCAGTCTCCGACCGCGGCTGCCCGCTTTCTCGACCAGATCGGCACGCTGCGCGAGATCGGTATTACCCGGGAGAGCGTCACCGATCTTCGCATCCACTCCTATATCGATCGAGCGACCGGCGAACGCTTCCCGCTGTCCGGCGGAGGTCGCGCAGGATCGGGCTTCGTCAACATCGCGCAGAAGGCGCTCGGCCGCAAACCGACGGAGGCCGAGGTCCAGCGGACGCTGCGGGCCGACCAGTCGCGGCGGATGCAAGACATGGACGCCGCAATTACCACCGGCGCCACGACCGCGTCCGTCAGCCCGCGCCCCGCGGCCGGCGACGGGCCCGCCCGCTTCACCAGCAGCCCCGGGATCGACCTGACGCCGGCGGCAACGCGAAGCGCCAACGCGCTCCATGATTCTGTCCAGGCAGCGACCGGCTATTCGATCCACGTGACCAGCGGCCGGCGTGGTCCCGATCGCCAGGCGTCGGCGATGTACGGCAATTTCGCGGACAACAGTTCGCCCCGCTACGCCAACCAGGCCGCCTTCGACGAGGTTCGCGATGCCTATATTTCCGGCAGGCGTGCGGGTCTCGGACGGGCAGCCATTGTCGATGGCATGGCGAACGTCCTTCAACGTCAGGTCGATCGGGGCGTGCTGATCTCTCGCCACATGTCGGATCGCGCTCTCGACATCCGCATGCCGCCCGCGACGAGCCGCCAGGCTGTGGTGGCCGCCATACGTGACAATCCCGAGGTTCAGTCTGTAGGGATCGAGGATGACCATCTCCACATCCAGCTTCGCTAGCGTTCTGCTGGTAGCCGCTATGCCGGTCGCGCTACTGCTCGCCGGCGGGTGCGATCGGGCAAGCAGCGCACCCAATGAGGCTGCTGGCGCCGAACCGCAGCGGCAACCGCAGGCGCAGGCCAACGCTGCAGTCGATGCCGCGGCGAGCTCCAGCGCGAGCCCTGCCGCGCTCTACGCCGCCGATCTGGCGCAGGCCGTGGCGGGGGCGAAGAAGGTGCCCTTCCCGGCAGGCGTGACCGGTATCGGCGGGATGGACTGCTCGCCCGCGGCGCTGGTGGGGACCACCCCGGCTACCAGGGCCTTCACCCTTACGCTGCCCGCCGACGCGTCCGCGCGCCGGCACGTGCTGGCGGCGGTGACCCCGGAGCGCGGGCTGCTGGAGATCTACTCTCCCTATGAGGCGGATGCGGCGGAGGCGGGCGACCTCCTCATCCCGTCGCAGGCGATCTCCTGGGCCAAGGCCCGCACCCAGAATCGGTTCGCCGTCAGCACGGACGATCTGGACGGCCTGCGGCCCGGCGGAGCGAGGCCGGAGGCGCTGTTTCTGGAGCCCGGACGCTATCGGTTCGCGCTGATCAACGGCATGGATGCCGCGCTGCTCAAGACCAATGGCACTGTGGTGAAGGTGATCGCGGCATGCTCGGTGGATTGGGCGCCGCAAGACGCCGGCTCGGGCGAAGCTTCGCGATAGGTCGCTCGCGGCGCCCGACTCGGTTTGGGGGAGAGGCCCGAAGGGCTGGGCAGCGCCACGCGCGCCTCCTTTATTCACGGTGTTCGAGGCGCCTCTCCGGACCGAGCGCCTCGTCTCGCATATTGCTGGGTGGTGCTGCGAAGTGGAAACGGCGGCGCCGTAGGGCGCCGCCGTCGCAGCCTCAAAGCTTGATGCGAACGCCGAAATTGTAGCGCGCGCCGGTCTCCTGCTGGAGCAGGTAGCGCTCCTCGATGGCCGACCATTCGTTGATGAACCTGTTCGTCACGTTCACACCCTGGAGATAGACCTGGAAGTTGGGCGTGAGATCGTAGGACAGGTTGAAATCGAGCTGCCCGTAGGACGAGCGGTTACGCGGTCGCGACTGGCTGTCGCGGCAATTGCGCAGATAGTCCGAGCGCCAGTTGTACGATACCCGGGCGGAGATCCCGAATTTCTCGTAGAACACGCTGCCGTTCGCCGAGTGTGGCGACAGGCCGTTATAGCCGCAGGAGAAGTCGCTCAGCGTCTGGTCGCGCGTCGCGCTGCTGGCGACATAGGTGTAGTTGCCGGTCACCCCGAAGCCGCCGACGAAGCCGCCCAGCGCATCGAGCGAATATTGCGCGCCGACCTCGATACCCTTGATCGTTCCGGTCTGGCCGTTGCGCGTGCGCGTGTCCTGATAGGTCCGCCCAAAGCGCTCGACCGGCAGCGTCTGCAGCTCGAGGAAATCGGACAGGTCCTTGTAGAAGCCGCCGACGCTGATGTAGCTGACGCGCGACAGGTACCATTCCAGCGACAGATCATAGTTGGTCGAGCGGAATGGCAAAAGGCTGGGATTGCCGCCCGATGACAGCGGCACCGCGATGCGGCCGCCATAGTCGTTGTTGACCCCCAGATCGGTCAGCGTCGGCCGCGTGATCGTCTGCGAGAAGGCCGCGCGGGCGATCAGCTTGTCCGTTAGGCTGTACTTGATGTTGGCCGAGGGGAGGGCGTTGACGTAGCTGCTGCGCACGGCGATCGCGGTGGCCGGGCCATAGGTATATTGCAGCGTGTCGTCGCCGGGCGTGTTGTTGATGCTCGTAACCGGCGTATCGAAGCCCGAGGACAGTACCTGGGTGCGGATCACGCGCACACCGGCATTGCCGGTCCAGCGATCGTTGCCGAACTGCATGCTGATATAGCCCGCGGTAAGCCGCTCGCGCACGTTGACAGTGCCGCGCAGCTGCTCGCGCACGCCGAAGGGGCCGCCCTCCAGCGCCTGCACCTGTGCCGCGAACGCGGCCTGCTGCTCCGGGGTGCGCCCGTTCGAAGGGATGTTGAGCGTCGCGGGATTGTTGAGATAGGCGAGGAAGGCCTGCGGATCGACCTCGAACACCGAGGGCGGGATATTCTGCCCGCCGCCGAGCAGGTCGCTCCACTGATAGGGCTTGAGCAGCCCCTGCGCGATCGGCACCTGGTAGCCGCAATAGGTGCAGCTGGTATCGCTGTTGTTGAACGAACGGTTGATCTTGCGTCGCTCGGTATAGGACAGGCCCACCATGACGTTGCGCAGGATCGAGCGGTCCACGTCGAACTTCGTGTCGAAATGATATTCCGAGCCGCGATCGCGCGACCGATTGGCGTCGATCCCCATATAATGCAGGCGCATCAAGTCGGCGTTGTTGATGACGTTGTTGTCGTACGAGATCGACGGGATGCCGTTACCGCCATCCAGCTTGAACTGGTAATTGTACGGCAGCAGCGCACCATAGACGAGATAGGCGTTGGGCGAGCGCCGATTGGCGCCGGTGGTGGAGGCATCGAAGCGCAGCTCGATGTTCTCCGCCGGGTTCCACTTCAGGTTGGCGCCGACCTGGTAGCTGTCCGACTTGCGGTTGGTCGTGTTGTAGACATGGTCGACCTTGGCGTTGACGCCGTTGTTCGTCAGGTCGGGGTTTGCCGCCAGGAACTGCGGGTTCTGCGCAATGAAGTCGCGGCCGAGCATGGTCAGGCTGGTGGCGGTGTTCGTGCCGTCGAAGGTCGGTTCGAAGTACGGCGCCGCCATGAAGTTGTCGAGGCGACGCGTCACGCCCGAGATGTTGAAGCGCGAATAGATGCCGTCGACGGTGATCTCGAGATTGTCGCTGGGCTTCAGCTGGACCGCGCCCGAGACGTTGATCCGCTCGCGCTCCTCCTGCGCGCGCTGATAGTAGAGGCTCTGCGGCAGGTTGGCGTTGCCGGTGACCGGGTAACGCGGATCGGTGCCGGTGATCAGCGTCGGCACGCCGCCGATCTGCTGCACGATGTTCGGGCGACCGTTGATCCAGCCGTCGATCGCGATCGTGTCCGTCTGGCTCTTGCGCTTGGTGTAGGAGCCCGCGAGCAGCACGCCGAAGGTCTTGTCTGGGTTGGCGTAGGAGACCGTGGCCGCCAGATCGGGCGACACGCTCTTGCGCGAGCGATCATAGATGCCGCCGATCTGCGCCGCGGCCTGGAAGCCGCTCGGGCCCTTGAGCGGACGCGCGGTCACGATGTTGACCGTCGCGCCGATGCCGCCCTCCTGCAGCTCCGGCACGCTCGACTTGAAGACGTCGGTGCGCTGGATCATGTTCGACGAGAGCACGTCGAAGGAAAATTCACGGCCGGCATTGTCGGTCGCCATCACGCGACCGTTGACCAGCACGGTGTTGAACTCCGGTCCCAGACCGCGGACGGTGATGAACTGTCCTTCGCCACCCGAACGGTCGATCGCGACGCCGGTGATGCGCTGGAGCGATTCGGCGATGTTCGCGTCGGGGAATTTGCCGACATCCACCGCACTGATGGAGTCGACGATCTGGTTGGCCTCGCGCTTCACCTGTGCGGAGGAACTCAGGCTGGCGCGGATGCCGGTCACGACGATCTCGTCGCGAGCAGCGGTGGTGCCATCCGGGGCAGCGGCGCTATCCTGCCCCACCGCAGCCGCCGGCGGCGTCTGGCTCTGCGGCCCGGGCGCCGCGAGATCCGGTGCCGATCCGGTCTGCGCGAACGCGGGCGCACCCGACAGCACGCTGCCGAGCAGCAGGCAAAGTTTAAGCGACGATGACATGGCGCGTTCCTCTCCCGTTTGAAACATTACCGCTCGTTGGCGGGAATTATTTTGCTTTTTCAAACTATGAGAAAAACAAGTTGAGATATCAAGGCGAGAATGTAACCGGTTAAACTGTGACCGCTAACATGGAATGACGCACGGAGTTGCTCCGCCACCCAGCGGTGCAGGACCGGCGAGGGCGCCTGGTCCTGCCCGGCCGGCAGGTAATAGCTGGCATCGTTCCGCCACGCTGCTACCTGCTGCGAGCCGCTTGCCGAAGCGGGCAGTCGCCCGGCGCCGCGCTGGACGTCAGGCCTGGGCGGCCATCGAGCGCGCGACCTCGGCGGCGCTGATTCCCTCCAGCGCGAGGCCATAACCGGTACCTTCATCGACCAAGCGGCGCTGCTGCGTGGTGAGCGCGATGCGGGTGTAGCGGCTGGTCAGCGGCGGCAGTGCAGCGATGCCGTCGGCGATCGCGTGCGCACGGGCGAGCAGGCTATCGGCAGGCACGATCTCGTTGACGACGCCCCAGTTCCTGGCCGTCGCGGCGTCCAGCACCTGGCGGGTCAGCAGGAAATAGCGTCCGCGCACCGAGCCGATCACGTGCGGCCACAGCAGGTGCATGCCGTCGCCGGGGACGATGCCGAATTCGAAATGCGGCTTGTCCTGGAACACCGTCTCCGGCGTGGCGAGGATGATGTCGGTCAGCAGGGCATATTCGCTGTGGAGCAGCACCGGGCCGTTGAGCGCGGTGATCATCGGCACTTCGATGTCGAGCAGGTTGGATAGGACCTTGCGGCCCTCGCGCAGGATCTTGTCATAGCCCTGGGGGGTGAAGAAATCGAACCCGTCGGGCTCGATCACGTCCATGAACGCGTCGCCCGTGCCGGTGAGGATCACCACGCGATTGTCGCGGTCCTCGCCGATCTGGTGGAACAGGTCGACGAACTGCTCATGGGTATGGCCGTTGAAGACCAGCTTGCCGCCATTGCTGTGCAGCGCCACCTCCAGAACGCCATTGTCCTTGCGCGTGAGGCGGGCGTTGGGGAAGGCGTCGCGATAGGTTTCGAACTTGGCCATGTCGTGTCTCCGAAGTTGAGCCTGGTGGGTGCGCGACGACGGCTCGTCGACGCGACGATAGGGGCGGGGCAGAAGGGCCTGCCCGGCCTGTTCATCGAAAATGTTGTTCTGCACGTCAGCGCGGGCAGTTCGGGGGCCGCGCCGGCGACGATCGCGTGTCCGGCGTCGCCCTGTTTAGCTACGGCAGCGCGGGCGGCGCGATAATGCGCAAAGGTCGAAAGTCATTCTTGCATGCCTGAGCGGTCCCGGCGGTCGGCCCGCAATCCGTCCGTTTCGTTCTAGTACCCTTGCGGAACCCGATGATAATCCCGGGCATCACTGGCTGTTTCTTGCGGGTATCAAATGGATCGACTGGAGATGCTGCGGACGTTCATCGCGGTTGCCGACAAGGGCAGCTTCGCGGAGGCAGCGCGCAGCCTGAACATGACGCCCTCCACCGCCACCCGCGCGATCAAGGACCTGGAGGAGTCGCTGGGGCTGACGCTGTTGATGCGCACCACCCGTTCGGTGCGGCTGAGTGAAGCCGGCGAGGGCTATATCGCCCGCTGCCGCGCGGCACTGGCGGAGCTGGACGCAGCCGAAAGGGACGTGCGCGGCGTCGGCGCCAAGCCGCATGGCACGCTGGTCGTCACCGCGCCGATGGTGTTCGGCCGTCTCCACATCGTGCCGGTGATCGACGCGGTGATCCGCGCGAATCCCGATCTCAACATCCGCCTGCTGCTGCTCGATCGCGTGGTGCGGATGGTGGAGGAGGGGATCGACATCGCCGTGCGCATCGCCGACCTCTCGGACAGTGCGTTCCACGCCGTGCGCGTCGGCGAGATCCGCAAGGTGGTGACGGCGAGCCCGGCCTATCTCGCCCAGCATGGCGAGCCCATGAGCGTGTCCGAACTCGCAGCGCACCGGCTGCTCCATTTCGATGGGCTGGCAGGACCGCCGGGAGAATGGCGTTTCGGCGCGTCCGGGCGGCCGGCGCTCCGGCTCGAGCCGCGGCTGATCGTCAACAGCGCGGACGCGGCGATCCACGCGGCGTGCCTGGGGATGGGGATCACGCGCGCGCTTTCCTACCAGGTGGTGAACGACATCGCCGCGGGACGCCTGAAACGGCTGCTGATCGACCAGGAGCCGCCCCCCGTGCCGGTCCACCTGCTGTTCCAGGGCCAGCGATCCGCCTCGCCCAATCTCCGCGTGTTCATCGAGGCAGCGAAGCAGTATTTCCGCGGCGCGAACCTGAGCTGAGCCCGGGCGGGGCGGGTGCGCAGGCCCTTGCGAGACGAGCCTGCGCACCAGGGTCACGCCGCGGCGCGGTCATGAAACGGATAGTCGGTGTAGCCGCGCGCATCGCCGCCATAGAAGGTCGCGCGGTCATAGGGGTTGAGCGGCAGGCCCAGCCGCAGCCGCTCCGGCAGATCGGGATTGGCGATGAACGCGCGGCCGAACGCCACCGCATCGGCATCCCTGGCCTCCAGCAGCGCTTCGGCGCCGGCGCCGTCGAACCCGCCCGCCGCGATGATCGTGCCGCCGAACAAGGGTCGCAGGTAGCGCACCGCGACCGGTTCGGCCTCGGCGATCAGCTGCGTGCCCTTGATGCGTGGCTCGACCACATGGAGATAGGCGATGCCCAGCGCATCGAGCTGCCGCGCGACATAGCCGAAGGTCGCCTGAGGATTGCTGTCGGACATCGAGCCATAGGTGCCGCTGGGGCTCAGCCGCACGCCCACCCGATCGGCACCGAACGCCTCGATCGCGGCCTGCGTCGCCTCGAGCAGGAAGCGCGCGCGGTTCTCGATCGGGCCACCATAGTCGTCGGTGCGCCGGTTGGTGCCGTCCTGCAGGAATTGATCGGGCAGATAGCCATTGGCCCCGTGGATCTCGACCCCGTCGAAGCCCGCGGCCTTCGCCCGCGCCGCCCCCGCGCCGAATGCCGCGATGATCGGCGGGATCTCGTGCCGCTCCAGCGCACGCGGCATGCTGAACGGGACGGGGCCGTGCGTCGCATAGCCATAGCCCTCCGCCGCGATGGCCGAGGGCGCGACCGGCGCCGCGCCGCCCGGCTGGATGTCCGGATGCGATTGCCGGCCGACATGCCAGAGCTGCAGCACGATCTGCGCGCCCTTGGCATGCACCGCGTCCGTCACAGCCCGCCAGCCTTCGATCTGCGCGTCGTCATAGATGCCGGGCGCACCGGCATAGCCATAGCCCTGGCGCGAGATCGGCGTCGCCTCCGAGACGATCAGCCCGCCCTTGGCGGCGCGCTGGGTGTAGTATTCGCGCATCAGCGCGCTCGGGCGGTCTCCCGGTTCGGCGCGCATGCGGGTGAGCGGCGCCATGACCACGCGGTGGCCGAGTGACAGAGCGCCAGCGCGGAGCGGCGTGAACAATTTCGACATGGGACGTTCTCCTAGAAGGTCGTTCAGGCGGCGACCGGCACGAGCGCCTCGACGCGGGCAATGGCGCGTCGGACGGCGGGGCGTTGCTCGACCTCGGCGTACCAGCGGGCGACATTGGGGGCTGCTTCCAGCCCGACCCCGGCGAATTCCCGGCGCCAGAGCCAGCCGAAATGGGCGATGTCGGCGATGGTGAAGGCGTCGCCGGCGACGAAGCGCCGCCGGCCCAGCAGGTCGTCGAGCACGGCAACCGTCCGCCTGGCTTCTCCGGAGAAACGCTCGATGGCGAGCGGCTGCGGCTCGGCGGCGAGACGCTGGAAGAAGCCGGACTGGCCGAAGGCGGGGCTCAGCGCGGAGGCGTGGAAGAACAATTGCTCGAACACGCGCGCCCGCGCCTCGCCCGTGGCGGGCAGCAGCTTGCCGGTCTTCTCGGCGAGATAGACGAGGATCGCCGCGGATTCGGTGAGCACCAGGCCGTCATCGACCAGCACCGGCACCTTGGCATTCGGGTTGAGCGCGATGAAATCGGGCAGCTTCTGCTCGCCCTTGCGGATGTTCACCGCATGCAGGTCATAGTCGAGGCCCAGCTCTTCCAGTGCGATCGGCACCTTGATGCTGTTGGGCGTGGCGAAGGCATAGACGTCAAGCATGGGAGTCCTCCCTAGGATTGAAACAATGGCGTGACGTCCAGATGCCTCTTCCGCTGTGGACATGGCAGCAGGCCGCAGGCGATAACGTCCATTCCAAGGAGGAATGACGTGGATCGATACCAGGCGATGGCCACCTTCGTGCGGGTGGTGGAAACCGGCTCCTTCTCGGCGGCGGCGCGGCATCTGAACGTAGGGCAGCCCGCGGTGTCGAAGACGATCGCGCAGCTGGAGGGGCGGCTGCAGGTGAGCCTGCTGATCCGCTCGACGCATGGCCTCACGCCCACCGAGGCGGGGCAGCGCTTCTACGAGCGCGCCAAGCTCGCCATCCAGGAGGCCGACGAGGCCGAGCTTGCCGCGCGCGGGGCCGGGGCCGGGCTGTCCGGCTGCCTGCGCGTGTCCGCCGCCACCACCTTCGCGCGGCTGCACATCGTGCCGCTGTTGCCGCGCTTCCTGGCGCAGCACCCCGAGCTGGAGATCGACGTGATCCTCGATGATCGCGTGATCGACCTGATCGCGGAGGGCATCGACGTCTCGCTGCGGATGGGCGCGCTGCCCGACTCCTCGGCCGTCGCGCGCAAGCTTGCCACCGGCCGCCGCTCGGTGCTCGCCACCCCCGCCTATTTCGCGCGCGCGGGCGAGCCGCAGAGCCCGGCCGACATCGCGGCGCACGACACGGTCGTGCACAGCCAGTTTTCCAGCATCTGGTCGTTCACCCGCGATGGCGCGGAAACCTCGATCATGGTCCGCAGCCGGGTGCGGATGAGCGCGGCAGAAGGACTGCGCGCAGCGGTGCTGAGCGACATGGGCCTCACCGCGGCGCCGGACTGGATGTTCTGGCCCGAACTCGCGAGCGGCGCGGTGCGCCGCGTACTGACGGCGTGGTCGCTCCCGCCGAACGATCTTTGGGCGGTGTTCCCCGCGGGGCGCATGGCGAGCGCCAAGGCGCGCCAGTTCGCCGCCTTTGTCGAGGCCGCGATCGCCGAGCAGCAGCGGGATAGCGCCTAGCAGGATCAGCAGCAACGGCTGCTCATTCCCCGGCGGAATGGACGTTAGTCGCCGGGCGCGGCTGCACCGGCGGCGCGCGGCGGCGCATCTGTGCCTTGCCACTACGGACCAAGGAGCCAACCGCCATGACCCTCCAAGCCAAGCTCGACGCCTTCAAGGCCGATTTCCAGGCCGGCAAGCCGCCCTATAACGTGCCCCCCGCCGTGATCGCGACGATGCACCGCGCGACCGCGGAGCTGATCGCCAGCGGTGCCGCCGCCAAGGCCCTCAAGGCCGGCGACAAGGCCCCGGCCTTCACCCTCACCGACCCCGACGGAACCCCCGTCTCCTCGGCAGCGCTGCTCGCCAAGGGGCCGCTGGTCGTCAGCTTCTATCGCGGCGTCTGGTGCCCCTATTGCAACATGGAGCTGCAGGCGCTGCAGGAAGCGCTGCCGGCCTTCCAGGCACTGGGCGCCAGCCTTATCGCCATCTCGCCCCAGACGGCGGTGAACAGCCGCAAGTCGGTACGCCAGAACGCGCTGGACTTCCCGATCCTGTCGGACCCGCACAACGACGTCGCCGCCGCATTCGGCCTCCGCTTCGCGCTGCCCGACTATCTGGTCGAGCTGTACAAGAGCCTGAAGAACGACCTGCCCTCGTTCAACGGCGATCCCAGCTGGACCCTGCCGATGCCGGCCCGCTACGTGATCGGCCAGGACGGGACGATCCTCTATGCCGAGGTGAACCCCGACTATACCCGCCGCCCCGAGCCCGAGGACATGCTCCCGGCGCTGCGCCGCGCCGTCGCCCTCTCCGCCTGATCCTCCGCCCGGCCGCGCCGGCGGTCGGGCCTTTCCGGAGCAGCCCCATGTCGCGTACCTTCCTCGTCACTGGTGCCAGCAAGGGCATCGGCCTCGCGCTCGCCCAGCGCCTGCATCGAAGCGGCCACCAGGTCGTCGGCCTCGCGCGCCGCTCGACCGCGGACTTCCCCGGCACGCTGGTGCTGGCCGACCTCGCCGATCCGGCGGTGACTGAGGCGACGCTCGGCGAGCTCACTGCCCGTTTCCGCTTCGACGGCGTGGTCAACAATGTCGGGCTGGTGCGGCCGCAGCCGCTCGGCGCCGTCGAGCTTCCGGTGCTGGAGGAGGTGCTGCGCGTCAATCTCCACCCCGCGCTGCAGGCCGTGCAGGCGCTGCTGCCGGGGATGATCGAGCGCGGCTGGGGCAGGGTGGTCAACATCACCAGCCTGACCGTGCTCGGCGCGCCGGAGCGCACCGCCTATGCCGCCGCCAAGGCCGCGCTGGCCAGCTTCAGCCGCAGCTGGGCGCTGGAGCTGGCGACCACCGGCATCACCGTCAACGCGGTATCGCCCGGCCCGACCCAGACTGCGCTGTTCCGCGAGAACAATCCCGCGGGCAGCATCGGCGAGCAGCGCTATCTGGCGCAGGTGCCGATGCGCCGCTTGGGCTGGCCGGACGAGATCGCCGCGGCGATCGCCTTCCTGCTTTCCGACGATGCCGGCTTCATTACCGGCCAGACGATTCATGTCGACGGCGGCGCGTCGATCGGCAAGGCGGCGTTCTGAGACACCAGGGCGGGGTCGGCGCTCACGGGCCGGTGCGCTGGCGGAGCAGCTGCAGGCACCAGTCCGTGAACGCGCGCACCTTGGCCGGGCGATGCTGGCGGGTGGGATAGAGCGCGTAGAGCGGGAAGGTCTCACCCGGCCAGTCCGGAAAGAGCTCGACCAGCGCGCCGCGCGCCAAAAGGTCGCGGCTGCCCAGTTCCAGGATCTGCGCGATCCCGGCGCCCTCGCAGCAGGCGCCGATCATCGTGTCGACGTCCGAGACCATCAGTCGCGCCGGCTGGCGCACGGGAAGCACCGCATCCCCGCGGCGAAATTCCCAGGCAAAGGGGCGGCCGGTGCGCGGATCCTGATAGTCGATACAGGCGTGGTCGATCAGCTCCCGCGGGTCCGCCGGTCGGCCATGCGCGGCGAGATAGCCGGGCGAGGCCACGGTCAGGATGCGCGTCTCCAGTAGCTTGCGCGCGGTGACCCCGGCCGAGGGCGGCTCGCCGAAGCGGAGCGCCATGTCGAACCCGTCGGCGACCAGGTCGCCCATCTGCTCGCGCATCAGCAGTTCGAGCCGCAGCTCCGGATGCGCCGCGAGGAACGCGGTCAACGCCGGCGCGAGCACCAGCCGCGAGAAGAACGGGTCGACATTCACCCGCAACCTGCCGCGGACGCGCTGGCTGCTGCCTGCGGCTTCGAGCGCGGCCTGCTCGATCCCTTCGAGATGCGGGCCGACCTGCTCCCAGAACCGTCGGCCCTCATCGGTGAGGCGCAGGCTGCGCGTCGTCCGGTCGAGCAGCCGCACGCCGACGCGCGCCTCCAGTCGCTGGATGGCGCGTCCTACGCCCGACTGGGTCAGCCCCAGCGCTTCGGCGGCGCGCGTCATCGTGCCGGCCTCGACCACCGCCATCAGCACGGTCACACCCGAGAGCAGCCGTCCGTCATATGCCATGGTTCCATGACTCCTTGTCCGGAATGTCTGGACGGAACGGCGCTACGCCTGTCGCCGTTGCTGCGCCATAGCGGCTGCACCCGTTCTTCAGGAGGATTGCATGACGGAAGCATCGACTGCCCTGGTTCTCGGCGCGTCGCGCGGGCTCGGGCTCGCCTTGGCCGAGGAATGGCTCGGCCGCGGCTGGCGGGTGATCGCCACGGCGCGCGGCGCCTCCGAGGGTCTCGACGCGCTTGCCCGCCGCTACCCCGGCGCGCTCGCGATCGAGCAGGTAGACATCAACGCGGTGGACGCGGTGCGGGCGCTGCGCGCCCGGCTGAACGGGCGGCGGCTCGACGTGCTGTTCGTCAATGCCGGCATCGCCCGCGCGATCGAGGCGAGCCCCGCCACCGCGGACGAGGCCGATTTCCTCGACATGATGCTCACCAACGCCTTCTCGCCGGTCCGCGCCGCCGAACTGCTGCGCGACCTGGTGCCCGCAGGGGGCACGATCGCGGTCATGACGTCCGAGCTGGGCAGCATCGAGCATGCCGGGGGCGGCTGGCAGCTCTATTCCTCCAGCAAGGCCGCGCTCAACATGCTGATGAAGGGCTATGCGGCAAAGCACGCAGGCGACGGCCACGTGTTGCTCCTGGTCGCGCCGGGCTGGGTGCGGACCGACATGGGCGGCAGCGATGCGGCGCTGTCGATCGAGGAGAGCATCCCGCTGGTGGTCGACATGATCGAGGCCAATCGGGGCAAGCCGGGGCTGCGCTATGTCGACCGGTTCAACCGGCGCATTCCCTGGTGATACCGGGATCGGCGGCGGCGTGGCGGCCGCCGCCGATCTCCAGCATCAACGGCCGGGCAGCGTGCGGCCGAGAAAGTCCTGGATCAGGGGCACGATCTCGTCGGCCTTGTCCTCCAGCGCGAAATGGCCGGAGTCGATCAGGTGCAGCTCGGCCTTGGGGTTGTCGCGCAGATAGGCCTTGGCGCCGGCCACGACGAAGCATTCGTCGTTGGCGCCCCAGACGATCAGCATCGGCGGCTTGCGCGTGCGGAAAAAGGCCTGAAATTGCGGGTAGAGCGCCAGGTTCGTGCGGTAATCATAGAAGAGGTCGAGCTGGATCTCGTCATTGCCCGGCCGATCGAGCAGCGCCTGGTCATGGCCCCAGCTGTCCGGGTCGACCCGGCTCGGGTCGGACACGCCGTTCAGATACTGCCATTTGGTGATCTCCGGCGTCACCACCTTGCGCAGCGCGTTGCGGTTGGCGGGGCTGGGATCGGCCCATAGCGCCTGCACCGGCTTCCAAAAGTCCTGGATGCCGTCGAGATAGGCGTTGCCGTTCTGCACGATCAGGCCCGTCACGCGGTCCGGATGGCGCAGCGCCAGGCGCAGGCCGATCGGCGCGCCATAATCCTGGATATACATCGTATAGCGGGTGACGCCGATCTGATCGAGCAGCGCCTCGGTCACATCGGTCAGGTGCGCGAAGGTATAGGCGAACTGGGTGTGATCGGGCGCGCTCGACTGGCCGAAGCCGGGATAGTCGGGCGCGATCACATGGTAGCGAGTAGCCAGCGCCGGGATCAGATTGCGATACTGGAAGGACGAGCTGGGAAAGCCGTGCAGCAGCAGCACCGTCGGCGCGTCCTTGGGGCCGGCTTCTCGGTAGAAGATGTCGAGCCCTTGCACCTTGGCGGTCCGGTAGTGGATCACCGTCTCCGGCGCCTGCACGGTGGCCGGGCTTGCGGGCTCGGCGGCGCGGGCGGCGGGCGCGGTGACGGCGAGCGCGGCGGCAAGCGCGCCGAGGGCGATGGCGTTCATCATGATCTGCTCCTTGAGCGAAGGACTTGAGACGCCCGCTTTTCGCTCACGGCAGATCGGATGATAATCGGGGGATACTGAAGTTCATCGTTGCGATTATGGTCGATAATCGCCCTGCGTCGACGCGACGAAGTCCAGAACCGCCCTGGCAAAGGCCTCGGGCTCCTCGAGATGCGCGAAATGCCCGCTCTGGTCGAACAAGGCCTGGCGGGCGTCGGGCATATGCTCGGTCAGAGCGTCTGCGTAATCCGGGCCGAGGATGAAATCGTCCCGGCCCGCCATCACCAGCGTCGGCGTGGTCAGCGTGCCCAGTCGGTCGCGCACGTCGAACGGCGCGGCGTCGCCGACCAGCAAGGTGGCCTGCAAGCCGCGACGCAGCGCCGCCAGCACTTCGGCGGAGCGGATGGGATCGGAGAAATAAGCGGGCAGCAGCCCGTGCAGCGCTGCGGTATATTCGGCGTCGCTGCGGATCGCCGGCAACCCGTTCCAAGCCGCGCGCACGCTCTCCGCCTCCGGCGTGCCTAGATGGCGCCGTACGAAGCCGTCGATCCGTGCCGCGGCTGAAGCCATGAAGTCTCCGCCGGTGCTTGCAGCCCCGGCATGGAGCAGCAATCCGGCCACGGCGTTCGGACGACGCAGCGCCGCCTCGAGGACAACGAACGCGCCGTGCGAATGGCCGAGCAGATAGGGCCGGTGGATGCCGGTTGCTTCCAGCAGCGCGAGCACCTGGTCGGCGAAGCGATCGACCGAATAGCCCATCGGATGCGTCGGCAGCTTGCCGGACGCGCCGGTGCCGATCGGATCGAGATAGACCATGGTGCATTGGGCCTCGAGCAGCGGCATGCGCAGATAGCCTGAGTCGATCCCCGGCCCGCCGGCATGAACGATGCAGCAGGGGCCGGCGCCCGCCACCCGGAAATGTTGCTGCACCCCTTCGAGGAGGAGGGTGTGACTGCCTTGGGCGAGCGGAGGGGACATGGGAACGCTTTCCATACCGGGGCGCAGGGATCCGCACCCAGTGATACCTATTCGGATCGGCTTGGAGGCCGGTTACGCGGGCACGCGCTACCTTCACGGACGACCGGAAACGCAACCCGGCCTGCGCCGTTTGGCGCAGGCCGGGCAGGTCGCACATGGGGAGGCGTGCGGTCAGGCGGCCTGGGCGGCCGGCTTGGTCCATTCATTGCCCTGCATGAAGCTGTCCAGCGGGGTGTGGACGATGTGGTTGGTGTAGTTGCTCATCACCTTGGTCGCGACGCCGAGCACGACCTCGAGCACGTTCTGGCGGGTGAAGCCGGCGGCGAGGAACGCGTCCACTTCCGCGCTGTCGACCCAGCCGCGGTTGCGCACGACCAGCGTGGTGAAGCGGTGCAGCGCCTCCAGCCGCGCGTCGGGCAGCGGGGTGCCGGCACGCAGCGCCGCGATGACGCCCGCGTCCATCTTCTGCATCTTGGCCAGGGTGGTGTGGCCGGCCATGCAGTAATGGCACTCATTCTCGAAATTGGCGGTGAGGTAGACGACCTGCTGCTCATGCGCGGTCAGGCTGGTCTTCGAGAACAGGTCCCAAAGCGCGGTGTAGCCGGCGAGCAGCTCGGGCGATTCCGCCATGTAGGCCTGGAGGTTGGGGACGAAGCCAAAGGCTGCCTTGACGCCTTCGAAGATCGGGCGTGCGGCGGCCGGGGCGGTTTCCACGGTGTAGGCGGTAAAGTCGGTCATGGCGCGTTCCTTGCGTGAAGTCGTGGTTTCGACAGGCAGGGAGATGCCGCCTCGCGCGCTTCCGACGAAGACCGCTCGCCGGACTAATGCCTATGCTTGCAGAGAATGGGGGGGCGAGCGGACGGCGACCTGCCGCCATGCCTGCGGCTTCCGAACGGATCCGTCAGCGGGTTCCCGGGCGCAACCCGCTCCTTCAAGGCAAGTGGGGCGAAGCAGGTCTGCGGTAGTGAAAGGGCGCAGCTCCGGCGGGGTGTCACCATCCCGTTAGACCCGATCGAGTCACGCCAAGTAACGCCGCGCCGCCTCCGCGGCGGATAGAAACCCAGCCAACAGGGACTATCCGGATGATGAACCATGTCTTCAGAAGGGGTGGGCTTCGGGCCCTTCCGCCTCGCGCTGCGCAGTGAAGCCTTGGCGTCCGGCACGCTCCCCGCGCAGGAATCGCCGAAGCTGCTGGAGCACCGGCGGGCGCCGGTGCCGGTGCGCCGCGTGCGGGCGAGGGCAGCGTCGGCTGCGCACCCGCTGAGCGTCGCCGATCTGCCGGCGATTCCGGCCGTGTGCAGCGGCGGAGCGGCCGATCGGGAGGCGCTGGCCCGCCATCTCGTCGAGCGGCTGCTCGACGCGCTCGACAGCCTGGCGGCCCCGTCCACCGAGCGGGTCGCGCAAACGATCCAGCGCGCACTCGCCACCGAGCTCGGCGGCCTGTACCTCGCCCTGCCGGTGGCGGCGTGCCGGCAGGCGGCCGGGCTGGGCCGCGTCGAGCTCCTGCGCATCACCGACTATATCGATCGGAACATCGATCGCGGCATCGCGCTCGTCGAGCTCGCGGCGCTGATCAAGGTCAGCCGCTTCCATTTCTCGCGGTTGTTCAAGCGCAGCACCGGCACGACCGCACTCGCCTATGTCGAGGCGCGGCGCATCCTCCACGCGCAGCGGCTGCTCGCCGAGACCGATCTGCCGATCGCGGAGGTCGCGCTGATGACCGGCTTTGCCGACCAGAGCCATTTCACCCGCCGCTTCCGCGAACGGCTGGGTTCGACCCCGGCCGCCTTCGCGCGGGAAAGGGGGCGGCGGCGCTCGGCGCAGCGCGCCGGCTGAGGCGCGGTCGCGCGCATTCACGCTCTTTACCGCATCGTACCATCAAAGGGAGACGACCATGACCGAGGACGAAATCCGCGCAACCGCCTATGCGATGCCGGTCAGCAGCCCGGCCTATCCGAAACCGCCGTTCCGCTTCGTCAACCGCGAATTCGTGATCATCGCCTATCGCACCGATCCCGAGGCGCTTGCCAAGGCGATCCCGGCACCGCTGCTGTCCGCCGATCAGATCGTGAAGTATGAATTCATCAAGATGCCGGATTCGAGCGGGCTCGGCGATTACACCGAATCGGGGCAGGTGCTGCCGGTCCGCTATCAGGACGTTCCGGGCGGCTTCACCCATGCCATGTATCTCGACAGCGAGGCCGGCATCGCCTCGGGCCGCGAATTGTGGGGCTTTCCCAAGATGTTCGCCCAACCGAAACTGGAAGTGCGCAACGACGCGATCGTCGGCACGCTCGACTATAACGGCGTCCGCGTCGCCACCGCGACCATGGCCTATAAGTACAAGACGCTCGATCACGACAAGGTGGCGGACTTCCTGACCACGCCGACCTTCCTCCTCAAGGTGCTGCCGCATGTCGACGGTACCGCGCGGGTGTGTGAGCTGGTCCGCTATGCGCCGCAGGACGTGGTCGTGAAGGGGGCGTGGACCGGGCCGGGGAGCCTCGAGCTCCACCCGCACTGCCTCGCGCCCGTCGCCAAGCTGCCGGTGCTTGAAGTGGTCTCGGCGACGCACATCCTCGCCGACCTCACGCTGGCACCGGGCGAAGTGGTCCACGATTATCTCGCAACGGCAGGAGGCTGAGCCTTTCAGCGCCGAATCAGGTCGTCCGAGATGCCGTCGCCCCAAGCTGGGCGGCGGCCTCCGCAACGCCACCGCTAGGCGTCGAGCTGGAGCCGGTAGACATAGCTGTCCCCGCGGAACAGCCCTTCGACATATTCGACCATCGCGCCGCCGGGCACGAAGCTGCGGCGCTTGATCAGCAGGCACGGCGTCGGCTGCTCGAAGCCGAATACCGCGCTTTCCTGCGGCGAGGGCATCGTCGCCTCGATGCTCTGCTCGCAATGCGTCAGCTTCAGTCCGGCATCGGCGAGCTGCTGGTAGATCGACCCCAGCGGATCGGCGGTCTCCAGCTCCGGGGCGGCGGTGAGGTTGTACCAGGCGGATTCGATCGTCATCGGCTGATCGTCGCCATAGCGGATGCGCGCCAGCCGCAGGAAGCGCGCGTTCGACTGCAGCCCGAACAGCGAGGCGATCGAGCGATCGGTGCGCACCTCGCATTCAATCAGCCTTGTGGAGGGCACGAGCCCCAGCTCGCGCATTTCCTGGGTGAAGCCCTTGAGCTTGTCCATCCGCGGCACGATCGCGGGTTCGGCGCCCGGCTGAACCACCGATCCGCGCCTTCCGCGACCGCCGAGCAGCTTGCGCGCCCGCAGCGCGTCATAGCCGTTCTGCACCGTGCTGCGGCTGATGCCGAGCGCCTCCGCCAGCTGGCGTTCGGGCGGCAGCGTCGATCCCGGCGGCAGCAGCTGCTGGGCCATCAGCGCGGCGATCTGCTGCTCCAGCTGCAGATAGAGCGGCTCGGGCGAATCGCGCCGCAGCACGACCAGTTCGTGCAGTGGCGTCCGATCCCCGAGCGGGGTGGCAACATGGCTATTCATCCAGCCGCTTCTCCGGCATTTTTTCTTGCGCGACCGGTAACATATCGGAGATCGCCGCGCCGATGACAATGACACCGCATTGGGTATAGATCGACCCATGAAGGGGTCTGGGGGGATCTTCGTGGTCGGCAGCATGGTCATGGCCTGCTGCGCCCGCGTCGACTCCGCGCCCGAGGCGGGCGAGAGCGTGCGCGCCACCGCGTTCCAGGCGGAGCCGGGCGGCAAGGGCTTCAACGTGGCGGTTGCGGCACGGCGGCTGGGATTGGCGGTCGACGGACTGTTCGCGGTCGGACCCGATGCCTTCGGCCTGCTCGCCAGCCAGGCCTTCGCCGCACAGGGCCTGTCGCCGGCGTTGCTGCTGACCCTGCCCGGCGGGACCGGCGCGGGCATCGGCCTGATCGACCGCGACGGCGAGAACCGCATTGCCGTCTATCCCGGTGCCAATGACGCGCTGGATGCCGGCCACGCCGCGGCGGCGGCCGATCGGATCGCGGCATCTGCCTTTGTCACCGCGCAGTTCGAGGTCGGCGACGCGGTGATCGGCGCGACCTTTTCGCTCGCGCGTGCCGCGGGCGTTCCGACGGTGCTCAATCCCTCGCCCTTCCGCCCGATCGCCGAGGGGATCCTCGGTGCCACCGACATGCTGGTGGTCAATGCGCGGGAGGCGGCGGCGCTGGCGGCGACGCTCGGGCTCGGTAGCGCCGAGGGTGCGCAGGCGGACGCCTTGGCGGCGGCACTGTTCGGCCGCTGGGTCTCCCTGCTGGTCGTCACGCATGGCGCGGGCGGCGCGATGCTGTAGGGTCGGCATGGCTGCCATCACCAGCCGGCCTTTCCGATCACGCCCGTCGACACGGTCGGCGCGGGCGACGCCTTTCTCGCAGCCCTGGTGGCAGCGCTGGCGTACGGTGAGGGAGCTGCCGGGGCACTCCGCTGGGCTGCGGCTGCAGGTGCGATTACCGCGACGCGCTGCGGTGTCATCGACGCGCTTCCCGATCTGCCGACGCTGCGCGCCTTCCTCGCCGCCTGCGCCTGACGCAGCGCCGTACCGTCCCCATCTCTGCCGCTCCAAGGCCGGTCCATGGGCGAAATGCTATCGCGCGGAGTCTGGACCGTCCAATCACTATTTGACCTGTTTCGGTACGGTTTCCTTGCCGAGTTAGCCCGAACGCACGGTCAATGAGACATTTTGAGATATCCAATAGCATTCCAAAAAGTTCGTTTACCGTTAAACTTCGCCGCGGCTCGCGGCTCGGTCCGACCTTGGCGACGGCCGGGGCGTGCGCCGCGAAGGGGGAATCAAAGGGGACGATCCATGCATATTCGAGACTATTTGCGCGCGTTGCTGCTGGGCGGCGCTTCGATAGTGGCGCTGGCGGGGCAGCAGGCGCTGGCGCAGACGGCGACCTGCGTCCAGACGCCTGCGAACAGCGGCACCTTCGTGTGCTCCGGCGGCCCGGCAAAGCCCGGACCCGACGCATCGCAATTTCTCTTCGGGAAGGACGACGTGCCCCTCGACGTCACCGTGTCGCCCGACTTCTATCTTCGCGCGCCTTCGCACACGGATACTCCGGGCATCTCCATGTACAATATCCGCTCGTTCAAGGACGATGCGACCAGCATCGTCAGTGCGGGTTGGGATGCGCTGCAATTCCGCAAGCCGGCGGCCGATACGAGCATCACGATCAACGGCACCTATAGCGCTGCCACGTCCGAGGTTACGGGCGCGGCGGTGGCGATCAGCACCAATGCGGAGTCCCCGGGTGCGGCCAAGGCGCCCAACATCGTCATCGATATCACCAAGACTGCACGGCTGAACGGCGTGTTCGGCGTGCAGTTCGTCGGCATCGACAGCGGCACCTTCGTCGGCACCAGCGCCGGCACCATCCACGTGCCGGAATCGGAGGAACTGAGCGTGGCGGCCGTCTCGCTGGTGCAGCAGGGCCCCGGCAGCGTCTCCTTCACGGTGACGGGTGGCGAGGTGACTGCCGGGGTGGGCGTGAACGAGGGCGCTACGGCGCTGATCGCCCGCGCCGGCGGCAACGTGACGCTGGACATCCAGGCGCCGGCCGTGCTCAGCGGTTTCCGCGGGATCTACGGCGTTGCCCAGCATATGATCGACGTAAAGGTTGCCGGATCGCTGACCGCCGACCCCAACCAGATGGCGCTGCAGGTGGCGGGCGACGTCATCAAGGTTTGGATCCAGCCTACGGCGATGATCAGCGGCGACGTGGAAGTCCTCGCCGACGGCATCGATCCGGACAATTTCGTCCGGAACGAAGGTTCGGTCACCGCCCGACGCTTCCATGTGGGCGGGGGCGCGATCGTGTTCACCAACACCGGCACGATCGATGTCCGCACGGCGATCGGGGGGAGCGACGGCGTCCTGGTCGAGGGGGACGATAGCGTCTTCAACATGGCGGGCGGGACGATCCTCGGCACGGTCAGGACCGAAGGTGCCGTGACGATGAACTGGTCGGGCGGCGCGATCCGCGGCGACATCGCGTTCGGCAGCACGCTGGATCCCAAGGTCGCCACGCTCAACCTGAACGGGATCGGCGCCGAACAACTGGCCGGCGTCGAGCATCTTTCCGGCGGCAGCACGGCTTGGAACCACGTCCTCAACCTCAACGACATGGACTTCAAGGGGGCAGCGCTTCCGGTCTCCGACGACGTCAAGGGCGTCAGCGTCAGCGACTGGCGGACCATGAACCTGCACGGCACGCAGTGGACGCTGACCGGCAATATGAGCGCGCGGAACCTCAACATCGATTCCGATTCCACCTTCAATATCGGCAATGGGGTCAACCCCACGCTGGGAAGCGCGGACATTCTCGCGATCGTCAATCGCGGCACGATCGACCTCACCAACGGCGGTGTGATCGGCAATGTCGTGACGCTGAACGGCACGCTGGATCATCGCGGCAACCTGATCCTGGGCGTGTCGCCCACCGCGATCGACGTGATCAACGTCTCGCAGACGGCGGCGCTTTCCGGTGCGCTCACGCTTGCCTGGGCGCCGGGCACCTATACCGACGGCACGCGGACCTTCCTCCACACCGACAGAGGGTTGAGCGGCACCTTCGCGCAGGTTACCGACGCGACGAGTGCGGCCCGCCCTGCCGGGGTTAGCGCCGATGTCGTCTATACCGCGTTCGATGCGAAGCTCGCGATCGCGGCCACGCCGACGCCCACGCCGACGCCTACGCCGACTCCGACCCCGACTCCGACCCCGACCCCGACTCCAACGCCGACGCCGACGCCGACGCCGACCCCAACCCCGACGCCCACGCCCACCCCCGCGACTCCGACGGGCGGTCCGGCACCGGTGCCGGCGGTGATCGCACCGGCCGACGCGCGCATCTTCAGCGCGCAGAACTTCGCCTTTGCGGCGGCAGGCGAGCAGGAGGCCGTGGCGCTGCTGTCCCGCACGCAGGCCGATGGCGGCGGCCATACCGGCTATAATCTCGCGCTCAGCCAAGGGCCGCGGCTGCGCAGCTGGATGCAGTTCGGCGCGCAGCGTTTCGTGGCGGACCCGGACAAGGGATCGCTGCCCTTCCGCTCGCAGGGTTTCCGCGTCTCGGGCGGTGCCGACACCATGGTGGGGGCAACCGGCCGGCTGGGCGTGGCGATCGGCTATGAGCGCCAGTCCTACAAGGACCAGAGCAGCGGCGGCGGCGATACCCACGTGCTGCGCGCGAGCGTCTACGGCTCGGTGCCGGTCGGCCCGATCGGGCTCTCGGCGGTCGGCGGCTATGCCTATGGCTGGGTTAACACCCAGCGCGCGACCGGCGTGGGGCAGGCCTCGGTGCGCCGGCACGTCAGCCAGTGGCTGAGCGGTGCGCAGGCGGCGGTGCCCTTCACCCTCGCCGGCGCGACGATCACTCCGGCGGCGGGCGTGATCGTGTCGCATGTGCGCAGCGACGGCTTCGCCGAAGCCGGTGCGGTGCCGGCCAGCTTCCGCGTGACCGGCCTCGAATCGAGCCGCACCAGTGCCTCGCCCTTCGCGCAGATCGGCTGGTCCTACACCGTCGAGACGGCGAGCGGCCTGCAGATCATCCCCGACGCGACGATCGGCTATCGCCGCTCGGACACAGCGCGCGGGCTGGCGACGACGCTGGTCGCGGCGGACGGCACCGCCTTTGCCGGCAACGCCATCGGGCTGCCGCGGGGCAGCGCGATCGCCGGCGCCAGCCTGACCGTGCACCAGGGCCGCTGGACCGGCTTCGCCAACTGGCGGGGCGAGTTCGGCTCGGCCTGGAGCAACAATGGCGGGACGATCGGCGTCCGTCTCGCCTTCTGAGGCCCTGGAGGGTGCCCGTCAGCCTAGGCGCTGACGGGCGCTTCCTCGCCGAGCCGCACGGGCTTGCCGGCAAAGTCCTCGGCCAGCACCTGTGCGATCGGCCGGGCGATCCCGCGGGTGAGCGCGGCGGGCACGTCGACGGTGAAGCCGTGCGCCACCGCGCCGTCGATTGCCCAGCGCACGCAATAATCGGCTGCGACGCCGATCACCGTCAGCTCCGTGACGCCCTCCGCCCGCAGTGCCGCGAAAAAGGCGTCGCGCGGCTGCGTCTCGCCGGTGTCGACCGCCTCGATCGCCAGATCGGGTTCGGCCCACATGTCGAACACGCCCTTTTCGATCCGATAGACCGGAATGCCCGGCGCCACCGCGGCGAGGTCGAGCACGTTCGCCCAGCCCGGCGTGCCGCGTTCGCAGTGGAGCGGGAATTGCTCGGCCTCGGGCGATCCGGCGAAGCGCTCGGCGGTGTGGGTGTCGAAGGTGAACAGCACGCCGGCGGTCTCCGCCGGATCGAGATCGGCAAGCCAGGCGCGCATCGGCCCGATCAACGCCTCGGCGCCCGCGACCGAAAGCGCCCCATCCGCGTGCATGAAATCGGCCTGGGTATCCACCACGATGACGAAACGCCGCACCTTCGGTCTCCTTGCTTGCCCTATTCGACCCCGCGGGCACGCCGCAGGTCGATGCCGAGCCGTTTGACCCGGTAATAGAAGGTCTTGCGCGGCAGGCCCAGCGCCGCGATCGCCGCATTGATCTCGCCGTCCGCCGCCGCGATCGCATCCAGGATGGCGCTGCGCTCGAAGGCTTCCAGCCGCTCGGTGAGCGGCCGCGCTTCTGTGGGCACGCTCTCGGCGGCAGGCTCGAGCCCGAGCACGAAGCGCTCCGCCGCACGCTCCAGTTCGCGGACATTGCCGGGCCAGTCGCGCCGGGCGGCGGCGTGCGCGGCTTCGGAGAGCGGCGGGGCGGGGCGCCGGTGGCGCTGCGCGGCCTGTTGCGCGAGGTGCGCGAAAAGCAACGGCACGTCCTCGCGCCGCTCGGCCAGTGGTGGCAGGCGCAGCGGCACGCCGGCCAGCCGGTGGTAGAGGCCCGCCGGCAGCGCCGCCGCGCCGCCTTCGCCGATCGCCGCGATGATCCGCACGTCGACGGATTCGGGATCGCGCTGCTCGGTGGCGACAGTGCGCGCCTCGGCGAACTGAGCGAGGCGGTGGTGCAGCTCGGGCGGGGCGAGGTCGAGATGGTCGAGGAACAGCGTGCCGCGATCGGCGCGGGCGACCAGCCCGTCGCGGGCGAACAGTGCGCGCGCGTCGATCCCCGGCGGCAGCGTCGCGCAGTCGATCGCCTGGAAGCGGTGCCGCGCGCGCCTGCCGGCGCGATGGACCAGCCGAGCATAGAGCTCCTTGCCGGTGCCGGTTGCGCCTTCGAGCACCAGATCGAGCGCGGCATCGGCCAGCACCGGGATCATCTCGCGCAGCCGCCGGATCGCGGGCGCCTCGCCCAGCAGCGCCGTGTCGCTCTCGCTGGTCGCGGCACGGAGCCGCCGGTTCTCCAGCGCGAGGGTGCGCGCGGTGCCGGCGCGTTGCAGCGCGGCACCCAGCGCGTCGCCCGGGAAGGGCTTGGTGAGGAAGTCCCAGGCGCCCGCCTTGATCGCGTCCACCGCCATCGCAACGTCGCCGTGGCCGGTCATCAGGATCACCGGCAGCTCGGGATCGACGGCGCGCAGCCGATGGAAGAAGTCGACGCCCGACATGCCCGGCATCCGCACATCGGTGACGACCACGCCGGGAAAGTCGCGGTCGATCGCCGCCAGCGCGCTGGGCGCATCGACGAAGGGGCGGACGTCGTGCCCCGCGAGCGTCAGCAGCTGGATCAGCGCCGCGCGGAAATCGGCATCGTCATCAACCAGGGCGACGGGCACGCTCATGCGTGGCGGAGCTCCAGCTCGAAACAGGCGCCGCCTTCGTCGGGCAGCCAGCGGAGGCTGCCGCCCAAGTCGGTCATGATGTCGCTGGCGATCACCAAGCCGAGCCCCAAGCCGTTGCTGCGGCTGGTGGCGAAGGGGGTGAACAGCCGGGCGGCGATGTCGGGCGCGATGCCGGGGCCATTGTCCTGGATGCGGACCCAGACCAGCCCGTCGCTCAGCGTGACGCGGATGGTGATGGTCGGCTCGGGGCGCCCGGCCAGCGCCTCGGCGGCGTTCTGGAGCAGATTGACGAAGACCTGCTCCAGCCGCACCCGTCCGCCCATCACCAGCAGCTGCGCGCCGATCGCCGGGCGCTCCAGCCGGACGTTGCGCAACTGCTCCTTCAGGATCAGCAGCGCGCCGTCGAGCACCTCGGCCAGCGGCAACGCTCGGATCTCGCCCGGCTGGCGGCGCGAGAAGCCCCGCAGCTGTGCCGTCACCGCGCCGATCCGGTCGCTCAGGCGGCGGATCGTCTCCAGATTGTCGCGCACCATCTCGGTCGCGCCTTGGGCGAGCAGCTGCACGCTGGTCTCGGCATAGGTGCGGATCGCGGCAACCGGCTGCGCCGTCTCGTGCGCGACGCTGGCGGTGACTTGGCCCAGCGTGGCGAGCCGGTTGGCCTGGCGCAGTCCTTCGCGCAGATCGGCGGCGCGGGCTTCGAGCGCGGCGCGTTCCTCGATCTCGCGGCGCAGTTCGGCGGTGCGCTCGGCCACCGCGGTTTCGAGTTCGGAGGTGCGGCGCTGGCGCTGCGTCGCGCGCTGGCGCAGGCCCCAGAGCAACAGCGCCAGTGCCAGCACCGCCATCAGCGCACCGAGCCCGGCGGTCCGCTGCGCGGCGGCGACGGCGGGCCCTACCGACCGGCGCAGCGCCAGCGTCCACCCCGGCTGGCTGGTCGGCACACGCGCTTCGATCAGGTCTCCGCGGGCGGGCGGCAGCAGCACCGGCGCGGAGCTTTCGGGCAGCGCGGCCTCGCGCCGCAGCGAGGCGAGCACCGCCGGCAGGATCGGGCGGGCGACGGCGAAGCGCAGCCCGGGATCGCTGGCGACGAGCACCAGCCCGGCGGGATCCTCGACATAGGTGTCGCCACCCGCTTGTCGCCATGCCGCCTCGATCGCATCGAACTCCAGCTTGACGACGATCACCCCGTTCAGCGGCGTGCGGCGGGCGAGATAGAGCCCCGAATGGCGGCTGACCGTGCCCAGCGCGAACTGGCTGGCCTCGCCGCGGCTGCTCGCCTCGCGGAAATAGCGGCGGAAGCGATAGTCGGAGCCGACGAAGCTCTGCGGCGTGCGCCAGTTGCTCGCCGCGCGGGTGCGGCCGTCGGCGCCGATCACGTAGATCGCCGCGGCGCCGGTGGTGCGAGCGAGGCTTTCCAGCTTCGCGTTGAGTGCGCGCGGGGGCGCACCGGCCAGCGTCGCTGCGACGTCGCGGTCGTCGCCCAGCGCAAGCGGGAGCAGGCGGAAGCGGGAAATTTCGCTGTCGAGCAGCGCGGCGCGCAACTGGGCATTGGTGCGCGCGCCGGAGACCAGCGTTTCGCGGGTACGACTTCCGGCGATCCAGCCGGCGGCCACCGCCACCGCCACGCCGAGCAGTGCGGCGAGCGCCCAGTAGCGCCAGCCCGAAAACGAGTCGCGTCGCGTCACCGCTTCGCTATCCGCCAGTGCAGGACGATGTGCAAGTTTTTGCACTTTGCCCGGCAGCCATGTGCCGATTTCTGCGCACCTTCGGTGCCGGAGTGGCGCTATAATGCTGAAAAGTAACGATATAAGGTTGAGCCGCTTTTTGCTTCCTCCGCACGTTTCCGCAATCGAGAATGCCCCGATCGAGTCCTACCGGCACAACGGAGGCCGAAGGAGAGGAAGTGATGGTTCGTATCCCCGCCGAGTCCCATGGCAGCGCAGCTGCGCCGGTCCCCGCCAAGGCCTTGCCCTGGTACCGGCATCTCTATGCGCAGGTGCTGGTCGCGATCATCGCGGGCGTGCTGATCGGCCATTATGCCCCCGCCACCGGCGAGGCGCTCAAGCCGATCGGCGACGGGTTCATCAAGCTGGTCAAGATGATCATCGCGCCGGTGATCTTCCTCACCATTGTCACCGGCATCGCCGGCATGCGCGACCTGAAGGCCGTCGGCCGGGTCGCGGCCAAGGCGTTTGGCTATTTCCTGTTCTTCTCCACGCTGGCGCTGGTCGTCGGCATGATCGTGGCCAATGTCGTGCGGCCGGGGGCGGGGCTCAACATCGACCCTGCCTCGCTCGATGCCGGCAAGGTCGCCGACTATGCCGCCAAGGCGCATGAGAGCACGCTGACCGGCTTCCTGCTCGGCATCATCCCGGACACCTTCCTCTCCGCGATCACCGGCGGCAACATCCTGCAGACGTTGTTCGTCGCCATCCTGTTCGGCATCGGACTGGCGCTGGTCGGGGACCGCGGCGAGCGGATCACCCATGCGCTCGAAGACATTTCGCTGGCGATGTTCAAGGTCGTCGCGATCCTGATGAAGGCGGCCCCCGTGGGCGCGTTCGGCGCGATGGCGTTCACCGTCGGCAAATACGGCGTCGGCACGCTCGCCAACCTGGCGATGCTGGTCGGCACCTTCTACTTCACCTCGGCGCTGTTCGTGCTCGTCGTGCTGGGCACGGTGTCGTGGCTGGCGGGCTTCTCGATCCTCCGGCTGATCGCCTATCTGAAGGCCGAGCTGCTGCTGGTGCTCGGCACCTCCTCGTCGGAAAGCGCGCTGCCCTCGCTGATCGAGAAGATGGAGCGCGCCGGCTGCCCCAAGACGATCGTCGGCCTGGTCGTGCCGACCGGCTATTCGTTCAACCTTGACGGCACCAACATCTACATGACGCTGGCGGCGCTGTTCATCGCCCAAGCGACCAATGTCCACCTGTCGATCGAGCAGCAATTGCTGCTGCTCGGGGTGGCGATGCTGTCGTCCAAGGGCGCGGCGGGGGTGACCGGCGCGGGGTTCATCACGCTGGCGGCGACGCTGTCGATCGTGCCCAGCGTGCCGGTGGCAGGCATGGCGCTGATCCTCGGGGTGGACCGGTTCATGTCCGAGTGCCGCAGCCTCACCAACTTCATCGGCAATGCAGTGGCGACCGTGGTCGTCTCGCGCTGGGAAGGCCGGCTCGATCACGAGGCGCTCGATGCCGCGCTCCACGGCCGTGCGCTGCGTATCGACCAGCGCCCCGCCGACGCCGTCCCCGCCGAGTAAAGGGAACCTCCCATGCGTATCCTGTACCGCGTCCTGGGCGCCACCCCGGCGCTCGCCCTGAGCATGCCTGCCGCCGCGCAGGTCGTCGAAACCGCCGGCTACCCGGCCGCTGCCGCCGGCGACGGTGCCACCACCGGCGGCTATAATCTCTCCCGCTGGGCGGAGGATTGGCGCAAGCTCTGCGATCCGGCGAAGCGAGACGATCCGATCGATGCGCTGAAATGCATCAAGCTCACCCCCAGCGGCGACGTGTACGTCACCCTGTCCGGCGAGGCGCGGCTGCGGATGAACCACACGACGAACCCCAATCTGCGCGACAGCCGCGCACAGCGGCAGGATATCGTCCGGCTAGTTGGCGGTGCGGACCTGTACATCGGCGAGCATCTCCGCGTCTATGGCGAGATCGCGCATGGCGGCATCTCCGGCGTCGAGCTCGGCGCGCCGGCCGCGACGCTGCGCAACGACGTGGCGGTGCAGCAGCTGTTCGTCGAGGCCAAGGGCGAGGTGGCCGGCGTGGACATCGGCGCGCGCTACGGCCGGCAGGAGTTCACCGACGGGCCGAACCTGCTGCTCTCGCAGCGCGACAACAACACGATCCGCTACACGCTCAACGGCTTTCGCGGCTGGGCGCGCGGCAAGACGGTGCGGGTCGATGTGTTCGACCTCAAGCCCACCCAATATGGCGACCTGGGCACCGACGACGACGTGATCGATCCCGCGCGGCGCTTCTCGGGGGTGAGCCTCGGCTTCGTCGTGCCCAAGGCGTGGGTGGGCGGCGCCAAGCTTTATTTCGATCCCTTCTTCTGGCGCCGTCGCAACAATGTCGGCACTTGGGGCGGCCGTATCGGCCCGGGCACGCGCTTCTATCTCGGCACGCATCTGTGGGGCGAGGCGGGGCCGGTGACGCTCGACTGGTCGATCAATCACCAATGGGGATATTGGCGCGACCAGCAGATCGATGCCTGGCAAGGCTTCTTTGCGCAGAATGTGCGGCTGGGCTCGGGCAAGCGCGCGCCCCGGATCGGCTTCCATGCCGACTATGCCAGCGGCGGGGGCGGCTATGGCGAGGGCAAGCTGCGCAACGCCTATGCGCCGTTCGGCAATAACGTCTACTACAGCTACGGCCTGTTCCTCACGCCCAGCAACCTGGTGGCATTCGCGCCGACGCTGAACCTGTCGCCGACCGCGAAGCTGCGGCTGAACCTGGAGTATCAGCGGGCGTGGCGGGCCAATGTCCAGGACGCCGTGTACCGCGCCAATGGCCAGCCCTTTGCGGGGACGCAGAACGTTCGCGATTCCCGGACCGCCGATGTCGCGCGGGTGCAGGCGGTGTGGGCGCTGACCCCGCGGCTGTCACTCACCGGGCGGTACGAGCATCTCGCCGCCGGGCCGGCGCTCACCAAGGCGGGCTATGCCAGCTCGGACTTCGTCGCCGGCTGGATCAGCTTCCGCTTCTGACGCGGCCCGGCGATCCGCCACCAGCCGAGCCCGCCATAGAGCAGGGCGAGGCCGAGCAGCGTGAGCACCCCCGGCGCCACGTCGGCGAGGCTGGCGTGCATCTGGTTGAGCGGCACGAACACATGCACCCCGCTGGTCGAGGGGATCAGCTGCGCCAGCGCGCGGACGAAGCCCGGCATCTGGTCGAGCGGCCAGGCGGTGCCGGAGAGGAAGAAGAAGGGCGCGGAGGTGGGCGCGAGGATCACCATCGCCCGCTCGGAGCGGTCGAAATAGCTGCCGAGCCATAGCCCCAGCCCAGCGACCGACGCCGCCAGCAACGGCGCGGCGAGCAGCATGCCCGCGACATTCTCGTCGCGCGGGATGCCCTGGACCCAGAAGATGAAGCCGAACAGGAACAGGCAGGTCAACAGCCCGAGAGAGGTGAAGGCTGCCCAGGTACCGAGATATTCGCCATGCCCCGTCCGCCAGCGGCCCTCGCGCCGGCGCCCGCCGACGAAGGTCGCGACGCCGAACAACAGGGTCTGCTGGATGATCACGATCGCGACGGCGGGGAAGACATAGCCCTTGTACCCGGCGGTCGGGTTGAACAGCGGCTCGCGCACGATGGTGACCGGCGGTCCCGCGCGCACGGCCTGCCCCAGCACGTCGAGCTTCTCAACGGCGAGATCGCGCAGCACCTCGGTCACCGCCTCGCCGATCGTGCTGGCGCGCAAGAGGTACGAAGCGTTGACCCACACCGCGATTCCGGCCCCCGGTGCGCCGGTCCGCAGCTGGCGTTGCAAGCCGCGGGCGATCAGCACCACGCCGTCGGCCTTGCCGGCACGCAGCCGCGCCTGCGCCTCGGCGACGCTCGGCGCATGATCGACTACCACCACGGCGCGCGTCGCCTCGAGGTTGCGGACCAGTTCGCGGCTGAGCGCGCTGGCATCCTCGTCAACCAGCACCACCGGCAGTTGCTGTGCGACTTCCTGGCTGTACGGTGCGGGATAGTAGAAGGCGTAGAGCACCACCGCGAGCAGCATCGTGCTGAGCAGGGTGCGCGAGGTCAGCACCGTCGCCCAGGTGGCGCGGAAGGCGGCGGCGAAGCTCATCGCGCCTGCCGCCGGATCAGGGCCCAGGCGAGCGGGCCCGGCACCAGCACATAAGCGAGCAGCGCCAGCATCGGCGGCACGATGGTGCGGAGATCCTGTCCGCCCAGCTGCCCGGTCTGGAGCGCTAGATAATGGGTGAGGGGGAGCACCTCGCTCCAGAAGCGCGCAAAGCCGCTGCCGCCGTTGAGCGGCAAGGTGGCGCCCGCATAGGCCAGCGCCGAGCCGGCATAGACCGCACAGACCGACAGCGCGGTGGCGGTCTCGCGCGTGGCGGCGACCAGGAGTGCGGAGATCGCGGCGGTGCCGAGATAGAAGAGCGTCTGCCCCAGGACGATCGCCGCGATGCTGCCCTCCACCCGCCAGCCGCGCCCCAGCGTGACGAACAGCAGCCAGGCGACGCCCCACAGGCTTGCCGCCGCGACATAGGGCAGCAGCTTGCCGAGCAGCGCCGGCACGATCGCGCCGCTACGGGCTGCCCAGCCGCCGAGCGAGCGCGCTTCCAGCTCTCGGCCCAACGCCATCGCTGAGGTCACCGCCGCCACCAGATGCAGCACCGCCGGATAGATCAGCGTGCTGAGGAACCATTCGAAGCTCGATGCAGCATTGTTGAGCGGCACCGCCTCCACCGCGAAGCGCCGCGTCGGGTCGGGCGGCAGGGCATGGCCAGAAAGCTGGTCCACCACCAGCGAGGCTGCAGCGGCCTGCACCGCGCTCGCCGCGCCGCTTGCCGCCTGCGATCCGGAGGAGAGGAAGCTGGCATTGTACAGAATGCGGATCACCGGCGTGCGGTGGCGGGCGAGCCCGGCGCCGAGATCCTGGGGCAGATGGACGAAGCCATTGGCATGGCCGCGCCGCACCTCTTCCACCGCCTCCGCCTCGGTGGCGCGCATCGCGACGATGTGCACCAGCGGCGCCGCGTCGATCGCGCGGAGGATGGCGCGGCTCGCCGAGCTGCGATCGTCGTCGACCACCACGATCGGCAGCCGTCGCATCGATCCCTGCCAGAACATCGCGCCGATCAGGAACAGCAGCAGCGCGGGGATCAGCGTCAGCCCGGCCAGGTCCCAGCGGTCCCGCGCCAGATGGCGCAGCTCCGCCCGCAAGGCGTGGCCGAAGGCGCTCATTGCGGCCAGTCGAACAGCACGCTCATGCCGGGGCGCAGGCCGGGGATTGCCGCCACCGGACGCAGCTTCACCTCGAAGGCGCGAACGTCATAGCCCGAGGCCTCCCGCGTCGCGCGCCACGTCGCGAAGTCGCCGCGCGGGGCGATCTGGTAGACCGCGAAATCGCCGTCGCGGCCCAGTGCGGGGATATGCCCGTGCAGCCGCTTGCCCATCGCAATCCCCTTGAACCGGTCCTCACGCACGGTGAGCGCCACCCAGCTATGGTCGATGTCGAGCACCTGATAGGCGGGGATCACCGGGCTGACGACTTCGCCCGGCTGTACCAGCTTGCGCGACACCTCGCCGTCGATCGGCGAGACCAGCTGCGTCTCGCGCCCAAGCGCGGTCGCGGTCTGGAGCGCCGCCTCGGCGATGCGGACCTGCGCATTGGCCGCCTGCTTGTTCTGCGGGCGCGCGCCGGCGAGGGCCTTGAGATATTGCTGGCGGGCGGCCTCGGCCTGCTTGGCGCTGGCGTCGCGCGCCGCTGCCGCCTCGTCGCGCCGCTGCGCCGCGACCACGCCCTGCGCGTAGAGGTTCGCGGTGCGCCGGCTGGTCACCGCGGCCAGGTCGGCCGCGGCCTGCGCCGCCTGCCAGGTGGAGCGCAGCGAGGCGATGTCTTCCTGCCGCGCGCCCTCGTTGGTTTCCGAGGCGATCGCACGGGCGGCGTCCACCGCGCCTTGCGCCTGCGCCTTGCCGCCGGCGATCTCCGGGCTCGACAGCGTCGCGAGCAGCGTGCCGGCGCACACCCGCTGGCCTTCCTCAGCCACCAGCGTCTCGACGCGGGCGAGCGCCTTGGTGGCGACATTGACCTCGTCGGCATCGACCATGCCCTGCAACTGCTCGGGCGCGGGCCGGTTGGCCTGCCACAGCCCGCCGACGATCAGTGCCAGCACCACGATACCGATCATGATCGCGAGGATGGGCGGCTTGCGGCGCGGCGGGGCCACGGTCTCGTCGGTCATTGCTGGTCCTCCACGTGCCGGTCGGCACGCGCCATGAAACTGCTGTATTCGTCGACGCGGTGGCTGGCGGCGAGCAGCGCCATCAGCCCCAGGTCGTATTCGTACGCCGCGGCCAGCCGCTGGGTACGCACCGTCGACAGCGCCGCCTCGGCATCGATCAGCGCCGACGACGCGACCTCCCCCTCGCGGAAGGAGAGCTGCTGCACGCGAAGATTCTCCTGTGCGGCGGCGAGGTTGGCATCGAGCAGCAGGAAGGAGCGGCGCGCCGCCTCGGCGATGTTCCAGGCGCGGACGATCTCGCCCGCCACGTCGCGGCGCGCCTGGGCGGCGGCATCGGCGGCGGCGGCCTGGTTCTCGCGTGCCGCGGAGAGCGTCTTCTGGCGATCGAAATTGGAGAGCAACGTCATGCGCAGCGAGACGCCGGCGATCCAGTCGGGCTCGGTCGGCAGCGCGTTGTTGCGGTTGGCGTTGTAGCTGCCGAAGGCGAAGGCCTGGGGGCGATAGCGCGACCTGGCGAGGTCGACCCCGGCCTGCGCCGCGCTCTTCGCCGCATCGGCACCCTGTGCGCGGGGTGACTGGTCGATGCCGTCGAGAAAATGCTGGAGCGGCGGCAGCGGCTCCGACTGGACGAACAGCGGGGTCGAAGCGGTGACGCCTGCCGGCTGATCGAGCAGCCGTGCCAGAGTATCGGTGGCGATCGCTTCCTCGCTGCGGGCATGTTCATGCGCGCGCTGAGCGGTGTTGCGGGCGACCTCCACCTCGAGCACGCGGGCATGGGCGAGTACGCCTTCCGCCTCCAGCTTGCGGGCATCGGAGAGATGGCGATCAAAGGCTTCGAGCTGTTCGCGTGTGGAAACGGTCAACTGGCTCGCGACCTTCTGGCCGAAATAGGCGCGCACCAGATTGACCCGCGAGAGATCCTGCCCGCCCGCCTGCTTGGCGCGGGCAATGCCCACCGCCGCATCGGCACCCTTCTGCACGGCGGGTATCGCGCCGCCGGTATAGAGCGGCATCGCGGCGGTGATCGCCGGGCGGAACACGGTGTCGCGGGTCTGGAATTCCAGCGCATTGGGGATCGCGCCGAACAGCCGGGGCAGGGCGGCGCCGATCCGCTGGGTGACCTGCGCCACGATCTGCGCGCTTTCGCCCGAGAACTGGCCGCCGAGCTGGTCGAGAAAGCCGTTGGTGGCGCTCAGCGCATCGGCCTTGGGCTCGGACAGGTCGACCGAGAGCGTCTTCTGATATTCGATCACGCTGGCCGAAGCGGTGACCACCGGGCGGCGCAGCGTGCGGGTGGCGGCGGCAAGGTCCTCGCTGGCGCGGACGGCGTGATCCTCGCCGCTAAGTCCGGGCGAGGCCTTGTCGAGCCGGGCGAGCGCCGCCTGGAAGCTGAGCGCGGGCGGAGCCGTGCCCTGGGCCCAGGCGGAGGCGGTCGAGGCGAGCAGCAGGGCGAGCGTCGCTACGCCGAGCCCGTGCACCACGTGTCGATCCTGTCGCTCCGCGCTGCGCACCCTGCTCCGTCCCTGTTCTGCCCTGCATGCCACCGCCGTTGCCCCAGCGATGACATGGTCTGCGTTTGCGCATATTTGCAGCGAAATGCGCGCGCAATGGCTTTTCTGGACCGGTTCGCGTCGGACCGTTCAGTCGCGGAACAGCAACGGTGCCATCTCGTGCAGGCTGCGCCGCCAGGTTAGGAACTCGTGACCGGTGCCTGGCGACACGTAGAAGGCGCTGGGGACGCCGGCCGCCTTGATCGCCTCGGCATTGGCGCGCGGATCGACCTTCGGGCCACCCGCAGGTCCCGAGCGCCCGCCTTCGATCTCGCGGCTGCCGAAGCCGACGAAGCTGAGTTTCACCTTGTCGCGATAGCCGGGCGTGGTGTTGACGTCCTCCAGCGAAATGGTGCCGCCGCTCAGCAGGCCGATATAGGCGAAGCGGTCGAGGTTCTTGAGCGCGATCAGCTTGGTCTCGAAGCCGCCCATCGACAGGCCGGCCATGGCGCGGTGCTTCTGGTCGGCCAGCGTGCGGTAGTGCGCGTCGACATAGGGGATCAGCTCGTTCAGCAGCACGGTCTGGAACGGCTTGATGTCGAAGCTGGCGAGGCCACCGGGCTGGCCCGGCCGCACGTCGTTGGTCATGCCATAGGTCATGACGATCAGGAACGGCCGCGCCTTGCCCGCAGCGAGCAGATTGTCGAGGATCAGATTGGCGTGGCCCTGATTGCTCCATGCCGTCTCGTCCTCGCCCCAGCCATGCTGGAGGTAGAGCACCGGGTAGCGGGTGCCGGCGTTCTTCTCATAGCCCGGCGGCGTATAGACGAAGGCGCGGCGCTGCGTGCCGGTGCTGGGAGAGGGGAACAGGATCTGCTCGACGCGGCCGTGTGGCACGTCCTTCAGCGCGTAGAAATCGGCGTCCTTCGCGGGAATCTCGATACCGCTTTCCCAGCGGGTCGAGCCGTAGAAGTTGAGCGTGCCGGGATCATTGAAGATGCCCCCGTCGATCGTCAGGTGGTAATAATGGAAGCCCTCGTCGAGCGGGCCCTCGGTGGTGCCGGTCCAGCTGCCGTCGGCCGCCTTGGCGAGCGTGGTGCCGCCGCGGCCGCCCAAACCTAGGCTGACCTTCACCGCGGTGGCGTCGGGCGCCAGGACGCGGAAGCGGACATAGCCCTGCGAATTGACCTGCGGATATTGCTGCCCGGGCTGGTTGAGCGACGAGGGCTTGAAGTCCTCGGCAATCGTCGCGGGCGCCGCTTGCGGCGGCGCGGCCGGCGCGGTCTGCGCCTGGACAAGTTGCACGGCGAAAGTGGCCGCAGCCATGGCGGCAAACGCGATTTTCACGGCGATTCCTCCCCTAAGTGCTGCCGGCGCATGGTCCGGGAGCCTTGGATGTTAGCGTGCACATTAGGACAGTTTAGTCTGAGAAAATCAAGCCGGGATCGCGCGGTTCCGATATCTTGCATAGCATTTTTATGGCATTGATAAATATGACTTATTGCCTCGGGTACGACTGTCGAAGCTGCTTGCAATCGTTTCGCCAGTTGACGGCGCAGTGTGCCGCCGCCTAGCCATGCTGTTACCGATAACAACGGCGGCCGCTTCGAGTCGCCGGGGAGAGGAGACACTGGCGATGGGCAAGCCCCGTTCGGCTGCGCACTGGTGCGTGATGGCTTTGGCGACGCTCCTGCCCGGAGCGCTGCACGCGCAGACCGCCGGCATGGTGGAAGAGAAGCTGCCGCCGCCGACGGGCTTGGCGCCCTATTTCACGCCAGCTTCCGCCGATCCGATCGCGCCTGACGCCGATGGCTTTCTCCGCCGCTGGTTGCTGCTCGAACCGGTGGTGAAGCCCAACCGCACCAATACCGGCTTCACCCCCAGCTATGTCCGCGCGGCGATCGCGCCCGCCACCTATCCCGGCAAGTTCGAGGCGGTGCCGCGCGACGGCGACAGCGCGCCCGGCGCCTTACGCTGGCATGCGCTCGATTCCAGCCTGTTCGACATGAAGCTGTTCTACCTCGCGCAAGGGCTCGGCAAGCCGACCTATGGCGTGATCTTCTGGGCGGTGACGGTGATCAACGCGCCCCGCGAGATGCGCGGCGTGCGACTGGCGATGGGCTCCAACTCGGCCTCGCGCTGGTGGCTGAACGGCAGCGAGGTGGCCGGGCTGTATGGCGACCGACGAATGGTGATGGACGATGTCGTCTCGCGCCCAATCACGCTGCGCAAGGGCCGCAACGTGCTGCGCGGCGCGGTGATCAACGGCCCCGGGCTCAGCGATTTCTGCGCCCGCTTCGTCGACGAGGCCGGCAAGCCGATCCGCGACATCACCATTGACGTGAAGTGAGGAACGCCATGAAGTTTGCAAGCCCTTCGCTCGCTGCGCTGTTCCTGCTCGCCCAGCCCCAGGCCGCTTCCGCCCAGCTCGCGGGCGAGCCGTTCATCCACGATCCCTCGACGATCACCTATTCGGACGGCCGCTGGTGGACCTTCGGCACGCGCGGCGGCGGGCTGGTCTCCGAGGATGGCTGGACGTGGGCCAGCGGCGGCGAGCGGCCAGGCGGCGGCGTCGCGCCCGACGTGATCAAGATCGGCGACCGCTTCTACGTCGCCTATGCGGTGGGCGGCGGCGGCATGAACGGCGGCCATGCCAGCAACGTCAAGGTGATGTGGACCAGGTCGCTCGACCCCAAGTCGCCCGATTTCGGCTTCCACGATGTCGGCATCGTCGCCTCGACCAACGGGCTGGAGCCGGCCGACGCGATCGACCCCGCCTTCCTGCTGGCGGAAGGGCGGCTGTGGCTGAGCTACGGCACCTATTATGGCTATATCCGCATGCTCGAGCTGGATCCGAAGACCGGCGACAAGATGCCGGGCAGCCAGCCGGTCGACGTCGCGATCGACATGGAAGCCACCGCGCTGATGCACCGCGACGGCTGGTATTATCTGCTCGGCACGCATGGCACCTGCTGCGACGGGCCCAACTCCTCGTACAATATCCGCGTTGGCCGGTCGCGCAGCCCGACCGGGCCTTTCGTCGACAATATGGGCGTGCCGCTGCTCAAGGGCGGCGGCAAGCTGGTCGTGACGGGGCGCGGGCGGCAGTACGGGCCTGGGCATTTCGGGCTGCTCGATCTCGGCGACGGCGTCGAGAAATTCTCGATGCACTATGAGTCCGATCTCGATCGCGGCGGGCGCAGCGTGCTCGGCATAATGCCGCTGCTGTGGAAGGATGGCTGGCCAGTCGCGGGCGAGAACCTCCCCGCCGGCACGTACGAGATCCAGTCCGAGCGCGGCGGCGGGGCGCTGGAGCTGGCGGTCGACTTCGTCCGCATGCCGTTCGACGCCCGCCGCAGCTTCTTCGCCAAGCCCGGCGACCCGACCGGGCCCATCCCGAACCAGACGCTCGCCGAGAACCGGGTCAGCTGGCCCGAAGGCGCGATCGAGGTGGACCTGGGCGATTACATGATGCGCGCGCACCAGCTCTGGACGATCGCGCCGGCGGAAGGCGCGGGCGGGGCGTTTGGCGCGCCCTATTACAAGATCCTGATCGCGGGTACCGATCGGGCGCTGGCGGTGGGGCCCGAAGGCAGCGTGCAGGCGGTGCCCGCCTTCACCGGCGCGGCCGAGCAGCTCTGGCGGATCGACCAGCTGACCGACGGCAGCTACCGCATCCAGCCCAAGGCGCAGGCCGATGCCAAGCATCCCAAGGCGCTGGTCGCGATCGGGCGGAGCACGCCGGCGCTGATGCCGTTCGATCCCGCGAGCGACGCAGGGCGCTGGACGTTCCAGCGGCCCTGAAGCGCCTCGTCAGGCCGGCACCGCTCCGGCGGTGTCGGTCCCGAGCAGGCGTTCGCGGAACAGCTTGTGCGCGTTGCGTTGCTCGATGACGCGGCCGGCAAGGTACAGCGCCGCGAAGATGCCGGCGAAGACATAGCCGGGGATGCGCATCGGCTGGGCGGCAAAGGCCAATGCGGCGAACGGCGCGGGAGCGATGAAGCACCAGAGCAGGGGATGGCTGGTCAGGTCGTAGCGCAGCGCCGGACCCTGCTCGGTCTCGACCAACTCCAGCGTGCCGTGCTCGAACGAGGCGAGCCTGTCCTGCGAGTCCGGGTTGTCCTTATGGAACACCAGCGTATCCGGGACTCGCTCCAGCGTGGTGCCGCGCTCCTCGAACACGGGCTCCAGCGCGGTGAACGAGGTCGGACGAGCGGGGAGCGACAGGGTGCCGCGAACGTGCCAGATCCAGTCGATCGCGCGCAGCCAGCTCATTCGGCCGCCACCGCTTCGGGCAGGCGCGGCGCGCGCAGCTGCTTCACCCAGCGTACCACCGGCCGGAACGGGTAGATCATTTGCTCCTTGATCCCCAGCCGGCGGCAATCGTCGAGCCCGACATGGGCGGCTTCGGAATCGCGGCAGGTGCCGAAGATGCGATCGATGAAGATGAAGGTGTTGGCGTAGTTGGTGCGGCTGCTGTCGTAATCGGGCGAGTGGTGCAGGCTGTGATGCTCGACCGTGTTGAACAGGAAGGACCACCAGCGCGGCGTGTTGAAGCGGATATTGGCGTGGGTATAGGCACCGATCGCCATGCCGATGCCGCCGGCGAGCAGGGCGGCGCGCGGCAGGAAGTCGAAGAAGCCGCCCAGGCTCAGGCCGATCAGGAACAGCTCGATCGGATTGCCGACGGAGCCCTTCAGCGCGTTGAGCTGGGTGATGTGGTGGTGCGGCGCATGGGTGAGCCACAAGGGTGCCCAGTTGTGCATGCCGCGATGCATCCAATATTGGCAGAAATCGAAGATCAGCAGGATGGCGAGCGCCTGGAACAGGATCGGGATCTGCCCCGCCCAGGCGGTCTTGAAGTGGAAGTAATGCTTGATCGCGTCGATGATCGCGTCGTCGCCGAAATGCTTGCCGGCATATTTGATCAGCGTGTAGCTCATGCCCACGTAGAAGAGGTCGCTGGCGAGCTCCTTCCAGGTCAGGCGCCAGTGGCGGTGGCGCTCGCTGATCCGCTCCATGCCGAGCAGGCACAGCTTGAAGACGATGCCGATGCCCACCGCCACTGAGGCCTTGGCGATCGAGTCCGGCGCGAAGGTCCAGAACAGGATCATCGCCACCAGCACGGCCGGCTGAAAATGGGTGAAGATGAAGCGCTTTACCGGGCCGCCCTGCACGCCCGTCGGTTCGAAGTTGGTCGGTACAGCTGCATCCATGATCGCGCCCGGTCCTCGCCCGTGATTCCGATAAGGAGAAGATGGCCGAAACGGGCGCAGCGCGCCGTAAGTCGTTTGACGTAGCGGGGGATTTCGCGGCTTGTCGGGTGCCGATGGGTGGCCCAGCATGCGACGTATGACACGCTTTCGACACCGCTTTTCGCTCGGCCTGGGCGCCTTCCTGCTGCTCGGCGCGGCGAACCCCAAGCCGCCGGCCTTCGCGCCCTGGATCAACGGCACGGCGGCGAGCGAGCCGGAGACGCAGGTGCAGGCGATCGACGGCGACACTTTCGTGATCCGCCAATCGGTGAAGACCAATTTCGAGGCGCCGTTCCTGTACCTGATCTTCGGGCGCGAGCGAGTGCTGCTGCTTGATACCGGCGCGGGCGGGCTGAAGATCCGGCCGACCGTGGACCGGCTGGTTGCTGCGTGGCAGGCCAAGCATGGCGGCCGGGCGATACGGCTGGTCGTCGCGCATTCGCACAGCCATGGCGACCATCATGCGGGCGATGACGAGTTCCGCAATCGGCCCGATACCGATGTGGTCGGGTTGAAGCCGACCGAGGTCGCCGCCTTCTTCCACTTCACCGACTGGCCGCGCGACGTGGCGCACTTCGATCTGGGCGGGCGGACGCTCGACGTGCTGGCGACGCCGGGGCACCAGCCGGCGCACATCATGGTCTATGATGCGCGAACGCGACTGCTGTTCTCGGGCGACATGCTCTATCCGGGGCGGCTCTACGTGCCGCTGAACCATTTCGACGATTTCCGCGCGAGTGCCGAGCGGCTGGCGGCCTTCGCCAGGACGCACCCGATCCGCGCGCTGCTCGGCGCACATATCGAGATGACGACCATGCCGGGGAAGGACTATCCGATGGAGGCGCCGGTGCATGCCGACGAGCATGGGCTTGCGCTGGCGCCCTCCAAGATCGAGAAACTGCGTGCGGCAGTGGCGAAGGCCGGACCGGTGCCGACGATCGATCGGCACGCGGACTTCATCGTGTATCCGGTGCCGGCCCGCCCAAACGATTGAGCCGGCTCAGCCCCGCGCGATATACGCCCGCCAGCCGCCGAGTTCGGTGATGTCCTCGGCGCCGGCCATCGCGCGCGGTTCGGCGACGAAGCCCTTGACCATGCTGCCGTCCGCCAGCGTCACCGTGCCGATCGCGAGCGGCGGCGGTACTTCCGCCACGAAGCTGCCGAACGCGGCCATGTCGAGCTCGTACACTTCCAGCGCGATTGCGGCGCCATCCTCGCTATGGACCAGCGCGGGCTTGGGCGGCACGCTCTCGGCCATGGCGTAGAGCTTGTAGGTCGGCGCCGTCGTGGTCGCCTCGACGAACTTGGCCTCGCGCGAGGTCAGCTGCCAGTGGAGCGGCATGCCTTTGAGATGGGCGCCTACGACCGCGAGCTTCACCGTTTCCATCCGTCCCTCCAGGTCCAGCGGCGGCGGGGATGCCGGCGCGGGGAAAAATGCGTTCGCCGCGTCGAGCAGCGCGCGATCGGTGCCCGCCGGGCCCATCAGCGTCACGCCGAAGCCGACGCCGCTGGCGTAGCTGCCGGTGGGGACCGCGATGGCGGCCATGTCGAGCAGGTTCACGAAATTGGTGTAGGCGCCGAGGCTCGCGTTGAGCCTGATCGGCTCGGCGACCATCTCCGCGACGCGGTAGCTGGTCGGCGCGGTGGGCAGGGCGAGCAGATCGACTTGTTCCCACATCGCCTCCGCCATCCGGGCGAGTTCGGCGAGGCGATAGGCGCCGTTGAACGCGTCGATCGCGCTGTAGCCGAAGCCGCCGTCGACGATCTCGCGCACTACCGGGTGGATCGCGTCGGGGTCGTCGAGCAGCAGCCCCTGCAGCGCCGCCGTACGCTCGGCGACCCAGGGGCCGTCATAGAGCAGGCGGGCGGCTTCATCGAGGGGGGCGAGGTCGATCTCGACCAGTTCGGCATCGAGGCCGGCGAGCGCCTGGTGGTACAGGAACTCGGATTCGATATCGCCGAACCAGCGGCATTGCTCGGCGCGGGGCACGCCGATGCGGCGGCGGGCGCGTGGCACGTCCGGCAGGTCGCGGGAGAGCGAATCCGTCGCGTCGAAGCCGGCGGCGATGGTGTCGACCAGCGCCGCATCTTCGGTGCTGCCCGCGAACACCGTGATGCAGTCGAGCGTGCGGCAGGCGGGGACGAGCCCCGAGCTGCTCCAGCGACCCTTGCTCGGCTTGAGGCCGACGAGATGATTGAACGCGGCGGGCACGCGGCCCGAGCCTGCGGTGTCGGTGCCCAGCGCGAAGGCGACCAGCCCGGCGGCGACCGCCACGGCCGACCCCGAGCTCGACCCGCCGCTCACCCACGCGCGGTTATACGCGTTGCGCGGGATGCCGTACGGGCTGCGGGTGCCGTTGAGCCCGGTGGCGAACTGGTCGAGATTGGCCTTGCCGACCGGGATCGCCCCGGCAGCCACCAGCTTCGCCACCACGGTTGCCGACTGTTCGGGCTGATAGGCGAAGGCCGGGCAGGCGGCGGTGGTGGCAAGGCCGGCCAGATCAATATTGTCCTTCACCGCGAAGGGCACACCGGCGAGCGGCAGCGTCTCACCGGCGGCGATCCGGGCATCCACCGCAGCGGCGGCGGCGCGGAGCGCATCGGGCTCGAAGCGCGAGATCCACACCGCCGGCTGGATCGCATCATAGGCATCGAGCCGCGCCAGCACGTCCTCGATTACCGCGACCGCACTACGTTTGCCCGCCTGCACCTCGGCGGCAATGCCGGCGACCGAGAGCCGGTCGAGCGCCGTCATGCCCGCACCAGCGCCAGCACTGGCGAGCCCGGGGTGACGGTCTGCCGCTCGGCGACATAGAGCGCCGCCACCGTACCCGCTGCCGGGCTGGTGACGGGAAACTCCATCTTCATCGCCTCCAGCACGGCGATCGTCTCGCCCGCGTCGATCGTGTCGCCCACTTCCTTGAGCAGCTTCCACACGCTGCCGCCGAACGGTGCTTCGACCAGTTCGGCGCCCTCGGGCACCGTCACCGCTTCGTCGGCGCTGTCGTCGGCACTTTCGGTGAGGCTGGCGACGCGGTCGAACTCGCCCTTGCGTTCCCAGTCCGCGCGCTCGGCTGCAAACGCCGCGTTGCGCTGCTTCTCGAACGCGGCGATCGAGCGGGCATTCTCCGCCAGGAATTCGCGATAGTCGGAGAGGCGGAACTCGGTTTCCTCGATCTTGATCTCGCGGCGCCCCAGCGGGAAGTCGCGCCGCCACTCGGTCAGCTCTTCATGGCTGACCGGGAAGAAGCGGATCTGGTCGAAGAAGCGGAGCAGCCAGGGCTTGCCCTCGGCGAAGGCGCCGGTCTGGCGATAGGTGTTCCACACCTGGATGGTGCGGCCGAACAGCTGGTAGCCGCCCGGGCCTTCCATGCCATAGATGCACATATAGGCGCCGCCGATGCCGACCACGTTGGGCGGCGTCCAGGTGCGGGCCGGGTTGTACTTGGTGGTGACCAGCCGGTGGCGCGGGTCGATCGGGGTGGCGACCGGCGCGCCGAGATACACGTCGCCCAGGCCATAGACGAGGTAGCTGGCGTCGAAGATGATCCGGTGGACCTCCTCGGCGCTGGCGAGGCCATTGGCGCGGCGGATGAACTCGATATTGTCCGGGCACCAGGGCGCGTCGTCGCGGACCACGCGCATGTAGCGCTGGATCGTCTCGTGGATCGCGGGGTCGTTCCAGCTGAGCGGCAGGTGGACGATGCGCGATGGGATCACGAAATCCTCGAGGTCGCCGAGTGCGTCCTCGATCTGTACCAGCCGCTCGATCAGCGCCGCCTCCTTCAGGCGGATGCCGTCGATATGCACCTGGAAGGAGCGGATGCCCGGCACGACGTCGAGAATGCCCGGCAGCGCGAGCTCGGCGAGCGCGGTGGTCGCGGCATGGACGCGCAGGCGCAGCTCGAGGTCGAGCGTGATCGGGCCATATTCGACCAGCAGGTTGCGATCGCCCTGGCGGCGGAACAGCACGCGCGGGCGGCGGCCCTTGGCGGGGAGGTCGACCAGGATCGCGTCGCGCCCGCCGCCCTCGGCCGGGCTGGTCGCCGTGGCGGCGCGGCCCTCGATCAACGCCTCTTCCTGTTGTGCGGCGGCATCGGCCTCGTCGAGGCTGACCTGCTCGAACTGGATGCGGTCGCCCGGCGCAAGCTGGCCGACCTTCCACAAATCCGCCGCGATCACCACGAACGGACAGACGAAGCCGCCGAGCGAGGGACCGTCGGGGCCGAGGATAATCGGCATGTCGCCGGTGAAATCCAGCGCGCCGATCGCGTACGGATTGTCGTGGATGTTCGACGGGTGGAGCCCCGCCTCGCCGCCATCCTTGCGCGCCCAGTGCGGCTTGGGGCCGACCAGCCGCACGCCGGTGCGGTTGCTGTTGTAATGGACTTTCCACTCGGCGGAGAGGATCGTGTCGACATCTTGTGGAGCAAAGAAATCGGGGGCGCCGTGGGGGCCGTAGAGGACGCGGATCGTCCAGTCGGGGCCGAGCGGTTCCTGCGCGACCGTGCGCGGGCCGGGGATTACCGCCGGCGCATGATCGGTCAGGTGCAGCGTGTCGCCGACCCGCAGCACGCGTCCGCCATGACCGCCGAACTCGCCGAGATCGAAGGTGCTGGCGCTGCCGAGATAGCTCGGCACGTCGAGCCCGCCGGCGAACAGGATATAGCCGCGCATGCCCCCGCCGGTGACGCGGCCGAGCGCGAGGGTCTGGCCTTCCGCGATGGCAATGGGCTTGTTGCGCTCGACCGGCTTGTCGTCGAGCGTGGCGGCGAAGTCGGCGCCGGTCAGGACGATGCGGGTCGCGGTGTTGAACTGGAGCGTCGGGCCGGTGGCGGTCACTTCCAGCCCGGGCGCGGTGCTGTCGTTGCCGAGCAGCATGTTGCCGAGCCGGAAGGCGCGGGCGTCCATCGGGCCCGAGGGCGGCACGCCGATGTCCCACAGGCCGACACGGCCGGGATAATCCTGCACGCTGGTCGCGGTGCCGGCCGAGCGCACGACGATGCTCTGCGGGCGGTGGACCACCGTCTCCAGCGAGCGGGTCGAGACGTCGCCGGTGACGAAATCCTCGCTGCGGGCCACGTCGCGCAGCCAGCGGACATTGGTCTCAATCCCGGCGAAGCGGGTGCGGCCGAGCGCAGTTTGGAGCGCGGCGACGGCGGACTCGCGGTCCTCGCCGTGCACGATCAGCTTGGCGAGCATCGGATCGTAGAAGGAGGAAACCGCGCTGCCCGACTCCACCCAGCTCTCGATGCGGACGCCTTCGGGAAAGGCGACGTCGGTCAGCGTGCCCGAGGCAGGACGGAAATCGACCGCCGGATCCTCGGCATAGAGCCGCGCCTGGATCGACCAGCCCTTGGGGGCGGGGACGGGGGTATCGAGGAAGCTGTAGTCGCCGCCCGCCCCGCGCACCATCCATTCGACCAGGTCGACGCCGGTCACTTCTTCGGTGACGCCGTGCTCGACCTGAAGGCGCGTATTTACTTCGAGGAAGAACCAGTCCTCCCGCGCCGGATCGTAGAGGAACTCGACGGTGCCGGCGGAGCGATAGTTCGCCGCCCGGCCCAGCCGCACCGCCGCCTCGATCAAGGCCGCGCGGACGCGCTCGGGCAAATGCGGGGCGGGGGCCTCTTCGATGACCTTCTGGTTGCGACGCTGGAGCGAGCAGTCGCGCTCGCCGAGCGCCACGACGCGGCCATGGCCGTCGCCGAAGATCTGCACTTCGACATGGCGGGCGCGCGGCACGAAGCGTTCGAGGAACAGCCCGGCATCGCCGAAATTGCCGGCACCCAGCCGCGCCACCGCGGCATAGCCATCGCGCACTGCCTGGGCATCGGTGCAGACGCGCATGCCGATGCCGCCGCCGCCGGCGGTCGCCTTGAGCATCACCGGATAGCCGATCCGCTCCGCCGCTTCGAGCGCCGTCTCGACGCTGTCGAGCAGGCCGGTGCCGGGGGCGAGGGGTACCTTCTCCGCCTCGGCGAGCGCGCGGGCGCTGTGCTTGAGGCCGAAGGCGCGGATGCTGTCCGGGGTCGGGCCGATGAACGCGATGCCGGCGGCCTCGCACGCCTCGGCGAAGGCGGCGTTCTCGGAGAGGAAGCCATAGCCGGGGTGGATCGCGTCGGCGCCGGTCTCCTTCGCCGCCGCGAGGATGCGGGCGACGTCAAGATAGCTTTCCGCCGCCGGGCCGGGGCCGATCCGCACCGCGATGTCGGCGAGCGCGACATGGCGCGAGGCCTCGTCGGCATCGGAGAAGACGGCGACCGAGCGGATGCCCATCTTCTTGAGGGTACGGATGATCCGGCAGGCGATCGCCCCGCGATTGGCGATCAGGACGGTGCGCACGCTCATGCGGTGACGATCATGCGCACGGGGGTGGGGTTGAAGCCGTTGCAGGGATTGTTGATCTGCGGGCAATTCGAAACGACCACGGTCACATCCATTTCTGCGCGCAAGTCCACGGTCAGGCCGGGCGCCGAGATGCCGTCGACGATGCCCAGCGCACCATCGGCCTCGACCGGCACATTCATGAAGAAATTGACGTTCGACACGATGTCGCGCTTGCCCCGGCCGTCGCGGAGATTGGCCTCGAGGAAATTGTCGACACAGGCGTGCTGCGCCTTGGTGAAATGGCCATAGCGCAGTGTGTTGGACTCGCACGAACAGGCGCCGCCGATCGTGTCGTGATACTCGACCGCGGTCGCGGTGATCGTCATCATCGGCCGGCCCTCGTTCGAGCGCAGCACGCTGCCGGTGCGCAGGAAGATATTGGCCTGTGCCGCGATCGTGTCCTGCGCGCTGTAGCGTTCGGCATCGTCGTGGGTGGCGTAGAGGAGGAAATCGACCGCCTGATTGCCTTCGAGGTCGACGACGCGGAGCGTCTCGCCGGCCTTCACCCGGTGCAGCCAGGGGGCGCGGGCGGGGACGATCTCGTCATGGATCACCCGGCCGGTGAGGCCGGCGAGCGCTACGTCCTGTTCCATCAGCGGCGGACCCAGTCTTCGGTGTTGAGGAAAGCGCGCTGCCGCTCGGGCGTCGCGTTGCGGATCGGATCGTCCCGTGTCGTCACCGGGCCGCGCCAGGCGGTGGCGCGCAAGGGGGTGACGGTCCAGGGACGCGGATCGAGCACATGCGGGCAGTTGGCCAGCACCACGATCAGGTCCATCTCGGCGCGCAGCACCAGCGAGCGGCCCGGCGCGAACGGCCCGAGCTGCGGTTCGGTGGTGCCGTCGGCGGCGATGCGGACGCCCTTGAACAGGTTGACGCACGGATGGATGTCGCGGCGGGTGAGGCCGTGCTTGGCGGCACCGAGCAGCAGCCGGTCGCGGGCGTTGGGGAACGGCCCCGAATTGCTGCCGTCGCCGTAGCGGCGTTCGTTCGACGCGGCGTTGGACGCGCCGCAAAAGGCGTCGTGCGTGCCGGCGCCGTCCGCCTCGATGCTGGCGAGCACCCGGCCCATGTCGGAGAGGAACAGGCTGCCCTCGCCGAGATAGGCGTTCCACTGCACCTTCACCGTATCGGCGACGTTGAACCGCTCGGTGGGCATGGCGGCGTTGAACAGCTGGAGCGAGACGCAGGCATCGCCGTGCAGGTCGATCAGCCGCAGCCGGCTGCCGCGCGACAGCACACGGCTGGCATAGCCGCCGGCGGCGATCGTCTCTTCCCAGACGAGATCGTCGGCGTGCACGCCCGCAGGCAGGTCGTCCGCCTTGGGCGGCAGGATCGGCATCGCCTCGACGACGGTGCCTGCCATCGCGCGCGCATGGTCGCGCGCGGCATTGGGGTCGGCGAGTGTGCTCATGCCGCCTTGCTCCCGGTTGGGGCTGCCGCCTCGTCCTGCTCGTGGAGCGGGGGCAGCAGCGCGGTGGTGGTGAAGAGGCGCAGTTGCTGCACGCCGCGCACCTTGCGCAGCGCGTCGCACAGGTCGCGGAGCCGGCGCGCCGGCCCCTGGACCAGCAGCACCTCGAGCGACTGGTCGTCCTCTAAAAAGACATGCTGCGAGGAGATGACCTCCTTCAGATACTCGGCCTGGGTCTGCGCCAGCTGGTGGCGCACCCGGCCGAGATCGGCGCGGTAGACCAGGGTAATCGTGCCCGCGAGCATCTCCTCGGGGCGCGAGGCGGCGCTCTGCTCGGCAAGTTCGTCGCGGATCAGCTCGGCGATCAGCTGCGAGCGCGAGGGGAGCCCGCGGTCTTCCACCATTTCATCGAGCTGGCGGAAAAGTTCGGCGGGCAGGCTCATGCTGAGCCGGGCGAGGGAGGAGGAGGGTTCCTTCACAATGATTCCTCTTTCCCGGTTATTACTGATTCTGTCAATCGTAATACTTCCTGCTGCGCCTCGACAATCGCCTCGCGCCGCTTGCGGGTGAGGTGGAGGTCGTAGACGGCGGTTGCGCCGTAGCGGTGCGGGGCGTGCGGATCGATGCGGCGCTTGTCGAAGGTGAGCACGCGGGTGCCGAGGTTGAACGCCTCCGAAATGTCGTGGGTGACCATCAGCACGGTGAGCGCATGTTCTTCCCACAGCTTGAGGATCAGCCGGTGCATGTCTTGCCGGATGCCGGGGTCGAGCGCTCCGAACGGCTCGTCGAGCAGCAGCACGCGAGGGCGCGCGATCAGCGCCTGGGCGATGGCGAGCCGCTGCTGCATGCCGCCGGAAAGCTGGGCCGGGTAGAGGTCGAGCGCGTCGCCCAGGCCTACCTCGGCGAGCATCGCGGCGGCCTCGTCGCGGGCGCGGCGACGGGCGGCGCCGAACAGCCGGGCGGTGAGTGGGGCGCCGACGCATTCTCGCTCGAACATCACGTTGCGCAGCGCGGTCAGGTGCGGGAACACCGAATAGCGTTGGAACACTACGCCGCGATCGGGGCCGCATTCGCCGGGCAGCGGCGTGCCGTCGAGCAGGATCTTGCCCCGCGTCGGTCGCTCCTGCCCGAGTGCCAGCCGCAGGAAGCTGCTCTTGCCCGCCCCCGAGGGACCCACGATCGATACGAAGCTGCGCTCGGCGATGTCGAGCTCGACGCGCTCCAGCACGACCTTGTCGCCATATTCGAGCCAGACATTCTGGAAGGAGAGGAGCGCGCTCATCGGCCGGCTCCATGCGCCCAGGCGAAGGCGCGCTTGCTCAACTGGGCCAGCGCCACGTCCATCAGGATGGCGAGGATCGAGATCCAGGCGACGTACGGGATGATGATGTCCATCGAGAGATAGCGCCGGACGAGGAAGATGCGGTAGCCGAGGCCGATGTCCGAGGCGATCGCCTCGGCCGAGATCAGGTACACCCAGGCCGGCCCGAGCGAGAGGCGGATGCCCGCGATCAGCCGGGGCAGCGCCTGGGGCAGGGCGACGCGAAGTGCCAGCTGCCAGCTGCTTGCGCCGAGCGTCTGCGCCTTGATCAGCTGCTCCTGCGGGATGGCGGTGATGTGGTCGGCGAGGTCGCGGATCAGGAAGGGGGTGACGCCGATCACGATCAGCGCGACCTTGGCGGTGTCGCCCAGCCCGAAGACGATGAACAGCACCGGCAGCAGCGCGATCGGCGGGATCACGGCAATGGTGGTGACGAAGGCGCCGAAGGTGGCGCGGGCGGCGGGCAGCACGCCCAGCACCATGCCTACCAGCAATGCGGAGAGCGCGCAGATGCCGAGGGCCATTCCCAGCCGCTCCAGGCTGGCCAGCGTATCCGCCCAGAAGAGCAGGCGCCCGCTCAGCGGGTCGGCCTGGGCGAGCAGAGCGTGCATCGCCTCCACCATCGCGCCCGGCGTCGGCAGCAGCTTGTCTGAGGGGTTCTCAGCATGCCGCGCTGCCGAGGCGAAGAGGTAGACGATCGCCGCGAGCAGCAGCGGCAGGCTCCCCAGCAGCCAGCCGGTTCGGCGGCGGGGTCGGATGTTCACCCAGCGCATATGGCGTCCGGCCTCAGAGCTTGCCGGCCGCGGCCAGCTCCATATAGGTCGGGTCGAAGCGCAGCTTGACGTTGTTGGCGTCGCCGATCGTCTTGCCGGGTACCGAAATGCCGATCGCATCGGCGGACTTGGCGCCCTGGCCGAACAGCCCCTTGGAGAAGCTGAAGTCGCGCACCTTCACCATGGTCGCGCCGATCGCGGGCGACTTCACCGCCGCGACCGCATCCTGCGGCGTGGCATAGAGGTGCGTCGTGCTGAGCTGGGCGTCGAACGACTGCGGCGTGGTGCCGGCCAGCTTCGCCATCGCGGCGCGCGCGGCGGCGCCGACGGCATCCTTTTTCTGCATCAGCTGCATCGTCTCGTACCAGATGCCGGCCAGTGCCTTGCCGAGGTTCGGATTGGCCTTGAGCGTTGCGGTGTCGACGGCGAGCAGGTCGAGGATCTCAGCCGGCACCTGGCTCGAATCGAACACCTTGGTGGCGCCGGGGAGCTTGGCGACTTCGGTCAGCTGCGGGTTCCAGGTGACGACCGCGGTAGCAGCCGGGTTGGCGAAGGCGCCGACGATGTCCGCGTCCGAGGTGTTGACCGTCTTCACGTCGGAGAGCTGGAGGCCGACCGAGGAGAGCCCGCGCGCCAGCAGATAGTGCGAGACCGACAGCTCGACGAGATAGACGGTGCGGCCCTTGATGTCGGCAAGGCTTTTGGCGTTCTTGAGGACGATGCCGTCATTGCCGTTGGAATAGTCACCCAGGATGATCGCGCTGGTATCCTTGCCGCCCGCGGCGGGGATGGTGAGCGCGTCCATGTTGGTGACGGTGACGCCGTCGAGCTTGCCGGCGTTGAACTGGTTCACCGACTCGACATAGTCGTTCACCTGGGTGAAGTGGATCTTGACGCCGTATTTGTCGGCCCATTTCTTCACGATGCCGGCCTGTTCGGCATAGGGCCAGGGCATCCAGCCGGCATAGATCGACCAGCCGATGTTGAACTCGGTCCGCACCTTTGGTGCACTGCCGCTACCGCCGCACGATGCCGTCGCCAGCATCGCCGTCGCCGCGATCGCGATCCGCGCCTTCGCTACCCATTTTGCCATGATCGACCCCCATCTTCGCAGCGCGAGAAAGCGCGAATTTCAGCCGCCGGACGGTCGCAACCGATATTACGTTTGCCCAATCCAGTAATACGACTTATAGGCATGTCACATGGCATGTGTCACCTCAAATCGTGATGCTGCAATGCGTCATTCAGGCACTGGCGAGCCCCGTTTTGGGGGCTGGTCGGTGCGCCCCAATTCCTCCCCGGAACGGGGAGGGGGACCATGTGCGCAGCACATGGTGGAGGGGCCGCCGCGGCACGCGGCGGGTTGCCGAGACGCCAAGCGAACCCCGCGCCTTGCGGCGCGGCCCCTCCACCACTCGCCTGCGGCGAGCGGTCCCCCGCCCCGTTCCGGGGAGGAATGCAGAACGCCATCGTCTTTCGGTCTAGGAGGCTGATCCCATGGCGATCGCGCGCATTCTCGGAACGATCTGCCTGGGGCTGGCGCTGGCCGTTGCCGCGACCTTTGCCCGGCTGTTCCTGAAGGCGCGTGACCGCCACCGCGCCGCCGAGGCCGCGAATCGCGCCCAGACTGAACGGCTCTGCGCAGAAATCGCCGCGCACCGGGAAACCGAAGCCGCGCTCGCCAAGGCAAAGGAAACCGCCGAAGCCGCCAACGCCGCCAAGACGCGCTACCTCGTCGCGGTCAGCCACGAGATCCGCTCGCCGCTCAACGCCATCTATGGCTATGCCCAGCTGCTCGAACGTGGCGACTCGATCCCGCCGCGCGAGGCGGGCGGGGTGATCCGCCGCTCTGCCGAGCATCTCACCAATCTCGTCGAGGGCCTTCTCGACATCTCGCGCGTCGAAAGCGGCGTGCTGCAGGTGCGGCAGGAACTGGTGCGGCTGCCGGCATTGCTCGACCAGGTGGTGGAGATGTTCCGCGTCCAGGCCTCGGCCAAGGGGCTGTCGCTCGACTATGTCGTCGAGGGCCGGCTGCCCGCCTATGTACGCACCGACGAGAAGCGGCTGCGCCAGATCCTGATCAACCTGCTGTCCAACGCGATCAAATATACCGAGACGGGCGGCGCGACGCTGACCGTGCGCTATCGCAGCCAGAGCGCCGCGATCGAAGTCCGCGATACCGGCCCGGGCATCCCGCCCGAAGATCTGGAGCGGATCTTCGAGCCGTTCGAGCGTGGTCGCGAACCCGATACCGTGATGCAGCCGGGCATCGGGCTGGGCCTCGCCATCACCCGCGTGCTGGCGCGCATCCTGGGCGGCGAAGTGACGGTGACCAGCGAGCTTGGCAAGGGCAGCAGCTTTCTTCTCCGCCTGCTGCTCCCCGAGCCGATCGAGGCGCCCGCCGGTGCCGCCGCCTATCGCCGCGTCACCGGCTATCAGGGGGCGCAGAAGACGATTCTGGTGATCGACGACAGCCCGGCGCAGACCACGGTGGTGAACCATCTGCTGCGCCCGCTGGGCTTTTCCGTGTTCGAGGCGAGTGGCGGCACGGCGGGGCTGGCGCTCGCCGAACATTGTTCGCCCGATCTCGTGCTGCTCGACATCCAGATGCCGGGCACCAGCGGCTGGGACGTGGCCGAGCAGTTGCGCGCGCGCTTCGGGGCGGGGCTGCGCATCGTGATGGTCTCGGCCAATGCGCATGAATTCCACGCCGGCCGCGACGGCCGCCGCGCGCACGACGCCTTCCTCACCAAGCCGGTCGACCTCGATGCGCTGCTCGACATGATCGCGCGCCAACTGGGGCTGGACTGGATCGTCGAGGATGCCGAGGCCGCCGCCGCGCCGCCCCGTCCACCGATGGCACTGCCCGAGTCGGCGGCGCCCTATCTCGATGCGCTGCGCCGCTTTATGAAGCTCGGGCATGTCCGTGGAATCGAAACGACACTCGTGACTCTGGAGAGGGAGGTCCCCGAAAGCGCCGACCTCGTCGCGCGGCTGCGGCCGCAGCTTGAGGCGTTCGACCTGCGCGGGCTGGCAAGGACGCTCGACGATGTCGCCTAGCGATCCCGGCGCCACGATCCTGGTGGTGGACGACACCCCCGAATCGCTCCGCTTCCTCACGGCGACGCTGGAGCAGGCAGGCATGACGGTGCTGATCGCGGTCGACGGGCTCGCGGCACTGGAGCTGCTCGAACATGGCACGCCCGACCTGATCCTGATGGACGCGGTGATGCCGAGGCTCGACGGGTTCAGCACCACGCGTCGGATCAAGCAGGACGGTCGCTTCCGCCAGGTGCCGGTGATCTTCATGACCGGGCTGACCGAGAGCGAGCATGTCGTGCGCGGGCTCGATGCCGGGGCGGTTGATTACGTCCACAAGCCGATCGTGGTCGACGAGCTGCTGGCGCGCGTTTCGGTGCACCTCGCCAATGCCCGGATCGCGCAGAGCAGCCAACTGGCGTTGGACACCGCCGGGCGGCCCTCCTTTGCGGTCGATGGCGACGGGCAGACCGGCTGGCTGACTCCGCTCGCCGCCGAGACGATCGAGCGGCTGTTCCCCGACTGGTCGCCGCGCGCGCTGGACCTGCCCGACGAACTCGCGGCGGTCGTGCGACGGCTGCAGGATCCAGCGGTGCCGCCGGGCGCGCAGGCGACGCTGCAGATCGGCGACAGCGCGCTCCAGTGCAGCTTCCTGCGCCAGACCAGCGCCCGCGAATGGCTGTTCCGCCTTACTGAGAAGCGCGAGGGCGATGCCGAGCGCATCCTCGCCGAGCGCCACGGCCTCACCTCGCGCGAGGCGGAGGTGCTGGTGTGGCTCAGCCGCGGCAAGCAGAATCGCGAGATCAGCGAGATCCTGGAGATCAGCCCGCGCACGGTGAACAAGCATCTCGAGCAGATCTTCCAGAAAATGGGCGTCGAGAACCGCGCTTCGGCGACGGCGATCGCCGTGGCGACGCTCGCGGGATGAGCGCGGCGGCGGCGCGGGTGGCGCTGGAACAGGGCGATTTCCATACGGCGGCGCGACTCGCCTCGGCGGCGCTTCCCTCTGCAGAGGGTGCCTTTCTGCTGGGCGTGATCGCGGCGGAGCAGGGGCGGATCGGCGAGGCGATCCGGCAGATCGAAGCGGCGGTGGACCAGGACCCGCGCGGCGAATATCGCGCGCAGCTGGCGCGGCTCTACACGCTGGTGCGGCGCGATGGGGATGCGGCCACGCAGCTTGCGGCGGCGGAGGCGGACCCGCCTGCGGACGCGCTGTCGCGCGATACCATCGGCTGTGTCTATGCCCGGCTCGGCGATCATGTGGCGGCGCTGCCGCATTTCGAGGTGGCGGTGGCGGTGGCGCCCGAGAACGACCAGTTCCTCTACAACCATGCGGCGACGCTGAGCTTTCTCGGGCGCGTCGACGACGCCGAGGCGGTGCTGGGAACGTTGCTCGCCCGCAGCCAGGACGATGCCCGCGCGCACCATCTGCTCGCCGGGCTGCGCAAGCAGAGCGAGGATAGCAACCATGTGCCCCGGCTCAAAGCGGCGAAGCAGCGCGCGCGGGGAGCGGACCGGCTGCTCACCGGCTATGCGCTCGCCAAGGAGCTGGAGGATATCGGACGCGCCGACGCGGCGCTGGCCTGTCTGCTGGAGGTGAACGCCGAGCATCGCGCCACCCTCGGCTATGAGCCGGCCCGTGACGCCGCGATCGTCGACGCGGTGGCGGGCAGCTGGCCGGCCTTCGCCGCAGCTCCGGTCACCGACGCGCCGGCCGAGGCGCCGATCCTGATCATCGGCATGCCGCGCACCGGCACCACGCTGGTCGACCGTATTCTCGCGGCGCATCCGGCGGTGGAGAGCGTCGGCGAACTCCAGGCGCTGCCGCTGGCAGTGAAGGCCGCCTCGGGCACGCGCAGCCGCACGGTGCTCGATCCCGAGACGCTGCATGCCGCCGCGACCGCCGATCTCGGCGCGATCGGCCGCGACTATCTGGCGCGCGCGGCGCACCACCGGCGGCTGCCCGAGCGGCGCTTCGTCGACAAATTCCCGGGCAATTTCCACTATGCCGGCATCGCCGCGCGGGCGCTGCCGAACGCCGCCATCGTTTGCCTGCGTCGCAACCCGATGGACACGGTGCTGGCGAACTTCCGCAACCTGTTCGCGATCAGCTCACGCTACTACGACTATAGCTACGACCTGCTCGATATTGCGGCGTACGTGGCCGGATTCGAGCGGCTGATGGCGCTGTGGCGCACGGCGCTCCCCGGGCGCATCCTCGAGCTGCGCTACGAGGACATCGTCGCTGACCAGGAAGGCGAGACACGCCGCCTGCTAGCCCATTGCGGGCTCGACTGGTCGGATCGCTGCCTCGATTTCCACGCGCAGGGTGGGGCGGTCTCCACGCCGAGCGCGGCCCAGGTGCGCCGCCCGATCTATCGCGACTCGGTCGCGCGCTGGCGCAAGCACGAAGCGGTGCTGGCGCCGGTCGCCGCCTATTTCGCCGAGCGCGGCATCGCCATCGACTGAGCGCCACGTACGTCAAACGGCGCATGGTGCGCCGCGGCGGCCTCCGGCAGCCTCGCGCATATGGCCGGTTTCTTCCGTCTTGTTCTAGGTGCCGCGCTAGTGATCGCGCCAACGGCGCATGCGGATGCGCGTCCGAGCGCGAAGCTGGTGCGCTGTGCAGCGGGCGACTGCCTGCTGATCCGCGGAGAACGCAGTTCCGCCACAGCCACGATCACGATCAACGACCATGAAGTTGCCGCAAGTGGCGGGCGCGGCTGGAAAGCCCGGGTCCCGGTGGCAGCGTTGCGCGGCTTCGCCTCGCCCTTCGCCCGCACGCTCGACGTAGCGGTGGTCGATGCAGCCGGGCGGGTGGAGCAGCGGGAAAGCGTCCGCCTGCCGGTGGGGCTGATGGGCCATACGACCGAGCTCGCCTCGCTGGTAGTACGCGCGCGATGATTCGTAATAATCTTGGAGTTTTCTGGGTAAATATGACGAACGAATAAATATGTAATACGTAAATGCTGCGTTGCAACACTATCCGTATCCAGCGATGCGGAAGTTACGTAGCGTTGGCGCAGCTTTTCATCTTGCCGTTTGTTGTTCCTGTGACTAGATGCGCGGCACCCGCCCGGGTGAGGCGGTCTTGGTTGCAGGAGATTGCCATGAAAATGCTCGTCGCGGCTGCTGCCGCCCTCTCGATCAGCACCGCCGCCTTTGCCGGCACGACCGACACCGGCTTCGGCAAGCCGAGCGCGACGCTGACGCTAGCCGGGCTCGATCTCGCCACCGCCGACGGCCAGCAGCGCCTCGCCACCCGCGTCGACCAGGCTGCCCGCGCGGTATGCGGCGAGAATCTCGCGACCATCCACCCCCAACTCGAAGCCCGCGCCCGCCTGTGCCGCGCCGATGTCGCTGAGCAGGTCCGCAGCCAGATCGAGACGCGCGTCGCCCAGACGAACAAGAGCCGCGGCGTGCAGGTCGCGTCGCTGCGCTAAGACCTGTCTTCTGAACGGTCCTATCCGGCCGTGCGTGTCCCGAAAGGATGCGCGCGGCCGCGTGCTTTCGGGCGCGCTACGTCATTCGGCCACCTGCGCTGGCATCCTTTGCACGGCTAGCTTCTGATCGAAACGGGGCGGCATCGCCCCGCTCGCGATCGGGACGACAGCGCATGACCAAAGGGCTCGTGAACCTCATTCCCCCGGCGACCGTGGTGGCGGTCGTCTGCTTCTGGGCCTTCGCCCCCGCGGCCGTGCTCGCCAATCCCTGGACGATCGTGGTCGTGTCGGCGCTGATCACGCTGTACATCCAGGGCCTCGAATTCCTGTTCGAGCGGCACGCCGGCTGGCGGATGAACTGGCGCGAGTTCTGGACCGACCTGTTCTATGTCGTGCTCGGCTCGACGGCGATCTCCTGGGTCTCCCGCACGCTGGCCGACACGCCGCTGCTTGCGCTTAAGCAGTCGCTCGGCATCGCCACCCCCTGGTTGATGCACTGGCCGTTCCTGGCGCAGGTCGCGCTGGTGGTCTTCCTGATCGAGTTCGGCCAGTATTGGATGCACCGGCTGATGCACAATTCGGCGCCCTTCTGGATGACGCATGCGCCGCACCATCACCTCACTCAGCTCAACGCCGCCAAGGGCTATGTCGGCAACCCGATCGAGCTGTTCCTGATCAGCCTCAGCGTCGTCGCGCTGTTCGACCTGCCGCTGACCGCGATCTTCTGCGGGGTGAGCGTGCTCGGCGTCGTGTCCGGCTTCGCGCATGCCAATGTGCGGTCCGATCCACCGATCTGGTACAGCTTCGTCTTCACCACGATCCGCCACCACAGCCTGCACCATTCGGTGCCCTATGAGGATACGCGCTGTAATTACGGCAACTCGCTGATCCTGCTCGACCGCATCTTCGGCACCTACAAGGAAGGCGAGGCCTCGGTGGTCGGCCAAGACGACCGGCGGCGGCTGTCGATCCGCGAGCAATGGCTGTTCCCGTTCCAGCCGATCCTCGCGCGGCTGAAGCAGCGCCCGTCCGCCACCACCGACGTCGCGGCGGGCTGAGCGATGGCCTGGATGCCGATGCTCGCCATGCTGCTCGCCGCCGCGCCCGCAGATGCCGACCCGCAGCCGCGCGAGGAGCAGGTGCTCACCGTGCCCGGCTTCGCCGACTTCCTCGCGGTGGACGGCGACAGCGTCTGGGCAACCAACAAGGGCCGGGTCGAGCGCTGGTCACGCGGGGGCAAGCTCGCCGAGGTGGGGATGACGCATCCGTGCGGGGCGATGGCGATCGCGGCGGGTTCGCTCTGGGTCGCCGATTGCAAGGAGGGCACGCTCAACCGCATCGATCTCAAGACCGCCAAGCTGCTGGCGGCGATCCCCACCGGCATCGCCAATCCCAAGGGCGAACTGAACGTGGTCGCCGGCGCCGGATCGATCTGGGTGGCCAGTGACAATGCCGGCAAGATCGCCCGGGTGGATCCGGCGGACAACCGCGTCGTCGCGTCAATCGCGGTCGATCCGGGCACGCACTACCTCGCCTTCGGGTTCGATGCGGTCTGGGCGGTGAGCAGCGGCCAGCAGTCGCTCCAGCGGATCGACCCGGCCACAAACCAGGTGACCGGCCGCACCAAGCTCGGCAAGCAGCCGGGCTTCCTCGCCGCGGGCGAGGGCGCGGTGTGGGTGCAGGAGCAGGGCGACGGTACGCTCGCGCGGATCGATCCTGCCACGGTGGAGGTCTCCGGCCGCGTGAAGGTCGGTGCCGACCTGCTCTATGGCGACATCGATACCGGCGGCGGCATGGTTTGGCTGCGCACCACCGCCGACCAGACCTTCGTTACCATCGACCCCAAGACGCTCGCGATCCTCGGCCGCCTCGGCAAGCCGAGCGGCAGCGGTGCGCTGCGCTTCGCCAGTACGGGTGTGTGGACCAGCGCCCACGATGTCCACACGCTCTCCTGGTGGAGCCTTGCCCCGGCGGCTTCGGCCAGCGCGGCGAACTAGCCCGCGCCAATTACTGCCCCTTGGGCAGCTTGATCCCGAGCAGCACCAGCCGCTCCCCGGTGATGCCGAACCAGTGCGGCACGCCGGCCGGCACCAGGATTACGTCGCCCGGCGCGAGCGTGCGGGTGGTGCCACCGTCGATTCGGCTGCCTTCCACCAGGGTGGGGTTGCGGATCTCGCGATCGGGCATGGTGCCGCCCGAGACGAGCGTGCCCGCGCCTTCCAGCACGATCGCATATTCGGCCTGGTCGGGGTGGACGGCGGGTTTGCCCGGCTTCTTCCAGATCTCGATGGCGGCATTGTTGCTGCCGTCGCGTACCAGCGGCTTCCAGGCGAAGCCCTGGCCCGGCTTCATCTCGGCCAGCATCGTCTTGAGCTGCGCCTGCACCTCCTTGGCGGTGGCGAACGAGGTTGGATCGGCGGCGGTCTGCGCCGCAGCGGGCAGGGCGAACAGCAATGCGGCCGCGGCGAGGGCGCTGGGCAGGATCTTCACGGCATCTCTCCCTGTAGGATGTTGAGAACGCTTGGGCCTCTTCCCCGTCAACCTGCCACAGGCGGATCAGCCCCGCCAGCGCAACCGCTCGACCAGCAGCGCTAAGGCCGGGGTGGGCTGGCGGCGGCTGGGATAATAGAGATGATAGCCGGCGAAGGGTGGCGAGAAGCGGGTCAGCACCGTCTCCAGCGCGCCGCTCTCCACATGCGGCGCCAGCATCGCATCGGGCAGGCAGGCAACGCCGAACCCGTCCAGCGCCGCGCGCAGGATGGGGAAGACCGAGGAGAAGGTGAGGGGCCCGTCGACCCACACCTTGCGCTCACGGCCCTCCTCCTCGAACTCCCAGGCATAGAGCCCGCCATAGGTGGGCAGGCGCAGGTTAATGCAGGCATGGGCGGTGAGGTCCTCGATCGCCTGCGGGCGGCCGGCGCGATCGAAGTAAGCGGGGGCGGCGACCGCGAGCATCCGCGCCTCGGGGCCGATCGGCACCGCCACCATATCCTTGGCGATGATGTCGCCGAAGCGCACGCCCGCGTCGAAGCGCTCGGCGACGATGTCTTTCAGTCGATAGTCGCTGTCGATCTCGACCCGGATATCGGGGAATTCGCGCAAGATCGGCACCAGCCGCGGCCAGAGCAGCGTGTGCAGCGAATGCTCGTCGGCGCTGATCCGCACCAGCCCGGCCGGCTTGTCGCGCAGCGCGGTCAGCGCCGCCAGCTCGGCCTCGATCTCGTCGAGCCGCGGCGCGAGGGTGGCGAACAGCCGCTCGCCGGCCTCGGTAAGGCTCACGCTGCGGGTGGTGCGGTGGAGCAATCGCACGCCCAGCCGCTCCTCCAGCCCGCGCATCGCATGGCTGAGTGCCGAGGGCGTCACCCCGCTTTGCGCAGCGGCGCGGGTGAAGCTCTTCTGGCGCGCTACGGCGAGAAAGGCGGTCAGTTCGGAGAGCTGCTGGCGGTTCATTGCTGAACCCTATTCAGCACTGCATGCAGATACCAGCGGCTAATCGGGGAAGTGCCGAGGGCATATCTTTCCTCAAGCGCGATGTCGCGCCGGCAGGAGCACGCATGGAACTCAAGCGCAACGGCAGCCAGCCTTCGCAGACCGGCCCGGCCGAATGGTTCACCGGCCGCGTCCGCATCGATCCGCTCCACACCGCCCCCGCGCCCGCGCGGCACGGCGTGGCGAGCGTCACCTTCGAGCCCGGCGCGCGTACCGTGTGGCACACCCATCCGCTCGGCCAGACGCTGGTCGTCCTCTCCGGCGTGGGCTGGACCCAGTGCGAAGGCGAGAACACTGTCGAGATCCGCGCCGGCGACGTCGTCTGGTGCCCGCCCGGCCACCGCCACTGGCACGGCGCCAGCGCCACCACCGCGATGACCCATATCGCCGTCCAGGAAGCGCTGGACGGCAAGATGGTCGAGTGGATGGAGCCGGTGGACGAGCCAACCTATCGCGCCGGCCCGCGCTGAACCCGTTCGAACCCCAAGACTCTGGAGAACACATCCCATGGCCACCAAAGCCTATGGCGCCTATGCCGCCGACAAGCCGCTCGAGCCGATCGACATCGAACGCCGTGCCCCCGGCGAACACGACGTGCAGATCGACATCCTCTATTGCGGCGTCTGCCACTCCGACCTGCACCAGGTCCGCTCCGAATGGGACGGCACGCTATACCCGTGCGTGCCGGGCCATGAGATCGTCGGCCGGGTAAGCGCGGTCGGCGGGCATGTCTCCAAGTTCCAGGTCGGCGATGTCGTCGGCGTCGGCTGCATGGTCGACAGCTGCCAGCATTGCGCCTCGTGCGACGAGGGGCTGGAGCAATATTGCGAGAACGGTTTCGTCGGCACCTATAACGGCCCGACGCCGGACGCGCCCGGGCACACGCTGGGCGGCTATTCGCAGCGCATCGTCGTCAGCGACAAGTTCGTGCTCAAGGTCGGGCATGGCAAACAGGACCTCGCAGCCGTCGCGCCGCTGCTCTGCGCGGGCATCACCACCTGGTCGCCGCTCCGCCACTGGCAGGTCGGTCCGGGCAAGAAGGTGGGCATCGTCGGTATCGGCGGGCTCGGCCATATGGGCGTGAAGCTCGCGCACGCGCTGGGCGCGCACGTCGTTGCCTTCACCACCTCGGAGAGCAAGCGCGCCGATGCGCTGGCGCTGGGCGCGGACGAAGTCGTCGTCTCGCGCGATGCCGAGGCGATGGCGGCGCATGCCAACAGCTTCGACTTCATCCTCGACACCGTGGCCGCCAGCCATGATCTGGACGCCTTCACCACGCTGCTCAAGCGCGATGGTACGCTGACGCTGGTGGGCGTGCCGGAGCATGCCCATCCCTCGCCCAATGTCGCGGCGCTGATCTTCAAGCGCCGGTCGATCGCCGGCTCGCTGATCGGCGGCATCGCCGAGACGCAGGAGATGCTCGACTTCTGCGCCGAGCACGGCATCGTCGCCGACATCGAGATGATCCGCGCCGACGAGATCGAGGCCGCCTATGCGCGGATGCTCAAGAGCGACGTGAAGTACCGCTTCGTCATCGACATCGCGTCGATGGGCTGAAGCCCCGCGGGGGCGGCGGATCGCGCCACCCCCGCATTTCCCTTTCCGCCGCGCGCACCCTACATCGCGGCGATGCATCTCCGCGCCGAAGCCATTCTGCTCAGCGTTCGCGCACACGGCGAACATGGTGCGATCGTGCGGGCGCTCACCGAGAGCGACGGCGTCCAGCCCGGCTATGTCCGCGGCGGCCGATCGCGGGCGCTGCGGCCGGTGCTGCAACCGGCGAACCTCATTCAGGGCGAATGGCGCGCGCGGACCGAGGAGCAGCTGGCCGGGCTCACGGTCGAGCTGCTCCACAGCCGCGCACCGATGTTCGGCGAGCCGCTGCCCGCCGCCGCGCTCGCCTGGGTCACCGCGCTTACTGCCGCGACGCTGCCCGAAGGCCTGCCCTATCCCCGGCTCCATGGCGCGCTGGGCGGCGTGCTCGACGCGATCGAGGCCGCCCCCGCGGCGCGCGGCTGGGCGGTGGCGCTGGTGCGCTACGAACTGCTGCTGCTTGCCGAACTCGGCTTCGGTCTCGATCTGGAACGCTGTGCGGCGACCGGAGCAAGCGACGACCTTGCCTATGTCAGCCCCAAGAGCGGCATCGCGGTGAGCCGGGCAGGGGCGCTCGGCTATGAGAATCGCCTGCTCGCGCTGCCGGATTTCCTCACCCAGGGCGGTGCGGCGGACTGGGAGGACATTCTTGCGGGCCTGCGCCTGACCGGCCACTTCCTCGCGCGCGACCTGCTGATCGGCCGCGGCGCCGATCTGATGGCGGCGCGCGCCCGGCTGGTGGACCGGTTGTTGCGGGCAGTTGCATGAAGGGCCGCAGGGCGGCTAAGCGCCACTCCCAGGACATGCTGCCAGCGTGGGGATCGGAATGCCGTTGATTGCTGTACTGCCGGGTGACGGGATTGGCCCCGAGGTGACGCGCGAGGCGCGCCGCGTGCTCGAGGCGCTGGATCTCGGCCTCAGCTTCGAGGAAGCGCCGGTCGGCGGCGCGGGCTATCTCGCCTCGGGTCATCCGCTGCCCGACGCCACGCTGGCGCTCGCCAAGCGCGCCGACGCGGTGCTGTTCGGTGCGATCGGCGATCCGCGCTTCGAGAAGCTGGAGCGGCACCTGCGCCCCGAAGCGGCGCTGCTCGGCATCCGTCAGGCGCTGGGCCTGTTCGCCAATCTCCGTCCCGCCACGCTGTTCCCGGCGCTGGGCGACGCCTCGCCGCTCAAGCCTGAGGTGGTGAACGGCTTGGACATCGTCATCGTCCGCGAGCTGATCGGCGACGTCTATTTCGGCGAGAAGGGGCTTCGCACCACCGCTGAGGGCCTGCGTCAGGGCTATGACGTGATGAGCTATAACGAGCAGGAAGTGACGCGCATCGCTCGCGTCGGCTTCGAAATGGCCAAGCGCCGCCGCAGGAAGCTCTGCTCGGTCGACAAGGCGAACGTGCTCGAAACCTCGCAGCTGTGGCGCGACGTCGTCACCGCGATGGCGGCGGACTATCCCGAGGTCGAGCTGACCCATATGTATGTCGACAATGCCGCGATGCAGCTGGTGCGCGCGCCGGCGACGTTCGACGTGATCGTCACCGGCAATCTGTTCGGCGACATCCTTTCGGACCAGGCGAGCATGTGCGCCGGCTCGATCGGCATGCTGCCCTCGGCCTCGCTCGCCGCCTGGTCGGGCGCGAACGGCATGTATGAGCCGATCCACGGCAGCGCGCCGGACATTGCCGGGCAGGGCAAGGCCAATCCTTGCGCCGCCATCCTTTCCGCAGCCATGCTGCTGCGGCACTCGCTGAGCGACGAAGCCTCGGCGCAACGCATAGAAAAAGCGGTTGCCGCAGCGCTCGCCAAGGGCGCGCGGACGGCCGATCTCGGGGGCAATCTTTCAACGTCCGCGATGGGGGACGCGGTGCTGCTGGAGCTTCAGTGAGCGAAACCCTGCTCGAACTTGCGGTCGTTATCCCCACCTTTAACGAACGCGCCAATGTTCCCCTCCTGATCGCCAAGCTGGACGCGGCCCTTGCCGGCCGCGCCTGGGAAGCGATCTTCGTCGACGACGACAGCCCAGACGGGACCGCCGACGCTGCCCGCGCCATCGGCCGAGAGGATCCGCGCGTGCGCGTGATCCAGCGGATCGGGCGGCGCGGGCTATCCTCCGCGTGCATCGAAGGCATGTGCGCCACCGCGGCGCCCTGCGTCGCGGTGATCGACGGCGATCTGCAGCATGACGAGACGCTGCTGCCCAAGATGCTCGACGCGCTACAGGCCGATGCCGCGCTCGACGTGGTGATCGGATCGCGCTTCTGCGAGGGTGGCTGCACCGGCGAATGGGACAGCGAGCGTGTGGCGAAGTCCGCCTTCGCGACCAGGCTGTCGCGCAAGGTGCTCAAGGCGGATCTCACCGATCCGATGAGCGGCTTCTTCATGATCCGCAGCGAGATCGCGCGCGGGCTGGTGCCGGTGCTGTCCGGCATCGGCTTCAAGATCCTGCTCGACATCATGACCGCGAGTCCGAAGCCGCTGCGCTTCCGCGAACTGCCCTACACCTTCCGCGTCCGCACCGAGGGCGAGAGCAAGCTCGATTACGTCGTCGCGATGGAATATCTGATCGCGCTCTACGATCGGATGTTCGGCAAGGTCGTGCCGGTGCGCTTCGCGATGTTCTCGGCGATCGGCGCGGTGGGCGCGGCAGTGCACCTGGCGGTGCTGTTCCTGCTGTTCCGCATCGCAGGGCTGCCCTTCGTGACCGGCACCATCGTCGCGACGATCGTGGCGATGACGTTCAACTATCTGCTCAACAATGCGCTGACCTATCGCGAGCGGCGGCTGAAGGGCGCGGCGCTGCTGAAGGGCTGGGTGAGCTTTTGCCTGGTCTGCGCGGTGGGCGCGGCGGCCAATGTCGGGCTCGCGGCGTTCCTCCACAATGTCCAGCATGGCGACTGGCGGCTCTCCGCGCTGGCGGGGATCGCGGTGGCGGCAGTGTGGAATTTCGCGCTGTCGTCTCGGTTCGTTTGGGGGCGGTACTAGACGACTAGTAAATAGCCGCTCCCCTTCAGGGGAGGGGTCGGGGTGGGGAGTGTCTCACCGAGACCAACCAATGTTCTGGAATCCCTCCACCCCAACCCCTCCTCCATGGAGGAGGGGCTAGGTAGATGTCAGCTCACACCAGCTCCGCCAGCGCCGCCGGGCTGAAGCCCTTCAGCGCCTCGCCCGCACCCGCCTGGACCTTCTTCGCCCAGTCCGGATTGCTGATCAGCGCGCGGCCGACGGCGATCAGGTCGAACTCGTCACGCTCCATCCGCTCGACCAGCTTGTTCAGGTCGCTGTGCTCGGAGGTTTCGCCGCCGAACGCCGCGATGAACTCGCCCGAGAGGCCGACCGAGCCGACGCTGATGGTCGCCGCGCCGGTGAGCTTCTTCGCCCAGCCGGCGAAGTTCAGGCCGTTCTCGCCGTCGACCTCCGGGAATTCCGGTTCCCAGAAGCGGCGCTGCGAGCAGTGCAGCACGTCCGCGCCGGCATCGACCAGCGGCTGGAGCCAGGCGGCCATTTCGTCGGGCGTGGTGGCGAGGCGGGCGCTGTAATCCTGCTGCTTCCACTGGCTGAGGCGCAGGATCACCGGGAAGTCCGGGCCCACCGCCGCGCGCACCTCCTTGACCACCTCGACCGCAAAGCGCGAGCGTTCGGGCAGGGTCGCGCCGCCATAGCCGTCCTCGCGGGTGTTGGTGCCCGCCCAGAAGAACTGGTCGATCAGATAGCCATGCGCGCCGTGGAGCTCGACCGTGTCGAAGCCGAGCCGCTTGGCGTCGGCCGCGGCCTTGGCGAAGGCGGCAATCGTCGCCTCGATGTCCTGCTCGGTCATCGCCACGCCGCGCGGCTTGCCCGGGGCAACGACGCCGGAGGGGCTTTCCACGTCTACCGACGGCACCCAGTCGGTCTGGGCCTTGGTCGAGCCGGTGTGCCAGATCTGCGGCGCCATCTTGCCGCCGACGGCATGGACCTCGTCGATCACCGCCTTCCAGCCGCCCAGCGCCGCGTCGCCATGGAAGAACGGGATCCCCGGATGGTTGCGCGAGGCCGGGCGGTCAATCACCGTGCCCTCGGAGAGGATCAGGCCCACGCCACCCTCGGCGCGGCGGCGATAATAGGCAGCGTTGGCCGCACCGGGAATGCCCTCCGGCGCGAAGGTCCGGGTCATCGGCGCCATGACGATCCGATTGGGAAGATCGAGTGACTTGATGCGGAACGGGCGGAACAGGGTGTCGGTCGACGCGGCCATGGTGACTCCGTTGCAGTTTGAAACCGACATCAAGCTAGCGACTGCCGCAAACGGTTCAAGATGGTCGCAAGGGCGAAACGAAAATTCAGCGCCAGCTCGGCAGCCACATCCAGTGGGTATAGCTCTGCACGTCGTTGAGCGGCGCGGCGGAGAGGATCGGGTAGAAATAGCCGAAGGAGACCAGCGCCAGCGCCAGATACCATTCCTCCCAGCCCTTGGCGCGGAGCCGGTCGAACTGGTGGAAGGTCACCGGCAGCACCAGGCACAGGAAGATCGCCGAGAGGTGGTAGTAATAATAGAAGCCCAGCGACTTGGGGATGATCGCGTAGATCGCCACCGAGAAGGTCCAGAGCAGCGCCACCGCGAGCGGCCGCCACGCTTTGGTGCGGAACCACAGGATGTAGCTGGCGAGCACCGCGACCAGCCCGCCCCACATGATCACCGGGTTGCCGATCAGCAGCACGCCACGCTGGGCGCCGTGATCCCATTCGTAGAAGAACCAGATCGGCCGCAGCATCAGCGGCCAGCTCCACCATTCGGACTGATAGGTGTGGTGGGGCAGCACCTGGGTCTGCGCCTCATACATCTCGCGCTGCAGGTGGAGCAGGCCGGTCAGGCCTTCGGTCGCGCCGGTGAGGTAGAAGAAGGTGGGGGCGAAGGTCGCGAAATAGACGGGGATGCTGATCGCGCCGAGCAGGAGCAGGGCGGCCAGGGTCGACAGCCCGGGCCAGTGCGGCTGGTCGCCAGACAGCAATGCGGCGGCGATCGGCCGACGGGCGTGGCGGATGTCGCGCAGACGGACTGCGATCAGCGCAAGTCCGAACACGGCGATGTACGGCGCCGCCGCCCATTTGACCGCGGTCGCCAGCCCGAGCAGCGCCGCGCCCATGCACCAGCGCCATCGCACCTGCCCGGGCGTGCCGTGCATCGCCCAGAGCAGGAACACCATGCCCCACAGCAGGAAGGCGCCGAGGAAGACGTCGAGCATCGCGGTCCGCGCCTGGACGAACAGGCTCTGGTTGAGCATCGCCAGCACCGCGCCGGTCACCGCCACCCGCATCCGCCCGCGCATCAGGATCCACAGAAAGGCGAAGACGCCGAGCACCGTGGCCGTGCCCGCCAGTGTCGGCATCAGCCGCCAGCCGAATGGATTGTCGCCGAGCAGATCCATGCCCGCGCCGATCAGCTCCTTGCCGAGCAGCGGATGCTCGGTGTTGCGGGGGCCGCTGAGCTCGATCAGCGTCTTGGCGGCAGGGACATAATGGACCTCGTCGAACATGATCTGACCCGGCTGGTCGATGTGCAGCGTGAAGAGCAGCTGCGCGGCGAGGCCGAGGAGAAGGGCGACGAGCCAGGGACGGGTGGCGAGAGCCGAAAGGCGGAGACGCATGCGGCAGGCCTAGCCGAGCTGTGCGGCGAGCGGAATACCATAGATCCTCCCCTGCAAGGGGAGGTGGCAGGCCGCAGGCCTGACGGAGGGGTGTCGCGGCTTAAGAGGCTCGGCGCCGTCGCGACCGGGGACACCCCTCCGTCGCGCTTCGCGCGCCACCTCCCCTTGCAGGGGAGGATCGTTCAACGCAAAGGTTGACGCACCGCCCCCAAGCGCCGCAAAGCAGCGCCCATGAAGCGTCGTACCGGACAGGATCCCAGCGTCACCCGCAACTGGAAGCCCGCGACTCAGGCGGTGCGCGGCGGGACCGCGCGCTCCGAGTTCGGCGAGACCAGCGAGGCGCTGTTCCTCACCTCGGGCTACGCCTATGATTGCGCGGGCGACGCCGCTGCGCGCTTCGCCGGCGAACAGGCGGGCATGACCTATTCGCGCCTGCAGAACCCGACGGTGGAGATGCTCGAGCAGCGCATCGCCCTGCTCGAAGGCGCCGAGGCGTGCCGCACCATGGCGACCGGCATGGCGGCGATGACCGCCGCGCTGCTCTGCCAGGTGAGCCAGGGCGACCATATCGTCCAGGGCCGCGCCGCCTTCGGCTCGTGCCGCTGGCTGACCGACAGCCTGCTGCCGCGCTTCGGCGTCACCACCACGACGGTGGATGCGCGCGATCCCCAGCAGTTCGAGGACGCGATCCGCCCGAACACCAAGATCTTCTTCTTCGAGACGCCCGCCAACCCGACGATGGACGTGGTGGACCTCGAGGCGGTCTGCGCGATTGCCAGGAAGCACGGCATCGTCACGGTGGTCGACAATGCCTTCGCCACCCCGGCGCTCCAGCGCCCGATCGACTTCGGCGCCGACGTGGTCGCCTATTCCGCTACCAAGATGATGGACGGGCAGGGTCGCGTGCTGGCCGGCGCGGTGTGCGGGTCCGAGGACTTCATCACCAACACGCTGCTGCCCTTCACCCGCAACACCGGGCCGACGCTCAGCGCGTTCAACGCCTGGGTGGTGCTGAAGGGCCTGGAGACGCTCGACCTGCGCATCCGTCGCCAGAGCGAGAATGCGCTCAAGGTCGGCAGCTTCCTCGAACAGCGCGTGCCGCGCGTCAACTTCCCGGCGCTGCCCAGCCATCCGCAGCACGCCCTGTTCATGCGCCAGATGGCGGCGGCCGGCCCGATCTTCAGCTTCGAGGTGGATGGCGGCCGCAAGCAGGCCCACGCCCTGCTCGACGGGCTGGAGCTGATCGACATCTCCAACAATATCGGCGACTCGCGCTCGCTGATGACGCATCCCTCCTCGACCACCCATTCGGGTCTCGCCGAGGAGAAGCGGCTGGAGATGGGCATCACCGAGGGCATGATCCGCATCAATGTCGGCCTCGAAGACCCCGACGACCTGATCGCTGATCTCGACCAGGCGCTGCGAGGCGCCGGGCTGTGAAGGCGCTCTTCACCGACGAGGCGACGACGCGTGGCGTGGTCGTCCGCGTGTCGGTGTCGTACCTGCCCGAACAGTCGGAGCCGCATCGCGGCCGCTGGTTCTGGGCGTATCACATCCGGATCGAGAATGAAGGCACGGTCGCGGTCCAGCTGCTCACCCGCCATTGGATCATCACCGACGGGCGCGGCCTGCGCCACACGGTGGAGGGCGAAGGCGTCGTCGGCGAGCAGCCGATGATCGCGCCGGGTGGCAGCTTCGATTACGTCTCGGGCTGCCCGCTCTCGACGCCCACCGGCTCGATGCAGGGCAGCTACCACATGATCGACGAGGACGGCGACACCTTCGACGTCACCATCCCCCGCTTCGCGCTGATCGCACCGGCAGTGGCAGGCGAACAGTGAGGGGCGTGCCGTTACATGTTCCCCTTCCGCTTGCGGGAGGGGCTAGGGGAGGGGCTGGAGCGATTCAGTGCTTCTTCCACGTCGATCCCTCCCCCAACCCCTCCCGCAAGCGGGAGGGGAGCGCAGGTTGTGCGGTCCGCCCGCAAGGGAGGATCTGATCAATGAAGCGTACGCATCTCCCCCTGAATGGCATGCGCGTGCTCGATGCCGCCGCGCGTCACCTCTCCTTCACCCGCGCCGCGGACGAGCTGGCGGTGACCCCCGCCGCCGTCGGCCAGCAGATCCGTGCGCTGGAGGATACGCTGGGCGTCGTGCTGTTCCGTCGCACCACCAAGGGGCTGGAGCTCACCCCTGAGGCGGAAAGCGGGCTCACCGCGCTGCGCAACGGCTTCCTCCAGTTCGAGGAAGCGGTGCGCGCGATGCAGGCAGGGCAGTCCTCCAAGTCGCTGACGATCGCCGCGCCGCGCGACCTGACCGCCAAATGGCTGATGCCGCGCCTGTCGGACATCGCCCGCGCGGACCCGGACCTGCGCTTCGTGCTGGTGCCGGCCGACGACGCGCTCGACTTTACCGAAGCCAATCTCGACCTCGCGATCCGTTGGGGCGAGGGCCCGGGCGAGCATGAAGGCGAGGCGCTGGAAAGCGACGGCATGATCACCGTCGAGCGGTCCGGTGGCGGCAGCATCGACGTGCGCATCTCCTGGCCCGGCTGCATGGCCGAGGACGCCGGATCGCTGGTCCGCGTCGCCGATGCAGGCCTCGCGATCGACGCGGCGGCGCAGGGGCTGGGCCGGGCAACCGTACCCGAGCTGCTGGCGCGCGCCGATATCGAGGCGGGCCGTGTCGCCGTGGTCGGCGAGCCCAAGGCTTCGCGGCTCGGCTATTGGCTGGTCGCGCCGCTGCCGCAATGGCGGCAGAAGAAGGTGCAGACGCTGGTCGAGGTGCTCGGCGGCTAGCTCGGCCTGGTCCGCCCGATCGGCACCGGCAGCAGCCGGCCCTGATCGTCGCCGATCACCATCACTTCCACCCCGAACGCCTCGCGCAGCGGCTGGTGGGCGAGTGCCGCCTCGGCCGGTCCGAACGCCACGGTGCGGCCGTCGCGGAGCAGCAGCACGTCGTCGGCCGCCCGGGCGGCCTGGACCAGATCGTGCAGCACGATCACCACTCCCATGCCACCGGCCGCGAGGGCGCGGAGCCGATCGAGTAGGTCGAGCTGGTGGACGGGGTCCAGGCTGGCCAGCGGTTCGTCGGCGAGCAGCCAGTGCGGCTGCCCCGCCAGCACCCGCGCGAGCAGCACGCGCGCCCGCTCGCCGCCCGAAAGTTGGGTGACCAGCCGATCGGCCAGCGGGCGGATCGCGGTGGTTTCGATCGCCGCGTCGATCGCGGCGTGATCCTCGGCAGACAGGCCGGCGAACGGCGCACGGTGCGGCATGCGACCGAGTGCGACCAGATCGGCCACCCGCAGGTCCCAGTGCACCGTCGCTTCCTGCGGCAGATAGCCGATCCTGCGGGCGCGCTCGCGCGGCGCCAAGCGGGCGAGCAGCGTGCCGCCCAGCTTCACCTGACCCGCATCGGGGTCGAGCAAGCCGGCCAGGGTGCGCACCAGCGTCGACTTGCCCGAGCCATTGGGGCCGAGGATCGCGGTGACCTTGCCGGGCCGCAGCACGGCGTCGATCCCGTGCAGCACCCGCCGCTTGCCGAGGCTTACCGCAAGATCGGTAACGCTCAGTTCCACGTCGACCGCCGCAGCTTGAGGAGCAGCACGAAGAAGAAGGGGGTGCCGAGCAGCGCCATCGCGACGCCCAGGCGGAGTTCGCTGGCGCCGGGCGACAGCCGCACCAGGCTGTCCGCCGCCAGCAGCAGCGCCGCGCCGCCGAGCGCGCTCGGCAGCAGCAGCGCCGAGGGACGGGCGCCGGTGAGCGGCCGCAGCAGGTGCGGCACGATCAGCCCGACAAAGCCGACGATGCCGGTCACCGCCACGCTCGCGCCCACCGCCAGGCCCGTGCCGAGCACGACGAGCAGCTGGGTCCGCTCTAGGCGCAGCCCCATCGAGCGCGCCGCTGCCTCGCCCAGTGTCAGCGCGTCGAGCGCGCGGCCGGTGAACAGCAGCAGTGCGCAGCCGATCGCGATGAAGGGCAGGGCGAGCTGCACTTCGGCGTAGCTGCGGTCGGTCAGCGCCCCCATGATCCAGTCGAGGATCTCGGCGGTGGCATAGGGGTTGGGGGCGATCGAGATCAGGAAGCTGGTGAGCGCCGCGCCCAGGCTCGCCAGCACGGTGCCGGCAAGGATGAAGGCGACCGCGCTTTCGGCCCGCCAAGCGAGCCCGGCGAGCAGCAGCATCGATCCGCAGGCCGCCGCCATCGCGCAGGCGAACAGCACCAGCGGCGAGCTGCTCCCCAGCAGCACGATCGCGCCGACGGCGCCGAGTGCCGCGCTGGAGGAGACGCCCACGACCGCCGGGTCGGCGAGCGGGTTGCGCAGGAATCCCTGCAGCACCGCGCCGGACAGCCCCAGCGCCGCGCCGATCGCGAGGCCCAGGATCGCGCGGGGCAGGCGGAGCTCGGCGATGATCCACCAGCGCGGATCGTGGCTGAACCAGGCGGCTGGCGGCACCCAGAACTTGCCCGCCATCAACGACGCGGCGAACAGCGCCGCGACCAGCAGCGCCAGCCCGCCGTTGAGCGCGACCCGGTTCGTCACGCGATGGTCTCCCGGCGGCATGGACGCGCTGCGGCAGGATGGGCGATGGCGATCGACATGGATGCGGCCATAGCATTCCGATCGCGCACGCCTACCGAAACCTTGTTGTCCTCCTTGGAATGGTGGCGTGGGGGTGTGCCCCAAACCTTCGTATAGCCGCCCCAAATCAAAGTGATGTCCTGCCCTGCGGACGTTCGATTCCGCCGCATTGCCGACTGGGCGACAGTCAACCCGGCAAGACGGGATGGAACCATGTACCACCAGGCGTTGATCGATATTGCTGCTCCAGCCCATACGGGCGGAACCCCCGAACTCACCGCGCTGCTGGCGGGCGCGATGCGGTCGCTCGACGAGGACCCGCCGCTCGCCCGGCGCTATCTCGAGCGGCTGTCGAGCCTGCTCGTCACGCCCGGCGTCGAATCGCCCGATCTGTTGCCGGAAGGGCCGATGCGTGCCGACGGCGTCGCCAAGGGCGGGCTTGCCGGCTGGCAGCTGCGCCGGGTCGCCGCGCATGTCGAATCCTATCTGCAGGGGTCAATCCTCACTTCCTCGCTGGCGGAGGTGGCGCAGCTGAGTACCGGCCATTTCTGCCGCGCCTTCAAGATCAGCACCGGCGAGACGCCGCACGCCTATATCATCCGCCAGCGCATCCGCCGCGCCCAGCTGCTGATGCGCGATACCCGCGACACGCTGTCGCAGATCGCCTGTTCCTGCGGGCTCAGCGACCAGGCGCACCTGACCCGGCTGTTCCGCCGGCTGGTCGGCACCACGCCGCTCGTCTGGCGTCGGGCCTGGCAGCAGGGCGGCTGATCGCAGCAGATTTCTTCAATACAAGGGCGACCGTCCAGGGCAGCGGATTGTGCGGCGCCGGGATCGTGCGCCGTTCGGTGGGGCTTGCGGGGGCGGGGAGCGCGGCGTCGGGATGGAGAACAGGCAATCGCTGGCGATCGGCGCCTGGCGGGGCGTGTCGTTCGCGGTGGCGCAGATCGACGTCGTCGCCGCCGAAGACGATCTGCTTGTCGTGGGCATGCTCGAAAAGGATGTAGTCGGGGCGCATCGCGGCGGTGCCGACGCGGTCGATCACGCGCTGCACGGCACGCTTTTCCGGTTGCGCGAGGGCGGGATCTTCACCGGTGGCTTCGGCGAGACGCTGATGCTCACCCGCCCGGCGGCGCCCATCCGTGCGGCGACGCTGATGCTGATCGGCATGGGCACCTCGCTCGGCACCAACCCGGAGGCCGTCGGCAGCCTTACCGGCCTGGCAATGCGCGCAGCGCTGCGGATCGGCGCGACCTCGGTAGGCTGCCTGCTCGGCTGGTCCGAGCTCGACCTGCCCGACGCCTTGGTCGCGCCGAGCGCCGCGGCGATGATGCGCGGCGCGCTCGCGGCGATCGACGCGCACGACACCGATGCCTTCCCGATGCATTGGACCTTCGACATCCGCAACGGCGCCGCAGCCCATACCACCGCCGCCCTTCGCGAAACCTTGATCGCCTGGCGCTGAGCCATGGATGCGCAGCGCCGCCAAAGCTGCTATGCTCGGCGTTCGATCGGGGAGTTGGTGCGCGTACGATGTTGACCAGGGTTTCCAGCGGGCGTGCGCCGGCACGCGGCTCCGCGCCGATCCGCATCCTGCTGGTCGACGATCACATGCTGCTGCGCGAAGGTGTGCGGGCGGTCGTCTCGACCCAGACCGACATGGAAATCATCGGCGAGGCGAGCGGCGGGGCCGAGGCGATCGAGGCCTATGCCCGGCTCCAGCCCGATCTGGTGCTGATGGACCTGCAGATGGCGGATATGTCCGGCCTCGACGCGATCACCGCGATCCGCGCCACTTCTCCGCACGCGCGGATCATCGTGCTGACCACCTATTCGGGTGATGGCCGCGCGATCAAGGCGCTGCGTGCCGGCGCGATGGGGTATCTGCTCAAGGCCAGCCTGCGCAACCAGCTGCTCGAGGCGATCCGCTCGGTCCACCACGGCGGCAAGCATCTCGACGCCAGCGTGGCGACCGCGATCGCGCTGCACGTGCTCGACGAGGACCTGACCGAGCGCGAAGTTTCGGTGCTGACGCTTGCCGCGTGGGGCAATTCGAACAAGCAGATCGCGGCCCGGCTCGAGCTCTCCGAGGAAACGGTGAAGGGCCATATGAAGGCGCTGTTCGCCAAGCTCGGCGCCAATGACCGCACCCATGCGGTGACGATCGCCGCCAAGCGCGGGCTGATCGAGCTCTAGGCCGCACCCGCCGATCCGGCGCGACACATGCCGTTCGCATCAAAGCTGTCCAATACCTGTTCGACCGCCGCGGCCTAGGGCTGCGGGCGGCGGTCTGCTGCCGCGCATGCCCAGGGGGATGCGGCGCTCGGACTGCCGACTGTTCGAAAGAATGGAACGGTACGCGTAACTTTATCCGAGTTTTCGGAAAATCCGCGCCGGCTATTCTGCATCCAACCCAGCCGGACCCCGGCAGCAACAGGAGCCGCACCATGACCCTCACCGCCACCGCCACGCCGGGCAAGTCGCTGATCTCGCCGACCAACCACGCGCTCGTGCTGATCGACTTCCAGTCGCAGATGGCCTTCGCCACCAAGTCGATCGACGCGACGATCCTGCGCAACAATGCTGCACTGATCAGCCGCGGCGCGAAGTCGTTCGGAGTGCCGACGATCCTGACGACCGTCGCCGAGAAGAGCTTCTCCGGCCCCATGTTCAGCGAAGTGACCGATGCCTTCCCCGGCCAGGCGCTGCTCGACCGCACCTCGATGAACACCTGGGAAGACGCAGCGGTGATCGAGGAGGTCAATCGCATCGCCAAGCCGCGCATCGTGTTCGCCGGCCTGTGGACCAGCGTCTGCATCGTCGGCCCGGTCGCCTCGGCGATCGACCAGGGCTTCGAGGCCTATTTCATCGCCGATGCCTGCGGCGACGTCTCTGCGGAAGCGCATGAGCGCGCGGTGCAGCGGATGATTCAGCTCGGCGCCGTGCCGATGACCTCGCTCCAATATCTGCTCGAGCTGCAGCGCGACTGGGCGCGGGGCGAGACCTACGAGTCCACCACCGGCATCGCGAAGCAGTGGGGCGGCGCCTACGGCCTCGGCGTCACCTATGCCAAGACGATGTTCGGCGCCTCCGAAGGCCATTGATTTTCCCGACCCAAATTCCTGCCCCCAAACCTCAAGGAACATTCCCATGACCTCCACCGTAACCACCAAGGACGGCGTCTCGATCTTCTTCAAGGATTGGGGTCCCAAGGATGCCCAGCCGATCATGTTCCACCATGGCTGGCCGCTCTCGTCGGACGACTGGGACGCGCAGCTGATGTTCTTTCTGCAGCACGGCTTCCGCGTCGTCGCGCACGACCGCCGCGGCCATGGCCGTTCGGAGCAGGTGAGCGACGGCCACGACATGGACCATTATGCCGCCGACGCCGCGGCCGTCGCCGAGCATCTGAACCTGCGCAACGCGGTGCATATCGGCCACTCGACGGGCGGCGGCGAAGTCGCCCGCTATGTCGCCAAGTACGGCATTCCGCAGGGCCGCGTCGCCAAGGCGGTGCTGGTCGCGGCGGTCCCGCCGCTCATGCTGAAAACCGAAGCCTATCCGAACGGCCTGCCGCTCGAGGTGTTCGACGGCTTTCGCAAGGGCACGGCGGAGAACCGCGCGCAGTTCTTCCGCGATGTCGCCGCCGGCCCCTTCTACGGCTTCAACCGCGACGGCGCGAAGGTCTTTCCGGGCGTGATCGACAATTGGTGGCGCCAGGGAATGATGGGCAGCGCCAAGGCGCATGTCGATGGCATCAAGGCCTTCTCGGAAACCGACCAGACCGCCGACCTCAAGGCGATGACGGTGCCGACCCTCGTGCTTGCCGGCGATGACGACCAGGTAGTGCCGTATCACCAGGGCGCCGAGCTGCAGGCCAAGCTGCTGCCGAACCCGACGCTGAAGATCTACCCGGGCATGCCCCACGGCCTGCTCACCACCCATGCCGACGTGCTGAACCCCGACATCCTCGCCTTCGTGCGCGGCTGATCGAAGCGCGCCGAGGAGGATCTGCAGATGAAGCCCTATCTGATCTCGCTCGCCGTCGGTCTGCTGGTCGGCGTCATCTACAGCCTCCTCGGCGTGAAGTCGCCGGCGCCGCCCACCATCGCGCTGATCGGCCTGCTCGGCATGTTGCTGGGCGAGCAGGCGGTGCCGGTAGCGAAGCGGCTCTTCGCCGGCCACGACGTGGTGGCGTATCTCCGCACCGACTGCGCCGAGCAAGTCCTCGGCGTGCCGGCGAAGAAGCCCGACGATCAGGCATGAGCCCATCTAAGCCCCTCCCCTTCAGGGGAGGGGTTGGGGGTGGGGCATGACGGATCCGCCAGCCCCGTGCTCACCGATCATGCCCCACCCCAACCCCTCCCCTGAAGGGGAGGGGCTTTAAGAAAAAGAACCCGAAAGAAGGAAAACCCATGGCCGACCTGATCCTCGTCAACGCCCAGGTGACGACGCTCGACCGGGAGAACCCGGTGGCCGAGGCGATCGCGATCCGCGACGGCAAGTTCCTCGCGGTGGGCAGCGAAGCCGAGGTCCGTGCCGCCGCCGCGCCGGGCGCGCAGGTGATCGACGCGCATCGCCGCCGGGTGATTCCGGGGCTGATCGACAGCCACATGCACATCATCCGCGGCGGCCTGAACTATAACATGGAGCTGCGCTGGGACGGCGTGTCGAGCCTTGCCGACGCGATGGCGATGCTCAAGCGCCAGGTCGACAACACCCCCGCGCCGCAATGGGTGCGCGTGGTCGGCGGCTTCACCGAACACCAGTTCGCCGAGAAGCGGCTGCCGACGATCGACGAGCTCAACGCCGTCGCGCCCGACACGCCCGTCTTCATTCTCCACCTTTATGATCGCGCGCTGCTCAATGCCGCGGCGCTGCGGGTGGTGGGATACACCAAGGACACGCCGAACCCGCCGGGCGGGGAGATCGTCCGCGACGCCACGGGCAATCCCACCGGCCTGTTGCTCGCCCAGCCCAACGCGACGATCCTCTATTCGACGCTCGCCAAAGGCCCCAAGCTGCCCGAGGACTACCAGCTCAATTCCACCCGCCACTTCATGCGCGAAGTGAACGGCCTGGGCGTCACCGGCGTGATCGACGCGGGTGGCGGCTTCCAGAACTATCCCGACGATTACCGGATCATCGAGAAGCTGCATGCCGACGGCCAGCTGACCGTACGCATCAGCTACAACCTCTTCACCCAGAAGCCGAAGGAAGAGCTGGCCGATTTCGCCGGCTGGGTGAAGCAGGTGACGCCGGGGCAGGGCGACGACAGCTATCGCCACAATGGCGCGGGCGAGATGCTCGTCTACTCCGCCGCCGATTTCGAGGATTTCCGCGTCGCCCGTCCGGACATGCCGCCGACCATGGAAGGCGATCTCGAGCCGGTGATCCGCCTGCTCGCCGAGCATCGCTGGCCGTGGCGCCTCCACGCCACCTATGACGAGACGATCGGCCGTGCGCTCGACGTGTACGAGAAGGTCCATCGCGACATCCCGCTGACCGGCATCCACTGGTTCTTCGACCATGCCGAGACGATCAGCGACCGCAACATCGATCGCATTGCAGCGCTCGGCGGCGGCATCGCCGTGCAGCATCGGATGGCCTATCAGGGCGAGTATTTCGTCGAGCGCTACGGCGCCAAGGCCGCCGAGCGCACCCCGCCGATCGCCAAGATGCTCGCCGCCGGCCTGCCGGTGGGCGCGGGCACCGACGCGACGCGCGTGGCGAGCTACAACCCCTGGGTGTCGCTCAGCTGGCTGGTGACCGGCCGCACGGTGGGCGGGCTCAAGCTCTATCCGGGCGCCAACCGCGTCAGCCGTGAAAAGGCGCTGGCGATGTGGACGCACGAGAACACCTGGTTCTCGAACGAGGTCGGCAAGAAGGGGCAGATCAAGGCGGGCCAGCTCGCCGACCTGGCGGTGCTTTCGGCCGACTATTTCTCGGTGCCCGAGGACCAGATCGTCCATATCCGCTCGGTGCTGACGCTGCTCGGCGGGCAGGTGGTGCATGGCGACGGCGACTATGCCCCGCTTGCGCCCACGCTGCCGCGCCCGATGCCCGATTGGTCGCCCGTCGCGACGTTCGGCGGCTACCACAAGTCCCCGGAGGCGCGCGCCCAGCTCGCCTCGGCCTGTGCCTGCGACAGCGGCTGTTCGGTCCACGGTCACGACCATGCCGCCGCGCTCGGCGCGAACGTGCCCGCCGCCGATGTCCAGAGCTTCTGGGGTGCCCTCGGCTGCGGCTGCTGGGCAGTGTGATGCGGCGACCCGGCTCCCGATCCGCCCCCGGAGGAGCATCGGGTTGGATTGCCGCCCGGCAATCCAAGATCGTGCCGGGGGCACGATCGACCCGATGCTGGGGACCGCGCCGCGCAGCGGCGGGGTGGAGGGGTGTCCCGGCCGGCGACGGCGGGCTGCCCCACCAACGGGGACACCCCTCCGTCAGGCCTGCGGCCTGCCACCTCCCCTTGCAGGGGAGGATCTATTTTTCTTCGTCCTCCAGGAGTTTCGCCATGCGCCTCTTCCTCCTCGCCTCCGCCCTTGTCATCGCCACCCCGGCGCTCGCCCAGCAGACCGCTGATTATTCGGTCGGCCCGCAATACGACACCACGCACGTCTATGTGCCGGAAGACCAGTTCGACAGCTTCGTCACCAGCTTCCAGGCGACCTTCGGCGGCACGACCAGCAAGCAGGGCGTGTTCCAGGTGACGCCCACCACCAGCCTCACTAAGTCGCAGCTGGTGCTGACCCCGGCCGGCACCGTCTCGGTATTCGGGTTCAAGACGCCGATCCCGTTCCCCTTCGGCGACGAGCGCACCGGCTATCTGGTCACCGATATCGACGCCGCGGTGAAGGCCGCCGTGCAGCACGGCGCGGTGCGCCGACTGGTGACCTTCCCCGATCCGATCGGCCGCGATTCGGTGATCCAGTGGCCGGGCGGGGTGAACATGCAGATCTACTGGCACACCACCAAGCCCAGCTACGCGCCGCTGGAAACGGTACCCGAGAACCGCATCTACCTGACCGAGGATGTCGCCGATCGCTTCGTGAAGAGCTGGGTGGGCTATGCGCATGCCAAGGTAACCGCCGATGACCGCGCGGCGCCCGGCGCCGAGGTCGGCGAGCCCGGCAAGACGATCCGCCGCATCTCGATCACCAGCGGCTATGGCAAGATGGTGGTGTTCGTCACCGACGGTCTGCTGCCCTGGCCCTATGCCCGCGACATGACCGGCTATGCAGTGCCCGATCTCGACGCGACGCTCGCCAAGGCCAAGGCCGCCGGCGTCGAGACGCTGGTCCAGCCGGTGGCAGCGGCCGGCGGCCGCGCGGCAATCGTGCGCTTCCCCGGCGGCTATATTGCCGAGATCCACGGCCCTGCGGGCAAGTGACCGTGCAGACGCCCGACCCGCGCTTCGTCGACGCCCTTCTCGACTGGCGGCCGACCTGGTTCCTCGCCCGGCTGCTGCTGGTCGGCGCCTATCTGCTGGGCGGGTTGGTCAAGCTCGTCGACTGGCAGGGCGCAGTGGCGGAGCAGGCGCATTTCGGGATGCACCCGCCCGCGCTCTGGGCGGCGCTGACGATCGCGGTGGAGCTGGTCGGGCCGGTGCTGATCCTCACCGGCCGCTGGATCTGGCTGGGGGCGGGGATGCTGGGGGTGTTTACCTTGCTCGCCGCCTTCACCGCCAACGCCTTCTGGACGATGCCGCCGGGCGCCGAGCGGTTCGGCGCGACCAACGCCTTCTTCGAGCATCTCGGCCTGATCGGCGGTTTCGTCCTCGCGGCGCTGGTGGCGGAGCAGGCGAAGCGACGTGGCTAGCCTCGCCGCGGCGGTGGTGCTGGTGGCGCAGATCCAGCCCGACGCCGCCACGCTCGAAATCGTAATCCCCGCGAAGGCGGGGATCCATTCGCCTGTACGTTCGGGGCTAGAGCCGAAGCGTCAGCCCCAATGGATCCCCGCCTCCGCGGGGATGACGGTTGTGGGGGAGGGCCAGACTGCATCCACCCCCATCCACGAACCCTGGCAGGCGCCGACCCTCAGCATCACTCGCTATGACGAGGACTGGTCCGACCTCGCCGATGCCGAAAAGCGCGCGCACCACTGGACCGGCCCGTTCAAATACATCCCGTTGGGCGGCGAGGCATGGCTCTCCACCGGCGTCGAAGTCCGACTGCGCAGCGAATCCTTCGCCAACAACAGCCTCGGCAACGCGGCCTCGCCCGACGACGCGTATCTCTGGACGCGCGTGCTGCCCTATGCCGATCTCCATGTCGGCCGCGTCCGCGCCTTTGCCCAGCCGATCCTCGCCTATGCCGCCGGTGTCCGCCCCGCCGCCGGCCCAGTCGACCAGACGCGGACCGACCTGCTCCAGGGCTTCGCGGAAGTCGATCTCGGCGCGGTCATCCTGCGCGGCGGGCGGCAGATGCTGTCGCTCGGCACCGAGCGGCTGATCGGCACCCGCTACGGCCCCAATGTGCCGCTGGCGTTCGACGGCGTGCGCGGGATCGTGGCGGTAGGGCGGGCGAAGATCAGCCTGCTGGCCGTCGCGCCGGTGGCACCCCGGCTCGGCACCTTCGACGACCGCACCTCGCCGACCAAGCGGCTCTGGGGCGCCTATGCGGTGCTGCCGGGGCTCGACCTCTATTATCTCGGCTATCGCAACCGCGCGGCGCAGTTCGGCGACCGCACCGGCCGCGAGCTGCGGCACAGTTTCGGCGCGCGCGTCTACGGCGCCCGCGACAACTGGCACTGGAATGTCGAGGGCGTCGCCCAGTTGGGCCGCTTCGCCGACGGCCCGATCGCCGCCTGGACGCTCGGCACCGAGCTCGGCCGCACGCTGCCCGGCCTGCCCTTCGCGCCCGACGCAGTGCTGCGCTTCAACGTGATCAGCGGCGACGGCCATGCCGGCGACCGCCGGCTCGGCACGTTCAATGCGTTGTTCCCCAAGGGCAAATATTTCGGCGAGCTGTCGCCCGTGGGCCCCTACAACCTGATCAACCTCAACCCGCGGATCGCCGGCACGCTGGGCGGCGGCGTCTCCGCCAGCATCGCCGGCAGCGCCTATTGGCGCTACAGCACGGCGGACGGCGTGTACGACATCCCTGGCAATCTGCTCCGCGCGCCCGGCACCAGCCGCGCCCGCTTCATCGGCAAGCAGATCGAAGGCGCGATCGCCTGGCAGGCGACCGCCGAGCTCGAGCTTTCCGCCTCGCTTTCCTTCTTCCAGGCCGGGCGCTTCCTGCGCGAAACCGGTGCGCCCCGCCCGATCCGGATGCTCGGCCTGGAAAGCAACTTCCGATTCTGAGGATCCCCGCCATGGCCGACCCCAAGACCGCAACTTCCCCGCTTCCGCCGCTGCTCCTGCTGCTCTCCGTAACCACGGGCCTTGTCGACGCGGTGAGCGTGCTCGGGCTCGGCAAGGTGTTCACCGCGAACATGACCGGGAACATCGTGTTCCTCGGCTTCGCGGCGGCGGGCACGCCGGGCTTCACCATCGCGCCCTATATCGTTGCGCTTGCCTCGTTCCTGGTCGGCGCGCTGGTGGCGGGCAAGGTGGGGTCACATCTCGCCGGGCAGCCGCTGCGGCGCTGGCTGGTGCTGGCAGCGCTGACCGAGGCGGTACTGTTTGGCCTCGCCGCGGGGGTCGCGGCCTGGGCCGGGGCGATGGGCATCCTGCCCGAGACCTGCGTTTTCGCGATCATCGCCCTGACCGCGATCGCGATGGGCTTTCGCAACGCGACGATCCGCCAGCTCAAGGTGCCCGATCTCACCACGACCGTGCTGACGCTGACGCTCACCGGCATCGCCGCCGATTCGCACCTCGCGGGCGGCCGAAACCCCAATATCGGGCGGCGGCTTGCGGCGGTGGTGGCGATCCTGTTCGGCGCCTTCCTCGGCGCGATCCTCGTCAACCGCTATGGCCTGGCGATTCCGCTGGTGGTGGCGGGGCTTACCGTGCTGGTCGGCACGCTCGCCTGCGTCCGCCATCCCGTTGCCGCCGAGCCGTTGCGGCCCTGATCGCCCGCACCCCTTTGACAGTCCGGCGATCGCTCCCTATCGGCCAGCCATGACGCTCCAGCACACCGACTCCATCCTGATCGTCGATTTCGGCAGCCAGGTGACCCAGCTGATCGCCCGCCGCGTTCGCGAAGCCGGGGTCTATTCCGAGATCGCCCCCTTCACCACCGCCGCAGAGGCCTTTGCCCGGATGCAGCCCAAGGGCATCATCCTCTCCGGCTCGCCCGCCTCGGTGCTCGACGAGGGGTCCCCGCGCGTGCCGCAGGAGATCTTCGACAGCGGCCTGCCGGTGCTCGGCATCTGCTATGGCGAGCAGGTGATGATGCACCAGCTGGGCGGCCAGGTGGTGCAGGGCGACAGCGGCGAGTTCGGCCGCGCCTTCATCGAGATTGCCGATGGCTGCGCGCTGTTCGACGGCCTGTGGCAGACCGGCGAAAGCCATCAGGTGTGGATGAGCCACGGCGACAAGGTGGCGGCACTCGCCCCCGGCTTCCGCCCGGTCGCGGCGAGCCCTGGCGCCCCCTATGCGGTGATCGCCAATGACGAGCGTCGTTATTATGCGATGCAGTTCCACCCGGAAGTGGTCCACACCCCCGATGGCGCCAAGCTGCTGGCGAACTTCGTGCGCCATGTCTGCGGCCTGTCGGGCGACTGGACCATGGCCGAGTTCCGCGCCGCCAAGATCGCCGAGATCCGCGCGCAGGTGGGCGACGGTAAGGTGATCTGCGGCTTGTCGGGCGGCGTCGATTCCGCGGTGGCTGCGGTGCTGATCCACGAGGCGATCGGCGACCAGCTGACCTGCGTGTTCGTCGACCATGGCCTGATGCGGGCAGGGGAGGCCGACCAGGTCGTCACCATGTTCCGCGAGCATTACCACATCCCGCTCGTCCATGTGGACGCGGAGGAACTGTTCCTCGGCGGCCTCGCCGGCGTCACCGACCCCGAGGCGAAGCGCAAGTTCATCGGCAAGACCTTCATCGACGTGTTCGAGGCCGAGGCGAAGAAGATCGGCGGCGCCGATTTCCTGGCGCAGGGCACGCTCTATCCGGACGTGATCGAGAGCGTCAGCTTCACCGGCGGTCCGTCGGTGACGATCAAGAGCCACCACAATGTCGGCGGGCTGCCCGCGCGGATGAACATGCAGCTGGTCGAGCCGCTGCGCGAGCTGTTCAAGGACGAGGTCCGCGCGCTCGGCCGCGAGCTGGGCCTGCCGGACGTGTTCGTCGGCCGCCACCCCTTCCCCGGGCCGGGCCTGGCGATCCGCATCCCGGGCGAGGTCACCAAGGAGCGCTGCGACATCCTGCGCAAGGCCGACGCGATCTATCTGGAGGAGATCCGCAACGCGGGCCTCTACGACACGATCTGGCAGGCCTTCGCGGTGCTCACCCCGGTGCGCAGCGTTGGGGTGATGGGCGATGGCCGCACCTATGACAGCGTGCTGGCGCTGCGCGCGGTGACCTCGATCGACGGCATGACCGCCGAGGCGTTCGAATTCCCCGGCGGCTTCCTGCCGCGCGTGGCGACCCGTATCGTCAACGAGGTGCGGGGCGTGAATCGGGTGACCTACGACTATACGAGCAAGCCGCCGGGCACGATCGAGTGGGAATGATCCTGCGTCCGGCATGAGCCGGCATCGAGAGGCAATAAGACACGGAAAAGCCCGCAGAAATGCGGGCTTTTTTGCGCTGGGGCCATGTCGTGTCGGGCACTGTCTGGCAGCGGCAAGCACGTATTTTGAATGGCACGATTAATGGTATGCGAACCGCTGAGAGGCTAGCAAGGGCATCGATACCATGTCCGCGTCAATGTGCACGCATGGTATTGAAAATTGCTAAACATCTGAGTTGTAAGCTGAATATGGTCAAAAATCTGGGGTCTGGGAGCATGGTATTTTTCGGCGGGATGGGGCGGTTCGAATGCTGACCGATACCAAGCTGCGGAATCTGAAGCCCAAGGAGAAGCTCTACAAGGTGAACGACCGGGACGGGCTGTACGTGGCGGTCACGCCGGCAGGCTCGATCTCGTTCCGCTACAACTACGCGATCAACGGTCGCCAGGAGACGATCACGTTCGGCCGGTATGGCGTTGGTGGAATCACGCTGGCCGAGGCGCGCGAGCAGCTCAACGAAGCCAAGAAGATGGTCGCGGCGGGGAAATCGCCAGCGAAGGAAAAGGCGAGGAACAAGGCCCGTATCAAGGATGCGGACACGTTCGAGGCTTGGGCCGACAAATGGCTCCGCGGCTATCAGATGGCGGAGTCCACGCGCGACATGCGCCGTGCCATCTTCGAGCGCGAGCTCAAGGCGAAGTTCGGCAATCAGAAGCTGCCCGAGATCACCCATGAAGATCTGCGCGCGCTGACCGATGCCATTGTCGAGCGCGGCGCGCCGGCGACGGCCGTTCACGCCCGCGAGGTGGTTTTCCAGGTATTCCGCTGGGCGATCGAGCGGGGCCAGAAGGTAGAGAACCCGGCGGAGCTGGTCCGTCCCACCACGATCGCCCGTTTCGAGCCGAGGGACAGGGCGCTGACGCCCGAAGAGATCGGGCTCATGTACCAGTACATCGAGCGGATCGGCACCAGTCCCTCTATCCGGGCCGCGGCCAAGCTCCTGCTGCTCACCATGGTCCGCAAGAGCGAGTTGACCAACGCCAAGTGGAGCGAGATCAATTTCAGCGAGGCGCTCTGGACCATCCCCAAGGAGCGCATGAAGCGGCGCAATCCGCACCTCGTTTTCCTGTCGCGGCAGGCGCTGGATATCTTCATCGCGCTCAAAACCTTCGCTGGAGGATCGGAATACGTTCTACCGTCGCGGTACGATTCTGACCTGCCGATGAGCAGTGCGACGCTCAACCAGGTGCTGACGCTGACCTATCGATTGGCGCAGAAGGACGGCAGGCCGCTCGCCAAGTTCGGGCCGCATGATCTGCGGCGCACCGCCAGCACGCTGCTGCATGAAGCGGGGTACAACACCGACTGGATCGAGAAGTGCCTGGCGCACGAGCAGCGTGGCGTGCGCGCGGTTTACAACAAGGCTGAGTACCGCGAGCAGCGAACCGAAATGTTGCAGGATTGGGCGAACATGATCGAAGGTGGGTCAGCGATAAATGCGGTTCAATTTAGCAGAGAGGTGGGCGCCGATTATCTAATCGTTTGGAAAGTAGGAAGGGTCTATAGATTTCTTTAACTTCGAAACGGCTTGCCGAGATATCCCTAGGTGGGCGGCGATCTGAGATTGATTTTTTCCCAGATAATGAAGTCCGCATATAATCTTCTTCTGGTCGGTCATGGCTTGGTCGACGAGGTGCCTCGCGTGGTTTCGGAGCGTTCGATAATTTCGAACGTCGATTCCTTGTAGTTTCACATATCGTCGCAAGAAAACGTCGATTATATCTTCGTCATCGATCCAGGTCTCCCTAAGTGGGTCTCCTGTTGTCATGTGCAATCTTGACATCTCAATTTCAAATGCCTGCGTACTCCGGAGAGCTCGTCGATAGATCGCATTAATCTTGCCATCGGTCATCCGTGGTGTGTGCTTCGAGCAGTACCAATTGCTTAATCTTAGTTTGTCCTCTGGATCATCGTCCTTCAAGGATTCGTCTCCAGCGGAGAACGCCTTATATTCAGCGGGCTCGCCACAAAATTTGCACTCTCCGGATCGACGGTTAGTACTTAAGAAGCTATTGCCAACCGTTCGGGGCTTAAGGGCTGTGAAGCAACCGTCATTTAGTACATACAATATGTTTTCCACGGTGGCATATAGGGCTTGTGGATCAGAATCCAGCGTATGCCACATCTTTGTTAGTCGTCTCGTGAAACTTCGTTGAAGTTCATACGCGTTCTGAAGGCCAAATTTTCGGATGAATTTGCTCAACGAGCCAGACGTATACCATGAAAGATGCTGTCTAAGGTTAGGTTCAATAGAGGCCTCAAACCGCTTTATAGCGGGATCTAGGTACAGCTCTATCAAGCGAATCTTTGTGCCCGCTCTCGATCTTCGGCGGATCCTCTGATCTACGCGCGCGATAGCTCGAGCGATGTCCGCGTCGCACTGGGGAGGTGGGAGTGAGGCAGGCCCCATGTCAACCAAATTGACAACATTTTTCGCAGAAGCAACCTGAACTGGCAGGTACCGTCCGGCACGAGTGAAGATGTGACCGGCAAAAGGCGAGCTATGGTACCCCTCTCGGGCAAGATCCTGATCGATCGTAAAAAGTTGCACACGATGATCCCGCTCTCGGAGCGGACCATTTTTTTTCAATATGGAACAGCGCGGCGAGTTTCCTCGGCGCATAGCCCTTACGAGCAGAAACGTCGCGTGGGTGTTGGGCGAGGTTGAGGAATGGATTGAAGCGCGCAGGTCCGCTGGTTTTCGAGCTGCGCGTCCGGGTGTAGAAGCGTAGCGCACCACGCAGACGCTCGTCGTAGATCTCGTCGTGAAAACGCACCCCGTTCGAGGTGGTGAGCGCCTGCAGCGCTACTCGGAGCCAAAGAAGGTCGGCCATTTCTTGCCGATCCTCGAGCCGAAAAATGACGCGGGCGTAAGTCGAGCCTGTTCGCTACCCCCGCTGAACGGCTTACGCTGGAAGGACCAGCGGCAATTTATGGAGCAGCCGTACTCTCTGTGCAGAAGAGAAAGCGCGTGCGTCCCATACAGTTCGAAAGTCCTGATGGATCAAATTCCGTAAGGATTGAAGGAATACCAACCTTTGGAATAGCGACAATTTGGGATGCGGACATCCTGATATGGGCTGCCTCTATGCTGAACGATGCGCGCGAAAGGGGGCAGGGTGTAGTGTCCCCAATGCTCAGCACGACGCCCTATGAGCTGTTGAAAGCGCTAGGTAGGGGGACCGGCGGAAAGGCCTATCGTGAGTTGCAGGCGGCCTTGGTGCGCCTCCAGTCCACCTCAATCTTCTTGTCCGCTCGCGCATCAGATCGGCTTGTGAAGATTGGCTTCAACTGGATCGACGAATGGCGCGTGGAAGAAGATCCCGGTAGCGGTCGGCCGCTCGGCGTAGCAATCACGCTGTCCGATCGCGTTTTCCAAAGCATACTGGCTGAGAAGTCCTTGTTGACGCTGGATCCCGCCTACCTTGAGCTCTCCGGCGGCATCGAACTTGCGTTGTACCGGGTCATTCGCAAACACGCTGGGTTGCAGCGGGGTGGCTGGATCTGTCGTCTCGAGCTACTCCGCCAGAAAATCGGCAGCGAAAGCTCGGCCAAGGAATTCGGCCGAATGATCCGCGAGATCGTGCAGGCTGATCAACTCCCTGGGTATCAAGTTGAACTGGTTTGTACGGCTAGCGGCCAACCGGCTTTGCAGTGCCGTCTACGAGGGCAGGCGGAGCACGACGCAGCTGTCGCCATCAAGCAAGAGCACCACGAACGGAGTCTCCGCATCGCGGAGCGCCAGCGTCACATGGATCGCATGGATCGTGCGATGGAGGCTAGAGGCCGGTGATGCCGGTTAAGCCACCTGCAGAATCGGAGCTTGCTTCATCCAAATCGGTCAAGTGACTTAGCTGACATCATTGGAGCGGCAAGCCGCGCCGCGGCAAGAGTATCGTGGTTTGACCCACCCGCGTATCGTGGTTTCACCCACCCGGATATCGTGGTTTCACCCACCCGGATATCGTGGTTTCACCCACCCACTCACGTGGTATCGCACACCGCTGAACGTGCTAAGGTACTGACAGAATAAGAGAATATAGGCAAAAAATACGGCTTAACTCTTTAACAGGTCTCTTAACAGATCTTTTAACCGGTGAGATGACGCGTACGAACTGCGCATTTTGAGTTTTTGAACCTGTCGTGGTGTCGGGCGCTCCAGTGCTCGGTCGCGCGGAGGGTTTGTCGAGCCGAGAGCAACGTTGAGCCCACCTCCCGATCAAAGCGTCGGTTGCGGCTCGATCTCTTGAGTGGCCGACGGGTATGCAAAACTCCGCAATTGTTCGCAAAGGTATGCAACCCGCTGACCAAGCCGAGGCTTTTTTTGGCGTAAACTATGCAAAACTGTGCACATCTCCGCAAATCTGTGCAACTTGCCTCTCGCAAACCCGAGAGTGGCTTCTGATTGCGGACTTTTGCATCGAAAGGGACGGCAAGATATGTGTTGTAGGCCTACACGAAGCGTGCAGACCCACAACACAGGCCTTACTCGCTTTTAGCTCGACGTTGATCTTGCTCTGCGAGGCTGGCAGTCGCTACCGCAACACGTATAACCGCAGCCCTCTGCACCGCTTCTGCACAAATTCTCGGCCGAAGCTCCTCATCGCCAGCGCAAGCGATGGATTAGCATCGCATATCCACGCCGCTCCTGTGCAAGAGGGAGCAACACGTGCGGTTCAGTTTCGTCCGCAAGGCCGGTGCGGCCTTGGCCCTGATCATCCTGTTCGACAGGCTTTTCGCTGACAGCTTCGGCGGGGCAGGAGTCGGTGTGTTCGCCGGCGCCTGGCTGCTCGCAATCATCGCCACCCGACCGGACATCGGCAGGGCGCGATCCGTCTGGCCGGCGCTCGCGTTGGCGGCGCTTTTCGCCGTATCGCTGTTCGACGAGCCGGGGGTGTTGGCCTTGTCGATGTTCTGGTGCGCGATCGCGTTCGCTGCGCTGGCGCCCAGAGTCGGGAGTTTCGACAGTGCCTGGCATTGGGGTGTCCGCCTGTTCCTCCATGGGGCTACCGGCTTTCTGCGGCCCTTCAAGGACTTGCGTCGCATTGCCAAGCAACGACGTGGTGTAGGCGCTTCTCCGCGCCTGCTGGCGACTACGCTGGCCCTGCCGCTGCTCGGCGGCATCGTCTTCCTGATTCTCTTCGCGGCGGCGAACCCGCTGATCGCGCACGCCTTCGCCTCCATCCAGCTGCCCAGCCTGTGGCAGCTGGCGCTGTGGACCTTCGTCGCCTGCTGCGTCTGGCCGATGCTGCGTCCCGGCACGCTCGCGCTGCGCGTCGCACGACGCGTGCCGGATCTGGAGCCGATCCTTCCCGGCACGTCGCTGCCGTCGGTGCTGATCGCGCTCGCGCTCTTCAACCTGATCTTCGCGCTCCAGAACGCCCTCGACATCGCCTTTCTGTGGGGTGGGGGCGCGTTGCCCGATGGCATGACGCGGACGGACTATGTGCACCGCGGCGCCTATCCGCTAATCGTCACGGCTCTGATCGCCGGCGCGATGGCGCTGGCCATGCTGCGGCCGGGCAGCGCAAGCGAGCGCGATCCCTGGGCGCGGCGCATGGTAGCCCTGTGGGTCGGGCAGAACCTGGTGCTCGTCGCCTCCAGCGCGCTTCGGACGGTGCAGTATATCCAGGAATCGATGCTCACCTCCTGGCGGATTGCGGCGCTGCTGTGGATGGCGCTGGTTGCGCTCGGCCTGGTGCTGATCTGCTGGCGCATTCTCCGCGGGCGTAGTGCGTGCTGGCTGATCAACTCCAACGCGCTGGCTGCCGGTGCCATGCTGACTGCCTGCTGCTTCGTCGACATCGAAGCGATTGCCGCCCGTTGGAACGTACAGGCCGCCGACCCGGCGAAGATTGACCTCTGCTACCTGCACAGGGGCGGGGACAGCGCCCTGCTGCCGCTGCTCGCGCTGGAACGTCGGCCGATGGACGCCGAGACGCTGGACCGCGTGCGCTATGTGCGGGCCGATCTGCTCCGGGATCTCGAGACGCGGCAGGCAGATGGGCGGTACTGGACATGGCATGGCGCGCGCCGCCTTGCAGCGGCTCGGGCGATCGTCGGATCTGGTGCGCCGCGCCCGCTGCCTGCCAATTACAGCCGGGACTGGTGCGACGGCAGCATCACTCCCCCGCAAGTCCAATCTTGACGGGGGAGGCGCGCGCCATGATCCAGTTCCCCATGCCCCGTACGATCCTGGTCGCGGACGATGATCCGCACATCCGCCAGTTGCTGGTGTTCGCGCTCGCCAAGGCCGGGCTAGATGCGATCGAGGCGGAGGATGGCGAGGCGGCGCTGGCCGCGGTCGCGTCCCACGCGCCGGACCTGATCGTGCTCGACATCAACATGCCGCGCATGGACGGGATCGAGGTGTGCCGGCGGCTGCGCGCTGGCGGCGATCTGCCGATCCTGTTCCTGTCAAGCCGGGACGACGAGATCGATCGCGTCCTCGGCATCGAGCTTGGTGCCGACGACTATGTCGTGAAGCCTTTCTCGCCGCGCGAGGTGGTGGCGCGGGTAATGGCGATCCTGCGGCGGGTGGGCAGCCGTCCGCCGGACGTCGCGGCGGCCGCCGGGCCGCTCCAGCACGGACGGCTGACGCTCGATCCCGATGGTTGGCAGGCAAGCTGGGCGGGGGCTCCGGTGCCGCTCACCGTCACCGAGTTCGGCATCCTGCGCACGCTGGCGGCGATGCCCTCCAAGGTGTTCAGCCGCGATGCGATCATCGATCGGCTGCACGGGCCGGGCTTCGCCATAACCGATCGCACGATCGACAGCCATATCCGCAACCTGCGGGGCAAGTTCGCGCGGATCGGCGCGGAGGACGTGATCGAGACCCGCGCCGGGATCGGCTATCGGCTCGGCACCTGCGGGGCGGGATGATCGCGCGGTTCAAGGCGGTCGTGCGGCGCCATTGGCCGCGCCTGCGGCTTCGCACGATCCTGCTGCTAACCTTCGTGTTCGTGGCGGCCTTGCCGGGCTTAGGCGCGCTCTTTTTGCGGGTCTATGAGAACAGCTTGCTGCGCCAGACCGAAGCCGCGCTGATCGCGCAGAGCGCGGCGCTGGCAGCGGCGGGCGCTGCCGAGTGGCCGGGTGGGCACGGGATGCCGGCGAGCATGGGCGCCATGCCCAGCGCGTCCACTCTCGACCTGCGCCTGACCACGGTCCTTCCTGAGCGCCCGGCAGCCGTCTTCCGACAAGGTTCGACCGATCCCGAGACGCGTGCTTGGGCAACGCGCTTGGCCCCTGTCCTCCGTGCGACGGCAAACACGACGCTGGCGTCGATCCAGTTACTCGATCCGCAAGGGCGCATTCTTGCAGGCGGCGATACCTGCCTGGCCTATGGCGCGATGCCGGAACTGCAGGCGGCGCTGGCCGGTCGCGCGGTGACGACCCTTCGCCGCAATGGCGCCTATCGCCCGCATTACGTGCTCGAGTGGCTGAGCCGCGCCTCCGACCTGCGCCTCCACCACGCCCGGCCGATCGTCGTCGATGGCCGAGTGGTCGGCGTGCTGCTGCTCGCACGCTCGCCGCGCGCGTTGTTCGTCGGCATCTACGAGGATCGCGGCAAGATCCTGTTCGGCATCGTCGTGATCTTCGCCACGCTGGTGGTGCTGAGCGGCTTGCTTTCGCGCGGCATCGTTCGGCCGGTGGAAGCACTAGGGGAGGCGACCCGGGCGGTTGCCAAGGGGGGCGGCACCGTGCCGGAGGCGCCCACCACCGCCGCGATCGAGATCCAGGCGCTGTACCACGACTTCGGGAGCATGGCCGAGGCGATCGAACGGCGCTCGCGCTATCTGCGCGACTTCGCCCATGCGGTCAGCCATGAATTCAAGACGCCACTGGCGGGCATCCGCGGCGCGGTAGAGCTGCTGCAGGATCATGGCGACATGGCCCCCGCGGATCGCGAGCGCTTCCTCGCCAACATCGCTGGCGATGCCGCCCGGCTCAATCTGCTCGTCAGCCGATTGCTCGATCTGGCCCGTGCAGACATGGCGACGGCAGAGGAGGGGGCGCGGACCGATGTGCTCCAGGTGATGCTCTGCATCGCTGACGCCTACGGGCACGAGGGCGCTGCGCTCGCTGTCCACATTTCGGAGCACCCTGTGCCGCTCGTCGCGATGCCCTCCAACGTGCTGGAGGCGGTGCTGGTGGGGCTGATCGAAAACAGTAAGCAGGCAGGCGCCACGCAGGTGACGCTCGCAGCCCAATCAGCGACCGCAGGTGTCACTGTAACCGTAGCGGACGATGGGCCAGGGGTGCCTCTGGGGGACCGCCACCGCATCTTCGAGCCGTTCTTCACCACGCGTCGCTCGGATGGTGGTACCGGGCTTGGCCTCCCAATCCTGCGCTCGCTCCTCGGCGCCAACCGGGGGGAGATCGATTTGTATTCGTCGTCCGCAGAGGGCGCCTCTTTTAAGATTTCGCTCCCGATTGGATTGTGAGGGCTTCGACCTGCCAGCGACTTAAATTGGGACAAACCCGTCGTTCGCCGATTGGCGCTGCAAAGACGGCTTTTGGCAGGAGTAGTCACATCGGCCCGGGAGCCGTTTTGCCAGTGCTAAATATACCGATCCTCGTCGAGGATACTATGCCTTGAGACAATGCCCGCAGCGTGCGGACTTCACCGGCCGAACGCCCCTAGTCATCTTGTGCCGCCGGCCGATAGAAATGTCGCTTACGAGCGATGGACCGACTTCAGCAGTCTGGCTCCCCGCCGGGACGGATGCGGGCTGAATCCTCAGTCATCCAAGGGCAAGGGCGCGGCGGGATCGATCAGGCCTGCATCCCTTAGAGCGGCCCAGAATTGCGGCGGAACATGCTCCAGAAGCGCTGCGCGATCCTCGGCGATGCGCGCTGGCCTGCTCGCTCCGGGGATCACCGCCGCTACCGCCGGGTGCGCAAGCGCGAACTGCAAGCCCGCAGCCTTCATGCTGATCCCATAACGGCTGGCCAGCTGCTTGATCGCCGCGACCTTGGCGAGGATTTCGGCGTCGGCTGGCGCATATTCGAAATTGGGGCCGCCGACGAGGACTCCCGAGCTATAGGGTCCACCGACTACGATACCGAGGTCCCGCTCCAGGGCCCGAGGCATCAGGCGCTGAAGGGCTCGGCCGTGATCGAGCAGCGTGTAGCGGCCGGCGAGCAGCGACCCATCTGGTTGGGGATCGTCAAGGTCGAGAAGGAGTTCAATCGGCTCGACGCGATTGACGCCGAGGCCCCAGGCCTTGATGACGCCCTCGTCCTTCAGTCGGTCCAGCACCTTGAAGGCACCCTTGCGGGCGCTCTCGAATTGCTCGAGCCAAGCGTCTCCATAGAAGTCCTGGGCGACATCATGAACCCATATGATGTCGATACGATCGGTCTGCAGCCGTTTCAGGCTGTCTTCTATCGAGCGTAGCGTCGCGTCGGCCGAATAGTCGTTGATCACCTTGTTCGGACGGCCATGGGCGAACACGTCGCCCTTCTCGCCATTGTCGCGCGCGCCGGGTTCGAGCTCGTCTAGGACGATGCGGCCGACCTTGGTGCTGATCACATAGTCGTCGCGGGGCTTGTCCTTGAGGGCGGCGCCCATGCGCAGTTCGGCGAGGCCTGCCCCGTAGAAGGGCGCGTTGTCGAAGTAGCGGATGCCGTCCTGCCAGGCCGCTTCCACCGTCGCCAGCGCCTCCTCCTCGGGGATCGCGCGGAACATGTTGCCGAGCGGCGCCGCGCCGAAGCCGAGCTTGCCGGGCAGGATATCCTTGAAGGTCATGATCCAATTCCTCCCTTTCAGGCGACGATGCGCCGTTCGAGGTTGAATGCCTTCCGCTCCGCCAGCTGCGCGATGGTCGCCAGATAGTGCTGGAAGTGCGGCGTCGCGCGATGCGTTTCCCGCGCCGCGGCGTCGACATAGAGTTCGTCGAGGACGAAGACTCCCGGCTCGGCCGGATCGGCCCACAGGTCGTAGCGCAGATTCCCCGGCTCGGCCCGGCTTGGTTCGATCAGGCCTTCGAGCAGCGTCCGCAATTCCGCTTCCTTGCCCGGACGCGCCGTCAGTATGGCGACAATCTTCACGTTGCTGGTCATCTCGCTTCCCCTTTGGCTGCGGCGCAATTCTTGGTGCAGCGCGCCGCCAGACAAGGGCGTGCCGGACGAAGGCTAATTAGCGCAGATCGTTTGCGGATCGCAGTTAAGCCGGGTCAAATCTGGAGAATGTCGCGGAACGCGCAGCGCTGAGAGCGACCTACCTCCTTTAACGCGACGTTACCGCAATTGACGCCTCTTGGAGAACCAATGGGCTTAGATACGCCTGCGCTGCTGCTGGGCCGGTCGAGGCCAAGGAGGACAGGATGAGCAAAGGCAAGGTCGTCGTCATCGGGTCCAATGCAAATCGCATTGAAACCCAAGGCGGATATTGGGGAGACACGGGAAATTACCTGAACGAAACCGTGGTTCCGATGCTGGCGCTCATCTATGCTGGCTATGAAGTCGTGCTCGCGACACCCAATGGCAGCCCCCCGACGATGGACAAGGCGTCGGACTCGCCCGCGCATTTCGGCGGCGACGTCCAGGCCTATGAGCACGCCAAGCTTTTCTGGATCGACGACCCGTCGATGCAGGGCCGTACGCTCCGTTCGATCCTCGACGAGGGGATCGAAACCTATGACGGGATCTTCATCCCCGGCGGCCAGGCCCCCATCGTCGACCTGATGCAGGATCAGGAACTCGGCGAAATCCTGCGCCATTTCCATGCGCACGAGAAGCCGACGGCGATGCTCTGTCACGGCCCGATTTCCTCGACTGCCGCAATGCCATACGCACGCGAGTTCCGCGCGGCGCTGATCGCCGGCGACCATGCCAAGGCGAAGGAATGGTCCAGAGGCTGGCAATATGCCGGCTATCGGATGACCGTGTTCCAAAAGTCAGAGGAGAAGGTGATCGAGGATACGATCCTTCACGCCAGGATCTATTTCGACATGCCCTATGCGCTCGGGCTGGCAGGTGCCGTCGTCGATACCGGCCCGGACTTCGAGCCCTATGTCATCGGGGATCGCGAGCTGATCACCGGCCAGAATCCGCGTTCGGATCACCCGATCGCCACGGCCCTCATCGCCGCGCTGGATCGCAAGCTCGGCCATGCCTGACCACCGGCCGCACGCGATCTGAACGCGCACGCCACGCGCACGCTTCGCCCCGGGTGCGTACGCGGGCACCGAGCAGCGAGCGCCCCCCCCGATCAACCTGGAGTGACGTCGATGAAACATCTTATTGCAGGAGTGCTCCTTGCCATGGCCACCACCGCTTCCGCCACCGCCCAGCCCCACGCGCCGACCAAGCCCGTCTCCATCGTGCTGGTGCATGGCGCATTCGTCGATGCCTCGGGCTGGAAGCCGGTCTACGACATACTGACCAGGGACGGCTATGAGGTGCTGGTCGTGCAGAACCCGACCGTCACGCTCGACGGCGACGTCGCGGCCACCCGCCAGGTGATCGCGAAGGCAAGCAAGCCGGTGGTGCTGGTCGGCCACAGCTATGGCGGCGCGGTCATCACCGAAGCGGGCGCGGATCCCAAGGTGAAGAGCCTCGCCTATATCGCGGCACTCGCGCCCGATGCCGGGGAGTCGGTGTTCGAGCTGGCGACCCGGCCCGTGCCCGGCGAATCCGGTCCGCCGCTGCTGCCGCCGGAAGAAGGGTTCATCCTCGTAGACCCGGTCAAGTTCCCGACGGCGTTCGCGGCGGACGTCGACATTTCGATCACCGGCTTCATGGCAGTGTCGCAGGTCCCCTGGGGCCTGGCCGCGGTGCAGACCAAGCTGACTACGGCGGCGTGGCACGACAAGCCCGTTCGCTGGATGCTGACGAAGCAGGACCATATGGTCTCGCCGACCACGCAGCGCTTCATGGCGACCCGCGCCAAGGCCAAGCTGACCGAGATCAACAGCAGCCACGCCGTCATGCTGTCCCACCCGAAGGATGTCGCCGCGTTCATCGAGGCGGCGGCTACTGCGGCCAACTAGGCGACCCACTGCGACAACGGTGCCTCGCCGGACGGTTCATCCAATATAGTTGAGGGAGATGGCAGCATGGCCGATCCATCCGACACGCCCACCGCACTCGACCGTCGCCAGGCGATGACGCTGGCCGGCGCCACGATCCTTGCCTCAGCGCTGTTTGCCGCACCGGTGTCGATCGGTGCCGCCATCGCAGGCCCCGCAACGCGCGCCAGCCTTACCCAGGTCCGCAATGCAACCTTGCGCATCGACTATGGCGGCGTCCGCTTCCTAGTCGATCCGGTGCTGGCGGATAAGGACGCCTATCCGGGCTTTGAGGGGACGGCCAACAGCCAGCGGCGCAACCCGCTCGTGCCGCTGCCCATGCCGCTCGCCTCGATCATCGACGTCGATGCGGTTATCGTCACGCACCTGCATCCCGATCATTGGGACGAAGCGGCGAAGGCCAAGCTGAACAAGGCGCGGCCGATCTTCGTGCAGAACGCCGGCGATGCCGCCCAACTGCATGCGTCAGGCTTCGCAGATGTCCGTATTCTGACAGAGAACACCGCGTTTCGCGGCGTGCGCCTGAGCCGCACGGGCGGGCAGCATGGCACCGATGCCGCCCTGAAGGCGCTGCCGCAGATACTCGGGCCGGTCAGCGGCTTCGTCCTGCGTCACCCGTCGCACAAGACGCTGTACGTCGCCGGCGACACGATCTGGAATCGCGAGGTCGAGCGCACCATTGCCACCTACGCCCCCGACGTCATCGTGTTGAACGCCGGGATGGCGACCGTGATCGGACTGGATCCGATCATCATGGGCCCGACGGACGTCCTTGCCGTACATCGCGCCGCGCCGAATGCGATGCTGATCGCGAGTCACATGGAAGCCGTGAACCACTGCATCCTTAGCCGCGCCGATCTTCGCGCATTCGCCAAACAAAGTGGTTATTCGCAACGCCTGCTCATCCCCGCAGATGGCGAAACGCTTGTGATTTGAAGAGCACTCCCTCAACTCGCCGAACTCATATACGATCGTCGAAGCCATCCTTGCTTACGGCAAGTTTTGGCTGAAGCTGCCGTTCAAGGCCGGACCGGCGATCGGCGCATTTTGGTCGAAACCGGCGGAGGCGGATGGGGCAGAGGAGCTAGTCGAGGCGGCTCCCGGAGGTGACGAAGGTGCTCGATAGACGAATCCTTCGGTTCGAATGTGCTTAATAGACGAGTGTAGTGCGTCCGCCTCGTCGGCGCGCGGCGCTCGGAACCTGCGAATGCCTGCGCCAAGTGGCATATTGGCAGCCTCGAGGGCTCGTGCAGCGCTGCTAAGTCGCCAAGCTACCCTCAAATGCGGCTCCGGCGCGTTGCTGGCGGATGTCCTCATGAGCAGCAGCACTCGTCTATTAAGCACAATCGGGGAGTGACTCGTCTATCAAGCACCTTCTCTCAAGATTACTCGCCTTCCACGCTCGAAGATTCGCCACGCAGGGTGGCATTCAGCCATGGGGTGATCAAAAGCCTGTCGGCGCGAGGGTCCCCGATCTGGTTGCCTCGGTTGCAGTAGCCGGCGACCGAGGAGCGGGGGGATGGAAATCGGTGCGACTCAAATTGCTTGAACGCTCTGCGCTGACCTCGTCATGAAAAGTTCAGGCCGATGCCAAGATCGGCGTCATCCAATCAGACAGGCCAACCAGCATACCATGGCTGATCAGGTCACTTCATGAAGGTGAGCCCACCGAGTTACAGCTCGGTGGGCTCGGAGGTAATCTATTTGACACACTTTGAAGCCCCATGGGTTTAGCACTTCGTTTTGCGCCGTGGAATAGAGATGTTTTGCGCTAGGGGAATCAGACGGCATCAGATCCGGCATCAATCTGGCTCAACGGCCTGCTCGGCCGTGACCGATGGATTTCGGGCATTTGGTCACAGCCTTCCGGGATCGGGCATACGGCAGCCTCCCCTTCGACGTCCAAGGAACTGCCAAACTGCGCAAATCCCAGAATGGCATTTTTCATGGCACTGCTTGCCTCAAGGCCGCCCAATGAATTGAGAAATAGACGTAATGTCTGCTTATTGATGTTCGAGTGGGAATGAGGCTCGCTAGCCGCTCGGCCTATCTTCGCAGCGTGTACAGGTAGGCGGCGATGTCGCGGGCGTCCCGCGGCGTCACGCGTTGATCTGGCATCGCGTTGCCGGGCACCACCTGCTGCGGGTGCTGGATCCAGCGTTCGAGATTGTCGGGGCTGTTCGGCAACATGCCGGCGATGAAGCTGCGCGTCCCCACGCCGTTCAGCGCCGGCCCCGCAACGCCGGTGGCGGCGCCGATGCCGGGGATGCGGTGGCAGGCTCCGCAATTATAGCGCTCGATCGCGGCCTGACCTGCGCGCACGCTGCCCCCGGTCATCGCCTCGGCATTCGTGCGCGCCTGGGCGCTGTCCTGATAGTAGATACCGGCGACGGAGGCGGCACCAGCCAGCGCGGCGAGAGCGGCCATGCCGTAGACGAAGCGCAGTTCAGACGGCATCGGCGGTCCTCGGGGCGGCGATGAGGGTGCGGAACAGGAGCAGCGCCGCGCCAAGATGAACGAGGCCGCCGGGCACCCACATGATCAGCCCCGCCACCTGCTGGTCCTCGGCCGGGGTGAGGCCGAAGGGGGCGAGCGCCAGCCGGGCATAGCCGGCGTACCAGGGCGAGGTGGCGAAGGCCATCAGCGCGCCGAGCGCGCCGGTGACGATCGAGGTGGCGAGCAGGCACAGCCCGGCGAGCGCGCGATCGGCGGCAGCACTTGCCCCTGCGCCGCGCCGTCCCAGCATCGCCGTCCAGAACAGCAGGGCGCTCACCAGGAAGCAGAGGTGCTGGACGGCGTGCCAGGCTTCGTTGGCGAGCGCGAGATCGAACAGGCTCGGCATATGCCAGATCCACAGCGCCGCCGCCTGCAGCAGCGTCGCAACGACCGCACCACTCGCCCAGCGATAGGTGGGAGCAATCGCCATGCCCATCGCGCCGAGCGTGCGCCGCGCGGGAGGCGGGAAGGCCCAGAGCATCGTCGCGAGCGGCTCGGCCAGCACCAGCAAGGGTGCGGCGAGCAGCATGATCAGCTCGTGTTCGATCATGTGCGCGGTGAAGCTCCGCTCGCCCGCCTCGTGTAGCGGCGAGACCAGCGCGCCCGCGAGCACCAGCCAGCCGATCGCGAACCAGGTGCTGCACCGCTCCAGCCGCGCACGACCCCCTGTCGAGCGGGCGTGGAGCCGGCGCCAGCCGAGGCAGAACGCGATGGCTGCGATCAGCAGCGGGAGGGTGATCGCCGGATCCCAGGTCCATCCCGGCGGTGCGGCATGATCGTGCCCTCCGTGTGCCAGCGCAGTGCCCGGCAGCGCCAGCAAGAGGAGACCGAGGAGGCTCAGCCGACGCACGGCGGCACGATCAGCACGGCAAGCGTCTGGAAGGCGATCGCCAGCGCGAAGATGGCGGCTAGCAGCAGTGCGACCCGCGACAGCCAGGCGCGCGGCGGCGTCTGGTCGCCGGCGGGCCTGGCGCAGGGCCAGGCAATCGCCATCGCGCCTGCACACACCGCGATGCTCGTCACGCCCCAGCCGAGCCCGAGCCCGTTGCCAACCGGCGCGCACCGCACCTTGAGCACGCTGCCCAGCCCGACCTCAAACACATACCACGCCAGCGGCGGCAGGATTAGCGCCGCCCAGGGCCGGATGCGCTCCGAGCGGCTCATCCGAGCCTCGGCGCGAGATAGATCAACGCTCCCACCGGGAGCCAGCTGAGCACAACGAAGGTCCAGTAATTGGCATTGTCCTCCACATCGGCGAACTGGTCGTCGCCCACCTCATGGGTGAACAGCCAGACCGCCTGCACCGCCGTGTCGCCGATGTCGGTGATCAGGTGGCTGGTGTGCAGGATGATCAGCATCCAGGTCAGCGATCCATAGGCATTGTCGGACCAGTGAACGTTGAGATGCGCGAACTCGATTCCGCGCGGGATCAGCAGAAGCAGGCCCAGGATCGTCATGCCCAGCGTGCCGAAGCGTACGCTCCATTCGTCCTTGGCGATCGCCCGGCGGCGGACCCACAGATTGGGGATCTCGCTGAGGAACAGACCCAGCGTGAGCACCGCCGGCCAGAGCAGGTCGGGCGGGCGGGTGCCGGCAGGCGGCCAGCCGTGCGTCTGGCTCATCAGGTACAGGTACGTGCCGGCGGCCAGCGCGAAGGCGGTGCCCTCGATCGCCATGAAGCCGATATTGCCCCACCAGACGAGGTGCTTGGCGCCGCTGGCGCTTTCGGGCAGATCCGAGACGTCGCCGACGATCTTGTAGGGGCGGGCGTCGCTCATCGGCGCACCGCCAGCGGCCCGGTGCTCGCCCGTTCGCGTTGCGGCCAGAACCAGGCGATCAGCGCGGCCGCCACCGGCACCGCCCCCCATACCAACGCCCAGGGGGTGAAGATGCTGCCGATGAACAGGATCGTCACCGCCAGCGCCGAGAGCAGCGGCGCAATCGAGGGCTTGGGGCTCTTCTGCCGATATTCCGGCGTTGCCTCGACCACCGAGGTGACCAGCACTTCGCGTCGCTCCAGCGCGAGGCCGGTCATCATCTGCAGTTCGTCCTTTTGGGTCCAGAGCGGCGTAAGGCTGTCGACCACCGGCAGGTGATCGAAGTTATGCTGCGGCGGCGGGGACGGCACCGCCCATTCGAGCGTCGATCCCCCCCAGGGGTCGGGTCCGGCGAGCGCGCCGTGTCGCCTGCTCCACCAGGCATTGGCGACGAACACCAGTCCGCCCGCTACCGCGATGGCAGAGCCCAGGGTCGCGATCAGGTTGAGCAGCCCCCAGCCCATGCCCTCGCTATAGGTGTAGACCCGGCGCGGCATGCCCATCAGCCCGAGCAGGTGCATCGGGAAGAAGCCGAGGTTGAACCCGCCGACGATCAGCCAGAAGGCGAGCTTGCCCCAACGCTCCGACATCATCCGCCCCGTCGCCTTGGGGTACCAGTAGCAAAAGGCGCCGAGCAGCGGGAAAATCGCGCCGCCGATCAGCACGTAATGGAAATGCGCGACGATGAAATAGGTGTCGGTGATCTGCTGGTCGAGCGGGGCGGAGGCGGCCATCACGCCCGAAAGCCCGCCGATCACGAACGTGGCGATGAAGCCGAGCACCCAGAGGAGCGGCGTGTCGAAGCGCGGGCGGCCGCTCCACAAGGTCGCGATCCAGCAGAAGATCTGCAGGCCCGCGGGCAGCGCTACCGCCATGCTCGCCGCGGTGTAGAAGTCGTTGCCCAGCCGCGGCAGGCCGACGGCGAACATGTGGTGCACCCACAGCCCGAAGGCGAGCGCGGCGATGCCGAGCATCGACAGCACCACCGCGACATGGCCGAACAGCGTGCGGCGCGAGAAGGTCTCGACGATCATCGAGACGAAGCCCGCGGCGGGCAGGAAGATGATGTAGACCTCCGGATGCCCAAACCACCAGAACAGGTGCTGGAACAGGATCACGTCGCCGCCCGCGGCGGGCGCGAAGAATTGCGTCGAGACCAGCCGGTCGGCGATCAGCATGCTGGTGACCAGCATCACCGCTGGCAGCGAGAAGATCGTCATCAGCCCGGCGATCGCCTGCGACCAGACGAACACCGGGATCCGCGCTAGCGTCATCCCCGGCGGCCGCATCTTGAGCACGGTGGCGACGACGTTCACCGAGGCGGCGAGCGCCGCGACCTCGGTGAAGGTGATCATCTGCGCCCAGATGTCGACGCGGTGCCCGGGGCCGTATCCGGGCCCGGAAAGCGGCGGATATTCGAACCAGCCGAGATCGGGGGTGATGCCGAAGGCGTGTGGCACCCACAGCATCAGCACGCCGCCCAGATACAGCCAATAACTGAACGCCGCGAGCCGCGGGAAGGCGAGCGCGCGCTGGCCGAGCATCAGCGGCACCAGCCAGATCGCCATCGCTTCCATCACCGGCACCGAGACGAGGAACAGCATCGTCGAGCCGTGCAGCGAGAAGCTCTCGTTGTAGAGCTGCGGCGTCATCCGGCCCATGTCCGGCCAGGCGAGCTGCAGCCGCATGTCGAGCGCGAGCATGCCCGCCAGGAACATGAGCAGCACGACGGTCAGGATGTAGCGCGCGGCGATCCGCTTGTGATCGACGGTGGTGAGGAAGCCCCACAGCCCCGGCGCGTCGCGCCACGATACGGCGAGCCGATCGGCCTGTTCGGGGGTGAGCGGCTCGGTCATTGCAGTCCCATCAGGTAGCGCGAAGCGGCATCGGCATCGGCGCCCGAGAGCGCAACGGGCGGCATCATCGTGCCGGGCTTCAGCGCCTGGGGCTGGGCGATCCAGCCCTGGATGGCGCCGCGGCTCATCGTCAGCGTGCCGGCGGCCACCGAACGGCGGCTGCCGAAATGGGTGAGGTCTGGTCCCGCTCGGCCGGTGGCGGGCGTGCCGCGGATCGCGTGGCACATGGCACACTTGCCGCCGGTCACGACCTGCTGCCCGCGCGCGGCGACGGGATCGGCGGGCGTGGCGGCGACCTTCGCCTGGCTTGCCAGCCAGCGATCGAAATCCTCCGGCGCATCCACCTTCACGTCGAACGCCATGTGCGCATGCTGGATGCCGCAGAACTCGGCGCACTGGCCGCGGAACCAGCCGGGGCGGGTGGGGGTGAGGTCGAGCAGGTTGATGCGGCCGGGAATCACGTCGAGCTTCTGCGCGATGTTCGGCACCCAGAAGCTGTGGATCACATCCGCCGATCCCAGCGCGACGCGGGTGGTGCGGCCGAGGGGCAAATGGAGTTCGTTCGCCGTCTCGATCCAGCCGCCGGTGCGCGGATCGCGATATTGGATCCGCCACCACCATTGATGGCCGGTCACTCGCACCTCCAGCGCCTCGCGCGCCCGCGCGGAGGCAATGTTGCGCTCGACGAGGAAGCTGGCTGTGATCAGAACGGTCAGGCCGACGACGATCAACGCGGCCCAGCCGAGCAGCCCTCGATTGAGCCCGACATCGGGCGGGTCGATCGCCGGTTCGCCTGCCACGCGACGGCCGCGAAGCGCGCGCCACACAGTCCAGGCGACGCCGGCGAGTACCAGCAGGTACATCGCGCCGCAGACGAGCATCATCAGCCAGAACAGGCCATGGATACCCGCCGCCTGTTCCCCCGCCGGTGCCAGTGCCGATTGCAGCCCGTTCACTGCACCGGCCCCGTCCAGTTGCTGCCCTGGGGCTCGCCGACCTGGTCGGCGTCCTGGCGGCGACGTTTCTCCGGCGTCAGTCGCGGCAGGTTCCGGACATAGGCTGTGATCTGCCAGAGCTGCTCGGTAGGGATGCGCGACCCGTACCCGGCCGGCGTGCCGGGATGCTGACTGGCGATGAAGCCATAGACCTGGTCGAGGTCACCGCCGTGCACCCATGCCCGGTCGCCGAGGTTGCGCGCGCCCTGGGCATTGCCGCCATGACAGCCGCTGCAGCCATACCAGGTGAAATAGCGACCCCCTTGTGCGACCTGATAGAGGTTGCGCTCATAGGCTGCCGCGCGCGGATCCTGCGCGCCCGTCGGGGCCGTCTGCGGCAGGTCTGGGCCGGCGGAACGGCTCTCCGCGCTGCAACCCGTTGCAGGCAAGACGATCAGACCGGTGAGGAGCGCGCGACGGAAACGATTCACGCGTCCTTGGTCGCGGAGGCCAAAGGCTGCTTCAATCACACAAATTAGTTTCGGGTAGAGTCATTCGGCGGCGCGTGCGAGCGTCGACAGTTCGGCGGGCCGGACCTCGTGGATCAGCTGCTCCATCCGGCACTGCGCGGGCGCCAGCTTGGCCTCCATCGGGGACAGGTCGGACGTGTCCATGAGGTTCCTTGCGCTGGCATGCAGGGCGAACGCCCGGCGGTTGACGGGGTTCAGGACGACAAGGCTGCAGAGGCGGCGAGAAAGCAGCAGCGCATCCCCTTCTCAACGGCGTGTGATCGGTTTGCGGCCTGGGTTGGTTGCTGAAGCGTGAGAAGCGTCCGGCGCCCAAAACATCCTAGCCTGGGTTAGAAGCGCCGCCGATCGCCGGAACCAGCGGCGCCTTCGATCTTTGCCCAAGATCCTTTCATTTATCGGAGAGGCGCATGCCGAACACGGCAATCCTCGAGGCAAAACCGGCCAGTCCGTACCTGCTCACCTTGCGCGATGCACTGCGCGAGGCCGAAGCGCCCGTTGCAAGCTTCGAGATCGGGGATCTCGATGTGGAGATTCTGGCAACCGCCGACTCCGTCTTCGCGGTGATCCGCCGCGACGGCAGGGGCGGGCTGGCAGTTCGGGCGGCGTTCGTCCCGGCACCCTTCGAGATCGCAGTCGCGCGCAAGGCGCCCGACGAGGTGGCCCGGCTGCGCGTGACCAGCCGGCTGGGCGAGCATGTCCTGTCGTTCGTCGCCGCGCAGGACGCGCTGGAGCAGGTCCGGATCGTCACTCGCTTCACCCCGGCCATGGCGATGGTGCTCCCGTTCGTGCCCCGCGATCTCTATCCGCTGGGTGGTCGCGACGACCCGCTGCGGGCGGAAGGCACCGTCGAGGCGTCGCAGCGCGGGATCAACACCGGGCTGCTCTATTTCCGCATCGACGAACCGGCCTTCGGCAATGTCCTCTACGTCCAGAACCTGACCGCCTCGAACGCCTATTTCCGCGCGACCGGCACCAAGCCGCGCGAGGCGGTCGGCGGTGCCTGGCCCGAGCTCGGCTACAAGCTGCCGGTGCCGCCGGAGAATGCGGACCCCGCCGAGGTGGCGCTGGCCGCCGGCGAGACGGTCACGCTGTCGGATGCGATCCTGGTGTTCCGCCACGAAGCACCGCCGCACGAGCGCGAATCCGCCCGGCAGTTCCTCCAGATGCTGGGCACCGCCTATCGCATGCTCGAACTGCCGCCGGTGGCGTATCGCGACTGGGTCGCTCGGGCGGAACGCTCGCTGCGGGACTTGGCGGAGGCGCCGGAGGCGACCGTCCGACACTACGGGCACCGCTATGTCCACCCCTACACCGCAGCCGAATATCCCGACATCATGGTGCAGATGTCGGTGATCGCCGCGTTGCATGACTGGGGCACCTGGCGCGGCGAGCCGGACCCGCTCGAGTCGGAACTGAAAGCCGGGCTGCGGAAATTCTACGATCCCGAGCTCCAGACGCTGCGGCGCTACCTGCCCAATGTCGGCAAAGACAAGGATGCCGATGCGGTCGACAGCTGGTATCTCTATCATCCGCTGCTGAACCTCGGCCACCTTGCGCTCGACGGCGATGCGGCGGCACGCGAGCTGTTCCTCGCCTCGCTCGAATACGGCATCCGCGCCGCCCGGCATTTCGACTATCGCTGGCCGATCCAGTACAACGTCACCGACTTCAGCGTGATCACCGCCGAGGCGCCGGCCGACGGCCGCGGGCAAACCGATGTCGGGGGTGTCTATGCCTGGGTGATGCTGCAGGCATTCGAGCTCACCGATGACAAACGCTATCTCGATGAGGCGCGGGCGGCGATCGATGCGGCGATAGGGCTGCGGTTCGACATCAATTACCAGGCCAATCTCACCGCCTGGGGTGCGGCCGCCTGCATGCGGCTGTGGCGGGTCACCAACCGTGACGTCTATCTGGAGCAGAGCTACGTCTATCTCGCCAGCTTCCTGCACAATGCGGTGATCTGGGACAGCCAGATCGGCCATGCGGCGGCGTACGAGACGTTCCTCGCGGTCACCTGCCTGCAGGATGCGCCCTACATGGCGATGTACGAGTGCTTCGACAGCTATGTCGCTTTTGGCCATTATCTCGACGATGGCGGGCCGGAACTCGATCCCGAAGCGCGCATGCTGATCGGCGAATATTGCAAATATGTGCTCTCGCGCGCCTGGTATTATTATCCCGACGCGTTGCCGAAGGAGGCGATCGCCGAGAAACAGCGCGAAGCGAACGGGCACATCGATCCCACGCTCTCCTTCCCGCTGGAAGACCTCTATCCGGACGGGCAGCAGGCGGGGCAGGTGGGGCAGGAGGTGTACGGCGCGGGTGCTGCTTTCATCTTCGCCTCGCGTGCCTTTCACCGCATCGACGGAGCGCCGTTCCTGCTGTTCTGCGACTCGCTGGTCCGCACCGTGGAGCGCACCGGCGACCAGGCGCTGACCATCCAGCTCGACGCAGGCGAAACCGCCACCGCCAATGTGCGGCTGGTGCGGCTCAAGCGGCGCAAGCTGCCCAAGAGCAGCCTCACCACCGCTGGCGGCGACGCGATCCGCCCGAACGGCACCGCCGATGATCGCATCGATTATGTCGTGCCGGCGAACGGCCGGCTGATCCTCACCTGGGAATGATCATGGCACTTGAAACGACATCGCTTGCCGGCAAACGAATCGTCCTGACCGGCGGCACCACCGGGATCGGCCGGGCAACCCTCGCGCTGCTGGCGGAGGAGGGGGCGCGCGTCCTCACCTTCGGGCGGCACCAGGATCCGCTCGACGAGGCGATTGCGCTGACCGCGACGCACGAGAAAGCCATAGGGATCGTCGCCGATGCCGCGACGAAGGACGGCGTCGACAGCGTCTTCGCGACCGCCGATGCGGAACTGGGCGGCGTCGATATGCTCGTGACTTGCGCGGCGCTGGGCGCGCAGCCCATCCACGAGATGGAGGATGCCGACTGGCGCTATGTCATCGATACCAATCTGACGGGCACGCTGGCCTGCGCCCGGGCGGCCATCCGGCGCATGGAGAAGCAGGGCGGCGGCCATCTGCTGTTCGTCGGTTCGATCAGCACCGAGATCAAGGCCGAGGGCGAGAGCGTCTATGCCGCGACCAAGGCCGGCATCCAGGCCTTTGCCGAGACGCTGCGCAAGGAAGTGGCGGCGAAGAACATCAAGGTCAGCGTGATCCAGCCGGGTTCGGTCGACACCGACATGCAGCAATGCAGCGACGCGGAGAAGGCAGAGGCGGTTGCGCAGGCCGAGATGCTGCATGCCGAGGAGATCGCCGAGGCAATCCGTTTCGTCCTCACCCGCGGGGCGGCGAGCGACGTGGTCAATCTGCGGATCGAGCCGCTGGTCCAGAAGACCAGCTAGAGCCTAGGCCGCCCCGCGCGCCGCTGCCGTGCCCGCGTGCGGGCGTCGCGCAGCAGCGCGGCGGGCAGGTCGGTCGCCGAGCGCAGCCCCGCGACGCTGGAGATGTTGCGGATCGAGCGACGCGTCTCGTGGAGCAGCTGCCCGACCATCTCGCGCCGCTCGATCTCGCCATGCTCCTCGACCAGCGACAGGCGGTGGATCGCATAGATGCCGATCAGCCCCGCGATCAGGAAGTAGAAGTCCCAGCGCGTCAGCACGAAAGGCAGGGCAACCACGCCGTGCGGGCTGCTCCAGCGCGCCAGCAGCTCGAACTGACGTGCTGCGAAGAAGTCGGCGAGCAGCCCGCCCAGGATCGGCGCAAGGCCAGCGGCCGCGGCGGTCACCATCGCGTTGGTCGCGACATAGGCGGTGGCGGCGCCCTTGGGCGACAGCTTGAGCGCGATGTTGGTGTTGGCCAGCGTCACCCCGGCAATCGTCGCGCCCATCAACAGGTGCAGGCCCACCAGCCACAGCTTCACCACGTCGCGATCCGCGAACTGCGAGGCGCCCGCCATCGCGACGATCGCGAGGATGTAGGCCGGCGCGCATACGGCCAGCACCGATTTGTTGGCGAAGCGGTCGCTCAGCGTGCCCCAGAGGCGCAGCGCCAGGATGTTGGCGATCTGGCTCGCCACGCTCAGCACCATCACGAAGCTGATGTTGAAGTGCAGCTGGCGGACGATGAAGACGGTAAAGAAGGGCGTCGCAAAGTTGACCGCGAACTGCCAGCTGGCGACGAACACGAGCAGCCGCCGGAAATTGCCATCGCGCAGGGGCCGGCGAAGCAGCGCGATCAGGTCGACCGGGCCCTCCGCGGGCGGCATCAGCGGCTCGGGCATGCCGGCGACGACTCGGGCGCTGATCAGGCCGGTGATGCACCCGGCCGCGAACATGCCGGCGAAGACGAGATCGCGGTCGAACGACCCGGGCCGCGTCCAGTCCAGGGCGAGCGCCGCCGCAAGCCCCAGCAGCAGGCTGATCGCGGTCAGCCACACCGTCCGCTTGGCGAAGACGGTGCCGAGCCGTTCCTCAGGCGCGAGGTCGCGCATCCAGGCGTTCCACGCGCACGAGCCGATCGCGCCCAACCCGCACAGCACCAGTTGCGCGGCGAGAAAGGCGAGTAGCGGCAGCGTCCCGCTGAAGAAGGCGAGCACCGCCATGATCGCCAGCATCAGCCGCCCGATCAGGCTGGTGAACACCGCGATCCGCTTCCGCGCCCGCAGCCGCTCGACCAGACCGATCGCGGGCAACTGGAGCAGCTGCGCGAGGAAGGGTGCGCTCGCCAGGATGCCGACCATCGCATTGGAGGCGCCGAGGTGCAGGGCGAAGGCGGTGAGGATCACGCCGGTGGTCAGCGCCGCGGTGCCGCCCGAGAAGATCGCCTCGGTGACGAGCAGACGCAGTCCGCGCTCGCGTTCCTCAGACGACACTTCGCGTTGCGGCTGCAGGCTGATCATCACGCGCCAACGTACGGCGCATGGCCGGGTGCCCTCCGTGAAGCCCGGTACGCAACATAAGTTACAGAGAAAGTTGCGCTAATTGCGAAGTGCGGGAGGGGCGATGTCCCTGGTTCGGAGGTTGAGGGGTCACACCGTGCAGCCAAGTCCCGAGGAGCAACGATGCAGATCCACCATCTCAACTGCGGCACCGATTGCCCGCTGGGCGGCGCGCTGTTCGACGGCCGTTCGATGGCACCGCTTGGCCGGCTGGTCTGTCACTGCCTGCTGATCGAGACCGACGCGCACGGTCTCGTGCTGGTCGATACCGGCTACGGCTTGCGCGACGTCGCGCATCCGCACGGGCCGGGAGCTCCGCGCATCACCCGCGCCTGGCGGACGATGCTCAACATCCGCTTGCATGAGGCCGAGACCGCGATCCGGCAGATCGAGGCGCTGGGCTTTCGCGCGGACGATGTGCGCCACATCGTCGTCACCCATCTGGATTTCGATCACGCCGGCGGCCTGGAGGATTTCCCCAATGCCGTCGTCCATGTGATGCAGCGCGAATATGACGACGCCACCGGCCCGCACGCAGGCGTGGTCGCGCGCAACCGCTGGCGGCTGCCGCAGCTCGCGGGCGTCCAGCAATGGCGCGGCTATGGTGCGCGGGGCGAGCGCTGGTTCGGCTTCGATGCGGTGCGCGACCTGGAGGGACTGCCGCCCGAGATCCTGCTCGTGCCGCTGCCCGGCCACACCTGGGGCCATGCCGGCGTGGCCGTCCGCCGCGACGATGGCCGCTGGCTGCTCCATGCGGGCGACGCCTATTTCTACCGCGGCGAGATGCGCGAAGCGCGGCGGCGCTGCACACCCGGCCTGCGCGCCTATCAGCGGCTGATGGAGGTCGATGCCGACAGCCGCATGCAGAACCAGGCGCGGCTACGTCGGCTGTCGGTCGAACGGCGCGACGAAGTCTCGATCGCCTGCGCGCACGATGCGGTGGAACTGGAGCGCTGCCAGGCAGGGCAGCCGCTTTGATCGACCTTGGCGACACCAAGGTCGTGCTGGTGCTGGCCGGCGGCAACGCGCTGGGCGCCTACCAGGCGGGCGTCTGCCAGGCGCTGCACGAGGGCGGCATCGCGCCGGACTGGATCGTCGGCACTTCCGCCGGGGCGATCAACGGCGCGATTCTCGCCGGGAACGCGCCGGACATTGCGCTGGCGAAGCTGGCGGCTTTCTGGCGAACGGACGGTCTCGACTGGTGGCAGGCTTGGCCCGAGACGTGGCGCAGGACCATAGAGACGAGTGCCACCCTGCTGGGCGGTCGACCCGGTCTTTTCGGACCGCTGGGCACCGCACTGCTCGCCGCGCCCACGCCGGCGCTGTACGATACCGGCCCGCTGGCGACGACGCTGGAGTCCTCCATCGACTTCGCGCGGTTGAACGGCGGCGCGACGCGCTACACGGCCGTCGCGGTTGACCTGGAGAGCGGCGCGGAAACAGCCTTTGACACGAAGGATCGCCTGATCGGTGCCGAGCATGTCCGTGCCAGCGCCGCGTTGCCACCGGCGTTTCCCGCGGTGGCGGTCGACGATCGGCTCTATGTGGATGGTGGCCTTTCCGCCAACCTGCCGCTCGATCCGGTGCTTTCGACGCCCTCAGATCGACCGACGCTCTGCATCGCCGTCGACCTGCTGCCGATGCGCGGCGGCCGCCCAGACACGCTGGGAGAAATGGCGGCGCGCGCGCAAGACCTTACCTTTGCTAGCCAGACGCGCCGCACGATCGCACGCTGGCAGGCGCAATATGCGACCGACGCTGCCTATCGCGGCTGCTCGGTGACGCTGGCGCAACTGCTCTATGCCGATCAGCAGCAGGAGGTGGCGGGCAAGGCGATGGACTTCTCGCCTGCCTCGGTGCGCCAGCGCTGGGAACACGGCCTTCGCGATGCCGCCGACCTTGTCCGCCGCGTCGCCGACGGCACGCTGCCGATCGGCGGTCAGGGCCTCCATCTCCAGCCCGGTCACTCGGTGAACGCACCATGAAAGCCGCGCTGAAGACCGCCGAAGGACGCTTCACGATTGAAGAGGTGGAAGAACCCGCGATGCCCGCCGCTGACTGGGTCAAGGCGCGCGTCCGCATGGCGGGCATCTGCGGCACGGATCTTCGGCACCGGGAGAAACCCGACCAGCATCTCCGCTGCTGCATCGTGGGCCATGAACTCGCCGTCGAGGTGGTCGAGGTCGGCCCCGAGGTCACGCGTGTCCGTCTTGTCGATTGACCCCGTACCCCACGCCCGCGCGCTGGCGCACGAACTGAGCGCCGATCTGGTGGTCCCATTCGAGGATGGCGCGCCCGAAGCGGCGATCTTGGCGATGACCGACGGGCGTGGTGCCGATATCGTATTCGAGTGCTCGGGCGGGGAGACCATGCCGCAGACGCTGCCGCTCGCGACGCGGATGGGCGGCGGGGCGGGAAGGTCGTCATCGTCGGCGGCTTCGACGAAGGGGAAACGGCCATTCTCCTCGAATGGCACCGCATCCAGATGTCGAAGATCGCGCTCATTCCCAGCGCCAGCTTCGCCTTCCAGGATCTCTATGCCGAACAGGCCGAAGTGATCGAGCTGCTCGCGCGCGGCAAGCTGCAGACGCAGAAGCTGATCAACCATCGTTTTCCGCTCGATCGGATCAACGAAGCGTTCGAGAGGCAAAGGACAAGGCCCCCACCGGCGCCACGTTCGTCGGCCTGACGATGTGAGGAAAGGGGAGAAGAAGCCCAGCGCGTTCATAGGTCGGTCGCCGGGTAAGTTGTAACAGAGTGGTTGAGGAGCATTGGGGCAACAAGGAGAAATCGAGCTATTGATGTTCGAGTGGGAGTGAGGCCTTTGGCGCCGTTTTTGCGAGAATGGGCTGGGATTGCGCTGGTTTGATCGCCGGTTCCACCGGTCCCGGAGGCTCAGGGCCGCTTGGACCACCCAAATCAGTTCCGCGTAGACTCATTCCGCTACGCGCGTGAGCGTCGAATTCCGCTACGCGCGTGAGCGTCGAAAGCTCTGCGGGGCGGACCTCGTGGACCAGCTGCTCCATCCGGCATTGCGCGGGCGCCTTGTCGGGGCGCCAGCGCAGCAGCTTGGTGCCATGGCGGAAGCGATCGCCGGTGACCTGGTCGTAGAGCACTTCCAGCACCAGCTCCGGGCGCAGCGGCGCCCACGCGCTTTCGGCGCCGTTGTTCCAGCGGCTGGGACCGCCCGGTGCCTTGCCGGTGAAGCCGGGCGCCTCGATCAGCGGTTCCAGCTTCTGCAGCAACATCGGGCGCTCGGCCGCAGCGATGCCCGAGGTGAAGCCGACATGGTGGAGCAAACCCGCATCGTCGTAGAGCCCGAGCAACAGCGATGCGATGCCATCGCCTTCCCTGGTGCGACGGAAGCCGCCGACGACGCAATCGGCAGTGCGGTGCTGCTTCACCTTGAGCATCGCGCGTTCGCCGGGACGATAGGGTTCGTCCAGCTGCTTGGCGACGACGCCGTCGAGCGCCCCGCCACCTTGCGCGAGCCAGACTTGGGCAACGGCCAGATCCTGCGTCCGGTACGACAGCAAGAGGGATGGTCCGCCATGGGCGCGGTGGAACGCTTCCAGCGCAGCGCGTCGCTCGCGCAGCGGCGTGTCGAGAAGCGCCTGGCCACCGACGGCGAGGCAATCGAACAGCATCAGTTGCGCCGGCGTTTCCTTCGACAGGCGCTGAATTCGGCTCGGCGCCGGGTGGAGGCGGGCCTGGAGCGCATCGAACGAGAGCACGTCGCCGACCGGCAGGATCAGCTCGCCGTCGAGAACGAACTCCGGGCAATCGACTGCCGCAATCATCGCGACGATCTCCGGGAAATAGCGGTCGAGCGGTTTTCCCGATTTCGAGCGGATCTCGATCGTGTCGCCCCGGCGGAACACAAGCGCGCGGAAGCCGTCCCATTTGGGCTCGAACTGCCAGCCGGCTTCCTCGGGCAGCGCGGCGACCAGCTTGGCCTCCATGGGGGACAGGTCGGACGCGGCCATGGTGCTCCCTTGCGCGCTGGTTCGCGGGACGAACGCGCGGCGGCGGGCCGGGTTCAGGGCCGCGAAAGCGCAGGCCGCGCGGAGAGGAAATGCGACAGCTGCAGCGCATCGCCCATCGCCGCCGAGGAGGCCGTGTTGTCGAACACGCACCATGCAGCTCGGCCGGGCGTGGCATCTGCCGCTATTGCCGCCGCTATCGCTTGCAGGCGGGCATCGCCATATGCCGACCGATACATCACCGGCGAGCCGTGCAAGCGCCAATAGGAAAGCCCGCGCCACCCGCCCGGCGACGCTGCTTCTGGCACGCGTGCCGGGTCGGCGGCGACGCGGGCGACGCGGAGGCTGGCGAGCAGCGCATCGGCTTCCGCGGTGAACCAGCTGGCATGCCGAGGCTCGCAGGCGATCGGGACGGCGATTTGCGCAGACAGGCGGATGACGAATGCGGAGAGCAACGCCGCGTCGAACGCGAAGCTGGGCGGCAACTGGAGGAGCAGGATCGCGAGCTTGTCGCCCAGGCCGCCAACTTCCTCGACGAACTGGCCAAGCGCCGTGTCTACCTCCACCAGCCGCCGGTCATGGCTGATCACCTTCGGAATCTTCGCGGCAAAGCGGAAGCCATCGGGCACGCCCTCCGCCCAGCGTTGCCAGGTCGAGCGCCGATGGGGGCGGTAGAAGGAGGAGTTCACTTCCACCCCGCCCAGCCGGGCCGCGTAGCGCTGCAATATGCTGCCCTCGGCCGGGAAGGCGGGCCGATCCGCCGCCGGGATGGCCCAGCCGGCGGTTCCGATCACCGGTCGCATCCTCCTTCTCCACCGCAGCCAGATCGCGCTGTCTGATCGGTTTCGGAGCGCGTTGGTTCCTGAGACCGGCTACTCCGTCCGAAAAGACCGCCATCCCGGCAGTATGGTCGGAATGCCGGAGGCCGAAAAGCACACGCATGCACCGCGCTATTTCGCCTCCTCCGATGCAGCTATCGCGGCGCGGGCGGCGAGGATGTAGGCGGTGGTGGTGCTGACGGTGTATTCGTTCTCGAACCACAGGAACGGCCAGTCGGTCTTCGCTTCCGGGAAATCGGGTTTGACGATCAGCACGCCGGGCACGAGGCCGCCGGGGATGAAGCTGTAATCGGCGCGATTATGCCCATAGCCGATCAGCTTCGACGCGGTGCCCACGGTCGAGACCAGCGACAGGTTGTTGGCGGGATGCCGCCCCAGCACATAGTCTATCGCGTCGAGCGTGTAGCTGGTGCCGATCAGTTCCGGAAAGGCCTGGTGCAGCAGGTACATCGTCGAGCCGAAGGCCACCACCTGGTTGGAACCCGCCCAGGTCCCGGTGGCGATCGGCACGCCGAACGGATTGTTCGCCTGGTCGCGGTCCACCTTCGCCTTCATCGCGCGGACCAGCGGCACGAGCTGCGCACGATAGGCGGCATCCATGAAGGGGATCGCGCGCACCGCCGGTGCTGCAGTCCATTCGAAATTGTCACGTATTACCGGCAGCAGCGCGCGCAGACGGTCCGCATAGGCCTTGCCGCCCTTGCTGGTGATCAGCAGCTCGACCGTGGCGGTGACGTTGGCGCTGCGCAGAGCGCGGCGAAGTCGAGTCGTCGCGGCCGTCGCCGGCCTTGATGACGCCCTGCTGCTGCTTGGCCCAGAGTGCCTCGGCGGCGTGGAGCGCTTCGGCTGCCATCGCCGGATCGCTCTGGGCAAGCGCGCGGCTCGCACCGGCGAGCCCCGCCGCGACCATCAGGTTGTTGGCCGGAAGGTCGGTGGTGAACGCCCAGCGGTCGTCCTGCGCGCCCGAGGCGCCGTTCTTGCGCTCGGCGGGCTTGAGCGACGGATCATAGGTCAGCCCGTCGGTCTGCGAGCCGGCGTCGCCGAGATGCGCATATTGGCGCAGCGTCGGGTCGACGATCCCGACGATCGCGTGCCCGAACACCTTGTACTGCGCGAGCAGCTGCAGCGCGCCGTGGCGGATCTGCTGCAGCGAGTCCTCGACGCCGTCGGGCTTGCGGATCTCGACCGCGCGCGCCGCTTCGTCGACACTGGTTTCGTCCCAGTCGAGACCGAACAGCTCGCGGGCCCAGACCAGGTCGCGCACCACCATCGCGTTTTCGGGGGTTTGGATGTCATAGTCCCCGGCGTCCTGGAAGCCGCCCACGGCGAGGCCGGGGATATGCTCGCCGGCCTTGAAGGGCGAATCCAGGTTGGCGCCCATCTTGTAGCCGTCGAAATGCGTGATGTTGGGCGGTGCCTGGCGTGCGTCGTCGAGATGCGAGGGCGCCGACCAGACGCGATATTGCTCGCGGATGCCGACATGATCCATCTGCTCGGCGAGGAACGTGTCGAGCGAGGTCTGCCAGATGCGCGCATAGGCATCGGGCGCGATGCGGAACGGGTTGGTCGTGACGCCCGCATAGCGGATGGCGTAGATGCCGGGCGTGCGGACGCTAGAGAAGTCGAACGCCGCATAGTCGTAGCGGGTCCAGTGTCCGCGCGGCAGCGTGCGCGCGCGCAGCACCGGCTCTTCGCGGCCATCGGCGGTGAGCCGCACCAGCTCGGCCTCGGCCGGTGCCTTGAAGTGCGGATCCAGCTCGATCAGCGCTACCTTGGGCCGGTTGGGCGTATAGCCCGCCTGGTTGAACGAGACGACCGGCGCGCGCACCCAATCCTTGATGACATTGGGCCGGACATGCCAGACGATGGCATTCTCCTTCGCGCCCTCGGCGATCATCGATCGGACGACGAACCAGCCATTCTGCGCGCGCGCACGGGCATCATAGAGTGTCAGCGGGCCCTGATCGGAGGTGATGGTGACGCGGGTCATCGGGTCTTCGGGGGCCAGCGTGACCGATTTCCCGCCCGACGTCAGCGGCAGCGGGTCTCCCGAGCCGTCCTTGGCCATCGGGCCGGTCGGGTGGCGCGGGAACAGCCCGGGGGCGGCGTCCATCAGATAGGTCTTGCCGAAATAGGCGCTCGGCAGGAAATCGAGGTTGAAGCCGGCCTTGCCCACCAGCGCTGCGGGCAGCGGGCGATCGAGATCGACGGCGATGCGGAAGCCGTCGCCCTCGGCGGTGACCTTCACCGTATAGTCGAGCTTCACGTCCTTGTAGGTGGAACGGACCACCAGCTGGTTGGGCTCCGTGCCGCGGGTGCGGCTGACAAAGGCGGGGACGGGGGCCCATTGTTCGGGCGTCTTGTCGAGGCGCACCGCGCCATCGGTAGCGATGCGGTTGCCGTGCAGCACGATCTGGATGCCGGCATTCTTCTCGTCGAAGAAGATCGGGCTGAACTGGTTCTGGTCGGCGATGACCGTCAGGCCCTGCCTCTCGAGCGTATCCGCCGGCGTGAGCGTCAAGGATTGGGCCATGGCCACGCCCGAGACGGCGGCCGCTGCCGAGGCGAGCAAGGCGGACAGAACCTTACGGTGCATGCATCTCTCCTGTGATTTTATCGTTGCCGGTGTCGCGCTCGATGGGTGGGCAGCCGGTCGGAAGGGGGGCGGGCACGCGTATCGCCGCGCCTGTTTCTGCCAGCCACGCTTGGCCGCGCAGCCATGGATGCCGTGGAATCAGCCGCTGCCGGGTGTCCGTTCGCGGCGCATCGAAGCCGCTGGCGCCGGACTTCGGGCGTTGCACGGCCATCGCAGCGAAGTTGAGGCGCGCCGGTTCGTATCTTGGACGATCGCATGCATGTCGACGCGCGACACAGCCCTTTTGCCAAATTCGCGAATCACGACCGCGCTCTCCTGATGG
>NZ_FORV01000002.1 GCF_900114095.1 Sphingomonas sp. NFR04 | reverse complement strand
GACCAAAGCGAGATCCGCGCCGTCGTCGCGCACGAGATCGGGCACTATAAGCACAATCACCTGCTGATCCTGGCCGCGGTCGTCGCGGTGTTGGCGGGGGCCGGATTGTGGCTTGTCGACCGCATGCTGGGGGCCGTGCCGCGGAGCCGGGATCGTCAGTCACCCCTGGTCCAGAATCCCGCCGCGATACCGCTCGCGCATCTGGTGTTCATCACCTTCACGCTGCTGACGACGCCGATCATCGTGTCTGCGGAACGATGGGTGGAGGTGGATGCGGATGCCTATGGCCTGCAGCTTGCGAACGAACCGGACGGCATGGCCAAGGCGCTCATCCGAACGGTCGATTTCCGCGCCAGTTCGCCGGGCGTCCTTGAGGAAACGCTCTTCTACGACCATCCCAGTATCGCGAGGCGGATCCGCCGTGCCATGGAATGGAAACGGAACCATCCTGCTGGTGCCGGAGAAGGCGGCCAGTAACGTAAGCAGGTAAAGCGCGCATCGCAGGCTTTGGCCGCCAGCAGCTTGCGGTCAACCTTGGCATTTCGGCTCGCGAACGCGGTTCTTCCTCGATGGGTACCCCCTAGCCGACCCGGCCACAGGAATCGCGACGACGCAGGCCGTTAGACGCATGGATTTCCAGCGGCAAGTTGGAGTAGCTTGTGCGGGCAGACCCAGGGTTGCGACAGCCCGGCGGCAGCGCGGCCGCAAGGGAAATCCCGGAAGGAAGGTTAACGTTGCGAAACTTCCTGGGGATCCGCCTGTCTTTGACGGTTCTGTGCCTGTTGCTGCTTGCGTTGGGCAGAGGGGCGTCTGCGCAGCAACCGCACGAGCGTTTTGGCGGATGGCGAGAACAGACCGTTTCCCCCGCACAAACCGCGCCGCAATCGATCGATGCGCTCGCGCAAAACACGCGATGGCTTCATTTGGATAGCGGCTGTCGGCGGCTTGTTTCGCTATGACGGCGCTTCGATCAGCCATCTTGAAATTGCGGGGCCAAGTCTGGCTTGGTCCGATGCCGTAACGACGCTGCTTCCTTCGGCGAATGGCGACTTGCTTGCGGGCCACCTCTGGGGCGGGCTCTCCATAGTTCATGCCGGCCGGGCGCGTCCGCTACGCGCGATGGAGGGGAGGCCGTTCTGCCTCGCAGAAAGCGGCAATGGAATTATCTGGAGTGTTCAATATTCGATCAAGGGGCTTAGCTTCACGACTCTGGAGAAGCAGGTCTGGAGCAGAGAAACTTCAGAACCCATCACGCTTTATGATTACAGCGGGTGCGCCACTAGCAATTCGGGTGCTCTCGTTTTTTTGGCGAATGGTGCGTTTCGGATTAAATCGACGAACCATGCGAAATCGAAGGTAATTGCGTCGGTATCTGTCGATGCCCAATTAGTACAGGGCTCGGACCGCCGGATCTGGCTTTGGTCAGCGAACCAGCTTCGGCAGGTTTTCGTGCGCCAAAGCGGTCGCGTTACGTTTGAATCCCCGGCAGACCTGCCGATGAAGAACATGGCTGCATTGGTCATCGATCGCGAGAACGGAGTATGGCTGGTCGATAACGCCGGCATTTCGAAACGTTTCGAGCGCCGTCTGGACAAGATGCGAGGGACATGGGCGTGGCACCTCGGAATGCAAACATTCATCGGCCGCTTCGCCGGCGATATGGGGAATCCGACGCTGGTCGATCGCGAAAACAATGTGTGGTTTGGAGTCAGCGACGGTCTTCATTAGTACAGGCGAACAGCTTTCGAGCAACCGGCCGCGTTGAAGAGAAACGAGCCCGTTCTGTTCGATGATTTAGCTATTCGAGATGGTCGCGGGAGTGTTTGGATTCGGCAGAGACATGATCTCTATAGAGTCGATCAGAGCGGCGTTCCGCGAAAACAGCCAATCCGTGTTCCGCTTAATTACGGGCCATGTGGAGGTCGAGATGGAGGCGTCTGGCTGCCGGAGAAGCGGGGAGGCGTACGCCTATACGGAGGCAAAACGCAGCGGTCGCTCTCACTGGCCGGCACCCACGCATTCGCGCAATTGGTATGGACGAATTGTGTCGAGGACAGTTTGGGAAGGCTGTGGGTGAACGACCGTGAAATGGTCAAGATATTGACCAACGCCAATGCCCAGCCCGTGCCGCGTGGACGGGACGAATATATGGGCGACGTTGCCACGCTGCAGGCAGATGCACGCGGTCGCGTCTTGTTCTACGTGAACCGGGGCAGCGTCTATCGTTCGGACGGCCAGAACCTTGAGAGGTTCTGGCCGAAGGAGAAAATGTCAGTCGGCTTCGCCGAAGTCATTTATTCAACGCAGGACTATGTTTTCATCGGCGGCGACAAAGGCCTGGTTCGGTATGACGGTCGTCGGTTTCAGATGCTAACCGGCGAGCGGTTCCCCTTTCTTTCCGGCGTATCCGGGATTGCACAGACCCCATCGGGCGAAACGTGGATTCATTCTCTCGCCGGTGTCACCCGTGTTGCGACAGCGGCCCTGCAGCGTGCGTTCGACACCGGCAATGCCGAGCTCGACATCAAGACCTATGGGATGTCGGACGGTGTGCCAGGGGCGCCCGTCTACTGGAACCGGTCCAGTCTGGAGGCGGATGCGGCCGGCCGGATCTGGGTGACGACGTCGGGCGGCGTCGCGATGTTCGATCCGCGGGTGCCGGCGGCCAATCGCGTGCCGCCGCCGGTGAAGATCCTGCGGGTCCTTGCCGATGGTCATTCGTTCGAAGCGATGCACGGCCTGCAGCTGCCGGCGGGATCGCAGCGGATAACTGTGGAGTATGCCGGCCTCAGCTTTGCGGATCCGGCCAAGGTCAAATTCCGCTACAGGCTTGTCGGGGTGGACAAGGACTGGGCGGAGGGAGGCGCATCACGGAGCTCCACCTATACGTTCCTTGCGCCTGGCACATACCGTTTCCGTGTGCTGGCGGCCAACAATGACGGGGTCTGGAACCGGCAAGGCGCGGAACTGACCTTCGTGGTGCCGCCGACCTTCCTGCAATCCCGCTTATTCTATCTGGCATGTGCGCTAGCGATCGTCATCCTCGTGGTGCTCGCGTTTCGCTGGAGGCTGAGCTACCTGACGGACCGGATACGGGATCGAATGCAGGTGCAGGCCTCCGAACGGGAGCGGATCGCCCGCGATCTGCACGACACGCTGCTGCAATCGGTCCAGGGCATGCTCATGCGGTTTCATGGTCTCTCGCTGCATCCCGGGCTGGACGACGGTACCCGACAAGTGATCAGCGACACGCTGGACGAAGCGGAAGCGGACCTGACCGAGAGTCGCGAGCAGGTGGCCGGGTTGCGGAGCGCGCGGATCGTGGCGTTGCATAGCGCGATCGAGGCGTTCGCCGAGAAGCTGCGGCGGTCTACGACCAGCGAAATCATCGTGAAGATGAGCGGCGAGGAGCGTATTCTCGAACGCATTGTCGCCGAAGAGGCGGCAAAGATCGCAGCAGAGGCGCTGGCGAATGCGGTCCGCCACGCGGGGGCGTCCACCATCACGGCGGACGTCGAATATCTGGTGGATCGACTTGTCGTGCGGATCGCGGATGACGGTGTAGGCGTGCCCGCCCAGGTCCTCGCAAACGGCGGCCGCCAGGGTCATTTCGGTCTGAGGGGAATGAAGGAGAGGGCAGCCTATGCGGGCGGCTCCCTGGAGATAAAAGCCGGGACCGGCATCGGCACGAGCTTGATCCTCGAAGTTCCCGCGCGGCACGCCTATGGCCGCGGAAGCAGCCGGAATTGGCTGGGCCTGTAGCGCGATGCGCGATCAAACGCGCGCAGGCTGCAATGGCTGATGATTAGGGCGCACAACGCGCGCGGCTGCGGCTACCGACCAGCATGTTCCGGCCTCCGGCGGAATGCACGGGTGCAGGGATCTGCTGCGCAAGCGGAGGAACCATTGCGGCAACGTCACGCGCAGGTTCAAGTGCTTGCTGTTGGGCGCGTACCCTGAGCGGCCAGTTTCAGCAGCTAAATACCATCGGGACCAATGTCCGAACTGGAGAGGCGCCAGAGCGTCAGCGAATGTCTGCGTCTGGGTCGTTGGGCTTCCGGCCATGCTGAACGAACCTCGGCTTTGTGCCGACCATTATCGAGAGCTATCGATCGACCACGGATTCACCTCTGCCAAAGGCTCATTTGCGAGCGTGGACGTGGAGTATTTGCAGTTCCTGACCATGGCAGGCAATTGCTCTAGCGGGCTTAAGGCATATTGCCCGTCGTAGATCGCCTTAAAGCCGATGGGGAACGATCACCCCGCTCTTTAGCCAATGTCTTGTTCGGCAGCGGTCAAATCCTGCCCCCGCAACCAAACCCACGCATGCCAAACCGCTTCAGGACTTCCTGAGGCGGTTTTTTGTGCCTGTTTTCCGTGGGTTATTCCCCGAGTCGCGTGATCTCAATAAGCTTCTCTGGACCCCACCGAACGCCAAGACGTCGATTTGCTTTTGGGGGTATTTTCTGGGGTAATCTCCGCAACCCTCAGCGGAGTACCCCCAGATGGCGCTCAAGGAACTCGGAGTCCGCTACGCGACCAAGCGGCAAAAGGATTACAAGCTCGCCGACGGCGAGGGCCTGTACCTGCTTGTCCGGCCCAATGGCTCGAAGCTGTGGCGGATGAAGTACCGCTTCGACGGCAAGGAGAAGCTGCTCTCCTTCGGCCGCTATCCCGACCTCAGCCTTGCAGAGGCGCGGCTGCGCCGCGCCGAGGCCAGGGTGGCGCTGGGGCAGGGCAGAGACCCCGGCGCCAGCAACAAGTCGCCGGTCGGCAAGACCTTCGAGCAGGCGGCGCGAGCTTGGCATGAGAACCGCGAGGGCAATCTCGACGAAGGACATGCCATGCGGCTGATGACGCGGCTCGAGCGCGACGCCTTTCCGGTGCTCGGCGATAGGCCGCTGCGGTCCATCACCAGCGCCGACGTGCTGGCGATGGTACGAACCGTGGAAGCGCGCGGCGCGCTCGATGTCAGCCGTCGGATCAAGCAGCATGTTAGCCAGATTTATCGCTTCGCCATCCCGCAGGGCTGGGCCGATCAGGACCCGGCAGCCTATCTTTCCGACCTGTTGAAGCCCAAGCCGCGCGTGCGGCACATGGCACGGGTTGGTCTGCAGGAGCTTCCGGCGCTGGTGCAGGCAATCGACGACTATGACGGCGAGGAGAACCCTCGGCGGCGTGCGGTTACCCGTGCAGCATTGCTATTCACGCTGCTGACCTGGGCACGTACCAACGAGACCCGCCTGGCCTGCTGGCAGGAATTTGAAGGCCTCCACGGGCCGGAGCCGCTTTGGCGCGTGCCAGCGGAGCGGATGAAGATGGAGCGAGAGCATGTCGTGCCGCTTTCGCGGCAGGTGGTGTTGCTGTTCGAAGACGTTCGGACCTACTCGGCTGGCCTTTATGTCTTTGGTGGCGACAAGCTCGGTCAGCCCATCTCCCAGAACACGATGATCTACGGCTGCTACCGCATGGGCTATCGCGGCCGACAGACCGTCCACGGCTTCCGCGGGCTCGCATCGACCTGGGCCAACGACGCCGAGCGCTATCGATCTGATTGGATCGAGATGGCGCTTGCCCATGTCGATCGTGATGACGTCCGCAGCGCGTATAATAGCGCGCTGTATCTGTCACCACGTAGGCGCATGCTGCAGGATTGGGCCGATCACCTGCTCAGCTTATCGAAGCAAATTAGCGACGCGCCCCACCTCAACGGTCTCGAATTGGCTCATACGGCGCTGACATCAGCCTTCTGACAGCTTTGGATCAGCGATAGGCTGCCGCAGCCAATAATGCCCAGGGTGGCCGGTAACGACCAATTCCAGTCATCGAGACCAGTCGCCTCGACCGTCTGCTTCTGACGACACCTGCCGTGACCGCACGACGCACCAAGCGCGAGATGACGGTCATCCTGCTCGGAACGAAGGGAGTGGTTCTGCGCGAGTTTGCGAATGGAGAAACGCAGTTTACCCAGCCAGAAAAATGGCCTTTTAGCATGCGGTTACGCTTGCTTCACAAATGGTTGCTAGCTCCGACCGAATGGCATTGGTGAATCTCCCGGTCCTGGTCCTACGTGCGGTGGTTCGCCGATGGGCGGCGCCGCCTTGGCGCACCGCATTCGACGCCCGGAAGCCGGTCCGCATCGCTGAGGTAGTCGATGCGACTCCGCGGCAGGATCAATGGCATGATATCAGATCCGTCAACGCGAAGGCCGGCGACCGTTTCCTCGGGTCGGCCGATGCCCCGCCCACTGCCGCGCAATCATCTGCGCAACAACGGTCTCACGCGAGCACGGCGATCTTCGATGAACTCCGTGACGAATGCGTTGACGTCAACGCATTCGCTCCATCCACATTCGTGGCCATCGTTGAGCTGGAACGCTTTGCAGCGCTTCGGAAAAGCATCGGGTACCGGCTCGCCAATCAATTGCTGGAAATGCTCGCCGATCGAGTTGAAGCGACGATTGAAAGTGCCGAGCGCGGACGTATTGGTCGCACCACGATTGAATTTGCCTTCAACGCGGCCAGCGTTGAGGCGGCAACAGCGAACTTGCAGGGTCTTGTCGACACCCTGGAGGCGCGACTGTTTGTCGATGCATTCAGCATCAGCCCCACGGTGACGATCGGCTTTGCGGACGCGGGCCAGAGTTCCATCCGTGACGAGCTTGTCGATCAGGCGGCGGCCGCACTGAGCGCAGCGCAAGCCGAACGGTGTAAGATCCGGTTTGCGGATCCGGCAATACTCTCACAAAACAGCTTGGCCGATCTGGAGCTTATGCGCGCTCTGCCGCATGCGCTCGCGTCGGGCGAAGTGAGCCTGTACTATCAGCCCAAGCTTCACGCGCGAACAAACACAATTACCTCTGTCGAGGCGCTGATCCGGTGGATCCGGCCCGGCAGCGGACTTGTGCCGACCGATCGTTTCATCGCGCTCGCGGAGGAAACCGGGGCGATCCGCGAGCTCAGCGAATGGGTGATTACGCGCGCCATCGACGACCAGCAGCGCCTCATCGAGCGCGGGCATGCCGTTGAAGTATACGTCAACATCTCGGGGCAACTCCTTCCCGACCATGGCTTCGCCGCCGCCGCGCTTTCATTGGTCCGCCAGGCGAAGGGCAGGATCGGGTTCGAGATTACCGAAACCGCGGTGATCAGCGATCCTGACGCAGCGCTCGCTAATCTGCGTGCTTTCACCGGGGCCGGCATTCGCATTGCGATCGACGATTACGGCTCCGGCCTTTCGTCGCTCGCCTATTTGAAGCAGCTGCCGGCGCAGGAGCTCAAGATCGATCGCATGTTCGTGAGCGGCCTCACCAACAGCAATCGCGACCCGCTTCTCGTCCGCTCCTCCATTGATTTGGCACACGCGCTCGAAATGGAGGTCACCGCCGAGGGTGTGGATACGGCGATGAGCCTGTCGCTCCTCCGGATCATGGGCTGCGACCTCCTCCAGGGCTATTTCATCTCTCCGCCGTTGCCACTGCCGCAGCTGGTCGAATTCCTGACTGACGAAGCGCATCTGGAGCGCCTGGCCGGTCCGGGCATAGAGCAGTGGCATGCCTCACTAGGTGCATGAATTTGAAGCAGTAAATTCTACCTTAACGGCTGCTAAACGACGTTTCTTCGGTTCTCGGTAAGCATTGGCGGCGCAAGACCCTCCCAAATTATAACGGCGAGACGGCGGCAGGGAGCCGGCTTGAACGGGGGCTTCCCAATGACAATGCGCACGTTGATCCGCTCGTATCTTCTCGCGACGGCCGGATTCTGCGGCCTCACGGTAGCAGGCGGCGCCGCGGCCCAGACCGCGCCCGCGCCGTCCACACCGATCCCAGCGCCCGCGCGCGCGCAGCCGGTAATAGTCCGCCCTGGTCCGGTCTCGGCGGACAAGCCGGTGCAGACGCTGAGCGGTACGCTTACGCCCTATGTGGGCAATATCCGGACTTTCACCGGTGATCTCGACCCGCTGGTCGGTAATATCCGCACCTTCAGCGGCGATCTGAGCCCCTATATCGGCAACATCCGCACCTTCGGCGGCACCGTCGACCCGTATGTGGGCAATATCCGCACCTTCTGGGGCGACCTAGCGCCCGCGATGGGCGACCTCGATCCGATGATCGGGAACATCCGCACCTTCTCCGATGCCTATGTCACCACGAGCAAGGATACGCTGGGCTATTGGCTGAATCTGCCGGGTACTGCCTCGGCCGCCGACCTGTCGACGCTCGTCACCAAGATCAACGGCATGATCGGGCAGTCGAAGGACGCATGGGGCACGGCTGTCCAGACGCAGACGGGCAAGACCTTCGAGGCCGGGTTCGTTGCCCCGATGCTGGCGAAGTGGGGACTCGATCTGACCAACCCCGCCTCGCTGACCTCGGTGGATGCCTATACGCGGCAGATGTTCTTCGTCGACTGGTACGACCAGCTCAACCAATATTCGGGCATGGACCACACCGACTGGTGGATGCAGACGATCAACTGGTCGCCCGCCATCACCAAGACGATCGGGGAGGGCAAGCGCTCGATCGTCGGCCTGCTCGACTTCACCGTAACCGGCGAAGGCACCAGCAACATCACCAAATATAGCGGCATCTCGGACTTCTCGAACGGCCACGGCGCCGCGGTCGCCAGCCTGATCATCGCCGCGCACGACGCCAAGGGCGTGATGGGCATCGCGCCGATGGCCTCGGTCGTCGCCTACAATCCGTTCGACAGCTCGGGCACCGCCAACTGGACGGACGTGAAGAACGGCGTGCTGATGATCGCGCAGAACAATGCGAGCATCGTCAACATGTCGCTCGGCGAACCCGGCAAGACGCTGCCCCAGGGCTGGAACGACGTGTTCGGCGATCCGGATGTCGCCGCCTATGCCAAGAAGACGATCTTCGTCATCGCGGCGGGCAATGACGGGATCACCCAGACCCAAAACATCAAGTGGGACAAGGCCAATCCGTATATGATCGTGGTCGGCTCGGTCGGGCCGACGGGCACGATCTCCGACTTCTCCAACCGGCCGGGCAATGCCTGCCTGGTCGATGCCAAGGGCACCTGCGCGCCCGACATGAAGCTGATGAACCGCTTCATCACCGCGCCGGGCGAGATGATCCTAGTATCGGACGGGCAGGGCGGCGTGACGCGCGCGTCGGGCACATCGTTCGCCGCGCCGCTGGTCACCGGGACGATCGCGCTGCTCCACGATCGCTGGCCGTGGCTGTCCAACTATCCCAAGGAGACGGTCGACATCATCCTGAAGTCGGCGCGCGACGCCGGTGCGCCCGGCGTCGACCCCGTCTACGGCGTGGGCATCCTCGACGTCACCGCTGCGCTGTCGCCGCTGAGCTTCGACGGGCTCAAATGGTATCAGTACGACGCGAAGGGCAATATCGTCGCCACCCAGGCCGCCAAGATCCGCGATCCCAAGGAGCAGGCCAAGTGGGAAGCGGCCGGCATGTTCTTCTATGCCTATGAAGACGTCGGCGCGACCTTCCGCGACTTCGCCATCCCGGTGTCGAGCAAGCTCACCGATGCGACGGCGATGTCGCTGACCGGCTCGAACGAATATTTGCAGAGCTATATCTACAGCCGCTTCATGGCCTGGGCGACGACGAAGGGCGGCCCGGGGCCCAAGGGACCTGGCGCCTTCAGCGGCTTCGCATTTTCGGCGCCGATCTCCAACAAGGGGGGCCTGCAGCTCTCGATGGCGGTGGCACCGCGCACGCGCATGCTGGGCTTCTACCAGAGCCAGCTTCCCTACCAGACGGCCGTGCGGCTGGTCACCCCGGGCGATCGCGTTGCCTTCACCTTCGGCGACGGCGATGGTGCGACACAGCTCGGCGGCGGCAGCTTCGCGCTGCCTTCGGACTTCGATCCCAATGTCGGCGGTGCCAACCCGTTGATGGGCTTCGCCTCGGGCGGCGGCTATCTCCAGACCAGCGTCGCGCTGAGCGATCACTGGACGATCTCGAGCGGGCTCACCCAGCGCACGCTGCGCCGCGATCTGCGGCAGATGGATGCGCTCACGGCCTTCGCGATGGGCGCAGTGGATCCCTATCGGGCCGGCGCGCAGAATGTCGCGGTGCGCTACACCGCCGGCAACGGCGCGCTGAGCGCGAGCTACACGCGCCTGCGCGAGGCCAAGGCAATGCTCGGTATCGAATCGGCCGACCCCTATGATTTCGCCCGCGGCAGCATCAGCGACGGCGTCACGCTCGGCGCAGACCTGGCGCTGACCCCGACCTTGGCACTTGCTGCGACCGGGACTGTCGGCCGCACCCGAGCGGCAGGCGCCGCAACGATCACGCCGGCCGACGGCGGTCTGGTCAGCACCTCGTTCCAGTTAGGGCTGACGAAGAGCGAATTGTTCGGCAAGACCGATCTGTTCCGCATGACGCTGGCGCAGCCGATGCACCTCGAACGGGCGAGCGTCGACCTCACCACGGTGCAGGTCATCGATCGACAGACCGGCGAGTTGGGGCCGCTCACCCAACGCTTCAATCTCGGGGTTCCCGAGCGGCAATATGTTGGCGAGGCCATGTATGGGCGAACGATGCTGGACGGCGCAGCGCAGGTGAGCATCTTCGGCCGCGCGACGTTCAATGGTGCGCAGACGCAAGCCTTGCCGCGCCTAACGGGCGGCGCGGCGTTCCGCATGAACTTCTAAGCCAACCATGCCGGCTATGCCTGGTGGCGCAGGCGGCATGGTTGGACATGCCTTAACCTTTTCGCCCTAAGATATTCTGGCGAAGGGAGATTCGGCCGGATGCGACGTGTGGAAGGCCTGTGTCTGCTGGCGCTCGCGATCGCGACGCCTGCGGTTGCCCAGATGCCATCGGCGCCGGCAAAGGCGGAGAAGGCCGCCCTCGCGCGGTTTGATCAGGACATCGCCGCCGCCAAGACCGCAATGATGGCGGACCCAAGCCAGGCCCTTGGGCTTGCCGATAAGGCGCTGGTTCGCGCGCGTGTGCTTGCGGCTTCCCCGGAGGCGGAGCGCGCTGTCGCGACGGCCGAATGGCTGAAGGGCGAGGCCTATATCCGGATCAGCGAGCCGGCCAAGGCGCGGCCGATCATCGATGCAGCGCTCGCCCGCATCGCGGTGCATGGCCGCGATACCAAGCTGCAGGGCGATCTGATGCGCTCGCGCGGCGCGATCGCGGCAACCTCGGGCAACATCGTCGAGGCGCTGCAGGACTATCAGCGCGCGTACGGCATTTTCCGCGCCGCCCGCGAAGTCCGCAGCCAAGCGATCGCGCTGCAGGACATCGGACAGATCTATTCGGACGCCGGCGATTATCCGCGCGCGCTCGACTATTATTCGCAGGCGGTTGAGCTCTACTCCGCCGATCCGGGCTTCCGTCTGAGTACCTACAACAACCGCGCGGAAGTGTTGCGCCTGCTCGGTCGCTACGACCAGGCGGAGCGCGACTATCGGAATGCACTGAAGAGCGCGCGCGAACTCGGCAGTCCGCTGCTGCAGATCCAGATCCTTGCCAATCTGGCGAGCGCGGAAACCGAACGCCGCAAGTTCGCTGCGGCGGGCCAGGCCGTTGCGGACGCGTTGCGGCTTTCCCGCTCCGTCGAGGCGGCATCGATGCGCCCGGTGGCCTTTGCCGCGGCGGCCAAGCTGAAGGCAGCGCATGGGGATTATGGCGCCGCAGCGGCGCTGCTGCGCACGACCTTCGCCGGAGTCGACCTCACCACCACGCCCATGCCGGACAAGGAGTTCCACGCCACCGCGGCGGAAGTGTTCGAGAAGCTCGGCGATCCGGCGATGGCGCTCCAGCATCTCAAAGCGTTCGAGCGCCTCGACAAGGAGGCGAGCCGGCTCACGGCCTCGGCCGCGTCGCAGTTGATGGCCGCGCGCTTCGACTTCCAGAACCAGAAGCAGAAGATCTTCGAGCGCGATGCCCGTATCCACCAGCAGCAGGCCGAGTTCCGCACCAAGCTTCTCCTGGGCCTGGTCGCGGCGGCTACGATCGTGCTGGTGCTGCTGCTGATCAGCGCGCTGCGGATCCGCAAGAGCCGCAATGAAACGCGCGCGGCCAACGTCGTGCTGAACCAGACCAACGCGGCGCTGGAGAAGGCGCTGAAGGCCAAGACCGAATTCCTGGCCACGACCAGCCACGAGATCCGCACCCCTCTCAATGGCATTCTTGGCATGACGCAGATCCTGCTGACCAATCCGCGCCTCGATGCCGAAGCGCGCGAGCAGGTGCACGTGGTGTTCGGTGCCGGCGAGGCGATGCGCGCGCTGGTCGACGATATCCTCGACGTCGCCAAGATGGAGACGGGCGAGATCGCCGTCGCGCAGGAAGACGTGGCGTTCCGTGCACTCTTGGAGGACGCGGCGCGTCTGTGGAGCGGACATGCCGCCGCCAAGGGCATCGCGCTGAACCTCGACATCGCGGACGCACCGGTGCGCATCCTGTCCGACAATGCGCGGCTTCGCCAGATCATCGGCAATCTGCTGTCGAACGCCGTCAAGTTCACGCCTGGCGGCAGCGTGACGCTGCGCGCCAGCGTCGCGGGCAACCCGGAAATGCTCGTCGTCGAGGTGGAAGACACCGGCATCGGCATCCCGGCGAATCATCTCGACCGCGTGTTCGAAGCCTTCCACCAGGTGGACGGCGGCCTGAACCGCCAGTTTAGCGGCACCGGCCTTGGCCTCTCCATTTGCGTGAAGCTGGCGTGCGCGCTGGGTGGTACGCTGAACGTCGTGAGCGCGCTGGGGGAAGGATCACGCTTCACGCTGCGCGTGCCGCTGCAGCGTGCAGTTGCCGGGAACGAAGCGCCGCCGGAGGGCGGACGTCCCGCCAGCCTGACGGAAGCGCGGCTGGTGCTGGTCGAGGCCAACCCGCTGACGCAGGGCATGATGCGCGGACTGCTCGAACCGGTCGCGGCCGCGGTCGACTGCCTGCCCGATGGAGACAGCGCGATCGCGGCGGTCCGCGCGGGCATGGTGGATCACCTACTCGTCGAGGCGCGATCGGCGACCGTCGAAGGTCGGCCGCCGCTCGATTCGCTGCGCGCGCTGATTGGCGCGTGTCGGGGGGCCGATCTGCCGATCAGCCTCCTGTTCGCGCCGGCCGAGGACCTGCCGCTCGATGAGATGGCGCGGCTTGGTGCCACACAGTTGATCGTCAAGCCCGTCGGCGCGGTCCAGCTGATCGCCGCGCTGCAAGGCGTGTATGCGGAGGGAGCACCGCAGGACACGCCGTTGCGGATGGCTTCAGCATCCTAATCAACTATTTACGCCCTGCTGCTAGGCAGGTTTGCTCCAGGGAGCGTGCCATGCAGATTCTGTTCGTCGAAGACGACCCCATGAACCGCCGCGTCGTGAAGGACATGCTGCGCGTGGTGGGGGCGCATATGGAGGAGGCCGCGGATGCGGAGACCGGCCTCCAGATGATCGCCAATGGTGATTACAGCATCGTCCTGATGGACTTGCGCATGCCCGGCATGGACGGGCTCACCGCCATCCAGCATCTGCGCGCCACGCCGGGGGAGAAGGCTGCGCTGCCGGTTATCGTCGTCACGGCTGACGCCGCCGCCGATCTTCGAGAAAGGTGCATGGCTGCAGGTGCCGACGAGGTGATCATGAAACCGGTCGCGATGACCGCGCTGCTCAACGCGATGGGTCGAATGCTGACGAAGCGCGGGAGCGACGGGGTGGTGCTGAGCTGATCTGTCGAATGCGCTCGGCTCGTTCCTGTTGCACGTGGACGCGCCGGACGTGGACGACACGAGCTGGACGTGCTTCGGGTCAATGGGATTAGCTTTCGCCGGTGGGCGTAGGGCGACCGGAGCCTTGGGAAGTTGGCAATTTGAACGTGGGCTTGCGAAACAATGTGCGGACGTTCGGGTCCGGTGAACCCGCGATCCTGTTCGCGCACGGCTATGGTTGTGACCAGACGATGTGGCGCCATGTCGCGCCTGCGTTCGAGCACACGCACCGCGTGATTCTGTTCGATCATGTCGGTGCCGGCGGTTCCAATCTCGCTGCCTGGAATCCCGGCAAATATCAGACGCTGCAGGGCTATGCCGAAGACGTGGTCGAGATCGGCGAGAGCCTGGGCCTTCGGGACGCGATCTTCGTGGGTCACTCCGTAAGCGCGATGATCGGTATCCTGGCCGCGAAGATGGCACCTGGCATGTTCACTAGGCTGGTTCTCGTCGGCCCGTCCCCGCGGTACACCAACGATGGAGAATATTTTGGCGGATTTGAGGCGACCGAGATCGATCGACTGATGGCGCTTTCGGAGGAGGATTTCCGCGATTGGTCCATTCAGGTGGCCTCGCTCGCGATCGGAAATCCCGAACGCTCGGAGTTGGTCGAGGAACTTGCTGCGAGCTTCTGTCGCGCCGATCCGGCTATTGCCAGGCACTTCGCCCATGTAACATTCTCGTCGGACAACCGCCGGGACCTCGAAGCGGTGCCGGCAAAGGTGCTGATCCTGCAATGCTCGAATGACGCGATCGCACCCGAAGCAGTTGGGCGGTATGTTCAAGCGCGTATTACCGGCAGCGATTTCGTCCGATTGCGTGCGACTGGCCACTGCCCTAACCTCAGTGCGCCCGAGGAAACAACCAGCGCGATCCGCGCTTGGCTCGACAGTAAGCTGGCGGTAAATGCTTAACGCCGTGTGGGGGTGTACGGCCTTGCCTTACCATTGGCCCGTTGCTGGATTGGCGGGTTTCGTCAGGACCTGCCGTTCCCCGCTGATGCCCTGAAGGACTGCAAAGTCCTAGTGCACGTCGGTCGCGGTTTCGGCAGCAGTCGACCAGAATGCGTCGTTCGCATCAACCGTCGTGAACGTCGGCTTCTGACAGAAGCTGCCGATTGGTCACACGAGCCACGAGGTCGCTTATCGCGGCGCGATCGAGCGGACGGAGATCGATCGAGTTGTGGATGCCGATTCCTTCAACCAAGGCGTCAAGGCCGCGCGCAGTCAATGGATCGAAGAACCGCTCCAGGGCAGCGCGGCTGTTGTTCATCCAGCGCCGCATGATTGCTGCCACCGGGGGATGGCGCGCTGCAAAGGCATAGAGTTCGTAGCTGAGTAGCAGCGTTCGCGGCTCCGCCCAGACCGACCCGCTGATGATGTCGATGACCGCCTCGCGCGCGCTGTCGCGGTCGGTCGCCGCTGCCATCCGCGCTCGGAAGGCGTCGGAGGCCTCTTCCGCCAATTGCACGAACGCTTCGGTGAGTAACGCCTCGAGCGTCTCGAAGTAGTAGGTGACCGATCCCAGCGGCACGCCCGCTGCCGCGGCGATGCGGCGATGTGTGGTGTTCGAGACGCCGCGATCGGCGATCACGTCTAGCGCGGCCGCGACGATGCGCTGCCGCCTTTCAGGATCGTTTCGCCTCGCTGCTCCCTCGGCCATACCAACGTTCCCCAAACACCATTGCATTCGATATGTACAAATGTACACATGCTGCCGATATGCGGCAGGAGGGTTCCTGCCGCAAACATGTTGCAAGGGGAAGGACGATGCAGGAACCACAGCTGTCGCGCCGGACGATCCTGGGTAGCGCCGTTGCGCTAAGCGTCCCGGGCGTCGCGGGCGCGACCACAAATGCCGCTGCCGACGAAGCGGTGTTGGGGCGGAAGGACGGCCGCTGGCTCCACGCACCGAACCGGTGGCACGCGGACGGCGGCGAGGACCTGACGCTGGTGACCGATCGCGGTACCGACTTCTGGCGGGAGACACATTACGGCTTCACCCGCGACAGCGGGCACTTCCTCGGCTTCCCGACCGGCGACGCATTCACCGCGCAACTGCGCATCCGCGGCCAGTATGAGAAGCTGTACGACCAGGCGGGCATCATGGTGCGTGTCGATGAGCGTCGCTGGGTGAAGGCAGGGATCGAGCTCTCCGACGGCCGCGCCATGCTCAGCAGCGTGCTGACCGACGGCCGATCGGACTGGTCCACCGGTTCTTATGCCGGCAACGCTGCCGATTTCTGGATGCGCGCGACAGTCGCCAAGGGCGTGCTGCGCCTGCAGGTCTCGGCCGATGGCAAGACCTGGCCGTTGGTGCGGCTGGCGCCGTTCCCGGTGGCATCCGCCTATCAGGTCGGCCCGATGGCATGTACGCCGGAGCGCGAAGGGTTGCAGGTGCGGTTCTCCGATCTCCGCATCACCGCGCCGCTCGGCAAAGACCTGCACGACCTGAGCTGAGCCCATGACCCAGAAGCAGCGCATGCTGGCCGGCGAACTCTACACGGCCGACGATCCCGAGATCGCCGCAGACGCCGCGCGTGCGGCAGCCTGGATGGTACGGTACAATGCGTCGCTCGGCGACGACATGGCTGATCGGCACGCGTTGTTGGTCGAGGGGCTGGGGCAGGTCGGGGAAGGAACGGTCGTCCGTCCGCCCTTTCACTGCGACTATGGCACCAACATCCATCTCGGAACGCGCGTCTTTCTCAATTTCGGCTGCGTGATCCTGGACGTGGTGCGCGTCGAGATCGGCGCGGGCACGCAGATCGGGCCGGGCGTGCAGATACTCACCGCCGATCACCCACGCGATCCGGAGCTGCGGGCGCAGGGGCTGGAATTCGGACGGCCAATCCGCATCGGCGCCAATGTCTGGATCGGCGGCGGCGCGCTGATCCTGCCGGGGGTGACGATCGGCGACGATGCGATCATCGGCGCAGGCAGCGTGGTGACGCGCGACGTAGCCGCCGGAACGACGGTAGCAGGCAACCCCGCGCGGCCGGTGGCGCGATGACGAAGCCGGCACCGGATACGACGACGGACGGCAAGATGCACTTCGAAGTGCTCGACGGGCTGCGGGGCACCGCGGCGCTGCTGGTGGTGGCATTCCACATCCAGGGCATTACCGTGCTGTTCGAGGCCAACCGGCTGCTGCTCCCGCACGCCTATCTGGCGGTCGACTTCTTTTTCGCTTTGTCCGGTTTCGTCGTTGGCTACGCCTATGACGATCGCTGGGGGCGAATGACGGTGCGGGAGTTCCTTGCCCGCCGGCTTGTGCGATTGCACCCGCTGGTGGTGCTGGGAGCATTGCTGGGGCTGGTGAGCTACTGCGTGGACCCCTTTGCTGGGGATCGGCAGCATGCCCCCTGGCCGCTCGTTGCTCTAGCGTTCGGCGCGGCACTGCTGGCGCTGCCCTCGGCGCCGCTGCCCAATCGGCTGGGCGACAGTCATCCTATCAATGCACCGGCGTGGACGCTGCTCCAGGAATATATCGCCAACCTCACCTATGCGCTCGTGCTGCGCCGGCTCGGCGTGCGACCGTTGTTTGCGCTCGCGATTCTGGCGGCTATCGCCTCGGCTGCGATGGCGCTGACGCTCGGCTCCTACGACACCGGATGGGCGCTCTACAATTTCTGGGGCGGGCTGGTGCGGCTGGCCTATCCCTTCCTTGCCGGTCTGTTGCTGTACCGAGTTCGTGATCGGCTGCCGCGGATGCGGCTGGGCTTCCTGCCGCTCAGCCTGATGCTGCTGCTGGCGTTCGGCGCGCCGGTGCTGCCCCAGTTCTGGGGCGTGAAGTTGAATGGGCTTTACCAGGCTGCCTGCGTGCTGCTGCTGTTCCCCGCAATCCTCGTTGCAGGTCGGCATTCGTCGGGCAGTCCGCTGAGCTTGCAGCTGTGCAAGGCGGCGGGGCGAATTTCGTACCCGCTCTACATCACCCATTATCCGTTCGTGTACGTTTACATGAACTGGGTGGCGACGGCGCCGGCATCCTCGGGAATGACCGCCGCTGTCGCGATCCTGCTGTATCTGCTCACGCTTCTGGTCGCCGTCGCTGCCCTGCAGCTATGGGACAGGCCCATTCGGCGGCGACTGCAAGCCGTGCTCCATCGAAGTTGATCAAGATAACTGCCCTTCCGATCGCCGCCATCCTCGGCGATTCTGCCACTCCCGAGAGGGAGAGCGCCTTCGATCTTCGCTCCGTCTCCGAGAGCATAGGCTCGAAACTCAAATGATTGGCGGGCAACATAAATGCGGCGGCCCAAATGGCGGTCGAGCTCTGCGAGAAAGCCTCGCATGTTGCCCAGCCTCACGTTTCCCAGAGCGTGATCAGCTATGTCCGGCCAATGCTTCCTGATGCGTGCTCAAAGCCATCTGAGCAATAGGGATGCGTGGCTGCATCCGACTAAAGCCGGCCTTTAGATCTGTAGCGACAAACGTCTGCTCCTGAAAGAAGTTGCCATTAGGGCGTTCTGCAACGGAGCGTCAGAATGGTGTCCCATAACAGCGATCAGAAGTCGCGCGCGGTTTGACAGTGCGCAAAAGCGAGCGGCGTCCGGGTGTCGCTGAGGATCTACGATCGTTAGCCAACCAACCGAGGCAACTTTCTCGCAATTGTCGAGCTCAGGTCGGTTCTTCAGTTTTTTGCTGCAGCGGTGGCAGGGCGCCACCGCATTTGCCAGCATGGGGCCTGTCACATGCCTTTCAGGCATTGGGATAGGAAGGCTCCGTGCGTCGGCATCTTCGACGCGGTTCCCTGATAGCCGCGCCGAAGTTGCTCCATCGCCGCAGCAACGCGATCGCTATCCAGCGCATCGACGAGGGGGGCAATGTCTCGGGGGACGAGGTGCTGGCCCAAGCATACGGAAACCCAACTGGAGCTCGAAAAAAGTTCAGCCGCTTCGCGGAAGATCCGTCCCTTCTGGCCGAAGAGTGCAAGCCGGTGCGCCAAGCTATCCGGCAGGTTCATCGTGCGACAGCGATTCCAGAATGCGGAGTCGTCGCGGTTCGTCAGCTTGTAGTGCAGGATGATGAAGTCGCGGACATCATCGTACAGCGCACGCATCTGGCGGTTATATTCTTCCCGCTCGACCGGATCGAACCGGTTGTCCGGAAATAGCGTCAGCAGTCGCGCGATGCCGCTCTGGATCAGATGGATGCTCGTCGACTCGAGGGGCTCGAGAAAGCCGCCCGCAAGGCCAAGCGCCACGACGTTGTGGGACCAGAGCGCACGCCGCCGTCCGGTGGTGAAGCGCAGGCGGCGCGGTTCGGCCAGTGCCGGCGACTCTAGCGAGTCCAGAAGCTGCTGCTCGGCGGTGTCGTCCTCCAGATATTCGCTGCAGTAGACAAGGCCGTTGCCGATCCGGTGCTGGAGCGGGATGCGCCACTGCCAGCCGGCCGCGCGTGCAGTGGCGCGGGTGAAGGGCGTGGGCTCTCCCACAGGGGCACAAGGGGCCGCGATCGCACGGTCGCAGGGCAGCCAGTGCCGCCAATCCTCGTAGCCCGTCCGCAGGGTTTCCTCGATCAGCAGTCCGCCAAAGCCGGAGCAATCGATGAACAGGTCGCCCGCGACGACGCGCCCGTCGGCGAGCGTCACGGATTGGACGAACCCGTCTTCCGCCCGCTGCGCCACGGTGACGACCTTGCCTTCGATGCGTGTAACGCCGCGCGATTCCGCCAGTGTGCGGAGCAACTGCGCGTAGAGGCCTGCGTCGAAGTGAAAGGCGTAGAACAGCTCGCGAATGGGCGATTGCGCCGTGGCGGAGGGACGCCCGAAGCGCCCCAGCGATGCCGCCACCGCGCTCATCGACCAGGCGGCGATCTCCGGCATCGGCCTGCGTGCCCGCTCGCGCAGGTAGAGCTGGTGGAACGGCACCCCTTCCAGATCCTGGCCATAATTGCCGAAGGGATGGAAATAGCGGTCGCCCAGCGCGCCCCAGTCGACGAACTCGATGCCCAGCTTGAAGGTGCCACCGGTCTCCGCGAGGAACTGGTTCTCGGCGAGCCCGATCATCTGGTTGAAGCGCAGGATCGGCGGGATCGTCGCTTCGCCCACGCCCACCGTGCCGATCTCGTCGGACTCGACCAGGGTGATGCGGGTATAGCCATTGTCGAGAAAGCGCGAGAAGGCCGCGGCCGCCATCCACCCGGCCGTGCCGCCGCCGACGATCACGACGTCGCGGATGCTATGCGCGTTCATGGAGGCGCTCCATCTGCAGGGCCCGGAACCGCGCGGCCGTGGGGACCCGCTCGATCGCCTGCGCGATGCTGTCCCGTAGCGACGCCAGCGCGGCTGCCGCTTCGTCGGGCGGCACGGCATCGGTCAGCGGATCGATACGGCGGGGCAGCACCTGCTGCCCGAACAGCACGGCGAGCCAGCTGTCGCGGTCGAAGGTCTCCTCCTCATAATATGGCAGGCGGCCGCGCTCGCGGAACAGCCGCAGCGTATGCGCGAGGGACTCCGGCAGGCTAGCTTGTGCCCGCGCCTGCCAGAACGGCGTGTCGCGCCGGGCGGTGGCATAATGGAGCACGAGGAAGTCACGCACGCGCCGCGCCTCGGCGAGCGCCTGCCGATTATATTCGGCGGCCTCCAGCGGATGGGGCCGACCGGCGGGCAGCATCGCGATCAGCCGGTCGATGGCGCTGTGCGCGAGATGGAGATTGCTCCACTCGAGCGGCTCCACGCCGACGGCGGCATCGCCGATCGCGACGACGTTCCCGCGCCAGGGCTCCAGCGTGGCGCCGGAGCGGAAGGCAACGGCGCCCTCGTGCCTTGCCCCGGAAGCGGCGCAGTAGACGGTTCCGCGCTGGCGGGCGCTTACCCAGCGCCAGCCATGATTGGTTGCCGTCACCCGCTCCATCGGCGCTGCTTCGTCGTCGCCGGCAATATCATCCAGCACGATCCGATCGCAGGGCAGCCACGCCTGCCAACTCTCGTGGGGAACCGCCATCGTCCCGTGCAGACGGGCGGCAGGGCCAGTGCAATCGCAGTAGAGATCGGCGGTGAGACGGGTACCATTGTCCAGGACCACGGCTGCAATGTCGCCCCGCGCGTCCTGCTCGACATGCGCCACCTCGCCGAGATGGCCCTGCACGCCGACATGGCGGGCAAAGGCCATCAGCATCGCGGTGTAGCGCGGAATGTCGAGCGCGAGGCCAAAGCTGTGCTCGGAAAGGAGGCCGTCGGCCTGTGGTGTGACGAACCGGCCCGTTCGCGCCATCATGGCGGCCGCCGAGAGCGCATCGAACGGCGGGGCGGCACCCGCCAGCGCAGCGCGTGCCCATAACGACGGGAACGGCGCGCCACCTATCGGCATGCCCGCCCGACCATAGGCGTGCACATAGTCCGGGGCACCCTCCACCCAATCGCGAAACAAGGTGCCGAGGCGATAGTGGCTGCCGGTGCGCAGCACCGCATCGCCGAGCCCGATGCCCAGGTCGCCGTGGAAGCCGAGGATCGAGGGCAGCGTGCTTGCGATGCGGTCCGCCAGCGCATCGGCGGGCGGCGCGACCGGCACGATCGTGATGTCCAGCTGCGGAAGGCGGCGCTTGAGCGCAGCGGCGGCCGACCACCCCACCATGCCCCCGCCGACGACGAGAATAGTGCGCAAGCTCATGCCGCCGCCGCCATGGCGCAACACTGGTCGATGTAGCGCAGATGCTCGGGGACCTGCGCGACGGTGGCGTCGATCTCCGCCCGCAGCGCCTGCATGCCGCGCATCAGGCTATCGTTGTCCGGCAGGTCCGCGCGCGGGTCATAACCTTCCGGAATGATCCCCTGGCCGACATAGACCGCGATCCAGCTGGCATCCAGGAACACCCCCTCGCGATACTTCACCACCCGGCCGGCCCGGCGGAACAGCTCGATCTTCTCGGCAAGGCTGTCGGGCACGGCCATGGTGCGAACATAGTGCCAGAAGTCGGAATCCGATCGCGTGGTCGCGTGGTAGTGGAGGATCAGGAAGTCGCGGATGCGATCATATTCGAGATCGACCAGGCGATTGAACTCGTCCCGATCCACCGTCGAGATCGTGGTCTCCGGGAACAGCTCGATCAGCGCGGTGATCGCCTGCTGGACGAGATAGATGCTGGTCGATTCCAGCGGCTCCAGAAACCCGCTCGCCAGCCCGATCGCGACGCAGTTGTTCACCCAGCTGCGCCGGCGCCGTCCCGCCCGGAAGCGCAGGAAGCGTGGATCGGCGAGCGGCGCGCCCTCCACCGCCTGGGTCAGCGCCTGCGCCGCCGCATCGTCCGAGGTGAAGGCGCTGGCGAAGACATAGCCGTTGCCGGTGCGGTGCTGCAGCGGGATACGCCAGCGCCACCCGGCCGGCATGGCGATTGCGCTGGTATAGGGCGTGACCGAGGTTTCGGTGCGGCATGGCATCGCCACGGCGCGATCGGCGGGAAGCCAGTGGTTCCAGTCCTCGAACGGTTCCTCCAACGCCTCGCCCAGCAGCAGCGAGCGGAAGCCCGAGCAATCGATGAACAGGTCGCCTTCGATCAGCTGGCCGTCGTCGAGGCGGACGGCGGTGATGTCGCCGCTCGTGCCGTCGCGCAATACCTCGACCACCTTGCCCTCGCTGCGCATCGCGCCCAGTCCTTCGGCGATGCTCCGCAAATACGGCGCGAACAGCAGCGCATCGAATTGATAGGCATAGCCATAGGTGGAGGCGAGCTGCGCGGGGTCGGTCGCCGGCACCTCGAACCGGTTGGCGCGCGCGAGCATGCAGGCATAGGAAAAGGCTTCGAGCGGCGGCACATCCGCCCCCGCACGCCGCAGCCGAGTCCAGTAATGGTGGAAGTCCACCTCGCCCTTGCCGCGCCCGAACGTGCCGAAGGGATGGACATAGCTGTCGCCGATCTTTCCCCAGTCGCGGAATTCGATACCCAATTTGAACGTACCGCGAGTCCAGGCCATGAAATCGGCTTCGCGAATGCCGAGCTTTTCCACGAAGCTGCGGATGTGCGGCAGCGTCGCCTCGCCGACGCCGATCACGCCGATCGCCTCGGACTCTATGAGGTGCAGGCTGCAACGCGCTGGCAACAAACGCGCAATGGCAGCCGCGGTCATCCAGCCCGACGTGCCCCCTCCGACGATCACAACCCGTAGACTCTGTCGCCCGGCCATCGCTGCATCCTCTCTCGTTGGAGATAGGGGTACCAGCAACGCCCCGCAGGATGTCAAACGCTTCCTTGGACGCGACCATGCTACCGTTGCAAAACGGCTACAGTGCTTTCGAAAACGTTTCTCGCAATGGTAGCGCTCGCATTGTCAACGTTACCATCATCTGATCTACCTTCCTGACAACCTTGTCGTGGCCAACGAGTCACAAGCTTATCTGAGGAGGGGATTATGCGAACCATGTCGCCTGCGCGCTTGCGCGATATCAACGAGATTGGATCTTTCCTGCGCGGGGCCTCGGTCACCGCGCTCTGTGTCGCGGGCATGATGGGTGCCGCCCATGCACAGACGACGACGCCGGACCAGCAGGTGCCGGTCGACAGCACGCCCGCCGACCAGGGCAACGAGATCGTCGTCACCGGCATCCGCGCCAGCCTTGCCAATGCGCAGAACATCAAGCGCAATGCCGATACCGTGGTCGACGCGATCACCGCCAGCGACATCGGGGCGCTGCCGGACCGCTCCGTCACCGAAGCGCTGCAGCGCGTGCCGGGCGTGACGATTAGCCGCTTCGCCGGCACCAACGATCCCGACCATTTCTCGGTCGAAGGCTCGGGCGTGAACGTCCGCGGCCTGAACTTCGTCCGCTCGGAGTTCAACGGGCGCGACACCTTCTCCGCCGGCATCGGGGGCCAGGCGATCAACTTCGCGGACGTGCCGGCCGAGCTGCTCGGCTCGGTCGAAGTCTACAAGAACGCGACGGCCGAGATGATCGAAGGCGGCCTGGCCGGCACGGTCAACCTCAACACCCGCAAGCCGTTCGACAACAAGGGCCTGCACGTCGGCGCCGATCTCGAGGCCAATTATGGCGACATGGAGAAGAAGTGGTCGCCGACCGCCTCGCTGCTGATCAGCAACACCTGGGAGACCGGCATCGGTACGCTGGGCCTGCTCGGGGACGTGTCCTACTCGCGCATCCGCAGTCGCGCGGACGGGATCCAGGTCACCAACTTCCAGACGCGGGACAACCAACAGGCGCTTGCCGCCAACTCGACCACCAACCTGGTCTGCCGCAATCCGCTGCCCGGCACCGGCGACAGCACGACGCTGCCCGCCGGCGGCTCAGCCTGCGGCACCGGCAGCACGCCGGGTGCGGACGGGCTGCTCGATCCGGCGTCGGTGCGCTATGCGCCGATCGGCGGCCAGTTCCGCAGCCAGGACTATGACCGCAAGCGCGACGGCGTCGCCGTTGCGGCGCAGTGGCAGAGCCGCGACAACCGCACGATCCTGACCGCACAGTTCCTGCGCACCCACACCACCAATGCCTGGGGCGAGCATACTTTCGAAACCGCGCCGGACCTGTCGGAATACAACACCTATCCGCTCGGCTGCGCGCCCAACGGCAACGGGCCCGGCGGCACGACGCGCGCAGAGTGTGCGGTCGGTTCCACGACCAACTACAAGTTCGATTCCTCGGGCCTGTTCCAGTCGGGCTACATCACCGCGCCCGGCAATGGCGGCGGCAGCCGCTGCGCCGGCGACGGCACCATCCAGCCCTGCTACGTGCCCACCGGCGGCACGCAGCAATCGCTGTCGCGGCGCCAGGTGCTCGACGAGAACACCATCTGGGACTACGGCCTCAACCTGAAGACCGAACTCAGCGATCGCCTCTCGGTCAACCTCGATGCCGACTATACCAAGGCCAAGCACAACAACACCGACTTCGCGGTGTTCGGCTCGACCTTCGCTGACTCGGAACTCGACCTTACGGGCAACCTGCCGGTCGTGACGCCGCACAAGCCGACCGTGCTCGGCACCTCCAACCCGGCGCTGGCCGGGCAGAGCGACGCGCAATATTTCCAGAACCCGCAGAACCAGTTCTGGCGCGCGGCGATGGACCATCTGGAGCAGAGCGAAGGCCGCGAATATGCCTTCAAGGCGGACTTTGACTACAAGTTCGGCGAAGACAGCTTCCTCACCCACCTGAAGTTCGGCGCCCGCTATGCGGATCGCGCGTCGGACGTGCGCTACAGCACCTATAACTGGGGTGCGCTGAGCGAGGTGTGGGCGGGCACGCCGGTTTCCTTTGCCCAGTCGCCGCAGCAGACCGCGTTCTACAGCTTCCCGAACTTCTTCCGGGGCGCGACCAAGGGGCCGATCGGCGGCTATTACTATACGGGCGATCTGATCGACGGGTACAATCAGTCGACCGCCTATTTCCAGAAGATCGGCCAGCAGTGGCAGGCGAACGGCGCGAGCTCCACGCCCTGGTCGCCGCTGGCGTCGCGCGGCGGTGTCGTCGCCGGCACGCCCTATCTCCCCTCGGAGATCCAGAACGTCACGCAGCAGGACAAGAACGTCTATGCGCAGCTGAACTTTCAGTCGCCGGGCCCCGTGTTCGGCAACGTCAAGGTCAGCGGCAATGTCGGCCTGCGCTATGTCGTCAGCGATCTCACCTCGGCGGGCTCGATCGGTGCGCCGACCCAGCAGCAGACCGGCACGCAAGACAGCTTCGCCGCGACCTGCTCCAGCACCGGCACCACGGTGAGCGCACTCTGCCGCCTCGGCGAGACAGGCTACAACACGCTGCGCAACTTCTCGACGGGCGTGACCACGCCGGAGGTCGCGCGGGTGAACTATGGCTACTGGCTGCCCAGCGCCAACCTGAAGTTCGGCCTGACCAACAACCTGATCCTGCGCCTCGCCGCCTCCAAGGTGATGACGCGTCCAGATCTGGCCAACATCCGCAACTTCCTTTCGGTCGGCTTCGACTCCTCCAGCGGGGCGCTCACTGCGACGGCGGGCAATCCCTATCTGAAGCCGGCGACGGCGTGGCAGTTCGATGCGACGATGGAATGGTATTTCGGCCGCGTCGGGCAGCTGTCGGTCGACGTGTTCTACAAGTCGATCCACAACTTCTTCTACCAGTCGCTGACCACCCGCGCGGTCACCGGCGGCGGCGTGACGCAGGACGTCATCGTCCGTGGTCCGGCCAATTACGACGGCTATGGCAAGATCAAGGGTGCCGAGGTTGCCTATCAGCAGACCTTCGACTTCCTGCCGGGGGTGCTCGGCGGTCTGGGTGCCAACCTGAACTATTCGTACATCGACAGCTCGGGCCTGCCCAATTCCTTCCTGAACGGCGGCGCTCCGACGAACAACTCCAACATCAAACCGGGCAACCTGCCGCTGGAAGGTCTTTCGAAGCACAACTTCAACGCTACGCTGTTCTACGAAAAGGGCCCGGTGTCGGTTCGTGCGGCCTACAACTGGCGGTCGAAGTATCTGCTCACCGCGGCGGACGTCATCTTCCCATACACGTCGATCTTCCAGTCGGCGGGCGGGCAGCTTGATGCCTCGGCGTTCTACAGCATCAACAAGTACGTCAAGATCGGCGTGCAGGGCGTCAACCTGGCCAACCAAGTCGTGAAGACCGAGCAGGCCTATATCAACGGATCCACGGCCACGGCGCCGCGATCCTATTTCGTCAACGATCGTCGCTTCTCGTTCATCCTGCGCGGGAACTTCTGAGAACCACGATCACGGTTCGTGCTTGACGAGCTCCGGCGCTTCGGCGCTGGAGCTTTTTCTGAAGTTGCGACGCGCAACCGTCCTCCAGCTGCGATGATCGGGCGAAACGGTGGTCGCGCAGACCGTCGGGCCATAGCGCAAAGCGGGCTAAACGGACCAGAGTAGAAGTCGGGCGAGCCGCTGTGCGGTCGCATCAATGGCTTCGGTCGCCTGAATTTTTCCATCGCCCGGCAGTTCTCTGGTTTCGCGACGTCGGTAGACAATCTACCCGGCTTTGCCATCGCCAGTATTTGGCACGACCGGACCACCAATCATCCAGTACTAAGCTGGCTGCTTGACAGGCTCGCTGCACTGGTATGAAATCCCGCTCAACGTAGAAAAGACCAAGTTCAAATTCTTACAACACGATCTTCTCGGGGTTTTGGCAAACGGCAGCTCTCGGCTGATCCCGCCGTTAGGCGAGACCAGTGCGGATTTGGGAAATGTCCCAAATCACGTCGATCTCGCTCCCGGCATCTCCCGACCAGAATGCGCCGTTCCCCGCCTCCTTTACGATGGCAGTTCCTGACAACAGCTGCCATTGCTATTCCCTCCATTTGCCCTGGGAGCAGCGCGCTCAATCTGGATCGTTAGAAATGTTGTCGAACGATCCCGAAACAGTCGTTGTTCATATGCTGCTCGCGAGTATCACGCTGGCATTCTCGCCAAGCGGCGCCCAACGTCACTGGCGAGGAAGTCTTGAACGTCATCCCTTCTCAGCGACGGCTAGAGAATCGCGTTGCCAGTCGGGTTGCTGCACAGCTTTACCTCGGCTGGTCGTCCATAGCGCCACCAGCCCCAACAGCGACGTCGCGGCGGCTGCCAGTGCCACCGCCGGATAGCCGAGCCCCGCGGCGATCACGCCGCCCCCCAGTGCCGCACCGAAGGCATTGCCGAGGTTAAACGCGCCAATATTGACCGCGGAGGCGAGGTTGGGCGCGTCCGCTGCCGCGGTCATCACCCGCACCTGCAGCGGCGGCACCAGCGCGAAGCTCGCCACACCCCACAGGAAGATCAGCACCGCGCTCGGGCCCGCCTGTGGCATCAGCAGGGCGAAGGCGACCAGGATGGCGGACAGGCCGGCCAGCGTGATCAGCAAGGTCCGGTCGACGGAGCGATCGGCGAAGCGGCCGCCCAGCCAGTTGCCCGCGGTCAGCCCCAGCCCATAGAGCACCAGCATCGCGGTGATGAAGCCCAGCGACGCATGCGTCGCGTCGCGCAGGATCGGCGTGATGTAAGTGAACACGGTGAACATCGCGCTCGATCCGACTACGGTGAGCGCCAGCGCGCCCAGCACCTGCTTGCGGGTGAGCACCCGCAGCTCTGCGCGCACGTTGCCCCCCTCGGGCGCAGGAAGTGCGGGCAGGGTCAGGCGCAGTGCCGCCATCGTCAGCACGCCGAGGCCGGCGACGCCCCAGAAGGACGCGCGCCAGCCGAGATGCTCGCCCGCCCAAGTGGCGAGCGGCACGCCCACCACGTTTGCGATGGTCAGCCCCATGAACATCGAGGCGACCGCGCTGGCCCGGCGCTCGGGCGCCACCAGCCCCGCCGCCACGACCGATCCGACGCCAAAAAAGGCGCCGTGGTTGAACGAGGTGAGCACGCGGGCGACGAGCAGCATCGCGTAGCTGTCGGACACCGCCGCGAGCAGGTTGCCCGCGGTGAAGATGCCCGCGAGGCCGATCAGCAGCATCCGCCGCGGCACCCGTCCGGTGGTCAGCGTCATCAGCGGTGCGCCGATCATCACGCCCAGTGCATAGGCGCTGATCAGCAGCCCTGCCGCGGGGATGGATACCTGCAGATCCTTCGCGATGACAGGCAGCAGCCCCATCGGCGCGAATTCGGTGACGCCGATTCCGAAGGCACCGACCGCGAGGGCCAGCAGGCCAAGCTGGTTCTTCATGCGAGCCTCGGTGCCAGGCGGGCAAAGCCCTCCTGCTGGCGATAGGGGGTGTGCGGATAGGGCGGCAGCACCTCGCTGGCGCGATCGAGCGTGGCGATCTGCTCCGCGCTCAGCGCCCAGCCGACGGCGCCGAGATTCTGGCGCAGCTGCGCTTCGTCGCGCGCGCCGATGATCACCGAAGACACGGTCGGGCGCTGCAGCAACCAGTTGATCGCGATCTGCGGCACGGTCTTGCCGGTCTCGGCGGCGATCGCTTCCAGCGCATCGACGACACGGTAGAGATGCTCGGCCTCGACGGGCGGCGCGAACTGCTCAGTCGCATGCAGGCGGCTGCCTTCCGGGATCGAGCGATCGCGGCCGATCTTGCCGGTCAGCCGGCCCCAGCCGAGCGGGCTCCACACCAGCGCGCCTACGCCCTGGTCCGCCGCCAGCGGCATCAGGTCGGCCTCATAGGCGCGACCGATCAGCGAGTAATAGACCTGGTGCGCGACGAGCCGTGGCCAGCCATGGCGCTCCGCCACCGCCTGCGCCTTCATCACCTGCCAGCCGGGATAGTTGGACACGCCGGCATAGCGCACCTTGCCGGAAGCGATCAGCAGGTCGAAGGTGCCCATCACTTCCTCGGTGGGCGTGGAGGCGTCGAAGGCGTGCAGCTGGAGCAGGTCGATATGGTCGGTGCCCAGCCGGCGCAGCGCATCCTCGACGGCGCGGATCAGGCGCGCGCGCGAGGCACCCCAGTCCTGCGGGCCGTCGCCCATCGGCAGCCCGGTCTTGGTCGAGACGAGCACCGCGTCGCGGCGGCCGCGGATCGCCGCGCCCAGGATTTCCTCCGATGCGCCGCCCGAATAGACGTCGGCGGTATCGAACAGCGTCACGCCGGCATCGAGGCAGATGTCGATCAGCCGCCGTGCCTCGGTCGCATCGCTCTGCCCCCAGGCGCTGAACAACGGCCCCTGGCCGCCGAAGGTGCCTGCGCCGAAGCTGAGCGCGGGCACCCGCAGCCCCGATCGTCCCAATTGCCGATATTCCATGATCACCGTCCTGTTGCTTGGTCCGGGCAAAGATGGACGGCCTGGCAGCGGCGGTGTAGCTGGGGCCAACGCGAAGGATTTGTGCAATGGACGCAAAGCTGAGCGGCGGCAGCGACCGGGCGCATGCGCTGGCGCTGTTCGCTGCGGTGATCGAGCAGGGCAGCTTCTCGGCTGCGGCGCGGCATTTGGGCATGAGCCCATCGGCGGTGGCGCGCGCGGTCGACCGGATCGAGGCGCGGCTGGGCGTGCGCCTGTTGCTGCGCTCCACCCGGGCGCTCTCGCTCACCGCCGAGGGCCGCGCCTATCTGCAGGCGGCGCGGCGCATCCTCGCCGATCTCGACGATGCGGAGCAGCAGATTGCCGACCAGGGAAGCCCACGCGGGCGGTTGCGGGTCAGCGCGGCGCTGTCGCACGGACGGCTGTGCGTGGTGCCGCTGCTCGGCACGTTCGCCGCGCTCTACCCCGATATCCTGATCGACATCGCGCTGACCGATACGCTGGTCGACATCGCTGCGGGGCAGGCCGATGTCGCGGTGCGGTTCGGACCGCTGCCGGACAGTTCGCTTACCGCCCGCAAGATCGGCGAGACCCGGCGGGTGATCGTCGCCGCCCCCGACTATCTCACCCGCCACGGAACGCCCCGGGTGCCCGAGGACCTGTTCGCCCATAATTGCCTGAACTTCAGCTTCCGCCGTTCCGAACCCGTCTGGCCGTTTCGGCGCGATGGTCACGACTTCGCGCTATCGGTGCGCGGCGGGTTCGAGGCCAATAATGGCGAGACGCTGGGGCAGCTCGCGGCGATCGGGGTCGGCATCGCCCGGGTGGGCGCCTTCAGCGTGGCGGAGGAGATCGCGAACGGCACGCTCGTGCCGCTCCTCGAAGCGTTCAACCCGGGCGATGTCGAACAGATTCACGCGGTGTTCGTCGGCGGGCCCAATGTGCCTGCGCGCGTGCGGGTATTTGTGGACTTTCTGGCCGCCAACCTTCGCTAGGCTTTCGGGACATGTGCCCGCGCATCAGGGCTCCGGCCGGTGCCGGGCTTCGACGGAACGCCGATCCACCTCTGCCATGGCGTAGCCGAGCGTCGGCGCCACGCGCCGGATCCGCGGCTCCCAGCGGTGGCGTTCGGCCAGATACCCGTCGATTGTATCGGCATCGACGACGATGCCGGCGCTCCGCAGCGTTTGGACGGCCGCGAGAAAGCTCTGGCGCAGCCGCCAGGTCTCTGCGACGTCTTCTGGAGAGCCCTTAACGGTCGGGAAATTGGCGTCGAGCGTCTCGATCAGCATGTCCGCCCCCATCGCCACCGAGCGGACGGCGGCTGAGGCCCGGAGGCTGCCGTATCGGTGGGGATCGAGCGCGGTGTCGATCAGCGTGATCAGGTCGAGCAGGACAAAGCTGAACCGCGACACGGCATAGCGCGGCTCCTCGAAGCGGAAGTAATAGAGCAGCGGATAGAAATGATGCGCCTCCTTGGTCGCCGCGATCGAGCGGGCGAGATTGGCCAATTCGCTGGTCGCGTCGTCCATCTTGCCGCCGGGCATGAGGCGGGCGAGCATCACCGCCGCGTCGCCGGTACCGCCGGTCATCAGGTCGGTGGTCAGCGCCAGCGCGTTGCGCTCGCGCAGCCCCGAATAAACCTGGACGAGATAGCTCAGCACCAGCGACAGTACCGACGCGCCGATCAGCGAGTTCATCAGGAACAGCAGTCGCGTGCCCGTGCTGTGCGGGGCATAGTTGCCCCCGCCGACGATCGACAGGCTGTTTCCCGCAACGAGCAATGCCGTGACGAAATCCCTCGGCGTCTCCCCGCTGGACGGGCGAATGGCGGTGCCGAGCTCCGGCTGGATGACCAGCGCCGCGCCCAGCGTGAGACCCAGCGCCCAGAAGCCGATCAGCGACACGACAATCAGTGGTCCGGCCATCGACAGGATCGTGCCGCGGCGCCTGCCGGCGCGCTTGGCGACGCCGCGAAGCACCGCCCACACCATGCGATTCCAGAGCGGCGCGAGCAGCCCCGTGCCCGCCCGGGCATAAAGCACGGTTAGGAAGATGTCGGCGAGGAACAGGAGGGTCAGCGCCGCGCCTAGGATCTGCTCGATCAGCATCGCTGGGAAGCCTTCCGGGGCCTCAAGGCATGAAGACGGCGCGCAGGCAGCCATCCTCCTTGTGCTTGAACATGTGATAGCCCCTGGCGCTGTCCTCGAGCGAGAAGCGATGCGTGGCGAGCGCGGCCGGGGTGAGCTCGCCGCGCAGCGCGTGTTCGAGCAGGCGCGGCACATAGGCCTGGCCGTGTTGCTGCGCCGTCCGCACGGTGACGCCCTTGTTCATCAGGACCCCGAGCGGAAACTTGTCCATCAGCCCATAGACGCCGAGGATCGACAGCGTGCCGCCCTTGCGCACCGCGAGCATCGCCTGGCGCAGCGCCGTGCCGCGATCGGTTTCCAGATAGAGCGCCTGCTTCACCCGGTCATAGGCGTGCTGCAGCCCGGTGCCGCTCGCCTCCATGCCGACCGCGTCGATGCACGCATCGGGTCCGCGGCCGCCGGTCAGTTCCTTCAGCGCCTCGAGGACGTCCACCTGGGTGAAGTCGAGCGGGGTGGCGCCGAACGCCGCCGCTTGGGCGAGCCGCTCGGGATATTGGTCGATTGCGATCACGCGTTCGGCACCGAGGATCATCGCGCTTTGCTGCGCCATCAGGCCGACTCCGCCGCAGCCCCAGACCGCAACCACGTCGCCGCGCTGGATGTCGCAGAAGTCGGCGCCCATGAAGCCGGTCGGGGCGGCATCCGAGATGAAGAGGGCGTCCTCGTCGGCGAGACCGTCGGGCACGACGAAACAATCGGTATCGGCGAAGGGCACGCGGACATATTCGGCATGGCTGCCGGCATAGCCACCAAAGGCATGCGAATAGGCGTAGATGCCCGCCGTCGGGTAGCCGAGCAGCGGCTCCTGCAGTTCGGGCTTGGGGTGGCTGGTGTCGCACAGCGAGTAGAGATCGTGTTGGCAATACCAGCACTGTCCGCAGGCGATGAAGGAAGGCACGACGACGCGGTCGCCCCGCTTCACCTTGGTCACCGCGCGCCCGACGTCGACGATCTCGCCCATGAACTCATGGCCCAGCACGTCGCCCTCGCGCATGGTCGGGATCAGGCCGTCGATGAGGTGCAGGTCCGATCCGCAGGTGGTGGAAAGGCGAACCTTGAGGATCACGTCGCTCGGGTTGAGGATTTCGGGGTCGGCGACGGTCTCGACGCGGAGATCGTTGACTCCGTTCCAGCAGAGTGCGCGCATCGGCCTGCTCCTAGTGGTCGGCCCCGCCCTTGCGGGCGGCGGGCTGCGGGTCGGTCGTGGGGATCTCGCCGGTGAGCGCGAGCGCGCGGAACTTGTAGAGCGCGTGGGCGACGATCTCGGCCGGGACGATGTGGAAGAGCTTGCTGACCGCCTCGCCGAGCAGGCCGCCCGGCGGATCGAAACGCACGTTCAGATGCAGTTCGGTGCCGCGATCGCCCGGCGCGGGACGGAAGGACAGGTCGCCGGTGTTCGGCACGTCGGCGCCCTCCAGCGACGACCAGCGGATTGCGTCCGGCCCGCTGTCCACGACTTCCGTCCGCCATCGATAGTCGCCGCCCGCCGGGCCATGGGCGCGCCAGTCGGCGGTGCGGTCGTCGAGCGCGACCACATCCGCAAAATGTGACCAGATCTGTACCTGCGTCTGGGGGTCCAGCCAGAGCGCGCGCAATTCCTCGGCCGGCCGGCCGATCGTCACGGCGCCGCGCGCCGCGGCATCGAGCCGCGTATCGGCGGCCGCGGCGTTCATGCGGGAAGCGCCGGCAGCGCATCCGCCACCGTCCCCTCGGCGCGATAGTCCTCCGGGATGTCGAAGTCCTTTCGGGCCAGACCGCGCGACGCGGTCGCACCGCGCGGCAGCCCCGAGCGATCGGAATAGTCGCGGTCGCTGCTCGCCTCGCGCTTGTGGGCGGCCTTCACCCCCGCCAGTGCGGCGAGATCGAGCAGCGTGATGCCCGCCACGAGCGCCGTGGCAATCGCCGCGTTGCGACGCTTGGGATTGTCCTTGTGCAGTGCCGTCGCCAGCGTGCCAAGGTCCAGCGCATCGCCGCCGATCCGCGCCGCGAGCCCCACAGGCTTGTCGATCGAGAGCGTCGGGATGGCGCTGGCCAGCTCACGCGCGCCATAGGCACGGATCAGGCCCTGCTTGTCCTCCAGCCCCAGGGTGCGGGCGATGCGGCCGGGTGCCACGAGTTCGGTGACCCCGAGCCCGATCGAGAACCAGCCGAGCGCGCGGGCGAGCCGGTCGGCACCGGTCAGCGAACTGGGGCCCTTGTGCTCGATCTTGGGATCGCCTTCCGAACGCGCGCTCCCGGTGAGATTGGTGAGGGACATGGGTGCCTCCTTCAGGGCTGGAGCATGACTTTGACGCAGCCATCCGCCTTGTCGCGGAAGGTCGCGTACATCTCGGGACCGCGGGAGAGATCGACCTTGTGGGTGATCACGAAGGACGGATCGATCTGCCCGTCCTCGATCCGCCGCAGCAGGTCGCCGGTCCAGCGGGGCACGTGTGCCTGGGCCATGCGGAAGGTGAGGCCCTTGTTCATCGCCTGGCCCATGGGGATCTTGTCGACCAAACCCAGATAGACGCCGATGATCGAGATGACGCCGCCCGGGCGGCAGACATAAATCATCTCGCGCAGCACGTGCGGCCGGTCGTTCTCCGCCATCAGCATCTGCTTGGCGCGATCGAGCAGCGTATCGGGCTGGCCGAGATTGACATGGCTTTCGGTGCCGACCGCGTCGATGCACTTGTGCGGCCCCTTGCCGTCGGTGAGCTCGTTCAGCCACTCGACGACGCTCTCGGTCTCGAAGTTGATGGTGATCGCGCCCGCGGCGGCGGCCATCGACAAGCGTTCCGGAAGATGATCGATCGCGACCACCTGCTCGGCACCGAGCAGGATGGCCGAGCGTATCGTCATCTGCCCGACCGGCCCGCAGCCCCAGACGGCGACCGTGTCGCCCGGCTGGATGTCGGCCTGCACCGCCGCCTGCCAGCCGGTCGGCAGGATGTCCGAGAGGAACAGCAGCTTCTCGTCGTCGATGCCGTCGGGCACCTTGATGTGCGTGGTGTCGGCGAAGGGCACGCGGAGATATTCGGCCTGGCCGCCGGGATAGCCGCCGGTGAGATGGGTATAGCCGAACAGCCCGGCGGTCGCATGGCCGAACGCCTTGTCGCCCAGTTCCTTCTTGCGGTTGGTGCGCTCGCACACCGAGAAGTTGCCGCGGCGGCACTGGTCGCATTCGCCGCACTGGATGGTGAACGGGATCACCACGCGGTCGCCCTTCTTCAACGCGCCCTTTGCGCCGCTGCCGACCTCGACGACCTCGCCCATCGTCTCATGGCCCATGATGTCGCCGGGCAGCATCGCGGGAACGAGATTGTGGAAGAGATGCAGGTCCGAGCCGCAAATCGCACAACTCGTAACCTTTATTATGGCGTCGCGCGGGTCTTCGATCGAAGGGTCGGACACCGTGTCGTATCGGATGTCCTCCTTGCCGTGCCAGACTAGGGCTTTCATGCCGGTCTCCTCGGTTGGATGTCCCCGACCTAGGTTTCGCCTTGCCGCAGGCACATACGGGCGATGCCTAGGGAACTCTCCCCGCTGAGGGGCACTTGCCGGCTGCACCGGCAAGGACCGAGGAGAAGCCGGCGTGGCGCTGGAAAAGACCCGATCGGTGGAGGCGCAACCCAACCAAGAGCGCGCGTTCGCCGCGGAAGAAGCGCTGGCGCACCATGCCCGTTTCCTCGAAGCGAGTCTCTCCGCCATTCCGGACTATGTTTACGCCTTCGATCGAGAGCGGCGGTTCGTCTACGCGAACCGGGCGATGCTGGCGCTGTTCGGGCTCAGCGCCGAGACGATGCTGGGCAAGACGTTCGCGGAACTCGACTATCCGCAGGATCTGGCCACGGTGCTCAACGGGCACATCGATCAGATCTTCGCCGAGGGCGTGACCGTCCAGAACGAGGTCTTCTTCCGCAGCCCCACGGGCCAGGCCGCCTATTTTACCTATCTCTGGGGACCGGTGCGCGACGCAGCAGGCGCGGTCGAACTCGTCGTCGGAGTCTCGCGCGACACCAGCGAGCGACGGGCCTTCGAGGAATCGCTGCGCACCAGCGAGGCACGCCTGCGTGCCGCGACCGAACTGGTCGGCATCGGCATCTATGCCTGGGATCCGCTGACCGGCGCGCTAGAATGGGACGATCGGCTCCGGACGATGTGGGGCCTGCCACCGGGCGCAGCGACCGACAGCGCCGTCTTCGAGGCGGGCATTCATCCCGAGGACCGCGCGCGTGTGCAGGAGGCGATCGCGCGCTGTGTCGATCCCGCGGGCGACGGCAGCTATTCGATCGAATATCGGGTGATCGGGCGGGACGACGGCGTGACACGTCATATCGCCACGTCCGGGCGGGCGAGCTTTGCGGACGGCAGGGCCGTCGGCTTTATCGGCGCGGCAGTCGATGTGACGCAGCAGCGCGCTGCCGAAGCGGCGATACGCGCGAGCGAAGCGCGGTTTCGCGGCTTTGCCGACAACAGCACCAACCTGATCTGGATCGGCGATCCCGCCGCCGGTACCATCACCTATCGCAGCGCCGCCTATGCGCGGATCTGGGGGATGCCGTGCGCGGAGGCGCCGAACGACCTCGCGATCTGGATGCAGGACGTGCATCCCGAGGATCGCCAACAGGTCGAGCACGCGCTGGCAGCAGTCGCGGCCGGTGAGGTCGTGCAGTTCGAATATCGTCTCATCCGCCCGCGGGACGGTGCGGTGCGCCGGCTGCGCGATACGAGCTTCCCGATCCTCGATAGCGCGGGCGCGGTTACGCAGATCGGCGGCATCACCGAGGACCTGACCGTGAAGGAGGTGCGCCACATCTACATCGTGAACGGCAAGGCGGCGGACGCACGCAGGCTGACCGGCTGGGTGCGCGGACTTGGCTATCGCGCGCAAAGTTTCGCCAGCGCGGCGGCGTTTCTGGTCTTGGCGCCGGCACTTGCTCCGGGATGCGTGCTCATCGATCTGCGTCGCAAGCGCGACGAGGGGCTGTCGGTGCCCCGCGAGTTGCGCGCACGATCCATCAGCCTGCCGACGATCGCGCTCGACATTGCTGACGCCGATGTAAGCTGCGCCGTCGCCGCGATGAAGGCAGGCGCGGTCGATTACCTCCCCATCGGGGACGAAGCCGCACTCAAGACCGCGTTGGCGGACGCGATCGCCGCATGCCAAGGCACCGCGCGTGCCACCTCCCGCGACGAGAGCGCGGCGGCCCGCATCGCCAGGCTGACGCCGAGAGAACGCGAGGTGCTCCTCGGGCTTATTGACGGGGGTACGAACAAGATCATCGCGCAGACGCTCGGCATTAGCCCCCGCACGGTCGAACTGCATCGCGCGCAGCTGATGCACCGATTGGACGCGAGCAGCCTGACCGAGGTCCTGCAGCTCGCTTTGGCGGCGGGGCTGTCTCCTTCTGTGGGGCACCAAGGGAAGCCCGTGTAGGGGTCGCCGGCTTCCGGCAAGAACGGCCTTTCAACACGATTGGTGGGAAGGGCGGGGAAGTCCTGAGCGCCGTGATGTCGGCCCCTCGCCAAAGGCGAGGAGCCGATCGATCAAATCTCGGTATTTTCGGCAAGGGCGAGCGCGTCTTCCACGTCGATCCCGAGATAGCGCACCGTGTTTCTTGATCTTGCTATGACCGAGGAGGAGCTGAACGGCGCGCAGGTTGCCGGTAGCTCGGTAGATGATCGAAGGCTTCGTCCGGCGAAGCGAATGCGTTCCATACTCGCTTTGCATCAGCCCGACTCCGGTCACCCATTCATCGACGAGCCGGGCATACTGGCGAGTACTGAGATGCCCGTCGTGATCAACCCTGCTGGGAAATACATGGTCGTTGACCGTGCCGCCCCGCCGCTCGAGCCAAGCCAGCAGGCTGGCCCGCGCGTCCGAAAGCAGCTCGAATTGTACAGGCCGGCCCGTTTTCTGCTGCATCACGATCGCCCGCGTTCGGATCTGGCCGCCGCTGACAAGGTCGCCGATCTTCATCTGCACCAGGTCGCAGCCCCGGAGCTTGCTGTCGATCGCCAGGTCGAACAGCGCCCGATCCCGCAAACGGCGCCGCTGATTGAGATAGAATCGAATTTCCCAAATCTGTTTCGGCTTTAGGGCGCGTTTCGCGCCGACAGTTCTTCCCGCGTTCCAGACCGAGCGCCTGGCGGCGGTGGATTCCGTTTCAAGCTTTTCCATGATCGCTCTCCGATGGCCAGATTGGCCGGCTGAAGAACGCTTTGGGATCGCTGAGCAGGGATCGCCTCGGGGGCGCCTGGCGACCAACTTAAGCCGTTCACATCGGAGGGCGGGAGCGACCGCTCGGGCCGAAAGCGGCCATTGGCGGCTCCAATCCCATGATCGGCGGCATTGCCCGGGAATCGATTTTCCGCACTGACGGCTCCCGCCCACTTGCGGGCACTAGCGGTACGCAAATCGATGCCGTAGCAAACTGGCTATGCAAGATGGTTATTATGGCCCGACGCGAGACGCCGTAGCTACAATCAATCGCCTGCTGGCACTCCCTGCGATGGGCGACGAGCAGGACTGGGAAATTCAACTAGCCGACCCGAGTAAGATTGAAGGCATGTTAAGTTATTCGCCGATTGCTCGCTCGGCTTGAACGAGCGGTCCGCAGTCGCGTTGCTTCTGACGCACACCTTGGACGAGCTTTGGGATGATGATGAGGGCACATCCGATTTGGAGCCTCGCCTTCACACACTCCTAGCTTCCGATCGCGAGGTACTCGATCGGATGCGATTCTATTGGAGTCACTTACAGGCGAGCGAAGCAATTCAAAGGGTATTGGCTTAAAGTCCGCTTGCCACCAGAATGCGAGATTCGGCACCGACGGCTGCCGACCAAAACACGCCGTTCAGATGATCATCGGCAAATGTCACGTTCTGACGAAAGTTGACCTTTGGGTCAGTCGAACCGGCCCGTTACAAACCTGCCCCGCGCTGCCGAAGCCTGCTGTGCGACTCACGAACTCTCTCAAAGCTATTTGCCAACAAGCCGCCGAAATTCCGCATCGTCCCTCAGCAAGGCGAGATCGTCATCGGTGCTTTCGGGATCACTGATAGCCCAAAGGCGCGAACGATAGGCCTTGTCGATCTTTACCGCGCGGCGGGCGGCATCGAGAGCATTGTCTCTTGCCGACTGACGCTCGTTTGATCCCTCTAGCGTGTTATGCATTTTCTGCCCGAATGCAGCGGCAAGATAGAACCAGTATTCGGCCCGTCGGGTGATCGAAGAGCGTGAAAGTTCGGCCGACATTTGTATAACGCGAAGATAGCCGCGCGGCTCATAAAGAAGCTCGAACATTACTTCGAGAGCATCATCAGCAGTGAGCGTCCGCGCGGTGGCCGCGTGCTCGAAGGTTGCTGCTGTGACTGAGTCTTGCAACGAGGGAGTCTGTTCAGATGGTTGCGCTTCGCCTGCAGGTAGCGGGCCTGCTTTCGAAGCATCTGCAGAGGCATCAGCTGCCAATACGGCTGATGCAGCATCATCTCGCGCCTCACGCACGGCGACCCTAATCGCTGCCGCTGCGCGTCCGCTGAGCATCTCCTCGCTTTCCTTAAAGAAGCCCACGAGGACCAGTCTAGTCATCAGGTACATGAACAGAAAGCCGCTGGCGGCCCCAAGAACAAGAACGAAGGGTCCGACAGCCGGGATCACACCAGCGCTTGGCCGCCCTGCGACCATGTAAACCTTGGCAGTTTCTGCAAGGAAGAAGCGAAATTGGACCAGGAGTCCGTTGAAGTTGGTCAGCTGACTCAGACCCACTCCAACCAGCATTGTGCTCAGCCAATCCGAAATCCGTTCAAGGTTCGTGTTGGTGCCAAGTACCCTCGCTCGGACACCTTCCACCTGGGAAGTTTCGCGCTTATTCGAAAGCACCCTAGGAACGGCAAAGATGAACCCAACTAGAGCTCCTGCCGTGGCTGCAGAAAGAAAAATCAACCCGCATATGCCTATTGCCCCGGTGCTGCCGGTTGCCTGCGACGCAGTGACCGAGGCAGCAAACAACGCAACCAGTAAAATAAGCGCTGCGAATGCCCAAGCTCCGAAACCGAGATCCTCGTCGTCACCGCCCATATCTCCTCCTTATGAACCCGACTATTATACCAGAAGAGCTTCAGTTAGAGCCAATCAAGCGACAGATGATTCGAAACCATCTTGTGGATCTCTCCGGCTTACGGTTTCTCAACAGTTGCGGCCGCAATTCCAATTCGTTCTAACAGTGATTGAGTGTCGAGTCTTAGCCTAGTGTGCCATGCGTCGTCAGACTTGTGAACGGAAATCTTTCTGCACGACTGCCCGGCAGTAGGCGGCCACTTCAAGACAGTCAGTGTTGTCGATGAGAGCAGCGCCTCTTGCTGAAACCCGCCATTCGCGTCGCGTAAACCAGCCCGTCGGCTGTGCGTCTCGATTGTGGGCGTTCAGCTCGGCTCGGTAGTGTCCCAAAACACACGGCTAGCCGCCTCTCGCTCCAGCCCAATAAAGCTGCCCAAAGCGCAAACGCCGTTATCCTTCGGCAATCCGTCACGCACTTCCAAGCATCCGCTTGACAAGCATCTCTGTGCAATGCCGGCGATATCACTTCGCCGTTTTCAATGCCTCCTCCACTGCGTCAGCGGCGGCGGTAAGATCGTTGACGATTGTCCGCCCGTCGATACGCACAGGTGAGATGCCGAAGCCACGCAGCCGTTCGGATATCGCCGCATCCTTCTTTTGCTTCGCGCCGGACCGGTGGTAACGTCCGCCGTCGCAAAACACGGCGACGCGTTGATCGGGAAAAACAGGTCAGCCTCCGTCACCGCGGCATGTGACCATCGAAACTCGATATCACCCTAGAGATCGTAGAATGACGGGTAAGTTCCGCCATTCTCCATGATCAGCATCTGTAGTTGGGGATGGTATCCGCGCCGAGCCAGCTCCTGGATGAGAAAGAGTTTGATCGGAGAGTCGGCACCCCAGATGCGGCGCGGCCGGAGATTCTTGAACGGGGCGAACAACAGCTTGCGACGGTGCTTGGCTTAGCGTGCCCAGGCATCGCCCTGAGGAAGGCCGATGGCAGGCGCCAGCACGTTATGTTCATCATAACTGGTGGCTAGAAAGTAATAGCCGATGACCAGACCAAGTTCGTCTAGATGGCCTTTCCCCTCGGCGAGGCCCGGCGCGCCCATCCCAAATAGTCCGTAGCTGCCCTTATCAATGAGTTGATTTGGCTACTTGGTGCCCTCAGGTCCTGCCCCCGCAACCAACCACAAATGCCGCTAGCCCAATGGGTTAGCGGCTTTTGGCGTTTCTGGCGTCGAGCACATTCCGACTTTCCGAAATCGGAATCTCGCATTCCCACGCGAAGAAGGCTGCCTGGCGGGACTTGGCGACCAACTCGGGCGGGGCTTGCACGAGCAGATTTCCATCTTCGCGAGGTACTCGCGGATGCGTCGGCATTGTACCGGGCTTCATCTATGGCGCCACATAGGCGGGCAGCATCAACCCGGCATCATGGCCAGCGCGACGTCGAAACATTCCGCGGTATCGTTACTGCAATGAAGATCAATCCTGATTTTCATAGGCCAGTTGCAAGACACCCCAGTGTTTACCTCCGACCCAAATCGAAGCGATAACCTGCTTCAACAGGATCACGCCGCCCTTCGTGACCGGTCGACGATACGCCTTGAGACAAAAAGGCGCTTCGGTGCGAACTTGGACGCGCGTTTCGGGGTAGGTATAGATCAGCCCGGCGCGCGAATATTCCTGGTTCCACGTCGGATCGGATGGCCGCTGCGGCAGCGACCGTTCCGGCATCGCAACGGCGCCAAAGCAATTTCGGTCCGTGAAGCTCATCCCGAAGAAGCCTGGCAACTGTCGTGCACGTTCCTGATGGGGCCTTGCCAGCCGTGTCAGAAGCGCCTGCGCGGGGTGCGTGAATAGTGGCGGGTTGCTGCCTGGAACGGGAGCATAGGTATCGCTCAAGGCTGCATCGATCGCGATTTCGCCCGAGGCCACGGCCGCGGACAGTTCCTCACCCACGCAGTGCGCGACCTCCAGGCCGAAGCGGATATAGGGCGAGTCCGGAGTTTCCGTGCCACTCTCCACCAGCATCTGCAGCAAAGAATTGGTGTCGTCGCTAACGCCGGAGACGCGTGTCGCAAGCTGTTGAAGCCCATCGGCATTTTCGAAGGAGGTGCTTGTGAGGGCAACCAGTCCGGCGCGAACGCGATCGACCGCCCTGACCATCGAGTCGACCCGCTCGGTAACGCTCGCGCTGTTGTGCTCAAGCCCCAGCACCAGGGAGCTTAGCTGCTCGACCAGAGCCTCGATCCCTTGCGCGCTGCGGTGTGTGGATTGTGCCTTGGCGACACCTTCGCCGATCCGCTCGAGCATGCCATTGGCCTCAAGCGTCAATTTGGAAATGGAGTGCTCAATGCGCTTGGTGGCGGATGCGGTCTCGCCCGCAAGCTTCTTGACCTCGCTCGCGACAACACCGAAGCCAAGGCCGGCATCCCCTGCGCGAGCTGCCTCGATGGCCGCATTCAACGCAAGCAAATGGGTCTGCTTGGCGATTTCATTGATGCTGGCGCTTATGTAGCTGACTTCGCCCAGGGCTCTATTGAAAGAGCCAAGGCCATCATGAATGTGGCTGACCTGCGCAATCAATTCCACGACATCATCCGTCGCTGCGCCAAGCTGCGCCGTCGAGTTGTTGATCACAAGCTTTGCTGCGGCGGTGCCGTTCCGAGACTCTCGTGCCGCGGTCGAAACATCTTCAACGCCCTCGGAAAGAACGTTTGCGTTCTTTCCTACTTCGTCGATCGTCGCCGCCTGCGCGGTCACACGCTCCGCAAGGATCGCGATATCGGCCTGCAGATCGAGCGTACGGATACCTAGTTCGCCCGACCTTCGCGCGGCTTGCGTTATGGTTGTCTCGATTGCGTCGGGTCGCTCGTTCATGGCGAGCATGAATATGGCAAACCATCTAAAATGCGATTAACTAGATATTGATCTGGAAACGGACAACGCATCGGCGGTGCTCTCGCCGCTACTGGTGCGTAGTCCCTCTGCGGCGCTAGAAAGCCTGAGCGCTGACGGTCACGCCCTCCATTCGGGGCGTTCGAGTCCAGTTCGCTGCAACCGAAAAGCTGCAATGGGGAAGCAGGTCACATCTCCTCGCGGACAAGGCGCCACGCTGGGTGATGCTTCTGTACCAAAGGGCATGGCACGAGAAGCGGCGTCGCGCTTTGTGACGCAATGCACGCTTCCATAGCCTTTGTCGGTGCGGGTCCCACCACGATCTACACGTTGCATGCGCTGCTTGCAGAAATACGCGGGCAAGCGCAGATCACGATTTACGAGGCACAGCCGCGCGCAGGTCTCGGCACGCCCTATCGTCCCGATTGGAACGATCCCGCGATGCTCTCGAACATCGCCAGCGTGGAGATCCCGCCGATCCGCGAGACACTTTGCGCATGGTTCGAACGTCAGCCGCGCTCGACGCTTCTGCGCCTTGGCGTAGATCCTGACGCGATAGACCCCGAGACCTTCTATCCGCGCGTGGCGCTTGGCGCATATTTCCAAGACCAGTTCGACTGGCTGATCGCCAGCGCACGCGGGCGCGGCATGACGGTGGAGGTCATGACCGGCGTCCGTGTCACGGACATGCGCGTGGAGGGCAGGCGGGTCTGCCTCTCGGTGTCGCCGCGCAGCGGCACCGCGTTCGAACGTGTCCATGACGATGTGGTGCTGGCGACCGGACATCAATGGCCCGAGGAGCCGGAGGTCAAACCCGGCTATTTCCTCAGCCCCTGGCCGGCCACCGCGCTGCATCGCATCCCGCCGAGCCCCATCGGTATCCTCGGCAGTTCGCTGACCGCGATCGACGCGGCGGTCACGCTGGCAACCGAGCATGGCGCGTTCGTGGAGGGGGAAGGCGAGGCGCTGCACTACCGGATCGACCCGCAAGCGGCAGACTTCGCGATCACGATGCTGTCCCGCAAGGGCCTGTTGCCCGAGGCGGATTTCTACCACCCGCTTCCATATGCGCCACTCGCCATCTGTACCCCGGAGGCGGTGTCCGCGCTGATCGAGCAAGGTGGCGCGGATTTGCTCGAACGTGCCTTCGCCTTGTTCTGCGACGAACTGGCGGTCGCGGATCCTGCATACGCCGATGCCATCGGTCTCTCTGAGGCGACACCGGAATCCTTCGCCGACCGCTATTTCGCCGATCGAATGGCGGCCGACCCCTTCGACTGGGCTGCAGCGAACCTGGCCCAGGCTCGGGCGGACTTCGGAGATCACCATACGGTGCCGTGGCGCTACGCGATCCTGAGGATGCACGAGGTGCTCGCGCTGATCGCGCCTCATCTCGACGAGGAAGCGCTGGCGCGTTTCAACAGCGTGCTGAAGCCGGTCTTCGTCGACGCCTACGCCACCGTGCCGCATCTCTCGATCGAACGGATGCTGGCACTGCATCGGGCTGGACGGCTCGAGGTGATCGCGCTTGGGCAGGGCAGCAACATCGATACCAAGGCGGAGCGGGGAGCCGTCGTTACCGTGGGTGGCCGACGGCGGCACTTTCCGGTCTTCATCGACGCGACCGGACAGCACCCGCTTGGCGCCGAGGCATTTCCGTTTCCGACGCTGTTGGAACAGGGGGTAGTCCAGGATGCGGCGCAGGCCGACGGGGCGGGCATCAAGGGCATCGTGGTGGACGCGCAGTTCCATCCGGTGAGCGAACACCCCGCGCGGGAACGGCTTTTCTGTCTCAGCATTCCTTTCCTGCTGCAGCGCCACCCGTTCCTCCAGGGCATAGCCAGCTCGCACGAGATGGGCGTGACCGTAGGCACCGAACTGGCCGCGGCGGCGGACGCCGCCTCCCTGGAAGCGGCGGCATGACGGAAGAACTTTCGGGAGGCGCCGCGGTGAAGTTGTTCGCGATCTATATCGGCGGGGAGCATCCGTCGGCGCATATCGAGGTGCATGACGTCCGCTTCATTGTCGCGAAGCGGATCCAGGACACCTATGATCGGTTGCGCGCGGAATGGTGGGGTACGCCCGGCACGCTGCATATCGACTGCTGGGCGGAAATCGATCGGGCGGACGGTCATGCCGTTTCGCTGCGCCAGGCGCCTTCGACCGCGCGCGAAAAGCTGTGGTTCGTCAACCTGGGAGGGTATGACGGGGTCGACTTCGCCGAGCAGCACAAGAACATGTTCGTTGTCGCCGGATCGGCGCGCGACGCGAAATCCCGGGCACTGGCTGCCGTGCAGGGCTGGAAGGATGCACACCGCGACGACCTGTATGATGCGGACGCTGTCTTCGATCTCGAAACCATGCTCGGCGAAAGGCTGTACATCCATCTGACCCCTGGCGGCGACGCGACCGCGCCCCGCTTCACCTGCCGCTACACGCCGCTCAAGTGACGTCCGCTCCCGCTTTCTCATCGACACGGGCGGAGGGGCGGGCGGGGTCCAGGCCGTCGTACCAACGGGCATAGGGCGTATTGCGCACAAGGTGGCGGTTGTAATCCGGCGCTCCGTCCAGCCACCAGGGAGGCCCGCGCTCGCCCAGTTGCCGCTTTACGCGGTCGACGATCGCCCGTGCCTCCGATTCGCTTGCGGCGTCCTGCTTCCGCCGCGCAGTCCCCACCGCGCGCCGTGCCGCCATCAGCGCGCCTACAAGTTCCGTTCGGAGGGCCGGCGGCAGCGCGGGGTTGGCCTTGCGCCAAAGCCGCCCCCGCACGACCAGATAGCGGCCGTCGGGGGTGACCGGGTGCGCTGGCATGTCGGCCTTGTTCCTGCTCGTCATCGCGCGCGGCGTGATGGACGGGGCATGGTCAGCCGGCGACCTTGCGCAGCGACTTCTCGATCTCGCCGCCGCAATAGGCGCCGCCGAAGTCGGAGAGGCTCTTCTGCTTCAGCGCGGCGAGCGGGGGCGTCTCCTGCAGCCGGCGCGCCAGGCCCCAGATTGCCGGCGCCGTCTGCGCGCCAAGCGTGGCGATCTTGGGGAAGTGATCGTCCAGGGTGGACCAGAGGATGGAGGTGACGATGTCCGCGACGCCAGGTTCCGCCGTGCCGAGGAGGAAGCCCGCATCCGCCGTGAGGCCGTGGCGCGCACCCAAGGCCTCGAAGATGCGCATCCACTTTTGCAGCCGCGGCACGAACGCATCCCATTTTTCCTGCGTCCACATTTCGCGTCCGCCGTCGAGCGTCAGTTCGTCAATAACATCGTTCGCATCGTTGGCGACCTTGGCGGTGCGAGCGCGGCCTTCGGGCGCGTCGGGTAGCAGGCCCAGCCGTTCGCCCAGATACACCGCAATCGACGGCATCTGCGAGAGGACGAAGTCACCTTCCCGGTCGATCAGGATCGGCGGCCCCATGAAGCCGATCGGTTGCTCCGCGGGATCCCTCTCCATCAGCGCGGCGATCTCGTCCACGTCATGTTCGGTCCAGCGCGCGCCCGCAAAGGCCAGAATGGCTCGAAGAAACTGGCCCCGGAACGGCACCGGCCAATAGTATAGGTCAAACTCGTGCATCATGGCCTCCGGTGAACGCCTGCCCCGGAAATGATGGGGGATCGAGATCGTTCCTGGGCGTCTGTGCGGACGAGAATGAAATCATCCCGGCGCGTGCGACCAGGATATGGGGCGCTGCGGGAGCGAGGCTGCGCTAGACCGGGCGCGCCTCGCTCACACGGCGAGGTCGCCCTGTCTAGCGGGTGTCAGGCTGGATCACCTGCACCAGCTTCGCTGCATGCTGTCCGGTCGGGAGCGGACCCGATGCGATCAGGCGCTTGGTCGTTTCGTCCCATCGCAGCGTCGCGGAGGTGCCGCCGCCTTGCTGATAGCGATTGGATACGCCGTCATCGTCATACAGGGTGAAGCTGGCGTCGCGCCCCGGATAGACGCGGATGCTTTCCAGCGCCTGCTTGGTCGCCGTGCTCGGGACCTGCACGCCCATCGGCACGATCGAGCCCGCGCGGACGAACAGCGGGATCTTGTCGATCGGCGCGGCGGCCTTCACCGTCTGCCCGCCGGTGTAGCGATGGTTGGTCCAGTAATCATACCAGTCCGCCCCCGCCGGCAGATACACGTCGCGGCTGGTCACGCCCTGTTCGGTGACGGGGGCGACCAGGAAGGCCGGGCCGAACATATATTCGTCGCCGATCGTCGCCACGGCGGTATCGTTGGGGAAGTCCATGAACAGCGCGCGCATGAACGGCGCGCCGGTCTTGTAGGTCTGGAACCCCAGCGAATAGAGATATGGCACCAGCGCGTAGCGCAGCCGCAGGAAGTTGGCGAGCACCGGCTCGGCAGCCGCGCCATATTGCCACAGCGCCGTCCCCGGCCGCTGGCCGTGGATGCGCAGCGTCGGGGTGAAGCTGTTATAGGCGAACCAGCGCGTGAACAGCTCGGGATAATCGGCATAGGACGGCGGCATCGCGGTCGCGCCGGCAGGGTCGAGCAGCGGGGGCCGCTCTGCCTTGGGGCCCGATGGATCCTGCCACCCGCCGGTGTCGCTGCTCCAATAGGCAAGGCCGGTTGCGGTGAAGCCGAGGCCTGCCGGCACCTGTCGACGGAGCGCTTCCCAGGTCGATTGCACGTCCGACGACCAGAACAGCGCGCCGTTGCGCTGGGTACCCAGATAGGCGGCCCGCGAGAGGATCAGGTTGCGCAGGTTCGGCCGGTCGTGTGCCGATCCTTCCGCGACGCCGCTGGTGTGCACCAGCGGGAACAGGTTGTGGTAGCGGTCGCCCGACCCGATCGAGTAGAAATGGCCGTCCGGCACCAGGTCCGGTTCGGTTTCGTCGAGCCAGAACCAGTCGAACCCCTGCGAGGCGATATTGTCGCGGATCTTGCCCCAGAACCAGGCGCGCGCATCGGGATTGGTGGAATCGAGCAGCGCGCCGGCGCGGTCGGCACGGACGGGCAGGCCATCGACCACGCTGCCGTCCTTGTCGTGCAGCAGCCAGCCCTTGGCGGCGAGGAAATCGTAATAGCGCGATTCCCGCTCGAACCGCGGCCACACGCTGATGATCGAACGCATGCCCATGCCGCGCAGCGTGTCGTTCATGCCCTTGGGATCGGGGAAATAGGTGCGGTCGATGTCGAGCTGCCCCATCCGGGTCCAGTAGAACCAGTCGAGCACCATCACGTCGAGCGGCAGGTTGCGCTTGCGATAGCCCTCGGCAATGCCGAGCAGCTCGGCCTGGCTTTCATAGCGGGCCTTGGACTGGATCAGGCCGAACGCGGCCTTGGGGGGCAGGGGGGTGCTGCCGGTCAGCTTGGCATAGCCTGCATAGAGCTGGTCGGTCGTGTCGCCGGTGATGATGAAGAACGACACGCGCTCCCCGACCTTGGATTGCCAGTGCGTGCTGTTGTGGAGCCCGGGCGATACCGTGGTGGCGGAGGCATTGTCCCACACGATGCCATAGCCCTTGTTGGTGACCATGAAGGGCACGCAGACGCTCTCGCCGGCGGGCGCATCATAATTGTGGCGGCAGTCGATCGTGCGGCCCTTCAGGTCCAGCACGCCCTCCTGGTTCTGGCCCAGGCCGTAATAATGTTCGCCCGGCTGCACCGCGAAGCTCGCGCCCACGCGGAAGGTGCGCTCGCCGCTGACCTCGACCGGGGCCATTTCCCATCCGGTCATCTCGGCGATGACATGGCCGTCCCGCCCGCGCACGGTGAGGCCAACATGGGGCAGGGACGGCGCGAAATAGCGCTGCATTTGGGTCGGCGCCTTCGGCCACGGTTCGGCGTTCACGGTGAGGGAGACCGCGGACGAGGTGAAGACGTCCCCGTCAGCGTTGACAACATGGTTCCAGCCGGTCGCATCGGGCTTCGCATTCGGGCCGTCGCCCGGCGGGGCATCTGCAAGCGCGCGGTCCATCGCGATGGTCACCCGAACGATATTGGGCGCATAGGGCTCGATCGACACGCTTGCGCCGTTCCGGTCGAGTGACGCGAGCGGCGCGGCAAGCGCCGGCGCGGCAAGCAGCGCGAGCAGCGAAGCGCCGGCGGCGATGGCGGCGCGCACCGTTCCGCGGGGTTGCAGCACCGTCATCATCATCTCTCTCCCGAGCCTGGCTGGAAATTTGCGCTTATGATGCCTTGGTTTACCTGCGCAAGCTGGATTCACCTGTGCAAACGTTGGCCTTGTTCCGCGCGCGCCGTGCCTCGCCGAGCGCACGGTGTGGAGGCGGCAGATTCCGGGACGCCGGACACATGTCGGACAGCGCGCGCATCACCATCATCGATCAACGTAAAATCACCGATGAAACAAATTTTTATATTTCACAGCTTCGAATCGGGGCCTAAGGGGCGCTTTCAAAGCCTTGCCCGCAGTTGTGCGTGTAGGAGAGGAACAGTTTATGTCAGTTCAGAGTATCAAGCAGGCCGCGCGTACGGGATCGGTTTTTGTCGGGACGTCCATCGCCGCGCTGGCGTGCGGGCTCGCGGCGCCCGCCTATGCGCAGGCAGGCACGGCGTCGCCCGACGCGGCCGTGCAGCAGGCGGGCACGCAGAGCGGCACGACGCAGCCCAGCGGTGATCAGAACAGCGCTGCCGGTGCCGCGCCTGCCGACGGCAGCACGGAAATCGTCGTAACCGGCGTGCGCGCCAGCCTGCAGAGCGCGCAGAACATCAAGCGCAATGCCGATCAGGTCGTCGACTCGATCGTCGCCGAAGACATCGGCAAGCTGCCCGATCGCAACATCGCGGAGGCGCTGCAGCGCATTTCCGGCATTCAGATCCAGCGCAATTACGGCGAGGGCAGTGCGGTCGCGATCCGCGGCCTCACCCAGGTCCGCACCGAACTGAATGGGCGCGACATCTTCACGGCCAGCGGCACGAACAATGCGCTGACCCTGGAGGACGTGCCGTCGGAACTGCTCGCCGGGATCGACGTCTACAAGAACCCCTCGGCCGATCTCATCGAAGATCAGCTCAGCGGCACGATCAACTTCCGCACGCGCAAGCCTTTCGACTTCGACGGCTTCAAGATCTCGGGTTCGGTCTCGAACACGTACAACGACCTCGTCCGCGAGAGCCAGCCATCGGCATCGCTGCTGGTCAGCGACCGCTGGAACACGGGGATCGGTGAAATCGGCGTGCTGGTCAGCGCCTCGTACCAGAAGTCGTCCTTCCGCCAGGACACGATCTCGACCGAGCCGTTCTACACGCTCGACCCGACCAACGCGACCGACGCCGCCACGCTCGCCTCACTCGGCCGCACTGGCAGCGTGACAACGTTGCCACACGGTACCGGAATCGGTGAGGCCTATGGCGATCGCCGCCGCTTCGGGATCGACGCGTCGCTGCAGTGGCGGCCGACCGACACGCTCGAGCTGACCGGCGAGGTGTTCCGCAACGACTACAAGTTCCGGTTCGACGACTATAGCTACTTCGCCTACACCAGCGGTGCATCGATCACGCCGCAGCCGGGTGCCGCCTTCGCCTATGCGCCCAACGGCGATTTCCAGAGCGGCACGTTCGTTGACCTTCCGATCGGGGCGAACACCAGCCTCGGTACGCGCCATTCGGTCACGACCGACTATTCGCTCAATGGCAAGTGGAAGCCGACCGCCAACCTGACGATCACGGCGGATGCGCAATATGTCGATTCGACGACCGACAGCCTCCGGTCGATCATCGGCCTGAACGGCACCGCGACCACGCTTACCCAGGACATTTCGGGCAAGATCCCGGCGTTCCAGATCACGTCCGCAGCCGGGCTGACCAATGTCGGCACGTATAACGGCGCGTTCTACCTGGACAACATGAACAACTCGCATGGCGAGGACAAGACCGGCAGGCTGGACGCCGAGTATCGTTTCGACGGGAGCATCCTGCGCTCGATCAAGGCAGGCTTCCGCTATGCCGACCGCTCCAATCGCTACAGCGACACCGGCTATCGCTATATCGGCCTGTCCACCGTGCCGTCGACGCTGGAGGTGGTCGATTTCAGCGACTTCTTCCGCGGGGACGCCGATCTGTTCGGCAATGCGCTGCTGTTCAACCGCAACACCACGTTGAGCTATGACGCTACCCGCGCCGCGCTCGGCGTCGCCACCGCCGTGCCTTATCTGCCCAGCGGCACCAACACGGAGTCGCAGAAGACCTATACCGGCTATGCGGCGGCGTTCTTCAAGGCCGATCAGCTGGCCGTGCCGATCGACGGCAATATCGGCGTGCGCGTGATCCGCACCAACATCGATGTTTCGGGCTTCTACCAGCAATATGGTCTGGTCACCGCGCCCGACGGAACGCAGAGCACGGTCACCGACCCGACCGTGAGTCCGATCACCAACAGCACCAGCTACACGTCGGTGCTGCCCAGCCTGAACCTGCGCGCCCATCTGAACGACAAGCTGCAGCTGCGCTTCGCCGCGTCGAAGAACATCGCGCGGCCGACGTTCGACCAGCTCAATCCGAGCCTGAACATCACCGAGCCGGGCGCCGCGCAGCTCAACCAGGAGCACGTCACCAGCGGCGGCAATCCCTATCTCAAGCCGATGAAGTCGACCAATTTCGACGTATCGCTCGAATGGTATTTCTCGCGCACGGGATCGCTGACCGCGGCGGGCTTCTACAAGAACATCTCCAACTACATCCAGACCGGTATTTCGACGCGCGACGTCACGTTCGACGACGGCGTGACGGCGCGGTACAGCGTCACCTCCTACAGCAATGCCGCCACTGCCAAGGTCAAGGGCGTGGAAGTCGCGTACCAGCAGTTCTTCGACTTCCTGCCGGGTGCACTGAAGGGCCTGGGGTTCCAGGGCAACTTCACCTATGTGGACTCGCAGGCGCCGAGCCCGGCAACGGCGGGGCCGGTTCGCAACGTCTCGCTGGAGGGGTTGTCCAAGTACAACTACAACCTGGTGGGCCTGTATGAGCATGGCCTGCTCTCGGCACGCGTCGCCTATAACTGGCGGAGCGAGTTCCTGGTGACGACCTCGGGCAACGGCACGGGCAACCTGCCGGTGTTCGAGAAGCCGTTCGGCCAGCTCGACGCCTCCGTCACCGTCAACGTCAACCCGCACTTCGCGTTGACGGCCAACGCGGTGAACCTGCTCAACACGATGACGTCCACCTATTACGGCATCGAGACGCGGCCCCGCGATGCGGTCATCAACGATCGCAAGTTCACCATCGTCGGCCGCATCACCTTCTAACGAGGCCTGATCCGCCGTCTTTCCCGATCGGCCGGAGTCTGCGGACTCCGGCCGATTTTTTTTGGTTGAAGGTGTCGGATGCGGTGACCGAGGTCCGGCGCGCGACACTGCAATCCGACCATCGGCCGCCACGGCTGGCCGAACGCTTTCAGTGATCTAGCGGGCTGCCAGCTTCATCGGCTGCTCGGCGCCGTTTTCCGCCTGTGCCCGGCGATGAACGATCCACGCCCCGACCTTCTCGTCATCGGTGCCGAGCGCCTTCAGGACGAAAGCGGCGGTTTCCAGGCCGTTCGTGTCCGATCCCTCGATCACCGGGGTCAGCCCGGCATTGGCGAAGCCCACGGCGGCGGCCGCGTCACGGACGACGGCCACGCGCAGCAGCTGGGGGAAATATCTCTGGGTGAGCGGCGTCAGGCGGCCGGAGACTTCGAGCGAAGGCTCGGTGAGCACGCTGACGCGGCGACCCTCCAGCGCGGTCGGCTGCCAGATGCGCGGGTCGCTCAGGTCGCCGAATTCCACGCGATAGCCGTCCGCCAGGGCCTCGCGCAGCCGACGCTGGTCGGTCTCCATCGCCACATAGCCGATGTCGAAATGGATCAGTGCGTCGGCCACGGCGCGGCCCACTTCGCCCATGCCGAGGATCATCACGGGGCCGATCAGGGATTGCGGCTGCAGTTCGGGGTCCGCGCGGAGCATCCGCCGCGCTCGCAGCACGCCCGCCAGCCGCCGCCCGGCCCAGGCGACATTGGGCGTGACCGCCAGCGTCAGCGCCACCGCCGCCACGACGATCGAGGATCGCTCCGCGCCCACCGCAGCGCGGACGCCCGGCAGCCCGAGGATCACGAACGCGAACTCCGACCCCTGCGCCAGCAGGAAGCCGAGCTGCAGCGACCCGGGCACCGACCATTTGAAGAGCAGGCTGGCCGTGACGTTGGCGGCGGTCTTGAGCACCAGCAGGGCGAGCGCGACGAGCAGGACGAGATACCAGCTCTCGGTCATCGCCCGCAGGTCGAGCGACAAGCCGACCGATACGAAGAAGAAGCCGAGCAGAAGCCCGCGAAACGGCTTGATCTCCGACTGGATGATCGAGCGATAGGGCGTGTCCGCCAGCATCGTGCCGCCGAGGAACGCGCCGAGCGTCACCGAGAGCCCGATCATGCCCGTCATCCACCCTGCCGCCAGGGCAATGAGCAGCGCCACGCCGGTGAACACCTCCTCGTTGCGGCTGCGCGCGACGAGATCGAGGGCGGGGCGGATCAGATAGCGCGCCACGACCATCGAGAGGGCGAAACTGAGGCTCGCCTTGGCCAATGCCAGCGCGCTCGCCGCAAACGCGCCGCCGCCGCTCTCCAGCGCCGTCGCGACGATCAGGATGAAGATGCCCGCCACGTCCTGGAAGACCAGGATCGCCGTCGCGGTCAGGCCGACGGGGCAATCCTGCTGGTGCCGCTCCGCGATCAGGCCGACGACCACGGCAGTCGACGATAGCGACAGCGCTGCCCCGAGCAGGAACGCGCCGCCCCACCCCAGGCCGGCCAGGTGGCAGGCGAGGGCGAGGATCGCGGTGGCGAGCACCACCTGCGCGGGGCCGAACCCGAAGATGTCCCCCGCCTGCGCCCGCAGCCGCTTGAGCGAGAAATGCAGACCGATGTCGAACAGCAGGAACACCACGCCGAGCTGCGCGAGGACCGACACGGTCTGCATCGACGGCCCCAGCGTGAAGCCGGCCATGCGCAACAGCAGCCCCAGCAGGATATAGCCGACGATCGGGCTGAGGCTGAGCGCGCGCGATCCGATTGCGGCGACCACCCCGAAGCTGAGCAGCAGGATGATCGGCAGGAGCGCGGTGAGAAGGTGCTCGGTCTCGTTCAAGGGGCGGTTTTCCTATGCACGTCGATGCGGCATCCGATGTCGTGCACGTCAGCTGGGCAGATTCAACGCGATCACCATGCCTTCATCGTCTTCGATGATGAAGACTGCAGGGGCGATGGTGCCGGTCGTGTTTGGAAGCGCCTCCATGACCGATCGGGTCTGGTCGTCGGCGACGATGGCGTCAACGGCACCTATACGCATGGATGGTCCCATGGTGGCCCCGCACGCAGGCGCTTCTGCACGCTGGGCCGGATGCCGTTCCTGAACCCTGCGTATGTCGCTGGACCTGACGGCTTCCGCTTTACCGCAGGAGATCTCGCCGGGCACGCCGATTGCCTGGACGGTGCGAGGCGGGTGGAGGAGCGGCGGCGGCAGGGCCAGCGCTCAAACCGGGGCACAGACGGCGATGCGTTGATGGCCGCTGTAACCATGGCGCGCATTGCCGCCGTATCGCATGGGCCGGATAAGCGTGCATGTAGTAGCGTGAGCGCCGGATATGCGACGGGCATGATGCTACGGCGGTAGTCGATCCGGCTGCGCGCGACATGAAGGCGGAAGATCGTTGGTACATGTCCCGGGCTCTCAGGAAGAACGCAGCGGAACGGCCGGCGGAGACGAACATGGACAAGCGATGATGGAACCCTCGACGGCCGATCCCCAAGCACCCTCGGCCGACGGTGCGTGGCGGATGGTGGTGCTGGCTGCGCTCGGCGGCGCGCTCGAATATTTCGACTTCATCGCCTATGGCATCTTCGCCCCCGCCATCGCGGCCTGCTTCTTCCCGGCGGACGATCCCCTTGCATTGACGCTCGCGCTGGCGATTTTCGCCGCAGGCTATCTGGCGCGGCCGATCGGCGGCATGATCTCCAGCCATTATGGCGATCGATACGGGCGCAAGATCGTGTTCATGGTCACGGTCGCCACCATGTCGGGCAGTACGCTCGCGATCGGGTTGCTGCCGACCTATGCGACCGCGGGGATCGCCGCAACCATCGCGCTGCTGGTGCTGCGCATCTTGCAGGGATTGTGCATCGGAGGCGAACTTCCCGGCGCGATCACCTTCGTCGTGGAGAGCGTGCGTCGCCGGCCGGCATTCGCGTGCGGCGTCGTCTTCGCGCTCGTCAACATTGGCGTGCTGCTCGCCACGGGCCTTCATCTGCTCCTGACGCTCTCGCTCGGCGACGCCGCATTGCTGCGCTTCGGCTGGCGGGTGACGTTCGTGCTGGGCGGATTGCTGGGGCTCGCCAGCCTGTGGCTGCGCCGCCGCCTGCGGGAGACGCCGGTGTTCGAGGCGGTGCGCGGCGATGTGGCGCGACGGCCGGTACGCGACGTGCTGTGGTTGCAACCGCGATCGGTGCTGCTGGGCGTTGCGCTCACCGCACCCACCGCGACCTTCAACGGCCTGCTGTTCGGCTATATGCCCGCCTACCTTGCCAGGATTCTCCACTATCCGGCTGGCGAGATCGCGGTCGCGGTGAACGTCGCACTCCTCGTCATGTCGGCGGCGCTGCTGGGAGCGGCCTGGCTCGCGGACCGGCTTCCGCCGCATCGCCTGCTGCTACTGTCCTCGGTCGCGCTGCTGCTTGGCGCACCCGTCTGTTTCCAGCGGCTGGCCAGCGGCACCGCGTCGCTGGTGATCCTGCTGCCGATGCTCGCGCTGGCGGTTGCCGGCGCGAATGGCACCTTCGCGTTCCTGCTCGCCCAACTGTTTCCGCCACGTCGGCGCTTCAGCGGCGTCGGCCTTTCGCTCAACATCAGCTTCACGCTGTTGAGCGGGCTCGGGCCGCTCGCCGCCGCGCTCCTGATCTCCGCGAGCGGCGTGCCCGCGGCACCGGGCTGGATCGTCGCCGGTGCCGGCGGGGTGGGGATCGTGGCAGCGCTGCTGCTCGCACGCACCGATGCCTGGTTGCCGAATGCAGACTGAGCGCCCAGGCGTGCGTACCGTCAGCCTCGCGCTCCGGAGACCGGCCTTGCACCATCGTCTCGTCCTGACAGCCATGCTGGTCTCGTCTTCGCTGGCGCCGGCCGCGCCAGCCGCGCCGCGTCGCGACCGCGCGCCCTGCACAATGCCCTTCGACACGTCGACGCCGCTGCGCGCGCGGGTGGGGGATCCCTCCTCGGAGGTCCTTGAGGCCTATCGGGGATCGGGCGCGACCGGCGTGGGGCCGCACAAGCTTTCAGACGCCGAGTGGAAGCAGGTGGATATGGCGATCGCGGCGCTGCCGCGCCGGCACCGCGACATCCTGCAGCGGCATCTGCGCCGCATCAGCTTCGTCGAGGCCTCGGCCGGTGCGGGCAATGCGCTTACGAGCCGCGTGGCGGCGGATTGCGGGACGGCGCTGTTCGACCTGACGCTGCGGGCGGGCCTGTTTCAGGAATCGCTGAGCGGCTTCCTGACCGGCAAGGAGGCGGGGCTGTTCAAGGACGACGGGTCCGGCACGACGGTGCGCATCGAGGCGGGCGAGATGCCCGCCATTCCCTATATTCTGCTGCACGAGAGCACCCATATTGTCGATGGCGTGCTCGGCCTGTCGGTGCGCGACGTGTTTCGTGAAGGAGTCTGGGCAAAGGAAGGCGGCCGGGCGCTGGCGCCGGCCCTGGCGGCGAATCCGGTCGCGACGATTGCCTGGCGCGGCGGTGCCAGGCGCCCGATCCACGAAGCGGCGTCGCTCTATGCCGGCCTGCGGGCGACGCCGTTCGTTTCGTTATATGCAAGCGTTGCGCCGGGGGAGGACCTGGCCGAACTCGTCGCATGGCAGCAGCTCGCGTCGCGCTGGCATGTGCGGCCCGCCATCGTCGTGCGCGGTGCGGACGGGAAGATCCAGCTTCGCTACGCACCGCTCGACACGCCCGCGATCCGCGCGCGCATGAACCGCGTGGCGACCCTGCTGCGCACGGCAGACTGAGCGGCGGCCGGAGACGGCGCCCGCTGCCCGGAGCCTTGCGCGGATCGGTGCCGTCTTTCCTTGTCTGCCGGGTGCACGCAGGCTGCACCAAGGCGCCACCGGGCTCGGCAAGGCACAGGTGACACCTTCGCGGCTCCGGCGCTCTACGGACTGGCTTTGCCCATGCGCGGCGCGGGTCGGTACGCCGCGGGGTTCACCTCGGCGGGAGGGGCGGTAACGGTCGATCGGTACGGGCGGATATCGGGTTCTGGCGTGGCGGATAGGTGTGTCCCGGAGGCTGCATCGGTGAAGCGGATCGGGAATTGGTGATCGCGCTCGCTGGAAGCGGGGGAAGGGGCTTGTCCCGCCCGGACGGCAGCGGCGGCAGGGGGCGCTGCGAACGGCTGGCCTCCGCCAGCGTCGCCGATGGCAGCCGGGGTTCCGGTGGCGAGGCCAGCAATCCATTGAAACTTGCCTCGATCGTCTTCGCTTCGGCACTGATGTCCGTCGACGCGGCGCTCACGATCCCAAGTTCCTTGGCGAGCGCGTGCGCATCCTTGAACAGGCTCATGAACTGCCGCATGAAGCCCAGGGCAAAGGCGGCGATCCCGCCACCCGATGCTTGACCATTCTGGGTCAAGCGAAGCGCGTCTCGCACCGCTCCGTCATCGGCAGTGTGCGGAAGCGCCATCGCCGCATTATAGCTAGCCAACCCCACGCCCGCGTTGGTCAGCAGCGTGAGTGCGCGGTCCGCGAGGAGCACGGCCTTCTCGCGCGTATCCAGCGACTTCAGGTCGCCGAACGCGCGTTCCACCGCGGCGATCTGCGCCATCTCCCGCTGACATTTCTGCCACGCCTCGGTGATCGTGAACGTGCCGCGCAACCCATGCCTGCGGCCGCTGACGCCGAACTCGAGCAGGGCAGTAACCTTGTCGCGCAACGCGACGAGCCGAGCGCCGGATGCCGCTTCTGTACCATGTGCGGCGATATAGGCGTCGATCTCGTCGATCATGTCGTACAGCTTGCGCGCGAGGCGTTCCGAATGCTCGCCCAGATGACCGACCTTGCCCTTATAGGCATTCAGCTCGGTCTTGATGCGGGCAAAGCCGGGCAGATAGTCGCGCTTCCCCAGCGCCGCCAGCTTGCCGATGGTAAGCGCGTGGGCGACCGCTCCGCCCAGCTGCACCGTTCGGCCGAGTGCCGGACTCTTCTCGTAGATTTCACGGAGCTTGCGGATTTCGAGAAGCACCCGCTCGCGGCTCTCCTCGGCGGACCGGTAGGTCTCGGTGAACTTCTTGGCGGCGTCCGTCAGGCCGCGAACGGTGCTGATCAGCGTAAGCGCGAGCGACGCCCCCAGCGTCGGCGGTGCGGCCGCAACGCCGGCCGCCAGGAAGATCAGCGTCAGGCCGATGCGCGCCACTTCCTTCTTGCTGTCGACGCGATACGCGTCCCATGCCGCGGACGTCTTGAGGCTGGCTGCGATCACGTCGTTCACGCGCCTTTGCAGGACGGGCAGCTCGGCCAGCATCATGCGCTCGACGGCATTGCGCACATTATGGCTCTCGACCGTTTGCGGGCCGATGATCGGCCCGATTTTGGTCAGGACCACGCGCCGAACTTCCTCCGCGAGCAGCAATTGCACCTGATTGTTGAGTACCGGCCGCTGCAGCAGCGCTTCGCGAACGGAGTCAGGCATGTGCGCGGACCAGGTAAGCGGAATGGCGTCGAGGGAATCGTGTACGCCGCCGCCTCTGGCAGATCGCAGCATGCGGCCCAATGTGCTCTCGAAAAGAATGACGGGCCTGGCGGACATGATAGTTCCTCGTCGGCGTCACGAGCAGTGCTGCACGGATGGATGCCGCGCTATGGGATGCGCGGATTTCAACTTCGCGAAAGATCGCGCCGTTTTCGAAGTTTGTCGTTACCGATGAAATGGAAGATGGGTGTTCGAGGCTCGATGCATCCGTTGCCTGATGTCGCCTGCAGCGGCGTGTGCCCGATGGCTCGGTTGTTAAACTAGATTCTGAATTTCACGGGATTTCGATCGTGCAGATGCCGCGCCTGGGGCGATCAGCGAACTGCGGCGAGGATTCCATCGCGAAGCCAGCCGCCCAGCCAGGTGCCGATCATGGTGGCGCTATCCGCGTCGCCATGCTCGGTCGCGCATGCGGCGCAGAGCGCGCCGAAGGGCGTGCCCGCTTCCAACTGGAATATCGCCGTCGCCTCCGCTTGCTCGATCGTACGGAAGCTGGGGTTGAAGCCGTCGCGCCAGAGCAGCACCGCGGCGGGGGCGGGCAGGCGCTGGGCGGCAGGCGGCGGGCCTCCCGCGGTGAGGGACTGCCACAGAGCGGCGGCATTGGTGATGACGGGCAGCATGGCCAGGTTCGGAACGAAGGCAAAGCGCACCGTCTCCCAGTCGACCGCGCCGAGCGAGTCTGGGGAGAGGGGGACGATGTCCGGCGTGGTGAACGTCGCTGCAAGCGCCCATTCGATCCGCGCCAGTTCGGCGCATTCGGGATCGTTGGGATATAGCGCTGCGATGGTCGCCGGGAAGTCCTCGCCATAGGCGTCGAGCGTCCAGGCTCGGGGCGGAGAGGTTTCGATATGCTGGGCGGCCGCCGCCAGGAACGCGGTGCCGCCCAGCCAGCGTTGCAGCTGCGGAAAGCTGCCCTCCAGTGCGGCGACCAACTGGCTCCGATAATTGTTGAGATAGACGTCGAGACCCGGTCCGCCGCCCAGCTGCGCCGCCGCCTCGGTGCTTTCGGCATGCAGCCATTGCCCGAAGCTTTGCTGCAGCGTCGCGAGCCTCATGCCGCCAGGTCCAGCGCGGCGATGGCGCGCGCGTGCTCCAGTTCGGCGAGCAGCTCGGCGAGCGGGGGGATGGCGTCGTCGCGCTCGATCATCGTCGCGACGGGCCCCACGCGCGCCAGTGCCTCGGCGTAGAGCGTCCAGACGGGATCGGGCACCGGCCGGTCGTGCGTGTCGATCAGCAGCGCCTCGCCGCGGCTGTGCCCGGCAAGGTGGATCTGCCGCACGCGCGCTGCGGGAATGCCGGCCAGATAGGCGTGCGCGTCGAAACCGTGATTGGTCGCGCTGACGAACACATTGTTGACGTCGAGCAGCAGTTCGCAACCGGTGCGGGCACACAGCGCGTCGAGGAACGCCCATTCGCTCATCTCGGCGCCCGCGAAGGCGATGTAGCTCGACGGGTTCTCGATCAGCATGGTGCGGCCGAGCGCCGTCTGTGCCGCATCGACATTGTCGCACACGGTCTGCAGCGCTTCCTCGGTATAGGGCAGGGGAAGCAGGTCGTGCGACTGGAAGTCGCCGAAGCGGGTCCAGCAGAGATGGTCGGAGACGAACAGCGGCTCGATCGCATCGACCAGCGCGCGCAGACGCTGCAGATAGTCGCGGTCCACGCCGTCGGCCGAGCCGATCGACATCGACACGCCGTGCAGCGCCACCGGATGGCGCTCGCGCACCCGGCGCAATATGTCGCGCGGCCGGCCGCCGGGGACCATGAAATTCTCGGAAATGACTTCGACGAAGTCGACCGGGACCGGGGCAGCCGATTCCAGAAAGTCGGCATAATGCGGCTTGCGCAGTCCCAGGCCGAAGCGATGCGGGTGGGTCATGCCCCTCCTCCTTCAAAACGGGGCGGCCCGACGGGGAGGTCGGGCCGCCGGGCGCATCACTTCGGTTCGGTGAGGCTGCCGCCCTGCGCCTTGCAGGCCTTGGCGGACACCGCCTTGAAGCCCTGGCCCTTGCACTCGTTCTGGCCCTTGCAGTCATGGGTGCCCGACTTGCAGTCCGACGTGCCCTTGCAGCTGTTGATGCCGTAGCAGTGGACGACCTTGCCCGCCGAAGCGGCCGGGGCGGCGACGCTGACGCCGGAAAGCGCGACGAGGGCGGCGGTGGCGGCGATGCTGGCGCCGGTCTGGAGCGTGATCATGAAGAGGTTCCCTTGGATGGATGGATGCCGGTTCGGCCTTCCACCTACGGGCCGGCGCCGGGGCCGGTTACACGCTCACCATCGCAGGACGCGCGGGCCGATCAGCGCGCCCAGGCCGGTCGCCAGCAGGATGCCGAGGCTGTACCAGGTCAGCACGAACACCGCGGCAAACTCGTCGCAGTGCAGGCAGTAGATGGTCGCCGCCCAGGCACCCGCCGCCAGCCCGGCCGCGGCGCCCGCCGCACGCAGATTGGTCGGCGCCAGCTTGCGGAACGACCAGAGCAGGCCGATGAAGATCGGGACGGCCAGCAGCAGCACGCGCCACGGGCAGCGATTCCAGCTGCCGCCCAGCCACATCGACAGCCAGTCGCGCATCGGCGTGCGCGACATTTCCTCGATGGCGAGCGCGGCGAGCAGCAGGATAGGCAGCGCGAGCGGCCACAGCATGCGCAGCGATCCGCCGGTCGGCCGGGCCAGCCGCACCGTCGCGGCGACGGCGATCAGGCCCAGCGACAGCGTGTAGGCCCATTTCATCCAGAAGGAGAAGCCGAACATCGCCTGCGGGAAGTCCGGCCGCATGCCGAACAGCGCGAAGACCAGCCCGATGCTCACCACGCCGCCGCCGGCGATGCCTAGCGCGATGCGACGCCCGATGAAGCGGGGCGGGATGGGCGGTACGTCTGCCGACAGCGCGGCGATCAGCCGCTCGGTGCCGTCGATCTCGGAATCGGGCGCCATCATTCGTGCCCCCGCAGCCGGGCCGCGAGCGCCTTGAGCCCGCGATGGACGGAGACCTTGACGTCGGACTGGCCGATCCGCGCGCCCTCGGCCGCTTCGGCGACGCTCAGGCCTTCCAGATGCGTGTCGCGGATCGCACGCGCCTGCTTGCCCGACAGGCCGGACAGCAGCCGGTCGACATCGACGCGCGCGGTCACCGCCTCCTCGAATCCTTCGGTTACCAGGATCGCTTCGACCTCCTCGATCGGCACCGAAACGCGGCGCCTGCGGAGATGGTCGATCAGCCGGTAGCGTGCAACCGCGTAGAGCCAGGCGGTGAACGGGCGATCGCGATCATAGGTGCCGCGCTTGGTGTGAATGGCGATCAGCGTTTCCTGCACCAGATCCTCGATATCCTCATCCCCCCGCATTCGCCGACGAAAGAAGCTGCGCAGCAGCGGCACCAGCGCGCGCAGCAACGCCGCATGTGCCGCGGCATCACCGTCCAGTCCCGCCGTCATCCACGTTCGTAGCTCTGCTTCGCTGTGCCGCATTCCCACTCCTGGTCGGGCGTACGTGGGCGAATGGCGGCAGGTTACAGCAGCGATGCAGAAAAGAAATCGCGGGTTCGCCCGGGGGCGATTTGTAACCGCGCGCTCGCCCCTGGCGTACGGCGGCAGGTGACCCGGCGCCTCCGCCTTCCCCGGGGTCACCGCGCGGCGGCCATGCCCCCCTGTAGGCCGCCGCGCGAGAGGCCCTTCAACGGAGTAGTCCCATGATCAAGACGTCTGCCGCGCTTGCCGCGACCCTCGCCCTCGGTATCGCCGCCACCGCCGCCCATGCCCAGCAGCCGAAGATGGAGAAGTGCTACGGCGTCGCGCTCGCCGGCAAGAACGACTGCAAGGCCGGCGCGGGCACCAGCTGTGCCGGCACCGCCACGAAGAATTATCAGGGCAATGCCTGGAAGCTGGTCAAGGCCGGCACCTGCACCGCGATCAAGACCCCGAAGGGCAATGGCTCGCTGACGCCCAAGGCGTGATCCCCCTTGCCCGGCCGAGACCCCGGCCGGGCAGCCCCCATGCTCCGGAGCCCGCCATGCGATCCTTCGCCGCCCTTTATGCCCGCGCCGGTGCCCTGGCCGCGCGGATCCTGCCGCCCTCGTTCCTGCTGCTCGTCGCGCGGCTGGGCATCGCGGCAATCTTCTTCCTGTCCGGCCGGACCAAGGTGGAAGGCTGGCTGACCATCACCGATTCCACCTATGAGCTGTTCCGCACCGATTATGCGCTGCCCTTCGCGCCGCCGGTGCTCGCCGCGCACCTGGCGACCTATTCGGAGCATTTCTTCCCGATCCTGCTCGTGCTCGGCCTGTTCACCCGTCCCGCCGCGCTGGCGCTGCTGGGAATGACGACGGTGATCGAGCTGTTCGTCTATCCCGATGCCTGGCCGACGCATCTCAGCTGGGCCGGGCTGCTGCTCCCGCTGATCGCCGCCGGACCCGGCGCGTGGTCGCTGGATCGCCTGATCGGGCTGGACGCGAAGAAGGATGCCGGCGGTCGCAGTGCGTAAGCGCCAAGGGCAAACCCAGGGATAGCTTGGATTGCGTGCTCGCCTCGCGGAAACAGGCGGGCACGTGCCGACCGACCGTGCCGGCCGTGCCGTACGGAGGTCGTGCATATCGTGGCGGAGCAGCGCTACATCTTCGCGCCGGAGGAACGGCCGCTGTTTCCCGGAGCGCCCTATTCGCCGCGCCTCTCGGCCGGCGACCGCATTGTCTATGCGATCTCCGCGGCAGTCCTCGCGCTGGCGAGCGGGCTCGGCAATGCGCTGATCACCACCAATCTCTATGTCATGGCGGGCAGCATGGGCCTGTATGTGGCCGAGGCGAACCTGCTCCTGGCGGTGTTCGTCGCGTTCAATGCCACGGCCAATCTGCTGCTCGTCCGCGCGCGGATGCAGTTCGGCATCCCGGCCTGCCTCCATGCGATCCTCGGCACGCTGGTTCTCGGCGAGCTGATCGCGCTGTGCTTTCCCTCGACGGGCACGACCGTGCTGGCTCGGGCGATCAGCGGCGTCGCCTCGGGCGGGCTGACCACCATGGGGCTGTACAGCGTCTTCCAGGTCTTCCCCATCCGGCTGCGGCTGATGGCGGTGGTCGTCGGCTTCAGCCTGCCGCAGCTCGCCATTCCGATCGCGCGGATGATCCCGCTCGACCGCGTCGCGTCCGATCACTGGGCCGGCGTGCACGGGATCGAGCTCGCGCTCGCGCTCGCCGCCTGGGCGCTGACGACGCTGCGGCCGCTGCCGCCGACGGATCGCACCAAGGCCCTTCAGCCGCTCGATGCGCTCACCATCGCGCTGGCCATGGTCGGCATGCTGCTGGGCTGCACCGGGCTCGCCTTTGGCCGTTTCTATTGGTGGACCGACGCGCCCTGGCTCGGCTGGATGTTCGCGGGCGCGCTGCTGCTCCTCGGGCTCGCCCTGCTGATCGAGGACCGGCGGGCGCAGCCGCTGCTCCAGGTCCGCTGGTTCGGCACTGCCGACGTCCTGCTGATCGCCGGCATTTCGCTCGTCGTGCGGATCGCGCTGACCGAGCAGACCTATGCCGCGGTCGGCCTGCTGGCGCTCGGCGGCCTGACCAACGACCAGCTGCACGGCCTCTTCGCCGTGGTGCTGGTGGCGATGATCGGCGGCATCGCGCTGGCGGCGTGGCTGGCACGGCCCGATCGCCTGCTGCCGATGATGCTGTGCTCGGCGCTGGTCATCGCGCTGGGAGCATGGCTCGACACCCATTCGACCCCCGACACCCGCGCGACCCAGCTGATTGCGAGCCAGGCGCTGCTCGGCCTAGGCACCGTGCTGTTCCTGGGCCCGGCATTGCTGTTCGGCATCGGTCGCGTGCTCGAGCGCGGGCCGACCCATCTGGTGAGCTTCGTCGTGCTGTTCAGCACTACCCAGAATCTGGGCGGCCTCGCCGGCGCAGCCTTGCTCGGGAGCATCCAGACGATCCGGACGCGGGTGCATGCAGAGGTGCTGGCCGATGCCCTGAAGCTGGGCGATCCCCTCGCTGCCCAGCGCGTCGCCGCCGGTGCGGGGCAACTCGCGCCCGTCCTCACCGATCCCGCCGCCGCCAGCACGCAAGCGAGCGCCCGGCTCGCCGGCGCGCTGCAGACCCAGGCGAACATCCTCGCCTTCAACGACACCTTCTGGGTGGTGACGCTGCTCGCGCTGGGGCTGGCGGCGTTCCTCGCCCTCGTCATCCTCAAGCAGGAAGTGCAGCGGCTGCGTGCCGGACCGCCTGCCGGAGTTGCCGCATGAGCCCGCAGAACCCGCCGCCGCCCGCTGCTGCCGCTGCACCAGCGCCTGCCGCTGCCGCACCCGTGTGGCATCCGCCGCGGCCGCGCCCGTTCGTCACCGCACTGTGCGCGGTGGCGCTGCTCGTCGCGATCGGCACGATCCTGCAGATCTGGGGCATCGGCCCGCTATCGGGCAGCGAGCAGAAGACCGACAATGCGCTGGTCCGCGGCCGCACCACGGTGATCGCGCCGCAGGTGAGCGGCTATGTCGCGCAGGTGCTGGTCCGCGATTACCAGTCGGTGAAGGCGGGGCAGGTGCTCGCCCTGATCGATGACGCAATCTACCGCGCGCGGGTGGCGCAGGCGCAGGCCAATCTCGATGCGCAGCTCGCTGCGCTGGCGAACAGCCGCCAGGCCCGATCGGCCCGCACGGCCGACATCGCCGGGCAGGATGCCGCCGCGGCGGATGCGGTCGCGCAGCTGGTCCGCGCGAAAGCGGACATGGCGCGCGCCCGCGACCTCGCAGTCGACGGCTCGATCTCGCTGCGCGAGCGGGACCAGGCCGCCGCCGCGCTCGCCCAGGCGGAGGCGGCCGTGCGGCGCGCGAGCGCGGGCGGCCGCGTCGCGCAGGAGGACCTGCGAACGGTCGAAGTCGGGCGCAACGGCCTCGCGGCGCAGGTGGAGGCGGCGCGCGCGCAGTTGCGGCTCGCCGAGATCGACCTGCTCCACACCGTGATCCGCGCGCCCGAGGACGGGCAGCTCGGCGAGATCCATGTCCGGCGCGGCCAATATGTCACCAACGGCACCGCGCTGATGGAGCTGGTGCCGCCCGCCCACTGGATCGTCGCACTGTACAAGGAAGCGCAGACCAGCCGTATGCGGCCGGGCCAGCCGGTGCACTTCCGCGTCGATGCGCTCGGCGGCGCGCATCTGGCCGGACATGTCGCGCGGATCGCCCCGGCGACCGGCTGGGAGTTCGCGGTGCTCAAGCCGGACAATGCTACCGGCAACTTCGTCAAGGTGCCGCAGCGTATCGGCATCCTGATCACCGTCGATCCCGGCCAGCCACAAGCGGCCCGGCTCCGGCCCGGCATGTCGGTGGAGACCCGTGTCGATACCGGGGTCGGCCGATGAGGCGCGGCGGTGGCCTGGCCGCGTTGCTGTTGTTGCTTCAGGCCTGTGCGGGGCCGGAGCGCCCGGCGCCGAGCGATGCGGCGGTAGCGGTCCCCGCAGGCTGGCGCTTCGAGGGCGGTACGGAGCCGGTCGCCGCGGACTGGTGGCGCGCGTTCCGCGATCCGGCGCTCGACGCGCTGGTGACGCGCGCACTGGCCGGGAACCTGGACCTGCGGATCGCCGCGACGCGGATCGAGCAGGCCCGTGCGCTGTTGCGCGGCACCGCCGCTGCCGCGCAGCCGAGCGTGGCGCTGGGCGGAACGGGGGCAACGTCGCGCAGCCTCAACCCGTTCGGGATCGGCATCGACCAGCAGCGCGGGCAGGGCGAACTCGATCTGGCCTATGAGGCGGATCTGTTCGGCAGGCTTCGCCAATCCACTCTGGCGGCGCGCGACGAGTGGCTCGCGACCCAGGACGCGCGCGACGCGCTGCGCATCGTGCTGATCGCGACGGTCGTGGAAGCCTGGCTCAACCTGCGCGCCGCCGATGCCCGGCTCGCGATCGTGCGCCAGACGGTCGAGGAGCGACGCCAGGAACGCGACCTGATCCGTCGTCGCTTCCGCGCAGGCTATGCCTCAAAGCTGGAGGACCAGCAGGCGGAGGCGGCGCTGGAGGCCGCGGCGCGGCTGGTGCCGTCCACCGTGCTTGCGCGAACGGTGCAGGAGAATGCGCTGGCCCAGCTGCTGGGCGTTGCGCCTGCCAACATTGTCCCGGCAGGCGGGGAGGTGGATGCCGCCCCCGACGTGCCGGCCGCATTGCCCTCCGACGTCATCCGGCAGCGGCCGGACATCGCGGCGGCCGAGCTACGGCTGGTAGTGGCAGACCATCGCCTTGCTGCCGCCCGCGCCGCGTTCCTGCCTAGGGTGCAGCTGGCGGGGAGCGCCGGTGGCGTGGCGTCGACGCTGCTCGCCGATCCGGTCTCGCTGTTCGCGCTGGGCGGATCGGTTCTCGCGCCGATCTTCCAGGGCGGCGCGTTGCGGGCGGGGCGGGATGCGGCAGCGGCGCGGCGCGACGAGGCGGCCTATGCGTACAAGGCGGCGGTGCTCCAGGCGTTCCGCGAGGTGGAGGATGCGATGGCGTCGGTTCGCTACAGTACCGAGGAGGAGGAGACGGCGCAGAAGCAGGTGACGGCGCTGGACCAGGCCCATCGCGCCGCGCGGCGCCGCTACCAGGCGGGCTATGCCTCCTATCTCGAGCAGCTCGATGCCGAGCGCGCGCTGCTGGCGGGGCGGCTCGACGCATCGGACCTCCGGTTTCGGCGGCTGGCCGCGATCGCCGCGCTGAACCGCAGCATCGGCGGCGGGTGGACGGCGGCAGCCGCGAGCGGGGACGGGGGTGGGCGTCCCTAGGTACTTCCCGTCCGACGGAGAAGGCGATAGGAGGCGTGTCGACGCCAGCCGCCCCGGCGGCCGATCTGGCGACCCCACCGAATTCTTGAAAGTCTCCCCGCGTGTCATCGACCACCGATCAACCTTCCGAAACCGCGCTTCCCCTCGACGTGCTGACGCCGTCGGCCACGCTGTCGATGGACGAGATCCACCAGCGCTATCCGGCCCGGTCGCTGCCGGAGGGCGCGCGGGTGACGCGGTTCGGCCCGAGCCCGACCGGCTTCATCCATATCGGTGGCCTCTATGTGTCGCTGATCTCGGAGCGCACTGCGCACCAGTCGGGCGGCCTGTTCTACCTCCGCATCGAGGATACCGATCGCAAGCGCGAGGTGCCCGGTGCGGTGGAGCTGATCCTCGGCGCGCTGAACGACTTCGGCATCACGTTCGACGAAGGCCCGTCGCTGGAAGGTACCGAGACCGGCGCCTATGGCCCCTATCGCCAGAGCGAACGCCAGGAACTCTACCAGAGCGTGGTGCGCGACCTCCTCGTGCGCGGCCATGCCTATGCCTGCTTTGCGACGCCCGAGGAATTGGAGGCGATGCGCACCGAGCAGAATCTGCGCAAGATCCCACCCGGCTATTATGGCAGCTGGGCGATCTGGCGGAACCGCAGCCTGGAGGACGTGCAGGCGGCGCTGGCCGAAGGCCGCAGCTTCGTCATCCGGCTCAAGGCGCCGGCGGCCGAGGGGAACGGCCGCGTCGAGCTACCCGACCTGATCCGCGGCAAGCTAAACGTGCCCGCGAACAACCAGGACATCGTGCTGCTCAAGGCGGACGGGCTGCCGACCTATCACCTCGCGCATGTCGTCGACGATCACCTGATGGGCACCACCGACGTGATCCGCGGCGACGAGTGGCTGTCCTCCTATCCGGTCCATGCCCAGCTGTTCGACCTGCTCGGCTGGCAGCGGCCGCGCTATGCCCATATCGCGCCGATCGAGAAGAATGTCGGCTCGTCGCGCCGCAAGCTCAGCAAGCGCCACGATCCGGAAGCGGCGGTCGACTGGTATTCGGTCGAGGGCTATCCGCGCCAGGCGGTGATCGAGTATCTGCTCAACCTCGCCGACGGCAAGTTCGAGGACTGGCGCAAGGCCAATCCGACGGCGGATTCCGAGAGCTTCCCGCTGCAGGTGGAGCGGCTGAACCGCAGCGGCGCGCTGTTCGATCTCGTCAAGCTGTCGAGCATCAGCCGCGAGGTGATCGGCGCGATGACCGCGGCGCAGGTCTATGACGCGGCGCTGGCCTGGGCGCAGGTCCACGACGTGCCCTTCGCCGAGCGGCTCGCCGCGCATGCCGATTATGTCCGGGCGATCCTGAACATCGAGCGCGGCGCGGCGCGTGCGCGCAAGGACATCATCAAATGGTCCGACGTGCCGAGCGACACGGGCTATTTCTTCGACGATCTCTTCGTGCCGCGCGACGAGGCCAACCAGCCGCTCTGGGATGCGCTGGCACCTGGCCTCGCCGCGATCCTGCGCGAAGTGGCGGAGGGCTTCGACCCGACGATCGATCGCGATGCGTGGCTGGAATGGGTGCGCGCCATCGGCGAGAAGCATGGCTATGCCGCCAACGGCAAGGCCTATAAGGCCGAGCCGGAGCGCTATCAGGGCCAGTTCAGCGCCATCGCCGGTGCGCTGCGCCTGGCGCTGGCCGGCAAGCCGAACACGCCCGATCTGTTCGAGGTGATGACGGTGATGGGACCGGAGCGGGTTCGTGCGCGCCTGTCGGCAGCGGCGGCGTGGATCGAGGGCAGGGGCTGACCCTCCCTCGATTATAGGTCGATCGTCCCGTCACGCAGCCGGCGGTTGCGTTCCGCGAGTTCGGCTTCGTCGGCGGGGAACAGCATCGACATGCCGTTGGTCGCCGCCCGTTCCTGGACCGCCTCCACGAACGGGCGGAGCCCGGTTTCATAGGCCTGGAAGGCGGCTGCGTGGTCGCCCGGATGCTGCGCAAGCGCATCGGCCAGCCGCGCCGCGCCGATCAGCGCTATCGATCCGCCCATGCCCGCCAGCGGCGACACGCAATAGCCGGCGTCGCCGACCAGCGCGATCCTGCCCGTCGACCAGGTCTGCATCCGGATCTGGTTGGCCTGGTCGAAATAGAAGTCGCCCTCGGTATCGACGTGCGCGAGCATTGCGGGCACCTTCCAGCCGATCCCCTCGAACTGTTCCCGGATCAGGCGGCGCTGCGCGGCCTTGTCGCGGAAGTCATAGGCGATCGGCCGCTCCGCCCGAAAGGCGAGGCAGATGTCGGTGCGGTCGTGATAGCCATTGAGCATCGCGCTCTTGCCGGGAACGCTGAACAGTTGCGACGTGTCGCCGGGCAGCAGCCCGGTTTCGGGCACCACGCGCAGATAGAAATAGCCGCCCATGAAATAGGACGCGGTCTCGGCGTCGTCGAACGCCAGCGCGCGCGTGTTCGATCGGTTGCCGTCGCAGCCGAACACCAGCGCATATTGTTCCTGCGCGCCGTCATCGAAGGTCACTGTCACCGCCGACGCATTGTCCGAAAGCTGACGGATCGAGCGCTGGAACCGCATGTCGATCGCGCCGTCGATCGCGGCGAACAGGATGTCGAGCAGATCGTCGCGGTGGATCTCGTAGCGCGCCGTCGCCGGATCCCGCTCCCCGGTTTCCGCCGTAAAGCCGCCAAGCGTCGCGTCATTCTCGTCCTTGAAGTCAAAGCCGCGCGGCGGCAGCGCTTTCGCCAGTACCGCGTCGAGCATGCCCATCCGGCGGAGAATGTCGATCGTCTCGCCCGTGATGTCGACGGGCGTGCCGCCGCGGCGCAGGCCGGCCGCTGCCTCGACGATCGTGACCTTGTGGCCGAGCCTGGTCATCCAGAACGCCGTCGCGAGCCCGGCAAAGCTTGCACCGCTGATCAAAACACGCATGGGATTGGACACGCAAACCTCGCTAGGCATTGAACTATACCTAGTACATAAATATACTGAGTACAGAAAGCAAGCCATGTCCAATCCCGCCGTCGAACGACGCACGCGCAAGCGGCAGATGACCCGCCAGGCGATCTCCGATGTCGCCACGCGGCTGTTCTTCGAACGCGGCTTTGATCAGGTGACGATCGACGAGATCGCGCAGGCGGCGGATGTGGGCAGGATGACGGTGTTCAACCATTTTCCGCGCAAGGAAGACCTGTTCTTCGATCGCGAAGACGCCATCCGCGACGCCGCCCTTGCCGCCCTTCGCGAGCGGGCACGCGGCACGTCGGCCGTGCAGGCGCTGCGGGCGCTGGCGCACCGGCTGATCGACGATCCCGATCCGGCGTTTCCACTGTTCGACGGCACCTGCCGCTTCGTGCAGACGGCGCTGGCGAGCGAGGCGCTGAAGGCGCGGGCGCGGCAGATGCGCGACGTGTTCATCGACATGCTGGCGGCTGCGCTCGTGGAGGATGCCAGCGGCCCGGAAGGGGATCCGGACGCGCACCTGGCTGCGGGCCTGATCGCGGCGGCCTGGACCGTCGCGTTCATGGAAGCACATAAGCGGTTCGCGGAAAGCCAAGACCTGGACGCTGCGAACCGCATCTTCCTCGTCCTGATCGACAAGGGCATGGCCGGGGTCGATGCTGCGCTCGCCGGCACCGTCTATGCGGCAACATCGGCTGCCAAACCGGCCTAGGCGTACGTGGAACCGTTCGACAAGCCAGGCCGGGCAGGGTAGATATCGTGTCCGTGTCCGTCCTGCGCCGCCTCCTGCTCGAGCACCGCCTGCTGTGCGGGTGCCTGATCGCCGCCGCGCTGCTGATGAAGGCAGTGCTGCCGGCCGGGTTCATGCCGATGCAGAGCGGCGGCACGATCGTGCTGGGCTTCTGCTCGGGATACGGGCCGATGCCGATGGCGACGCCCATGCCGATGTCGATGTCGCTGTCGATGAAGGAACATCGCTCGAGCCCGGACGAGCACCAGCCCAAGACGGAGATGCCCTGCGCCTTTGGCGGGCTTGCGATGCCGGGCATCGCCGCGGTCGACCCGACACTGCTCGCGCTGGCGATCGCCTTCGTGGTCGAACGCGCGATCCGCACCGCGACGGTGCTCCCCACGATCGCCCGCGTCTATCTCCGGCCACCGTTGCGCGGGCCACCGCTCGCCGCCTGATCCCCCGTTTCCCTTTCAGGCGTTCGCGCTGTTGCGCGCGCCATCGGATCAGGAAGATTTCATGCCCAAGCTCTTGTTTCCGGCGGCCGTCGCGGCCGTCCTTTGCGCATCTGCCGCCTCCGCGCAGACCACCGACGATGCGCGCCGCGCCGAACTGCTCCGCCAGCGCGCGGCGATCGATGCCGAACTGGCCAGGCTCGATGCCGTCGCACCGAAGCCGCAAGCGGCGCCGGTTGTTACCCCTCCCGGCACCGACGAAATCTTCGTCACCGGCAAGGCGCTGTCGCTCACCACCCGGGTGAGCGGCCAGACGGTGACGACGGTCGACGCCGCCGCCTTCCGCAACACGCCGGCGACGACGATCGCCGACATCGTCCGGCTCTCGCCCGGCATCGCGGTCACCCAAGGCAACGGCCCGCGCGACGTCGGCGTCTCGGTGCGCGGCTCGAACGCGCGCAACGGCTTCGGCGCGCGCAACCTGCAGGTGTTCGAGGATGATTTCCCCGTCACCCAGCCCGACGGCCTGGCCCGCTTCGACCTGACTGACCCGCATGCCTATGGCGCGGTCGACGTGGTGCGCGGGCCTTCCTCGGCGCGCTACGGCAATTATGCGCTGGGCGGCGCGGTCAATTTCCGCACCCGCTCCGGCCGCGAGATCCAGGGTGTCGAGGCGGGGTTCGACGCGGGCGGCGATGGCTACGCCAATCTCTATGCGACGATCGGGCATGCGACCTCCGGCCACGACATCGCGGTGTTCGGCAGCTATGTCCGCGGCGACGGCGCCACGGGGCATACCGGCTACGAGACCGGGACGCTCAACGCGCTCGCCAGGTTCGAGCTGGGCGACCGCGATCGCGTCGCGGTGAAGCTGATCTACAACGAAGGTGATTTCCGCCTCTCGACCCGCCTTTCGTACAACCAGTATCTGACCAACCCCTATCAGCAGGGCTGTACGGCGGCGGCGACCGCCGCGCCGGGCTGCGGCACCATCTCGGTGCTGGTCAACGGCGTCAACGGCGCGCGGATCGCCCAGACCGCCGACGAGGGCGATCTCGCCCGCAACGACCGCCGGACGATCATCGGCACCCGCTACGAGCATGATTTGGGCCCGAACACCACCTGGCGGACGCAGGCGACCTTCGACAGCCGCGTGGTCAACCAGCCGACCAGCGCGACGCCGTTCAAGGGCACGCTGGACAGCTACAACCTGACCTCGGACGTGACCTATCACGGCCAAATCGCGGGAATGGCGTCGACCAGTTTCCTCGAGATTTTCTACAATTACCTCGATAACCAGAGCTACAGCTTCAACAAGACCCCCGCCGGTCGCAACGGCTTCGGCGCGCTGACCCAAACGGTGTTCGGCGACGTGCGGAACATGGGGGTGCGCGCCCGCGAGGAGCTGCAACTGACCGGCCGATTGCAGGCGATCGCCGGGATCGGCGCCGAGCGCTCGATCCTCGACATGCGCCAGACCGCCTATACCTACCCGGCCGGCACCAACCCGGTGCTCGCCTACATTCCCGCCGATCGCCACTTCACCAATGTCGCGCCCGAGGCGGCGCTGTTCTGGCAGGCGGTCGACGCAGTGCGGCTGCATGCGCGGGTCGGCACCGGCTACGGTATCCCGCAGTCCGGCAACCTGTTCGTCACGCCTGCAGGCGTGGCGGGCAACAATGCCAGCCTCAAGGCGCAGCGCAACACCGGCGTCGACCTCGGCGCCGAGGTGGCGCTCGGCAGCAACTTCAAGGCCGAGCTGACCGGCTATTACGAGTGGTTCACCAACGAACTGGTCAGCCAGTCGGCTGGCGTGAACCTGCTCGCCTATACCTCGAACGTGCCGCATTCGGTGCATCGCGGTGTGGAACTGGGGGTGAGCTGGAAGCCGCTGCCGGGGCTGCTGCCCGGCGCCAAGCTCGATGCGAGCTACAGCTATAACGACCAATATTACACCGACTTCCAGGAGCGGCTGACCGCCGGCACCCTGTTGACGCTGCTCGACCGCAACGGGAAGGCGATCCCGGGCGTAATCCCGAACTTCGTCAACGCCCGCGCCGGCTACGACCAGCCTGCCGGGCCGCTGCGCGGGCTCGGCGGATTTGCCGAGCTTTCCTATCGCGACCGCTTCTTCGTCGACAACAGCAACCTGCTGGCGATGCCCTCGGCGACGCTGGTCAACCTGAACGTCCATTATGACCCGCCAAAGGGACGTGGCCCGCTGTCGCGGCTCAGTTTCTATGCCTCGGTGCAGAACCTGTTCGACGTGACCTATGTCGGTGCCGCATCGGTGATCGCGAACAGCCTCGCGGCCTCGGGCGCGGAGAACCCGGGGTCTGTGCTCGCCAACACCACCGGCTCGGTCTACGCCGGGCAGCCGCGGACAATCTATGCCGGCGTCAAGGCTCGGTTCTGAGGGGGAGGGAATCCATGGCGCATAGCTCGCATCGGCGCTGGCCGAACACCGCGACCGTCTGGCGCTGGCACTTCTATGCCGGCCTGTTCTGCATTCCCTTCGTGCTGTGGCTGGCGGTCACCGGCTCGATCTACCTGTTCCGCCCGCAGGTGGAGGCGCTGATCGACGCGCCCTATGCCAATCTCGCCATCACCGGCCCGCGCGCCTCGGCGGCGGAGCAGGCGGCGGCGGCGGTGCGGGCGGTGCCGGGATCGGTGCTCCACCGCTACCAGCTGCCCGAGACCGACGGTCAGGCGGTGCAGATCATCGTCGGCAAGGGCGCGCAGGAAACCCGCGTCTATATCCATCCCCAGACGCTGGCGGTGCTCAAGACGGTCGACGAGGACCAAAGGCTGATGCGCGTGGTGTTCCGGCTGCACGGCGAGCTGCTGGCCGGCACGCTGGGTTCGTACCTGGTCGAGCTGGCCGCCTCCTGGACGATCGTGATGCTGCTGTCCGGCCTGTTCCTGTGGTGGCCGCGCCGCGCGGGCCTCGGCGGCATCGTCTATCCCCGGCTGGGTGCGGGCGGGCGGCGCTTCTGGCGGGATCTCCATGCGGTGACCGGCTTCTGGGTCTCGGCCTTCGCGCTGTTCCTGCTGATCTCGGGGTTGCCCTGGGCGAAGAGCTGGGGCGGATATCTGAAGGCGGTGCGCGGGGTGGTGGAAGGTCATCCGGTCAAGCAGGACTGGACCACCGGCCGCGCCGACGAGCTCCGCCAGCGCGCCGCCGCCGATGCAGGCACCCGCGCGATGATGGGCGAGCATGCCGAGCATCACGGCATGGCGATGGCGCACCCGGCGGTCTCGCTGGTGCCGCTCGACCGGCTGATCGCGACGCTGGGCCCGCTGCGCTTGGCGACGCCGGTGCTGGTTTCTCCGCCGACTGGGCCCGGTCAGCCTTGGACGGCAAAGTCGGATGCCGCCAATCGCCCGCTGCGCACCGACCTGACGCTGGACGGCGAAACCGGCAAGCTCCTCTCGCGCAAGGACTTCGCCCAGCGGCGGCTGGTCGATCGGCTGGTCGGCTATGGCGTGGCGATCCATGAGGGGCAGGCGTTCGGCTGGCTCAACCAGCTGCTCAACCTGCTGACCGCGCTGGGGCTGATCCTGCTCGCGGTGAGCAGCGTGGTGCTGTGGTGGCGGCGACGGCCCGAGGGCGTGCTCGGTGCGCCGCGGGCGGGCGAGCCGCGGCCGGCGGCGCTGGCGTTCTTCGCGCTTGTGGTCGCGCTGGGGCTGTTCCTGCCGCTGATGGGGATCAGCCTGCTCGCGGTGTTGGCGGTCGAGCGGCTGGTGCTGGTGCGCCTGCCGGGCGTGCGGCGCTGGCTCGGGCTGCGGAGGATGTCTGCGACGGCGTAGGCGCCGGATTTGCTGCCTGGATGTGCACAGGATAGCCTTGCCCCCGGAACCTATTGCCGCGATGTGCCTATAGGCATCGCCGCGATGCGGACCGCAGGGGGAAAGACGATGCATCCGGTCGATACGTTTGAGCTCGTCCTCGTGCTGTTCGCGGCGATCATCGCGCTGCACTGGGCGGCCGAGCGGCTGTCGTTCCTGCCCTCGGCGGCGTTGCTGCTCGGCGGCGGGGCGCTGGCCTTTCTGCCCAACCTGCCCAAGGTGTCGCTCGATCCCGAGCTCGTCCTCGTGCTGTTCCTGCCGCCGCTGCTGATGGACGGCGCCTATTATGCCGCGTTCGGGCGGTTGCGGCGCCATCTGCCGGGCATTTTGTCGCTGGCGGTGGGGGCGGTGCTGTTCACGACGCTGGTCGTCGGGCTGGTGCTCCACCTGCTGGTACCGGGGCTGCCCTGGGCAGCGTGTTTCGCGCTGGGGGCGATCGTCTCGCCGCCGGACGCGGTCGCCGCGCGATCGGTGCTGCAGCGGGTGCAGCTGCCGCGCCGCCTGCATGCGCTGCTCGAGGGCGAGAGCCTGCTCAACGACGCGACCGGGCTGGTGCTGTTCCGCTTCGCGGTCGCCGCGACGCTCACCGGCAGCTTCAACGCATTCGATGCCGGGACGAGCTTCGTGCTGCTGTCGATCGGCGGCGTGGTGGTCGGCGCGGCGGTCGGGTTCGGCGGCAAGTTCATCCTGCGCCGCCTGCCGGACCAGACCCTGATCGTCGCCACGGCAACCCTGCTCAGCTGGGCGGCCTATCTGGCCGGCGAGGCGCTGCACGTCTCCGGAGTGATCGCCGTGGTCGCCGCCGGAATCGTGTTCGGCTGGTTCCAGCACGAGGTGCTGCCGGCGCGGGTGCGGATGCAGGGCAGCGCCTTCTGGCGGACGCTGGTGTTCAGTCTCGAGGCGCTGGTCTTCATCCTGATCGGCTTCTCGCTGCGCGGCGTGCTTGATCGCGTCGGGCTGGAGCGGGTGTTCACCTCGATGGCGGCGCCGGTGATCGGCATCGTTCTCGCGGTGCTGCTCACCCGCTTCGCCTGGGTGTTCGGCAGCGAGCTGGTGCTTGGCACGCTCAAGCGGACCGGTGTCTCGCGGGTGCGGCCGCTCGGCTGGCGGCAGGCGACGATCCTTTCCTGGTCGGGGATGCGCGGCGTCGTCACGCTGGCGGTCGCGCTGTCGCTGCCCAACGACATGCCGGGCCGCGACCTGATGCTGGTCAGCGCCTTCGCGGTGATCCTCGCGACCGTCGTGCTGCAGGGCGCCAGCCTCGGCTGGTTGATCAAGGCCATTGCACCGCAGGACCGCGATCCGCCGCCCAACGTCACGTTGGTCCAAGCCGAAGCGGCGATTGCCCGCGCCAAGCGCGTCGAGGTAGAGGCGCGCGCCTATGACGAGGAGGGCAAGCTGATCCACCCGCGACTGCTTGAGGAATATCGCAAGCGCGATCATGTCACCGAACGTTATGCCGGTGATGCCAGCACCTATATGCCCGGCATCCGCGCGCATTTCGGGATCGTGCTCGCGGCAGTGGCGGCGGGCCGAAAAGAGCTGCTCCGCCTGCACCGCGAAGGCGAGATCGAGGACGAGGTGCTCCACAATCTCGAGCGCGACCTCGACCTTGAGGAACTCGGCGCGCTGTTCCAGGGCGGCGAGGGTGCCGACATCCATGGCCCGGGAGAACAAGCGTGACCGACCCTCAGCCCGCATCTTTCACGATCCGCCCGGCTGTGGCCGGGGACCGGGCGCAACTCGGTCGGCTGGGCGCGCAGATGGTCGCGGTGCATCACGCCTTCGACGCGCGCCGCTTCATCGCGCCGACGCCGGAGACGCCCGACGTCTATGGCGGATTCCTCATCCGGCAGATCGCTCGGCCGGAATCCGTGCTGCGCGTGGCGGCCACGGGCGACGCGGTGCTCGGCTATGTCTATGCCGGCGTCGAGGGGAACGACTATATGGCCCTGCGCGGGCCGGCGGGGGTGATCTACGACCTGATCGTCGCCCCGGACCACCGGCGCCAGGGCATCGGCCGTGCGCTGCTCGAGGCGGCCATGGCGGCGCTGGCCCCGCACGCGCTGCCGCGGCTCGTGCTGTTCACCGCCGAGCGCAATGCCGAGGCGCAGGCGCTGTTCGCCTCGGTGGGCTTCCATCGCACCATGGTGGAGATGACCCGCGACCTCGCCTGAGCCACGAGCCGGCCAAGGAACCTTTGCAGGATCGGAGAGCTATGGCTAGGGGCCGCACGGTCAGGCGGCTGGAGCGGGCGTGAACCGAAGCGAAGACGACACCGACGCCGAGGCGCGGCGGAGCAGCGCAGCAGCGCGGGCGAAGCGACGGCGTCGCGTCGCGGTGGCATTGCTCGCGCTGGTGTCGGCGAGCGTGGCGACGGTGTGGCTGCAGCGGCGGACGATCGCGCAGGGCTTTGTCGACCGCGAGCTGGCGGCGCGCGGGGTGGCCGCGCGCTACACGATCGAGCAGCTCTCCCCCTGGCGCCAGCGGCTGACCAACGTCTCGATCGGCGATCCCCGAAGCCCGGACCTCACCGCCGACTGGATCGAGCTGCGCACGGCGCTCACTCCCTGGCGCGCCGAGCTGCTGGTGGCGAAAGTAGGGACGGTGCGCGTGCAGGGGCGGATCGTGAACGGCGCATTGTCGCTCGGGTCGCTCGACCGGCTGATGCCGCCGCCGTCGGGCAAGCCCTTTTCCCTGCCGCGGCTCAGCGTCGAGGTGGCGGACGCGCAGCTGCGGCTGGCGAGCGGCGCGGGGCTGGTCGTGCTCGGCTTGCGCGGCAAGGGGCTGCTGACCGACGGGTTCGCCGGCACCGTGCGCGCGCAATCCGAGCGGCTGCAGTTCGGAAGTTGCGATCTGGTCGGCCTGGGCGCCGAGGTACAGGTCCGCATCCGCAAGGGCGCGCCCAGCCTCACCGGGCCGCTGGCGGCGCAGCGGCTGGCGTGCGGTGACGTTCAGGCCTTGCAGCCGCGCGGCGACGTGCGCGTGACGCTCGATGCGGCGCTTGCCGGCTGGAAGGGCGATGCGCGGCTGGGGCTGGCGTCGTTGACCTCCGCCTATGGCAAGCTTGGCCAGACCGATGCGCAAGTCGACTTCGCGGGCGATCGCACCCGGACTGCGGGGTCGCTTACGCTGCACGGCGCCGGCGCGGCGACCGACGCGGTCCGCGCGGGGATCGTCGAAGCCTCCGGCCGCTATGCGGTCGGAACCGTGCTGGCCTTCGATGGTCGCATCGGCCTGCGGGATGCGGCGATTTCCCAAGCAATACAGACGCAAGTAAACGGCTATCGCAAAGCAATAGCAGGCACACCGGTCGAGCCGTTGGCCGCCAAGTTTGCCTCGGCAGTGGAGGCCGCGGGACGACGCTTCGACGGTTCGGCGACGCTCGGGATTGCCACCCGGGGAGGCGGCGCGACGGTGCGCGTGAACGCCGTCGACCTCACTGCGCGCTCCGGTGCGCGCGTGCGTTTCGCGGGCGAGCAGGGCGCGGTGCTGGATGTCCCCAAGGGGGCGGTCGCGCTCGCCGGGCAGCTGTCGCTGGGCGGCGGCGGCATGCCGGAGCTTGCGCTCGATCTGCTGCAGCGTCCCGGCAGCGACCAGCTCCAGGGCACCGGCACGCTGCGCCCCTATGCGGCGGGCGGCGCGCGGCTGGCGCTGTCGAACCTTTATTTCACCATGCGCGGCGGGGCGGGCTCGGCAAGCACCGTCGCAACGCTCTCGGGGCCGGTGGGCAATGGGCGGGTAGACGATCTCTCGATGCCGCTGGTCGCGCGCTGGAACGGGCCGAGCGTGCTGGTGAACCCGGCATGCGAGACGCTCGGCTTCGCGCGGATCACCGCCTCCGGCATGGAGCTTCGAGGCCATCGCCAGCGTCTGTGCCCGATGGGTCCGGCGATGCTCGCCTGGAACGGCAAGCACCTGACCGGCGGTGTCCGCACCGGCGCGATCGCGCTGGCGGGCAGCATGGGCAGCAACCCGCTCAGCCTCGCCGCCGACGGGGCGCGGGTGGATCTCGCCCGGCAGACATTTGACCTCAGCGGCGTCGCGGTGCGGATGGGTGCGGAGCGGCCGACGCGGCTCGATGTCGGCCAGCTCCAGGGCACGTTCGGAAAGATGCTCGGCGGTACCTTCGATACGCTTGGCGGCCAGATCGGTGCGGTGCCGCTGGTGCTGTCGCAGGGCAAGGGCAGCTGGCAGTTCGCCGAGGGCGGGCTGTCGCTGCTTGGCAGCTTCCGCCTCGCCGATGCCGAGGCCAGCCCGCGTTTCGAGCCGCTGCTGGCTCCCGCGGGCCGGCTGACGCTCAACGGCAGCCGGATCGAAGCGCAGGCCGATCTGATCGGCACCAAGCGCCCGGTGGAGGTCGCCAAGGTGTCGATCATCCATGATCTCGGCAAAGGCGAGGGGCAGGCGCTGCTCGACGTGCCGGGCCTCCGCTTCAACACCGACGGCCTCCAGCCGATCGACCTCACCCCGCTCACCCTGGGCGTGATCGCCGATGTCGACGGCACGGTGGCCGGCTCCGGCAAGATCGCGTGGGACAGCGAGACGGTGACCAGCACCGGCCGCTTCACCGCCACCAACGTGGCGCTCGCCGCCGCATTCGGCCCGGTGCAGGGGCTGACGACCGAGCTGAACTTTACCGACCTGCTGAACGTCCGGACCGCGCCGGGGCAGGTGGCGAAGGTCGCCGAGATCAACCCCGGCGTGCCGGTGCGCGAGGGCGTGTTCCGCTACCAGCTGCTCGACAGCCGCCGGGTGCGGGTGGAAGGCGCGCGCTGGCCGTTCGCGGGCGGCGAACTCGTCCTCGATCCTACCACGCTCGACTTCAACGAAGCGGGCAAGCGGCGGATGACCTTCCAGGTGAAGGGCGTCGACGCGGCGCTGTTCCTCAAGGAAATGGCGTTCGACAATCTCGACGCGACCGGCACCTTCGACGGCACGTTGCCGATGATCTTCGACGAGACCGGCGGCCGCATCGAAGGCGGCGAGCTGCGGGCGCGGAAGGGCGGGCACATCGCCTATGTCGGCGAGGTTTCGCGCGAGAATCTGGGCACCTGGGGCAACATGGCGTTCCAGGCGCTCAAGTCGCTCGACTATCGCAACCTCGCGATCCGGATGAACGGGCCGCTGGCGGGCGAGATGATCACCGATATCGGCTTTTCGGGGCTCAGCCAGGGGCAGGGCACCAAGTCGAACTTCCTGATCCGCCGGCTGGCGAAGCTGCCGCTGGTGTTCAACGTGCGGATCAACGCGCCCTTCCGCCAGCTGCTCGATTCGGTGCAATCCTGGTACGACCCGCGCCGCCTGATCGAGCGTAACCTGCCGGCGTTGATCGAGGAGCAGAAACGTGCGCAGGAAGCGGGGCCCAATGCGCTTCAATCCACCGTTCAGCCCGCCGAAAGCACAACCCGTCCATGAAAGGCATGTCTATGAGCTTGGAAGCATGAAACAGGGTTCGTCTCTTCGGCTGGGTGCCTGCGCGATCGCGCCGCTGGCGCTGCTCGGCGGCTGCGTCACGGTGAACGCGCCCGACAAGCCGATTGTGATCAACCTCAATATTTCGATCACCCAGGAAGTGGTCTATCGCCTCGACAACAAGGCGAAGGCCATCATCCAGGACAATCCGGGGATTTTCTGATGCGACAGTTGCTCTCGACCTTCGCTATGGCAGCCGTAATTACGGCGGGGGTGATCGCCCCGGCCTTCGCCCAGCGCGACCCCGCCTATCAGGCGGCGCGCCAGGAAGGGAAGGTGGGCGAACAGCCCGACGGCTATCTCGGCATCGTCGGCGCGGCGTCGCCCGAGCTGCAGGCGATCGTCAACAACATCAACATCCAGCGCAAGCGCCAGTACACCCAGCAGGCGGCGGCGAGCTCGACCGTCGAGCAGATGGCGTTCGTCACCGGCTGCAACCTGATCCTGCGCACCGCCCCGGGCGAGAAGTATCGCGCGCCCGACGGCCGCTGGCTGACGCGCGGCAACGAGGCGCCGGTGCGCGACCCGCGCTGCCTCTGATTCCCGCGGCGTAGCGGCGGGGCTCACCCTCGCTTACGCCCGCGTCCGCCCCGTGCCGCCTAAGCGGACGGGGCGCATGCGGTCGGCCCCCGGTTCGTGCAGGCGCATCGCCAACAGCACGAAGGGACGGGCGCAGACCCCATGCATCGCCGATTTTCGCCTGCTTCGGCTCGCCGCCCCCGCCTTTGGTTTCGCCTCGCGCCGCTCGCGATGGTTGCGCTTGGCGGCTGCACCCGCCCCGGCGAACGGCTTGCCCCCCAGAGCTTCGACCGCGCCTGGACGCCCGCGACCGGCGCGAGCGGCGAGATCCTGCCGGTGCCGGCAGGCAAGGCCGCGGCGGCACCGACGGGCGGCTATGTGCTGCCCGAGAACCCGGCGCTGGCGACGCTGCCGGCCGCGCCCGATACCGACCCCCACCATGTCTACACCCTCACCGAGCTGGTGGACCTGGCGCATGCCGCCAATCCGAGCGTGCGCGTCGCCTGGTACGAGGCGCGTAGCGCTGCGCTGGCGCCGGGCATCGTCCGCGCCAGCCACGGGCCGCGCATCTCCGCGACCGGCGTCGGCGGCGGTGTGGTGAGCAGCGGCTATCGCGGCAAGGGGGTGAACGGCGAGGACCGCGATTCCAACGGCGGTACCGCGATCGCGGCGATCTCGCTCGAATGGCTGCTCTTCGATTTCGGCGGCCGCGAGGCGCAGATCGCGGCGGCGCGCCAGCAGGCGCTGGTCGCCGACATCGCGTTCACGGCCGAGCACCAGCAGATCACCCATCAGGTGGCGCTCGCCTTTTACGACGACGTCGCGGCGCGCGCGCGTTCGGCCAATGCGGATCGCGCCGTGGAGCTGGCGCTGCAGGTCCAGGCCTCGGCCGAGGCGCGGTTCCGGCGCCGCGTCGGCACGACGATGGAAGCGGCGCAGAGCCGCCAGGCCGCCGCCCAGCTGCGCCTCGCCGCGGTCCAGGCGCATGCCGCTGCGACCGACGCCCGGCTGCGCCTGATTACCGCAATCGGCCTGCCGCCCTTTACCAAGCTGCGCATCGCCGACACCGCCGATCGCACGCAGGCGCCGGCGATGGCCGACATGGCCGAGGAGGCGGTGGCCAAGGCGCTCTCGCGCCGGCCGGACATGCTTGCGGCGCTCGCCAGCCGCAAGGCGAGCGAGGAAGGCGTGCTTGCCGCCCGCGCCGATTTCAAGCCCAAGATCTTCGCCTCGGGCACCGCCTCGCACATTCGCGGCAACCGCGACGTGACGACGCTGCCGGGCACCGGCGGGGAATCGGCGACGCTCAACGTCTCCGCCCGGCAGACCAGCGGTTCGGTGCTGGTCGGGCTGCGGGTGCCGCTGTTCGACGGCGGGCTGCGCGCCGCCCGGCTCGAACAGGCGCGCGACCGGGTGGAGGGGGCCTCGGCCAAGCTGGAGGCCACCCGCAACCGCGCCGTGCTGGAAATCGTCACCGCGGAGAATGGATTGCGCGCGGCCCTCGAGGCGAACGCCGCCGCCGAGGAATCGCGCAGCGCCGCGCGCACCAGCTTCGACGCCGCCTTCGCCGCCTACAAGAACGGTGTCGGCGCCATTGCCGAGGTGAGCCTCGCCCAGCAGCAGCTGCTCGCGGCAGAGAATGCGGTCAGCGACGCCCGTGCCTCGGCGCTACGTGCCGCTGCGACGCTTGCCCTGGCGACGGGGACGCTGGGCGCCGCGCCCGAATGAACCATTAGCCGGCCATCGCACGGCCGCTATCGCCCGCTTACGCCGGAGCATGCCCCCTGCGCCTATCGTCGGCGGCAAGCGGCGGGCGGTGCGCGCATCCCATCTGCTTGCCGCGCGGGGAGGCACCGTGTCCACAAAGCCGTTCGAGTACGCAGCGAAGCGCGATTATGCGGGGACGACGGCGGCAATCATCGGGGGCGGCGTGATCGGCGCGTCCTGGGCGGCGCTGTTCGCGGCCAACGGCCTGAACGTGGTGATCAGCGACCCCGACCCCGATATCGAGGCCAAGGCGCACGCCCGCATCGCCGCGGCGCTGCCCACGCTGGTGGCGCTCGGCCACGCGCCGTTCGATATCGCGGAACGGGTCCGCTTCGTCGACGACCATGCCCATGCCGTCGCCGGCGCGTTCCTCGTCCAGGAATGCGGTCCGGAGCGGCCGGGCTTCAAGCAGGGGGTTTGGGAAGTCGTCGAGGGAGCCGTACCCGCCGACGCGCTGCTGTGCAGCTCCAGCGCGGGCATCCCCGCCTCGCTCCAGCAGACCGAGATGCGAGACCATACCCGCCTCTTGATCGCGCACCCGATCAACCCGCCGCACCGGATGCCGCTGGTGGAGGTGGTGCCCACCCCGACCACCGACCCCGAAGTCACCGCCCGCGCGGTCGCCTTCTACGATGGGCTGGGCAAGGTGACGCGGGTGATCCGCAAGGAAGTGCCCGGCTTCGTCGTCAATCGGCTGCAGGCGGCGATCTTTCGCGAGTGCGTGGCGCTGGTGCGCGGCGGCGTTGGTCACGATCGACGAACTGGACGATATCGTCACGACCTCGCTTGGGGTGCGGCTGGCCAGCTCGGGGCCTTTCCTCTCGCTGCATCTCGGCGGCGAGGATGGCGGGCTGCCCCATTCGATCGCGCAGCTCCGGGAGGCGAAGGAGATCGCGGTGCTCAACGCGAGCCGAGGCCTGATCGTCAGAACCGCTTCCCGCGGTGCGGGCGTGCCTCGAAGGACGCCAGTGCCTGGCGTTGCTCGACCCAGGCGATGAAGCGGTCGTGCCCGGAGAATTCGAAGCGGATCTCGTCGTTCAGGCTGCGCACGATCGGGCAGGTGAGGAAGCGATCGATGTTGCGAGACCAGATCTGCCACATCCGCGGCCGCACATAGCCTTGCTCGCGCAGCTCGTAGAGCTCGAGGATCAGGTGGAGCACCTGCAGCAGCCCCGGCAGGATCCGGGCCACTTCCTCGGGCGGCAGCTCGGCGGTCCAGATCGGCAGCAGCTCGGTCCGCAGCATGTGGCGGATGGTCTGCAGGCGATCGGAGAAGGACAGGAATATCTGCGCGTTGAGCTGGCGGGTATTGTTCCGCATGCCGACATAGACGGCGATCATGCCGACGAACACGCCGCCGGTGGTCATCAGTCGAAGAACAGTTTCCAGCATCCCGTCCGTCTGCAGCAGCGCCTGTCTCCCGTCCCAGGGACATGCCAGACTAGGCGGGCCGCAGCACCGGCAGAGGTGAGCAGGGGTTAGTCGGCCATGCTGGGCAGCAGGGCGCGGGCGGCGCGGACGTCGGCGATCTCGTCATCGCCTTCGATGGTGGCGAGCACCGGCGCCAGGATCGCGTGTGCGGCCCTCGGTCCGGAGAGGCGAGCGAGCGAGGTCGCCGCGCGCAACGCCCATAGCCCCGCACCCTGTTCCTGGGCGAGCGCCAGCGCCTGCTCGAAGCGGCGCTGCGCCCCCGCCAGATCACCCGCGCGCCGCTTGGCTTCGCCGTCTGCGCGCAGGATTTCCGCGGTCGGCCATTGCGGCGGATTGGCCTCGGCGCGCCCCACCACCTCGGCGTCGCACAGCGCGGCACAGGCGGTGACGAACACGTCCTTGTCGTGCGGCAGCGGCGGGCGCAGCTGTTCCAGCGCCGACAGCTGCGGCACCTTGCCCAGCCGCAGATCGGCGATCCGCGTGAACCAGGCGGCGAGCTCGACCATATAGTTGAAGCGGTTCGCCTCGGCGGTGCGGGCGAGCAGGCCGGCATAATGGCGCGCGAGCTCGTCGTCGCCCAGCCACAGGGCGATCGGGCAGGCGGCGCTGCTCAGGAGATAGCAGAAGGAGTGGGAATTGCGACGCCGGTGGGCATCGATCACGGCTTCCATGATCATTGCCTTTGCGCTTTCCAGCCTGCCCTGGATCGCCAGCGTCACGGCGTGGTTCCCGCGCGTGATCGTCGAATGATCGAAGCGCAGCGCAGCGCCATAGGATCCTCGCCCGGTGAGGCTGCGGACGAGATCGCCGCCGATCGTCGCGGCCTCGCGCACGCGACCGGCCCGCAAGGTCATGATTCCGATGATCCGCAGCGCAAAGGCACGCAGTTCGGGATCGAGGGGCGATCCTTCCTGGCCCAACATCTGCTGCGCAAGGGTGAGCGCGGCTTCATGATCCCCCATGATCGTGCGGTGGCCGGAGAGCAACCAGAGGCCCGTGGCGCGGGCCAGCGGATCCCCGATCTTCTTGCCGATCCGCAGCACCTGCGTCGCTGCGCGGACAAAGGCTTCGCCGGGCCGTTCGGCATTGTAGAGGAGGACGCACAGGCCGTTCTGCAGCTGAATCTCTTCGGCGCCGCCCGCTTCGCCCAGAGCTTCCAGGGTGGCCAGCGCGCGCTCGAGCCAGGCATTATATTCGCCGAACTGCGACATGCCGAGCCAGAGCGGGGCCGATGCGATGGTCAGCCGCACGCCCAGGCGCTTGTCGCCCGCATCGCCGAGCGACCAGGCCAGGGCCGCGCGGACATCGTCGATCGCCGGGCCGTAGCGCTCCCACCAGACCGTCCGCTCGAGCCGCGGCCATTCCGCCTGCGCGCGCGCCAGCACGCCGCCCACCCATTCGGCATGGCGTCGTGCGATGACGCCCGCCAGCCCGGACGCGTCGAGCTTGCGCCGCGCATAGGCCCGCGTCGTCTCGAGCAGGCGGTAGCTCACCCCCTGGGGCGCGGGTTCGACGACGAGCAGCGACTTGGCGGCCAGTTGCAGCACCGCCTGCGCGGTCTGCGTCTCCCCATCGCTTTCCAGCGCGGCTACCTGCACGGCAGCGGCAAGGTCGAACCCGGCGCGGAACATGGCGAGGCAGCCGAGCACGGTCCGTTCCGCCGGCGACAGCAGCTCGAAGCTCCAGTCGAGCATCGCCTCCAGCGTCTCGTGCCGCGCCAGGGTGCGGCGGCCGAAGGCGAGCAGCGACAGGCGGACGGTGAGGCCGCTGGACAGCGCATCGAGCCCCACCATCGGCACTGCGGCCGCGGCCAGCTCCAGCGCGAGCGGCAGCCCGTCGAGCGATCGGCACACCGTCGCGATCTGCCGCGCATTTTCCTCCGTGATCGCGAAGCCGCCCATCGCCGCGCCCAGGCGCTCCACGAACAGCGCGACGGCGGGATTGTCCGCGATCATGCCCGTGCTGTCGGCCACGGCGGGGACGGGCAGGGGCTGGAGATGGACCTGCATCTCGCCGGGCACGCGGATCGGTTCGCGGCTGGTCGCCAGCAGCTTCACCCGCGGGCAGGAGCGCAGCACCGTATCGGCGACATGCGCGACCACGCCGATCAGATGTTCGCAATTGTCGAGCAGCAGGATCAGCTCGGACTCGCGGAGGCGATCGACGAGGACCGCCGGCGTCGTGTCTCGCCCCATCGGGCTCTGCAGCGCAGCGGCGGCGGCTGCGGCGACATGCTCGACCGAGGTGCAGTTGGTGAGATCGACGAAGCACACGGGCGTGTCGCCCTCGATCCCGGCGAGCGCCGCCAGCGCGACGCTCGTCTTGCCGATGCCGCCGGCGCCGACGATGGTGACGAGCCGGTGGAGGTGGATACAGGCCAGCACCTGCGCCACGCTCTCCGCGCGGCCGATCAGCCGGTTGACCTGCAGGGGCAGGGGAAGCGGCCGGAAGCCCGGAAGGGCGCGGGCATCGTCATTCTCTTCACCGGCATCGTCGACGGCCACCTCGGCGCTGAGCCGATAGCCGCGGCCGGGTACGTTGACGATCTCCACATCGCTGTCGGCCGCCCGAAGCGCACGCCGGATCGCGCTCATGTGCACGCGCAGGTTGTTCTCCTGGACGAACAGGTTCGGCCAGACATGCTCGTTGATTTCCTGGACGGAGACGACTTCGCCGGCGCGCTCGGCGAGCAAGGCGAGGATGGCGAGCGCGCGCGAACCCAGGCCGACGCGGACGCCGCCGTTCAGCAATTGCTCGCGTTCCGGCCGAAGTTCGAACGGGCCAAAGCGCAAGACCCGCTCCGTCATGGCCGCCCTGTCCGCACGCGATTCACCCATGTCCCCCCGAACATACCGTTAGCGCTAACCTATGCGCGAATTAGCAGCTCTTGGCATCTGTTAAGTGGGGCAGTGTCGGGGTCTGGAGTATCCGCCACGAGCAGAGGGGGGCGATCGGCAACGATGTTCGACGCCGCCCGATCACCATCTTGGGGAGACTGTGTATGCGCCGGGCAGATCCTGCCGCGCCGGCCCGTGCCGGCGACGAACCGTCGATCGACGAACCCACGCCGGACGCGGTGCGCGGCCAGCTGGAACGGCTGCGCACCCATGCGTTCGCCGGGTCGGGCAAGCTCTTCTCCTTCCTCCGCTTCGTCGTCGAAGAGGCGCTGGCGGGGCGTGGCGGGACGCTCAAGGAACTGGTGATCGGCATCGAACTCTATGGCGGGGTGGTGGACTATGATCCGCGGATCGACTCCACCGTGCGGGTCGAGGCGCGGCGGCTGCGGCGGAAGCTCGACGCCTATTATGGCGGGCAGGGCGCCCGGGATCCGGTGATCATCTCGATGCCGACCGGCAGCTACGCGCCGTGCTTCCGCATGCGGGTCGATGCCGAGCCCGCGCCACAGACGCCGGCCGAGCCGGTCGTCCGCGCGCCGGTGCTGGCGGTGCTGCCGTTCACCGCGCTGTGCAGCGAGGAGCGGGCGTTCGCGGCCGGTCTCACCGACGAGCTGATCCATGCGGCGGAGGGCTCGGTCCGCTTCCGCGCCGTGCCGCGGGCGATCATGTTCCAATTTCGCGAGACCCGCTATTCGCTCGACGCCGTCGCGGCAGAAGCGGGGGCCGATCTCGTGTTGCACGGCACGGTGCGGCGCGCGCAGGAGGTGCGGCGGATCGCGGTGGAACTGTCCAACCGCTGGGGCCAGATCCTCTGGTCCGATCGCATCGACGTCGCCGGGGACGACGATCTCGCCGCGCAGGAGCGGGTTGCCGCGGAAATCCTCACGCGGCTGCCGGTGGCTGTGGCGGAGGCGAGCTGACAGCGGTGTTGCTCCCTGGCGGCGGGGATGCGGCAAGCGCATCGGCGTCGCGGGCGACCGCCTCCAGCGCCGCGTCGGTGCCCGGCTGCGCGAGCAGCAGCGGGGACTCCAGCCGCTCGATGCGCGCGAGCAGGTCGCGTCGTGCCGCGATCCATCCGCGCGAGGGGCGCAGCCGGGCAGGTTCGAACGCCGCTAGGTCTATCCAGCGGCGCAGTGCGTCGGCTGCGGCCATCGCCTGCATCGCCAGTGCCTCGCGCGCGTCACCGCCGGCGTTCGCCGCCTGGCGCAGCAGCGCGACCAGCCGGGCGATTGCCGGATCGATCGTCCCAGTCACCGACACCGGCCAGAGCCGGGTAAACACCAGATAGGACATGCCGGTGCCGAGCAGCACGCCCAGCACGCGGTCCCGCGCCACGCTGAGGTCGAACCCCGGTCCGTGGCCCTGCAGGGCGCATAGCAGGAACGCGAAGCCCAGCTGGAACCCGGCATAAGAGATCCGCGCATCGCCTGCCGCCGCCCAGCTGGCGAGGAACATGCCCGCCGCGATCACCAGCAGGATGCCCGTGATCGAGGTGATCGCGGGCAGCACATAGACGATCGTCGCCAGTCCCAGGCCTGCGCCGACCAGGCAGCCGATGATGCGCAGCGACAGTTTCTCGATGGTCTCCGCCGCGGTGCCGAGGCCGACGATGTAGCAGGTGATCATCGCGGTATGGATGCCGGGCCAATCCCACAGCGCGAACAGCAGATAGCAGAGCATCGCCCCGATCGTGACCTTCAGTGCAAATTCGACATGCGCCGGGTTGGTGAAGGCACCGGCGACGAAGAAGCCGGACTTCGCCGCAGGCGGCTTGGCGTGCAAGGGCGGCGGCGTGGTAGTGAAGCCGGCGATCGCCTCGCTTAGGGCGGCAAGGACGGGCGCGAGATCGGGCGGGACCTTGGGCCAGCATGGCGGATCGATGGCGACCGGATAGCCACCGCTGGCGAGGATCCCGGCCATCGCGCGCAGCGTCGGCGCGAGTGCATCGGCAAGGGCCGTGCGCAGATCGGCGTCGGGATGCCGGTCGAGCAGGTCGACGGCGGCCAGGATGCGCATCGTGGCCGCCGTTGCCGAGCGATAGGCCACCGCGCTTCCGGGCGTCAGCGCCTTCTCGATTCCCGCAAGCTTGAGCAACCCCGGCGTGCCGGTCGCCGCCTCACGCCGCAGTGCCTCGAACCGCGCCCGCGTCGCATCCCCGGGGGTGTCGAGCAGGTCGGCGGCGCTGGTCAGCGCCCGCGCGAGCAGCAGGCCGCCGAACAGCCGGCGCGGCGACGGGGCGAGCAGCAGGTCGGCGAGCACCGACACGCCGGCGGGTATCCCGACGAACAGCCAGGCATAGAGCAGCCCGCGCGTCGCCAGCTCGCCGCCCGGCAGGCTACCGAGCAGATCCAGGACATAGGCCGTGATCAGCGCCATGGTCGGCGCGAACGGGCGCAGCTTGCTCGCCGAGCCGAGGAACATCAGGCCGAAGGAAAGCCCGCCCATCGCCATCGTGCGCCAGAAGGGGGTGTCGATCAGAAGCGCCGTGACGGGCACCAGCAGCGCGATCACCACCGTGACGAACAGCTGCATCACCACTGCCAGCATCAGGCCGCTGGTCCGTTCCGGGCGATTGAGGAACAGCCCGAGATAGACGACCAGCGCCGGGTCCGGAATCTCGAACCACAGCGCGACCAGCCCCGCGCCGCAGCAGACCAGGGTCAGCCGCAGGGCATAGGCGAGGCGGCCGGGCGTGTTCGCCCGGAGCGCCCCCCATGCCGCCGCAAGCGGGCCGGCTGGCTCAGTGCTTGCAGGCACTGCCGGACCGGACCTGGATCACCGCGCTCGCCCCCAGCCGCACCAGCGTTGCGGGCGGTGCGATCAGGCGCACCCGCACCGGGAAGCGCTGGGCGACGCGAACCCAGTTCAGCGACCGCTCGACATAGGGCAGCGAGCGCGGGACGTTGATCCGCTCGCCGTCGAGCACGCCGGCGCCGATGCCGGTCACCATGCCGCGGATCGGCTGGGTGCGATCGATCATCGTATAGACCGTCGCGCAGTCGCCCGGCGCGATGCGCTTGAGCTCGGTCTCGCGGAAATTGCCGACCGCGAACCAGGCATCGGCATTGACCAGCGTGAAGATGGACTGGCCGGGTGCGACCATTTCGCCCGACAGGACCGAAAGCCCGGTCACCCGGCCGGCATGGTCGGCGCGGACGACGGTATTGCCCAGCGAATGCTCGGCGACCGCGAGCGCGGCCTCGCGCGCCTGGATGTTCGCGGCGGAGCTATCGGTGGTGTCGATCGCGGCGGCGGTGCCCTGGCGTTGCGTCTGCGCCTGGCGCAGGCTGGTGGTAGCGTCCCGTTCGTTGGTCTCGGCCTGGTCGAGCTGCTGGCGGGGAACATAGCCCCGCTCGGCGAGCGGCCGGAGCCGCGCCACCGTGCGGCGGGCGAGCGCGAGATTGGCCTCGGCGCGGGCGATCTGCTCGGCCGCGACGGTGGCGGCGGAGCGCTGCGTCGACACCGAACGCCCCTGGCTGGCATGCGAGGCGCGGGCGAAGGCCAGGTCGGCGCGCGCCTGCGCGACCGCCTGCTGATAGGGCACGGGATCGATGCGGAACAGCAGCTGGCCCGGGCGGACCAGCTGGTTCTCGGTCACCGCGATCTCGACGATGCGGCCGCCCACCGCCGGGGCGACATGGACCACCTCGGCATCGACCGCGGCATCGTCGGTCGAGGGATGGGCGCTGCTGCGCCGGAGGGCGTAAAGGCCGAACGCGATGGCGACGACGATGACGGCAATGGACGCCAGCCGTGCGCCGAGCCCGAAGCGGGGTTTTCCTTCCGCGCGCATCGTCACAGCCCCACGCAGAACGCGGCGACGACCAGCCCGGTGGTGGTGCCGATCGCGGTACACAGCAGCAGCTGATAGGGCAGCCGGTGCGACAGGCCAGAGACCACCATCAGCGTGCGCGCGACGCCGGCCGCGACGCAGCCGATCACCGCGCAGGCGAGCCAGATCGGGAAATAGGCGCCGAAGAAGACGAGCGACGGCGCCCCGCGCGCGCAGCCGGCGGCCGGCAGCGCGAGGAACGCGGCGGCCAGGCGCACCGCGATGCTGTCCGGCCTGCCGAACCGGGTGGATAAGGGGCTGGCACGCACGTCGCCGTCTCCGAGATTGCTGTCGGGCCGGTTTCGCCGCCCGGGCGATGCTTCGGGAGTGAGGCCGGGTTGGTGCGATCGGCTCACCCGGGCTAACGTCCCGGCCTGGTCTGCGGGGCTAGAAGGCAATCCGCTCCGCTTGGGAGAGGATGGAGCGAGTGGCGGCGGGAGCAGGCCGGCTGCGCGTTCCAACCCTCTTGCGCGCGTCGCCGGTCGGCTCCCGCCTTTTAGTGGACCAGCCGATCCGCCAGCCAGCGCGCAGCGGCGTCGGGGCTTTGCTTGTCGGTGTCGCGATCGACCAGGTAATTGGCCTGCCGCATCCGCTCGACCGGCACGGCACCGATCAGCGGGCGCAGGGCTGCCTGGAAGCGCGCGTCCTTCGCGTGGCGGGGGGCGATCAGCAGCACCGCGTCATAGCCGGGGATCGCGCCCTTGGGATCCTTCAGCACCGCCAGCCCTTGCGCGGCGATCCGGCCGTCGGAGGAGAAGGCCGGGATCACGTCGGCGGTGCCGCTGGTCAGCGCGCGGTACATGAAGGTGGGTTGATAGGGATGCGCCTCGGCGAAGCGCAGGCCATAGGCGCGCTGGACCGCCTTCCATTCGGAGCGTTCGAGAAACTCGATATCGGTGGCGAGCTTGAGCGATGGCGCAACCTTGGCGAGATCGGCAATCGTCGCGATGCCGCGCCGTCGGGCATCGTTGCCGCGCATCACGAAGGCATAGGCATTCTCGAAGCCGAGGCTCCCCAGCAGCGTGACGTTGCTGGTGCGCTTGGCCCAATCGGCGACGCCGCGGACGATGTCGGCGCGGGACGGCACATCGGTGCGGTGCATCTGGTTGGTCCAGATCGTGCCCGAATAGTCGACATAGACGTCGATCGCATCGCTCGCCAGCGCGCCATAGGCGACGCCCGAGCCGAGCCCCTCGCGATAGCGGACGGTGTACCCCGCCGCCTCCAGCCGCGCGCCGATCAGCCGGGCGAGGATATATTGCTCGGAAAAGCCCTTGGCGCCGATCGTCACCACGCCGCGGCTCGCCGGCCAGGCGGGGGCGAGGGCGGCGAGGGCACCGGCGGCGAGCAGCCCCAGGCTCAGCCATACCAGCACGCGGCGGCGGTGCGCGATGCCCCATTCGGCCAGCCCGAGCAGCGCGTCGACCGCCAGCGCCAGCCCGGCGGCGGCAATGCAGCCGGCAAGCACCAGCGCCCAGTTCTGCGTCTGCAGCCCGGCAAAGATCAGGTCGCCGAGGCTCGGCTGGCCGACGGTTGTGGAGAGCGTCGCGGCGCCGATCGTCCACACCGCGGCGGTGCGGATGCCGGCCATCACCACCGGCGCGACCAGCGGCGCCTCGACCAGGCGGAGCTTCTGCCAGCGGGTCATGCCGACCCCGTCCGCCGCCTCGCGCACCGCCGGGTCGAGCGTGACCAGACCGGTCACCGCGTTGCGCAGGATCGGCAGCAGGGCGTAGAGGGTGAGGGCGAGCAGCGAGGGCAGGAAGCCCAGCGCCGGGATGCCGCCGCCGACCAGCGCGGAGAGCGACAGCAGCAGCGGGTAGAAGAGCGCGAGCAGCGCGAGGCTCGGGATCGTCTGGATCAGGCTTGCCAGCCCCAGCGCGGCACGGGCGACGCCGCGATGCCGGGCGGAGAGCACCGCCAGCGGCAGGCTGATCGCGATGCCGAGCAGCAGTGCGGCAAAGGCGAGCAGCAGATGCTGCGCCAGCAATTCGGGCACGCGGGCGAAGGCGTTGGTCATCGCGCCAGCGCCGCCAGCCGCTCGGCCTGTTCGCGCGGCACTGCGACCAGCGCATCGGCCGCCGCGCCGCCCTTGCCGGCGAGCAGGTCGCGCGGGGTCGCGTCGCCGACGACGCGGCCCGCCTCCATCACCAGGATGCGGTCGGCGAGCAGCAGTGCCTCGGCCATGTCATGGGTGACCAGGATGGTGGTGAGCCCCATGGTCCCGTGCAGCGCGCGGATCGCCTTGCCCAGCGCATCACGGGTGACGGGATCGAGCGCGCCGAACGCTTCGTCCATCAGCAGCAGCTTGGGCGACGTGGCGAGCGCGCGGGCGACGCCGACGCGCTGGCGCTGGCCCCCGGAGAGCGCGTCGGGCATCCGACCGGCCATGGCTTCGGGCAGGTCGACGAGGCGCAGCAACTCGGTGACACGCGTATCGCGATTGCGAATGCCTTCCAGCTTCAGCCCGATGGCGACATTCTCGCCGACGGTCAGATGCGGGAACAGCCCGACATTCTGGAAGACATAGCCGATGCGGCGGCGGAGCAGGTGCGGCGGCTCGGCATCCACGGGCGCCCCGTCGATCAGGACGCGGCCTTCGCTCGGCTCGATCAGCCGGTTGACCATCTTGAGCAGCGTCGACTTGCCCGAGCCCGAGGCGCCGACCAGCGCGACGAAGCTGCCGCCGGCGATCTCCAGCGACACCCCGTCGACCGCCCGCGCGCCCTTCGCATAGGATTTCCCAACGCCTTCAAAGGCGACGCTGCGCAACGGGTCCGGCATCGCCCCATTTGTGGGCAATGTCGCGGCAAAGGTCAAAGCCGGCGCTCAGTTCGGCCGGATCGCAATCCCCGCCACCACCGCATCGCCGCCGACCGGCTCGAACGCCAGCACCAGCCGCCCGCCGCTGCTCTTCACCGGGAAGCTGCGGGTGACCGCCTTGTTGGCGCCGCCCGCGGCCTGCATCGGCGAAAACGCGTCGATCACCCGCTTCCCGTCGGCGAGGACCGCAAAGCTGCGCGCCGCGCCCTTCGCGGTATCGGGCTCCAGGCTGGCGATCGTAACGGTCCAGTTGCCGTCGGGCAGGGGGATCTCGTAGCGGAATTTGCCCTCGCGGTAGCTGCCGAACAGCGCCGGGCTGTCGGTACCCTCCACCTTGGGCGGCGGGGCGAAGGGGGAGGGGCCGGCCAGCACCTTGCCGGTGCCGCCGCGGAAGAAATCGTCCGAGCCATAGCGGTCGCCGCCCATCGTGCCGCCGACCAGCGCGCCGGAATCGATGAACACGCCCTTGCGCGGATCGGGGCCGGTCCAGTCGATCGCGTCGCTGACCTGCTTGCCGCCGATCGTGGCGGTGGCGACGAGATGGTTCGCCACCGGCGCCAGCGCCACGCCCGGCCACACGCAGATCCGGTCGGGACAGGCGACGTCGCCCACCGGCTTGCCGTTGACCGACAGCGACACGCGATCGGCGTTGGAATAGCCGCGCACATCGGTCACCGCATAGGCGCGGTCGACATAGCGGCGGCCGTTGAGGTGCACCACCGGCGCGTCCGACCAGCTGGCCTGGATAAAATAGAAGGCGTCCTTGCGCGTCTTGCGATCGTAGGAGACCAGGCCCTTGGTGTTGATGTCGGTCGCGTCGCCTTCGTTGCGCATCGTCGTCGCGAAGTCGAACAGGTTCCACAGCCAGCTTGCCGCGAGATAGGGGCGCGCGCGGATCTGCTTCCAGTTCTCCTCGATCGCGAGGCTCTGATATTCCTCGGGCTGCGGGCGGCCATAGGCGGCAACCGGGCCGCCGCGCGGATTGTCGCTATGCTGGGTCATGGCGCCCCCAGCGCCCCATTCGCTGAGGCCGATCGGCAGCGTCGGGTGCTTGGCGTGCAGCGCGTCGAGGGCCGGGCCGACGCCGTCCAGATCGCCATAATACCAGCCATAATAGCGGTTGAGCCCCATCAGCTGGGTGACACCGTTGAGGCTGGGCGTGCCCTGCATCGACAGGATCGAAGGCGTGTCCTCGCAGCAATCGGCATAGACGGTGGGGCGGCTGGGATCCTCGGTGCGCGCCAGCCGATCGAGCTGCTCCAGCATCGGCCGCGACTGGGCGGGCTTGGCGCCGCCGCCCTTGCGCATCGCGTTGATCGCCGCGCCGATATCGGCCTCGTTGCCGACCGACCAGAGCAGGATCGAGGGATGATTATAGTTCTGGTGGATCAGCTCGCGCAGCTGCTCCTCGGCATTGGCGATCGTCTCCGGGGCGGGGGGCTGGCTGGGCTCGACATTGGCCTCATGGACGAAGGGAAGCTCGGCCCACACCACCATGCCGGCCTTGTCGGCCTCCTCGGTCCATTCCTGGGCGTGCTGGTAATGCGCGTGGCGGATGGTGTTGGCGCCGATTTCGAGCGCGAAGGCCATGTCGGCGGCATGGTCGGCGGGCGTCAGCGCCCAGCCCTTGCCGCCGACATCCTGGTGGCGCGAGACGCCGTGGAGCGGGGTGACCTTGCCGTTGAGGATCAGGCCGCGGTTCGGATCGAAGGCGAAGCTGCGGATGCCGAGCGGCTGGACCTGGCGGTCGATCACGCGGGCTCCGTCGCGCAGCTCGCTGACGACGCGGTAGAGATAGGGATCGGCGCGGCCCTGCCAGAGGTGCGGCGTGGCGACGGTGAGGCTGCGCTCCACCGCCAGCGCCTGACCGGGGGCGAGCGTGGCCGGCGCGCGATCGATGGCGACGGGCTTGCCCGTCGCGTCCTGGATGGTGGTGGTGAGCGTCAGCGTTCGGGCGTGGGTGCCAAGGTTGCGCAGCAGCGTCTTCGCGGCGACCTCCGCGCGCTCGGCGGAGACCTTGGGCGTGTGCAGGTACACGCCCGGCCCGCCATGGTCGGCGAGGTCGATATGCGCACCCTCCACGGCGATCAGTCGCACGCCGCGATAGATGCCGCCCTGCACGAAGAAATCGCCGCCGAGCGGGATCACATGCTCGGTGCTGCTGCCCGGCGCGGAAGCGCTGTTGTCGGCGCGGACCGCAAGGCTGTTGGCACCCGGCTTGAGCGCGCTGGTCACGTCGATCCGGAAGCGGCCGAACGCGCCGGCATGGCGGCCGACATGCTGGCCGTTCACCCACACATCGGCGATCTTGGAAACCCCGTCGAATTCGAGGAACAGGCGCCGCCCGTTGAGCGCGGCGGGCACGGTGAAGCTACGCCGATACCAGCCCTGGCCCTGCCGCATGTCCGCATCGGCGGCGCGGGTGAGGGCATAGGTGCCGACCTTGTTCCAGGTGTGCGGTACCGTCACGGGCTGCCACGCGGCATCGTCGAAGCCCTGGGCGGAAGGCGCGGTGTCGGCGTCGCCGAAGTGGAAGCGCCAGCCGGTGGAGAGATCGATCGTCGCGCGCGGCTCGGCGCTGGCTTGGCGTGCGGCCTGCGCCTGTGCAGAAGCCGGTGCCACGATGGCTACGGAACATAGCAGGAGGGCGGCCAGAGCCGGGTTGGTGCGCATCGCGATGTCTCTCCCATGGCAGTCGCTCGAGCGCGCCGCCTTATTGGTCATACCACTCGCATGGCGGTGGCCTGTCAATCAAGATCATCGCATGGATGCAAAAGCATCACCCGGATTTATACCGAGCCGCCCAGCGTGCGGCGGTAGAAGTCGAACGTCAGCGCCATTGCCTGGAGGAACAACGCGGGGTCATAGCGCGGGCCCTCGTCGCGAAGGAAGGCGTGCTGTGCGTTGAACTCGTGCCACACATAGGACGCGCCGACTTCCTCCAGCCGCGCCCGGATCGCCTCGCGCCCGGAAAAGGGGATGTGCGGATCCTGCCGGCCCCAGACGAGCAGCAGCTCGGCCTTCAGCTCGGCCATGCGCGCGAGACTGTCGTCGCTGCGGCCTTCGCCCAGCGTGCCGGAATGGATGTCGGTCGGATAGAAGCAGGCCGCCGCCGACACGCGAGGATCGAGCGCGGCGCGATAGGCGAGGTGGCCGCCAAGGCACACCCCAAAGGTGCCGAGCTTGCCGGAGCAGACGGGGTGGTCCGCCAGTGCGGTCAGCGCCGCGGTGGCGTCCGCGTCAAACGCGGCGACCGGCTTGGTGATCTTCAGCGCATTGCCGCGATCGGTGCCGGCTGGGTCATAGGCGAGGACCGTGCCGGCGGGTTCATATTCGTGATAGACCTCGGGCACCGCCACGAGCAGCCCGTTGCCCGCGAGCATCGCCGCCAGCCGCCGGATCGGCGCGGTCACCTGGTAGATCTCGGAGAAGAGCAGCACGCCAGGGAAGCGCCCCTCCACCGCCGGGCGGAACAGGTGCATCCGCATCGTGCCGCCGCCGGGCACCTCGATGTCCTGCGTCTCGTCGCTGCGGATGATCATGGGCTGCTCCCTTTGCTACTTCAGCGGCGGCTTTACACGAGGGAGCTCCGAGAGGAACCCGTCCCGCCCCACCAGCCGTCATCCCGGCGAAAGCCGGGATCCATTGGTGCTCCGTCGCGGCTCTTGCTGGCACCGAGGAGCGACTGGATCCCGGCTTTCGCCGGGATGACGATCGCTGGGGAAGGGATCACGCCCAAGGGGGGGTGAGCGCTATCCACAGATTCGTCGGTGCCCCCGCTGGACAGCGCGGCGCCCGCCCGAATAGCGGCAGACGCATGCCAGTCATTGCTACCATCATGAATTCGAACACCGGCGAACCCATCCAGAAGATGACGTTCGGCCGCATGCCCAAGCCTTGGGCGTCCTTCACCCTCTCGAACGGCGAGCTGGTCCAGGCCAGCCGCGTCGATATCGGCAAGCCCGCGCCGGGCAAGGTCGTCGTGCCGGTCCATGTCTGGGTCGCGCCCAAGAAGACCGACCGGCAGGACGATTAGAGCCAGCCGCCCTTGAAGCCAGCGCGCTGCAGCCCGCGACGGATGTGCGGGTTGCGGCGCATCACCTCCCAGACCAGCCCGGTGCGGAGGTTCTCGATCATCAGCAGGATCGGCCCCTGGTCGATGCCGAGATGGTCGCCGTCGACCCAGCCGATGCCGGGGACGATCTTGCCGTGCTTGAGCGGCGCGGTCGCGCGGGTGAGGGTCGGGTTGAAGCTGTCGAGAAAGCCATAGCGGCCATAGATGCCGCGGCCATAGCGCGCATGCATCGTCGCCACCGCGCGGCCGGCCAGTTCCGGCTCGAACGCGATCGAGGCCGCCGCCGCCGTCGGCGCCAGCGTGCCGTCGTCGCGATCGTCCGGACCGCGCGCCGAATAGCTGAAGAACTCCCGCTCGCGCCCGCCGATCCGCTGCTTGAAATCGCCGGGACCGTCGCACGCGGTCAGGCCCCAGACGTCCTCGCCATAGCCGGCCCAGCCGCCCGGATTGGCAATGGCGTAGTTTCGCTGCGCGCGCACCGCGCGGCGACTGTTCTCGAAATAATCGATGCCCTTGGCCGCCATATAGGGATCGCGGATGCCGCGGAAATCGATCCAGCAATGGCTGTACTGGTGGATGAACAAAGGCGCGAAATGGAGGTGCGGCTCGCCCCATTTGTCGCTCCACTGCGCGTCGAAGCGGGCGGTCCAGGCGGCCCAGGTCTCGGGCGGCAGCGGGTGGCTCGGCGAGCCTAGCGCCAGCACGTAGAGCAGCAGCCCTTCGTTGTAGATGTTCCAGTCGGAGGGGATGAAGCCGCTCTCCGGATGCCAGCCCATCGACACGAAGGGTGGGCGCGGCGTGATCCAGGTCCAGTCGACCGCGGCGTAGAGCTGGTCGGCTAGGCTGCGGATCTCGGCCTCTTGGGGCTCGTCTGCGTCGAACCAGCTCTGCGCGAACAGCACGCCGCCCAGCAGCAGCGCGGTATCGATCGTCGACAGCTCGGCGCGGGCGAAGCGGCGGCCCTTGGTCACGCCGAGGAAGTGGTAGAAAAAGCCCTTATAGCCGCTGGCGTCGCTCTGCCCGTCGCCCTGCGGCGCGGTAGCGAAGAAGCGCAGCGTGGCGAGCGTGCGGGTGCGCGCCTGCTCGCGGGTGATCCAGCCATTGGTGACGCCGATCGGATAGGCGGTGAGCGCGAAGCCGACCGCGGCGATCGAGGCGAAGGAGGGGGTGGGCCAGCGATCGGGGGCGAGCCCCGTCTCGGGATCGGTGTTGTCCCAGAAATAGCGGAAGGTACGTTCCTGCAGGTCGCGGATCAGCGGGTCTGCGCCCGGTGCCGGGCCGGTGCCGGCGATGCGGGTTCCGGGCTGCGAGCATGCGCCCGCGAGGCCTGCCAGCGCCACCGCGCCGGAGCCGAGCAGTTGCCTGCGATCGATCATGAAAATGGGTCCTGGATGCAAAAAGATGGGGCGGCGCAAGGGAGATGCGCCGCCCCAGTAGGAGGGATCAGAAGGAATAGCCGACCGACAGCTTGACCGTCCGCGGCGGGTTGCCGCCCACGTCATAGCTGCTGCGCGCGCCCCAGTTCGACGAGGCGGGGTCGTTGTTGAAGGTGATGTAGTTGTAGTCGTTGAACACGTTCAGCACGTCGACGCGGAAGCGCAGGCGGGTCTGATCGCTGATGAAGTGGATCGGCACGTACTTGGTCAGCGCCATGTCCAGCTGGCGCCGGCCCCAGCCGCCGCCCGAACCATCGACCTCGCGGCCGACGACCACGCGCTGGAACGGGTTGGACTGGTTGAGGATCGCCTTCTCATAGGCGGAGGACTCGATCTGGAACTTGGACGACAGCGCGAAGCCGAGCGGCAGGTCGACGCTGCCCGCCATCACCAGCCGGTGCCGCGGCACGCCCGAGGATCGCAGCATCGGGTAATCGCTGACCGACGGGAAATCGAGCAGATAGGTCTCGCCCAGCTGGTTCTCGGTGGCTTCGGTGTAGGTGTAGGTCGCGTCGAGGCTCCAGGGCGAGGCCTGGGTATAGCTCTTGGTGACCTTGAAATAGACCGAGTCCGCATTGGTCTTCAGTCCGTTGGTGCCGAGGATGATGCTGTTATAGCCCGGGGGCGAGAAGCCGAAGGGCGGCGCCGGCGTGTCGGTCGGGTTGGCCGGATCGTTGAAGAAGAAGCTGCCGTCCGGCCGGCGGTTGCCGAGCAGGAAGGCGAAGCCGTTCTTGCTGGCGACATGGCTGTAGCCGAGCTCGAGGCCGACCTGCTGGAAGCGGCCGCGGATGCCGAGGCTGAACTGGTCCGAATAGGGGACCTTGAGGTCGTTCTTGAGGAAGCGGAACTCGCGGCCGCCGCCGGTTGCGCCGGCGAGCAGCTGCTGGCGGCCTTCCGGGGTCAGGTAGATCGGATTCCAGGTGACGCAGGTCGACGCATCGGCCCCGACACAGGCGTTGTTCGGGTTGGAATCCGCGCCGCGGAAGTTGAAGCGGCGCACGGCATAGACGCCCTGGCTGACTTCCTGCTGGAGGAAGTCGAACTGGTTGCGGTCATAGGAACGGCCATAGCCGCCGAACACCGCGAACCGGCCCGCTTCGTCGATGCGATAGGTGAAGCCGAGGCGCGGCTGGAAGGCGCCGGTGAAGGTCTTCCGGTTGTGGCCGTTCGAGATGAAGTCGTTGATGTTGTAGTCGGCGTTGACCAGGTTCGGATAGTTGGCCGGCGACACCGCCGTCAGATTCTCCTGCGAGGTCACATAGTTCACGAAGGCCGGGGTGCGCTCATAATCCCAACGCAGGCCGAGGTTGAGCGTCAGGTGCGAGGTCACGTCCCAATCGTCCTGCGCATAGACGCCGAACTGGAAGTTGCTCGAACGGATGTCCACCGGGCCGTTGCCGGTGGGGACGCCGAAATCGAGCTGGTACGGCACCTGGTCGTTGAAGCCGGTGGGGCTGAACGCGTTGATGTCGTAGGTATATTGCGGATTGGCGCGGTTCTGCTCGAGCGAGCGCAGGCGGATGAAGCTCGCCTTGGTGCCGATCTTGATGGTGTGGCCGTTGAAGCCGGTGAAGGTGAAGTCGTCCTGCAGCGTCCAGCCCTTCTGGCCCTTGTCCTGCTGGCTGCCGCCGCCGCCGAAGCGCAGCAGATCGGTTCGGGTGAAGTTCCCGTTGTTCACCGTGGAGGCCTGGAAGAAGCTGGTGTTGCCGAAGGTCTCCGGCGTCGGTGCCCACTTCGTGTCCTGGTAGGAGACGCGGGCGTCGTTGATCCAGTTGTCCTCGCTGCGCTGCCAGCGGAGCATGAAGCGCTTCTCGTCGACCTTGTTGAGCGTCGCGGTGTTCGCCGCGTTGATGCCCGTCGCGATCTGCGAGCCCGATTCCTTGCGATACTTGCCGGTGAGCTCGATCAGATCCTTGTCGCTCGGCTCCAGGTCGATCTTGCCGAAATACAGGTCTTCGTTGAAGCGCTGCGAGAAGCTACCGAAATATTGCTGGTACTGCGACGGGAAGATGCTCGTCGAGACACCGTTCTCCGGCCGCACGTCATAGGGGCTGTCGATCCGCTTGCCTTCGTAGGTCACGAAGAAATGCGCGCGATCCTTGATGATCGGTCCGCCCAGCGCGACGCCGAACTGCTTGTTGTTCGAATCCACCTTGTCGCGGAGGCTCGGGAAGAGCTCGGTCGGCCGGCGCGCGCGCAGGTCCTGGTTGGTATAGTCGATAAAGCCTTCGCCGTGGAACTCGTTGGTGCCCGACTTGGTCGCCGCGGTGATCGCCACCGAGCTGACCTGGTCGAACTCCGCCTTGTAGTTGGACGAAAGCACCTGATACTCGCCGATCGCGAGCTGCGGGAACGGGTTGCCGGCCGAGCTGTCCTGCCCGGTGATGCCGTTCTTGAGGACGTAATCCTTCTGGCTGACGCCGTCGATGAACACGTTGACGGTGCGGCTGTCCTGCGCGCCGCCCTTGATGCTCGACGTGCCGTTGGCGCCCTCGATGAAGCGCACGCCCGGGGCGAGATCGGCGAAGGCGAGGAAGTTGCGGTTGTTCTGCGGCAGCTGCTCGATCAGCCGCTGGGTGATGTTGATTCCGACCTGGCCGCCGTCCAGCGAGCGGATGCGATTGCCGGTGACGACGATCTCGTCGCCCGTCGCGGGCGCTGCGGTGTCGTCACCCGCCGGCGCGGCACCGGCATCGGCGGCCGGGGCGGCCGTGGTCGTCGACAGATCGAGGTCGAGGCCGGCATTCTGGCCGACGCGCAGCGTGAACGCGTCCGAATTGCGCACGCCGTTCTGCAGCTTGATCTCCAGGCGATAGGTGCCGGGGCGCAGCGACGCGAAGTTGTAGCTGCCGTCGGCGCCGACGGTCGCGCTGCGGCGGATGCCGGTCGACACTTCGATCGCAGTCACTTCGGTGACCGGGTTGTTCGCGGGCGCGGTGATTGTGCCGCGCAGCGACGCCTGGCCGACCTGGGCCATGGCAGGGGCGGGGGCGAGCAGGGCACCGCTGCTCAGCACGGTCATCGTCAGCAATGCGGAACGCAAAACTAGCTTGTTCATGGTTACTCTCTATCTCCCCGGCGGATCGGGTTTTCTGTTGTGTTTTTGGGGTATTGGCGGGTCGATTCCCGCGCGATGACGATCGGCGCACGCCATTCGAGCGTGTCGTCCGGGGTGCCATCGATCAGTCCGGCGAGGCGCACCACGGCGCGCGCGCCGAATTCGGCAATGTCGATGCTGGCGGTGGTGAGCGCCGGCGAAATCAGGCGGGTCAGCGGGATGTTGTCGAACCCCGCCACCGCCACCTGTTCGGGAACCGCGACGCCCGCGCGCTTGAGCGCCATCAGTGCGCCCACCGCCATCATGTCGTTGGCGGCGAACACCGCGTCATAGTCGGCGCGCTCGGCCTGGAGCGTGGCGATGGCGGCGGTACCGCTATCCTCGTTGAAGTCGCCGGAGACCACGCGAAGCTCCAGCCCCAGCCGCGCGCAGGCTTCGCGCGTGCCCTGCAGGCGCTCGCGTGCGTCGATATTGTCGTCGGGGCCGGCGATATGGACGATGCGGCGGCATCCCCCGGCGGCGAGATGCTCGACCACCGCAACCGCTCCGGCAACGTTGTCGACGCGCAGCTCGGGGCGCGAGCCCTCGTGCGGGGCGCAGTTGACCAGCACCGAGGGCATGGTGCGGGGCAAATGCTGGAACAGCTCGTCCGAGGTGATCTGCGGCGCCATCACCACCAGCCCGTCGACCCGGCCGCGCATGGCATGCAGCGCGGTGACGCCACGTTCGGCCTCGCCATGCATCACCATCAGCAGCAGGTGCAGGCCGAGTTCGGACGCCTGGCGGTCCATGCCGCGCAGCAATTCGGAAAAGAACTCGCCGTGCAGATCGGGAACGACCGCGCCGATCGTGGAGGAACGGGCGAGGCTGAGGTTGCGCGCGCCCGCATGCGGCACATAGCCGAGTCGGTTGGCGACATCGCGGATGTGATCGCGCAGTTCGGGACGGATGTTGGTCGCGCCGTTCAGCGCGCGCGAGACCGACGCGACGGACACCGACGCTTCACGCGCGACATCGCGGATCGTGGCGTTCGGCATGGCGGTCTTCGTCCCCTCCTGGGTCTTGGGTTGTGGCGGCTTGTTTGCCGGCAGTGGCGTCAAGCTCTTGATGTAACCGGTTACATGAAGCAATAGCGGGTTGCAAGATTGTTGATGCGGTGGCCGATGTAGGGCCACGCTGTGGGAGGAAACGCGTGAAGGACGGCCATATTTCCAGGCGTGCGGTGTTGATCGGGGCGAGCGCGGCGGCCGCCTGGGCGGCGAGCCCGGCGCGCGCGATGCTGCTCCAGGCGGGCGCGAAGAAACTGCCCGCCGCGGTCGAGTCGCTGCTCGCCAAGATGACCGTCGAGGAGAAGGCCGGGCAGCTCACCCTGATGGCCGCGGCCTGGTCGGGCGGGGCGGCGGTGACGCTCAATCCGGCGGGTGCCTCGTCCAACTTCGACGGGCAGATGGGCGAGGTGCGGGCCGGTCGGCTGACCGGCGTGTTCAACGGCAACGGCGCGGCGATGGTCAAGCGGATGCAGACCGTTGCGATGCGCGAATCGCGGCTCAAGATCCCGCTGCTCTTCGCGGCCGACGTGATCCACGGCTTTCGCACCGTCTTCCCGGTGCCGATGGGCGAGGCGGCGAGCTTCGATCCCGATCTCGCCGAGCGCACCGCGCGGGTCGCGGCGATCGAGGCGGCAGCCTCGGGCATCGACTGGACCTTCGCGCCGATGGTCGACATCACCCGCGATGCGCGCTGGGGTCGCAGCGTAGAGGGGGCGGGCGAGGACGTGCTGCTCGGCAAGCTGATGGCGGCGGCGCGGGTGCGCGGCTTCCAGGGCGCCAAGGGGCTGGAGGCAGCAGACGCGGTCGCCGCCTGCGCCAAGCATTTCGCCGCCTATGGCGCGGTGGAGGCGGGGCTCGACTATAACACGGTCGACATTTCCGATCGGACGCTGCGCGAAATCTATTTTCCGCCCTTCGAGGCGGCGCTCGCGGCGGGTGCGCCGACGGTGATGGCGTCGTTCAACGAACTTTCGGGCATCCCGGCCACCGCCAACGAATGGCTGCTGACGGAGGTATTGCGCCGCGAATGGGGCTTCGACGGCGTCGTCGTCTCCGACTACACCGCCGACGAGGAACTGATCGCGCACGGCTTCGCGGCGGACGCGCGCGAGGCGACCAAGCTCGCCTTTATGGCTGGCGTCGACATGAGCATGCAGAGCGGCTTCTATATCAAGCATCTGCCGGACCTGGTCGCCAAGGGCGAGGTGCCGATGGCGCGGCTCGACGAGGCGGTGCGGCGCGTGCTGGCGCTGAAGGTGCAGCTCGGACTGTTCGACGATCCGTTCCGCCGCATCGATCCGGCGCGGGAAAAGGCGCGCGTGCGTACCCGTGCCAATCTGGCGCTCGCCCGCGAGGCGGGGTCGCGTTCGATCGTGCTGCTCAAGAACGAGGGCAATCTGCTGCCGCTGCCGCGCGCGGGCAAGAAGATCGCGCTGATCGGACCGTTCGCCAGCGGGCTGCACGATCAGATCGGGCCGTGGAACGTCTATGGCACCGATGCCGAGGCGGTGGATCTTGCGGCCGGCGTGAAGGCGCTGGTCCAGGATCCGGCGCTGGTGAGCGTGACCCAGGGCGCCGGGCTCGACGGCCCCGTCCCGGGCGGTATCGAGGCGGCGGTGGCTGCAGCGCGCGCCGCCGATGTGGTGGTGCTGGCGATCGGCGAGCATGCCCGCATGTCGGGCGAGGCGCAGTCGCGCTCCGCCATCGTCGTGCCCCCGGCGCAGATGGCGCTGGTCGAGGCGGTGGCGGCGACCGGCAAGCCGGTGGTGGTGCTGCTCCGTAACGGCCGCGCGCTGGCGCTGGAAGGCGCGGTACTCAAGGCGCCGGCGATCCTCGTCACCTGGTTCCTCGGCTCGCAGGACGGGCCCGCCATCGCCGACATATTGTTCGGCGCGGTCAGCCCTTCCGCGCGGCTGCCGGTCTCCTTCCCGCAGGCGACGGGGCAGGAGCCGTACCACTATGACCACAAGGCCACGGGCCGTCCCAACCCGGCGGGTCCGCTGCAGGAATACAAAACCCACTATCGCGAGTTCTCGAACCAGGCGCTGTTCCCGTTCGGGCACGGGCTCACCTATGGCGAGATCGCGTACAGCGGCCTCGATCTCGGCGGCGGCAGGCTGGCGGCGGACGGTAAGCTGGTGGTGTCGGCGACCATCGCCAACAGCGGATCGCGCGCGGCCGAGGAAGTGGTGCAGCTCTATATCCGCGACGTGGCGGCGAGCGTCACCCGGCCGGTGCGCGAATTGAAGGCGTTCCGCCGCGTCGCGCTCAAGCCCGGCGAGCGCAAGACGGTGCAGTTCACGCTCACCCGCGCCGACCTGCTGTTCATCGGCCAAGCGCTCAAGCCGACGGTGGAGCCCGGCAAGTTCCAGCTGTGGATTGCGCCCTCGGCGCAGGCCGAAGGCGTGTCGGGCAGCTTCGAACTGGTGTGACCCACCCGTAATCCTCCCCCGCCAGGGGGAGGTGGCGCCGAAGGCGACGGAGGGGGAGGACGCACGACGGCCGAGAGGTTCTGGCATCCTCCCCCTCCGTCAGCCTCCGCCTGACACCTCCCCCTGGCGGGGGAGGATACCCTAGGCCAGCGTATCCTGCCTGAGCGGCAGCGCCAGCACCGCGGCCAGCGCGCCGAGCAGCAGCACCGCCGGTCCCGCCAGCATCAGCCAGCGGATCGCCGCTAGACTCGCCGCCCCCTGCGGTGCCCCCGCGACGAAGCCGCTCGCCTGATAGATCGCCCCGATCGCGAACCCCGCCGCCGCCAGCGCCGCCTTCTGGGCGAGGGCGAAGGTGCCGAACGCGATCGCCTCGACTCGAATGCCGCTCCGCGCAGCACCCCAGTCGACGCTGTCGGGCAGCAAGGTCCAGGCGGCGAGCCCGAAGCCCGCGAAGGCGACCTGCATGCCCAGCAGGAACAGCGTCGCCGCGCTTACGCCCGGGGCGGGCAGCAGCACGAAGCCGGCGGGCAGCGCGAGCGCCAGTCCGCACGCCGCCAGCCACGCGGCCCGCGCTCCGGCCCGCCGCGCGGCGAGCGTCCAGAGCGGCGTCGCGACGAGGCTGGCAAATGCCATCGCAGCCAGCGCCTGCGGCCCGGCGGGATCGTCGGCGAGCACGTAGCGGAAGAAATAGAGCACCGACTGCGTGGTGAGCGCCGCCGCCGCCGCACCCGCCGCCGCCGCCAGGTTGAGCGCAACGAACGCACGGTTGCGGGCGAGCAGTAGCAGCGCCGGGCCGATCGCCGGGCGGGTCGCTGCGTCCCCCGATGGCCGCCGCTCGGGCACCGCCCACGCGATCGCCAGCAGCAGCGGCATGCCGAGCGCCGCGAGCAGTGCGCTCGCCGCCCCATAGCCGCCGAGCGCCCGCACCAGCCCCGGCAACGTCCCCGCCACCAGCGTCGCGGCGACCGCGCCGAAGATCATCCGCAGCCCGGCGAGCAGCGAGCGCTCGGCGCTGGTGCCGGCCAGCCGCGTCGTCCAGGCCGAATAGGGAATGTTGGTGAAGGCATAGAGCGTGCGGAAGCCGAGCTGCGCCGCCAGCGCCGCGCCCCAGCCGCCCACCGGCACCGCGAACATCGCGACGAAGGCGAGCCCCAGCGGCACGGCGCCCCAGCCGATCAGCCAGCGATAGGGCCGCCGCATCCGCTCGGCGACCACGCCCGCGACGAAGTCCGCCGCACCGTCCCACGCCGCGCCGACGAGGAACAGCGTGCCGGCCAGCGCCGGCGCCAGCCGCAGCGTGTCGATATAGAAGAAGAGCAGGTAGAGATTGACCGCCTGCCAGTAGAGATTGAACGCGAAATCGCCCGCGCCGAACAGCAGCAGCGCGGCGCGCGAGGCCGGGGCGGGCGGGTTCATCGAAGCGACGGCAGCGCGATCATCGCCCGCGTCTTAGCGCGCCGCCCGCGCGTGTCCACGGGACGGGATCAGAAGAAGCGCGGGATGGGTCCATCCTGCGGCGTCTGGTCGGGCAGGTCGACCTCGATGCCGTCGGCATAGCACCAGCCCCAGCCTTCGGGCGGGTCATAGCCTTCCATGATCGGATGGCCGGTCTCGTGGAAATGCGCGGTGGCGTGGCGGTTGGGCGACTGGTCGCAGCAGCCGACATGCCCGCACTCCCGGCACAGGCGCAGATGCACCCACCAGCTGCCGGTCTTGAGGCACTCCTCGCACCCCTTGGCGCTCGGCGTAACCTCCCGAACGGTCTCCGAATTCATGTGCGTACAGCGGGTCATAGCGATCTCCTCGGGTCCCTTCCTAGCCGAGCCGGCGCGGCAGATCGCCTGTACGTGTGGATGAGGACGCGAAAAGGGGCCGCACCGCCGGTGCGACCCCTTTTTACAACGTTTCAGATCGATTTAGCGGCGGGCGTCGAGGCTCCAGCCGCCGGCGCCGAACGCGACGACCTGGAGCAGGCCGCCGGCCATCGCGATGTTCTTGAAGAAGTGGATGAACTGGTTCTGGTCGCCCAGCGCCGAATGGAAGGCGAGCGCGGTCGCCACCGAAAAGGCGGCGAGAATGCCTGCCACGATGCGAGTGCGATAGCCGAGGATCAGCGCGATGCTGCCGCCCAGCTCGACGAGCAGCGCGATGGCGAAGCCCAGCTGCGGCAGGGGCAGGCCCGACGATGCGATATAGCCGATCGTAGCCGCCGGCGCGGCAAGCTTCGACAGGCCGCTGAGCAGGAAAATCGCGGCGATGCCGATGCGGCCCACCAGCGGCAGGGCCGACTGAACGTTGGTAGGGGTAGCGGTGTGTGAATAGGGTGCGGTAGCCATGATGTGTCTCCGAATGAGGGCGGGGACCGATCTGCCTCGCCTGGTGACCGGAAGATGGCCCCCGAGAGATGGCCTGAGAACTGGAATAAAGTCGTCCCATATGTTCGACTAAATCGAAAAGCGGCTGTTCAACTCCCTCGAACGATAGCGTCGAAACTATCCGGCTGATCGGAACAGCGGCGCCCGGCTAGAAACGGCCAAACACAGGAGGTTTCGATGGATCGTAGCGCAGCACCCGAACTCAGCCAGACCGAATGGGCTGCCGTCTCGGTCGCCTTCCGGGACGCGGCGGCCTGCGGCTGCAGCGCCGTCGCGGCAACCGAAAAGCCCTCGCTGTTCGGCCGCGTCGCCGACACGCTGTTCGGCACCCGCCGGCCGACGCCGCTCGCCAATCCGCGGCTGGAGGCGATCCGCCAGTTCGTCTGCACCACGCGCCGCCAGCGCCAGCCCGCCGCGCATCTGGTGCCGGTGCTCGCCGACCACGGTTTCAACCCCGCGCAGATCGAAGCGATCGCGCTGCTGGCGATCTGAGGACCAGGACCATGCTGCATGCCACCGCCCATATCGGCCCCGAGGCCATGGAGACGCAGATCCAGGCCGGCAGCCATGCGATCCTCGCCGACGAGCCGCCGAGCAATGGCGGCACCGATGCCGGCCCCGCGCCCTATGAGCTGCTGCTCGCTGCGCTCGGTGCCTGCACGGCGATGACGCTGCGCATGTATGCCGACCGCAAGGGCTGGCGGATCGACGCGCTCGATGTCGACCTGCGGATCCTCGGCAAGCCCGAGGAGCGCCACATCAAGCGCACCCTGACGATCGCCGGCCCCGACGAGGCCGCCAAGGCACGGCTCGCCGAGATTGCCGAGCGCACCCCGGTGACGCTGACGCTCAAGCAGGGTATCGCGATCGAAACTAATTGGCGGAGCAGACGGCATGAGCAGCGAAGTGGCCCTGGACGCAATCGCGCGCGATACCGGCGCGGGCAAGTTCCAGGTGGCGGTGCAGGTCGCGGGCGTGGCGCTGATGCTCGACGAGCCGGTGTCGGTCGGCGGCATGGGATCGGGGCCGACGCCCTATCAGATGCTCGCCTCGGCGCTCGCCGCCTGCACGACGATGACGCTGCGCGTCTATGCGCTGCAGAAGGGCTGGCCGGTCACCGGCATTCGCACCCTCGCCGGCCACCAGCGCCAGGCAGGCGTCCAGCCGGCAGACCTGTTCACCCGGCGGATCGAGATCGAGGGCGACCTCGACGACACCCAGCGCGCCCGGCTGCTCGAGATCGCCGATCGCTGCCCGGTACACCGAACGCTCACCGGCGGCGCCCGCGTCGAGACCGAACTTGCCGATGCCGCCGCGCCGACCGAGCCCGCCGCCGCCCATGCCGCCGATCTGGAGCATGCGATCCGCGACGCCTGAGGCGCGTGTATCGAAACATTTCCGACACGACATCGTTTGGCCCTCCACAAGAGCTTCGGGGGGACAGGACATGGTACGAACGGCACGCATCTTCGGGCTGGGGGCGGCACTGCTCGCGGCGGGCAATGCCTTTGCCGATGACGATCCGCGCTTCTGCCCGACCCGGCCGAGCATCGGCGGATCGAGCTGCACCACCGAGCCGGGCCGCGTCCATGTCGAGACCTCGTTCGTCGACTGGGAACGCGACGACACCGCCGACCAGCGCGAGGACCGGATCGTCACCGCCGATCTGCTGGTGCGCGCAGGCGTGGGCTCCAAGACAGAGGTGCAGCTGGGCTGGACCGGCTATGGCCACGATCGCACCCGCGACAAGGCAAGCCGCGCCATCGACACGGTCGGCGGCACCGGCGATCTGCGCTTTGCGATCCGCCAGCATCTCGCCGGCGAGAAGGGCAAGCCCTTCTCCGCGGGTGTGGAGGGCTTCGTCACCGCGCCGACCGGCAAGTCGCCGATCGGCGACGGCACCTGGTCCGCCGGCGCGATCGTGCCGGTGCAATATGACCTGACCGAGAAGCTCGCGATCGGCTTCACCGGCGAGGCCGACGCCGCCGCCAACGAAAGCGGGCAGGGGCGGCACTTCGCCTATAGCGGCATCACCAGCCTGCGCTACAAGCTCAGCGAGAAGGTGACGACGACCGCAGAATTCTCGCTGGAACGCGACAATGAGCCCGAGGGGCACGAGACCCACGCCCTCGCCGCGCTGTCGACGGCATGGCGCCCGACCAAGGTGCTGCAGTTGGACCTGCTGGCGGTGGCGGGTTTGAACCACAATTCGCCGGACGTGCGGCTGGTGGCGGGTGGGGCGGTGCTGTTCTAGTGGGCGGGCCCGTGAAGGGCTTTTTGCACCACGCTCTGCCGTTTGGATGTGCCCAGCGCGGCCCCAGGACAGGCCGATGATTTAGCGGATCCTCGGTCACCCATGGTGGGACGAAGCGGTCGCCTACCAGGATTTGGGAAGCTGGCCCCGGGGAGCCCCCGTGCGACCCTCCAACTGCTCGGTTAAGCCTTCCGCCTTGCCAGCGTTCCGAGGGCGAGGAGGCTGGCAATCGCGATAGCCGGCATGCCGATCAGCCAGAGGCGGTCATCTGCCGTCAGGTCCCATGGCGCTCCGCTGCAGCTTGTCGCACCGGGGGCGTAGCCGCAGGCTAGTTGGACGAGATACCCATAGACGAGTATCGCGCACACGCCCGTCAGCGCCGCGAGCGCGAAAAGGACATTGGATAGCACTCGCATCATCCGGTCGACCGTCCTCGGCTCAATCCCATGAGCGACACACCCCATGGGAGGCCAACGCCTCTAGTCGATCCGCAGTTACGTGCAATCGGGGCTGCGGCGCGGTATCTCGAGGCAGAAGAGGCGAAATGAGGGGCCGGTCCGCGCTAGATGCGGTGGCTTTTCGGCCTTGCTAAAGGCGCAAGGGGCCAGCGTTCTGCCGGTCCTGCCCCCCGAGAAGGAGAAGCATGCTGTTCGTTCGTGCCGTCTTGATCAGCGCAGCCGCAGTGACCTTAGGCGCGGCGTCGCGGCCACATCAGATCGCCGCCCAAGCAAGTGCGAAGCGGATGCCACTCGTGCCGCTGAGCGACGAGGACGAGCAGTCGACGCAGGAGACAGGCTGCACGTTTACGTTCACTGGGGCAGGCCACGACTATCTCCAGCTTATTGGCAGCGAGCTCATGCTCCGAGATCCGCAGGGCTTACGCTCGTGTCGGTTGACCGAGAGAGAGGGCGAGGACTTGGAGACAGGAAAGGGCACCGCTTCCTGTTCGGGGTACCGTCTGCACATTCGGGCTACCGGCCGCTCCACGTCGAATGCAGCGACAGATAGCAGCAGCGGTCGCGCGGTTCTTACGGTGGATCACGGCGGCGCTGCCAGCAGCATGCGTGGCATTTGGGGAGTCGCTTGCTGAACCCGACGTGCCATCTTGCAAGAAGGACGAGGGTCCGAACGCCACGTGTGGTTTCACTTCATCTGCATCGGATGCTGTTCAAGAGCGTTCGCTCGCCGGCTAAGGAGGTTTGGATGCGTACGTGTTATCTCAAGCTCATGGTCGGGGTTGTGCTCGGAACGGCGTCTGTGGGTGCCCTGCAGGCACAGGACCTGCCTTCCGACGAACAGCTGCAAAGGGCATTTGGCGCGACGTACAATCGCTTAGGCCTTATTGAATATTGTGTCGCCAATGGCTTCGCGACCACAGGTGATGTGGCGAACGCGCGGAGGATCGTGGCTGCGACCTTGAGCGGAATGACTGCCACGCCCGCCGCGCGTGTGCAGCAAGAGGTTGGCCGGCGCGGCACCATTGTTGGACCGCAGGTTATTGGGTTGATGAACCCGGCGGATCCAGCGCATCCTGAGGAGGTCCGCGAGGGCCAGACGATATCGCTCGTCGAGAATGCTCGAGCACAGAAATTATCTGAGCGCACGCTTTGCAAGCAGATGACCGAACAAGCAGCCGCCGTTGGAGCTGCCGAACGGTAGGAGACCACCCGGCGGCGCGCTGGATCAACAGCCGCGATCGCGATCTGTCACGCGAAAGCCGTCGGGCAGCAATCCAGCAGGTCGGGTCGCTGCCAAAGAGCCTCAACCATACTTGGCCGCAGCCTCCTTGCGTCTGCAACGGCGTTCCTTATATGTTCTATGCGCCACCTGGGAGTGGTCGCTCTTTGATCTCGCCGGATACCGTCCCTTCGCGCGTGACGCGACATGCCTCGCGCGCTTGACGCAGGAGAAGATGGGGGCCTGCGCAATTCTGCGCGAGCCTAAACTTCCTAAACTTCGGTAGTCGGCAGCCGGTCGGCGCGGCGAGCCTTCACGCGTTGCAGGCACCCGGTGCCGTCCCATCTTACGCCTCGCCAAGCCCCTCCAGATCCGCATCCTCGCGCCCCACCTCGACGAACCGCGCCCGCAGCCACGACGCCGCTGGCCCGGGTGGCACATCCCGCCTCCAGATCGCGCCGAAGCGGTACATGCCGCCGGGGCTCTCCGGCATCGCCAGCCGCACCAGCGTGCCGGCGACGAGGTCCGGCTCGATCAGCGGCAGCGGCATGTTGCCCCAGCCGATGCCTTCGCGAAGCAGCGCGTGCTTGGCGCCGAGGTCGGCGAGGCGCCAGGTGCGGGGGCTCATCACGGCGAAGTCGCGGCCGGCGGTGAGCGGCGAGCGGTCGGAGAGCACCAGCTGGACATGGTCGCGCCCCGCGCCGGGCGGGATCGGGTTCATCCGGCCAAGCGGATGGTCTGGCGCCGCCACCGGCACCATTGCCACCGATCCCGCCGCCTCGCACTCGATGCCGTTCATCCCCTGTGCCAGCGGCCCCGAGATGCCGAGCACCGCCTTGCCGTCCAGCACCAGGCTGGTGATCGCCCCCAGCGCCTCGACGTGGAGGCGCAGCGTCACCGTCGGGAACTCGGCGCGGAAGGCGCGCAGCACTTCGCCGAGCCGGCGGGTGGGAAGCATCACGTCGACGGCGAGGTTCACCTCCGCCTCCAGTCCGTCGAGCAGGCCCTTTACCTTGGCGCGCAGCCCGTCGATGCCCTGCGCCACCGTCCGCGCTTCGGCCAGTACCGCTTCGCCCGCGGTGGTGAGGCGGGGCTTCTTGGTGCCCTCGCGATCGAACAGCAGCACGCCGAGTTGCGCCTCGAGATTGGAGATCCCGTAGCTGATCACCGACACCGCGCGGTTGAGCTGGCGCCCGGCGCCCGCGAAACTGCCGCTGTCCACCACGGCGAGGAAGATGCGGAGCTGGTCGAAGGTGGGCGTGCCCGGGTTTGACATTTCTATTTCCTGGAACGTTTCGCTCCAACTTATCCCACTGATTGGAGAAGTCGAGCCCGCCTATATCCCGGTCATCGAAACGGCGCCGCAGCCCGGCGCACCCCCACAGGGAGACCCACAATGATCGAACTTCGCCCCTTTTCCAGCCTCGGCGGTGCCAACCATGGCTGGCTCGACGCCAAGCACCATTTCTCCTTCGCCAATTACTATGATCCAGCCCGCACCAGCTGGGGCAATCTGCGCGTGTGGAACGACGACACGATCGCGCCGCAGTCCGGCTTCCCGCCGCATCCGCACCGCGACATGGAGATCATCACCTATGTCCGCGACGGCGCCATCACCCACCAGGACAATCTGGGCAATCACGGGCGGACTGTCGCCGGCGACGTGCAGGTGATGTCGGCAGGCACCGGCATCGCGCATTCGGAATATAACAAGGAAGACGAGACCACCCGCATCTTCCAGATCTGGATCCAGCCGACCCGCGGCGGCGAGAAGCCGAGCTGGGGCACGCGTCCGTTCCCGAAGACCGATCGCGCCGGCCAGTTCGTGGTGCTGGCGAGCGGCTTCGAAGGCGACGGTGATGCGCTGCCGATCCGCACCGACGCCCGTGTCGTGGGCGCGACCCTGCGCGCCGGCGAGACGGCGGAATACACGCTCGGCAGCGATCGCCGCGCCTATCTGGTGCCCGCCACCGGCGCGGTGGAAATCGATGGTGTGCGGATCAATGCCCGCGACGGCGCCGCGATCAAGGATGCCGAGGTGGTCAAGATCACCGCGATCGAAGACAGCGAGATCGTGATGGTCGACGCGGCCTGAGCACAAGGCGGGCGGTACTTCGGTGCCGCCCGCAATGCTGCTGCGGGACCAAATTGCATTAACTTGTATCATGCTGTTTTTAAAAGAATTGTTGCGGAGGTCTTGGAACGGGAAGAAGCTTGGGCGGGTTCTCTCTGTCGACCGCAACAGGGAAACCGTCCTTGACCAACCATGCCGCAAGCACCCGACCGAGCAGCAACTTCGCGCTGATCTGCTTTTCGCACCTCCGCTGGAATTTCGTCTTCCAGCGACCGCAGCACCTCATGACCCGCTTCGCGCGCAACATGGACGTGCTGTTCTGGGAAGAGCCGATCGACGACGACAGCCCCACGCCCTGGCTGGAGCTGCGAGACGAAGGGGCAGGGGTGACGGTGGCGGTGCCGCATCTACCCGGCAGCATGGGTGGCGATGCGCGGACGGCGGCACTGCGCGCGCTGCTCGACGATCATGTCGCGGGCATCGGCGAGCAGCTGATCCGCTGGTATTACACGCCGATGATGCTGCCTTTCTCCCGGCATCTGGCGGCGGCCTGCACCGTCTATGACTGCATGGACGAGCTGAAGAATTTCCGCTTCGCGCCCCCCGAGCTGATGCCGCTGGAGCAGGAGCTGTTCGGGCTCGCCGACCTCGTCTTCACCGGCGGCTACAGCCTCTACGAGGCGAAGCGCGAGAGTCATGCTTCGGTGCACCCGTTCCCGTCGAGCGTCGATAGCGCACACTTCGCGCAGGGCCGCGCGCTGGTGCAGGATGTCGCCGATCAGACGGGGCTGCCGCGTCCGCGCCTCGGCTTCTACGGCGTGATCGACGAGCGGATGGACCTGGAGCTTATCGCGGCGCTCGCCGACGCCCGGCCGGATTGGACGATCGTGATGGTCGGCCCGGTGGTCAAGATCGATCCCGCCGAGCTGCCGCAGCGGGCCAACATCGCTTGGCTCGGCTCCAAGAGCTATGCCGAGCTGCCGCTCTACGCCGGCGGCTGGGACGTCGCGCTGATGCCGTTCGCGATCAACGAGGCGACGCGCTTCATCAGCCCGACCAAGACGCCCGAATATCTGGCTGCCGGCCTGCCGGTGGTCTCGACCCCGATCGTCGACGTGATCCGCCATTATGGCGACGTCGCCGGCGTGTTCGTGGCGGACGGCGCGGCGGCATTCGTCGACGCGTGCGACCAGGCGCTGGCGCTGCGCCGGACCGGCGATGCGTGGCGGATCGAGGCGGACACGCTGCTTGCCGAGCAGAGCTGGGATCAGGTCGCGGCGCGCATGCTCGGGCTGATCCTGCAGGTCGCCGAGCCCGACCAGCCGCTGCTCAAGCCGGTGCGCAGCGACCATTACGACTATCTCGTGGTCGGCGCGGGCTTTGCCGGATCGGTGATGGCCGAGCGGCTGGCGGCCGATGCCGGCAAGCGCGTGCTGGTGATCGACAAGCGGCCGCACATCGCCGGCAATGCCTTCGATCACAAGGACGAGGCCGGGATCCTGATCCACCAATACGGCCCGCATATCTTCCACACCAACAGCGCGGATATCTTCGACTATCTCTCCCGCTTCACCGAATGGCGGCAATATGAGCATCGCGTGCTCGCCGAGGTGCGCGGGCAGCTGGTGCCGATCCCGATCAACCGGACGACGCTGAACGCGCTGTTCGGCTTGTCGCTGGAGACCGAGGAGGAGGCCGCCGATTTCCTCGCCGCTCGGGCGGAGCCGGTGACGGTGATCCGCAGCTCCGAGGATGTGGTGATCTCGGCGGTGGGCCGCGAACTCTACGAGACCTTCTTCCAGGGCTATACCCGCAAGCAATGGGGGATCGATCCGTCGGAGCTCGACAAGAGCGTCACCGCGCGCGTGCCGACGCGGACGAATACCGACGATCGCTATTTCACCGACCGCTTCCAGGCGATGCCGCGCGACGGCTTCACCGCGATGTTCGCCAAGATGCTCGATCATCCGAACATCGGCCTCGAACTGGGCGTCACTTTCGAAGAGGCGAAGCGGCGGTTCAGCTTCGACCAGATCGTCTTTACCGGCCCGATCGACGAATATTTCGACTTCCGCTTCGGCAAGCTGCCCTATCGCTCGCTGCGCTTCGAGCATGTCCATGAGGACCGCGAGTGGGCGCAGCCGGTGGCGGTGGTGAACTATCCGGACGAGAAGGTGCCCTATACGCGGGTGACCGAATACAAGCACCTGACCGGGCAGCAGGCGCCGAACACCAGCCTGACCTATGAATATCCGAGCGCCGAGGGGGATCCATACTACCCGATCCCGCGCCCGGAGAACCAGGCGCTGTTCAAGCAGTATGAGGCGCTTGCGGAGGCGACGAAGGGCGTGCTGTTCGTCGGCCGCCTGGCGACCTACCGCTACTACAATATGGACCAGGTGGTCGGGCAGGCGCTCGCCACGTATCGCCGCCACATCGCCGAGGAGCGGGAGATCCCGCCGCTCAAGACGGCGGCGCTGGCGGAGTGAGAATTGCTGCTTCTTGTCCCCCTCCCACAGGCGAGAGGGGGATGAGAAGCGGAAGAGGAGAAGCCCTTACGCCGCCTTTGCAGCATCTCCGGCTTCAGCGGAGCCATTTTTCCCCGCCTCGACCTCGATGATCGGCCAGTGCGGCGCCTTGTCGTCGATCGTGCGCAACAGACGGAGGAACTCGACCTCGGTGTCGTCATAGGGGACGCCGCCGACATCGAAGATGTCATGGAACCACTTGTCCTTCAGCCCCGCGAGATTCGGGTTTTCCCACGCCGCCCAGGGCAGGTGGGTCTGCGTCTTGCCGCGCACCAGACCCCAGCAGAAGGCGCCGACATGGCGGGCCTTGGCGACCGGCAGGATCGCCTCGAAGGTGCTGCCCGCCGGGCGCGCCATGAATTCGGTGCACCAGATCGGCCGGTCGAACACGCTCAGCCAGTCGATCCGCTGCGCGAAATCCTCAGCCGTCCCGTAATTGTGGAACGAAATCATGTCGGACAGGCCGGTCTGCGCCTGTTGCAGCGGGGTGAGCAGCTCGGGCGAAGACCAGTTGCCCAGCCAGATGCCGCTGGTGAGCGGCTGGACGGGGCGCATGCTGCGCGCCCAGCTGAACGCGTCGACCAGCAGCGGCAGGACCAGATCGGCCTTGGCGCCCAGCTCACCCGCATCGCACAGCGAGACCTCGGGCCCGTTGTCCGGCTCGTTCCAAATATCCCAGGCGAGGACGCGGCGATCGGTGCGGAAGCGGCCGACCACGCCCTTGATATAGGCTTCGAGCCGCGGCCGTTGGGCGGGATCGCGGAGCGCGGGAATGCCCGGCGATTGCACCCAGCCCGAATTGTGCACGCCCGGCTTGGGCGCTGGCTGCGGCCCCAGCGCGGGATCGGGATGCCAGCAGGAATCGAACAGCACCAGCATCACCCGGATGCCATAGCCGTCCGCCGCCGCCAGCAGCGTGTCGATGCGGTCGAGAAAGCCGTCCGGATCCTCGGCCCAGAGCAGATCGTGCAGATACACGCGCACCGCATTCATGCCGACATCGGCCGCCAGCGCCAGTTCGGCGCGGATTGCCGCGATGTCGAAGGTGGCCGCCTGCCACATCTCGAGCTGGTTGATCGCGTTCGAGGGGGTGAAGTTGCAGCCCATCACCCAGGGCTGCTGCGCGTACCACGCCTTCGCCTCTGCTTCTGTCCAGCGCCCGACCATTGTTCCACACTCCGCCGCCGGCATCGCCGGGATCTGCCCATAACCGTTACTAACCATGTTGTTTTTATAGGCGGGGAAGTGAATTTCGGATGTACCCGCTACGCGCTTCTTCGGAGGCTGTTCGGGTGTTTTTGCGACGAGCCGAGCTTCCGGCCTAACCTAGGTTGGTCGTGGACCACGTCCGGCGCCCGTTGCGGTCAAGGGGGGCATCCATGACACCACTCGAGCTGTGGGGCGGTGCCGAGTGCACCGTCAATCGCGTCGGCGATACGTTCCGCGATCAGGCGATCGAGACCGGCCATCATGATCGGCTGGAGGATCTGGATCGGATCGCGGCACTCGGCGTGAAGGCGCTGCGCTTCCCCATATTGTGGGAGCGGGTCTGCCCCGACGATCCCGCGAACTGCGACTGGGCGTGGAGCGACAGCCGACTGGCGCGGGTGCGCGATCTCGGCATGCGGCCGATCGCCGGGCTGGTCCATCATGGCAGCGGTCCGCGACGCACCGACCTGCTCGACCCTGATTTCGGCAGAAAGCTCGGCGACTATGCCGCGCGGGTGGCCGAGCGCTACCCCTGGATCGCCGACTGGACGCCGGTCAACGAACCGCTGACCACCGCGCGCTTTGCGGCGCTCTACGGCCACTGGTATCCGCACGCCCGTGAGGAGGGCAGCTTCTGGCGAGCGCTGGTGCACCAGATCGAGGGCGTGGCCTGTGCGATGCAGGCAGTACGGGCGGTGCGGCCGAATGCGCGGTTGATCCAGACCGACGATCTCGGCAAGACCTATGGCACGCCCGCCACCCAGGCGCAGGTTGCCTATGACAATGCGCGGCGCTGGATGGGGTGGGACCTGCTGTGCGGCCGCGTCGTCCCCGGCCATGCCCTATGGGAGCGGCTGGCCGGCTTCGGCCTTGCCGACAAGTTGGAGGCACTCGCCGAGGCGGCCTGTCCGCCCGATGTGATCGGCATCAACCACTATCTGACCAGCGACCGGTTCCTCGACGAGCATGTCTCGGCGTACCCTCCGGCGATGCGCGGCGGCAACGGCAGCATCGCCTATGTCGATACCGAGGCGGTGCGGGTGCTCGATCCGGCGCTGGACGGACTTGCCAACGCGCTGGCCGAGGCCTGGGCGCGCTACCGCATCCCGATCGCGATCACCGAGGTCCATAACGGCTGCACCCGCGAGGAGCAGATGCGCTGGATGCGGGATGCCTGGGAAGATGCCGAGACGGCCCGCGCGGCAGGCGTTCAAGTGGAGGCGGTGACCGCCTGGTCGCTGTTCGGCGCGTCTGGTTGGAACACCCTGCTGACGGAGCCGGGCATCTACGAGCCGGGCGTGTTCGATGCCCGCGGTGGCGAACCCCGGCCCACGGCGATGGTGCCGCTGCTACAGGCGCTGGCGCAGGGAGAAGGGCACGACCACCCCGCGCTGAACGGCGAAGGGTGGTGGCAGCGCGATCTGCGCGTGACGCATCATCCCCGGCCGCATCCCGAGCCCCGCACGCGCTCCGGGCGGGGCGTCGCATCCCGTCCCCCCTTGCTGATCGCAGGCGCCACCGGCACGCTGGGCCAGGCACTCGCCCGCACCTGCGACATCCGCGGACTTGCCTATGTGCTCACCGACCGCACGATGCTGGACCTTGGCGACAGCGCCTCGATCGCCGCCGCGCTCGACACGCATCAGCCCTGGGCGGTGATCAATGCCGCGGGCTGGGTGCGCGTCGACGATGCCGAGGACGACGAGGCGGGGTGTTTCGCCGCCAACTGCCTCGGCGCGACCGAACTCGCGATCGCCGCGTCCGAGCGCGACATCGCGACCGTCAGCTTCTCCAGCGACCTGGTGTTCGACGGCGCGCTGCATCGCCCCTACACGGAAGCTGATCCCTGCGCGCCGCTCGGCGCCTATGGCCGCAGCAAGGCGGCGATGGAGGCGGCGATCGGTGGTCTGCCCGGACGCCACCTGGTCGCGCGGACGGCCGCGTTCTTCTCGCCCTGGGACCAGCACAATTTCGCGGTCCATGTCGTCGAGGCGCTGGCGGCCGGGCGACGGTTTTCTGCTGCCGACGATCAGGTCGTGTCGCCCGCCTATGTGCCGGACCTGTGCACCGCAGTGCTCGACGCGCTGATCGACGGGACCTGCGGCATCCTGCACCTCGCCAACCAGGGGGCGGTGCACTGGGCGAACTTCGCTACGGCGCTAGCCGAAGCCTGCGATCTGCCAGCCCGGCTTGTCGATGCGGTCCCCGGTACCACGCTCGGCTGGAAGGCCCCACGTCCCCGTCATGTGCCGCTCGCCAGTCAGCGCATGCCGTCCCTTGCGGCTGCGCTGCAGGCCTTCGCTACGGCGCCGGAGGTTCTCGAGCGCATCGCTCGGGCTCGGCAAGGGGCCCACGCGCTGCAATCGGCCTGAGCCCGGTCCTCCGGCAAAGCCCCTCTTGCGCTGGGCAGCCGGAGCGCCGATGTAGTCGCGGGCAATACAACAACCACGAGATCATCCCACATGCATCCGCTTTCCGGTCAGATGACCATCGATCCCGTTACTGGCGCACTCGTTCCCATCGTCATCGAGCAGTCGAGCCGCGGCGAGCGCAGCTTCGACATCTATTCGCGCCTGCTGCGGGAGCGGATCGTGTTCGTCACCGGCCAGGTCGAAGACCACATGGCCTCGCTGATCACCGCCCAGCTGCTGTTCCTCGAATCGGAAAATCCGAAGAAGGACATCTGGATGTACATCAACTCGCCGGGCGGCGTCGTCACGGCGGGCATGGCGATCCACGACACGATGCAGTATATCCGTCCGCGCGTCGGCACGGTGTGCATCGGCCAGGCGGCGTCGATGGGCTCGTTCCTGCTGGCGTCGGGCGAGCCGGGCCTGCGCGTGGCGCTGACCAACGCCCGCATCATGCTCCACCAGCCCTCGGGCGGTGCGCAGGGCATGGCGTCGGACATCGAGATCCAGGCCAAGGAAATCCTGCGAATCCGCGCGCGCATGAACGCGCTCTATTCGAAGTACACCGGCCAGCCGATTGAGAAGATCGAGACGACGATGGACCGCGACTCGTTCTTCGAGGCCGAGGAAGCCAAGGCCTTCGGCATCGTCGACGAGGTGTACGAGAAGCGCCCGGTGCCGAGCGAGGATGCGGCAGCGGCAAATTAACACTATATCCCTATCCTCGGTCGCCTGACGATTCCCGGTGCATGGAACGTCAGGCGGGCGGGGCGATTTATGGATTGCCGGAATTTCGCCTGCGTGTAGGATGGCAGGCGAGCGTTACGCGCCCGAGGCGCGAAGGATGGATTGAATGACCAAGCTCAGCGGCGGTGACTCGAAGAGCACGCTCTATTGCTCCTTCTGCGGCAAGAGCCAGCACGAGGTGCGCAAGCTCATCGCCGGCCCGACCGTGTTCATCTGCGATGAGTGCGTCGAGCTGTGCAACGACATCATCCGTGAGGAAACCAAGTCCTCGCTGGTGTCCAAGAAGGACGGAGGCGTCCCCTCGCCGCAGGAAATCTGCGACGTGCTGGACGACTATGTCATCGGCCAGAAGAAGGCGAAGCGCGTTCTCTCGGTCGCGGTGCACAACCACTACAAGCGGCTGAACCACGGCGCCAAGGGTGCCGATGTCGAGCTCGCCAAGTCGAACATCCTGCTCGTCGGCCCCACCGGCTGCGGCAAGACGCTGCTGGCGCAGACGCTGGCGCGCATCCTCGACGTGCCGTTCACCATGGCCGATGCCACCACGCTCACCGAAGCCGGCTATGTCGGCGAGGACGTGGAGAACATCATCCTCAAGCTGCTCCAGGCCTCCGACTATAATGTCGAGCGGGCGCAGCGCGGCATCGTCTACATCGACGAAATCGACAAGATCAGCCGGAAGGCCGAGAATCCGTCGATCACCCGCGACGTGTCGGGCGAGGGCGTGCAGCAGGCGCTGCTCAAGCTGATGGAAGGCACCACCGCGAGCGTTCCGCCGCAGGGCGGCCGCAAGCACCCGCAGCAGGAATTCCTGCAGGTGGACACGACCAATATCCTGTTCATCTGCGGCGGCGCTTTCTCGGGCCTCGAGAAGATCATCGGCGATCGCCTGCAGGGCAAGTCGATCGGCTTCGGCGCGCATGTCGCCGCACCGGACGAGCGCCGCACCGGCGAACTGCTCCGTCAGACCGAGCCGGAGGATCTGCTCAAGTTCGGCCTGATCCCCGAATTCGTCGGCCGTCTGCCGGTGATCGCGACGCTGGAAGACCTGGACGTCGAGGCGCTGATCAAGATCCTGACCGAGCCGAAGAACGCCCTGGTCAAGCAGTATCAGAAGCTGTTCGACATGGAGGCGGTCAAGCTCGGCTTCACCGACGACGCGCTCACCGCGGTGTCGAAGAAGGCGATCGAGCGCAAGACGGGCGCCCGCGGTCTCCGCTCGATCCTCGAAGGCATCCTGCTCGACACGATGTTCGACCTGCCCAGCATGGACGGCGTCGACGAAGTGGTGGTCGACAAGGATGTGGTCGAGGGCCGCAAGGAGCCGGTCCGCATCTACGCCAAGAAGGAAAAGGCCGGCAGCGCCGCCTGATCCGTCGAACGGACTATCGAACAGAAAGCGCGCGGGTCACGAAGCCCGCGCGCTTTCTTTTTGTCAGCGTGCCGTCACCGTCTTGCGCGTCGCCTTCCGCCGGCCGTTCAGCAGCAGCAGCAACAGGCTGGATCGGCGCACGACCAGCAGGTGGAAATAATACAGGATCAGCAGCGCGACCGGTGCGATGACGGCCATCGCCTGCCAGGGCCCGATGCCGGTGGGGTAGAGCAGCCACAGCAGCCCGAGGATCGCGGGTACGTGCAGCAGATAGATGGTGTAGCTGGCGTTCGACAGGTCCGCCTGCCACTTGTGGCAGTGCCGCAGCGAGAAGGCGCTTCGGAACACCAGCGAGGTCACAGCAAAACCGACGATCGGCCGCGCGACGAAGAAGATCAGCATGCGCAGCTTGCCGTCGGCGATCACTGCGACCGCCGCGAGATCAAGGATCGCCAGCAGCACCGCGATCGCATAGACCGCGCGGGGCGGGGACAGGAGCAGATCACGCACCGCCTGGACCCGGAACGCGGCGTGGCCCAGCGCATAGAAGAAGCAGAAATAGGTGGTCTGGCGCAGCAGGAAGGCGATGGACTGCAATCCTATCACGTGCAGGGCCTTGCCCGCTGCCCATATCGCCAGCGACGCGCCAAGTCCTGCCAACCAGAGCGCGGCGACGGTCGAAAGCGGGCGTCGCGCGGCGAAGCGCCCGAACGCCTCGACCCGCCGGTCCTGGGCCTGCAGCGCAAAGGTAAGCGGTACGTAGAGCGCAAGCGCGATCAGGAACCACATATGCATGTGCCAGTCGCTGGGCTGCCAGGGGAGATAGTCCCCCATGAAGCCGGGCTGCTTCGCGAGATCGGCGATCAGGAGGTGCGACAGCGGCACCGCCGCGGCGAGCCCCACGGCCAATGGCACCAGCAGCATCACCAGCCGGTGTCGAATCCAGTCGGCGGGCTCCGCCTTGCCGATCGTCAGCGCGGCGAAGAAGCCCGAAATCGTGAAGAATGCCTCCATCCTGCACAGATGGGATGCGTCTTCGATCATGTTGAACGCGGTGATGTCCGAAAGCGCGGCGCAATGAACGATCAGGCCCGCGGTCAATAGTGCGCCACGCCAAACGTCCATGCCATAGATGCGCTCGGGCGACCCTCTTTGCGCTGGTTTCATCATTGTATCCCCCCTGTTCGAGCAGGCCGGAGCCCGGCCCACCGATCGGGCTTTAAGGGATGGGGACATGATCTCACAACGCCAAGAAGTTATTTTTGCTGGACAAATTCCTCACATATAAAAGAATGCTGTGCGATTATGAGACAATATCGGCCGCTTTAACGCCTGCGAAGCCGATCGCGGACGAGAAGGACTGGCCGAGCAAATCCTATTTCTGGGGCGGAGGCGTCGCGCCAGCGTCGTCCAGTTGCACCGGCCAGTCCAGACCGTGCAGCAGCTCGGCAAATGCGTCCTCGAGCTTTGCCGAGCGCGACCAGCTTCCGCGCGCCGCCACCAGCCAGGTGCCGCCGGCGGGGCAGAACAGATAGCTTTCGGAGGTCAAGGGTTGCTCCTTGCCGTCCAGCGTTCCGGTCATGGTGAAGCGGGCGTGATAGGCGATGTCGGGCGTGGCGCCGGAGGGGGAGGGCCACCGGTCTTTCGACGCCAGCTTCACATCGGCATAGCTCCTGGCGACGTTGCGCTCGATCTCGGCGAACGACGCCGCACAATCCTGACCGGGTGCGGCGGGGTAGACGTAGAGCGTCACGAAACCGAGCTCGCCGCCGCGCCGCAGCGAATAGCCGGCGCTGACGTCGAGCTGCTCGGCATCATAGCTGTGGATGCGCGTGCGCAGTGCATTGCCGAGCCGTTCCGGGAACACCATGCCGCTGGCGGTGTGCGTCCAGTCGCCGTCGACGCGCAGATCTTCCTGTGCGCTGGCCGGCAGCGCGGCGAGCATCAGGCTGGCCCCCAGCATCAGGCCGCAAAACAGTCTCATTCCTCACCCCAGCAGGTCGTGTGCATCTCTTGGTGCGGCCCGAAAGGTTGCAGAGGCCGGCTGTCGATGCAAGCCGGGCATGCCGGCTTGCCTTGCGGGGCGGGTTAGAAGAGGCGGGGCAGGAAGCGCTTCACGCGGGCGGCATAGGCCTCATATTGGCGCCCGAACCGAGCGTGCAGCAGTGCTTCCTCTTCCACGACGCGGATCCAGGTGCCCCACGCGAACAGCGGCAGTCCCAGGATCAGCCCGCGCCAATGGCCGAAGGCGGTCGCCATCGCCAGCAGCATCGCGAACAGGCCCGTATAGATCGGGTGCCGGATGGTGGCGAAGGGTCCCCAGGTCACGAGATCATGGTCCTGCCGGGTTCGCGCGGCGAAGCTCCAGTTGCTGCCCATCGCCGTTGCCGCGGACAGGAACAGGCCGATACAGGCGCCGACGAGCACCGCCACGACGACTGCCTGACCGACAGACGCCGCCGACGCGGCCTGCAGCGTGGGTCGCAGCGGCCCGGAGGCGACCAGGAAGAAGCCGGCGCCCTGCAGCCAGATGCCATGGCCCGATCGGCTGCTAACCTGCGCGCCCGCCTCCCCGCGGCGATATCGGCGGAAGCGGACGTACAGCAGTGCGGCGACGAAGCCTGCTAGCCCGATCAGCAGCGCGGCGAGTGCCGGCACGCCGATCGGCGCGGGCGCCACGATCGCGATCATCGGTCCTTCGCCCAGCGCTGGAGTGCTTCCACCGCTTCCGAGCGGCGGAGGATATGTGCGTTTGGATCGAGCACCACATGCGCACCCGCTGGCACGGTAAGCGTTGCGGTGCCGCCCGGCATCGCCACCTTCTGCAGCGTGCCGTCCATCGACACATCGACGGGGAGCGGGAAGGGGCGGTCGCCGCTTGTCTTCCAGCGCAGCGTCAGCCGATCGCCGGTGCGTTCGCTGACCAGCTCGGGCAGGTCGGCCTGGTAGAGATAGGCGTCGAAGAACCATTGCAGGTCCTGGCCGGTAACCTGCTTCACGATGCCGATATATTCGGGCGTGGTGCCGAAGCGCGGGGTGAAGTTGCCCGGCTTGGGGTCCGGACGGCCATAGACGATGCGCCGGGTCACCTCGAAGAACCGGTCGTCGCCGATCAGGTAGCGGAGCGTGTGGAGGACCCAGGCGCCCTTATAGTAGATGTCCTGGCCGGGGCCGCCCTTGTCTTCCTCATACACCTCTTCCTCGGTGCGGATCTTGCCCGAGACGATCGGCGCCTTGTTGCGGATGGCGAGGCGATACTGGTCCATCATCGCGGCATAGCGGGCATCGCCCTCGCGCCACTGGCCGTAGAGCGGCTGCATGTACTGGGTGTAGCCCTCGTGCAGCCAGTAATCGTCCCAGTTGGCGGCGGTCAGCTGGTTGCCGAACCATTCATGGCCGAGCTCATGCTGGAAGATCTCGTCGAAGCCCGACGGCGTCTTGCGGTAGTTGTTACCGTACGCGTTGATCGTCTGGTGCTCCATGCCCATGTGCGGCGTCTCGACCACGCCGAGCTTCTCGTCGCCCCAGGGGAAGGGGCCGATCATGCTCTCGTAGAAATCGACCGTGGGCGCGAACTCGGCGAACAGCGCCTTGGCCTTGGCCTCGCGGCCGGGCAGATACCAATAGTGCAGCGGGAAGCTGTTGCCGAAGCGGCTCTTATAGGTGGCGGTCAGCTCCTGATAGGGGCCGATGTTGAGCGCCACGTCATAGGGATTGGGGCTCTTCGCCCGCCAGTGCCAGGTGGTGCGGCCGTCGGCGAGCGTCTCCGCTCGCAGCAACTTCCCGTTGGAGGGGGCCTTGAGCCCGGCGGGCACGGTGATGTGGAGGTCAACCAGCGCGGGCTCGCCCTGCGGGAAATCGAGGCACGGCCAGAACAGGTCGCAGCCATAGCCCTCTGCGGTGGTGGCGATCCAGGGCTTCTTGTCGCCGGGCGTGGTCGCCCAGACGAGGCCGTCGTCCCAGGGCGCGCGCACCGCCACGTGCGGCGTGCCGCCATAAGCGATCTCGGCGACGACCGTGTCGCCGGCCTTCAGCGGGCGGGGCAGGGTGATGAACATCCGGCCTTCGGGGTTGCGCCACTGCCCAGTCGCCAGCGGTTTGCCGTCGATCTTGACCGCACTGACCGGCAGGTTGCGGTCGAGGTCGATCTGCAGTTCGCGCTGCGGCGCGCTGGTCCGCAAGGTGAGCGTCGCGGTGCCGTGCAGGGCATAGCTGGCCGGCAGCACCTCGATCGCGAGATCGGCATGTTCGAGCCGCAGCGCTGCGCGCTCCGGCGCGATCGCGCCTCCCGAGGCTTGCGTCGTCGGGGTGATCGGCGGTTCGCCCCGCTTCTGCGCCTGTGCCTGCCCCATTGTCGCAGCGAGCGCGGCCATGGCCGTCGCAAATGTCGAAATCTTCAATGCGTCCCCCAAAAGGCCTGCCGTCCCGTTCCACGCGCGAATCGACAGCGTATGCCATGATAGCGATGCCGCGCTGCGACGCGAGAGCCGTGACAACGCCGGGCGGGGCTGGAGTTTTCCACCGCAATCTGGGTTAATGCGGCCACGCGATTGATGCGATCGTTCCAGGCCCCATATATAAGCCCTATGGTGCCCCTTCACGGGGCAGACCCGGAGTTTTCATGAAGCAGTCCTATCCCGTCCTGCCGCTTCGCGACATCGTCGTCTTCCCGCACATGATCGTGCCGCTGTTCGTCGGCCGTGATAAGTCGGTCGCGGCGCTGGAAGCGGCGATGGCTGACGACAAGGAGATTTTCCTCGTCGCGCAGCTCGATCCGGCCGAGGACGATCCCGGCCGCGAGGATCTCTACGATACCGGCGTTTCCGCCGAAGTGCTCCAGCTGCTCAAGCTGCCCGACGGCACCGTGCGCGTGCTGGTTGCCGGCAAGGAGCGCGGCAGCCTGACCGCGATCGAGGAGACCGGCGCCTATCTCACCGCGCATGTCGAACCCGTCGCGGAGGGTGACGAGTCGCTCGAGGAAGCTGCGGTCGAGCTGAGCGCCGAGCTCAAGGCGCTGATGCGCTCGGTCGTCGAGCAGTTCGAGAATTACGCCAAGCTCAACCGCAAGCTGCCGGCCGAGACCGCGGTGCAGCTGGGCGAGCTGGAGGATCCGTCGCGCCTTGCCGACGCGGTCGCCGCCAATATCTCGGTGAAGGTCGCCGACAAGCAGTCGCTGCTCGTCGAAAACGATCCCCAGAAGCGTCTCGAGATGGTGTTCGCCTTCATGGAAGGCGAGCTGGGCGTGCTGCAGGTCGAGAAGAAGATCCGCAGCCGCGTCAAGCGCCAGATGGAGAAGACGCAGCGCGAGTACTATCTCAACGAGCAGCTCAAGGCGATCCAGCGCGAGCTGGGCAATGAGGGCGAAGAGGGCGAGGGCGACGAGGTTGCCGAACTCACCCAGAAGATCGCCACGCTCAAGCTTTCGAAGGAAGCGCGCGCCAAGGCGCAGGGCGAGCTGAAGAAGCTCAAGACGATGGCGCCGATGTCGGCCGAGGCCACCGTCGTGCGCAACTATCTCGACGTGCTGCTGGGCCTGCCCTGGGGCAAGAAGTCCAAGCTGAAGAAGGACATCGCCGAGGCGCAGGGCGTGCTCGACCAGGATCATTACGCCCTGGAGAAGGTGAAGGACCGGATCGTCGAATATCTCGCGGTCCAGGCGCGCACCAACAAGTTGAAGGGGCCGATCCTGTGCCTCGTCGGCCCGCCGGGCGTGGGCAAGACCAGCCTGGGCAAGAGCATCGCCAAGGCGACCGGCCGCGAGTTCATCCGCCAGTCGCTGGGCGGCGTGCGCGACGAGGCCGAGATCCGCGGCCATCGCCGCACCTATATCGGCTCGCTGCCGGGCAAGATCGTGTCGAACCTCAAAAAGGCCGGCACCTCGAACCCGCTGTTCCTGCTCGACGAGATCGACAAGCTGGGCCAGGATTTCCGCGGCGATCCCGCCTCGGCGCTGCTCGAGGTGCTGGATCCCGAGCAGAACAGCAAGTTCAACGACCATTATCTGGAGATCGACATCGATCTTTCGGACGTGATGTTCGTCTGCACGGCCAACTCGCTGAACCTGCCGCAGCCGCTGCTCGACCGCATGGAGATCATCCGGCTCGAGGGGTATACCGAGGACGAGAAGGTCGAGATCGCCGAGCGCCATCTGGTTGTCAAGCAGGTCGACGCGCATGGCCTGAAGGACGGCGAGTTCGTCCTTACCAACGAAGGCCTGCGCGACCTGATCCGCTATTATACCCGTGAAGCCGGCGTGCGCACGCTGGAGCGCGAGATCGCCAAGCTCGCCCGCAAGAGCCTGCGCAAGATCCTCGAGGGCAAGGAGACCCAGGTCACCATCACCCCCGAGAACCTGGCCGACTTTGCCGGCGTGCGGAAGTATCGCTTCGGCGTGGGCGAGGAGGAGCACCAGATCGGTGCGGTCACCGGCCTGGCCTGGACCGAAGTGGGCGGCGAGCTGCTGACGATCGAGAGCGTCACCGTGCCCGGCAAGGGCGCGATCAAGACGACCGGCAAGCTGGGCGACGTGATGAAGGAATCGGTGGAAGCCGCGTTCAGCTTCGTCCGCGCGCGCAGCCCGAGCTACGGCATCAAGCCGAGCCTGTTCGCGCGCAAGGACATCCACGTCCACTTGCCCGAAGGCGCGGTGCCGAAGGATGGTCCGTCGGCGGGTATCGGCCTGGTCACTTCGATCGTCTCGACGCTCACTGGTGTCGCCGTTCGCAAGGACATCGCGATGACCGGCGAAGTGACGTTGCGCGGGCGCGTGCTGCCGATCGGCGGCCTCAAGGAGAAGCTGCTGGCGGCGCTGCGCGGCGGCATCAAGATGGTGCTGATCCCGGAGGAGAACGAAAAGGACCTCGCCGAGATTCCCGCCAATATCCGCGAAGGGCTGGAGATTGTCCCGGTTTCGCACGTGGATGAGGTTTTGCGCCTCGCGCTGACCGAGCCGCTTACTGCTATCGACTGGTCGGATGCCGATGATCTCGCTACCCAGCCGCCCGCCGGCCTGCCGGCGATCGGAGATGCTTTGCATCATTGACATGACGTAACTTTTCTGACGCAATTCGCGCCGAAAGACTTTGACTCCGGCGGCTCGCCCGTGCTGACTCGCACGCCAGCGCAGCCGCCGCGACTCATTCGGCTATCCAATCCAATTCAACGCGGTATCCCGCACAATATCAGGGGGTTTGCACCAGCATGAACAAGCAAGAGCTGATCGGTCAGGTCGCGGATGTATCGGGCCTGGCCAAGGGCGACGCGGTAAAGGCCGTCGAAGCGGTGTTCGACGTGATCACCGGCGCGCTCAAGAAGGGCGACGAAGTCCGCCTCGTGGGCTTCGGCACCTTCTCGGTCAGCAAGCGCAAGGCATCGACCGGCCGCAACCCGCGCACCGGCGAAGAGATGACCATCAAGGCATCGAACCAGCCCAAGTTCAAGCCGGGCAAGGTGCTGAAGGATTCGGTGAACTAAGCACCGAAAAATGCCGGCGGGGTGCGAAACAGGGCTGGACAGGCCTGGATCGGCACCGTAAAGGCCCGCTTCCCGTTTCGGCCGCAGGGTTTCACCCACAGGCCAATGGGCGCGTAGCTCAGTGGTAGAGCACTGTGTTCACACCGCAGGGGTCGCTGGTTCAATCCCAGCCGCGCCCACCATGTAGAGAAGCCCGTCGGACCCCAGGTTCGGCGGGCTTTTTCGTTGCTCCCCCCACCTGCGCGCGATAGGCGCGGCGGGATAGCCCATGGCCGGTTCTTCGACTGCCGCGCGCGGGTGCGGAAGGAGGCGGTTTCGATGCTGTGGGCAGGGGCGACGGTCGCGGCGGCGGCCTTCCAGGTGGCGCGCAACGCCTTCCAGCGCGGGATGATGGCGTCCAGCGGGCCGTGGGGCGCGACGCTCGTGCGCTTCCTGTTCGGCTTGCCCTTCTCGACCGCGCTGATGCTGGGCGCCATCGCCGTGGCCGGGCCGGGCCATCTCCATCCACATCTCGGCTGGACCTTCTGGTGGCCGGCGCTGCTTGGCGCGCTGGCGCAGGTGCTCGCGACCGCCGCGCTGCTCCAGGCGATGCACCATGCCGGCTTCGCGGTCGGCACCGCGCTCCAGCAGAGTTCGGTACCGCTGGCGGCGCTCGCCGGTCTGCTGGTGTTCGGCGACACGCTCAGCCCGCTTGGCTGGATCGGGGTGGCGGTGACGACCGCAGGGCTGGCGGTGCTGGTATGGCCGCGTGATGTCGGCGGGGAAGGGCGGCTGCTCCCGGGCCTCGTGTTCGGAACAGTGTCGGGCCTGTTGTTCGGGCTGGCGCTCAACGGCTTCCGCCATGCTGGCCTGGCACTGGAGCCGGCACATCCGTTCTTCGCGGCGATGACCAGCGTCACGCTCGTGCAGGCGGTGCAGACGATCGGGCTGGTCACCTTCTTGCTGTGGCGCGATCCCGCGGCGCTGCGCGCGGTGATTGCCGGGTGGCGCGGATCGCTCGGCGCCGGGCTGTTCGGGGCGTTGGCCTCGTCGGGCTGGTTCTTCGCGCTCAACCTGGCGCCGGCGGCGGCGGTGCGGTCGTTGGGCGTCGTCGAGATGCCGATCGCCGCGGTGGCCGGGCATCGGCTGTTCCGGGAGGCATTGAGCATCCGCCAGGCGATTGCGGGCGTGACGGTCTGCATCGGCGTGATCCTGACGGCAGGATTTTGAACGATCCTGTTGCCGGGAAATCACAGGGTTAGGCTGTATTTGAACTGTAATATCTGAGTCTCCGAATTGTCTTCGTACTCCCATGTTGGAGTCATGTCCCCCGCCTAGCGCCGCAATGCGGCCGACGGGGAATTGCCGAGTCGATCCCGCACCGAATCGCATTCGCGCAAAAGAACCGGCGTCCGCCGGAACGGAGACATTATGGCCAGCTTCAAACGCCTTGCCCTTATCCTCATGACGAGCAGCGCAGGGCTTGCGCTTTCGGCATGCGACGGCGCGAACGACATCGCTTCGCCGGGCACCGGCGGCAACGTGATCATCAACAACCCCGCGCCGACGCCGGCGCCGAGCCCGACGCCGACGCCGACCGCGACGCTGGTCACGCCTGCCGGGGGATGCCCGACGATCGCCGACCCGAAGGGGCTGACCGACGAGGGCACGATCAGCGGCCCGACCGGGACCTGGCGCGTCTGCACGCTGCCGTCGATCCTCTCGCGCAGCGTCACGCTTCCGAAGCTCGCCGGCGTGCTCTATCAGATGAAGGGCCGCGTCGATGTCGGCTGCGACAGCGGTTTCACCGCGCCGACCTCGGGCGCGCCGCTCACCAGCACGACCGTCGGCTGCACCGCCGCCAACGGCTTCACGCTCACCTCCGGCCAGCTGACCGCGGACACCAACGTGACGCTGACGATCGAGCCGGGCGTCATCCTCTACGGTGGCACCGGTACCTCGTGGCTTGCCGTCAACCGCGGCAACAAGCTCATCGCGAACGGCACCGCTTCCCAGCCGATCATCTTCACCAGCCGTGACAACGTGACCGGTGCCGTGTCGGACACGACCTTCGGCCAGTGGGGCGGCGTGGTGCTGATGGGCCGTGCGCGCGTCACCGATTGCGGCAGCGGCTCGACGGCGGCCAACACCTGCGAGCGCCAGACCGAAGGTTCGGCCGATCCGGCGACGTTCGGCGGTACCGATGACAGCTACAACGCCGGTTCGCTGAAATATGTGCAGATCCGTTATTCGGGCTATGTCCTGGGTGCGAACGTCGAACTGCAGGCGCTGACCGCCGAAGGCGTGGGCACGGGCACCACGCTCGACTATGTCCAGAGCCACAACAGCTCCGACGACGGCATGGAGTTCTTCGGCGGCTCGGTCCGCTTCAAGCACTACATCGCGACGGGCGCCGACGACGACAGTCTCGACATCGACACCGGTCTGCAGGGCCTGTTCCAGTACGTGCTGCTGGTCCAGCGGACCGGCGCGGGCGACGCGCTGATGGAGGTCGACAGCAACGGCAACGAGGCGGATACGCCGCGCCAGGTCACGACGGTTGCGAACTTCACCGCCCTGCAGTCGCAGTCGAGCAGCAACAACGACGCCAACGACCAGGCTTCGATCCTGCTGCGCGGCAATGCCGACCTGACGCTGGTCAACGGCCTGGTGATCACGCCGAACAACGAGTGCCTGCGCATGAACGGCTCGGGTACCACCCCGGCGACGCTCACCGCACGCTCGGTGGTGCTCCAGTGCAATGCCACCAAATATATCGGCACCGGCACCTACAACGCGACGCAGGTCGCCACGGCCTTCGGTTCGGGTGCGAACAACAACAACGACAGCTTCGTGAACTCGCTGGCGTCGCTGTTCGTCAACGGCGCAAACGAGACCGCCGTCACCGCGATCGACCCGAAGACGATCAACGCCTTCTTCGATACGACGACCTGGATCGGCGCGGTGCGTGACGCGGCGGACAACTGGTATGCGGGCTGGACCTGCAACTCGAGCTACGCCGCGTTCGACAATGCCACCGTGGCTGGCCGCTCGTGCACCTCGCTGCCGACGACCTGAGGCCAAGCCTGACCTGACTGGAGGGCGGGGCGTGGCCGAACCGGGCACGCCCCGCCCTTTCCCGATGTACGAACTAGGGGTTCATAATGACCAAGTCGTTGGGGCTTGCCAGCCTGCTGCTCTTCTCTTCTGCGCTCGTGGCGCCCGCGCTGGCGCGCGCGCAGACCGCGCCGACCACGCCCGGCCCGCAGACCGGGCCGGCAACCAATGCCGCCGATCAGCCGGTCACCCAGCCGGACGTGCAGCAGGAGGAGGCGCCCGACGTCTCCGTGCCCGGTGAGATCGTCGTCACCGGCCGCCGCGCCAACCTGACGCGCGACATTCCGCAGGTGGTGTCGGTGCTTTCGGCCGCCGATATCCAGCGGACCGGCGAAGGCGACATCGCCGGCGCGCTCGGTCGCGTCACCGGCCTCAGCGTCGTCGGCAACGGCTATGTCTTCGTCCGTGGCCTGGGCGATCGCTACTCGCTGGCGCTGCTCAACGGCTCGCCGCTGCCGAGCCCCGAGCCGCTGAAGCGGGTCGTTCCGCTCGACCTGTTCCCGACCAACGTCGTCTCCTCGTCGCTCGTCCAGAAGAGCTACTCGGTGAACTATCCGGGCGAATTCGGTGGCGGCGTGATCAACCTCACCACCAACGCTGCGCCCAAGAAGGGCTTCGTCACCGTGGGTGGGGGGCTCGGCATCAACAGCCGCGCGACCACGCAGCTCGGCTATGTCTATGCCGGCGGCAAGCACGACTGGACCGGGTTCGACGACGGCAGCCGTGATCTGGCGCCGGCGCTGAAGGCCTATTTCGACAGCGGCGCGCGTCTCAGCTCCGGCACGGTGGACGGTGCGGCGATCGCCGGCGAACTGGTGAATGCCAGGAACGCGCTTCTCCAGCGTAACCGCGATCTGCCGCCCAATTGGTCAACCAGCCTGTCTGCCGGCAAGTCGTTCGACTTGGGCGACAACACGCTCGGGCTGATCGCCACCGCCGGCTACAGCAACAAGTGGAGCGTGCGCGACTCCATCCAGCAATATTCGATTACCTCGGACCTGTCCGCGCTTGAGAGCGACTTCGAGCGGATCAGCACCGACAACCGGATCGTCCTGAACGGACTGCTCGGCGTCGGCTTCGAGTTCGGCGACAACAAGCTCCGCTGGACCAACGTGTACATCCGCGACACGCTGAAGAACACGCGGCTCGGCCTCGGCACGCGCAACAACAACGTCACCACCGACGTCCAGCAGCAGGAAACCCGCTGGTTCGAGCGACAGCTGATCGACACCCAGCTGGTCGGCGAGTTCAAGCTCACCCCGACGCTGAGCCTGGACCTGCGCGGCAGCTATGCCAATTCGAAGCGCAAGTCGCCGAGCGAGCTCAGCTTCGAATATATCCGCACCAACGTCGCGTCCGACCCGTACGGCCAGTATTTCATCAACCGGCTCAACAACGGCAACAACGGCGACGCGACCGCCAGCTACTCGGACCTGAACGAGGACCTCTACTCGGGCGGCGCGGACCTGACGTTCAAGCCGATCACCGATCTGAGCCTTTCGGCCGGGTATTCGTACCTGCGGACCAAGCGGTTCAGCTCGCGGCGCGACTTCCAGTTCACCGCGCCCAGCAGCTTCCCCAGCGGCGTGGCGATGCTGCGGCCGGATCTGCTGCTCAGCCCGCAGGTCATCAATGATTACAACATCCAGCTGATCGAGACGAACGAAGGCAATCCCGCCTTCAACGCCTCGCTGAACAACCATGCCGGCTATGGCCGGGCGGTCTACCAGATCACGCCCGATCTCTCGATCGATACCGGCGTGCGCTACGAAACGGCGAAGGAAATCGTCACGCCCGCGCAGGTGTTCAGCACGCCGGGCGCGAGCGAAGCGGGTACGAACCTCAAGAACGATTATTGGCTGCCCGCGGCGACGCTGACCTGGCAGTTCCGCCCGGGCATGCAGTTCCGCCTCAACGGATCGAAGACGATCGCCCGTCCGCAGTTCCGCGAGCTGATCTTCCAGTTCTATTTCGATCCGGAGACCAACCGCCAGTATCGCGGTAACCCGCTGCTGCAGGACAGCACGCTGTACAATGGCGAGGGCCGCTTCGAATGGTATCTCGGCAGCGACCAGCGCGTATCGGCCGCCGGCTTCTACAAGCGCATCAACCGACCGATCGAAGCGTTCATCACCGGCACCGACCAGCTGGTGACCAGCTTCGCCAACGCGCCCAAGGCCAATCTCTACGGTGTCGAGCTGGAGGCGCAGAAGAAGTTCACCCTGGCCGACTGGTTCAACGCGCCGTTCTTCAGCGAGCGCGGCCTGCTGGTGATCGCCAACTACACCTACACCAAGTCCGAGCTGAAGGTGGCGCAGGGCGACCGGACCGCGGTCTATGCCGCCACCTCGACCAACGCGACCGACTATTTCCGGGACGGCGCGTCGCTCACCGGCCAGTCGGATCACCTGGTGAACCTCCAGCTGGGCATGGAGAGTTCGGGTCGGCTCTCGCAGCAGACCTTCATCCTCTCCTATGCCACCAAGCGCGTCACCAGCCGCGGCCTTGCCAACCAGAACCAGCCCGACGTGTACGAATATCCGGGGCTCAACCTCGATTTCGTCGCGCGCCAGGGGGTGATGCTCGCTGGTCGCCAGTTCGACGCCAAGTTCGAGGCGCGCAACATCACCGGGCGCCGGTACAAGGAACTCCAGTCGAACGGCACGCGCACCGTGACCTACAACCGCTATTCGCCGGGAACGACGCTGCAGCTGTCGCTCTCGACGACCTTCTGACAGGCACGAAGGGCCCGGCGGATGCGCTGCCGGGCCCTTTGTTCACCAACCCCAGGGCCGCTCGCGGAACCACTGGGTGATCACATATTTGGTGCCCGCGCGTACCTTCATCGCATGGTGGATCGTCGCGGGATTGACGCTGCCGTCCGGCCGCAGATTGTTCCAGGCGAGCAGCTTGCCGGGCTCGGGCTGGACGATCTTGTCAATCGCCTTGAAGCGCGTGGCGCCGCCCGCCTCGACCTGGTTGAGGTAGAGCATCACCGTCCAGGTCCGCTGGCCGGAGACGTCGCAGAATTTGTGGAAGTCGGCGGTGCCGGGATCGAAATAGTCGGTGTGCGCCTTGAACTCCTGCCCGATGGCGTAGCGCTGGCCCTGCATCGGCTCGGCATGCGCGCCGTCGAGACCGATGAAATCGAGGATGCGTGCCTTGAGGTCGATCGCCAGCGGATCCTCGGGGGCAAGGTCGCAGGTCTCGCTAGTCCGGAAGGCATAGTCGTCGCCGGCATTGGCCAGGGTGGAGGGGCGGCGCTTCTCGTCGATCCGCGCCACCAGCGCCGCGCATTGGGCAGCGTCGAGGAAGTTACGCACCATGAACAGCGTCACCTTCGGGCTCGGCACTTTCTGCACGCCCGGATAGGAGAGAATGCGCGCGACGACGGGTTCGGAGGGGTGGCCGCTGCCGAGCGAGGGAAGGGAAGGCATCTGCATGATCGTGCTTTTGCCAAAACAGGTGGTTCCATGCCAGCAGGACGCGCGATCGTCATAAAATTGCAGGTCGATTGTCACAAAGCCTGCGTAGCCGGGCGCCGTCCAGCAGGGGGATGACAGGTGCATATCGACGTCGAACGGCATCCCGAAGAAGCGGGTGGGGCGGCGCCCGGAGCGCTGCAACTGGAGGCGCTGCTCGCCGAGGCGGCGCGGCTCGAGGCTTCCCACCTTCATCTTGAGCCGAGCATGCGGGGCATCGAGATTGCGTTCCGCGCATCGGGACTGCTGCATCCCTTTCGCGAGCTCGATCGGGACCAAGGTGACGCGCTGCTCCGGCAGATCGCGGCCGCTGCGCGGCTTTCGCCTGAGCGGACGCTGCCGCAGCGCGGGGAGATGCGGTGGAAGGGCGAGATGCTCGACGTTTTCGTGCTGCCGGTCGTGCGCGGGCAGCGCGTGGTGGTGCAGCGTGCCCCGCGCCAGGCCGGGCATCGCGAACTCGAAGCCTTGGGGATGAGTGCGGCGCTGGCGAACCATGCGCGGACGGTGCTGGCCCGGCCCGGCCTCGTGCTGGTGGGGGCGCCGGCGGGGCATGGCGGCAGCACGACGTTGCAGACGCTGCTCGGGCTTGCCGCATCGCGCACCCGGCCGGGCCTTGCCATCGCGAGCGACGCAAAACCGGACATGCTGGGCGTATCCTGGGCGGACGGGTCGATCGTGGCCCCGGCGGAAACGCTGCGCGCGGGAATTGAGCAGGATGTCGACGTGCTGATGATCGATTCGCTCGCTGATCGCGCCGCGGCCGCGGCGGCAGTGCAGGCCGCCCAAGCGGGTCGGCTGGTGCTGGCGGGCATCGACGCGGTCGATTCGGTGGCGGCGATCCAGCAGATGCGTGCCTGGCGAGTCGAGGCGTTCCACCTCGCCTCCGCGCTCAGCCTGGTACTGGCGCAGCGGCTGGTGCGCCGGCTGTGCCCGGAATGCCGCGAGCCGGTGCAGGCGACCGGCTCGGTATCGGCGCTGCTCGGCTTTGATCCGGGTGCGATCGTCTATGCCTCGGCCGGGTGCAGTGCCTGCGGCGGTTCCGGATTCGCCGGACAGACGGGCGTCTTCGAGTCGATTCGCGGCGACGCGACGATCCGGCGGCTGGTCAACGACGGCGGCGACGCGGCGATTCTCGCCCGCCATGCCTTTATCAGCACGCCCAATCTGGGCTCCGCCGCGCGGCACCTTGCCCGTACCGGGGTGACGACGCCCGAGGAGGCGGTTAAAATTTCCCGCGGGCAGGGTGCGTAATCATCTTGCGCTCGGCTTCGGAGCCCGCTAAGCGCGCACTCCTTCACGGCGACCATAGCTCAATCGGTTAGAGCGCTGGTTTGTGGTACCAGAGGTTGCGGGTTCGATCCCCGTTGGTCGCCCCACTTTCCCCCTTTCATAACAGCGCGGATCCATCCATGATCACCGACTGGGGCTTTCCCGATTTCGACGACCACGAGGGCGTTCACCTCTTCTCGGATCGGGCTTCCGGCCTTAGCGCGATCATCGCGGTGCACTCGACGGCGCTGGGTGCGGCCGCCGGTGGCGTGCGCTTCTGGCACTATGCCGATCATCGCGCCGCAATCACCGATGCGCTCCGCCTGTCGCGCGGGATGAGCTACAAAAACGCCATGGCCGATCTGCCGATGGGCGGCGGCAAGGGCGTGATCCTCGCCGACAAGCCGGGTGCCGAAGTGACCCAGGCGCAGCTGGAAGCCTTCGGTCGCGCCGTCGAATCGCTCCATGGCCGCTATGTTACCGCCGAGGATGTCGGCATGTCCGAAGCGCGCATGAAGGTCGTCGCTACCCAGACCAAGCACGTCTCCGGCCTGCCGGTGGCGGCGGGCAGCGCGGGCGGCGATCCGGGCCCGGTGACGGCGCGCGGCGTGTATCTCGGCGTCAAGGCGGCGGCGAAGCGTGGCCTGGGCGTCGATTCGATGGCCGGTGTTCGCGTGGCGATCCAGGGCGTCGGCTCGGTCGGCGGCGGGCTTGCCCGGCTGCTGGCGGCGGACGGTGCCAAGCTGACCCTGGCCGATGTCCATGGCGACCGCGCCAAGGTACTGGCCGCCGAGCTGGGCGCCGAGGCGATCGACGCCGATGCGATCCTGACCCATGAAGCCGATATCCTCAGCCCCTGTGCGCTGGGGGCGATCCTGACCGAACAGTCGATCGAGGCGCTGAAGGTGCGAGTCGTCGCGGGCGGCGCGAACAACCAGCTCGCCACGCGCGAGGACGGCCATCGCCTCCATGCGCGCGGCATCGTCTATGCGCCGGATTATGTGATCAATGCGGGCGGCATCATCAACGTCGCGCTCGAATATCTGGGGCAGGGCGACCGCTCCGAGGTGGATGCCCGGGTCGAGAAGATCCCGGTGCGCCTCAACCAGGTATGGGACGAAAGCGCCGCGACCGGCGATCCGTCGAGCGAAGTCGCCGACCGCATCGCCCAGCGCCTGATCGGGCGTTGATTTCTAAATCCTCCCCCGGCGAAGCTGGGGGAGGGGGACCATTCGCGTAGCGAATGTTGGAGGGGCCGCGCCGGAAGGCGCGGTCTTTCGCGTTTGAAGGACAACCGCCGCGTGCCGCGGCGGCCCCTCCACCCCGCGGCTTGCGCCGCGCGGTCCCCCTCCCCGTGCCGGGGAGGATCTTCACGTTACAACCAGGCCGCCGTCTGCGCCGCGAGCCACAGGCCGATCGCGACGAACAGCAGCGCGGCGATGCGGTGGACGGTCGTCAGTGGCACCCGGTCGATTACCGCCTTGCCGAGGAACACCGCCGGCACATTGGCGAGCATCATCCCCAGCGTCGTTCCCGCCGTGACCGGTAGGACAGCATGGAAACGGGCGCCCAGCGCGACGGTGGCGACTTGGGTCTTGTCGCCCATCTCGACCAGGAAGAAAGCGATCGCGGTGGTGAGGAATGCGCCGAACCGCGCGGGCTTGGTTTCCTCTTCCTCGTCAAGCTTGTCGGGGATCAGCGTCCACAGGCCCATCGCGACGAACGAGGCGGCGATCGCATAGCGAAACCACACGCTATCCAGCAGCCCGGCGACCTCCGCGCCCACCAACGCCGCGAGGAAGTGATTGGCGATGGTCGCGACGAAGATGCCGCAGATGATCGGCACCGGCCGCTTGAAGCGGGTCGCGAGAAGGATCGCCAGCAGCTGGGTCTTGTCGCCGATTTCGGCGAGCGCAACCACCGCGGTGGAGGTAAGCAGGGCTTCCAAGAAAATCTCCGGGGCCGGGCGGATACGAATCCAACGACATCGCATCTCCCCGCCCGGCACGAGCGGAGATGCGACGCCATTGGTCTCGCCCGAACTTTGCGGCTCCGCCTGCGCCATGGTCTCTCGACCAAGTATGTTGACGCGGGCGCCCGGTGCGCACGGCACCGACTGGCTACTCCCCAGATGACGGCGACCGGGTAGCCGAGGCTGCACGGCTTTGCAACCCTATGCGCAAGGAGGGGCGGGGCGGTGCAATCCCCGCTTGGAATTGGGGGAGAAACCCGGCTAATCCATCGCGGTGCCGATGCTTCACGCCCTCGCCAACCCGGCGCGCTTCCTCAAGATCGCCCGGCCGCTCACGCCCGCCCTGTTCTGGGTCGGACTGGCGCTGACGCTGTTCGGCGCCTGGGGCGGCCTCACGCAGACTCCCGCCGACTATCTGCAGAAGGACAGCGTCCGCATTCTCTACATCCATGTGCCGACCGCGTGGCTGGGCATGGGCGGGTGGAGCAGCCTGGCGCTGGCGTGCCTGAGCTATCTGATCTGGCGGCATCCGCTGGCGATCGTCGCGGCGCGCGCCATCGCGCCGGTCGGGGCCGTGTTCGCCGCACTCTGCCTGATCACCGGCTCGATCTGGGGGCGCCCGACCTGGGGCACCTGGTGGGAATGGGACGGCCGGCTGACCAGCATGCTGCTCCTCTTCTTCGTCTACATCGCCTGGATCGCGCTCGCCCGCGCCGATGCCGAGCGGAGCGGCGACGGGCGCATTCCGGCGCTCTTCGGTGTCGCGGGAACGGTACTATTGCCTATCATTCGCTACTCCGTGGTGTGGTGGAACACGCTGCACCAGGGGGAGAGCATCGGGCTCACCCGCAGCAGCATCGATGCCTCGATGCTCTGGCCGTTGTGGTTCACGCTTTCGGGATTCAGCCTGTTGTTCGGCGCGATCGTGCTGATGCGGATGCGCGCGCTGCTCGCCCGGCAGAAGGTCGAAGCCCGGCTGCGGCGGAGGGCGGCGCAATGAACCATTGGTGGTTCGTGACCGCCGCCTATCTGGTAGTGGCGCTCGGCACCGGCGGTATCGCCGCTGCGAGCTGGTGGACGATGCGCCGCGCGGAAGCCACGGCCGACGCACTGGGGCGCCGCCAGTGAAGGCAAAGCATCAACGACTGACGCTCGCATTGCTGGCGGTGGCGGCGATCCTCGGCGCGGCGCTGCTGGCGCTTTCCGCGCTAAAGGACCAGGCGGCGTTCTTCTACGCCCCCGGCGACGTGGCGGGCAAGCCGCTGCCGCTCGGCAAGGCGGTGCGACTGGGGGGCATGGTCGAGAAGGGCTCGCTGGTCCGCGCGCACGATGGCGTGTCGATCGCCTTCAAGGTCACCGACGGCAAGGACGTGGTGCCGGTCCGCTTCCGCGGGGTGACACCGGACCTGTTCCGCGAAGGTTCGGGCGTGGTCGCCGAGGGCCAGTTCCAGCCCGACGGCAGCTTCGCCGCCGACAATCTGCTCGCCAAGCATGACGAGCGCTACATGCCGCCCCAGATGGCGGGGAAGATGCACAAGAGCGAGTCGCTGGAGCCATGATCGCCGAAGCCGGACTCGCGGCGCTGTGGCTCGCCACGGCCTTTGCCATTGCGCAGCTGCTGCTGGGCGCCGCGGCCGCGCGCGCGGGCGATCCGGCGGCGATGCTGCCGGGGGTGCGCAAGATCGCGCTCGTCCAGGCGCTGTTCGCGCTGCTGGCCTTCCTGATCCTGATCTGGCTGTTCGTCACCTCGGACATGTCGGTGCTGCTGGTGGCGGAGAACAGTCACTCGCAGAAGCCGATGCTGTACAAGGTCGCAGGCGCCTGGGGGAACCATGAAGGCTCGATGCTGCTCTGGGTGACCGTGCTCGCGGTTGCCGGCGCAGGCGTCGCGCTGTTCGAGCGGCGGCTGGTGGCCGAGACGCTGTCGGCCACGCTGGCGGCGCAGGCGGCGATCGCAATCGGCTTCTATGCCTTCCTCGCCTTCGCCTCGAACCCCTTTGCGCGGCTGAACTCTGCGCCGGCGGACGGGCAGGGGCTCAACCCGCTGCTCCAGGATCCCGGCCTCGCCTTCCACCCGCCGACGCTCTATCTCGGTTATGTCGGTCTCTCGGTGGCGTTCAGCTTCGCGGTCGCCGCGCTGCTGATGCGCGATGTCGGCCCCGCCTTCGCCAAGGCGATGCGGCCCTGGGTACTGGCCGCCTGGATCTTCCTGACGATCGGCATCACCGCCGGCAGCTACTGGGCCTATTACGAGCTCGGCTGGGGCGGCTGGTGGTTCTGGGACCCGGTGGAGAATGCCTCGCTGATGCCGTGGCTGGCGGCGACCGCGCTGCTCCATTCGGTCAACGTGCTGGCGACGCGCGACGGCCTGCGCGCCTGGACCCTGATGCTGGCGGTGGTCGCCTTTTCGATGTCGATGGTCGGCACCTTCCTCGTTCGCTCGGGCATCCTGGTGAGCGTCCACGCCTTTGCCGTCGACCCCACGCGCGGTACCTTCCTGCTGGCGCTGCTCGGCCTCTATATCGGCGGCGCACTGGCGCTGTTCGGCGCGCGCGTCGGCACGGTGACCCAGGGTGCGACCTTCCAGCTGGTCAGCCGCGAGGCGGCGCTGGTGCTCAATAACCTGCTGCTCAGCGTAATCCTGGGCATCGTGCTGATCGGCACGCTCTACCCGCTGGTCGCCCAGGCGATGGGCGTGCAGCTGTCGATCGGTGCGCCTTTCTTCGAGAAGACTGCGGTGCCGATCGCGCTGTTCCTGATCGCGGGCACGGCCGCCGGCCCGCTGCTGCGCTGGCGCAAGGACTCGGCGCAGGCGCTGCTCTCCCGCCTGACGATCCCGGTAGCCGTCGCGGGCGTGGCGTTCGCGCTGTTCTTCGCGCTGTCCGGCTTTGCCTCGCCGATCGCGGTGCTGGTGCTGGCGCTCGCCTTCGGGTTGGCCGCGGCGAGCGTCGCGCCGCTGTGGAAGCGCAAGCTGCGCCGCACGCCGCTGCCGATCTACGGCATGGTCGTCGCGCATCTCGGCATCGCCGTCAGCCTTGCCGGCATGGCGGCGGACACGCTGTTCAAGCAGGAGCGGCTGGCGGCCGTCGCGGTCGGCGACAACCTCACCGTCGGCCCGTTCAAGGTGACGCTGGCCGAGGTGCGCCCCACCGTCGGCCCCAACTGGTCGGCGATGGAAGCGCGGCTGGAGGTCCAGCGCGGCACCAGCGAGCCTTTCGAACTGATCCCCCAGCAACGTTTCTTCGCCAATCCGCCGACCAATACCAGCGAAGCAGCCATCGCCACCCTGTGGGACGGCCAGGTCTATACCGTGCTCGGCGCGGCGGACGGGGCCGGACGTTGGCAGCTCCGCTTGTGGTGGAAGCCGTTCGTCACGCTGATCTGGGCCGGCGGTGGCCTGATCGCGCTGGGGGGCATCCTGTCGCTGCTCGGCCGGGTGCGCCGCGCGCGCCGGGAAGCGCGCGAGCGGGAGGAATGGGCATGAAGAAGCTGCTGATCTGGCTGCCGCTGGGCCTGTTCGTGCTCGTCTTCGCGCTGGTGGTGAACGGGCTGATCGAGCCGAGTGACCGCATCGTGCGTTCTGCCATGGTCGGCAAGCCGCTGCCCGCGCTGCAGCTGCCGGCGATCGTTGCCGGCAAGCCGGGCATCGATACCGCGACCTGGCCCAAGGGCAAGCCGCGCCTGCTCAACGTCTTCGCCAGCTGGTGCATCCCCTGTGTGGCCGAGGCGCCGCAATTGCTGAAGCTCAAGCAGGCGGGCGCGCAGATCGACGCCATCGCGGTGCGCGACACTGCGGCGGAGGTGCAGGCCTTCCTCGCCCGCAACGGCGATCCCTATAGCCGCATCGGCGACGATGCCGCGATGCGGGCGCAGCTCTCGCTGGGCTCGTCCGGCGTACCGGAGACCTTCGTGATCGACTCGCGCGGGGTGATCGTCGACCAGCATATCGGCGACATTCGCGCCGAGGACGTGCCCAGGCTGCTCGCCGCGCTGGAGAAGGCGAAGTGAGGCGGGCGCTGCTGCCCATCGCATTGCTGCTGGCCGGCGCGGCGCAGGCGGACTCGGCGCTGCCGGCCTCGCCGCTCGCCTATACCCAGCTGCCCGACCCTGATCAGGAAGCGCAGGCCAAGGCGCTGATGGAGACGCTGCGCTGCCTCGTCTGCCAAGGCCAGAGCATTGCCGACAGCGACGCCGACATGGCCGGCGAGATGCGCGCGCTGGTCCGCCAGCGGATCGCCGCGGGCGAGCGACCCGCGCAGGTCCGCAAATGGCTGATGGAGCGCTATGGCGACTATGTCACCTACGACCCGCCGCTCAGCTGGATCACTGCACCGCTGTGGATCGCGCCGCTGGTGCTGCTCGCGCTCGGGCTGCTGATCGCGCGTCGGCTGTTCAAGAGGAAGACGGCATGATGGGATGGCTGGTCTTCGGTGGCTTCGCGCTGCTCACAATTGCGCTATTGCTACTCATTCGCTTCCCAAGGCGGTTCTGGACGGTGCCGGCAATGGCGGTAACGCTGGCGGGCGCGGGCTATGCATGGCAGGGGCAGCCGAGCCTGCCCGACCATCCGGTGGAGGGTGTCGCCAGCGTTCGCCCGCTCGACCCAGACCTGATCGCGACGCGCGAGGGGCTCTTCGGCCGGTTCAACTTCGACTACAGTTATTTCATGGCCGCCGACGCGATGACGCGGGCCGGCGCGCCACAGCTCGCCGCGACGGTGATGCTGGGGGCCGTGCGCAAGGCGCCGAACGATCTGGGGCTCTGGTCCGGGCTCGGCCTGGCGCTTGCCGAACATGACGGCGACCAGCTTTCCCCTGCCGCGCTCTATGCCTTCGACAGAGCCGAAACGCTCGCGCCCAATCACCCGGGTCCGCCCTTCTATCGCGGCATCGCGCTGGCCCGGGCCGGGGATCTGGAGGCGGCGCGACAGGCATGGGGCAGGGCGCTCCGCCTTCTCCCGCCGGAAGCGAGCTATCGCGACGACATGGTCGGCGTGATCCTGAAGCTCGATCCTGGCCTCGCTGCGGCGGCGCGATCCGCGCTGCCGGCAAATCCGCCGCCCGCCCGCTAACGAGTCGTTACCCCTCTGTATTGGAACCAGCATCGCTCGTCTGCGGTGCATCGAGTTCCAGCGGATACAGGGGTCCGAAACATGCACATCTAGAGCGGCAAGGCCGCCGACTTCCTGGGCTGATCGAACGGCTGTCGCTGAGCTTCACCGTTCAGGCCGAGAATTTCCACGAGATGGGGGAGGGCGTCGCCCTTGCCGAATCGCTGAACGCGACCTGCGCTCACCGAGCGTGCAGCTGGGCAACCTTTTCGAGTTCCTGCCCGAGAGCAGCGCCGTCGCGGCCTGAAGGCCGGTCCCCGCTCGGACGCAAGCCCGAGCGGGGACTTCGTCCATCAGCCTGCCCAGGCTTCGAACGGCAGGTCGAGCGCGTCGGCCACCGCCTGGTGACGGATCTTGCCGCCCGAGACGTTGAGGCCGTTGGCGAGGTGGCGATCGGCCTGCATGGCCGCTTCCGCGCCGTGGTTGGCGAGCTTCAGCACGAAGGGCAACGTCGCGTTGTTGAGCGCGAAAGCCGAGGTGCGGGCAACCGCGCCGGGCATGTTCGCCACGCAATAATGGATCACGCCGTCGATCTCGAACACGGGATCGTCATGGGTGGTGGCGCGGCTGGTCTCGAAGCAGCCGCCCTGATCGATCGCGATGTCGACCAGCACCGAGCCGCGCATCATCGTCTTCAGCATGTCGCGGGTGACGAGCTTGGGGGCCGCCGCACCCGGCACCAGCACCGCACCGATCACCACCTGCGAGGTGCGAACCGCCTCGGCGATCGCGGCCTTGCTGGCATAGGCGGTCTTGATCTGGCTGCCGAAATGCATGTCGAGCTCGGCCAGCCGCTCGTTGTTGATGTCGTAGATCGTCACGTCGGCACGCTGGCCGGTCGCCATCTGCGCGGCGTTGATGCCCGACACGCCGCCGCCGAGGATCGCGACCTTGCACGGTGCCACGCCCGGCACGCCGCCGAGCAGTTCGCCGCGGCCGCCCTGTTCCTTTTCGAGATAGTGCGACGCGACCTGCACCGACATGCGGCCGGCGACTTCGCTCATCGGCTTGAGCAGGGGGAGGGCGCCCGAGTTCGAGGTCACCGTCTCGTAGGCGATGCAGGTCGCGCCCGACTGCATCAGGCCCTCGGCCTGCGGCTTGTCGGCGGCGAGGTGGAGATAGGTGAACAGCAGGTGGCGCGGTTCGAGCAGGGCGATTTCCTGCGCCTGCGGCTCCTTCACCTTCACGATCATGTCCGACTGGGCGAACACGGTCTTGGCGTCGGGCGCGATCTGGGCGCCGACGGCGGTATAGGCCGCATCGTCGAAATCGATGCCCATGCCGGCCTTGGTCTCGACCAGCACGCTATGGCCGGCATGGACCAGCTCCGCGACCGAAGCGGGGGTCAGGCCGACGCGATATTCGTGATTCTTGATTTCCTTGGGAACGCCGATGCGCATGGGAACTCTCCTAAGTCCTGATGCGCGCAATATACCGCGAACCCGGCGTGCGAATCCCTGCAAAGCAGAGCGTCTGCCGCCTAGTTGCGTGCATGGATCTTGCGTTCGGCGCGTCTTGGCGCGCATTCCATGCAGCATGGATCGAATCGACACAGCTATCCTCAAGTTGCTCGCTGCCGATGCGCGGGCGCCGGTCAGCCAGGTCGCGGCGGCGGTAGGGCTGTCGCAATCGGCATGCACCCGGCGCATCCAGGGGCTGGAGGCGAGTGGACTGATCCGCGGTTATGGCGCGCGGCTGGGGCATCGAACACTCGGTTTCCGGGTGACCGCCCTGGTCGACATCACGCTCGGCACCCAGGTGGAGGAAGATCTTGCCCAGTTCGAGGCGGCGGTGGGCCGGATCGACGGGGTGGTGGAGTGCGCGCTGGTCTCGGGCGGGCAGGACTATCGGCTCAAGATCCTGTGCCGCGATCTCGACGATTACGAACGGCTGCACCGCGAGCATCTCGGCCGCCTGCCAGGTGTCGTTACGATCAACAGCAGCTTCGTCCTGCGCGAGGTGCCGACCCGGGGCGAGGACGACGCCTTGTTCGGCGCGGCGCGATGACTATCTTGCGCCTTGTTGGAACGGGCACGGCGCTGGTGCGTCTAGCCGCCCTGGACACGCTTGTTGATAGGGCATGTTGCACATGCTAACTGCCCGCATCCTGATGATGATGAGAACACAGGTCTCTATGGCCAGGTCGGTTCGCTACTCTCAGCGTCAGTCGCAGCGGTGAACACCGCCGCGACCGGAGACGCTGCCGCGCTCCTCCCCGATTCGGACCCGCATGTCGGTCATGGCCATCACGGCCAGGACCCGACGTGGAAACTCGCGCTCGGTGCCATCGGCATCGTGTTCGGCGACATCGGCACCAGCCCGCTCTACGCCTTCCGCGAGACCTTCGCGAACGAGCACCACGAGCTGCCGCTCGATACCCCGCACGTGCTGGGTGCGATCAGCCTGATGTTCTGGTCGATGATGGTCGTCGTGACGCTGAAATACGTCACCATCATCATGCGCGCGGACAACAAGGGCGAGGGCGGCAGCCTGGCGCTGCTCGCGCTGATCTCGGGACGCGGCGGCCAGCGCCGCTGGACCCAGGGGATCGTGCTGCTCGGGGTGTTCGCCACCGCGCTGTTCTACGGCGATTCGATGATCACGCCGGCGGTTTCGGTGCTGTCGGCGGTGGAAGGCCTTGCCGTCGCCGCGCCGGGCTTCCACCGGCTGGTGGTGCCGATCGCGGTCGTCATTCTCGTCATGCTGTTCTCGATCCAGCGGACCGGCACCGCGCGGGTAGGCGCGTTCTTCGGCCCGGTGATGATCTTCTACTTCCTCGTCATCGCGACGCTGGGCGTGATCAGCCTCATCCAGACGCCCTATGTGCTGCAGGCGCTGTCCCCGCACCATGCCGTCCACTTCTTCATGCTCGATCCGCTGCGTGCCTTCCTGGCACTCGGTTCGATCGTGCTGGCGGTGACCGGCGCGGAGGCGCTCTACGCCGATATGGGGCATTTCGGCCGCAATCCGATCCGCATCTCCTGGCTGTGGTTCGTGCTGCCGGCGCTGATGATCAACTATATGGGGCAGGGTGCCCTGCTGATCCGCGACGCGGAAGCGCTGCGCAGCCCCTTCTACCTGCTCGCCCCGGAAGCGTTGCGGCTGCCGCTGGTCTTCGTCGCCACTGCCGCCGCGATCATCGCGTCGCAGGCAGTGATCTCGGGCGCCTTCTCCGTGACCCAGCAGGCGATCCAGCTCGGATTCGTGCCGCGGCTGCGCATCGACCATACCAGCGCGGCGACCGCCGGGCAGATCTATATCCCGATCATCAACTGGGCGCTGATGATCATGGTGATCCTGCTGGTGCTCAGCTTCCAGACTTCGTCGAACCTCACCGCGGCGTATGGCATCGCCGTCACCGGCGCGATGCTGATCGACAATTGCCTGCTCGCCGTGGTGCTGTTCAACCTGTGGCACTGGAAGAAGCGCTATGCGATCCCGCTGCTCGCGATCTTCTTCACCGTCGACTTCGCCTATTTCGCGGCCAACCTCACCAAGGTGCCCGATGGCGGCTGGTTCCCGCTGATGGTGGGCTTCATCGTCTTCACCCTGCTCACCACCTGGGCCAAGGGCCGCAAGCTGATGATTGCCCGCCTGCGCGAGAGCGCGATGCCGATCCAGATCTTCATCGAGTCGGCCGCCAATGCCGCCACCCGCGTGCGTGGCACGGCGGTGTTCATGACCTCGACGCCCGATGGCGTGCCCCACGCGCTGCTGCACAACCTCAAGCACAACAAGGTGCTGCACGACCGTGTGATCCTGCTGACCGTCAAGATCAGCGACGTGCCCTATGTGCCGGAGGAGAAGCGCATGGTGGTGGAGGATCTCGGCAAGGGCTTCCACCGCATGATCCTCTACTATGGCTTCATGCAGGAGGCGGACGTGCCCGCGGCGCTCAAGTCGGTCGATGCCTGTGGGGCCGAGTTCAAGATGATGGAGACCAGCTTCTTCCTCGCCCGCCAGACCCTGCTGCCGTCGTCGCGGCCGGGGATGATGATCTGGCGCGAGAAGCTGTTCGCCTGGATGCTGCGCAACGCCGAAAGCGCGATGGAATTCTTCCGCCTGCCCACCAACCGGGTGGTCGAGCTGGGCAGCCAGGTGGAGATTTGAGCGGGGCTCCGGCCCCGCTGCCTGCGCCACTGATCGTCACGGCCTTGTTCGGCAGGCAGGACCAGGCCTGGTTCGATTCGCTGCGCCGGGCGCATTTTCCGCCCGAGCGGAACCAGCTCGATGCGCACCTCACGATGTTCCACCATCTCCCGACTTCCGTGGCGGAGGAACTCAAGCATCGCCTTGCCCAGGAGACCCGCGGCGTGCGCGCGCCGCGCGCCCGGGTGAGCGGGCTGATGTCGCTGGGGCAGGGGGTCGCCTATCGGATCGAGGCGCCTGAACTGGACATGATTCGGGGAGGGCTGCTGGAAGCCTTTGCCGGGATGCTCACGCCGCAGGATGCCGGCCGCTGGCGGCCGCACGTGACCGTGCAGAACAAGGTGCGCCCGGTGCTCGCCAAGGCGCTGCTGCGTGCGCTGGAGGCGGATTTCTCGCCGAAAACCGTGGAAATATCGGGGCTTGCCAGCTGGTGGTATCGCGGCGGCCCATGGGAATTACATTCTCGTCATATGTTCGCTTGACGGATCGTTCGCACCGACATAGATGGCCGCTCTCGCTTCGGGGCGGAGTAGCTCAGTTGGTTAGAGCAGCGGAATCATAATCCGCGTGTCGGGGGTTCAAGTCCCTCCTCCGCTACCATCCCCAAGCCCTTACAAAAGCAATAAATCTGCCGGGTTTGTTGGTTCGGTCCGGCGACGCGAATGCGCCAGTCGCGCCCCAAAAAGCCAACCGCTCAGCCGATTAGCAAGCGCGCGGCCAGCGCTGCAACCAGCGCGGGTATCATCGTCACCGCGCCCACCTTCAGGAACCGCCAGAAGCCGACATCCACGCCTTCGCGGCGGATCGCCTGCAGCCACAGGATCGTCGCCAGGCTGCCGGTGATCGACAGGTTGGGACCAAGGTCCACGCCGATCAGCAACGCGTCGACGATCAGCCGCGGCGGGTGCGCCTGCGCCACCGCCTCGCTGGCGATCAGGCCCGCAGGCAGGTTGTTCATCAGGTTCGAGGCGAAGGCGAGGATGGTCCCCGCGGCCGCAGCGCCCGAGGCTGGATCCTCGGCAGCGCTGCGCAGCGCCTGCGCGACGAGCGCGATCACGCCGGTCCGGTCCAGCGCTTCCACCAGCACGAACAGGCCGGCGACCAGCGGCAACACGCTCCACGACACCGCGCGCGCCAAGGCAATCGGGGAGCGCCGCGCCAGCCCGCAGACCAGCAGCGTCGTCGCCAGACCGGCAAGGCAGGTCGGCAGGCCCAGCGGCTGGTCCAGCGCCGACATTGCGAGCAGCAGCAGGGCCGTCGCGGCAATGCCCGCAAGTGCCGCCTTGCCGCCGCCCGAGAGGGGCGTACGCGCAATGTCGGTCGCGCAGGGGCCGTCCAGCCGCGCGCGCTCTGCCCAGCGCAGGGCCAGGAAGGTGACGGCGATGGCGGCGAGCGAGGGCAGGGCGAAGGAGCCGAACCATTGCCCCAGCGGCGGCATCTTGCCCCCGTACAGCACGAGATTGGCCGGGTTGGAGATCGGCAGCACGAAGCTCGCTGCGTTTGCGATCAGCGCGCAGGCGAACAGCATCGGCAACGGATCGGCCTTCGCCTTGCGCGCCGCGGCATAGACGGCGGGCGTCAGCACCACCGCCGTGGCATCGTTCGAGAGGAAGGCGGTAGTGACGATGCCGGTCGCATAGACCAGCCCGAACAGGCGCAGGGTCGATCCCCGGGCGCGGGCGGCGGCTGCCGCGGCGACCCAGTCGAACAGCCCCTGTTCGCGCGCGGTCTCGCTCAGCAGCATCATGCCGATCAGGAACAGATAGACGTCCGCTCCCTTGGCGACCGCACCCAACGCCGCGCCGGGCGGCATCAGCCCGAGAAGCAGCAGCAGCGCCGCCCCGGCGACGGCCCAGATCGCCTCCGGCCAGCGGAACGGGCGCGCGATCACCCCGGCCGTCGCGGCGGCGCAGATGCCCCACGTGGCGACCGTCGCCGGGATCATCGGTCCTGTCGGAGCCTGTCGCCGGCGCAGGCCGGGCGGAGGATCGCGGCGAAGCCGATCCACAGCGCCAGGCTCACCAGGGCGAAGCTGCCAAGGATGTAGAAGGCGGCGCGATAGCCGATCGCCTGGGCCAGCCAGCCGCCGATCGCCGGGCTCAGCGAGGCGCCGATGCCCTGCACCGTCATCACGGCGCCCTGGCCGACATTCACGCGGCCGGTGCCGTCCAGCATGCAGGCGACCAGCCCGGGGACGGCGACGCTCTGCAGGCCCGCGCCGATGCCGTCCAGCGCCTGGACGGGCCAGACGCCCCAATGCTCGATGAAGCTGCCCGCCAACAGGCCACGCAGCGGCAGCGCGGCGAACGAGATCAGCAGCACCAGCCAATAGCCGCGGCCCGCCGCCATCCGCATCGCGATCAGCGAGGCGAGGATCATCACCGCCTGCGCCACCACCACGGTGGTGGCGGTGAACAGCGCCGCGTCGCCCTTGCCTGCGCCGACCACGGCGAGCCCGTAGAGCGGCAGCATCGCCCCGTTGCCGAGATGGAAGCAGGCGAGCGCGGCGGCGAGGATCAGGAGCGGCTTGGTCTGGAACAGGGCCGCGAAGCCTTCCGCCTGGCTCTCGTGCGCCGCGTCGTCGTCTTCCCGCGCCTCGAGGCCGCGTGCGGCGGCATGGTCGATCGCGCGCTCCGGGATCATCAGCACGGAGAGAATCGCGAGCACGCCGAACACCGCGGCAAGGTAGAAGATCGCCGGCATGCCGAACTTCCAGCCGAGCCAGCCGGAAAGCCCTGCGCCGACCATGTTGCCGGCATGGTTCCACGCCTGGTTGCGGCCGTTCTGCGCGTTGAAGCCGGCCTGGCGCGCGACGCCGAGGGTCATGCCCGCCACTGCCGGGCCGATCGCCGCACCGGCGATGGCGGTGGCGACCTGGCTCACCGTAACCACCCAGCCGGCTTGCGAGAGCAGGATCAGGAACGAGGCGAGCACCGTGCAGATGCCGGTGACGATCACCACCAGCCGCTTCTTCTCGGTATGATCGATAAAGGCGCCGGCCGGGGCCGTCATCGCCATGCCGGCGATCCCGCCCGCCGTCATTACCGAGCCGATCGGCCCGGCGGTCCAGCCGCGCTGTTGGAGGAAGACGCCGAGGAACGGGCCGATTCCCGCCTGCATGTCTGCCATGAAGAAGTTGAGGGCCTGGAGCGCGCGCGTCGCACGCTTGCTGTCGCCGTCCCGCCGCGCGGTAGGGCCTGGTGCCGCTGCAGTCGCCATCCGCGCATCCTTCAAGATCGTGCGGGGGAAACCGAGCAAACGTTTGAAATATCCCCGACGCGCATGATTTAGGTTAGCACGGCTCGCTTTCGACGTCGGGCGCAAGGTGCCGGACCCGAAGGGCGTGACGGTGCATCATGTCGCGGGATGGGGATGTGGGGACCGGTCGTAACCGGCCCCGACAACAGCAGATGGCTCCCCGAGTAGGATTCGAACCTACGACCATTCGATTAACAGTCGAATGCTCTACCGCTGAGCTATCGGGGACCACTCTGGTCAACCCCTCGGCGGTGGGTCACCGCGTCGGGAGGCGCGCCTTTAGCACCGGGTTTTCGAAAGGCGCAAGGGGTTTTATGCAATAAATTGTTCCATCGTTATTCGATCGTCGAGCGCGTGCTCCGGATCGAACAGCAACGTGAGGTCGCGCATGCGGTCGATCTCGACATGGACGCTGCAAACTTCCCGAATCTCGCGCTGATCGGCCACGGCGCTCACCGGGCGCTTGTCCGCCTCCAGCACGCGGATATCGATCCGGGTCTTCTCCGGCAGGATCGCGCCGCGCCAGCGGCGGGGGCGGAAGGGGCTGATCGGGGTGAGCGCGAGCAGCGCCGAGCCCAGCGGGAGGATCGGGCCTTGGGCGGAAAAATTGTAGGCAGTCGAACCTGCAGGCGTGGCGACCAGGATACCGTCGCACACCAGCTCGGGGATCACGATTCGGCCGTTGATCGTCACTTCGAGCTTGGCGGTCTGGCGCGTCTCGCGGAGCAGCGAGGCTTCGTTGATCGCAGGGAGCACGCAGGTTTCGCCCTCCACCGTCGTCGCGGTCATCGCCAGCGGGGCGACGCGGAAGGGGCGGGCGCGCTCCAGCCGCTCGGTGAGCCCGTTCAGGCCCCAGTCGTTCATCAGGAAGCCGACGGTGCCGAGATTCATCCCGAACACGGGCATCAGCCGCCGACGCTCCAGCATCGCATGGAGCGTCTGGAGCATGAACCCGTCGCCGCCAAGGGCTACGACCTCCTCAGCCTCCTCGATCGGCACCCAGTCATAGGTCTGGCGCAATTCCTCCGCCGCGGTCTGGGCCGGGGCGGTGGGCGAGGCGAGCAATGCGCGCGGCTTCCCCACGCTCATCCGCCGGTGACGCTCATGTGGCGCGAAACCGCAGGCGCGGCGCCTGCCTCGATGCGGAAGTCATGGCGTTCGGGCTTGGCGGCGAGCGCACGATCGATCGCCGCATCCACCGCTTCCAGCCCACCGTCGCGAATCGCAGCCTTCAGGTCCACCGAATCCTCATGCCCAAGGCACATGTGCAGCCGCCCGTCGGTCGAAAGCCGAACGCGGTTGCAGCTTGCGCAGAAATTGTTGGTGAGCGGCGAGATCAGCCCCAGCCGGCTGTCCGTACCCTCCACGCGCCAATAGCGCGCCGGGCCGCCGCTGTCGTACGAATCGGCGACCAGGTCGAACGCGCCCTTCAGCCGCGTCAGCACCTCGGGCAGCGGCAGGAAGCGATCGGCGCGGTCCTCGTCGATCACGCCCATCGGCATCGTCTCGATCAGCGACAGGTCCATGCCGTTCGCCGCGGCCCAGGCGAGCATCGGCGCGATCTCGTCCTCGTTGAGCCCGCGCAGCGCCACCATGTTGATCTTCACCCGCAGCCCGGCGTCTCGCGCCGCGGCGATGCCGTCCAGCACCTGCGCGACGTCGCCATGGCGGGTGATGTAGCGGAAGGTCTCGGGATCGCGGCTGTCCATGCTGACATTGAGGCGGCGGACGCCCGCGGCGGCGAGCTGGCCGGCATATTGCGCCAGCCGCGTCGCGTTGGTGGTGAGGGTGAGCTCCTTCAGCCCGTCGCCGATCCGGGCGCCGAGCTGCTCGACCAGCGTCATCATGTTGCGGCGGACGAGCGGCTCGCCGCCGGTCAGCCGGATCTTGGTGACGCCGCGATCGACGAAGCGGCCGGCGATCGCCGCCAGTTCTTCCAGGCTGAGCACTGCTTCGCGCGGCAGGAAGGTCATGTGCTCCGCCATGCAGTATCGGCAGCGCAGATCGCAGCGATCGGTGACGGAAATACGCAGATAGCGGATCGCGCGGTTGTGGCGATCGACCAGCGTAGGCGGCGTCGCAAGGGCGGGGGCGCTGGCCATAGACGGTGGAGGTAAGGCGTTGAACCGCCCTGCACAAGGCTTGGATGGCGGACCGCGCAGCGAGCCGCTATCGAGGGTGCCATGGAAGAAGGGTTCACGATCGTCCAGGGCACTGCGCCTGCCCCCGAGGTGCCGGTATTCGTGCTCTCGTTCCGCCAGCGCGACGAAGTCGCCGCCGCCGCCGCGGGCGGGGGCTGGCGGGTGGTGGCGGCGCGGCGCAGCGAGGGGCTGGAGACGCGCTTCCTGGCCAGCGGCGCCTCGATCGCGGTGATCGATGCGCGCGGGGCAATGACCGAGGGGCTCGATGCCGCCCGGCTGCTCGGCCCGACGATCAAGGCCTATGGCGCGGCGCTGCTGATCCTCGTCTCGCAGAGCGACACCGTGCATATGGGCCGCTTCTACGATGCGGGCGCGACGCATTTCCTCGGCAGCCCGATGTCCTCCGCGGCGATCGCCCATGCGATCCGATTCGCCGAACGCTATGTCGAGCGGCTGTCGGGCTGGGCGGGGCAGGGGACGAGCAATGCCAATCCGCTCGGCTGGCGATTCGACCCGGTCGCGGGCTCGATCGAGTTGACGCCCGCGCTCGCCCAATTGCTCGACCTGCCCGAGGCGCCGGGGCCGCGCGCGCTGTTCGGGCGGCTGGCGCTATCCGACCGTCGGCTCGCCTGGGCGGCGCTGCGGCGACTGCGCGAGGCAGGCTCGACCGCCTTCGCCCACGACCTGCCCGGCAAGGGCCGGGTGGTGCAGCATCTGCAGTACGACGCGGAGACCGGCCAGATCGACGCGCTGGTCGAGCCGCTCGGGATGACCCCCGACGCCGGCGCGGCGGTGCGCGACGTGCTGACCGGCGCGCGCGATGCGCCGAGCGCCCGTCGCTGGATCGATCGGGCGATGGAGAAGGGGCAGCGGGTCGGTCTGGTGCTGGTGGGCCTCACCCGTTTCGACACGATCAATACCGCCTATGGCCGCCCGGCCGGGGACGAGTTGCTGCGCAGCGTGTCGCGGCGGGTGGCCGAGGCGGCGCGCGAGACGCTGGGAACCGACGTGGTCGTGGCGCGGATCGGCGGATCGGATTTCCTCGCCGCGGCGGTGGACCCTGGCACGCCGGCGCTTCGCACCGCGGCGCGCAAGATCGAGGAAGCACTGGCGCGGCCATTCGTCGCGGCCGGCGAGCTCGTCCATCTCGGCGCCAAGGTGGTGTTGACCGAGAGCGTCGCCGGCGACGGCGCGGCGAGCCTGTTGCGGCGGGCCAGCGAGACGCTGCTCGGCGAAGGCACTGCCCGGCCGGGCAGCGGTCCGTCCATCGAATCCCTGATCGGGGACTTGCGGCGCGGAATCGAGCGCGGCGAGATCGGCGTGCTGTTCCAGCCCCAGGTCGAGGTAGCGACGGGGCAGATCATGGGCGTGGAGGCACTGGCGCGGTGGCAGCACCCCCAGCATGGCGAGATCGGGGCCGAGCCCCTGTTCGCCGCTGCCGATCGCGCGGGACTGGTGGGGGTGCTGAGCGAGCATGTCCAGCGTCGGGCGCTGACCATCGCCGCGCACTGGCCGCGCTCGCTGAGCAGCCTCCGGCTGTCGATCAACGTCACGGCGGGCGATGTCGGGCGGCCGGGCTTCGGCGAGAGCCTGCTGCGCTGGGTGGATGCCACCGGCTTCCCCCGCCAGCGGCTGACGCTGGAGATCACCGAAAGCGGGATCATGGCGGATCTGAGCGAGGCGGCGGCGCTGCTTTCCGGCCTGCGCACGGCGGGGTGCCGCGTCGCGATCGACGATTTCGGCACCGGCTATTCGAGCCTCGCCTATCTGAAGGCGCTGCCGCTCGACTATCTCAAGATCGACAAGAAGCTGTCCAACGAGATCACCGGATCGCCGCGCGACCGGATCGTGGTGCGTGGCGTGATCGACATGGCCCGCTCGCTGGGACTGTCCGTGGTGGCGGAAGGTGTGGAGACCGAGGCGGCGCTGGACCTGCTCGCCAAGGAGGGCTGCCAATATTTCCAGGGCTTCCTGTGCTCGCCGCCGATCGACGTGCCGGCGCTGGCCGCGCTGGTGCGCGACTGGTGAGCGGGGGCGCCCCGATCAGAGATCGGGGCGCGTGAGCGCGGGGATCGCGGCGGCCGGCAGCGGACGATAGCCGCCGAATCGCGAGCCCGCCTTTTCGGTGCGGAACTGCGAAGCGAGATTGGCGAGGTCGCTCACCTCGTTGGCGAGGTTCTGCGCGGCGGCGGAGGTCTGTTCGACCATCGCCGCGTTCTGCTGAGTCGCGCGGTCCATCGCGCCCACCGCGTTGGAGATCTCGCTGATCGCGGTGGACTGGGCACCGTTGTCGGCGGCCATGCTGCCGAGCAGGTCGTGGACCTGTCCGACGTCGCCCGAGATATTGGCCAGCGCACCGTCCACCTTCTGCACCGCGTCTACCGCGGTGACGATCTCGGCCTGGGTCATGGTGAGCTGTTCGCGGGCGCGGCCCGCTTCTTCCTCGGCGCGCATCGCGAGCGCGGAGACGAGATCGGCGACGACCGCGAAACCGCGGCCCGCTTCGCCCGCCCGGCCCGCCTCGACGGCCGCGTTCATCGCAAGCACGCGCGTCTGGAAGGCGATCTTGTCGAGGCCCTCGATCACACTGTCGGTGCCCTTGGCGGCTTCGGACACGCGGCCCATCGCCTGCGAGGCTTCGTCGGCGATCGAGCGGCCCTGGCCGACCGTGGTGAGCGCCTGGTCGGCGCGCGCGACCGTGTGGCGCGCTGCCTCGGCGGTCGAGCGGAAGCGCGCGTCCATCTGCGAGACGGCGGCGGTGGTCTCCTCCAGGCTCGCGGCATTGCCCTGGGTGCGGCGCGAGAGATCCTCGGCCGCCTGCGAAATCTCGTTGATGCCCGAGCGGATCCGCATCGTGCCGTCGCTGACCGAAGCGATCATCTCGCGGATGCGGTTCAGCGTCTTGTTGTAGCTCTTCTCGAGCGCGGCGAAGCTGGAGGGGAGCCCGCTCAGCTCGTTGGTGAGGTCGCCTTCCGCCAGCGCGGTAAGTGCGTTCTCGAAGGCGGTGACCGCAGCTTCGCGCTCGGCCTGGGCTTCCTCGAAATAGATCGACAGCGACACTTCCATGTCGAGCAGCGCGGCCTTGACCAGCGCGATCGTCGCCTTTTCGGTGCTGGGCCCGCGGAACAGGCGCAGCAGGCGCTTCAGCGGGCTGTTGAAGCGGTGCACGCCGGCGATCAGGCCCTGCAGCACGATCGCATAGCTGCCGACATACCAGCGCGGCTCCAGCCCGATGCGCGCATGGGTGGCGCCGATGCGGCGGGCGCTGGCGTGATAGTCGGCGTTGAACTCGCCGGCGGCGATCCGGGCCCAATGCTTCTGCTGTGCGGCCTTGGCAACGCCCATATGCGCCTGATCGCGGAAGAACCGCGACGTCTCCGGCGTGGCCGCCGCGCGCTCGTAGAAACGGTCGAGCGCATCGCCCAGCGTCGCCTCGACCCATGGCTGGGTGGCGCGCAGCGTGTTGCGCTGGGCCTCGTCCATTTCCATGAAGCTGAGCCGCGACTTCATCTGCTCGGGCACGGGGCGCATCCTTTCCTGACCTGCCAATGCGGCTGCCGGACATGCGGCAAGCCAATCTTGAGCATCATAGTATGGCCCAAGGGACAGGTGGTGCGGCTAAGTAGAATACCGGTGCGCAGTGTGTAACAACCTAGACGGCGAACGCCATTTTGCCGATCCTGCGATGGGCGCACCTGATCCGCAAAGGATGTCGCCGCGCAGGCGCTGACGATGTGCGGCAATGATAATTACAGGTTCGCAAGTGTGAAAGGATGCTCGGATGCTGCTGGCACTTCTGTTGATCGGCCTGGACCCGGAATCGCGTGCAGTGGATATGGCAATGGCACGCAGCGTCGCCGGCTGGAACGCGGGCGATATCGATCGCTTCCTGGAACTCTATTCGGACGATCCGACGACCAGCTTCGTCGCCGACGAGGGACTCGTGCGCGGCAAGGCGGCGATGAAGGTCCGCTATCAGGCCAAATACGACTTCGCCGATCCGGCCAAGCGCGGCACGCTGACGATCGAGCGGCTCGACTATCGCCCGCTCGGGCGCGACTATGCCCTGTACATCGGTCGCTACACGCTACGCTATCCGGATGGGCACAGCGCTTCCGGCCCCACCAGCGTCGTGCTGCATCACGAAGCCGGCGGGTGGAAGATCGTCGCCGATCACAGCAGCTGAGCGGGATCAGCCCGCGGCGCGTGCCAGCCCGCGCGAGAGCTGGAGCGCGCCGTGCAGCCGTGCCGCCGGGTTTGCCCAGGCGCGGTTGATCACCAGCTTCATGTCCGGGCGCAGCCGTGCCGTCTCGCCCAGCTTCTCGACATAGGCGATCAGGCCGGCGGGGTTGGGGAAATGGTCGTTGTGGAACGACACCAGTGCGCCCTTGGGTCCGAGATCGAGCTTGGCGATGCACGCCTTCTTGGCGTTGAGCTTGGTCTCGATAAGGCGCAGCAGATTGTCGGTCGGCTCGGGCAGCTTGCCGAAGCGATCGATCAGCTCGGCGGCGAAGCTCTCGATGCCGTCGGTATCCTCGATCTCGTTGAGGCGGCGGTAGAGGCCCATGCGCAGGTCGAGATCGGGGACATAGTCCTCGGGGATCATGATCGGCGCATCGACGGTGATCTGCGGCGACAGGTCCTTGGGGCGGTTGTCGTCGCGGATGCCGCCAGCCTTGGCGTCCATGATCGCCTCTTCCAGCATCGACTGGTAGAGCTCGTAGCCGACTTCCTTGATATGCCCCGACTGCTCATCGCCGAGCAGGTTGCCCGCGCCGCGAATGTCGAGATCATGGCTGGCGAGCTGGAAGCCCGCGCCCAGGCTTTCCAGGTCGGACAGCACCTTGAGCCGCTTTTCCGCGGCCTCGGTCATCTGCCGCTGGGGCGGGGTGGTCATATAGGCATAGGCGCGCGTCTTCGCCCGGCCGACACGGCCGCGCAGCTGGTAGAGCTGGGCGAGGCCGAACTTGTCCGCGCGGTTGATGATCAGCGTGTTGGCACTCGGGATGTCGAGCCCGCTCTCGACGATGGTGGTCGAGACCAGCACCTCGAACTTGCGGTCGTAGAAGGCGGAGATCCGCTCCTCCACTTCGGTCGGCGACATCTGGCCGTGCGCGACGACATAGCGGACCTCGGGCACCTCGTTGCGGAGGAATTCCTCGATCTCGGGCAGGTCGGCGATGCGCGGGGTGACGAAATAGCTCTGCCCGCCGCGATAATGTTCGCGGAGCAGCGCCTCGCGCAGCACCACGGGGTCCCAGGGCATCACATAGGTACGCACCGCGAGGCGATCGACCGGCGGGGTCTGGATCACCGACAGTTCGCGCAGCCCGCTCATCGCCATCTGCAGCGTGCGCGGGATCGGGGTGGCGGTGAGGGTGAGGACATGGACGTCGGTCTTGAGCGCCTTGAGCCGTTCCTTGTGGGTGACGCCGAAGCGCTGCTCCTCGTCGACGATGACGAGGCCGAGCCGCTTGAAGTCGATATTCTTCGCCAGCACCGCATGGGTGCCGACGACGATGTCGATCGTGCCCGCGGCAAGCCCGTCCTTCACCTTCTTGGTCTCGCCCGCGGTGACCAGACGCGAGAGGCGCCCGATCTCCAGCGGGAAGCCTTCGAAGCGCGTCTTGAAGTTGTTGTAATGCTGGCGGGCGAGCAACGTGGTGGGGCAGACCACCGCTACCTGCATGCCGGCCATCGCCGCGACGAAGGCGGCGCGCAGCGCGACCTCGGTCTTGCCGAAGCCGACATCGCCGACGACGAGCCGGTCCATCGGCCGCCCGGCGGCCAGGTCGCCCAGCACGTCGCCGATCGCGCGATCCTGGTCGTCGGTCTCCTCGAAGGGGAAGCGGTCGACAAAGGCGGGGTAGCCGCCATGATCGGGCTCGGCGATCTCGGCGCCGCGGGTGGCGCGCAGGGCCGCGGTGGCGATCAGCTCGCCCGCGATCTCGCGGATCCGCTCCTTCATCCGCGCCTTGCGGCGCTGCCAGGCCTCGCCGCCCAGCCGGTCGAGCGCAGCGCCTTCCTCGCCCGAGCCGTAGCGGCTCAGTACTTCGAGATTCTCGACGGGCACGTAGAGCTTGTCGCCGCCGGCATATTCGAGCGCGACGCAATCGTGCGGCGCCTTCTGCACCGGGATCTGGGTCAGCCCCTCATAGCGGCCGATGCCGTGGTCGAGATGGACGACGAGATCGCCGGGGGACAGCGTCGCCAGTTCCTGGAGGAAGGCGTCGGTATTCTTGCGGCGCTTGGCGCGGCGGACGAGGCGGTCGCCGAGCATGTCCTGCTCGGTGAGCACCGCCACGTCGGGCGTGGTGAAGCCATGGTCGAGCGGCAGCACCAGCAGCGCGACCTGCAGCCCGCTGCCGTTCGGGTTGGCGACGCCGAGCGCCGGCTGCCAGCCATCGACCGGTACCGCGCCGGTGAGGCCGTGATCCTCCAGCAGCCCCTTCAGCCGCTCGCGCGCGCCGACCGAGTAGCTGGCGAGCACGGGCTTCTTGCCCTGGCTGCGGAGCGCCTTGAGGTGCGCGACCACCGCCTCATAGACGTTGCTGGCCGCCGCGCGCTCGGGCGCAAAGTCGCGCGGGCCGTCGACGCCGAACTCGACGACGCTAGCGGATTCGGGCTCGTGGAAAGACGTCGCCACGTGCATCGGCTGCGCATCGACCTGCGCCTGCCATTCCTTGGCGAGCAGATAGAGGTCGCCGGCCTTGAGCGGGCGATAGCTGCCCGGATCGGCCGACTGCGCCCGGATGCGGTTTTCCTGATAGTCCTTGATCGCCTCGAAGCGCTGCTCGGCGGCAGCCGGCGTGCCGCTGTCGCGGACGATCACGCTATGATCGGGCAGATGGTCGAACAGCGTCTCCAGCCGCTCCTCGAACAGCGGCAGCCAATGCTCCATGCCCGCAAGGCGGCGGCCCTCGCTGATCGCCTGGTAGAGCGGGTCGCCGGTCGCGGTGGCACCGAAGCGATCGCGATAGCCGCTGCGGAACCGCTTGATGCTCTCCTCGTCGAGCAGCGCCTCGCTGGCGGGCAGCAGGGTGAAGCCGTCAACGCGGCCGGTGGTGCGCTGGTCCTGCGGATCGAAGGTGCGGACGCTTTCGATCTCGTCGCCGAAGAAATCGAGCCGCAGCGCCTGCTGGGCGCCGCTGGGGAACAGGTCGACCAGGCCGCCGCGCACGGCGAACTCGCCATGATCGTTTACCGTTTCGACGCGGACATAGCCGTTCGCCTGGAGCAGCGAGGCGAGCTTATCGAGCCCGATCCGCTCGCCGGGGGCGAGTCGCGCGACCAGCTGGCGGATGCGGAACGGGGTGAGCGTACGCTGGGTCGCGGCATTGACCGTGGTGACGAGGAGACGGGGCTTCTCGCTCTTGCCCTGGAGCGCGTGGAGGGTGGCCAGCCGCTCGGCCATCACCCGCAGCGTCGGGCTGGCGCGGTCATAGGGCAGGCAGTCCCAGGCCGGGTAGGAGAGGACCTCCAGTTCCGGCGCGAAGAAGGTCGCGGTGCTGGCCACCGCGCGCATGCCCGCCTCGTCGGCGGCGACGAACACCGCCATCCGGCTGGCGCGGGCGACATCGGCGAGCATCCAGGGGAGGAAGCCGCTCGGCACGCCGGCGAGCGTCAGCGGATGCTTGGCGGAAAGGATCGTCTTCAGGTCGGGCATGGGGTCTCGCGTCGATAAGCGGTTCGGCCATCCTCACCCTCCCCACCGCCTCCGGCGGCGGGTCCCCTCCCTCTCCCTTTGGGAGAGGGGACTAAATCCCTCTCCCTTTGGGAGAGGGAGGGAGGCGCGAAGCGCCGGAAGGGTGAGGGTGAACCGTCAGGTCAATTTCACTCGGAAATAGGCACGTAGTTCAGCGTCTTCAGCGCATCCAGAATCGTGCCCCGGTAGCGCTCCGGGGCGGTGTCGGTTCCCATCGCCCAGGCCATGATGTCGACATCCTGCTCTTCGAGCAGCGTCTCGAACAGCGTGATTTCGTCGTCGCTCCAGCGCTCGCCATGCTGGTCGAAGAAGCCGCCGATCAGCAGGTCGGCTTCCTTCGTGCCGCGGTGCCAGCTGCGGAAGCGGAGGCGCTTGAGGCGGGTTTCTCGATCCATGACGGGCTTTCCCAACGGCAGGCGGACGGCTGCACGCCAGGGCGCGGCCGACACGGGGTTGATCTCGAGCCCGGCAGATAGGGATGCCGCCGCCGAAAGGCCAGCGTGGTCTTCCGGGTAGAGACGTGGAAGGCTTGTTAACCGACGCGGGCTAGGGTGGGCGTCTCTTTGGGGTAAAGGCTAGGGTAGGATGAGCGACACTTTGACCAACAAGCTGCGTTTCGTGATGCTGAAGGCGATCAATGGCGAGCCGATGATCGTCAACATCGCGGCGGTACGCACGGTCACCACGATCAACATGGCGGGCGAGGATGTCGGCGTCATCTCGTTCGGCAAGGATCATGAAGTCGTGATCGGTTCCTCGGTGCCGGAAGTCGTGAAGGCGATCGAGGCCGCGCTCGCCAGCCACAGCCCGATCTTCCTCAACGCCTGAACCACGGCAAGGGCGCTGCGACCGGTGCAGCGCCATTTGTCAGCCGCCCCGCCGCACGATAGGGCGGGGCGATGCGTCCCGAGCTTCTCAACCCGCTGTTCGCCGAAGTCACTGCGCTGAAGGGCATCGGCCCGGCGCTGGCCAAGCCGATGGAAAAGCTGGGGCTGGCGCGGGTGGTCGATATCGCCTTCCACCTGCCGACCGGATTCGTCGATCGAATCCCGCGCGACGAACTCGACATGGCCGATTCGGGCAAGGTGATCGCGATCACGCTCACGCCCGTGCAGTATCGCTTCGGCGGCGGAGCGCGCTCGCCGGCGCGGGTGCAGGCGGTCGACGCCAAGGGCAACCACGTCTCCCTCGTCTATTTCGGCGGCAGCTCGGGCTGGGCCAAGAAGCTGCTGCCGCTCAATGAGCCGCGCTGGGTCTCGGGCAAGCTCGAACATTATGGCCAGGAGCTGCAGATGGTCCATCCGGACCATGTCCTGCCGCTCGACCAGGTGGAGAGCGTTGGCGGGCGCGAGGCGATCTATCCCTGTTCGGAAGGCATCACCTCCAAGCGCATCGCGGCGCTGGCCGCGCAGGCGATCGAGCGTGCGCCCGAACTCCCCGAATGGATCGAGCCGAGCCTAAAGGCGCAGAAAGGCTGGCCCGACTGGCGCGAGGCGATCGCGCGTATCCATGCCGATCCGGCCGATGCCAAGGCGCGGGAACGGCTCGCCTATGACGAGGTGTTCGCCAACCAGCTCGCGCTGCTGCTGGTGCGCGGCGAGGCGCGGGCGAAGCGCGGGCGTCCGCTGGCCGGCGACGGGCGCCTGCGCGACAAGCTGAAGCTGCCCTATGCCCCCACCGGCGCGCAGAGCCGCACCATCGCCGAGATCGAAGGCGACATGGCGCAGACCCAGCCGATGTTGCGGATGCTGCAGGGCGATGTCGGCTCGGGCAAGACGCTGGTCGCGACGATGGCGCTGCTGATCGCGGCGGAGGCCGGCGCACAGGGCGCGCTGCTCGCGCCAACCGAAATCCTCGCGCGGCAGCATTACGAGACGCTCAGCCGCACGCTCGGGCCGATCGGCGTCAACGTCGCCATCCTCACCGGTCGCGACAAGGGCAAGGCGCGCGAGGCGACACTGATGGGGCTCGCCGCCGGCGAGATCGACATCCTGATCGGCACCCATGCGATCTTCCAGGAGGGCGTGACCTATCGCGATCTCGGGCTGGTAGTGGTCGACGAGCAGCATCGCTTTGGCGTCGCGCAGCGGATGATGCTGCAGGCGAAAGCGGAACGCCCGCCGCATCTGCTGGTGATGACCGCGACGCCGATCCCTCGGACGCTGACGCTCGCCCAATATGGTGAGATGGACGTCAGCCGGCTCGACGAGATGCCGCCGGGCCGCCAGCCGATCGAAACGAGCGTGATCTCGGAAGAGCGGCTGGGTGAAGTCGTCGGCGGGCTGGGGCGGCACCTCGCGGGGGGCGGGCAGGCCTATTGGGTGTGCCCGCTGGTCGAGGAGAGCGAGAAGAGCGACCTGGCGGCCGCCGAGGCGCGTGCGGCCGAGCTGCAGGCGCATTTCGGCGACAAGGTCGGGCTGATCCATGGCCGGATGAAGGGGCCGGAGAAGGACGCGGTGATGGCGCGCTTCTCGGCGGGCGAGCTCGGCGTGCTGGTCGCCACCACGGTGATCGAGGTCGGCGTCGATGTGCCCAACGCCACGCTGATCGTGATCGAGCATGCCGATCGCTTCGGCCTCGCCCAGCTGCACCAGCTGCGCGGCCGCGTCGGGCGGGGCGGGGGGCGTTCGGTGTGCGTGCTGCTGCGCGGCAACCATCTGAGCGAGACTGCGCGGGCGCGGCTGGCGCTGATGCGCGAGAGCAATGACGGCTTCCGCATCGCCGAGGAGGATCTGCGGCTGCGCGGCGCGGGCGAGCTGCTCGGCACGCGGCAATCGGGCGACATGCAGTTCCGGCTGGCCGAGCCGGACATGCTCGGCGCATTGCTGCCCGCGGCCAATGGCGACGCGCGGCTGCTGGTCGACCGCGACGGCGGGCTGAAGGGCGAGCGGGGGCAGGCGGCGCGGGTGGCGCTCTACCTGTTCGAGCGCGATGCGGCAGTCGGGTTGCTGCGCGCCGGCTGATCAGCGGGTGCGCAGCGCCGCGACGAGGGGCACATAGTCGGCGGAGGCGATCGGCTGGAGGAACTGGCAGCCGACCCGCCCGCCCAATGCCCAGCGGACCTCCGCGCCGATTTCGCCGACGACGGGCAGCTGGATGCGGAGCAGATCGCCGGCTTCGAACGGCGCCTCGCAGCGCGCCATCAGCCCCTGCGGCGAGACGTTGACGATCAGGAAGGCGACGGGACGCGCGTCCGGGCCCACCGCACGGGTGCGGTGTTCGACTTCGTCGCGATGCACCAGACGATCGTCGGCGCTCGCCAGCTTGGCACCCGTTACGCTCACACGCCCCTCTTCACACACTGGAGGACCGCGGAAACGGTAACTTGGATCAGTGAACGAGTGACCAACGAGGGTGGTTAACCGGGCTGACGCCAGCTGCGATGGCAGCAGCTTGCCGAGCGCGCTCACTCCGTCATCCCGGCGGAAGCCGAGATCCATTGCGGTCTTCGTCGCCGTTCCTGCTGATAGCGAGGGGCGACTGGATCCCGGCTTTCGCCGGGATGACGCATGTGGAGAGGGCGGAAGCTCTTCCGAGCCGCTGGCTCAGCCCTGCGGCGTCAGCAGCCCGTGATGCTTCTTGCCGGCCGAGAGGCGCACCTCGCCCGAAACCGCGATCGTCGCCGCCTCGTCGTCGATCTTCTCGCCCTCGACACGCGCACCGCCGCCCTTGATCAGACGCCGTGCCTCGCCCTTCGACGCGCAGAAGCCCAGGCCGACCAGCGCATCGACCACGCTGATGCTGCCGCCGCTGACCGCCAGTGTCGGCAGCGCACCGCCCGCGGCGCCTTCCTCGAAGGTCTTGCGCGCGGTCTCGGCGGCTTCCTCGGCTGCGGCGCGGCCGCGGCACATGGCGGTGGCTTCGTTGGCGAGGATCTTCTTCGCCTCGTTGATCTCGGCGCCTTCCAGCGCTTCGAGCCGGGCGATCTCGTCGAGCGGCAGGTCGGTGAACAAGCGCAGGAAGCGGCCGACGTCGCGATCGTCGGTGTTCCGCCAGAACTGCCAGTAATCATAGTGCGGCAGCTGGTCCGGGTTGAGCCACACCGCGCCGGACATGGTCTTGCCCATCTTGCCGCCGTCCGCCGTGGTGATCAGCGGGGTGGTGACGCCGTAGACCTCGGTGCCGTCGACGCGGCGCGACAGCTCGATGCCGTTGACGATGTTGCCCCACTGGTCCGATCCGCCCATCTGCAGCCGGCAGCCCGCGCGGCGCGACAGCTCCAGGAAGTCATAGCCCTGGAGGATCATGTAGTTGAATTCGAGGAAGCTCAGCGACTGCTCGCGATCGAGCCGCAGCTTGACCGAGTCGAAGCTCAGCATCCGGTTGATCGAGAAATGCCGTCCGATGTCGCGCAGGAAGGGGATGTATTCGAGCTTGTCGAGCCAGTCGGCATTGTCGACCATCACCGCGTCGCTGGGGCCGTCGCCGAAGGTCAGGAAATTCTCGAACACGGTCTTGATCGAGGCGATGTTGCTGCTGATCGTGTCGAGAGTCAGCATCTTGCGGGCTTCGTCCTTGAAGCTCGGGTCGCCGATCTTGCCGGTGCCGCCGCCCATCAGCACGATCGGCTTGTGCCCCGCCTGCTGGAGGCGGCGGAGCAGCATGATCTGCACAAGGCTGCCGACATGGAGCGAGGGCGCGGTGGGATCGAAGCCGATATAGCCGGGCACGATCTGCTTGGCGGCGAGCGCGTCGAGGCCCTCGGCGTCGGTCACCTGGTGGATATACCCGCGCGAGGCGAGCAGGCGGAGCAGATCGGAGCTGTATTCGGTCATGGTGCGAGCGCGCATAGCCAAAGCGGGCCCCCGCGTCATCCCCGTGCGCTCAGTCCTGGGTCTGCAGCTCCCAGCTGGCGTGCTGCACGTCGTGGCGCTTGGAGAGATGCGCGATGATGCTGTCGAGCTCGGCATCCAGCGCGGCGGTGGAGACGAGGCGGGCGCGCAGCTCGATGCGGTCGTCGGGGCGTTCGATCGTCTCGATCTCGGCGACGGGATAGCGCATCAGCTCCAGGTGATCGGTAAGCAGGTCGCGCAGCCGGTCGACCTCGGCCGGCACGGTGGTGAGCGTGACGAAATACTGGGCCTCCACCTGGCCGCCGGCGAGCGGCACCCGGTTGATCGCGTTGACGATGGGCCGCAGCAGCGTGTTGCCGGCGATCACGAAGATCGCGAGCGTCGCCGCCTCGGCCGCCATGTCGCTGCCCGCGCAGGCGCCGACCGCCGCCGAGCACCACAAGGTCGCCGCGGTGTTGAGCCCGCGGACGTTCATCCCCTCCTTCATGATCACGCCCGCGCCGAGAAAGCCGATGCCGGAGACGACATAGGAGATCACCCGCACCGCCTCGAGATCGCCGGCGATGCGCTGCGCCAGATCGACGAACGCCGCCGAGCCGAGTGCCACCAGCGCATTGGTGCGCAGCCCCGCGGTGCGCTGGCGGAACTGCCGCTCCGCGCCGATCGCGGCGCCGAGGATCAGTGCCAGCACATAGCTGAGCAGCGTGTCGCAATAGGCGGCGAGGTGGAAGGTGTGGAGGAACTTCATGGCTGCCGCCTTAGGACGGTTTCGTTGCGCTACCGTGGCGCCAGGCGCACTGCGACAAGTGCGTTGCGGGCACGGCATGAAAGGCATAGCTTCGGCATATCGGGGGGTACGTTATATGATCACGTCTTTCCTGCTGCCGTTCCTCTTCCTCGGCGTGGCCGATTGCCATCCGGTGCCCGGTGCCGATCGCCTTTGGGCGCCCTCCACGCGATATGTCGTCGTCGGCGAAGTGCACGGGACCAACGAGACGCCGGACGCGCTTGCCAACCTTGCCTGCCTGGCAGCCGAGAGCGGGCGGCCGGTCACCGTCGCACTGGAATATGATGCGGACACCCAGCCCGTGATCGATGCCTGGCTGCAATCGGACGGTTCCGCGGCGGCCCGCAGGGCACTGCTCGCCATGCCCTTCTGGCATCGCGATTTTCAGGATGGCCGCAGCAGTGTCGCATTTCTGCGGCTGTTCGAACAATTGCGTCGGCTGAAGCAGGCTGGCCGGATCCAGGCTGTGGTCGCTTCGGACGCGGCCGATGTCGCCGGCGGCAAGAGCCGGGACGCCGGGATGGCGCAGGCGTGGCAGCATGCGGTGCCGGCGCCGAACGGTCTGGTGCTCGTGCTGGTGGGCAACCTGCATGCGATGCGCCAGAAGCGCGAAGGGTTCGACCTCGTGCCCGCTGCGTCCTTTTTGCCCCGCGACCAGACCGTGACGATCAACGCAGTCGGTGACGGCGGCGAGGTGTGGACCTGCCAGCAGGACGGGTGCGGGAAGCACGGCTCCGGCCCGACGCGAGGCGTTCCGGAAGGGATGGTTCCCGTGTCCGATCCCGCCGAGTCGTGGGATGTGCAGTACAACCTCGGCCGCCCGACCACCGCTTCCGTGCCCGCAGTTCCCAAGCGAGGCGGCTGACACCGGCGGTGTTCCCGCGCTAGGCTGGGCCATGGACGTTCTGTTGCTGCCCCACCCGACAACACCGCCGCGCTCGATCGTGTCCGTGGCCTGCACCCTGCGGCGCCTCGGTACCGCGCTGGATCTGCGCTACACGATCGCAGGTGCGCCGGGCGCGCTGCTGCTGCCTAGCCCTGCGCCGCCAGCGCAAACGGACGGGCTCTGGAAGACGACCTGCCTCGAACTCTTCGTGGCAGATGCGGACGGCGGCTATCGTGAGTTCAATTTCGCGCCGTCGCGGCAATGGGCGGCGTATGGCTTCAGCGCGCGCCGCGAAGGCATGGCGCCGCTCGCCCTGCCGGTGCCTCCGCCGATCCGATTGACGCAGCAGGGCGACACCACCGTCCTTTCCGTCCACCTGCCCGGCATCGGCACCGGCCCGCTCCGCCTCGGCATCACTGCGGTGATCGAGGAGACGGACGGCACCAAATCCTATTGGGCGTTGCGTCATGGCGGCGATGCGCCGGATTTCCACGATCCCGATTGCTTTGTCGCCCAACTGCCGCCAGCAGACTGACATGCTCTTCGGAATCGATCGCCTCCTCGCCGAACCCGACCTGCGCGCGGCCCTGCAGGGCAAGCGCGTGGCGCTGCTCGCCCATCCTGCCTCGGTCACCGCCGACCTCACCCACAGCCTCGACGCGCTGGTCGCGGCAGGGGTCAACATCTCGGCGGTGTTCGGCCCCCAGCACGGCGTCCGCGGCGACCTGCAGGACAATATGTTGGAGTCGCCGGACTTCACCGATCCGCGCTACGGCGTGCCGGTGTTCAGCCTGTACGGCGAGGTGCGCCGGCCCACCGACGCCTCGATGGACACGTTCGACGTGATGCTGGTCGACCTGCAGGATGTCGGCTGCCGGATCTACACCTTCGTGACGACCTTGCTCTACGTGCTCGAAGCCGCGGCGAAGCACGGCAAGGCGGTGTGGGTGCTCGATCGTCCCAATCCCGCCGGCCGCCCGGTCGAGGGGCTGACGCTGCTGCCGGGCTGGGAGAGCTTCGTCGGCGCCGGGCCGATGCCGATGCGCCACGGCATGACGCTGGGCGAGCTCGGGCACTGGTTCATCGCGCATTATGCGCTCGACGTGGAGTATCGCGTCGTGGCGATGCAGGGCTGGGAGCCCGAGGCGGCACCCGGCTTCGGCTGGCCGATGGAGCGTCCCTGGATCAATCCGAGCCCCAATGCCGCCAACGTCAACATGGCACGCGCCTATGCCGGCACGGTGATGCTGGAGGGCACGACGCTTTCCGAGGGCCGCGGCACCACGCGCCCGCTCGAACTGTTCGGCGCGCCGGACATCGATGCCCGCGCGGTGATTGCCGAGATGCAGCGCCTCGCGCCCGCATGGCTCGCCGGCTGCACCCTGCGCGACATGTGGTTCCAGCCGACCTTCCACAAGCATGTCGGCCAGCTCTGCGCGGGCGTGTTCCTCCATGCCGAGGGGCCGGCCTATGACCACCAGGCATTCCGCCCCTGGCGGGTCCAGGCGCTGGCGTTCAAGGCGATCCGCGCTCTGTATCCTGACTACGACTTGTGGCGCGACTTCCCGTACGAATATGTGTTCGACAAGCTGGCGATCGACGTGATCAACGGCGGACCGGGCCTGCGCGAATGGGTAGACGACGCGGGCGCCACCCCCGCCGATCTCGACGCGCTGACGCTGCCCGACGAAGCGGCCTGGATCGCGGCACGCCAGCCGCATCTGCTCTACTGATGGAGGGCATGATGGTGGCACCCGAACGCGCGCTCTGCGGCCTGATCTTCGCGGTAGAGGAGGCGCAGGATCGCCCCGGCACGCTGGTCGCCAGCCTGCCGTTCGGCGGGATGACGCTGCTCGAATATCAAATCCGCCTCCTCGCGGGCATCGGTGCCGAGCAGGTGCTGGTCGCGGTGGGCAAGGTGACCCCGCAGTTTCTCGGCGCGATCGAGCGGGCAGGGCGCGGACGGCTCAAGGTGGACATCGTCCGCTCGGCCGAGGAAGCCGCCGAGAAGGTGCTGCGCGACGCCGACGTGCTGGTGCTGGCCGACGGACTGGTCACCATCGATCCGGTGATGGAGCGGATGGCCGCCGAGCCGCACGCCGCGCTGCTGGTGACCGACGATTCCGAATCGCCGGCCGCGATCGAGCGGCTCGACATGCGGCACTGCTGGGCGGGCATCGCCCGGATCGAGACGCGGCATCTCGCCCATATCGCCAACATGCCGGAGGACTACGATTTCCAGTCGGCGCTGCTCCGCGTCGCGGCACAATCGGGCGCGCTGCAGGTGCCGCTGGCGCCGGGCTGGGCGCGCGCCGGCCATGCGGTGGAACGGAGCGGCGAGGGGCTGGCCGCGCGCAACGACGCGGTGCTGGTGGCGCTGAGCGACCGCCGCACGCTCTGGGCCGATCGCTGGGTGTTCAGCCGCGCCGCGCGGCTCGTGCTGCCGCAGATGATGGCGCGCAACATTCCCGATTGGGCGCCGCTGGCGCTCGGCGGGGTCGTGTCGGTCGCCGCCTTGCTCACCGTGCTGGCGGGCTGGGAAGGGATCGGCGCGCTGGTCGCGCTGCTCGCGACCCTCGCCTTTGCCACCGCCGCCTCGCACGCGGCGCTGCGCGGCGAGGAGCCCCGCGCACGCCAGATCGAAGTCGCGATCCTCGGCCTGTTCATGCTGCTGCTCGCGGCGGGCGGCTGGCGCGAGTTCCGCGCGATCGGCAATGCGACGCCGCTGCTGCTCGCGGCGGGCGGCGTGGGGCTGCAATTGCTCGCCGAACGCGTGCCGGTGCCGCGCCGACGCTGGTGGGCAAATGCCGCGGCGCAGATGCTCGTCTTCACCCCCTTCGCGCTGGTCGGCCATGCGACATTGGGGCTGGCGGCGGTGTCGGTCTATGCCTTCGCGACATTGACCGCGGCGATCGAAAGCCTGCGCGGCAAGTCTTAGCCTCCGATTAAGCTCGTGCCGCTATGTAGCTGATACATGGCGCAGGGCGCTCCCGAACCGCGTGGTGGCCCGGCCATCGACGCCCAGGATCTGCTGGCACGCGCAGCGGCAGCGGCGGCGCACGAACGCGCGCTCGGCGCGGCGACCGCGCGCGACCTGGCGATCCCCGAAAGCCTGCGGCTCGACGAGCGCACGCGCGCCGCGATGCGGATCGCGCTCGATCAGATCGTCGCCGCGATCGAGGCCAGCCTGCGCCGCGCGGTGGTGCCGGAGGGCTTTCCCGGCATCGGCCCGACGCTACCGCTGCTCCACGCCGCCGAACTGGCGGCAGATCCCGCGCTGGTGCACGAACTGCTCGCCCGCATACGGCTCGACCAGCTCGCGGCCGGCCTGCCACATCGCGCCGCCGACCATTCGGCACGACCGAGCCTGCTCAACCGCCTGGCCGAGCATCCGGCGCCCGAGCTGTCGGAGGCGGCGCGGGCGCTGCTGCTCGCCGAAAGCCGCGCGCGGAGTCCTGAAGCGGGACGTTGGCGGCTGCCGTTAACCTTGCACCGCCGGCTGCTTTGGTGGGTTGCATCCGCCATGCGCGAGCAAGCAGGAACTCTGGCGGGCGTGGCACTGGACGAAGCGCTGTGCGCTGCCGTCGCCGCCGAATGCGCGCTGGCCGAGCGCTGCGCCGAGGAGGAGGTGGAAGCGGTGGCGCTGCGCCTCGCCGCCGCGATCGCGCCCGAGCCGCGCGAACACGCCCGGGTGTTGCTGGAGGCGCTGCGCGATCGCCATCTGCCGCTGTTCCTGGCGCTGCTTGCGCGGGCAGGCGACATCGCCTTCGCCGATGCCCGTGCGCTGCTGCTCGATCCCGGTGCCGAGCGGCTGTTGCTGGTGCTGCACGCGCTCGACGTCCCGAGGGAAGCCATCGCCGAACTCTGCTTCCTGCTCAGCGACGCCGATCCCCGCCGCGACCTTGCCGCACTGGCGGATACGGTCGACATGCTGGCGGCGATCGAGATCGCCAAGGCGCGCGACCTGCTCGCCGAACTGCGGCTTCCCGCCGGTTATCGCGAGGCCCGTGCCGCGCTGCGCGGGATACGCGCGCGGTGATCGCGATCCCCTCGCTCGATCCCGTGGTGCCGCTTGCGGTGGCGCGGCTGGATGCCAGCGGGCGACTGATCGACGCCGAACCCCGGCTGCGCGCGCTCAACGATCGCGCCGGCGGCGGGATCGGCGAACCGCTGGCCTTGCCGGGCGTGGCCGCGATCGCGCAGCTCGCCCATCGGCTGGGCATCTCCATCTCGCGCAGCGTCGTCGCGGCGGATGGCGAGGAGGAGATCGACCTGTGGGTGCGCGCCGGCCCCGATCGCGGGGGCGTGCGGCTGGAGGTCAGCGGCTGGCGCGCGCGCCCGGCTTGGCGTCCAGCAGGCGATCCCGCGCGCGACGGCGACTTCCTCCGCGCCGCCGGCGACTGGCTATGGGAAACCGACAGCGCACTGCGGCTGACCTTCCTCTCGCCCGAGGCGGGCCAGCGCCACGGCTTCGACATTCGCGACATGCTCGGCCAGCCGCTGACGCGTCTTTTCGCGCTGGCGCAGGACGATGCCGGGCAATTGCCGATCCTCTCCGCAGTATCGGCCCAGGCGCGGTTCGACGGCCAGCGCGCCGAGGTGCGCGGGACCGGACGGATGGTACGGCTCGCCGCGACGCCGCGACACGACCCGCTCGGCCGCTTCGCCGGGTTCATCGGCGCGGCGCGGATGCTGGACGGGGAGGGCGCCGACTCGCCGCGGCCTGCGCCGCCGGTCACCGGGAGCGGGTTCCCGCGCGCCTTCGGCAAGCGGCTGGAACGCGCGTTGCGGGGGCCGCTCGCGCGGATCATCGCCAATGCCGATGCGATCGGCGCGCAGGGCGAGGGGCCGATCCGCGGCGATTATGCCGGTTATGCGGGGGATATCGCCAGCGCCGGGCGACACCTGCTCGCGCTGGTCGAGGATCTGGTCGACCTCCAGGCGATCGAGCGGGAAGATTTCGCGACAACGCGGTCGACGATCGACCTGGCCGATGTCGCCCGGCGCGCGGCGGGGCTGCTGGCGATGCGCGCGGGCGAGGCGGGGGTCCGCATCGATCGGCCCGGGCCCGATATGGAGCTGCGGGTGCGCGGCGAGTTCCGCCGGGCGCTGCAGGTGCTGGTCAACCTGATCGGCAATGCGCTGCGCTACAGCCCGCGCGGTGCGGCGGTGTGGATCCGGCTCGAAAGCGAAGGCGGGATGGGCTGCGTGATCGTCGCGGACCAGGGCAAGGGCATCGCGCTCGACGACCAGGCGCGCATCTTCGAGAAGTTCGCCCGGGTCGATCCGGCCGAGCCGGGCGGCAGCGGGCTGGGGCTCTACATCGCGCGGCGGCTTGCGCGGGCGATGGGCGGCGACCTGATCGTCGACAGCGCGCCCGGCATGGGCGCGCGCTTCGTGCTGATGCTGCCGCTGGTCGAGGATCCGGAGCGCCCGCCTCCTCCTGCGGGCGCTCCTTGAGCCGTCAGCGGCGACGGCAGACTTCGGTGCGGCGGCCGTGGTGCCATTCGTTCCAGCAGACGGTGCGGCTGCGATAGCCATAGCCGCCGCGGTCCCAGCCATGATGGCGGCCGCGATCCCACCCGCGATGGCGATCACCGCGGTCGTGGCGATCCCAGCGGCGCTCGTGATGGTCGCGGTAGCGCCAATCCTGTGCCTGGGCGGCGGTGGCGCCCACCAGACCGGTGGCGACGAAGCCGGCAGCGGCGATCCATTGAACCAGTTTCATCCGTGTGTCCTTTCTCGTTTCGATGGCAAAGGACTAGGCGATTCGAAGCGTCCGCAGCCTGAACCGGTTCGTAGGCGCAGGTTCATCTCCGCATCATGCCCGGGGACCCGCTGCGCTGCGGCAAAACGGCAACAGCCGCGTGATTGTGTTAATTGTAGTACTGTGTAGTACGATTTTAGCTTGACGTTACGGCGCACGGGCGTAGACGGATGCGCATACCGAAACGACCCACCTGCATTTGACAGCGTGGGTTCAGGGAGCCGGGATATACCGGTAGTTCTCGCGGCGGAACGATGGGGGCGTCCCCGGCAGTTTCGCAGCGGGGTCAAGGTGGAACCGATTTTTGCGGAACGGCCGGCGATGCCTCACGGCGTCGCCACGGGGAGGCCTGCATCCGCTGCGTGTAGGGAGTGCAGGCAATGGCGTACCTCGATCTTTCCGGCTTCGACCGTCAGCCCGGCACGACGCAGGCAGTTGCGGCGCTGACGCCGCTGGAATGGCAGGTGGTCGCCATTGCCCAGCGCGATCGGCTGTCCTCGCTCCAGGCGCCGAGCCGCTGGGCACGTTTCCTGGCGATCTTCTTCGGCGGCGATCGCGCGAGCCCGCGCCTGGCCGACTCGAAGCTGGAGGCGCTGCGCCGCATCGCCGTGCTCGCCTGGCACAAGGGCTATGCGCTGCCGAAGCAGGAAATCGCCGCCTTCCATGCCTCGGGCTATTCGCTCGAGCATCTCGAGCTGCTGCTGGCCCGGGTGAGCCAGGGCCGTTCCGCGCTCAACGAGGGGCGCGCCCGCTAAGCGCGGGACGCGCCGTCTTCCCCGCTTACTGCTGCTTCTTTTCCTGGTTCTCGCTGTCGGCGTTGCGATCGATGCGCGACGTCATGCCGGTGGCGGCTGCGTCCGACTCGGTCTGCTCGCGGTCGCTGAACGGCTTGGGCTTCTCGGTCGGCGTCGCTTCGGGAACCGGCGCGGCGTTGACCGGCTCGGCCGCCGCGGGCTCCTGGGTCGAGACGTTCACGTCGGCCGGGGTTTCCGGCACGGTGATCTCGGTGACGTTGGCGTCGGGCGCGCTCGGAGCCTCGTCCTTGCTCCCGCAAGCGGCGAGGGTGAGGCCGGCGCCGGCCAGGATCGCGAAAGTGCGCAGCTTCATGGGTATTTCCTTGGCGTTCAGGTTCAGGAGGCGGTGGCGACGCTGACGGCCGCACGCGATTCGATCTTCTCGGCGAGCAGCTTGTCCCAGTTATAGGGATCGTCGCGGAAGTTCATCGTGCCGTCGCCGCTCGCAAACGCGGTCCAGTAGAGCAGATAGACCGCGACCTGGTCGGCATCGGCAAGGCGGACGCGGACGGTCTTGGTGCCTTCCAGCTGCGCGGCGATCGCCTCGGGCTGCCATTCCGGATCGTTCTTGAGCAGCAGCTCGGCGAGCGGACCGGGCTTCTCCAGCCGGACGCAGCCATGGCTGTCCAGCCGGCTATAGCTGTTGAAGCCCGACTGGACCGGGGTGTCGTGCAGATACACGGCATAGGGATTGTCGAAGTCGAACTTGTAGCGGCCGAGCGCACTGCGCGGACCCGATTCCTGCTGCAGGCGGCGATCCGGCCCGGTGCCGATCACGCGATAGCCATGCGCCTTCAGATAGGCCTCGCCCTTCGGCCACAGCTCCTTCGCCGCGATGCCGCTCGGCACGTTCCACGGCGGGTTTAGCACGATCGAGTGGATGCGCGACTGGAGCATCGGCGTTTCGTTGCCCGGGCGGCCGGTGACCGCCTTCATCGAGGCGATTGGGCTGTCGCCCTCGAACACGGTCATCACCGCCGCGGCGATGTTCACCTGGATGCGCTTGGCCGGGAGCGTCTGCGGCAGCCAGCGCCAGCGCTCCATGTTCGCCATGATCTGGCGGACGCGTGCCTCGACCGGCACGTTGAGCGCGGCGAGCGTGCCGGTGGAGACGACGCCGGTCGGGCGCAGGCCGTAGCGGCGCTGGGCGCGGAGCACGGCCTCCTGCAGATCCTGGTCGAACACGTCGCCGCTGGCCGAGACCTGCTTGTCCTCGACCGCGAGCCGCTTGCGCAGCGCCTTCACCCGCGCGCCGCTGGCGCCCTTGGCGAGATCCGGCCCCGGCGCGAGCTTGGGCCAGCCGCCCGAGGTGAGGATCCCGCGATAGGCGACCAGGCCCTTCTCCAGCCCGTCATAGCCCGCATAGGGCGGGGGCAGCGAGCGGATCCAGGCGGCGAGGCGGTCGCGCTTCACCGCATCGGCGAAGCCGGGGGCGGGGTCGAACGGGGCGGGGCGCAGGCCCCAGTCGTTGATGAAGTCGCTGGAATCGAGTCGGCCGGAATGGACGGCGCGGGCATAATCGAGCGCGGCGCGCGCCATGCCGTCGCTGTCATTGGGCAGGGTAACCGTGCTGGTCATGCGGCGCAGGCCCTGCGACAGGCCGGCATCGGTGAGCAATTGGCGGAGTTCCGCGATCTGCTTGCCGCTCAGCGTCGGCAGCGGGGTGGCCGCGACCAGCGGCGCGGGGGCGAGCGGCGTCGGCTGCACCTGGGGCGGCGCGAGCGTCGGGCGGGGCGTCTGCACCGCCGGGGTCTGGCCCTGCGGTGCGCGCGGGGTCTGCGACTGCGGGGTGCGCGGGGCGGCGGTTGCTGCCGGTCGCGGCGTCTGCGTTCGCGCGGGCGCCTGGGTCTGCACCTGGCTTGCGGGGGTTGCCGTCGGCTGCGTGACGGGAGTCGGGCTGGGCTTGGGCTTCGGAATCAGCCGGAACTGGGCCATCGCAGGGGAGGCGATCGCGCTCGCCAGCGCCACTATTGCCACCCCCTTCGTCAGCACCAACTTCGTCCCCACCGGCTTCTTCACTTCGTCCACGCGCAATACTCCACTCGCCGCGTCGTTGATCAACGCATCGGCCTATAGGCGATGCCCGCAGGAACATGCGAGAAGGAAAACCCATCCCCCGCTCAGCTTGACTTTTGCCAACGTTGTCGGGAAGCGTCGCGCCCACACGCCACCAGGGCAGGAGAGGGATCGCTTGGCCACCGCACGTTCGACGCACACCACGCTGGCATTCGCCGCGGTAACAACGCTGTTCTTCGCCTGGGGGTTCATCACCTCGCTGGTCGACCCGCTCGTCGCGGCGGTGAAGGGCATCTTCACGCTCACCAATTTGCAGGCGCAGGCGAGCGCGTTCGCCTTCTTCTTCGCCTATTTCGTGGTGTCGCTGCCGGCGGCCGCGCTGGTCTCGCGCCTCAAGGCGGTGCCGTCGATCCTGCTCGCGCTCTGCACCATGGCGGTCGCCTGCCTGATCATGCTGACGGCGGCCAACCTCGCCAATTACTGGCTGGTGCTGCTCGGCCTGTTCGTGCTGGCGAGCGGCATCACGGTACTGCAGGTCGCCGCCAATCCGCTGGCGGCGGCGCTCGGCGATCCGCAGCGCAGCCATTTCCGGCTGGTGCTGAGCCAGACCTTCAATTCCTTTGGCACCTTCCTCGGCCCGCTGCTCGGCGCGCATCTGTTCCTCAAGGGCGTCGAGGTGAAGTCGGGCGCGGTCGTCGATCCGGCGGTCCGTGCCGAGGCGCTGGCGGGCATCGATACCGCCTATCTGTGGATCTGCGGGCTGATCCTCGCGCTCGCCGTGTTCTTCTTCCTCAGCCGCCGCGTCGTGCGGGACGCTGCACCGGCGCAGAACACGACCTCGGGGCTGTTCGACGCCTTTTCCTCGCGCTGGGCGTTGTTCGGTGCGCTCGGCATCTTCCTCTATGTCGGTGCCGAAGTGTCGATCGGCACCCAGATGGCGCTGTTCCTCAACGACAACAGCATCTGGGGCCAGTCCGACGCGCCGTTCGGGGTACCGATCCTCGGCACGCTGATGGGCAGCGACGGCGTCCACGGCGTGTCGCTCCAGGAGGCCGGCAAGGCCGTCGCCTTCTACTGGGGCGGCGCGATGGTCGGCCGTGCGCTCGGCTCGCTGCTGCTCACCCGCGTCCGCGCCGACAAGCTGCTCGCGCTGTTCACCGTGATCGCGGCGGCGATGTGCCTCTATGTCGTCACCGTCGGCGGCGTCACCGCGGGCTTCGTCGCGCTGTCGATCGGCCTGTTCAACTCGATCATGTTCCCGGTGATCTTCACGCTGACGCTCGAGCGTTCGGGCGCCAGCGAGGAGGCCACCTCGGGCCTGCTGTGCACCGCGATCGTCGGCGGCGCGCTGCTGCCGCTGCTCGTTGGCAAGGTGGCGGATCTGCACGGCTATGCCTTCGCGCTGGTCGTGCCGGCGCTCTGCTACGTGGTGCTGTGCGGCTTCGCGATCGCCGCGGGCCGCGCCAAACCGGTGCGCGCGGGCGGCGGCGCTTCGCTGCACTGATCGAAAGGGGCCGGGCGGGGGTTTGACGCTCCGAGAACGTTGCGCCACGCTCGGCCCTCAACGACAAAGACTTACTCCAGGAGAATCGGGATGTCCCTCCGCCGCCGTTCGCTGCTCGCCGGCGCACTTGCGCTGCCCTTCGTCGCCCGCGCGCAGACGCAGGAGACCTATCAGCAGCGCAAGGAGCGCCTGCTGCACGAGGACTTTCCCGAACTCAGCCGCTACGCCGCCGACAATGCCCGCATCCTCGCGAGCGGCGAGAAAGTGAACATGGTCTTCATGGGCGATTCGATCACCGAGGGCTGGAAGGGCAAGCGCCCGGGCTTCTTCACTACGGGCCGCGTCTGCCGCGGCATCAGCGGCCAGACCACGCCGCAGATGGTGCTGCGGATGATGGCGGACGTCGTCCACCTCAAGCCGCGCTTCGTCCACATCATGGCGGGCACCAACGACATCGCCGGCAATACCGGGCCGATGACGCGCGCGCAGAGCTATGACAATTTCCGCATGATGACCCAGATCGCCAAGGCGAACGGCATCGGCGTGATCCTCGCCTCGGTGCCGCCCTCAGACCATTTCCCGTGGCGCGAAGGGCTCGACGTGCTCGGCCCGATCCGCGAGATGAACGCCTGGCTGCGGGACTATGCCAAGGCCGAGCGGCTGACCTGGGTCGACTATACCCCCGTGCTGGGCGACGCGAAGGGCGCGATGAAGCCGGGCCTCGCCTCGGACGGCGTCCATCCCACCGAGGCCGGCTATGACGCGATGGCGACGGTGATCGAGCCGATCCTGAAAGCCCGCCACGCGTGAAGCACCTGCTCGGCACGGCGGCGCTGCTGATCGCGGCTCCGGCCGCCGGGCAGACGCTGGAGGTGGCATCCCCAGACGGCGCCAACCGAATGGTGGTCGCGCTCGATCGGCAGGGCGTGCCCAACTACACGGTGCAGCGGCGCGGTGAGCTGATCCTCGCTCCCGCGCCGATCGCGCTCGATTTGGATCGCGACATGCTCGGCTGGGGCATGGCCGTCACCGGCAGCGAGGCGAGCAGTGCCGACAGCCGCTACAAGATCGTCCTCGGCAAGGCGGCCGAGGGGCGCGACCAGTATAACCAGCGCATCGTCCACCTGCAGGAGCGCGGCGGGGCCAAAAGGCGGATGGACATCATCCTGCGCGCCTATGACGACGGCATCGCCTTCCGCATGCTGGTGCCGGTCCAGCCCGCGACTGCGGCGGCAGTGGTGCGCTACGAGCGTACCGGATTCTACTTTCCGCAGCCCTGGAAATGCTGGGGCTTCAATGTCGGCCGGTTCGGGTCGAGCCATGAAGGCGAGTTCGATCCCGTCGACACCACCAGGCTGCGCGACCACAACCTCTTCGACGTGCCCTTCGGCTGCGAGACGGGGAAGGGTGCCTTCGCGATCGCCGAGGCCGACCTGATCGACTTCGCCGCGATGTACCTCACCGGCCGCGGCAATGGCGGACCGGGGCTGCAGGTGAAGCTGTCGCCCTCGCTCGACGACCCGCGCATCGCGGTGCACACCCGCATCGGTAGCCCGATCGTCACGCCGTGGCGGGTGGTGATGCTCGCCGACAAGCTCGGCGCGCTGCAGGAATCGACGCTGCTCACCAGCCTCTCCACCCCGAGCCGGATCGAGGACAGCAGCTGGATCCAGCCGGGCCTCACCAGTTGGGACTGGTGGAGCGGTCCCTCCATCGCCAAGCTCCCCGGCCAGCGCACGACCACGGCGGTGGCCAAGGCGTTCATCGACTTCGCCGCGGCCAACGGCATGCCGTACACGATGATCGACGAGGGCTGGTATGCCGGCGCCGGCGGCGGCGGGGTGCGGCGGCCGGGCGTCGACATCACCAAATGGTCGGATGCGATCAATCTGCAGGAAGTTGCAGACTATGCCCGCGCCAAGAAGGTGCGGCTGTGGCTCTGGGCGCATTGGCAGGCGCTCGACGAGCAGATGGAAGACGCGCTTTCGCTCTACGAGAAGCTGGGCGTCGCCGGCATCAAGATCGACTTCATGGAACGCGACGACCAGTGGATGGTCAACTGGTACCAGAAGCTGCTGGGGGCGGCGGCGCGGCACCATCTGATGGTCGACCTGCACGGTGCCTTCGCGCCGCGCGGCCTCACCCGCACCTGGCCCAATTTCGTCACCCAGGAAGGCGTGATGGGTGCCGAGTACAACAAGTGGAGCAGCCGCGCGACCGCGGGCAACGACGTGATGCTCGCTTATACCCGCGGGCTGCTGGGGCCGATGGACTATACCCCCGGCGGCTTCCGCAACGTCGCACCGGCCGATTTTCGGATGCGCGGCGACCTGCCGATGGTGCAGTCGACGCGGGCGCATGGGCTGGCGATGTACGTCGTCTATCTCTCGCCCCTGCAGGCGGTGGCCGACAGCCCCGATACCTATGCGGCGAGCCCTGCAGGCTTCGACTTCATCCGTCAGGTGCCGACCAGCTGGGACGAGACGCGCTTCCTCGCCGGGGAGACGGGCGCGTACATCGTGCTGGCCCGCCGCAAGGGGAAGACCTGGTATCTCGGCGCGATGAACGACGAGAAGGCGCGGACGATCTCCGTGCCGCTCGATTTTCTGGGAGCGCGCGGGGCCGAAGCGCGGATCTGGAGCGACGGGGCGGCGCCGGATGCGGTGCAGGTGGAGGCGAAACGCCTTTCGCGGGATACGCCGCTGACGCTCAACCTTGCCTCTACCGGCGGGGCGGTGGCGGTGATTCAGGAGCGCTGATTTCGGCGGCGCCTGCCCAGATTCTGCCGCATTTCGTCGCCCCAATTTCACCGTTCGACCGCATCTGTCGCAAAGTTCACCCAGGGTTCATGGCCCGATGGGTCTTTTCGGTCGCATGATTGTTGCAATGCAGCGCCCGGAAACCCCGAAGGGGAACGACATGCCGTTTCTGAAGAGCCCGGCTCGGTTCCTGCTCCACTATGTCACGCGACGGCCGCTGGCCTTCGCGCTGCTCGCGCTGCTCGTGGTGGGCGGCGCGTCCAGCGCGGTGGGCGTGCAGTACGCGATGAAGCTGCTGATCGATTCGATGACGGTCGCGGCGCCCTCGCACACGGCGGTGTACGTCGCGCTCGCGGCGTTTGTCGGCTTGGTGGCGCTGGAGAACGGGCTCGTCCGCGGCGGGGCGATGTTGTTGTGCAACATCACCGTGGCGAGCAGCGTGCGCATCCGGCTCGACATGTTTCATTATCTGACCGGCCATCATATCGGCTTTTTCCAGAACCAGCGCGGCGGCTCGCTGGGGCACCGCGTCGGCGCGCTGACCGGCTCGTTCCAGGCGCTCACCCACCGTATCCTGATGGAGATCACGCCCCCGCTGATCGCGTTCGGCGGCGCGCTGCTGATCTTCCTCGCGATCGACTGGCGCATGGCGGTGGCGATCACCGGCATCTTCGTCGCGGCAAGCACCGGCCTGGTCTTCCTCGGCATGCGCGGCGACAAATACCACAAGGCCTTTGCCCGCGCCGCCAGCGAGAGCGGCGGCGAGCTGGTCGACCTGGTCAGCAACATCGCCGCGATCAAGTCGTTCGGCGCGCGCCGACGCGAGTCCGAACGCCTCGCCGGCTTCTTCCAGACCGAGGCGGCGGCGCAGAAGCGCGGCTGGATGTTCGTCGAGCGCATCCGCGTGCTGCACGACGTGGCACTGGTGATCCTGGTCGGCGCGGCACTGGTCTGGGCGGTCGAGCGCTGGATCGCGGGCGGCATCACCGCGGGCGACGTCGTTGTCGTCAGCGCGATGACCTTCCGCATGCTCAACGGCTCGCGCGACCTTGCCATGGCGCTGATCGATACCAGCCAGCAGTTCAGCTATCTGCGCGAGACGCTGGAGATCGTCGGTGCCCCGCATGCGCTGGAAGACGCGCCCGACGCGGTGCCGCTGCAGGCGACCGAGGGCGAGGTTCGCATCGAGGGCCTCACCTTCGGCCACCATCCGGGCCGCCCGGTGCTGCACGACCTCTCGCTGGAGGTCGCGCCCGGCCAGAAGATCGGCATCGTCGGCCCCTCGGGCGCCGGCAAGTCGACCATCCTCCAGCTCGTCCAGCGCCTGCACGATCCGCAGGCGGGCCGGGTGCTGATCGACGGTCAGCCGATCGACCGGGTGACGCAGGACAGCCTGCACCAGGCCGTCGCCGTGGTGCCGCAGGAGGTGCTGCTGTTCCACCGCTCGATCCTCGAGAATATCCGCTTCGCCCGTCCCGACGCGACTGACGCCGAGGTGCGCGCGGCAGCCGAGGCGGCGCATTGCGCGGGCTTCATCGCACTGCTGCCCAAGGGCTATGACACGATCGTCGGCGAGCGCGGCACCAACCTGTCGGGCGGCCAGCGCCAGCGCATCGGCATCGCCCGCGCGTTCCTCAGCAAGGCGCCGATCGTGCTGCTCGACGAGGCGACCTCGGCGCTCGATACGGGTTCGGAGATCGAGGTGCAGCAGGCGCTCGACGCGCTGATGGCGCACCGCACCGTGCTAGCGGTGGCCCACCGCCTGTCCACCGTGGTCGGGTTCGACCGCGTCATCGTGGTCGAGCATGGGCGGATCGTCGAGGACGGCGCGCCGCTATCGCTGCTGCGCGCGGGCGGCGCGTTCCAGCGGCTCTGGGCGCTGCAGGCCGAGGGGCTGGATGCCCCGGTCGAGCGCCGCGAATTTCCGCGCTTCGTCGCCGGCACCGCGCGGCGCATGTTCGGGCTGGCGCCGCGTCCGCCGCTGCGGCTGGTCGAGCGGCAGGCGGCCGGATGATGTCCCGGCGGTTGCAAATTTGGTACGTTGCATAACTGTTATTGACTGAAACAATTCGCCATGCGACCTTTGCCTTGCATCGGGACGTGTAACGATCCCGAGCGAGGGGAGAGGTTGGCATGGCAGGTTTTTCGACGCGCACCCGCGTGCGCATCACGTGCGGCTTGGCGGCATTGGTCGCCGCCGGGGTGGGCGGGGCGCCCACCGCCTGGGCACAGATCGAACAGCCTGAGGCTAGCATCAGCGATGCGGTGACGCAGGAGATCGTCGTTACCGCGCGGCGCCGCGCCGAGAGCCTGCAGGACACCCCGGTGGCGATCACCGCGCTCAGCGCCGAGACGCTCGCCGCGCGGCAGATTCAGCAGACCCAGGATCTCGAGCGCGTCACCCCCAGCCTCCAGTTCAAGCCGGCCGGGCAGCTCTCGGGCAACAGCGCGTCGGCGGTGGTGTTCATCCGCGGCGTCGGCCAGGTGGATCCTACCGCGGCGGTGGATCCGGGCGTCGGCATCTATCTCGACGAGGTCTATCTCGGCCGCGCGGTGGGCGGCGCGATCGATTTCGGCGACATCGACGGGGTAGAGGTGCTGCGCGGGCCGCAGGGCACGTTGTTCGGCCGCAACACGATCGGCGGCGCGATCCTCGTCCGCACCAAGCAGCCCGAGCTGGGCGTTTGGGGCGGCCGGGCGCGGGTGCGGGTGGGCGAGTATAATCTGCGCGAAGGCTTTGCCGCGCTCAACATCCCGCTGGCCAGCACGCTCGCGGCGCGCGTCTCGGGCGGCTATCGCAAGCGCGACGGCTATGTGATTCGCGCGGTCGACGGGCTCGATCTCGGCAACGAGGACGGTTATTCGTTCAACGGCGCGCTCAAATGGCAGCCTTCGTCGGATTTCGACCTGTACCTCCGCGGCGACTATTCGAAGCGCAACGAGCATGGCGCGCCGTTCGTCTTCGCCGGGATCAACGAGCAGGCGCCGGTCGCCGCGATCGCCAGCGTTGGGGCAGGGTGCCCGGGGGCGACCATTCCCTATGCGCCGCTTACCGCTGGCGACCCGCGCTTCGGGGCGCCCAACGTGCCGATGATCGCCGATCCGCGCTGCGCCAACGATCTCCAGGCCAAGGGCCCGTTCGTCAACGGCGGCACCGCGCCGGTGCTGAGCAATTCGGAGGTCTGGGGTGTCGGCGCCACCGCCAATATCCGCCTGTCGCACGTCGCGGCGGTGAAGCTGATCTCGGCCTATCGCAACACCAGCTCGCGCGGCATCCGCGACGGCGACAATACGCCGCTGACCCTGATCACCACCGATGTCGGGGCGGAGTCGGGCCAGTTCAGCCAGGAGGTCCAACTCCAGCTCGACTGGGGCAAGGTGAGCGCCATCCTCGGCGGCTATTATTTCAACGAAGTCACCGACGAGCGCGCGACCGTGTTCCTTGCCTATCCGCCGTCACCGCCGGTGATCCGCTCAATCCTGGCCGGCGGGCCGGGCTCGCGCGATCTCCAGGTCTCGCGGCTCAAGACAGACTCGCTGGCGGGCTTTGGCGAGGTCAGCATCAAGCCGGCGGAAGGCCTCGAGCTCACCGGCGGCCTGCGCTACACCACCGACCGCAAGACCTTCCTCGGCACGGTGTTCAACCTCTTCCCGTCGACCCAGCCCGATCCCGATCCGCTGCCGACCAAGGCCGTGCCCGAGGGCGGGCCGCTGTTCCTCTACCATCGGCCCTTCGCCAAGTCCTTCTCGGCACTTACGGGGTCGGCCAGTGTGCAATATCGCTGGAGCAACGCGATCAGCACCTATGCCTCCTATGCCCGCAGCTTCAAATCAGGCGGGTTCAACACCCGCTACAATGCAGCGGCCGCGGGCAATGTGCCAGTGCCGTTCGACGAGGAGGACGTCACCAGCTACGAGGTCGGCATCAAGACCAATATCGGGCGGCTGCGCTTCAACCTGGCGGCGTTCCAGGCCGATTACGACAATATCCAGCTGATCTTCCGCCAAGGCGTCGTGCCGCTGCTGTTCAACGCCGGCAAGGCGCGGATCCGCGGCGTCGAGGCCGAGGCGAACCTGCGCACCGCCTTCGGGCTCAGCATCGACGGGGGCGTCAGTGTGCTCGACGACAAGATCCGCAGCATCACGCCCGTGCCGGGCGCGACCGCCACGGTGACGCCCAATGACGACCTGCCGCTCACCCCGTCGCTCCAGGCCAATCTCGCGCTCGGTTACGACATCGCGCTGGGCAACGGCATGACGCTCACCCCGCGGGTCGACGGCAGCTACACCTCCAAGATCACCTTCATCACCGGCAGCATCCCGTTGATCGAGGAAGACGGCTATTTTGTCGGCAATGGCTCGGTCACGCTCAAGCTGAACGACCGCTACGAGGTGAGCGCCGGGGTGAACAATCTCCTCGACTCGCGCTACCTCATCCAGGGCAACGCCTCGCTGGCGACGCTGGGCTATGCCGAGCGCATGTATGCCCGCCCGCGCAACTGGTATCTGCAGCTCTCGGGTCGCTTCTGAGAGGCAGCCGGCGCGCTTCGGCGTGCCGGCTGCACCCGTTCAGGGCTCGCCATTCTCGTCGGTCTCGGTCGCGGGGCTGCGGCGCTCGATGCGGCCGAGCAGGTCGAGCAGCAGCGCGCGTTCCTCGGTGCTCAGATCGTCGAGCATCCGATCCTCGTGCGCCGCGATCCGCGCCACCGCATCCGCGAGCGCGGCGGTGCCGGCCTTGGTGACCGTGAGCGAGAAGGCGCGGCGATCGCTCGCATCGACCGACCGATCAATCAGCCCCTTGTCGACCAGGTCGTTGATCAAGGCGACCATGTTGGCGCGCTTGATGCCCAGCATCCGCCCCGCCGCGCCCTGGTTGATGCCAGGATTGGCGGCGACGATCGACAGCACCGCGAACGGCACCTGGCGCAGACCGGTGCCTTCCATCGCAGCGGCAAAATCGCCGGCGAAGGCGCTGGAAGCGCGCCGCAAATGATAGCCCACCAACGGCGCCAGCGCGCCCAGCATTTCCCCTGACATGGGATCGGCAAGCCATGTTTCGCACGCGCCGTCAATTGGTGCAGATCAAACCCTTCGCAGGAAAGCGCGAGGCCAAAGAAAGACGGCGCCGCCGCGGGTGCGGGGCGCCGTTTTCTTCAAGCCTGGTCGGGGGCGAACCCCCGGACGTTGCACTCAGCGCTGGCTGACGGGCACGTAGTCGCGCTGCGTCGGGCCGGTGTAGAGCTGGCGTGGGCGGCCGATCTTCTGCTCGGGATCCGAGATCATCTCGTTCCACTGCGCCACCCAGCCGACGGTGCGGGCCAGCGCGAACAGCGCGGTGAACATCGTCGTCGGGAAGCCGATCGCCGACAGGATCACGCCCGAATAGAAGTCGACGTTCGGGAACAGCTTCTTCTCGACGAAGTAATCGTCCTTGAGCGCCATTTCCTCGAGCTGCAGCGCGACTTCGAACACGGGGTCCGAAACGTTGAGGGACGCGAACACTTCGCGCACGGTCTTCTGCATCACGGTCGCGCGCGGATCGTAGTTCTTGTACACGCGGTGGCCGAAGCCCATCAGGCGGAACGGATCGTTCTTGTCCTTCGCGCGGGCGATGAACTCGGGGATGCGCTCCGGACGGCCGATCTCGTGCAGCATGTTGAGCGCTGCTTCGTTCGCGCCGCCATGCGCCGGGCCCCACAGGCAGGCGATGCCGGCCGCGATGCAGGCGAACGGATTGGCGCCCGACGAACCGGCGAGGCGCACGGTCGAGGTCGAGGCGTTCTGCTCGTGATCGGCGTGGAGGATGAAGATGCGGTCGAGCGCCTTCTCCACCACCGGGTTCACTTCATATTCCTCGGCCGGAACGCCGAAGGTCATGCGCAGGAAGTTGCCGGTGTAGCTCAGGTCGTTCTTCGGATAGAGGAACGGCTGGCCGACGCTGTACTTGTACGCCATCGCCGCGATCGTCGGCATCTTGGCGATCAGGCGGTGCGACGCGATCATGCGCTGCGTCGGATCGGTGATGTCGGTCGAGTCGTGGTAGAAGGCCGAAAGCGCACCGACGACGCCGCACATCACCGCCATCGGGTGCGCGTCGCGACGGAAGCCGCGATAGAAGGTCGCCAGCTGCTCGTGCAGCATGGTGTGGCGGGTGATCGTGCTCTCGAACTTGGTCAGCTCGTCCTGCGTCGGCAGCTCGCCGTTGAGCAGCAGGTACGAGACTTCCATGAAGCTCGAATTCTCGGCCAGCTGGCCGATCGGGTAGCCGCGGTGGAGCAGCACGCCCTCATCGCCATCGATGAAGGTCAGGCCCGACTCGCAGCTCGCGGTCGAGGTGAAACCCGGATCGTAGGTGAAGGCGCCGGTCTGCGCGTAGAGCTTGCGGATATCGACGACGTCGGGGCCGGTGCTGCCCTTGAGGACGGGATATTCGACGTCTTTGCCCGCAATCTGCAGTTTGGCGGTATCGCTCATATTGTCGTCCTTTCCTTCGACCCGTTTTCAGGCGGGTGTACGCATCTGATCTGCGAAGCGGGGGAGGGGTCCCCTCGGTTCCCGGCGTCGGCTGGGCGCCGAAGATAGCCGGAGAAGTTCGGCGGCCGGTTAACGCCGCACGCAGCGGCTGCGCCATGTCGCCGAGCTTCTCGCCCGCTTCGTCCGCGACGGTGCGTACCGCCGCTTCGAGCGCCTCCGTATCCCACGTTACCAATCCGTCAAGCGCGGTGTGCAACCGAGGAGCGCGGGGGCGCGGCTCGCCCTCTAGCAGAGCGCCTGCCGCTTCGTCCATTTCGAGTGAGCGCATGCGAAAAAGAAGGGCTGCCGAGCTGCCGCGACGCCAGAGAATCGCGACGAGAAGCACGTTTGCGCCCATGCTGCGCTGCAAATCATCCACGCCGACTCGGCGTTCGAGAGCGCAGATGTCACGCCTTGGAGCGCCACGCGACCCGGGGCTGGGTGACACAATTGCAGGAATGCCGCAGCGGTACGTCCTGCTCCTGTATTTGTGCCCATCTGGTATGCCGTTCGGCAGGACCGCATTGGCGCTTGGCGTGCAAGCTTCGAGAGAGCTGCTTTCTTTGTTGCGCTCGCGTCCGGCTGCTCGCAGTCTTTCGTCCCATGGCCAGTTCAGCCGCTGCAGCCCCGGGCATGGGGGTTCCAGGCCTTCACATGGGGGGCTGGTGGCGATTCCCCAAGGGACCCTCGCGCGTGGGGGGAATGGTCGAAGGCTGGTTGGTGGCCGAGCGCGCGCAGTTGCCGCTCTGGTTGCCGATCGCCTTTGGTGCCGGAATCACCGGCTGGTTCCTGCTTGCCGGCCCGCAGCAATGGATTGGGCTCGTCGTCGCGGCCCTGGGTGCGGCCGGCGTCGGTGTCGTGCTTCCCGGCCGGAGCGGACGGGCACTGCTGTTGGGTGGCCTGCTGGTGGCCGCCGGCTGCGGTGCGATCTGGTGGCGAGCCGAGCATAGCGCCGCGCCGGTACTGGCACGGCCGCAGGTGGCGCAGTTCGACGCCGCCGTGCTGCGGATCGAGTCGCGCCCGGCGCGCGGCCTGGTGCGGCTGGTCCTCGCGCCTGTGCGGCGCGCCGATCTGCCGCCGCAGCTGCGGGTGAATGTCGATGTGGCGAGCGCGCCTCCCGGTCTTGCGCCGGGCGCGCTGGTGGCACTGCGGGCGCGGCTGGTGCCGCCGCCTGGGCCGTCGGTACCCGGCGCCTATGATTTCCGGCGGGTCGCCTGGTTCGACGGGATCGGCGCCACCGGCAAGGCGCTCGACCCGGTGAAGCTGCTCCAGGCGCCGCCCAAGGCCGGGGAGGACCTGCGCACGGCGCTCTCCGCCCATATCGAGTCGCGGCTACCGGGCAGTGCTGGCGGCATCGCCAGCGCGCTCGCCACCGGCGACGAGGGCGCGATTTCCGAGGACGACAGCGAGGCGATGCGGCGCGCCGGCCTCGCGCACCTGCTGTCGGTCAGCGGCCTCCACGTCACTGCCGTGACCGGCGCGGCGATGCTGGTGGTGCTGCGGCTGCTGGCGCTGAGCCCGTGGCTGGCGCTGCGCGTGCGGCTCCCGCTGGTCGCGGCGGGGGCGGGGGCACTGGCGGCGATCGGCTATACTTGGCTGACCGGCGGGCAGGTACCGACGATCCGCTCCTGCGTCGCCGCGCTGCTCGTGCTGGTCGCGCTGAGCCTGGGGCGCGAGGCGCTGACGCTGCGGCTGGTCGCCGCGGGGGCGTTGGTGGTGCTCCTGCTCTGGCCGGAGTCGCTCGCGGGTCCCAGCTTCCAGCTGAGCTTCACCGCGGTCGCTGCGATCGTCGCGCTGCATGAGAGCCCGCACATGCGCCGCTGGTTCGAGGCGCGCGAGGAGCGGCTGGCGCCGCGGATCGCGCGCGAGGCGGGATCGCTGCTGCTCACCGGCATCCTGGTCGAGCTGGCGCTGATGCCGATCGGGCTGTTCCATTTCCACAAGGGCGGCATCTACGGCGCGGTCGCCAATATCGCCGCGATCCCGCTCACCACCTTCGTGGTGATGCCGCTCGAGGCGCTGGCGTTGCTGGGCGACCTGATCGGGATAGGAGGCCCCTTCTGGTGGCTGACCGGCAAGGCAATGGCGGTGCTGCTGTGGATCGCGCACAGCGTGGCGAGCGCGCCGGGATCGGTCGCGGCACTGCCGGTGATGCCGGCGGCCGCCTTCGCGTTGATGGTGTTCGGCGGGCTGTGGATCGGCCTGTGGCGTACGCGCGTGCGGATCGCCGGCCTCGTGCCGCTGCTCGGCGGGGCGCTCTGGGCGCTGGCGACGCCGGGACCGGACCTGCTGGTCACCGGGGACGGGCGACACGTCGCGCTGCGGATGGCCGATGGCAGCCTCGCGCTGCTCCGCGACCGCGCCGGCGACTTCACCCGCCAGGTGCTCGGCGAGAATGGCGGGGTGGAGGCCGATGCGCTGGCGGCGCTCGCCGACCGTCCGGATGCGCGGTGCAGCCCCGATCTCTGCGTTGCGGAGGTCATGCAGGGCGGCCGGCGCTGGCGGGTGGCCGCCACCCGCAGCGCCTATCCGGTGGCGTGGCGGGAACTCGTCGCGGTCTGCGCGTCGAGCGACATCGTGGTGAGCGAGCGGCGGCTGCCGCGCGCCTGCAAGCCGCGCTGGCTGCGGCTCGATCGGCGTGTGCTCGATGCCACCGGCGGGATCGCGGTGGAGTTTGCGGGCGGGACGGTCCGCACCGTGCACACGGCAGCGCACCAGCCATGGCTTGACCCGCCCACCGTCCAGCCTCCATTCAGCGCCGCGAAGGGAGATCGACGATGATCCGGATTTTGCTTGCGGCCTCGGCACTTGGCCTCGCGTCCCCGGCGCTGGCGCAGAGCACCGACTGGACCAAGGTCCGCGCCGAGTGGAACCAGCCCATGGCGCCGTTCCGGATCCTCGGCAACGTCCACTATGTCGGCACCGCGGGCATCTCGGCCTATCTGATCACCAGCCCGCAGGGGCACATCCTGATCGACGGCGGCATGCCGGAAAGCGCGCCGCTGATCGCCGCCAATATCGAGAAGCTGGGCTTCAAGCTCAGCGACGTGAAGATCCTGCTGGTGAACCACGCGCATTGGGATCACGAGGGCGGCCTCGCCGAGCTCAAGCGCCGCACCGGCGCCCGGCTGCTGGCGAGCGCGGCCGACACGCCGGCGCTGGAGGCAGGCAAGTCCGACTATCGCCCGGACATCCGCATCGCGGCGCCGCCGGTGAAGGTGGACGGGCAGCTGAAGGATGGCGAGGAGATCCGGCTGGGCACCAACACGCTGGTCGCACACCTGACGCCGGGGCACACCAAGGGCTGCACCAGCTTCACCATGCAGGTGCCCTCGGGTGGGGACAGCCTGACCGTGCTGTTCGCCTGCAGCCTCAGCGTCGCCGACCAGCCGCTGGCGCCGGGCCATGGCTATGACGCCGCACCCGCCGACTTCCGCGCCACTTTCGCCAAGCTGCGCGCGACGCAGGCGGATGTCTTCCTCAGCTTCCACGCCGGGCAGTTCGACCTGGCCGCCAAGCGCGCCAAGCAACTCGCCGGCGATGCCGAGGCGTTTGTCGATCCGGGTGAACTCGCACGCCGGGTGGATGCGGCGCAAAAGGCATTCGAGTCGGCCATGAAGGCTGGGCAAATCCACTGAGCGGGGCGGGCGCTACGGCTTGTCCGCTGGCGCGACCTCCGCATCCTTGGCCTTGAGGATCGTCCGGACGATCTGTCCTTGCGTGCTCCACGCGAAAGCGTTGGCCGGCGCCGCATAGAGGCCACGGAGATACCCGCGGTCCAAGGCGGTCATCTCTGCGGGAACGCCGGGTGCGTCACCCGTGAACAGGCCGAGGATGGTCTCCCCGTTGCCGTTCTGCTCGTCGCCCTTCTGCGGCGGGCGTACCCCGGCAAGCGCGCGCATCGCCAGATAGTCGGCGATCTGATGGGTCGTCTTGCCGATCAAGGCGGATCGTTCGATCATCACGATCGCCGCCAGCGTGTCCTTCCGGATCGGCGCCACGATTCTGGAGGCGCTGGCGATCCGGAGAACGCCGCGGGTGTCGATCCGCTCGCCGTCGCGCCCACGCGTCTCACTGTTGCTCCACGCCCGGACCGGACCCCGCTCGTGCACGATCGTGCGGATCTCCGCCGGGCTTCGATCGCCGAAAATCCACCATTTCCGCTTCACGAGCGTGTCGATTTCGCTGTTCACGCCGTCGATGAAGAGGACGACGATGTTCGGCTTGCAGTGGTCGCCCGCAAGCTTCAGCCCGGCCTGCTCCGCGTCTGCCGCGAATCTCTGGCCGATCCTCTCCATGGTCGTGCAATCGAGTCCCACGCTGGCAAGGCAAACCGGATCGTTGAAGCGCGCCAGAGGGTCGCTCGATGGGGTCGCGGGAGAGATCGAGCGCGTTATCGAGCGGATTTGTTCCTTGGAGGGAAGCGGCCGCCCCGTGACGATGATCGGATCGGCGGTCTGACCTGCCGCTGCGGACGGAGGAGATGTCTGCTGCGACCCCGGCGTGTTCTGGTGCGCCGTTGCCGAAAAGGGGAACAAAGCCCCACTCAGCAGCGCCACAACGGATACGCGCATTGCCTGCTCCCCACGAACTCCCGCCTGTCGATCTTGTCACAAGAACAAGGCGTTGGGAACACGGCAGCGTCGCGCACTATGCCGACGCCAAGTCGGCGACGAGAATATCGCACGAAACGGCGAACCCAGAGCAGGCCCGCCGTTTCCGCGACAGGCGATCAATAGCGGCGCAACAGTCCTGCCAGCCGCCCCTGCACTCGCACTTGGTCCGGGCGGTAGCGCTGGGGCGTGTAGTCGCGATTGGCCGGATCGAGCCGGACCATCGCACCTTCCTTGCGGAAATACTTGAGCGTCGCCTCGGCATCGTCGATCAGCGCAACGACGATCTCGCCGTCGCGCGCCGTCTCCGTGCGGCGGATCAGCGCATAGTCGCCGTCGAGGATGCCGGCCTCGACCATCGAGTCACCCGCGACTTCGAGCGCATAATGCTCGCCCGCGCCGAGCAGCGCCGCGGGGACCGGCAGCATGGTCGAGCCCTCGAGCGCCTCGATCGGCGTGCCGGCGGCGATGCGGCCGTGCAGCGGAATCTCGACCACGTCGTTGGCCGGGGTGGGGAGCGACGCCGGGGCAGCGGTGGTGCTCGCCGGCTTGGGCGCCTTCGCGGCAGGCTTGCGCTCGCCGCGCTCGGGCATGCGCAGCACCTCCAGCGCGCGGGCGCGGTTGGGCAGGCGGCGGATGAACTCGCGTTCCTCCAGCGCGCTGATCAGGCGGTGCACGCCCGATTTCGACTTGAGATCGAGCGCCTCCTTCATTTCCTCGAACGAGGGCGATACGCCCGTCTCGGCAAGACGGTCGGAAATGAAGCAGATCAGCTCGTGCTGCTTGCGCGTGAGCATCCAATCCTCCGGGGTCCAGAACAGACTGGGAACGTTTATGCAATGTTCCGACCTGCTGTCAAGCGATGTCGAGGATTTCCACCGAGTCGGAGCTATTTGCGGCTGGCGCATGCGGCGCGCGCACGATCAGGCAGGTGCTGCGCGCCAGCGTGCGGAGCATCGAGCTGTCCTGGATCGCGGAGGCATGGACGCGGCCGTCGATCAGCGTGGCGCGCAGGTAATCGGTGCGCGGGCCATTGGCCGGCAGCGGTTCGCCGAGGATCGCGGTGCGTCCCCGCGGGAACGGGTCGGCGGCGCCGGAACGGTGCGCGATCAAGGGCTTGGCGAACAGCAGCGCGGTGACGAATACCGATACCGGGTTGCCCGGAAGGCCGAGCACGACCATGTCGCCGCGCCTGCCGGCCATCATCGGCTTGCCCGGGCGGAGCGCGATCCGCCAGAAGTCGATCGTCGCGCCGGCGGCTTCCAGTGCGGGCCGGACGAGGTCGTGATCGCCCACCGAAGCGCCGCCGCTGGTGATCAGCAAATCGGCCTCGACGGTCGCGAAGGCATGGGTGAGGGCGCCCAGATCGTCGGGCAGGATGCCGAGATCGACGATCTCGACCGGCAGATCGGCCAGCTGCGCGGCGAGCATGGTGCGGTTCGATTCGGGCAGCTGGGCAGGGCCGATCGGCGCGCCCGGTGCCACCAGCTCGTCACCGGTCGCGGCGATCGCGACGCGGACCTTGCGGCGGACGGGCAGCGCCGCATGGCCGCCGATCGCCGCCAGTGCGATCCGGGCGGGGGTGAGCCGCTCGCCCGCCGCGATCAGCGCGTCGCCCTCCGCGAAGTCAAGCCCGCGTCGGCGCGTGTTGCGGCCGAGCGTGAGCGGCCCTTCGCCAGCGAGGTGGAGCTGATCGCCGTCGCGCGCTGCCTCTTCCTGGACGAGCACCGTGTCCGCGCCTTCGGGCATCGGCGCGCCGGTGAAGATCCGCACGGCTTCGCCCGGTGCAACCGTGCCTGCGAAGCCCGAGCCCGCCGCGCTCTCGCCGATCACGCGCCAGGGGCCGGGCAGGTCGGCGAAGCGGATCGCGTAGCCGTCCATCGCCGAAAGGTCTGTCTCCGGCTGGGTGCGCCTGGCGACGACGGGCTCGGCCGCCCAGCGGCCGGCGGCGTCCGCCAATGGGACCATCTCCACGGACGTGGGACCGCCAAGGGCGAGCAGCCGCGCCTGGGCTTCGGCGATGGGAAGAAGTGCCATGGCGTCCGCTTGGGCGCGGCCGCGCGCCGATGCAAGCGGCTTCAGCCAGTGCGGCGGCTCGCGGTGAGCAGGCGCAGGTCGCTGTCGCGCAGCGGCATGCGGAATTCGGCGAGCGTCCGGCCGTGCCGCGCCCGCAGCACCCGAGCCGGACCGCCGCCGATCTCCGGGAGCGCCACCCATAATGCCGCCCCCGGTGCAAAGGCCTGGCGCGCCTCGAACTCGACCTGCTGGGCGGTGAGCGCATGGATGCGGCAATTCCACCAGCCCACGCCCTCGCGCACCCGGCCGGGCAGGTCGAGGCGCAGCGCCAGCTTGTCCTGCAGCAGGCCGTCGGCATCGATCCCGCCAGCCTGGGGTGCAGGCGCCTGCTGGATGCCGCGCAGCCAAGGGAACAACGTCTGCCAGCTTAGTTCCTCGCTGAAGACGATGCCGGCCGTCTCGCCCGCGATCCAGCGGACAATGCCCTCCAGCGGACGCAGCCCGTCAAAGGTCAGCTGCACTGCCTCGTCCATGGCGAGCCCGCGCGCCTCGACGCCGACGCCGCCTTGCGAGATATCGCGGGTGCGGAGCTGCTCGACCTCGCCGCCGCGATGCACGCCGACGGTGTGATGCAGCTCGATACGCGGCAGGCGGCGGCGCTCGGCGGTGGCGCGGGCAAGGTTGCGGGCAACCATCCCCAGCACGTCCACCGGTGCGTCGAAGGCGAGCCCCGCCTCGCTGCCGTCGGACCAGAGCGTGCGGCCGATCAGCGGCTCGGCGGATCCCAGGTGCAGCTGGATCGGCAGCGCCTCGGCCAGTTCGCGCTCCACGCGCAGCCGTGCGCCGGCGCGGCCGATCCAGTGGATGCCGCAGTCGAGCAGCTCGCCGCCCCAGGCGAGTTGGCCCGCATCGAGCCCGTCCGCCGCCGCGGCGCTAGGCGCGCGCGGTGCGGGCAGGTCGTGCGTCAGGCTGAAGATCGTCGCGGACGTGCGCCCCGAATCCATGCTGTCGTTCCGTCCCAAGGGGGACATCCTGCACGCCGGCCCCTGAAACCGCTGTTAAGCGGCAGGGTTGCGAAAAGCCTAACGCAGAGCGTCAGGCGTCGCGCAGCCCCACGCCCATCGCCGCGCGCGCCTGCTCGGATTCCGAGGAGACCACCGGATAGGCGCAATAGTCCGCCGCATAATAGGCGCTGGGGCGGTGGTTACCCGACCAGCCGACGCCGCCGAACGGCGCCGCCGAGGAGGCGCCGTTGGTCGGCTTGTTCCAGTTGACGATGCCGGCGCGGATGTTGGCCCAGAACTGGTCGTAGAGTCGCGGATCCTGGCTCACCAGGCTCGCGGAGAGGCCGTAGCGGGTGTCGTTCGCCTCGGCGATTGCCTCCTCGAAGCTCGCCTTGCGGAACACCTGGAGGATCGGGCCGAACAGCTCGACATCCACCTTCTCCCGCGCCTCGGTCATGTCGACCATGCCGGGGGTGAGGAAGGGGCGGTTCTCGATCAGCCGCTCCATGTGGCGCAGCGGGCGGCCGCCCATGGTGGAGAGCGTCAGGAAGCTCTCGGTCAGCATGTCGGCGGTATTGTTGTCGATCACCGGGCCCATGAAGGGTTGGGGATCGGCGTGCGGCTCGCCGATGATCAGGCGGCCGATCAGCTTGTTGAGCTCCGCCATCAGCGGCTCGAACAATTTCTCGTCGACGATCAGCCGGCGCGCGGCGGTGCAGCGCTGGCCGGCGGTGGTGAAGGCGGACTGCACCACCAGCACCGCGGCCGAATAGAGGTCCGGCGTATTCCAAACGACGATGGGGTTGTTGCCGCCCATCTCCAGCGCGAGGATCTTCTCCGGCCGCGCGGCGAACTGGCGGTTGAGCGCGATGCCGGTGTTCGCCGAGCCGGTGAACAGCAGCCCGTCGATGTCCGGGTGGCTGGCCAATGCCTTGCCCTGATCCGGCCCGCCGATCAGCAGGCGGATACAGCCTTCGGGGATGCCGGCGGCATGGAAGCAGTCGACGAGGAAGGCGCCGCTGGCAGGCGTCTTTTCGGAGGGCTTGAACACCACCGCGTTGCCGGCGAGCAGCGCGGGCACGATATGGCCGTTGGGCAGATGCGCCGGGAAGTTATAGGGGCCCAGCACCGCCAGCACGCCGTGCGGCTTGTGCCGCAGCGCGAGCCGCGTGTTCATCGGCGCTTCGATCCGGCGCTGGCCGGTGCGCTCCGAATAGCTGGTGACCGAGATATCGACCTTGGCGATCACCGTCTCGACCTCGGTGCGCGCTTCCCAGAGCGGCTTGCCGGTCTCGCGGGCGAGCAGGTCGGTGAAGGCATCGGCCCGTTGTCGCACGACATTGGCGAAGCGGCGCAGCGCCTCGATCCGTACGGCGAGCGGGCGTGCGGCCCAAGCTGCCCAACTGGCGCGGGCGATCGCGACTTCGGTGTCGGCATCCCCGATCGGGTGACGCCACAGCACGGCGCCCGTCGCGGGTTCGGTCGAAAGGAGTTCCTGGTCCGGCATGGGCCTTCTGTTTTCTGGTTCGTTGCCCCTGTTACGATCGCTTTGCCCGATTTCGCGGCGCTAGGCCAGAGCCTCGCCCATCTCGCGGATCGCCTGCACCTTGGCGGTGAGCGGCGCCCAGTCGTCGCGCTCGGCGATGGCGGACCAGAGCGATTCGACCTCGTCGATCAGCATCGCGCAGGGCTCGCCGCGCCAATAGGCGTGGTCGCGGGCCTCGCGGGGACGATAGTCGGCGAGGCGACTGCGCACCTCGGCGAATTCGGCGCCATAGCTCTCGGGCAGCTTGCCGCCGAACGCGTCGAAATAGAAACGGTGGAGCAGCGTGCCGGTCTGGTTGAGCGCCACCTCCACCGCTTCGGTGAGCGCGCGGTCGCTGGCCTCGTCACGCGGCTGGACGCCGAGCCGCCAGAGCACGGCGTTCGCCTCCTCGCGGTGATAGGCGGGGGCGAAGCCCTCCAGCGCGGCGATCAACGGCGCTTCCTCCGCGATCAGGCGCAGCGAAATGGCGAGCTGCATCACGTCCCAATAGATCGCCTCGGGCTGGCGACCGAAAGCATAGAGGCCGTTCTGGTCGAAATAGGCCGCGGTGAAGTTCGCCGCCCAGCTGGGGGCGAAGCGCCAGGGGCCATAGTCGAAGCTCTCGCCGGTGACGTTGATATTGTCGCTGTTGAGCACCCCGTGGACGAACCCGGCTGCCATGAACTGCCCCGCCATCCGCGCGGTGCGGGCGACGACATGGGCGAGCAGCCGCTCGGGCGCGTCCGGCCCGTCCTGCTCGCCGAAATAATGGCGGAGCACATAGGCAGTGAGCTTCCGCAGCGCTTCCACATCCTGGAAATAGGCGAGCCGCTGGAACACGCCGATGCGGATATGGCCATGGTTGAGCCGCACCAGCACCGCGGAACGGGTGGGTGAGGGCTCGTCGCCCCGGTGGAGCGATTCGCCGGTCTCGACCAGCGAGAAGGTGCGGCTGGTCTCGACGCCCAGCGCCTCCAGCATCTCGGTGGCAAGGATCTCGCGCACGCCGCCCTTCAGCGTCAGGCGGCCGTCGCCGAAGCGGCTGTACGGCGTCTGGCCCGATCCCTTGGTGCCGAGATCCATCAGCCGGCCGGCATCGTCGGTCATCTGCGCGAACAGGAAGCCGCGGCCGTCGCCGATCTCGGGATTGTACACGCGGAACTGGTGGCCGTGATAGCGCAGCGCCAGCGGCTGGGGCAGGCTGCCCTGGAGCGGCTCGAACCGGGCGAAATGGGCGAGCCATTCGGCATCGCTCAGCCCCTCCAGTCCGACGGTCGCGGCGGCGCGGTCGTTGCGGAAGCGGAGGATCGTCTGGGGGAAGCGCGCGGGCACCACCGGATCGTAGAAGCCATCCCCGAGTTCGAGGATCGCCTGTTGCGGAGCGAAGGCCATGCGGCGATATGGGGCGCGATGGATGCTCGGCGCAACTACTCCGATGGCGTTTGGTGGTCGAAAGACGGCCTGCGCTTGCATTATCGCGACTATCCGGGCCGCGCCGACCGCCCGCCGCTGCTCTGCTTCCCCGGCCTCACCCGCAACGCGCGCGACTTCGCCGACCTGGCCGAGCGCTTCTCGGGCGAGTGGCGGGTGCTCTGCGTCGAGTTTCGCGGCCGCGGCGAGAGCGCCTATGCCAAGGACCCGATGACCTATGTGCCGCTGGTCTATCTGCAGGATGTCGAGGCGCTGCTCGCCGAGCTGAAGATCGAGAAGTTCGTCGCGGTGGGCACCTCGCTCGGCGGCATCGTGACGATGCTGCTCGCGGCGACCGACGGCGGCAAGCTGGCCGGCGCGGTGCTGAACGATGTCGGGCCGGAGCTGAACCCGGCGGGACTGGCGCGGATCCGCACCTATGTCGGCAAGCAGGTCTGGTACCCCACCTGGATGCACGCGGCGCGCGGCGTCGCCGAGGCGAATGCCGATGTGTATCCGGACCATGCGATCGAGGACTGGCTGGCGATGGCCAAGCGGCTCCACCGGGTGAACAGCCAGGGCCGCATCGTGCTCGACTATGACATGAAGATCGCCGAGCCGTTCCGCGTGCCGGGCAACGAGGCCGGGCCGGACATGTGGCCGACGATCGATGCGCTTGCCGGCCGTCCGCTGCTGGTGGTGCGCGGCGAACGCTCGGACATCCTGCGCGCCGAGACGGCGGAGAAGATGGTTGCGCGGGTACCCGGTGCCGAGCTGGTGACGGTGCCGGGGGTGGGCCATGCGCCGGCCCTCGACGAGCCCGAAGCGGTGGTGGGGATCGAGCGGCTGCTGGCGAAGGTCGCGGGCTGAGCCTTCAGCGCTTCCCGCTGACTTCTGCGTGCATCCAGCCCTTGGCGGACAGCAAGATGCCGCCGCGAAAGCTTCCCTCGACGCGCGCGACATCGCCCGTGGCGGGATCGAAAAAGTCGACGGTCACCTGTTGTTCGGCGCAGGCGTCCGCCGGCATCGGGATGGACGTCCAGCGCGTGTAGCGGAACGACGTGCCCGGCATCGCGATGCTCATGTTCCGTGCACCGGTGGTGCCGACGCTCATCGCGCGGCCGACATCGCCCGCGCCGAGATCGAACGCGGCGTTCGGATCTACGAGCCGTTTGAGCGTGGAATCCTGCTGCCATCCCTCGTCACGCGCTCGCCGGAAGATATCGACAAGCCGCTCGCTCAGCACGTGCTGCACGGTGCCGATGTCTTTGGCGGCAGTAACGTCACATGGACGCGGGGCTAGCGTGGCAGGCACATGCTGGAGCGGCGATGCAATCAGCAGCACGCCAAAGCCAATAGGCAGCATTCCTTGGTCCCCCAGTAGGCCCCGCAGCCTCGTGAATGCAGGCGCCGGAGACGCTTGTTACCTGCCGACTTCCGGTCGATCCATATCTTCTATTTGCACGGGCGTGCAGGCTTCGTGAAACCGGCGCGACCAGGTTGTCGAATCATGAATTTGAAAGTCCGAAACCGCCCATATGCGGACGATCAGGAGGCCGCCGAACCACCGCACCAATCGCGCCAGCGAGCAAGCTCTCGATCATGGCACGGTAGATCAGCACCACGATCGTTCGCACAGACCATTTTACCCGGCGCGCACTAGGGTTCGCGTCGATCCGCTTCTGCGGCGCACCGTAGCACCGACCATCGCTACTCCAGCAATCAGAAGCGCCCAGGAGGACGGCTCCGGTACGGCGATGAGCTCCAGGGAGAACATGAACGGTTCTTCGTCCGATCCCGTGGAGTAAATTCCCCCTGCGTTCCAGAACCAGTTCGTATGACGTCCGCAAAGTGCACCGATCGGACCTGGCTGGCTGCAATTGTCATACGGGAGAACCCCCGGCTTGAAGAACCAGTCATAGACCGACCAGTCCGCGTCTGACAGGGACGCGTTCAGCACCGGTCCGGTGTAGGTGAACGGTACGTTCCAGTTGCCATCCCACTCTGCCAAATCACCTCGAAAGAGATTGAACGTTTGCACCTCGTTCGGGCCGCTGATCACGACGGGAACACCCGCAGTCACTTTTGCTCGGAAAATGTAGGACCGGCCATCGTCGGGAATCCTCCCGTCGATAGTTTCGCGTCCATAAGCCGTGCAGGGATTTGGCGCCTCGCAAGACGCGAAATGTTTCGATGCGAGTGCAGGGCTGCCGAGAAGCATGGTGCAGGCCCATGCAAGCAAAATCTTCATGATTTTCATCATCCCACCTCTTTACCGCGCTCAGAATGCGCGAGGAAATCATTAAGCATTTCCGAGGTGGTGTCACCCGTTGACGCATGCGCTCGCCAAGATGAGATTCTGTAACGACTGCATTCCACCACTTTCCGCCATTCCGGCCCTGATCGCACCGAATGACCGAAAGTACCCCATTTTCAGACATTGGGCTCTGCTCTAAACTGAGCAAATGAGACACTTCGACGCCTTCATGGCCGCAGCTCTTGCCTTATCAAGCGCAATCGGCAGCGCTGTCCCGGCGTCGTCGGCAACTGCGTATCCGGTCCGGAGCAAGGCTTCAGCGTGTGCCGCAATTAAGAATCGCGTGAGTTCTGCTCACCGGATTCCAGTTAAAAATTTTGCGTTCTGCGACGTTGCCTCGTTGCGCGATAGTCCCCGGGGTTTTTACATTATGGCGATACATAGCCATCGCGAGTGCGACGGAATTCGTAGTACGCTAATGGGCTGGTACGCCATCAACCGCGCTAATGGCCGGATTTTCGAGTGGAGTGTTGCAGATCAACAAATCGGGCCGGAGGTTGTCGATCCGAAGGTTGCTCGCACTTCGCAAACTATGTGAGCTTGCTTTGAGCTGAGCGGGAGCGTCTGACCGCCTGCGCGAACGTTGAATGACCGCTTTCCACCAAACTCGGACATTCAGGCCGGTTACCGACAGCGGTCGTTTATGCGTTCACGACCTGACCGGGAGACGGCGATGCGCCTCCCGGCCAGGCGCCCTCAGAATCGCGTGCGCACCGTCAGCCCGTAGGTGCGCGGTTCGGCCAAGAAGGAGCCGAACATCGCGTTGCCGACGGCAAAGCTCGGCGCACCGAACGCTTGCACCTGCGAACGGCTGCCCGCGCCCTGGAAGGGCAGGTTGAACGCGACCTGCTGATAGTTGGTGTCGAGAAGGTTCTGCGCCCACAGCTCCACCGCCCATTTCTCGTCCGGCCCACGCACGCCGATGCGCGCGTTCATCGTGACGAAGCCGTCCTGCAGCTTCTCGACGAACAGGTCCGATCCGGTGTTGTAGTCGCTGGTCATGCGGCCATCGACATAGAACAGCGCGGTCATGCCGTTGGTGCCGATCGGCGGGGTCCAGGTCACCGCGCTGGTCACCGTGTTGCGCGGCGCGTTGGACATCTGGCTGCCGGGGAGCAGGAACAGCGCCGAATTCAGCGGCTCGCCCGCCTTGGAGCCGACCAGGTCGTGCTGGTATTTGGCATCGGCCAGCGTGTAGCCGAGGTTCACGGTGAAGGTGGAAGTCGGATAGAAGCCGAGCTCGAGCTCGATCCCTTGTGTCACCACGCCCTTGCCGACGCTGCCGGTGCAGGCACCCGTCGCCGAGCTGTTGTCGCGGTCGGCACCGTTCAGCGCGGTGCTGCAGCCGCCGATATTCTGGACGATGTAGCTGGTGCCGTTGAAGGTGTTGAGCTGGAAGTTGGTGAACTCGGAGCGGTACAGCGCCATGTTCGCGGTGATGTGGCGCGCGCTGTACTTGGCGCCGATCTCAAAGGCGTTCACCGTCTCGGGATCGAAGCGCAGGTTGGTGACGGCCGACTGGCGCGGGGTGGCGAACACCGTTGCCGACAAGTCCGAGCGATCGAGATTGTACCCGCCCGCCTTGTAGCCGCGCGCATAGGAGGCATAGAAGAGCGTGCTCTCCGCCGGCTTCCACGAGAGCACCGCGGTGCCGGTCAGCTGGCCTTCCTTGAACTTGTCCGCGAAGGGCACCCCGGTCAGCGCCGAGGTGGAGTTGCCGGTGCAGGTCAGCGTGACGATGCCGCCGGCCAGCGACTGGAGCGTTGCATTGGTGCTGGCGAGCAGCGGCGCCATCGCCGCCTGCTGCGCGGGGCAGACGGTGTTGTTGTTGTTGAACGACGCCTGGAGCGACTTGCTCTCATGCGTGTAGCGCGCGCCGAGGGTGAAGCTGAGCGTATGGGTCAGCTTGTAGATATTGTGGGTGAAGAAGGCCCAGTTCTCGCTGGTCTGGTCGTACAGGTCGAGCGTCGAGCCGAGATCGTTGAGCGTGCTCAGCCGGTCGATGCCGCCGATGATCTGCGGGCCCACTGCCGGGGTGAGCACCGCGCGACCGGCGGCGCTGAGGCAGCCGGGGCGGCTGGGGTCGCGCAGCGCGGCGGCCGGGTTGATCGTCGCCACCATGCGGCAGGCGGCGAAGGCGCCGTACTGGGTGCCGAAGCGCAGATTGTCCGCCACGCGCAATTTCTCGTGCGCGTAATAGCCGCCGACCAGCCAGTCGAGCTTGTCGCCCAGGATCGTGCCCGAGAAGCGGCTCTCATGGCTGAAGGTGTGGAACTGGCGATAGGCGTTGCCGTCGTTCGGGCGGTAGGCGATGTCGACATTGCCATAGTCGATGTCGCCGGCGCCGGCCGACTTGTACTCGCGATAGGCGGTGAGCGAGGTCAGCTGGGTTGCGCCCAGGTTCCAGCGGACCCGGGCCGAGAGGCCATAGTCGGTAGTGAGGTTGGCATAGGCGCGGCCGGGCGTGAGCGCGATCTGGCGGTTATAGGGGTTGCCCTCGCTCGGCAGCACGCCGCCCAGGCTGCGCAGGATCGCGGTGATGCGGTTGCCCGCCGGATTGATCGAGAAGTCGCCGGGCTTGCCGGGCGTGGGGTCCAGCTTCTCGCGCGTGTCCATATAGACCGCGCCGCAGCATTTCTCGTTGCGATGGGTATAGTCGGCGATCAGACGGATCCCGAGATCGGGATTGACCGTGAACAACAGCTGGCCACGGACGAAATAGCGGTTGCGATCGTTATAGTCGATATTGTTGACGACGTCGTGGAGATAGCCGTCGCGCTTCGAATAGACGCCGTCGAGGCGAAAGGCGACCACGTCCTTGACCAGCGGGCCGGTCAGCGCGCCGGACAGGCGGACGGCGTCGAAATTGCCATAGGTCGCCTCGGCGAACCCGCCGAACTTGAACTCGGGCAGCTTGGTGTAGATGCTGATCGCGCCCGCCGAGGAGTTGCGGCCGGAGAGCGTGCCCTGCGGCCCGCGCAGCACTTCGATCCGCTCGATCTCGCCCATGTCGTTGAGGCCCGATCCGGTGCGGCTGCGATAGATCCCGTCGATGAACACCGCGACCGAGCTTTCGAGGCCCGGATTGTCGCCGACCGTGCCGATGCCGCGTACGCGGGCGGCGGCATTGGCTTCGGAGCCGGTGGAGGAGACCAGCAGCGAAGGCGCGATCTGCGTCATCTGGCGGATGTCGGTCGCGCCCGAATTCTGCAGCGCCGCCTGGCCGAAGGCCGACACCGCGATCGGCACGTTGGACAGCCGCTCGGAACGGCGGGTAGCGGTGACGACGATGTCCGCCGAATTGGGCGAGTCGTTTTCAGCCGCGGGCGGGGTATTGGCGGCGGATCCGCGCAGATCCTGCGCCGCCGCGGGCGCGGCCAGCGCGAGCACGCCAGCGGACAGCAACAATGCCCATTTCGACATATCGGGTCCTCTCCTTTTCCAAGCTTTTGATTTGACTGCCTGGTTTGCCGAAAGAGCCATAAATTTCGGTGAACGTCGCCTCGGGGTTTCGACGGGGGTCATCTCTCCTTTCAGCTACATGTCTTGGCGGCGGATCAGCGGGAGCGGACAGGCTCCAGCGCTTCACTGGCTTTCAAGGCGAACAGCGCCGTCACCGCGCTGCTGCCGTGATCGACCAGAACCGGCAGGCCGGTGGCCGTGCGGGTGAAGCGCAGCAGCGGCCGCGCCTGCCAGCCTTCGGCGCCGGGCGTCAGGATGGCACGCGCTTCGCGCACCAATCCGTGCGGCAGCTCGGTGCGCGTGGCCCGTAGCGCCAGCACGGCCAGCGCGGTGGCGAGCGGATCGGTACCCTCGCATCCCCAGCCGCTGCCGGCGCTACGGTTCGCGTGGAGGAAACGGGCGCCGCGCGCGACCGCGGGATGGTTGGGCATCACCGCACCGAGCAGGCGCAGCGCCAGCCAGGTGCCGTGATGGGGATCGATCCCCGCCGCAGAGGCCCAACTGCCGTCCGGCTGCTGGCGATCGGCCACCCAGCGGGCGGCGGCGACGATCATGCCAAGGAACCGCCGCGCGTCCCAGCGCGCGAGCGCATAGACGAGCGTGGCCACCGTCTCGACCGCATCGGCTGCGTCGTTGTTGGGCAGGACCCAGGTGGGGAGCACGCCATCCGCCTCCGCATAGGCGAGCAGCACCGCGAGCGGCGGCGCGCAATGCGCGGCAATCAGGTCCCGCCGGCTGAGCCGCGCAAACAGGAGCAGGATCTGCGCGAGTTCGTCCACGTCACCCGACAGATCATGATAGCGGTCGGCCCCGGCCCGACGCGCCCGGTCGGCCGCCTGGCGGTGGCGGACGATCTGCCGCACCGTGGTTTCGATCACCGGATGCCGCGCATCGAGATCGGCGTCGAGCAGCGCGTCCGCAATCAGGATCTGGACGAACAGGTCGCGGGTGCGAACGGCGTCCAGTGCGGGTGTCGGCCCGTCGTGCGGCGCCGGTGCGGTATCGCCTTCCAGGCCGGCACGCTCCAACAGGGGCACCGCGCGTGCGACGATCGCCGCGTGCGCGGCCGTCGCATCGGGGATGGAGGGCGCGGCACGGCCGGTGGCCGGAAGGGGCGCGGCGGGGTGATGCGGGTGGCGCGTCGGCCGTGCAGCGTCGGGCGGCTCGACAGCCGGGCCCGGCGCGACATGTTCCAAGGCGTCGTGTCCCAATGTCGTCATGTGCACCCACCCTTGACCAGAATGTCTCCGGCGCTTCGCACGCTCGATACGCACGCCAGCCGAAAACATCGGCGGGCGGTGGTAGCGCGGAGGGTTTGCATGTTTCTGCTATGTTCACCCCTTCAATGCCCGGCTGGGCGCGGTCGGAAAAGGGGAACTTGGTCCGGAACGGAGTGGTGGCGGGTGCGCCCTCGGGTGCCGGCGGAAGCGGGGATCGCTGGCTGCAGGCGCGCCGGCATGGCGGCGCATCAGACCTATTTTCGAAGCCGATCAGATGCATGGCGGCACTGCCGCCGGGGAGGTCGGGAAGGTCCGCTCCGGAGCAGACCTTCCCCTCCACCCACGCTTTCGTCAGCCGCCCTGTACCGGCGGCCGCTGTCCGCCCGCGAGCGTCCGCGCCTTGTCCTGCGCGGTCAGCACCAGCTCGGCGGCGAGCAGCGCCTGCGCCTGGTTCTGCGCGACCTCGGTGCGCTGGACCACATCGGTGACGAACTGCGGGCCGAACGGCAGCGGCACGTCGTTGCAATCGATGTAGCGCGTGCCCTTGCGGTCGGCCATGAACAGGTGGTTGCCGCCCGGGCGGCCCTGGATGTCGACGTACTTGCGCAGCTCGATATAGCCCTCGGTGCCGAGGATGAAGACGCGGCCGTCGCCCCAGGTCGGCAGGCCGTCCGGCGTGTACCAGTCGACGCGGACATAGCCGGTGCCGCCATTGCCGGTCATCATCATGTCGCCGAAGTCCTGGAACTTCGGATGGTTCGGCGTGGCGAAGTTGCCGACCTGCGAGGCGACGATATGCGCCTCGGTGGAGCCGGTGTAGAAGACGAACTGGTCGGCCTGGTGGCTGCCGATATCGGTGAGGATGCCGCCGTAATTGGCAACGTCCCAGAACCATTCGGGACGACTCGGCGCGCTCACCCGGTGCGGGGCGATGTTGATCGTCTGCACCACGCGGCCGATCGCCCCGGCATGGACCAGCTCGCCCGCCTTCACCGCCGCGCGCACCTCGAGCCGCTCCGAATACATGATCGCGAACTTGCGCTTGGTCTCGGCGATCGTGCGGCGCACCTCGGCAAGCTGGGCGAGGCTGGTGATGCCCGGCTTGTCCGAGAGGAAGTCCTTGCCCGCGCGCATCACCCGCACGCCAAGCGGCGCGCGGAGGTTGGGGATGGACGCGCTGGCGACCACCTGGACGCTCTTGTCGTCGAGGATCTCGGCCTCGCTGCGCGCGACCTTCACGTCGCCATAGCGGGCGCGGAAGGGGACCAGCTGCTTGGGATCGCTCGCATGCACCGCCACCAGCGTGCCGCCGCCGCGGATCAGCGCGTCGGTGATCGCATAGATGTGGGAGTGGTCGAGCCCGATCACGGCGAAGCGGATGCGGTCCTTGGCGCTCGGGTCCGGCCCGGTCGGCGCGGCATTGGCGGAGACGCCGTTGCCCTGCGCGGTCGATTGGGCGCGGGCCGAGCCGGCGAGCCCGGCGCCGATAAGCCCGGCGCTGGCGAGGAGCAGGCGGCGATCGATCATGTCCATGGGTGTTTCCCTTTGGGAGAAGGTCAGAAGGTGACGAGGTCGGTCGGCCAGGCGAGCGCCTTGCCCTGGTCGATCGCCTGCTCGCCGAGCAGCGAGGCGACGCTGGCATAATAAGCCTGGGCGAGCAGGCCGGGCACTTCCTTGCCGCTGCGCACGGCTTCGCCGAAACCCTCGAACTGGAGCATCGTCTCGTCATATTCGCCCCAGCCGAGCGAGTCGCCCGGCGTGGTGACCGGCAGTTCGGGGAACCAGGTAGCGCCGCCGATCGGCACGGTGTTCTTGCGGCCGGCCTGCACGTCGGCGCGCATGCGGGCGAGGGCGGGCACCGCGCCCGGCTGGACCTCCTGATAGATGCGGCCGAGCTCGGGTTCGATCGTGCCCTTGCTGCCCTGGATCTGCTCCTCGCAGCCATAGCGGGCATTGTTGAGCATCGAGGTGTAGATCACCTTCCGGCCATCCGAATAATCGTAGATCAGGGCGACCTGATCATAGACGTCGCGGCCGTCCTTCCAGAAGCAGATGCTGCCCGATCCCATGACCCGGGTGGGGACGCCGCCCATGAACCAGTTGGCGACCTGGAGCTGGTGCGTCGCCAGCTCGGTCATCAGCCCGGCCGAACGGTCGCGATACAGCCGCCAGTTGATCTCGCGCTCGGTGCCGCCCGCAGGGATCTGGCGGCGCCAGCTGCGGTTGCGGTGCCAGCTGGCACGGATCTGGGTGATCGGGCCGATCTCGCCGGCCTGGGCGCGCTTGAGCGCGTTCAGATAGGTCGGGTTGAACAGCCGCTGGTGGCCGATCTGCAGGATCTTGCCGCGTGCACGGGCGCGGGTGACCATCGCGCCGCAATCGGCGATCGTCCGCGCCATCGCCTTCTCGCAGAACACGGGATAGCCCGCGTCGAGCGCATCCATGGTGTGGCGGGCATGGAGGTCGAGCGGGGTGGCGATCACCACGGCGTCGATCTGCTTGGCGTCGAGCATCTTGCGATGATCGGTGAAGATCGGCGTGTTCGCCGGCACATAGGCGCGCGCCTTGGCCATGTGCGGCTCGAAAGTATCGCACAGCGCGGCGACGGTGCAGTTGCGCGTCTTGTTGAGGTTCTGGATCAGCGTGCGGCCGCGATCGCCGGTGCCGATCACGCCGATGCGGACGCGCGGACCCTTGGCGACATCTTCGGCCGCGCGGGCCGCCCAGGGGGCGGCAACGCTCATCCCCACGCCTGCGGAGGCAAGCAGCACCCGGTCGAGGAAGGTGCGGCGGGACAGCGCGAAATCGTCGTCGGTCATGCGGTAGGTTCCAGTGCTCGCTCGGCGCCGACGGGCGCGGCATGGGGAAAGAGAAAACGGCTATCGGGGGCGGCAGCACGCAGCCGGTTGCGTGCCGCGGGGTTGGCGACGAGCAGCGCGGTACTCAGCGCCTCGGCTTCCGCGCCGGTCGCGGCGGCCGCGACGGCAGTGGCAGGCGCGGCGACGATCGCGCCATCGGCGGGCCGAACCATCGCCGCGCGGCCCGGTTTGGCGGCGCCGGCACCGGTGGTGGACGAGATCGACAGCGATGCGTCCTGCAGCTCGAGCTCGACCAGCCAGGCACCCTCGTCCTCGGGGTGGGGGACGGCGAGCGGCCAGCCGCCGCCGAGCGGGTGCGGGCCGAGCACCGCAATCGAGCTTTCACCGGCGGAAAGCAGCGCCGAGCTCACGCCCATTGCACGCAGCGCGACGACCGCGTGGTCCAGCGCATAGCCCTTGCCGAAGCCGCCGAAGTCGAGAGCCAGCGGGCGCGACGTCGAGACCCGGCGGCCGTTGCGATCCATCGTAAGCGAAGACCAGTCGCCGAGGCTGGGGTCGAACAGCCCGCCGGTCTCGCGCCACAGCGCATCCACCTGCACCAGTGCGGCGAAGAGCAGCGGATCGTCCACCACCGCGCTTCCGCCGCTGGAAAGCGCGTCGTTGAGCGCCGTTGCGGGGGAGGGGCGGTGGATCGTCAGCGCGTCCTCCACCGAAAGGATCGCAGCCTTGGCGGCGGCGAGTGGGGCGGGGTCGTCGCAGCCGAACAGGTGCAGCTCGACCCGCGTACCCATGGCGGCGAACCGCGCCACGCTCGCCGCCATGTCCGTCATCTCAGCCGCGCACCTCCCAGCCGGGCTCATAGTCGACCGACCAGAGCTTGCGCGCGGCGGCCTCTTTCGGCTTGCCGGTCGCGGGATCGACGGTGATCGCGCCGCCAGTACGATAGGCCATGTTGCCGAGATGGCAGAGCGTGGTGCTGATATGCCCCTCCTGGATCGGCGAGTGCAGCGCCGCCTCGGTGCCGCGGACCACGCCGAGGAAGTTGGCGGCGTGGTAGACGTCCAGTGCGCCTTCGCCGACGGTGCCGGTCGTCTCCGATTCCGCCGGCGCCTTCACTTCGCGGATCCGCTTGCCGGCGAGGTCGTACAGCTCGAAGCCGTTGCGATCGACCACCGCCGAGCCCTTGGTGCCGAGCACCAGCGTGCCGCGGCCGCGGCCGTAGCGGAGCATGCCGTTGCAGCTCTCGCCGTCCCAGCGGATCGAGCGCCCGCCGTCGAAGCCGAGGTTCAGCGCGAGCGAATCGTACATCTCCCAATCGTCGCCCTGGTAGAAGCGCCGGGCGCCGCGGGCGGTGACAGTGCTGGGATAGGTGACGCCCATCAGCCAGCGGGCGACGTCGAGCTCGTGCATCGCGTTGTTGCAGATCTCGCCGGTGCCGTATTGCCAGAACCAGTGCCAGTTATAGTGGACGAGGTTCGAGCGGTACGGCCCGCGCGGGCGCGGCCCCTGCCACATATTCCAGTCGAGATTGGCGGGCGGCGGCACGATCTGGCCCTTGCCGATCGACTTGCGGTTGTTGGCGTACCAGGTTTGCGCCTCGTAGACGTCGCCCAGTTCGCCGGCGCGGATCAGGTCGAGCAGCTGGCGGGTCTCCACCGCCGAGCGCTGCTGGTTGCCGACTTGGAGCACGCGGCCGGTGCGCTTCTGCGCGGCGATCAGCGCTTCGCCTTCTGCCGGGGCAATGCCGATCGGCTTTTCGATATAGACGTTGCGGCCGGCATTCATCGCGTCGATCGCGACCTTGGCGTGCCAATGGTCGGGCGTGGCGACGGTGATCACGTCCACGGCCTTGGTGTCGAGCAGCTTGCGATAGTCGCCGGTGGTCTCGACCGTGTTGCCGTGGCGCTTGGCGAACTCGCCGGCGCGCTTGGCGAGCACGGCCGAGTCGACATCGGCGAAATGCGTGACCTGGACGTTGGGCTGCTTGGCGAAGGCGCTCATATGTGCCTGGCCGCGGCCGTTGACGCCGACGATGCCGACGCGGATGCGATCGTTCGCCCCCAAGATGCGCGCATAGCTGCTGGCGCTGATCGCCAGTGCGCCGGTAGCGGCGGCGCCCTTCATCATCGTTCGACGGTCGAACATGGCAGTGCTTCCCCTCGGTTCTTTATAGTCGTGATTTCAACGATAGAGCGAGTATTCTTCAGAAGCGGCGCAGCTTGATCGAGCGGAAGTCGACGCGGTCGCCATGATCCTGCAGCAGGATCGCGCCCTGGGCGCTGGTGCCGAAGCCGGCGATCTTAGCGAACTTGCTCTCGGCGATGGTCGCCTTGAGCGCATCCGAGCCGCGCTCGTACTCGACGACCTTGAAGCCGTTGAGCCAATGCTCGACATGGTTGCCGCGCACCAGGATGGTCGCGCGGTTCCATTCGCCCGGCGGGTTGCCGCGCTTGCCGGGGCTCGACGGGTCGGAAAGGTTGCGCGCCGGGATCAGGTCGTAGAGCGAAGCCAGCGTGCGGTTGCCGTCGCGGCCCATCTTGGCGTCGGGATGGCGCAGATCGTCGAGCAGCTGATATTCGAAGCCGACATTGGAGACGCCGCCATTCTGCAGCGGCGGCAGCAGATATTTGATGCCGCTATTGGCGCCCTCGCTCAGCCGGAAATCGACCGACAGTTCGAAGTTGCGATAGGTCGCCGCCGTGGCGATGTCGCCGCCGCCGCCATTCTTCTCGACCGTCAGGATGCCGTCGGCGATGCTCCAGCCCTTGGCCGGGAAGCCGCCGCCCTTGGCCGAGCGCCAGCCTTTCGAGGTGCGGCCGTCCCACAGCAAGGTCCAGCCGGCGCGGCGCTCGGCGGCGGTCAGTTGGTTGGACTGCCAGCCCTGCTGCTCCACCTTGGTTTCGGGCAGGGCGTAGCGGGCAGGGGAGTCGGTGAGGATGCGCAGGCCCTTGAAGCGCACCTCGGGGCCCTTGGCCGCGATCGAGTCGGGCAGGGCATGGACCTGGAAGGCGAGGAAGCCGCGCGCATCGGTATCGTCGACGATGTCCGCCGCGGGCACGCCGTTGAGGAAGGTGCGGATGCGGTTGCCGATCGCCTCGACGCGGTAGTGGTTCCAGTCGCCGGGCTTGAACGCCTTGCGTGCGGCCTCGTTGCGGCCGAGCGTGAACAGCCATTGGCGGCGCTGCTCGTCATAGATGCCGGCGCTCCAGGCGCGCGGCGAGGGGTCGATCTCCGCCTGGTAGCCGAACACCACGCCGTTCCGATAATCGGGCCGGCTCTGGCCGCGGATCATCATCCCCGAATTGAGCGACGGATCGGTCTTGGCGTCGAATTCGACGATGAAGTCGCCATAGAGCTGGTCCGAGACGAGCCAGCTATTGCCCTTGCCGATCACTGCGCGACCGATCAGCTCGTCGCCCACCACTTCGTAGGTCGCGTTGCCGCCGGTGCGGTGCCAGCCGGAAAGGTCCGCCCTGGGCATGAGGTCGCGCCACGGGGCGGCGGCGGGGGTGGTGCCGGCGGGCGGGGCCGCGGCGAGGGGGAGCGTGCTTGCCGGCAGGGCGGCAAAGGCCAATAGTGCGAGTGTGCGAACCACAGTCTCTCCCCTCATCCATGAAGTGGCCTCGTCCGCTTCCCAAAGGCTTGCGGCGAAAAGCTCTTGATGGGTCAGGCGTAAAACGTGGTCGGGCCACTTGCAAGTGCCTTGTCTGGCACGAAGACGGTCTGACAACGCTATCTGGGAAATTGGTCTGGCACAGTTGCCAGACCCAATCTCTCCTGTTACGCATTGTTGCAGGTCGTACACCCGAAGATGGGGGCGACGCCACCCGCGCACCACAAAGCTTAATCAACGGTGCGCGCGAAATGGGAGAGGGGATATGGACACTGTTCGTGGCCACAAACGCGCCTTGTTCGCGTCGTGCAGCGCACTCGCCGCGCTGATCGCAACGTCCGCCGCCGCACAGACCGCGCAGGACCAGCCAGCGCCGGTGCAGGCCGACGATGCACAGAATAACGAGATCGTCGTCACCGGCTTCCGCGCCTCGCTCAATAGCGCGCTCAACCTGAAGCGTTCCGAAACCGCCGCGGTCGACAGCATCGTCGCCGAGGATATCGGCAAATTCCCGGATTCGAACCTCGCCGAGTCGATGCAGCGCATCCCCGGCGTGGCACTCTCCCGCGGCGACGGCGGCGAGGGCCGCAACATCTCGGTCCGCGGCCTTGGCTCGCAATTCACCCGCGTGCGGATCAACGGCATGGAAGGCGTGTCGCAGGTCAGCGGCAGCGACATTCGCGGCGGCGTGGCGACCGGCCGTTCGTTCGACTTCGTGACCTTCCCCACAGAGATCTTCTCGGCGCTCACCGTGCGCAAGACCACCTCGGCCGATGTCGAGGAAGGCTCGCTGGGCGCAACGGTCGACCTCCGCGCGCCCAAGCCGTTCGACCAGAAGAAGGACTTCGTCTTCTCCGCCACCGCGCGCGGCATCTACAATGACATCCGCAAGGACGTCGATCCGCGCCTCTCCGCGCTTGTCTCCAAGAAGTTCGGCGACAGCTTCGGCATCCTCGGCAGCATCGCCTATTCGAAGCGCCATATCGACGAATATGCCTATTCGGCCGCCGATGTCGTGCCGACCACCGTCTACGGCCTGGCGCAGCCTGCCGGCAGTGCCAATGCGGGCGTGATCTTCCCGTTCTGCACGCCCGTTGGCTATATCTACAAGGGCGCGCCGGTGAACAGCCCGGTGGCCGGCTATACCCAGCCGAGCGGCGCCTCGATCGGTGCGGATGCGAACAACTGCAGCACCAACAATCCGCGTACCGGCAACCAGGCCGCCTATGACTATATCATGAGCCGGACGGGCGTGAACGGAAAGCCCGGCGGCGGCGTCTACCTGCCGCGCCTGCCGCGCCCGGTGAAGGGCAGCCAGAATCAGGAACGTATCGCCGGCTCGCTGACACTGCAGTGGAAGCCGAACGACAATACCGACATCTCGCTCGACGGCCTGTATTCGCGCTTCAAGGTCAAGCGGCTCGACACGATGTTCGACGCCCGTTCGTTCGGCCGCGCAATTTCGAACAACGGCCAGCCACTCACCTCGGTGCGGGAAATCGAGGTCGACAGCAACGGCTCGCTGATCCACGGCCTGTTCGACGGCGTCGACCTGCGCTCGGAAATGCAGGACGAGCGCTTCACCTCCGAATACAAGCAGGCGAACCTCAACTTCGACCATCGCTTCTCGGACGCTTTCCGGCTGTTCGGCCTGGCGGGCATCAACCAGTCGCAGCTCGACGTGAACCGCCTGCAGGTAGCGATCGACTCCAACGACACGCGCAACTGGTCGATCGACTTCCGCGACGACCCGAACATCCCGAAGATCGGCTACGGGATCGACACCACGAACCCTGCGCTGTTCCAGTACGGCCCGCCGCTCGCCAATGGCGACCAGCGTGGTCAGCTTTCCAACTTCATCCGCCGCAACACGATCACCAGCAAGACCTTCGAGCTCAACGCCGACTGGAAGGTGACACCGGGCTTCTCGATCCAGGTGGGCGGCCAGTATCGCACCAACAAATACACCGCGCGCGAGCGCCAGCTCGCCACCAACACCCCGCTGGCGCTGCCGGCCGGTGCCTCGATCGCCAATTTCAGCTTCGTCACCACCGGCATCGGCAAGAATCTCGGCGGCGACCTTCAGGACTTCGTCTCGATCGATCCGGACAAGTTCCGCCAGGTCGTCGGGCTCAACGATTATGTCTATTGCAGCGTCGAATGCGCCAAGGGCACCTATGGCGGCGTCGACGAGAAATACGCCTCGGGCTATCTGATGGCCAAGTTCGACACGTCGAACGTGCTGCCCTTCGCGCTGCGCGGCGATGCCGGCGTGCGCTATGTCCGCACCAGCCTGGACACCTACGGCCCGATCACCACCGCGTCGCCGGCGGGATCGCTCTACCCGTCGCGCTTCGTCATCTCCAATGTCAGTCGCTCCTATGAGGACTGGCTGCCGTCGATGAACCTCGCGCTCGACATCACGCCAAGCCTGATCGCGCGCGCTTCGGCGGCGCGGGTGATGTCGCGGCCCGCCTATGGCCAGCTCATCCCGGCGGGTTCGGCGAATCTGGTGATCCAGACCGCATCGTTCAGCAACCCGTTCCTCGATCCGATCCGCGCCAATACCTTCGACGCCGCGCTCGAATGGTATTTCCGCCCCGGTTCGCTGCTGTCGGTCGCCTATTTCTACAAGGACATCGAGACCTATATCCAGACAACCAGCCAGAGCCTGGCCTTCCAGGATATCGGCCTGCCGCTGTCGCTGCTCAACGGCACCCAGCTGCGCCCGACCGATCAGTTCACCGTCCAGCGCAGCAACAATACGCCCGGCGGCCCGCTGCGGGGCTTCGAAGTGAATGTGCAGCTGCCCTTCACCTTCCTGCCGGGCGTGCTCAAGAATTTCGGTGCGCTGGGCAATTTCACCCGGGTGCGCTCGAACATCAACTACATCATCTCGCCCACACTCTCGCGCACCGCGCCGCTGGTCGGCCTGTCGCCCGAGACGGCGAGCGGCACGCTCTACTATGAGGACAGCAAGTTCAGCATCCGCTCGACGGTCAACTATCGTTCGTCGTTCCTCACCGCGGTGCCGAGCGGATCGGTCGACGCGGACTCGACCGCCAATGCCCGCTCGATCTTCGTCGATGCCTCGGCCTCGTACAATCTCAGCGAGCATATCAAGCTGATCGCCGAGGTGCAGAACATCACCAACGAAACCAACCGGCTGACGGTGGATACGGTCCGCCAGGACCCGCTCTACACCGCCTATTTCGGCCGGACCTACGCACTCGCGGTGAACTTCGTGTTCTAACCACTTGGTGGGACAGGCGGCGCGCCTGTCCCATCCTGTTCGTCAGGACTATTGCTCTCCTCCCGCAGCGCGGTATGCGGATCCCGGGGCCTCTTCTGGGATCGAGTGCATGAAGCGTCGGAATTTGTTGCGCGACTCCGGCGGCCGCTCCGCCTGGACCTCGGTCGGGCTGGTCGTCGGACTGGCCTTCTTCCTGATCAGCGGCGCACTCGCCTATCGCAACGTGCTGGCACTCGGGGAAAGCGACGCGGCGATCCGCCACAGCCACACCGTGCTGATCGCGCTCGATGAGCTGCTGTCGACGGTCCAGGACGCCGAGACCGGCCAGCGCGGCTATCTGTTGACCGGCGGCCAAGGCTATCTCGAGCCCTATACCAAGGCGACCGAAACGCTCGACGGGCGGCTGGACCATCTCCAGAACCTGGTCAGCGACAATGACGTGCAGCAGAGCAACATCGTGCAGCTGCGGCGCCAGGTCGGCGCCAAGCTCGCCGAACTGCGCGAGACGATCGACGTTCGCCGCAAGCAGGGTCTCGCGGAGGCACTCGCCATCGTCGAGACCGATCGCGGCAAGAACAACATGGATGCGATCCGCGCCCAGCTGGCGGCGATGGCGCGCGAGGAAGGACGCCTCCGTCAGGAGCGGCTCGACGACATGGCAGCCGCGTCGCAGGCGGCGATCGCCAGCGGGCTCGTCTCCAGCCTGATCGGTGCGGCGCTGACGCTGATGATCTTCGTGCTGGTCCGCCGCAATCTCCAGGCCCGCGCCCGGGAAGAGTGGCTGCAGAACGGGCTGCTCGGCATTTCGGCGGCGGTACGCGGCGATCGGTCGGTGGAGGAAATTTCCGAGGCGGTGCTCGGCTATCTGGCGGACAAGCTCGGTTTCCAGGCAGGCGCGCTGTTCAAGGGCGAGGCCGGGGTGTTCCGCCGCGTCGCCACGCTGGGCGTGCCCGGCGATGCCGATGTGCCCGAGGCGTTCGGCCTGCGCGAGGGGCTGCTCGGCCGCGTCGCCGCGGAGGGCAAGCCGATCCTGCTCGACGACGTGCCGGACCATTATCTGGAGATCGGCTCGGCCTTCGGCAGCGACAAGCCGCGCCACCTGATGATCGTGCCCGCCAAGGCCGACGACATGGTCAATGCGGTGCTGGAGCTGGGCTTTTTCTACCCCACCGATCCGATGATGCTGGAGCTGCTGGAGCGCGCGTCGCCGGCGATCGGCGTCGCGCTTCGCTCGGCGCGCTTCCGGGCCCAGCTGCAGGACGCGCTGGAGGAAACCCAGCGCCAGGCCGCCGAGCTGCAGACCCAGAGCGAGGAACTGCAGGTCAACAACGAGGAGCTGGAGGAGCAGGGCCGGGCGCTGCGCGAATCCCAGGCGATGCTGGAGCAGCAGCAGGTCGAGCTGGAGCAGACCAACAGCCAGCTGGAGGAACAGGCCCAGGCGCTGGAACACCAGCGCGACGAACTCGAACGCGGCAGCGCCGCGCTGCTCGTCAAGACGCAGGAGCTGGAACAGGCCAGCCAGTACAAGAGCGATTTCCTGGCGAACATGAGCCACGAGCTGCGCACCCCGCTCAACTCGCTGCTGATCCTCGCCAAGCTGCTCGGCGACAATGGCCCCGCCACGCTCACCGCCGAGCAGGTGAAGTTCGCCCGCACGATCGAATCCTCGGGCAACGACCTGCTCACGCTGATCAACGACATTCTCGACCTGTCGAAGATCGAGGCGGGCCATGTCGATATCCGCCCCGAGCCGGTGAGCCTGGTGCGTCTCGGCACCGATCTGCGCCAGGTCTTCCAGCCGGTGGCGGAGCAGCGCGGGCTCGATCTGGAGATCGTGCTCGACGAGACCGCGCCGAAGGGCATCGAGACCGATCGGATGCGGCTAGAGCAGATCCTCAAGAACCTGCTGTCGAACGCGCTCAAGTTCACCGAAAAGGGCTCGGTGAAGCTGCAGGTCCGCGCTGCCGGCGACCGGATCACATTTGCGGTGCGCGACACCGGCATCGGCATCTCGCCCGAGCAGCAGCGAATGATCTTCGAGGCGTTCCACCAGGCGGACGGCACGATCAACCGCCGCTATGGCGGCACCGGTCTCGGCCTGTCGATCTCGCGCGAGCTGGCGCGACTGCTCGGCGGCGGCATCACGCTGGAGAGCCGGGCAGGCGAGGGCAGCACCTTCACGCTGACGCTGCCGCTCCGCTACGATGCCGAGGCGGTTGCCCCGCGGGCGCTTCCGGCGGCGCCGGCGGCTCCGGCCAAGCCTGTTGCCCCGCCGGCTCCCGCCGCCATGCCCGCGCCGCCGCGCCGTGCCGCCGCCGCGGCGGCCGACTGGGTGCTGGACGATGACCGCGACCGGCTGGTGCCGGGTGGGCGACACCTGCTGGTGATCGAGGACGATCCCGTCTTCGCCTCGATCGTCTGCGACCTCTCGCGCGAGCTTGGCTTCCAGTGCCTTGTCGCCAGCACCGCCGACGAGGCGCTGCAGCTGGCCCGCAGCTATCGGCCAAGCGCGGTGGTGCTCGACCTCGGCCTGCCGGACCAGTCCGGGCTGATCGTGCTCGACCAGCTCAAGCAGGAGGACAGCACCCGCCACATCCCGATCCACGTGATCTCGGCCGCCGACCAGAGCCAGACCGCGCTGTCGCTGGGCGCGGTCGGCTATCATATCAAGCCGATCAAGCGCGAGCTGCTCGCCGAAGTGCTGCAGAACCTGCAGGCGCGCACCGCCAGCCACGTCCGCCGCGTGCTGATCGTCGAGGACGACGACGTCCAGCGCGACGCGGTGGCCCAGCTGCTGCAGAAGGACGATGTCGAGACGGTCGGCGTCCGCACCGCTGCCGAATGCCTGCAGATGCTGCGCAGCCAGACCTTCGACTGCATGGTGCTCGACCTGTCGCTGCCCGACGCCTCGGGTTATTCGTTGCTCGAGACGCTGAGCGAGGAAGACGGATCGCACAGCTTCCCGCCGGTGATCGTCTATACCGGCCACGACCTCAGCGCCGACGACGAGCAGAAGCTGCGGCGTTATTCGAGCTCGATCATCATCAAGGGCGCCAAGTCGCCCGAGCGGCTGCTCGACGAGGTCTCGCTGTTTCTCCACCAGGTCGTGTCCGAGCTGCCCAGCGAGCAGCAGGAGATGATCCAGGCCGCCCGCCGCCGCGACGCGGTGCTGGAAGGGCGCCGCGTGCTCATCGTCGAGGACGATGTCCGCAACGTCTATTCGCTGACCAGCGTCCTCGAGCCGCGCGGCGTGCTCGTCCGCATCGCCCGCAACGGCCAGGAGGCGCTCGACGCGCTGGCCGAGGCGGCGAGCGATCCCGAGAAGGGCGTCGACCTCGCGCTGATGGACGTGATGATGCCGGTGATGGACGGCCTCACCGCCACCCGCGCGATCCGCCAGGATTCGCGCTGGGCCAGGCTGCCGATCATCATGCTCACCGCCAAGGCGATGCCCGACGACCAGGAACGCTGCATCGAGGCGGGCGCCAGCGATTACATGGCGAAGCCGATCGACGTCGATAAACTCTTGTCGCTCGTCCGCGTTTGGATGCCGCGATGAACGACGAAACCCCGGAACCCGATGTCGACGATATCGAGATCGAACTGCTGCTCGAGGCGCTGTACCGGCGCTACCATTACGACTTCCGGCACTATGCCCGCGCCTCGATCAAGCGGCGGCTGATCCAGGCGCGCGGGCGGCTGGGCATGTCCAGCTTCTCGGCGCTGCAGGACCGGCTGCTCCACGATCCGGACATGCTGGCCAAGCTGCTCAACTATCTCACCGTCCAGGTGAGCGAGATGTTCCGCGATCCCAGCTATTTCCGGGCGCTGCGTGAGAAGGTGATCCCGCACCTGCGGACCTATCCCTCGCTCAAGGTGTGGATTGCGGGGTGCAGCAACGGCGAGGAAGTCTATTCGCTCGCCATGCTGTTCCGCGAGGAGGGACTCGAGCAGCGCACGATCTTCTACGCCACCGACATCAACCCCAAGGCGCTCAAGGCCGCCGAGGCGGGCGTCTACCCGCTCGACCAGATCCGCAAGTTCACCGAGAACCACCAGAAATCGGGCGCGCGCACCTCGCTCTCCGACTATTACGTCGCCGACTATGATCGCGCGATCTTCGACAGCAGCCTGCGCGCCAATGTCGTCTTCTCCGATCACAGCCTGGCGACGGACTCGGTGTTCGCCGAGATGCACCTGATCTCGTGCCGCAACGTGCTGATCTATTTCGATCGCGCGCTGCAGGAGCGCGCCGTCGGGCTGTTCGAGGAATCGCTGGTCCGTCGCGGGTTCCTCGGCCTCGGCCGCAAGGAGAGCCTGCGCTTCTCCGACCGCGCGGCCGGCTTTGCCGACTTCGTCCGCGAGGAGAAGATCTATCAGCGGCGCGAACGATGAGCGGCATGGTCGTGATCGGCGCGTCGGCGGGGGGCGTCCAGGCGCTGCTCACCCTGCTGCCCGCGCTGCCGGCGGACTTCCCGCGGCCGGTGCTGATCGTCGTCCATGTGCCGCCCGATCACGATCACGGTCTGGCGGCCCTGTTCGAATCGCGCTGCGCGATGCGGGTCTGCGAGGCGGAGGACAAGCAGGTGCCCGAGCCAGGCACCATCTATTTCGCGCCGGCCAACTACCATCTGCTCGTCGAGCTTGACGGCAGCATGGCACTTTCCGCCGACGATCCGGTCAACCACAGCCGGCCCTCGATCGATCTGCTGCTGGAAAGCGCCGCCGATGCGCTGCGGCGCCGGTTGATCGCCGTGCTGCTCACCGGCGCCAACCAGGACGGTGCCGAGGGGCTGCGCGCCGTCGCCCGCACCGGCGGCACCGCGATCGTCGAGGATCCGGCCACCGCGCGCGTCCCGACCATGCCGGCCGCGGGCCTCGCCGCGAACCCCGGCGCAACCCGTCTCGCGATCGATGCGATCGCGCCCCACCTCTTGCGATTGGCCTGAGCCATATGTCCGCCCCCCAACCGGTGAAGTTCCTGCTCGTCGACGATCTCGACGAGAATCTGCTGGCGCTGGAGGCGCTGCTGCGGCGCGACGGCCTGGAGTGCCTCAAGGCGCGTTCGGGCGACGAGGCGCTGGAACTGCTGCTGGTCCACGACGTCGCGCTGGCGCTGCTCGACGTGCAGATGCCCGGCATGGACGGCTTCGAGCTGGCCGAGTTCCTGCGCGGCAACGAGCGTACCCGTCACGTGCCGATCATCTTCCTCACCGCGGGCAGCGCAGACGCGCAGCGCCGCTTCCGCGGCTATGAGGCGGGGGCGGTAGACTTCCTCCAGAAGCCGATCGACGCGGGCATCCTGCGCTCGAAGAGCAACGTCTTCTTCGATCTCTACGAGCAGCGCCGCCAGATCATCGCGCAGCGCGACGAACTCGCGCGGCTGACCCAAGACCTGCAACTCGCCGATCGGCGCAAGAACGCGTTCCTCGGCATGGTCGGCCATGAGCTGCGCAACCCGATCATGGCCTTCGGCGCCGGGCTCCACCTCCTCAAGCGCCGCGCCGGCGAAGAAGCGGGCGAACAGGTGCGCGAACGGATGGAGCGGCAGGTCGGTCATATGACCCGGCTGATCGAGGACCTGCTCGACGTTGCCCGCATCGACCAGGGCAAGATCGTGCTGCGCATCGAACGCGTCGACCTTGCCGATGCCGTGGCTCTGGCAGTGGAGCTCAGCCGCCCGCAGATCGATGCGCGGAGGCATCGCCTGACGATCGACCTGCCCGACGCGCCCGTCTGGCTGAACGCCGATCAGGCGCGCATCGCCCAGGTCGTAAGCAACCTGCTTTCCAACGCGGCCAAATACACGGCGGAGGGCGGCGCGATCGATCTGCGCGTGCTGCGGGAGGCGGGGCAGGTCGCGATCGAGGTCGCCGATACCGGGCTTGGCATTCCGCCGGAGATGCAGGGGCAGGTGTTCGACTTGTTTGCCCAGGTTGAACGCAGAGGCGAGCAATCGGACGGGCTCGGCATCGGGCTGGCGCTGGTCCGGCAGCTGGTGAGCCTGCACGGCGGAACGATCGCGCTGAAGGAAAGCGTGGTGGGGAAGGGCTCTACCTTCCGGGTGCTGCTGCCCCGCGCGGACTGAGGGCCTAGGGCCTTGCCAGCGGGCGGCAGCGTGCTCCGGTTCTGCCCGGCGCCGCGGATCGATCCTTCTGGAGCGAATGGCTAGCCGCGCCAGCCCTGCAGGAACTCGAGGAGCAGCGCATTGACCGCTTCGGGGCGCTCCTCGTGCGGCAGGTGGCCGCAGCGCTCGATCGGTATGGCGCGCAGATCGTCGGCCATTTCCGCCCAGACCTTGGGCATATCGAACATCTTGCCGACCGCCCCGAAATCCGCCCCCCACAGCGCCAGCGTCGGGCAGGCGATCTTCACCTCGGCATCCACCAGGTCCTGCGCCACGTCCTCGGCATTGGCGCGATAGTCGGCCATGGCACCGCGCACCGCGCCCGGCGCGCGATAGGCGCGGACATAGGTGTCGAACGCCTCGCCGCTGATCGCCGACGGATCATAGGCCCAGTCGGAGAAGAACCAGCGCAACCATTGTTCCTCCTTGCCGGCGATCAGCGTCTCGGGAAGATCGGGGATGAGGTGGAACAGGAAGAACCAATAGGCCTTGGCGATCTCCGCATTCAGGTCGCGCGCGACGATGCGGGTGGGGACATTGTCCATCACCACCAGCCGGTCGACCCGCTCGGGAAAGTCCTTGGCGAAGCGAGTGGCGACGCGGGCGCCCCGATCATGACCGACCAGCGCGATGCGACCGACGCCGAGCGCGTCGAGCAGCGCCGCCAGGTCGCGCGCCATGGTGCGCTTGTCATAGCCGCTGGCCGGCTTGTCGGTCTCGCCATAGCCGCGCAGGTCCGGCGCGATGATGCGGTACAGCTCGCCCAGCACCGGGATCTGGTGGCGCCAGGCGAAGTTGGTCTCGGGGAACCCGTGGAGCAGCACCACCGGCGGGCCGTCGCCGGCATCGATATAGTTCTGACGGATGCCGTTGGCGCGGAGCGTGTGGCTGGCATAAGCGATCATCGGGCAGGGTCCTTGGCGATACGACGTCGCCTTGTGGCAGCCGCCCAAAGCAGGGGATTGGCGCCGAACGCGGTCTTTTGTCGGTTCCGGACATCGGCGAGCCTCACAAGGCGCCGGCAAGGGCCGTCAAGAGGTCGGGTGATCCACAAGCGGCGCTGCCCCGTTTCCAGCTGGCTGTACGCGCTGCGCCAAGAAGACAATCGCAATGGCCGCCACCTTGAACGAGCCGGTCAAAACACCGCGATTTACCAGGCTTAACCAGACGCGCGGGAACCACTTCGCCTAACGCTGCGCAACTAGGAATAGGGGGCAACTGGATGCGGGCTGTAGGTGCGGGTATGGTGATGGCACTGGGGGCGGTGCTGGTCGCGGCCGGGGTGCCCGAACAGGCCGGGCCGATCGCGGGACTGGACCTGAGTGCGCTGGACTTGGCGACACCGCCCGGCGACGATTTCTGGCGCTACGCCAATGGGGGCTGGGCGCAGCGCACCCCGGTACCGCCGGGAAGCGACGCGGTTGGCGTGTCGGTCGACGCACGCCGCAATGTCGACGCACAGGTTCACGCGATGCTCGATGCGCTGGCGGTGCACCCCGAACGCGAGGGGAAGGTGGGCGGTGTCGTCGGCGCGTTGCATGCCAGCTGGCTTGCCGAGCAGCAGGTGGATGCCCGTGGCCTCGCGCCCGCACACATGGTGCTGCGGCGGATCGCACGCCTCGCGTCGATCGACCGGGTCGAAGCGGCGATGGTGATGCCGGGACTCCCCGGTCCGATCGCGATCGGGGTCGCCCCAGATCCGGCGCAGCCCGCCCGTGCGCTGCTGTCCATCGAACAAGGCGCGCTGGGCCTCCCGCGCGATTTCTATCTTCGCCGGGAGCCTGTCTATGCCGGCTATCGCGCGGCCTATCTGGCCTATCTTCGGCAACTGCTCACATTGTCCGGCGGTCGCGCCGCGGATGCGCGAAGGATTCTCACGCTGGAGACGCGCATCGCCGAGAATCAGCTGGACGGGGCGGCGCGACGCACCGCGCCGATGCTGCGTCTGTCGCCTGCGAAACTTCGCCGCACGGTGCCGGGATGGCCTTGGGGGCCCGTGCTGTGTGCTTCCGGATATCCCGGCCATGGACCGATCCTGGTGCAGGGCGATGGATCTCTGGCAGCGTTAGGGCGGGTGCTGCACGCGACGCCGTTGCCGGTCGCCAGGGCCTATCTGGCGCTGCGCTATCTCGATGGGCATGTCCGTTACCTGCCGCGTCGCTTCCGCGCCGCGCGGGACCGGCTCGACAGCGCGCTGGGCGTATTGCGGCCCGCCGCCCCGCGTGCCGCGCAGGGAGTCGCGATCGCGAACGAGCTGCTCGGCGAGGCGGTCGGCTATCTCTATGTCCGCCGCAACCTTTCGGCGGAGTCCGCGCGCCAGGTACACGCGATCTTCGAGGATGTGCGGGCCGGGCTACGGGAGCGGATTACGCATGCGGCCTGGATGGACGATGCCACGCGCAGCGGCGCGCTCGCCAAGGTAGACAGTATCCGCCTGCGCCTCGAAGAAGCGGGCGCGGTGCCACCCGACCTGAGCAGATTGCGCCTCGACCGGCGCGACCTGTTCGGCAATGTCGAGCGGATCGAGACCTACCGCGCCTTGCTCGATCGCCGCCGGCTGGCGGCTCCCGAGCGCGCTGGCGCGCGGGAATGGCCGATGTCGCCGCAGATCCTCAACGGCTATTACTACGCGCCGACCAACAGTCTGATCATCAACGTCGCGCTGCTCCAGCCACCGTTCTTCGATGCCGCGGCCGATCCCGCGGTCAACTATGGTGCGATCGGCGCCTTTATCGGCCATGAGCTGGGCCACGCTTTCGACGATCAAGGCAGCCGGATCGACGCCGAAGGCCGCGAACGCGACTGGTGGACTGCCACCGCGCGCCGCGCCTATGCCGCGCGGACGACGGCACTTTCGGTGCAGATTGCCGCATTCGAGGCGCTGCCCGGGCTCAAGGTCGATCCGCGGCTTACCCTGGGTGAAAACATCGCCGACCTGATCGGCGCGCAAGCCGCACTCGATGCCTATGCGCGATATCAGAAACGGACGGGGCTGACGCCGTTGGTCGCACGCTACAGCGGCGAACAGCGGCTGTTGCTCAGCCTGGCGCAGATGCGGCGTTCCAAGCTGGCCCCTGACGCCGCCCGCCAGCTTGCGGCGATCGATGGCCATGCGCCGGTACAGGTCCGGATCAACGCCGTCGTCCGCAACCTCGACGCCTGGTACGCGGCATTCGGCGTGCAGGCAGGGGCCAAGCTCTACCTCCCGCCCGCCGAGCGGGTACGCTTCTGGTGAAAGCGGCATGTGGAGCCCGCGACACGCCGGGTATCGCGGGCACGGCAACATCGATTATTTGGTGAGATTGCGATCGAGGAAGTTCCGGATCAGCGCACCCATCACGTCGAGGCGGTCTTCCAGCGCGAAATGCCCTGAATCGAGGATGTGGATCTCGGCCTTGGGCAGATCGCGGAGATAGGGATGCGCCCCTTCCTCGGGGAAGATCTTGTCGTTCTTGCCCCAGACGATGAGCGTTGGTGGCCGGCGGTTGCGGAAGAACTCCTGGAATTGCGGGTAGAGCGGCACGTTCGAGCCATAGTCGCCGAGCATGTCGAGCTGGATGTCGCGGTTACCGGGGCGATCGAGAAGCGCCTGATCGTGCACCCAGTTGTCGGGGCTGATGCGGGCGACGTCGCCCATGCCGTCGGTATACTGGAATTTGGTGATGTCGAGCGTGACCAGGTTGTTCAGCGCGTCGCGGTTCTTCTGCGAACGGTCGCGCCAATAGACCTTGATCGGATCCCAGAAGGGCGACTGCAGCCCTTCGTCATAGGCGTTGCCGTTCTGGACGATCAGGCCGCTCACCCGCTCCGGGTGCTTGAGCGCGAGCCGGTAGCCGATCGGCGCCCCGTAATCCATGACATACATGGCGTAGCGCTTGGCGCCGATCTGCGTGACGAGCTTGTCGACGACATCCGCCTGGTTGGCGAAGGTGTAGGCGAACTTCGTATGGTCCGGCGCGTCGCTCTGGCCGTAACCGGGATAGTCCGGCGCGATCACTCGATATTTGTCGGCGAGCAGCGGAATCAGGTTCCGGAACATGTGCGACGAGGTGGGAAAGCCGTGCAGCAGCAGTACGACCGGCCCGTCAGCGGGGCCGGCCTCGCGGTAGAATACCTTCACCCCATCGATCGTCGCGGTGCGATAGTGGATCACGGGCACGCTGATGCTTGGCGCAGGCGGTTGCGGCGCGCCTGCGGGGAAGGCGAACGCCGCGGGGGAAGCGGTATTCGTCGCGGCGGCAAGCGCTGCTCTTATCAAAAGTCGTTTCATGCAGAATCTCCTTGCGGGTTGGAAGTGCGTGTCGTTTGGCGCAAGAAGTAACCAAGTCGGGTGCAGGATGGTGTCGCTTGTGGTAAAATGCCGTGAAGCGTGATGACGATGGGGTGCTGCAGAATGCTGCGAAGGATGCGCCCTTAGACCGGATTATACCTGCATTTACTTGCGTCGTTCCGATGATCGGCAAAGAGGGGAGCGAGCCCGGCGTCACCGCGGCCGTTCCGAGATGAGGTATCGATGCAGCGTCCGTCCGAGCAGCTTGAGATGTCCGTCCACCGGATAGACGCGGCGGGGGTGTCGATCTTCTACCGAGCGGCAGGCGATTCCGGGCGCCCGGCGATCCTGCTGCTGCACGGTTTTCCGAGCTCGTCGCATCAGTTCCGCGCGTTGATGCCCCGCCTGGCCGATCGGTATTATGTGATCGCCCCGGACCTGCCCGGGTTCGGCTTCACCGACGTACCCGAAGGATTTGTGTACAGCTTCGACCGCCTAGCGGAGACCCTCGGCGCCTTTTGCGATGCGCTGGGCCTCACCCAATACGCACTGTATCTGTTCGATTACGGCGCGCCGGTCGGTTTCCGCCTCGCCCTTGCGCGCCCGGACGCGATCCGCGCGATCGTGTCGCAGAACGGTAACGCCTATGAAGCGGGAATGAGCGAGGGTTGGGCACCGACCCGCGCCTATTGGGCGGATCCTTCGCCCGCCAACCGCGATGCCATGCGCGGCATGCTCACGCTCGAGACCACCCGCTGGCAATATACGCACGGCGCGCCGGATCCGACCCAGGTCGCCCCCGAAGGCTATTGGCTCGATGCCGCGCTGCTGGCACGCCCCGGGCAGGACCGGATCCAGCTGGAGCTGATCGCCGATTACGCGCGCAACGTCGCGCTGTACCCGCGCATCCATGCCTATCTGCGGGACCGGCAGCCGCCCTTGCTGGCGGTGTGGGGAGCGAACGACCCGTTCTTCCTGCCGGCCGGTGCGGAGGCGTTTCGGCACGACCTGCCTGAAGCCGAGGTGCACCTGCTCGACGCAGGCCATTTCGCGCTGGAAACGCACGCGGGCGAGATCGCCAATCTTATGCGGGACTTCCTCCAGCGCCATTTGCGCTAGGGAGAATCGTGCCACATCCACTGGTAAGGGGAGAGACGATGCAAGGTGACAGCGAGGTTCGGAACAACCTGGACGCGAGCCGTTACGAGCTGGCGACGGAGAAGGGGATCGCCTTCTCGGAGTATCAGCGGCACGAGGGCATCGTCATCTTCACCCATACGGTCGTACCAAAGGTACTCGAAGGGCAGGGGATCGGCACCCGACTGATCGCCGGTGCGCTGGCAGACGTCCGCGCGCAGGGGCTGCGGATCGTCTCGCGGTGTCCGTTCGTCAGCGCCTATCTGCAGCGCCATCCCGAGGACCGGGATCTCCTGGTGGAGTCCTCGCCGGCCTAGTCGATGGTGATGTGCCGGGACGCGGCGAGCCGCCGCCACAGCCGCACGTTGACCAGCCGCGGCACCCTGTCCCGCCAGGTCGACCACCGCGATCCGCCGCGACGGGCATAGACGACATGGGCCGGGATCGTGAGTGTCAGCTCCGTCCCGCCGCCTGCGGGCACGCGCGCGGCGAGGCTGCCGCGCAGCTTCCTTGCGCGCTCCCGCATGCCTTGCAGCCCGTAATGGCCGGTCTTGCGTCCGCACTCTAGGACCGATGCAGGGATCCCTGCGCCGTCGTCCGAAAACCGGATCGTGAAAGGGCGGCCAAAGCGGATATCGATGCGCAATTGCTTAGCAATAGCGTGCTGCCGCACATTGGCGATCGCTTCGCCGGCGATGCGGACGATCTCGTCGAGTGCGATCGGTGCAAGCGGACGGGATTCCCCGATCGCCTGGATGCGAACGCTCGTCGCAGGATCGAAACCCTGCTCGGCGACGATCGCGGCGAGGATCTCGACGATGCCTTCGGGATCATGCTGGGTGCGCAAGTCGCGCACGCGGTCGCGTCCCTCCGATATCGCCCGATCGGCGCGGATCAGGGCACTCTCGAGCTTGGCGCGCTCCGGCGTCCCCCGCGGCAGGTCCTCCACCGCGACCTGGACGTACAGCGTGAGCGTCTGGACCGATTGCAGCAGCGTGTCGTGCAGTTCGCGGGCGATGCGTTCGCGCTCGCCCATCCGCTCGGCCATCCGTGCGCGGATGCGGTGGGCGACCGCGCGCAGCCGGAGTTTGTACAGCAGCCAGAGCAGCACCAGCACGCCCGCGCCGCAGAGCAGGCGGAAGGGCCAGCTCTGGACGAAGGTCGGCGGGATCTCGAATGCCAGGGTTGCGCCCTGCCGGTTCCACACGCTGTCCTCGTTCGCCGCGATCAGGCGGAACCGATAGCTGCCCGGCGTTAGCCCGGTGTAGAACGCCTCGCGGCGCGTGCCTGCATCTACCCAGCCGTCGTCGATCCCCTCCAGCTGGTAGCGGAACTGCACGCGCGAGGGGACCGACAGGCTCGTGGCGGTATAGGCGATCTGGAGATTGGAGGTGCCCTTGGGCAGCCCGATGGGCGCCTCGCCCGCATAGCTGCGCCCGCCTGACGTCAGCGACTTGATGATCACCGTCGGGGGCAGCCGATTGAAGAACAGCTGCTTGAGGTCGATCCATGCGACGCCGACCCTGGTGAGGAACCACAGCCGCCCATCCATGGCTTCGATCGCCGTCTGCGACCAGGAGTCCTGCTGTGCCACGCCGGGCATGCCGTCATCGCGATCGAACACGCGTGCCTTGAGCGGGCGTGCGGGGTGCGCGAACGCATCCTCAAGGGCGGCATGGGCGATCTGGACTACCCCGCCGGCGGTGTTGAGCCAGAGGTCTCCAGTCCGCGTTTCGACGATTCCGGCCGTCCGGCTCAGAAAGGGGTGCACCTCGGACCGCAGGGTGACGAAGCGCCGGCCGTCGAACCGCGCCAGCCCGAAGTCGCCGCCCGCATAGACATGGTGTCCCCGAACCGCGATGACCACGACGGTACCCAGCGCCAGATCCTTGCGCGCGGAGAACGCGCGTCGTCTGGGTCCCTCGATCAGCTCGATACGGTGGCCTTCGGCGATCCAAATGCGCCCGGCGTCATCGCGCAGCATCTGGGTCGGCGGATTGCCTGTCGTTGCGAGCCGCGGTTCGGGTGCCCATTCCTCGCGCTCTCGGCAGAATGCGCCTTTGGCCGAGGAGATGCAGACCCGACCCGGTGCTTCCTCGATCAGCGCAAACGGCGTCGGTTGCGGCCAGGGCAGGGGCACGTAGCGGATGGCGGCGCCGGACCAAATGCCCAAGGTTCGATCCGTACCGATCCAGACGCGTGCCAGCGCATCCGTGTGCAGGACCAGCGGACGTCGCGGCAGCCTGCTCAGCATTCGTGCGGGATGGGTGGGCGCTGCCTGGAACAGTGCGTCGTTGGTCGTCACATACATCGTACCCGCCGGGCCCGGCGCGATCCGGAAGCCGTTCCGCGAGTCGGTCGGCAGCCCGGTGGCCACCACGGCGCTGGTCTCGCGGAACTGGTCGAGGCCCAGATTGGTCCCCACCCAGATATTGCCTTCGCGATCTTCCAGGATCGGGTTGGCGAGGTTGGACGTGAGGCCACGCTCCACGCCGAACCGCTCGCGCAGGCCGTTGGGGAGGAGCGCGCCACCCACCCAGCCGAGCCCGAGCCGGAAGACGCCGCCGCTTCCATAGGTGCCCCACAGGCCGCCGCGCCGATCGAACAACATGCTCTCGGCGCGAGGGTTGGCCGTCCTCGGCGGCTGTACCCATGTCTGCGGCGCGCCGGCCGCAGATCCGGCGATGCGCTGGAGACCGGGCCGCACCCCGGTGCTCAGCCAGATCGCACCGTCGGGGGCCTGCTTCAGCTGCGGTCGTTCCGAGGCGGAGGCCGGAACGCGTGTGAAGCGGGCGGTACCCGGGCGCAGCACCGCCAACTCGCCGCCCACGGCGATCCACACCGACCCGTCCACGCCCGCGACAACACTGGTCGCAGCGCCTGCGGCCACCCCGTGGCGGCGGTCCAGCATCTCCCATCTGCCGAGGCGGAAGCGCGCGACACCGCCTCGACTGTCTTCGCCCAGCACCGCCCAGATCACCCCGCCGCGATCCTCCGCCAGCGCCAGCACGGGAACGGACGGCATGGCGAGGTCGAACGTGGTCAGGTGCCCGGCGCGGAGCCTTGCCACGGCACCGGACGCGAAGCCGATCCACAGGTCGCCGGTGCGGGTGGCGAGCAGCGAATTGACGTTGAGCGAGGGGAGATGCTCCCCTTGGAAGGGACGGAATTTCTCGAAACGCGCGCCGTCGAAGCGATATAGCCCGCTTCCCGTGCCCAACCACAGATAGCCGTCGCGCGACTGGGCGAGCGCCCAGATTTCCGGCGGTGCGCCTTCGCGTACGGTCCAGGCGGTGTGCCGCAGTTGCTGCAGGCTGCGCGGTGCGCCTGCGGCGAGGACATCCCCCGCGCCCGACAGCGCCGCCAGCATGGCCAGTACCCAATATCTCACCGCGGACGACATGCGCCGTATCTCGTCCAAAGCGAACCGAGTGTCACGAGGCACGATGGCGCCGGGCCGTGTCGATCCCCCAAAAGGGTGAAGCCGGACGACCCGGCGGTAGGGTGCCGGGACTGCGCCATCGGCATAGTCTTGGCGGCACAACATCATCGTTCCGACCCAGGGCCCGACGTCCGGCGACATGCTGCCGGGAGCACCCGGAGCGATGCAACCGGAAGGTCGTCATCATGCCGTCTACTGCGCTTTCGGTACGCACGCCGTCGCCAGCGTATCAGGCACCCCTGGTGCGGGCGATCGAGCGGTGCTTCCGCTTCGGGCCGTTCGTCCTGAAGCCGGGGCGGCAGCTGCTGCTCAAGCACGGGGTGCCGGTGAAGATCGGCGCCCGCGCACTCGACATCCTCACCGTGCTGGCCGAGCGGCCGGGGGAGGTCGTCAGCAAGCGCGAGCTTCGCGCCCGCACCTGGCCCGACACCTTTGTCGGCGACGGCAACCTCAAGGTGCATGTCGCCAGCCTGCGCAAGGTGCTGGGCGAGGTGGTGGAGGCGCCGAGCTATATCGCTACGGTCACCGGGCGCGGCTATCGCTTCATCGCCGACGTGCAGGACTGAGCGCCGCGCGCCGGGGGCTCAGCGGTGGAAGAAGCCGCGCCGGACCGCGACGGTGACCGCGTGGGTGCGGTCGTCTACGCCCAGCTTCGCGAAGATGTTCTTGAGGTGCGACTTGATCGTGTCGGGCGAGAGGTCGAGGTTCCGCGCGATCTGCTTGTTGGGATGCCCCTCGGCGACCATCCCCAGGATCGCCATCTCGCGATCGGTCAGCGGTTCGTCGAGCGCATGTTCGGCGACGGCATGGCTGATTTCCGCGCTCATCGCACGGCGCCCTGCATGGACGGTGCGGATCGCATCCAGCAATTCGGTACGCAGGCAGCTCTTCAGCAGATAGCCGGCCGCACCGGCGCGGATCGCGCGCACCGCCTGCGCGTCCCCCGAATAGGTGGTAAGCACCAGGATCCTGGCCTTGGGGTACAGGGCCAAAATCGTGCTGATCGCATCGATGCCGTCCATGTCGGGCATCTGCAGGTCCATCAGCGTCACGTCGGGCGTGAGCGCGCGGAACATCGCGACCCCCTCGGTGCCGTTCGCTGCCTCGCCCGCAATCTCCATGTCCGGCTGCCGCGCGATCAACGCGGCCACGCCGTCGCGCACCGTTGCATGATCGTCGACCGTCAGCACCCGTATCGTCACGTTTCCCCAATCCCCTGGCGGCGCCCTTCCCATTCCCCGGAAGTCGCCCCGTCCCCGATGTCCAGAGTGGACCATCCTACCGATCCTGGGAGAAATTTCCACGGTTCGTCGCGATCAGGCTCCCCAGAACGGACGGGGGAGCTTGCCCCATCGGCCGAGATGCGCCGGGCGGTACCTGCACTTAACCGCAGCTTACCACAGCTGACCCGAGCCCGGCGGCGATGTGGCGTACAACCTCTGTAGTTCGACCTCATCTCTCCGGACCGCTGGCGATGCGCAGCGGCGAAAGCCCACAGGATCCCGATCATGCCCACGTCGCTTGCCTCCAAATCCAGCGTTCTTGCCAGCGGCGGCGGCGCGATGCTGATGGATCCGGCCGATACGGTGATCCTGCTGCTCGACCATCAGTCCGGCCTGTTCCAGACGGTGAAGGACATCCCCGTCGCCGACCTGCGCCGCAACGTCGAGATGATCGCCCGGCTGGCGACCCTGCTGGAGATCCCGGTCATCACCACCGCGTCCGAACCGGCCGGTTCCAACGGGCCGCTGATGCCGGAGATCGCCCTTCATGCCCCGCACGCCGTCTATGTGCCGCGCAAGGGCGAGGTTAATGCATGGGACAATGACGATTTCGTCGCGACGGTCCGCGAGACCGGCCGCAAGACGCTGGTGATGGCGGGCGTGTGGACCAGCGTGTGCGTGATGTTCCCGGCGCTCGATGCGCGCGCGGCGGGGTTCGATGTCTATGCGGTGCTCGATGCGTCGGGCGATCCGAGCGAGATGGTCTCGCGGATTTCGCTCGCACGCTTCGTCCAGGGTGGCGTGAAGCCGACCTCGACCAACGCGCTGCTCTCCGAACTCCACCGCACCTGGGCCCGCCCCGAAGCCGCCGAGCTGGCCAAGCTCTACGGCCTCGCCGCGCCTAACTATGCCGCGGTGATCGAGAGCTATGTTCGTGCCCAGCAGGCGGCGCGGGAGGCGACCGGCAGCGGGCGTGCCTGATCCCGTTTCACACCGTGCCTCCGAGGGGACATCCTTCCTGTGACGACCTGCGCCTGAAAGAGTTGGACCATGACCGCGAGCGGCTCCCCCGTAGTTCCGGAAGAGATCACCCTGGCGGTCGACCACGCGTCGATCTTCGTCCGCAGCTGGCGCCCCTCTTCGTCTCCCCGCGCGATCGTCACGATTTGCCACGGGTTCAATTCGCATGGCGGCCAGTATCAGTGGGTGGCAGAGCAACTCGTTGCTGCGGGCTTCATCGTCTATGCGGTGGACCTTCGCGGGCGCGGCAGATCAAGCGGACCGCGCTGCACTGTCGAGCGGTTCGACGATCATGTCGCGGATATCGCCGCGATGGCGACGCTGGCCAGGCGACGCGATCAGGATCTGGCGCTGTACCTGCTGGGGCACAGTGCAGGTGGCGTCGCGGCGTGCGTCTACGCGATCGAGCACCCGTTCGGCTTGCATGGGCTGATTTGCGAAAGCTTCGCCTTCCACCTGCCCGCGCCCGCCCTTGCGCTGACCGGCCTGAAGCTGTTCGGCCGCGTCGCACCCCGCGTCCATGTGCTCAGGCTGAAAAACGAGGATTTCTCGCGCGATCCCGCTCGCGTGGATTTCCTGAACGCCGACCCCTTGACCGCCGGGGAGACCCAGCCCGCCGTCACGGTGGCTGCGCTGATCCGGGCGGGGGAGCGGCTCGAACGCGAATTCCCGCAATTCACCACACCGGTTCTCATCCTGCACGGCACCGCCGACCGCGCGACGCGACCCAGCGGCAGTCAACGCTTCTATGACGCCGCAGCATCAAAAGATAAGCGGCTTGTCCTCTACGACGGCGCGTTCCACGATCTTCTCGCAGATGTCGGCAGAGAAATCGTCCTTGCAGAGATAGTCTCGTGGATCGAACAGCGCCTGCCAATGGCCTTGGCTCATCCGTGAGCGATGATCCGATATTTGCGCTCGGCGCGCACGCGCTGTGCTGGTCGGGCAGCGGGCGAATGAACGTGCCAAGGGTCTCGCCGCGCGAGATCGTCGAGGCTGTCCGCCTTGCCGCTCCAGCGACACTGTCCAACTGCAGCCGCTCGGCGCTTCCCCGTGGATTGCGGGTCGTCGGGGCAGGAAGTCCATGTCGGCTACATCAATAAGAGAAGTTGAATTATTTAAGTTGACCTAGTCGGCGCTTTGATCTTTACATTTTCGGCAGACGACAAAAGTCGCTGGTTCGGGAGGGAGAGGATCGGCACCTGCACTAGGCGCCACCACGGCTGCCTCCCTTTGTCTGGGAGTTGAGACATGGTGCAGTCCTTCCATCGCCGCCGCGGTACTCTGCTTTGTGCAGTCTCCATGCTTTGCCTGGCCACCAGCGGTGTGGCCTTTGCGCAGGACAATATGCCCGCCGCTGACAGCGCTGCCGGGCAAGACAACGAGATCGTCGTCACCGGCATCCGGGCATCCCAGGCCCGCGCCATCGAAGTGAAGCGCGACGCCGCCTCGGTGGTCGATGCGATCTCGGCGGAGGACATCGGCAAGCTGCCCGACGTCACCATCTCCGACTCGCTCCAGCGCATCACCGGCGTGCAGATCCGCCGTGACGCAGGCGAGGGCGCGGCGATCAACATCCGCGGCCTGCCGCAGGTGACGACGCTGCTCAACGGCGAGGCCTATCTCGGCGCCAATTCGATCACCACGATCCAGCCGAACTTCAACGACATCCCGTCACAGCTCTTCTCGGGCGCGGACGTGATCAAGTCGACGACCGCCGACCTGCTCAACGCGGGCATCACCGGCACGGTGAACCTGCGCACCCGCCGCCCGTTCGACCTGAAGCGCGGCCTCACCCTCGCCGCGACGGCCGAGGCCTCCTATGGCGACAAGACCAAGAGCTGGGACCCCAATTTCAACGGCCTGATCGGCTGGCAGAACGACCGCGTCGGCTTCATCGTCTCGGGCGCCTATTCGGACCTCAACCTGTCCAACTCGCATAACGGCATTCAGGAAGGCTATGGCGCCGCGCTCCATAACGAGGGCCTGGCCGATGCCACCAGCTGCGGCGGCTTCTCGCCCCAGGCACCGGGGTGCACCGCCGCCACGCGGCCGCGCGGAACGCCGGTCGCCGGCGGGATCGACGTCAACGGCGACGGCGATGCCAACGACACGTTCATCGTGCCGCAGGGCTTCACCGCGTGGAATCGTATCACGCAGCGCCAGCGCCTGGGTGTGAACGGCTCGTTCCAGGCCAAGCTCAACGACGCGCTGAGCTTCACCGCCGATGGCTTCTACACCAAGCAGACCCAGTATAACCGCACCGCCGGCATCCAGATGCAGAACGTGAACTGGCAGGCGGCGGAGTTCGTGCCGCTGAAGTCGCAGGATACCGGCGCGACTTCGGGCGGCTATCACGTCAACACGACGCAGGTGTACCAGTACGACCTCGGCAATTTCGATTCCTACTCCGAGACCTACAAGTGGAAGTCGGAATCGCAGAACTACAATGCCGAGCTGCACTTCGATAACGGCGGCAAGTTCCGGGCGACGCTGCGCGGGCTGTACGGCAAGGCCACGCAGAATCAGGACCAGAGCTATCTCCAGTTCAGCCTGAGCAACGGCATCCAGTGGCAGCCGGGCGGCATCGGCCACTATCCCGCGGCGTTGGGCGGCGACCGCGCCTTCAACCCCGGCGGCTATACGGTGAACACGCTGGCCGGCCTCAACTCGCTCCGCGCGACCGTCGACTATACCGGCGACGAACCGAGCTTCACGCTGCCGACCCAGCTGACCTCGCTGCTCGGCAATGCGGCCAATTACGCGCTGAAGACGATGTCGTCGGAGGACAATTATCGGCGCCGGGCGGACCTGAAGGTCGGTCGCTTCGATGCCGAATATGACATCAGCGACACGTTCAACGTCACCGGCGGCATCCGCTACAGCGATCGTTCGGTCGACAATTACCAGTTCGAGCGCGTCGCGCCGGTCTATGCGGGCCAGGGCGCGAGCAACGCCGCGGGCTGTCTGGTCAAGTGGAAGGCGTTCGACGTCTCGGTCAACGATTCCACCTGCTCGGCGGGCGACGGCACGCGGTTCTACACCGCGGGGCTGACCCGCAAGGCGACCGATCCGGTGTTCAACGGGCAGGTGAAGCCGTACAACCTGCCGGGCAGCGGTCTGCCGGCGGTCTATGTCCTCGATCCGCACACGATGGACAATGCCGCCGCGTTCCAGAACGGCTTCTACCCCAACGAGCAGGAGCATCTGAATCCCGGTGCCTCCTACGATGTCGGCATCAAGCAGTGGTCCGGCTATTTCCAGCTGAACTTCAAGGAGCTGGAGCTGGGCGGCATCACCGTGCGCGGCAATGGCGGTCTGCGGGTGATCAACACCAAGCTCGACATTCGCCAGAACGTGGTCGGCGGCCCGCTGCCCTATGGCCTGTCGAACCAGGACGGCGGCGACCTGCGCACCCAGCGCGAGTTCACCGATCTGCTGCCGGCGTTCAACCTGGCGTTCGACTTCACGCCCAAGCTGCGCCTGCGCCTTGCCTATGCGCGGACGATGACGCTGCTCAACCTCGATCAATGGGGCGGGGGTCTGACTCCGGGCTATGCGATCGACACCTCGACCGGCCTGTTCCGCGTCACCGGCGGCAGCCAGGCGGGCAACCCGCAGCTCGATCCGTGGCGCGCGGACAATCTCGACGCCTCGGTCGAATATTATATCGGCCGCGCCTCGATGCTCAGCCTCGCGGCCTTCTACATCGACGTGCAGAGCTTCATCCAGAACGGCATCATCTATCGCAGCGACCTGCCCGACAATGACGGCGTGGTGCGCAACCGCACCGTCCCGATCAACACGCTGGTCCAGGGCGCCGGCGGTACGCTGAAGGGCGTCGAGGCGTCGTGGAAGCAGTCGCTGGGCGATATCGGCTTCATGCCGACCTTCGTCCGCGACTTCGGCTATGACCTGAACTTCACCTATTCGCCGTCGAGCACCGGCGACAAGGATCTGGCGGGCAAGGACATTCCGTTCCAGGATAACTCCAAGTACCAGGCCAATGCCGCGCTCTACTATCAGGCGCACGGGCTGCAGGCGCGCGTCGCGTGGAACTATCGCTCCAAGCGCGCGGTCCAGTCGAACTTCGTCAACGGCTTGACGGGATCGGAACTCTACCAGGCGCCGACCAACTATGTCGACGCGTCGATCAGCTACGACATCACGCCCAACGTGACGATCTACGGCCAGGGACAGAACCTGACCGGCGAATATGAGAAATATTATATCGTCTATCCGGACGAGCGCGCCTACAACAACATCTACGAGCGCCGCTTCATGGCCGGCGTCCGCGCCAAGTTCTGATCCGTTGTCGTCAGCGCTTCGGTTCCTCGGGGACCGGGGCGCTGAACTTTCGCTTACTTCCGCCGATCGCTGCTCGGCGCTAGGAAAGGGACATGCGCGCAGCCGGACAACCCCTTCGCTCCATCCTGATCGTCGGCGGCGGCACTGCCGGCTGGATGGCGGCCGCCCTGCTCGAGCGGCTGCTCGATCGCCAGCCGGTCACCATTACCCTGCTCGAAAGCCCCGACATCCGCACCGTCGGGGTCGGCGAGGCGACGGTGCCGGCGATCCGCGACTATTTCCGCGCGATCGGCGTCAGCGAGGCGGAGGTGCTGCGCGAGGCGAAGGGCACCGCGAAGCTCGGTATCGAGTTCCGCGACTGGGCGCGGCCGGGCGACAGCTTCTTCCACCCGTTCGGGCTCTACGGGATCGCATCGCGCGGCGTGGGGTTCCACCATTATTGGCTGAAGCGCCGTGCCGCCGGGGACGCCACGCCGCTCGCCGACTATTGCCTCGCCACCCAGATGGCGCTCCGCGGTCTGATCATGCCGCCGGCCGAGAACCCGCCCAACGACCTCGGAATCTTTGACTGGACGGTGCATTTCGATGCAGGGCTGTTCGCCCGCTTCCTCGCACGCCTCGCCACCGGGCGCGGCGTGCGGCATGTCGAGGGCACCGTCGCGACCGTCGAGCAGGACGGCGACAGCGGCTTCCTCACCGGCGTGACGCTGCAGGACGGCAGCCGCATCGAGGCGGACCTTTTCCTCGACTGCACCGGCTTCCGCAGCCTGCTGCTCGGCGGCACGCTCGGCGTGCCCTATGTCGACTGGGGCCATTTGCTGCCGTGCGACCGTGCCGTGGCGATGCCGTGCGCGCATGGCGACGCGTTCACGCCCTATACCCGCAGCACGGCGCTGTCGGCCGGATGGCAGTGGCGCATTCCGCTGCAGCACCGCGTGGGCAACGGCTATGTCTATGCCAGCGCGCACCTCTCCGACGACGAGGCGCAGGCGGTGCTGCGCGGGGGGCTGGAAGGGGAGGCGCTCGCGGAGCCGAACTTCCTGCGCTTCACCACCGGCCACCGGGCGCGCGTCTGGGAGAAGAACGTCGTCGCGCTCGGGCTGTCGGCGGGTTTCCTTGAGCCGCTGGAATCGACCAGCCTCACGCTCATCCAGTCGGGGGTGGAGCGGCTCGGCAATCTGATGCCCGATCGCGGGTTCGCGCCCGAACTCGCGGACGAGTTCAACCGCATCACGGCGCTCGAATATGCCCGCATCCGCGATTTCCTGCTGCTCCATTATTGGGCGAATGGCCGGGTGGGCGAGCCGCTATGGGACGCCTGCCGCAGCCTCGTGCTGCCCGAGGCGCTTGCCCACAAGGTCGCGCTGTTCCGCAGTCGCGGCGTGTTCGCGCGCTACGAATGGGAATCCTTCCGCGATCCCAGCTGGCTGTCCATGTATGCGGGGTTCGACCTGCTGCCGGACCGATATGATCCCCTCGCCGATCACTTCACCGATGGCGAGCTGGAGGGTGCCTTCGCCCGTATGCGGGAGGCGATCGGCCGCGCGGTGTCGCTGGCGCAGCCGCACCGTGACTATCTCCAGGCCATCGGCGGCCTGGCTGGAGCGGGCGTCTAGGGCAGCAAGCGCTCGTTGTTCAGCGACATTGCTCGGTCCTGCGGCGGCCGGTTCGGAGCAGCGCCGCATGGAAGCGCGGCCAGTCGCCTCGATCGCGCGGGCGCAGGGTGCGCAGGCGGAGCGGCAGCCAAGCCTCGGCGGCGCGAATGGCGGGCTCCTGCGCGATCCGGGGGAGGTCGGTCGCGAAGGGCGCGAAATAGACGGGCTCGCCCATGGATTCCCGCATCTCGGCCAGCGCCTGATCGATGCTCGCGCCGCGCACATGCAGGGCGATGTCGGCGAGGCCGCGGCAGATGCGGAAAAGCATCCAGTGGAGATGGCCGAGCAGTGCGTGCGGCTCTCCGAACAGCCCGTCTTCCTCCATCAGCATTTCGGCATAGCTGCCCCAGCCTTCCGAGAAGGCGGCGGCATAGCGCAGCCGCAGCGGATGCGGCTGGGCGCGGGCTTCCAGCGGCATCTGCGCCATATGGCCCGGCAGCAATTCGTGCGCGACGACGCTGGGCAGCGAGAAGCTCGGCCTGCGGCGAATGTCCTTCAGATCCACCACGTACGTTCCGGGTGAGGTCGCGCCGGGGAGGATGCGATACCCGCCCTTGCCGGCGGCGATCTCCTCGGCGCTCAGGGCGCGGACCTTGACCTGGCGGCATTCCGGCGGCAGCGCGCCGACCAGCCGCGGCAGCCGGGGCTGGATGGCGGTGAGCGTCGCCCGCATCGCGTCCACGGCGGCGGCGCGGCCGTCGGCATCGTCCGCGAACAGGTAGCGCGGGTCGCGCCAGAGCCGCTCGAAGCGCGCGCCGACCGAGGTCCCGGGGAGGCCGAGGCGGTCGAAGGCAGCGGTTGCGCGTGCCAGCTGCGCGCGGTGGGCGGCGTGCAGGTCCCGCTCCACCCGCGTCAGCTCGGCATCGTTTCCGGTGATCCGTTGCACTTGAAGTTCGAAGCGTCGCGATCCCGTCGAGGGAACGTGCTCCAGCGCCAGGTCGATGCGCAGGCCCGCGCGTGCGGCCTGCAGGTCGAGATAGCCGCCGAGCGGCCCGCGCCGTGCCGCGAGGGGGGCGAGCAGGGCCAAGGCGCGATCCGGCGGGAGCGTTGCCGCTTCGTCCAGCGCGTGGCGGACGTCGGCGTCATCGGCCGCATTCGCCCGCACAGGAGCGAGCGCCAGCGCGCCAGCGCCCGCGAGCAGATGGCGCCGCGAGACGATCATCGGGCCTGCGTCAGCACAACGCGGTTGTTAAGGCGGGTGACCTCCGGCGCGTTGTCCGGAAGTGCGACCTCGACACTCGCCGCCGGCCGCTTCGGCGCCGCGATGTGCACGACCACCGTGCGCGGTCGCAGATCGGTGGGCGCATCGAGGGGCGGTATCGCGGCATTCGCCAGCACCCCGCCATCGGTCGCGCGTAGCATGAGGGTGCCGCCCGGCACGCGCTGCGCGCCGAGGCTGTGCACCGTCACCGCAAAGCCCTTTGCCGTGCGCACCACATCGTCGATGCTGATGCCGAGATCCGGCCGCTGCTCCACCGGGGTGGTCGGCGCTGCCAGCGCGAAGTCATAGATCGTGGTGGTATGCGGCGCGAAGACGAGGTCGGTGCCGAGGCTGCGCTCTAGCGGCAGGGTCGCAGGCGCGCCGTTCGCGACCAGAGTCGTGCCGCCGTCGCTGCTCGTCGACCGCTGCATCGTCCAGCTACCGGCGGTGACGTTCCACGCGGTCATCGTCGCCCGTTGCGGGCGGTCGGTGCGATTATAGGCGAGCACGCGGAAGCGATCGGGCGTCGCGCCGGGGACCAGGATGGCGACCTGCTCGCCGGCACCATCCTCGGCAAAGCGCCAGGAGACGCTGTTGCCCGGCCAGGTCTGGTTGCGCCGGAGCGCGATGCCGCCCAGCCGCTCGCGCTGCAGGATCTCGTTGGGCTGCTCGACCCGGTCCGACCACCAATGGCCTTCGGTATAGAGATATTCGTGCTGCGCCTTGTCCGCGATCGCTTCGGCATGGAGCCGTTCGAGCGGCTTGGTGTCGCCGGTCGCGTCCCAGCGCGCGTAGAGCGAGAAGGGATCGGCCTTGGCGGCGGCGACGATGTCGGCCTGCAGCTTCGCGCCGCCCGGAAGCGCGGTGAAGGCGTTCTCGTTGAACTCGGCAAGGGTCGCCGCGCCGCCTTTGGCGATGCGCGCTTCGATCGGGCGAAGATATTTTGGGTCGCCCGTGAAGCGCCATGCGCTCCAGGCGCTTTGCAGCGGCGTCGTGATGCCGCCGCCGTCGCCGACGCGCTCGGCATCGGTGCCCCAGTTGATCTCGTTGGGGAAGCTCCAGCCGCCGCTCGCATCCTGCCGGCCATGCGCCAGCCACCCGTCCATCACGCCGGTGACCAGCCCGCGCGCCTGCGCATTGCCGTTGTACAGCCCGATCAGGATCGGCGCATGCATCACGGTGAAGCTGTACGGCTTCTGCCAGGCCCAGGCCGCATCGCGGTACATCTTGCGCCCGCCATACCAGTTGGAGGCGAAGTGCAGGTGCCCGGCCGGGTTCTTCAGGATCACCCCCTGGAGCGCCCGCGTGGTTTCCATCAGCCGCTCAACGGCCTTGGGCTCGCCCCAGTTGAGATACAGCCGCTCGGCATCCGAGTTCAGGCCTTCCTCATAGGCGTGGAGCTCATCGGTGGTGATGGTGCCCAGCCCATTGGTGCGCATGCCGTTGGCGAAGACAGCGTCGGACAGCGCGCGCAGCGAGGCGTTGATCTTGTCCGGTTCGATGCCCATCAGCGCGAGCCCGGGCCATTGCTGGGTCAGGTCGGTATCGTCGGAAATGCCGCCGCCGAAATCGCCATAGGGCACCTGGCGTTCGTCGATCCACCAGTCGACGAAGCAGCGGACATAGCGGAGGTCCTCCAGCTGGCGGAACGCCCAGAGCGGTTCGCCCGCCTGCGGGACCGGCTGGGTGAAGGCGGGCATGTTTTCCGGGCGATAGTTGATGTCCGCCCAATAGGTTCGCGCGAGCTTGTTGTCGGGGTCGACGCGCAGCAGGTCGGTCATGTCGGCGAACAGGCGGCGGTAGAGCCCCATCCGCTTCGAGGCGGTATGCTCCTCGACCAGGAACCCCCAATTGTCCTTCACCTGGTTGAGCCGGTCCGCGACATGCTCCGTCAGTGCTTCGGCGCGGGGCTTGAATACCAGCCGGATGCGCGCGCCGTCGAGGCTGGCGGCGGAGAAGGCGGGGTCGGAGGCGGCGATCGAGAGATACAGGCTGTCCTGCGAGAGGATGCGGTCGCGCAGGTCGAGCCAGAGCGTGCGCTTCTCGCCGGGACGGACGGTGACCGACAGGTCGATCATGTCGCGCTCGGGCCAGATCGGGTCCTTTACCCGAATGTCGAGCGCGATCGGCTGGGTGCCGGGCAGGGCTGGCAGGTCGATGGCGATGCCGTCCAGCCCGTCATGGATATTCTGCCAGCCATAGTCGAAGGCGCGGGCGACCGGCTGGTCGGGCGGCGCGTCGCCCAGGCTGGCGGGCAGGAGGATGTGGACGATCGGCGCCATGCCCGCCGGGCGCGCCACCTTGCCGCCGCCGCCTGCAGCACCCGCGCCGACCGCGGCTTTCACGCCCGCCGTCGGCATCGCGACGACGGTTGCTCGTTCGTCCGGCGCATAGCGGCCGGCGATGAAGGCGTTGAGCGGGGCTAGCGCCGCGAGCGTCGGCGCCATGTCCGCGCGGATGGTGTAGTCGAGCTTGAAGCTGCCTGCCGGCTCCGCGCCCGGACCGATATCATAGGCCCAGAGCTCCTGGATCGGCTGTTCCTGCATCACGTTGGTGAAGCTTAGGATGCCGCCGGTGCGCGGCGCGAACTGGTCGACGCTGCGCACCACGCCCTGCGGCCGCTTGGCGAGCACTTGGTCCTCGCCGTCGCCGCTCCAGCTGAGCGTGCCATAGGCGGCCCCGCGCAGCTCGACCCGGTTGAAGCGTTCGCCTGCCGGCACCGTCAGGTCATAGCGCTTGCCGCCCTCGACATAGGTGTTCCAGTCGGGCAGCTCGAAATAATCGTCGCGGCCGGGCAGGCGCGAGCGGTTGTAAACGCCGGGCCAGGTCGTCTCGGCGATGCCGTCGACGCCCTTCCACATCCACTCCTTCAGGTCCTTCGCGTCGGCGAACTCGATCTTGCGCACGCGCGTCACGGGCGCGTCGAGCACCGGCGGCAAGGCCTTGTCCCAGCCATAGCGGTGCAGCCAGGCGGCACGTTCGGCGGTCCGATCGGGGGCGGGCAGGGGCCCCGGTTCCGCCTTGGCCGCGAGGTTCGCGATATTGGCGGCGGACAGCATCCGGTCGTAGACGCGGATCTCGTCCATGTCCGATCCGCGCATGAAGCTGTAGCGGCTCTGCACCTGGTGCGGGGCGATGACGCGACCGGCGAGCCCGAACTGGTCGAGCCCGGAGTCGAGATCGGCGCGCTGGTCCTTCCGCGCGACCTCGCGACCATCGACATAGAGGCGGACGCCCTGCGTCTCGTCCCAGGCGAAGGCGATGTGCTTCCATGCGGCGGGGTCGGGCAGCTGGTCGATCCGCCACGAGACGCGGATCCGCGAGAGATTGGCGTCGGTGACGAAGGCGTCGAAGCCATGGCCGTTCCAGTCGATCCGCAGGAAGGCCATGTCCCAGCTGGTGTGGTCGGCAAAGCCGGCGCGGAAGATCACGAACGGCACTTCGCCCAGCGGCTCGCGGGCGCGCCAGAAGAAGGAGAGGGTGCCGCGCGCCGCGCGCATGTTGCCCGGCGCCTTCCAGGCGACATAGCCGTCGTCCGCCCAGCGCGCCGCGCCGCCGATCGCACCGTCCGGGACAACGTCGACATGGGCGCGGAAATTGGGCGCCGGATCGCCCCCTGCGACATCGGCATCGAGCGACGTGTCGGCCGAGGCGCGGAACAGCAGGCCGGGGGCCGGATCGGTCTGCGCCTGTGCGGGCAGCGACAGGCAACCGACCGCCAGGGCAAGCATGGAGGCAAAGGGGCGGGTGGGCATGGCGGCGATCCTCTCCTGCAACCGGCTCAGATGCTGTCGACGCGCGCGAGGCGCGGGCTCAGCAGATGGACCACCGCCACGGCGAGCAGATAGACGCTGCCGGCCACGGCAAAGATGATGGTGTAGCTGCCCGTGGCCTCGAGGATATAGCCGGTGAACTTGGCCATCATCATCCCCCCGATCGCACCCACCGTGCCGCCGATGCCGACCACCGAGCCGACCGCGGCGCGCGGGAACATGTCCGACGGGATGGTGTAGAGATTGGCCGAGAAAGCCTGGTGCGCGGCAGTCGCCAGCCCGACGATGGCGACGGCGAGCCAGAGATGGTTCACATATTGGGCGAAGAAGATCGGCGTCACCAGGATGGCGCAGGCCACCATCGTCCATTTCCGCGCGGCATTGGCGGTGAACCCGCGCTGCATCAGCCGCGACGAGGACCATCCGCCGGCGACGCTGCCCAGATCGGAGATCAGGTAGATCACGATCAGCGGCGGTCCGAAGCTGACGAGATCGAGATGATAGGTCTTGGCGAGGAAGTCCGGCGTCCAGAACAGGAACAGCCACCAGATCGGGTCGATCAGGAACTTGCCCAGCGCATAGGCCCAGGTCTCGCGATAGCCGAGCAGCTTCAGCCAGCCGATCTTGCGCACCGGATCGGGCATGTCGCTTTCGATATAGGCCAGCTCGGCGGCGGAGAGCTTGCTGCTCTCCTTCGGGCGGCGATACAGCGCGACCCAGGCGATCAGCCAGACCAGGCTGGCGACGCCGGTGACGATGAACGCCATCCGCCAGCCGAAGGCGATGGTGATCGCGGGCACGATCAGCGGCGTCACCACCGCGCCTACATTGGCGCCGGCGTTGAAGATGCCGGTGGCCAGCGCACGCTCGCGCGCCGGGAACCACTCGGTCACCGCCTTCAGCCCGGCGGGGAAGTTGCCGCTCTCGCCGATGCCGAGGATGAAGCGGGCGACCGAGAACTGGAAGGCCGAGCCGACAAAGCCGCACAGCGTATGGCCGAGCGTCCAGATGACGAAGGCGATCGAATAGCCGATCCGCGCGCCGACCCAGTCGACCAGCTTGCCGAAAGTCAGATAGCCGATCGCATAGGCGGCCTGGAACCAGAAGATGACGTCGGCATAGGTGGTTTCCGACCAGCCGAGCTCGCCCGAGATGGTCGACTTCAGCACGCCGATCATCTGGCGGTCGACATAGTTGATTGCGGTCGCCGCGAACAGCAGCGCGCAGATCACCCAGCGATACCGCCCGACCTTGTCCGCCGCGGCCGCGACCGCCGGCGCCTCCCTGCTAGCCATCGGTCCTCTCTCCTGTGTGCGGCCTCGTTACGGGCCTTATTGTGCCGTGATCGTGCAGCGTACCGATAGTCGGCCGTCGAACCGCGCCTCCACGCGGTCGCCGATCGCGACGGGGTGGACGCCGGTGACTGCGCCGGTGGAAATCCATTGGCCCGGCGTGATCGCGATGCCGCGCGCCGCCAGATGCTCGAACAGGAAGCGCGCCGCGCCGAACGGGCCGTCGAGCATGTCCGCGGCGATGCCGGTGCCGGTTTCCGCGCCGTTCATGTTGAGCGCGACGGGCCAGCGGTTCAGATCGATCTCGCGCCAGTCGTCGATGGGGGCACCGACGACGAGGCCGTTATTGTTGCCGAAGTCCGAGATGGTGACCATCGGGCCGTGATCGTTGATCCCGGCAAAGGGCGAACTGGCGATCTCGATGCCGACATGCACCGCATCGATGAGCGCACGCGCCTCGGCCATGCTGAAACGGCGCTGGGCCGGGTCGGGCGCCCGGCCGATGCGCAACAGGAACTCCGCTTCGGCCGCACCGAATCCACCGGCGAAGATCGGCATGGCAATGCCGTCCTGCGTCTGCACCTGATCCGCGAAAATGGGGCCCGCCAGCCGGTCGACGCCGCCCACGGGCGGGTTGATTCGCCCGACTTTCCAGCCTGCCACCGGCGTCGGCACCAGCGCCAAGGCCGCATCCTGCACGGCATAGGCGGCAGGCAGGTCGGCTGGAGTGGCGCCGGGGAAGGCGGCAAGCGGGGAGGCGGTTCGGCGTGCCTCCACGAATGCGCGCGCTATCTGCGAAGTATAGCTATTCGGCTCCACTGCCGCCCCTCTCGCTATGATCGTCCGTTTCCCGATCGGTATGGGAAACCGGTGTCAATGGCAAGCGGATGCATGTGTCACGAGCATAAAATCCTGTCGATGGCGATCCGGAGGAGCGGTCGAGCGAGTCGATCCTGGGTGTTGCATGCATGCAAGACACCGAAGCCGAAGCGGATCTCGCCGCGTCGACCCGATATGTGGGTCAGGAGGGTTGCGCACGCTCCTGACACCGGTTACCAATCAGGCAACCGCTGGCGAAGGCGGACGGAGAGGATCGTCATGATCTGCCTTTCAGGATGTGGTGCAGGAGGCCTGCTGGTGTCGGCCGGCCCTGCCAGGATCGGCGCATCGACTCTCCGTCCCGCAAGATTTTGGAAGGAGTGCCGCATGTTCGATCGCACCTATTACGCCACCCACCCGGATATGATGGAATGCGTGAGCAATGAGGAACTGCGCGACCGCTATCTGATCTCCGGCCTGTTTCGTCCGGGCGAATGCGTGCTCAATTATACCCATGCCGACCGCTTCGTGATCGGCGGGGTGCAGGTGGCGGGCGGCGAGGTCCGGCTTCCGGCGCAGGCCGAGCCGAAGTCTGCGGAGGGTCACCCATTCCTCGAGCGCCGCGAACTGGCGATCGTCAATGTCGGCAGCGTCGACGGCACGGTGACGGTCGACGGCGAGGTCTTCCCGCTGGGCAACAAGGACTGCCTCTACGTGACGATGGGCGCGCGCGAGGTGATCTTCGCCGGCGAGGACGCGCGCTACTATCTGGCGTCCTGCCCGGCGCACAAGGCGTTCACGACGCGCAAGCTCGGCATCGCCGATGCCAATGCGCTGGAGCGTGGGAGCCTCGCGGAGTCCAACGAGCGGACGATCTACCAGCTGGTCATCCCCGGCGTGTGCGACAGCGCGCAGCTGGTGATGGGGCTTACCGTGCTCAAGCCCGGCAGCGTGTGGAACACCATGCCCCCGCACGTCCATGAGCGCCGCAGCGAGATCTATTTCTACTTCGAGCTCGACGATCTGGAGAAGGATCGGGTGATGCACTTCATGGGCGAGGGCGAGGCTACCCGCCACATCGTCATGGCCAATGAGGAAGCGGTGATCAGCCCGCCCTGGTCGATCCATATGGGCGCCGGCACCAAGGCCTATGCCTTTATCTGGGCGATGGCCGGCGAGAACCAGGATTATACCGACATGCAGGTGCTGGATATCTGCCAGCTGGCGTGACGACCTGACTCCCCCTCCCGCGCGCGGGAGGGGGCTGGGGGGTGGGCCCCCGGCTCCCACGCGGGGTGCACTTCACGGATAGCGGGGGCCCACCCCCCGACCCCCTCCCGCAGACGGGAGGGGGAGGAGGATTCGCGATGACCAACCCCTTCGATCTTACCGGCCGGGTGGCCGTGGTTACAGGCGCGAATACAGGCATCGGGCAGGCGATCGCCGTCGCGCTGGCAGCGGCCGGCGCGGATATCGCCTGTGTCGGCCGCACGCCTGCCGAAGAGACGGTGGCGAAGATCGCCGCGCTCGGTCGCCGGGCGGAAATCGTCTCCGCGGACCTGTCGACGATCGCCCCGGTGGGGCAGGTGGTCGACGAGACGCTCGCGCGGCTGGGGCGGCTGGATATCCTGGTCAACAATGCCGGGATCATCCGCCGCGCCGACGCGGTCGACTTCACCGAGGCGGATTGGGACGCGGTGATCGACACCAACCTCAAATCGGTGTTCTTCCTCAGTCAGGCGGCGGGGCGGCACATGATCGCGCAAGGCAAGGGGCGGATCATCAACATCGCGTCAATGCTCACCTTCCAGGGCGGCATCCGGGTGCCCAGCTACACCGCGTCCAAGGCGGGGGTGGGCGGCCTCACCAAGCTGCTCGCCAACGAATGGGCGCGGCACGGGGTCACCGTCAACGCCATCGCACCGGGCTATATCGCCACCAACAACACTGCCGCGCTGCAGGCGGATGCGGCCCGCAATGCCGCGATCCTCGACCGGATACCGGCAGGGCGCTGGGGCGCGCCGGAAGATCTGGGCGGGGCCGCGGTGTTCCTCGCCTCCGATGCGGCCGCCTATGTGCAGGGGCATATCCTTGCGGTCGACGGCGGATGGCTGGCCCGGTGAGCGCGGGCTGGACCCGGCGCGGGACGCTCGGGGCAGGGGCGGCGCTGGTCGCTGCGACGGCCGCGCGGGCGGCGCCGGACGGCGCGGTCCGCACCGCAGCGGGCGACTTCATCGGGACCCGCTCCGGCGGCGTGCGGGCGTTTCGCGGCATCCGATATGGCAACGCCCCGCGCTTCCGCGCGTCGATTCCCTTCGCGGCGCCGGGGCAGACGATCGCCGCCGACCAGTTCGGTCCGGTCTGCCCGCAGCGCGGCCCGTATGGCCCGCAGGACGAGGACTGCCTCTACCTCAACATCTGGACCACGGCAGCAGACAGCAGGGCGCGCAAGCCGGTGATGCTGTACATCCATGGCGGCGCCTATTCGAACGGCAGTGTCACCGATCCGCTCAATGACGGCGAGGCGCTTGCCGCACGGGGCGACGTGGTGGTGGTCACCGTCAACCACCGGCTCAACGCGCTGGGCTATCTCTATCTTGCGCGGTTCGACCCGCGCTTTGCCGATAGCGGCAATGCCGGGCAGCTCGACCTGATCCTGGCGCTGCAATGGGTGCGCGCGAACATCGCCGCATTCGGCGGTGATCCGCAGCGGGTGATGGTGTTCGGCCAGTCGGGCGGCGGGGCCAAGATCGCGACGATGATGGGCATGCCGGCCGCGCAGGGCCTGTTCCACCGCGCCGCGACGATGAGCGGCCAGCAGGTGACTGCCTCGGGCCCGCTCAACGCCACCGCGCGGGCGCGCGCCTATCTGGCGGCGCTGAAGCTTTCCGAGCGCGACCTTTCCCCGTTGCTCGACTTGCCGGTGGCGCGGCTCGTCGAAGCCCTGGACGCGACCGACCCGATCCTCGGCGGCGGCCTGTATTTCGGCCCGGTGCTCGACATGAAGTGGCTCACCCGCCATCCCTTCTGGCCCGACGCCAACCCGCTGGGCAACGCAATCCCCATGCTCCTCGGCAATGTCCGCGACGAGACCAGGGCGTTCCTCTCCCCCGATTCGGAGAAGGTGCGCGGGCTCGACTGGGACAATCTGGCGGCGCGGATGGCGCCCGAACTGAAGATCGACATCCTGCCCGAATGGGTGGTGGCGCAATATCGCGCGCAGTTTCCGGACTGGTCGCCGACCGACATCTTCTATGCCGCCACCACCGCAGGGCGCAGCTGGCGCGGGCAGGTGATCGAAGCCGAGGCGCGCGCCGCCGCCGGTGCGCCGACGTTCGTCTATCAGGTCGATTTCACCTCGCGCACCGATCCGCGGCGCGGCGCCTTCCACACGATGGATATCCCGCTGGTGTTCGGGACGCTTGCCGCGAAAGGATCGCAGACCGGCACGGCCGCCGACGCGCGGGCGGCGAGCGCGGCGATGCAGGACCGCTTCGTCGCCTTTGCCCGGACCGGGGATCCCAATGCTGCGGGCATGCCGCGCTGGCCGCGCTACGACCTCGCGACGCGGGCGACAATGGTGTTCGACGCGCAGAGCCATGTCGAGAACGATCCGCGTCGCTGGCAGCGCAAGTTGTTCGCGCGCGTGCCCTATATCCAGCCCGGTACCTGACCGGCGATCCTGGGCGCGGACGACCGGACGGCGGAAACATCGCGGCCTCGCTTCCGCGGTGCGATCCGTCCTGTCTGCAACGCGGCAAAGCGGGGACAAAAAAGACCCCACTCGCTGCGCGAAACGCCTGTTGACACCGGTTACCATCGCGCGCAGAAAAGGCGTGGGGACAGCGGGCGGAGACCCGTCGACCCCGGGGAGGATCGAACAGACACGCGGACATCGCGTGCAAGGGCCCTTCCCACGGATTGGACGACGGCAGCGCGCAGGCGCGCGCAGCCGCTTTCAGAACGGACCGTCCTGCGGGACGAAGGGAGAGAGAGATGGCTGAGGGGTTCTCGGTGCCGGGACAGGCACGCATGCGGCACTTGCGGGGCGTTTCGGCGGGCGCACTGATCCTGGCGCTGGCAGCGCCGATGGTGGCTGCCGCGCAGGTCGCTCCCGACAGCCCGCAGACGGGTCCGTCGACCGGCGTCGATGCCGGGCAGGCCGAAAATCAGGAAATCATCGTCACCGGCTTTCGTCGCTCGCTCGATGCGGCGCTGAACGTGAAGCGCGATTCGGTGGCGGCGGTCGATGCGATTGTCGCTGAGGATATCGCCAAGTTCCCCGACCAGAACCTGGCGGAATCGCTGCAGCGCATCCCCGGCATCTCGATCCAGCGCGACGCGGGCGAGGGCAGGGCGATCACCGTGCGCGGTCTCGGCGCGCAGTTCACCCGCGTCCGCGTGAACGGCATGGAGACGGTGGCGACTTCCACCGACGGCGCCAGCGCCAACCGCGATCGCGCGTTCGATTTCAACGTGTTCGCGTCGGAGCTGTTCACCTCGATCGTCGTCCACAAGACGGCGGAAGCCTCGCTCGATGAAGGCTCGCTGGGTGCGGTGGTCGACCTCAACACCGGCAACCCGCTGGCCGGCAAGACCGGCTTCACTGCGGTCGGATCGGCGCAGGCGAGCTACAACGATCTCTCCAAGAACGTGCGGCCGCGCCTGGCGGGGCTGCTGTCCTGGAAGAACGAGGCCGGTACGTTCGGCGCCTCGGTCTCGGCCGCGTACAGCAAGACCAACAATCTGGAGCTGGGCAACAACACCGTGCGCTGGGCGCAGGCGCGCTTCGACTCGGTGAACGGCACGCCCTGCTTCTACAACAGCGCGACGGGCACCACGCCGGTGCGCAACAGCGGCGGCACCTATCGTTCGAGTGCGGCGTGCAACCAGGCGGCGCTCGCCTTCCATCCGCGCATCCCGCGCTATGGCGAGGTGCGGCACGATCGTGAGCGGCTGGGCATCACCGGCAGCGTCCAGTTCGCGCCCAGCGACCGCACCAAGATCTCGATCGACGGGCTCTATTCGCGCTTCAAGGAAACGCGCGAGGAGAAATGGGGCGAGGTGCTGCTGCGCTCGAACGAACGCTCGATCGACCTGCTGAACCCGACCTATGACACCAAGGGCAACATGGTGTCGGCCACGCTCAACGATGCCTGGGTCCGCACCGAGCATTATCTCCGCAAGTCGCAGACCGAATTCTACCAGATCGGCGGCAGCTGGGACCAGGACGTCACCGATACGCTGCGTTTCACGCTGCTGGGCGGCATCTCGAAATCGGATGCGAACATTCCGGTGGAGACGACCTTCGTCTTCGACAACCGCACCGCGCAGAACTACAGCTACGACTATACGAACATGTGGCAGCCGAAGCTGACCTTCGGCACCAGCGTGACCGATCCGGCGAACTTCCAGCTGGCCGAAATCCGCGACCGGCCTTCCAACGTCACCAACAAGTTCCGCACCGCGCAGCTGCGGACCGAATGGGATGTGACCGATGGCTTCCAGGTCAAGGCCGGCGGGGTGTATCGCCGCTTCTCCTTCGACTCGGTCGCCTATACCCGCGACGCGGTGGTGTGCCCGACCAGCACGGCCGCCGCGCGCGACGCGGTGCTGGGCACCGTGACCTGCTCGGGATCGGGCCAGGTCTTCGCACCGGGCGCCGTCTATGGCTATCCGGCGGCCGGGCTGGGCGAGACGTTCAACCTGGGCGATGCCGGCCAGCCGTCTGGCACGACCACCAGCTTCCTCATCCCCAATATCGACGCCTCGGCCAAATATACCGGCCTCTACAATCGCCCGCTGGCGATCGACGCGGGCAACATCCGCAACGTCGTCGAGGCGGTGAAGGGCGGCTATCTCGAATTTGACGTGAAGGGAGACCTGTTCGGCCTGCGCTACGCCGCCAATGCCGGCATGCGCTATGCACGGACCGACCAGACCTCCACCGGCCTCAACAACGGCGTGGCGGTGACGGTGCGGCGCAACTATGACGACTGGCTGCCGGCGCTGAACGTCGCGCTGTTCCCCACCGAGAAGGTGATCCTGCGCGGCGCCGTCTCGAAGGTGATGACCCGGCCGACCCTGGGCAATCTGACCCCCGGCGGCTCGGTCGACGGCTTCAACTACAAGATCAGCTTCGGCAACCCGCAGCTCGATCCGTTCCGCGCGACCTCCTATGATCTGGCGGCCGAATGGTATTTCGCACCGCAATCGATCTTCTCGGTCGCGCTGTTCAAGAAGAATGTCGAGAGCTTCCCAGTTTCGGTGACCACCTCGGGCAGCTATGCCTCGACCGGCCTGCCGCTGTCGATCATCCCGCCCAGCTCACCCGCGGCGTCGAACCCGGAGGGGCAAATCTGGCAGATCAGCACCATCACCAACGGCACCGGCGCGTCGCTGAAGGGCATGGAAGTCTCGTTCCAGACCGCCTTCCGCTTCCTGCCGGGATTCCTCAAGAATTTCGGCGTGATCGCCAATGCGACCTTCATCGGTTCGGATGCGGCCTATACGCAGAGCGGGCCGGCGGTCGCACCGGGCGGTGCGCTGGTCGCGGTGACGCGGACCGAGACGCTCTACGGCCTGTCGAAGCGCGCCTATAACGGCACGCTCTATTATGAGGACCGGAAGTTCAGCGCGCGCGGATCGGTCAGCTATCGCGGGCCGTATATCGACGGGGGCTCCGGCACCGGCAACATCTTCGAGGGCTATAATTCGTCGCTCAACGTGGATGCCTCGATCCGCTACAAGATCACGCCGAACGTCGAGGTGTCGCTGGAAGGCACCAACCTGACCGACGATTATCGCGATCGCTACACCGATCTCGATGCCAACCGGAACTATGAATATAATCACTTCGGTCGCACGATCCTGATCGGCGCGCGCTTCAAGATGTGAACGGCGCGGAGGGAGGAACGGGATGCCAGGGATCGACCGCAGAAGTGCCCTGCTCGGAACGCTTGCCCTCGGCATCGGCGGGGTCGCGGCGGGGCAGACCGCGCCGCCCGCGGTTCCCGCCAGGCAAATGCCGGGTCCGGCGGACCCGCGCGAGACGATCGACCTGTGGCCGGGCGGCGCGCCGGGGATGCCCGGCGCGCCACCGGTCGAGACCGTCGACGAGCGGAGCAAGGATGCACGGTTCGCCGATCGCGCCGTCCATGGGATCACCCGCCCGAGGCTCGTCGTGTTCCGGCCGGAGCGGCCCAATGGGACGGCGGTGCTGCTCTTCCCCGGCGGCGGCTATCGCTGGGTGGTGGTCGACAAGGAAGGCTATGAGATGGGCCGCTGGCTGGCGGCGCGGGGCTATACCGCCTTCGTGCTGTTCTACCGGCTGCCGGGCGAGGGCTGGGCCGCGGGGCCGGACGTGGCGCTCGCCGATGCGCAGCGGGCGATGCGCGTTGTTCGATCGCGCGCCGGGGACTTCGGCATCCGCCCCGACCGGGTAGTCGCGATGGGCTTCTCGGCGGGCGGTCATCTTTGCGGCGACCTCGCGACCCGCTTCGACGTCCCTGCCTATGCGGCGGTGGATGCGGCGGACCGTCTCTCTGCCCGCCCGGACGGCGCCGCGCTGCTCTATGCCGTCCAGTCGATGACCTTGCCGGTGGCGCACCCCGGCTCGCGCACGCAGCTGCTCGGCGCGCAGGCCAGCCCGGCGCTCGAACGCGCCCATTCGCCCGCGCGGAACGTGACGGTGCGGACGCCGCCCTGCTTCCTGCTCCACGCCGAGGACGATGCGAGCGTGCCGGTGGAAAACACGCTGGAGATGCGCGCGGCGCTGCGCGCGGCAGGCGTGGTTGCCGAGACGCATCTCTTCCCGGAAGGCGGGCATGGCTTCGGCCTCCGGCTGGCGGCCGGAAAGCCCGTCGCCGTCTGGCCTGAGCTGTTCCGGCATTGGGCCGAGGCGCGGGGGCTCGCGTGATGCGGATCGACCGGCGACATCTACTGGCGGGCGCGGTGGCTGGGGCTGGGGCACCCGCGCTCGCCGGGTCGGCGGCGCGGCCGTCGCGCGAAGTTCCCTGGGCCAAGGGCTTCGACGATCAGCGCAAACCGGACCTGGGCGACGGACGTTTCCTCAACCCGCTGCTCGCCGGCGACCATCCCGATCCCGCCATCCTGAAGGACGGCGCCGACTATTACATGACCTTCTCCAGCTTCGACAGCTATCCCGGTCTGACGATCTGGCACAGCCGCGATCTGGTGAACTGGCAGCCGCGCCGCTCCGCCCTGACCCGGAACATCGGTTCGGTATGGGCGGTCAGCCTCGAGAAACATGGCGGCCGCTATTTCCTGTACGTGCCGGTGAAGGCATCGCCCAACACGATCTACGTGCTCTGGGCGGACCATATCGATGGCCCCTGGAGCGACCCGATCGATCTCGGGCTGCACGCGCATATCGATCCCTGCCATGCGGTGGGCGAGGATGGATCACGCTGGCTGTTCCTCTCCGGCGGCGATCGCGTGCGGCTGGCGGCGGACGGGCTGTCGGTCGCCGGCCCGGTCGAGCATGTCTATGATCCATGGCGCTATCCCGAGGACTGGGACGTCGAGAGCTTCTCGCCCGAAGGCCCGAAGATCGTCCGGCGGGGCGGCTGGTTCTACATGATCACGGCGGTGGGCGGCACCGCGGGACCGCCGACCGGCCATATGGTGATCGTCGCCCGATCCCGATCGATCCATGGGCCCTGGGAGAACGACCCCGGCAACCCCGTCGTCCGCACCCGCGACGAAAAGGAGCGCTGGTGGTGCCGGGGCCATGCCAGCTTGGTCGAGGCGCCGGACGGTTCCTGGTGGTCGGTCTATCACGGCTATGAGAACGGCTTCTGGACGCTGGGGCGGCAGGCGCTGCTCGATCCCGTCCGCTGGACCGCAGATGGCTGGTTCCGCATGACCGGCGGCGACCTTTCCGCGCCGATCGCCAAGCCCCGCGGCGGAAGCGCCGTGCCGCACGGGCAGCCGCTTTCCGATCGCTTCGAGGCGCTGGTGCTGGGCAGGAAGTGGAACTTCTTCCGGCCGGGGCCGGACGAAGCCGCGCGTGCACGCGTTGCGGGCGGCGTGCTCGAACTCGCCGGCCGCGGTAGTGCACCCCATGATTCCTCGCCCTTGCTCGTCACCGCAGGGGATCAGGCCTATCAATTCGAATGCACGCTCGAATTAGAGCGCGATGCGACCGCGGGCTTGCTGCTGTTCTACGACGACCGGCTCTATTGCGGGCTGGGTTTCGATGCGCAGCGCTTCGTGACCCATCAATATGGCGCCGAGCGCGGGCGTCCGCCCAATCCCCATGGCCGCCGGTTGCGGATGCGGGTGGTGAACCGCCGGCACATCGTCTCGTTCTGGACGAGCGGCGACGAGGGGCGGACCTGGCGCCGCTTCGATCGCGGCATGGAGGTGTCGGGCTATCACCACAATGTGCGCGGCGGATTTCTCATGCTGCGCCCGGGGCTGTATTGCGCCGGCGCGGGAACTGCGCGCTTTCTGGACTTTCGCTTCCAGGCGCTTGGCGACGGGTAGCGCGCCTGGGGGACCTTTCTTGGTCGGCCTGCGGAAAATGAACCAAGAGCATTCAAGCCGTTTTCGGCATCGATATTATCGACTTTAGGGCCGCAGCGTTGGCAGCACCGTCAGCCGCAGTCGCGTTTGGTCGACGATATAGCGGCTGATCAGAACCTGGTTCGCCAACGCGTCGCTGGCACCAGCAACCAGTGCCAGCGATTCCGAGACGGTCCTCAAGCCTATACGGTCCGCCTCGGCACCGATTTCGGCAAGCCGCTGGCTGCCGGAACGGCTGATCGCGCGACAGCCGGTTTCAGCGATTCCCGTCAATTCGGCCGCCGCCTTCTCCACGACCAGTATGCCTGCCGGCTTGGCGGAAGCGAGGGGTGCACTGATGTTGCGCCTCGAATATTTCTGGAGGAAATCCGAGAAGCTGCGCTTCTGGGTGCCCGGTTCCTGGAAATCGAGCAAGCTCACCCCATCCTCGCCGAAGAGCGCCATGGGGCGGAGTTCGAACGCCGCGCCCACAATGGACGCGATGGCGATAACGGCACCGTTGAAGCCCGGGCGCAACACTGCCGATGCCAGCTGATCGAGATGATGGGCGGGGCGATCCGGGTCGTGGTCAAGCGACACGGCAAGCCATTGTCCGCCGCGATCCTCCAGAGGCCAGCGCAATTGCTGGGTAAGACCGTCGAACCACGGCCGCCCAGTGCGCCTTGGCCAGAGAATTACTGGCTCCTGCGCCGCGGCAGGCGCCGTCAAACTCCCGACCAGCCGGGCGCGCAGGCGTTCGGCGAGCAAATCCCACCGGTCGAATGCGCATGCCCAGTCGGGGGACAATTTGGTCGCGCCCATTATCTCCGGCGAGCTTGCCGTGCTCGTCGAGAGGCGGCCCCCAGGCGACCCTGCGACGTGATCGAACCGTATCTCGGCGCGCGACAGGCCAGCGAGCGTCTGGCCGCCCCAGATCGCTTCCGAAGCGAAGGCATGTCGGGGATCGAAAAACGGATCCTGGCCCGTGCCGCGCGCCAGCGAGGCAGTGCGCCAGCGATCGCCTGCAGGGTCGTAGAAATAGGCGACCGCGCCCCGCGCGCCGCCCTCCGCGCGCCAGGTTTCGCCACCGGCACCATAGAGGTGGAGGGGGCCGACCTCTTCATAGGCCTGGCGAACTGTTCCGATCAGCCCGGCGCGGCGTTCGGGATCCTTGGCAGCCGGCAGCGCCCGAACCAGGGCGTGCGCGGCGGCAATGGCGCCGAGGCACGCATCGGGATCGAAGCGAAAGTCTCGCGTCCGGCGCTGGCGCAGCATATGCGCGATGCTATGCAACATAGCGCTCAGGCGCGGCAGCGAATCCGCCCGCGAGGATACTGACAAGCTGAATAGCCGCTCTTCCAGCGTAAGCGGTGCCAGAGCGAGCCCATTGCGGCACGCATCGGCCAACGCACCGCGCACGTCGCCCAGAAAGGCTTCATCGATGCTTGCCGGAGCTTTTGCGGCTTCGGCGGGACCTTCGCTTACCGCCACGCCTGCTGCCTGGCGCACCAGAATCAGCGCGGCGGTATGAAGTGCCTTGCGCCGCGCAGGTGAGGCCTTGGAGACCATCCCTTCGATGCCGAGCCCGCGAAGATACCGGATCTCTACATCTTCCCCGTTCAGCCTGATGGCCAATGCGGCACCCGCCTCGGAGACTTCGCCGCCATTCGCGGCGATTTCCTGCGCTGCCCGCCATCCCGCGCGACCGGCGAAGCGGATCATCGCATCTTCCGGAAAGGCTGCGATTTCGGCGCTCGGGCTCGATGCAACATCTTCCGCCGGTGCCGCTTCTCCCTGCTGCTGGAGCAGGAGGACCGCGGCGATCTGGTGACGGCAGGTGCCGGGAGCAGGGCAGGTGCACCTTGCTTTTGCGGGACCGCGCGCGTCGATGTGAACCGTTTCTCCGTCCGCCGAGACGATGGCAGTCTCGCCTTCCCAGCCGCTGACGGATGCCTTTCCTTCTTCGACATCGCGCGCAGCCCGACGCACGATGCCCTTGTTGGCGAGCGCGGCGAGCGCGGCTTCGTCGAACGCCATCAGGGTCGCCGCGAGCGTCATTCGATGATGCCCGCGATCCATTCGGCGAAGCGGTCGGGCGTCAGTGCGGCGATCTTCATGCCGGCGTTGGCCAGAAGCTTGGCCGTCGCCCGATCATAATCCGGCGCTGCCTGATCATCGAGCGCGGCGAGGCCGATGAGAGTCACGCGCGCCGACGCCATCCGCCGCACCGCCGCGACCATCGGCGCAACCGGCCCTCCCTCGCAGAAATCGCTCAGCAGCACGAAGATGGTGCGGCTCGGCTGGGTGATCTGCTGTTCGCAATAGTGGACGGCGCGGCCGATGTCTGTGCCGCCGCCGAGCTGGACCGACATCAGTACCGAAACCGGATCGGCCACTTCGCTGGTCAGGTCCACGACCGACGTGTCGAACACGATGAGCCGCACCGCAACCGACGGCAGAGCGGCCAGGATCGCGGCCATCACGGCGGCATAGATTACCGATCCCAGCATCGACCCCGACTGATCGACGCACAGGATGATGGTCCAGGGAAGCTGGCGGCGCGCGCGCCCGGTGAAGCGAAGCCGGTCGGCAATGATCCGCTTGCGCTCGGGGTCGTAGTTCCTGAGATTGTCCCGGATCGTCGCGCGCCAGTCGAAGTCCTGAAGCCGCTTGGTCTGGCTGCGGCGGAAGCGATTGCGGCGGCCGGAAAAGGCGCGGTCGATCGAGGGCCTCAGTCGCCGGATCGTATCCTCGACGACCTTGCGCGCGACCTCGCGGATCTTGTCCTGCACCGCCGGACTGGCGCGTCCCTTGAAGGCGACCAGCGCCTTCAGCAGGTCGCGATTGGGTTCCAGCGCCTCCAGCGTCTTGGGGTCGCTGAGAAGTTCGGTGAGGCCGAGACGATCGACGGCGTGGCTCTGGAGCATCTCGAGCACCGATTGCGGGAACAGCTCCCGCACCTCACCGATCCAGTCGAGGGCGGAAAGACGGCTGGGATCGAGGCTGCCAAATGCTGGCTTGTGCTGCTTCAGGCCGCGCTGGGTGAGTTCGCGGGCATAGAGATAGTCGAGCGCACGATCCATCCGTCGCTCGGGGCCGTCCAGCGCGGGACGGTCCAGTGCCGGATCCGCATACCGGCCCAGCACCATCCGCCAGCGCTTGAGATGCGGCGCATCGCCGCTCACAGCAAGCCATCCGCTTCAAGCATTTCGCGGACCCGCGCATCGGCACGGAGGTTCGCCGCCACTTCGGCTTCCGGCAGATCGTGACGCACGACCAGCGCCGCCGCATCTCCGCCATGCCGTTCCGCCACCGCGTGGGCCAGCCGATCGATCTCGCGCGGATCAAGCGCTGCAAACGCCATCCGCAAATGCGGCAGCAGCTCGACAAAGCCGTCATCGTCGAGTGTCGACAGGGCCTGATCCGCGGCCTCGACCAGTTCGGGCACACGCCACAGTAATTCGCGCGAGATCGCTATCACGCCGCGCAACCAGGCGATCCGGCGGGCAGCCTCGGCATAGGCGCCACGCAATTCGCCCGAGAGCCGCGCTGCGAACGCCACATCGTCTATCCTGCCCGCAAGCAGCGCCAGCGCCGCAACCGCACCCGCCAGCGCAGGATCGAGTTCGGTGTCGAGCAATGCTGCAATCGCCTCGTCGAACAGGATCGGGTCGAGCCCGCGCAGTGTCTCGTCGGCAAGCCCCGTCGCCTCGCGCAGCACCGCCAGCGCGTCGAGAGTCGCCGCGATGCGATCCGCTCCGGCATTCGCCAGATCGGGCAGGAGGAAGAGCGCGCGCCGCCATGTCGTGGCGATCAGCTGTTCGATCTCCGCGCCACGCTCCAAACCCAGCGCGACGCGGCCACGCCACAATCCGATCAGGTCGCGCAGCGCACCGGCGACCGAGGCGAGATCGGCATCGCGCAGGACAGCAGCTTCGATCACGGGCAGGACGCGCTCGGCATGTTCGGCGATGCCGGCCTGGCAGGCTGCGGCGAACAGATCGATGGCGGCGCCGGCGTTGCCGCCCATACCTTGTGCTTCCAGCGCTGCGAGGCGGCGGCTGAGTTCGGCGGCGAGCGCTTCCTCGATCGTGTCGCCGTCCGCAGCCCGCTCGATCAGTCGGGCTTCGAACAGCGGCGACCACATCACCGACCAATGCTCGATCAACCGATCGAGGTCGACGCCCGATCGGAAATCCGGGCCAGCGGTGCGCTGCGCGAACCCGGTATCGAGGAAGACCGTGGCGTGGAGGAAGCGGCTTGCATCCCGGTGGCGTGGCTTGCGGTAGATATCGAGTTCGCGATTGCGTCGCTCGCCATCATCGACGCGAAACCCAAGTGCGCGTGCGTGTTGCCGGACCGCCTCGACCAGCGGCGGGGAACCGGCGGAAGCCGGAACATCGCCGATCGCGGACCCCGTGAGGAACGCCACCAGTTCGGCCATGACCGGGCTGGCATCGCCGCCTTCCTCGCCCTTCAGGAAGGTCGAGCGGCAGGCGTCGATCACGTCGTCGCGTAGCGGGCCGGGGCGTCCGCGAAGCTCGGCCAGCCGGTGCGCATTTTCCAGCGTGGCCACCAATATCGGCACCGCCGCCGGCGCGCCGGGCAGCGCCGTGCGCAGATGGGCGGCGAAATCGAAAATCAGCCGGTGCGCGAGCGTGTCGAACGGCGCGGTTTCTCCTGCCGCCACGGTTTGCCACAGGCCCTCATAATAAGCGGGGAGCGGAAGGCCTGCCCCATAGCCGGCCAGCGCATTGAGCTGCCGGTAGCCATAGCGGATCAGATAGGGTGGGCGCTCCGCCGGGCCGCGCGACGGTGCCGCGACCTCTTCCAATCCCGGAAGCGCCTCCACGAGCGCAGAGGCGTGGAATCCTCCGACGACCGCGAGGATCGGACCTGTTGTCTCGCGTCGCCGTTGGGCCAGATGGGCGATCATCCGCGCTTCGCGGACCAACGTCCCGTCCGTCTCCATCTTCGCCTTGGCAGTGCATTCGCGCATATGGCTGCAATAGCGGCCCACATCGCCGAAGAAGCGGCGCCAGTCGGAGTCGCCCACCCGCGCTTCGAACAACTGGTCCCAGACCTCGTTGCCATCGCGGCAACCCAGGCGATCGGCCAATGCCCGGACATAGTCACTGCTGTCGAACGGCCATTCGTCGACGGCGAGCGACTGGGCAGGATTGCGCGGATCCCAATCATCGCCCCGCATTGCCTTGTCCGTCGCCGGCAGATCGATGAAGTGCACCGGTACGCCACGCGCCACCCCTTCCTGGATCGCGACATATTCGGGACTGTGGGCACAAAATGGGAAATAGCTCGCACCGCGACCCGGCGCTTCCAGTATCGATACGATGGCGACCGGGGGCCGCGTCTCCGCATGTGCCAGCAACGGGATCAGCGGATCATAGTCGTCCGGCCCCTCGATCAGGATGGCGGCAGGGCCGATCTCCGCGATCATGGCCTTCAGATGCCAGGCACAGGCCGGGCTGTGATGCCGGATGGGCGCGATATGGATGTCGCGCGCGTGGTCCGAAAGCAGGATCGCCGCATCGTCGGGCATGACGGAGCTCAGGTCAGACGCAGCGCGCGCGCCGCCTGATAAAAGTCCCGCCACGGGCCGCTCCGCGCCGATCGCTCCTTCACCACGTGATCGATATACGCCTTGAAGCGTTTGCCGTCCTCGGGCTCATCCTTGATGATCACGCCCTGGATCTGCCGTGCCAGATGCGCGCCGGTGAGTTTGCCGTTGTCGAGGAACGCCGCCTCGAGCGCCGCGGCGTGGAGCACATTCACTGCCTCTGCGGTCGACATCACCGCTTCGGGCCGGGTGAGGCTTGCGCCTTCCTTGGTGCGGCCGGTGCGCAGATCCTGGAAGGTCTGGACGAGGATGTCGGCGACGTCGGCGCCAACCTCGGCCTTCACGCCGCTCGAGCCGAGCCGCTGGGCCAATTGCTTGAGCACCAGTTCGAGCTCATGCGCCGGATCGGCGATCGGATGGACCGTCTCGAAATTAAGCCTCCGTTTCAGCGCGCTCGACATCTCGTGCACGCCGCGATCCCGCAAATTCGCGGTGCCGATAACGTTGAATCCGGGTACGCCGCGCACGGCATGCTCTGCACCCAGCTCGGGCACGGCGAGCGCCTTTTCGGACAGGATCGAGATCAGCGCGTCCTGCACCTCGGGCGGGCATCGGGTAATCTCTTCGAACCGCACGATCTTGCCCATGCGCATCGCCGTCAGCACGGGGGAGGGGACGAGTGCCTTTTCGCTCGGCCCCTCGGCCAGCAACAGCGCATAATTCCAGCCATAGCGCAGATGATCCTCGGTCGTGCCGGCCGAACCCTGTACGACGAGTGCGGAATCGTTGCTGATCGCTGCCGCCAGCAATTCCGACAGCATCGATTTCGCGGTGCCGGGTTCGCCAACCAGCATCAGCCCCTGATTGCTCATCAGGCTGACGATCGCGCGATCTACCAGAGGATCGTCGCCATAGAATTTGCGGACGACACCCAGCTTCGTGTCGCCAAGAATGAACCGCCGCACCGCGCGGGCGGACAGGGCCCAGCCTTGGGGGCGCGGCGCGTTGTCTTCTTCCGCCAGCTTCGCGAGTTCGTCCGCATAGCGTTCTTCCGCCGGCGCCCGCAGTGCGGTTTCGGTTACCATCCCGCCTTCTTCTCCCAAGCCGGATCGAAGCCGGTTCCAGCGGCGGCGATACGGTGCAATGATTTCCAGCTTTCGGCGAGAAGCACCGAAGGAACGTCCTTCAGCGGCACCCCATTGCCGTGCCATCCCCCCCGGCGGAGCTTCACGAACCGCAATTCCCGCAGCGCAGCGGGGATATTTTCCTCGGGCAAGGGACTGCCGGTAAACTCGATCAGCGCGATGATCTTTGCGGACTCATAGCGACGCTCATAGGTGGTGAAGACCCCGCCATCCTCCGCGGCGCTGCGCACGAAGCCAGCCTTGTTGGCGGCGCCGCGCAGCTTGAAGGTCTCGATCATCCAGCCCAGGCGATCGTCGATGGCGATGTCGTGGCCATCGCTCTCGGCGAGCATGGGCAGGTCCTCTTCGAACTGCGCGAACGGAGCGGTCACTTCATAGTCGGCGAGATGCGCGCGCCATGCCGCCGCCTCGCCCGCTGTGACCAGGCTCGCATGCGCCAACTGCACCTGCACCATGGAGCCCAATGCGATGTCGCCATCGTTCACGTCGCTGAGCGTGCCGTCATCGAGGGGGCGAAACTGCACGAATGGCTTCCCGTCGCCATCGATCCCGATCCAGACCGACCGACGCACCAAGCGCCCGACAATGGGGTGACGTAGCAGGTACTGCGCCCAATCGTCGACGGACCAGCGCCGTTCGAGGCACATTGCCTCGTAGAGCCGCTCGGTCTGCGCCTTGACGGCCTGTTTGAGCTCCTTTCGCGCGGTGGCGACCTGCTTCTTCGCCTCCAGGATCAGCGGCTTTTCATCGTCGTTTCGGGGGGCGGGCAACGCCTTCACCGGTTGTCCGGCCGCGTTGAGCAACACCAGCGCGTCCTGCGCGTCGAGCACCAGCTGATAGGCGCGGCCCTCGCCGCAATCCAGCTCGCATACGCCGCGCTCGTCCAGCCCGGCCGTCGGGATGGTACGATCGGCCAGTTCCTCCGGCGTCCAGCCCCGGCGTTCGGCGATCCGTTCGATCAGCGCAGCAGCGTGTTCTTGCACCGTACGGGCCTTGAAGCGGTTCGCGGTGGAAAGCACGACCTGGATCGCCGCTGGCGACGCATTTGCGGCCAGAACCTCGAGCAGCGCCTTGTCCTGCGAGATGCGTGCGCCATGATCCTTCAGGAAACTCCGCACCAACGCGGCCGCATCTGCGCCTTCGGCCTGTGTCGCCAGCGCCAGAATGCCCTTGCTGTCACTCGCGCTGCCGAAATACTCGCTCATCTTGGTGCGCTTCAACATCGCGAAAAGCTTGTCGCGGTCGGTCACATAATATTCGGCATAGCGAGGGTTTTGCCGCGCTGCCTGTTGGTTCTGGCTCAGAATCGCGTCAACATTCGCGGCCGCATGGGCGTTGGCATCCGCCTCCGTGGGTCGCCGGGTATCGTGCTCGATCCAGCTCTGCAGCACGAACAGGCTGAAACGGCGCGCATCCTCCTTCGCCAGGGGCTCCAGCCACAGGTCGAGCAGCGCATTGCTCCCGGGTTGTTTCAGCTTGTTCGCGAGTACCACCCACCACCGCACGACCCTTGGATCGACCGCGCTTCCGTCTTGCCAGCGCAGGCGCGGCAGCAGATCGAACGGAAACCATTCGAGGCCCTTGGCGGAAGCCTTTGCGAGCCCCGCCTCGGCATCTTTCAACAGCCCGTCAGGATCGAAGCAGTCGGAAACGTCGTCACCCAGTCTTTGCAGGGCAGTGATGATCGCAGCGCGCGCGATCTCGCTCTTCTCTTTTTTCAGCGTCTTACGCATTGCCGGTATACCAGATGTCGTGCCGCGTGCGGCCAGCCAATCGGCCGCACCCGCACGCGCCTCCTGCTTGCCGTCGCCGAGTAGATCGATGATCGCCGCATCGATGTCCGGCGCACCGCTCAGCAGGTTGCGTGCCTGCGACCGCAACGTCTTCTGCGATCCGGTGGCGATCGTCATCAGCGGGATCATGTAACGGTGCGGCACCTTTGGCAGCGTCTCGAGCAGATCGAGCGCATTGGCCGACTGCAATTCCCGCTGATGCTTCTGCGGCGCCAGGCCAAGCGCTTCGTCTATCGCATCGAAGGCGCCCGCAACCTGCGGCCACAAAATCTCCCGGTCGACGTTCGCGAGAGAGGCCTGCCAAGCGACTTGAAGATACTCAACTGCGGGCGGGTTGCCGCCCATCTCCACCCATAGATCGGCTGCGATCTGGAAATCCGCGCTCGTCTTGATCCGTCGTTGCAGTTCCTGCACGCCAATATGTCCGAAGCCACCCCCGAGGAGCGCGAGGAAGTTCCAATGTGTGTCATGGCGAATGATTGCAATCAGGTGCCGCAGGCTGAGCTCGGGGCTCGCAAAGAATGCGGCGACGCCACTCGCATCCCATTTCACATATTGGTTCGCCCATTGCAGGGCGCGCATTCCATGGTTCCAGTTTTGACGGCTCGTGGTCTTGGCACGCCCTTCCGCAACACCGCGGAACATCGCGAGGTCCGCTTCGGAAATTAGTTGGTGCGTCCTGCTCCAGTGATTTTTTTCGCTTCTGTGCGCTTCCCGCAAGGCACGAAGGTTTGCGTTATAGCTGTCGATGGACGGACGAAACAGATCATAGACGGCATCGGGCAGGCGCTTCGGTTCGGGTAGCGGTTGTCGCGCCGGTACAGCGACGGTCGATCCGTCAAGCGCGACATAGCCATGTTCCCATGGCCCGATCGCCGCTTTCGGACCTTCGCCAAGCGCCACATTGCCCAATGCGCGGGTGAGTGCGTCCTTCGGGCGCTTCTCCTTTTCCCCAGCATCCCAGCGCTCGAGCAGCGTGGCGGATCCGGTCCCTAACGCCCCGACGGCCAAGGTTACGAGTTCGGCGCGGATTCCCGGGTTCGATTTCGAATATCGTTCGTTGAGCGCGTCGATCAGTGCCTCACGCGGTGCAGCCGTCAGCGCTTTCATCGCGGCTGCGCGCACCGTTTTGGCGATGGACGTTCCGTATTCCACCAGGAGCTTGAGATAGCGCTCCGCCACATCGAAACGGCCGATCGCGTTCGCCAGTTCGACACGGCCCGGAGCATCGAGGTTCGATTGAAGTTCGGTTACCAATGCGACGTGCGAGCCCAGCCAGTCGGCGACGCCGCCGAACATCTCGGTGCTGTGATAGGTCCCGTAGGGTACGCCCGGGCCCGGGTGGAAAAGCACATCCAGCACCGCGGCGATATCAGCACCCCCCGCTACCGCCAGGGAAGCAAGGCGGTCTACCGAGCACAGCGCCTTGGTGCGATTGTTGCCAGCATCTCTCGACACCGCGTGACGGAACCAGTCGGGCGCATTCTTCGTGCCGAACGTTCCCCAATGACCACTTTGCGGCAACGGATCGAGAGCGGCCATCACTTGACCAAAGCGCACCAGGACGTCGAGATCGGCACCGCCGTCAGCAAGCATGTGCACTACCGGGGAGGGACCGGCGCCATATCTGCCCGGCCTGCTTTTCCATTCCGACATGATTGCCGGCGTTCCGAGCGTGGACAGGACCGAGCTGCCATCGCCGGTGCCGACGAATGCCACGGTCTTCCGCATCAGCCCCGGACTGGCCTGATCAAGCGCCGCGAAGTGCTTCTCCAGCCGCATATCGCTGAACCAGGCCAGCGGTCCCGCGCCAAAGATCACACTCAACAAGCGCCGCATCCACGATCCTCCCTGGTTGCGACTGTAATCGACAGCAGGAACCGAGAGCCAGCGCTATTCCGCACCGAGGCGACGGGCAACGCGACCTCGCGCCGTTACCTTGCGGGCCGCATCACACGCGGCCCCTGCGTCGTCCGGGAGTAGCTCATCCGCCAGTAGCGACCGCCGGGGGCGTCACGAGCAGGTAGCCGCCCCGTCTATCGCTTGGCTTGCAAGCCGTGGCGCGAATCTACGCGGCGCTTATCGCAACGGTCGACAGCGCGATGATGGCATCTCCCGTCGAAGCGACCGGCGCGATATCATCAAAGCCGTGGCATGAGATGGCGCACTGCATGTCTGAATGGGGAGGCCATGCCACCAAAAACACAGAAAGCAGCCATTTAGGACGCATTCTGCTATGCCCTGGGAGAGCTGCTTGGTGACCCCTACGAGAATCGAACTCGTGTTTTCGCCGTGAGAGGGCGACGTCCTAACCGCTAGACGAAGGGGCCAGTGCTTGGCAGAGGCGGCCAATTACGTTCCGGGGCCGGCGCCGTCAAGCGCTGTTTTCAGACTTTCTTCAGCCCGCCACCGGCAGGCGCAGGCTGCCGTCCGGCTCGTGCGCGACTTCGCTGTACGCCGTCACCGCATCGAGCGGCAGCGGGCCGTAGATGTGGGGGAAGAGCTGGCCGCCGCGCGAGGGTTCCCAGCGCACCGTGTCGCCCAGTGCGGCGAGATCCACCGCGGCGAGCCACATGCCCGTCTGGCCGGCGAAATGCTTCTCCAGCGTCTCCTGCGCCTGCTCGGCGGTGGAGAGGTGGATATAGCCGTCCGCCAGGTCGATCGGCGCGCCCAGGAAGACACGTTCGTGCTCGAGCGTGTCCATCTGCTCCTGGGTGAGGATCTTGTAGGCGGTGAGGGGCATGTCGGCCATGGCTCAGGCCTCGCCGCCGTCGGCGAGGTCTTCGCCCGGCACGGCGTCCGGGGTTGCTTCGCCTGCCACGGCGCCATCCGCCAGATTCACCTCGGCCTCCTCCTCGGTTTCCTCGATGCGTGCCGCCGAGACGACATGCTCGTTCGCTGCGACGTTGAACAGCCGCACGCCCGCCGAGTTCCGGCCGATCACGCGCAGGTCGCCCAGCGACATGCGGATCATCTTGGCCTGGTCGGTGACGAGCATCAGCTGGTGCCCCTTGGTCGCCGGGAAGCTCGCCACCACCGGCCCGTTGCGGGCGATGTTGTCGATATTGGTGATGCCCTGGCCGCCGCGGCCGGTGCGGCGATATTCATAGGCCGAGCTGAGCTTGCCATAGCCGTTCGCACAGACGGTGAGGATGAACTGCTCCTTGGCCTTGAGCTCCTCGAAACGCGCATCCTCCATGCGGCGCGGCGCGCGATCGGCATCCTCGCCCTTCCAGGGGGCGTGGCGGAGATAATCCTCGCGCTCGTCCTGGTCCTTGATACCCGCCTTGTGCAGGATCGACAGCGACATCACCTGGTCGCCCTCGCCGAGCCGCATGCCGCGCACGCCAGTGGAGGCGCGGCTCTGGAAGGCACGCACGTCCTCGCCCGGGAAGCGTATGGCCTTGCCGGCGCGCGTCGCCAGCAGCACGTCATCGCCTTCGTTGAGCAGGGCGACGCCGATCAGGCGATCGTCCTCGTCCTCGCCTTCGAACTTCATCGCGATCTTGCCGTTCGAGGGCACGTTGGTGAACAGGTCCATGCTGTTCCGCCGGACGTTGCCCTTGGCGGTGGCGAACATCACGTGGAGGTTCGCCCATTCGTCCTCGTCCTCCGGCAGCGGGAGCACGGTGGAAATGGTCTCGCCATTGGCGAGCGGCAGCAGGTTGATCATCGGCCGGCCGCGGGTGGCGGGGCCGCCCTCGGGCAGGCGCCACACCTTCATGCGGTAGACGCGGCCGAGCGTGGAGAAGAACAGCACCGGGGTGTGCGTCGAGGTGACGAACAGCTCGGTGATCGCGTCCTCGTCCTTGGTCGCCATGCCGGCGCGGCCCTTGCCGCCGCGCGCCTGGGCGCGGAAGGCATCGAGCGGGGTGCGCTTGATATAGCCCTGGACCGTGACGGTCACGACCATGTCCTCGCGCTCGATCAGGTCCTCGTCGTCGATGCCGTCGGCGGCAGCGGCGATCTCGGTCTTGCGCGGGGTGGCGTAGGTGTCGCGGATCAGCACCAGCTCGCCGCGCAGCACTTCGTAGAGCTTGGCGCGGTTGCCGAGGATCTCGAGCAGCTCGGCAATCGAATCGGCGAGCTCCTTGAGCTCGTCGCCGATCTCGTCGCGGCCGAGCGCCGTCAGGCGGTGCAGGCGCAGATCGAGAATCGCGCGGACCTGGGTGTCGGACAGGCGATAGCTGTCGCCGGTCACCTCGGTATCCACCGCTTCGACGAGGCGGATATAGGGCGCGATCTCGGCGATCGGCCATTCGCGGGCGAGCAAGGCTTCGCGGGCTGCGGCCGGGCTCGACGAGCCGCGGATGATCTTCACCATCTCGTCCAGATTGGTGACTGCGATCACCAGGCCGAGCAAGATGTGCGCACGGTCGCGCGCCTTGGCCAGCTCGAACTTCGAGCGGCGGGTGATGACCTCCTCGCGGAACTTGACGAAGGCCTCGATGATGTCGCGCAGGTTGAGCAGTTCCGGGCGGCCGCCGCGGATCGCCAGCATGTTGGCCGGGAAGCTCGATTGCGCCGGGGTGTTCCGCCAGATCTGGTTGAGCACCACCTCGGGCGTCGCGTCGCGGCGCAGGTCGATGACGATGCGCACGCCCTCGCGCGAGCTTTCGTCGCGAATGTCGCTGACGCCTTCGATCCGCTTTTCCTTGGCGGCCTCGGCGATCTTCTCGACCAGCGCGTTCTTGCCCTGCTGGTAGGGGATCTCGGTCAGCACGATCGAGCGGCGCTCGCCGCGCTGCTCGAACTCGTGGCGCGAGCGCACCAGGATCGAGCCGCGGCCGGTCTGATAGGCCGATCGGCAGCCCGCGCGGCCGAGAATCACCGCGCCGGTCGGGAAGTCCGGACCCGGCACCAGCTCCATCAGCTCTTCGAGCGTGACCGCGCCGTTGTCGATGTATGCCAGGCAGGCGTTGATCACTTCGCCCAGATTGTGCGGCGGAATGTTGGTCGCCATGCCGACCGCGATGCCGCCCGCGCCGTTGACCAGCAAATTGGGGAAGCGGGCAGGGAGGACCGACGGCTCGCTTTCGGAACCGTCATAATTGTCCTGGAAGTCGACCGTGTCCTTGTCGATATCGTCCAGCAGCGCCGTCGCCACGCGGGCGAGGCGCGCTTCGGTGTAGCGCATCGCGGCGGGCGGATCCGGGTCCATCGAGCCGAAATTGCCCTGGCCGTCGATCAGCGGCACGCGCATCGCCCAGTCCTGCGCCATGCGGGCCATCGCGTCGTAGATCGAGCTGTCGCCGTGCGGATGGTATTTACCCATCACGTCACCGACGAGGCGCGCGGACTTGCGGTACGGCCGGCCGGCAACATAGCCGCCTTCCTGGGCGGCATAGAGAATGCGGCGATGGACGGGCTTCAGGCCGTCACGAACGTCGGGCAGGGCGCGCGCCACGATCACGCTCATCGCGTAATCGAGGTACGAGGTCTTCATCTCGTCGACGATCGAGATCGGGGTAATGTCGGAAGGGTCGGCGAGCATGGTCTCGTCGGTCAATGCAACAGACTTTCGGGTTTTTGTTACGCTGCGATGGCTCTAGCCGCCCGCATGCCTCCTGCCAACCCCGCGCCCGCGCGTACGTGCGCGCGTGGGGAGCATGGGAGCCAAGTCAGGGACCAAACGTTTCCGCACCGCAATGGCGCTTATTCAATCGTGGTTCAGCGTGCTTCTAGCACGGCAAGCGCGCTTGAATGGTGTACAGGGCGCCTTTAGAGGATGACGTGACGCCGCCTGGCTGACGAGGAGAGTTTCACATGAAGGTTGTTTCGAAGCTAGCGCTGACTGCCATGCTTGCGCTGGGTTCCACCGCGCTGGTGTCGACGCCGGCGCTGGCCCAGAAGGACAAGAAGGGCGCCGCCGCGAAGGAAGATCCCAACGCGCTGAAGGTGGGCGATGCCTTCCGCAAGGCCGCGCAGCCGGCGATGGACGCCGTGCAGGCGAAGAACTGGGCCGCTGCCGGTCCTGCGCTCGACGCGCTCGATCAGGTCGCCCAGAACGACGACGAGAAATATTATGCCGCCTATCTGCGCACCCGCGCGCAGATCGGCCAGAACGACATGGCTGGTCTCACCAAGACGCTGCCGATCCTGATCGCCAGCCCGCGCACGCCGCCGAACGAGCTGCCGATCTACAAGCGCCAATATTACACGATCGTCGGCAACCAGGCGCTGAACGAGAAGAAGTATCCGGAAGCGATCGACAACCTGACCAAGGCGCGCGACGCCGGCAACAACGACTTCGACATCTCGATCGCGCTCGCCAATGCCTATGCGGCAACCGGCAAGCCGAACGAGTCCGTCGCTGAAGTCGATCGCGCGATCCAGACGGTGAAGGCCTCGGGCCAGAAGCCGCCGGTCGCCTGGTACCAGTTCGCCATCCCGCGCGTCTACGCCACCGGCAACCGCGCCGCCACGGCGGAGTGGATGAAGAAGATGATCGCCGACTATCCGACCAAGCAGAACTGGCGCTGGGGCGTGCTGGTGATGCGCGGTAGCGCGGACTCGGCCGGCGGCCGCCTCACTGCGACGCAGCGGATCGATCTCTATCGCCTGCTGCGCACCACCAAGGTGCTCGCCGACCAGAACGACTATCTCGACTATGCCGAATCGGTGAACGCTGCCGGTCTTCCCTGGGAAGCGGTTGCGGTGATCGATGAGGGGCGTGCTGCGGGCAAGCTCCCGGCCGGCAACGCTGACATCGGCCGCGTCTATGCCTCGGCGCAGACCAAGTCGAAGTCGGAAGGCTCGCTCACCCCGCTGATCAAGCAGTCGCAGGCGGCTGCGAACGGCAAGATGGCAGCGCAGACCGGCGACGCGTTCCTCGCCTCGGGCGACTATGCCAAGGCCGTCGAGCTGTACGATATCGCGCTGCAGAAGGGCGGCGCTGCGACCGACGACGTCAACCTGCACCGCGGCATCGCGCTGTACAATCTCGGCCGCAAGGACGAGGCGCGCACCGGCTTCGGCCAGGTGAAGGCGGCTCCGGCGGTCGATCTCGCTGCACTGTGGATGGTGGCGCTGGACCTGCCGGCGCTTTCCTGATCGCGGCGGGCGGAAGCTCGAAAGAAAGGGGCGGTCCTGCGGGACCGCCCCTTTTTTCTTGCCGCTTTCACGTCGCTGGATCGGGCGGTCAGCCCTTGAATTCCGGCACCGGCACGCCGGGCAGCGCCTTGGCGGTACGGATGGTGAGCGACGTCTTGACGTGCTCGACATTGGGGGCGGTGGTCAGCCGCGTCGTAAGGATGGTCTGAAAGCTCTGCAGGTCGGGCGCGACGATCTTCAGGATGAAGTCGATCTCGCCGTTGAGCATGTGACATTCGCGCACTTCGGGGATTTCGGCGACCAGTTGCTCGAACGCGCGAAGATCGCTTTCGGCTTGACTTTTCAGGCTCACCATCGCGAAGACGGTGAGGTTATAGCCGAGCGCGCTCGGATCGAGCGCTGCATGGTATCCCTTGATCGCACCTTCCTGTTCCAGCGCGCGGACGCGGCGCAGGCAGGGCGGGGCGGTGAGCCCGACCCTTTCGGCAAGCTCGACATTGGTCATGCGGCCATTTTCCTGGAGTAATCCGAGGATCCGGACGTCGATCTCGTCGAATCGCATTTTTTTCTGGGGCTCCTGCGTGGGTTCGTTTCTTATCGCTGCTTCCTAGCATAATAAAATTACGCTTCAACGCAATTGTCCCACATTGCGACGTGCCGAAATGGACTGTTTCCACCATGGGTTGCATGGCGGTATGAACACATCGTGAGTGATAGGACCTTGGGGGACGACGGCGTTGCCGCTGCGCTTTGACGATACGCTGGAAACGGTGCTGGCCGGGGACCTGCGCTCGGCCAGTGGCGCGCCGCTGGCATGGCGGCAGCTGGTCGACCTGCTGGGCCGCTGCCGCGTGCCCGCCGAGCCGCGGGCCCTCGAAGCCCTTGATTCGATCCGCCATGCGGTGCCGTTGACCGTCCGCGCCGCAAGCGCGCGCGCGCTGGAAGGTGCGCAGCCGCCTGCCGATCTGGTGCGGCTGCTTGCCACCGACGAACTCAGCGTGGCCCTGCCGATCCTGCGCGAGGCGCACTTGCCCGAGCAGGAGTGGATCGCGCTGCTGCCCACGCTTGCGCCCGGTGCGCGGCACGTCCTGCGCAACCGCCGCGACCTGCCGCCGGCAGTGACGCGCGCGCTGGAAAGCTTCGGCCCGGTCGATTTCGTTTTGGCGGATCATCGCAGCGACGCGCGGCAGGTGCCGGAAGAGCCCGAGCCCGAGCCCGAGGGCCTGTTCGCCGTCGCGGACCTGGTCGCGCGGATCGAGGCCTATCATCGCGATCGCGATGCCGCCAAGGCGGCGGTTTCCGGCGGCGAGCGCGCCCGCAACTTCCGGTTCGAAACCGATGCGGCGGGTGTCGTGCGCTGGGTGGAAGGCGTCAGCCGGCCGCCGGTGATCGGCCTCTCGCTGGACCTGCAAGGGCTGGCGCGCGGCAGTCGGCTCGACGGCGTCGCGGCGGGCGCGTTCCGGCGGCGGGCCGGCTTCACCAACGCCCGGCTGACGATCGAGGGCGAATCGGATGCGGCCGGCGACTGGCTGCTCTCGGCGTTGCCGGCCTTCGAGCCGATCACCGGCCGCTTCACCGGCTATCGCGGCACCGCGAGGCGCCCGCGCGCCGACGAGCGTGCCGAGCCCGCGCGCGCGCCGCTCGAAGCCGATGCGCTCCGCCAGATCGTTCACGAGCTGCGCACGCCGACCAATGCGATCGCCGGCTTTGCCGAGATGATCGAGACCCAGATGCTGGGCCCGGTGCCCGAGCCCTATCGCGATCGCGCGGCGGTGATCCGCGCCCAGGCGCGCGAGCTGCTCGGCGCGATCGACGATCTCGATCTCGCCGCGCGGATCGAGAGCGCGGCGCTGTCGCTGGGCGAGGGGCGGGTGGCGCTGCGCCCGCTGCTTGCCGCGATCGTCGCCGATCTCGGCGAATTGCTGGCGCTGCGCGGCTCGGCGATCCTGTTGCCCGAGGAGGACATGGTCGTCTCGGGCGACCGCCGTGCCGTCGAGCGGCTGCTCGCCCGGCTGCTGGCGACGCTGGTTTCCGCCACCGCGCGCGACGAGCGGCTGCAGCTCCGCTTCGCGCAGGATGGCGAGCAGCATGTCGCGATCATCATCGCGCGGCCGCGCGCGTTGGGACATTATCCCGGCGAGGCGGTGCTCGGCATCGACGACGAGCAGGACGAGGACGGCACGCTGCTCGGCACCGGCTTCGCGCTGCGGCTGGCACGCAACCTTGCGCGCGAGCTGGGCGGCGGCCTGGTGATCGCCCCCGATATGCTCACCCTGCGCCTCCCGGCAGCGATGCCGGGCACCCGCGAGCAGGCGCACCAGAACTGAGCAATGCCTGCACAGCTTGGGCTTGCGGCCCGGGCGGGGGCTCCGCTAGGGCAGGCGGGCGCTGGGGGCCTGTAGCTCAATGGTTAGAGCTGGCCGCTCATAACGGCTAGGTTGCGGGTTCGAGTCCTGCCGGGCCCACCAGCGTATCGCTTGGGCCGGCGCTTGCGGGGCCTTGTGTCTGCGGTGCGGACACTCTAAGCGCGGCGGTTCGTCGGGGAGTAGCGCAGTCTGGTAGCGCATCTGGTTTGGGACCAGAGGGTCGCAGGTTCGAATCCTGTCTCCCCGACCATCGACAACGTTCGGCGTTCCAGCCGCCTCCGCGCGGTGCCGTTGTACCGCCCGTAGAACATGATAGCGTCCTGCGATTTCATGCCCTGATGCATTCCGCAGCGGCCAATCAGCAGCCGGCGTGCCGTTTCTAGCGCTACCATGAATCCCACCTGTCGAGATCATCAAGCGCACGCATGCGGTGTCACTTCCGTAATGCGCAGCGCATCGTTCTAAACGGCATCGATGGTCACCGTATGTTGCAGCGCAATAATAAGGGTCGTTGTTACAGGAAGTCACCTCAGCTCGCGGCCGCTATCTTGGATTGGTATGCTACCATCCGACATTCACCAGACCCCCCATCCGAATTTCCACGGGACTTCGCTGCGCTGCAAGAAGTCCGCAGAAATTGGAAGGTAGCGAGCGTATCTGTAACGAATCTATACTTTCCATGCACGGCGTCCCCAGTTGCGTCCGCCGGCATCATGAACTCCCTCTGCGTCGTTTTCCCGGGAACCAAATGGTTAAGAAGTGGTTAATCCCCCCGGTTGCATAGACCGCGCCTCAGATGCTCGCTTTTTTCGTAGTTCTACTTCGCCTTCGCGAAGTGGAGCCTGATTTTATCGGCGATTAGTGAGGCTGTAGGCAAAGCACATCTGACTATAAAATACCTTCAGGATACTGAAGGTATAGTATGCGCGATTGTTGCAGCGGTCGAACCTCCTGAAATTTCAACGCGCAATGGGTTTTCTGCCCCGCATTTCGTGCTTACATTGTGAGCTTGCGGCGTTTTTTCTTCAACTCTTTTCGCTGCAGTGCACATTATCATTGACGAAACGCGCTTTTCCGTGGAGTAGGGCGCTGCCGGCAATCCGTCGGCGTGTTCACCATTAGGGGGTTTTATGCGCACTCGTGTTCTCACCCTGCTGGCTGCTGCGACCGTTGCGGTTGCAGCCCCGGCCACCGCTTCGGCGGCGACCATCATCGGCGGTTTCTCGGCTGGTCTGGTCAACGTTAAGAGCAGCACCGCAGCAATCGGTGCCGATACCACGTTCAGCAACGGCGGCAGCGCCGTGCTGGGTTCGAGCGGCGACCTGTCGTCGGTCGGCGTGTTCACGTCCTTCTTCACCTCGTCGGTCACTGCGACCACGGGTGCTGACGTGACGTTCTCCGGCGTGTTCGGCTCGTTCGCCGGTCAGGTCGCGAAGGTCACCACTGGCCTGAACTTCGTCACCATCTACACGCTCGGTGACTTCGCCCCGACCGCCGCGTCGGGCTATGACAAGGGCAAGGCCTCGGTGGCCTTCACCTTCAACCAGGCCGGTGGCGCTGGTTCGGACATCTCGGGCAGCTTCAGCTTCGCCTCGCCGCCGAGCCCGATCCCCGAGCCCGCTACCTGGGGCATGATGATCGCGGGTGCCGGCATGGCCGGTGCTGCAGTGCGTCGTCGTCGCGCCAGCGCGAAGGTCGCTGCGGCCTAATCGGCTTTCGCACCTGCGTACGAATAGGGCGGTGCCGGAAACGGCGCCGCCCTTTTTGCATGCGCGCTCAGGGGAGCGTGTCGATCCTTTGGAAATCCGCGCGACGAGGGCGGCCGGCTGGCACGGCGGATCAGCGCGGACCCTGCAGATAGCCCGTGATCTGCGCATTGAAGCGCCGCGCCGCGGCAGCGGCGGGCTCAATGCTTCGGGCGAGGGCGGAAAGCGCATGGTGCGCGGCGGCGCCGTGGCGCTTGCTGGCAAACAGGGCGAGGCCGTTTTCCGCCACCACCGGGTCATAGCCGGTCGCACCGGCCACGCAGACCAGGTAGCGGACGATATTGTCGAGCGCCGCGGGATCGAGCGCGAGCTGTTCGACGCTGGCCTCTCCCGCCAGGGACTTGGGGTATCGCGCGTAGAAAGCGTCCGCCAGGGCGCCGCCGACCTTGCCGCTCGCCTCGATTGCGTCGCAACCGGGCAGCGGCAGGCCCGCTGCGGGGGCAGGGGCCGCCCTTGCCGATGCCCTTGCGGGGGGTAGCGTCAGGAGGGGCAGCAGCGCATCGTAGCGCTCGCTGCAGCGCTGCACGGGATGCTCCCGGCAGCTGAGTGCGCGGCTCCGGGCCCAGATGTCGGTCGGTTTTGCCGCATCCGAAGATGCGACCGCCGCCTGTGCTGCTCCGGAGAGAAGCGCTGCGCGTTGCTGCGCCGCATGCACGGCAGCCTCGGCGAAGGTCGCCCGCGCCGCCGCGCCGTCGGCGGCGGTGGCGGCATCGCCCAGTTGTTGGAGAGCGGCGCGGAAGGCAGCGGCGGCTTCGGCGCTGTCGACCCCGCGCCCGGCTGCCGCGATCGCCGTGTCGGCGCAGGCGGTGAGCGCCGTCGCATCGCCGCTGGCGCGTGCCTTGCAGGCGGCATAGGCGTCCTCCTCGTCCCGGGAGCCCGGCGCTGCAGAGGGCGCGGTGACCGCCGCGCGACGGGCGTCGTCTGCGGGCACTTCCGGCGTGGTGCCCCCGCACGCGGCCAGCGCGAGGGCCAGGAGGCTGGCCTGTCTCGAGAAACGCATGCCGATGTTCTACCCGCCGCCCTCTCGGCGGTAAAGCAAGCGGACCGGCGGCACATCGACGTCTGGCAGGTTGCCATGAAAGGATCACGTCGATGTTGCGATCTATATGTTCGGAGAGCCGGCGCCGTTGCCGCCCCCGGCGGGATCGCGCCAGGCGCCGTGCTGGCGGCTCGACACATTGGCCTCGAAGCTACCCGCGCGCGCCGCTATCCCGTCTCGCCCTCGACGAGCCCCGCCGCCAGGGATCATGGCGCCGAGCGACCGGTTCCCGGGCGCGCAGCGGTCTTCCGGAGGAGCGTGCCCAATCGGATCGATCAGGTGGCCGGGACGAAGCCCTTCGATGTCAGTTCGATCGCGTCGAGATCGAGGCCCATGCCCTTGGCACCCTGTCGCACCGCATCGCCGATCGCGCGTAGGCGGGAGGGATCGCGCTGGGCCTGCTCGACCGCACCGTCGATCAGCGCGCTCTGCACCCAGAGCGCTTCGGCCAGTTCCTGCTTTTGTGCATCGGAGGCCCGGGCAATCTCGCCCGTGGCCAAGACGGCGCGGGCCGCCTGCGCTTTCACGGCGGAGACGATCTCGGGCGTCGGCGTGTCGTTGTTGCCGCGCGCGGCATGCCAGGCGGTGATCCACCAGAGCGTATAGGCATCGGCGACATCGTCGATCTGCAGTCCCTGTGGCGCCACGAGCACACCGATCCGCTCGATGAAGTCGCCTTCGGCAAAGAGCTTCTGCAGGTCGGCTGCACCCTTCGGATCGACGGCGCGCGTCTTCTGGACGAAGGCCGCGAGATTGGCGCTGCGGCGTGCCTTCAAGGGTCGGTAGAGCAGATTCCCGGCGTCGGCGGGCGCTGTCGCCCGGGGCGCGTCGTCGCTCGGCAGCGGCCTTCCCTCGCGGCGCGCCCTTTCCTCGTCCTGCGCCATGCGATCGTCGAGCATCATGCCCAAGGGGTCGGAGTGCGTGAGCGACGGGATGATCGTGGACCAACCCCAACCATCTACCACCTGTGCATTGGCTTCGCTCGAAATCCCCAAGGATGCCGTCAAAATGATGATGGTCAGAAGGTGTTTCACGCTCCCGCCCTTATCGGTGTGGGCCATTAGCTGCGGCGCTGGCGGAGCAGCAGGAACCCGCCGACGCCCATGCCGCCCGCGGCCAGCGCTAGGGCGCCATAGGGGACGGCACTTCCCGGCTTGGGCATCGCCGCAGGGGCGTCGTTCTGGCCGACGCCAACGGGCACGAAGCCCTGCGATGTCAGGTCGATCGCGTCGAGATTGAGGCCCATGCCCTTGGCGCCCTTGCGCACCGCATCGCCGATCTGGCGAAGGTGCGCCGCGTCGCCTTTGGCCTGTTCGATCGAAATGTCGATCAGCGTGGACTGGATCCACAATGCCTCAGCGAGCTCTTGCTTCTGCGCGTCTGAGGCGCTGGCAATCTCGCCGGTGGCAAGGATCGCGCTCGCCGCCTGCGCGCGCACCGCTGCGAGTGTGGCGGGAGGCGGCTCGTCGTTGTTGCCTCGCGCGGCATGCCATGCGGTGATCCACCACACGGCATAGGCGTCGGCGACATTGTCAACGCGCAAGCCGTGCGGTGCGACCAGCGCGCCGATCCGCTCGATGAAATCACCCTCGGCGAACACCTTCTGCAGATCGGCAGCGCCGCGCGGATCGACCGCGCGGGTTTTCTGGACGAAGGCCGCGAGATTGGCGCTTCGCCTTGTCCGGGAGGGCGTGTAATGCAGAATTGAGGTGTCGGCGCGCGTCGGCGCTGCGCTTGCGGCATCGGCGGTGGAACGCCGGCTACGCCGACTACGCTCCTCATCCTGGCGCATGCGATCGTCGAGCATCACGCTGAGCGGGTCGGTGTGATACATAGAGGGCATCATGAGCGATAATTGAGTGCTGTCCCACATCTGGGCGGTGGCGCTGCTGCTCCAGCCGGTGACCATCAGTAGTCCGAGTGCTCCCAAGACCTTCTTCATGTTGCGCTCCTGCTGCCCGATGGTCATCAGCCCCGACGCTGGCGCAGCATCAGGAACCCGCCGATGCCCATCCCGCCTGCGGCGAGCGCTAGGGCACCATAGGGAGCGGCACTTCCCGGCTCGGGTGTGGTGGCAGGTGCATCGTTCTGGCCCACTCCAACGGGCACGAAGCCCTGCGACGTCAGGTCGATCGCGTCGAGGTTGAGGCCCATGCCCTGGGCGCCCTGCCGCACCGCGTCACCGATTGCGCGTAGGCGAGAGGGATCGCGCTTGGCCTGCTCGACCGCACCGTCGATCAGCGCGCTCTGCACCCAGAGCGCTTCGGCCAGTTCCTGCTTCTGGGCGTCCGAGGCGTGCGCGATCTCGCCCGTGGCGACAACTGCGTTCGCCGCCTGCTGGCGGACGGCGCCGAGGACCGCGCGGCTTGGCGTGTCGTTGGTGCCGTGCGCGGCCTGCCAGGCAGTGATCCACCAGAGTGCATAGGCATCGGCGACATTGTCGATGCGCAGGCCCTGCGGTGCGACGAGGGCACCAATCTTCTCGATGAAGTCGCCCTCGGCGAACAGCTTCCGCAGATCGGCTGCGCCTTTCGGGTCTGCGGCGCGAGTCTTGGTAATGAAGGTGGCTAGGTTCGCGCTGCGTCGGGCCTTTGACGGCGCGTAGCGCAGGCTGGACATGTCTGGAGCAGGGCGCTGCTGGCCCATGTCAAAGGCAACGCCGCGGCGGCTCGCTCGGCGAGGACGCTCTGCCTCCTGGCTTTCCCGATCGTCGAGCATCATGCTGAGCGGGTCGGTATGGGTAAGCGTCGGCAGGATCATGGCGAAGCTGGATCCGTCCTGCGCTATCGCAGGGGTTGTGAAGACAGTCGTCAGACCCAGGGTGGCGATTGCCAGAAACTGCCTCATCATACGCTACCTTTCCAAAACGCCAAAAAAGGGGGAAACGACAATTGCCGTCTCCCCCGCATCAAAGGCGCGCCTGCTTACTGCTTGCGTGCCATACCGCTGAGACCTTCGCCGATCGTCTTGACGACCGTACCAGTGGTATTCATCAGGAACGAGAACTCCTGTGCTGCAACCTGAAGGTCGTTGCCGGTCTTCGTCGAACGGTTCTTGCCCTGCTGGTCCAGCGCGCGCGACATGCTGTCCATGTCTGCAACCTTCTTGTCGAGGAGGGACGACATGGAGTCCGCAATTGCCTGGAGCCAGCTCCGGCCCTTGCCGCTGCGGGAGGTGGATACCTTCGCCAGCGTTTCGCCGCTTTGATAGGCATCGCTCAGCTGCTGGAACATGTCGCGCGAGTCCGATTCCGCGGCGCGCTGCAGTTCGCCCTGCTGCGACGGGGACAGGTCGAAATTCTGGGCGAGGCTGGCCACCGCTTCGGCAATCGTGCCCGGGCCGCCCATCGAGCCGGTGGCCGCCGAGAAGCCGTCCTGTACCAGGTTGATCGCACTCTGCGGCAGGCCGAGCTGCTGGCCGAGCTGCTGCAGCACTTCCTTGGCGATCGCCGTGCCCAGCGTGCGCACCGCGAGCGATGCCCAGCCCGCCGGGCCCATCGCGAGGGAAGCCAGGCTGATCGGATTGACCAGAGACCGCGTAAGACCGCTCAGGAGACCCATGGATCGTTCCTTCCATCCAGATATCGCGCTCCCCTCGGGAGCCAAGCCGCCGACACCGTGTCGCCGGTACAAGGGCAAACTGCCCCGGATCGGCTCCGCACGCGCTCCACGATTCGTTTAGTCGGGCTCAACGAATCGTGGAGGGGCGCGGTCATTCGAGCGGCAGGAAGAGCAGTCCTGCCAAGCTGTTGAGTTCGCGAACGCCGTCGAGATCGAGCTTGCGGATCGCGTTGTTCATATGCGTGCGCACGGTGTTTTCGGTCATGTTGAGCAGGGTGCCGATGTCGCCATTGGCGCGGCCCCAGCCGAGGAAGCGGAGTACCGCGGCTTCGTTGCGGGTAAGCGTCTGCAGCCCCGCCAGATGGAGCAGCGGTACCCGCCAGCCGGGAACGGTGAACTCGCCGATGCGGATCTCGCGGGTGGCGGCGCCGCGGCGTTGTTCGGCGGCGCGCAGCTCGGCGATCAGTTGGGCGAGCTGTTCGGCATCGCTTGGCGGCGGCGCGGGCCCGCGGAGGGCGGTGGCGCTGGTCATTGGGGCTTGGCCGTTCGCTGGAGGACGCCGCCTGCAATCTCCTCGCGCGTGCCGAGATCGGCGAGGATCGCCTGGGCGAGCAGCGGGAGCGTGAGGATGACGACGAAGGTGGCGGCGGCGGCCTTGATCGGCATCGCCATCGAGAAGACGTTGAACGACTGGGCGAAGCGGTTGAGGAACCCCATCGCCAGGTCGATCACATAGAGCACGGTCAGCACCGGCGCGGCGAACAGGAAGGCGAGGGCGAACAGCCGCCCGAACTCGCCCTCGAAGAACATCAGCGCGCGGGCATCGAGCTGCAGCCCGCCGGGGCCCAGCGGCCAGATCAGGTAGCTGCCCATCACCGTGCCGACGAGCAGCGTGAGCCCGCCTGCGGTCACGAACACCACCTCTGCGAAGCGGCTGAGCAGGATGCCGGTGAGCGAGCTGGTGTTGCCGCTCAAGGGATCGACCAACTGGCCGATCGTCGCGCCCACCTTGGTGTCGATGATCTCGCCCGCGGCGCCCAGCGCCCAAAGTATGGTGCCGAAGAAGAAGCCGATCGCGCCCCCGGCCGCGGCTTCCTTGAGCAACATCTTGAGCCAGCCCATCGCGGACAGGGCGCCCGGATGAAAGTCCGGCTGCATCTGCAGCGCGACCAGCCCGAAGGTAACGATGATGCTGTTGCGCACCGTCCCCGGCATCACTTCGCGCGAGAAGACCGGCACGAAGACGAAGGCGAAGGCGAAGCGCGCCGAGGCGACCGCAACGACCAGCAGCTGGTCGAGCCAGGGCATCGCCGCGAACAGCGGCACGCCGACGCCTGGGGGCACCGCCTCGATCATCGACCCACCGCCGCGAGGCCGGAGAAGATCGAATCGGCATAGCTGTACAGCGAGCCCGCCATCAGGCTGGCGGTGACGAAGATGCTGATCACGATCGCGAAGAACTTCAGCGTATATTGCAGCGTCTGTTCCTGCAGCTGGGTCGCCGCCTGCACGATCGCGACGAGCAGCCCCACCACCGACGCCGCGATGATCGGCGGCGCCGAGAGCAGCAGCACCAGCCACAGCCCCTGGGTGGTGACGGCGACGAGGTCGTCGCTCATGCGCGCGCCTCCTCAGGCATAGGAGAGCACCAGCCCGTGGCTCAGCTTCACCCAGCCGTCGACCAGCACGAACAAAAGGATCTTGAACGGCAGCGAAATCGTGACCGGGGACAGCATCATCATGCCCATCGCCAGCAGGATGTTGGCGATCACCATGTCGATGACGAGGAAGGGCAGGAAGATCAGGAAGCCGATCTGGAAGGCCAGCTTGAGCTCCTTCGTCACGAACGCCGGGATGACGATCACGAAATCGGTATCGCGCAGGCTGCTCACCTTGCCGGGATCGCCGATCCGCTGCTGGGTGCGCAGGAAGAAGGCGCGCTCGCGCGGGTCGCTGTGCTTGACCAGGAACTCGCGCAAGGGCTCCTTGGCGCGATCGGCGGTGGCGAAGATGTCGCCGGTGCTCTCGATCGGGTTCTCGGCCTGCGCGGGCGGATCGCCGGGCATGGTGGGAGAGGCCGGGCCCTGGACAGCGGCGGCGGCCTGCATCTTCTCCAGCGTGGGGTACATCACGAACACGCTGAGGATCAGCGCCAGGCCGTTGAGCACGAGGTTGGGGGGCACCTGCTGCAGCCCCAGCGCGTTGCGCACCAGGCTCAGCACCACGGCGATCTTGGTGAAGCTGGTCACCATCACCGCGAAGAACGGAGCGAGCGCGATCAGGACGACCGTGATCAGCGCCGAGCCGGGGGTGAACTGGGCGAGGTTCACGCCTCCACCTCCACCGGCTGCTGGACCGCGCCTTCGGCGAGATCCACGCGGGACTCGATCAGCACCGCAAAGCGGTCGCCGAGCTGGACCAGTTCGCCGCGCGCCAGCGGGCTGCCGGCGACCAGCAGCTCCACCGCCATGCCCTCGGCGACGGGGCCGAGCGGCAGCGCCACCCCTGGGCGCAGATCGGCAAGCGCCGCGGCGCTGACCCGCTGCTCGGGCAGGCGGAGGGTGAGGGGCACGGCGAAGTCGCGGGGGGAGGGGGCAGCGTCGCTGGATTCCATGGGCGCTCCATCGGGATGCGGGGTGAAAGTGCCGGCGGCGAGGTCGAACTGACCGGCCTGGCGGAAATGCGGGGCTTCGAGCGTGGCGCGGGGGCGGGCGCCGACCAGCACCAGATCGCCGGGGGCGAGATCGCCCGCTTCGCCAACGCCGAGCCGGGGGCCCTGCACCAGCAGCTGGGCGAGCACCGGCAGGCGCGCGGCGAGCGGCGTGAGCGCGTCCGCCTCGGCGCGCCAGTTTGCCGCATGCGGATGGTCGCATGGCAACAGCAGCGCGGCGTCCTGGTCCTCGCGGCGCAGGGCGAAGTGGAGCGCAGCCTCTTCCGGCGCGCTCCCGAGATCGTCGGGTTCGAGCTGCAGGCCGAGCGTTTCCTCAAGGGCGAGCAACATCGGCTCGGCATCGTCTAGCGCGGTGGCGGCTTCGGCGATCCGCTCGGGATGGAGTGCGGCCCCGCCGGGGCGGAACCGGGTGCCGTCGGCGCAGCGGAACCAGCTGCCCCGCGGGGGCGCGGCGACGATTTCGACGGCGAAGCCAGCATGCTCGAGCAGCCGCGCGACGGCACCGGCCAGCGCGTCGCGCGCCGGATCGACCCGCGGCAGGTCCAGCGCGTCGAGGCGGAGCATCGTCGCCATCAGAAGCGCACCTGCGCCGGCAGCGGCTTGGCCGGCGCCTGTCCCTCGGGCCAGCGGGCGAGCAGCGTCACCGACCCGGCCGTTACGCCGACCAGCATCGTCTCGCCGCGCGCCTCGATCAGCACCACCCGCTCGCGCTGGCCGAGCGGCATCGAGCGGAGGAAGCGGATCGGCGCTTCCCCCTCGCCATTGGCGGCGACGCCCAACTGGCGATCCTGCAGCTTCTTCAGCAGCCAGATCACCCCCCAGGCCATGCCCAATACCAGGGCAAGCGCCACGACGATGGCGAGGATCGAGGATAGGACGGCTCCGATTCCCATGATGCGGTTCGTTCTCCGGTCTGGTCAGCGTTGGGGCGCGGCGAGGCGCGGGGCGGCGGTATCCATGTCGTGCTGCATCGGCCCGTCGCCGTTCTTGGCCTTGGCGGCCCAGAGGATCACGGCGGCGATCGCATCGAACATGTCCTCGGGGACGATCTCGCCGATCTCGCCGCGCGCCCACAGGCTGCGGGCGGCGGCGACGTTGCGGACGATCGGCACGCGGGCCTCCTCGGCCTCGGCGCGCATCGCGGCGGCGAGCTCGCCCATGCCCTTGGCGGCGATCACCGGCACCGGGCAGGTCGCCTCGTCATAGTTGAGCGCGATGGCGATATGGGTGGGGTTGACCAGCAGTGCGGCGGCACCGCGGGTGGCACCGAGATTGTTCTGGTTCGCCCATTCCTGGTGCATGTCGCGGCGGAGCGCGCGGACCTGCGGATCGCCTTCGCTTTCCTTGTGCTCCTGCTTGATGTCGCGTCGGCTCATCTTCATCTTCTTGATGAAGCTGTGCTTGGAATAGATCCGGTCTGCGACCGCGACGAACAGGAATACCGCGACGACCATCGCCAGCATCTGCAGCGTCAGCGAATAGGTGAGCCCGATCGTGCTCAGCGCGGCACCTTCGCGCGATTCGTCGATGGGCGAGGTTGCGGCGAGTCGAATCAACTGGCCGGAACTGGAGAGCGCGCTCTGATAGACCAGATAGCCGATCGCGCAGATCAGCGCGGCCTTCACCAGCGTCTTGGCAAGTTCGAACAGTCCGTCCTTGCCGAACATCCGCTTGAGGCCTTCGATCGGGTTCATCTTCTCCAGCCCGAACTTCATCTTTTCGGTGGTCATCATGGGACCGACCTGGAGGAATTCGGCGAAGGTGCCGATCAGCGCGGCGGGGACCAGCGTGGCAAAGGTGATGCGCAGCAGCGTCCAGGCCGCGTCCCAGCTGATCGCCGGGGCGGTCTGCTCGAACGAACCGGTCGCCGCCTGCGCCACCACATCGGTGGCGAGGCGCGCGAGTTCGCTCGCGGCATAGCCCGAGACTCCGACGAACAGCAGCAGCCAGGCGAGCGTAAGGAGGCCGGTAGCCAAATCCTTCGACTTGGCGACGTCACCCTTCTTGCGCGCATCGTGCAGCCGCTTCGGCGTCGGGAGCTCGCTCTTGTCGGCGCTGTCCTTGCCTTGGCCCATGAAGTTGAACTCTTGCTGCCGGACGTCGCAGCGAAGTTGCTGGCGGCCGTGGCAGGTCAAGCAGGTCGACACATTGTCTGCCCGTGGGGCGGGGCAGCAACATCGTTAAAATCCTGTAACCGGTTCCCGGATGCAACAGGCAAAATCCGTGCCGGGTGCCAAACGAACCACCTAAGCTATTGATATTGAACGATGTGCGATGAGTCGAGTCGCGGCGGATGGTTGCTGGTCGACGACGGATCGTGCTTACAGAAATGTCAGCATATTGACAAAACAGAAAAGTTCCGCAGTTCACCGCTCCATATGTTCGTTTCGTCGCTCCGTAACACTGCGAAATATTTCTGAATAGCGACTTGAAATTGTAAGAAAATCGCGACAGCCTATAGGTGTTCCTGGACGAGCAGGCCGGGAATTGTGGGGCATCGTGCTGAGACAACTGTTGGCCAGGAGCGCCATCGGCTGGGGAGCGATGCAATGTGTAGAGTAGTTCTTAGCGTATCCTCGCTGGCCCTGTGCGGCGCGGCGATCTTTATTCCGCAAGCGGCATGGTCGCGGGACGAGACCCCGCCGCCACCGCCCTGTGCGCTGACCGCGACCTTGCGGGTGGCGGGCGCGGCGTCTTTGGCGGGGATCCAGTCCCTCCAGGGGTGCAGCAACATCGTCGTTGCGCCGGGTACCCCGGCGGAAATGCCGAAGGACGTGCGGATCGCGCCGGAGTCCGAGGAGGGTTCCTCGGGCGATCGCGCGGCATCCTTCCAGCTGGTCTCGGGCAAAAAGCATCGCGATGCGGAGCCTGCGTCCATGCTCCGCGTCGCCGCGATCGCGCCGCTCCGTCAGGAGCCCGCGTCGCTGACCGCCGCCGTTGCCTCGGACGACGCGATCCTCGCGATGCGGCCGCTATCCTATGCGACGCGCTATGATGCGATGATCCAGCGGGTCGCGGCACGTCGGCGGGTGGATCCGCTGCTGCTCCATGCGGTGATCGACCAGGAATCGCGCTACCGCGCCGATGCGCGCAGCCCGGTCGGCGCGCACGGTCTGATGCAACTGATGCCGGGCACGGCGCGGATGCTCAACGTGTCGGCATCCAATGCCGAGGCCAATGTCGATGGCGGGGCGCGGCTGCTGCGCCAGCTCCACGGCCGGTTCAACGATTTCAACCTGACGCTCGCCGCGTACAACGCGGGCGAGGGCACGGTGCGGCGCTACGGCAACCGCGTTCCGCCTTATCGCGAGACGCAATCCTATGTCGCCGGCGTGATGGGCCGGTACAGCCGGCTGCTCGCCGAACAGGCCGCGCGGAGCCGCTGACCATGGCCTCAGCCCTGATCCTGCGCGGCCTGCGCCGCATGCCCCTGCGCGTGGCCGACATGCTGCTGGTCGGCAGCGTCGTCACCGTCGTGCTGCTGATGATCGTGCCGATGCCGCCGCTGGCGCTCGACGCGTTCATCGCCACCAACATGACGGTGGGCATCCTGCTGCTGCTCAGCTGCATGTACGTCACCAAGCCGCTGGATTTCTCGACCTTCCCGACGGTGCTGCTGCTTTCCACGCTGTTCCGGCTGGCGATCAGCATCTCGACGACGCGGATGATCCTCACCCATGTCGACGGCGGCGAGATCATCCAGCAGTTCGGCCAGATGGTCGCGGGCGGCAATCTCGTGGTCGGGCTGGTGGTGTTCCTGATCATCACCATCGTCCAGTTCATCGTCATCTCGAAGGGCGCCGAGCGCGTCGCCGAGGTCGCGGCGCGGTTCAGCCTCGACGCGATGCCCGGCAAGCAGCTGTCGATCGACAGCGACCTGCGTTCGGGCATCCTCTCCAAGGACGAGGCGCGCGAGAAGCGCCGCACGCTGGAGATGGAGAGCAAGCTCCACGGCAGCCTCGACGGCGCGATGAAGTTCGTGAAGGGCGATGCGATCGCCTCGGTGATCATCGTGCTGGTCAACCTGCTCGGCGGGCTGGCGGTGGGGATGCTCTACCACGGCATGTCGGCGGGCGAGGCGGCGACGACCTTCTCGATCCTGACGATCGGCGACGGGCTGGTCGCGCAGGTGCCGGCGCTGTTCTCGGCGATGGCGGCGGGCCTGCTGGTCACGCGCACCACCGACGAGGAAAGCGACGCCGATCTCGGTCCCGCAATCGCGCGGCAGATCACCGGCAAGCCGCATGTGCTGATGATCGCCGGCGGGCTGGCGATGCTGCTCGGGCTCGTGCCGGGTTTCCCGACGCTGATCTTCTTCATGCTGGCGAGCGCGTTGCTGCTGGGCGGGGCGTTTCTCCACCCGACCTCGGGCGCCTGGTTGCGGACACGGCTGGGGCTGGCGACAGGCGAGACGGCAGTCGCGACCGGCGAGACGCTGATCGCCGCGCAGGCGTTGCCCGTGGTCGACCCCCTGCGCCTCGCCGTAGGCCTGCCGCCGCAGCATCCCGCCTTTGCCCCGCTGGCGGACCGGCTGCGCGAGGGCGCGGCGGCGCTTCAGACGCGGACCGGCATCGCCATCCCCGACCTGCGCATCCTCCCCGATGCGCGTCTCAACGAGGGCGAATGGCTGCTCAGTGCGCACGACGCCCCGCTCGGCGGCGGCGCCAGCGACGCCGGCGCGCTGCCCGACGTCGCGGCGGAGCGCGTCGCCCAGCTGCTCGAACGCAATCTCGGCCTGTTCCTCGGACTGCAGGAGGTGACCGATCACCTCAACCGGCTCGGCGAGACCCATCCCGAGGTCGTCAAGGAGGCGGTGCGCGCGGTGCCCACCGGCCGGATCGGCGAAGTGCTGCGCCTGCTCGCCGAGGAGAGCGTGCCGCTGCGCAACTTCCGCGACGCGATCGAGGCGATCGGCGAAGTCGGCCAGTATGAACGCGAAGCCGTGCCGATGGCCGAGCGCGTCCGCGTGGCGATGCGCCGCCACCTGATCGCGCCGCTGTGCGAGGCGGGTCGGCTGCGCGTGCTGATCGTCGGCGCCGATCTGGAGGAGACGATCCGCCAGACCGTCACCCCCGTGGACGGCCAGATGCGCCTCGCGATCAACCCGCACCAGATGCGCGCGCTGATCGCGCTGCTTTCCACCCAGGTCGCCAGCAGCGGCGCCCGGGCGATCCTCACCGCGCAGGATCTCCGCCGGCCGCTGCGCCTGCTGATCGCGGGCGACCTGTTCGAGGTGCCGGTGATCAGCTTCAACGAGCTCAACCCGGCCGTGCCGCTCGACATCGTCGGCGAGATCAACGCCGCCCCGGAGAGCCTGACCAACCAGATGTCGGACGAGGTTTCCCTATGATCCGCGCTCAGCGCTTCCTTGCCCTGCTTGCCTGTACCGCGTTGCTGCCTGTCGCCGCATCCGCCGAGACGCCGCCCATGGGGCAGAAGCGGATCACGCTCACCGCGCGCAACCAGCGCGTCGATGTCGCCGTCGTCGATCTGTTCGGCCAGGCCGGCGTCAAGGCCAAGGTGAGCTCGGCGGTGACCGGCAAGGTCAACGGCGTGTTCGTCGGTACGCCCCGGCAGGTGTGGACCCAGCTCGCCAAGGCGTTCAACCTCGTCGCCTATTATGACGGCGCGGTGGTGCGGGTCTATTCGGCGGCCGAAGTCACCTCGCGCAGCTTCAACGCCGCCGATCCGGAGGCAGTGGTGCGCGACGCCCAGAAGCTGCGCATCCTCGACGACGCCAACCGTGTTGCCGCCGCGAGCAATTCGGTGAGCGCCACTGGGGTGCCCGCCTTTCTCGACCGGGTGGCGCAGCTGGCGGGCACTGCGGGCAATCCGGCGGTGATCCAGGCCTCGGCCACGTCCCCGAACGCACCGATCGTATCGCCGCTGCTCGGACCCGCCGCGATGGAGACGGTGGCGAGTTCGCCGCTCCGCTCCAAGGTGCTGAGCGGCGCGACCACGCGCTCGCCCTATGAGGTGCGGATCTTCTATCTCCGCTATGCCCGCGCCGACGACACGATCCAGAAGAGCTTCGACCGCACCATCACCATTCCGGGTGTCGGCTCGATCCTGCGCGGCATGATGGGCGACGGGCGGCCCAGCGCGACCGTCTCGACCAGCGGCAATTTCGAAGCCGAGCGCCAGTCGCTGCCCCGGCTCGGCGGGCGCGGCCTGAACGCCGTCCCGCCCGACGAGGCGCAGCGCAGCTTTGACCAGCAGGGCACGCCCGGCCTCGACACCGTGGTGGTCCGCGAGGCCGCCGTGCGCGACATCAACGGCCCGCGCGTCGAGGTCGACCCGAGCAACAACGCCGTGCTGATCCGCGACCGGCCGGAATCGATGACGGTCTATGAGGACATCGTCCGCGCGCTCGACGTCGAGCCGCGCGGGGTGGAAATCGAGGCGACGATCCTCGAGCTGGACACCAGCAAGCTCAAGGAACTGGGGCTCGATTTCGGCTTCAAGACCGGTGGGCTGGGCGCGCTGTTCGGCGGCAACGCGACCAATCCGGCCAGCAACTTCTCTAGCGGCAATGTCGGCGCTGCGTACCTGACCGGGGGCTTGGACCTGTTCGCCGCGCGCATCACCGCGCTGGAGAAGACCGGCGCGCTGCGCGTGATCTCGCGGCCGCGGCTGAGCACGCTCAACAACATCCCCGCCGTGTTCAACAACCAGGTGCAGTATTACGTGCGCGTGGCGGGCGACCGGCAGGTGGACCTGTTCCCGGTGACCGCGGGCATGGTGATGCGGGTCAACCCGTCGATCCTCTATGACGGCGGCGAGCTGCGCACCCGCATGGCGATCGAGATCCTCGACGGCTCGCCCACCGGCCTCGTCGTTGACGGCATTCCGGCGGTGAAGCAGAGCAGCATCAACACCAGCGCGGTGGTGAAGCAGGGCGAGAGCCTGTTGATCGGCGGCATGACGGTCGAGACCTCCTACGACTACAAGTCGAAGGTGCCGGTCGCCGGCGACGTGCCGATCCTCGGCCAGGCCTTTCGCAAGCGCAAGAAGGGCGACCAGCATTTCGAGCGCATCTTCCTGATCACCCCGCGCGTCGTCTCCCGCCGCGAGCAGCAGGCGGCGGCAGTGCAGCCGACCTCCGCGACCAACCCGATCCCGATCGAGCAGATCCAGGCCGCCGCCGATCACCACCAGAAGCGCCGCCGCGGAGCGCGCCGGTGAACGCGCCCTTCGCCCCGGTAAAGCCCGGCACCATGGTGCTGCGGGTGCTGAACGGCCGCCTTTCCGGCGCCGAGCACCGGCTCCACCGGGGCAAGTTCGTTCGCGTCGGCCATGGGTTCGAGCATGACATCGTGCTGCGCGATCCTTCCGCACGCGGGGTGTCGCTGGAGCTCGACCTGGGCGAGGGCATGGCGTCCGTTCGGGTGGCGGCGGGGCAGGTGACCTTGCTCGGCCGTCCGGTCGGGGCGGGCGAGCAGGCATCGCTGCCGCCCTTTGTGCCGATGCTGGTGGGATCGGTTGCCGTCGCGATCGGCGAGCCAGAGGACCCGCGCTGGGACGATGCCATCCGCCTCGCGCCAATGGTTGCGCCCGCCGCCGCCGACGCGCCCGTCCTGTCGCCGCAGCGTGCCGCCATCCCCGAGCGGGTGGCGACGCGGCTGTACCCGATGCGCGGGGCGCTGGCGCTGGATCGCACCTGGCCCGCCTACGCCGCGGCCGTCGCGGCGCTTCTGCTGCTCTTGCTCTTCGCACCCCCCGCCGTCCGCTGGGCGACCCGCCAGCTGCACGACACGGCGGGCGAACAGGCGATGCTCGCCGCGGCGGGCTTCCGTGACCTGAAGGTGGAGGAGACGCGCAACGGCACCATCGTGCGCGGCATCGTCAAGGACGACGCTGCGCTCGCCCGGCTGCGCCAAGTCGTTGCCGAGCAGCTCGGCCCGGCCACGCTCGACGTCGAGACGATGGACGGCCTCGCCGCCGCCGCCACCGATCTGCTGCGCGCGCAAGGGGTCGATGCCGAAGCCATTCCCCGCCGCGGCAATGCGCTGATGGTGAAGGCCGAATTCCTTCCCGCCGATCGCCAGGCCGACCTTGCCCGGCTGATCAAGGAGGACGTGCCCGGCATCACCCGCGTCGACTTCGCGACCGATGGCGCGCGCGGCGACCGCGACCTGCAATATTTCTTCTCGGGCTCGGAATATGGGCTCGCCACCTTCGTCGACGGCGACCCCGGCTACATTACCACCGCCGACGGCACGCGCTGGTTCGCCGGCGCGACGGTGCCGACCGGCCACCGCATCGTCGCCATCGGCAACGGCCGCGCCAGCTTCGAGCGCGACGGCCGGATCGAAGAACTCGTCCTGGGACCCAGCACGCCGCCGTCCCCGGCACCTTCCACCACCCCTGGCGGCGACACCAACGGAGTGACCACCCAATGACCAACCCGATCAACAGCGCCGTCCTCGGCACGATCGCCTCGCTCGGCAACATGGGCACCACCGAAAGCCGCACCGGCAAGGGCAACTGGTTCGAGGCGTTCGGCGAAGCCTGGGGCAAGGCGCTCGACACCCAGGCCGACACCATCACCGCCCAGTCCGACGTGGTGAGCCAGGGCGGCGACAAGCCCTCCGACATCACCCAGCTGACCACCGAATCGATGCGGATGAGCTTCATGGCGAACAGCTCGCACAGCTCGATCGACAGCGTCTCCAAGGCGCTCGAAACCATGGCGCGGAAGAATTGACGATGAGCATCGATGCGATCGGCGCGCTGGTCGCGCCGGCCGGGGGGCAGGGCACGAGCGGCGTGTCCCGCGCCTTCGAGCTGCTCGCCCCCGGCGGCCATGGCGGCGGCGCCACCACGCCGCAGTTCGACGCGCGCTTCCAGGCGGCGCTGGAGAAGATGGGCGGCGTGCAGGGCACCGTGGCGGCGGGGCCCATCCCGCCGGCGATGAAGGGCATGTTCAACGCGCTCGACCAGGTGAACGTCCAGGCCCGCGCCGTCTCGCGCTATGCCGAGACGGCCGAGGCCAGCGGCGGCCAGCTGACGCCGGGCGAGATGGTGCAGCTCAACATGAAATGCTCCGAATTCATGTTCCAGGCGCAGCTTACCTCCAACATCGCCAACCGGAGCTCGGACGGCGTGCAGCAATTGTTCAAGCAGCAATGAGCGGCCGCGCCCCCGCGCGCCGCTGGCAGGCGCGAATCGCCGCGCCGCTGCTGGTGATCGCCGCCTTCGGGCTTGCCGGCTGCAGCCGGCAGGAAGTCTATGGCAAGCTCACCGAACCGGCCGCCAACGAGATGATCGCCGTGCTCAACCAGGCCGGCATCACCGCGACCAAGGTGGCGGGGGAGAAGGACCAGTGGAGCATCGCCGTCGACCAGGCCGATTTCGCCCGCGCGGTGGAGACGCTGCGCGCGCACGGCCTGCCGCACGAGGATTACGACTCGCTCGGCTCGGTGTTCAAGAAGGAGGGCTTCACCTCCACGCCGCTCGAGGAACGCGCGCGGCTGATCTACGGCCTCTCGCAGGAGCTGAGCCGGACGATCAGCGGCATCGACGGCGTGGTCCAGGCGCGGGTGCACCTGACCATGCCCGAGGCCGATCCGCTGTCGCGCGAGGCCAAGCCCTCGGCGGCATCGGTGTTCGTCAAGTACCGCACCGGCTTCGACCTGCGCAGCCAAACGGGCGCGATCAAGTCGCTGGTTACCAACTCGATCGATGGGCTCACCTATGATCGCGTCTCGGTGGTGATGGTGCCCGCCCAAGCGGCACCGGTGCTGCCGGAGAGCGAGGGTATGGTGTCGGTCTCGACGCTGATGCGCGGGGCGATCGGCGTGGTCGCGCTGATCGTGCTGGCGATTGCGGGGCGCGGGCTGTGGCGGATGCGGAAACCCCGGACCAGCCTGCCGGACACGGTGCAGCGGTGAACCGGGAGGCGCGGACCGCCAAGCTGGCGCTGCTCGCCCGGCATTGTCGGCAGGGGCGCGGCGCGCGCTTCGCCCGGCGGGCGAGCGGGCAGCCGGCGGTGCGGTTCGGTGATCTCGCCAAGCTGCCGGACTGGCTCGATGCGTCGGAGGAACAGCGCGCGCGGATCGCGGCGGCGGCGGGGCTGCTGCGCCACCGCCGGGCGATCGATGCCGAGCTGTCCGGCCCGCGGCTGGCAGCGCTGGCGGCAGCCGTGGGGGAGCCGCTGTTCGACGCGGTCTGCGAAGCCGAGGTGCCGGAGATCGTCGGCGCGGAAAAGCTGCCGCCGCCGGAGCGGGTGCTTGCCGCCGGCACGCAGTTGCTGGAGGCCGCCCTGCCGCTCGCCATGCAGGACCAGTTCCCCGGCGCGCGCGACGACGCCATGGCGCGCGACCTGCTGGCGCGGGCCCATGCCATAGCGGAGAGCCTTGCATGACCTATCATCTCGTCCATGCCGATGATGCCGCGCTGCTGTTCAGCGAGCGGGCGGTGATCAAGCGCGAGGAGCGCCAGTCCTTCAGCGACGCGGTCGCGCTGCTTGGCGCCGTGCGCGAGGCGCAGGCGCGGGCGGTAGAAGTTGCGAATGCCTCGCGGGAAGAGGCCTACAGCACCGCATTGCACAGCGCGCGCGCCGAGATCGAGGAGCTGCTCGCCCGCGAGGTTGCGCGGTTTTCCAAGGCTATTGATTTGCAAGAGCAGGCTCGTCGCGCCGAAATCGCCGAGGCGGCGCTGGCGGCAGTGCATGCCGTGCTCGGCGAACTCGACGATGCGACGCTGGTGCCCGCGCTGGTCGCCCGCGCGCTCGATCGGCTGCAGCCGCAAGGTGCGGTGATCGTCGCCGTCGCGCCGGACATGGCCGAAAAGGTATCGGCCCGGCTCGCGGAAGTGGTGGAAGTGACGATCCTCCCCGATCCGGCACTCGGCGCCCACGACTGCGCCATCCGCACCGAGCAGGGGCAGGTGATCGCCAGCCTTTCCGTGCAGCTCGAAACGCTCGCCAAGCGCTGGGGGGTGGCATGAGCGATCCGCTGGCCCTGCTGCGTGCGCTCGATGCGGCGCCGATGTTCGAGCAGCATGGCCGCATCGTCGGCGCGCTGGGCACGACGCTGCGCGTAACCGGCGTGCGCGCGCGGATCGGCGAGAATTGCGAGATCGTCGATGCCGAGACGGGTTTCTCGCTCTGGGCGGAAGTGATCGGCCTCGCCGATGGCGGGGCGATCCTGACGCCGCTCGGTGACCTGCGCGGCCTGTCGATGCACAGCGACGTGATCCTGCGCAGCGGCGAGGATCGCGTCCCCTACGGCGCCGACATGCTCGGCCGCGTGCTCGATGCGCGCCTCCAGCCGCTCGACGGCCTGGGCAGCGTGCGCCGCGGCACCGACCGTCCCATTCACGGCGAGGCGCCCAACCCGATGCACCGCCGCCCGATCGACGCGGCGATGGAAACCGGCATCCGCGCCATCGACGGTCTGATGCCGATCGGCATCGGCCAGCGTGTCGGCATCTTCGCCAGCGCCGGCGTTGGCAAGTCGACGCTGCTCGCCAACCTCGCGCGCAACGCCCAGTGCGACGCCATCGTCATCGCGCTGATCGGCGAGCGCGGCCGCGAAGTCCGTGAGTTCATCGAGGAGACGCTGGGCGCCGAGGGGCTCGCCCGCTCCGTGGTGATCGTCGCCACCTCGGACCGCCCGGCGATGGAGCGGGTCCGCGCCGCGCATGTCGCCACCGCCATCGCCGAGGGGCTGCGCGACGAAGGGCGGCACGTGCTGCTGCTGATGGACAGTGTCACCCGCTTCGCCCGCGCGCTCCGCGAGATCGGGCTGGCGGCGGGAGAGCCGGCGGTTCGGCGGGGTTTCCCGCCTTCGGTCTTCGCCGAGCTGCCGCGGCTGTTCGAGCGCAGCGGCACCGCGGCCGAGGGCGCGATCACTGCGCTCTATACGGTACTGCTGGAGGACGAGGACGGCGATCCGATCGGCGAGGAAGTACGCTCGCTGCTCGACGGGCATATCGTCCTGTCGCGTAAGCTCGCCTCGCGCGGCCATTATCCGGCGATCGATGTGCTGGGCAGCCTGTCGCGCCTGTTCCCGCGTCTGGCGAGCGGGGCGCAGCAGCGCGCCGCGCACGGGCTGCGGGCGATGCTGGCCAAGCTCGACGAGATCGAACTGCTCGTCCAGATCGGCGAATATCAGCCCGGCCGCGATCCGCTGGCCGATCGCGCGCTGGCCGAGCGCCAGGCGATCGCCGCCTATCTGCGCCAGTCCGGCAGTGAACGCACCTCGCTGGGCGAGAGCATCGCCCGGCTGCGCACTTTCGAGGAGATGGACCATGCCCGCTGACAATCGCGCGCCCGTGCTGGCGCGCATCGCCCAGATGCGTGAGCAGCGCCTCACGCGCGCGCTGATCGAGGCGCGCGAGGCCGCCGAGCAGGCGCACGCGGCGGCCAGCGCTGCCGAAGCCGCGCGCACCATGGCGGAACGCGCGCGGGGCGATGCCCGGCTGCTGTTCCAGGCGAGCCCGGCCTGCCCGCAGACACGGCTCTGGCTCGACCAGCGGATCGCGGAGGAATTCGGCGCGGCGGCTCGCGCCAGCGACCAGCGCGCGCGGCACGAGATCGCGGTCGATGCGCAGGGGGACGCCGGCCGCGCGCTCGAACAGCACCGGGTGCGCAGCGAAAGCGTTGCCGCGCATCACCAGACCCTGCGCCGCGCCGAGCAGCGCCGTGCCGAGGATCGAGTCGATGGCGAAGCCGCCGCCTTTCTGCTCTCGCGAGGCTGGGCATGAACGGCGCCCCGACCAGCGGTTCGGTTCAGGCCAAGCCTGCGCCGACGCCCCGCGATGCTCCAGCCAAGGGCGAGCCCGAAGCCGCGCCCAAGCAGCGCAAGGCGTTCGCCGATGCGCTTTCCCGCCACGCCGGCAAGCGGGCGGCCAAGGATCCGGGCATGGACAAGGCCGACGCTCCGGCGGCGATGATCGCGCCCCGCGACTTCGCCGCGCTCGCGGTGGCGGCACGGCCCTCCGCGGCGGGCGCCGTCGACCCCGCACAGCATGCCCAGCTCGACCGCATCGCCGCCGCCATTGCCGAGGTCAGCAAGACGGCACAGCCCGAGGTGCATCTCTCGCTGCCGCTGGGCAGCTACAAGGTGGAGGGCGCAGTGCTGGGGCATGACCTGGCGGGGCAGGTCAATGTGCTGCTGATCCCCTCGGCCGCCGTCCCGCCCGCCGTGGCCGCGCAGTGGAGCGAGCAACTGCACGAGCGGCTGCTGCGGCGCGAGGTGCGCGTCGGCAAGGTGGGCGTGCAGGGCAACACGATGCCGATGGCGGCGCGGCGCTGACCGCGCTCAGCGATCGGTGCGGGTCGGATCCTCGCGCAGCTGGAAGATGGCACTGTCGATCGTCGCGACGACCTTGTCGCTGTCCGACATGCCCGGTGGGCCATCGGGATCGAGCAGGGCGTAGCCGAGCCCGGACAGCCGATCGAGCACGTCGCTGGTCGGGCTTGCCGCGACCAGCGACGCGACTTCGCTGGTGAAGTCGTTCAGCGCCCGCGACAGCCGCCCTGCATCCGCGGGGCTGGCGCCGAGCGACGCGGCCAGTCCCTGCGCCACCTCCGCGGTGCCATAGGCGTCGCCAGGCCGCAGCGGCGCCCGGCCGCCTTGCGCCAGCCCCAGCTCGCAGGTCACGGTTCCGGCGACCCGGTTGGCGAGTACCGTCATCGCCTGGCCGGCAAGCGTGCCGGGGGTGGTCCCGGTCTGGCCGATCGCACCGATTGCGCTCAACCGCGGGCCGCCGATACCGATGGATTGGGTCATGACCGAATCTCGTGCGTCAAAGGGAACATGCGAGCCTGGATAGCGGCTCCGGCCGCCCGGCGCGCTCCACGAATCGCTTAGGCGATGTCCCGGAAGGAGGAGCGCCCATCCTTCGCCGCTGGCGGCATCAGCGCTGCGTTGCCCGCATCCGCTCCAGCACCGCCGGCGCGACCGTCATGCCCGCCTTCGCCATGGCGGCCGTCGGCCAGGCGCCGCTCGCCACCTTCTGCTTTACCGTCGCGCGATCGGGCGGGGGCCAGCCCAGGCCCGCGGCGCGCGCGCGCTCCACCAGGCGCGCGCGGGCGGCGAGCATCTCGGGGCTGGTGAAGATCACCGGCTGTTCGAGCAGCGCGTGCGCGGCCATGCTGCCATCGTCGGCGACGCTCCACAGCGTGCCGCCTTTTTGCACCAGCAGTTCGGCGATCTCCGCCTGTTCGGCATCCATCGCCATGCGGACAGGATCGATGCCGAAGCGGTCGGTCCAGCGCGGGTCGGCGCCGTGGCGGAGCAAGGTCATGACCCCGCCGAGATGGCCGAAGCTGATCGCGCTGCGCATCGGGCTTTCGCCACCGCCGGCCTGCGGGTCGGGTGACGCTCCCGCGGTGAGCAACTGCTCCGCCATCGTCGGGCTGTCCGCCAGGATTGCGAGCGACAGGGCGTTGCCGCGCTTCACCCCGTCCTTCGGCATGCCCGCGGCGAACAGCATCGTCGTCGCATCGGCGTCGCAGCGGGCCACCGCGAAGGTGAGCAGGTCGCCATATTGGCCCGCGGGGGGCTGGGGTATCTTGGGGTCGTCGATTACCGCGGTGGTGATCAGCCGCGGGTCGCGCGCCAGCATCGCATGCGCATCGCCGACACGCCCGTCGAAGATCGCCTCCGCCACCGCGCGGCCGGAGGCGCCGTTGGTGAGATGCGCGAGGACGCGGGTACGGTCGGGCAGCACCACCGAGGCGCGCTTGGTGTAGCAACTGGGCGCGGCGGCCATGCATCCTCCGATCGGGGCGGCCGCCAGCATCAGCGCGGCGAGGATGCGGACGCGGCGGTTCACAAGGCCATGCTGTAGGGAGTGGGGCAGCCCCGGGTCAATGCGCGCCCAGGCTGCTTTGCACCCAGTCCATCCCGTGCCGGGCGAGCGGCGTGTCCTGGTACCAATGCTGGCCTGCGGGCTGCCTGGCGTCGAGCGGCATGCGGGTGCCGTACGCTTCGGGGGCATCGGCAAGGATCGCGCCGGGGATGCCGCCCAGGATCGCACCGGCCACCCGATCGCCGCCATCCTGGATCGCCGAAAGGATCTCGCCGCGCACATAGAAGGCGGCGATCTTGGGGGCGGGCGCGTCGCCGCGGATCGCGCCGGCCTGGCGGATCGTCGCGTCGCTGAGACCGGCGGCGTTGAAGGTCTGGGCGTCGCGCCCGCTGGCGAGCGCTGCCGCCGAGGCGAGGCCGCCGCCCAGCGAATGGCCGGTGATCGTCACCTGCGCCTCTGGGTGGCGGCCGATGGCCTTCGCGATCATCAGCGCGCGGGTATATTGGTCCGAGGGAAGGCCGACGCCCTGCTGGGCGTTGGCCTTCCAGTCGCTGCCGTCGGTGGTGCCGCGGAAGCTGACCACATAATTGGGGCCGCCATCGCCCTCCGCCACATAGACGCGCGCGCGGAAGCTGCTTTGCGGCGAGGTCAGGTCGTCGCCACGCAGGCCGAGCTGGGCGAGATCGTCGCTGGTCGCGACGCGGTAGCCGGGGGGCGGGGCGGGGGTGTCGTTGTAGACGTCTGCTGCCATCGCCGCGAGGTCGATGGTGGAAGGTCCGCCGGTCCGTTCGGCCGTGAGCTGCGGGGCTTCGCTGCGGACGAACTGGACCGGCGGCGCGGGCTGCTGCCAGGCAAGCAGCTCGCGCGGGGGCAGGTGACGGGCCTGGAAGTCGTCGTTCGCGGCGCGGTGCCGCGACATCGAGATCGCCGAGGAGGACCCGATGCCGGTGGGTCGCGATAGCTGGTCGGCTGCCGACATCATGGTGGTGGTTCCTCGTGGAAGGCCGTCGGGTGCCTCGATGCCATCGCCGGCACGGTCCGTCGCTAGACGATTCGTTTAGGCCGCCTACGCGATCCGGCGATGCCGCAGGCGGCCGGGGCGTGGGAAGCAGCAGCATACCAACGGGCTCGCACCCAATCGCCTTTCTCAGGAGCATGGACATGACGACGATCTCGACCGCCGCCGCTACTCCGTTCGCCGCTGCGCAACTGGCGCTGGCCGGCGGCGTGCTCGCCCAGCAGTTCAACCCGCTCGGCGCCAGCGCCTATGCCAGCGCGATGCTGCCGTCGCTGCTCTCGATCCAGCTGGGCACGACAGCGGGCACCGGCCAGCTCCAGCCCCAGGCGGGCTTGACCGCCCAGACCACCGGGCAGAACACCGCGCGCGTCGATCTGGGCGACGGCTATCACCTCGCCATCGACGAGCGGAACAGCGAGATGACGATCGTCAACGACGCAACCGGCCAGAGCACCCGCGTCTGGGGCGATCCGCATGTCGACGTGAACGGCAAGCACCAGTTCGACTTTTACGGCACGACGACCTTCGAGCTGGCCAACGGCACCAAGATCACGGTGAATACCGAGCAGGCGAAGAGCAACCCCAACGTCTATTTCGCCAGCCAGGTGGTTGTCACCCGCGGCGCCAATGCGGTGGTGATCGACGGCATCAGCCAGCAGCAGCAGGGCGACCTGGCGGTCAGCGTCTCGACCGACGGCTATGCGCTGGATGCCGCCAATCGCGACGGCTTCACCGTGCAGGAAGCGGCTGGCGGCTGGCAGACCGAACTGGGCGCGACGGTGACCCAAGCCGATGCGGACCTGACCAAGCTGGGCCAGATCTACGGGCCGGACAGCGCGATGCCGAGCCTGTCGGAATTGGGCTCCGCAATCGGCGGCTTCCTGCTGTTCGGCAGCCTGCTGGGGGCGGCGTTCGATATGAGCGCTTCTTTCAGGTCGACCAGCGCGCACAATGATCGCGCGCCGCTTCCCGGTCCGTTCAGGCCCTATGCCTGACCCGCATCACCGCCGGGGCGACTTTCTTGTGTCGCCCCGAAGCCTTCGCCTATAGCATTGCCACGGGGGGAGGCAGTGCATGGGCCTGTTCGGGTTTCTGTCGAAGCAGTTCGTCGACGTGATCGACTGGGTCGACGAACCCGGGACGCTCGCCGCACGCCATCCGATGCAGGGGCGCGAGATCCAGAACGGCGCGCAACTGACGGTGCGCGACGGGCAGATCGCGCTCTTCTATCGCGAGGGGCAGCTTGCCGATGCCTTCCATCCGGGGCTGTACACGCTCGAGACCGGCAACCTGCCGGTGCTCAGCGCGCTGCTCAACTGGGACAAGGGGTTCACATCCCCGTTCAAGGCGGATGTCGTGTTCTTCAGCCAGAAGGAGCAGGCAGGCCTCAAATGGGGCACCGCGCAGCCGATCACGGTGCGCGACCCCGAATTCGGCCCGGTGCGGGTCCGCGCCTTCGGCAGCTACAGCTTCCGCATCGAGCAGGTGCCCGCCTTCGCCGTGAAGCTGATGGGATCGCTCCAGCGCGTCACGCTCGCCGATATCGAGCCGCAACTGCGCGCGGCGATCGCCACCGCGATCGCGTCCGCGATCGGTTCGGGGGAGTTTGCCTTTGTCGATCTCGCGGGCAATCAGGCGGCATTGTCCGAGCGGCTCAAGGCGGCGGTAGATCCCGCCTTCGCGCAATGGGGCCTGACCTGCACCAGCTTCTACATCGAGAGCCTGTCGCTGCCGGAAGCGGTGCAGGCGGCGGTCGACAGCGCCAGCGCACCGGGCGACGCGAGCGGGCAGATCGAGAAGCTCCACAGATTGCTCACGATCGGAGCGATCACGCAGGAGGAGTTCGACGCCAAGAAGGCCGAACTGCTCGGCCGCATCCGCTGATCCGTCGATGAGCCTGCATCTGCCCTGTCCGAATTGCGGCGCGGACGTCGTGTTCCGCTCGCCGGCGCTGCCCAGCCGGGTGTGCGACGCCTGCCACACCATGCTGGTGCGCAGCGACGCGGGCCTTGCCCAGTTCGGCATCGCCGCCGCGCTGCCGTTCGACGTGAGTCCGGTGCAGATCGGCATGCGCGGGAACGACGCGGGGCAGGGGTTCGAAGTCATCGGCCGGGTGCGCTGGAGCTGGACCCACGGTGCGTGGAACGAATGGCTGCTGCTGTTCGAGGACGGCAGCACCGCCTGGCTCGGCGAGTCGATGGGGCAGTTCATGCTGCTGCGCGAGCGCCCCTTCGGCGAGGTGCGGTCGCAAACCCTGCGCGCCGTGGCGAAGGGCGGAGAGGCGCAGATCGGCCAGAAGGTAGAGATTGCCGGCCGCAAGCTCGTCATCGCCGATGCCCGTCAGGCGCTGTGCATCACCGCCGAGGGGGAGCTGCCCTTCGTCGCGCCGAGCGGCTGGCAGGTCTACAATGTCGATCTGCGCGGGCCGGACGGTGAATGCGCGAGCCTGCAGCGCGATGGCGCGACGACGAGCTTCTACCAGGGCCGCTACGTGACGCTGGCCGAGCTGGCGCCGCGCGGCCTGCGCGCGATCGAAGGATGGGCATTGCCCGACTATGCAGCCTGAGGCCCCGCTGTCCCCGCCGCCCGCGCCGGCGGTCCGCGCGCTGTCCTGCCCCAATTGCGGCGGCACCGTGGAGCTGCGCGCGGCGGGCTATACCGTGCATGTCGGCTGCCAATATTGCGGCTCGATCCTCGACACCACCGACGGGTTGGTGAAGCTGGTCACCCAGGCCCAGGCGGCGCAGACGGTGATGGACATCCCGCTCGGCACGCGCGGCACGCTGTTCGGCGTGGAGTGGGAGGCGATCGGCTATCTCCGCCGCTCGCAGGACTATTATCGCTGGGACGAATATCTGCTGTTCAATCCCTATCACGGCTATCGCTGGCTGGTGAACGCGCGCGGCGGCTGGAGCTTCGGCACCATGCTCACACGGGTTCCGAAGGGGCAGTCGTTCACGCATTACGCGCTCGACGGAGCGTCCTATGCCCGCTTCTTCGCCGGAACCGCGCAGGTCGATCGTGTCGTCGGCGAATTCTACTGGCGTGTGGCGGTGGGCGAGACGGTGAAGACCGGCGACTGGGTTCGCCCCGGCTTCATGCTGTCGCGCGAGACGAACGACCGCGAGGAGAGCTGGACGCTGAACCAATGGGTGCCCGACAGGGTGATGGTCCGGGCTTTCGGCGTCGCCCCCGCAGGCAGGGTCTGGCCGCCGCTGCCGCACCAGCCATCGCCCTGCGGCGCGTGGCTGGGCAAGGGCGCCGTGATCGGGGGGATCGCGCTGGCGTTCCTGCTGATTCTGTCGATCGTGCTCGGCGGGACAAGCTGGATCGCCTCGCGGTCCCTGCCGGTAGCGGTGGACGGACGCGAGCAGAGCGCGACGATCGGGCCGGTGCACCTTAGTGGCCGCTACCAGCGGGTGCAGGTCCGCACCACGGTGCCGCGGCTGGAGAATGGCTGGGTCGATCTCGACTACAGCCTGGTCGATCGGCGGACGCAGCAGGTTTTCGCCGCCTCGGGGGCGGCCGAGCGCTATGAAGGCACGGACTCGGATGGTTCCTGGACCGAAGGAACGCGGGACTCCGACGTGTCGATCGCCGCCGTGCCGGCGGGCGACTACGACCTTGTCGTCGATTACAAGGGCAATCGCTGGAGCCAGAGCGGCACCGCCTATCCCGACGGCGGCTGGATGGAGCCGACCAACGCGCCCCAGATCGTCGTCGAGGTCGGGAGCGGGACGCTCTATGGTTCCAACCTGTTCCTGGCGGCGCTGCTGGTTGCGTTGCCCTGGCTCATCGGCCTGCTGCTCCACCTCCGCTTCGAGAAGGCGCGCAAGGACGAAAGCGATTTCCGGCCGGCACGCAGCGAGGGGAGTGACGACTGATGGACCGACGCAGCTTCCTTTACGCGCTCTGGTCGATCGGCATTCTCGGCTTGTTCCTCGCCGCGACGAGCTATGGCTGGTCGCCCTTCGCCGATGGCGGCCGCCGCACCGATAGCGCTGCCTATAGCAGTGGCGGCCATGGCGGGGGCCACGCCGTGTTCTACGGACCGCATCACAAATAGGAGGACGCTCATGGTGACTACCCTTCCGGCGCTGCTCGCGACGCTGCTTTATGCCGTGGTCGGAATCCTCGTCTTCGTGGTGGGCTTCGTCGTGCTCGACCTGCTGACCCCGGGAAAGTTGTGGCAGGAGATCCGCGACAAGCAGAATGTGGCGGTCGCGATCTTCTCCGGCGCGGTGGCCATCGGACTCGCCATCATTGTCGCCGCCGCCATCCATGGCTGAAGGCGACCCCGCCGCCCCGAAGAACCGCGCGTCCGCCCCGGCGGCTGCGCTGCTTGCGTCCGCGTTCGTCGTTTCCACCTGCGGGCTGATCTACGAACTGCTCGCCAGCACGCTGGCCAGCTATCTGCTCGGCGACAGCGTCACCCAGTTCTCCACCGTGATCGGCACCTATCTGTTCGCGATGGGGCTGGGGAGCTGGTGCTCGCGCTACGTGACCCGCGACGAGCTGCGCCTGTTCATCCGCGTCGAGCTGCTGATCGCGGTGCTGGGCGGCGCCTCGGCCGCGGCGCTGTTCGTGCTGTTCCCGCTGGTCGAACATTTCCGGGTGGCGCTGTACGGGCTGGTGCTCGGCATCGGTTTCCTCGTCGGGCTCGAGATCCCGCTGCTGATCCGCATCCTGCGCGGCTTCGATTTCCGCGAGACGGTGTCGAACGTGCTGACCTTCGACTATGTCGGCGCGCTGGTCGCCAGCCTGTTGTTCCCGCTGCTGCTGATGCCGCACCTCGGCATGATCCGCACCGGCTTCCTGTTCGGCATCCTCAACGCTGGCGTCGCGCTGGCGGTGCTACTCGCGCTGCCGCGGGCGAACCGGTATCGCGGCGAGACCGTGTCTGCTGTGATCGTGCTGCTGGCGCTGGCCGCGGGCTTCGTCGCATCGGACCGGCTGCAGCGTTGGGCCGAAGTGGCGAGCTATGGCGAGCCGGTGATCTATGCGGTCAGCACCAAATATCAGCGGATCGTGCTCACCCGCCGCGAGGACGATCTGCGGCTCTATCTCAACGGCAACCTGCAATTCTCGTCGCGCGACGAGTATCGCTATCACGAGGCGCTGGTGCAGCCGGTGCTGGGCCGCGTGGCAGACCCGCGCAACGTGCTGATCCTGGGGGGCGGGGACGGGCTCGCCGCGCGCGAGGTGCTGCGGCACCCGGAAGTGCAGCATCTTACGCTGGTCGATCTCGACGACGAGATGACCGGCCTGTTCTCCAGGACAGCGATGCTGACCGCGCTTAACAAGGGCGCGCTGACCGACCGCCGCATCACCGTGATCAACGCCGACGGCTTCCGCTGGGCGCGCGAGGCGGCGGCGACCCGTGCCGGGTCGTTCGACGCGATCATCGTCGATTTCCCCGATCCCGTCGATTATTCGGTGGGCAAGCTCTACACCGAGACCTTCTACCGCGCGGTGCGTCGGCTGATGGCGCCCGCGGGCGCAATGGTGGTGCAAAGCACGTCGCCGCTGGTCGCGCCGATGGCCTATTGGACAGTGGCGACCACGCTGGAGGCGGCGGGGCTGCAGACGCGCGGCTACCATGTCTACGTCCCGAGCTTTGGCGAATGGGGCTTTGTGCTCGCGGCCGCGCGACCTATCCCGGCGGCGGCGCGCATCCCGACCGGCGGACGGTTCCTGACGCCCGCGGGCGACGCCGCGCTGTTCGACTTCCCGCCCGACATGGCGCGCCGCCCGACGCCGGTGAACCGGCTCGACAACCAGGTGCTCGTCCGCGAGTTCGCCGATGCCTGGAGCCGCTATGAAGGCTGACCGGCGGACCTTGCTGGGGCTCGGGGCAGGGGCGGTCGCCCTCGTCGGTGGCGGGCTGGCGGCGGCGCTGGATCGCGGCGCGCCGCTGCCGCCGGGGGCGCTGGACGGCGCCGATCTCGCGCGCGGGCATCGTCTGCGCGACGGCGGCTTCCCGGCACCCAGCCGGTTCGAGGAGGTCGACCTGGTGATCGCCGGGGGTGGCATCGCTGGGCTGTCGGCCGGCTGGCGCCTGCAGGACGCCGGGTTCACGCGCTTTCGCCTGCTCGAACTGGAGGACGCGGTCGGCGGCAATGCCAGAGGCGGACGCAATGCGGTCTCCGCCTATCCGCTCGGCGCGCATTACCTGCCGGTGCCCAACCGCGAGGCCAAGGCGGTGCGGCACCTGCTCCGCCAATTGGGCATCCTGATCGGCGAGCGCGACGGCGTACCGGTCTATGATCCGGAGCAGCTCTGCGCGGATCTGCAGGAGCGACTGTTCTGGCAGGGCCGCTGGCAGGAAGGGCTGGTGCCCCGCACCGGCCTGACGCCCCGGGAACGCGCCGACCTCGCCGCGTTCGAGAAGGCGATGGCCGGCTATTCGGCGCGGATCGGCAGCGACGGCAAGCCCGCCTTTGCGGTGCCGAGGGCCTATAGCTCGGGCGATCCGGATTTGGTCGCGCTGGACGGACTCGATTTCGCCACCTGGCTGGACGAGCAGGGATGGCGCTCGCCGGTGCTGCGCGCGCATGTCCGCTATGCGATGCGGGACGATTACGGCACCGAGCCGCACGAGGTTTCCGCCTGGGCGGGCGTGCATTATTTCGCCGCGCGGCGCGGCTGGACGGTGGACGGCGCCGGCGACAATGAACTGACCTGGCCCGAGGGCAATGCCCGGCTGGCGCGCGGCCTGGCCGGCTTCTTCCCCGATCGCATCGCCCGCGGCCACATCGTCCACCATGTCGCGCAGGACGGAGAGACCGTGCTGGTCGACAGCTTCGACGTTGCCGCCGGCGCGACGGTGCGGACGCGTGCCCGCGCCGCGATCCTTGCCATGCCCCACTTCGTCGCTGCGCGGGTCTGCCCGGCCGTGGCACCGGACAAGGCGTTCAGCTACGCGCCCTGGCTGGTCGCGAACGTTACCGTCGATCGGCTGCCGGGCGGACGCGGGGTGCCGCTCGCCTGGGACAATGTGTCGAGCACCAGCGAGTCGCTGGGCTATGTCGTCGCCACCCACCAGGCGCCGGAGGCGCACCCCGCCGCGTCGGTCCTCACCTGGTATCTGCCGCTGTCGGACATGCCGCCGCCGGTGGCGCGACGCCTGCTGCTCGATCGGTCCGCCGACGCATGGAAGAAGATGGTGCGCGACGACCTGCTGGCGATGCACCCCGATCTCGAGGATGCGATCCGGCGCATCGACCTCTGGCGCTGGGGACATGCGATGATCCGGCCGACTCCCGGCTTCTTGGCGCGCGGCGCTGCCGCCACGCCGAAGCCGCCGCTGTTCCTCGCCCATTCGGACCTGAGCGGCCTCTCGCTCTTCGAGGAAGCCCAGTATCAGGGCGTGTCTGCAGCCGAGGGGGCGATGGCGCTGCTCGGGCATCCGCATGAGAGCCTGTTGTGATCGGCCATCACCTTATCGCCGACCTCGCCGATGCGACGCAGCTCGCCGATGCTGCGCATATCGAGGCCTGCCTGGTCGCGGCGGCAGCGGCGGCCGGTGCGACGCTGCTCGAAGTGCGGCTGCACAGCTTCGGGGTGGGGCAGGGCGTCACCGGCGTGGCGCTGCTGGCGGAATCGCACATCTCGATCCACACCTGGCCCGAATATGGCACCGCCTGCGTGGACATCTTCCTGTGCGCGGCGGCGCATGACCTGCAGGCCGGGCTCGACGCGATCGTGCAGCGGCTGGATGCCAGCGTCGTGCGATCCACCGTGATGGAGCGGAGCTTCCAGCGCTAAGCAACACGCATCGCATGCAAAAACCCTGAAGCCTTGGCAGGTCTGCCAACACTGGATACGGTTGCTGCGTGGCCCGATTTCCGTTCTTCCAACGCGTATCCGTTGCTCCGACCGTGCCGAGACCGGCGCCTGTAGCCCGCGATTTCGACGTCGCCGATCTTTACCAGGGGCCCTTGGCCGCCGCCGCCTCGTCAGAGCCCGGCGCGGTCCGGCTCGACGAAAAGCTGCGCCAGGCCTATTTCTGGATCGTCAACACCGCGATCATCAGCCCGCATTACGACATCGAATATCAGAACGGCCCGTCGCCCGAATTTCGGGTCGGCGACAGTCGCCGGCTGCTCACCTTGCCCTCGGCGCAGAGCTATTCGAGCTATGTGCTCCTGCCGCTGCTCGCCTTCGCGACGCGCTCGAAATGCCTGTTCGTCGGCGGCCCGGGGCGCGGCAAGACCGCCAGCGCGCTGCTGATGGGCGTGCTCGCCGGCTATCCGGTGCGCGAGGTGCGCCGCGCGATGCAGCATGGCCACCCGCAGATGACGATCGCCGATCTGCTCGGCAACCCGCTGCCCGCGGATCTCGTCGCGGCGCAGAGCGTCGAGGCGATCCGCATCGCCTGGCGGCCCTGGCTGGGCATGCGCGTCAAGATCGTCGACGAGTATAACCGCATCCCCACCCGCACGCAAAGCGCGCTGCTCACGGTAATGGGCGACAATTATGCCGAAGTGCTCGGGCAGATCTACGAATGCCCGCCGGCGGCATGGTACCTCACGGCCAATGACGATGCCGGCGGCGGCACCTATCAGGTGATCGAGGCGCTGCGCGACCGTATCGACGTCGTCGTTCAGGCGCTGTCGTTCAACCCGCGCTTCCTCGACGACCTGATCCTGCGCATAGAGGAGAATGTCCGCCCCGAGGACGTCGTCCCGAAGGAGATCGTCTTCGACGGGGACGAGGTCGACCAGCTCGTCGCGGCGGTGCGGGCGGTACCGCTGCCGCCGGAGGTCCGCCGCCGCATCGCATTCTTTGCCAGCCAGTTCGAGCTGATGGAGCCCGCGGGCGCCATCTTCGAGCATTTGAGCAAGGATACCGCGCGGCTTTCCGGGGTCGACTGGGTCCAGGTCACCGCCGCCGACGGCGGGCGCGATCGGCTGAAGGATATCGGCACGCAGACCACCAACGGCCTGTCGGTACGCAACCTGATGACGCTGATCGGCTTCGCCAAGGCGATGGCGTTCTTCCATGGCAGCGACGCGGTGTCGCTCGACGATGTGCGCCAGGTGCTGCCCTTCGTGCTGCGCGACAAGCTGCACCCCGATCCCGACGCGCCCTTCTTCGCCCTGCCCGAAAATGCCGCCTACCGCACCGATGCGATCGCCTGGCTGCGGCAGCTGTTCGATCTGTCGTGCGAGGAATATGACCGCCTGGACCTCGACCGCGATGATCCGGTGCGGACGCTGGCCGAGCAGTTCGCGGAAGGCCTGGACGGGCTCACGGCGCGCGAAGTGCGGGCGCGGCTGACGCGGATCGAACGGCTGGTCGCCGAGCGCGTGCAGGGGCGCAAGCTCTACGGCCCGCTGCACGACGAGCTGCTCCACCTCAAATATCTCCACCAGCGCTACACCAACTATCTGGCCTGGCTCGGCGGCGGACGATGACGCTTTCGGCGGTGCTCGTCCGCGAACTCGCGGCGGCGCGCCCGCAGCTCAACGCGCGCGTCGCGGCGGCGCGGCGCGCGCGCAGCGGGTTCGATGCCGAGGCGCTGGCCGACGCGGTGGCGACCCGGCTCGATCCGCTGGCGCAAGCGGTGGAGGCGATCGCGCCCGATCGCACTGCGACGGTGGTGGACGCGGGCTTCGCGCTGACCGTCACGCTGGTCGATCACGCCTTGTCGATCGAGCGCCGGAAGCTGGTCGATCGGGTCTGGCGGGAGGTGGCGGTGCCGCTGGCACGGGTGGTGGCCGAGCGGCCGGAGCCGGTGCTCGCGATGCTCACCAACGCCGCGCTCAAGCTGGCGTCGACGCCCGGCGCGCGCGTCGACGAATGGATGGCGCGGATGGCCGAACTTGCGCCGCTGGTGGAAGCGGAGACGCTCGCCGCGGTGGGGCAGGTCGTCGCGTGGCGCGCCGGCATGGCGCACTACCGGGAAGGGGCGCTTGCAGCCGCCGACCAGTTGCCGGAAGCGACGGCACTCGCCGCGATCGGCGCCCATGGCAGCTGGGCGGAAAGCCGCGCGGCACTGGCCGCCGATCGCTGGTGGACGCCCGAGGGCAAGGCGGCAGGAACGCGCTTCGGCGGCTTCACCGGGTTCGGCGGGCCCTTCGCCGTGCCGCCCGAGCTTCGTGCGGGCACGGCGGGCGTGTTCGTGCGCGCAGGGGAGCGCATCGGTCTGCTCGTTGCCGATGCCTGGGGCGCGACGCTGCACCCGGCGAGCGCCGCCGAGTTCGACGCCGCCCGCCCGTCCGCGCCCGCACCCCGCACCCATCCCGGCCTGCCGGCGGACGATCTGCGCGCCGTCACCACCGCGGACACGATCGCCTTCGCCTCGCCGCGCAGCCATTTTGTCGAGGTCCAGCCATGGACCGGCTGACCTCCGCCGATCGGGTCGCGCGGTGGCAGGCGGCCTGGCCCGAGGCGCTCGCCGCCTGGAGCCGCTTCACCCGTCTCCACGATCCCCGTCTTTGCGAAAGCAGCGTCGCCGCGGCGGACGAAGGCCTGCAGGGCGCCTTCGCGATGATCCGGCTGGTCGACAAGAGCGTGGTGATCGACCTGGAGGCGATCGCCCGGCTCGATCTCGACGATCATGCTGTGGTCATCCTGGCCCATGAGATCGGCCATCACGTGCTTGCGCCCGCTACCGCCACCGACAGCTACCGGCTGATCGCGCGGCTGCGCGCTGCGTTGCCGACGCTGGAGCGGCATGCGCCGATGGTCGCCAACCTCTATACCGATCTGCTGATCAACGACCGGCTCCAGCGCCAGGCCGGGCTCGACATTGCCGGGGTCTATGCCGGGATGAACGACCGCGAGCCGGGACCGCGCAGCCGGCTATGGGCGCTGTACATGGGGATGTACGAAAGCCTGTGGGGTCTGGAAAAGGGCAGCCTCGGCGGCCCGGCGGGCGATCCGGCGATGGAAGGCGATGCCTGGCTCGGCGCGCGGCTGATCCGGGTCTATGCGCGCAACTGGCTGCACGCGGCTGGGCGTTTCGCCACGCTGGTGCTGCCCTATCTCGCCGAAGATGCCGAGCAGGACAAGGCGCTGCGCCGGCTGCACGATACGCGCGATGCCGCGGCGGGGGCTGCGCCCAGTGGCGCGCAGACGGTGGAGGCCGAGGAGGCCGAGGGCATCCTTCATCCGGCGCATGATCCGCTGATCACCGGCGAAGATGCGGAGGGCGCTCCGCCGCCTGAACCGGTCGGGGCTGTCCCGGGTCGCCCAGGTGCCGGCCAGACGCGCGAGCCGTTCGACTATGGCGAGATCCTCCGCGCCGCCGGTCTTACGCTCAGCGACGAGGAGATCGCGATCCGTTATTATCGCGAGCGGGCATTGCCGCTGCTCGTGCCGTTTCCCGTGCAGCCTGCGCCCGTTTCCGAAGAGCCGCAGCTCGAAGGCATCGAGCCCTGGGCGCTCGGCGACTCGCTCGACGAGATCGACTGGCTCCAGACCGTGGCGCAGTCGCCCGTGGTGATCCCCGGCGTTACTACGGTACGCCGCGTTTATGGCCGCGAGCCCGGAACGGCGCGCAAGCCGGAGCCGATCGATCTCGATCTCTATGTCGACAGCTCGGGCTCGATGCCCGATCCGCGGCGCTTCACCTCCTACCTGACGCTCGCCGGCGCGGTGATCGCGCTATCGGCGCTCAAGGCCGGCGCGCGGGTGCAGGCGACCTTGTGGAGCGGCAAGCAGCAATGGATGGCGACCCCCGGCTTCGTTCGCGACGAAACCGCGATCCTGAACATCCTGATCGGCTATTATGGCGGCGCGACCGCGTTCCCGATCCACCAGCTGCGCGACACCTTCGCGACGCGAACCCCGCGCGACCGGCCGGTGCACATCCTGATGATTTCCGATGACGGCATCACCACGATGTTCGACCAGGACGAGCGCGGCAACAGCGGTTGGGACGTCTCCGCCATGGCGCTGGCCAAGGGCCGGGCCGGCGGAACGATGGCGCTCAACCTCGGTCCGTGGTTCCGCGCCGACGGCGAGGACGGCCAGCCGCTCGACCGTGCACGCGAACAGGGCTGGGACATCCACGCGATTGCCGAGTTGGCGGATCTCGTCGCCTTCGCGCAGGCGTTCAGCCGGCGGCGCTATGGCAGCCAGGCACAGGCACGCACGGCATGATCGTGCTGTGGCGCGTCTCCACCCGGTGCAACTATGCCTGCGGCTTCTGCGCCTATGACCGGCGGCTCCCCATCGCCCGGGGTGCGGCCGATATGAGGGAGGTGTTGCGCTTCGGGCGCCTGCTGGGAGAATGGTCGCGGGCGCGCGCCCGGCCGGTACTGCTGAGCTGGCTGGGCGGGGAGCCGTTGCTGTGGCCATCGGTGTGGGACGTCTCCGCCGCACTTGCCGGCGAGGGGCTGGCCATCAGCGCCACGACCAATGGCAGTATGCTGCACCGGCCGGAGGTGCGCACTGCGATCCTTGCCCATTTCGCCGAGCTGACGGTCAGCATCGACGGCCCGGCGCCCGTGCACGATCGCCTGCGCGGCCGGGCAGGGGCCTGGGAGGCGGTCCGGGAGGGCGTGCGCGCGCTGGTCGCTGCGCGCGGCACCGCGGCGCTCAAGCTGCGCGCGAACATCGTGCTGATGCGCGAGACGATCGAGCATTTTGCGGCGCTTTGCGCGACGCTCGCCGATTGGGGGATGGAGGAGATCACGTTCAACCAGCTCGGCGGCCGCGACCGCCCCGAATTTTTCCCGGCGCAACGGCTGCGGCCCGTCGACGTCGCGCGGCTGGAGTCCCTGCTGCCCGCGCTACGCGAGCGGCTGGCGGCGCGTGGCGTCTCCCTTTGCGGCGATGCGCGCTATCTCGAGCGGCTGCGCGCCAGCGCAGCAGGCGATCCGCTGGCGGTAGAGGATTGCGGCCCCGGCAGCGACTTCCTGTTCATCGACGAACATGGCGTCGCAGCGCCGTGCAGCTTCAGCGGTGCCGCCTATGGCGTGCCGCTTGCCGCGCTCCGCACCATCGGCGATCTCGACGCGCTGCCCGCGCGCTTCGCTGCCGCCCGCGCGGCGCGGCGACTGGCAACCTGCGACGATTGTCCTTCGACTCAAAATTTCGCGAAGTTCTGCGCATGACCCAAGGTCCTCCACTGGAACACGTCCTGCGCCGGCTCGCGGAGACGCCCGAGGATTTCCTCGCCGAGCCTCGTATCGGTGCCGACGGTGCACTGGTGACGGCGGCCCTGGTGGCGGACCTGTTCCACTTGCTCGGCCATGGGCCCGAGGCGAGCGAGATCCTCCCCGTCGCGCTGCGCGATCGCAACCGGCTGCAGCTGACCGCGGTGGTGGTGTGGCTGCTCGCCGACGATTGGGTGGTGGCGGCGGCGCCCGACCGCCCCACGTTGGCCGCGCTGCTCGGCGACCGCGTCGGCGAGCTCGCCGGCTCGGGCCGCGCGGACCAGTTCGTTGCCGATGTCGAGCGGCGCGAGGAGCTGGCCCGCACGCTGATCGCAGCGCTCAGGCTGGTGCCGGCGGGGGAGAGCGCGGCGCAGGCCGCGGATCGGCTGTCCGCGGTCAGCATCGTCGAGCGTCGCCGGCTGCTCCGCGCGGCGCAGGCGGCCGAGGAGCGCGCCCGCGCGGTCCGCGAGGCGCTGATCCGCAAGGCAGCCGAGGAATCGGCCGACAAATATACCCGCGAATGACCGAGCCGACCGACGCCGATCGCTACCCGACGCTGAACGACGCGGGCCGAGCGGTGCTGACCCGGATGACCGAGCATCCGGCGGCGCCCCTCTATCGCAATCGCAGCGGCAACCGCTTGCGCGCCGAGGACCTGCCGGGACTCGCGGCGTTCGAGGCGGAGACGCTAACCGCGCCGATCGGGTGGCGGCCGGGAACGCCGCCTGCCTGGATCGCGCCGTACCTCGCGCAAACCTACGCCCAGGTGCCGCATTTCCGCGCGCGGGGGACGGCACCGCGCGATCTTGCCGAGGTGCCGACCACCGCGCGCGGCGATCTCGCGCGCGACATCGCTGCATTCGTGCCCGACGACGTGCCCGTCGACCGCCTGATTAACTTCCGCACGACCGGCACCACCGGACACCCGCTGCTGATCGCCTCGCACCCCGTCGTCGCCGCGCGCTACCTCGCCTTTCACAAGCGCGCCTTGGCACGGTTCGGCATCACGCTGCGCGCCGGGCCCGGCGATGTCGGCGTCGTGCTGCTGGGGCATCAGCAGCGCTGCTTCACCTATGTCTCGGTCACGCCGACGATGGGGGAGGCCGGCCTCGCGAAGATCAACCTTCACCCGGATGACTGGCGCGACCCGGCCGATCGTGCGCGCTACCTTGATGCAATGGATGCGGAAGTGATCGCCGGGGACCCGATCTCCTTCGCCAGCCTGCTCGCCTTGCCCGTGCGGATCCGGCCGCGGGCGCTGCTGTCCGTGGCGATGATGCTCACCGATGGCTTGCGCGATCGGCTGGAGGCGCGGTTCGGCTGCCCGGTGCTCGATCTCTATTCGATGAACGAGGTCGGCCCGATCGCGGTCGCCGACCGTGCTGCCGGCGGCCGCGTGCTGCTCCAGCCCAACCTCTATGTCGAGATCGTCGACGCTGCCGGTCGTGCGCTGCCGCCGGGGGAGCGCGGCGAGGTGTGCGTCACCGGCGGGTTCAACTTCTGCCTGCCGCTCGTGCGCTACCGCACCGGCGACACGGCGCGGCTGGCAATGGCGGGCGACACGCCGATGCTCGTCGATTTCAGCGGCCGTCGCCCGGTCCGCTTCCGGACGGCACAGGGCAGCTGGGTCAACAATGTCGACATCAGCCATGCTCTCGCCGGGCTGACTGCGGCGCAGTTCGCGCTGCACCAGGCCGCCGACGGTGCATGCGTGCTGGCGCTGTCCGCCGGTGCGCTCGACGATGCACCGGCGGCGCGGGCCGCCCTGCGGCGGGTGCTGGGGGACGTTCCTGTCCGCGTCGAACCGATCGAAAGCGAGGACAAGGTTCTGCAATATACTTCCGATCTGGCGGGCAGTACCGCCGGATGACCGCGCTCGAAATCGCCGCCAACGGCTTCGCCACTGCCTCGATCGTGCTGGCGGGGCGTAACTCGGTTCATACCTGGTGGACCGGCATTCTCGGCTGCGCGCTGTTCGCATGGCTGTTTGCCGAAACGCGGCTCTACGCCGACGTCACGTTGCAGCTTGCCTTCATCGCCACCAGCGTGGCGGGTTGGCGATGGTGGGTGCTGGGGAGGGGCGGCGAACCGGCGCCCGTCACCCATGCGCCGCCCCGCGGGCTGGCGCTGCTCGGCGCGGTAAGCAGCGGCGTGGCGCTCGGCTATGGCGCGCTGCTCTATCACTTCACCGATGCCTATGCGCCGTTCATCGATTCCTTCGTGCTCACGCTCAGCCTGCTCGGCCAGCTCCTGCTCGTTCGCCGACAGGTCGAGACCTGGCCGGTGTGGATCGTGGTCAACACGATTGCGGTGCCGCTCTATCTGTCGCGGGGACTGACGCTGACCGGGTGCCTCTATGCCGCCTATTGGTGCAACGCCTGGTATGGCTGGTGGCGCTGGCGCCGCGAGGCATCGGCATGCTGACCGGCCTCGTCGTCGGCAAGTTCGCGCCGCTGCACAAGGGGCATGAGGCACTGATCGCCTTTGCCCGGGCGCAGTGCGACCGCTTGGTGATCCTGAGCTATTCCAAGCCCGAGCTGCCGGGGTGCCCGCCCGAGCGTCGCGCCGCCTGGCTCGCCGCGCTCTACCCGGATGCCGTGCGGCTGGTGCTCGACGATACGGTGCTGGCGGACTTCGCGGCGCGCACCGGCGCGCCGGCGCGCGCGCTTCCCGACAACGACGCCCCCGACGAAGTCCATCGCGCCTTCGTCGCCTGGGTGTGCCGTGCAATGCTCGGGCACACGGTCGATCGCGTGTTCACCAGCGAGGCCTATGGCGACGGCTTCGCGGCCTCGCTCGCGCGGCATTTCGATCATCCGGTGCAACATGTGCCGTTCGATCGCCCCCGTGCGCGCGTGCCGATCTCCGCCACGGCGTTGCGGGCCGATCCGGCGCTGCACCGCGCCTTCCTTGCGCCGGCGATACGCCGCGACCTGGTTCGGCGCGTGGTGCTGCTCGGCGGCGAATCGACCGGCAAGTCGACCCTCGCGGCAGCGCTCGCCGCGCGGCTCGGCACGTGCTGGGTTCCCGAATATGGGCGCGAACTCTGGGAACTGCGCGGCGGCGACCTTCGCTTTGACGATCTGCTCGCGATCGCCCGCGAACAGATCGCGCGCGAGGAAGCGGCCCTCGAAACCGCCACGGGCGGGGTCGTCTGCGACACCAGCCCGCTGGTCACGATGTTCTACTGCGAGACCATGTTCGGCCGCGTCGATCCCGAGCTGCGCATGCTGGCCGAGCGCCGCTATGATGCCACGCTGCTATGTGCCGGAGATTTCCCCTTCGTCCAGGATGGGACCCGCCAGGATACGGCATTCCGGGATCGTCAGAATGCCTGGTATCGCTCGCAACTCGACCGTGCCGGCACGCCGTACCGGACCGTTCGCGGCACGGTGGGTGCGCGCGTAGAGCATGCGCTTCGTGATCTGGGCGATCTCGGCTGCTTGCCGATCAAGTCCCCCTAGCCGGGCCGGGCACCGCCTTCGGCATCTGCTGGCATGTTTCCGTGTGGATCGTGTAAAGAGCAGCTCGCCACCGCGTCCGTCCCGCCGTCGATCTCGGCGACCGATGGGGGCGCGACCTGTCACTTCACCGGTTTCCACCATCCGGACGGCACGCCGCATGACTGAGAGGAACACGTGAGGACGGCGACCTTCCCGCTCACCGGCTTCGTCCTGTGTGGCGTCGCATGGGCGGGCACGACGGGGTGGGACGGGCGCTCCGTGGCGCAGCATGCGGCTACCGCCGTCGATCCCTCGCGGGCGCTCACCGGGACAAAGGGGGTTCTGCCCCGCGGGTTCATGGCGCCGATCGCACGCTTGTTCGGGCTGTCGCCCTGTGACGATGCTCGGTCCTGGTATGTCGAGGATCGCCGCTATGCCAGCCTGAACGTCAACAATCCGGCGATCAGCTGCACGGTCTGGCCGTCTCCGGATCGGGGGTTCGCCGCCTTCTTCCCGCCCGACCGAACCCTTGCGGATCATCTCGCCGCGGCCCCGGCGCTGCCGACGCTGCTCGCCTATGGCACGGCGGACACGCGCATCGGCGTGCAGTTGCTGCCGGCGCTGCAGCGGCGTTGTCCCAATGCCCGGCCGCTGGCGCTCGACGGCATAAACCACACGATCGCGGCGCCCGAAGCCCGTCGGATCGTCGATGCGCTGCAGGCGCTGCGCGGCGACGCGACGCCGCAAGCGCAGCACCGCAGGTAAACCTTCCCACCGGATACGAAGCGCGCGAGTAGCGCCATCCTGGCCTGCATCGCGCGTTGCGCAGCGGTCCACAAAAGCCGAAGATTCCGGTGCCGTTCGGCAGGTGGCGACGAACGGATCGTCGTTCCGCTTCTCGACGGCAACGAGGTCAAGGCGCAAATCGCTGGTCAAACGGTGCGGCTGAAGGTGAATGCGCCGATGGACACTGGTGCCAAACCGACCAGCGCGCTGAGCCTCGCACGACCCCATTGTTGAGGGCCTCCAGGCCGGGCTTGAATATGTGGCGCGGGCGAGTTGCTTGCCATCTTCCGCCTAGGACGATGGAACAGGGGTAAACCCGCCCTGTGTACTGCGGAACAGCAATGGCGCGCCCGGCTGGATTCGAACCAGCGGCCCCAAGCTTAGAAGGCTCGTGCTCTATCCAACTGAGCTACGGGCGCGCACCGGCATGCCTTTAAGCGCAGATTGCGCGGGGGGCAAACGCCTCGCATAGTGGCGCTCGATGAATACGCCGCCCCGCCCCAGCCACGTCACCGCCCGCAGCCTAGCGGGCGGACATTTCCGCTATTTCGACTTCGTCATGGCTGCCTTCGTCGCGATCATCCTGCTGTCGAACGTGATCGGCGCGGGCAAGGTGGCGCAGATCTGGCTACCGGGCGTCGGTTACTGGCCGTTCGGGGCGGGCATCCTGTTCTTCCCCATTTCCTACATCATCGGCGACGTGCTGACCGAGGTCTATGGCTATGCCCGCGCACGCCGGGTGATCTGGGCGGGGACGGCGGCGGTGCTGTTCATGGCCTTCATGTCCTGGGTCGTCGTCGCGCTGCCGCCGGCGCCGGACTGGAAGAACCAGGCGGCGTACGAAGTCATCTTCGGCCAGGTGCCGCGCATCGTGCTCGCCTCGGTCTGTGCCTTCTGGGCGGGCGAGTTCGTCAATTCCTATGTGCTGGCGCGGATGAAGCTGTGGACCGGTGGGCGGATGCTGTGGACGCGCACCGTGGGTTCTACGGTGGCGGGGCAGGCGGTCGACAGCCTGATCTTCTATCCGCTTGCCTTCTGGGGCGCCGAGGGCTGGACCAATGCGCTGGTGGTGAAGGTGCTGTTCACCCAGTGGGTGCTCAAGGTCGGCTGGGAAGTGCTGCTGACGCCGCTCACCTATCTGGTCGTCGGCTTCCTCAAGCGCGCCGAGGGCGTCGACGTGTTCGACGAGGGCACCGACTTCACGCCGTTCGCAACGCGCGTCTGAGCCGGGGCGGGGGCGGGCGGACACCGGCCTGAAACCAATTCTTTCTGGCGTTCGGGGAAAATCCCCGCATGCTGGTGGGAAATTGGCTGCCAAGGATTCCCGTGCTCGCGTTCAATCCGCTTTATTCCATCGCCGGGGTGCTCGTCGGGCTGCTGGTCGGCATGACCGGGGTCGGCGGCGGCTCGCTGATGACGCCGCTGCTCGTCCTCGCCTTCGGGTTCCACCCCGCCACCGCGGTGGGCACCGACCTGCTCTATGCCTCCGCCACCAAGACGGTGGGAGCGGGGGTGCACGGCCTGCACGGCACGATCGACTGGAAGGTCGTGCGGCGGCTGGCCACTGGCAGCGTGCCGGCGACGATCCTCACGCTGCTGCTGCTGTCGAGCGCGCAGGAGCATGCCAGGAACAGCGGCGGAGTGATCACGGTGACGCTCGGCATCGCGCTGGTGGTGACGGCGATCGCAACCTTCTTCCGCAGCCGGCTGGTGCTGTTCATGGCGCCCCGGTTCGACCGGCTGGGCGAGGCGCGGATCGGCTACGTCACCATCGCGCTCGGCGCCGTGCTGGGCCTGCTGGTGTCGCTCACCTCGGTGGGGGCGGGGGCGCTGGGAATGACCGCGCTGCTGATGCTCTACCCGCACCAGGCGGTGAACAAGCTGGTCGGCTCGGACATCGCCCATGCCGTGCCGCTGACCCTGCTCGCGGGACTCGGCCACTGGATGCTGGGGTCGGTGAACGGCGCGCTGCTCGCGTCGCTGCTCGCCGGATCGATCCCCGGTATCATCCTCGGCAGCCTGCTGGCGACGCGCACCTCGGACAAGGTGCTGGTGCCGATCCTTGCCGCGACGCTCGCCGTGGTCGGGCTGAAGATGCTCTTCTGACAGCAAAAGGGCCGCGGTCCTGGGACCGCGACCCTGAATTCGGTCGTCGCGGCGGTCAGGCGACCGCGGCGAGCAGCCCTTCGAACAGCCGACGGCCGTCGTCGCCGCCATGCGCGACTTCGATCTTGCGTTCCGGGTGCGGCATCATGCCGAGCACGTTGCCGGCGGCGTTCATCACGCCGGCGATATTCCGTGCCGAACCGTTGATGTTCTCGCCATAACGGAAGGCAACGCGCCCTTCGCCTTCGAGGCGATCGAGCGTCTCGGCATCGGCGAAGTAATTGCCGTCATGGTGCGCGACCGGGATCGAGAGATGTTCACCCGCCTGATAGGCGCTGGTGAAGATCGACTGGCTGTTGTCGACGACCAGCGGCACGTCGCGGCACACGAAGTCGAGCCCGGCGTTGCGCATCAGCGCGCCCGGCAGCAGTCCGGTTTCGGTGAGGATCTGGAAGCCGTTGCAGATGCCGATCACCGGCGTGCCGCGATTGGCAGCTTCCACCACCGCCTGCACCACTGGCGAGCGCGCCGCGATGGCGCCGCAGCGCAGATAATCGCCATAGGAGAAGCCGCCGGGCAGGGCGATCAGGCCCAGGCCCTCGGGCAACTCGCTATCGCCGTGCCACACCATGTGCGGCTTGGTGCCGGTCACGCTCTCCAGCGCGACCGCGATGTCGCGATCGCAGTTGGAGCCGGGGAAAACGATGACCGCGGTCTTCACAGCTTTTCGACCCGGTAGTTCTCGATCACCGTGTTGGCGAGCAGCTTGCGGCACATCTCATCGATCGCGGTGTCGCTCGTCAAATCGGCGACCTCCAGTTCGAAGATCTTGCCGGCGCGGACATCCTCGACGCCCTCGAAACCGAGGCCGCCAAGCGCGTTCTGAATGGCCTTGCCCTGCGGATCGAGCACGCCGTTCTTCAAGGTGACGATGATGCGGAGTTTCATGGGCGGCGCTATGGCGCGAGAGGGCCGAAGTCGCAATCGGAAATCGTGGGGCGAGGCATGAAGATCCTCCCCTGCAAGGGGAGGTGTCGCGAAGCGACGGAGGGGTGAAAACGGCGAAGGGGCGCCCCGCCCTACCAGCGGGGACACCCCTCCGTCATGCCTGCGGCATGCCACCTCCCCTTGCAGGGGAGGATCGGCGCGGACTTACTTGCCGCGCTTCTTGCGGTGCGTCTCGAGGTCGAGCACGTCGGAGCCGTCGCCTTCCGGGAACAGGCCCAGGCGGCGGGCGACTTCCTGATAGGCCTCGACTTCGCCGCCCAGATCGCGACGGAAGCGGTCCTTGTCGAGCTTCTCGCCCGAGGCGATGTCCCACAGGCGGCAGCCATCGGGGCTGATTTCGTCCGCCAGGATGATCCGGGGATAGTCGTTTTCCCAGATCCGGCCGAACTCCAGCTTGAAGTCGACCAGGCGGATGCCGATGCCGGCGAACAGGCCCGAGAGGAAGTCGTTCACGCGGATGGCCATGTCGGCCATGTCGTGCAGTTCTTCCTGCGCGGCCCAGCCGAACGCCAGGATATGCTCGTCGGTGACCATCGGGTCGCCGAGCGCATCGTCCTTGTAGTAATATTCGACGATCGTGCGGGGCAGCGGCGTGCCTTCCTCGATGCCGAGCTTCTTCGCCAGCGAGCCGGCGACGACGTTGCGCACCACGACCTCGATGGGCACGATCTCGACCTGGCGGATCAGCTGCTCGCGCATGTTGAGGCGGCGGATGAAGTGGGTCGGGATGCCGATGCCGCCGAGCAGGGTGAAGACATGCTCGCTGATGCGGTTGTTGAGCACGCCCTTGCCGTTGATCGTGCCCTTTTTCTGGGCATTGAAGGCGGTTGCGTCGTCCTTGAAATACTGGATCAGCGTGCCCGGCTCCGGACCCTCGTAGAGGATCTTAGCCTTGCCTTCGTAGATTTGCCGGCGGCGTGCCATGTCGGCCTAGTCCCTTGGAAATGCGTTGCCCCGGCTCCACGGGATTTCTCCGCGTGACCGCCGGGGCTCTGGAAGGCTTCGCGCTATACCGCAAGGGGGGCGGGGGTGCAATGCGGCGCCGCGCCCCTTGCGGGACGAGCAGTCACGCGGCTGGTTTCGAGCGGCGGAGCAGCGCCGCGACGCCGGCACCGGCGCCGAAGACCGCGGCCCAGGGCAGCAGGTAGATTGCCAGCGACAGCAGCAGTTGCATGCCCCAGATAAAGGCCGAGGCCGAGCCTTGCGCTGCCTCGCCGAGCGCGGTGCCGACGCTGGCGCTGGAAGCGGGGGCGGCGAGCGCCTGGTAGCGGATCTCGACATCCGCCATTGCCACGCGGCCCTGGAGTTCGCGCTGCCAGCTGCGCGCCTTGTCGAGTTCCTCCTGTGCCGCGGCGACCTGATGCTCGGCATTGACGAGGTCGGCGACCGATCCCTTGCGGGTGCGCAGCGTCTCGGTAAGCCGGGCGACGAGCAGTTCGCGCTGATGGATGCGCGCGGCGGTATCGGTCAGGTCCTTCGACACGTCCTCGCCGGCAACGTCCGTGTTCGCCGCGCGGCCGCCCGCCGCCGACACCTGCCGCGCCGCTTCGCCGGTGAAATAGCCCGCATCGGCGGCTGCGACGCGGAGCTTGAGCAGGGCGCCGCCGGCACGGCCCTCGGCGTCGTTGCGGGTGAGCGTGACCAATTGGCAGCGTGCGGGCCCTAGCTGCTCGCAGAGCGCGCGATGGCGGTCCTGAGTCTCGGCCAGCCGCGCCCCGGGGAGCAGGAAGCTGAGGGTATAGCGATAGGCGAGCTGGGGCAGGGCGAGCTTGAGCGGATCGACGCCTGGCTTCCCCGGCACCTCCGCTTCCGTCACCGTTTCCCCGGCGCCGCCTTGTTGATTGGAGGAACAAGCGGCGAGGAGTGCCGCACAACCGAGCACGAGAAATTTGCGCATCGACAACCTCCTTGGTGGTGATGTGCAAATCCCATCATTTGGCTAGGACAAAGTCAAGCCACATTCCTGCCGTAATTGTGGCCGGATTACGGCATCGTTGCACCGGTGCCAGCCCGGCAAATTCTGCCGCACCGCCGCCTTCGGGGCGAACATGTCCTAGAATGGGAAGCAGTGAGGCAGGACGGGAAGGTCACGATGACGCGCTTGGGGAAGGCAAGGCTGGTGGGGCTGGATCATACCCCCGAAGCGGGCATCAAGCCGTACACCGCGCAGGTCGCCGAAGGCAGAAGGCGCGATTCGCGGCTGGGGCGGCTGCGCTACATGGCCTTCTACAACTATGCCTATAATTACATCTTCTGGCTGCGCACCAGGTCCAACGACCCCGCGCGCCTGCGCAAGCTGGGCCGCATCGAGCGGGTGCTGCGCGCACCGCTGGCGCGCACCGGCCGCACGCCCCGTGCCGCCGAGTTCCAGGAGATCGACTTCCACTTCGCCGAGAAGATGCTCGATCCCGCGCTGGTCGATCGCATGGCGGCGGCGATGTTCGCACCGCAGATCTTCAACGATCCCTATCTTCCGGGGTTCGAGCATCGCGGCGTACCCGAGGCAACCGACCATCCCTTTCTCTACATGGATGCGCAGCGGCTGTTCGAAGATCCGGCATTCCTGGAAATCTGCAGCAACCCCGAACTGATCGCCTTCTGCCGCGAGACGCTGGGGCCGCGCGCGGCGCTCAGTTGGGCTTGGGCTTGGATCTCGCAACCGGTCGGCTTCGCCTATCAGAACCAGAACTGGCATCGCGACTGCGCCGAGCCGCTCAACTTCATCCGCGTGTTCGTGCCGCTCTCGCCAATCGAGACGCGCGCGGACGGGCCGTTGGAGATGATCCCCAAGACATCGGGCCTGCGCGAATTCTACGATGTGCGCCGGTTCCGCGACGAGGATCTGGAGCCCCTCAAGCAGGCGATGGGCGCGGGCGTGGTGCTGGCCGAGAAGGGTGACGTCTATTTTGTCAACACCTTCGCGCTTCACCGCGGCACCCCGCCGGAGCATCGCCGCGGCATGCTCTCGCTGCTCGTCTCGATCGGGCCGTCGCACCGCACGCCTTCGATCCGTAGGCTGAAGCTGCGCGAGGTGCCCGAGCATCTGCGGCCGCTGATCCAGAAGAACCGCAGTTTCTTCCGTCATCTGGTCGGCTGATCCCGAAACAATTCGCGACATGCGGCGGATCATAAGGGGAACGCCCTTGGCGTTTGCCCCTCCCGCCTGCTATCCGGGGTGGCGATGAGCCTCGACACCGACGTTTCCGAACCCTCCGGCGCCTCCGATGTGCCCTTCGACAGCGCACTTTCCGAGCGCTACCTCGTCTATGCGCTGTCGACGATCACCGCGCGCTCGCTGCCCGATGTCCGCGACGGGCTGAAGCCGGTGCACCGCCGGCTGCTCTGGGCGATGCGGCTGCTGCGGCTCGATCCGGCGAGCGGATACAAGAAGTGCGCACGCGTCGTCGGCGACGTGATCGGTAAATACCATCCGCATGGCGACGCCTCGGTCTATGACGCGATGGTCCGCCTCGCCCAGACCTTTGCGCTGCGCTATCCGCTGGTCGATGGGCAGGGCAATTTCGGCAATATCGACGGCGATAATGCCGCCGCCTATCGCTATACCGAGGCGCGGCTGACCCAGGTCGCGATCGACCTGATGGACGGGCTCGACGAAAACGCCGTCGATTTCCGCCCGACGTACAATGGCGAGGACGAGGAGCCGGAGCTGTTTCCGGGCCTGTTCCCCAACCTGCTCGCCAATGGCGCCGCAGGCATCGCGGTGGGCATGGCGACCAGCATCCCGCCGCACAATGCCGCCGAGCTGATGCAGGCCGCGGTCGCGCTAATCGACAACCCGCAGGCGAACGTCCTCGACTTCGTCAAGGGTCCGGACTTCCCGACCGGCGGCATCGCGGTCGACAGCCCCGCCGCGATTGCCGAGGCCTATGCCACCGGTCGCGGCAGCTTCCGGGTGCGCGCCAAGATCGAGAAGGTGACCGAGAAGGGCGGCGGCTGGCACCTGATCGTCAGCGAGATCCCGTATGGTGTGCAGAAGGGGAAGCTGATCGAAGGCATCGCCGCGCTGGTCAACGACAAGAAGCTGCCGATCCTGGGCGACGTGCGTGACGAATCGGCCGAGGACATCCGCATCGTCCTCGAACCGCGCAGCCGCACCGTCGATGCGGACACGCTGATGGACAGCCTCTATCGCCTGTCCGACCTCGAAGTACGCGTGCCGCTCAACCTCAACGTGCTCGACAAGAACCGCACGCCGCGGGTGATGAGCCTGGCCGAGGCGCTGGCCGGCTGGCTGGAGCACCAGTTCGTGGTGCTCCAGCGCAAGTCGCAGCACCGGCTGGAGAAGATTGCCGACCGGCTGGAGCTGCTGCGCGGCTATATCACCGCCTATCTCAACCTCGACCGGGTGATCGAGATCATCCGCACCGAGGACGAGCCCAAGCCGATCATGATGGCAGAGTTCGACCTCACCGATCGCCAGGCCGAGGCGATCCTCAACATGCGCCTGCGTAGCTTGCGCAAGCTGGAGGAAATGGAACTACGCCGCGAGCAGGACAAGCTGGAGAAGGAGCAGGCGGAGCTGGAGACGCTGCTCGGTTCGGAAGCCCGCCAGCGGACCTGGATGAAGCGCGCGCTGGGCAAGATGATCACGCGTTACGGTCTCGATACGCCGCTGGGCGCCCGCCGCACGGCGATCGTCGAGATGGCGCCTGCCCGCGAGATCCCGCTGGAAGCGATGATCGAGCGTGAGCCGATCACCGTCATCCTCTCGCAGCGCGGCTGGATCCGCGCAATGAAGGGGCATGTCGAGGATCTCGGCGGCGAGGCGCTCAAGTTCAAGGAAGGCGACGGCCCGTTCCTCGCCTTCCACGCGCAGACCACGGACAAGCTGCTGCTCGCCGCCGACAATGGCCGCTTCTACACGCTGGGGGCGGACAAGCTGCCGGGCGGCCGCGGCTTCGGCGAGCCGGTGCGGCTGCTGATCGACCTGGAGGCGGAGCGGCACATCGTCACGCTGCTGCCCGCCAGCACCGCGCCGAAGCTGCTGGTCGCGGCGAGCGATGGCCGCGGCTTCATCGTGAGCAGTCAGGAAGTGATCGCAGAGACCCGCAAGGGCAAACAGGTGATGACGCCGCGGCCGGGCGCGCATCTCAAGCTGGTCCGCCCGATCGGTGCCGAAGACGATTTCGTCGCGGCGATCGGCGACAATCGCAAGATGCTGGTCTTCCCCCTTTCCGAAGTGGCGGAGATGACGCGCGGGCAGGGGGTGCAGCTGCAACGCTACCGCGACGGCGGCCTCTCCGACGTCATCACCTTCAAGTTCGCCGACGGCCTGCGCTGGCGGATGGGCGGGGAGCAGGAGCGCTATCGCTCCGAACCCGACGTCATGCCGTGGCGTGCCGCGCGCGGGGCAGCGGGGCGAATGCCACCCACGGGCTTCCCGCGCGATAACAAATTTTGATAGATAAAACCTGCGGATGCGCTCCTGTCCTTCAGGCCGCTTTAACTAGTTTGCGGCTATGCCGGAGGGGATGGCGTTTCGAAGGGTCCGGGCTCTGAGTATGCGTACCGCGGAGCCTGCTCCGGGGATCGACGACCTGTCGTCGTCGCTGCCGCCAGGAACCGATGGGCTGCTCGAACTGATGCCGATCCCGGCCGCGGTGCTGGAGATCCAGGACGGGCGTTATGTCTTCTCGGCGGTCAATGGCAGTTTCCGCAGCGCGGGGCTCGGCTGCACCGCGCAGGAGTCGCCGGCGGTCCAGCTGCTCGGCGCACGGATCGGCCAGTTCCTTGCCTCCGACCAGCAGCAGGAAGAAATCGCCTGGCGCTTCGGCGGCGAGGTCGACAGCCGCCATTTCCGCGTGGTGCTCGCCCGTCGTGGGCCGGCCGAGCCGCGCTGCCTGATCACGCTGGTCGACCAGACCTCCGAACTCCGCACCGAGCAGAGCCTTCGCCGCGAGATGGCGACCGACAGCCTCACCGGCCTGCCGAATCGCGCCGGCTTCTCCGACGAGCTCGAAACCCGCATCGGCGAGGGCGGGGCGGCGGCGCATGCGGTGCTGGTGATCAACCTCGACCGTTTCAGCCGCGTCAACGCCTGCATGGGCGCGCTGGCCGGCGACGAGCTGCTGATCTCGGTCGCCCGCCGCATCAAGGGGGCGCTGCGCGGGCGCGACGTGCTGGCACGGATCGGCGGCGACGAATTCGGCGTGCTGATGACGCTGGACGACGGACCCGACGACGCCGTGCAGGTCGCCAAGCGCGTCCATGCAGCCTTCACCAATCCCTTCCGCCTTTCCAATTTCGAGATCCGCATCGATTGCTCGATCGGCATCGCGCTCGGCACCGATATCGACGGTGATCCCGAGGATCTGGTGCGCAACGCCCAGCTCGCCGTGCGCCGCGCGAAGAAAAGCGGTCACACCGAATTCTATCACACCCGCGCCTTCGATCTGGCGCGCGAACAGTTCGCGATCGAGACCGAGCTGCGGCGCGCCATCGAAAATGGCTGCATGACCCTGAACTTCCAGCCGATCTGCGATCTCGGCACCGGCCGCATCACCTCGTTCGAGGCGCTGGCCCGCTGGACCAATGACGACGGCGTGCTGATCTCGCCCAACGCTTTCATCCCCGTTGCCGAGGAATCGGGCCTGATCGTTCCGCTCGGCCGCTGGGCGATGGAGGAAGCGGCGCGCACGCTGGCCGAATGGGATGTGCGCGCCGGTGGCGATTGCGGCGTGAAGATCGCGGTCAATCTTTCGGCGATCCAGCTGCAGCGCGACCAGATCGGCGCGATGGTGAAGAACGCGCTCGATCGCCACAACATGCCCGGCTCGCGCTTCACGCTGGAGCTGACCGAAAGCGCGATCGTCAGCGATCCCGATCGCATCGCCCAGACCATGTCGGCGCTCAAGGATCTCGGCACCACGCTGGCGATGGACGATTTCGGCACCGGCTATTCGAACCTCGCCTATCTGCAGAAGCTGCCGATCGACGTGCTCAAGATCGACCGCAGCTTCGTCACCGGCATGCTCGCCGATCGCGACAAGGTTGCGATCATCCGCGCGATCCTCAGCCTCGCTTATGCGCTGGGCATGCAGACCACGGCGGAGGGCATCGAGACACCCGAGCTCGCACAGACCCTAGGCGCGCTGGGCTGCACCTATGGCCAAGGCTATCATTATTCCCGGCCGGTGCCCGGCGATGCCGCCTTCGCGCTGATCGCGGCGTTCAAGGCCTGAGCCACCACGGCGTCGGCAATCGCATCGACTCGTGCGGCATTGGGGAAGCCTTCCGCGATCCACCGATCTTCTACCGCACGCAGCGCCCGGGCGACATCCGGCCCCTTGGCGAGCCCGCGTTCGACCAGCGCGCCGCCGGTGAGCGGCAGGCGCGGGATCTCCCAATGGGTGAGCGCGGCCCAGCCATGAGCAGCCTCGGCATCGTCGGCCGCGGCAAGCAGCAGGCGATCCTCGGCAGCCTCGCGGCCGATCCGATAGGCAAGGGCACGGGCGTCGTCGGTCCCGCCGTCAGTCAGCGCGAGCACCAGCCGTTTGCGGTGCGCATTGGAAAGCTTCAGCCGCGCGCCGATCAGATCGCCCGTGATTGGATCGCGCGGCAGCAGCGCGGCGAGGCGGCGGATGGGATCGGGTGCGGCGCCGAGCCGGGCTTCGCGATCGGCGAGTTCTGCCAACTTCGCTGCTGTGGTGATTTCCGGCACCACCGGTTCGAGGATGCCGCGCTCCAGCATCAGCGCGGTCACGCCCACCGCGTCGCGCGCGACCAGCAGCTTTAGCAGCTCGTCGCGGATACGCTCACGGCTGAGCGCCATCAGGTCGCGCGCGTGGGCGGTGCAGGCGTCGAGCCCTTCGGGATCGGGCGTGTCGCCGAAGCGCGCGAGGAACCGGAAGAAGCGGAGGATGCGCAAATGATCCTCGGCGATCCGGCGCAGCGGGTCGCCGATGAAGCGCACCCGCCGCGCCTCCAGATCCGCCAGCCCGCCGAAATAGTCGAACAGCGCGCCGGTGTTCGGATCGGCGTAGAGCGCGTTGATCGTGAAGTCGCGGCGCGCGGCGTCCTCGCGCCAGTCGTCGGTGAAGGCGACGGTGGCGTGGCGGCCATCGGTGGAGACGTCGCGGCGAAGCGTGGTGACCTCCACCGGGCCGCTGTCGAGCACCGCGGTGATCGTGCCATGGTCGAGCCCCGTCGGCACCGCGCGGATGCCGGCGGCGCGCAGCCGCGCCAGCACTTCGTCGGGCGAAAGCGCCGTGGCGAGATCGAGATCGGCGACCGGAATGCCCAGCAGCGCATCGCGCACCGCGCCGCCGACGAAGCGGGTAAGCCCTTCGTCCGCCCCCAGCACCTGGGTGAGCGCATCCAGACCGGGTCTGCTACGCCAGTCGGTTTCGGGCAGCGTCAGCGCGGCCATGCCATCCGCCGCGACAGGTTGACCAGCATCGCCGCGGTGGCGCCCCAGATTCGATAATCGTTCCACATGATCTCGTAATAATGGCGCTCATGCCCCTGGTAGAGAGCGCTTTTCTTTTGATGATTGGCGTCGTCGAGGAGGAAGGCGAGGGGCACTTCGAATACCTCGGCGACCTCGGCCTCGGACGGCACCAGGGTGAGGTCCGGCGGCACCACCCCGATCACCGGCGTCACCTGATAGCCGGTGACGGTGCGGTACTGCTCCACCGTGCCGATCACCTCGACCAGCCGGCGGGGCAGGGCAATCTCCTCCTCGGCCTCGCGAAGCGCCGCGTCGATCGGATCCTTGTCCTCTGGATCAATGCGGCCGCCAGGGAACGCAATCTGGCCGGCATGGCGGCGCAGATTGGCGTTGCGGCGGGTGAGCAGCACGCCCGGCGCATCGCGATCGGTCACCGCGAGCAGCACCGCGGCGGCGCTCGTCACTTGGGCGGGATCGAAAAAGGCGTGGTCGCCGGGGAGCAGGGTGGTCGCCCGGGCCGGCCGGCTGTCCAGCGCGCGCCGGAGCTGGTCGGCAAGCCTCATGCTTCGGGCTCGAGCGGGAAGAACATGCCCTGGCTCCAGACGCCCGGTGCGGCGCCGTCCTGCGCCAGTGCGAGCTGGGCGAGTTCGTAATAGACGGTGCGGGCGACCAGTGCGTCGAGGCTCCCGCGCACCGTGAGATAGGGATGCGGGCCGTCCTCGCGCGCTTCGATCCGCAGCGGATGCTCGGGACCAGCGACGACGACGTCACCGGTGTTCAGCCGGAAAGCCAGCCGCATGGCCTCGCCTTCGCCTTCGACCTTGAGCTCGACGGCGACGAAGGGCGCATCTTCCACGGCGATGTCGAGCTTCTCGACCGGGGTTACCAAAACGAAGCCGCCGTCGGGCTCGCGCCGCAGGATCGTGGAGAAGAGCCGCACCATCGCCGGGCGGCCGATCGGGCTCCCCTGGTGATACCAGGTGCCGTCGCGGGCGATGCGCATCTCGCTGTCGCCGCAATGCGCCGGGTTCCAGCTTTCGACGGGCGGCAGGCGATGCTCCTCCGCCAGTCGAGCGATCTCGGCAAGCGACAGGCTGGCGAAATCGGGGGGCGGCGTGTTGGGCATGGCGCTTCCCTTAGCGCGGCGCGCGGCTTTGTCGAACCCTTGCGCGCGGAGGTGCGCTCAGGCGACCTTGCGCAGGCGCGGCACGAGCATGCCCGAGCAGTTCGGCACCGCGGCGCCGCGCGCCAGCAGCCGGCGCGGCTCGAACGGGCCCGGCAGCCGCCAGCGCTCCGTGCGGCTCGCATCGAAACCGAAGAAGCGGCCATAATATTCGGGATCGCCGATCAGAATCAGCGCTTCGGCGCCGGGCAGGGCGCTGACGTCCGCCGCGTCGAGCATTTCCTGCATCAGACGCCGGCCGATGCCGCCCTGCTGCAGATCGGGCTCGACGGCGACCGGCCCGACCATCACCAGCGGCACCATCGGGCCCGAATCGCTCGCCAGCGCCACGGGCCAGCTTTGGATCGTGCCGGCGAGCTTGCCATCTTCGCTTAATGCGGCAAAACTGAACGGGCGAATCGGTAGGGTGCCTTGCCGCACGCGATAGGCGGTGCGCAGATGCCGTCCGGGCCCGAAGGCACGGTCCAGCAGCGCCTCGACGGCGTGCGGGTCGACCGCATCGAGCGCAACTATCTGAACCACCGCGAATCCTTCCCCGCTCTCGGACCCCATGCCGAAAGGCGCGCGCCTTAGCGTTCCGGTAGCGGAGCGCAAGCGCGGAGTTTACCGATGGACATGCAGAATCTGCACGGGAAGTGCCCGGGCTTTCGGAAGCGACACGATCTGCTATGGCGCGCGCCTGTTTCGCCCCAGGAAAGGCCGCTCGTTTGCCCGATTCATTGCAGCTTCAGGTCATGGACCTCGAGGTGGAGGTGCTCACCGGAGTCTATTCCGAGGAGACGCATCTGCCGCAGCCGCTGCGCATCTCCGTCATTGCCGATCTCGACCTGCCTGAGCGCTTCCTGCCGGACACGCCGCTCAGCGCTTCGAAGAGCTATATCGACCTGAAGCATGCCGCGACAGACGCGCTTCCCAAGGATGTGCACTTCACGCTGATCGAGGCGGTGGCCGACCATATCTGCGAGACGCTGTTCGTTTCCGATTCGCGGGTTCGCCGCGTGGAGGTTCGAATCGTGAAGCTGGCAATCGCCGAGGCCGACGAATCGATCGGCATCACGCTGGTCCGCCACCGGCGCTGAGCCGGCGGCGGGGTCCAGATTAGGCGCAGGGCCCCAAGTCGCGCAGCACGACCTGATAGTCCTCGCGTGCGGCCTGCGCGTTCTCCGGCGTCTCCGCGGTGATCGCGCTATCGGGCAGCGCCTTGGGAAGCCCACAGGCGAGCCGGTACCAGGCAAGCGTCTCCGGCTTGGGGGCGCCGGCATTGGGATCGACGATGTCGCCCAGCGACACTCCCCAATGCGGCTTCTCCCCGGGACGCCGCAGGATCTGCAACGAGATCGGCGCGCCGTTGGCGGTCTTCACGAATACCTGGGTCTCGCCTTCGCCGGGCAGTGCACCCGGCACATGGAAGGCGTTGCCGATACCGGTCACCGCCGGCGGCGCATCGCTCGCCAGCACTTCGCGGGTGATGCCGCGGGTCCGCGCGTCAAGCTCGGGACTCCACAGATATTGACTGTCGACTCCGGTCAGCTGAAGCTCGCCGGGCTTGTTGCCGACGGGGCGCGCGAACAGCAGCACGCGCTGCTTCTTCAATTTGGGTAGCTTGCCGCGAGAATCGAGCGGCACGTCTGCCAGGTACGAAATCTGGGTCGGAAGCGCGCTGCTCCCGCGAATCAGTGCCAGCACGTCGGCCGTGACGTAGAGGCGGGCCCGTCCCGATGCGAGACCGGGTGCTGCATTTTCCTTGATCCGGATCATGTCGCTGATCCGAGCGTCGATCACCAGCGGCGCGTTGACAATGGCGGTCGCGACAGTGGCGTAAGTGGGTAAGCCACTTTGCGCTTCTTGGCGGATTTGCGCGGTTTGCGGGGCGGGTTGCGCACATGCAGGAAATGCCGCAGCGCAACAAAACAGCAGGGGTAGAGCAGTTTTCATGCCGGTGCCGGTACCGGATTGTGCCGATCTTATACAGAAATAATTCTGCCATGGGTGCATTGTACGACCAATTCGTCCGACAAAGAGTTTGCGTCGTCGGAAGGCCCACGATACAGACTCGGTGCTCTCGCCATCAGGGGCGCAGTGTGACCCGAGGCGAGCGGACTTGTGCGCGGCTGCCAGCCGGCCAGGGTCGCAAGCAGGATTAGAGGGAGTGACGTTGCCGAATGGCTTACGCTGACCGGAATGTAAGTGGCAGTCGTGTGGTAGCGATCGTAATCGTCGCTATCATCGTGGCTGGCATGGGTTATGCCTTCGTCACAGGTCTGGCATACCAATATATCAAGAAGAAGGCGGAAGAGCTGAAGACCTTCGAGGTCGAAGAGCCGCCGCCCCCGCCGGAGGAGATTCCGCCGCCGCCGCCGCCGCCGGACACGCCGGTGCCGCCGCCCCCGACTCAGGTCGTGGTGCCGCCGGCCATCGTGCAGTCGGTGTCGCCTGCGCCGCCGGTCGCCACCACCAACATCATCCCGCCGCCGCCGCCGATCACGCCGCCTGCGCCTCCCGCGCCGACGGCTCCGCCGGCACCGCCGGCACCGCCGCGCGTGGCGAAGGCGCTGAAGCCGCGTAGCTCGCCGGGCTCGTGGGTGACGAACGACGACTATCCGTCGGAGTCGCAGCGTGCGGGTGAAGAAGGTGTCACGGGCTTCCGCCTCGACGTCGACGCGACGGGCAGGGTGGTGTCGTGCACGATCACGTCGTCGAGCGGCTCGAGCCGTCTGGATAACCAGGCGTGCAACCTGCTCAAGCGCCGTGCACGTTTCGATCCCGCCGAGGATGCGAGCGGCAACAAGATTCCGGCTCCGTACGTGAACCGGTTCAGGTGGCAGATCCAGAAGTAACTCTCCGGTTTCCGGTCCGCCGGGCAAGGCGGACCGGCTTGCGCAAGAAGCTATCTTTTAGAGGAAAGACCCAAAATGCTCACGACCATTCTCGCTGCCGGTGGAGCCGCAGCTAAGGGCGGCGAAAGCCCCTACGGCCTGACCCAGGCGCTCAAGGAAGGCGGCCTGATCTCGCAGTCGGTGTTCACCATCCTGGTGCTCATGCTCTTCGTGTCGCTCTACATCCTCTTCACCAAGGTGTTCGAGCAGCAGAAGATCATCAACCAGTCGAAGCGCGTCCGCGCCAGCTTCTGGAGCTCGTCGAGCCTGCGCGAAGGTGCTGCCAAGCTCGAGAAGAACTCGGCCTATCGCCAGATCGTCGACGACGGCCTGGAAGCCCAGGAGCAGTACAAGCTGCTGACCGATCCGGTCGAAGCGCATGACTGGCTGCACGGCTCGCTGGCCCGTTCGGAAGGCACGATCAACTCGGCGCTGGGCGGTGGTCTCGCCTTCCTCGCGACCGTCGGCGCGACCTCGCCGTTCATCGGCCTGTTCGGTACCGTTATCGGCATCTACCGCGCGCTCATCAAGATCGGCTCGGCCGGTCAGGCTTCGATCGACGCCGTTGCCGGCCCGGTCGGTGAAGCGCTCATCATGACCGCACTCGGCCTCGTCGTCGCCGTGCCGGCCGTGCTCGCCTTCAACTTCCTGCAGCGTCGCAACAAGGCGATCGCCGAGAACCTGAACGCGTTCTCGAACGACGTGCTCGGCTACCTCGCCTCGGACGGCCGCGTGAAGCCGGCGACTGCCGCTGCCGCGAAGAAGCCGGCCGTTGCCGCCGCTGCGAAGCCGGCGACCACGACCGCTGGCCAGACCGGCGGCACCCCGACCCGCCCGTAAGACCAAGGTCGCAGGGCTGCGCACGTCGCGTAGCCCTGCCGCCGGATCGCGATCCGGCGCACAAGAGGATAGGATAGCGCCCAATGGCGATTAGCACAGGCAGCGGCGGCGACGACGCACCGATGTCGGACATCAACACCACGCCGCTCGTCGACGTGATGCTGGTTCTTCTGATCATCTTCCTCATCGCCGTTCCCGTTGTGGTCCAGACGATCGACCTCGCGTTGCCGAAGGTGCAGTTCGAGCCGACGACCACCAAGCCGGAGAACGTCTCGCTTTCGGTCAAGGGCGGCCCGGACGGTTGTGAAATCTTCTGGGGTCTGACCCGGGTCAATCACACCGAGCTGCTCGACCGCGCGGTTGCCAAGCTGAAGGCCGAGATCGACCGACAGGGCGGCCCGAACGCCGCTGGCCTTGAACTTCCCGAAGTTCATATCCGCGGTGACGTCAACACGCCCTACCGTTGCATCGGTGGCACCATCTATACGATGCAGATGGCGGGTTTCGTGAAGGTCGGCTTCATCTCGGAACCGGAGCCCGGTTCGAATACCGCTCGGCTCTGATCGGTCCCGTTTAAGGAGTTACGACAATGGCAATGAGCGCAGGCCGTGATGACGGCGAGCCGATGATGGACATGAACACGACGCCGTTGATCGACGTCATGCTCGTGCTCCTCATCATGTTCATCATCACCATTCCGGTCCAGACGCATGCGGTGAAGGTCGACCTGCCGCAGCCGAGCGCCAACAACGCCCCGCCCGTCGAGCCGGACAAGAACAAGGTCTATATCGACGCGCAGGGCCAGGTGTTCTGGAACAGCATGCCGATCAACGACGTGATGCTGCGCCAGTATCTGGACGCATCGCTCCAGCGTTCGCCGGAGCCCGAGCTGCACTTCCAGCCGGACCCCGCGGCGCGGTACGAAGTGGTCGATCGCGTTCTGGCGATCATCAAGCGGGCGAACGTCACGAAGCTCGGCTTCGTCGGCAATGAGCAGTACCGCAACGATTTCTGATCCGCAGCGCGGTCAGAGTATTTTGGGAAGGCGGCCCTTCGGGGCCGCCTTTTTTTGTGCCTTCGAAAGAAGGCGCCTCGGCAGGTCGCGCTGGCAAAATGGCCAATGCCTCCATCCCTGCAAGCGAAGAAATGCGCGCATGTACGCCGTGCCCCGCCTCGCCGCGCGGCTAAGCGCAAATGCGGGGTTGCAGCGATGTCGCGAACGTGTCACCTCTTAGTCATCCAAGTGTCATAAAAGTGCAACCTTGGTGTAACGACGAGAAGGAGAGCGTTATGTCGATCAAACTTGTCGCAGCGGCCGCGGTGTCGCTGCTGGCCCTGGCTTCGCCGGCGGTTGCGCAGGATTCGAGTCTCGCGGCCCGGGAGATCATGACGGGGTCCTATGCCACGGCCGAGCAGAAGCTCCTGAGCCAGATGCGCTTCGATCAGCGTCCGGAATTGCAGCTGAACCTCGCGGCGATCTACTATGCGACGGGCCGTGTCGACGAGGCGCGCACCCTGTACGAGCAGGTGCTGCAGAAAGACGACGTGCCGATGACCGTGACCACCGACCGCGTCGCAGGATCGCATGCGATTGCCGAAACCGGTCTGCGCTATTTGAGCAAGCGCCAGCGCATCGCGTCGCGCTGATCAGCAAAGCGGGCGGATCGCCGACAGCCGATCCGCTCTCGCTTGGGAAAAGGAAAAGCGCGCCAGGCTGGGCCGGCGCGCTTTTCCTTTTTTCGCATTCGGGATCGGGCGTGCGTGGCGCCTGCCAGTGTCTCAGAAGCTGGCGCAGTCGTCGCCATCGGCCATGGCCTGGACCGGAACGGCACGGGTGGCACCCGAGGCCTTGGCCGCGCCACCCTGCGACGGGAGGACAGGCCGGCGGAGCGGTGCCTGTTGGCCGCCGGTCTGGAAGGTGGAGGCATGGGCGTCGAGCCGGGCGACCTGCTCGGTGAGCTGGCGCGCTGCCGCCGAGGTTTCCTCGACCATGGCAGCATTTTGCTGGGTAGCGCGATCCATATCGCCGATCGCGCTGCTGATTTCACGGATCGCGCTCGATTGCGCGCGGTTGTCCGCCGCGATTCCGCCGAGGAGTTGGTGGACCTCGCCGACGGTGTCGACGATCGCCGCAAGGGCGTTGTCGACCCGCTCGACCGCGCCGCGGGCGACGACGACTTCGGATTGGGTGACGGTGAGCTGGTCGCGGGCGCGCTTGGCCTCCTCTTCGGCGCGCATCGCCAGCGCGGAGACGAGGTCGGCGACGACCGCGAAGCCGCGACCGGCTTCGCCCGCACGCCCTGCTTCGACCGCGGCGTTCATCGCGAGAACGCGGGTCTGGAACGCGATCTTGTCGAGACCCTCGATGACGCTGTCGATTCCCTTGGCGCTGTCCGACACGCGGGTCATCGCCTGCACCGCTTCGTCGGCGGTGCTGCGACCCGATCCGACCACGCCGATCGCCTGGTCGGCGCGCTCCACCGTCACACCGGCGGCGGCGGCGGTTGCGTCGATACGCTGGTTCATCTGGGTGATGGCGGCGGCGGTCTGCTCAAGGCTCGCCGCATTGCCTTCGGTGCGCCGCGCGAGATCCTCGGACGCGCTGGCGATTTCGTTCGAACCGGTGCGGATCGACGCAGTGCCTTCGAGCACGGTGCCGATCAGCTCGCGCAGGCTGCCGACTGCCGAGCGGAAATGATCGGCGAGCTTGGCATAGTCCGCCGGGAAATCGTGGCCGACATCGGCGGTGAGGTCGCCGCCGGCGACCTTCGCGAGCGCCTGGCCGAGCGCGTCCATCGCATGCTCGCGCGCTGCCTCGGCTTCGCGATCGCGGCTTTCGGCCTGCTGACGAGCAATTTCGGACGTGCGGAAATGCTGGAGCGCCTCGGCCATCGCGCCGATCTCGTCGGTGGCGGCATGTTCGGGGATGGCGATGTCGACCTTGCCGGCTGCGAGCGCGCGCATCGCGGCGGTCATCTGCACCAGCGGCGAGAACATGCGGCGGCCGGCATACCAGGCGACACCCGCGACGAGCAGCGAGATCAGTGCTGCCGACAGCGCCAGCATCCAGCGCGCGCCGTCGATCGCGCCCATCACATCGCTCTCGGGGATTCCGACGAACAGGATGCCGATCGTCTTGCCCGAGGTGTCCTTGATCGGGTCATAGCCGGTGAAGAAGGGCTTGCCGAGAATGTCGGCCTTGCCGCGATAGGGCTGGCCCTTGTCGAGCACCGTCTCATAGGCGGCGTTGCGCGCGAGCGGGGTTCCCACGGCCCGGCTGCCGTCTTCCTTCATGACGTTGGTCGAGACGCGCATGTCGCCGCGGAAGATCGTGGCGGTGCCGCCGACGAGGCGCTTCACTTCGTCGACCGGCGCGTCCCAATTGTTGAGCTTGTGGCTGCCGACATAAAGGTCGTCGCCTTCGACGCGGAAGTCCGCGCCATAGCCCTTGAGCACGCTCCAGGCGACGCGCATGTTCACTTCCTGGCGCTCGGCGGCGGTCTGCGCGGCCTGCTGCATCAGCGCGCGGTCGGCGACGAAGAAGGTCGCGACAGCAAGCAGGAGCATGCCGCCCACGGCGAGCACCGTCGTCTTGGAAGCGAGCGAGAGGTTGTGAAAGCGCTTGAGCATGTTGATCCCGTCAAAATGGCCCCGCGGCGCGTAATCCACGCTCAATGCGGTAATCTCCGTATTCATTATAGTGCAGGGAGTTGGCCGGCGGCGTCGCTGCCGTCTAAGGGCTAATACTGAGACTCGTGCGTTGCGCATCCGGATCTTGCGCGAGGAGGAGACGATGGACGAGGAAGTCACCGGTGGGTGTCAGTGTGGCCGGATCCGCTATCGGGTGCGGATCAAGGATGACGACGCCTATCTCTGCCATTGCCGGATGTGCCAGCGGGCCACCGGCGGCGTCTCGATTGCGTTCAAGGGCGTGGCCAAGGCGGACGTAACCTGGGAGCGAGAACCCGATCGCTATCGCTCTTCGCCGATCGCCGAGCGCGGCTTCTGCCGGGACTGCGGCACGCCGCTGACCTTCGAATTCCTCGATGGCGAGAATATGGACCTGACGATCGGCAGCTTCGACGCGCCGGGCCGCTTCCAGCCGCGCCACAATTATGCGGTGGAGAGCATGCACGAACAGTGGCTCGACACGACCGCGCTGCCCCGATACCGCACCGAGGACAACCCGAACGTCGTCAAACGATGGATGGACAGCATTGGCCGACTACCCGACTGAAACGCACCGCTTCGCCAGCTTCGACGGCCAGGAGATCGCCTGGACCGAGATGGGGGAGGGGCGGCCCGTGGTGCTGATCCACGGCTATTTCTCCACCGCGGAGGTCAACTGGATCAAGTACGGCCATGCGGCAAAGCTCGCCGCGCGCGGCCGGCGGGTGATCATGCCGGACCTGCGCGCGCACGGGCACAGCGCCAAGCCGCACGATCCCGCCGCCTATCCCCCGGACGTGCTGATGCGCGACAATTTCGCGCTGATCGCGCATCTCGGCCTCACCGACTATGACCTTGGCGGCTATTCGCTTGGCGCGCGCACGGTGGTGCGGATGCTCGCCAACGGCGCGAGCCCGGACAAGGTGGTGCTCTCGGGCATGGGGCTCGACGGGCTGGTCGCGACCAAGGGCCGCGGCGCCTATTTCCACCGCGTGCTCACCAATCTCGGCAGCTTCCAGCGCGGCAGCTCCGAATGGCTGACCGAGGCGTTCCTCAAGACCACCAAGGGCGATCCGGTCGCGCTGCTGCGCATCCTCGACACCTTTGTCGATACCCCGCGCGACGAGATCGCCGCGATCGCCCAGCCGACCGCGGTGATCTCGGGCGCCGACGATTACGACAATGGCTCGGCCAAGGAAGTGGCGGACCTGCTGCCCTATGGCCTGTTCATCGAAATTCCGGGCAATCACATGAGTGCGGTCACCCGGCCCGAGCTCGGCGACGCGCTGGTCGAGTTCCTCGCTGGTTGACGCGGGCAGGGAAGGCGCGGCAGGGTCGCGCCTTTCTTGATTCCCGGGGACTTAGCATCATGATCCGTACCGGACTCTCGCTCGCGGCGCTCGCCGCGATGCTCGCCGCGCCCGCCCAGTCGCAGACCAGCACGACGCCTGCCGCCGCGCCGACCGCATCTGAAGCTGCCGCGTTCCTCAACCGCGCGCAGCAGGAGATGGCGGCTTTCACGCTCACCTCCTCGCGGGTCGCCTGGGTCAACGCCACCTATATCACCGACGATACCGACGCACTCGCCGCCGATTACGGCGCCAAAGGCACCGAGATGGCGGTCCGCTTCGCGCTCGACGCCGCGCGCCTGCAAAAGGCACCGGGCCTCACCGCCGAGCAGCAGCGCCAGCTGACCATGCTCCGCGCCGCACTGGTGCTGCCGGCGCCGACCACCCCGGGCGCCGCCCAGCAGCTGAGCGACATCTCGACCAAGCTCGGTTCCTTCTACGCCAAGGGCAAGGGCACGCGCGGCGGCAAGCCGATCAACGGCAGCGACATCGAAGCCGCGATGGGCACCAGCCGCGACCCCAATGAGCTCAAGGAGATGTGGGTCAGCTGGAACGACGCTGTCGGCGCGCCGATGCGCCCCGATTATACCAAGCTGGTCGGCATCGCGAACCAGGGCTCCAAGGAGCTGGGCTTCGCCGACACGGGGGCGCTGTGGCGCTCGGGCTATGACATGCCGCCGGCCGAATTCGCGGCGATGACCGACAAATTGTGGAACGAAGTGAAGCCGCTCTACGTCGCGCTCCACACCTATGTCCGCCGCAAGCTCAACGAGAAGTATGGCGACGCGGTACAGGCCAAGACCGGCCCGATCCGCGCCGATCTGCTCGGCAATATGTGGGCGCAGGAATGGGGCAATATCTACGACGTCGTCGCGCCCAAGGGCGCCGGCGACCTCGGCTATGACGTGGGCGACCTGCTCAAGGCCAAAAACTACGACTGGAAGAAGATGGTCCAGACCGGCGAGGGCTTCTACTCGTCGCTCGGCTTCGCGGCGCTGCCGGGCACTTTCTGGGAGCGCTCGCTGTTCCTGAAGCCCGCCGATCGCGAAGTGCTGTGCCACGCCTCGGCCTGGGACATCGACGAGAAGAACGACGTCCGCATCAAGATGTGCATCAAGGTGAACTCGGACGATTTCGTCACGATCCACCACGAGCTCGGCCATAACTACTACCAGCGCGCCTATCAGGCGCAGCCGGCGCTCTACCGCAACGGCGCGAATGACGGCTTCCACGAGGCGATCGGCGATTTTGTCGCGCTGTCGATCACGCCAGAATATCTGGTGCAGATCGGCCTGCTCGATCGCGCCCAGGTGCCGAGTGCCGACAAGGATGTCGGCCTGCTGCTCCGCCAGGCGATGGACAAGGTGGCGTTCCTGCCGTTCGGCCTGCTGGTCGACAAATATCGCTGGCAGATCTTCGACGGCACCATTCCCGCCAACCAGTATGAGGCAGGCTGGAACAAGCTGCGCCTGCAGTATCAGGGCATCGTGCCGCCGGTGGCGCGCGACGAGACCAAGTTCGACGCCGGCGCCAAGTACCATGTCGCGGGCAGCGTGCCCTATACGCGCTACTTCCTCGCGCGGCTGCTCCAGTTCCAGTTCTACAAGGCGGCGTGCGACCAGTCGGGCTGGAAGGGCCCGCTGCATCGCTGCAGCTTCTACGGCAACAAGGAAGTGGGCGCGCGGCTGAACAAGATGCTCGAGATGGGCGCTTCCAAGCCCTGGCCCGACGCGCTGCAGACCTTCACCGGCAGCCGCGAAATCTCCGGCAAGGCGATGATGGAATATTTCGCGCCGCTCAAGAAGTGGCTCGACGAACAGAACAAGGGCCAGCCGCAGGGATGGTGATCGGAGCGGTCGCAGCGCTGATCTGGGTCGGCGCTGCGACCGCCGATCCGGGGATCAGCATCTTCCAGGGCGGGCGAGTGCATTCGCCCGACGGAAGGTGGGTCGTCAGCGCGCGTGCCAATGAAAACCGGATCTGGCTGCGTGGCAATGGCGTTCGACGCAGGCTGATGGGTGCCGAGCGCTACGTGACGGTGCGATGGCTTCCCGCCATCGGCAAGGTGGTGCTGCTCGAACGGACGATCCACTTCAACCGCATCGCGGTGTTCATGCTTGGCGCGCGTGACCCCTACCACCCCGATCGGATCGAGAAGCAAATCGAGGCCGATCTACGGCGACACGGCCGCGCGCTACAAACCGTCGAGAGCCGCACTATCGTCTTCGGGGGAGGGGACGGTAGCTGCGCGCTGGTGGAGGAAGCGGGGCTGCCGCCTGGCAAGGCCGAGGGCTCCTTCCTGGCCCGCCGCGCAGCCTATCGCCTCGATTTTGCGTCGGGTTCAGTGCAGCGTATCGCGCGCTGTCCAGGCGCCACGATCGAATAGGGCAGGCGTCGGAACCCTGCCGGCATTCCGACTTTTCGTACGGATAAGCGCGACTTTCTCCTCCGATTTGTGCAGGTACGTGCGCACATCGGAGGAGAAGTAGATGCGTACCAAGAGCTTCGTTCTGGCACTGGCCCTGATTGCTCCCGGCGTCGCGAGCGCGCAGGGGCGCCAGCCGGTCACGTTGGAAATCGTCGGCAATGGCTGGGTCGATGTGAAGCCGGGCAAGGTGACGCTCGAGGTCGGCTATATCGGCAAGGGCAAGACCGAGGCAGAGGCGAAGCGCGACAGCGCCGCGTTGCTCGCCAAGATCGAGGAGACGCTGAAGGCGCAGGGGCTTTCGGCAGCGGCGATCGGCGATGCGCCGGTGGATAGCCCTACCAAGGCACAGATGGAGCAGATGCAGAGCGACGACGCGGACAGCGCCAGCGATGCCGCGCCTGTTGTCACCGATCCCCATGCGCGGCTGCTGACCTTCCGCACGACGGCCCAGGCCGACGCCGTGCGCGACCAGCTGCTCGTCAACGACTACAAGATCGGCACGCTGCGCGCCGAGCCCGATATCACCGAGGTCGACGCCGCCGACAAGCAGGTCAAGGCGATGGCGCTGCGCAACGCCCGCGCCGACGCCGAGATCTACGCCAAGGAAATGGGGCTGCGCGTCGCGCGAGTGGTGCGCATCAGCGAAACCGGCAACGGTCCGCTCACGCCTGCCGTCCAGAACAAGATCGAGCTGGCGATGAGCCAGGGGCCGCAGGCGGTGTTCCGCAGCTTCAAGCGGGCGGACGGCGCAACGCATGTGGAGAAGGCGCTGGTGGTTACCTTCGAGCTGCAGTGACCTGAGCCTTCAATCCTCCCCCGCAAGGGGGAGGTGGCGCCGCAGGCGACGGAGGGGGAGGAAGCACGACGCTGTGTTCTGGCATCCTCCCCCTCCGAGCCGCATGCGCGGCCCACCTCCCCCTGGCGGGGGAGGATCAAGAAGCACTCAGTCTTCCGGATCCTGATCGGGGATCATGTTCTCGTCGGCAATCTCGGCGTTCCACTCCGCCGAACTGTCGGTGCCGTCGGGCTGGTGGGCGGTGCCGGGCTGGGTATCGGGCGTCTCGCGGGTCGGTTCGGGGTTCATGGCACTCTCCTCTGACGGAGAAACGCGCCGGCCGCGCCCCGGTTCAGCTCTGCGTGCGGAACAGGAAGAAGGCGCCCGCCGCGATCAGCGCGAAGCCGATCAGGTGGTTCAGCGTGATCTTCTGTCCCAGATACAGCACCGAGAAGGCGGCGAAGACGGTGAGGGTGATCACCTCCTGCATGCCCTTGAGCTGCGCCGCCGAATAGACCGCGCTGCCCAGCCGATTGGCCGGCACCGCGAAGCAATATTCGATCAGCGCGATGCCCCAGCTGGTGAGGATGACCAGCAGGATCGGTGCGTTCTTGAACTTGAGATGGCCGTACCAGGCGAAGGTCATGAAGATGTTGGAGACGAACAGCAGCCCGATCGGCAGCAGGCGGTCCATCATCGGCATGCGCGTTCAGCCCGCATAGGCGCCGCGCAGCCGATCCATCGACTCGCGGTGGGTAAGGTCGAGGTGCAGCGGGGTGACGGTGACGAACCCGGCCTCGATCGCATCGAGATCGGTATCGGGCGCCGCCTGGTGCGGCATCCGCCCCATCGCCAGCCAGTAATAGGGGAAGCCGCGCGGATCGAGCCGCTTGTCGAGCGCGACGCGGCCATAGTCGCGGAACCCTTGCGCCACGACCTTGATGCCCTGCACCGCATCCGCCGCGACCGGCGGGAAGTTGATGTTGACCAGCGTCCGCGGTTCCATCGCGACATCGAGCAGCGGCCGCAGCACGCGCTCGCCCCAGGCCTCGGCGGTGTCGAACGGCACCGCGTCGCCCATGCCGCTGCGGGCGTAGCGCTGGCTGAGCGCGATCGAGCGGATGCCCGCCAGCGCGCCTTCCATCGCTGCCGAGACGGTGCCGGAGTAGCTGACGTCCTCGGCGAGATTGCCGCCGCGATTGACGCCGGAGAGGATCAGGTCGGGCTTGGCATCGGCCATCACCTCTGCGAGCGCGAACATCACGCAGTCGGTGGGCGTGCCCTTTACCGCATAGCGGTTGTCGCCGTGGCGGCGGACGCGGAACGGCTCGGTGAGGGTGAGCGAGCGGCCCTTGCCCGATTGCTCCTCCGCCGGCGCGACGACGGTGATGTCGTCGGAGATCGTCCGCGCGATCCGCTCCAGCACGGCAAGCCCGCGGGCGTGATAGCCATCGTCGTTGGTGAGGAGGATCCGCATCAGCCGCGCGGTTCGAGCAGCGTCAGCCCGCCCAGATAGGGCTGGAGCACCGCCGGCACCGCCACCGCGCCATTCTCCTGCTGATAATTCTCCAGAACTGCGACCAGCGTGCGGCCCACCGCCAGGCCCGAGCCGTTGAGCGTGTGGACAAAGCGCGTGCCCTTCTCGCCTTCGGGGCGGTAGCGCGCGTTCATCCGGCGTGCCTGGAAGTCGGCGCAGGTCGAGCAGGACGAAATCTCGCGATAGCGGTCCTGGCCAGGCAGCCACACTTCGAGGTCGTAGGTGCGGGCAGCGGTGAAGCCCATGTCGCCGCTGCACAGCTTCATCCGGCGGAAGGCGAGGCCGAGCTTGGTCAGCACGTCTTCGGCGGCGTCGGTCATCCGCTCATGCTCGGCTTCGGACTGGTCGGGGGTGGTGATCGACACCATCTCGACCTTCTCGAACTGGTGCTGGCGGATGAAGCCGCGCGTGTCGCGGCCCGCCGCACCCGCCTCGGAACGGAAGCAGGCGGTGAGCGCGGTGAGGCGGAGCGGGAGTTCCTCCTCGCTCAGGATCTTCTCGCGCACGGCGTTGGTGAGGCTCACCTCGGCGGTGGGGATGAGCCAGCGGCCGTCGGTGGTCTGGAACAAATCCTCGGCGAATTTGGGAAGCTGGCCGGTGCCGAACAGCGCCTCGTCGCGCACCAGCAGCGGCGGCACGCATTCTTCATAGCCGTATGTGCCGGTCAGCGTGTCGAGCATGAACTGGCCGAGCGCGCGGTGCAGCCGGGCAGCGGCCCCGCGCACGAAGGTGAAGCGCGCGCCGGACATCGCCGCGCCGGTCTCGAAGTCGAGCCCGAGCGCGGGGCCGATCGCGTCATGCTCCTTGGGCGCGAAGGCGAAGGCGGGAACGGTGCCGCGCTCGTGCACGAACACATTGTCGTTCTCGTCCGAACCGAGCGCCACGTCCGGATAGGGCAGGTTGGGCAGGGCGGCGAGCCGGCCTTCCAGTTCCTCGCCGACCGCCTTTTCCTCGGCCTCCAGCGCCGGCATCCGCTCCTTGAGCGCCGCCACTTCCGCCATCAGCGCGGCGGCGGTTTCCTCGTCCTTCTTCGCCTTGGCGGCGCCGATCGCCTTCGAGGCTTCGTTGCGGCGCGCCTGACCGACCTGCAACTCGGTCACCAGCGCGCGGCGGCGTTCGTCGAGCGCCAGCAGCGCCTCCGATTGCGGCTCCAGGCCGCGCTTGGCCAGGCCCTGGTCGAAGGCTTCGGGATGTTCGCGGAGGAAGCGGATATCGTGCATGGCGCGAACCTATGGCCGGGGCCCGTGCCCCACGCAACCCCGCCGCTTTCCACCCGTTGGTTGCTCCCGTGAACAGCGACAAGGAGAGTGCGATGCTGGTTCCCCATGATGCGATGGTGGTCGTCGCCGATGGCCGCAAGCTGCTGATGCTGCGCAACCAGGGTGATACGGAGTATCTGAACCTCGAAGTGGTGCGGAAGGAGCTTCACCCCAATCCCAAGGACTCCGACCAGAAGACCGATTCGTCGGGTCGTTCCTCGTCGACCCAGTCCGGCCCCGGCGCGCCCGCGGTGGCACAAGGCGGCTCGATGCATGCGCAGGGCGGCGGCGCCCAGTTCGCACCGGCGCGCGGCACGATGGGCGAAACCGATTTCCACCAATTGGAAGAAGATCGCTTCGCCGCCGAAGTCGCCGGCATGCTCAAGGAGGAAGCGCTCCGCAACAGCTTCGAGTCGCTGATCATCGTCGCACCGCCCAAGACGCTGGGCGAGCTGCGCAAGCATTACCATGTCAGCGTCAGCGATCGGCTGAAGGGCGAGCTGGCCAAGGACCTGACCGATCACCCCGTGCCGGATATCGAGAAGGCGCTGCAATCGGCCTGAAGATTCGTGGCGGACGGGGCGGGGGCCCTGTCCGCCATGTCTCTAAGCGGTTGCTGCGACTACCCGCCCGTTGTTCGAATTCAGGACAAGAGCCGTTTCGAGACGTGCTCCGGATGGCCCCTGTCTCGACGCGAAACGGAAAAAAGTGCAAATGGTTCAGGCGGGGCTAATTTCTACCAAATTATAGGGAATTCCCGCCAAAAAGCTTTCGCGGCATTGGCTTGTTAATGGCTGCTTGCGAAAGTATAGCGCCTGCGGGCAATGCAGTCTCTCGAGCGGCACGCCACCGGGGACTGGTGTGGAGAGTGGGAATGGCAACTGTTTTGGGCCGTTTTGACGAGCACGATAAAAGCGTTCCTCCGGCCGCGAATGACGGCGACGACGGATACCGGCCGAGCGACGACGAACCCTTTATGAATCCGCGGCAGCAGGAATATTTCCGCGCCAAGCTGAATGCCTGGAAGGACGCGATCTACCGCGAGGCGGCCGGGACGCTGAACCAGCTCCAGTCCGAGCCGCTGCGCGAGGCGGACCTCACCGATCGCGCGTCGAGCGAGACCGACTGGTCGATCGAGCTGCGCACCCGCGATCGCCAGCGCAAGCTGATTGCCAAGATCGACGCGGCGCTGCGCCGGATCGAGGAAGGCGAATATGGCTATTGCGAAGTGACCGGCGAGCCGATCCCGCTGGGGCGGCTCGAGGCCCGTCCCACCGCGACGATGACGGTCGAGGCGCAGGAACGTCATGAGCGCAACGAAAAGATCAGCCGGGACGAGTGAAATCTACGTTGGAATCCGCTCCGGCAAAATACCGGGGCGGATTTCGGTTAATCCTTTCGTTAAGAGTTGTTGGTCTACTCCCTGCGGGTGCGAATCCGCCATCGAGAGCCAATCATGGACCAACAGTCTTACATTCCCGCCACCCCGCTTTCCGCCGATGACTTTGCGGGCAAGCGCAGCGGTGTCCGCGACAGCCTGTTGCTGACCGCGCAGTTCCGCGTGGAAGGCGAGGATGTCGGGACCGTGCGCGTACGCAATCTTTCCGCGGGCGGGCTGATGGCCGAATATACTGGCCCGGTCGGCATGCATACGCCGGTGGAAATCGAAGTCCGCGGTGTGGGTTGGGTTAAGGGCAAGATCGCCTGGGCGGCGGAGGGGCGCGTCGGCGTCGCCTTCGACAGCGAGATCGATCCGAAGCTGGCGCGCAAGCCGGTGGGCGGCGGCACCCAGACCCCGGCCTATGTGAAGCCGATCTTCACGCGCCGCTGAGCGACAGCGAGCGTGATTTTTCGAAAACGCTGATTCTCGCTGCGCGCCGTCGTGATCGCCGGGAAGTGTTTCCCCGGCTCGCGCGGCAAGTTTCTGCCGCGCGAGTCCAAGGTTGCGGTAAATAGTCTGTGAATGGGACAGCTATCGCTGCATCTCTTCCTTGACCCGCAGCTTCTCTTTCTTCAATTGCGCTAGGAGTATGTGATCGGGGAGGGGGCGCTGCGTTTCGGTGGCGATTCGCTGATCGAGCTGCGAATGTTTGGCGTTAAGTGCCGAAAGATGCCCGGTGTGCATGAAGCATTCCTCCTTCAATGACTCTGAGGGTAGCGAAGTACATCATGTTTTGCGCCGCTTGTCGCGTGCAGAATCAACACTGATCGACAGACCGCGGAAAAGCCGCGATGGTTTGCGGGCCGGGCAATGCCCCGGCGAGTCGGGCGCACTGGGGGCACAGAATGGACGAAAGCGAGATCCGGCGCCGGTTGGAGCCCCTGCGTGCCGAGCATCGCGACCTGGATGCCGCGATCGCCGCCCTGGCGGATACCGGGACCGGCGACCAGCTGCAGATTGCGCGTCTGAAAAAGCGCAAGCTCAAGCTGCGCGACGAGATTTCGCTGCTCGAGGACCATCTCATCCCGGACATCATTGCATGAGGGTTCCGTTTTGCTGCGGCGCAGCGCGATTGGCACTTTCCGCGCGCCGGGCTCCTGTGGCAGCTATGGGGGCATGAAGCGCCCGGACGCCCTCAAACTGCATCGCCGCCTTGTCGACTCGCTCTATGTCGAGGCGATGGTGCTGGCAGACGAAGCGCGCGGCTATTTCGACCAGCTCGGCCGTGACGAGCGCGACGCGCTGTCGGCGCTGAGCCGGGTGGCCTTTTCCTGCGAATCGCTGAAGGTCACGACGCGGCTGATGCACGTCATTGCCTGGCTGCTGACCCAGCGTGCGGTGGATTCGGGCGAACTGCAGCTGGCGGATGCGCGCGCGCCCGGGCGGCGCCTCGGCCCGGCGCCAGAAACCGATGCTGCACTGCTCGACGACATGCCGCTTCAGGCAGTCACGATCGTCCGCGCGAGCATGGACCTGTATCGCCGCGTTGCGCGGCTCGACTCTGCCTTCGATGTCCCGATGGTGGCGGTGCCGAGCCCCGCGCGGCGGATGCTCGACCGGCTCGCCGGCGCCTTCTGAGACCCTAGAGCGCGAGCCGCGCCCGCGCCGCGGCATATTCCGCCCGCAGCCGTTCGACCCGTGCAGCCGCCGGCTCGATCGCATGCACCGCGCCGATGCCCTGGCCCGATCCCCAGATGTCCTTCCACGCCTTGGCGCCGCCGAAGTTCATCGCGCTCGGATCGCTTTCCGGCAGATTCTCGGGATCCAGTCCGGCGTTCACGATCGAGGCGCGCAGGTAATTGCCGTGCACCCCGGTGAAGAGGTTCGAATAGACGATGTCCTCGGCCCGACCGTCGACGATCGCTTGCTTATAGGCCTGGACGGCATTGGCTTCCTCGGTGGCGATGAACGGCGAGCCGATATAGGCGAGGTCGGCACCCATCGCCTGCGCGGCCAGCACCGCGCCGCCCGTGGCGATGGAGCCCGACAGGGCGACCGGTCCGTCGAACCATTCGCGCACTTCCTGGACCAGCGCGAAGGGGCTCAGTCGCCCGGCATGACCCCCGGCGCCCGCGGCGACGAGGATCAGGCCATCGGCGCCTTTCTCGACGGCCTTGTGCGCAAAGCGATCGTCGATGACGTCGTGCAGCGTGATGCCGCCCCAGCCATGCACCGCGTCGTTGAGCTCCGGGCGGGCGCCGAGCGAGGTGATGACGATCGGCACCTTCCACTTGGCGCAGCTCGCCACATCCTCCTCCAGCCGCGGGTTGGAGCGGTGGACGATCTGGTTGACCGCGAAGGGCGCGGCGGGGGTTTCCGGATGGGCGCGGTCCCAGGCCGCGAGTTCCTCGGTGATCTGGTGCAGCCACTCGTCGAGCTGGCTCTGCGGCCGCGCGTTCAGCGCAGGAAAAGAGCCGACGATCCCCGCCTTGCACTGGGCGATGACCAGTTCGGGGCAGGAGATGATGAACAGCGGCGAGCCGATGACGGGAAGCCGCAGACGATCGAAGAGAGCCGGTAGCGCCATGCCCGAGTGATACCGCAGCGACGAACCCTGTCTAGGCACGCGGTGGCGACGCTACGGCAAGCAGGGGCGGATGCAGCGTCGCAGCGCGACCCAATCCGCGAAAGCACGCGAATCAGTCGATTCGGGTGAGCCCCGCCGCATAGTCGCGCTGCTTGGCGGCGTAGAGTGCGGCGCTCGCGCGGAGCATGGCGCGTTGGGTGTCGTCGAGCGGCCGCACGGCTCGCGCCGGGCTGCCGATGATCAGGTGGCCTGCAGGAAACTCCTTGCCCTCGGTGACCAGCGCACCGGCGCCGACCAGGCACTCGGCGCCGATCACCGCGCGGTTGAGGATGATCGCGCCCATGCCGATCAGCGTGCCCCCGCCGATCGTGCAGCCGTGCAGCACCGCATGGTGACCTACCGTCACCTCCTCGCCAATGGTCAGCGGCGCACCGGGATCCGAATGGAGCAGCGCACCTTCCTGGATGTTGCTGCGCGCGCCGATGATGATCGGCGTGTTGTCGGCGCGGACCACGGCGCCGAACCAGATGCTGGCACCACTGCCGACCTGCACGTCGGCGATCAGGTCGGCGCTTGGCGCGATCCAGGCGTCAGTGGCGACCCGAGGCGCCTTTCCCCCAAAGGCGTAGAGCGGCATGCGGCTTAGAGCGCGAAGCTCTCGAAGCCGGCGGGCAGCGGCATGTGCATGCCGAGCGCAAGCGCCAGGGCAACGGCGCCCAGCAGCAGCGCGAGGGTCGAGGAGAGCGAGAACAGCCCCCAGCCGACCAGCGTGACGATCGGCGCATCGGCGCGCTGTTCGCGGCGGTTGCGCTGCATCGTCAGCAGCACGAAGCCGGCGGCCATTGCGTACATGAACACGAAGAATTCAGCCATTGCATCCACCCGATCTCTGCTCGCTTTCAGGGCTAACCCGTTCAGCTTCCAGCATCAATCCAGGGGAATTGCGGATCGCCGCGATGCAGCATGCATTCGCCGCATTTTTTTGGGAACAAATCGCCCCTCAGAGCGTAACGCCGCGCTTCCAGATCGCGATCTCCCGCTCGCCATTGCGCTCCGCCGCCGTCGGACTGCCCGATGCGATGGCCACGATCCGACCGAGCAGGGTCTGGCCCGCCGCGTCCATGTCCTCGGCGAGCACCTGTCCGGCATCGAAATCGATCCATCCGGGCTTGCGCGCGGCGAGGTCGCTGTTCGAGGCGATCTTGATCGTCGGCACCGGGAAGCCGAGCGGCGTACCGCGGCCGGTGGTGAACAGGATGACGGTTGCGCCTGCGGCCGCCAATGCGGTGGACGAAACCGCGTCGTTGCCGGGCGCTTCGAGCAAGGCGAGGCCGGCGCGCTGCACGCGCTGGCCATAGCCGAGCACATCGGTGACCGTCGCGTGCCCGGCCTTCTGCACCGCGCCGAGCGACTTTTCCTCCAGCGTGGTGATGCCCCCGGCGAGATTGCCGGGGGAGGGATTCTCCGACACCGGCTCGCCGTGCCGGGTGAAATAGGCTTTGAAGCCGTTCACCAAGGCGACGATCTTCTCGAACACGGTCTCATTTTCGGCGCGTGCCATCAGCAACTGCTCGGCACCGAAAATCTCCGGGATTTCGGTGAGGATCGCGGTGCCCCCCGCGGCGGTGACCGCGTCGCTCATCCGCCCCACCAGCGGGTTGGCGGTCAATCCTGAGAATCCGTCCGAACCGCCGCATTTCACGCCCAGCACGAGCGACGCGAGCGGCTCCTCGGTTCGCACGGCGTGTTCGGCCTGCTGGATCAGCTGCTCGACCAGCGCGATGCCTTCCTCGACTTCGTCGCCCGCCGCCTGCGCACCGATCGTGCGGAGATTCGGGTGCGAAATACCCTCTAGCATGCCGCGCATCTGATTGGATTCGCAGCCAAGCCCAACAAGGAGGACGCCGCCGGCATTGGGATGGTTGGCGAGCGCCGTCAGGATCGCGCGCGTGCCCTCCAGATCGTCGCCGAGTTGCGAGCAGCCAAAGGGATGCGCGAAGGCATGGATGCCGTCGACCCGGCCCTCGAATCGCCGGGCGGCGCGCTCGGCGATCTTCTCGGCTATGCGACCGACGCAGCCGACCGTGGGCAGGATCCATATCTCGTTACGGGTACCCACGCGTCCGTCGGCGCGCCGATAGCCGAGGAACGTCGGCCCCCGCGTTTCCGGTGCGGCTTCGAACGCGGGCTGGTAGACATAGCTGCCACTCGCGGCCAGCGCGGTCGCAACATTATGGGTGTGGACATGCTCGCCCGCGGCGATCGCGCGGGTTGCGCGGCCGATCGGAAAGCCGAACTTGTGGACCGGCGCCCCGGCGTCGATCGGTTGCAACGCCACCTTGTGGCCTTGGGGAATGGCTGCGGTAACGGTGACACCAAGGGCCGTTTCGCCCGCTCGCAGCGGGCGGAGGGCGGTGGCGACGGGATCGCGCGGATCGATCTGGAACAAGGCTGCGGTCATAACTCGGAGTATAGGGTGGTGAGGCCGAACCTCCTAGAGGCAAGGTTCGTCGTACCGCATCATTGCGACGACGCGCCTTCAAAAACCCGCACTCGTACTATTCCGGAGCGGCAAGAACCGGCCGCCTGTGTTTCGGAGCCGTTAAGCCATTGGGTCGTAAAGGGGTATCCACGCCGTGGGGGAGTTGGATCGCGTGAAGGCACCACCGCCGCAATCGGCCCTGATCAGGGCGATGATGCGCAGTTTCCGTTGGACGATGCGGCTGAGCCGCCTGCAGGCCTGGATCGTGGTCTGCACGGCCATGGTCGTCACGATTTTCGCCGATTGGGCCACCGGACCGATGGTCTCGATGACGATCGGCTATCTGTTCGTCGACATTCTCGCCGCATGGGCGCTGCGCGAGCGCGCCGGGATCATCGTGGTGCTGTTCTCGATCGGGCTCGGATCTACGTTGAACGGGTTTGGCGCGATCCCTGCGGCCGACCTGCATGCGCTTTCCGCCTCGGTCGTGATCTGGAACACGGTGACGCGAGTCGCAGGCGCGGTCATGATCGTCTTGATGGTCGCCACCTTGCGCCACACCATCGACGGCGAGTTGTGGCGAGCCTCCACCGACTATCTTACCCGCTCGCTCAACGGCGGCGCATTTCGCAGCCAGCTGGAACGGGTGGCGCAGATCGGCCGGCGGCGGGGCTCCACCCTGCTGCTGCTCTACATGGATCTGGACGGCTTCAAGGCGGTGAACGACCGGCACGGGCATGCCGCGGGCGACCTGGTGCTGCGGCGATTCGCCGACGAGGCCCGCGCCCGCATGCGGCCCGACGATCTGTTCGCCCGGCTCGGCGGCGACGAATTCTGCGCCTTCCTTGCGATCGAGCGCGGCGTGCCGCCCGAGCAGGTCGCCGAGAGCCTGCACGCGCGGCTCAGCGAGGCGCTGCGCTCGACCGGCCACGCGGTCACCTGCAGCATGGGCGCGGTGGTGATCGATGCCGGGGCGGCCGGGGATACCGAACGGATGATCGGATTGGCGGACGAGGCGATGCTGGAAGTGAAGCGCAACGGCAAGAACGCGATCCGGATCGCCTTTGACGAGCCCGGCACCGTGCGGCGGGCGGCATGACGCTCCAGTTCTTCTCCGCCGCCTTCCGGCCCGAGGACGAGTCGCGCCGCCAGGGTGCGGTCGACAGCCTGCGCACCGTGTCGCCTGCCGATCCGGTGCTGCACGAATTGCTGGGCGAGACATGCATCGTGCTTCGAACGCCGATCGCGATGGTGACCCTCACCGACGGTGACGTGCAGCGGGTGGTCAGCGCGGTCGGAATGGAGCCCGTCGCCCTGCCGCGCGCGATCGCCTTTTGTTCGCACACCATCGCCGCGCCGGAGGGGATGCTGAGCGTGCCCGATCTCCAGGCAGATCCGCGCTTCCGTGCCAATCCCCTGGTGGCCGGCGGGCCCCATGTGCGGCACTATACCGGGGTGGTGGTCCGCAGCGGCCCGTTCCCGATCGGTGCCCTGTGCGGCCTGGATCGCCGTCCCCACGGGCCCGCCTCCTTTCGGCAACGCGCCGAATTGCGTCGCCTCGCCGATGCCGTCGCCGACCACCTCGGGGCGCTGCCGAGACGCTGCTGACCCTTCCGGCTTCCCGCGCAGGTGCCGGGGGTTGCTTGGAAACACGGTCCATTGCCGCTAGGCCGGAGCTGCACGGCAACGGGAGAACCTCATGATCCGCACCGGCCTGATCGGCTTCGGCCTAGGCGGCACCGCCTTCCACGCACCGCTGGTCGACGCGGTGGACGGGCTCGAACTGGCGGCCGTCGGCACCTCGCGCGCCGAGGCTGTCGCGAACGCCTATCCGGGGGTGCCGGCGATCTCGCCCGAGGCATTGATCGCCGATCCTTCGATCGAGCTGGTGGTCGTCTCCACCCCCAACGCGACGCATTTCCCGCTCGCCAAGGCGGCCCTGGAGGCGGGCAAGCATGTCGTGATCGACAAGCCGCTGACGCCCAGCGCCGTCGAGGCCGAGGCGCTGATCGCGCTGGCCGAGGAGCAGGGGCGGCTGCTGGTGCCGTTCCATAATCGCCGTTGGGATAGCGATTTCCTTGCGGTGCAGGCGCTGGTCCAAAGCGACCGACTGGGCGAGATCCTGCTGTTCGAGGCGCATTGGGACCGCTTCCGCCCCGAATTGTCCCAGGCCTGGAAGGAAGCGGAGGGCGGCGGGCAGCTGCTCGACCTCGGGCCGCACATGATCGACCAGGCACTGGTGCTGTTCGGCATGCCCGAGGCGGTGCAGGGCGATGTCGCCCGCCAGCGCGGCAACAGTCCGGTCGACGATTATTTCACGCTGACGCTGTTCTACGGCGCGCGCCGCGTGGTGCTGGCGAGTTCGCGGATGATCGCCGCGGCGCGGCCGCGCTTCGCGCTGCACGGGCGTGGCGGCAGCTTCGTGAAGTACGGGCTCGACCCGCAGGAGACGGCGATGCGGGCAGGGGGCTCGGTGCGCGATCCGGGACATGGCCTGGAGGACCCGGCGCAGTACGGCGTGCTGACGCTGCCCGACGGTTCGACCGAAACCATCGCGTCCGAGCGCGGTGAGTATCGGCGATTCTATGCGGGGGTGGCGGCGGCGATCCGTGACGGCGCGGCACCGCCGGTCGCAGCGATGGATGCGCTTGCCGGGCTCCAGCTGATCGAACTGGCCCGGCAGAGCGCCGAAGCGGGACGGCGTATCCCGGTCGCTTGAGCTGAAAACCCCGCGCGCCGCTCTAAGCGCGCGGGGCGGTTCTCGTCAGGGATGCCAGCTCACCGGCAGCGTGCGTGCCGGCACGGTGACGGTGGTCGTGGCGACGATGTCCTCGGCCGACTGGCCGAGCAGCACCTTGTAGCTGCCACCGGCGATCTTCCACTGGTGCGCCGCGCCGTCGAATACCGCGAGCAGGCGCGGATCGACGGTGACCGACACGGTCTTGGACGCGCCCGGCGCCAGCGACACCTTCTGGAACGCACCCAGCCGCTTCGGTGCCTCCCAGCCGGCGCCCGACACATAGACCTGCGCCACGTCGGCGCCGGCGCGGGCGCCGGTGTTGCGGAGGGTGAAGGTGACGGTCACCTGGCCCTTGGGCGCGCTGGCCTTCAGGCCCGAATAGGCGAAGCGGGTGTAGGACAGGCCATGGCCGAAGGCGAACTGCGGCTTGTCGCCCTTCGCATCATACCATTTGTAGCCGACCGCGGCGCCTTCGGCATAGCGCGTCTCGCCTTCGTTGGGCGCGCTCGGCTTGGGCAGTTGCGAGACGCTGCGCGGGAAGCTGGCGGGGAGGTGGCCCGAGGGGTTCACCTTGCCGGTCAGCACATTGGCAATGGCTTCGCCGCCGGCCGTGCCGGGATACCAGGCCTCGAGGATCGCGGCGGTCTTGTCGGCCCAGGGGGTGAGCACCGGCCCGCCGGTCTCCAGCACCACCACCGTCTTGGCGTTGGCACCCGCGACCGCCTCGATCAGCGCGTCCTGGTTGTCGGTAAGGCCGAGCGACACGTCGAACGACTCGCCCGCCCACTGCGTGGCGAACACCAGCGCGACATCGGCCTGCTTGGCCGCCGCCGCGGCCGCCGCGGCATCGCTGCCGTCGACATAGCTGATCTGCGCGCCCGGCAGCTGGCGGCGCAGCGCCTCCAGCGGCGAGGACGGATGGTACATGATCGGGCCCGGCCAGACCTTCGGCTCGGTGTTCGGCACCGCATTGCCGCCGACCGGATAGACCAGCGACGAGCCGCCGCCCGCCAGCACGCCCTTGTCGGCATGGCCGCCGATCACGACGATCCGCTTGGCGCTGCCCACCAGCGGCAGCACGTCGCCCTTGTTCTGGAGGAGCACGATGGCCGCCTCGGCATCGGCGCGGGTCACGTCGGCATGCGCGCTGAGCATCGCCGGCGCGAGATCGAGCGGCGCGCTGGTGATCGGATGGTCGAACAGGCCGTGGGCAAACATCGAGCGCAGGATGCGATGGGCCATCTCGTCCAGGCGCGCCTTGCTCACCTCGCCCTTGGCGATCGCCGCCTTGAGCGGCTCGCGGAAATAGGGCTGCTCGTCGAAGGGCCAGCCCGATTCCTGCTCCAGGCCCGCATTGGCGGCGGCGACGGTGGTATGGGTGGCGCCCCAGTCGGACATGACGAAGCCCTTCCAGCCCCAGTCGCGGCGCAGCACGTCGGTCAGCAGCCAGGGCTGCTCGCACGCCCAGAGCCCGTCGACCTTGTTGTAGCTGCACATCACCGAGCCCGGATCGGACTTCTCGATCGCGATGTTGAAGGCGAGCAGGTCGCTCATCCGCGCGGCGGTGCGATCGAGCACCGCGTTCATCTTGTTGCGATCGGTCTCCTGGTCGTTGATCGCATAATGCTTCACGGTGGAGATGATGTGGTTGGACTGGATGCCGGCGATCTGCGCGCCGACGATCGTGCCGGCGAGCAGCGGGTCCTCACCGCCATATTCGAAATTGCGGCCGTTGCGCGGCTCGCGCAGCAGGTTGACGCCGCCCGCGAGCATCACGTTGAAGCCCGAGGCGCGCGCCTCAGCCCCAATCATCGCGCCGCCCTTGAAGGCGAGGGCGGGGTCCCAGGTCGCAGCGGTCGCGATTCCCGAGGGGAGCGAGGTGCGGCCGCGCTTGCGCTCGGCTCCGCCCTGGGTCGCGACGCCGACGCCGGCATCGGTCTGCCACTGCGCCGGGATGCCCAGCCGCGGGATGCCGGGGATATAGCCGGCGGAGCCCGGACGCGCCTCGGCGGGGGTCTTGAAGTTCTTCGGCGCGAAGTCGGTGCCGAACAGGCCGAAGACCAGGGTCAGCTTCTCGTCCTCGGTCATCTGCGCGAGGATCGCCTTGGCGCGCGCGTCGGGCGAAAGCTTGGCGTTGGTCCAGGGGCGCGAGGCCTGCTGCTGGGCCAGCGCGGGTGCCGTGAAGGCGGTGGTGGCGGCGAGCGCCAGCAGCGGCGCTGCCAGCTTGAGGGTGTGTCGCTTCATGTCGTCCTCTCCTCCCGGATCGTTTGTCAACGTTGTCCGCTGCCTAGCATAAGAACGGCCGCCGACAAGAGCCGGCGGCCGTCTCCGCGGCGCGGGTGATGCTATCAGATGCGGATGCGCACCGGCACCGATTTCGCGGCCGGGGTCTTCGAGGCGCCGTCGTGGTGACGAAGCGCGATCAGCGGGTTGAGCTCGGGATAATAGCCGGCCACACAGCCCTCGGGCAGGTTGAAGGGCAGGACCTCCAGCCCTTCGACCGTGCGATCGACACCATCCGAATCATCCCCCACCAGCGCCACGCGCTGGCCTTCCTTCAGGCCGGCACGTTCCATCTCCTTGGGGCTGATCAGCAGCACGTCGCGCTTGCCCTCGATGCCGCGCAGGCGATCCGAATAGCCGTAGACCGTCGTGTTGAACTGGTCGTTCGAGCGCAGTGTCATCAGGCGGTAGACGCCAGCCGCCTCGGCGAAGCCGGTGGCGTTGAGATGCTCCGGCACGGTGAACTCGGCCTTGCCGCTCTTGGTCTCCCAGTTGCGATCGCGCGCGCTGTTGCCCTTGAAGAAGCCGCCAGGGGTGAACAGCCGCTGGTTGAAGTCCTTGAACTTGTCCGGATAGGTCGTCTCGATCGCATCGCGGACCAGCGCATAGTCGCTCGACCAGGCTTCCCACGGAACGTTCGGGTTGGGGTCCAGCGTCGCCTCGGCGATGCCGGCGACGATCGCCAGCTCGGGCTGCAGGTGCGGGCTCGCCGGCTTGGCCTCCCCGATCGAGCCGTGGATGCAGCTGAGGCTGTCTTCCATCGTCACCACCTGCGGGGTGCCGTCGCGCACGTCGCGCTCCGAGCGGACCAGGGTGGGCAGCAGATAGGCGGTTTCGCCGCAGAACAGATGGCCGCGGTTGAGCTTGGTCGCGATCTGCACGGTGAGACCCATCCGGGTCCAGGCCTTCTCCATCACCCGGTGATCGGGGATGGCGCGGAGGAAATTGCCGCCGAGCCCCAGGAACGCGTTGATCTTGCCCTCGGCGATCGCCTCGCAGCCGGTGACGGTGGTGTAGCCCTCGTCGCGCGGCGGCTGGAAGCCATATTGCTCGGACAGCTGGTCGAGCGGCACCAGTTCGGGCTTCTCGGAGATGCCGACGGTGCGCTGGCCCTGCACGTTGGAATGGCCGCGCACCGGCGAGACGCCCGCGCCGAGCCGGCCGATATTCCCGCGCAGCAGCATCAGATTCACCACGCCCGCGACATTGTCATAGCCGCCGACATGCTGGGTGAGCCCCATGCCCCAGATGCCGATCGCGCTTTCGGCCTCGATATACACATCGGCGGCGGCGATCAGGTCGGCGCGCGGCAGGCCGGTCTCCGCCTCGATCGTCTCCCAGCTGGTGGCGCGGACCTTCTCGGCGAACGCCTCGAACCCGTGCGTGTGCTCGGCGATAAAGGCATGGTCGATCACGCCGCCGCGGCGATCCTCCTCGGCCAGCACATGCTTGGCGATGCCGAGCATGGCGGAAATGTCGCTGCCGGGCTTCAGCTGATAATATTGGTCGGAAATCTTGGTTTTGCCGCCGGTCACCATCTGGATGCTCTGCGGGTTGCGGAATTCCAGCAGGCCCTTTTCGCGGATCGGATTGAACGTCACGATCTTGGCGCCGCGCTTGCGGGCGGCGGTTAGCGTGTGGATGAAGCGCGGGCTGTTGGTGCCGGTATTCTGGCCGAAGAAGAAGATCGCATCGCAATGCTCGAAATCCTCGAGCACGCAGGTGCCGACCGGCGCGCCGATCGTCGACTTGAGCGCGACCGAGGTGGTCTCGTGGCACATGTTCGAGCTGTCGGGCAGGTTGTTGTGGCCATACATCCGCGCGAACAGCGCCCAGGCATAGCTGGTCTCCAGGCTGGCCTTGCCCGAGGCGTAGAAGATCGTGCTCTTGGGATCATAGCCGCGCAGCTTCTGGCCGATCGCGCGATAGGCCTCCTCCCAGGTGCAGGGGAGGTACTTGTCGGTGGCGCGGTCGTAGCGCATCGGGTTGGTCAGGCGGCCGGCCTGTTCCAGGTCATAGTCGCTCCAGCCCTTCAGCTCGCTGAGCGTGTGCTGGGCGAAGAACTCCGGCGTCGCGCGGCGGGTGGTAAGGTCCCACAAAGTCGCCTTGGCGCCGTTCTCGCAGAATTCGAACATGTGCGGCTTGGCCGGCTTGGTCCAGGCGCAGGAGGTGCACATCATGCCGCCGGGCTTGTTCTGCTTGGCGAGCGTCTTCAGGGCATCGGCGCTCGGGCGCTCGTCGCCGGCGACCAGCGCCATGCCGCGCATCGAGCCCCAGCCGCCCTCGGCGCCCGAATAATGAATCGTTCCGTCTTTCGCCCGGGCCATCGCCACGCTCCTTGCAACCAGTCTTGCCCCTATACCCGCCAACCGCGCCCGCCTATCCTGAACCCATGGATATGTGGTTCGATCGCGTGACGCCCGACGGGTCGGAGACCCGGCTCCAACGCAGCTTGATCGCGGAAGTGCCGGTTGCGATCGAGATCAACGGTTTGGGCTATGCCGTGATGATGGCGACGCCCACGGACCTGGAAGATTTCGCGACCGGCTTCGTCGCGGCCGAGCGGCTGGGGGCTGCGGTCGACGTGGAAAGCCACCGGGCCGAGCAGGGCGTGGTGCTGCGCGTGACGCTGGCCGATCCCGCGGTGGTGATCGAGCGGGTGCGGCACCGCACGACCGATTCGAGCTGCGGGCTGTGCGGGATCGACAATCTCGAAGCGGCGCTCCGTCCATTGCCGAGGATCGAAGCGGAAAGCACGGCATCGTCGGCGGCGATCTTCCGCGCGGCCGAGGCGCTGCGCGACCATCAGCCGCTCAACCGCGAGACGGGGGCGGCCCATGCCGCGGCGCTCTGCTCGGCCGAGGGCGAGATCCGCCTGGTTCGCGAGGATGTCGGCCGCCACAATGCGTTCGACAAGCTGGTCGGCGCGATGGCGCGGCAGGGGCTTGGCTGGGACGGCGGCTTCGCGCTGATCAGCGCGCGCTGCTCGTTCGAGCTGGTCGAGAAGGCGGTGCTGGCGGGCTGCCCGCTGCTGGCGGCGATCTCCGCACCGACTGCCCTGGCGGCAGAGCGCGCCCGTGAAGCGGGATTGCGGATGGCTGCACTGGTGCGGCCGGACGCCATGCTGCGGCTGGTGCCATGAAGCCGCTCGGCGCGATTTTGGCGGGCGGGCAGGCGCGGCGCTTCGGATCGGACAAGGCGCTGGCGGCGCTCGACGGGCGTGCATTGATCGACCATGTCGCCGCGGCTCTGGCGCCCCATTGCGATGGTGTGATCCTCTGCGGGCGCGCGGGCGAGGGGGGGGTGCCCGATCGTCCGGCGCCGGGCCTGGGGCCGCTGGGCGGCCTCAACGCTGCACTCCATGAAGCTGCCGAGCTCGGTGCGGCGCGCGTCCTCGTCGCGCCGTGCGACACGCCGCTGCTGCCCGCGCCGCTGCTGGAAGCGCTGGTGGCGCGCCATGGGTCTTGCTTCGTCGCGCAGCTGCCGGTGCTCGGCATCTGGGATGCCGCGCTTGCACCCTTGTGCGATGCCTATATCGCGTCCGGCGCGCGCAGCTCGATGCAGGCCTGGGCCGCGCATGCCGGCGCCACGGCAATCGATTGGGGGGCAGCCATTCCCAACATCAACTCCTGCGACGATCTTTCGAACGTCACCGGGTTTTTTCCTTAGTTCCGCTTCGCATTATCATGCGCTAGGTCGTGCGCAATTTTCTGTCGGCGACGGCCGGCGGCAGGGGGATGGATGGAAAGCGTGTTCGCAGCCTTCTGGAGCGGCAACTACTCGCCCCACGGCTATTGCCTGTCGTGGCAGCCGCTTCTGCTGTGGACGCACATCGTCGCCGATGCGCTGATAGCGCTGTCATATTTCTCGATCCCGATCGCGCTGGTGGCGCTGGTGCGGAGCCGCAAGGATCTGGCGTTCGGCTGGGTCTTCTGGTGCTTCGCGCTGTTCATCCTCGCCTGCGGCATGACGCATGTGATGGGCGTGGTGACGCTGTTCAGCCCGCTCTACGGGCTGGAGGCGCTGATCAAGCTGGTGACGGCAGCGGCATCGGTGACCACCGCGATCCTGCTCTGGCCGCTCCTGCTCTCGCTGACTAGGCTGCCGTCGTCGGAAAAGCTGAAGGAGGCCAACGCCCAGCTCGCCGCGATGGTGGAACAGCGCGATGCCGCGCTCGCCGAGCTGAAGAGCGAAGTCGCCCAGCGCGAGAATGTCGAGGCGGCATTGCTCCAGGCGCAGAAGCTGGAGGCGGTGGGCCAGCTGACCGGCGGGATCGCGCATGATTTCAATAACCTGCTGCAGGCGATCGCCGGCAATCTCGAGCTGATCTCGCGCAAGCCCGACGATGCCGATCGCGTGATCCGCTGGACCTCGAGCGCGCTCGATGCGGTGGAGCGGGGGCGCCAGCTGACCGGGCAATTGCTCGCTTTCTCCAGCAAGCAGCGGCTCGACGTGAAGTCGGTGCGACTGGCCGAGCTGGTCGGCGGCATGGCCGGGCTCGTCGAGCGCGCGGTGGCGCCGCTCGGGCGCGTACGGATCGAGCGGATCGATCCCGTGTGGAACGTGCAGACCGATGCGCTGCAGCTCGAACTCGCGGTGCTCAACCTCGCCTTCAACGCACGCGATGCGATGCCCGAAGGCGGCGTGCTGACGATCTCGGCCGAGCTGCGCAGCGGCAAGGTGGCGCCCGACCTGCCGGCCGGTGACTATGTCGCGCTGCGCATCGCCGATACCGGCATGGGCATGCCGCCCGAGGTGGTCGCGCGTGCCGTGGAGCCGTTCTTTTCCACCAAGGGCGTCGGCAAGGGCACCGGCATGGGCCTGTCGATGGCGTTCGGGGTGCTGCGCCAGTCGGGCGGCACGCTGCTGATCGACAGCGAGCTCGGGCAGGGCACCACCGTCACCTTGCTGCTGCCGCTCGCGACGGTAGAGCCACGCCGCGATGTGCAGGACGATTCCGCCCGCGACGAGCGGATCAGCCTGGCGGGTCTGACGATCGCGCTGGTTGACGACGACGCACATGTCCGGGCGTCGCTCGCCGAGATGCTGCGCTCGGCGGGGGCCGTGGTCGAGGAAGCGGCCGATGGCGCTGCCGGGGTGGCCTTGGTGCAGGGCCGACGCTTCGGCGCGCTGGTGGTCGACTTCGCCATGCCCGAGCTGAGCGGCAGCGAAGTCGCCACCCAGGTCGCGACTACCGATCCGCAGCTGCCGGTGATTCTGATCACCGGCTTCGCGGATTCCAACAAGCTCGACGCGATCGCTGCGCCCAACGTCACCATCCTGCGCAAGCCCTTCGAATCGCACGAGCTGCTGCGCAAGATTCGCGCGGTCGCCCGCGGCTGAGGCCGCTCAGGGCAGGGCGGCGCGCAGTTCCTCGATCCACGCGGTCGCGACGCTGTCCGACGGCGCGCGCCAGTCGCCGCGCGGGCTGAGTGCGGCGGCACCCGAGACCTTGGGCCCGTTGGGCAGCGCCGAACGCTTGAACTGGCTGATCTGGAAGAAGCGGAAGAGGAAGGTTTCCAGCCATTTGGCGATGGTCGCCAGGTCATAGCTGTTGCGCCCTTCCGCCGGAAATCCGATCGGCCACAGGCCCGCCTCGGCATCCTTCCAGGCGTGCCAGGCGAGGAACGCGACCTTGGACGGCTTGAGCCCGAAGCGCGCGATATGGTGGAGGAAGAAATCGTGCAACTCGTACGGGCCGATCCGGTCCTGCGTGCTCTGCATCTTGCCGTCGGCATCCGCTGGCACCAGCTCGGGCGAAATCTCGGTATCGAGGATGGAGAGCAGCACCGTGGCTGCCTCGCCGTCGAACTGGCCGCTCTCGACGCTCCAGCGGATCAGATACTGGATCAGCGTCTTGGGCACGCCTGCATTGACGCCGTAATGGCTCATCTGGTCGCCGACGCCATAGGTCGACCAGCCCAGCGCCAGCTCGGACAGGTCGCCGGTGCCCAGCACGAAGCCGCCGTTGCGGTTGGCGAGGCGGAACAGATAGTCGGTGCGCAGCCCCGCCTGGACGTTCTCGAAGGTGATGTCGTACACCGGCTCGCCGCTGGCAAAGGGATGGCCGAGATCGGCGAGCATCTGCCGCGCGGTGGGGCGGATATCGATCTCGGCAGCGGTGATGCCGATCGCGCGCATCAGCGCCCAGGCGTTGGACTTGGTGCCTTCGCTCGTCGCGAAGCCGGGCATGGTGTAGCCGAGAATGTCGGTACGCGGGCGACCGAGCCGGTCCATCGCCTTGGCGGCGACGATCAGCGCATGGGTCGAGTCGAGCCCGCCCGAAATGCCGATGATCAGCGCCTTGCTCTTGGTCGAGGCGAGGCGCTGGCGCAGGCCTTCCACCTGGATGTTGAATGCCTCGTAGCAATCCTCCTCCAGCGCCGCCGGCGTGTTGGGCACGAAGGGGAAGCGGCGGGTCGGGCGGAGCAGCCCGCGATCGGCGAAGTCGGGCTGGTGCGCGAAGCCGATCCGGCGGAAGCGGGTCTCCGGCATGCCGGCGTTGCGGGCATTGTCGTTGAACGTGCCGTCGCGCATGCGCTCGAGCCGCAGCCGCTCGAGGTCGAGATCGGCATAGGTGATCCCGTCGCTGAGCTCGAACCGCTTCGACGCCGCCAGCTTCTCGCCGAATTCGTAGATCAGCCCCTGGCCGTCCCAGGCAAGATCGGTGGTGCTCTCGCCGGGGCCCGAGGCCGAATAGAGATAGGCTGAGATCGTCCGCGAGCTTTGCGAGGCACAGAGCAGCTCGCGCTCGCGGCCCTTGCCGATCACGATGTTCGAGGCGGAGAGATTGCACAGCACCAGCGCGCCGGCCATCGCCCCCTCGGTGGAGGGCGGCTGGGGCGCCCAATAATCCTCGCAGATCTCGATATGGAAGACGAAGTCGGCCAGGTCTTCGGCGGCAAACAGCAGGTCGGGGCCGAACGGCACCGTCTGGCCGGCAACGGTGATGTCGAGGTCGCGGAGCCCCGAGCCCGAGGCGAACCAGCGCTTCTCGTAATATTCGCGATAGTTGGGCAGATAGGTCTTGGGCACCACGCCGAGGATGCGGCCCCGTGCAATGGCGACGGCGCAGTTGTAGAGCCGCCCGTTGCGCGCCAATGCGGCGCCGACCAGCAGCACCGGCTTCAGATCACGGCTCGCCTCGACGATCGCGGCAACGCCGGCTTGGGTGGAGGCGAGGATCGTGTCCTGCAGGTGCAGGTCGTCGATCGCATAGCTGGTGACGTTGAGTTCGGGGAAGACGAGGATGTCCGCCCCTGCCGCGTCGCCCTGCTGCGCCAGCGCGATGGTCGCGCGTGCATTGGCGGCGGGATCGGCGACGGTGCCGACGGGCGTACAGACGCCCGCGCGGATCATGCCGTGGCGGTGGAGCGCGAAGAACGGATGCGGATCGGCCATGCGTGTGTCCTATGCCGGGGGACCATGGCCTGCCAACCCCGCGGGCGCGGGATGTATCCGGGGGAGGGGGATATAAGCTCCTCCCCTTCAGGGGAGGGGTTGGGGTGGGGCCGTGTCTCACCGAGACCAACCTAGGTTCTGGAATCCCTCCACCCCCAACCCCTCCTCCCAGGAGGAGGGGCTTAGAAACGTTACGCCTTGGTCGCGTAGATCATGCGGCCCGGCCCGAGGCGGTCGAACACCTTGGCCAGCTGCCGCTCGCCCACCGCGAAGCAGCCCTGGCTGCGGCCGAGCTTGCCGTGCTTCGAGACCATGTCCGGGTTCGCATACCAGGCCGAATGGACGACGATCGCACGCGCCAGCGCGTTGTTGTTGGTCGGGTCCAGCCCGATCAGCCGCTGTGAGTCCCCATGCTTGCCGACATAATAATCGGCGGTGAGGAACGCGCCCTCGCAGGTCGCCTCGGAATTGATCTGGTTGGAGAAGCGCTGGAGCACGCCGGTATGGCCGGGATCGGAACCGATGCCATGCGCCACCAGCAGCGGCTCGACCTCGCCGGTGCCCATGTTGACCAGGAAGAAGCGCGGCTGCGACGAGGGCAGCGAGAAGTCGGCGATCGCGATCCGGTCATGCGTGTCGACATGCATCGAGTGCCGGTCGAGCGCGGCGGTCGCGCGCTTGAACAGGTCGGGCCGGATGCCGGCAGGCACGATCCGCGCCTGGGCAGCGACCTTGGGTGCCGGGTTCAGCGAGGCGACCGGCGCCGGCTGTATCCGCGGCGCTGGCGCCGCGGCCGCCATCGTCGTGCCGATGGTGCGCGAGGCGCAGGCCGAAACTGCCGCGCCGCTCGCCATTACCAGCGCCGATTTGAGCAAAGCCCGACGCGTTTGTATCGAAGTGTTCGAATCCATGATCTTTGTTCTGCGCCCGCAAATTTCTGTCATGCCCCGGCAACCGTATAGCAGAAGCATCGTTAACGATGGTCCAGCTATCGCCCCTCAATGGTGCGTTTCGGCGCGCCCGCTGCCCGGTTCACCGAGCCGTCATGCCGTTTCGGGACGGCGGCTGTTCACGATTGGTCGAATCGCGCCGCATCGCGTTGGCATCGTTGATCTGTTCCCCAAACGAAAAATTCTGTGTCGCGCCGCGCGTGCGAAGCGCTAGAGGCGCGGCATGACCATGTCCTTTGAACAGGCCGTCGCAGCGCTGATCGAGGCCGGCAAGCGGCTCGATGCGCGCGGCTGGGCACCGGCGACCTCGGGCAATTACTCGGCCCGGCTCGACGACGGCAGCATCGCGCTGACCGTTTCCGGCCGCCACAAGGGCCGGCTGAACAGCGATGGGGTCATGCGCGTGGACTTGGACGGCCAGCCGCTCACTCCCGGCAAACCCTCCGCCGAGACCGACCTGCATCTGGCGATCTATCGCCTGTTTCCGGAGGCCGGCGCAGTGCTGCACGGCCATTCTCCGCAGGCGGTGGGGCTGAGCCGGGCGACCGAGAGCGACGGCATCACGCTAGTGGGCCACGAAATGCTCAAGGCCTATCCGGGCCACACGACGCACGAGGCCGAGGTGCGGCTGCCGATCGTCGACAACAGCCAGGACATGGCGGTGATCGAGGCGGCGATCCGCCCGGCGCTGCTGGCGCCCAGGGCCATTCCGGCGTATCTCATTCGCAGCCACGGGCTCTATGCCTGGGGCAAGGACGTGGACGAGGCCGAACGCGTGCTGGAGGCGACCGAATGGATGATCGCCGCCGAGCTCGCCGAGGCCAGCTTCAGACGGGCATGGGCACGATGAGCCGACTTCGTATCTTCGCGGAAACCGATGCGGCGCCGCTGCTCGACACCCAGGACCCGGTGACGATCGCCGAGGAACTGGCGATCCGCGGCGTGCGGTTCGAGCGCTGGCCTTCACGCGCGATCGCCCCCGATGCGGACCAGGATGCGGTGCTCGCCGCCTTCGCCCCCGAGGTCGAGCGGCTGAAGGGTGAGCATGGCTATCGCTCGGTCGACGTGATCCGGATGGTGCCGGATCATCCTGAAAGGGAAGCCCTCCGCGCCAAGTTTCTGTCCGAACATCGCCATGCCGAGGACGAGGTGCGCTTCTTCGTCGAAGGCGAGGGGCTCTTCACACTGCATCTGAACGATCGGGTCTATGCGGTTCTTTGCACGGAGGGTGATCTGATCTCGGTGCCGGCAGGCACGCCGCACTGGTTCGACATGGGGCCGAGCCCACGCTTCACCGCGATCCGGCTGTTCACCAACCCCGATGGCTGGATCGCGCAGTTCACCGGCGATGCGATCGCCGATCGTTTTCCGCGTCACGCGCCCATCGCCGCCTGACGCGCGGCGCAGCGAGTATCTCCATGACCCACACCAAGGCCGTCCTGCTCGACATCGAGGGGACCACGAGCAGCATCGCCTTCGTGGCGGAGGTGCTTTTTCCCCATGCTGCCAGGCATTTGCCAAGCTATGTAGCGGCGCATTCTGAAGAGGTTGCGTCGATCCTCGCCGAGGTGCCGGGCGAGGACAAGGTGGCTACCCTGCTCGAATGGATCGCCGAGGATCGCAAGGCGACGCCGCTCAAGACGCTGCAGGGTCTGATCTGGGCACAGGGCTATGCCGACGGCACGCTGCAGGGGCATGTTTATCCCGACACGCCCGAGGCGCTGCATCGCTGGTACACCGCCGGGGTGGCGATCTACATCTACTCGTCCGGCTCGATCGCGGCGCAGAAGCTGATCTTCGGCCACTCGATCGCCGGTGACCTGACGCCCATGCTCGCCGGCTATTTCGACACCACGACCGGGCCGAAGCGCGAAGCTGAGAGCTATACCAGGATTGCGGCCGCAACTGGCTTTGAAGCAAGGGAAATCCTGTTCGTGTCGGACATGCAGCCGGAGGTCGAGGCGGCGCGCGCGGCGGGGCTCGGCGCGCTGCTGATCGATCGCGCCGGCGGGCCGGCCGACATTCACTCGCTCGCGGAGATTCGCCTGTGATCCTGGAAGGCACGCACACCCGCTCGATCGCGCGCACCGCCGATGGGAAGGGCATACGCATTCTCGACCAGCGCCAGCTCCCCTGGGAGATCCGCTGGGTCGAACTGCGCGACCTCGACGCCGCCGCCGTGGCGATCCGCGAGATGTGGACGCGCGGGGCGCCGATGATCGGGGCCACCGCGGCCTATGGTCTCGCCATGGCGCTGGCGGTGGATTCCAGCAATGCTGGGCTCGATGCCGCCTATGCGGCGCTGGTCGAGACGCGGCCCACCGCGATCAACCTGCGCTGGGCGCTCGACCAGGTCCGCGCGGCGGTGCAGGGGCTACCCGAAACGGAGCGCGCGGCTGCTGCTTATGCGCGTGCCGACGCGATCTGCGACGAGGATGCCCAGCTCTGCCGGTCGATCGGCGAGCATGGGCTGGCGCTGCTCCGCGACCTCCACGCGAAGAACCCGGACCGGCCGCTCAACATCCTCACCCATTGCAATGCCGGCTGGCTGGCGACGGTGGACTATGGCACCGCGACGGCGCCGATCTATCTCGCGCACGATACCGGCATTCCGGTGCATGTCTGGGTCGACGAGACCCGCCCGCGCAACCAGGGCGCGCTGCTGACTGCCTTCGAGCTGCGCAACCACGGCGTGCCGCACACGGTGATCGCCGACAATGCCGGCGGCCTGCTGATGATGCAGGGGCAGGTCGACGCGGTGATCGTCGGCACCGATCGGGTGACGGCGAATGGCGATGTCTGCAACAAGATCGGCACCTATCTGAAGGCGCTCGCGGCGCACGACAATGGTGTGCCCTTCTATGTCGCGTTGCCCTACACGACCTTCGATCCGGCGACCGCAAGCGGTGCCGACATCCCGATCGAGGCGCGCTCGGCCGAGGAAATCACCCGGCTGGCCGGGCCGGACGAACGCGGCGAGATCGCGACGATCCGGGTTACGGACTCGCCTGCGCTCAACCCCGCCTTCGACGTGACGCCGGCGCGGCTGGTGACCGGCTATATCACCGAGCGCGGGGTGCTCGACCGCATCTGAGGCTTCAGCCCAGCGCCGTGCGCCACGCCTTCACCCGCGTGAGCGCTTCGTCGAGTACCGCGTCTTCCTTGACGAAGCAGAAGCGAACGACGTTGGTCACCGGATCCTCGGCATAGAAGGCGGAGACCGGAATCGTCGCGACCTTGGCGTCATCGACCAGACGCTCGCTGAAGGTCACGTCGTCCATCGCCAGACCCGAGGCGGCGAGATCGACGGAGAGAAAGTAGGTCGCAGCACTCGGCAGCACTGCGAAGCCGGCGTCGCGCAGGCCCGCCGCGAGCCGGTCGCGCCCGGCCTGGAAGCGATGACGGGCGTCCTGCACCCAGCCGTCCTGCGTCGCCAGCCCCTCGGCCACCGCCCATTGCAGGTTGGGCGGGGTGGTGAAGGTGAGGAACTGGTGCGCCTTGGCCAGCACGCGGGCAAGGGGCGGGGCGGCGCACATCCAGCCGACCTTGAAGCCGGTCAACGCGAAGATCTTGCCCGCGCTGCCGATCTTCACGGTCCGCTCGCGCATGCCGGGAAAGCCGATCAGCGGCAGATGGCGCGCGCCGTCGAAGGTGACATGCTCCCACACCTCGTCGCAGATCGCCGTGAGATTATGCGCGACGCAGAAATCTGCAAGCATCGCCAGATCCTCGGCGCTGGTCATCGTCGCGGCCGGGTTGAGGGGATTATTGAGCAGGATCAGCCGGGTCTTGGCGGTCACCGCTGCTTCGAGTGCGGCGCGCTCGATCCGCCATTCGGGCGGGCTGAGGCGGACGAAGCGTGGCACGCCGCCCGCGCGGCGGATCAGCGGCACATAGGCGTCGTAGAGCGGCTGGAAGCAGAGCACCTCGTCGCCCGGCTCGATCAGCGCAAAGAGGGCGGCGGCCAGCGCTTCGGTCGCGCCCGAGGTGACGATCACTTCCTCCGCCGCCAGGTTGAGCGCCTGATGGCGGGCATAATGATCCGCCACCGCCTGGCGCAATTCGGGAAGCCCCGCCATGGGCGGATATTGGTTCGATTTCTCCAGCACCGCCCGCGCGGCGGCCTCCAGCACCGCTTCGGGCCCACGCCCATCGGCAAAGCCCTGGCCGAGATTGATCGCACCGTTCGCCCGGGCGCGGGCGGACATGGCTTCGAAGATGGTGGTGCCCATCGAGGAATAGATCGGGTTCATCGCAGACCGCTATGGCGGAGTGCGGTTGCGCCTTGCAAGCCGGGGCGGAACCGCCGCATGAAGAAGGCGGTTGATGACCGTGTGTGTCGAAGGAAGACGATGACCAAGAAACCACCCGTGCCCGCCGAATCGCAGTCGCCCTATCCCAAGGCCGAAGCGCCGCATGCCGGGGAGGGGGAGGCACTCGCCATCGCCAAGGAAATGGCCGAAGCCGCCAAGCGCCGCATGCCCAGCTCGCGCCATATCGGCATGGGCGCCGCGATCGGCGTCGGCTCGGCGGCGATCGTCGCGGGCCTGCTTTACTGGAAGGGTGGGCGCAAGGATCGCAAGTAACGCCCTCCGCCGCGACGGGTATGCGCGCGCGCACCAATTCCGCGCATACGCCCTGTCCCGCGCGATGCGCGTTCGAAGTCCCTGCATGCAATCCGCAGGACCGCGTACTATAACGTAGACACTACCGCGCGATCCCGGCCTATTCGGAGCATCCGACCCGGGACGCAGCCTCCGCACCCCGTATCCGAGTTTCACCGGAGCGCCTTACGCGCTTCTACGGGGCATTGTTTCTGCCCGCGGTGACCGATCGGTAAGAGATCGTTCCTATAATGCGATAAACCACAGACCGGGAACGGGGTTGGGAATGCGCGTGCGAGTTCGGTTTCTAGCCATTGCTGGTGCTTCGGTCGCCGTTACGGCCGCAGGCGACCCGTCGGCGACGCCAGGCACAGACCGCGCGTGAACACACCCGTTCTCCCCATTTCGACGATCGGCTCGGCCCTAGCGCAGGTCGCGATCGACATCAGCATGTTCGGGCGCGCCAAAAACTATCGGAAAGACCAGAAATGATTGCATCGATGAAAATTCCGAGGAAGCTCGCACTGTCGTTCCTGCTGATCTGCGCATCGGCAGCGATCGTGATGCTCGTGTTCTTCATGAACATTTCGATGATCCGTTCGGTCACCGACCAGAACAATCTCAGCCAGCAGATCCATTCGAAGACGCTGACGCTGGAAACGGCGCTGCTGCGCCAGAACAGCCAGCTGCGCGGCTTCCTGGTCACCGCCGACCCGACCTACCTGAAGTCGTACGACGAGGGTCGCACCGAATATGACGAGACGTCGGCCGAGCTGGAAAAGCTGCTGACCGATCCGTCGCTGCTCGAGGCACTGCGCAAGTCGCGCACCGAAACGCTGTCGTGGCGCGAAAAGTGGGGCGACCGCCTGATCGCCGAAGTGAAGGCCGGCAAGCGCGAGGAGGCGGAAGCCCAGGTCCGCGGCGCCGGCAAGGCGGTGCTGGTCTCTGCCGCGGTGCTGCCGCTCCGTGCGATCAAGGACGCCCAGGCCGAAGCGATCGAGAAGAACGGCGCGCGCCAGGAAGGTGCGATCAGCACCGCGACCACCGCGCTGATCATCGGCGCGATCGCGCTGATCGGCATCGCCATCGCGCTGGCAGTCATGCTCAGCAGCATCATCGCCCGCCCGATCAGCCAGCTGACCCGCACCATGGCGGACCTTGCCGCCGGCCGGAACCATGTCGAAGTGCCCGCCACCGCACGTGGCGACGAACTCGGCGACATGGCTCGCGCAGTGCTGGTGTTCCGCGACGCCGCGCTCGCCAAGGAAGCGTCTGACGCTGCCAGCGCCAAGGCCGAAGCGACGCAGAAGATGGTCGTCGAGACCGTTTCGACGCACCTCGCCGAACTGGCGCAGGGCAACCTGACCGCGCAGATCAACGTCGAGTTCCCGGGCGAGTACAGCGTGGTGAAGACCAACTTCAACAACGCCCTGTCGAGCCTGCGCGAGCTGATCGCGTCGGTGATCGAGGCGACCACGTCGATCCGCACCGGCTCGAACGAGATCGCCCAGGCGAGCGAAGACCTCGCCCGCCGCACCGAAGCCAATGCCGCCAGCCTGGAAGAGACCGCCGCCGCCGTCACCCAGATGGACCAGCGCCTCAAGGCCACCGCCGCAGCCGCGGGCCGCACGGTGGAGCGCGCCGACGGCACGATGTCGACGGTCGACAACGGCCGCAGCACCGCCGACGAAGCGGTGCAGGCGATGACCCGCGTGTCGGACAGCGCCAAGGGCATCGACAGCGTCATCGAGGGTCTCGACAAGATCGCGTTCCAGACCCGCGTTCTCGCGATGAACGCTGCAGTCGAGGCCGGTCGTGCGGGTGAAGCGGGCCGCGGCTTCGCGGTCGTCGCCGACCTCGTCTCGGCACTCGCGATGCGCGCCGAGGAAGAAGCCGGCCGCGCCCGCGACCAGCTGACCGCGACGCAGAGCGACATCGTCACCGCGGTGCAGGCGGTGCAGCGCGTCGACGGCGCGCTGGCGGATATCTCAAGCGGCGTCGGCGAAGTCCACCAGCTGCTCGGCAACATGGCGTCGGACAACCATGCGCAGTCGAGCGCGGTCACCGAGATCAGCGCCGCGCTGGGCGAGATGGACCAGTCGACCCAGCAGAACGCCGCGATGGTGGAGGAAACCTCGGCCGCCGCGCGCAACCTGGCGAGCGAAGTCAGCGTGCTCTCCGAACAGGCCAGCCGCTTCAAGGTGGGCAATGCCGGGGCCGCGCAGATGGCAAGCTCGCGCGTTTCCCCGGGCCGGTTCAACGGCGGCAGCGTCAAGCCGCTGCCTGCGGCCGCGGTCTCGGCGCTCGTTCGCAGCAACGGCGCGGACGACGACTGGCAGAGCTTCTGATCGTCGGAAGCACGTGAATACCCGGGCATGGCCGTTCGATCCGGTTGCGAATCGGACGGCCCCCGGCGACAAGATCCGACGCGGCTTCTGCCCGGGAAAATGGTAATGAACATGATCGCTCCCCGGACGGGTATTGCGGAGATCGCGCGCATGGCGCGCGTCGCCACCGACCTCGGCTCCCCGTTTATCGGCGAGGTGCTGGCGGCGGGCCTGCGCCAGCTCGGCCGTGGCCCGCACAGCGAGGCGCTGATCACGCACTGGGAAGGCGATCCCGCCTCGGCGGCGCTGGCGATGCGCTTCAACGCCGCGCTCCATTTCCTCGCCCGCCGCGGCAATCCCCCGGCGCTGGCCGCGCTCTACCGCCACGAACATGACGATTTCGACGGCGCCATCGGCGAGGCGCTGGACGCCGAGGACGACCTGATCGCCGGCTTCCTGCGCCGCACCCCGCAGACCAACGAAGTCGGCCGCTCGGGCGCGATCGTCGCCGCACTGATGCAGGTGCGCCATCGTTTCGGTCTGCCGTTCGAGATTCTGGAAATCGGCTCCAGCTGCGGCCTCAATCTCAACCTCGGCCGCTATGGCTTCGATCTCGGCGGGGCGCTCGCCGGGGACCGCCATTCACCAGTGCAGGTCGTACCCGACTGGCATGGCCCGGCGCCGCAGCCCGCGCCGCTGGAAGTGGTGTCGGCGCGCGGCGTCGATCTCAACCCGCTCAGCGCCGCCGACCCGGCGACCTGCGAGCGTCTGATGGCCTATATCTTCGCCGACCAGCCGCTGCGGCTGCACCGGCTGGAGGAGGCGCTGGGCATGGCGCGGCGGCACCCGCCCGAGATCGAGAAGGGGGATGCGACCGAATGGCTCGCCCGCCAGCTCGCCCAGCCGCAGGCGGCGGGGGTATGCCGAGTCGTGATGCACTCGATGGTGCTGCAATACCTCCCGCCGCGCGACCGTGCGGCAGTCGTCGCAATGATCCACGATGCCGGGCAGTACGCCACGCCGGAGCGCCCGCTCGCCTGGGTCGGCTTCGAATGGACCGAGACGCGCAGCGAAGTGCGGCTGTCGCTCAGCTGGTTCCCGGGCCGGGAAGAACGCCGCGTGCTCGCGACCTGCCACCCTTATGGCAATTCGGTCGACTGGCGCGGCTAGACGTGCACGGCCTGTTCGGCGCGGCCTGCGCTGCCGAACACGCGTAGATAGCGCTCGATCTCGGCAGGCTCGCCCGTCGCCTTGGCCGGATTGTCCGAGAGCTTGACCGCCGGACGGCCGTTCGCCGCCACCACCTTGCAGACCAGCGAGATCGGCTCCAGCCCGGCTTCGCCATCGGGATCGCAGCCGCGGAAGTCGTTGGTCAGGTTGGTGCCCCAGCCGAAGCTCATCCGCACCCGCCCGTTGAAGTGTCGGTAGGTCGCCTCGATCGATTCCACGTCCATGCCGTCGGAGAAGATCAGCAGCTTCTCGCGCGGATCGCGGCCATGCTCCTGCCACCAGCGAATGATCTGCTCGCCGCCCGGGATGGGCGGCGCGCTGTCGGGCCGGAAGCCGGTCCAGTCGCCCACCCAATCGGGCGCGCGAGCGAGGAACGAGGTGGTGCCGAACGCGTCGGGCAGCGCGATCAGCAGGTTGCCGCCATAATGCGCACGCCATTGCTCGAGCACGCGATAGGGTGCGTCGGCGAGGCTGGCGTCGTCGGGCGACAGCGCAGCTTCGACCATGGGCAGCTCGTGTGCATTGGTGCCGATCGCCTCCAGGTCGGCGTCCATCGCCAGCAGCACGTTGGAGGTGCCGATGAAGCGGTGGCCCAGCCCTTCCTTGAGCGCCTCGACGCACCAGCGCTGCCACAGGAAGCCGTGGCGGCGGCGGGTGCCGAAATCCGACAGCACGAGATCGGGCAGGCCGCGCAGCCGCTCGACCTTGTCCCACAGCTTGGCCTTGGCGCGGGCGTAGAGCACGTCGAGCGCGAACCGGTCGCGGCCACGCATCGCTGCGCGCGAGCGGAGTTCGTTGACGATGGTTAGCGCCGGGATCTCCCACATGGTGGTGTGGGTCCACGGGCCGTGGAAATGGAGCACGAACTGGCCGTCGCGCCGCTCCAGTTCATATTCCGGCAGCTGGAACGTGGCGAGCCAGGCGATGAAGTCCGGCGCGAACATCTGGGTCTTGCCGTAGAAGCTGTTGCCGGCGAGCCAGATCAGCTCCTTCTTGGTGAAGCGCAGGGTACGGGCATGATCGAGCTGCGCCCGCAGCTCGGCCTCGTCGATCACCTCGGCCAGCCGCACCGACTTGCTGCGATTGATCAGCGAGAAGGTGACCTGCGTCTCCGGGTGGAGACGCCGGATCATCTGCAGCATCAGCAGCTTGTAGAAGTCGGTGTCGAGCAGGCTGCGAACGATCGGGTCGAGCCGGAAATTATGGTTGTAGGTCCGGCTCGCAATATCGGTGAAGGTCATGGGGCGCTCTTATTCCCAGCCGCCGCCAAGTGCGAGGAAGATCGCGATCTGATCGTCGGGCAGTCGCGCCTGGGCGGTGGCATAGCTGGCCTCGGCCTGGGCGAGGCTGCTCTGCGCCTGGAGCAGCGACAGAAAGTCGCTGCGGCCGAAGCGGAACAGGCGGCCTGCCTGGTCCGCGGCCGTCGCGGCGCTGTTGCGCGCCTGGCGCAGGGTCTCGGCCTGATCCCGGTCGCGGGCATAGGTTTCCAGCGCGGTCTCCGTATCACGCAGCGCGCTGAGCACGGTGGAGTCGAAGCGGGCGATATCGGCGTCGACCTGCGCGCCGGCGGCGTCGATCCGTGCGCGGACGGCGGGTCGGTTGGGGAAGCTCCAGCTGATCAGCGGCCCCAGGCTGAACCCGAACGAGGTGGGACCACCGGCGCGATCGACCAGGCTGCTCAGCCCCGCCGAGCCGGCGAGGTTGATCTGCGGGTAGAGGTCGGCGGTGGCGACGCCGATGCGGGCGGTGTCGCCGGCGATGGTCCGTTCGGCCTGGCGAATGTCGGGCCGGCGGCGAAGCATCGCGGCGCCGTCGCCGACCGGCATCGGCCGGGGCAGGGCGGGAAGCGCGGCGCAGCTCTCGACATCGCGCGGATAGTCGGCCGCCGGACGTCCGAGCAGCGCCGCGAGCGTGTAGAGCCCGGCACGCCGCTGGGCGGCGAAGATGGGAAGGTTGGCCTCACTGGTCTGCACCGCCGCCTGCGCACGGGTGACATCGAAGGCGGTGCCGCGGCCGGCGCGCTGGAGCCGCTGGGTCGCGCCGAAGGTCTGGCGCTGGAGGGTGACGATGCGCTGGGTCGCGGCCAGCCGGAAATTGGCGGCGCAGACATCGGCATAGGCGCGCGCCGTGGCGGCCGCGACACTGATCCGCACCGCATCGCGCGCGGCGGCGACGACGTCGCGATCGGCGAGGCTCGCCTCGATCGCGCGTGCGATCTTGCCGCGCACGTCGAGCGGATAGCCGACCGAGATGCCGAGATCATAACCGAGCGTCCCCGGCAAGGTGGTGCCGGTGCCGGAGGGGCGCGACAGCGTCGTGCCGCCGGAAAGATCGGTGGTCAGCTGGCGCGACGCTTCGGTCTGGCGGACCACCGCCTCGGCGCGCCGCAGATTGGCATCGGCGGCGCGCAGGTCGGTGTTGGCGGCAAGCGCCTGCTCGACCAGCGCGTCGAGCCGCGGATCGGCGTAGAGGCGCCACCAGTGATCGGGCAGCGGCTCGTCGGCGAAGGCCTTGTCCTGCGCCGAGAGGAACTTGCCGGTCGCAGCGGGATCATTGGCGGGGCCAGCGACCGGCGGGTGATAATCCGGCCCGGCGCGGGTGCAGCCGGCGACCAGCGCGAGCGCGGCGAGCAGGGGGAGGCGGCGCATGGTCACTTGGCCTGCGGGGTGGCGGAGGCAGCCGGCGTGGGACGCACCGGCGCCGGCTGTGCGGTTGCGGCCGGCTGGATCGTCACGGTCGCGGTGCGCCCGGCGATCAGGCGGATATCGGGCGGCAGCTGGGTGAGCTTCACCCGCACCGGAATGCGCTGGGCGAGCCGGACCCAGGTGAAGGTGGGGTCCACGCTCGGCAGCAGGTTGCCGGAATTGCTGCGCGTGGTGTCGTTGATGCCCGCGGCGATGCTTTCCACAACGCCGTGGAGCAGCCGCGGCTCGCCCATCAGTTCGACGGTCACCGGTGCGCCGATGCGGATGCTCGGCAGCTTGGTTTCCTCGAAATAGCCTTCGACGCGCAGGCTGTCGGCATCGACCAGCGCCATCGCCTGCGTGCCTGCCGCGACATAGTCGCCGGGGTGGAGATCGAGATTGGTGACGGTGCCGTTGACCGAGGCCTTCACCTGGGTGCGCGCCACATTGAGCTCGGCGCTCTGCACCGAGGTCAGCGCCTGGGCGAGGGCCGCCTGGGCGGTGGCGACGCGCGCGACATTCTGCTCGTGCGTCTCGGCGGCGACGAGGTTGCCGAGTGCCAGATCGCGCCGGGCCTCGCGCTGTGCCTGGTTGAGCGTCGCGCGGGCGCTCTCGACGCTGGCGCGCGCCTGGGCGAGCGCCAAGGAGTAACGCGGCTGGTCGATCACGAAGAGCAGGTCGCCCGCCTTGACCTGCTGGTTGTCGTGCACCGCCACCGCGGTCACCAGCCCGGCGATGTCGGGCGTCACCCGCACCACGTCGGCCCGCACGCGCCCGTCGCGCGTCCAGGGGCTCCGCGCATAATGCTGCCACAACCACAAGGCGACGAAAGCGGCGGCGACCACGATCAGGATCGTCGCGGCGCTGCGGCCGAGGGCGGGGAGGTAGCGTTTCATGGGTGGAATCCGATCGAGGGGGTGGCCCAGGCGAGCAGGCCGAGCAGGAGGATGAACAGGCAAAGATCGACCAGCGCGCGATAGGCGACGAAGCGGTACAGCCCGAAGGCGTTGAGCAGGCGAGAGAGCGCCATGGTCAGCAGCATGGCGATCACCCCGAGCACCAGAAGCGTCGGTACGAACACGCCGTCGATGGAGATTTCGCCGGTCACAGCTTGGCCTCCGGGGCGGGGTCGGCATTGGGGAAAAGGTTACGGCGCAGCGCCAGCAAGCCGAGCGCGGCGGTGCGGCGGACCGCGGCATCGCTGTCCTTCGCAATGGCGTGGAGCGCGGTGTCGATATGCGCGCGCAAGCCTGGATCGTCGGGCTTTTCCACCTCGGGTTCGAGGCGGCGGTAATAATCGCCGACGTCGCGCAGTACGTCGGTGAGCGGTGCCGAGCGTTCGGGGGGTAGCTCCAGCCGCAACGCACGCAATTCCGCGATCGCCACGCCGGTGCGCAGGTCGCGCAGCGCGTCGTAGAGCGGCTTGCCCGGCGAGCGGCCGCTGAGGGCCAGGCGCGGGGCGAGCAGGGCGATGCGATCGAGCATGCGGTTGATCCAGCCGCGCACGTCCGGCGGCGTCATCAGGTTGCTGCGCTCGGCAATGTCGGCCCAGCCGGCACGCAGCGTCCGCCGGATTGCCTGTTCGATGCCCGCCGATTGCAGCAGCCGCGCCATCAGGATCGCGAAGGCCACCCCCATCAGCTGCGCGATCGCGCCGTTGACGAAGCTGGCGAAGGCGCTGGTGTAGCGCGCGGAGATCAGCAGCGGGCTGCCGAGGCCGAGCAGGGTGGGCAGCGCCAGGCCCATCCATTTGGGCGAATGCATCATCGCGCCGAGGATCAACAAGGGCGGTGCCATCGCCGCGGCGAGCTGCACGAACCCGTCGAGCCGCGGCATGATCGCATAGCCGTAGATCGCCCCCAGGATCGTCGCGACCAGCGTGCCCCAGAAGAAGGAACGCAGCGGCAGCAGCGGATCGGGCGCGGCGGCGAACAGCGCCAGGAATACGCCGGCGAGCATCACGGCGGTCGATCCGTCGGACCAGCCGCTGGCGATCCAAATCGCCGAGCCCACGGCCAGGGTCAGGAACGCGCCCAGCGCACCGCGCGCCGCGCCGACCCAGTCGATGTGCAGTTCGCGCCCGCGCCGCCCTTCGAGCAGTTCGGCGACGCGGGGGCTCACCGGCCGGCGATCGAGCGTGGCAAGCTGCTCGGCGAGCTCGCGGCAATCGCGATGCGCGCCGATCAGCGCGGACAGGCGCGAGAGCAGGCTCAGCACCAGCAGGTCGTGCCACGTGCTGCCCGGGTGGACGTCGGGCTCCAGCGCGGCGCAGCGCGCCTCGAGGATCGCGGCATCGGCAGCGCGTTCGTCGCGGTCGCGATCGAGCGTCTTGAGCCATTGCTGGGTATCGACCAGCAGCGCGGCCACGTCCTGCGGCAGCCCGCCATGGGCGAGCAGCTGCACCGTGCGGTCGTCGACCGCAGCGCCCAGCGGCATCAGCAGCGACAGCTGGTCCTGCAGCGCACGCACCGTGCGAACGCGCGGGGCGGTCCGCGCGGTCTCGTAGGGCAGGTGGATCGAGAGCTGGTGGAGCTCGGTGATGTCGGCGGCGAGGCGGCGGCGCTCCGCGTCCACCCCGGCCACCGGCTCCAGCGCGATCGAATCGTGCGACCAGCGCTCGGCATCCTTGAGGATGGTCGAGACACGGGTGATCAGGAAGGCGGCGACAGAGCGCGGGAACACCACGCCGTGGACCAGGCTGCCGCAGAGGATGCCGAGGGTGATCTCCTGCACCCGCAGGCTCGCCACGGTGAAGATGGTGCCCGGCGTGTCGACGCTCGGCAGCACGATCAGCACGGCGCTGTAGCCCGCCAGCACGAACATGTAGGAGCGCGGCGTCCGGTCGAGCAGCGAGACGAACACGCACAGCGCCAGCCACGCCGAGATGGCGAGCACCAGCAACTCGGGCGTGTTGATCAGCGGCGGGACCATCGCCACCGCCACCCCGGCGCCGACAACCGTGCCGATCACGCGGAAGAGCGCCTTGGATAGCACCGCGCCCGCCAGCGGCTGCGCGACGATATAGGCGGTGAGGAACGACCAATAGGGCCGGTCGAGCCCGATCGACAGCGCCAAATAGATGGCGAGCATCCCCGCCGCGTAGGATTTGAGCGAGAAGACGGCGGCGTCGATGCCCCAGCGATCGGTCATGGCTGCGGCCGCCGTTCGGCAAGGCGCGCCGCCAGATGATCGAGTACCGCCAAGGTCGTCTCCAGCGCTTCGTCACTCACCCCATCGAGCAACTCGCTGCGCAACGCGGCGAGCCGCGTGTCGATCCGTGACGCAAGCGAAACGCCCGAATTTGTCAGTCGCAGGGTGTTGGCGCGGCGATCGCGCGGGTCGGCGATGCGCTCGACAAGGCCGGCATCCTCCAGTGCGTGGAGCGTCCGGACCAGCGAGGCTTCGGTCACCCCGACTGCGCGGGCGAGGTCCGCCTGCCGCGTGTTCTCGCCGAGCCGCTGAAGATAGACGAGCGGCCAGCCGGTCGAGCTGGAAATGTCGAGCGACGCCAGCGCCGCATCGGCAAGCCGCTGCCACGCCCGCGACACGGGGTTCATGCGCGTCGCAAGCGCGCGCTCCAGGGATTGCCGATCGGCCATGAGGGGCGTTAGTTAGGACGCTAACTAAATTGGTCAAGCTCTCCGCTCGTATGCCGCGCCATTTTTATCCGCGACGCGCGGCCCCCAATCCTCCGCAGCCTGCAGCACGCGCAGCGCGTTGCCGCTCCAGATACGTCAACTGCCGCCTATTTCATCCGCAGTGGAAGACCTGCCGCGATGAACTGCACTTCGTCCGCTGCCGCGGCGATCGCCTGGTTGATCCGCCCGGCGGCGTCTCGAAAGCGGCGGGCGAGGGCGTTGTCGGGCACAATGCCGAGGCCGACTTCGTTGGCCACGAGGACTACCGGCCCTGCCGCCTGCGTCACCGCGGAAGCTAGGGCTTCGGTCTCCGCATCGAGGTCGCGTTCGGCGAACATCAGGTTCGAGGTCCAGAGCGTGAGACAGTCGACCAGCAACACGCGCTCGATCGCCGCATTGGCAAGGATCGCGGCGGGCAGATCGAGCGGCACGTCGAGTGTCGACCAGCGCGGACCGCGATCGGCCTGATGGTGCGCGATGCGCTCCTCCATTTCCGCGTCGAACGCTTGGGCGGTGGCGAGATAGAGCAGCTCACCGGGGAGGGACTCGGCGCGGGTCTGGGCATAGCGGCTCTTGCCCGAACGGGCGCCGCCGAGAACGAACAAGCTGGTCATGCGGAGGCTTCCTGGGCGAGCGCGATCAGCGCGGGGATGTCGACATGGGTTTCCAGCTCGGCCGCGATCGCATCGAGCGCCGCATCGACCGAAGCGGCATAGTCGATGCCGGTCGAGGCGATGCCGATCCGCGCCAGCAGTGTGCGCCGTAGTTCGGTGCTGGCGAACAGGCCGTGGAGATAGGTACCGAGTACGCGGCCGTCCTGCGCGATGGCGCCGTCCGAGCCGCTATCGAGCGTCGCGAAGGGCTGGGCGGTGTCCGGGCCGGTGGTGACGCCCATGTGCATCTCGTATCCGCGGATCTCGGCGCCGAGCACGGTGCCCTGTGCCGGGCGCAGCGCCTTCTCGCGGGTGAGTTCGGTATCCACGTCGAGCAGGCCGAGCCCTGGGGCACTGCCGGCCGGGCCTTCGATCCCGTGCGGGTCGGCGATGGTGCGACCGAGGATCTGGTAGCCGCCGCAGATGCCGAGGATCGCGCCGCCGCGACGGTGATGGGCGATCAGGTCGATGTCCCAGCCTTGTTCGCGCAAGGCAGCGAGATCGGCGATGGTCGCTTTGGAGCCCGGCAGGATGACGAGCGCCGCGTCGCCGGGCAGCGGCTTGCCCGGCGGGATCATCGCGAGCGTGACGCCGGGTTCGAGCTTGAGCGGATCGAGATCGTCGAAATTGGCGATTCGGGGCAGCATCGGGCAGGCGATCAGCATGCGTCCGCCCTCCGCCTTCAGGTTGCGCTCGAGCACCACCGCATCCTCGCTCGGCAGCCGCGATGCGTCGCGCAGCCAGGGGATCAGGCCATAGCCGCGCCAGCCGGAGCGCTCTTCGATCTGCGCATAGCCATCAGAGAAAAGCGCAGGATCGCCGCGGAACTTGTTGATCAGGAAGCCCCGGATCATCGCGGCATCCTCGGGATTGAGCACCGCGCGGGTGCCGACTACCGCCGCGATCACCCCGCCGCGGTCGATGTCGCCGACCAGGATCACGGGCACGTTCGCGGCGCGCGCGAACCCCATATTGGCGATGTCGCCTGCACGCAGGTTGATCTCGGCGGGCGAGCCGGCGCCTTCCACCAGCACCAGGTCGCAGTTGGCGGCGAGGCGGCGATAGCTGGTCAGCACCTCGCCGAGTAGCGCCTTGCGTGCCTCGCGATAGTTGCCGGCATGGAGCGTGCCGCGCACCTTGCCGTGCACCACCAGTTGCGAGGTGCGATCGGCCTCGGGCTTGAGCAGCACCGGGTTCATGTCGGTATGCGGCGCCACCCGGCAGGCGAGCGCCTGGAGCGCCTGGGCGCGGCCGATCTCGCCGCCATCCTCGGTCACCGCGGCGTTGTTCGACATGTTCTGCGGCTTGAACGGCCGGACGCGGAGGCCCCGATTAACGACCGCGCGGCAAAGCCCGGCGACGAGCACCGACTTGCCGACGTCCGAGCCGGTCCCCTGCAGCATCAGCGCAGCCATGCGATCCCTCCCGCGAGGATCCATAGCAGCCCGCAGGCGCGGACATAGAGGGCGAGCGCGCGGTGGATGTCGTGCGCGGTCGCCTCGCCCCGGCCGTCGCCGATCCACGGCTTGTCGGCGACCACGCCGTCATAGGAGATGGGTCCCGCCAGCCGCAGGCGCAGCGCCCCGGCCATTGCCGCTTCGGGCCAGCCGGCGTTGGGCGAGGCGTGCTTGCCGGCGTCGCGCCACAGCGTCCGCCATCCGCGCCCACCGGCGAGGCAGAGCAGTACCCCGGACAGTCTGGCAGGCAGCAGATTGAGCAGGTCGTCGGTTCGCGCCGCCGCCCAGCCAAAGGCGCGCCAGCGCGGCTCGCGGTGGCCGATCAGGCTGTCGGCGGAGTTGATCGCCTTGTATGCCCACAGGCCCGGCAGACCGGCGACGAGCAGCCAGAAGAGGGGCGCGACGATGCCGTCGCAGAAGCTCTCGGCGAGACTTTCGATCGCGGCCCGGCCAACGCTCGGAGCATCGAGCCCTGCAGTATCGCGGCCGACGATATAACCGACTGCCGTGCGCGCTGTTGCCACGTCGCCGCGCGCCAATGCTGCCGCGACGGGGCGAACATGGACATAGAGGCTGTGCTGGGCGAGGCCGGGAAACGCCGCGACGACCAGCACCAGCCAACCGAAGGAGGAATGCGCCGCCACGGCGTTGATCGCGAGGCCGGCCCCAATCGCGACCAACAGGAGGAGCAACACCGTCACGACGCCGAGCAGCCGGCGGCGCTGCTCCGGAGCCTCGGGCCGGTTCCAGCGGCGCTCGCAAGTGGCGATCAGCCGCGCGAAGGCGCCGACCGGGTGTCCGATCCGCGCATAGAGCCAGGCCGGCCAGCCGGCCGCCGCCTCCAGCGCCAGCGCGGCGAGCGCGACCGGCTCAGCCATGGCGGAGTGCCCGGTCGACACGGTCCAGCGCTGCGTCGTCGGCGGGGACGCCGAAGCGTAGCCAGTGCCGCGCATAGTCGAACGGCCGGACGAGGATGTGCGCGCGGGCCAGTCGCTCGAAGATCGCTGCGGCGTCGGGGTGGGCTACCAGCCGGAACAGCGGCGACTGCCCCTCGGGCGAGAGGCCGTGCGTTTCGAGCAGTCGGTCGAAGGTCGCCGCTCGGTCTGCAAGCGAAGTCCGCGTTGCATCGATCCACGCCCGGTCGCGATAGGCGCGGGTGCCGATTGCCAGCGCCGTCGCGTCGATCGGCCAGTCGCCGAGCAGCGCGCGATAGCGGGCGAGGACCGGGCGCGGGGCAAGGACGAAGCCGAGCCGAAGCCCGGCGAGCCCAAAGAATTTGCCGAACGAGCGGAAGACGATCAGCTTCCGCGCGTCGTCCACCAGCGGTGCGATGCTCGCCTCCGGGTGCGCATCGGCAAAGGCTTCGTCGACGATCAGCCATCCACCCGCGGCGGTGCGCTCGGCCAGCAGCGCCTCCAGCGCAGCCCGGTCGCGCAGGGTGCCGCAGGGGTTGTTCGGGTTGGCGAGGAGCAGCGCCGCGTCGCCCGGCACGGGGGTGTCGGTGGTCAGCGGCAGGCTGTCGGCGAAGGCTGCGCCGTGCGTGCGATAGCCCGGCACATGATGGCAGGCGCGGCCGCCCAGCACCGGGCCCAGCAGCCGCAGCCCCATTTCGCTCCCGGGGATGGCGCAGACATGGTCCGGCGCCACGCCGAAATGAGCGGCCGCCGCCGCTTCGAGATCGGCCAGCAGCGACGGATCGGGCAACGGGCCGAGGTCGACTGCGAGGTCCTCAGGCACCCGCCACGGCACCGGGTTGATGCCGGTAGAAAGGTCGAGCCAGGTCCCGTCGCCGAACCGCGCGCGGGCGGCGGCGAGGTTGCCGCCATGGTGGAGCAGCGGATCGCTCACAGGAGATGCGGCGCGATCACCAGCGCCAGCAACAGGCCGGTCTCGACCAGTTCGATGCCCGCGCCGTGCCCATCCCCCGAAATGCCGCCGAGCAGGCGCTGGACCCGCCAGCCCCAGGCGGCGATCAGCAGCGGCGCGGCAATCAGTGCCGGTGCGGCAAGCGCCGCGGCGAAGGCGAGCAGCACCAGCCAGACGATCAGGTCGGCGGGGCGGACGGCGTTGCGGAAGCGGCTGGCCAGCCCCTCGTGCAGCGGCGGTAGCCAGCGGGTCCATACCAATGGCCCGAACCGCGCGGCGGCGGGCACGAACAGGATGGTCCACCAGCCGGGGCTCGCCAATAGCGCGTGGAGCAGCACCAGCTTGGCGAGCAATTGCAGCCCGATCGCCACGACGCCGAAGCTGCCGACATGCGGGTCGGCGAGCACCTCGCGCAGCCGCTCGCGCCCCTTGTGCAGCGCCCCGCTCGCATCGGCGAGGTCGGCGAGCCCGTCGAGGTGCAGCGCGCCGGTGATGCCCACCCACGCCGCCAGACCGAACAGTGCGCCCGTCCAGGGATCGAGCAGGTTGCCGAGCCACAAGCCGACCAGCAGGACCAACCCGACGACCAGCCCTGCCGCGGGGAACCAGCGCATCGAGCGGACGAACGTGGCGTCGTCGGCCTTGATGGCGGGCAGCGGCAGGCGGGTCAGGAACTGGAGGGCGAGGACGAATTCTTTCATGTCACGAGTCCGATGATCTGGCCGACGCGCGGGGTGCCGGGCCAGACGCGCAGGCTCAGCAGCGCGGCATGGGGCAGGGCGATGTTCCAGAGTTGGGGAAAGTCGAGGGCGCACAGGCTGGCGAGTGCCGCCCGCATCGCGCCGCCATGGGTGACGACGAGCGTCGGGCGATCGATCGTGCCGAGCGCTTCGTCGACCCGCGCGACGAGCGCCGGCCAGGTTTCGCCGCCCGGCGGAGTATGCCGGGCCGGCTCGGCCTGGAATGCGGCAAGCGCGTCGGCGTCGATCGCGTCGAAGGACAACCCGTCCCACGCGCCGAAATCGAGTTCGCGCCAGCGGGCGTCTTCGCGCGCTTCCAGGGCCATCGCGTCGGCGATGGGCCGTGCGGGCACCGCGCTGCGGGCGAGACCCGAGTGCAGCACCGTCTCCACCGCCAGCCCCGCCGCACGCGCAACGCAAGCCTCCACACCCTCCGCGAGCGGCTGCGCATCGGTGCGGCCGATCAGCCGACCTTCGGCCTCGGTGATGCCGTGGCGCAGGAGGTGGAGGACGATGCCGCTCATGCGCCGCCCGCGACGCCTGCCTCGGCGAAGGTCGCCATGCCGTTATGCGCGGCGAGCGCCGAGCGCAGCACCGCCGCCGCCACCGCTGCGCCGCTGCCTTCGCCCAGCCGCATGTCTAGGCGGAGCAGCGGCTCCAGCCCCAGCCGCGCCAGCAGCCGCGCATGGCCGGGCTCGGCCGAGCAATGGCCGGCGATGCAGTGGTCGATGATCGCGGGCGCGGCCGCGGCCAGCGGCGCGAGCGACGCGCAGCAGATGAAGCCGTCGAGCAGCACCGGCACGCCCGCATGGCGCGCGGCGAGCACCGCCCCCGCGATCGCCGCCAGTTCGCGGCCGCCCAGCCGCCGCAGCGTTTCGAACGGCGTGTGCGGCGCCTCCGCATGAAGCTCGATCGCGCGGGCGATCACCGCGCCCTTGCGGCCGACGCCATGCGCGTCGAGCCCGGTGCCGGGGCCCACCCAGTCCGCCGGTGTGCCCCCGAAGCTGCGCAGGCACAAAGCCGCTGCCGCAGTCGAGTTGGCGATGCCCATCTCGCCGAGCAGCAGCAGGTCGGTATCGGCGGTTACCACAGCAGCGCCTTGCCGAAGCGCATTGAGGCACTCTGCCTCGTCCATGGCCGGGCCGGTGGTGAAATCGCGGGTGGGGCGGTCGAGATCGAGCGCGACGACGTCGAGCCGCATCCCGATCACGCCGGTCAGCGCATTGATCGCCGCACCACCCGCCGCGAAATTGGCGACCATCTGCGCGGTCACCTCGGGCGGAAAGGCGCTGACACCCTGCGCGGCGACGCCGTGGTTGCCGGCGAAGATCACCGCGCGCGCGGCGTCCATCGAGGGGCGCTCGCGGCCCTGCCAGCCGGCGAGGAAGATGGCGAGGTCCTCGAGCTTCCCCAGCGAGCCCGGCGGCTTGGTGAGCTGCTGCTGGCGTTTCCTCGCGGCATCGGCGGCTACGGGGTCGGCTGCCGGCAGCGAGGCCAGCGCGCGATCGAAGGCGGCGACGCTCGAAAGATCGATCATGCCGCGCCAGTGCTGCGCGTGAGGATAGAATGGATGTGCACGTCCGTCGCCCCGTTCCTGCAATGACAATCGACCGGACGCACGATGGCGCGCCCGGTATGTTCTTGTCGCTCGAACGGAGGATTCCGCGCCGCGGCCGCACCCTGGACCAGGCGTGAGCGACCCCGTGCCGGCAGGTCTCCTGGCTCGCGGGTCATTGCGGTGGGGGCGCCTTCTCGGGATTGCTCCCAATGGCCAGTGCCCGGCCGCTCTCCGCTTACAGTTGCAGGGGCAGCTGCGGCCTTGGACGCCGAGGCGCCCGCACCGCATTCCCTTCTCGCCCGCAAGCGGGCACCGGCATGGGTTCGAAGGTAGAACCTTCGCCGTCCCTCTAGCCGCGCTGCCGGCGATATGCCAGCGCCGCGCGCGCTCTTATTGGTAGAGCTGGGCGGTCCGTGGCAGCAGCTGGTCGATGCGGACGATCAGGTCGAACAGCGGCTGGATCGCATCGGCGCCTTCGCCCAGTTCCTGCACCGCGCGCAGCCTGTAGGTGGCGGAGGCGATGGCGCGGGTGGTGCCGGCGAGATCGGCGGCGCGGGCGATCACCGCCTCGCTGCGGTTCACGCGGACCAGCAGCCAGGCGAGCTTGTGGGCCGCGTCGATCAGCTGGATCCGCTCGGCAGTGAGAAACGCCCAGCTTCCGGTCGCCTCGATCACTGCTGCCGAAAGGCCGTCGAGCGCGGCGAGCAGATGGCGCGGACCGAACGCCGAATCATCGCGGGATGGGGCCATAGTCTGGCTCAGGCCTTCGAGCTCGATGGCCGCAAGCGCGCCGCGATTCGCACGCGCGCGACCGGGCAGGACGGAACGATGGAGGCGCGGCATCTGCATGATAATTTCCCCACGATATGGCGCCTTGTATCGCCCCCGAAACGCGCTGCGCGTGACCCCCGTCACGCCGCAATGCGGCGGGGCGACGTTGACCCTCCGGACCGCCGTCCCTAGATTTCTGCGCGATGTATGCAGGTGAACCCCCGCTGAGCCTCCCCACGATCGTACTGGTCGAGGATGATCCCCAGCTGCGCACGCTGACCGCCCGCGCGCTCCAGGAAAACGGCTATACGGTGCGCCCGGCCTCCTCCGCGCCGGAGATGTGGCTGGCGCTGGAACAGGGGCCGGTGGATCTGGTGCTGCTCGACGTGATGCTTCCCGGCACCAGTGGCATCGATCTGTGCCGCGCGCTCCGACAGAAGAGCTCGGTGCCGATCATCTTCATCTCGGCCAAGGGCAGCGAGACCGATCGCGTCGTCGGGCTCGAGCTGGGCGCCGACGATTATCTCCCCAAGCCCTTCGGCACGCGCGAGCTGGTCGCGCGGGTGCGCGCGGTACTCCGCCGGGGTGCTGGCGAGCGCGATGCCGCCGAGCGGCCCAAGGGCGAAATCCAGTTCGACGGCTGGACGGTCAACCTGCCGCGCCGCGAGCTGCTGTCGCCGACCGGTGCAGTGGTCGACCTGACCGGGGCCGAATTCGACCTGCTGGTCACGCTGTGCGACCATTCGGGCCGCGTGATTTCGCGCGAGCGGCTGATCGAACTCTCGCGCACCCGGTTGGGCGACAGCTCGGATCGCAGCATCGACGTCCTGGTCAGCCGGCTGCGGCGCAAGCTCTCCGATGCCGGCCACCAGGCGCCGATCGTGACCGTGCGCGGCATCGGCTACACGCTCAACGTGCCCGTGACGCGCAGTTGAGGGCGTTTCTCAAGCGTCCCTCCGGGCTGATCGGGCAGGTCTTCGCGATCCTGCTGCTGACCATCCTGATCGAATTCGCCGTATCGACTCTGCTCTACGAGCGCGCCAGCCAGTTCGCGGTGCGCGACGACGAGGCGCGGCGCCTCGCCGAGCATCTGGTGATCGCCCGCAAGCTGCTTGCCGAGCAGCCGCCCGCGCGGCGCGAGCAGCTGGCGCTCGAATTCACCACGTCGCGCTATGAAGTGCGCTGGATGCCGCAGCTGCCCAACGGCCTGCGCGAGCAGCCCGATCTCGATCGGCTGTACGAGCAGGTAGTGCTGTGGGAGCCGACGCTCGCCTCCAACGGGCTGCGGCTGCGGCTCACCTCGCAGGGGAGCAAGGCGCTGATCGTTGGCGCGGTGCCGATGCCCGACGGCAGCTGGATGTATTTCCGAACGCGCGAGCATGTCCATGCCGCCGATCTCGGCCTATCGCGGATACTGCTGGCGCTGGCGCCGGCGCTGGCGCTGATCCTGATCAGCGGCATCCTGCTCCGGCGCATGCTGCTGCCGATGCGCCGGCTGGCGGTGGCGGCCGATCGCTTCGGCACCGGCACCATCCTTGAAGTCGAGGAGGCCGGGCCCAAGGAGCTGCGCCGCGTGATCAGCGCGTTCAACCGGATGCAGGACCGCATCCACCGGCTGATCGCCGATCGCACCCAGGCGCTCGCAGCCGTCGGTCACGACATGCGCACGCCGCTTGCCCGGCTACGCCTGCGCGCCGACGCCATCGCCGATCCCGACGTCCACGCTGCGGTCGAGACCGACATCACCGAGATGGAGGCGATGATTTCGTCACTGCTCGCCTTTCTCGGCGGCGAAGGCGACAAGGAGACGCCTGCGCGGGTCGACCTCGCGGTGCTGTGCGCGACCATCGCGGACGACAATGCCGATCACGGCCGTGATGTCGAATATGACGGCCCGGACCATTTCGAGCATGTCCTGCGCCCACTGATGCTGAAGCGCGCGCTCAACAACCTCGTCGACAACGCCGTCCATTACGCCGGCCAGTGCTGCATCCGGCTGGTGCCGGTCGACGGTGCGGTGGCAATCCGCGTCGAGGACAAGGGGCCCGGCATTCCCGAAGCGGATCTCCAGCGCGTCATGCAGCCCTTCGTGCGGCTCGACGCGGCACGCTCCCGCGACACCGTGGGCTTCGGGCTTGGCCTGTCGATCGTAGCGCGCGCCGCGGAAGCCGAGGGCGGCAGCTTCCGGCTGGCCAACCGCGAGGGCGGAGGGCTCTGCGCCGAAATCCTCCTGCCGCGCGACGGGCCAATGGCTTAGCAACGTTTTCTTACGAACGCGCCGCGATGCAGCAAATGGCGACCGGTAGTTTGCATTCCTGAAGAGATGCCCGCGCCGCGGGTGCGTTACAGGAGCAAGCCGTGAACGAAGTGATCGGACGCGTCGTCGATTTCGAGAAGCAGGTCTTCCCGAACCAGCACGCCCTCTATTCCAAGCTCGCCGCGCACGGGCAGAGCCCGAAGGCGCTGATGATCTCCTGCGCCGATTCGCGCGTGGTGCCCGAGCACATCATCCAGGCGAACCCGGGCGACCTGTTCGTCTGCCGTAACGCCGGCAACATCGTGCCGCCCTTCGCCACCCAGAATGGCGGCGTGTCCTCGACCGTCGAATATGCCGTGGCAGCGCTGGGGGTGCGCGACATCATCGTCTGCGGCCATTCGGACTGCGGCGCGATGAAGGCGCTGATGAACCCGGAAATGCTCGAAGGCATGCCGAACGTCACTGCCTGGCTGCGCCACAGCCATGCCGCCAAGTGCGTCGTCGACGGCGGCTATGACAATCTGGAAGGCGCCGATGCGGTCCGCACCGCCGCGCTTGAGAATGTCGTGGTCCAGCTCGCTCACCTGCGCACCCACCCATCGGTTGCGGCGGGCATCGCGCGCGGCGAGATCGCGCTGCACGGCTGGTTCGTCGATATCGGCGCCGGGATGGTGCTCGGCCTCGACGGCGAGACCGGGCGCTTCATGCCGATCCGCGAGGATCGCCCGATGCCGGTGGCGCTGCCCGCCGGCCAGCGGCTGGCCCGCGACATCGCCTATGCGGAGGCAGCCGAATGAGCACGGTCGCGGAAGCACCGAAGCCCAAGAGCTTCGTGCGCGACTTCACGGCGTCGATCGTCGTGTTCCTCGTGGCGATGCCGCTCTGCATGGGCATCGCCATCGCCTCGGGCGTGCCGCCTGAGAAGGGCCTGGTCACCGGCATCATCGGTGGCCTGGTCGTCGGCCTGCTCGCCGGTTCGCCGCTCCAGGTGAGCGGCCCGGCGGCCGGCCTTGCCGTCATCGTGTTCGAACTGGTGCGTGAGCAGGGCCTGTCCGCGCTGGGGCCGATCCTGATCCTCGCCGGCGCCATCCAGGTAGTCGCGGGCGTGCTGCGCGTCGGCGGCTGGTTCCGTGCGATCTCGCCAGCCGTGGTGCACGGCATGCTTGCCGGCATCGGCATCCTGATCGTCGTCGGCCAATATCACGTGCTGTTCGATGCGAAGCCGCTATCGAACGGGCTTGCCAATCTGGCCGCGATGCCCGGCCGCGTGCTGGGCCTCTCCACCGATCTCGCCGCCGCCGAAATGGCGCTGGGGCTGGGCCTGCTGACGATCGTCACGATGCTCGGCTGGGACAAGTTCAAGCCGGCTGCCGTGAAGCTCGTCCCCGGCGCGCTGGTCGGCGTGGTCGCAGCGACGCTGGTGGCGTTCAGCCTCGGGCTCGACGTGACCCGCGTCACCGTGCCCTCGAACATCGTCTCGGCGATCGCGCTGCCGGAGAACGGCTTCCTCGCCAAGTGGATGGACCCGGGCGTGATCACCGCTGCGATCGCACTCGCCTTCATCGCCAGCGCCGAAACTTTGCTTTCGGCCGCCGCGGTCGATCGCATGCATGACGGTGTGCGGACCAACTACAACAAGGAACTGCGTGCGCAGGGCATCGGCAACCTGCTGTGCGGCGTTGCCGGCGCGCTGCCGATGACCGGCGTGATCGTCCGCAGCTCGGCCAACGTCCAGGCCGGCGCGCAGACGCGTCTGTCGGCGATCCTGCACGGCGCCTGGATCCTCGGCTTCGTCGCGCTGCTGCCCTGGCTGCTGCGCGAGATCCCGATGGCGGCGCTGGGTGCGGTGCTGGTGGTGACCGGTGCCAAGCTGGTCAACCTCAAGCATGTCCGCCACCTGTTCGGGACCTATGGCGTCCTGCCGGCGGCGATCTGGGCGGTGACCTGCGCGCTTGTCGTGACCCAGGACCTGCTCACCGGCGTGCTGGTCGGCATCGCGCTGTCGCTGCTCGAGCTGGTGCCCAACCTCCGCCGCCTCGGTCTCAAAGTCGACCAGCAGGAGGAAGCGGGCGAACACCGGATCGCGCTGGCGGGCTCGGCGACCTTCATCACGCTGCCCAAGCTTTCCGACCGGCTGGAGTCGGTCCCCGGCGGCAAGTCGGTGCTGCTCGACGTGTCGCGGCTCGACGCGGTCGATCACAGCTGCGCCGAGCTGCTGAAGGACTGGCTGCAGCGCCGCCGCGCGGGCGGATCGCCGGTCGATGTCCAGGGCGCCAGCGGCAAGACCGCGGTCCTCGCCGGCTGAACGAACACACCCCGAAGACCTGGGGCGGCTTCCCTCGCGGATGCCGCCCCATTTTTTTGCTCAGATTTCCAGCTGGCTGCCGAGTTCGACGACGCGATTGGTGGGCAGCTTGAAGAACTCCATCGCGCTTTCGGCATTGCGCACCATCCAGGCGAACAGCTTCTCGCGCCAGATTGCCATGCCGGGGCGCGAGGAGGGCAGCAGCGTCTGGCGAGCGAGGAAGTAGCTGGTTTCCATCGGGCGGAACGGCGCGCCGCACTCCTGAATCGCCGCCAGCGCCATGGGCACGTCGACCTCGTCCATGAAGCCATAGTGGAGCACGACGCGGAAGAAGCCGTCGCCGAGCGGCTCCATCGACGTGCACTCGGCGCCGCGGACATGCGGAACCTGCTCGATCGCGACGGTGAGCAGCACGATCCGCTCGTGCAGCACCTTGTTGTGCTTGAGGTTGTGGAGCAGGGCAGGGGGGATGCTGTCCGGCGTCGAGGTGAGGAACACCGCGGTGCCCTTCACCCGCGTCGCGGTCTGCGCGGCGGAGCGGATGAACAGCGCGATCGGCATCGCCCCTTCCTGCAGCCGCGCGAGCACCAGCCGCCGCCCACGCGACCAGGTGGTCAGCAGCACGAAGGCCACGGCCGCCACCAGCAGCGGGAACCAGCCGCCATCGGGGATCTTGGTGATGTTCGAGGCGAAATAGGCGCCGTCGATCAGCAGGAAGATGCCGGTGACGAGGCCGGCGAGCAGCTTGTTCCACTTCCACACGGCAAAGGTCAGCACGCCGAGCATGCAGGCGGTGATGAACATCGTGCCGGTCACCGCGATGCCGTAGGCGGAGGCGAGGTTGCTCGAGCTGCGGAAGCCGAGCGCCAGCAGCACTACCATCACCAGCAGGCCCCAATTGACCAGCGGCACATAGATCTGCCCTGCCGCCTTGGCGCTGGTGTGGAGGATGCGCAGCCGCGGCAGGAAGCCGAGCTGCACCGCCTGTTGCGAAACCGAGAAGGCGCCCGAGATCACCGCCTGGCTGGCGATCACCGTCGCCATGGTGGCGAGGATGACGAGCGGCAGGCGCGCCCAGTCCGGCGCCATCAGGAAGAAGGGATTCTCGATCATCGCCGGGTTGCGCAGGATCAGCGCCGACTGGCCGAGATAGTTGAGCATCAGGCACGGAAAGGCGACGTAAAGCCACGACACCATGATCGCGCGCCGGCCGAAATGGCCCATGTCGGCATAGAGCGCCTCGGCCCCGGTCACCGCCAGCACCACCGATCCCAGCGCCAGGAAGGCGAGGCTGGGATCGAGCAGGAAGAACTTGACCGCATACCAGGGGTTCAGCGCCCACAGGATTTCGGGCGCGGCGATGATGCCGCGGACGCCGAGGATTGCGATGACCGCGAAATAGACGAGCATTACCGGCCCGAACAGCTTGCCCACCGCCGCAGTGCCGCGTGCCTGGATGGCGAACAGCGCGACCAGGATCGCCACCGTCACCGGCAGCACCAGCGGCGTGAAGCCCGCCTCGACGGTGGTGAGGCCCTCTACCGCCGACAGCACCGAGATCGCGGGCGTGATGATCGCGTCGCCATAGAAGAGCGCCGTGGCAATCACGCCGGTCATGGTGATCGCGACGCGCCAGCGGGTGTCGCCCATCTTGCGGGTGATCAGGGCGAGCAGCGCCAGGCTGCCGCCTTCGCCCTTGTTGTCGGCGCGCAGGATCAGCGCGACATATTTGATCGTGACGATCGAGGTCATCGTCCAGAAGATCAGCGACAGCACCCCGTAGATATGCGCCGGATCCAGGGCCAGCTTGTGGTGGCCGATGAAGCTTTCCTTGAGCGAATAGAGCGGCGACGTGCCGATGTCGCCGAACACCACGCCGATCGCGCCGACCGCCAGCGCGGCGAACTTTTCCTGATGCGGATGCGCGGGATCAAGCCCGTCGCTCGCTTGCTGCTCCACTTGCAGGTCTCCGTGCCCCGACCGATTCGGGGTGCCACGCGGTACGCCTGCGGATTTTCGTACACTAGCGGAATCGAGGGGAAGTAAACGGCTTCTCCAGCCGATTTCAGGACAGGTGTGGCACGTTTCCACTGGCCAAAAGGAAAGGGCCGCACCGATCGCTCGGTACGGCCCCTGCCTTGTTGGTAGAGTCGCTCGACTCAGCCCTGCGCGTCTTCCGCGGCGGGGGCTTCGGTCGCGATCTCGCCCGGCTCGGCGTTGGGATCATAGTCCTCGGTGAAGCCGGTCTCTTCGCGCTCGAACATCGCCGACATGACGTCGACGCCCTGCGCCTGCATCTCGGCTTCTTCCGGCGAACGTGCGACGTTGACCTTGATGGTCACCGCGACTTCCGGGTGCAGCGCAACGCGGACTTCGTACACGCCGATCGCCTTGATCGGACGGTCGAGCACGATCTGCGCCTTGTTGACCTTGTGGCCGTCGGCGGTCAGCACGTCGACCAGGTCGCGCACCGCAACCGAGCCGTACAGCTGGCCGACGTTCGACGCCTGGCGGATCAGGGTCACCGAAACGCCCTCGAGCGTCTTCGATTCCTTCTCGGCCTCGACGCGACGGGTCGCGTTCTCGGACTCGATGCGCTCGCGATTGGCTTCGAAGACCTTGCGGTTGGCTTCGTTGGCGCGCAGCGCCTTCTTGCGCGGCAGGAGGAAGTTACGGGCAAAGCCGTCCTTCACCTTCACCACGTCGCCGATGTGGCCGAGCTTCTCAACGCGCTCCAGCAGAATGACGTCCATGGATCCGCTCCTTACTTAACGATGTAGGGCAGCAGGCCCAGGTGACGAGCGCGCTTGATGGCCTGGGCCAGCTCGCGCTGCTTCTTCGCGCTCACCGAAGTGATGCGCGAGGGGACGATCTTGCCGCGCTCGGAGACGAAGCCCTGCAGCAGGCGGACGTCCTTATAGTCGATCCGGGGCGCATCCTTCGCGGAGAAGGGGCAGCTCTTGCGGCGGCGGAAAAAGGGTCGTGCCATGGTCTATACGCTCCTTATTCGCCTTCGAAATTGCCATCGCGGTCACGACGGCCGCGGCGCTCGCGGTCGCCCTTGCGCATCATCACCGAGGGACCAGCTTCGTGGCCGTCAACCTTGACGGTCATGTAGCGGATCACGTCTTCGTTGATCTGCGTCTGGCGCTCCAGCTCGGCGACCACGCCGGCCGGCGCGTCGATTTCGAGCATCACGTAATGCGCCTTGCGGTTCTTCGCGATGCGATAGGCGAGGCTGCGAAGACCCCAGGTCTCGGTCTTGACGACCTTGCCGTTGTTGTCTTCGATGATCTTGGTGGCGGTTTCCGCCAGCGCGTCCACTTGCGCCTGTGCCAGATCCTGGCGCGCAAGGAACACATGCTCGTACAGAGCCATTGGGTTCTCTTCCTGTTGGCCGATCGCTGACGCCGCCCCATGCGGTCGCCCCTCCGGCTGTCGTCTCGATAAAGCAAACGGAGCGGACGCATTGCTGCTCCGCTCCGATCGTTCGCCCTTACGCAAAAGCGGGGGCGGTTGCAAGCGCAATCAGGCGGCGGCGAAGCGCAGCTGCTGGCGGGCGCGGCGGCGGCGCAGCGCGCCCCCGGCCATGCCGACGCCGGCGATCATCATGCCCCAGGTCGCCGGCTCGGGCACCCCGGCCACCGCCTCGGAGCCGAAGAACACGATGTGCGACAGGTCCTTCAGGTTCTTGCCGTGCGGGATGTCCATCGTGCTCCAGCTGCCGCTGCTGAGATCGGCGATCTTGTAGAGCGTGAAATAGTTGCCCGCCTTCACCGCCATATAGTCGATGACATAACCCGGCGTCGACCAGGTGCCCGATCCGGTGTTGGCGCCCGTGATCAGGCCGGAGGTGCTGCTGGTGTCGAACAGATAGTTGAGCGTGATGTTCGGCTGCGCGCTCGGCACGAAATTGTTATAGACGTTGTAGACGAGCTGCGCCTGCTTGTAGCTGTTCGGGTTCAGCACATTGTCGTTGCCGTTGATGTTGCCGGCGAACAGGCAGCCGCTAGACGATGCGACCGAGCTGCACTTGCCGAGCACGATCACCGATGCATTCGCGGCGCAAGGTGCCGCTGCCGTCAGGATGGCCGCTCCGGCCAGAATCGTCTTCAACTTCATTCCAAGTCCTCCCGCTGTCATACTGATCAACTTGAGGAGGAAGATACGGGTGGCGCTTAACTTCAACAACGACAACGACTTTGGTTACCTGTGTCAAATGCGACCAGGTGCCCCGGATTGACACGGCTATTAACCTAAAGCGCGCCAAGGTTTTGCTTGGCACGCGGTTTTTCGACGCGTGCGGCTTTGTGACGATGGTAGCCGAGCGGCAGGCTTGCGTCGGGGCCGTGTCTCGCCGTAACGCGCTCAGCCATTCACGGCGCTTCCGCAGGAGACAAGTTATGCGCGCGTTCCTTTTTCCCGGCCAGGGTAGCCAGGCCGTCGGCATGGGCAAGGCCTTGGCCGAAGCGAGCCCCGCCGCGCGCGAAGTGTTCCAGGAAGTCGACGAGGCGCTGGGCCAGCATCTCTTCAAGCTGATGAGCGAAGGCCCGGAGAGCGACCTCACGCTCACCGCCAACGCCCAGCCGGCGATCATGGCCAATGCCATCGCGGTGCTGCGCGTACTGGAGAAGGAAGGCGGCATCCGCCTCGCCGACAAGGCCGATTTCGTCGCGGGCCACTCGCTCGGTGAATATACCGCGCTGTGCGCCGCCGGGGCGCTGGACCTGCCGACCACGGCCAAGCTGCTGCGCAAGCGCGGCGACGCGATGCAGTCGGCGGTACCGGTGGGCGAGGGGGCGATGGCCGCCCTGTTGGGTGCCGACCTTGTCAAGGCGCAGGCGATCGCCGATGCCGCGGCCGAGGGCGAAGTGTGCACCGTGGCCAACGACAATGATCCGACGCAGGTGGTGATCTCGGGCGCGCGCGCGGCGATAGAGCGTGCGGTAGCGATCGCCAAGGACCATGGCGCCAAGCGCGCGCTGCTGCTGCCGGTTTCGGCACCGTTCCACTGCCCGCTGATGCAGCCTGCCGCCGACGCCATGGCCGCCGCGCTCGCCGAGGTGGCGATCCAGGCGCCGTTGGTGCCGGTCTATGCCAATGTGACGGCAGCGCCGGTCGCCGACCCGGCGACGATCCGCACGCTGCTCGTCGAGCAGGTGACCGGCATGGTCCGCTGGCGCGAATCGGTGTCGGCTATGTTCGATGCAGGCGTGCATGATTTCGTCGAACTGGGCGGCAAGGTGCTCGGCGGCATGGTCAAGCGCATCACCCCCGATGCCGGCGTGACCAGCGTGGTGAGCATGGACGATATCGAGGCGCTGATGAAGGTGCTTTGATTTTTTCACGCGAAGGCGCGAAGACGCGAAGATGCAGGACGTCGAGGCAATTGCAGCCGACATCATCGATGCATCGATCAAGTTGCACATGGCGCTTGGGCCTGGGCTGCTGGAAAGCGTGTACGAAGCGATATTGGCAGCAAAGCTCGTCGAGCGGGGACATCGTGTCGTCCAACAATGCCCAATCGACATCGAGTTTGAAGGGTTGCGCTTTGAAGGCGCATTCCGCGCTGATCTTATCGTTGACGGCTGTCTTCTCGTCGAAATCAAGTCCGTCGAGCGCCTCGCGCCCGTGCATGGGAAGCAGGTGCTTACCTATCTTCGTTTGCTCAAGCAGCCCCTTGGGCTGCTGATCAATTTCGGTGGCGAGACGCTCAAGGAGGGGCTTCGCCGGGTCGTCAACGGCCATGATTCCTTCGCGTCTTCGCGCCTTCGCGTGAACCAATAAGAGGACAAGATTTCGATGTTCGATCTCACAGGCATGACCGCGCTCGTCACCGGCGCCTCGGGTGGCATCGGTTCGGCGATCGCCAAGGCGCTCGCCGCGCAGGGCGCCAAGCTCGCGGTGTCCGGATCCAATGCCGAGAAGCTGGAAACCTTCCGGGCGAGCCTGGGCGGCGAGCATGTCGCGCTGACCTGCAACCTCTCCGATCGCGCCGCGGTCGACGCGCTCGTTCCGCAGGCGGTGGAAGCGCTGGGCGGCAAGCTCGACATCCTCGTCAACAATGCCGGCGTCACCCGCGACAATCTCGCGATGCGGATGAAGGACGAGGAGTGGGAGCAGGTGATCCAGGTCAATCTGGAAGCCGCCTTCCGCCTGATGCGCGCCGCCGCCAAGCCGATGATGAAGGCGCGCTTCGGCCGCATGCTCTCGATCACCTCGATCGTCGGCGCGACCGGCAATCCGGGCCAGGCCAACTATGCCGCGTCCAAGGCCGGCCTGGTCGGCATGTCGAAGGCGCTCGCGCAGGAACTGGCCAGCCGCAACATCACCGTCAACTGCGTCGCGCCGGGCTTCATCCGGTCGGCGATGACCGATGTTCTGCCCGATGCGCAGAAAGAGGCGCTGCTCGGCCGCATTCCTGCCGGAAAGCTGGGCGAGGGCGAGGATATCGGCGCAGCGGTCGTCTATCTCGCTAGCAAGGAAGCGTCCTATGTCACGGGCCAGACCTTGCACGTGAACGGCGGAATGGCGATGCTCTGAGCCGAGCAGCCGGGGGGCGTGGAGTAAGGAAGACGATGCGTTTGATACTTGCCGCAGCACTTGCACTTGCCACCGCAACCCCGGCCTTCGCGGCGCCGGCCGATCCGGCGTCGATCATCTGCGTCGGGCAGAAGCTCGATGCGGCGGTGAAGGCGCAGTTGGCTGCCGATGTCGAGCGGAACCTCGGCACGGCCGGTCAGCGGCCGCGCTATTCGGCGGCTGTCACGCGCGGGCTGAACGATGCCACCACCGCCTGCGCCAACGAGCGCGGGTGGAGCGGTGCGGCAGCCACGGCCTCCGGCGTCTATGCGCTGGCGGAAGTGGGGCTGCCGGTGGCGAAACGGGTGGTGCAGGCCAAGGGCTTCGATCCCGCCGCGCTCGACCAGCAGTTCGCCGCATTGCCCGAAGAGGTGCGCCGCAAGCCGCTGACTCCCAAGGCGACGCAGGACCTGATCCGCGCCGCCGTTACCGATGAAGCACAACAGACCCGCGCCAACGCGGAACTGCTTGCGCAATATTTTGCGTTTCTCAACACGCTGGAATATGCTTCAGCCGACTTTTCCCGATAACGGGAGCGGGCCCTTGCGGCACCCTCTTGCAACCGCCACGGCGGCATTCTAGGTGCGGGAAAACGGATTCAGAGCCCCATCACAAAGGAAAACAGGGACCATGGCCAACCAGGAAGAGATCACCACCCGCGTGCAGGCGCTCGTTGTCGACCATCTAGGCGTCGACGCCAAGGACGTGGTGCCGACCGCGAGCTTCACCGATGACCTCGGCGCGGACAGCCTCGACATCGTCGAACTGGTGATGGCCTTCGAGGAAGAATTCGGGGTCGAGATCCCGGACGACGCCGCGGAGAAGATCAGCACCGTCGGCGACGCCGTTGCCTACATCTCCGAGCATCAGCAGGGCTGACGCTCGAAACGCGCTCCCGGCCCGATGGGCAGGACTTGCGACTAGGCGGCTTCCCGTCCCGTGCCTTTGGCGATGCGGACGGGGAGCCGTTTTGTATTACGACCGAACCGAACAGAAATTGACTGGAGAACTGCCATGCGCCGCGTAGTCGTGACCGGCCTGGGACTCGTCACCCCGCTGGGGGCCGATGTCGAAACCGCCTGGAAGAACATCCTCGCCAGCAAGTCGGGCGCGGGCACGATCACCAAGTTCGACGCGACGGATTTCCAGAGCAACTATGCCTGCGAAGTGAAGCCGGCGGATCATGAATATGGCTTCGATGCGGGCAAGCGCGTCGACCACAAGATCCAGCGCCAGGTCGATCCGTTCATCGTCTTCGGCATCGATGCCGCCGGCCAGGCGATCGAGGATGCCGGCCTCACCGACATGCCCGAAGAGATGCGCTTCCGCGCCGGCTGCTCGATCGGCTCGGGCATCGGTGGCCTGCCGGGCATCGAGAGCGAATCGCTCGTCCTCGCCGAAAAGGGCCCGAAGCGCGTTTCGCCGCACTTCGTCCATGGTCGCCTGATCAACCTGATTTCGGGCCAGGTGTCGATCAAGTACGGGCTGATGGGCCCGAACCATGCGGTGGTCACCGCCTGCTCGACCGGCGCGCACTCGATCGGCGATGCCGCGCGGATGATCGCGATGGACGATGCCGACATCATGCTCGCGGGCGGCGCCGAGAGCACCGTCTGCCCGATCGGCATTGCCGGCTTCGGCCAGGCGCGTGCGCTCTCCACCGGCTTCCGCGACGATCCCACCAAGGCGAGCCGCCCCTGGGACAAGGACCGCGACGGCTTCGTGATGGGCGAGGGTGCCGGCGTGGTCGTGCTCGAGGAATATGAGCATGCCAAGCGCCGCGGCGCGAAGATCTACGCCGAAGTCGTCGGCTATGGGCTGTCGGGTGACGCCTATCACGTGACCGCGCCGCATCCGGAAGGCTCGGGCGCGTTCCGTTCGATGCAGATGGCGATGCGCAAATCCGGCATCGCGCTCGAGGATATCGATTACATCAACGCGCACGGCACCTCGACGCCGATGGGCGACGAACTCGAACTCGGCGCGGTGCGTCGCCTGTTCGGCGATTCGATCGGCGGTGCGTCGATGAGCTCGACCAAGTCGGCGATCGGCCACCTGCTGGGCGGCGCGGGTGCGGTGGAGAGCATCTTCTGCATCCTCGCGCTGCGCGACCAGATCGTGCCGCCGACGCTCAACCTCGACAATCCGAGCGACAATTGCGTGGGCATCGATCTCGTGCCGCACGTCGCCAAGGAGCGGAAGGTGAAGGCCGTGCTGAACAACTCGTTCGGCTTCGGCGGCACCAATGCCAGCCTGGTGATGAAGGCGCTCTGATCCGATGGCGAAGAACGCGCGACCCCGTTCCGGCAAGCGTGCGCCCGCACGCAGAAGCCGGGGGCCGCGCGTTCTTCTCGTCGCGGCGCTGCTGCTGGTCGCGGCCTTTGGCGGGGGCTGGTTCCTCTGGGCGGGGCCGGGGCCGGCGACGCAGGAGCTGAGCGTCGTCGTGCCCGAGGGCGCGACGCTCTCGCGGGCGGCGCGCGAACTGGAAAAGGCAGGGGCGATCACCTCGCGCCCGATCTTCCTGACCTTCGCCAAGGCGTTCGGCGGTACCGGCACGATCCGCGCCGGTGAATATCGCATCGCGCCGCGGACCAGTGCCCGGCAGATCCTGGAGATGCTGCAGGACGGCAAGACGCTGCAGCGGCTGGTGACGGTGCCCGAGGGCATGCCGTCGATCCTCGTCGCCGAGGCGCTCGCCAAGGCGCCGGCGCTTACCGGCACCGCCAGGACGCCGGAAGAAGGCTCGGTGCTGCCCGACAGCTATGCCTATGTCCGCGACGAGCCGCGCGCTGCGGTGCTGGCGCGGATGCAGAAGGCGATGACCGCCTATCTCGCCAAGGCTTGGGGCACGCGCGACAAGGGGCTGGTGGTCACCACGCCGCGCGAGGCGATCATCCTCGCCTCGATCGTCGAGAAGGAAACGGCCAAGCCTGCCGAGCGCACCACGGTGGCCGCGGTCTATGCCAACCGGCTGAAGGCGGGCATGCCGCTCCAGGCCGATCCGACGATCATCTACCCGATCACCAAGGGCAAGCCGCTCGGCCGCCGCATCCTCCAATCGGAGCTGCGTGCCAAGAACGGCTACAACACCTATGCGATGCGCGGCCTGCCCGAGGGGCCGATCGCCAACCCGGGCCGCGCGTCGATCGATGCGGTGCTCCACCCGGCACAGTCCAAGGCGCTGTACTTCGTCGCCGACGGCACCGGCGGCCACGTCTTTGCCGAGACCTATGAACAGCATCAGGCCAATGTGGCGAAGTGGTATGCCATCCGCCGCGCGCGCGGGGAAATGTAACGTAACCGTCGCGCGCTTGTCTCTACCGCGCGGGCATGTAACAAAGTCTCCCTGATCCAAGAACATCGGGGGATTTGAATGCGTCGTAATGCCTTGCTGTGCCTGTTGCTCGCCACCACCAGCCCGGCCTGGGCGCAGGAGAAGCCGGCGGCAAAGGGCCCGGACCATCGCGAGCAGATGAAGGCGGAGGCGGAGGCTGCCTGGGCCAAGCCTTCGGTGGACGAAACCGCTGCCGTCAGCCACGGCGCGGTCACCGTCGGCGGCCAGCGGATCGCCTATACCGCCACCGCCGGCACGCTCACCATTCGTGACGACGACGGCAAGCCTACCGCTTCCTATTTCTACACCGCCTATGTGCGTGACGGCGCGGCGCGCGAGCAGCGGCCGGTGACCTTCTTCTACAATGGCGGGCCGGGGTCGCCGACGATCTGGCTGCACATGGGCAGCTTCGCGCCGGTGCGCGTCACCACCGCCAATCCCGAATATATCCGCCCGGCGCCCTATGGCTTCGGCCCCAATCCGGACTCGCTGATCGACAAGAGCGACCTCGTCTTCATCGACGCGCTCGGCGCCGGCTGGTCGCGGCCGCTGGGCGAGAAGACGGGCAAGGACTTCTGGGGCGTCGATCAGGATGCCGACGGCTTCGCCCGCGCCATCCTGCGCTACACCAGCAAGTTCGACCGCTGGCCGAGCCCGAAGTTCCTGTTCGGCGAAAGCTACGGCACGCTGCGCAACCCGGTGGTCGCGGCCAAGCTCGAGGATGCGGGATTGAGCCTCAACGGCATGGTCCAGTTCTCGACGATCATGAACTATGGCGTCCGCCAGCCCGGCTACGACCAGAATTTCCTGACGCTGTTCCCAACCATGGCGGCCACCGCCTGGTACCATAACCGGCTGCAGAACCGCCCCGCCGACCTGCCGACTTTCCTTGCCGAGGTCCGCGCCTTCACCAGCGGTCCCTATGCCGCGGCGCTCGCCAAAGGTTCGACCATCTCGGCCGAGGAGAAGGCGGCGGTGGCCAGGAAGATGGCCGAGTATACCGGCATCAGCGAAGCCTATATCCTGCGCGCCGACCTTCGCCTGACCCTGCCGCGCTTCCAGACCGAGCTGCTCCGCGACCGCCGCCTCGCCGTGGGCCGGCTGGATTCGCGCTACCTGCTCAACATGACTGACGCCAATGCCGACAGTCCGAGCGACGATCCGGCCTCGACTGCGGTGACCGGCGCCTTCGTCGCAACCTTCCAGGACTATGCGACGCGCGTGCTCGGCTACAAGACCGATATGCCCTATCGCATGACCGCGCGCGGCCCGGGCTTCGACTGGGACTGGAAGCACCGTGCGCCCGACGGCAGCGGCACCCATCTCGCGCCTGACAGCGCGGCGGACCTGGCCTATACGATGCGGACCAATCCGTATCTGAAGGTGCTGTTCATGAACGGCTATTTCGACTTCGCCACGCCCTTTTACGGCGCCGAGTTCGACGTCAGCCACATGCTGCTCGATCCGCAACTGCAGAAGAACATCCGCTTCACCTATTATGACGCCGGCCACATGGTCTATCTCAACCCCACGACCATGCCGCAGATGCACCGCGACCTCGCTGCCTGGTACGACGAGGCACTGCGCGCCGCCGCCTCCAGCCAGCCGCCGGCGCGTCCCGGCACCAAGGCGTCCCAGAACTGAATATCGAAACGGAGGGGCGCCAAACGGCGCTCCTCCGCCTCCGCATAATCCCGTAAGGTCCACTTCGACTATTATTAGGGTTTGAAAACGTTTCGATTCGTTTTGCTGCGAGGGCGAAATAAGTCATATGAAACGGAAATTGGCCGCCCGCTTCACTCTATAACAATCCGGAATGGATATATCCGGAGGTTATAGTGCGTTTCTTGAATGATATCAGCATTGGTAAACGACTATTTATCATCGGCGCGGGGTCGCTGGTCGGCCTGGTGCTGGTAATTCTTCTGTCGATCAACCAGCTGAACAGCTCGCTCACCAAGAGCTTTCAGGCACGCACCAAGCAGGCGATCGACATCGCCTACAGCCAGCTGGACTATTACGAAGCCGAGCAGCGCGCCGGCCGGATGAGTCAGGCGGACGCCCAGGCCGCCGCCAAGAAGGTGGTCGGCTCGATGCGCTTCGGCGAGAGCGACTATTTCTTCATCCTGGACACCAACCACATGATGGTGATGCATCCGGTGAAGCCGGAGAAGGTCGGCAAAACGACCTACGACACCAAGGATGCCGCCGGCGCCTTTCATTTCCGCGAGATGGTGAAGGTCGCCGCCGAGCAGGGCGCCGGCTTCGTTTCGTACGAATATGAGATGCCGGACGGGAAGGGCGCGAAGTCCAAGATCTCCTATGTCCGCGCCTTCAAGCCCTGGGGCTGGGTGGTCGCCACCGGCGTGTTCGACGAGGAGATTCAGGCCGCGGTGCACGATGCCGAGATCAAGCTGGGCATGGCCGCGCTGGTGATCGTGCTGGTACTGGTCGGCGCCGTCCTGTTCGTCAGCCGCTCGATCACGCTGCCGCTCGGCGCCATCACCGGCCGCATGCGTACCCTCGCGAATGGCGACACTGCCGCAGCGATCCCCGGCTCGGGCCGCAAGGACGAGATCGGCGGCATGGCCGGTGCGCTCGAAGTGTTCCGCCAGAATGCCGAGGCCAAGGTACATGCCGAGGCCGCCAAGGCCGCGTCCGATGCCGACCAGCAGGCGATCGTCCAACTGCTCTCGGAGAAGCTCCACGCAATGTCCGAGGGCGATCTGACCAGCTCGATCACCACGGCGGTGCCGCCGGCCTATGGCAGCCTGCGCGACAACTTCAACACCGCGCTGGAAAATCTCCGTGAGCTGATCAGCGTGCTGTCCGAAGCCTCGCGCAGCATCGAGACCGGCTCGACCGAGATCTCCGCCGCGTCGGACGATCTCGCCCGCCGCACCGAGAGCAACGCCGCCAGCCTGGAGCAGACCTCGGCCGCGCTCCAGCAGATGAACGATCGCCTCAAGTCGAGCGCCGATGCCGCCGACAAGACGGTGGGCTTCACCCAGGAGGCGATCGGCATCGTCGACTCCGGCCGCACCACCGCCACCGATGCTACCGCGGCGATGGACCGCGTGTCCGAAAGCGCCCGCGGCATCGACAACGTCATCGAGGGCCTCGACAAGATCGCCTTCCAGACCCGCGTCCTTGCCATGAACGCCGCCGTCGAGGCGGGCCGGGCAGGTGAGGCGGGCCGCGGCTTCGCCGTCGTCGCCGACCTCGTCTCGGCGCTGGCGATGCGCGCCGAAGAGGAAGCCCGCCGCGCCCGCGAACAGCTCACCACCACCCAGGCCGATATCGGCGTTGCGGTGGATTCGGTGAAGAAGGTCGATGCGGCGCTCGCCAACATCACCAGCAGCGTCAGCCAGGTGCACGAGTTCATCGAGGTGGTCGCCATCGACAACCGCGCCCAGTCCTCGGCGATCAGTGAGATCGCCACGGCCGTCGGCGTGATGGACCATTCGACCCAGCAGAACGCGGCGATGGTGGAGCAGACCTCGGCTGCCGCGCGCAACCTGGCGGGCGAAGTGAGCGGCCTCACCCAGCAGGCGGCGCGGTTCAAGATCGGCAATGGCGCGCCCGCGCGTACGCCGAGCCGTTCGGCATCCGCCACGCCGCGTTCGGCGCCTGCATCGGCACCCCGCGCGGTGCCGGCAATGGCCGGCGCCGAGGACTGGGCGAGCTTCTGAGCCCCACACGGGCGGTGCCGCCACGGCATCGCCCGTACCCTCCGCTGAATTGAATTCCGGAAGGCGGCCCGCTGCCTTCCCAAGGCGCAGCATTGCCTCGTTCACAGGGACAGGGGCGAGGCGATGACCGCGTCTTGCCCAACATGGACGAACGTCATGTCGCGTACCCAGTTTTTGCTGCCCCTGCTTGCCGTCAGCCTCTCGGTCTCCACCTCGCCCGTCTCGGCGCAGACGCAGGAGCGGATCGAGCCCGCTGCACTGCTGGTGATCGCCGAACGGGCCCAGGATGGGGCACAGCAGAATATCCCGCCGCAGAAATCTACGCCGCCTGCCGAAGCGGTGACGCCGCGCGCGCCTTCGTCGCCCGCCACCTTTACCTATCCGTCGCAGGCTGACGGCTTCGGCATCAAGCTGGGCGGCTACAACACGTCGCGCTGGGCCGAGGACTGGCGCGGCATGCGCAACCCCAAGAAGCGCGACGACCCGCTCGACCCGTTGAAGTACCTGCCGCTCGCCGGGGACGGCTTTGCCTATGTCACGCTCTCGGGCGAGATGCGGCTGCGCGAGCAATATGTGTCGCAGCCGAGCCTGTTGCCGGGCGACCACCGCCAGGAGCAGCTGTTCCGAATCTTCGCCGGGGCCGACCTGCATGTCGGCCCGCTGCGTGCCTATGGCGAGCTCGCCCATGGCGGGCTGGCGGGGCACAATCTCGGCACGCCGGCGGCCAAGTCGCGCAACGACCTGTTCGCCCAGCAATATTTCGTCGAGCTGAGCGGTGCGCCGGTACGCGGCGTCAACGCCGGCGTTCGCTATGGCCGGCAGGAGTTCACCGACGGCGCGCCGGGGCTGATCTCGGTGAAGGACGACAATTCGATCCATACCGAGCTCAACGGCGGCCGCGCCTGGGTCTCGTTCGCGCAGTTCCGCGCCGATGTGTTCGACTTCAAGCAGACCACCCTCGGCCTCGGCGGCAGCGGCGACGACCGCATCGACGACGGCACCCGCTTCTCCGGCGTCACCTTCGGCGTCGTCCTCGCCAACCAGCCCAAGCGCAAGATCTTCTTCGACCCGTTCTTCTGGCGCGAGCGCAACGACACGCTGAAATGGGGCAAGGCGACCGGCCTCGAAGTCCGCCACTATTACGGCGCACGCCTGTGGGGCAGCGTGAACAAGCTGACCTTCGACTGGCTGGTCAACCATCAAGGCGGCGACTATCGCGGTCGTCCGATCGACGCCTGGTTCCTCCAGGCAGCGCAGACCTACAGCCTGAGCAACAAGGGGCTGAAGCCCAAGCCGGGCATCCATTTCGACTATGGCAGCGGCGGCGGCGCCTATGGCACCGGCACGATCCGCAATACCCGCACCATCACCGCCGGTTCGATCGCCTATAGCTACCAGCTGGCGCTCAACCTGACCAACCTGTTCCAGGTCTCGCCGAACTTCACCCTCTCGCCGAGCAAGTCGCTCGACCTCACCGCCGAGTTGCAGCACAGCCTGCGCGTCGACGAGAACGACGCCGTCTATCGCGGCGCCGGCACCGCCTATGCGGGCACCCAGCTTATCAAGGGCGCGCATGTCGGCGACGCCGCACGGCTGCAGGCGACCTGGAAGGTGACCCCGCGCGTGTCGGTGATCGGACGCTACGAATATTTCGAACCCGGCGCGGTGCTCAAGGCGGTGGGATCCAAGGGATCGCATTTCCTTGCCGGCTGGGTCAGCGTTCGTTTCTGAAGCTGCAAAGGGGGAGGATGGGCACGGATCGCTTGTGTAGAAAAGCGATCCGTTTCCTGTTTGTTCTCTTTGCAGACGGCGTGGGTTTCGCGTTTCGGCACGGCTGTGGCAGGGGAGGCGCATGTCGATCCCGCCCCATATTCTCGTCGATGCCGATGCCTGCCCCGTGAAGGACGAGATCTACAAGGTTGCGTGGCGCCTAGAGGTGCCGGTGACGGTGGTGAGCAACGCGCACCTCCGCATCCCCCAGCACCCGCTGCTCACCCGCGTGGTGGTGAGCGACGGGTTCGACGCCGCCGACGACTGGATCGCCGAGCATACCGATGCGGGCGCGGTGGTGATTACCGCCGATATCCTGCTCGCTGATCGCTGCCTCAAGGCGGGCGCGGCGGCGGTGCTTGCGCCGAACGGCAAGCCCTTCACCACCAGTTCGATCGGCAGCGCGGTGGCGGTGCGCGCGATCATGGCGGATCTGCGCGCGGGCGGCGATCGTATCGGCGGGCCGCCACCCTTCGCCAAGGAGGACCGCTCGCGCTTCCTCTCCGCGCTCGATGCGGCGCTGATGCGAGCGAAGCGCGCCGCTGGCGGATGACCGGTACTATTGGTCGCTAAGCTGTTGGCCAATTGCGGGACAGTGCCGGAACTGCTTGTCTTGACTCCATGGCGGTTTGGGATACTCCACCGTTAACTATCAATGCATTGGGGTGCATTCAGGGGGAGTCTTGCAATGAAGAGCGGAGTTTTGTGGAGCGCAGCATTGCTGCTTGGCGTCGTATGCGGCACGCCCGCCATCGCGGCGGACTTCTACCTCTTCAACAATTCGCCCAGCGGCACGGTCAAGCTCACGGTGAACGGCGCCGGCAGCATCAATGCGTTTCAGACCGGCTGGTTCGACAACAACGGCACGCACTATAACGCCTGGGACAATTACGTCACCGGTAGCGTGACCAGCTGGGGCTCGACGACGGAATATCGCTCCTTCTTCAGCTTCTTCCCGTCGGGGCTGGTGACCAGCGCATCGCTGACCATCGGCAATGCGCTCGCCGGCGGCTATGGCAATGCGACGGGGCGGCCGATGGAGCTGACGCTGTACGACGTCACCAGCTCGATCGTCGGCCTGCAGCAATATAATGGTGCGAAGGGGATCTTCGACGATCTCGGATCGGGCGCGGTCCTCGGCAAGATCACCGTGAACGCCGCTGCCTCGGGCTATACGATCGACCTGAACCAGGCGGGCGTCGATGCGATCAACGCCGCCTATCGCGGCTTCGGCCCGTTCACCGTCGGCGCACGCCTGACCGCCAGCCCGGTGCCCGAGCCGGCAGCCTGGGCGCTGATGCTCGGCGGTTTCGGGCTGATGGGCGGCGCACTGCGCGCACGACGGCGGACCACGGTCCGCTACGCCTGAGCGGGGCCGCGCCGGCTCAGTGCAGCTTGGCGATCGACAGCCCGTCCAGCTTGGCGCGCTCCTTCACCGATTCCTCGCTGCGGGTCAGCGCCTTGGCGATCGCGCGCAGCGGCATGCCCTTCTTGGCGAGGGTGTGGAGCTTTTGCAGCTCGTCGGGGCGCCAGGGCTGGCGATGTCGTTCGAAGCGTTCGGCCATGGGGTCGTCTTAGTCGATCTTGGCGGCCGGGGCCATGCGGGCGCGCAACATCGCGGCGACGCGCTCCGCGCCGGCTTCGCTCGTGCTGGCAATGTCGATCGGCCGGCCGCCCAATGCGGGGTCTTCGCTGTTGAGGAACGCCAGCGCCGTCTCGCGATCGGGCAAGGACTGGAAGGCAAGTAGCGCGACGCGCGACTGGCGCGCGATGACGTCGGGCGCCAGCGTCGTCCGCGAACTCCCGCGGAAGCGCTTGCGATCGATCTCGTCGGACGTCGCGCCGACCGCGACCTGGGTGATCGCGCCCATCAGGCGGCAACCGCCGTGGTGCCGGCCATCCGGAACCGGCGGATGCGCTCCGCATAGCCGCTGGCGAGCGCACGGTGCGACGCACGCGCCGATACGCAGGCCGCAGACCCCGCACGGGCGACGGAGATCTCGTAGCGGGAAAGAAGATAGGCGAGGTCCATGGATTTCTCCGTGCGGTGCAAGCGAGAACATGATGGACCCAGCCGCCGGCGCTTACGGGAGGGAAGCCGGCGATAGAGCATAAATGGGGATTGCCGGGCCGTTTCGCAACCGTGGCGATGGCCGGTGGTCTAGTGAGGCGCGCGTCCGTTTTGGAGCGAGCCCGCGCTCCGTGCGACCACCGCCGTCTCCACCGCTTGCGTTAGCGCTGCTGGATTGCACATAAGTCCGGTATGAAGCTTACGCTTGAACAGACCTTGGAAGTTCGCAGCCACGCTCGGCAAAATCATGCCGAGATCTCTCGGAGCAATGCTTGCAGGTGCATCAATTGCCGCGGACGCTTCGCTCCAGAAGACATTGTCGAGTGGGTGGGCTCAGCCGGGGACGGCATCCCTGGCCGGCCTGGTGCGCTCCCAAAAAAGCGAGCAGATATTGCAGCTGCTTCGGCCGTCTGCCCGCTCTGTGGGAGTTGGGAAGTGATTGGTGACGCTTCCGGTCTGCCACTGAACGATGCCGAGTTTTGGAAGCAGATTTAGCGTTCAGCCGGCCAGCGCCCGCTCCCCCTCGCGCAACGTCAGCACCTCCACGCCGGTCGCCGTCACCGCCACGGTATGCTCGAACTGGGCCGAGAGCTTGCGGTCGTTGGTCACCACCGTCCAGCCGTCGTCGAGCGTGGTCACCTTGCGGGTGCCCTGATTGAGCATCGGCTCGATCGTGAAGGTCATGCCTTCGCGCAGCTTCATGCCGGTGCCGGGACGGCCGAAATGGAGGACCGAGGGCTCCTCGTGCATCTCGCGGCCGATGCCGTGGCCGCAATAGTCGCGCACGATCGAATAGCCATGCTGCTTGGCGTGGCGCTCGATGGCGGCGCCGATGTCGCCCAATGTCGCGCCGGGGCGGACCTGGGCGATGCCCTTCCACAGCGCCTCCTGGGTCACCTTCACCAGCCGCTTCGCCTGGGGCGAGACGGTGCCGACCATGTAGGTCTTGCTCGAATCGGCGATGAAGCCGTTCTTTTCCAGCGTGATGTCGAGGTTGATGATGTCGCCGTCCTGCACGATCGTCCCGGCATCGGGGACGCCGTGGCAGACGACATGGTTGATCGAGCAGTTGAGCACGAAGCCATAGCCATACTGCCCCTTGCTGGCGGGGCGGGCGTGGAGTTCGTCGGTGATGTAGCGGTCGACCAGCGTGTCGATCTCCAGCGTCGACATGCCGGCGAGCGGCTGGCGGTCGAGCATCTCGAAAACCTGGGCCAGCAGCCTGCCGGCCTCGCGCATCAGCTCGAGTTCCTGGGGTGTCTTGACCATGTCAGGCCGCCTCGAGCGCGGCGGCGCCGACCTGTGCCTCGGCCAGCTGGCGGCGGACGATCTCGTTGAAGGGCAACGTGGGGTTGGCCTCGGCGAGCATGCCGATTTTCATCCAATATTCGGCCTGGGCGTTGATCGAGCGGCACATCACCGCACTGGCGCGGCGGGCCTCCTCGTGGAGGTCGTCGGCGATTTTCACGATGCCCATGGGTGCTCCGATGCGGGTGAGACTATGGAGCGTATATGGTTCGTATATCGGAGAGGGCAAGGGTGGTGAGCGTTTAGCCCCTCCCCTTCAGGGGAGGGGTTGGGGTGGGGCTGTGTCTCACCGAGACCAACAAAGGTTCTGGAATCCCTCCACCCCAACCCCTCCTCCAAGGAGGAGGGGCTTAAGAAGTGCGAATTACCGCGGCAGCGCGGCGGCTTCGCGGGCCTTGGCTTCCACCTCTTCCAGCGAACCGCTGCTGATCCAGCTGCCGCCGACGCAGAGGATCGGGTCGAACGCCAGCCACTCCGGCGCGGTCGCGGGGGTGATGCCGCCGGTCGGGCAGAACTTGGCTTCGTAGAAGGGGCCGGCGAGCGCCTTGAGCGCCTTGAGCCCGCCCGAGGTTTCGGCCGGGAAGAACTTAAAGTGGCTGAGGCCGAGATCCATGCCGCGCATGATGTCGCCGGCATTGGCGATGCCCGGCAGATACGGCACGCCGCTCTTGGCGATCACGCCGCCCAGGTGATCGGTGAGGCCGGGAGAGACGATGAACTCGGCGTCCTCCTGCATCACCTGCTCGAACTGCTGGGTGTTGACCACCGTGCCGGCGCCGACGATCGCGCCGGGGACCTTCTTCATCTCGCGGATCGCTTCGAGCGCCGCGGGGGTGCGCATCGTTACTTCGAGCACGCGCAGGCCGCCCTTCACCAGCGCCTCGGCAAGCGGACGCGCCTTGGCGGCGTCGTCGATCACCAGCACCGGGATGACCGGCGAGGTGCGCATGATGGCTTCGATCGAAGGACGGGAATCGCTCACTGTGCATGCTCCTGGGCGAAGGCGGCGGCTGCGCCGTACAGGCCCGGCTGGGGATGGGTGATCAGCTTGACGGGGATCGTCGCCATCAGGGAGCGGAAGCGCCCCTTGGCGACGAATCGCTCGCCGAACCCCGATTGCAGCAGATGGTCCTTCAGGCGCAAGCCCAGACCGCCGGCGATGACCACGGCCGTTGGGCCATGCCCGAGGGCGAGGTCACCCGCGACGGCACCCAGACTGAGACAGAAGCGATCGAGCGCCGCCACCGCCAGGCTGTCCTTGCCCTCCAGCGCCAGCGTCCAGATCGCCTTGTCGTCGAGGCGCGCGACCGGCACGCCCTCCAGATCGGCCAGCGTCTCGTAGATCGAGACGATCGCCGGGCCGGCGACGATCCGCTCCTTGGAAACGCGCTGATAGGTGCGGCGCAGGCGCTTCACCAGCGCGTCCTCGATCGCGTCGAGCGGGGCGAAGTCGCTATGGCCGCCTTCGGTGGCGATGATGTCATAGCCGCGGCGGTGGCGGAAAACCTGCGCGACGCCGAGCCCGGTGCCCGGACCGCAGACGGTGATCGATCCCTTGTCCGGCAGCGGCGCATCGGGCCCGCACAAATGCAGGAATGCCTCGTTCTCGAGCTGGGCGACGGCATGGCCGATCGCCTCGAAATCATTGACGATCGTCCAGGTATCGGCGCCGAGGCGATCGGGGATCAGCGGCGGGCGGATGATCCAGGGATTGTTGGTGAGCTTGATCAGGTCGCCGTTGATCGGCGAGGCGACGGCGATCGCGGCGGCCTTGGGCACCGGGCGACCGAGCTTCTCGCCGAAGGCGCGCCAGGCGAGCTGCAGGCTGGGATGTTCGGCCACCTTCTGGGTGATCGGCTCGCTGAGCGAGACGACGCGGCCTTCCGCGACCTCCGCCACCGCAAAGCGCGCGTGGGTCCCCCCGATGTCGACGGCGACGACTTCCATCCGATTCCGATCCTCTCTCTGGTGCCCCTGTCAACGTTGCCAGTAGGCGGCCGTCCTTCTTCCCGTCCGCCGCGCGGATGTAAAGTCCGCGTGGCGACCCGGGTATGATTTACATGTGTTACAGGTTTACAGGCCCGCTTCGTGCAGCATCGCCGACGCGCCCTTTTCGGCTTCGTCGCAGTAGTGCCGCATCATCGCGAACAGCTCGCGACCGGTGCCGATCGCCGGCGGGGGCGGGGCGGCCTGTTCGCGCGCGTCCCACTCGTCCGCCGGGACCAGCGCCTCCAGCGTGCCGTTCTCGGCATCGAGGCGCAGCATGTCACCATCTCGCACCTTGCCGATCGGGCCACCGCCCAAAGCTTCGGGCGAGAGATGGATGGCCGCCGGCACCTTGCCGCTGGCGCCCGACATGCGCCCGTCGGTGACCAGCGCCACCTTGAAGCCGCGGTTCTGGAGAACGCCCAGCTGCGGGGTGAGCTTGTGCAGCTCGGGCATGCCGTTGGCGCGCGGCCCCTGGAAGCGGACCACGACGATCACGTCGCGCTCCAGCTCGCCGGCCTGGAAGGCGGCAAGCACTTCCGACTGGTCGGAGAAGACGCGGGCAGGGGCCTCGATGACCCAGCGCTCGCGCTCGACCGCCGACACCTTGATGCAGGCGCGGCCGATATTGCCCTTGAGGATGCGGAAGCCGCCCTCGGGGGAGAAGGCGGTCTCGACCGTGCGGACGATATTCTCGTCGTTGCTCTTCTCGCCATGCTCCGTCCAGACCAGCGCGTCGCTCTCGATATCGGGCTTGCGGCCATAGGCGGCCATGCCGTCCTTGGCGATGGTCAGCGCGTCGCCGTGCATCAGCCCGGCGCGGAGCAGTTCCTTGATGACGAAGGACGGGCCGCCGGCATCCTCGAACTGGTTCACGTCGGCCGAGCCGTTCGGATAGACGCGGGTCATCAGCGGCACCGCGCGCGAGAGGCGATCGAAATCCTCCCAGTCGATGGTGATGCCGGCCGCGCGCGCAAAGGCGGGGACGTGGATCAGATGGTTGGTCGAGCCGCCGGTGGCGAGCAGCACGATTGCGGCGTTCACGATCGCGCGCTCGTCGACGACATGGCCGATCGGGCGATAATCGTCGCCGTTCCAGCCGATCTCGGCGAGGCGGTGGACGGCGTGGCGGGTCAGCTCCTGGCGCAGCTTGGTGCCAGGATTGGCGAAGGCCGAGCCGGGGACGTGGAGGCCCATCGCCTCCATCATCATCTGGTTGGAGTTGGCGGTGCCGTAGAAGGTGCAGGTACCCTTGCCGTGATAGGCGGCGATTTCGGAATCGAGCAGCTCCTCGCGCGTCGCCTTGCCCTCGGCATAGCGCTCGCGGACCGCGGCCTTTTCCTTGTTGGCCAGGCCCGAGCGCATCGGGCCGCCGGGGATCAGCACCATCGGCAGGTGGCCGAAGCGCAGCGCGCCCATCAGCAGGCCCGGCACGATCTTGTCGCAGATGCCGAGCAGCGCTGCGCCCTCGAACACGCGGTGGCTGAGCGACACGGCGGTGGCCATCGCGATGGTGTCGCGGCTGAACAGCGAGAGCTCCATGCCCTGATAGCCCTGGGTCACGCCGTCGCACATCGCGGGCACGCCGCCCGCCACCTGGGCGGTGGCGCCGGCTTCCAGCGCCCAGACCTTCATCTGCTCGGGATAGCGATAATAGGGCGCATGGGCCGACAGCATGTCGTTGTACGACGTGACGATGCCGATATTCATGCAGGCACCGGCCTTGAGCGTGTCGCGCTGCTCCTCGGTGCCGGCATAGGCGTGGGCGAGGTTGGCGCAGCCCAGCTTCGGCCGGTCATTGCCCGATTCGCGCTCGCGGCGGATCAGGTCGAGATAGGCGGCGCGGCCGGCCTTGGACCGTTCGAGGATGCGATCGGTGACCGCCGCGATTTCGGCGTGCAGCGTTGCCATTTACAGGCTCCAGTGGATGTCGACGGGCAGTTCGGTTTCGGCGAGGACGCGGCCGATCGGGAGAGTCGAGCCGGCGCCTTCGGAAATGGCGCGCTCCAGCACGTCCTTCTTCTCCTGGCCGGTGATCGCGATCATCAATGCGCGCGCCGAGACGATCGCGGCGAGCGACAGCGACACACGCGGGACGGGCGCCTCGGGCGGCAGCGGATCGGGCATCACGCCCAGCGCCCGGCGCTCCTTGGGGCCGGTCAGCGCCTCGGCGAGGTCGGGGCCGGGGAAGATCGAGGCGGTGTGGCCGTCGGCGCCCATGCCGAGCAGGCACAGGTCGAGCGGCCAGTGGAAGTCCTGCAGGCGCGCATCGGCGGCGCGGCCGGCGGCCTTGTAGTCGTCGGCCTTCTCGCTGACGACCGGGATCACGCGGGCCCCGAGCGGCAGGAACACCTTGGCGAGGCCGGTGACGTTCGACATCGGATCGCCCATCGGCACGATGCGATCGTCCGTCGGGATGATCGTCACGCGCTTCCAGTCGAGCTTGGCGTTGCTCAGCTTGGCGTAAATCGGGCCCGGCGTGCGGCCGCCGGCAAGCGCGATGACCGCGGCGCCGCGCGCGTCGATCGCGCTTTCGATGATGAACTGCACGTCTCCGGCGAGCGCGTCGCCCATCTCGGCGGTGTCGTCATAGTCCCACCATTCGATTTCGGTCGTCATAGAAGCTCCTTGGGTTTCGGTGGGACCTGGTCAGCAGCGTGATAGCCGCGCGGGTCCGATATAGGGTGGGCTCCCGCAGATGCTCCCCTCCCGCTTGCGGGAGGGGCTGGGGGAGGGGATGGCCGGTGTACTAGGCCAGCCGTTGGGGTGAGAGCCGCCACGTCAATCCCTCCCCCGACCCCTCCCGCAAGCGGGAGGGGAGCGCAAGAGGCGAGGGTGCTCGTCCCAATCATTCGTGCCAGTGCACCCCGTCGCGCTCGGTCAGCGCGATCGAGAGCGAGGGGCCCCAGCTGCCCGAGGCATAGGGCTTGGGCTTGAGATCGTTGGCGTCCCAGCCGGCGCGGATCGCGTCGATCCATTCCCACTGTGCCTCCACTTCGTCGCGGCGGACGAACAGCGTGGGATCGCCTTCGATCAGGTCGAGCAGCAGCCGCTCATAGGCGATGCGGCGCGTGGTGCCGGCGAACTCGGCGTCGAGGCTGAGGTTGAGCGGCACTTCGCGCAGGCGATAGCCTTCGCGGTCGAGGCCCGGTTGCTTCGCCATCACCAGCAGCTGGACATATTCCTCCGGCTGCAGGCGGATCACCAGCGCGTTGGGCTGGAGCATGCCGCCGCGCTCGGCGAAGATCGAGTGCGGCACCGGCTTGAACTGGATGACGATTTCCGAGCGGCGCTCGGCGAGGCGCTTGCCGGTGCGCAGATAGAAGGGCACGCCCTGCCAGCGCCAATTGTCGACATGCGCCTTTATCGCCACGAAGGTCTCGGTGCGCGAGTCCTTGCCGAGATCGGTAGCGTAATCGCGGACGATCTGCCCCTTCACCGCGCCGCCGCCATATTGGCCGACCACGGTGAGGTTGGGCGCTTCGGCGGGCGTGATCTTGCGCAGCGAGCGGAGGACCTTGACCTTCTCGTCGCGGATCGACGTGCCGTCGAAGCGGGCAGGGGGCTCCATCGCGATCAGCGCGACGAGCTGAAGCATATGGTTCTGCACCATGTCGCGCAGCGCGCCGGTATCCTCGTAGAAGCCGGCGCGGCCTTCGAGGCCGACGGTTTCGGAAACGGTGATCTGCACGCTGTCGATGCCGCGCGCGTTCCACACCGGCTCGAACAGCGAGTTGCCGAAGCGCAGCGCCAGGATGTTCTGCACCGTCTCCTTGCCGAGATAATGGTCGATGCGGAAGGTGCGCTCCTCGGGGAAGGCCTCCGCGACGATGTCGTTGATCTCGCGGCTGGAGGCGAGGTCGCGGCCGAGCGGCTTTTCCAGGCTGATGCGGACATTCTCGCCGGCGAGGCCAGCCGATTCGAGGCCCTTGATCGTCGGCCCGAACAGCCAGGGCGCGGTCGACAGGAAGATGGCGAGGCCGCCCGAGATGTCGCCCAGCTTCTCCTTCAGCGCGCCATAGCCTTCGGTCTGCGAGGCATCGAGCGTCTGATAGTGCACACGCTGGAGGAAGCCGGCGACAGCGCTGTCGTCCTTCCGATCGGCGGGAAGGAACTGGTCGAGCGCCTTGGCGGCGAAGGCGCGATAGCCCTCATCGTCATATTCGGAGCGCGCAGTGCCGGTGATGGTGAGGCCATCGGGGAGGAGGCCATCGGCGTGCAGCGCGTAGAGCGAGGGGAGCAGCATGCGCTGCGCCAGGTCACCGGTGGCACCGAACAGAAGCAATTTGCCGACGGGCTGCTGCATCATTTCCCTCTCGATTGGTTCGCCCCGCGAGACACCAATGCGGCCGAAAGATCAAGCCGAAGGGGAGGAATAGGTATGCGAACAGAGATAAAATCCTCCCCGTACGGCGAGGGGACTGCCCGGCGCAGCCGCGTGGTGGAGGGGCCGCGCCGCGAGGCGCGGGACTCGCGATTCGGGCGAAAAACCGCCGCGTGCCGCGGCTGCCCCTCCACCATTCGCTGCGCGAATGGCCCCCCTCCCCGTGCCGGGAGGATCTTGAATTACAGCACCAGCCCGGCGGTCGGATCGAGTCCGGCCATGATGTTGAGGTTCTGCACCGCGGCACCCGCGGCGCCCTTGCCGAGATTGTCCAGCGTGGCGATCAGCCGCGCCTGGCGGGTCTCGTCATTGCCGAACACGCGGACCGAGAGGCGGTCGGTGCCGGCATTTTCCTCGATGCTCACCGTCGCCACGTCGGCGGGCAGCACCTGCACCACCGGCGAGTCGCGATAGGCGTCGCGCAGCACATTCTCCAGCGCCTCGACCGAGGGCTTGCGGGTGAAGGCGAACAGCGGCAGCGGCACCTCGACGATCATGCCGCGATAGGTGCGCGCCACCGAAGGCAGGAAGATCGGCGGATGCTCGATCCGCGCATGCTTCTGCATCTCGGGCACATGCTTGTGCGCGAGCGAGAGGCCATAAGGGCGGAAGGCGGTGTCGGTCGCCTCGGGGCCGTCGCCCTCGAACTCGGCGATCATCGCACGGCCGCCGCCCGAATAGCCCGAGACCGCGTTGACGCTCAGCGGATAGTCGTGGGGGATCAGCCCGGCGCGGATCAGCGGTCGGACCAGCGCGAGGAAGCCGGTCGGGTAGCAGCCCGGGTTGCTCACCCGCGCCGCCTCGGCGATCGCCGCGGCCTGGCCGGGTTCGAGCTCGGCGAAGCCATAGGTCCAGTCGGGCGCGGTGCGATAGGCGGTTGAGGCGTCGATCACCCGCGTGCGGTCATTCTCGATCATCGCCACCGCTTCGCGCGCCGCATCGTCGGGCAGGCAGAGGATGACGAAATCGGCGGCGTTGAGCGCCTGGGCGCGCTTCTTCGGATCCTTGCGGTCCTGGTCGTCGAGGACCATCACCTCGATCTCGGCGCGGCCGGCGAGGCGCTCGCGAATCTCGAGGCCGGTCGTCCCGGCCGCACCGTCGATGAAGACATGCGCGATCATTCGGTCTCCCCCAAGGCCGATGCGTCGATATAGCCTACCAACGCCGGGCCCGGGGCGACACCCCAGGCGTGGCTGCCGGCGATTTCGAGAACCTCGAATACGTCGCCCTTCTGGAGCATGGTCAGCGCCGGCTCGTCGCCCTTGGCCGAGGCGCGCAGCGGCGTCTCGAAATGGATCACGCGCGGCATCGGCGAGGCGTAATGCGGCGCGAAGACGCGGCCGGCGAGGCGGATATCGGCGATGTCGGGGCGGACGGCGTCCACCCGGGGATCGATCGCGGCCGAACGGCCGTCCAGCGCCAGACGCTTACGCGTCGGCGCGCTCTGGGACTGGCTCGCTGATGTTGTTGCCAGCGAGGAAATGCCCGAACTCTGCAAGAAACTCTGCCCCTTCCGCGGTACGCGCTACGAAGATGTTGCGCTTGTCGGTGTCGTCGCGCTGGCGGCGCAGATAGCCGAGCGTGCCCAGGCGATTCAAGGCGCGCGTGACCACCGGCTTCGAGACGTTGAGCGCCCGCGCCAGACCGCGCACCGTATGGGGGCCGGGGTCCAGATATACAAGCATCAGCAGCGCCATCTGCCGATTGGTGAGGTCGGGCTCTCCCGACCGCACATAATCGATCAGCGTATTCTTCCATCCCCACAGGGTCTGTTCGGACATAGCGTTCACAAGCATCACTCGTTCGTTTCAGGCCCGGCACGGCATCGAACCGAAGAAACAAACGCGCATTTTACAACTAGGTTTCAGTGCGCGGGCGAAATGTTGTGCGAAAAGCGCGATGAAAATGCCGATCTGCCATGGGCTTGCGCCTGAGGATTGGAGTCGGGGGCGGAACAGGCGGTTGATTGCGCCGAGCGGCTCGCCTATGTCGCGCCCTTCGCTAACGGGCACCGGATTTCATGTTCACCTTCCTCCTCGTCGTACAGTTCATCATCGCCGCCATGCTGGTGGGGGTGATCCTCGTTCAGAAGTCGGAGGGTGGCGGTCTCACCTCGGGCGGCAGCCCGGCCGGTCTCATGTCGGCGCGCGGCGCGGCCGATTTCCTGACGCGCATGACCGCGATCCTCGCGACCGCGTTCATCCTGATGAGCATTGTGCTCGCCTTCCTGGCGGCCACCCGGCACTCGACCAAGATCGACGCGGGCCTGCAGAAGGCGCCCGCCGCGGTCGCCCCGCTGACGGTCCCGACCGCCCCGGCGCCCACCGGCAACGACACGGCACCCACCGGCAACAGCGCGGTTCCGTTCAGCCAGTAAGCTTCCGTAGTTCGCCGCGCTTGCGGCGGATGAATCGTAAAAATTGCGCAACCGGCGGATTCGAACGCTTGCCGGTCTGCGCCCTTTGACGTTAGGCGTTTTCTCCCATGGCGCGGTACATCTTCATCACCGGCGGCGTGGTCTCCTCGCTCGGCAAGGGTCTCATGGCAGCGAGCCTCGCGGCGTTGCTCCAGGCCCGTGGCTATCGAGTCCGCATCCGCAAGTTCGATCCCTATCTCAACGTCGATCCCGGCACGATGTCGCCGCACCAGCATGGTGAGGTGTACGTCACCGACGACGGCGCGGAGACCGATCTCGACCTGGGGCATTACGAGCGCTTCACCGGCGTGACCGCGCGCCAGGCCGACAACGTCACCTCGGGTCGGATCTACAAGACGATCATCGAGCGCGAGCGCCGCGGCGACTATCTGGGTGCCACCGTCCAGGTCGTCCCGCACGTCACGGACGCGATCAAGGCGTTCGCCCAGGCGGAGACCGAGGATCTCGACTTCGTGCTTTGCGAAATCGGCGGCACGGTGGGCGACATCGAATCGCTGCCGTTCATCGAGGCGATTCGCCAGCTCCGCAACGATCTCGGCCGCGGCCAGACCGTCAGCATCCACGTCACGCTCGTTCCGTACATTGCGGCAGCGGGCGAGCTGAAGACCAAGCCGACCCAGCATAGCGTGCGCGAGCTCGCAGCCCTTGGCGTGCAGCCCGACGTGCTGGTCTGCCGCTCGGAGCGTCCGCTGCCGGCCGGCGAGCGCGCCAAGATCGCGCAGTTCTGCAACGTGCCGACTTCGGCCGTCATCCCCGCACTCGACGCCAAGAGCATCTATGCGGTGCCGCTGCAGTATCACGGCGAGGGCTTGGACGGCGAAGTGCTCAAGGCCTTTGGCATCGAGCCCGGCCCGTCGCCCGACCTCGCCCGCTGGAGCGGCATCGTCGAGCGGCTGCAGAACCCCGAGGGCGAAGTCACCATCGGCGTGGTCGGCAAATATATGGGCGTGCCGGATGCCTATAAGTCGCTCACCGAAGCGCTGGTCCATGGCGGCATCGCCAACCGGGTGAAGGTCAATATCCGCTGGCTCGACGCCGAATTGTTCGAGCAGGAAGAGGCCGAAGTCGCCGCGATGCTCGAGCCGATGCACGGCATCCTCGTCCCTGGCGGGTTCGGCGAGCGCGGCAGCGAAGGCAAGATCGCCGGCGTGCGTTTCGCCCGCGAGCGCAACGTGCCGTTCTTCGGCATCTGCCTCGGCATGCAGATGGCGTGCATCGAGGGCGTCCGCGCCCAGGGCACCGCCGATGCCTCGACCACCGAGTTCGGCCCGACGCAGGAGCCGGTGGTCGGCATGATCACCGAATGGATGACCGCCGACGGGCTGCAGAAGCGCGAGGAAGGCGGCGATCTGGGCGGTACGATGCGGCTCGGCGCCTATCCGGCGAAGCTCGGCGGCAACAGCGTCGTCGCGTCGATCTACGGCACCGATTCGATCAGCGAGCGCCACCGCCACCGCTATGAGGTGAACACCGCCTACAAGCCGGTGCTCGAAGAAGGCGGTCTGGTGTTCTCGGGCATGTCGCCCGACGGCACGCTGCCCGAGATCGTCGAGCGGCCGGACCATCCCTGGTTCGTCGGCGTGCAGTTCCACCCCGAGCTCAAGTCCAAGCCCTTCGATCCCCACCCGTTGTTCGCGGGCTTCATCGAAGCCGCCGTCAAGCACTCGCGGCTCGTCTAAGGGCGTGCTGCGACGGGCCTTCGTCGCCGGGCTGGCGCTGCTGGCGGTGTCCGCAGCGCCGGCACCGCCGCAGCCGTCGCGGGCCGTGCCCGGGCAGGTGCGCGTGCGGCTGGTGACCAGCATGGGCGCGATCACGCTGGCGCTGGATGCGAAGCGCGCGCCCAAGACGGTCGCCAACTTCCTCGCCTATGTCGATGACGGGCGGCTGGAGGGCACCGCTTTCTACCGCACCGCGCGGCGCAAGACCGAACCGACCAAGGGCTTCATCCAGGGCGGCGTCGGCACCGATGCGCGCCGGATGCTGGACCCGCTGCCGCTGGAGCCGACCAGCAAGACCGGGCTCAAGCACCTGAGCGGCACCATCTCGATGGCGCACGGGCCGAACCCCAATTCGGCCAACGGCAATTTCTCGATCATGGTCGGCGACAATCCCGGCCTCGATGCGCGCGGCGCGAACCTCGGCTTCGCGGCCTTCGGCCAAGTGATCAGCGGCATGGACGTGGTCCAGCGCATCCTCGCGCTGCCGAGCGGCGGCGGGCGCGACGTGATGAAGGGCCAGATGATCCTCAAGCCGGTGACGATCGTCCGCGCCGAGCGGCTGGACGGGGTGGCCAAGCCCACCGGGCGGGTGCGGCCGTGGCTGCTGGGGTTGAAGCCGGCGGGGTGAAGAGCCGGGAGGTCGACGGAAGACCTCCACTTCTCGATCCAGGCACGAGCCTGCTGCTGCACACAGGCCCGACAGCCCGCGTGCAGCGTCTCTCGATCATGCAGGCACGAGCGCGGACGAGTCCATCGCAGCAAGATCGGTGAGCAGATCGGGTCCGTCCGGGTGCCACCCCAGCCGCTCCTGCGTCCAGGAACTCGAAGCGATCATGTCGAGGTCGGCAAAGGGCGCCATCCAGCCAAAATAATGTGGGACATCGTCCTTCTCGATCGATCGGACCGGCAGGCCGATGCGCTCGCCGAGCGTCTCCACAATAGCGCGAGCTTCTACTCCCTCCTCGACAGAGGCGTGATATCTCGCGCCGGGTTCGCCCCTATCGAGCGCGAGGACGTAGAGCTTGGCCACATCGCTGACGTGCGCCGCAGCCCAGCGTGTGCGTCCCTCGCCAAGATATGCCAGCGACCCGGCACGCCGCGCCTCCGCGATCAACGGGGTGATCAGTCCTGCCCTGGTGGTGTCGTGCACCTGCGGGAGACGGATCGTGCGGGCGTCGATGCCTCTCGCGATCAGGGCCGCGGTGGCAAGTTCGGTCGCGATGCGCGGATTGCCGTGGAACGGGTTCAGGATGTCCTCGGTCGCCAGTCCGCCGTTCCGCGGCGAGCCGCTGCCCACGCCCGAGGTGATCAGGATCGGCTTGGTCGTACCCGCCAGTGTTTCCCCCATCGCTGCGATGTTGCGGGCATCCTTGCGGGTGTTTTCAACGAAAGCGTCGAAGTTGTGATCGAACGCGCAGTGGATGACCGCGTCGGCTGCCGCGACGCCGCTGGCGAGCGTTTCAGGTCGTTCCAGGTCGCCATGATGAACGTCGGCGCCGGCCGACCGCAACTGATCTGCGCCCGTTTCCGAGCGCGCGAGGCCGAGTACCTGGTGACCATGCGCGAGTAGCTCGGGAATGACATGAGCGCCGATGAAGCCGGTTGCGCCGGTGAGGAATACACGCATGGGAAATCTCCTTCTTGCCCATCGCGGTATCCGGCCCTTGTTGAACCTGTTAAAGTGGTGACGTTATCCTAGTATAATTCAAAACAGGATGTGCCGTGGCCAGCGATCCGCTCAATCCGCTTGGTACCTATCTGCGCGATCGCCGCACGCGTCTCGACCCGGCGGCTTTCGGATTTTCCAAAGGTCGACGGCGCACGCCGGGCTTGCGCCGCGAAGAGGTCGCGATCCGGGCTAATATCAGCCCTACCTGGTACACGTGGCTGGAGCAGGGGCGCGGCGGGGCGCCGTCCCCCGATGTACTGGATCGTATCGCCAAGGGGCTGATGCTCACCGAGTCCGAGCGGGAGCACATCTACATGCTGGGCTTGGGCCGGCCCCCGGAAGCAAGATACCAGCTTGTGGACGGTATCTCGCCGAGATTGCAGCGCGTGCTGGACGGCATGGTGCTCAGCCCGGCGATCGTGAAGACCGCGATGTGGGATGTCGTCGGCTGGAACCGAGCCGCGGCGGTGCTGCTCACGGACTATGCCAAGCTTCCGCGTGAGGGACGCAACATCCTGCGGCTGATGTTCGGCAGCGATCGCGTCCGCACGCGGAATGCGGATTTCGACAAGATGGCACGCTTCGTGGTCGGCGCCTTCCGCGCAGATGTGGCGCGCGCTGGGGCCATCTCCAGTGCCGAAGTCACGGACTTGGTCGCAGAGCTATCCCGCCTCAGCCCTGCGTTCGAGGCGCTCTGGCACGACAACGACGTGATCTCGCATGGGGAGGGTACCAAGCGCATCTATCATCCCGATGCAGGGCTGCTGGCGATGGATTTCTCGTCCTTCGCTGTTGAGGGAAGGCCGGAACTCGGCATGATCGTCTACAATCCCGCGTCGGTGGACGACGCGGAGCGGCTTTGTGCATTGTTGGACGAAGGGGAAGGCTGACCGTTCACGTGGCATCGCCCACGGTCATGCGCCACGTAGTCCATTCCGTCGGCGCTCCCAAAAGAAAAGGCGCCCGGGCCGAAGCCCGGGCGCCCCGTCGCGGCGCCTAAGGGAGGGGACGCCGCGCGCTCTCAGGTGCACTTACGCTGCGTTGGCCGTGCGATGGTCGATCGCGGCCGGCTCGCTGCCGGTACCCACCTGGATCTTCTTGGGCTTCATCGCCTCGGGCACTTCGCGCAGCAGCTCGATCGTCAGCAGGCCATCGGCCAGGTTCGCATTCTCCACCCGCACGAAATCGGCGAGTTCGAAGCGACGCTCGAAGCTGCGGTTGGCGATGCCCAGGTGCAGATAATTGCCCTGGTTGTTCTCATTCTCCCCGGCCTTCTTGCCGGCGACCAGCAGCAGGTTCTGCTGCGCGGTGATGTCGATCTCCTCGGGCTTGAAGCCGGCCACCGCGATGGTGATGCGATAGCGGTCTTCAGCAAGACGCTCGAGGTTGAAGGGGGGATAGTTTTCCGAATTCGCCTGGCGGGCGCTGGCTTCGAGCATGTCGAACAGCCGGTCGAACCCGATTGCCGAGCGACGGAAGGGAGTAAAGTCGAGCTGACGCATCTTCATATTCTCCTGTGAGCAATTTGAACGTCATGTGATTCGATGTCCGGCCAACTGCCGCGACACCGGTGCGAGGCCCGTTCGGCGCCTCGCCACGCTGATCTGGTGTTGCGGTTCGCGGATTCAAGAGGTGCTGCAATCCGGGCTAGGCGGCGCTAAACATCTCCTTCCTCGCTAAACCCCATCGATGCAGTGGAGATTGCGGCAACGATCTAGGGGAACATGATGAGCCTGCCGCTGATTCCGCTGCTGTTGCTGTCCACCGCGATGCCTGCCGCGCACGATCCCGACGTGCCGCCGCCCGTCGCCGAGGAGCCCCAGCACCAGGACGGCGACATCGTCGTGACCGCCCGGCGCCGCGAGGAGCGGGTGCAGGACGTGCCGGTCGCGATCTCGGTGCTGAGCGGCGCGGCGCTGGCCGAGGCTGGGGCGTTCAACGTGTCCCGCATCCAGCAGTCGCAGCCGGCGCTGCAATTCTATTCGAGCAACCCGCGCAACACCGCGATCAACATCCGCGGGCTCGGCGCGCCGTTCGGCCTCACCAATGACGGGATCGAGCAGGGCGTGGGCTTCTATGTCGACGGCGTCTATATCGGCCGGGTCGGCGCCTCGACCTTCGATTTCGTCGATGTCGAGCGCGTCGAGGTGCTGCGCGGGCCGCAGGGTACGCTGTACGGCAAGAACACCACGGCGGGTGCGATCAACATCACCACGCGCAAGCCGAGCTTCACGCCGGAGGTGCGCTATGAGGTGAGCGCCGGCAACTACAACTTCCTGCAGGTCAAGGGCTCGGCCTCGGCGCCGATCGCCGACGACAAGCTGGCGGTGCGCCTCTCGACCTCGGTGACCAAGCGGCAGGGCACGATCTACGACACCAGGTCGGACACCAACCTCCACCGGCTCGACAATTACGGCGTGCGCGGCCAGCTGCTGTGGCGCGCGGCGCCGAACCTGGACCTGACGCTGTCGGGTGACTTCAACCTGCAGAACCCGCTGTGCTGCGTGCAATATTATGTCCGCACCGGCGCGACGCAGCGGCCGCTCAACCGGCAATATGCCGCGCTGGCGGCGGCGTTCGGCTACAAGCCGCCGAGCACCGATCCGTTCGACCGCCGCACCGATCTCGATGCCGACATCAATTCGCGACAGGAGATCGGCGGCGCCTCGCTGGTCGCGAACTGGGACCTGGGGCCGGCGACGGTCACCTCGGTGAGCGCCTGGCGCTACTGGGACTGGCAGCCGGCCAATGACCGCGATTTCGTCGGGCTGCCGATCACCACCGTGTCGCAGAACCCGTCGCAGCAGAAGCAGGTGACGCAGGAGCTGCGCATCGCCTCCAACGGCAGGAACAGGCTCGACTATACCGCGGGCGTGTTCGTCTTCCACCAGACGATCGACACGCAGGGCTCGCAGGTGCAGGGCCCCGCGGCGAGCCGCTGGCTGCTCAACCCGACCAGCGCGGCGGCCAACAATCCCGCGACGCTCAACGGGCTCACCTCGAAAAACACGATCGGGTTCGACAACACCAGCTTCGCGGTGTTCGGCAAGCTCAACTGGGAAGTGGTGCCGAAGCTGCGCTTCCAGCCCGGCCTGCGGCTGAACTATGACAAGAAGACCGGATCGTACCTCGCGGTGGTCACCAACGGCGCGGGCAGCACCACGCTCACCGCCGACCAGCGCGGGGTGCTGGCACCGCAGAATTACTCCGCGCGGTTCAGCGACTGGAACGTCTCGGGCGACGCGACGCTCTCCTATGACTTCGCCCGCGACGTGCACGGCTATGCAACCTATGCGCGCAGCTTCAAATCGGGCGGCATCAACTTGTCCGGCCTGCCGCTCGATGCGAACAACAACCCGATCCTCGGCGCCGCCTCGGTCAAGCCGGAGAAGGTCAACCATTTCGAGCTGGGCCTGAAGACGCAGTTCCTCGATCGCCGCGCGACCCTCAATCTCGCCGGCTTCTGGACCGAAGTGAAGGATTACCAGGCGACCGTGACCAACGGCCAGCTGGGCGTGATCCGCGGCTATCTCGCCAATGCCGACAAGGTGCGGGTGCGCGGCGTCGAGTTCGACTCCAACTTCCAGCCGACCGACCGCTTCAAGCTCTACGTCAACGGTGCCTATACCGACGCCAAGTACGTCCGCTTCCGCGACGCGCCGTGTCCGCCCGAGCTCTCGGGCGGCACCACCGGCGCGACACCGAGCGCGCCCGGCACCCCCGGCGGCGTCAGCCCAGCCAATTGCGACATTTCCGGCCAGGTGCTGCCGGGCATCTCGAAATGGGCGCTGGGCTTCGGCGGCGAAGTGAACGTGCCGGTGCAGGAAGGGCAGGTCTATCTCGGCTATGACGGCAGCTGGCGCTCGCGCTTCTCGTCCAACCCGTCGCCTTCCGCCTATACCTGGATCGACGGCTATGCGCTGTCCAGCTTCCGGCTCGGCTATCGCAAGGGCAAGGTCAACGCCTTCGCCTGGGTGCGGAATGCCTTCGACAAGCGCTATTTCGAGCTGCTCTCGGTGCAGTCGGGCAATACTGGGCTGATCGTCGGCCAGCCGGGCGACCCGCGCACCTGGGGTTTCACGATCAGCGGTTCCTTCTGATCGTGACACGCACTGGCCTCCCGCCATGGCCGGGGGAGGTTAGCGGGCGGGGCAGGGCGACCTGCTCCGCCCGATACCTTTGGGCCGCTGGTGTTGAAGTGTGTCCTCGCTCCCATGCCCACGTCATCCCCGCGAAGGCGGGGATCCATTGATGGAGCCGGCGCGGCACGTGCCGCACCGTCCTGGCAAATGGATCCCCGCTTCCGCGGGGATGACGGCGTGTGGGGAGGCGAGGACAGCGGTGGGCATGGTCGCGAAAGCCGCCAGCACGGCAGGCGCGCAACAAGTCCGCGCGAAGATTGTACCGAGATGAAACAGGCTGCAGAGGCCCTGGAAAAGCAAACGCCCGGGCCGTTGCCGACCCGGGCGCCTGCGTGACGACTGCTCGTCAGCCCCCTTAGTAGGTTCCCGCTTCAAACACTTGCGATTGCTCGCCTGTGGAGCTGGGAACCTTCCCCGAACCGTGGCCTTTTTGCGCCTGCGCTTCGACGGTTTCTTGGTAGAAGCCTGGAGCGCCTTTGTCACCGGTCGACAGCTTGGCGTCATCAGATTGCGGCAAGCCTGTGTCGAATCGGCAACAGAACGCTTCCCACGCCGCGCAACCGGCCCTAGAGGATCCCCATGCTACTCTCGCGCTACGAGCGAATGATCGCCCGCCGCTATCTGCTGCCCGGGCGCAGCGAAGCGTTTATTGCCGTCGTCGCCGGCTTCAGCCTGGTCGCCGTGATGCTCGGCGTCGCCGCGCTGATCGTGGTGATGAGCGTTATGAACGGGTTTCGCGCCGAACTGTTCGACAAGATCTCCGGGCTCAACGGCCATGCCGTCGTCCAGGGCTATAACGGCCAGCTGCGCGACTGGCGCCGCATCGCCGACGAGGCACGGGCGATCCCCGGCGTCACCGCCGCTACCCCGCTGATCGAGCAGCCGCTGTTCGCCAGCTACAACGGGCGCGTCGAGTTCGCGCTGGTCCGCGGGCTCCGGCTGGAGGACATCCTCAACAACCCGACGCTGAAGGGGAAGGAGATCCTCGGCTCGTTCAAGAACCTCAAGCCGGGCAGCGAGCAGATCGCGATCGGATCGCGGCTGGCGGAATCGCTGGGCGCGTCGATCGGCAGCCAGATCTCGATCATCAATCCGCAGGGCTCCGCAACGCCCTTCGGCACCATGCCGCGCATCGTTCAGTATCGCATCGCCGCGATCTTCGAGGTCGGCGTGTATGATTACGACAAGGCCTATATCCTCATGCCGATGCAGGACGCGCAGACGCTGCTGCTGCTCGGCGATTCGGTGCAGATGATCCGCGTCGACACCAACAAGCCCGAGAAGATCGAGGAAGTGACCCGGCCGCTCGCCGACAAGGTCGCCAATATCGGCCAGATCACCGACTGGCGCCAGATGAACCGCGAGCTGTTCGAGGCGATCTCGCTCGACCGGACGGTGACCTTCACCGTGGTTTCGATCATCCTGGTGGTCGCCGCGTTCAACATCATCTCGTCGCTGATCATGCTGGTGCAGGCGAAGCGCCGCGACATCGCGGTGCTGCGGACGATGGGGGCGAGCAAGAGCGGGCTGATGCGCATCTTCGTCACCGTCGGCACCACGATCGGCGCGCTGGGCGTGCTGGCCGGCATGATCCTGGGCTTCCTGATCGTGAACTATCGTGAAGGCGTGGCAACCTTCATCGGGCTGGTGACCGGCCAGAAGGTGTGGGACCCGCAGATGCGCTTCCTGACCGAGTTGCCCGCCAAGACCGATCCGCTGCAGACCATCGCGATCTGCGCGATGGCGCTGCTCTTCACCTTCCTCGCCACCCTCTACCCTGCGTGGAAGGCGGCGAGCACCGATCCCGTCCAGGTGCTGCGCTATGAATGACCCGGTTCTCCAGACGCGCGACCTGCGCCGCAGCTTCGAGCAGGGCGGGGTGCGGATCGACGTGCTGCGCGGGGTCGACCTGGCGGTGCAGCCCGGCGAGATCGTCGCGCTGCTCGGGCCTTCGGGGTCGGGCAAGTCGACGCTGCTCCAAGCTGTGGGGTTGCTCGAGGGCGGGTTCGAAGGATCGATCCGCATCGGCGGCGAGGAGGCGGCCCAGCTGCCTGCCGGCGGGCGGACCGAGATGCGGCGCGACAAGCTCGCCTTCATCTACCAGTTCCACCATCTGCTCCCCGATTTCGACGCGACCGAGAATGTCGTGCTGCCGCAGCTGATCCGCGGCGCGACCTGCGCGGCGGCGCAGGCACGGGCGACCGAGCTGCTCACCCAGCTCGGGCTCGGCCACCGGCTGACCCACCGGCCCAACCAGCTGTCTGGCGGCGAGCAGCAGCGCGTTGCGGTCGCCCGCGCGCTCGCCAACCGGCCGCCGCTGGTGCTGGCGGACGAGCCGACCGGCAATCTGGACGAGGCGACCTCGGACCGCGTGTTCGGCGAGTTCCTCAACCTCGTCCGCAACGAGGGCTCGGCGGCCCTGGTCGCGACGCACAACGAACGGCTGGCGGCGCGGATGGACCGCGTCGTGCGGCTCCACGAAGGGCGCCTGGAGGAAATGGCATGAGCGAGGCGATCACGGACATTCCGGTGACGCTGCCGGACGGCACCACCAGCGACTTGTCCAAATTCACCGGCCAGGTGCTGCTGATCGTCAACACCGCGTCGAAGTGCGGGTTCACGCCGCAGTACAAGGAGCTGGAGCAGGTCTGGCGCGCCTATCGTGATCGCGGATTCTCGGTGCTGGCCTTCCCGTGCAACCAGTTCGGCGGACAGGAGCCGGGCAATGCTGAGGAAATCGCCAGCTTCTGCTCGCTCACCTATGACGTGACCTTCCCGATCTTCGCCAAGGTGGACGTCAACGGCAGCGAGGCAGCGCCTTTGTTCCAGGCGCTCAAGGCGCAGGCGCCGGGGCTGATGGGCACCCAGGCGATCAAGTGGAACTTCACCAAGTTTCTGGTGAACCGCGCGGGCGAGGTGGTGGCACGCTATGCCCCGACGACGGCGCCGAGCACGATCGGCGCGGATATCGAGGCGCTGCTCTAAGCTGCTTGCAAGGGAAAAAGCACGACCGGAGCGGGAGGTGTGTGGATGCTCCGGCCGCGTGCTTCGTTTACCATAGCTTCATTGTTGTGCAGGTGTAGATCGATCCGTTTCGGCGATAACCCTCGGTCGGGCGCAAAAGCTGTGGAGAAGCGCCGCATCGGGTTGGCAATTCGGGCACTCCGCTCCTAGGTTCGGGCATGGCGCATTCCGGTTTCGTCCCGCTTCGGGTTTTCTCCTGCTACACCATGCTTGAAGGGGCGATCGACCCCAAGGCGATCGCCAAGCACGCCAAGAACCACGGCTTCCCCGCCATCGCCGTCGCCGATCGCAACGGCCTCTATGCCGCAATGAGCTTTTCGGACGCCGCCAAGAAGGCCGGCGTCCAGCCGATCGTCGGCACGCTGCTGGCGGTAAAGCGCTCGAACCTCGCCGAAGGGCTCAACGTGCCGATCGACTGGCTGGCGCTCTATGCGCAGGACCAGACCGGCTATGAAAATCTCTGCCACCTCGTCTCGCAAGCGCATCTCGATCGCCCGATCGAGGAAGACGCGCATGTGCCCTTCGCCGCGCTGACCGGCCACACGGACGGGCTGATCTGCCTCACCGCCGGCGCTGAGGGCGCGCTCGCCCGGCTCTATGCCGAAGGGCAGGACAAGACTGCCGAGGCCTATGTCGCGCAGCTCGAGGCGCTGTTCCCCGAGCGGCTCTATGTCGAGATCGCCCGCCGCAACAACGATGTCGAGACGCGAGCCGAGGCCAAGCTGATCGACCTCGCCTATGCGCGCAACCTGCCGCTGGTCGGCACCAACCCCGCATGCTTCGCCGAGGCCGATTTCTACAGCGCGCATGACGCGATGCTGTGCATCGCCAACTCGACCTATCTCGAAACCGACGATCGCCCGCGCTCCTCGCCCGACGACTGGCTGAAGCCGGCCGAGACGATGAAGACCAGTTTCGCCGACCTGCCCGAGGCGATCGAGAACACCCTCGTCGTCGCCCAGCGCTGCGCCTATGCCGCGCCCAAGCGCAAGCCGATCCTGCCCAGCCTCGCCGGCGATCGCGAGGGCGAGGCCAAGATGCTGCGCGACCTCAGCTGGGCGGGGCTGAAGGACCGGCTCGATTTCGCCGGCATCACCGATCCCGCCGAAGTGGAGGTATATAACCAGCGCCTCCAGTTCGAGCTCGACATCATCATCCAGATGGGGTTCCCGGGCTACTTCCTGATCGTGGCCGACTTCATCCAATGGGCGAAGTCGAACGACATTCCGGTGGGGCCGGGGCGTGGTTCGGGCGCGGGCTCGGCCGTCGCCTGGGCGCTGACCATCACCGATCTCGATCCGCTCAAGCTCGGTCTGCTGTTCGAACGCTTCCTCAACCCGGAACGCGTCTCGATGCCCGACTTCGACATCGACTTCTGCGAAACCCGGCGCGGCGAAGTGATCCGCTACGTCCAGGAGAAATACGGCCGCGATCACGTCGCGCAGATCATCACCTTCGGGACGATGAAGGCGCGCGCGGTGATCAAGGACGTCGGCCGCGTGCTGCAGATGAGCTATGGCCAGGTCGATCGCCTCGCCAAGCAGATCCCCAACCATCCGACCGACCCCTGGACCCTGGAGCGGACGCTGAACGGGGTCAGCGAATTCCTCGCCGAATATAACGGCAATGAGGATGTGAAGCGCCTCGTCGACCTCTCCATGCGGATGGAGGGCCTGCCGCGCCACAGCTCGACCCACGCCGCCGGCGTGGTGATCGGCGACCGCCCGCTTGCCCAGCTGGTGCCGCTGTATCGCGATCCGCGCTCCGACATGCCGGTGACCCAGTTCGACATGAAGAATGTCGAAGGCGCGGGGTTGGTGAAGTTCGACTTTCTCGGCCTCAAGACGCTGTCGGTGCTCAAGAAGGCGGTGGTGCTGCTCGCCAAGCGTGGCATCGACGTCAATCTCGACCGGCTCGATTGGGACGACGAGGAAGTCTACGCGCTCCTCCAGCGCGGCGACACGGTGGGCGTGTTCCAGCTGGAATCCGAAGGCATGCGCCGCACGCTGACCGCGGTGCGGCCGACCAATTTCGGCGACATCGTCGCGCTCGTCTCGCTCTACCGCCCGGGCCCGATGGACAACATCCCGATGTTCGGCGCGCGCAAGGCCGGTCGCGAGCCGATCGTCTATCCGCACGACCTGCTCGAGCCGATCCTGGGCGAGACCTACGGGATCTTCGTCTACCAGGAACAGGTGATGCAGGCCGCGCAGATCCTCGCCGGCTATACGCTGGGCGGCGCGGACATGCTGCGGCGCGCGATGGGCAAGAAGGTCAAGGCGGAGATGGATGCGCAGCGCAGCATCTTCGTGAAGGGCTGCAAGGAGGTCAACGACATCCCGGCGGCCAAGGCGAACGAGCTGTTCGACTTGATCGACAAGTTCGCCGGCTATGGCTTCAACAAGTCGCACGCCGCTGCCTACGCCTTGCTCGCCTACCAGACGGCGTGGCTGAAGGCGCACCATCCGCACGAATTCTTCGCGGCTTCGATGGCCTATGACATCCACCAGACCGACAAGCTGGCGGTGTTCGCCGACGATATGCGCCGGCTCGGCATCGAGGCGACCTCGCCCGACATCAACGCCAGCGAGGCCGACTTCACCGTGCAGGCGCATGGCGAGGGGCTCGCGGTGCGCTATGCGCTCGGCGCGCTCAAGGGCGTGGGCGAGCGGGCGATGGAGCTGCTGGTCGAAGAGCGCGAGAAGAACGGCCGCTTCGCCAGCCTCGACGATTTCGCCAAGCGGGTCGATCCGCGCGTGCTCAACAAACGCCAGCTTGAAACGCTGGCCTCGGCGGGGGCGTTCGACAGCATCGAGCCCAATCGCGCGGGCGTGCATGCGGCGGCGGAGACGATCCTCGCGGTCGCCCAGCGCGACCATGCCACGCGGATGAGCGGGCAGGGCGGGCTGTTCGGCGATGCCGAGCCGGCGGGCGGCGGGATCACCGTGCCCAAGGACGCGGTCTGGTCGATGTCCGACAAGATCAACGCCGAGAAGGATGCCTTCGGCTATTATTTCTCGGCGCATCCGCTCGACCGCTACGAGCATCTGTTCCGCGGGCAGGGCGTGCGCGACATCGCGAGCCTGCCCGACATGCAGATCCCCGAAGGCGCGCGGGTCACGGCCCAGATCGCCGCGCTGATCGAGGATTGCCGCTACCGCACCTCGGCGCGCGGCAACCGCTATCTGATGGCGACGATCTCGGACCGCAGCGCGCAGATCCAGACCTCGTGCTTCGAGGAGCTGATCGCCAAGGACATGGAGGCCTGCGCCAACGGCACCGGCTGCGCGATCCTGACACTGGAGCTCGACAAGCGCGCCGGCGAGGACACCCCACGCGCGGCGGTGAAGCGGGTGCAGCCCTTCGACACGCTGGCGGGCACCACCCAGCTGATCCTGGAGATCCGTATCGAGGATCCGACGGTGCCGGCACAACTGGCAGCCTTGGTCGGCGAGCTGCGCGGCGGGGGCAGGGGCGAGATCCTGCTCCACGCGCCGATCGAGGGCGGCGAGGCGACGGTGATGCTCGGCCGCGGTTTCCGGCTCGATACCGAGCTGGCGGCGCGGATCGAGACGATGCCGGGCGTGCAGGCCGCCTCGCTGATCCCGGCGAGCATGAAGCTGCAGGCGGCCGCCTGAGCGCGATCGTGCCCGTTTCTCAACGTTCCCGGCCAAACCCTCTATAAGACAAGAGGATCGGAACGGGCGCGCCGTCTGCGGGGCGGCGCGCCTCGGGGGAAGTGCGTGTGGCCTATCATCTCTGCCTGGTGCAGCCCGAGGGCTATGCCCATAGCGGCGCGCTGCTCGAACTCGCGGAACTGGTGTTCCATGGCCTGAGCGACCTCGGCCATCCGGTGACGATCGCGCTCAACGAGATCCGCGAGCCCGGGCGCAACATCCTGGTTGGCGCGCACCTGCTCGATCACGGGGTGATCGACCGGCTGCCCGAAGGGACGATCCTGCTCAACAGCGAACAGTTGCAGGCCGAGGGCAGCGGCTGGACCGGCGTGATGCTCCACGCGGCGCGGCGCTTCGAGATCTGGGATTATAGCCCGCGCAATGTCGAGCGGCTGGCGCAGGTGGCGGGGGCGCATAGCCGGCTGCTGCCGATCGGCTATCACGCCGCGCTGGACCGGATCGCGCCCGCGGCGGAGCAGGATATCGACGTGCTGTTCTATGGCTCGATCAACCCGCGTCGTCGGGCGGTGCTGGACGGGCTGGCGGCGGCGGGGCTGCGTGTCGAGCATCTGTTCGGGGTCTATGGGCCCGAACGCGATGCTGTGGTCGCGCGGTCGAAGCTGGTGCTGAACGTGCATTATTATCCGACGCATATCTTCGAGATCGTCCGCGTCTTCTACCTGATGGCCAACGGCAAGGCGGTGGTGAGCGAAGTCGCGGCCGATACGGCGGTGGACCGGGTGTATCTGCCCGGCATAGCGGCCTGTCCGTACGAGGGGCTGGTCGAGCGCTGCATGGCGCTGGTCGCCGACGAGGATGCCCGTCGGTCCCTGGAAGCGGCGGCGCGGGCGGCGATCCGCAAGGTGCCGCAGGCCGAGCGGATGGCGGCGATGCTGGCGCTGCCGCTGGATGTCCGCCGCGCGGGGTGAGGGATTGCCCCCTCCACCATTCGCTGGCGCGAATGGTCCCCCTCCCCCGGAGCAAGCTCCGGTGGAGGAAACACTTTCACTTTGAGCAAAGCGTCTCCTCCACCGCGCAGCGGGGGAGGGGGACCGCGCCGTGCCAGCGGCGTGGTGGAGGGGGCATGTCGACGACTGAGTATGCTCCATGCCACCAGCAACAGGATGTAACGCCCACCCCTCTCGACTCCCGCCCATGAAGGCGTATCCTGCGCCCAAAACAGCCACGCAATGGAGAGGCATATGCTGGGCGGCATGCAGGATTTCGAGCTTCGGGTATCCACGCTGATCGACCACGCGGCACGGGAACACGGGCCCCGCGAGATCGTCACCCGCTGGGCGGACGGCAGTGAGACGCGCACCAGCTGGGCGGGCATCGCCCACGACGCGCGCCGGATGGCGCAGGCGCTGGAGCGGCTCGGCATCCGCAAGGGCGACCGCGTGGCGACGCTGGCGATGAACCACAGCCGCCACCTCGTCGCCTGGTACGGCGCGACCGGCATGGGGGCGTTGATCCACACGATCAATCCGCGGCTGTTCGACGACCAGCTCGCCTTTATCGGCAACCATGCCGAGGACCGGGTGCTGCTCTACGACCGGATGTTCGCGACCGTGGTCGAGCGGTTGAAGCCGCACTGGACGACGATCGAGCAGTATATCTGCTTCGACGATCTCGGCCCGGCCGGCTTCGAGGCGTGGATCGGCGCCGAGGACGGAAATTATGCCTGGGTGCAGGGCGACGAGCGCGAGCCGATGATGCTCTGCTATACCAGCGGTACGACCGGCAACCCCAAGGGCGTGGTCTATACCCATCGCTCCACCGTGATCCATGCGCTGACAGAATTGCAGCCGGCGGAGTTCGACCTCTCGACCCAGTCGGTCGCGATGCCCATCGTGCCGATGTTCCATGCGGTCGGCTGGGGGCTGCCCTGGGCGGCGCCGGCGGTGGGGGCGAAGATGGTCTTCTCCGCAGTCAACGACCCCAAGATCCTGTGCGAGCTGATGAACCGCGAGAAGGTCACCCATTCGGCGGGCGTGCCGACCGTGTGGTTCGCAATGTTCCAGCACATCGACGCGACCGGCGATGTGCCCAAGCACCTCAAGATCGTCACCATCGGCGGGTCGGCCGCGCCGCGCGCGATGATCGAGCGGCTGATGCGGATGGGCATGCGGGTCAACCATGCCTGGGGCATGACTGAGACCAGCCCGATCGGCACCATGGGCGCGCCCTCGCCCGACTGGGATGAACTCGGCTTCGAGGCGCAGGTCGACCAGGTCAGCAAGCAGGGCAAGGTGCCGTACGGCGTCGAGCTGCGGACGGTGGACGACGAGGGCAGGGTACTGCCCCGGGACGGCAAGAGCTCGGGTCGGCTGCAGGTGCGCGGGCCCTGGGTGATCGGGCAATATTATCGCGAGGAGAAGCCCGCGGTCGATGCCGACAACTGGTTCGACACCGGCGACGTCGCCGTGCTCCATCCGGACGGGGTGATGCAGATCACCGACCGGGCGAAGGACGTGATCAAGTCCGGCGGCGAGTGGATCAGTTCGGTCGAGCTGGAGAATTGCGCGGTGGGCTGCGCGGGCGTCGCCGAGGCGGCAGCGATCGGCGTCCACCATCCGCGCTGGGAGGAGCGACCGATCCTGCTGGTGGTCCGCAAACCCGGCAGCACGGTGAACGAGGCGGAGATCCTCGCGCACCTCGGTGCCCACGTCGCCAAATGGTGGCTGCCGGACGAGATCCACTTCGTCGACAGCCTGCCGCACACCGCCACCGGCAAGCTGCTCAAGCGGGAGATCCGCCAGCGCTACAAGGATTATTCGCTCCAGGCGGCGTGAGGACGACGCGGGTGTCCCGAACCCGGCGCAGGGAAGGCGCTCCCCGGGTCAGGAAATCCCCAGATCGCCTGGCCCGAACGCGTGGGGCAGCAGCTCGGACAGGCGATAGCTCGCCACCGCATCGCCCTCGGCGCCGCCGCAATGCACGGGCAGGTCGCGCTTGCCGAGCTGCGCGGCCTCGTTGATCACCTGCCGGCAGCGGCCGCAGGGGCTGACCGGCGCGGTGCCGGTGGGCACCCCGTCCGCGCCGATCGGCCCACCGATCACCGCGATCTCGGCCACGTCGCGCAGGCGCCCCTGGGCCGAGACGGTCGCCAGCGCTACCGTCTCGGCGCAGAGCGACAGGCCGTAGCTGGCATTCTCGAAATTGGCGCCGGTCACCACCGTGCCGTCGGTCAGCAGCACCGCGGCACCCACGCCGAAGTTCGAATAGGGCGCATGGGCATGGCGCGCGGCGGTGCGGGCGGCTGCGATCAGCGCGCGTACGTCGGTGGTCATGAAACTCATCCCTTGATGTGGAGCACGCAGATCAGCGTGAACAGCCGCCGCGCGGTATCGAAATCGACTTCGATCTTGCCCTCCAGCGCGGTGCGGAGCAGCTCGGCGCTGTCGTTGTGGATGCCGCGCCGGGCCATGTCGACCGTCTCGATCTGCGCGGGCGTCGCCGCGCGGATCGCCTGGTAATAGCTGTCGCAGATCGCGAAATAGTCGCGGATCGGCCGGCGGAAGCGGGCGAGACCGAGCACGATCGTCTCCAGCGGGGTGTCGTCCGCCCGGCGAATCGCCAGCGCGAGCCGGCCTTCCTCGACGCTGAGGTGAAGCTTGTACGGCCCGGCATAGCCATCGGCATGCGCGCGCTGGGGCGCGAAATGATTGTCCTCGAGCAGATCGTAGATCGCGATCCGCCGTTCCTGTTCGATATCGGCCGAGCGCCACAGGATGGTGCGCTCGTCGAGGGTCACGTCGATGATCCGCGGATCGGCCATAGGGCGCAGCTTTGGAAGCATTCCCCGTTTTCCACAAGCCGGTGCGGTTGCCGCGGAGCGCGCATTGGCCGATGAGGGAGGGATGGCACAGCCGATCCCCTTTCCCGCACCCGAGCCCCAAGAGGGCCTGAGTCTCCCGCAGAATGTCGAGGCCGAAGCAGCGTTGCTCGGCGCGATGATGATCGACAACCGAGTCGCGGAGGACGTGCTCCAGAAGCTGCGACCCGAACATTTCTTCGAGCCGCTGCACGGCCGCATCTACGAGCAGATCACCCTGCTGGTCGGCGACAACCGCCTCGCCACGCCGGTGACGCTGCGCCCGCTGTTCGCGCATGACGCGGCGATGAAGGAGCTGGGCGGCCCGGCCTATCTCGCCCAGCTGACCGGCAACCCGGCCAGCCTGATCGGGGCGCGCTCCTTCGCCGACCAGATCTACGATCTCGCCCAGCTGCGCGCGCTGGTCGACGTGGGCCGCGGCATGGTGGAGGGGGCGCTCGACACCAGCCAGGACATCAACCCCTCCAAGCAGATCGAGCAGGCCGAGCTCAAGCTCTACCAGGTCGCCGAACAGGGCGACACCGATGCGGGCGTGAAATCCTTCACCCGCGCCGCGACGCTGGCGGTGAAGCAGGCCGAAAAGGCGATGAACTCGGGCGGCGGCATCTCGGGCATCACCACGGGCCTGAGCGACCTCAACGCCTCGACCGGCGGCTTCAACCGATCGGACCTGCTGATCCTCGCCGGCCGACCGGGCATGGGCAAGACCTCGCTCGCCACCAACATCGCGTTCAATGCGGCCAAGCGCTACATGGACGATCTGGATGCGGGCATTGCCGAGGACAAGTCGATCGGCGCGCCGGTGGCCTTCTTCAGCCTCGAAATGTCGGCCGACCAGCTGGCGATGCGTATCCTGTCCGAGCAGGCCGAGGTCGTCTCGGAAAAGCTGCGTACCGGCCAGCTGAGCAATGCCGAGTTCCAGAAATTCGCGCGCGCCGCGGGCGATCTGGAGCGGCTGCCCTTGTTCATCGACGATACGCCGGGCCTCACCATCGCCGCGCTGCGCACCCGCGCGCGGCGGCTGAAGCGCCAGCACAAGATCGGCATGGTGATCGTCGACTATCTCCAGCTGCTCACCGGATCGGCCAAGGCCTCGGGCGACGGTCGCGTGCAGGAAATCTCGGAGATTTCGCGCGGCCTCAAGACACTGGCCAAGGAACTCCACGTCCCGGTGCTCGCGCTCTCCCAGCTGAGCCGCGCGGTGGAAAGCCGCGAGGACAAGCGCCCGCAGCTCTCCGACCTTCGCGAATCCGGCTCGATCGAGCAGGACGCCGATATCGTGCTGTTCGTGTATCGCGACGAATATTATCACGATTTCAAGGCACCGACCAAGGTGCCCGACGGCACCGAAACTGCCGAGGAGCGCATGGCCTATGAGGAATGGCAGGCCAAGCAGCTGGAAGTGGCCAACAAGGCGACGGTGATCATCGCCAAGCAGCGCCATGGTGCTACGGGCTCGGTGCACATGCGCTTCGACCGGCAGTTCACCAAGTTCAGCGATCTGGCGCCGGAGGGGTATTGAGGGTAGTCAGCAGTTCGTCGGAGCTGTTCTTGAAAGGGGCGGGTGTGAACAATGTGGAGCTGGCCGAACATCGGCTGCTGGTCAGCATGTTCATCGATTCACATCGCCCAGAGCGTCGATTTATGTCGCGACAGGACTTCCAGGCGGACTACAATACCACCGTTGACACGCGCCTTTTCAATAGCATCGTTACAGACCTGCGACGGCAGGGGCTCGTTAAAACGAGCCCAAACGCTGGCTCATATTTCGTACGGCTTCACAGTGACGCTTACAAGAGCGCGCTAAGTAGGATCCTGCTCGCGCTAAAGGCTGATGCTTTTGAGGTTGATTGGGATACCAAACGGATATTCACGGACGCTGAAGAGCTGGATCAGGACAGGTTGATACCGTGCCCGAATTTTTGGGTTCTTATGACATCCGAAAAGCGTGCAACGGCTGCGTCCGATCCGATCGCCACCTTGTCGCAAGTGGCTAGTAGAGACATCAACCACTTCTATGGGCCAGTCGCGGGCCCCGGGGTTAGCAATCAACCAGTGGAAAGCAATGAAAGCTGGTGGACGCGCTGGGGCACAATCTTCGGAGGATTGGGTGCGTTGCTCGCGGCTGTTGCGATTTTGGCTACTTGGTACTTCTGGCGCTATCCGCACCCGTAAATTAAACCATGACGGGCAACGGTGCGTGTTTGATCTCATCAAACACTCGTCCCCACAACCCGCCCGATACCCGCGGTCAAGGCCATCGCGAGCGCGCCCCAGAACACCACCCGCACCACCGGCTTGAGCGGCCTCGCCCCGCCGGTGATCGCGCCCAGCGCGCCGAGCAGGGCAAGGAACAGGATCGATCCCGCTGCTTCGCCCGCCGCCATCCAGCGCATCGGCAGCAGCGCGGCGAGCAGCAGCGGCAGAGCCGCGCCCGCCGTGAAGGTCGCCGCCGAGGTGAACGCGGCGACCACCGGCCGCGCGGTGGTCATTTCGGTGATGTGGAGTTCGTCGCGGGCATGGGCCTCCAGCGCGTCACGCGCCATCATCTGCTCGGCCGCCGCCTTGGCGGTCGCGGGATCGACGCCGCGGCCGACATAGATGGCGGTCAGCTCGGCCAGCTCGGCCTCGGGCGTGGTGGCGAGTTCCAGCCGCTCGCGGACGAGGTCGGCGCGTTCGGTATCGGATTGCGAGCTGACTGAGACATATTCGCCCGCCGCCATCGACATCGCGCCCGCCACCAGCCCCGCCACGCCCGCGACGAGCAGCGCCGGCCGCCCGGCCCCTGAGGCGGCGACGCCCAGGATCAGGCTGGCGGTGGAGACGATGCCGTCATTCGCCCCCAGCACCGCGGCGCGCAGCCAGCCGATCCGGGCGACGAGATGCTGTTCGCGGTGCGGGCGCATGGGGGTTCCTCCGGCAATGGTGGCGGGAGGATGGGGCGGAGCGCGCCGCGCGGCAATGGGGGGAGTTCCCATGGGCGGATCGCCGCACGCCGGCTGCAGGCTTCGCCCGGCCGGCAGGTGCCGGGATCCATTCGCCCCGTCGGCGCTCCGGCGCATCCGGGTCGGAGGCGAAGAGGCGTGTCAGCGGTTGCGCCTGCCGGTCCAACCCCGCTAAGGTTCGCGCTCCGTTCCCCTTTCGTCGAGCCGCATGTCGCACGCCCTGCACCTCTATACGATCCCGCCGCACCGGGCCTTTGCCGATGCGCTGGCGATCGGGCTGATCCGCCGCTTCGGCGCGGACCCGCTGCGGCTCGCGCGCGGCGTGGTGCTGCTGCCCAACAACCGCGCCAAGCGAGCGATGCAGGATGCTTTCGTGCGCGAGAGCGGCGGCGGGCTGCTGCTCCCCCGGCTCGTCGCGATCGGCGACCCCGAACTCGACGAGGCGGTGTTCGAGACGGTCGACGATGCCGAGCCGGTGCCGCCCGCGGTCGACCCGCTCCAGCGGCGCATGATCCTCGCCCGGCTGCTCCAGGGGCATGACGCCCGTCTGGACGCGGCGGAAGCGGTGCGGCTGGCGGGCGATCTCGGCACGACGCTGGACCAGCTGCTGGTCGAGGAAGTCTCGCCCCGACGGCTTCGCGACCTGGAGCTTGGCCCCGAGCTGTCGGCGCATTGGGAGCGCTCGCTCGCGCTGTTCGAGATCGTGCTGACCCGCTGGCCCGAGGAACTGGGCGCACTGGGGCGCGTCGATCTGCCCGAGCGGCGACGGCGGTTGCTCGATCGCGTGTCGGCGCGGTGGAAGGCCGCGGGGCCGTCAGGCTTCGTCTGCGCGGCGGGCATCACTACGGCAGCGCCGGCGATCGCGCGGCTGCTGCGGGTGGTGGCGGGATTGCCCGAGGGGATGGTGGTGCTTCCCGCGCTCGCCACCGCGATGGGCGACGACGAATGGGAGTCGCTCGGGCCGCACAAGCCGGACCCGATTAGCGGGCGGCGGCGCCGTGCGCTCGAGACACACCCGCAATTCCACCTCAAGCTGCTGCTCGACCGGATGGGCGTGGCGCGCGGCGAGTTCCAGCAATGGCGTGTCGCCAGCGAGCTCGATGCGCCGCCCGCGCGCAGCAAGGCGATCGCCTCGGCGATGCAGCCGCCCGAGCTGACCCATCGCTGGACCGACCTGCCTGCCGGCGAACGGCGGCTGGACGGGGTGCGTGCGCTCGAACTCGCGACTCCGGCCGAGGAGGCGCAGGCGATCGCGCTGGCGCTGCGCGAGGCGCTGGAGACGCCGGCGCGCACCGCGGCGCTGGTCACCCCCGATCGCGCGCTTGCGCGGCGGGTGGCGGCGCATTGCGCGCGCTGGAGTATCGCGGTGGACGATTCCGCCGGCCAGCCGCTGTCGCTCACCCCGCCGGGCACGCTGCTGCTGGCACTTGCCGATGCGGCGGCGCAGGCCTTTGCGCCGATGCCATTGCTGACCTTGCTCAAGCATCCCTTGGTGCAGCCGAACGATCGCGCCGCCTGGTTGGACGGCGCGCGGGCGCTCGATCTTGCGCTGCGCGGCCCGCGTCCGGCTCCGGGTCTCGCAGGGATCGACGGCCACCTTGCGGACCAGGGCGGCCGGGAAGGCGCGCTCCGACGAAACGCCGCGCGCTGGTGGGAGACGTCGCGACCGCTGCTGGCGCCGCTGGAGGCGGTGTTTGCGGCACGCGCGCAGCCGCTCGCCGGGCTGGTCGCCGCGCTCCGTGAGGCAGCGCAGGCACTGGGCGGTGACATGCTGTGGAGCCGCGAGGACGGTCGCGCCGCCGCGCTGCTGCTCGACGATCTGGAGCGGGAAGCGGCGCACGGCCCCGCGCTGGCCGAGCCGGACAGCCTCGCGCCGATGCTCCGCACGCTGATGGACGAAGTCGCTGTGCGGCCGCCGCAGGGCGGGCATCCGCGGCTGGCGATCCTCGGCCTGATCGAGGCGCGGCTGCACAGCGCCGATCTGATGATCCTCGGCGGTCTCAACGAGGGAATCTGGCCCGGCCTGCCTGCGCCCGATCCCTGGCTGGCGCCGCGCATCCGTGCCGAGCTGGGGCTGCCGGGGCTGGAGCGGCGGATCGGCGTCTCGGCGCATGATCTCGCGATCGGGCTGGGGGCGAAGGCGGTGCTGCTTACCCGCGCCCGCCGCGACGCCAGCGCGCCGACGATCGCCTCGCGCTTCTGGCTGCGGCTCGAGGCGCTGTCGGGCGGTCTGGAGCGGGCAGGGGACCTCGCCGCATGGATGGCGGCGATCGACGCGCCGGGGGCGTTCGCGCCGGTCGCGCGGCCGGAGCCGTCTCCGCCCGCCAAGGATCGTCCGAAGGTCATCTCGGTGACCGAAGTCGATCGGCTCAAGGCCGACCCTTATGCCTTCTACGCGCGGCGGATGCTGCGGCTGATGCCGCTCGATCCGGTCGATGCCGACCCGAGTGCGGCGTGGCGCGGTACCGCGGTGCACGACGTGCTGCAGCGGTGGTTCGAGGAGGATGATTGCCGCCCGGACCTGCTCCGCGACCGCGCCGAAGCGATGCTGGCCGACACCCGCACCCACCCGCTGATCCGCGCGCTGTGGCAGCCGCGGCTGATCGAGGCGATCGACTGGATCGCCGGGGAACTGGTCGAACAGGGGCTGAAGGGCCGCAAGGTGCTGGCGGTGGAGCGGGACGGGTCGATCGACTTCGCCGGCGTCACGCTGCGCGGCAAGTTCGACCGGGTCGACCGGCTGGAGGGCGGCGCGCTGGCGATTGTGGATTACAAGACCGGCCAGCCGCCGAGTACGCGCGCGGTGAAGGCGGGGTTCAGCCTGCAGCTGGGATTGCTGGGCCTGATCGCCGAGCGGGGCGGGTTCGAAGGGATCGAGGGCGCCGCGCGGGCCTTCGAATATTGGTCGCTGGCGCGCAATCCGAGGAGCGGCGGGTTCGGCTATGTCGACTCGCCGGTCGATCCGAAGAAGCGCGAGCCGGTGCCGGCAGAGGATTTCGTCAGCATCGCCGCCGAGCATTTCGCCGCGGCGGCCGGCGAGTGGCTGACCGGCGACCGTCCGTTCACCGCCAAGCTGGTGCCTGAATACGCCCCCTATGCCGAATATGATCAGCTGATGCGCCGGGATGAATGGTATGGACGTGAGTAGGTGGCCTTCTTCATTCCTCCCCGGCACGGGGAGGGGGACCGCGCGGCGTAGCCGCGGGGTGGAGGGGCCGCGCCGCCAGGCGCGGTTCGGGCTCCACTCGGAGGAACACCGCCGCGTACGCGGCGGCCCCTCCACCATTTGCGCCGCAAATGGTCCCCCTCCCCGTGCCGGGGAGGATTTTGGGATGCGCCACATATGAGCCGCAGCCCCGCCAAGCTCCACCCGCTGAAGGGCAACCAGAAGCGCGCCAGCGATCCCACGCGGCATATCTGGCTGTCCGCCTCGGCCGGAACCGGCAAGACGCAGGTGCTCGCCGCGCGCGTGTGGCGGCTGCTGCTCGCGGGCACCGATCCCTCGGCGATCCTGTGCCTCACCTTCACCAAGGCCGGTGCGGCCGAGATGTCGGAGCGGATCACCGGCCGGCTGGCCTATTGGGTGCGCGCCAGGGACGAGGAGCTTGCCGCCGATCTCGCGGCGCTAGGCGAGAGCATCGGCCCAGAGAGCCGTGCCGCCGCCCGCACGCTGTTCGCCAAGGTGCTCGATGCGCCCGGGGGCGGCATCCGCATCCAGACGATCCACAGCTTCTGCCAGTCGCTGCTCGCCGCCTTCCCGATCGAGGCGGGGCTGGTGCCCGGCTTCCGCCCGCTGGAGGCGCGCGAGGAAGCGGTGCTGGCCCGCGAGACGCTGGCAGAGATGCTGGTCGAGGCGCGGCGCGAGGGCCGGGAAGCGGTAATCGACGCGATCGGCGCGCTCAGCCTGCGGCTCGGAGAGGGCGGGGCGGAAGGATTCCTGCAGGAATGCGCGCGGGCTGGCGAGGCACTGGAGGATCTCCCCAGCGGCATCCAGCCCTGGCTGCGCCGCGCGTTCGATCTTCCCGCAGGCGACATCGCCGAGTCGGTGGCAGCGAGCTGCTGCGACGACGGGTTCGATGTGCAAACGCTACGCACTATCGCGTCGGCGAACGCGGCATGGGGCACGGCCCGCGGCTTGGAGCGCGCCGACGTCATCGCTGCGTGGCTGGCGCGGTCGCCGGAGGCACGGGCGGAGACGCTGGCCGATCTCCACCTCGTCTGGGCCACCGCCAAGGGCGATCCGCGCAGCTTCGCCAAGGGGCAGGCGCCGCAGGATCCCGACTATGCCGAGGCGGCGATGCGGCTGCACGGGCGCTGCGGCGACCTGCTCGCGATGCGGGTGCGCGCCGCCTATGTCGACCTGCTCGCGCGCGGGCTGGAAGCCGGCCGCGAGTACGCCCGCGCTTATACCACCGCCAAGCGCCGTCTGGGCGCGGTCGACTTCGACGATCTGATCGGCCGCACTATCGCCTTGCTCCGTCAGGAGGGCATGGGCGAGTGGGTGCGCTTCAAGCTCGACCAGGTGACCGAGCATGTGCTGATCGACGAGGCGCAGGACACCAATCCGCGGCAATGGGCGATCGTCTCGGCGATGGCCGACGAGTTCTTCGCGGGCGAAGGCGCGCGCGGCGATCGGCTGCGCACGTTGTTCACCGTGGGCGACTACAAGCAGGCGATCTTCGGCTTCCAGGGCACTGATCCGATCTTCTTCCAGGCGGCGTTCGAGCGGTTCAAGCGGCTGGCGAACGTCCGCCCGGACTATGAAGTGGAGGCGCGGGAGCTGGAATCGCTCTCGCTGACCCACAGCTTCCGCTCGACCCGTCCGGTGCTGGAGTTCGTCGACGCTGCGCTGGGCCTGCTGCCCGAACCCGGCATGGGCCCGATGAGCGACAGCGAGCCGCACGCCAGCGAAGTGCCTGGTCCCGGCACGGTGACTTTGTGGCCGCCGGTGATCGAAGGCGGCAGCGAGGCCGACGAGGAAGAGTGGATCGGCGACGCCACCCGCGCGCTCGCAGCCCGGATCGCCCGGCAGATCAAGGCCTGGGTGGGCAGCCTGCCGCTGTCCTCCAAGGGCCGGACGCTGGCGCCCGGCGACGTGATGGTGCTGGTCAAGCGGCGCGGCGAGCTTGCCTCGCTGATCGTCGCGCGGCTCTATGCCGAGGGTGTGCCGGTGGCGGGGGTCGACCGGCTGCGGTTGAACGCGCCGCTGGCGGTGCAGGACCTGCTTGCCGCGATCCGCTTTGCGCTCCAGCCCGAGGACGATCTGTCGCTGGCATCGCTGCTGGTTTCGCCGCTGATCGGCTGGACGCAGGAGGAACTGATGGCGGCGGCGGTGCGCGAGCGCGGTGGCCTCTGGCGCCACCTGCGCGAACGTCAGCCCGCCGAGAAGCTGGCACCGCTCTACGACCTGCTGCGCCGCGCCGATCTCGCCACGCCCTATCGCTTCCTCGAGGAAATCCTGTCCGGCCCGCTGCAGGGGCGGCGCAAGCTGCTGCTGCGGCTGGGCGAGGAGGCGCGCGATCCGATCGAGGAACTGCTCAACGCTGCGCTGACCTTCGAGACGCGTGCGACGCCGTCGCTCCAGCGCTTCCTCGACTGGTTCGATCGCGGCGATGTTGAGATCGTCCGGGACGCCGCCCAGCCGCAGCCGGCGGTGCGGGTGATGACCGCGCATGGCTCAAAGGGCCTGCAGGCGCCGCTGGTGATCCTGGCCGACGCCACGGTGGATCCGACCCGCAGCCCGCGCAGCACGCTCAAATGGACGCCCGACCAGGACCAGGAGAAGTTCCCGATCTTCCGCCCTCGCAGCGCCGAGCGCGACGGCGCGCTGGCCGAGGCGCTGGCCGAGGCGGACGCGCGCGAGCTGCAGGAGCATTGGCGGCTGTTCTACGTCGCCGCCACCCGCGCCGAGGAGCGGCTGGTAATCGCCGGTGCGCTCGGTCCCCAGGCCAAGGGCGAGCCGCCCAAGGCGAGCTGGTATGCCGCCAGCGTCGCGGCGCTCGATGCGCTGGGCGTGCCTGTCGACGAGGCGGGCGCACGCGAGTTTCACGGCGTGGTGCCGCAGGCGCCGGTGCGGCCGGTTGCGGCCTCGCCAATGGTGGAAGTGGCGCCCACGCCCAAGCCGCCCGGCTGGCTCCACACGCGCGCGCCGGAGGAGGCTCGGCCGCCGCGGCCGCTGGCACCCTCGTCGCTGGGCGACGACCGGGTCGCCGATCCGCCGCCGGGGCCCGCGATGCGCGCCGCCGCCGAGCGCGGGCGGCTGCTCCACGCGCTGTTCGAGCGCCTGCCGGGCGTTGCCCCGGATGCGCGGCGGCCGGCGGCCGATCGCTGGCTGGCGGGCGCGGGGGGACTCACCGATGCTGCCGAGCGCGCGGCGCTGATCGACGCGGCACTGGCCGTCACCGAGGACCCGCGCTTCGCCGAGCTGTTCGGGCGCGACGCGCTGGGCGAGGCACCGATCGCGGCGGTGGTGGCGGACGGGGTGGTCGTCTCCGGAACGGTCGACCGGCTGGTGGTGACGCCTGAGCGGGTGCGGGTCGTGGACTTCAAGACCGGCCGCCGCGCGCCTGCCTCGCTTGCGGATGTGCCGCCCTATCATCTGCGCCAGATGGCAGCCTATGTCGCCGCGCTGCGGGTGATCTTCCCCGATCGCGCGGTGGAGGCCGCGCTGCTGTATTCCGCCGGTCCGGTGCTCTACGCATTGCCCGAGGCCCTTCTCGCGGAGCACAAGCCCGGCTACGCGGGGTAGGAGCAAAGCTTGGGCCCATGCGCTTGAGCAGCGGGCCCGGCGACCATAGATAGCCGACCAACACGAAGTTCAGGAGATACCGACATGGCCACTGTGGCGACCACCGACGCCAATTTCGAAACCGACGTGCTGCAGGCGGACAAGCCCGTCCTCGTCGATTTCTGGGCCGAATGGTGCGGCCCCTGCCGCATGATCGCCCCGGCGCTCGAGGAGCTCGCCGAGGAGCTGTCGGAGCAGGTGCAGATCGTGAAGATCAACATCGACGACAATCCCGATGCACCGACCAAGTATGGCGTGCGCGGCATCCCGACGATGATCCTGTTCAAGAACGGCCAGCAGGCCGCCACCCAGGTCGGCGCGCTGCCCAAGAGCGCGATCAAGCAGTGGATCGAACGCGAGATCTGATCGCATATCGGGCGACCCTTCCGCCCCTTGCAGGGCGTAGGCACCCGGCTTTCAGGTAGCGGCGCCTCCAAAACCTTCGTCATCCCCGCCTTCGCGGGGATGACGTGGTGGCGGCCGATGCGATCGTATTCACGTTGACGCGCGCCTCAGCCCAAAGGCAATGCCTCAGCCGAACAGCAATTCGGTAGCGCGTCGGCCCAGCTCGGGCGTCGAAGCCGCGATCAGTCCGGTTCCCTTGCCGTCGACGCGATAGGGGGTGCCGTCCCAATGCGCGACATAGCCGCCCGCCTCGCCGAGGAAGACGACGCCGGGGGCATGGTCCCAGATCAGCGTCCGCCGGAACACCGCGACGTCGTTCTGCCCCAGTGCAAGCCGCGGATAATTCTCGGCCGCACAGCGCGGCATCGCCCAAAGCTCGAAATCCTGCTCGAAGCGCCGCATCCGCTCGGCGTGCTCGGCCTCGGACTGGGCGACCTTCGACACCGACGCGTGGGGGCGGGGGCTGTCACTCTGCCGGGCATGGACCTGGCTGCCATTGACGAACGCACCGCCGCCCAGTGCCGCGTGACACATCCGCTCCGCAACGGGATCGTAGATCCAGCCGGCCTGGATGACGCCCGCCTCGATCAGCGCGATCATGATGCCGAAGGGCGGTTCGCCCGCGGCGAAATTGCCGGTGCCGTCGATCGGATCGATCACCCAGGCTCGCGCCGCCATCGCCTGGTCGGCGAGCGCCGGGTTCGCCGCACAGGCTTCCTCGCCGATGATCACGGCGTCGGGGGCGATCGCGGCCAGGCCCTCGGTCAGCCGTTCCTCGGCCTCGCGATCGGCGATGGTGACCAGCTCGCCGGGGGTCTTCTCCAGCACCTCGTGCGCGGCGAGGTTGCGGAAGCGCGGCAGGACGACGGTCTCGGCGACGCGGCGGATCAGCGCGGAGACCGCGTCATGATGAGGATGCAAGCGGCTCAGCTCCGGTAATCGGCGTTGATCGAGATATAGCCATGGGTGAGGTCGCAGGTCCAAACCGTCGCGCGGCCTTCGCCCAGGCCGAGATCGACGCCGATCTCGATTTCCTGGCCCTTGAGATGCGCGGCGACCGGTGCCTCGTCATAGCCTTCGACGGCAAGACCGTCGCGCGCCACCTGGGTGGTGCCGAAGCGGATGGCCAGCTGGTCGCGCTCGGCAGGTTCGCCGGCCTTGCCGACTGCCATCACCACGCGCCCCCAATTGGCGTCCTCGCCGGCGATCGCGGTCTTCACCAGCGGCGAATTGGCGATCGACATGGCGATGCGGTGGGCGCTGCGGTCGCTCTCGGCGCCCTCGACGGTGATTTCGATCAGCTTCTGCGCGCCTTCGCCGTCGCGCACCACGAGCAGCGCCAGCTGGCGGCAGAGATCGGCGAGCGCGGCGCGGAAGGCGTCGGCGCCCGCATCCTCGTCGCTGGTCAGCGGCGTGTTGCCCGCCTTGCCGGTGGCGAAGGCGAGGACGGTGTCGCTGGTCGAGGTGTCGCCGTCCACCGTGATGCACGAGAAGCTGGCACCGTTGGCGTCGCGCAATGCATGCTGGAGGAATACCGGGTCCACCGCCGCATCGGTGAAGATGAAGCCGAGCATCGTCGCCATGTCCGGCGCGATCATGCCCGATCCCTTGATGATGCCGGCAAGCGTCACCGTGCGGCCGTCCACGACAGCGGTGGTCACCGCACCTTTGGCAAAGGTGTCGGTGGTCATGATCGTCGCGGCGGCGTCTTCCCAGCTGCAGACTTCGGCCGTGTAGGCGGCGTCGAGCCCGGCCTCGGCCTTGTCGATCGGCAGCGGCACGCCGATTACGCCGGTGGAGGCGACGAAGACGTCGGACGGATCGCAGCCGAGATGCTGGGCGGTGCGGGCGGCGATCGCCTCCACGGCGGCGCGGCCGCGATTGCCGGTGAAGGCATTCGAATTACCGGCGTTGACCACCAGCGCGCGTGCCTTGCCGAGTACCAGCGCCTTGCGGCACCACTCCACCTCGGGCGAGGGGCATTTGCTGCTGGTCAGCACGCCCGCGACGCTGGTGCCTTCGTCGAGCGTGACGAAGGTGAGGTCGCAGCGATCCCAGTTCTTGTACCGCGCCCGGGCGACGCGCGGGGTGACGCCGGCAATGCCGGGCAAGGCGGGAAAGGGCAGCGCGAGCGGGGAGGTGCTGGTGGACATGAAACCGCCTGTGGTTAGGGTGCGGCGCGTGCTTCGTGCATGGGGGGACAAAGATCAATGTTTTTGGTGATGGCGCTGCTGGCGGCGCAGGTGCAGGATGGCGTGAATCCGACGACTCCCGTGAAGCCGATGTCGAATCCGGGAAGCTGGGTAACAGAAAACGACTATCCTGCACTGGCGCTGCGGGAGGAGCATGAAGGAACCGTCGGCTTTCTCCTCCAGATTGATGCAAGCGGCATTCCCATCAGTTGCAGCATCGCGCGAACGTCCGGGTCCGAGGAGCTCGACGAGCGCACCTGCGCGATCTTGGTGCAACGAGCACGCTTCTCGCCGGCGCGCGACGCGAAGGGGAAGCCGATGGCGGCCAGCTATTCCAATAGGTTGTCGTGGGTTATACCGCGCAGTAGCGCGCTCCCAACAAACGCAGGTCCCACGCCTGCGACAACTGGTCCGTGGATGACCGATGATGACTACCCCGCTTCGGAAATGCGGCGGGGACACGTTGGCAGCCTGTCCTTCATCCTCGACGTAGCTGCGTCGGGTCTGCCGACTGCTTGCAAGGTGGCCATATCGTCCGGCTATCCCGTACTGGATCAAGCAGCGTGCACCATCTTGATGAAACGCGCGCGTTTCGCGCCGGCGCGCGGGCCTCAAGGGGAAGCGACACACGGATATTATCCAGGGAGGTTCAATTGGGCGCTCCCGGATCAGCCACAGGACAAGGCGATGCGCAGTCACTCTGCGGCGCCGAACATGATCGACCTAGTGGTGCCTTCTGTTCCGGATACCTACAAGCAGCCCGCTGAAGCAAAGGTGACGTTTGACCCGACCGGCAGAATGGATGCGTGCGAGGTGACCCGCACTAGCGGAGCCCAGTCCCTCGACTCATTTGCGTGCCAGCAATTACAGCGATTGGCCGTGCCCGGTGCGGGAGCGTCTAGCGCACCAGACAAGAAAGATGGGCTTTATACCATCTCATTCCGCACCGATGCGCCCGCCAAGCCCTAGCTTTTGATTAGACGAACCGTGCGTCGATCCCTATGTGTCGTGCGTTGCCGCCCGTCGGTTGCGACATCACCACCGTGTATCACAGGGTTTCGCTTGGAACTGCTGCTGCTTCTCACTGCGCTTTTCGCGAGCCTGACCGGCGTGTCGGGCGAGCGTGGGCTGCGTCCGATTCAGGGCGTGGCCGTGGTGCGCGTGGCCGAAGCGGCGCAGGCGGCAGTCACCCCGTCGCGCCATATCGTCGCGGCTGCGGCGGCGCTCCCGGCGCTGGTGCGGGTCGTCACGATCCCGGTGTTCCATCTGGCCGCCCCACCGCAGCCCGCGCTTCGCCTCGCCTTCGAGCAGCGGCGCGAATAGCCTTTCCGGCCCGCGCGTTCGGGCCCTTCTTCCTTTCGTCGCCGCGCCTTTGCGCGGTGCGCCCGCGATGGCTCCGCTTCGTCCAGCAGCCGTCGCGCATCCCATCCAAACAGGTCAGGAATTCGCATGTTCGGCGGTATTGCCAAGTCGCTTTTCGGTTCGTCCAACGATCGCTACGTCAAGTCGCTCAACCCGATCGTCCAGAAGATCGCCAGCTTCGAGCCGACGCTCCAGGCGATGAGCGACGACACGCTGGCCCAGCAAACCATCAAGTTCCGCGAGCAGCTGGCCAACGGCGCCAAGCTCGACGACCTGCTGCCCGAGGCCTTCGCCACGGTGCGCGAGGCGGCACGCCGCGTGATCGGCCAGCGCCACTATGACGTGCAGATGATCGGCGGCATCGTGCTCCACCGCGGCGAGATCGCCGAGATGCGCACCGGCGAAGGCAAGACGCTGGTGGCGACGCTCGCCACCTATCTCAACGCGCTGCCGGGCGACGGCGTCCATGTCATCACCGTCAACGACTATCTCGCCCGCCGCGACGCCGAGTGGATGGCGCAGGTCTATGGCTTCCTCGGCCTCACCACCGGCGTGATCGTGCCCAACCTCTCCGACCAGCAGCGCCGCGACGCGTACGCCTCGGACATCACCTACGGCACGAACAACGAGTTCGGCTTCGACTATCTGCGCGACAACATGAAGTATGATCGCGCGAGCATGGTGCAGCGCCCGTTCGCCTATGCGATCGTCGACGAGGTCGACTCGATCCTGATCGACGAGGCCCGCACCCCGCTGATCATCTCCGGCCCGACCGACGACCGGTCCGAGCTGTACATGAAGGTCGACGCGGTGGTGAAGCAGCTCGATGCTTCGACCTATGAGAAGGACGAGAAGCAGCGCACCATCGTGCTGACCGAGGAAGGCACCGAGACGGTCGAGCGGCTGCTCGAGGATGCCGGCGTGCTGGTCGGCGCCAATCTCTACGATTTCGAGAACACCCAGGTCGTCCACCACCTCAACCAGGCGCTCCGCGCGAACGTGATGTTCAAGCGCGACACCGATTACATCGTCAAGGACGGCAAGATCGTCATCATCGACGAGTTCACCGGCCGCATGATGGACGGCCGCCGCTGGTCGGACGGCCTGCACCAGGCGGTGGAAGCAAAGGAAGGCGTCAACATCGAGCCCGAGAACCAGACGCTCGCCTCGATCACCTTCCAGAACTATTTCCGCATGTACCCCAAGCTGGGCGGCATGACCGGCACCGCCTCGACCGAAGCGGCCGAGTTCTACGACATCTACAAGATGAACGTCGTCACCATCCCGACCAACCTGCCGGTGCAGCGCGTCGACGAGGAAGACACGTTCTACAAGTCGACCGAGGACAAGTTCGCCGGCATCGCCAAGACGATCAAGGCGCATGCCGAGCGCGGCCAGCCGGTGCTCGTCGGCACCGTATCGATCGAGAAGTCCGAACTGCTCTCCGAATTCCTCCACCGCGAGGGCGTGAAGCACGAGGTGCTCAACGCGCGCTTCCACGAGAGCGAGGCGCATATCGTGGCGCAGGCCGGTCGCCTGGGCATGGTCACCGTTTCGACCAACATGGCGGGTCGCGGCACCGACATCCAGCTGGGAGGCAATGTCGAGTTCCGCGTCGCTGATGAACTGCGCGACATGCCCGAGGGCCCCGAGCGCGACGCCGCGATCGAGCGGATCAAGGCCGAGGTCGCCGCCGAGAAGGAACAGGTGAAGGCTGCCGGCGGCCTGTTCGTGCTCGGCACCGAGCGCCACGAGAGCCGCCGCATCGACAACCAGCTGCGCGGCCGCTCGGGCCGCCAGGGCGACCCGGGCCTCAGCCGCTTCTACCTCAGCCTCGACGACGATCTGCTGCGCATCTTCGGCTCGAACACTTTGTTCTCGCGGATGATGCGCTCCAGCCTGGAGGACGGCGAGGCGATGCCGCCGTCGCGCTGGCTGAGCAAGGCGATCGAAACCGCCCAGCGCAAGGTCGAGGCGCGCAACTATGACGTCCGCAAGCAGGTCGTCGAATATGACGACGTGATGAACGATCAGCGTAAGGTCATCTACGAGCAGCGCGCCGACATCATGGATGCCGACACGGTCGGCCATGTCGTCGAGGACATGCGCCACGAGACGGTCAACGCGATCGTCGGCGAGGCCTGCCCGCCGAACAGCTATCCGGAGCAGTGGAACATTGCCGGATTGAAAGAGCGTATCGCCGACACACTCGACCTCGACCTGCCGGTCGACGATTGGGTGAAGGACGAGGAAGCGATCGATCCGGAGATCCTGGAGGAGCGCATCCGCGCGGCCGCCGACGCCGCGATCGCCGAGAAGGCGGCGGACCTGGAGCCGGAGACCTGGACTTCGATCGAGAAGTCGATTCTGCTCCAGAACCTGGACCATCACTGGAAGGAGCATCTCGCGATGCTCGACGCGTTGCGCCAGGTCGTCCACCTGCGCGCCTATGCGCAGAAGACGCCGATCAACGAATACAAGCACGAGGCGTTTTCGATGTTCCAGCGGATGCTCGACACGATCCGCGAGGACGTGACGCGCACCATGGCCTTCGCCCAGTTCCGCATGGCACCGCCGCCGGAGCTGCCCGAGCTGCCGGCCTTCTTGACCACGCACATCGATCCGCTGACCGGCTTGGACAATACCAACGACTGGGACGGCGGCTCGGCCGGGCTGGTCACCACGCGCCTGCCACCGCTCGGCATCCCGCAGCCGGCGGGCGACGATCACGGCACCGATCCGTCGCAGTGGGAGGGCGTGGTCAGCCGCAACGCGCCGTGCCCGTGCGGTTCGGGGCTGAAGTATAAGCACTGCCACGGGCAGGTGGCGTAAGGGTTGCCTGTTAAACCCTCTCCCCACCGGGGAGAGGGAGGGAGAGGGGCATTGCGAGGCGCTGCCTCGTGCGGTTGCTGCGCAACCGCTCACCCTCTCCAAGCTTCGCTAGGCGCTGACGCGCCAAGCTACGCTATCCTCCCCCTCAAGGGTGAGGACAAAGGACACAAAGAAAAGGGCGGCGCCGGTAGTCCCGGCGCCGCCCTTTCTGTTTCTCCGTGGCCCGCGATCAGCGGGTCTGCGGCATCTGGATCTTCGGGCCGAGCCGTTCCTTCACCTCGCGCGCGTCGAAGGCGCGGATGTTGTCGGCGGGCTTGGGGCCCTTGCCCATCACGATCTCGGCCATCGCCTCGTAGCGGTCGACGGTGCGGATATCGACGTTGCGGTCGAAGAAGGGATCGCCCCAGAAGGGATCCCAGCTGCGCCAGCCCCAGCGCGGGCTGTAATAGCGCCAGTACGGGTTCCAATAGCCCCAGGGGCCGCCAAAGCCCGCACCGCCGACACCCGGCGTCGCATAGGTCTGGGTCTTCTTCTCCGTGTCGCGATTGGCGAGCAGGAAATAGTCATAGCCGCTCTGCAGCGTCAGCTCGGCCGCGCGATAGAGCAGGTAGCGCTCCACCGTCTCGCGCGAGGTCAGGCTGTTGCCCGAAAAGCTCACCCGAAACCGATTGTCCTCGATCTGCTCGTCCGAATAGCCGTTGCGCACCGATCCGCTCGCCGAGGCGGGCTGGTAGGGCGTGGCGGTCATGCACGATGCGAGCGAGAGGCTGCCCGCGACCATCAGGCCGAGTGCTGCCAGCCGCCGGCCCTTCTGTGATGAAATTGGCATTGTTCCTCCGACACTTCCAAACAGTAAACGTCGCCGCATGCCCCTCGAACGCGCGAGCCGGCGAAACTCTCCCACGCGTTCACGCGATGAGGCGTGGCACAGGCGCGATTGACGGTTGCTGAACGATCGCTGTCAAGACAGCCGGTCGGGTACCTCGCGCGCATCCGCATCGAGACTGGTCTGCGGCGCCATCGCTTCCCACGGGAAGACGAACCAGTCCTTCTGCACCGCCCGGTCGATGGTCTCGGCGCAATATTCCACCCGCTGCGACGAGCGGACATTGTCGAGCAGCACGGCAAAGCGGACCTGTTCCGCCACCGCCCCTTCCGCCGCCAGCGCGGCGCGCAGCTCGCCGATGGTCTTGCCGCTGTCGTTGATGTCCTCGATGAACAGCAGCCGCTCGCCCTCGCGGGTCCGCTGGGCGAGCACCGCGACCAGCTCCTCGGCGAACTGGGTGATGCGGGTCGAATAGTCGATCGAGACGAGCGGCAGCCCGATGCGGTGCGACAGATACACCGCCGGCGTCAGCCCGCCGCGACCCACGCCGACCAGCAGGGTAGGGGACCAGTCCACCACCGCGCCCGCAATCGCATGCACGCCCCCGACGAGCTGGTCATGGGTGAAGTGGGTGAAGACGATGTCGCCCATCACGCCGCCTCCGCCACCCAGGCGTCGATCGCCGCGAGGTGCGTCGCCACCGCCTCGTCGGGCAGGAAGGAGCCGAGAAAGCTGTTGCGAGCTAGGGTGGCGAGCTGCTGCTTGCTGAGCGCCCGACCATAGGCGACGGCGCGGTAATTCTCGCCGACATAGCCGCCGAAATAGGCAGGGTCGTCCGAGTTCACCGTCGCGCGCAGGCCGAGTTCGAGCATCCGGTCGATCGGGTGCGCGTCGATCGTCTCGACATTGCACAATTTGACGTTGGACAGCGGGCAGACGGTGAGCGTCATGCTCGACCGCGCCAGCCGGGCGACAAGCATGGGGTCGTCGAGGCTGCGATTGCCATGGTCGAGCCGGTCGACCTGCAGCAGGTCCAGCGCCTCATGGACATAGGCGGCCGGGCCTTCCTCGCCGGCATGGGCGACGCGCTTCAGGCCCTTTTCGGCGGCAGCGGCGAACACGCGGGCAAACTTCGACGGCGGATGGCCGAGCTCGGACGAATCGAGGCCGACGCCGGCGATGCGGTCGAGCCAGGGTTCGGCCTCGGCCAGTGTCTTGAACGCATCTTCCTCGTCGAGATGGCGCAGGAAGCAGAGGATCAGCTGCGAGGTGATGCCGAAGCGTGTTTCGGCTTCCGCCATGCCCGTCAGTAGCCCCTCGACGACCGTGCACATAGCAATGCCGCGCGCGGTGTGGGTCTGCGGATCAAAGAAGATCTCGGCATGGCGGACGCCGTCTGCGGCGGAGCGCTCGAAATAGGCAAGCGCCAGATCGCGGAAATCGGCGTCGGTGCGCAGCACGTCGGCGCCGGCATAATAGATGTCGAGAAAGTCCTGCAGGTTCGAGAACTGATAGGCTGCGCGCACCGCTTCGACGCTGTCATAGGGGATCGCCACGCCGTTGCGCCGGGCGAATTCGAACATCTGCTCGGGCTCGAGGCTGCCTTCGATGTGGAGATGGAGTTCGGCCTTGGGCAGGCCGGTGATGAAAGCGTCCAAATTTTCCATCGCCCCAACATCGCAGCGGCACCGGCGAGTCGCAAGCGCAACGCCTGCGGGGAGACTTGCGTTTGCTGCACATGCCCTCGCGAGTGATCCGGAACTGGCAATATGATCCCGGGCACGGGTGGCTCGACATTACCTTCGTCAGCGGCCGGCGCTATCGCTATTTCGACGTGCCCGTCTCCATCGAGCAGGACCTCGCAGGCGCAGCATCGAAAGGCGCGACGTTCAACCGCGCGATCCGGAATCGGTATCGTTGCGAGCGGCTCGATCGCCTGGAAACATGCAGGTCCCGACGTCGCCGGCTCGACGCGCGCGACGAAAGCAACGGTTCGCCGCAGCGCGGTATCGGGAGCCGCGACACTGCAACCTGATGTCCATATCGGTGAGGCCGGAAGGCGCCGGACTCGAACCGCGTCGACCTTCCTCGTCTCACCTCGGAGGAACCCTCATGCTCCTGCTCATTGCTGCCGCCATCACCGTTGCGACACCCGCCCAACTGCAGTCGGCGGTGAAGACCGCGCGGGGCGGAGACGTCATCCTGTTGCAGCCCGGACACTATGGCGTGGTCGCGCTGAACGGCGCGCGCTATGATTCCACGGTCACCATCCGAAGCATGAACCCCGACCACCGGGCATTCTTCACGCGCATAACGATCAACAACGCGCGAAACCTTACCCTGTCGGGACTCGAGATTTCCTACGCACCCGCCCCCGGCGAGGGGAACGCGCAATCGATGGTTCGCGTCGAAAACGGATTCAACGTCACCCTCAACGGCCTCTATGTGCACGGGGTGATCGACGGCAACGTCGCCAAGGACGTCAATGGCGTCGTGGCCTATGACGTGGAAGGATTTCGCGTCACCAATTCGCGGTTCCTGGAGATCAATGCGGGGATCAAGACGGATCGTGGCGGAAATGTTCTGATCGAGAACAACGATATCGGCTTCATCGGCTCGGACGCGATCGAGATTCCCGGCTCGAACGGGGTGACCATCACCGGAAATACACTTCACGATTTCCGGACCAATCCGACGATCCACCCCGACGGCGTGCAGTGCTGGACCACGCGCGAGACCTCAGGCTGCAAGAATGTCCGGATCCTCCGCAACCAGATCATCGGCAGCCCGGGCCATGAGCCGCAAGGCGTGTTCTTCGGGGACGAGGATCATGTCGGCGGCTATGAGAATATCGAGATCAGCAACAATCGCTTCTACATGACCATGTGGCACGCGATTGCGCTCTATAGCGCCCCGAAGAACGTCGTCATCCGGTACAACCAGGTCATCGCGGGGCCGAACTTCACGCCCTGGATCCGCGTCGAAGCGCCGGCCACCGTCCAGGGCAATGTCGCGCCAGCCTATTATATCAACACCAATGACAGCGTGCTTCCGTCCGGAAATTACATTGGCGGGCTATTCCAGAAGTGAACCGATGTTCCCTGCAGGAGTGCGAACGGCGCCGGCCTACCGGCCATCCGTTGGGGATGCATAGGCGGTGCTGGGTTCGTCGTGAGACGTTATCCCGAGACTGTCCGTCACCATGAACTTCAAGAGCAGCGCTATCCCGAAGGCGGCAACGAAATACCACCCGGTCAGCGGATCAGCACTGTTCGGTTTCCCCATGCCCTTCATGCTTCCCCCCCATGTGTTCGCCCGCTGATACTGGGTTGGTGGCGCGAGCATAGCGCAACCTGCAGGTGGCTCGATCGCCAATTGATCCATTTTGGAAATAACTCGCGGAATGTTTGCGATCAAATCGTTTATTTCAGGACAAAATGATGGTGATCCCGTTTTGGGAAATCCGGGCAGCCGATGAAGATCGGCTGACCTGCACAGGGGGCGACAATGACAAGTTTGGGGGAACGGTTCGCCGCTAGGGCGACGACCGGGTTCGATTATGCGCGGCTCGTGCTCGCGCTAGCGGTGGTGCTTTGGCACACCTTTCCGGTGACGATGTCGACCGAGGCGCTGCTGCCGCATGTCCATGAACCGATCATGGTGCTCGTTCGCGTCATCCTGCCGATGTTCTTCGCGCTGAGCGGTTTCCTGGTTTCCTCCAGCCTGGAGCGTGCGCCGAACCTAGGCGTTTTTCTCTGGCATCGCGTGCTGCGCATCTTCCCCGCGCTGACGGTCGAGGTGCTGTTGTCTGCGCTGATCCTGGGGCCGCTGCTGACCACCGTGTCGCTGGCGACCTATTTCACGCACCGCGAATTCTTCCAATATCTGGTCAACATCCTCGGCTGGATCCACTTCCGCCTGCCGGGCGTGTTCCTCGACAACCCCGTCTCGGGCATCGTGAACAGCTCGCTGTGGACGGTACCGTCGGAACTGGAATGCTACATCACGATCAGCGTGCTCTTCCTGATCGGGTTTACCAAGCGGCCGAAGCTGCTCGCTGCCACCTATGTTCTTGCCGCCGCTGTGTTGACGTGGCGACAGGTGGCGACCGGGGCGCCGCTCTGGTTCAACGTCGACAAGTTCAACCTGACGCTCAGCTTCGTCGCCGGCATGCTCGTGTATCAATATCGCCACGCGTTGCGGGGTGGTTCCGCGGTAGCCTTCGCCGCCTTTGCCGTCGCGTGCCTGCTGCTGTACTTCCCGAACGCGCAATATGTCGCCAGCTTCCCGGCGGCCTATGCGGTCGCGGCATTCGGCTGCAATCGGATGTGGCGCCCGAAGCTGCTGTTCGGCGGCGACTATTCCTACGGGCTGTACCTCTATGCCTATCCGATCCAGCAGACGGTGGTGCACCTGATCGGGCCGGGCAAATTCTTCGAGACGCTCGGCTTGTCGCTGCTGGCGATGGTGTGCTTCGCGGTCTTTTCCTGGCACGCGATCGAAAAGCGCATCCTGGTGTTCAAGGATGCATTTCCGGGGATCGTCCGCTGGGTGCGGCGCCCGACGCTCGCGCGGCGCGTCAGCCCGGTGTGAGAGCGACCGAACGACGCATCGGGAGGGGCGAATGCCCTCCCGATGCGCGGTGTTCAGTGGCGTAGGGTCAGAACTTGAAGTTCGCGCCGGCGCTGAAGCTGCGGCCGACGAGCCCGGCATAGTGCCAGGCGTTCAGGTAGTTCGGATTGCTCGTATAGGCGCCCGATGCGAGCGGCGCGCGCGCATTGGTGAAGTTCTGCACGTTGACGAAGAAGCGGAACTGGTCGTTCACCTGCACCGCGGCGTTGAGGTCCGCGTAGATGAACGGACGGATGTAGCACTGGTAGCTCTTGTCGCCGCCCTTCACGATCGGCGCCTTGTTGTTGGCGCAGGAAAGGTCGATCGCACCGTTGACCGGCGTGATGGTGTCGGCTGCAACCTGCTTGATACGACCGACATAATAGGTGGTCGCGGTGAGCGAGACCTTGCCGAATTCGAGCGCGTTCTGCCAGTTGCCGCGGATGCGCGGCGTGCCGCCGCCCGACGACAGGTTGTACGGCCCGAGCGTACCCGCATATTTCTGCATCACGCCTTCGGGGGTGACGAGATCGAGACGGAGGACGCGGGTGACGTCGACGCGGCTGATCAGGCGCATGCGGTCGGCTAGGTGGAGGTCGACGCTCGCCTGCATGTCGAGGCCCGAGCTCACCTGGTAGTTGGCGTTGACGTACGGCACGTCGAGCACCAGCAGACGGGGCAGGGCGGTCGGGTTCACCGGGTCGACGCCGTCGACGACATTGCACTTGTAGCCCTGCCCGACGGCCGCGACGGCGGCGCAACCGGCGGCTGCGGTCGTCTGGGCGTAATAGGCGTCGATCGCCTTCGCCTGCAGCGGTCCGCTGACAATGAGGTTCGACTTGCGGATATTGTAGTAATCCACGGTCATGTTGAACCAGCGCGTCGGCTTGAGCATCGTGCCGATCGTGACGCTGCGCGAAACTTCGGGCAGGATGTCCGGATTGCCCTTGGAGCCAGCGCCGATGCTGTAGCTGCCCGAATAGGCAGCGTTGCCCGGATGGGCGTCGACGAAGCTCTGCGGCGGCGCGAACGTCGTGAAGCCGGAATAGCTGCTGGCGGGGTTGTATTCCGCGAAGGTCGGTGCGCGGAAGCCCTGCGAGTAGGTCGCACGGAACGAGACCTGCTCGATCGGGCTGAACTTCGCGCCGACCTTGGGCGAGAAGTGGCTATAGCCCTGCGAATAATGGTCGTAGCGACCTGACACGTTGAGATCGAACGTCCGCGTGAACGGCGCGTCGATTTCGAAGAACCCGGCGGTTACCGTCTGGCGGCCCTGCGCCGAGGAAGTGGTCAGGCCGTAATAGGCGAGGTCCGAATTCTGGTTGCGGTTCATCAGTGTTTCGCGGCGGATCTGGAAGCCGCCACCCACGTTGAGATCGCCACCGGCCAGCGGCAGCAGCGACTTCAGCAGCGAGCCGCCGATCGTCGCGACCGTCGAATAGGACGGTGTGGTGCGGTCCGGCGAGACCTGGTTGCGCACTGCCGCCGTGTTCAGCTCGGGATTGACGAAATTGTAGGCGCCGGTGTTGACCGCGTTCAGCAGGCCCTGGACGTTGACGAAGCCGTGCTGGGTGACGCTGAAATTGTCACGCGCATACACGCCGTTCAGGCGGAACTTGAAGCCGTTGCCCAGGTCGCCCGAGATGCCGGCCGAGGTGCGGAACACGTCGACATAGCGGAAGCTGCCGGCAGGGATGTCGCCGAACAGATAGTAGATGCGCGCCGCGCCGTTGCTGGGATCGCCCGCATAGGCGGCGGCATAGGGGTTGTTCGGGTTCAGCTTGCGGTCGGCGGCGGAGGCGCAGTTCACGCCGGATGCGCAGACATAGACCGGCAGCACGATGCCCGGGTTGCTCGAAGCAATCGATGCGGAGCCGCCGAAGGGCTGGGTGGCGCGGATGTTCGAAGGCGCGCCGGTGATCGTGACTTCGGAATGCGAGTAGCTGCCGGTGGCGAACGCCTCCCAGTTATCGGCCAGGCGCACGCTGAGGCGGCCGGTGGTCGAGTAGCGCTGCTGCTTCGGCTGGATGATCGAATATTCGTCCGCCAGGTTGTGCGCGCAGCCGGTGCCGCTTGCTTCCTTGGTGTTCACCGTGAAGGTGCCGAAGGGGCAAGCAGTGGGGTTGAGCAGCTGGTACCGGGTCGTGGGATCCCCGACCTGGCCGGACAGCGGATTGTTGAGGTCGCTCTGCGAGACGCGGGTCACCACCGCCTGCGGGTTCGACGTCGTCAGCGAATCGTCGTTGCGGTTGCGGTCGGTCAAGCCGCTAGGGCGCAGGTCGTTGGTGTTGAACGGATAGCCGCGCGAGTGGTTGGTGATGAACCCGTCATAGGTGTATTCACCGTTGATGTAGAAGTTCCAGCCCTTCTCGCGATAGTCGCCCACGCCGGCGGTCAGCGTCGCACGATAGCGCGAGCCGTCGCCCTTCTCGGTCGTGCCGGCCTGCACCGAGCCTTCGAGGCCCTTGAACTGCTTCTTGCTGATCAGGTTGACCACGCCGCCGATCGCGTCGGCGCCATAGGTGGAGGACGCGCCGTCCTTCAGCACTTCGATGCGGTCGACGATGCTGAACGGGATCGAGTTCAGGTCGACATAGGAATTGTGGCCGTCGTCGTTGAGCGGGAAGTTGGCCGAGCGGAGGCCATCGATCAGCACCACGGTCGACGACACGCCGAGACCGCGGAGCGAGACAGCGGCGCCGCCGGCCGAGAAGCCGTTCTTGAAGCCGGTCGAGATCGAGCCGGCACTGTCGGCCGAGACCGAGCGGATCGCATCCTGCGCCGTCGTGATGTTCGCGCGCTGCAGCGTTGCCGCGCTCAGCACGGTCACCGGCGAGATCGAGCTTGCGTTCGAATCACGGAACAGCGTGCCGGTGACGACGATCGGCGCCTGGTCGGCCGGAGGGCCCTGGTCCTGCGCGTCGGGCGCGGCGGGATCCTGCGATGCTTCCACCGCGCCGGTGGCAGCGTCTGCCACCTGCACGGGAGCCGCGGTCTGGGCATATGCCGGAGCGGCGATCGCGGTCAGCAGCGCGGCGGTCGAAATGCCATACCGCAGGTTCAGAAAACGCGCGGAATCCATCAAAATCATGAAGCTGTTCCCTTTTAGCGCAGCGACGACTTTCCGTCGTTTCCGCCCGAGCCAAGACCCGGTGCTGCGGGGCGCCCGCTATCATCGTCGAAGTTAAGGAGGCTTTAAAAAGTGGCTTGTTTCGCAGTGGCTTGACGGCGATTTCGATTGCATTGATGCTTGCCAGTTCAAGGCACTTGCGGCGATGTTGTGGCAGTAAATACTTCGTGAACTGGCTGGATGCTGCTGCCGACTTCAAGAACATGTCGACGATTGCCTGTCAGGCGAGCCGATGTTGGCGCCGTTCATGGCAAGACCATGGGGAATGCTCTGCTGGGTTGCTACTGTCGTAGGGGGCGGAAGCCTGGATCAGCCCCGCAGCCGGGCTTTCCGCCGACCAACGCGATGCTTGTTCGGATCGATGCCCAACGCTTGGCGCAGCTTGCGCGTCAGCGGATGTTGACCGTTCGTGCCGATCACGACTTTGCGCCGCGTCCGCGAGGCGTTGACGGCGTTTCCGATCGTTCTCCTCCGATCCGAAATTTGTTACTGCTCGGCATCAATCGAGGTCGCATAGCCTGATCGGCCGCACGCAGTCGCAGCCTCATCTGCAACAGCTTGTCGACCAAGCACATCCTCCATCATCACTTCTGCGTCGTGGCTCCCGCTGTCACGCGGAGGGCTCTCCGCCCATGCGCGCACCCTGTTAGCTTCGGGGTAACGATATCTGCACATCGTCGATTAGGTCGTGCGGTCTAGCTTCCAGAAAACTAAAGGTCTTTGGGAGGCTTGGCGACGTGTCAGCGGACAGGCGCTCTTGCAGAGTGCCCGACTCGGATGGGAGGGAGGGCTTGCCATGGCGGCGCTGAAGACGGTGCCCGCAGCGGAGGTCCGGCTGGGGATGTTCATCCACGGCTTCGAAGGCTCGTGGTGGGAGCATCCCTTCTGGCGGACGCGCTTCCTGCTCACCGACCTCGAGGATCTCCAGAAGCTCCGCGCGTTTCAAGGGGGCGTGATCATCGATGTCGCGCGATCCCAGGTCGCGGCGCCGGGCATCGATACTCCAGCCGCCGCGGTCGGCGGGGGAGAGGAAGCGGGCGCGACCGCGGCGTTGCCCGCGGCAACCGCGAAGCGCGCCATTCCCGAATCGCCCGCCGCCCGCTTCTCCACCGAGCAGGCCCAGGCTGCCGCGCTGGTCGCGGGCGCGCTCGATACCGTGCGCGGCACCTTCGAGGATGTCCGGCTGGGGCGGGCGATCGCGCATGAGAAGGTCGCCGCGCTGGTCGACGACATCGCCGGGCAGCTCGATCGCAACGCATCGGCGCTGCTGCGCGTGCTCCAGCTCAAGAGCAAGCACCAATATACCTATCTCCATTCGGTTGCCGTCTGCACCCTGATGGTCAACCTGGCACGACACCTTGCGATGGACGACGAGGCGGTGCGCACGCTGGGGCTTGCCGGGCTGCTGCACGATGTCGGCAAGGTCGCGATCCCCGATGCGGTGCTCGACAAGCCGGGCCGCCTCTCGCCCGAGGAATTTGCGCTGGTGCGTACCCATCCGGAGGAGGGCGTGGCGCTGCTGCGCGAGGATGGCGCGATGCCGGCGCTCGCGGTGGAGGTGTGCCTCCATCATCACGAGCGCTGGGACGGCAATGGCTATCCGCACGGGCTGAAGGCCGACGACATCAGCCTGCCGGCGCGGATGGGGGCGATCTGCGACGTCTATGACGCGCTGACCTCCCACCGTGCCTACAAGCGCGCCTGGCTCCCCGCGCGGGCGCTGGGCGCGATGTGGAGTTGGGACGGGCATTTCGATCGCGACCTGCTGTTCCAGTTCATGCGCAGCATCAACCTGTATCCGCCCGGCATGCTGGTGCGGCTCGCCTCGGACCGGCTGGCCCTGGTGCTGGACAATGGCGGCCGGGCGACACGGACGCGGTTGCTGGTCTTCCACTCCCTCGCCGAGGACAGCGCGCTCACCCCACGGTCACTGGTGCTGACCGGCGGGGCGGAGGAGGACAGGGTGATCGGCTTTATCCCCGCCGAGGAGGCGCCGAGCGCGATTCCGTCGCTGGACTTGTATCCGCCAGTCGCTGTAACAAATTAGGCATAATACCGGAACGGCACGCGATTCCGGATCGTCTATAACGAAGAACAGGAAGAGGGTCGCTTGAACGGAGTCGCCGTATAATGCGTGCATTACATGAATTGCCGCCGGAGCAGGTCGAAGGCCGGGGTGTCGATCCCGCCGCATCGGGCAGCCTGCTGATCATGGCGATGGGCAGTGTGCTGTTCTGGGCGAGCGTCGCCGTGTGGATCCTTCGCTGACAGGCCGCAACTTCGCCTTGGTGCCGTGACAGCTTTTCCGTTCCGGCACGGCGTTGCAGATGTGTCCCGCGACGCCATGTTGCTTCCGACGATGCCCTGTCTCTAGAAGCGGCATCGAAGATTCGTCGGAAAGCAGACCATGACCGCCACCCATTCTACCCGCATGTTGATCCTGGGCTCGGGCCCCGCCGGCCTCTCGGCTGCCATTTATGGCGCGCGCGCGGGCCTCGCCCCGATCGTCGTCCAGGGCATCCAGCCCGGCGGCCAGCTGATGACAACCACCGATGTCGAGAATTATCCCGGCTTCCGCGAGGTGATCCAGGGCCCCTGGCTGATGCAGGAGATGCAGGCCCAGGCCGAACATGTCGGCGCGCAGATGATGTGGGACACGATCGTCGAGGTCGATGTCAGCCAGCGCCCGTTCCGCATGGTCGGCGATGGCGGCACCGTCTACACCGGCGACACGCTGGTGATCGCCACCGGCGCGCAGGCGCGCTGGTTGGGCCTCGATTCGGAAGAGCTGCTCAAGGGCAAGGGCGTCAGCGCCTGCGCGACCTGCGACGGCTTCTTCTTCCGCGGCAAGAAGGTGGCAGTGATCGGCGGCGGCAACACCGCGGTCGAGGAAGCCCTGTACCTCACCAACCACAGCCATGACGTGACGCTGATCCACCGCCGCGACAGCCTGCGTGCCGAGAAGATCCTGCAGCAACGCCTGTTCGCCAACGAGCGGATCAACACGCTCTGGAACAAGGAAGTCGTCCGCTTCATCGGCGGCGGCCAGCCCGAGGGGCTGATCGGCATCGAGCTGAAGGACACGGTGACCGGCGCGCTGTCGACGCTCGAGGTCGATGGCGGCTTCGTCGCGATCGGCCACCACCCGGCGACCGAGCTGTTCCGCGGCCATATCGCGCTCGACGACGATGGCTATATCCAGGTCGAGAAGGGCACGACCAACACCAGCGTGCCCGGCGTGTTCGCCTGCGGCGACGTGATGGACAAGCATTACCGCCAGGCGATCACCGCCGCCGGCACCGGCTGCATGGCCGCGCTCGACGCCGAGCGCTTTCTTGCCGCAGCCGATTTCGAGACGGTGGCGCAGGCGGCGGAATAACGACAGGTCAGGGCGCTCGCTGCTCGGCGAGCGCCTCGATCACCCGCTCGTAGAGCCAAGCCTTGTCGGCAGTGCCGGCGAAGACGTGGCTGGCAGTATCGAACTGCTTGCGGCGGACACGGGTACTCGCGGCAGCGTAGGCCGGCTTGTGCAGGAATTCGGCAAAGTCCGCGGCAATCTTGTCGCGGGTGGCGAGCAGCACCGTCATCGGCACCTCCGCCGCAGTGAACGCCGCCGCGAGTTCGCCGGCCAGGCTGCGATGCGTTTCCGGTCGCCGAATGCCGACCCGGCCGATCATCTGCCGCATCCAGCCGCGCGCCGCTTCTTCCTCCTCGGGTTCTTCGGGCGGGGGCAGGGGGGCTATGACCACGGGGTTTGCGAGCAGCAGCGCGTCGATCCGTGCCTGGGCATGGAATAGCGCGAGCGCCGTCGCGCCGTCGCCATTGCCGAATGCGACCACACGGCGCAGCTTGGCCTCGCGCCGGAAGACGCTGGCCGCCGCGACAATTTCCGGCGCGCTTTCCAGAAAGCCCTGGTTGCTGCCCGCCGAATCGCCGACGCCGCGGCGATCGAAGCGGAACACCGGATAACCGGCCGCCGCGATGCGGTGCGCCAGCTGCGACATGCTGCGATGCGGCCCGCTGCGAATCTCGTTCCCGCCCGATACGATCAGTAGCCCGGTAGCGCCCGAGGCGCCGTCCAGCGTGCCGACCAGCATGTCCCCCAGGCAGGGAAAGCCGATCAGGCTTCGCACATGCGTATCCAGGCGGCGAGATCGTCGGCGAGCAGCGTGGCGAGCGCGATGTCGTTGTCCGGGGTGGGTTCGCGCCAGAGCGCGCGGCCCGCCACCAGGCGATCGGCTGGGCGGGTATCGCCTTCGAGCCGGAGCGTCCGCGCCGGCTCGACATGGCAGTCCGGCAGCTCGTCAAGGAAAGTGTCGGGCAGGCGGTGCCCGCCATAGCCGGGCGCGTCGCCCGTTCGGTGAATGCGGCGCAGCGCCCGCAGCAGCGCATCGCCGGGCTGCGGCGCGAAGTGCCAGCGGCGACGGATCACCACGCTGCCGTCGAGCAGCGCGCCGCTGCGAAGGGCCATGGAGTAGGCGCGGCCGCCAGCGGTGCGCGCCGCAGCGGCAAAGCCCGCGCGCAGATCCGAAATGGCGATGCGCTCGCTCGGGATCAGGCTCTCACCCGTCCCGGGAAGCTCGGGCAGGACGCCCGCGATGCCATGGTTCTCGGCGAGCGATCGCAGAATCGTCGCAGCGAACCCGCGCATCCGGTTCGCCTCTTCGAACAGCGGCAATGCCGCGATGACGACGGGGCCGCTGCCGGGACCGAAGCGCACCATCGCTTCACGGCCGCCTGCCCAGTCATAGGGTTCGATCACCCCAATACCTTTTGCGCGGCGAAGCGGGTAAGCGTGCCGAAGCTCTCCAGCATCTCGCCGTCCACCTCGTCGTCCTCGATCAGGATGCCCAGCCGGTCCTCGATCTCGGTCAGCACGCCGGCGACGGCGAGCGAATCCAGCTCGGGCAGGGCGCCGAACAGCGGCGTGGTCTCGTCGAACGCGGCGACGCGTTCGTCGCTCAACCCGAGCACGTCGCGCAGCACGCCGCGGACGGTGGTTTCGATGTCGAGCATGGCTTCAGGCCGCAATGGGATTCCCCTGCAAGAAATTTGCGCTTCCGTAAGGCTTGGCGGCGGCGCTGCCAAGACTATGGGTGGTGCATGATCGCGCTCGATCCTGCCCCGCATCTTATAGACGCGCTGCCGCTGCGCGGCGCGCCGGACGCCGTTGCTTTGGAGGACAAGGCCGGCACGCTGACCTATGCCGAACTGGAGGCGGCGGTGGGCGGCATGGCGCATGCGCTCGCCGCGCACGGCCTGCCCGCCGGCGAGCGGGTGGCGAGCTGGCTGCCCAAGACGCGCGCCGCCTGCCTGCTGCCGCTCGCCGTGCCGCGCGCCGGGCTGGTGCATGTGCCGATCAACCCGGCGCTCAAGCGCGCGCAGGTCGCGCACATCCTGACGGACAGTGGGGCGCGGCTGCTGGTAACGCAGCAGGCGCGGCTCGCAGCGCTGGCGCCGGGCGACGTGCCCGCCGACTGCCGAATCGTCACCGAGGAGGCGCTGGTCGGCACCGATCGACTGCCGCCCGCGAGCGGCGACCCCGATGCGCTGGCGGCGATCCTCTACACCTCGGGCTCGACCGGGCGGCCCAAGGGGGTGATGCTCAGCCATGCCAATCTGTGGCTCGGGGCGATCAGCGTCGCGCATTACCTGAAGCTCGCACCCGCGGATCGCGTGCTGGGGGTGCTGCCGCTCAGCTTCGACTATGGCCAGAACCAGCTTTTCTCCACCTGGGCGGCGGGAGCCCGCGTGGTGCCGCTCGACTATCTCACCGCGCGCGACGTGGTGAAGGCGGTGGCGCGCTTCGGCATCACCACGCTCGCCGGCGTGCCGCCGCTGTGGGTGCAGCTGCTCGAGGCGGAGTGGCCGGCGGAAACCGCGGCGATGCTCAAGCGGCTGACCAACTCGGGCGGCGCGCTCACGCTGCCACTGGTGCAGGGGCTGCGCGGCCGCTTTCCCGGTGCGGACCTCTACCCGATGTACGGCCTCACCGAGGCGTTCCGCTCGACCTATCTCGACCCGACACTGGTCGACGCGCACCCGGAATCGATCGGCCGCGCCATTCCCTTCGCCGAGATCCTAGTCGTCGACGCCGAGGGTCAGCGCGCCGCGCAGGGCGAACTCGTCCATGCCGGGCCGCTGGTCGCGAAGGGCTATTGGCGCGACCCCGAGCGGACGGCACTGCGCTTCCGTCCGGCGCCTAGCTTCGCCGAACATCAGGGCATGGCGGTCTGGTCCGGCGATACGGTGACGGAGGATGCCGAGGGCCTGCTCCGCTTCGTCGGCCGCGATGACGAGATGATCAAATCCTCCGGCAACCGCATCAGTCCCACGGAGATCGAGGAGGCAGTGGTCGCCGGCGGCGAAACCAGTGAGGCGGTGGCGTTCGGGGTCCCCGACCCGCGCCTGGGCCAGGCGATTCTGGTGGTCGCGCGCGGCGACGGCAGCCGCGAGGACGAACTGCGCGCGCGGTTGCGGCGGGAGCTGCCGAGCTTCCAGCAGCCGGCGCGCTATGTCTGGCGGGAAAGCCTGCCGCGCAACGCCAATGGCAAGCTCGACCGGTCCGGGCTGAAGACGGAGATCCTATGAACGCCAAGCCCACCGGGCCCATTCCGGCCGACTATGCCGCGCAGCCGGTGCTGCAGGTCGCAGGCCGCAGCGCGACCGACTGGGCGGCGGCAGGTACGCCGCTCTATCTGTACGACGCTAGCGCAATGCAGGCACGGATCGCGCGATTCCGGGCGGCGATGCCGTCGCGGGTTGCGCTGCATTATGCGATCAAGGCCAATCCCTTCCCGCCGCTGCTCGCCGCGATTGCGCCGCAGGTGAACGGGATCGACGTCGCCTCGGCGGGGGAGATGGACAAGGCGCTCGCGGTGATGGACGCCTCGGCGATCAGCTTCGCCGGGCCCGGCAAGCGCGACGCGGAGCTGGAAGCGGCGATCCGGGCCGGTGTGACGCTCAACCTGGAGTCCGACGGCGAGGCCGAACGCGCGCTGGCGATCGGCGACCGGCTCGGCATTGCGCCTCGCCTGGCGGTGCGCGTGAACCCCGACTTCGAGCTGCGCGGCTCCGGCATGAAGATGGGCGGTCGCGCTTCGCCCTTCGGGATCGACGCCGCGCGGGTGCCTGCGCTCGTCCGGCGGCTGCTGGACGCCGGTGCCGACTGGCGCGGCTTCCATATCTATGCCGGCTCGCAGGCTCTTTCGGCCGAGGCGGTGATCGAGACCCAGGCCGCCACCATCGGCCTCGCCGCGCGGCTGGCGGACGAGGCGGGCGTGCTGCCGCCGCTGGTGAATCTCGGCGGCGGCTTCGGCATCCCCTATTTTCCCGGCGACCTGCCGCTCGACGTCGAAGCGGTCGGCGCGGCGCTGGCGGGCGAGCTGGACCGGCTCGACACCCACTATGCGATCGAGCTCGGCCGCTGGCTGGTCGGCGAGGCGGGCATCTATCTGGCCCGGGTGATCGATCGCAAGGAGAGCCAGGGCGAGACCTTCCTCGTCGTCGACGGTGGGCTCCACCATCATCTCGCCGCGACCGGCAATTTCGGCACCGTCGTGCGCCGAAACTATCCCGTCGCCGTCGCGCACCGGATGCAGGATGCGCCCGAGGAAGTGGTGACCGTGGTCGGCCCGCTCTGCACCCCACTCGACCGGCTGGCGGACCGCGTCGCGCTGCCCCGCGCGGAAGTGGGCGACCTGATCGCGATCTTCGCCTCCGGGGCGTACGGCGCCAGCGCCAGCCCGCAGGCCTTTCTCGGTCACCCCCCGGTCCGCGAGGTTCTGGCAGGAGTCTGACGCCTAACGCTAAATTTACGCGTCCTGCGCCATAGCTCGCCGTCCGGCACGGGCGCGCGACATGCCGCCTCGCTGCCGCTTGGAGGCACGGCAATGGCGGTTTCGATCGGGATGAAGGCGGCGGCGACGCTGGCGCTGATGGCGCAGCTATCGGCGTGCGGCGGCGGCGGACCGCGTCCCGAGCTGCCGGCGGCGGGCTTCGTCGGTGCCAAGGAAGCGCCGAGCGACGAATATGTCATCGGCCCGCTCGACCAGCTCAACATCTTCGTCTGGCGCAATCCCGAGATCTCGACCAAGGTCCAGGTGCGCCCCGACGGCCGGATCACCACGCCGCTGATCAACGACATGCCGGCGGTGGGCAAGACCCCCGCGATGCTCGCCGACGACCTGAAGCTGGCGCTCAGCGAATATATCAAGGACCCGATCGTCTCGGTGATCGTCGAGAATTTCTCGGGCACCTTCAGCCAGCAGATCCGCGTCGTTGGCGCGACCGAGAAGCCGGCCTCGCTGCCCTACCGCGCCAACATGTCGATCCTCGATGCGATGATCGCGGTGGGCGGGCTCAACGAATTCGCCGCGGGCAACCGGGCGCGGCTGGTGCGCTACGATCCGCAGAGCGGCAAGCAGCAGGAGTTCAAGCTGCGTCTCGCCGATCTCCTGAAGAACGGCGACACCTCGGCCAATGTCCGGCTGGAGCCGGGCGACGTGATCATCATCCCGCAGAGCATGTTCTGATGGGAAGCCTGTTCGACGAGGTCCGCAGCGCCATCCACGCGGTGTGGATGCGCCGTACGCTGGCGCTGGCCATCGCCTGGGCGGTCTGCGTGGTCGGATGGATCGCGGTGTCACGCATCCCGGACAGCTATGAGTCCAAGGCGCGCGTGCTCGTCGAGCTGCGCCAGGTGCTGCCGAACGATGGCGGCGTCGCGGCGGCGGGCCAGCAGCAGGATATCGATCGCATCCGCCAGACGCTGACCAGTTCGGTGAATCTGGAGAAGGTCGTCCGTGGCACCGATCTGGCGAAGACCATCACCAAGCCGGCCGATCTCGTCGCGCGTATCGCGGGGCTGCAAAAGGCGATCAAGCTCACCGCCCAGCAGGACAATCTGTTCGAGATCGCAGTGACCGGCGCCGATCCGGCGATCTGCCGCCAGGTCGTGGAAAAGCTGATCGCGCTGTTCCGCGACAACAAGCTCGCGGACAGCCGTGACGAGAGCAGCCAGTCGCTCGCCTTTCTCGACCAGCAGCTCGCCGAGCGCCAGCAGGCGTTGCAGGTGGCGGAGGCGAAGCGCGCCGAGTTCCAGACACGCTTCCTCGGCAGCCTGCCGGGCACCGGCTCGCTCGACGACCGGATCGGCGCGGCGCAGCAGCAGCTTCAGCAGATCGAGAGCGATCTGGCAGCGGCGCAGAGCAGCCTCAGCGCGGTCAACGCGCAGATGGCGGGTACGCCGGCCAGCGTGGCGGGGCAGGGCGGCGGTCCGGTGGGAACGGGACCGGCACGCGCCCGTCTCGCGGACTTGCAGGCGCAGCTTTCGGACGCCCGTGCGCGCGGCTTTACCGAGGCGCATCCCGACGTGGTCGCGCTCAAGCGCCAGATTGCCGGCGCGCAGGCGGCTGCGGCGCGCGAGCCGAGCGGCGGCGGCGGCGGGGGCAGCTTCGCCAACCCGCTCTATCTCAGCCTGCGCGCGATGCAGGCGGACAAGGCCGCGCAGGTCGCAGCCCTCAGCCAGCGCCGCGCGCAGATCCAGGGCGATCTCGCCGCGCTCAGCGCCAAGCTCACCCAGGCGCCGCAGGCGGCGTCCGAACAGGGCCAGATCGACCGCGACTATCAGGTGCTCAAGGACCAGTATGCCAAGCTGCTCGCCGACCGCGAACAACTGCGGATCAGCAGCCAGGCGCAGAGCCAGACCGATGCGGTGAAGTTCAGCGTGATCGACCCGCCGACCCAGCCGCGCGCGCCCAGCTCGCCCAACCGGCCGATGCTGCTCACCGCGGTGCTGGTTGCGGGGCTCGGCGCCGGCGTGGCGGCGGCGTTCCTGCTGTCCAAGCTGCGCACGACCTTCGACACTGCGATCCGGCTTGAACGCGCCAGCGGCATGCCGGTGATCGGCTCGATCGGCGAGGTGGTCACCCCCCGTCAGCGCGCGCGGCGCCGCAAGCAGCTTCAGCATTTCCTCGGCGGTGCTGCGGGCTTGGGCGTCGCCTATGCCGCGATCCTGCTGGTCGGCATGCTCCACCATGGCGCGGGGGTCTGAGCGATGAACGAACATAGCCCGAAGCGCTTCACCGGCTCGCTGATCCAGCGCGCGATCGCGATGATGCCCGGTCTTCCGACGGAGGAGGGACCGGCAAAGCCGCAGGCGACGCTGCCCGCGCAGGAACGCCCGGTCGTGCCGATCGACCGCGCCCGGCTTGCCGCCGCCGGCATGCTCGTGCCGGGCGGCCCGATCACCCCGCTTGCCGAGGAATTCCGCATGGTGAAGCGGCAGCTGCTGCTCACCGCGCGCGGCGTCGCCGGCGTCGATGCCGATCGCGCGCGGATGATCCTGGTCTGCTCGGCCCAGCCCGACGAGGGCAAGACCTTCTGCGCGATCAACCTCGCGCTCTCGATGGCGGCGGAGAAGGACGTCGAGATCCTGCTGGTCGATGCCGATTTCGCCAAGCCCGACGTGTCCAAGCGGCTCGGGATGGGCGAGGGGCCGGGGCTGCTCGACGCACTCGACGGCCGGATCGATGTCGAGGCCTGCATCGTCGATACCGATGTGCCGCAGCTCGCGATCCTGCCCGCCGGCACCCGCAGCGTCAGCGATACCGAGCTGCTGGCGAGCGACGGCGCGCGGGCGATGCTCGATCGGCTGGCGGCGGCCAATCCGCGCCGCATCGTGATCTTCGACTCGCCGCCGGCGCTTGCCGCGTCGCCTGCCTCGGTACTCGCGCTGCACGTCGGCCAGACGATGATGGTGGTCCGCGCCGACCGTACCAGCGAGGAAGACCTGCGCGCCGCCGTCGCTGCGCTCGATGGCTGCGAGCATATCCAGCTCGTCCTCAACGCGGTGTCGTTCCAGCCTTCGGGCCGGCGCTTCGGCAGCTACTACGCGCAGGCGGGCCGGTGATTCGTGGCGCGATCGTGCTGGCCGTCTGCGCCGCCGCGATCGTGCCCGCGGCCGCCCAGCGCCGTGCGACCGTCAGGCCCTATATCGAAGTGAGCCAGGTCGCCACCGCCGAGCTCAATGGCGGCGAGACGCTGACCTATTCGCAGCTCGGCGCCGGGCTGGACGGCAGCATCCGCACCCGCCGCGTACAGGTGCAGGTGAGCTACCAGTATCAGCACCGCGTGGTCGAGAAGGGCAGCCTGCAGTCTGGCGACAGCCATAACGGCCTCGCCCAGGCGCGAATCGCAGCGGGCCGGGCGGTCACGCTGGAAGCAGGTGCCGTCGCTACCCGCACCCGTACCGATGCACGTGGCGACGCGCTGACCGGCAATGCCGCCAATGCCCGAAACCTGAGCCAGCTTTATTCGGGCTATGTCGGGCCGAAGCTCGACACCCATGCCGGGCCGCTGTTCGTGCAGGGGGCCTATCGCTTCGGCTTCACCAAGGTCGACGACGGCACCGCGACCGGCGTGGCGGCGACGCTGCCCCAGGTCGATCGGTTCGATCATTCCACCTCGCATGCGGTGAACGCCAGCATCGGCGCCAAGCCCGGCGCGGTGCTGCCGATCGGGCTGAGTGTCACCGGCGGCCTGGTGCGCGAAAATGCCAGCCAGCTGGACCAGCGCTTTGCCAGCAGCTCCGGCCGCGGCGACGCGATCGCGCCAATCAGCGGCACGGTCGCGCTGGTCGGCGGGGCGGGGTATGAGCGGATCACCGTCCGCCAGCGCGATCCGCTGCTGGGCGCGGACGGTCAGCCAGTCGTCGACGGGGCGGGGCGCTATGTCACCGATCCGGCATCGCCCGTGCGGCTCGCCTACGACTTCGACGGGATGTTCTGGGACGGCGGCGTGCTCTGGCGGCCGAGCCGGCGGACCGCGCTGGAAGTACGGATCGGCCGGCGCTACGGCGCGATCCGCTACACCGGCAGCTTCACCTTCCAGCGGAGCAGCGGCAGCGGCATCCAGGTCGCGGTGTACGACACCGTCGAGACCTATGGCCAGCAGGTCGGCGGCAGCCTCGCGGCGCTGCCGGTGGGCTTCGTCACCACCGCCGACCCGTTCGGTGTCCAGACCGGCGGCTGCATCTACGGGACGAGCGGCGCGGCTGCGGGGGGCTGCATCGCGGGGGCCTTCTCCTCGGCGGCAACGGCGGCTTATCGCGGCCGCGGGATGACCGCCAACGCGGTGTGGAGCCGGGGCACGACACGACTGGGCGTCGGCGGTGGTTTCGCCCGGCGCGACTTCCTCACCCCCGTCTCCGCGACCGCAACCGGCGGCAGCTGGGACGAGAGCTTCTACGCGCAGGCCTTTGCCGCGTTGGCCGCCGGGCGCGACGGGACGATCGGGCTCAACCTGCTCGCCAGCTATTATGACGGCGACATTCCCGGCAGCACCGCCGTGTTCGGCTGGGGCGCCAACACCGCTTACACCCGCCGCCTCGGCCGCCTCAGCCTCACCGCGACGGCGGGCCTCTACGGCTCGATGCGCGACGGGCCCGACCAGGCATCGGCACAGGCGCTGATCGGAGCGCGCTATGGTTTTTGAGAGACTGCACGCATGATGGACGATCATTACGGGCTGCGCGGCCGGCCGTTCCAGCTGACCCCCGATCCGCGCTTCTGGTTCGATACCGCCACGCACGGCAAGGCGATGGCCTATCTCGGCTATGGCCTAAGCCAGGGGGAGGGCTTCGTCGTGATCACCGGCGATCCGGGGGCGGGCAAGACCACGCTGCTCGGCCATCTGCTCGCCGAGCTGGACGGCGAGCGGCTGAACGTGATCAAGATCGTCTCCACCCATCTGCGCGCCGATGACATGCTGCGGCTGGTGGCGCAGGGGCTCGGTCTGCCCGGGGATGATCTGTCCAAGGCCGCGCTGCTGCTCGCCATCGAGCGTGGCCTGCACGAGGTCGCCCGCGCCGGGCGTCGCACGCTGCTGGTGGTGGACGAGGCGCAGGCGCTCCCGGGCGAGAGCCTGGACGAGCTGCGCATGCTCTCCAACTTCCAGGCGGGCGGCTATCCGCTGCTCCAGATCTTCCTGCTCGGCCAGCCCGAATTCCGGCTGGTGCTCCAGCAGCCCGCCTTCGAGCAGTTGCGCCAACGGGTGATCGCGATGCACCACCTCGCGCCGATGGAGGTGGAGGAAGTCGAGGCCTATCTGATGCACCGGCTGACCTTGGTCGGCTGGAGCGGCCGCCCGCGCTTCACCACGGATGCGCTGGCGGCGATGCACCGCTGGTCCGGCGGTATCCCCCGCCGGCTCAACCAGCTGGCGAGCCGGGTGCTGCTCTACGGCGCGGTCGAGCAGATCGAGAATTTTGGTGCACCCGACATTTCCGCCGTCATCGAGGATATCGAGCAGGAGGATGTGATCGAATCGGCCCCCGAGCCGGTGCCTGAAGCCGCGCCGGTGCGCGCAGGTCGCATCGCCGAACTGCGCGCGGTGCCGGAGGGCTCGGCCGAGACGCGGGCGCTGGAGCGCCGCGTTGCCGAGCTGGAGGCGCAGGTCGCCTCGCAATCGGACGCGCTGCGTCGGGTGCTGTCGCTGCTGGTCGACTGGGTGGAGAAGGACGATGGCCGCAGCGGCATCGATCTCGACGCCCTGCGTGGCAGTGCGGCCTGAGCCATGGGTATGCGCAACGGCCTCTCGGTCGATATCGAGGACTGGTTCCAGGTCGGCGCCTTCGAGACGACGATCGCGCGAGGCGACTGGGACGGGCTGGAGCGGCGTGTCGAGGCGAACACCGATCGTGTGCTGGCGCTTTTCGAAGCGGCGGGGGTACAGGGCACCTTCTTCACGCTCGGCTGGGTGGCGGAGCGCCATCCCAGGCTGATCCGCCGCATCGCCGAGGCGGGGCATGAGGTTGCCAGCCATGGCTGGGACCATGCCCGCGTCTTTACGCTGACGCCGGACCAGTTTCGCGCAGATCTCGCCCGCGCTCGCGCTGTGCTGGAAGATGCTGCGGGTGTGGCGGTGAACGGCTACCGCGCGCCGAGCTTCTCGATCGATCGACGCACGCCCTGGGCACACGCGGTGCTCGCCGAGGCAGGCTATTGCTATTCGTCGAGCATCGCCCCGATCGCGCACGACCATTATGGCTGGCCCGACGCGCCGCGCACGCCCTTTCGTCCACTGCCCGATGCACGGCTGATCGAGCTTCCCATCACGATCGCACGGGTGCTGGGCCGCGAGGTGACCGCGGGGGGCGGTTTCTTCCGGCTGCTGCCGCAACGGGTGACCGATCGCGCCGTTCGCGCTGCCAACGGGAGCGGTGCGGCAGCGATGTTCTATTTCCACCCCTGGGAGATCGACCCCGGCCAGCCGCGGGTCCGCGCCGCGCCGCTGAAGTCGCGGCTGCGGCACTACGCCCGGCTGGGCGCGATGGAGGGCAAGCTGCGAACGCTGCTCGCGTCGCACGACTGGGGCCGGGTGGATGCGATCGCAGCGCAGGCGGCGGAGCGACTGGCGTGACCCTGTCGGTCCGCACGGCCGATCTGCACGATGCAAGCGATCGCGATCGCCTCTCCGCCTGGGTCGATGCGCAGGCGGATGCCACGCCCTTCCATCTACCCGAGTGGAGCATGGCGGTGGCAAAGGGATGCCGCCAGCGCAGTCACTATCTGGTGGCGGAGGGCGCTGGCGGACGGATCGCCGGGGTGCTGCCGCTGACGGCGATTACCTCGCCGCTGTTCGGCCGGGCGCTGGTCTCGACCGGCTTCGGCGTCGGCGGCGGTATTCTCGCTGAGCAGGGCTATGCCGTTGCAGCACTGGGACAGGCAGCCTGGAACCTCGCCACGCGCCTGCGGTGCCCTAGCCTCGACCTGCGCGGCGGGCCCTGTCCGGGGGAAGACTGGGCGCGCGACGACACGACCTATCTGGGATTCGTCCGCCGGCTCGCCGCTGACGACGAGGCCGAATTGCTCGCCGTGCCGCGCAAGCAGCGCGCCGAATTGCGCAAGGCGCTCGCCCAGGATCTGACGGTGGAGGTGGGCGCGGATCGCGCCGCACGGCGCGCGCATTACGCCGTCTATGCGGAGAGCGTCCGCAATCTCGGCACGCCCGTCTTCCCGGCGGCGTTGTTCGCGGCGGTGCTGGAGGCGTTCGGGGCGGAGGCGGACATCCTCATTGTCCGGCACCAGCGCCGCGCGGTGGCGAGCGTGCTCAGCCTCTACTGGCGCGGCACTGTCTATCCGTACTGGGGCGGTGGGACCGAAGCGGCGCGGGGGCTGCGCGCCAACGATCGGATGTATTTCGCGCTGATGGCCCATGCCCGTGCGCGCGGCTGTTCGCGCTTCGACTTCGGGCGCTCCAAGGCCGGCACCGGTGCCGCGGCGTTCAAGAAGAATTGGGGCTTCGTGCCCGAGCCGCTCGTCTATTTCTCGCGCCATGCCGAGGGCGCGGCACCGCGCAGCATCAATCCGCTCGATCCGAAGTACCGGCTGCAGATCGCCGCGTGGAAGCGGCTGCCGCTCTGGGCTGCGAACCGTATCGGGCCCTTGCTGTCGCGCGGGCTCGGCTGATGGGCGACGTCCTGTTCCTCGCCCACCGCATTCCCTATCCCCCGGATCGCGGCGACAAGATCCGCGCCTATCACCTGCTGCGCCATCTCGCGCGGAACCACCGCGTCCACCTCGTCGCCTTCGCCGACGATCCGGAGGACCTGCGGCACCAGGACGGCCTGGCTGCTTATACGGCGACGCGCACGATCGCTTGGCGCGGGCCACCGACCATCTGGACGGGCGCACGTGCGCTGCTGCAGCGCCGGCCGGTGTCGCTGGTGGCCTTTGCCGATCCCGCCGTGCGCCGCGCGGTGGATGCGTTGCTCGCGGCCGAGCCGATCGAGACGATCTTCCTCTTCTCCAGCCAGATGGCGCAATATCTGCCGCCGGACCCCCAGCAGCGCGTGATCATGGACTTTGTCGACATGGATTCGGCCAAGTTCGCCGCTTATGCCAAGGGCGCGCGCAGGCCGATGGCCTGGGTGCACAAGCGCGAGGCGTCGCTGCTGCTCGCCCATGAGCGCCGCGTCGCTGGCCTAGCCGATGCCAGCCTGTTCGTGAGCGACGCCGAGGCGGCGCTGTTCCGGGAGCGCACCAGCGCCCCCTGCGTCCATGCGCTCGAGAACGGCATCGATACGGTGTTTTACGACCCCGCTACCCGCTTCGAGCCGCTCGGCGGGGAGGGGCCATTGCTCGTCTTCACCGGCCAGATGGATTACCGGCCGAACATCGAGGCGGTCACCTGGTTCGCCGACCGGGTGTTCTCGCGGGTTCGCCAGGCGCATCCCGAGGCGCGTTTCGCGATCGTCGGCCGTGCGCCGACACCGGCCGTCCAGGCGCTGGCAGAGCGACCGGGCGTCCTCGTCACCGGCACGGTCCCCGACGTGCGCGACTGGCTCGCCGCCGCAGCGTTGGTGGTAGCGCCGCTCCAGCTGGCCCGCGGCATCCAGAACAAGGTGCTGGAGGGCATGGCGATGGCGCGGGCGGTGGTCGCCTCGCCCGCCGCTGCCGAGGGGATCGATCATGCCGGCACGCTACAGGTCGCCGACAGCCCAGATGCGTTCGGCGACGCCGTGCTGCGCCTGCTGGACGACCCGGACAGCGCCACGGCACTCGGAGCCTCCGCCCGCGCGCGGGTGATCGAGCGCTACAGCTGGGACGCGCGACTGGCACCGCTGGACGCGCTGCTCGATGCTCCCGCACGTCCGCGGCCCCGCCGGGGTGGCGCGCGCGCCGATCGCTTGGTACCGCACCGCCACGATGCGGATCATGAACGGGAACGATAGGGGAAGCATGGGCAGTCGAGAGGGCATGCGCTGATGTGCGGCATCGCCGGCCTCTTCTATCCCGGCCTCCCCAAGCCGATCGACCCCGCCCGCATCGTCGCAATGAGCGACGCCCAGGCGCATCGCGGCCCCGATGGCTCGGGGGTGTGGTGCGTGGCGGGGGTGGGGCTCGGCCATCGCCGGCTGGCGATCATCGATCTCGAAGGCGGCGTGCAGCCGATGGCGCTGCCCGACCAGAGCCTCGCCGTCACCTTCAACGGCGAGATCTACAATTTTCGCGAGGTCCGCGCCGAGCTGGAGGCGCTGGGCGCCCGCTTCCTGACCGACAGCGACACCGAAGTGCTGCTCCATGGCTGGCGGGCGTGGGGGCCGGACCTGCTCGCCCGGCTGAACGGCATGTTCGCCTTCGCCCTGTACGACGCGACCACGCAAAGCCTATTTCTCGCCCGCGATCGCTTCGGGGTGAAGCCGCTCCATTATGCCGAACTCGCCGACGGCGCGATCGCCTTCGCGTCGGAGCTGAAGGGCCTGCTCGCGCATCCGCTGCTCCGGCGCGCTGCGGATTTTCGCGCAGTGGAAGACTATCTGGCGCTGGGCTATGTTCCGGATGACGCCTGCATCGTTGCGGGCGTGCAGAAGCTGCCGGCCGGGCATTTCCTCCTCCTCCAGCGCGGCCGACCGGCGCCGCAGCCGGTGCGCTGGTGGGATATCGACTTCACCCGGCGCGCCACCGGGCGCGCGCGGGACCTCAAGGCCGAGCTGATCGAGCGGATGCGCACCGCCGTCCGCTCGCGGATGATCGCCGACGTGCCGCTGGGCGCCTTCCTCTCGGGCGGCGTCGACAGCTCGGCCGTGGTCGCGCTGATGGCGGAGCGCAGCAAGTCCGCCGTGAAGACCTGTACGATCGGCTTCGACGAGGCGGGTCTCGACGAGACCGCCCATGCCGCCAAGGTGGCGGCGCGCTTCGCCACCAGCCACCGCACCCGCAGCGTCGGCGCCGAGGATTACGGCCTGATCGACACCCTAGTCGCCGCGTTCGACGAGCCGTTCGCCGACGCCTCTGCGCTGCCGACCTACCGCGTCTGCCAGCTCGCCCGCGAAAGCGTCACCGTCGCGCTGTCCGGCGACGGGGCGGACGAAGCGCTGGCCGGCTACCGCCGCCACCGCTTCTTCGCCGCCGAGGAGCGGGTGCGCGGCCTGCTGCCGGCGAACCTGCGGGCGCGGGTGTTCGGCCAACTCGGCGCGCTCTATCCCAAGGCCGATTGGGCGCCGCGGCCGTTTCGCGCCAAGACGACGCTGCTCGCGCTCGCCGAGGATGGGGCGGCGGCCTATGCCAAAGCCGTGGGTGTCACCACGCCCGGGCTGCGCGATCAGCTCTACGGCGATACCGCCCGTGCTGCGCTCGACGGCTACCGCGCCGAGACGCGCTATGTCGAGACGATGCGCAACGCGCCTGCGCGCGACGCGATCGACCGCGCCCAATATGCCGATATTCGCCACTGGCTGCCCGGCGACATCCTCACCAAGGTCGATCGCACCAGCATGGCCGTGGGGCTGGAGGCACGCGAGCCGCTGCTCGATCACCGGCTGGTCGAGTTCGAGGCGAGCCTGCCGCCCTCGCTCCGCATCCGGGGCGGGCAGGGCAAGTGGCTGATGAAGAAGGCGCTCGAGCCCTGGCTGCCGCGCGAGATCCTCTATCGGCCCAAGATGGGCTTTGTCACCCCGATCAGCGCGTGGTTTCGCCAGGCGCTGGCCGAGGAGGCGGCGGCGCTCGCCCGCTCGCCGCTGCTGCTCCAGAGCGGCTGGTTCGAGCCGCGCACGATCACCCGCCTCGCCGAAGACCACCGCGCCGGCCGCGCCGAGCATGGCCGCACGCTGTGGCAGCTGGTGATGCTGGAACGCAGTCTGGCGCGGCTGTTCGGGTAGGACCACAATCCTCCCCCGCCAGGGGGAGGTGGGCCGCGCAGCGGCTCGGAGGGGGAGGATGCCAGAACCTCTCGGTCGGCGTGGTTCCTCCCCCTCCGTCGCCCCCGGCGCCACCTCCCCCTTTGCGGGGGAGGATAGGGATCACTCCACTTCCGCCAGCGCCGCTTCCACCGCGCCCACATAGCTGCTGCCGAACAGGCGCAGGTGCACGAGCAGCGGCCACAGCCGGTAGATCGGCTGCCGTTCCTGCCATCCCGGCGCCAGCGCGAGCGCGTCGAAGAAGCGGGCGGGCGGCGCGTCGAACAGGGTGAGCATCGCGGCATCGACTTCGCGGTCGCCATGATAGCAGGCGGGGTCGATCAGCGCGGTCACCCGGCCAGCGGAGGTCAGGACATTGCCGCCCCAGAGGTCGCCGTGGAGCAGCGCGGGCGCGGGATGCTGCGGCAGCAGGTCCGGCAGGCGATCGGCCAGCCGGTCCAGCCGGCGAGCGAGCGATGCAGGCACGTGCGGCAGATGCGTCCTCAGCCGTCGCTCGGCCCAGAAGCTCGGCCAGTCCTTTGTCGTGCCGTTCGGAATGGCGACACGGCCGAAGGCGTAATCCACCGGCCAGCCATAGCCGCGGCCCGGCACCGCGTGGAGCGTTTGCAGCGCCGTGGCGAGACTGTCCCAACTGGTGCCGAGATGCCCGTCGTTCGGCATTTCCTCGATCAGCAGCAGGTCCTCCCCGACCGCGAGTACCGGCGGTGCCGGCGCCCCGCGCGTGGCGATCGCCACCAGCATATCGGCCTCTTCGGAAACCAGCGGCCCCTGCTTGGCGATCGCGCTGCCGCCATCGGCCAGCCGCAACCGGTGGACCGCGGAAAGATCGCCGCCGGAAAGCGCTGCCGCGCCCAAGACGGGCACTCCGAGCAGCGCGGCGGCACGATCGGCGAGGCTGGTCTGCATGCGGGCTCCGATCAGGTGAGATAGCGGTGGACGATCGCGACGAGTTCCTCGGCCGCCTGCACCTTGGGATCGTCCGGGGCGGCATCGGGTTCCAGCATGTGCTCGCGGATATGATCCTCGATCACCTCGGCGATGAAGCCGTCCAGCGCCCCGCGGCATGCGGTCGCCTGCTGCAACACGCGCGCGCATTCGGTGTCGGCCTCGACCGCCCGCTCGATCGCCTCGACCTGCCCGCGCAGTCTTTTCAATCGGTTGAGCAGCTTCTGCTTTTCGCGCGCGACATGGCTCATTTTCTGCCGTTCCGTTCTGCTTGCCTGATACCCCCCTAGGGTATACGGGCGCCCCCGTCGAGTCGGCGATCTCCGCCAAAATTCGGGGTACACGTCCATGATCCACGCCTTCCCCAAGTCGGCTGCCGCTGCGGCCGCGCTGTTCTTCCTGCTGCCGGTCGGAGCGCAGGCGCAGGACACGCGCGACCCGCAGACCTTCGCGGTGCATGGCCAGGCGACGATGGTGGTGCAGGGCGTGGGCGGCTTCACCGATCCCTATCGCGGGCCCAACAGCCTCGCGCCCAAGCAGGTGCGCGAGACGATCGACGTGACGCTCTATGCCGGCGTGCGACCCTGGTCGGGCGGCGAGCTGTGGGTGAACCCGGAGATCGACCAGGGCTTCGGCCTGTCCAACACGCTGGGCGTGGCGGGCTTCCCCAGCGCCGAGGCGTACAAGGTCGGCAAGGACGAGCCCTATCTGCGGCTCCAGCGCCTGTTCTTCCGCCAGACGATCGGGCTGGGCGGCGAGACGAGCGCGGTGGCGCCGGCGATGAACGTGCTGGGCGGCAGCCAGACCGCCAACCGGCTGGTGCTGACGCTCGGCAAGTTCGGCGTCGGCGATGTGTTCGACACCAATCGCTATGCGCATGATCCGCGCGGCGACTTCCTCAACTGGTCGGCAGTGGATACCGGCAGCTTCGATTATGCCGCCGATGCCTGGGGCTACTCCACCGGCGCGGCGGCAGAATGGTATCAGGGGGCGTGGACGCTGCGGGCCGGGCTGTTCAACCTTTCGAAGGTGCCCAATGGCGAGACGCTGGAACGCGACTTCCGCCAGTACCAGGTCGATGTCGAGGTCGAGCATCGCCACCTGCTCGGCAGCCAGCCCGGGGCGATCCGCGTCACTGCGTTCCGCAATCGCGGCCGCTCCGGGCGGTTCGACGATGCGCTGGCGCTAGGGGCGGTGCAGGGAGAGTCGGCGGATACGGCGCTGGTCCGCCAGCGCACCACCCGCATGGGCGTCGGGGTGAATGCGGAGCAGGCGGTGACGTCCACGCTGGGCCTGTTCGCTCGCGCGGGCTTGGCCGACGGATCGATCGAGCCCTATGACTTTACCGATATCGATCGCACCGCCCAGCTCGGCGCGTCGCTGAACGGCGTGGGCTGGGGGCGTGCGAACGACCGCATCGGCTTGGTCGGCATCGTCAACGGCATTTCGCGCGAGCATCAGCGCTATCTCGATGCGGGCGGGCTGGGCGTGCTGGTCGGCGACGGCAAGCTGCCGCACCCGGGCAGCGAGGCGATTGCGGAGGCCTATTATGACTGGCAGCCGCGCAAGGGCTTCGACGTGACGCTCGATTATCAGTTCGTCGCCAATCCGGGCTACAATCGCGATCGCGGGCCGGCCAATGTGTTCGCCGTGCGGTTCCACGGCGGGTTCTGAGGCGGGGTCAGAACACCGGCTGGTTGGCGTCGTCGTCGCTGGTCGGCGTGTGGATGCCGCACTCGGTCTTGTCCCAGCCGCGCCAGCGCCCGGCGCGGGGGTCTTCGCCCGGCTTGACCCTGCTCGTGCACGGCGCGCAGCCGATCGAGGGATAACCTTGCGCGACCAGCGGGTGCAGCGGCAGGTCGTGCGCGGTGAAATAGGTGTCGAGATCGGCCTTGGTCCAATCCGCCAGCGGATTGATCTTGAGCCGATCGCCGTCGAGCTCGAAGCGCGGCAGGGCGGCGCGGGTGCTCGCCTGGAACGCCTTGCGGCCGGTGATCGTCGCGTCGAAGCCCGCCAGGCCTGCTTCCAGCGGCAGCACCTTGCGGATCTCGCAGCAGCCATCGGGATCATAGGACCAGCGCAGTTCGGTGCCGTCGCGCTTGGCCAGCAGCTCGGGGTCGGGGCGCAGGTTGCGGAAGTCGGTCAGGCCCAGCCGCTCCACCAGCAGATCGCGATACGCTAAGGTCTCGGGAAAATGCTTGCCCGTGTCGAGGAACAGCACCGGCACCGCGCGATCGACGCTGGCGACGAGGTGCAGCAGCGCCGCCGATTCCGCGCCGAACGAGGAGACGATCGCCGTCTCGCCGGTCAGCTTCTCGGCGAGCACGGTGCGCAGCATCTCCAGCGTGGGGACGCCGAGGAAGCGGGTGTTGAGCCGCACCGCATCCGCCTCGGTGAAGCGCGGCGTCACGTCGATCCGGTCGATCTTGCGCGCAGGTTCAGCCATGGCGCAGTTTCCACACCGGCACGATGGTGTCGGCTGCCGTCTGATATCGGAAGTCGTAGCGGTTCAGCGCAGCTTCCAGCGTCGCCGCATCGATCGGCGCATCGGGGGCGAAGCTGTCGAAGCCGCAGCGACGCATCAGCGGGATCTGGTCGACCAGCACGTCGCCCTGCGCGCGCAGCTCGCCCTTGTACCCCGCCTCGCGCAGGATACGCGCGGTGGAGTAGCCGCGGCCATCGCGGAAGCTGGGGAAGCTCACCTCGATCAGCGCGATGCGATTGAGGTGCGGGAGCAGCGCGCGCGCGTCCTCGCCGGACTCGATCCGCACGGCCGTGGCGTTGGACTGGCCGAAGAAGCTGTCGAGCGTGACCGCCGGCTCGTCATGCGCTTCGTCGTCGCGGTAGCGCAGGAACTCAACCATAAATGGCCTCCTTGAACGGTGCCATGCCGATGCGGCGATAGGTATCGACGAAGCGCTCGCCGGGCGTGCGTTCGCGGACATAGACGTCGGTCGCGCGCTCGATCGCGTCGACCACGCCGTCCTCGCTGAAGCCGGGGCCGGTGATGTCGGCCAGGCTGACATCCTCCGCGCCCGAGCCGCCGAGCAGCAGCTGGTAGTTCTCGGTGCCTTTCCGGTCGACGCCGAGAATGCCGATATGGCCGGCATGATGGTGGCCGCAGGCATTGATGCAGCCCGAGATCTTGAGCTTGAGCTCACCCAGGTCGCGCTGACGCGCCGGATCGGCGAAGCGTTCGCTGATCTTCTGCGCGAGCGGGATCGAGCGGGCATTGGCGAGGCTGCAATAGTCGAGGCCTGGGCAAGCGATGATGTCGCTGATCAGGTCGAGATTGGCCTCGGCCAGACCCGCCTCGCGGAGTGCCGTCCAGACCGCGTGGAGATCGGCCTTCCTGACGTGGGGCAGCACAATATTCTGGGCATGGGTCACCCGCAGCTCGTCGAAACTATAGCGCTCGGCGAGATCGGCCATCAGGTCGATCTGGTCCGCCGAGGCGTCGCCGGGAATGCCGCCGATCGGCTTCAGGCTGATCGTGACCACGGCATAGCCGGGGGCCTTGTGGGCATGGACGTTCTGGTCGAGCCACACGGCGAAGTCCGGGTCGGTACGGTCCACCGTATCGGGCGCGTCGACCTCGAGCGCCGGAGGCGCGAAATAGGCGGCGATACGGTCGAACTCGGCCTGAGGCGGATCGATGCCGAGCGCCTTCACCGCCTGGAACTCCTCCTCGACCTGGCGGGCATATTCCTCGGCGCCGAGGGCATGGATCAGGATCTTGATCCGCGCCTTGTAGATGTTGTCGCGCCGGCCATGGCGATTGTAGACGCGCAGGCACGCCTCCAGATAGCTGACGAAGTCGGCAAAGGGCACGAAGTCCTTGATCAGCGACGCGATCATCGGGGTGCGACCCATGCCGCCGCCCGCATAGATTCGCGCGCCGAGCTCGCCTTCGTCGTTGCGGACGATCTGGATGCCGATATCGTGCAGCCGCATCGCCGCGCGGTCCTCGTCGGCCGCGATTACCGCGATCTTGAACTTGCGCGGGAGATAGCTGAACTCGGGGTGGAAGCTGCTCCACTGGCGGAGCAGTTCGGCCCAGGGGCGCGGATCGGTGATCTCGTCGGCGGCGGCACCGGCGAACTGGTCCGAGCTGATGTTGCGGATGCAGTTGCCGCTGGTCTGGATGGCGTGCATTTCCACCGTCGCCAGCTCGGCGAGGATGTCGGGCGCATCCTCCAGCTTGATCCAGTTGTACTGGAGGTTCTGGCGCGTGGTGAAATGGCCATAGCCACGATCGTACTTGCGGGCGATGTGCGCCAGCATGTGCATCTGCCGGCTGTCGAGCGTGCCATAGGGGACCGCCACGCGGAGCATGTACGCGTGGAGCTGGAGATAGAGCCCATTCATCAGCCGCAGCGGCTTGAACTGGTCCTCGGTCAGGTGACCGGCAAGGCGGCGCTGGACCTGGTCGCGGAATTCCTCGACGCGCGCGGCGACGATGGATGCGTCATATTCGTCGTACTTGTACATGGGCGGTCTCAGTCGATGCGCGCGGGAAGAATTTTCAGATCCTCCCCTGGAAGGGGAGGTGTCGCGAAGCGACGGAGGGGTGTGGACGCTGCGGCCGCGGTCCTTCGGATCGGGTGGGGACACCCCTCCGTCAGGCCTGCGGCCTGCCACCTCCCCTTCCAGGGGAGGATCTTGGGAGCGACCGCCCTCATATCACCCAGCTCCCCGCGGCCGGGTCGGCGGGCTTGAGGGTCAGGTCCGCGCGGACCGTGGGGCCGAGCGCGCGGATGCGGTCCTTGATGTGCGCGGGGCGGGGGCCTTCGGGCGTCGCTTCGGCGTCGATGACATAGGGCACGTTCACCCGGCGTGCGGCTTCCTCGGTCGCGGCGAGCACGTCGCCCCGGTCGCCGACATCGACGGCTTCGGCGATGTGGCGGGACCAGCCCTGGCCGGCCCACCAGACCACGTCGCCCGTCGAAAGATCGTTGCCTGTCAACAGCTTCATGCCTGATCCTCGCCCAGCGTCTCAGCCGTGCGCGCCCAGCGGGCGAGCTTGTCCTCGGCATCGGCCAGCAGCGTGACTTCGCCGACGACGATGATCGCGGGGCTCTGCACCTCCTCGCGCTCGACCATCGGGCCGAGATCGGCGAGCAAGGTGCGGATCGCGCGGTGGCCCTCCAGCGTGGCACGCTCGAGCACCGCCACCGGCATGTCCGGCGCAACACCGTCGGCCATCAGCTTGTCGGCGATCGCCGAGGCGGTGGCGACGCCCATATAGATCACCAGCGTGCGGCCTTTGCCGGCGAGGCCGGACCAGTCCTGGTCGGTCAGGCCCTTGCACTGGCCGGCCACGAAGCTGACCGCGCTCGACCAATCGCGATGGGTGAGCGGCAGCATTGCCTCGGCAGCGGCGCCCAGCGCGGCGGAGACGCCGGGGATCACTTCCACGGGCAGACCGGCTTCGCGCACGGCCTCCACTTCCTCGCCGCCACGGCCGAAGATGAACGGATCGCCGCCCTTCAGGCGGACCACGACGGCGCCGGTCTTCACATGCGCGACGATCAGCGCGTTGATCGATTCCTGCGGGAGCGTGTGCTTCGAGCGGCGCTTGGCGACCGAGATGCGGTGCGCCTGGGGTGCGAGATCGAGCACGCGATCATCGACAAGCCCATCATGGACCAGCACGTCGCAGATCTTCAGCGCCTCGACGGCGCGAACGGTAAGGAGGCCGGGGTCACCAGGACCTGCGCCGACGAGGATCACGCGGCCGCGCGAAAGAGGGTCGAGAAGCGATGCCATGGTGCCGCACATGGCCCGGTGGCCGCTGCGGGGCAATGGAGGATCGGTTTGGGGCGGCTAAGGGATTCTTTGCCGCCCGGGCCTCAGCCTTGGGCGCGCCAGTCGCCGGACTTGCCGCCGGTCTTGGTGAGCAGGCGGATGTCGCTGAGCACCATGCCCTTATCGAGCGCCTTGGCCATGTCGTACAGCGTGAGCAGGGTCACCGACACCGCGGTGAGCGCTTCCATCTCCACCCCGGTCTTGCCTTCGGTCGCCGCGGTGGCGGTCGCGGTCACGCCGGTCGCGTCGAGGTCGAGGTCGATCGCGACGCGGGTGAGGGGCAGGGGGTGGCAGAGCGGGATCAGCTCGGACGTCTTCTTCGCTGCCATGATGCCGGCGATGCGTGCCGTGGCAAGCACGTCGCCTTTCTTCACGCTGCCGTCGCGGATCGCCGCCGCAGCCTCTGCCGACATGGTGATGCGGCCGCGCGCCACCGCCTCGCGCGCGGTGACCGCCTTGCCACCGACATCGACCATGTGCGCCGCGCCGGTCTCGTCGAGATGGGTGAGCCCGCTCATCCGACCAGCGCCCGCGTCGCCGCTTCGACATCGGCCTGCCGCATCAGCGATTCGCCGATCAGGAAGCAGCGGATGTCGTGCGCGGCCATCGCGTCAAGATCGCCGCGGCTGTTGAGGCCGGATTCCGCGACGAAGGTGCAGTCCTTCGGCGCATGGCGGACGAGCTCATACGTCTTTTGCACATCGACCTCGAAGGTCTTGAGATTACGATTGTTTACCCCGATCAGCCGCGACTTGAGCTTGAGCGCGCGTTCCAGTTCCTCGGCATCGTGGACCTCGACCAAGGCGTCCATGTCCTGTTCGATCGCCGCCGCCTCGATCTCCGCCATCTGGCGGTCGTCGAGTGCCGAGACGATGATCAGGATCGCATCGGCGCCCATCGCGCGCGACTCCTCGACCTGCCACGGGTCGATCAGGAAGTCCTTGCGGATCACCGGCAGGTCGCAGGCGGCGCGGGCGGCGACCAGATAGTCCTCGTGCCCATGGAAATACTCCTGGTCGGTCAGCACCGACAGGCAGGCGGCGCCGCCGGCGGCATAGGCGCGGGCATGGGCGGGCGGATCGAAATCGGCGCGGATCAGGCCCTTGGACGGGCTGGCCTTCTTGATCTCTGCGATCAGGCCATAGCCGCCGGCTGCGGCACGCGCGTCGAGCGCCGCCTTGAAGCCGCGCGGTGCGGAGGGCGCCGGCCAGGCGCGCGGGCTCGCCTTGCGGGCGGCGACTTCGGTGCGCTTGGTGGCGATGATCGTGTCGAGAATGGTGCTCATGCGAAGGCGATCCAGCAGTCGAGAAGGGCGTTGGCAAGCCCGTTGTCGAGCATCTCGGCGGCTTCCTCCACCCCGTCCCGAAGGTCATCGGCGCGCCCCGCGACCATCAGCGCGGCGGCCGCGTTGAGCAGCACCGCGTCGCGATAGGCGCCGTGCTCGCCCTGGAGCAGGCGGCGCAAGGCAAGCGCGTTGTACTCGGGATCGCCCCCGCGGATGGCGGAAAGCGGATGGCGGGGCAGGCCGGCATCTTCGGGGGTGATCCGCGTGGGCAGCTTTGCGCGGCCGACATTGACGACGACGCTCGCCGCCTCGGTGGAAAGCTCATCGAGCGCATCTTCGCCCGAGACGATCGCCGCGGCCTCGACTCCAAGCTGCTCCAGCGCCTCGGCATAGACCGGCGCGTAATCCGGTCGTGCAATGCCAATCAACTGGTGGCGGACATGCGCCGGATTGGCGAGCGGTCCCATCAGGTTGAAGATCGTCCGGCGCGCGATCCGCCGCCGGATCGGCGCGATGCGGCCCAGCGAAGGGTGGTGGTGCTGGGCGAAGAGGAAAGCGATGCCAATTTCATTGAGGCTCTCCTCGGCCCGCGCCGCGGCGCGATCGAGGTTGAGCCCCAGCGCTTCCAGCGTATCGGCCGCGCCCGCCTTGGAGGAGGCGGCACGGTTGCCATGCTTCGCCACCGGGACACCGGCTGCGGCCACGACAAGGCTGACTGCAGTTGAGACGTTGAGCGTATGGTGCCCGTCGCCGCCGGTGCCGCACACGTCGATCGCCCCCTCGGGGGCCGTCACCGGGATCAGCCGGTTGCGCAGCGCGCGGGCGGCCTCGGCGATTTCGATGCTGGTCTCGCCGCGCACGGAGAGGGCGATGAGGAACGCCTCGATCTCCGCCTCGGGCGCGGTGCCGTCGAGAATGTCGGCGAACGCCTGCGCGGCGGTTTCGCGGGCGAGCGGGGAGGACGGATCGGGAAGCAGGCTGAGGCTGGTCACGCCGCCTCTATTCCGGGGCGCGGCCAGCCTGTCGAGCAAATCCTGCTTGGGGGGCTTAGTTGCTCTTCTTCGGCTTGGTGTACGGCACGAACTCGCCGAGCGAGACGAAGCCGCGCGGGAAATAGGAGTTGCGGTCGATCAGCCGCACCGTGTCGATGCTGCACAGCTGCGATCCAAAGGTGTTGGTGACCAGGATCGAATTGTCGTCGAGCTGCTCGGCACCGCCGCGCGGCTGGTTGACGTACAGCGTGTTGCCGAGGGTGTAGACGATCGCCTTGCCGTCGATGATCTGGCTGGAGCCCGCACGGTCGAGGCTGATGCAGTCCACCGGCTTGCCCGCGACTCGGCCATCGAGCAGCTTGGCGAGCTGCTGCTCCGGCGTATCGCGGTGGCGGGCGTTGGCGACGGGGGCCGCGAGCAGCGCGGCACCGGCGAGCATGGTGGCGAGGATCGGTTTCATGGCGTTTCTCCTAGCAGGGCTGCGATGAACCGAGGCTGAAGCAGGTCAGGCGGCGGCGGTCGCCTCGATGCCCGCCAGGCGCAGGAAGTTGGCAAGCATGGCGTGGCCGTGCTCGGTCGCGATACTCTCCGGGTGGAACTGCACGCTGTGGATGGGCAGCGACGCATGGCGGAAGCCCATCACCGAACCGTCCTCGGCGGTGGCGTTGACCACCAGGCTTTCCGGAATGTCGGTGACGATCAGCGAATGGTAGCGGGTGGCGGTGAAGGGCGAGGGCAGATCGGCGAACAGCCCGGTACCGTCATGGCGGACCGGCGAGGTCTTGCCGTGCATCAGCCCGCCGCGCACCACGCTGCCGCCGAAATGCTGGCCGATCGCCTGGTGCCCCAGGCACACACCGAGCAGCGGCTTGCCGAGATCGGCGCAGGCGGCGACGAGGTCCAGGCTGATCCCGGCCTCGTTGGGCGTGCACGGACCGGGCGAGATCAGGAAGCCCTGCGCATTGCTGGCGATCGCTTCGTTCGCGGTCAGCGCGTCGTTGCGCACCACCTGCACCTCCACGCCCAGTTCCATCAGATAATGGACGAGGTTCCAGGTGAAGCTGTCGTAATTGTCGAGGACGAGGATCATGCGCGCAGACCTAGGCGCTCGGGCGTCGATGCACAATCCGGCCTTGCGGGTGCCACAGTGCCGCGGCACCGCTGACGGGGCAGGGACGTTGTGTCGCCTCCCAGGAGTATCCCCATGCTTGCCCGTTTGATGCTTGCCACCGCCCTGCTTGCCGCACCGGCATTCGCCCAGACCCAGGACCAGACGACGCAGGACGGCCCGCCCAAGCGGGTGCGCAGCATCCTGCTCTATGGCCAGGAGAGCTGCCCCAAGCCGGCGAACCCCGACGAGATCGTCGTCTGCTCGAATGCGGGCGATTCGCCCTATCGCATCCCCAAGCGCTTCCGCGACCAGCCCAAGCAAGACGCGCCCTCGACCAGCTGGTCGCGCCGCATGGAGGTGGTGGAGGACTTCAACCGCGCCGGTCTTCCCAACAGCTGCTCGGCAGTGGGCACCGGCGGCCAGACCGGCTGCACGCGGCAGATGCTGCAGCAATGGTATCAGGACAAGCTGGACAAGGAAGCAAAGGCCTCGCGCGTTCCCTGATCGGGCCCTTCCCCGCTCTTAGCTAGCCGTCATCCCCGCGAAGGCGGGGATCCATGGGCGCTGATGCCGCGGTTCCCTCCCCCGGCGCACAGGGCAATGGATTCCCGCTTTCGCGGGAATGACGTTGATTTTGGGCGATGCCGTTGTAGCGGCCGCATTCGGCGGCTGCGGCTTCCTTACTGCCCGAAGCCCGCCTCGCTGGCCCGCGCGATCGCCTCGCGCGCGGCGGCGAACAGTGCGCCGGACTTGGCCTCGCATTCGCGCTGCTCATACTCCGGATTGGAGTCGGCGACGATGCCGGCGCCTGCCTGCACGTGCATCACCCCATCCTTCACCAGTGCGGTGCGGAGCACGATGCACGAGTCCATCGATCCATCGGGCGAGAAATAGCCGACGCCGCCCGCATAGGGGCCGCGCGTCTCCGCCTCCAGCTCGGCGATGATTTCGCAGGCGCGCACCTTGGGGGCGCCGCTCACCGTGCCCGCCGGGAAGCCCGCGAACAGCGCGTCGATCGCGTCGGCATCCTTGCGCAGCTTGCCCACCACATTGGACACGATGTGCATCACATGGCTGTAGAACTCGACGGTGTAGCTGTCCGTGACCTTCACGCTGCCGGGCGCAGCAGCGCGGCCGACATCGTTGCGGCCGAGATCGAGCAGCATCAGATGTTCGGCGCGTTCCTTGGGATCGGCGAGCAGTGAGGTGCGGTTCGCCTCGTCCTCGGCGGCGGTGCGGCCGCGCGGGCGGGTACCGGCGATCGGGCGGATGGTGATCTCGCCGTCACGCGCGCGGACCAGGATCTCCGGGCTCGATCCGGTGAGCGCGAAGCCCGGCAGGTCGAGATGGTAGAGAAAGGGCGAAGGGTTGATCCGCCGCAGCGCGCGGTAGAGCTCGAACGGCGGCAGCGGGAAGGGCGCGGTGAAGCGCTGGGCGAGGACCACCTGAAAGATGTCGCCCGCCGCGATATATTCCTTCGCGGCCGCGACCATCTCGCCATAGCGGCCTTCCGGCAGCACCGGCGTCGGCTGGATCGTCAGCGGATCGGCGCGGACCGGCGCGGGAAGGGGTGCGCTGGCGAGCTGCGCGGCGACCGCGTCGATGCGGTCAGCCGCGACATCCGGGTCGGCGCCCGGCCAGACCGGGGCGACGAAGAACAGCGTGTCCGCCAGCCGGTCGAACACCAGCAGCACGGTCGGCCGCACGAAGATCATGTCCGGCACGCCGACCGGGCTCTGCGGCGGGCGCGGCAGCTTCTCGACCAGCCCGACGGTCTCGTAGCTGAAATAGCCGACGAGGCAGGCGAGCGCGCGCGGCAGCTCGGCCGGCACGTCCATCCGGCAATCGGCGACAAGCGAGCGCAGCGCCGCCAGCGGATCATCCGACAGCGGCTCGAACGCGGCGCGGTCGGTGAGCCACTGCCGGTTGATCTCGGCCTCCGTCCCGGTAGCGCGGAACACCAGGTCCGGCGCCAAGCCGATCAGGCTGTGCCGGCCGCGGACCGATCCGCCCTCGACCGATTCGAGCAGGAAGTCGCCCCGGCCCGGCTCGATCAGCTTGAGCGCGGCGGCGACCGGCGTCTCGGTATCGGCGACCTGCTGGCGCCAGACCAGGGCAGGCCGGCCGGCGGCAAGCGCGGCGCGGGCGGCGTCGAGGCCCTGGATCACTGGCCGCTGGCGCCCGTGCGCTGCAGGTCGGCGCGGAGGCGGGCGATCGCCGCTTCGTTGCGACGGACCTTGAGCGCGCTCACCAGCGAGGCGGCGAACTGGCGCTCATATTCCTGCGCACCCACCTGGCCAAGCGCCTGGGTGATCGACTGGAGCATCTGCGGGCCCTGCGGATCGCCGGCCAGGTTCCCCGGCTGGATGGTGTCGACATAGACGACATAATAGCCGGCGCGGTTCGGCGCCTCGACCAGGCGCGCGGTCTTGGCGGGCATGTCGAACGCCATCTGGATAAAGTTCTCCTTGCCGCGAAGCTCGCTGCGCTTGAAGTCGAACGGCTTGGGCGGGGCGCCCTTGGTCGCACCGGCCTCCGCAAGCGCCTGTGCCATCGGCACGCCCTTTTGCAGCTTGGGCAGCATCGCCGTGGCGGCGGTGCGTGCCTTGGCGAGCGCCTGGTCGAGCATGTAGTCGGCCTTTACCTTGTCGGTGATCTGGGCGAGCGGGCGGGGCGCGGCGGGCACGATCTTCTCGAGCGACACCAGCGCGAAGCTGCCGTCCTGACCCACGGGGATCACCTGCGGCTCGTCGCCGGCCTGCTCGAAGCCGAAGCCTGCCTTCATCACTGCGGTAACGGTGGCATCGGGCTGGTAGGCGGCATTGTCCGGATCGGTGCCGTTGGCGATCAGCGCGGGGCTGCGGACCGCGGTCAGCTTGGCCTTGGCGACGGCTTCGTCGAAGGTCGCGCCGTCGCCGACTGCATCCTCGATCGCCTGGCGCGAATCGGCGAGCAGCGCGGCCAGCTTGCGCTTGGTCACTTCCTCGGTGAGCTCGGCCCTAACCTGGTCCAGCGTGCGTGCGGCGATCTTCTCGACCTTGCTCACGCGGTAGACGAACCAGGCGCCGCCGAGTTGGACGGGGCCCCGCATGGCGGTCGCCGGGGCGGTGAAGGCGGCGTCGGCGAAGGGTGCCGAAACCTGCTTGGCGAGCGTTGCCTTGTCGCTAGCGTCGATGGTGCGGGCCTCCAGACCGGCGGCCTTGGCGGCGGCGGTCAGGTCACCGCCCTTGGCAGCAGCCGCGACCTTGGCGGCGACCGACTGGCTGATCGCCTGGACCAGCTCGACGCCGCGCTTCTCGCTGGCGGCGTATTTGGCGGCGTCCTTCTTGTAGGCGGCGGCGATCTCGGCCTCGGTCGGCGTGGCCTGCGCCTTCAGCGCATCGGGCTGGGCGAGCGCGTAGCGGACGATGCGGCGCTCGGGCACCTGATAACGACTGCGGTTCTGGGCGTAATAGCCGGCGAGCGTGTTGGCGTCCGGAGCGGGACCGGGGTCCATTGCCAGCGACTGGACGAAGCCGACGATGCCGGTGCGGCGCTCGAGCAGCGTCGCGACATAGGGGGTCACCACGCCGGCGGGGGCGGGAGCGCGGAGCGCGACCGGACCGACCAGCCAGGCAGCGTAGCGCTGCGTGGTCATGCCCTCGCGGAACACCGCCGGGGTGAGCTGATTCTGCGCGAGCAGCTGCTCGAAGGTCTGCTGGCTGAACTTGCCGTCCATGCCCGCGAACTGCGGGTTGTTGGCAATGTCGGTGTCGATCAGCTTCTTGCCGACCGCCATGCCGTTCTGGTTCGCGAATGCCTCGATCGCGGCGGTGTTGACGGCATCGTTCAGCGCGGCCTCGAACCCGCCCTGCGCCAGCAGCTGCGCCATCGTGATCTTCTGGCCCTGCGCCTGCGCATTGCGGACATAGCGCTCCAGCCGATCGCGAACCTGCTGCTCGGTCACCTTCTCGCCGGCCACCGTGGCAAGCGCACCGCTGCTGCCGGTGATGCTTTGGCGCATGCCGGTCACGTCACTAGCCGCAAAGGCGATCGCGAGCAGGCCCAGGAAGATGAAGACGATGATCAGGCCGTAGCGCGACTTGGTGAAGTTCCGGAAGGCGTTGAGCATGGAGAGCCGTTCGTTCGAGGAATTTGGGCCCGCTTTAGGGCGGGTGTCGCGCGCCTTCAAGCTTGTGCCGCGCGGCGCAATCGGTATCGACTGTGCCGAAACATTCGGGGAGTGATGGATGCGCCGCAAGCTGGTCGCTGGAAACTGGAAGATGCACGGCATGCGCTCGCATTTGCGCGAGATCGACGCGATCGCTGCCGCGGCGCGGGCGCACCCCCAGGTCGATGCGCTGCTCTGCGTGCCGTACACCCTGATCGCGGCGGCCGCGGACATCGCCCCGGACTTCACGATCGGCGCGCAGGACGTGCACGAAAGTGACCAGGGGGCCCATACGGGCGACATCTCGGCACCGATGCTGGTGGAGGCGGGCGCCAAGGTAGTGATCGTCGGCCATTCCGAGCGCCGCGCCGATCATGCCGAGACGAGCCACCATACCTGGGCCAAGGCCGCTGCCGCGCGGCGTCACGGCCTCAACGTGATCCTCTGCTGCGGCGAGACTGAGGCGGAGCACGACGCCGGTCGCGCCGAGCGCATCGTCCAGTCGCAAATCGAGAAGTCGCTGCCCGACGGCGCCGCACCCGACTGGCTGACCATCGCCTATGAGCCGCGCTGGGCGATCGGCACCGGCAAGACGCCGACGCTCGACGAAATCGCGACGATGCACGCGATCCTTCGCGCCAAGCTTCGCGGCATGATCGGGCCTTCGGCCAACGACATGCGGATCCTCTACGGGGGGTCGGTGAGCGGGGCCAATGCGGCGTCCATCCTCGCCGTGGACGATGTCGACGGCGCGCTGGTCGGCGGTGCGAGCCTCACCGCCGCCAAGTTCGTGCCGATCATCGAGGCGGCAGCGCAAATAGCGACGGCGGATTAACCTGTTGTCGGGGGTCTGGCGCTACAAGGCCTCCATGCTGCCGCGGATTCACCTCGTACGTTCGGGAAGGACCAAGCTCGACCGAGCGATCCTGACCGAACAATATCGGGTGCTGGGGCAGCAGATCCCGCTGATGTACACGCTCGTCTTCCTGGACGCCGTGTTCCTCGGCTTCGCCTCCTATGGCTCGGTATCGACTCGGCTCAGCATCGTCGCGCCGATCCTGCTGGGGATCGCCGCCGCAACGCGCAGCCTGTTGTGGATGGCCCGACGCGGCGACGCCATTCCCAGCCTCCGCAAGATTCGCCGCTATCTGATCGGTACCATCATCGCGGGGGCGCTGCTCAGCCTGGCTTTCGGAGGCTGGGCGCTGATCCTGTATATGGAGGCGGATCTGGCGCGGCGCACCTGCATCGCGCTCTATATCTTCATCGGCGCGATCACCTGCTGCTATTGTCTGCAGACCTTCCCGGTCGCGGCCTGGCTGGTGATGGGCTTCGGTGCCTCGCCGGTCATCCTGTGCCTGATCGCCTCGGGCGACCGGTTCCTGATCGGGCTGGGGATCAACATCATCCTCGTCTCGGCGGTGGTCCTGCGGATGTTCGGGACGACCCATGCCGGTTTCGTCGACGTGCTCGCCTCGCGCGCAGAGATGGCAGCGGGCCAGCGCCGTGCCCGGCTGGCCGAGCAGCGCGCCCACCAGCTCGCCTATCACGATCCGCTGACCGGCCTCCCCAATCGCCGCGCGCTCACCGAGTATCTCCGCGGCGCCGAGCCGCACCGCTTTGGGCTGATGCTGGTCGATCTCGATCGCTTCAAGTCGATCAACGACGTGCATGGGCATCCGATCGGCGACCAGCTGCTGCGTGCCGTTGCCGGGCGGCTGAGCTGGGTGGTGGGCGAGGGCGGCCGCAGCTACCGGCTGGGCGGCGACGAGTTCGCGATCACGCTGCCGTTCGACGGCAACGATCTCGATCGGGTGCGAAGCGTGGCGCATGCGATCGTCCGCGAGGTGGCGCGGCCGTTCCTGATCGACGAGCGTATGCACCATATCGGCGCCAGCGTCGGCATCGCGCTCTATCCCGAGGATGCATCCGACGCGGACACGCTGATGCGCCGGGCCGATGTCGCGCTCTACCAGGCCAAGGAGGCAGGTCGCGGCTGCTACTGCGCCTTCGCGAGCCAGATGGACGCCGAGATCCGCCGCCGCTCGACGATCGAGGCGGAGATGCGCGACGGGCTGACCCAGGGGCTGTTCTACCCGCGCTACCAGCCGATCATCGACCTGCGCACCGGCCATGTCACCGGCTTCGAGCTGCTCGCCCGCTGGCGGCGCGAGGATTCCGAGATCGGGCCCGACCAGTTCATCCCAATTGCCGAGGAGTGCGGGCTGCTCAACACGCTGATGCTCGACCTGCTCGACCGCGCCTGTTCGGAGACGCGCGACTGGCCGGTGCCGGCAAGCATCGCGATCAACATCTCGCCCGGCCAGCTGCGCGACGACTGGCTGAGTCACAAGATCCTGTCGGTTCTCGCCCGCACCGGCTTCCCGCCGCAGCGGCTGACCGTGGAAATCACCGAGAACGCGCTGATCGTCGATGCCGAGAAGGCGCACCACGCGATCGAATCGCTGAAGAACCAGGGCGTGCAGCTGGCACTCGACGATTTCGGCACCGGCTATGCCTCGATCCAGCATCTGCGCATGCTGCCGTTCGACAAGATCAAGATCGACCGCTCCTTCGTCGATGCGCTGAGCGAAAGCACCGAGAAGCTGCGGATCGTTCGCGCCATCCTCGGCCTGGCGAGCACGCTGGAGCTGCCGGTGGTGGCCGAGGGGATCGAAACGCTGGAGACGGCGGAGATGCTGCGGGCGCTGGGTTGCGCACAGGGGCAGGGCTATCTGTTCGGCCGCCCGATGGACAAGGAAGAAGTCGAGCGCTGGCTCGCCGACGGCGCGATGCCGCCGGCGGCCGAAGCGCTTATCCGCCGTAGCGGTCCTTGAGCACCTTCCAGGTGGCGCGCAGGCTCACTGCCTCGGCGCCCTTGGGCCGACCAGGCTTGGCGCTGCCGTTCCAGCAGAAGATGTCGAAATGGGCCCATTGGGCCTTGGCCGGCACGAATTCCTTGAGGAATAGCGCCGCGGTGATCGCGCCGCCGAACGGACCCTCGGCCGCATTGACCATGTCCGCCACGTCGGACTTCAGCAGCTCCTTGTACGGATCGTAGAGCGGCATCCGCCAGATCGGATCCGATTCTTCCTCGCCGGCCGCGACGATTTCCGCCGCCAGCGTGTCGTCGTTCGAGAACAACGCCTGGAGGTCGGCGCCCAGCGCGACCCGGGCGGCGCCGGTCAGCGTCGCAAAGTCGAACACCAGCTCGGGGTTCTTTTCCTCGGCCTTGGTCAGCGCGTCGCCCAGGATCAGACGGCCCTCGGCGTCGGTGTTGCTGTTCTCGACGGTGATGCCCTTGCGCGAGATCATGACGTCGCCCGGGCGCGTCGCCTCGCCCGAGATCGAGTTCTCGACCGCCGGCACCAGCATGTGGAGCCGCACCGGCAGCTTGTTCTGCATCACCAGTTCGGCGAGTGCGAGGGCGTGGGCGGCACCGCCCATGTCCTTCTTCATCAGCCGCATGCCGGCGGCCGGCTTGATGTCGAGGCCGCCGCTGTCGAAGCAGACGCCCTTGCCGATGATCGCGATGCGCGGATGCTCCGGGTTACCCCATTCGAGCTCGATCAGCCGCGGCTCGCGGCCCTTGCCCGCTGCCTGGCCAACGGCGTGGAGCATGCCATAGCCCTGCTCGAGCTCGTCGCCCTTCACCACCGAGAAGGTGGCGCCATAGGTCTTGGCGAGCTCGGCGCCGGCATCTTCCAGGTCGGCGGGGCTCATGTCGTTGGCGCCGGTGTTGATCCGGTCGCGCAGCTTGAAGGTGACGGCAGCCATGCGCATCGCCTCTTCCATCTTCACCGGATCGGCAGTGAGCAGCACGCGCGGGCCTTGCAGCTTGGGGTCTGCCTTCTTGTAGCGGTCGAACTTGTACTGGGCGACGAGCCAGCCATAGATCGCCTTGCCGGGCTCGACACCTTCGACGCGGTAGCTGCCTTCGGGCAGCGTCTCGGCCAGCTTGGCGAGGCACCAGGGGGTGAGCTTCTCGGCATTGCCGACGACCGAGACGACCGACCAGTCCTCCGGCGCATCGCCGGGCAGGATCGCGCTGGAGTAAGCCGAGCCGCTGAGCTTCTGCGCGGCGGCGGCGGCGCGGTGGCGCGGGGGCTGCGCGGCGAGCCAGGTATCGAAGCCCTTGGCGTCGATCAGGTGGATGGTGCGAGCGGCCTGGCCGCGGTCGGGCTGTACGAGCGTGTTGAGATCCGTCATGTGCCTGATCTAGGACGCCGCGCGCCCCGCGCCTAGCCCGGACCCCCCTGGTTTTTTGGCCAGGGGGCGCCGCATCATTTCGCCGCGGGCAGCAAGCTCTTCCACCGCGCGTCGAGCCTGGCCTGCGCATGATCGCGCTTCACCTTCGCCACCAGCGAGATGCCGCGCAGCGTGACGCTGTGCCCGCCGAGGAACTTGCCCGAGATGGTATAGCCGACGTCGTACAGCGCCACGTCCTCGTGCGGATCGCCGTCGGCGAGGAACTGGGTGACGATCACCACCGGCAGCCGCTCGTCACCGCGGCTGTTGTCGGGCAGCCCGGCGGCCTCACGCGCCTTGACCAGCGCGTGTTCGAACCAGCCGCCGTCAATGCGCGGTTCGCCGGTGGTCTCGGCCGGCGAGACGCCGAGGGCGGTCGGGAAGAGGACCGTCTGGCTCTGCACCGATTGCTCGGGCGCAGCGGGCTTGAGCGCCAGCGTCTGCTTGCCGGCATCGGCGGCGACCAGCACCAGCTTCGCCACCTTTGCGGAGGCGCGCTGCTCGGTGGCCGCCTTCTCGGCCTTGGTCTCGCGGCGATCGTTCCAGTTGTTCCACAGCGTCAGGCCGGAGATCAGCACGGCGGCTACGCCCAGCACTTCGCCCAGCGTGATCCAGCGCCGCCGCACCTTGGCGGCTTCGGCGCGGTCCTTGGCACGGCTTTCGGCTTCGTCGCTCATCGCGGCATCACCAGGAACTGCTCGAACTTACCGTCGGTGCCGGGCTCGGCATAGGTCACGGCGATCAGCTGGCGACCCTGATAGCGGATTCGGTAGTTACGGTTGACGAAGCCCCCGCGCAGCCGCGCCTTGCCGATCGGCTCGAATGCGAGCGGCTCGCCGAGTGGCGCGAGGCTGGCGCGATAGTCGCCGAGTGCGGTGGCATCGAAGAAATAGTTCGCATCCTCGGTCATCAGGCTGCGATCGGGTGTGCCGGCGCGGAGCTGGTCGAACAGCTTCCTGGCCAGCGCGTCGCGCTGCTGGTCGAGAGTGAGTGCGGCGGCGGGATTGGCGACCGGCAGCAGCAGCTCGGTGATTCCCTGCGCGATGATGTCGTGCGCACCGCCGAAATCGGCGCTGACCAGCGAGACCACGGCGAACTTTTCTTCGGGGATCACGACATTGCTCGACAGGAAGCCCACCGCTTCGCCGCCGTGCGATACTTCCTTCTTGCCGCCATGCTCGCCCAGCGACACGCCAAGGCCGTAATGGGTGGGGGAACCGTCGGCGAGCTTCACCTCGGTTTCCTGCGCCGCCCAGTCCTCGGGGGTAAGCACCTGGCGGTCGATGCGGGCGATGTCCCACTTGGCAAGATCAGCGGCGCTCATCGCCAGCTCGCCGGCCGCCCAGAGCCAGCCGTCCGCCGCCGGCTTGGCCGGGCGCACGGGGCCCAGCGCATAGCGGTGCGTGCCCTGCGGGAAGCCCTTGCCGATCGCCTTGTCCTGGTCGATCGCCTGCATCGCCAGCGGCTTGAAGATCTTGGCCTGGAGATAGTCGAGCAGCTTCCTGCCCGAGGCCTTCTCGATGATCATGCCGGCGACGACATAGCCGGTGTTGGAATATTGCCACGCGGTGCCAGGGGCGAAGTCGAGCGGCTTCTTGGCCCAGCGATCGACGATCTGCTGCGGCGTCACCGCCGTCTCCATCGCCTTGAAGCTATAGTCCTGCGGCCAATAATCCTGCAGGCCGGCGGTGTGGCTGAGCAGCTGACGGATGGTGATCTTGTCGGCATCGGTGACGTCCGGCACCCATTTCGAGACCTTGTCGTCGAGGCTCAGCTTGCCCTCGTCCTCCAGCAGCAGGAGTGCCGCTGCGGTGAACTGCTTGGAGATCGACGCGATCTGGTATTTGGCGTTCGCGTCCGGCCCCTTGGCGATGCCGGGGCCCTGGTCGCCATAGGCCTTGGTGAAGACGATCTTGCCGTCGCGCACGATCGCGATCGAGGCGGAGGGCACGCCGCTGCTCTTCAGCGCATCGGCGACGATCGAGTCGACCTTGGCGGTCTGCTCCGCGGTGAGCTGCTGGGCGGCGGCGGGGGTGGCGATCAACAGGGTGGCGGCAAGGGCGGAACGGAACATCGGGCCTCCGGGAAATATGGCTGTGGCTTAGCGCTGCTCGCGTCCCCTGCCAACGGATCGTTGCAGCCCGATCTGCAGCGGCATAGGATCTTCGGCCGGGGGTTACATATGCGATTTTTTGTTACGTTCGTTCTGATCGTGCTGTCTGCCTGCAGCTATCAGCAGCTCTTTGACAAGCTGAGCACGCCTGCGGAACAGGCACAGGCGCTACACGCGGTGCGGGCGGTGCAAAGTGCGGATCTGCAATGGCTTCAGAGCGCCTCAGACCCGCGGCTGCGTACTCAGCTGGATGCCACGCTCGTCGGCAAAATGCAGGCGCTGGCAAAGGGCGATCCCGTCCTGGGCAACATCAACGTCCAGTGGCAGATAGTCGAAGGCCGGAAAACTACGCTGAAAAGATTCACTTATGAGCTCGGCAACGACGCTAAATGGGCTGTGTTCGAGGTCGTTCTGGAGACGGCCGGGCCGAGGCCTGTGATCGAAAGCGTGTTTGTGCAGCCGGTCGGCCAATCGCTTATCAGCGCCAATCGCTTCACGTTCAGGGACAAGGGTCCGATCCAGCTGCTTTGGTTGGCGCTCATCGCCGCGGCCGTGGCGACCAGCCTCGTCGCCTTCGTGCTCGCCCTGCGCACCAGGGGCCTGCGGTTCAAGTGGCTCTGGTGCGTCGGAGTGCTGTTCTCCTTCGGCATGTTCCAGCTGGACTGGACTACCGGCGCCTGGCGGACCCTGCCGGTGAGCTTCCTGCTGCTCGGCGGATCCGGGTTCCAGCAGGGACCGTTCACGCCCTGGATATTTAGTTTTGCAGTGCCGGTGATCGCAATCCTTTTTCTCGTGCTGCGGGCAACCGGCAGGCTGCCGATCAAACCCGCAGCCGATCAGCCCATCGGTACACCGTAGAGATCGTGTTCGTCCGCGTCCTCGATGAGGACCTTCACGATGTCGCCCTGTTCCAGATGGCCGGAGTCGCGCAGGAACACTTCGCCGTCGATCTCCGGCGCGTCGGCCTGGCTGCGGCCGGTGGCGCCGCCGTCCTCGTCGACCGCGTCGATGATCACGTCGAGCTTGCGGCCGATCTTGGCCTGGAGCTTGGCGGCGCTGATCGCGGCGGTCTTTTCCATGATCCGGGCGTAGCGCTCTTCCTTGACCGCTTCCGGCACCGCGCCGGGCAGGTCATTGGCCGAGGCACCCTCGACCGGCTCGAAGCGGAACGCGCCGACGCGGTCGAGCTGGGCTTCGTCGAGCCAGTCGAGGAGGTACTGGAAATCCTCCTCGGTCTCGCCGGGGAAGCCGACGACGAAGGTCGAGCGGATCGCGATGTCCGGGGCGATTTCGCGCCAGCCGCGCAGCCGCTCGAGCACCTTGGCCTCGTTGGCCGGACGCTTCATCGCGCGCAGCACGTTGGGCGCCGCGTGCTGGAACGGGATATCGAGATAGGGCAGCACCAGCCCCTCTGCCATCAGCGGGATCACCTGGTCGACATGCGGGTAGGGATAGACATAGTGCAGTCGCACCCAGGGCGCGATCTGGCCGAGCTCGCGGGCAAGATCGGTCATGTGCGGCACCACCTCGCGGCCCTTCCAGGCGCGCGGCTCCTTGCGGATGTCGATGCCGTACGCCGAGGTGTCCTGGCTGATGACCAGCAGTTCCTTGGTGCCGGCGGCGACCAGCTTTTCCGCCTCGCGCAGGATCGCGTCGGGCCGGCGGCTGACCAGGTCCCCGCGCAGCGACGGGATGATGCAGAAGCTGCAACGGTGGTTGCAGCCTTCCGAGATCTTCAGATAGCTATAGTGGCGCGGGGTGAGCTTGAGCCCGCTGTCCGGCACCAGGTTGACGAAGGGCGAGGGCGGCATCGGCGCCGCAGTGTGCACCGCGCCGACCACGTCCTCATATTGGTGCGCGCCGGTGACCGCGAGCACGTTGGGAAAGCGGGCACGGATGACCTCGGCCTCCTTGCCCATGCAGCCGGTGACGATCACCCGGCCGTTCTCCGCGATCGCCTCGCCGATCGCCTCGAGCGATTCTTCCTTGGCGCTGTCGAGGAACCCGCAGGTATTCACCAGCACGACGTCCGCGCCGGCATAGTCCGGCGACAGCGCATAGCCGTCCGAACGGAGCTTTGTCAGGATACGCTCGGAGTCGACCAGATTCTTGGGACAGCCGAGCGACACCATGCCCACCTTGGGGGCTTCTGGGAGTCGCGTTGCCATGATCGGGTGGGCACATAGGGAAGGACGGGCCGAATTGCTAGCCGCGGCGCCGTTCCCTGCGTGGAAGCGGAACGCGCAGGGTGCTCGCCGCCTGCCGTCGAAACGGCGAAGGCGCATGGCAAACGTTTCACTTTGCAACGTTGAATCGTCTCGCCAGCACAGTCGTGCTTCCATATGTGCGCTATATTGAAGGCAGATCGAGCCCGGACACTCGAGGGAATGCAGCAGCTGGAAATGGTTTTGCATGCCGGAACGCTGATTGCCGTGAATGCGCTGATCTCGCTGTTGTCGAGCCTCGCTTTCCTCTTGGCCTTTTCGATCCGACCGCGGTTCGTGCCACCCTATAGTCTGCTTGCCTGGTGTATCGCCTATTTGGCGTTCGCCGCCGGCTTTGGCGTGCTGATGCTGCCTGCCTTTGCGATTTCCCTGCCGCGTTTGGGCCTTTCCGGCAATCTTCTGATCGATCTGGGGGCCGCTCTTAATTTTGTGGCCGTGCATCTCTATTTGAAGCGGCCGCGGATCGAGTTGTGGATCCTGGGCCCGGCAATACTGCTTGCGACGATCGAAATCGCCTATGTCCTGTCGCATTTCGAGAACATGCGCGTGATGGTGGCGATGGGCTGTGCCGTTCGCGGAATCCTCACCGTCGGCGCGGCGATGGCCCTGTGGCAGTGCCTCGATGTGTCGCGCCGGCCGGTCGCACGGCTGGCAGGGGCCATCCACATGCTCTGGGCGCTGGTTCTGCTGGCCCGAATGCTCTGGTGGGTTTTCAACCCCGATGCCGACGGGGACGGGGATCCGACGACGACCTTCGGCCTGACCTCGCGGCTGGTTCTCACCTGCGCGATCACCCCGTGCTTTTTGTGGATGCTTACCCGCCAGCTCGATGCGGAGTTGCTACACTATGCGTCGCGCGACCCGCTGACGGGGCTCGTCAATCGACGCGTCATCTGGGAGCAGGGGATGGCGCGGGCAGCGCAGGCGACCCGGCAGCACCGCGCAATTGCGGCGCTCATGATCGACGTCGATCACTTCAAGAAGGTGAATGACGGCTGGGGTCACGCCTCCGGCGATGCGGTCCTGCGCGCGGTCGCTCGTGCGCTTGCGGAAACGGCATCGCCGGGGGATGTGGTCGGTCGGGTGGGCGGCGAGGAATTCCTGGTGCTGCCCGCGCATTCCGGCACGGCGGCGGCGCTTGCGGAGCGGCTGCGCGCGGCGGTGGCGGATCTGCAGATCGCGGTAGAGGGCGGCGCGGTGCTTCAGTGCACCATCAGCGTCGGCCATGCCGAGGCGCGGAACGGGGGCGGCGCATGGCAGCGACTGGTAAACGAGGCCGATCACGCATTATATGCGGCCAAGCAGGGCGGGCGGAACCGGGTCGTTTCGGTAGTGGTGCCCGCCTTGCAGGAAGCAGATGCGGGTGGCGCCGTCGCGCTGGCGTGAAGCCTGCGGCCTTTACGGATAAGCGCGCGTCGCCAATAGGTTTACCGCGATACCAGCATTCCCCGGGAGATTTCGTCATGACCGCGACCACCGCCGAGCCTGTCCAGCTGCCGACCCGCTCCGGGCTCGTCATCGACGTACGCACCGTGCGTCCTGACGACGAGGCGCTGCTTCGGGACTTTTTCGATCACGTCTCGAACGAGGACCGCCGCTTTCGCTTCTTCACCGCGGCCCCGCAGCTCCAGCCGCACCAGGCCAAGGCGCTGATCGAGGTGGATCACCACAAGACCGAGAGCTATCTGGCGTTCACCGCCGAGGGCGAACTGGTCGGTTCGGGCATGCTTGCCTGCGACGACGCGATGGAGACAGCCGAAGTCGCCATCTCGATCCGCGCCGACCGCAAGGGGCAGGGGGTGGGCTGGAGCCTGCTCAACTACATCACCGCCGAGGCAAAGGCGCGGGGCGTCAAGCGGCTGCAGTCGATCGAGAGCCGCGAGAACCACCTGGCGATCGAGCTGGAACGAGAGATGGGCTTTGTCGCGCGCGAGGTCGAGGGCGACCCGAGCGTGGTGCTGCTCGAAACGGTGTTCTGATCGGTCTTACAACGGGCAACGATAAGCCCGAGGCAACCAGACCTCGTCATTCCCGCGAAGGCGGGAATCCATTCGCCTGGACGCTCGGGGAAAGAACCTCCGGTTCAGCGCCCATGGATCCCCGCCTCCGCGGGGATGGCGGAGGTTTGAGCAAATGCGATTGCCTCCCCCTCTAAGGGGGGGATAGGCAGGATCACCGGAACGGCGGCTCGTTAAACGCGCGCAGCTTACGACTGTGCAGCTTGGCACCTTCGCGGCGGAGTTCCTCGCATGCCTCGATGCCGATCTTGAGATGCTCGGCGATCGCGCGCTCGTAGAAGCGGTTGGCCTGGCCCGGCAGCTTGAGCTCGCCGTGGAGCGGCTTGTCAGAGACGCAGAGCAGCGTCCCATAGGGCACGCGGAAGCGATAGCCCTGGGCCGCCAGCGTCGCCGACTCCATGTCCACGCCCACCGCGCGGCTCAGCGAGAAACGCAGCGCTGACTGAGAATAGCGCAGCTCCCAGTTGCGATCGTCGGTGGTGACGATCGTGCCGGTGCGCAGGCGCTGCTTGAGCTCGTCGCCCGATTGGCCCGAGACCGTCTCCGCCGCCCGTGCCAGCGCCTGCTGGACTTCGGCGATGGCGGGGATGGGGATTTCCGGCGGCAGCACGTCGTCCATGATGTGGTCGTCGCGCAGATAGGCATGGGCGAGCACATAGTCGCCGATCCGCTGGCTCGGGCGCAGGCCACCGCAATGGCCGATCATCAGCCACGCCTCGGGGCGAATGACCGCGAGGTGATCGGTGATCGTCTTCGCATTGGACGGGCCGACGCCGATATTGACCAAGGTGATCCCGGTGCCGCCCTCGGCCATCAGGTGATAGGCGGGCATCTGGTGCCGCCGCCACGCGCCGTCGCTGACCAGCCGGTCGGCGTCCGCCGCATCCTCGATCACGATCCCGCCCGCGCCCGATACGCCGGTGAAGCGGCTCTCCGGCCCCAGCTGCGCGCAGGCCCAGCGGACGAACTCGTCGACATAGCGGTGGTAATTGGTGAACAGGATATATTGCTGGAAATGCTCGACCGGTGTGCCGGTATAGTGCTTGAGCCGCGCCAGCGAGAAATCGGTGCGCAGCGCATCGAACAGCGCCAGCGGCCGCGTCTCGTCCTGGCTGATCCAGATGCCGTCGGCGATCTCGTCGCCGATATGCGACAGCTCGGTCGCCGGGAAATGCCGACCGAGCTCGGTTGCCGAGACGTCGTCCAGGCTCAGGATCGTGTTGGGATCGAGCACATAGGGGAAGGGGATTTCCTGCCGCCCGGTGACGGCGTGCACCTCGACGTCATAATCCTCGATCAGGAAGGTGAGCTGCTCGGTGAGATATTCGGCGAACATTGCCGGGCGCGTCACCGAGATGCGGTAGTCCCCCGCTTCGACCAGCCGGCCGAACGAGCGGCGCGGAATCGGCTTGTTGACGCCGCCGCGATAGGTGACGCGGAGCTCCGGATAGGCGAAGCTGCCGTCAGTCCGCGTCTCGGGATCGGGCGTGGTGCCGTCGGTGATGTAGCGGTTGAGCGCCTGCTGCAGTCGTTCGACCGAGGCGCGATAGAGCCGATCCAGGTCGGCGACGATATCGGAGGCTTGAGTCATCTTCCATCGCTAAGCGCGGAAGATGACTCTGGCAAGTCGGGGACGCGCGGGCCGCCAGGCTTCCGCCAATTGAAAGCCTTCGCCGAAGCCAAGGCCCGGCCCATGCTGGTGCGGGGGGCTGCTCCCCCCGCACGATGCTCATTTCCCCGCCACGATCGCCGCGCTCACCTCGCCCGCCTTCGCGTCGCGGAAGCGGGCGCAGGTGCGGATCGTCTCGATCGCGCGGTCGAGATTGAGCGTGCTGCCCTTGGTGGTCGGCCGCAGCTTGGCGTCGACCGCATCGGCCTGCGCGTTCGAGCAGAGCGCGCCGAACATCTGCGCCGCCCGGCCCGAGAACACGCCGCCGCCGCCGCCATTCTTCACGAACTCATCGAAATGCGCGATCATGAAGTCGCTGGCGAGGTCGCGGGTATAGGGCGACTTGAGGAAGCCGGCGACGGTGAACAGCCGCTTGCGGGCATCGACGCGGGGATCCTGGAAGTCGTTGAGGAACCAGCGGGCGATGTCCGGATTGTTCGACCCGGTCACGCCCTGGCCGAGCGCCTCGAACAGCGCGGGTTTGCCGACGCTCTGGGTGAGCAGCGTCTGCGCGAAGGGTACGCCGCGCTCGTTGAGCGCGATGCCCGCCGCGACGCCGCGCCATGCCGGGTCGAGCGCCTTGTCGTCCCCAGCGACGAACGCATCGAACGCCGTCATCAGCTTGGTGCGAAGGGCCGGATCATGGCCGGTGACCGCAACCAGACCCACCAGATCCTTGCGTAGCTCGCGCTGATCGGCCTCTTCCTTGTCATAGGCGCCGGTCGCGGGATCGAAGCCGATCTTGGTCAGCATCGGGCCGTACAGCTCGACGAACAGCTTGCGATAGGCGGGCAGCGCGTTCGCGGTGATCAGCCCGCGCTTCTCCAGGTCGCGCAGATTATGGGCATTTTGGAAGACGATCTTGGTGGAGGCGTGCTTCGCGGTGGCGCGGGTGAGCGCGATGGTGCGGGTCACCGGGCTGCGACCGGCGTAGAAACTGGCCCACGCGCTGTCGTCGACGGCGAGCACCTCGGCGGCGGGCAGGCTGGGGGTGGCGACGATCAGCGCGTCCCAATCGGCGGGATCGAGCTCGAAGCGATAATAGCCCCAGCCGCCCGCATTGGGCACCAGCGCGCCGCTACCCTTGGCCGAGAGGGTCATGCTCGGCTTATCGAGCAGGCTGCAGGCCTTGGTCTCGCCCTGACGAACGCACAGCGGCACGATCCACTGCTCGGCGGGCAGGTTGGCGCCGAAGAAGCCGTAGCGCGACTGGGTGGCGGTGAGCGTGGTTCCTTCGCGGTGCAGCGTCACCAGCGGCACGCCCTGCTGATCGACGAAGCTCTTCAGCGACGCCAGCACGCGCGGATCATGCGCGGCATCGGCCAGCGAGGCGAAGAACTGGTCGGTGCTGGCATTGCCATAGGCGTGGCGCTTCATGTGTAGCCGCACGCCCTCGCGGAAGGCTTCGTCGCCCATATAGGCGGCGATCATCGCGACGACCTGGCCGCCCTTGCCATAGGTGATCTGGTCGAACGCCGCGTCGATGTCGCCGTCATTAGGGATAGGCTGGTGGATCGGGCGGCCGGCGGCGAGCGCATCGAGATCCATCGCGTCGAAGCCTTCCTCGATCGCGTTCAATTCGATCTGCAGGCCCGGGCGCCATTCGTTGCCGATGCGATAGCCCATCCAGTTGGCGAAGCTCTCGTTGAGCCAGATGTCGTCCCACCACGCCGGCGTGACGAGGTCGCCGAACCACTGGTGCGCCAGCTCATGCGCGACCACCATGCCGAACGCCTGCTTGCGTTCGCTGCTATCCTTCTCGTCGAGGAAGATGATGCCGTCGCCATAGATGTCGGCGCCGGCATTCTCCATCGCGCCTGGCATGATCGGCGAGCCGATCTGGTCGAGCTTGGGGAAGGGGAAGGGCTGGCCGAAATAATTTTCGAGCAGCGAGACGATCTTGCCCGATTCGTCGCGTGCAAAGGCGAGCTGGCCGGCATTGGGCTTGGTACCGACGACGCCCAGCGGCATCGGGGTGCTGCGCTGGGGCGTCGGCGGGATCATCGTCGCGGCGGTGGCGAAGGGGCCGGTGACCAGCGCGACGAGATAGGTCGGCAGCGGCTTCGTCGGCGCAAACTGATGGCGGACCAGCGTGCCCGCCTTGCGGCTGCTCGCCTCGGGCGCGTTGCTGACCGCGGTGAAGCCGGGCTTGGTGGTGATCGATACGGTGAACGGCGTCTTGTAGCCGGGCTGGTCGAAGGACGGGAAGGCGGCGCGCGCCTCGATCGATTCGAACTGGGTCCAGCTGTACCAGGCGTCCTCGACCTTCACATGGTAGAGCCCCTGGGTGCCGGTGCCGAACGCGGCGTCATAGTCGAATACCAACGTCACGCGACCGGCGGGCAGCGTCTTGCCGAAGTCGAGCTCGGCGAGCCCGGTTGCGCTCTTCTGGGTGAAGGTGGCGGTAACCGACTTGCCGCCGCTGCGCGCGACCGCCTTGGCGACGTGCAGGTCGCGGCCATGCATCCAGATCGTCCGCGCGGGCGCCTTCAGGTCGATGTCGATCTCGGTGTGGCCGTTGAAGCGATCCTTCGCGGGCAGGATGGTGAAATCGAGGCGGTAGGCGATCGGCGTGGCGGCATCGGGCAACTTGCCGGTGGGCACGGCAGGGGTCTGGGCGAGAGCGGCGACGGGTAGCAGCAGGGCAGAGGAGGCGAAGAGAAGCGCGCGCATCGAGGTTCCTTGGTCGTGGTTAGCGCAAGCTTAGGGCAGCCTACTGCTTTGTCGCAATGGTACACCTGTACGTCTAAGCGCTTGCCCTGTCCCGCCAGCCAACTATGGTACCGCTATCAAGCATTTATGGAGAGGGTGTATGGCGAAGATGCTGCGCTGGGTCGCGGTCGGGTTGCTCGCGGCGGCGACGGCGCAGGCCTCGCCGGGTGATCGCTGGACGACCGCCTGGTGGAGCTCGCAGCTGGCGCTCGACTCCCAGAATGCTCTGCCCGCCACCGATCTAACCGATGCCACGCTGCGCCAGATCGTCCGGCTGCAGGGGCCTGCGACGCGGCTGCGCGTGCGCTTCACCAACCGCTTCGGCAGCGCGCCGCTGATCATCGATGGCGCGACCATCGCCCGCGCGGTGGACGTCGCGAGCCCGAAGATCGACGCTGCCACGCTGCGTCCGCTGCGCTTCGGCGGCGCGACGGCAGTGACGATCCCGGCGGGGGCCGATTACTGGAGCGACCCGGTAGAGCTCAAGGGCGCGGGCGGCACCGACCTCGCCATCTCGCTCTACGTCGCCACTCCGCCGGCGCAGCAGACCGGGCATCCGGGCTCGCGTGCGACCTCCTATCTCGTCCATGGCAACCACAGCGCCGATCCGGACCTGACGGGCGCCAAGACCGTCGATCACTGGTTCCAGATCGCCGGCATCGAGGCGGTGGCGCCCAGGGCGCGCGCGATCGTCGCGTTCGGGGATTCGATCACCGACGGCTACGGCGTGAAGCCCAACACCAATGCCCGCTGGACCGATGCGCTCCAGCGCCGGCTGCGCGCCGCACCGGGGATGGGCGAGGTGGCGGTGCTCAACGCAGGGATCGGCGGCAACCGGCTGCTCAACGACGGGCTGGGCCCGAACGCGCTGGCGCGTTTCGACCATGACGTGATCGGCCAGCCGGGCGTCACCCATCTGATCGTGCTGGAGGGCGTCAACGATCTCGGCACGCTCACCCGTGAGGCGCCGGTGCCGGCAGCCGCGCACACGGCGCTGGTCGGGCGGATGATCGACGCGTATCGCCAGATCGTCGTCCGCGCGCACGCCCGCGGCATCAAGGCGATCGGCGCGACGATCATGCCCTATGCGGGCTCGGGCTATTACCATCCCGATGCGCAGAACGAAGCCGATCGCCAGGCGGTCAACCGCTGGATCCGCACGCCGGGCAATTTCGACGCGGTGATCGATTTCGACGCAGCGGTGCGCGATCCCGCGGACCCCAAGCGGCTGCGCAAGGACTATGACAGCGGCGACGGGCTGCACCCTTCGGTGGCGGGCTATGCGGCGATGGCGGGGGCGGTGCCGCTGGCGCTGCTGCGCTAGAACAACTCGCCCTGTGGGCCGGCCGGCGGGCGGAACAGATCGGTGCGGAGCCGCATCCGCTCGCCGTCGAGGCCGTAGCGCTTCACCGCGCGGGCGAAGCGGGTGTGGAGCAACTCCGCCCAAGGCCCTTGGCCGCGCATGCGGGTGAAGAAGCCGGGATCATTGTCCTTGCCGCCGCGGATCGACTGGATCGTTGCCATCACCTTGGCCGCACGATCGGGGAAATGCGCGTCGAGCCAGGCGCGGAACAGCGGCGCGACTTCCCAGGGCAGCCGCACCGGCAGGAAGAAAGCGCCGCGCGCGCCCGCTTCCGCTGCGCGTTCGAGGATATGCTCCATCTCGTGATCGGTGACGTGCGGGATCACCGGCGACATCGAGACGAACACCGGGACACCGGCATCGGTGAGCGTCCGGATCGCCGCCAGGCGGCGTTCGGGATGCGGCGCGCGGGGCTCCACCGTCATCGCGATCTTGGGGTCGAGCGAGGTGACCGACAGCATCACCGCCGCCAGCCCCTGCGCCGCCATGGGGGCGAGCAGGTCGAGGTCCTTGACTACCCGGTTCGACTTGGTGGTGATCGTCACCGGATGGTGGCATTCGGCGAGCAGCTCGAGGCAGCCACGGGTGATCCGCCAGGTCGATTCAATCGGCTGATAGGGATCGGTATTGGTGCCGAAGGCGATCGGCTTGCAGACATAGCCGCGCTTGGCGAGCTCGGCGCGGAGCAGCGCGGGTGCGGTCGGCTTGGCGAACAATTTGCTCTCGAAATCCACGCCGGGAGAAAGGTCGAGATAGGCATGGCTCGGCCGGGCGAAGCAGTAGATGCAGCCATGCTCGCAGCCACGATAGGGGTTCACCGATTGCTCGAAGCTGATGTCGGGCGACTGGTTGCGGCTGATGATCGTGCGCGGGGTCTCGACCGTCACCGTCGTGCGCAGCGGCGGCGGGGCGCCGTCGATCGCTTCCTGCGCGTCGAGCCAATCGCCGTCCGCCTCGCGGGCGGGGAGGTTGAAGCGCGCGCTCGCCTCGTTGAACGTGGCGCCGCGGACGGGGCGACTCTTTGCCATTGCGCGATGCTAGGGTGCATGTAAGAACGAAGCAAGAACATTGAGGGGAATGGATGATGGCGCGACTGAATTATCTCGAACTGCCGGCGGGCGACGTGGGGGCGCTGAAGGGTTTCTATGGCGCGGTGTTCGACTGGCAGTTTACCGATTTCGGGCCGAGCTATGCGGCGACGATGAGTGGCGACACCGATGTCGGGATCGACGGCAATCCGCAGGGGCGCACGCAATTGCTGCCGGTGATCGCAGTCGGCGATCTCGAGGCGACGCTGGCGGCGGTGGAAGCGGCCGGCGGTGTCGTGACGGTGCCGATCTTCGCCTTTCCCGGTGGGCGGCGATTCCACTTCCGGGATCCGCAGGGGCATGAGGTGGCGGCGTGGGTGATGGAGGAGTGACGCCGCTTCCTGCCAGATCGGCTTGGCCATAGCAGTGCCCCTGCGGAAGCAGGGGCCCAGGGTCACAAGCGATGCCTTCTCCTACCCTGGGCCCCTGCTTTCGCAGGGGCACGGCAAGGGCAGGGGCACGGAAGCGCAGGGACGCGGGAGCCGTAGTGGCACGGCGGGAGCCGGGAGCCCTTACCGCTCCTGCAGCCGCCCCATCAGCTCGACGAAGTTGCAGGGCTTGTGGCGGATGTCGAGCTGGGTGGCGAGGATGCCGTCCCAAGCGTCGGTGACCGCGCCGGTCGAGCCCGGCAGGGCGAAGATATAGGTGCCGCGGGCGACCCCGGCGGTGGCGCGCGACTGGATCGTCGAGGTGCCGATCTTGGCGTAGCTCAGCCAGCGGAACAGTTCGCCGAAACCGGGGATTTCCTTGTCCCAAACCCGCGCCAGCGCCTCGGGCGTCACGTCCCGGCCGGTCACCCCGGTGCCGCCGGTGGCGAGGATCACCTCGACGCCCGGTGCTGCGATCCAGGCTTCGAACTGTGCCGCGATCGCATCGACATCGTCGCGCAGGATCATGCGGTCGGTGAGGAGATGGCCCGCCTCGGTCAGCCGCTCTACCAGCCGATCGCCCGAACGGTCCTCGGCGAGCGTGCGGGTGTCAGAGACGGTAAGAACGGCGATTCGGACGGGGCGGAAGGCGATGCTCTCGTCAATTGCCACGCGCAACCTCGCTCGGCAGCTTGGCCGCGCTGATCGTCACGCTGGCGCCGGTGGCCGGCAGCTGGAACTGCTGCTGGATCGGCGAGGGTTCCACCGGCTGCGGCGCCGGGAAGGTGAGCGTCGGCGCGCGCAGGGTCTTGAGCTTTACCGCCTTGGCGCCCGCCATGCCGGGGAAGCGCGGCCACATGCCGCCCGCCAGCGCGACGCGGCTGGGCGAGGGCTTGCCGTCGTGCAACTCGTACATCCAGTAGTTGCGCAGCACCGTCACGACATAACCACGCGTCTCCCAGTACGGGATGCTCTCGATGTAAAGCAGCGGGTCGCCGCCGTCGCGCGAGGCCTGGTTCCAGGCATCGACCGGGCTCGGGCCGGCATTATAGGCCGCGATCACCTTGGGCAGCAGGCCCTGCGTCTGCGGCATGTCACGCAACTGCTCGAGATAGGACTGGCCGATCTCCATGTTGACCGACGGCTTGGTCAGATCGCTCGCGGCATAGGTCACGCCGCGACGGCGGCCCACGTCGATCGCAGCGCCGGTCTTCACCTGCATCAGCCCCATCGCCCCGGCGGCGCTGCGCACCTCGGTGCGGAAGCTCGATTCCTGCAGCGTGTGCGCGAAGACCAGCGAGCGGTCGACGCGCCAGCCACCATCGGGCGACCAGTTCGGCACCGGATAGCGCGCCTCGACGATCGGCTTGGCGCCGGCGGGCCCGTTATGCGCAAGCCACAGCTCGGTCTGCGGCAGGCTCAGCTCGGCGGCGAGGCGGGTGAGCGCGCCGTGATCGTCGGGCGTGCAGAACTTGGCCTGGTGGCGCAGCACCTGGTCGGCGAGCGAGGTCTCGCCGATCTCGGCCAGCGCGGCGGCGACGCGGACGTTCGGCCGGCGCTCGAGCGCGGCCCAGTCCTTGCTGACCATCCGGTCGCCTTCGAGCCGCTGTTCCTCGAGGCCGAGGCTGGAGCGCGCGAGCAGGCCGTAGAAGGTCTCGCCATATTGGCTGGCGGCGCGCAGCTTGGCGGCGACGCGATCGGGGCGGCCGCATGCCATTTCGGCGCGCGAGCCCCAGAACAGCCCGGCGGCGCGCAGCTCGGTATCGCTGGCGCGGGTGGCAACGCGCTCGAAGGCGGCGGTGGCGCCGGCGCAATCCTGCTGGCGCCAGGCGGCGAGGCCATCGGCCCAATCGGCCTGCGCGGTCCATTCGCCCAGACCCTGCTCGGCCTTGGCGGCCATGCGGCGGGCATTGGCGTCGTCACCGGCGACATAATAGATCCAGGCGACCTTCTGCTGCCATTCGGTCAGCGCCTCGGGCGTCAGATCATTGGCGAAGCGCGCGACGACCGCCTCGGCGGCGGGGCCGTTGTCCGCCTTTACATAGGGGGACATCAGGATGGCGACTTCGGTCGCGGCATTGTCGCTGCGGATCGAGCGGGCGCGCTTGCGGATCGGCGCGCCGTCGAACCAGATCAGCCGCTGCGCGACCGGAAGGGTCGGCAGGTCGCTCACGCCACGCGTTTTGGCGAGGCGGACGAGCTGTTCGGCCTGGGGCAGTTCCGGCGCCTCGGTGATCAGCGCGACCAGCTGGTCGGCCTCGACGCGGGGCGAGCCCTTGGCGGTGTAGAGCTGGGCGCGGGCGATCGCATGGAGCGGGCCTGGCTTCATCGAATCGAGCTTGATCTGCGCATCCGCCCAGCGGCCGTCGCGGATCGCATCGAAGACGAAGCGGTAATCGGCGCGCTGATCGGCATCGAGCTGGGGCGGGATGCCGTCGCCCTTGTGCTTGGCGGCGGGGGTAGGGGCGTCCTCGTCGATGACCGCGGGGCTGGTGTCGTCGGGCAACGCGGCCAGGGCCGGCGTGGCGATCGGCGCCGTCATCAGCGTGGCGGCAAGCAGGATGCGCAAGGTCAAAGGCTCGGTCCCCGGCTCAGCAGCAACAGATGTTTCCAGGTTTCGCTCTTGGCGGCCGGGCGCTCGATCAGCGAACGCGGATGGTAGGTCGCCACCACCTGGGTATTGGCGTCGTAGCGGTTAACGTCGTGCGAACGAAGCTCGGGGGGCCAGGCTTCCGGCCCGAGAACGGCACGGGTCGCCGCATGGCCGAGCAGGAGGAGCTTCTGCGGCTTCACGAACGACAGGAAGTGGGTGGCGAGCTCGACCAGCTTCGGCGCGGCATCGGCCGGCACCTGACCGGTCATCGGCCGGGCAAAGCAGAGCGGCACCAGCTGCACCGACTCGCGCGCAAGCCCCACGGCTGCCAGCATCCGGTCGAGCAGCGCACCGGCCGGGCCGCTCCAGAGCGTTTCGCTGTCCTCGGGCTCGGGCATGTCGACGAAAATCGTCCAGGCAGGATTTTCGACGATCGCCGGGGCGATCAGCGGGCTGTGCCACCCGGCCTCGGGGGCCGCTTCGCCCGCTCGCCAGGCGAGGAATTCGGACAGAGTCTGCGGGAGCATGGGCGCCGGCGCCGCTACGGCAGGCTCGGGCTGCGGCTCGGCGCGAAGCGGGGCGGGCTTGGCGAACCAGTCGCGCACCTCGTTCTCGACCAGCACGTCGACGCCGGCGGAATCCCACCATTCGAGCGCGCTTGCGAGCGACTTGTGCCAGCTATTGTCTGGTTCTGCCCCCATACCCATTCTTTGAATCCCAGTTGACGGCGAGGTCAATCTGGCTTCATCGCCGGATAGACGGAACGTTGCGCGGGCGCGACGACAGGTGGCCGCGAGGGCCGTGTTAGTACGAAGGACTTAGGGGAACAAGGATGAGCGAACGGGAGTCGATGCCCTATGACGTCGTGATCGTCGGCGCGGGGCCTGCCGGTCTTTCCGCGGCGATCCGGCTCAAGCAGCTGGCGAACGAGGCCGGTGCCGAGCTCTCGGTATGCGTGCTGGAGAAGGGCTCCGAGGTCGGCGCGCACATCCTCTCGGGCGCTGTGGTCGATCCGAAGTCGCTCGACGAGCTGCTGCCGAGCTGGCGCGACGATGGCTGCCCGCTGGCGCGCACGCCGGTGACCGAGAACCATCATTGGGTGCTCAGCGAGACGGGCAAGTCCGCCTATCCGGAGTTCCTCACGCCGCCCTATCTGCACAACAAGGGCACCTACACCGGCAGCCTCGGCAATCTCTGCCGCTGGATGGCGGAGAAGGCCGGCGAGCTGGGCGTGGAGATCTTCCCCGGCTTCGCCGCCGCCGAAGTGCTGTACAACGAAGACGGCAGCGTGAAGGGCGTCGCCACCGGCGACATGGGTGTCGCCAAGGATGGCGAGCACAAGCCCGATTACCAGCCTGGGCTGGAGATCCACGCGAAATACACCTTCCTGTCCGAAGGCTGCCGCGGCCATCTTTCCAAGCAGATGATCCGCCAGTTCGCCCTCGACGCCGACAGCCAGCCCCAGGTCTATGGCATCGGCATCAAGGAGCTGTGGGACGTGGATCCCGCCAAGCATGTGCCGGGCCGCGTGATCCACACCCAGGGCTGGCCGCTGACCGACGGCGCCAATGGCGGCGGGTTCATCTACCACCAGGCCGACGGCCAGGTCGCGATCGGCTTCGTCGTGTGGCTGGGCTACAAGAACCCCTGGCTCTCGCCCTTCCAGGAAATGCAGCGCTGGAAGCTGCACCCGGAAATCGCCGAGTTGCTCAAGGGCGGCAAGCGCGTTTCCTACGGCGCCCGCGCAATCTCCGATGGCGGCTGGCAGGCGGTGCCCAAGCTGGTGGCTCCGGGCCTGGCGCTGATCGGCGACTCTGCCGGCTTCCTCAACGTGCCGCGGATCAAGGGCACGCACACCGCAATGAAGAGCGGGATGATGGCGGCCGAGGCGGCCTTCGCGGCGGTGCAGGCCGGGCGGAGCAGCGACGAGCTGACCGCCTATCCGGAAGCCTATGAGGCGAGCTGGGTCTACAAGGAGTTGCGCGGCGTCCGCAACGTCGTGCCGCTGGTCAAGAAGTTCGGCGACACCTGGGGCACCTTGCTTTCCGGCGTGGCGATGTGGAGCGAGCATCTCGGCCTGCGCTGGCCGGTGACGATGAAGCTCAAGCCCGACCATGAAGGGCTGCTGCGCGCGGACCAGGCGCCCAAGATCGACTATCCCAAGCCTGACGGCGTGCTCACCTTCGACCGGCTCTCCTCGGTGTTCGTCTCGAACACCAACCATGAGGAGGACCAGCCGGTCCATCTGACGCTGAAGGACAAGGATATTCCGATCGGGTACAATCTCCCGATGTACGCCGAGCCTGCGCAGCGTTATTGTCCTGCCGGTGTGTATGAGGTCGTAGGGGAAGGCGATGATCTGCGGTTCCAGATCAACGCGCAGAATTGCGTGCACTGCAAGACCTGCGACATCAAGGATCCCACCCAAAACATTAACTGGGTGGTGCCAGAAGGTGGCGGTGGCCCCAATTATCCGAACATGTAGCCTTGGTCTTGCGCTGCTGCTGGCGGGCCCGGCGGCGGCGCAGACCGCGGACCTGACCGACTATGTCCGCGCCCGTGCCGCCGATGCGGCGGGCGCGGCGGGAGTCGCCGCGCAAGGCTATGGTCGCGCACTGGCGGCGACCCCGGACGATCCGGTGATCGCGCTGCGCGCCTATCGCCAGGCGCTGATGGTGGGCGACATGGCACTTGCCAACCGTGCAGCGGCGGTGATGGAGAAGGCCGGCGTCGCGCCGCCCGACACGGCGCTGGTCGACATGGCCGTGGCGCTCGCCGCGGGCAACCAGACGGGCGCCGCCGATGCCGTCAAGCGGCTTAAGGGCACCCCGTTCGACTTCCTGATGCCGATCTTCACCGCCTGGCTCGCCCAGGCGCGCGGGCTGGACGGCGTCGCGGTGATCGACAGCCTCGACATGGGCGCGCTCGCCCGACGTTATGCCGCCCCACAGCGCGCGCTGATGCTGATGGCGCAGGGCAAGGACGACTCCGCTGCGCTGGGCGCGATTGCGACGCTGGCCGGCGACGGCGATGCCGATGCCCGCATCGATCTCGCTACCGTGCGCGGACGTGAGGGCGCGCGTTTCCTGCTCGAAGGTGGCGGCCCTGAGCTGGAGGCGGTCGCGCGCACGCTCGGCGCCCCGCAGCCGGTAACGATCGCCTATGCCCTGTCGCGCATGTTCCGTGCGATGGCGAGCGACCTCGGCGGCGACCGGATGGCGACGCTGACCATCGTGCTCGCCCGCTGTGCGCTGATCCTCGACCCTGCCGAGACCCGCGCGCGAATCCTGCTGGCCGAGGCGATCAACGGTGCAGGGGCCCCCGATCTCGCGCTGCAGACACTGGCGGCGATCCCCAAGGACAGCCCTTTCGCCCGCCGCGCCGCGGGGATACGCGTCGCCGTGCTGCGCGATGCTGGACACGCCGATGCCGCGCTTGCCGATGCCAAGGCGCTCGCCGAGGACCGTAGCGCAACCCCGCTGGAGGTGGAGCGCTATGCCCAGATCCTCACCGACACGGGGCGCCACGATGCCGCGGCGCGGGTCTATGCCGAGGCGCTGCGGCGCGGCGGCGAAGGCAGCGCCGATCTCCACCTCGATTACGGACTGGCATTGGAACAGGCCGGGCGCTGGGACCAGGCGCTGCCCGAGCTGCGCAAGGCCGCCGAACTCGCGCCGAACCGCGCCGAGATGCTGCGGACGCTGGGTACCGCGCTGATCTCCCATGGCGGCGACGGTGCCGAGGCGCTGCGCCTGCTGGAGCGCGCGCGGAAGATCGCGCCCGAGGACGCCGAAGTCGCCGATGCGCTCGGCTGGGCCTATGTCCGCCAGGGCGAGCTCGCGCGCGGCGCGGCGCTGCTCGAAGCGGCGGCGCGCAGCGATCCGGCGGGGACCGCCGCCAACGAGCATCTGGGCGACGCCTATTGGCGGCTCGGCCGGCAGTTCGAGGCGCGCTATGCCTGGCGGGCTGCGGCGATCCATGCGGCGCCTGCCGATGCCGAGCGGATCGCGCGCAAGCTGCGAGAGGGGCTGACGGCCGCCTCCTGATCGCGCTAGGGGCGGTGGCGATGCAAGACCTTCGCACCGTCACCGAGCCCGCGCGCGCCAAGCTCAACCTCGCGCTCCACGTCCGCCATCGCCGCGCCGATGGCTATCACGAACTGGAGACGCTGTTCGCCTTTGTCGAGCATGGCGATATCGTGCGCGTCACCCCGGCGGAAACCGATAGCTTCACGTTGATCGGTCCGTTCGCGGCCGTGCTGGCGGGCGAGGGGGACAATCTCGTCATGCGGGCGGCGGCACGGTTCCGAGCGGCGTTCGGCGGCGGTGCACATGCGATCGAGCTGGAGAAGCATTTGCCGGTGGCGTCGGGGATCGGCGGCGGCTCGGCGGACGCGGCGGCGACGCTTCGCGCTCTGGCCGCGCTGCACGGCGTGGATCTCGCCGATCCGAAGCTGTTCGCGATCGCCGATGCGCTGGGATCGGACGTGCCCGCCTGCCTGCTCGGCCGCACGGCGCTGGGCAGGGGGCGCGGCGAGCAGTTGGAGCCTCTGGAGGGGCTGGCAGGTACGCCGACGCTGCTGGTGAACCCCGGCGTGGGTGTCTCGACGGCGGCGGTGTTCAAGGCCTGGGACGGCATCGATCACGGCCCGATCGGCGAGGGCGACCTGCTCGCCGTAGCTCGGGCCGGGCGCAACGACCTCGAGCCACCCGCGCGCGCCATCGCGCCTGCGATCGACGCGGTGCTGGCGGCGCTCGCCGCGCAGCCGGGCGTGCTGCTCGCGCGGATGTCGGGCTCGGGCGCGACCTGCTTCGCGCTGTTCGAGTCCGACGCCGCGCGGGATGCCGCGGCGGCGGCCTTGCAGCGGCCCGAATGGTGGCTCGCCACGACCCGGCTTTGCTGAGCCGGTAAGCGAATCTTTACGGTTTCACGACAAGGGTGTCGGCGGCGGATCTGACGCGTTCGCGAACGTCTGCCCTTGGCCCGCGGGTGCGCTTCCCACTGGGAAGTCCCCCCGCGCGCCATCGCGTGACTTGGGCACGCGGATCGGGCACAGCCGCTCCATGATCGAAGTTCGTTGGGATGGGCCGATCGCCACGATCGCGCTCGCACGCGGATCGGCGCGCAATGCGGTGCCGATCGCCGGCTGGGAACAGCTCGCCGCCGCCACCACCGGCCTGAAAGCTGCCCGGGCCGTGATCCTCCGCTCGGATATGCCCGGCATCTTCTCGGCCGGCGCGGATATCGGCGAGTTTCCGCAGCTGCAAAATGATCCTGCCGCCCGCACCCGCTTCCGCCTCGCGATGCGCGCCGGGATCGAGGCGCTGGCAGCGCTCCCGATGCCGGTGCTCGCTGCAGTGGATGGCGGCTGCTTCGGCGCGGCTGTGGCGCTGGTTCTCGCCGCGGACGTGCGGCTTGCCGGGGACGGTGCCCAGTTCGCGGTGACGCCCGCACGCCTCGGGCTCGGCTATCCCCGCGAGGACGTCGCCCGACTGGCAGCACAGGTCGGGCAGGGGCGGGCGAGCGAGCTGCTCTTCACCGGAGAAGCCATCGACGCCGATGCGGCCGCGCGGATCGGTCTGGTCGAGCGCCGCGCGCCCGATGCTGGCGCCGCAGCCGTCGCGCTGGCCCAGCGCATCGCCGAGAATGCCCCCGCCGTCGTTCGCCAGCTGAAGCGCGCGCTGCGCAATCCGGACGACGCTGCGCTCGATGCCGCCTTCGAAGCCGCGTTCGGCGGCGACGAACTGGCGGAGGGGCTTGCCGCCTTCCACGCCCGCCGGCGGCCGGTGTTCGCATGAGCGTCGCCGAGATCCTGTCTGGCAGCGCGCAGGACGTGCTGCTGCTGTGCGACCACGCCTCGAATGCGGTGCCCGCCGATATCGATCTCGGCATCGACCCGGCGCTGCTCGAGCTGCATATCGGCGTCGATATCGGTGCCGCGGCCGTGACCCGCGCGCTCGCCGCCCGGCTCGATGCCCCGGCGATCCTGGCCACCGTGTCGCGGCTGGTGATCGACCTCCACCGCGAGCCCGATCATATCGGCCTGATCCCCCATCGCAGCGACGGCCATGCGATCCCCGGCAACGAGACCGCCGACCGAACCGCGCGCATCGCCCGCTTCCACGCGCCCTATCACCGCCTGCTCCGTGATCAGGTCCGACGCCAGCGGCCATCGCTGATCCTGTCGATCCACAGCTTCACGCCCTGTCTCGAACATGGCGGCACGCCGCGGCCCTGGGAGATCGGCATCCTCTACAATCGGGACACGCGCGCTGCCCGTCCGGCGGTCGAGTGGCTCCGCGCGCAGGGCTGCCTCACCGGCGACAACGAGCCCTATTCGGGTCGCCTGCTCAATGCGACGCTGAACCGCCATGCCGAGGCCCAAGGCATCCCCTCGATCGCGATCGAGATCCGCAACGACCTGATCCGGGACACGGCAGGCGTCGAGCGATGGGTCGAGCGTCTCCAGCAACTTACGCTTTTTCTGCGCAACACTCTTGCGTCAAAGGGGGTTACCGCGACATAGGCTTGCGCGCCATGACCAACCGATTCGACAAATCCAAGCTCCCCAGCCGCCACGTTTCCGTGGGGCCCGAGCGTGCGCCTCACCGCAGCTATTACTATGCCATGGGGATTCCCGAGGAGGATATCGCCAAGCCGTTCGTCGCCGTGGCGAGCGCCGGCAATGACAGCGCGCCGTGCAACACCACCCTCGATTTCCAGGCCGATGCCGCCCGTCAAGGCGTGATCGCCAATGGCGGCATGCCGCGCCGGTTCAACACCATCACGGTGACCGACGGCATTGCCATGGGCCATCAGGGGATGAAGTCCTCGCTGGTCAGCCGCGAGGTGATCGCGGATTCGGTCGAGCTCAGCGTGCGCGGCCATTGCTATGACGCGCTGGTGGCGTTCGCCGGCTGCGACAAGTCGCTGCCGGGCATGATGATGGCGATGCTTCGCCTCAATATTCCCTCGATCTTCGTCTATGGCGGCTCGATCCTGCCGGGCCGGTTCGAGGACCGCGACGTCACCGTGGTCGACGTGTTCGAAGCGGTGGGCAAGTTCGCCGCCGGCAACTGCCCGCTCAAGGACCTCACCGCGCTCGAGAAGGTCGCCTGCCCGGGCCACGGCGCCTGCGGCGGCCAGTTCACTGCCAACACCATGGCGTGCGTCGGCGAGGCAATGGGATTGTCCTTGCCGAACAGCAATATGGTGCCTGCTCCGTACAAGAGCCGTGAAGAGATCGCGATCGCGGCGGGGCACCAGGTGATGAACCTGCTCGAGATGAATCTGCGCCCGCGCGACATCGCGACGCGCGCGGCCTTCATCAACGCCGCGCGCGTCGTGGCGGCAACCGGCGGCTCGACCAACGCGGCGCTGCACCTGCCGGCGATGGCCAATGAAGCAGGTATCGAGTTCGACCTGCACGATGTTGCCGAGGCTTTCAAATCAACGCCTTATATCGCCGACCTGAAGCCAGGTGGGAAGTATGTCGCCAAGGATATGCACGCGGCGGGCGGCGTCTACATGCTGATGAAGACGATGCTTACCAACGGCCTGCTCGACGGCAGTTGCATGACCGTGACGGGCAAGACGCTGGGCGAGAATATCGACCAGGTCACCTGGAACCCCGACCAGAAGGTGATCTACGACGTGAAGACGCCGATCACCCCGACGGGCGGCGTCGTCGGCCTGCGCGGCTCGCTGGCACCCGAAGGCGCGATCGTGAAAGTCGCGGGCATGCACCGGCTGCAGTTCACCGGCCCGGCGCGGGTGTTCGACTGCGAGGAGGATGCCTTCCAGGCGGTGGAGCATCGCCAGATCAACGAAGGCGAAGTCATCATCATCCGCTATGAAGGGCCGAAGGGCGGTCCGGGCATGCGCGAGATGCTGTCGACCACCGCGGCGCTCTACGGCCTCGGCATGGGCGAGAAGGTGGCGCTGATCACCGACGGCCGCTTCTCGGGCGGCACCCGCGGCTTCTGCATCGGCCATGTCGGCCCCGAGGCGGCCGAGGGCGGCCCGATCGCGCTGGTCGAGGATGGCGACACGATCCGCATCGATGCCGAGGCGGGTACGATCGACCTCGACGTGCCCGAGGACGTGCTGGCCGAGCGCCGCGCCCGCTGGCAGCCGCGGGTGAACGACTATCAGTCGGGCGCGCTCTACCGCTATTCGCAGAATGTCGGCCCGGCCTATCAGGGCGCGGTGACGCACCCCGGCGCCAAGGCCGAGCGCCATGTCTACGCGGACATCTAGTCTCCTCGCGTTGCTGCTTGTGGCGGGCTGCGGTGCCGATCCGGTGTCGCAGCCCGCTGCACAAGCGGGCGAGACGGTCGCGTGCGGTCCGGTCGGCGAGACGCTGCTGCCGGTCTGCACCGTGGAGCGCGACGGTGCGGTGCTGATCCTGCACCACCCGGATGGCGGTTTCCGGCGGCTGCAGGTTCAGGGCAATGTGATCACCGCGGCGGACGGTGCCGAGGTCGCGACCGTGACCCACGCCGCGAACGCAACCGAAGTAACGATCGGCGGGATGCGCTATCGCCTTGCGGGCAAGGGCGTTACAGCGGGACCATGATCCCGCCCGGCGCCCCCATCCTCACTGCCGACGCAATGCGAGCCGCCGAGGAGGCGGTCTTCGCGCGCGGCGTTTCCCAGGACGAACTGATGGAGCGCGCCGGTGCCGCGGTAGCCCGCGAGGCGGTGCGTTTTGCCATGGGGCGGCCGGCGCTGGTGCTCGCAGGCCCCGGCAATAATGGCGGCGATGCCTATGTAGTTGCTCGGCTTTTGCGCGAGGCCGACCTCGACGTGCTGGTCGCCGCTTCGGGCGCGCCCAAGCCCGGCGCGGCCGAGCGGATGCACGCGCGCTGGACCGGGCCGACCACCTCGCTCTACGGCGCGCCCGTGCGGCCGGTGGTGATCGACGGGCTGTTCGGGATCGGCGTTACCCGCCCACTGGAACGCAGCATTGCCGCCGTGCTGGGCGAACTGGTGCGCGGGGCGGACTTCACCCTCGCGATCGATCTGCCGTCTGGCATGGACACCGACAGCGGCGACGAGCTGGGCGCGCCGCGCGGCGTGAACGCCACCGTGGCGCTTGGCGCGCTCAAGCCGGTGCATGTGCTCGGCGACGGGCTGTCGCGCTGCGGCCATGTGCTGCTCGCCGATATCGGTATCCCGATCGATTCCGCCTGGCACACCGTTGGTCGCCCGCAGCTGGAGACGCCGGGACCGCAGAGCCACAAATATAGCCGCGGACTGGTTGCGGTGGTGGAAGGCGCGATGCCGGGCGCAGGTCGGCTGGCGGCTCGGGCGGCGATGGCAAGCGGCGCGGGTTACGTGATGCTCGCGGGGCCGGAGCCGGCGGGGCCTGCACCCGACGCGCTGGTCCGCCGGACCATCGACGACGCCGACGACCTCGCCGATTTCCTCGCCAGCGACCGCATCGATGCTATCGTGCTGGGCCCCGGCCTCGGTCGCGACCGTCGTGCCGAGGCATTCCTGCGGGCAGGGCTCGCCGCCGACAAGCCGCTGGTGCTGGATGGGGACGCGCTGAGCCTGCTTGGAACCGGAGCGGCGGCGACGCTGGCCGCGCGCGAGGCGCCGGTGTGGATCACGCCTCACGGGGGCGAGTTCGACCGGATGTTCAGCGGTGAGGGCAGCAAGATCGACCGCACGCTGCAGGCGGCGGCCGCGAGCGGCGCGACGGTGATCCACAAGGGCGGGGACACGGTAATCGCGGGTCCTGACGGCAGCGTTCGCGTGTTGGCCGGCGCCTCGCCCTGGCTCTCGACGGCAGGCACCGGCGACGTACTCGCGGGCGTGCTCGGGGCGCAGATCGGGCAGGGCGGCAGCGGGGTCGATCCGGCGGCGGCAGCCGTCTGGCTCCACGGCCGCGCGGCGCAGCTTGCAGGGCCGGCTTTTTTCGCCGATCAGCTCGTCGCTCAACTGGCAAAAGCGTGTTCGGAATGTCTGTGAGCGAAGTGGAAGTGGTGCGGGTCGCGGCGCGGGGCGATGGGGTGACCAGCGACGGCCGGCATTTCCCGCTCACCGCGCCCGGCGACTGGGTCGGCGAGGATGGTGCCATCCGCTTCGGCCCGCACCACCAGACACCGCCCTGCCGCCATTTCCCGAGCTGCGGCGGCTGCCAGCTCCAGCATCTCGACGATGCTGCGTGGAGCCACTTCCTCGCCGAGCGCGTGCGGACCGCGCTGGCAGCCCAGGGACTGGAAACGGAGATCCGCACGCCCTTGCTCTCGCCCCCGCGCACGCGCCGCCGGGCGACGCTCCATGCCGAACGACGCGGCAAGCAGGTGCGGATCGGCTTTACCGAGGCAGGCAGCCACAAGCTGATCGATTTGACCGAATGCCATGTGCTCGCGCCCGAGCTGTTCGCGCTGCTCGGGCCGCTGCGGCGGCTGTTCGCGACGCTGCTGCCCGATGCGCGGCGGGTGAACGTCCATCTGGCGCTGAGCGACCAAGGGCGGGACGTGCTCGTCGAGGGGATCGACCCGCAGGGGCTAGAGGCAGCCGAGGCGATCACCGCCTTTGCCGAAGCTGAAAAGCTTGCCCGCTTCGCCATCGACGAAGGCTTCGGGCCCGCCGCGCGCTGGGAGCCGCTGCCGGTGACGATCACGCTGGGCGGCGTCGCGGTGCCGCTGCCGAGCGGCAGCTTCCTCCAAGCCACGCCCGAGGGCGAAGCGGCGCTCGCGGCGGCAGTCCGCGAGATCGTGGGCGAGGCGGGAACCGTTGCGGACCTGTTCGCCGGGCTAGGCACCTTTACCTTCGCGCTGGAGCAGGCGCGGGTCTATGCCGGCGAGGCCGCACGCGACGCGATCCTGTCGCTGAAGGCGGCAGCGAGCGCGGCCGTCCGCCAGGTGTTCGGCGATCATCGCGACTTGTTCCGTCGGCCGCTCACTACCGCCGAGTTGGACCGGTTTGATGCGGTGGTGCTTGATCCGCCACGCGCGGGTGCGCGCGAGCAGGTGGGTGAACTCGCCGGTTCCAAGTCGCCGATTCTGGCCTATGTTTCCTGTAATCCGAGCACCTTCGCGCGCGATGCGGAGATCTTGTGCAAGGGTGGCTATCGGCTCGAATGGGTGCAGCCCGTGGGGCAGTTTCGCTGGTCCACCCATGTCGAGCTGGCGGCTAAGTTCACGCGCTAGGATATTCTGCCCTCAAGAAAAACAGGCCATCGGGCGGGGCGTTGAGTCCCAGCCTCGTCCGGTCGCACGCCTCCAGCGCCTCGCGCACATCCTCCGGCGCCCATTTGCATTGGCCGACCAGCGACAGGCAGCCGACCATCGAGCGCACTTGATGGTGCAGGAACGACCGTGCCGAAGCGAACACGCTGATCCGGTCGCCCGCCTGCACCACGTCCAGCCGATCGAGGGTGCGCACAGGGCTATCGGCCTGACAATGCGCCGAGCGGAAGGTGGTGAAGTCGTGGCGGCCTACCAGGAAGGCCGCCCCGGCCTGCATCGCGGGCACGTCCAGCGGTTCGGATAAGCGCCAGGCGAGGCCCTTTTCCCAGGTCAGCGGTGCCCGACGCGTTACAATCCGATATTCATAATGCCGGCTAAGGCACGAAAAACGCGCGTGCCAATCCTCGGCGACTTCCTCGCAGGCCAAAATTGCCACGGGGTGAGGCCGCATGCGGGCGTTGAGCGCTTCCATCAGCCGGAAGGGCGCTATCGGCTTGGCGATGTCGACATGCGCGCGCATCGCCAACCCGTGCACGCCAGCATCGGTGCGGCCGGCGGCATGAACCACTGCGTCCTCCCCGGTCACGGCATAGGCGGCGTCCTCGATCGTCTGCTGGACGCTGGGGCCGTGGTCCTGTCGCTGCCAGCCCATGAAGGGGCGGCCGTCGAACTCCACCGTCAGGGCAAAGCGCGTCAAAGCTGCGTTCCTGCGGGGATGGGGAAGCCGCGCAGCAGTTCGGCCACGGTCATCACGCCGCGGCCGGCGCGCTGGACGGATGTCGGGCGGATCGCGCCTTCGCCGCAATGGATCAGCAGGTCGTCGCTCACGGTGCCCGCGGGGCCGGTCGCGTCGACCAGTTCGGCGGCATGGACGCGGAAGCGCTCGCCGTTCAGTTCGAAGAAGGCGCCAGGCGCGGGGTTGAACGCGCGCACCGCCCGCTCGACCTCCACTGCGCTGCGGGTGAAATCGAGCCGCGCCTCGGCCTTTTCGATCTTGGACGCATAGGTGATGCCGTCTTCCGGTTGCGGCACCGCAGGGTGGCGCTCGAAGTCCGCCAGCACCTCCACCATCAGTCGCGCGCCCGTCGCGCTCAGCTCGGCGCGCAGCTCGCCGGCGGTTTTGCGGTCGATCGGGGTGCGGCCCTCCAGTCGCACCGGGCCAGTATCGAGTCCCGCCTCCATCTGCATGATGCCAACGCCGGTCTCCGCATCCCCCGCAAGGATCGCCCGCTCGATCGGCGCCGCGCCGCGCCAGCGGGGGAGCAGCGAGCCATGGACGTTGAGGCACCCCAGCCGCGGCGCCGCCAGCACTGCCTTGGGCAGGATCAGGCCATAGGCCGCGACCACCGCGACATCGGCCTCGAGCGCCGCCAGCGCCGCCTGCTCCTCCGCGCCCTTGAGGCTGAGCGGGGTGCGTACCTCGATCCCCAACGCATCGGCGCGGGCATGGACCGGGGAAGGGGTCAGCACCTTGCCGCGCCGGCCGCCGGGGCGGGGCGGCTGGCTGTAGGCGGCGGCGATGTCGTGCCCGGCTTCCACCAGGGCGTCGAGCACCGGTACGGCGAAATCGGGGGTTCCCATGAAGACGATGCGCATCATGCCCCCCTCAACCGCTTGGCAGGCGCGCATGCAAGCCCCTATGTGTCGCACATGGCCTCTCCCGAAATCGAAGCGCTGACCCAGGCCCTGTCGCGGCTGCCCGGTTTCGGGCCGCGATCGGCGCGGCGGGCGGTGCTCCATCTGCTGAAGAAGCGCGAGACGACGCTCGACCCGCTGCTCGCGGCGCTCAGCGCGGTCAGCCAGAAGCTCACCACCTGCCACATCTGCGGCAATGTCGACACGCACGACCCTTGCGCGATCTGCGCCGACCCGCGCCGGGACGATCGATCGCTCTGCGTGGTGGAGGAAGTCGCCGACCTCTGGGCGCTGGACCGCGCGCGGCTGTTCCCCGGGCGCTTCCATGTGCTGGGCGGCAAGCTCTCCGCGCTCGACGGGGTGCGGCCCGAGGATCTCCGCATCGACGCGCTGGTCCGCCGCGTGGGGGCGGGCGGCATCGACGAGGTCGTCCTCGCGATGAACGCTACGCTCGAGGGCCAGACCACCGCGCACTATGTCTCCGAGCGCCTGGAATCCTTCTCGATCCGGGTTACCCAGCTCGCCCATGGCCTGCCGGTGGGGGGCGAACTCGACTATCTCGACGAGGGCACGCTGGCCCAGGCGCTCCGCGCGCGGCGGCCGGTTGCTTGACGCTGGGGGGCGCCTCTCCTAAATTTAGGCGATGGCCATCCTCCCTATCGTCGAAGTACCCGATCCGCGTCTGCGTCTCGTTTCCACCCCTGTCGAGGCGGTCGATGACGACGTTCGCACGCTGATCGGCGACATGTTCGACACCATGTACGATGCGCCGGGCATCGGCCTCGCCGCTATCCAGGTGGGCGTGCCCAAGCGCCTGATCGTCATGGACCTGCAGGAGGAAGAGGACGAAGAGGGCAAGCCGATCCGGCACCCGCGCGTCTTCATCAACCCCGAGATCCACGAGCCGGCCGAGGAAGTTTCGGTCTATACCGAGGGCTGCCTGTCCGTCCCCGACCAGTTCGCCGATGTCGAGCGCCCCGCGCGTTGCCGCGTGACCTGGCTGGACGAGAAGGGCGAGGCGCATGACGAGCTCTTCGAGGGTCTGCTCGCCACCTGCATCCAGCACGAGATGGACCATCTGGAGGGCATCGTGTTCCTCGACCATCTCTCGCGGCTCAAGCGCGACATGCTGATGAAGAAGCTCAACAAGGCCCGCAAGGCGGCCTGAGGGCTGTCGGGCTTTTTTTGATTTCACGCGAAGGCGCGAAGACGCGAAGGTCGTCTCGCGCAGAGGCGCAGAGGCGCAGAGGCGCAGAGAGCGCAGAGGGGACGCGCTCGCTTCGCGCGTCGGCGTGACCAAAGGTATTATTGTGTCACGCGGAGGCGCGGAGGCGCGAAGACGGGTCGTGCTGCCGCGCAGCGGCTCGCCCTTGCCTGCGACCAACACTGACCGCCGTTTGAAAAGCGGCGCACGCCGCCGGCGATCCAAAGCCTCCGCGCCTTCGCGCCTTCGCGTGAAACAATTCTTCTCTTTCCCCCTGCGCTCTCTGCGCCTCCGCGCGAAACAAGAATCCCGCGCCGAACCGACCGCGCCCGCCCTTGCGGCCCCGTTCCCACACAGGTAAGTTCGCGTCCTGTTCCCGGGAGATTTGGTGTTGGATCCGTTCGTCGTTGCCTTTGTGATGGTTGCCCTGGTTGTGGGCGTGGTGGTCGGCTGGCTGATCGGCGCGCGCGGGACGAGCGAGGCGCGGGCGGAGAGCGCTCGGCGCGAGGCCGATTTCAAGGCCGCCATCACCGATCTCGCCATGGCCGAGGAACGCGTCGCCCAGCTCCCCCGCCTGCGCGAGGAAGCCGCGATGCTCCGCAACGAGCGCGATGCCGCCCGCATCGAGCTGGCCGAGCTCAAGGCCAAGGCCGGCGCCTTCGAGGAGCGGCTGACCGAATTCGTCAACGCGCGCGAGATGATGGCCGGCCAGTTCCGCGAATCCGCCGCCAAGATGCTCGACGAGACGCAGCGCGCCTTCCTCGAACGCGCCGAGGCGCGCTTCCACCAGGCGGGCGAGAAGAACGAGGAGCGGCTGCGCACGCTGCTCCAGCCGATCGACACCACGCTCAAGCGCTATGAGGAAGGGCTGCACCGCGTCGAGAAGGACCGCAACGACAGCTATGGCCAGCTGCGCGAGGCGATCAGCGCCGTACAGGCCGGGCTGGGCGAGACGCGCGCGGAAACCTCCAAGCTGGTCAACGCTCTGCGCGCCGCGCCCAAGACGCGCGGCCGCTGGGGCGAGCAGCAGTTCCGCAACCTGATCGAGATCGCCGGGCTTTCCGGCCATGTCGATTTCGCCGCCGAAGTCTCGGTCACCACCGAGGACGGCATGCTGCGGCCGGACTTCATCATCCGCCTGCCGGGCGACCAGCAGCTGATCGTCGACGTGAAGTGTGTGCTCGACGGCTATCTCCAGGCGGCCGAGGCGACCAGCGCCGAGGAGCGCACCGCCGCGCTGAAGGCGCACGCCAAGGCGATGAGCACCCATGCCGATGCGCTGTCGCGCAAGGCCTATTGGGCGCAGTTCGAAAAGGCGCCCGATTTCGTGATCATGTACATCCCCGGCGACAATTTCCTGTCGAGCGCGCTGGAAGTGGACATGGAGCTGTGGGAGCGCGCGGCGCGCAACCGGGTGATCATCGCCGGCCCCTCGGCCTTCTTGCCGCTCGCCCGCACCGTCGCGTCGATGTGGCGCCAGCAGAAGCTGACCGAGGACGCTCGCGAGGTCGGCAAGCTGGGCAAGGAGCTGTACGAGCGGCTGGCGACGGCGGCGGGCCACCTCAAGCGCGTCGGCGGCGGGCTGAACAGCGCGGTGGAGAATTACAACAAGTTCGTCGCGAGCTTCGAGGGCCGGGTGATGGTCTCCGCGCGGCGCTTCCAGGCACTCAACGTGGATACCGGCAACAGCGCGCTGGACGCGATCGACACGGTCGACGTGATCGCGCGGGCACCGACGGCGGAACTGCCGGCGCCGGATGGGGGCGAGGTGGAGGAAGCGGCTGCGGCGGAGTGAGGATACTCATCCGCCCGCCGTCGATCCAACGAGGCTTTCAACGTATTTGCGAAGCTCCAATATTTGATGCGGCGCGATTTCTGCAACAAATTTTAGAAGTTCTAAGGTGTCGCCTTTCTTTCGAAAATTTACGCGGTGATCAGATAGCGTGGTGCAGGCGGTCGCGATCAAGTTCGCTGCGTCCACTCTCGAAAGCCACGAACTATTCTCTAGATCGCCATCAAATTCTGGTACAATAAACCTTTCATTTTCTGACAAAGATTGCAGCATGCTTGCGACGCGAGTGCCATCAGTAACTTCTTCCCCGCACTTCTGATTTAGAAAACGCGCCAGCGCTTCCGGATTAAGTACGTAGCACTCAAGATGCCTTCTAGGAAGAAGATGTAGCCGACCACGTGACATCCTAATCATGTCCTCTTTATCAGAGGCCGACAAATCTTCGCTATCAAAACTGAAAGTAACATTTCTCACTAATGGCGACGCCGCCCCACTAAGCTTTTCATAAATTTGATATATTAGTTCCTTGTCTCGACGTTTTGAGATGAAGTCTCCCGTTGCTACCACTGAAGTGAAGATAGTTCCGCGGGGTAGGGCTTTTCCGCATAGGGATTCAAATAGATACGGGAAGCACAACTCTTCCGTGGGCCCTTCTACCCATATAATATTGTCGGCGGCGAATACATCTGTCATTGATACGCCAAGGTTGTCGGCAATCTCTTTTAATGATTCTACTTGTTCTACTTCTAATTGTTTAACCTTTGAATTATAATTCACTCTGCTAACAAGATTTATTGTTTTTGGGTCGCTGAAACTTATTACTTCGGGCGCGTGAGTGGATATTATATACTGGTGGCTGCTATATTGAGTTTTCAGTATTCTGATAAGTGACTTGACTGCTGCAGGGTGTAAAAAGCTATTGATTTCGTCAATCATTATTACGGCGTTTTCTACTGTCATGACCGCCGTGAGGATAGACAAAACCTGCGAAATACCAGTGCCGCTGTTAAGTAATGGGAAGCTGAGCTCTACATGCTCCATTGACTCCGTCGGCCAAACACGGATCTCGACTGCGCCGCCACCAACTGGCCTTATACTTAAATTGCCAATTGTAGAGAACACTTCGCGAGCATGGCCGACGAGTCGCTGGAATAGTGTTCCGCGATCTCCGTTCAATGTTAAGAGTACGCTAGGTAGGTTCCTTGCATTGTCGGCTAGTCGTTGAGCCGGTTCTGCTGATGATGTTCCAACATTCATTCGTTCTGCTGAGAAATAGAACATCTTCCTGGACCAAATCTCATTCAACACTGATGGTACAGTGTCATTCATCCCGTAAGACGGGGCGAAGTTTAAATTGCCTCCGCTAGCTCGAGAAATGGCGAAATATTTCGACTGATCGTTAGGTGTGAACAGTCCATGGCTGGGATAATCAGCACTAAAGTCTCTATTGGGTTCGCTCGTAACTTCGGTAGTGATATATTGAGTACTTAATATTTCTGTCACATGAGCTTGGCAGCTTTGTCCGTCGGGAATTGGAATGTAAACCTCGTTAACACCTCTTTGAAGTAGAGCTTCCTTCAGTTCCTCGCCAGAATACTGTAGTTTTAATCTAACTCTGGGAAGAGGAAGCAAAAAATCCTGCCACTTCTCCTTGCAGCGATGCCTATCGTCGGCGAGCGAAGGTTGCAGGGCCCTCAAAAAGGCACTTTTGCCCGAGTTGTTTTGGCCAACGAAGAGGTTGATTCCGTCTAAAAAGGTAATGTTTCCGGAGTCTTCAAAAGATTGAAACCCGATGACGCGTGCGTTCAATAGTTTCATCGCAAATTGGTCCTGAAGATCAGACACAAATTTATTCGGGTGTTCGCACCAACACCAGCGTCTTCGCATCCCGCCCGGTCAGCAGCAGCCGGCCGCGATGGCTTTGCTGGACCGCCAGGCGCTGGTCGAGCAGCGCCAGCAGCGCCGCTTCCTGCCGCATCAGCGCCGCCGAGCAGGCACGGCGGGTGGTGATCACGCCGCCAGTGGTGAGGTAGCCGCGCTCCACCCGGTAGTTGCCGCCCAGCGCGTTGCAGCCGGTATAGCCGCTGATCCGCAGCCCCTCCAGCTTCAGCCGCGCGTGGCTGCCGGGCACCGTCGGGTGGCCGGCGACACCGGTGATCCGCCAGTCGCCGAGGAGGCGTTGTTCCTCGGCGTCGAAGCGCGGGGTTTCGGGGCGCGGGGCTTCGCGGGGTGGGGGTTCGGTTTGCTGCGCGAGGGCGCGGAGGGGGGTGAGGAGGGTCAGGGCGAGGAGGGCGGCGGCGGTTTTTTTCCAGCCCGTGTCCCCCTCACCCTTCCCGCTGCCTCCGGCAGCGGGCCCCTTCCCTCTCCCACAAGGGGAGAGGGAGAGATGGCGTACTGCTCCCTCTCCCCTTGTGGGAGAGGGAGGGAGCGCCGAAGGCGCGGAAGGGTGAGGGGGACACGGGCGAAACGGCATCACCCCCACGTCCTCACCCCCGCCGGAACTGGTTGCGTACTTCATAGGCCATCACCGCCGTTGCCACTGCCGCATTGAGGCTGTCTGCCTTGCCGAGCATGGGGATCTTTACCAGCAGATCGCAGGCGGCTTCCATATGCGGCGGCATGCCCTGCGCCTCGTTGCCGGTGAGCAGGAAGGTCGGCGCGGCGTAGCGCGGGGCCTGATAATCGTGGTCGGTATCGAGGCTGAGGCCGACGAGCTGGCCGGGGCCGGCGCGCAGCCAGGGCTCGAACGCCTCCCAGCGGGCGCGGGCGACGGGGACGGTGAACAGCGCGCCCATGCTCGCGCGCACCGCCTCGACCGAGAAGGGATCGACGCAGTCGTCGAGCAGGATCAGCCCGCCGGCGCCCACCGCGTCGCCGGTGCGCAGGATGGTGCCGAGATTGCCGGGATCGCGCAGCCGCTCGGCGACCAGCCAGAGCGGCGCGGTGCTGCGGTCGATCGCGGCGAGGTCCAGCGCGAACTCCGGATAGACGCCGACGACCGCGCCCGGATTGTCCTTGCCGGAGAGCTTCGAGAGGATGTCGGCATTGGTCTCGATCGCCTCGCCGCCTTGGCGCTCGGTGGCGGTGACGAGCGCGGTGACCAGCGGGTGGCGGGCGCTCTCGGCGGTGTAGAAGAGGTATTCTGGGATCCGGCCGGCCTCGCGCGCTTCGGTGAGGATGCGCAGGCCCTCGGCGAGGAACAGCCCCTCTTCGCGGCGGTGGCGCTTGTCGCGCAGGTTGCGGATGCGCTTGATGAGGGGGTTCGAGTAGGCGGTGATTTCGCGTGGCATCGGGCCGCTATAGGGCGGGATGGGGGCGGGGGCTAGTTGGGGGTGGTGCTTAGCCCCTCCCCTTCAGGGGAGGGGTTGGGGTGGGGCTGTGTCTCGCAGAGACCAACTTCTGGTCTGGCATCCCTCCACCCCCAAACCCCTCCTCCCAGGAGGAGGGGCTTAAGAAGAGATCCTCACTCCTCGTTGAACCGCGCCTCGACCAGTTCCACCAGCGCCTGCACCGCGCCGTCCGCGCCGTCGCCTTCGGCCCAGATGGTGATCGTGTCGCCCTTCGCCGCGCCGAGCATCATCAGGTCGAGGATCGAGGTGCCGGCGGCGCTGTTGCCGTCCTTCTCGACGGTGAGCTCGCAGGGCTGGGTGCTGGCGAGCGTGACGAACGCCATGCTGGCGCGGGCGTGGAGGCCACGCTGGTTCTCGATGAGGACCTCGCGCGACACCCGGCTCATTGCGGCGGCCCCAGCATTTCCGACGCGACCGTCACATATTTGCGGCCGGCGTCGCGCGCGGCGAGCACCGCGTCGGTGACGGACATGGTCTTGCGGGCGCTGCCGAGGCGGATCAGCATCGGCAGGCTGATGCCGGCGATCACCTCGACCTTGCCGGCCTTCATCAGCGAGATGGCGAGATTGGAGGGGGTGCCGCCGAACAGGTCGCTCAGCACGATCACGCCTTCGCCCGAATCGACCGCGCCGATGGCGGCGGCGATATCGGCGCGGCGGCCCTCCATGTCATCCTCGGGGCCGATGCAGATCGCGGCGACCTGCTCCTGTTTCCCCACCACATGTTCCATCGCGACGACGAACTCCTCGGCGAGTCGTCCGTGCGTCACGAGCACCAACCCGATCATTCTATTCTCCGCCCCTAGCCATGGACACCGGCGCCCCCTCCAGGGAGTCCTGTGGCGCGGTCTGCAAATCTCTGTGCGTCACCGTGGGCGAAAATCCTTCGTCGCGCAACCGGCGGGCCATCCGTTCGGCGACATGGACCGAGCGATGTCGCCCGCCGGTGCAGCCGAACGCGATCGTCACATAGGCCTTCCCCTCCGCCTGGTAGCGGGGGAGGAGGAGCAGCAGCAGCGACTCGATCTGCGCCATGGCGGCATCATAGGCCGGGTCGGCCTGGATATAGGCGGAGACGTCGGCATCGAGTCCCGTGCCGGGACGAAGCACCGGGTCCCAGTGCGGATTGCGCAGGAAGCGCATGTCGAGGACGAGATCGGCATCGCGCGGCAGCCCGCGGGAAAAGCCGAAGGAGGTGACGCTGAAGGTGGTCTTGCCGCCATCCGCCGAGAAGATCCCGCGGATCGTCTGGGACAGCTGGTTCGCCTTCATGTCGCTGGTGTCGATCAGCCGGTTGGCCCAGCGGCGCAGGGGGCCGAGCAGCTCGCGCTCGCGGGCGATGCCGTCCTCGGCGGGGCGGTCCTGCGCCAGCGGGTGGCGGCGACGGGTCTCGGAGAAGCGGCGGATCAGCTCGGCGCCGCTGCATTCGAGGAACAGCGTGCCGACGTCGAGCCCCTGGTCCTCGCGCAGCTTCTTGATGCGCTGGACGATGCTCTCGGCGTCGAAGCCACGCGTCTGCGTGCCGAGGCCGAGGGCCAGCGGGCGCTCGTCGTCGCCGCCGTCCGCGCCGGGCGCGGTATCGAGCAGGCGGTTGAGGAGGAGGAGGGGGAGGTTGTCGACCACCTCCCAGCCGAGATCCTCGAGCGTGCGCAGCACGGTCGACTTGCCGGCACCCGACATGCCGGTGACGAGCAGAATGTGTTTGGGGCGACGCCGTTGCATGGTGCTCTCGTTATAGGCTGCCGGGAGCGCGGGCGGGTCGACGGGCGGGCTCATGCGCGGGCCGCCAAGGGCAGCCGCACCACGAAGCGTGCGCCCTGCGATCGATCCTCCCGCGATTCCACGATGATGCTTCCCTGATGGCCTTCGACGATGGTGCGGGCAATGGCAAGCCCGAGGCCGGAATGCTGGCCGAACGCCTCGGCCGAGGGGCGGACCGAGTGGAAGCGGCGGAAGATCGCCTCGCGCGCTTCCTCGGGCACGCCGGGGCCTTCATCCTCCACCCAGACGGCGAGCATCTCGTCTTCCTCCTGCGCCGAGATGGCGATCAGCCCGCCGGGGGGCGAGAAGGACAGGGCGTTCTCGATGAGGTTCTCGAACACGCGTTCCAGCCGGGTCGGATCCCCCATCACTTCCATCGATTGCCCGCGCGGGCGATCGAAGCGGAGGCGGATTTCCCCAGGCACGCCGCGCGTCTCGCGCTGACCGATCAGTGCGGCGATCAACGCGCCCAGATCGAACGGCTCGAAGGTGGTGCGGCTGAGCTGGGCGTCGATGCGCGAGGCCTCCGAAATGTCGGTGATCAGCCGGTCGAGCCGATGGACGTCGTCGCGGACGATATCGAGCAGCTGGTCGCGCAAGGCGGGATCCTTGACGTTCGACAGCCCCTCGACGGCGGAGCGGAGCGAGGCGAGGGGGTTCTTCAGCTCGTGGGTCACGTCGGCGGCGAAGGTTTCGGTCGCGTCGATGCGGGCGCGCAGTGCCCCGCTCATGTCCGAGAGCGCGCGGGCGAGCATGCCGATCTCGTCGCGCCGCTCTGGCAGGCGGGGCACCACCACTTCGCGGGCCCGGCCCAGCCGCACGCGGATCGCCGCCAGCGCCAGCCGCCGCAGCGGGCGCACGATGGTGCGGGCGAGGAACAGCGAGAGCAGCACCGAGACCAGCGAGACGATCGCGAGCACGACGCCGAGCCGGTAGCGCTCGATCCGCACCGTCTGGGTGATGTCGCGGGCGTTGGAGGCGGTCATCACCACGCCAAGCCCGGTGATTGGCGCCGCCGCGGTGATCACAGGAGTGCGATCGGGGGCGCGCCAGACCGACGCGGCGGCGGCGTGGGTTTCCAGCGCGGTCTTCACGTCCGGCCAGTCGAGCCCGGCATCGCGGGCGTGTTCCCGGTACAAGGGCGCGCGGTCGGCGCCGGCGACCTTGTCGATCACCGCATCGAGGAAGCGCGCGATGGTCTGGCCTACCGGATCCTTGTCCGGATCGCGCAGCACCAGGTTGCGCAGGCCGAGTTCGCGGCTGTCGCTGAGCAGCTTGCCCTGTGGATCGTAGAGGCGGATGCGCGTGCCCATGTCGCGGGCGAGGCTGAGCACCAGCAGGTCGCGGCGCTTGTCGGTGGCCGAGGCCAGCGCCTGCGCGATCAGCCGCACCTCGCGGCTGGTCTGCTCGACGCGGCTGTCGACGATGCGGCTGCGATAGCTGTCGAGGTAGAAGAAGCCGCCGCACAGCAGCGCCAGCGCGAAGATGTTAACCGCCAGGATCCGCGGCGTGAGGCTGACCCGGCCCGACCATCGCAGCGCCAGGTCGCGCTCGTCATTCATCCGAGAAGCGATAGCCCGCGCCATACAGCGTCTCGATCGCGTCGAACTCCGGGTCTACCTGCCGGAACTTGCGGCGGACGCGCTTGATGTGGCTGTCGATCGTGCGATCGTCGACATAGATGTCGTCCTGATAGGCCGCGTCCATCAGCTGGTTGCGCGTCTTGACGATGCCCGGGCGCTGGGCGAGCGTTTCCAGAATCAGGAATTCGGTGACCGTAAGGGTCACGTTGACGCCGCCCCAGGTGACCTTGTGGCGCGCCGGGTCCATGCTCAGGCGGCCGCGCTCGAGTGCCTCGGCGGGCTCGGCCGGGGCCGCGCCTTCGACGACGGGCACCGGCGTCTCCGTGCGGCGCAGTATCGCGCGGATGCGGGCGATCAGCAGCCGCTGCGAGAAGGGCTTGGCGATGTAATCGTCCGCGCCCATCGCCAGGCCCAGCGCCTCGTCCAGCTCGTCGTCCTTGCTGGTGAGGAAGATCACCGGGATCTGGCTTTTCTCGCGCAGGCGGCGGAGCAGCTCCAGCCCGTCCATCTTCGGCATCTTGATGTCGAGCACCGCCAGTTCGGGCGGGTTCTCGATCAACGCCTTGAGCGCGCTTTCGCCGTCCGAATAGACGCGGGTGAGGAAGCCCTCCGTCTGGAGCGCGATCGATACCGAGGTGAGGATGTTGCGGTCGTCATCGACCAGCGCGATCGTGGCGGTCATCCTGCTACCCGGGGCTGGCGCAAAATCAGCATCGACACCCGTTAGACCAAAGTTTCTTCCGCCTCAACCGACCGACAACGCTTACCCGGATTGACCCCCTCCGCGCCTGCATGTCAGGAGACGAGTCGAAATAAAGTTGCGCGGCAAGACAATGATCTGCTTTGTCATATAAATAGCGCGACAATGGTTGAGGAGGGTGGTTTGAACATGCGTCAGTCGCGCCATGGTCTTGGCGAGCAGGGTATTGCCACATCGGCAACGCTCCACTGGAACCTGATTACCGCGCCGCTGGTCGAGCACGCGATCCGTCGCGGCGAGGGCAACCTGGCCGCCGAAGGTCCGCTGGTGGTTGCTACGGGAAAGCATACCGGGCGCTCGGCGAAGGACAAGTTCATCGTCCGCGATGCCGAGACCGAGACCAGCGTCTGGTGGGGCAAGACCAACCAGGCAATGACGCCCGCGCATTTCGCCGCGCTCAAGGCCGATTTCCTCGCCGAATTGGGCAAGCGCGACGAACTGTTCGTGCAGGACCTTTATGGCGGCTCGCAGCCCGAACATCGCGTGCGGGTGCGGGTGATCAACGAGCTGGCCTGGCACAATCTGTTCATCCGCACGCTGCTGGTGCGCCCCGAAGCCGAGGCGCTGGCGGAGTTCGTGCCGGAATACACAATCATCGACCTGCCGAGCTTCCGTGCCGATCCTGCACGCCACGGCACCCGCGGCGAGACGGTGATCGCGGTGAATTTCACCGACAAGCTGATCCTGATCGGCGGCACCGCCTATGCCGGCGAGATGAAGAAGAGCGTGTTCGGGCTGCTCAACTATCTGCTGCCGGAGCAGGGGATCATGCCGATGCACTGCTCGGCCAATATCGGCCCCAAAGGCGACACCGCGATCTTCTTCGGCCTGTCGGGCACCGGTAAGACGACCCTGTCGGCCGATGCCAGCCGCACGCTGATCGGCGACGACGAGCATGGCTGGTCGGACACCGCAGTCTTCAACTTCGAGGGCGGTTGCTACGCCAAGATGATCCGCCTGTCGCCGGAGGCTGAGCCCGAGATCTTCGCCACCACCAAGCGCTTCGGCACGGTGCTGGAGAATGTGGTGATGGATCCCGAGACGCGCGCGCTCGATCTCGACGATGCAAGCCTCGCCGAGAACAGCCGCGGTTCCTACCCGATCGACTTCATCCCCAATGCCTCGGCCGACAATCTCGGACCGGTGCCGAAGAACATGATCTTCCTCACCGCCGATGCGTATGGCGTGCTCCCGCCGATCGCCCGGCTGACGCCCGAGCAGGCGATGTACCATTTCCTCTCGGGCTATACGGCGCGCGTGGCCGGCACCGAGATCGGCGTTACCGAGCCCGAGGCGACCTTCTCCACCTGCTTTGGCGCACCGTTCATGCCGCGGCACCCGTCGGTCTATGGCAATCTGCTCAAGAAGCGGATCGCCGAGGGCAATGTCGCCTGCTGGCTGGTCAACACCGGCTGGACCGGCGGCAAGTACGGCGTGGGCCACCGCATGCCGATCAAGGCGACGCGGGCATTGCTCAATGCGGCACTCGACGGGAGCCTCAACACGGCCGAGTTCCGCGTCGATCCCTATTTCGGCTTCGAGGTGCCGGTGGCGGTACCGGGCGTGGACACGGCGATTCTCGATCCCCGCGAGACCTGGCCGGACAAGGCGGACTATGACGCCACCGCCGAGCGGCTGGTCGACCAGTTCGTCGAGAATTTCGCGCAGTTCGAGAATCATGTCGAGGAGGGCGTCCGCGCCGCTGCACCCAGAGTGCGGGCGCTCGCCTGAGCGACACGGCCGACCTCCCGCCGCGGTGCTTCCCCAGCGCCGCGGCGATCGTCCGGATCGGGGAGGGGCTGCTCGCCTGCACCCTGTCGCGCGAGGACTGGACGCACGAGGCGCATCTCGCGGCATGCCTGTACCTGCTGACCGAGCGGCCGGACGTGGATGTGGATGCCGAGATCGGTGGCTTGATCCGCCGCTTCAACGAGAGCCTGGGCGGCGTCAACGACGATCATGGCGGCTATCACGACACGATCACGCGCGCCTATGTTGCGGGGGTGCGGCTGTTCCTGGCGGAAGCGGGGGAAGGGGATCTGCCCGCGCGGGTGAACGGCTTGCTGGCGTCGCCGATGGGCCGACGCGACTGGCCGCTGCGCTTCTACAGCCGTAAGCGGCTATTCTCGGTGGAAGCACGGCGCGGCTTCGTGGAGCCCGATCTGGCGCCGCTGCCCTAAAGGGCGGACTGCAATATCAGCAAAAACACCGTCATCCCCGCGAAGGCGGTGATCCATTCGCCTGTGCGTCGCAGCAAGAGCCGAGACATCGGCGCCAATGGATCCCCGCCTTCGCGGGGATGACGAGGATTGTTTGGGCGAGCGCGAACTCAAGCGAGTGCGCGTCGCGCCCCGGAGATCAGGCCTTGCCGGCCTCGACGTCCGGATCGAGCAGGCGGTGGAGGTGCACCACCACATAGCGCATCTCGGCATCGTCGACCGTGCGCTGTGCTGCGGCGCGCCACGCCTTTTCGGCGCTCGCATAATCGGGGAAGATGCCGACCACGTCGAGCTTCGAGGGATCGACGAAATCGAGGGTCGTCGGATCGGCAACGCGGCCGCCGAAGACCAGGTGAAGCTTGCTCATTGCGCCTCCTGGGGGTGGGGGGATGCCGCAGCCCTTACCGGCACTGCAGCATCGCACTCAACCCCCTTATAGGCGGCTCAACGCTTCGAGGTCGCGTCCTTGGCGGCGTCGATCACCGTGCCGAACAGCGCCGAGACGCGTTCCTTGGTGGCGTCGCTGTTCGGGATCAGCGATTCGATCTGCTCGCGGCCGCTGTCCTTGGCGGCCTGCACCGCGGCGGCGGCGCCGTCGGCCAGCTTGCGACCGATCGGCTCCAGCGCCGCCTTTTCGCGCTCGAAGCGCGGCAGCAGCATGCCGATCACCACGCCCACCGCGACGCCGCCGACGAGCAGCAGCGCGGGGTTTTCGGTGAGGCGCGATCCGGTTTCGGTTTCGGTGCTCATGGCGTCATCCTTCTGCATTGCTGTCTTTGTGGTCCGAACCCTTGGGCGGTTCGGCGGTTTCGTGTTTGCCCTTGCGGAAAATGTCGACGATCCAGCCGCGCGCCAGCACCAGGCCGATGCCGCTCGTCACCGCAGCGGCGAGCCATGGCCGTTCGCGCACCGCCTCGGTGCCCTCGCGGGCAATCGTGGTGACGCTCTGCTTGGCATTCTCCATCGCTTCCTGCGCGATGTTGCGCGGCTTGAGCCGTTCCTGGATCGTGCCGACCGTTCCCATCAGCTTGTCGCGGGCCGCGCGGGCACGCGCCCGGGCGGCGTCGGGATCGCGGGGTAAAGTCATGCCTGCGCTCCCATCGCCTTGCGGATGCCCCGCGCCGCCGCCCAGCCGAGCAGCGCCGCCACGACGAGACTGACGCCGACGACGATCAGCGTTGCCCAGCCGGGGCCGACCAGGGTCGCCAGCGTGAGGATCGCGCCGACGATCAGCCCGATCGCCGCCGCCAAAGCGAGCGCGAGGGCCAGGACGGCGGCAATCGCCGCGCCCTTGACTTCGGTCACCTTGGCTTGGGCAACGGCTTTGAAATAGTCGACCTCGGCGCGGGCATAGTCCTTGGCGTCTTCGGTGAGCTGGCCGATCAGCTCACCGATGCCGGCGTCTTCCGTTCGGGGGGCGTCCATGCCCTGTGCTGCCCGTCCTTAGCTCTGGGTGGTGCCGGGCGACGCCGACGAACCGCTGCCGAAGCCGGCCGGTTCGACCTTGAGGTCGTCGGTCGACGGCGTGTTGGCCTTGGGAGCCGCCGCGGTGGTGTCGGTGCCTGTCGTGGTCGTGCCCGAAGCCTCGATGCCCGACTTGATCACGCGCGCCAGCACGAAGCCGAGCGCCGCCGCGGTGCCGACCGCGATCGCCGGGCTCTTCTTCACGAACTCGGTCGCTTCGTCGAGCAGCTCGTTCACTTCCTTGCCGCGGAGCGAATCCGCGAAGCCGGCGATGCCGTCGGCTGCGGTGCGGGCGTATTGGCCGTACTGCGCGCCGAGCTTTGCATCGACGTCGCCCGCCGCGGTGCGCATCATCTCGGCGACTTCGTCGAGCGCGCTGGTCGCGCGGTCCTTGCCGGTGCCGGCGAAGCCGAGGATGTGCTCCTTGGCCTGGTCGGCGTATTTGGCCGCTTCCTCGCGAATCGTGTCCGAGGCATTGCGCGTGAAGCTGCTGCCCTCCGCACCCGTGCCGCCTTCGGTGCCGCCGCTTGCCGCGCCGGTTTCACCCATGTTGCCTGCGAGCGGATCGCCCGCAATGTTGGCCGTTTCGTCTGCCATGATCAAAAACCCTCCATGTCGCGCCGAAACAACAACGGCCCCGTTTGCGAGTTCCCTTGCGAACCGCTAGAGGCACCGCGCGCCCCATTCCTGACATGTTACGGAGACCATGACGTGACCGCAATCATCGACGTCCACGCCCGCCAGATTCTCGACAGCCGTGGCAACCCCACGGTGGAAGTGGATGTCCTGCTGGACGATGGCAGCTTCGGCCGGGCCGCCGTGCCTTCGGGCGCCTCCACCGGTGCCCATGAGGCGGTGGAAAAGCGCGACGGCGACAAGTCCCGCTGGCTCGGCAAGGGCGTCGAAGGCGCCGTCGATGCGGTGAACGGAGAGATTGCCGAGGCAGTTCTCGGCCTCGACGCCGAAGATCAGGCCGATCTCGACCGCACCATGATCGAGCTGGACGGCACCGCCAACAAAGGCCGCCTGGGCGCCAACGCCATCCTCGGCGTCAGCCTCGCCGCCGCCAAGGCCGCGGCCGATGCGCGCGGGCTGCCGCTCTATCGCTATGTCGGCGGCGTCAACGCGCACGTCCTGCCGGTGCCGATGATGAACATCATCAACGGCGGCGAGCATGCCGACAACCCGATCGATTTCCAGGAATTCATGATCGTGCCGGTCGGCGCCGAGAACATCGTCGAGGCGGTGCGCTGCGGTTCGGAAATCTTCCACACGCTGAAGAAGAAGCTGCACGAGAAGGGTCTGGCGACCGGCGTGGGCGACGAGGGCGGCTTCGCGCCGAACATCGCCTCGACCACCGAAGCGCTCGACTTCATCATGACCAGCATCGAGGCCGCCGGCTACAAGCCCGGTGACGACGTGATGCTCGCGCTCGACTGCGCCGCCACCGAGTACTTCAAGGACGGCGCCTACAAGATGGTGGGCGAGGGCAAGACGCTGTCCTCGATGGAAAATGCCGAGTTCCTGGCGAAGCTCGCCGCCGACTATCCGATCTTCTCGATCGAGGACGGCATGGCCGAGGACGATTGGGAAGGTTGGAAGGCGCTGACCGACCTGCTCGGCGGCAAGGTGCAGCTGGTCGGCGACGACCTGTTCGTCACCAACCCCGAGCGCCTGCTGCGCGGCATCGAGAGCGGCACCGCCAACTCGCTGCTGGTGAAGGTCAACCAGATCGGCACGCTGACCGAGACGCTGGAGGCCGTCAGCCTTGCCCAGCGCTCGTCCTACACGGCCGTCATGTCGCACCGTTCGGGCGAGACCGAGGACGCGACGATCGCCGATCTCGCGGTCGCCACCAACTGCGGCCAGATCAAGACCGGCAGCCTCGCGCGCTCGGACCGGCTCGCCAAGTACAACCAGCTGATCCGCATCGAGGAAGAGCTGGGCGACGCGGCGGTCTATGCCGGCCGTTCGGTGCTGCGCCGCGCCTGACCTAGGTAGGAACCGCAATCTTGCTAAGAGCCGATCGATCAGCGAAAAACACGGGCATGAAGCGCGCTTCGCCCATGTCCACGCTGCTGCGCCGCGCGGGGCTTCCCGCTGCGGCGCTGATCGCCATCGGCTTCTTCGCCTATAACGCGGTTCTGGGGCCCAACGGGATCGTCGCCGCCAAGGAAGTGCAGCACGAGCTTGCCGCCAAGCAGCGCGACTATGCGCTGCTCGACAAGAAGCGTGCCGAGCTCAAGAATCGAGTCGATCTGCTCGATCCGAAGCACGGCGCCGATCCCGACATGGTCGACGAGCTTGCCCGCAAGCAGCTTAACGTCGTCCGCCCCGACGAAGTGATCATCCCGCTCGACAAGAAGTGATCGCCGTAGCGGCACCTGTTGCCAGCCACGGCCGAGCACCTTAGGGCGGATGAACGTGGGCCTGGCCCGCGCGTCGGTTGCAAGCTTTGCGAAAACGCGCGTATAGGCACCCGCCTTTCCCCTCCCCGGATGAGGAATATCTGATCGTGGCCAAAGCACCGGCACGCAACGCACCGACCCCACCCGCCGTACCGAATCGCGAGCGGCCCAGCGAACCGGAACGGTTCAAGGCCTCGAAGGAACAGCTGCTCGAATTCTATCGGCAGATGCTGTTGATCCGCCGCTTCGAAGAGAAGGCGGGCCAGCTCTACGGCCTCGGCTTCATCGGCGGCTTCTGCCACCTCTACATCGGCCAGGAAGCCGTTGCGGTCGGCCTGCAGTCGGCGCTGGACGGCGAGAAGGACTCGGTGATCACCGGCTATCGCGACCATGGCCACATGCTCGCCTACGGTATCGATCCCAAGGTAATCATGGCCGAGCTGACCGGTCGCGGCGCGGGCATCTCGCGCGGCAAGGGCGGCTCGATGCACATGTTCTCGACCGAGAAGAAGTTCTACGGCGGCCACGGCATCGTCGGCGCGCAGGTCTCGCTCGGCACGGGCCTCGCCTTCGCGCACAAGTATAACGAGGATGGCGGCGTCGCCATGGCCTATTTCGGCGACGGCGCCGCGAACCAGGGCCAGGTGTACGAATCGTTCAACATGGCCGAGCTGTGGAAGCTCCCGATCATCTACGTGATCGAGAACAACCAGTATGCCATGGGCACCAGCGTCAACCGCTCCTCGGCCGAGGACCAGCTGTACAAGCGCGGCGAGAGCTTCCGCATCCCCGGCATCCAGGTGGACGGCATGGACGTTCTCGCCTGCCGCGGTGCCGCCGAAGAGGCGCTCGCCTGGGTGCGCGCCGGCAAGGGCCCGATCATCCTCGAGATGAAGACCTACCGGTACCGTGGCCACTCGATGTCCGATCCTGCCAAATATCGCAGCCGCGAGGAAGTCCAGTCGGTCCGCGACAAGTCGGACCCGATCGAGGCGGTGAAGCGCGAGCTCGAGACGATGGGCGTGACCGAAGAGCAGCTCAAGCCGCTCGAGGCCGAGATCCGCAAGATCGTGAACGAATCGGCGGACTTCGCCGAACAGACGCCGGAGCCCGATCCGGCCGAACTCTATACCGACGTGCTGGTGGAGACCTACTGAGATGGCGATCGAACTCAAGATGCCGGCGCTCTCGCCGACCATGGAAGAGGGCACGCTCGCCAAGTGGCTGGTCAAGGAAGGTGACGTCGTGAAATCCGGCGACATCCTCGCCGAGATCGAGACCGACAAGGCGACGATGGAATTCGAAGCCGTCGACGAAGGCACGATTGCCAAGATCCTGGTTGCCGAGGGCACGGACAACGTGAAGGTCGGCACCGTGATCGCGATGATCGCGGGCGAGGGCGAGGACGCCTCGACCGCCGCCGCCGCGCCGGCCCCGGCCAGCCAGCAGACCGAGCCGACCCCGGCGCCCGCCAAGGCACCGGAAACCGGCACCGCCCAGCTGACCGCCGCCGTCGAAAAGACGCGTCCAGCCGATCCCGCCGTGCCCGCCGGCACCGAGATGGTGAAGACCACGGTCCGCGAAGCGCTGCGCGACGCGATGGCCGAGGAAATGCGGAGCGATCCGCGCATCTTCGTGATGGGCGAGGAAGTCGCCGAGTATCAGGGCGCCTATAAGGTGACCCAGGGTCTGCTCGACGAATTCGGTCCCAAGCGCGTCATCGACACGCCGATCACCGAGTACGGCTTTGCCGGCGTCGGCACCGGCGCGGCGATGGGCGGCCTGAAGCCGATCATCGAGTTCATGACGTTCAACTTCGCCATGCAGGCGATCGACCACATCATCAACTCGGCGGCCAAGACCAACTATATGTCCGGGGGCCAGATGCGCTGCCCGATCGTGTTCCGCGGACCCAACGGCTCGGCGAGCCGCGTCGGCGCGCAGCATAGCCAGAACTATGCCCCCTGGTATGCCAGCGTCCCCGGCCTGATCGTGATCGCGCCCTATGACTCGGCCGATGCCAAGGGCCTGCTCAAGGCGGCGATCCGCAGCCAGGATCCGGTCGTGTTCCTCGAGAACGAGCTGATGTACGGCCGCAGCTTCGACGTGCCGAAGCTCGACGATTACGTCCTGCCGATCGGCAAGGCCCGCATCATGCGCGAGGGCAAGGACGTCACGCTGGTGAGCTACTCGATCGGCGTGGGCGTGGCCCTGGAAGCCGCCGAGAAGCTGGCAGCGGAAGGCGTCGACGCCGAGGTGATCGATCTGCGCACGCTTCGCCCGCTCGACAAGCAGACCGTGCTGGAGAGCCTGAAGAAGACCAACCGCATCGTGGTGGTCGAGGAAGGCTGGCCCACCTGCTCGATCGCGTCGGAAGTCGCCGCTTTCGTGATGGAAGAGGGCTTCGACGACCTCGACGCGCCGGTGCTGCGCGTGACCAACGAGGACGTGCCGCTTCCGTACGCGGCGAACCTCGAGAAGCTCGCGATGGTGACGGCGGACAAGGCCGTCGCGGTCGTGAAGAAGGTCACCTATCGCTGATCTTCTGCCAGCGAGCAGAAAACAGGCCCGTCCGACACCCCGTCGGGCGGGCCTTTTTCGTCAGGCGCCGTAGAGGTCGCAGGTCAGGCGGTTGGTCGTCGGCGTCGTCACTGGATTGTAGACCTGGCCGTAATCGCGATTATCGCGGACGACGAACGATGCGACGTAGCGCATCGTCTTGGTGCTGGTGAACCAACCTTTGCCAACCAGCGGCGTGTAGAGATAATTGATCTCGACGAACATGACCCCGGAATCCGCCGGCGCGCTCACCTGTGCGCCGTTCTCGCCCATGCCGTTCGGGGCTAGCGTGCCGGGGTGCTGGCTGCTGTTGTCGCCCGAGCTGGCCGTGTTCACGCCCGCGTCCGGATCATAGGTGACGCCGTCCGCCTTCACCGTCTTCCCATAGTGCGAGTCGTAGGTGGCGCCGCTCTTCGCCCCGATGCAGCGCTGCCAGTGGATGCGTTGGGTGCCGCCGCTATTCTCCAGGCTGGACAGAGTGATGCGCCCGTTGGCGGTGAGGTTGAGCGGAGCGCCTTGCTGCTTCGCGGCAAGCAGCACGTCGTTGAGGTCGACTTCGCGCAGCTGGGTGAAGCCGGTGCCCTTGAACTCGCCGACCCGGCTGGCATTGTCGGCTAGCGCCAATGCGATCTGGCTGAGCCGCTGGTTGGTGATCGCGTAGTTGGTCAGCTCGGCCGCCCATAGGCCCGCGGTCAGCACAATCGGCAGCCCGAGCGCGAATTCGAGCAGGGCGGCGCCGGAGCGTGCGGCGATCAGGCGCCGGAGCAGCGGGCGCATGATCATGAGCACGAGATCTTCTGCGGCATCGGGATGGACTGGGTGCCATAGGGCTGGTTCTTGAAGCGGGTCGCGGCGGTGAGCACCACCTGGTTGCTGAGCCCTATCAGCCGCGCGACGGGAAAGATTCGCGTATAGGTCGCTGTGACCTTGTAGATCGTCACGTCGCTGGCGCCGCCCTGGCCGGCGCGGCCGGGATCCATGTCCCATTGGCCGTTGCCGTTGATGTCGGTGAAGCACTCGCCGAAATCATATTTGTTGTTGCCGTTGCCGTCGACAAAGTCCTCGGGCTTGATCACCGAGAAGCTGGAATAGAACAGCCGGCTGGGGGTGACGGTCGCCTTGCCGGCAACCTGGCGGACCGCGGCGATCACCCGATTGTCGATGGTGGCGATATCAGCGGCCTCGATGGTGGAGTCGCGGGCTGCCTTCTGCACCGCGCCTTCGAGCACCGCCTGGACATAGGCCTGGTAGCACAGGTCCATCAGCCCCATCAGCAGCCCAAGCAGCACCGGCAGCAGAATCGCGAACTCGACCAGCGTGGCGCCGTGCTCGTCGGAGGCGAGGGGGCGCGTCATTTGCTGACCCGTAGCATCGCGACGCGCTTGGCAATCGTCTGGAAGGCGGCGTCTAGCGACGCATTGTTCGCCGCATAGAAAGCCTGCCCCGGCGTGGCGCATTGGGTGAGCTGCGACGTCAGCGTTTGCCCGAAGCCGACGACGAAGATCGAGATGTTGCGCGCCTTGGCTGCCGCGCAGGCGGCGAGGAAGCGGGCGTAATGGTTGTTGAGCTGGGTACTGCTCGAACAACTGGATTGGTAGCCGACATTGGCGACGCGCTTGTCGTAGTTCTCGATGCCGTACATGCCGTACAGGCACATGCTTGGCTGCATGTCACCGTCGGTCATGAACACGATGTAGCGCTTCGGCGGGTTGCGGCCCGGCCATGCGCCCGTATCATTCGAGAAGATGCCCGTTGGGGAGAGCAGCCGCGTGCCCCAGATCATGCCCGTGTCGTGATAGGTACCGCCCATGGGTACGAAATCGGCCGCATTGACGTAGTTGCTGACGTCGGTCCGCGTCATCGTCCGCAGCCGTTTGGCGGGTTTGCCGCAAGACACCTGGCCATTGGCAGCAACGGCCATGACGGGATAGTAATTGCCGGTGGTGTCGTCCCCCAAGGGGTTGCTGCTGTTGCCCGAATAGGTGACACTGCTGTTGTTGCCGCGATAATAGACCACGTCCGGCCACATCGGCCGCCATCGAGTAGCATCGCTCGACGGGACGAAGTCTGGGTTGAGGTCGTACGGCAGGTTCGCATAATCGAAGCTGCTGCTGGCCGTTGTGTCCCGTTCTTCTAGGCAGCCGAGCCATCGCGACGTAGCTCCCGTCACCTTCGTCGGATCGGCGACGGTGTTGCCGAGCTTGTACTGGCTGGTGTCATAGGTCACCTTTTCGTACGTCCATTTCGGCTTCAAGGGCTGTTCGGTGATCGTGCAGCTGTTGTTGCTGCTGTCCCAGGTGCCATAGGTCCGCGTCGCGCTGCCGGAGGTCGTGTACCCAGTCACCGGACTACGAACGGAATATGCGTTGCACTTGCTGGCGTTCTTGCTTGAATCCGTACTGGTCTTGGCTGTGCCCGTATTGGCGTCGCCTGCCAGACGGCGGCTGTTATAGGTCCAGCTGTTGACGATATAGTCCGGGGAAACAGCTGTTACCGCATAGCCGGCATTCACGGTCGACGTATAGGTCACGAAGCCGTACCGCAGGTGGGTTGCGGGATCGACTGCCGCTGCCAAGGTGTCGTAGAAGTTCAGCACCGCTTGGCGCAGGCCCGAAATCTTGGAGCCGGATTTCTCCGTCGAAGCGTAGCCGGTGCCGCCATAGTCTGGAGCATCGGGATCGGATGGCCGTGTATAGCTGTAAATGACCGGGTTGCAGCCGTTCGTATCGGACGCCAGGCACGCCATCGAACCCGTCGTATCCAGCACGAACATGATGTCTGTATCCGCGACATCATAGCGCGCCTCGCAATTCACCGTCAGCGCCTGGTCGCGGAAGCCCATCATGCCGGTGAGCGTCATCGGCACGGTCGCGGTGGCGGTGCCGGCGACCTGGTTCTCGCTGGTCTTGGAAGGCGTGAACGTCACCGACTTGGTGCCGAACAGCCCGAGCTTGAAATTGTTGGAGAAGAACGCGTTGGCCTGCGTCGTCGCATTGGCATCCAGCGTCGTCGAACTGCTCGACAACATGAACCGTCGCCCGGCAAGCGCACCCGCGTCGCAGGCCTGCTGCAGGCGGTTCTTGACCATGTAGAGCCGCGCGGTGTCGATGGCCGAGCCGGCGATGAACAGCAGCGGGATCAGCGCGATCGCCATCATCGCCAGCGTGTTGCCGGCGACATTGCCGCGCAGGCGCGCGAGCAGGCCGCCCTTCGGAGTCGTCCCGAAGAAGCACCGCTGAAACCGCTCGAGAACCGTTCTGCGCATGACGATCGATCGAAACCCCAGGGCACGCGAGCCTTCGCTCTTCCGTCGCCGATGCTCCCGCCATAGAGGGAAGGGGTGAACGCTTCCCTAAACATGCCCCCCGAAGACCCCGAACGGGCGCTGATCCTCTCCTATGCGCCTGCCGCCGGGCGCCCCGCGCTCGCTGCGCTGCTGGCGCTGGATGAGGCGCTGGCGCAGCTGCTGCGCACCACCAGCGCGCCTGCGGTCGGCCAGTTGCGGCTCGCCTGGTGGCGCGAGGCGCTGGCCAAGCTCGACACCGCGCCACCGCCGGCCGAGCCGGTGCTGCGCGGGCTCGCCGCCGAGGTGCTGCCGCGTGGCGTCACTGGCGCCTCGCTGGTGCCGATCGTCCATGGGTGGGAAGTGCTGGTCGAGGAAGAGGCGCTCGATGGCCTCGCGCTCGCCCGCTATGCGGCGGGGCGGGGGAGCCTGTTCGTCGCGGCCGGTACCGTGCTGGGTGCCCAGGGCGATCCGCTGGCGCTGGGCGGCGAGGGCTGGGCGCTCGCCGATCTCGCCCGCCACCTCGGCGATGGCGCGGAGGCCGATGCCGCCCGCAGCCTCGCCGCGCCGAAGCTGGCCGAGGCACTCGGCCGCCGTTGGAGCCGCAACGGCCGCGCGCTCGGTGCGATGGCGCACCGGGCGCGGATGGACCTGGACCTGCCGTTCGATGCGCCCCTGCCGATCGGCGCGCCGAAACGAGTCGCGCGGCTGCTTTGGCATCGGCTCAGCGGGCGTTAGGTCTTGGCTGCATCCCCTTGAAGGTGTAGGCTCTCCTCTCCTTCGGGGGAGGGGATGGGCATGTGGCGATATGCGGTGGGCGCCGGTGCGGCGTTGTTGCTGGCGTTCGGAGGATTTCTGCTGTTCCAGCATGGGCCGGCCCGCGGGCCGCTCGCGGCGGTGCTCCAGCCGGCCCCGGCCGCGGCGGGCACGACCACGCCGCTGCCCGAGGCCGCGCCCGAGGCCGATGCCAAGACCCGCGAGCAGAAGCGGTTCGACCGCTATGACAAGGACCGCAACGACGCGGTGAGTCGCGACGAATATTTCGCCGCCCGCCACAAGGCCTTCGCCAGGCTCGACACCAATGGCGACGGCAGGCTGAGCTTCGAGGAATGGGCGGCCAAGTCGATCGCCAAGTTCACCGGCGCCGATGCCGACAAGTCGGGCACGCTCACCCGCACCGAGTTCGCGACGACCGCGCCGACGCGAAAGCCGCCGGGGGCTCGCTGCGCCTGCGCCAAGCCCGCCCCGGCACCAAGCCCCGCCGCCAAGGACGGGGACGACGAAAACTAGGGCTTCAGCCGACCCGCTCGAAATGGCCGCGCTCGAACCCGCCGGCCATCAGCGCGACAATGCGTTCGGCGACCACCTCGGGCGCCTTCACGGTCGCCGGATCCTCGCCCGGGAAGGCGCGCGCGCGCATCTTGGTGCGGGTGGCGCCGGGATCGACGATGCCGACCCGGACCTGGCTGACATTCTCGAGCTCGTGCCCGTAGCTGAGCAGCAGATTCTCGAAAGCCGCCTTGGAGGCGCCATAGACGCCCCAGTACGCGCGCGGCGTGCGGCCGACGCTGGACGTGACGCCCAGCACCCGCGCGGCCGGGGCCTTGCGCAGCATCGGATCGAACGCCGCCAGCATCGCGGCCTGTGCGCTGACGTTGAGCGTCAGCACCTTGGCGAATTCGGCGAAGTCGATCGCGTTCACCGCGCTCAACGTGCCGAGCATGCCGGCGTTGAGCACCAGCATGTCGAGCGTCGGCCAGCGCTCGCCGATCGCGCCGGCCAGGCGGCCGATCGCGTCATGCTCTGCCAGGTCGAGCGGCGCGATCGTCGCGTTGCCGCCGGCCTGGAAGATGGCGTCCTCGACCTCCTCCAGCCCACCCGCGGTACGGGCAGTGAGGATGACATGGGCACCGGCGGCGCCCAGCGCGATCGCCGTCGCCGCGCCGATGCCGCGGCTGGCGCCGGTGACGAGGGCGGTCTGTCCCGCCAGCGGACCTTCGCTCACTGGTTCAGCCGACCTTCTCGGCGAGCAGCGCCAGCTGGTCCGGCGGCGGTGCCAGCTCGTCCTGGTCGGTCAGCGTCGTCGGATAGTCGCCGGTGAAGCAAGCGTCGCAATATTTGGGATGGATGTCGGCGCGGCGCGCCTCGCCCAGCGCCTTGTACAGCCCGTCGATCGAGACGAAGGCCAGGCTGTCGGCATGGATGAAGTCGGTCATCCCGCCCACATCCATCTTCGCGGCGAGCAGCTTGGCGCGCTCAGGCGTGTCGACGCCGTAGAAGCAGCTGTGGCGGGTCGGCGGCGAGGCGATGCGCATATGCACTTCCTTCGCGCCGGCGTCGTGCATCATCTGCACGATCTTGAGGCTGGTGGTGCCGCGCACGATCGAATCGTCGATCAGCACGATGCGCTTGCCGGCGATCAGGTCGCGATTGGCATTGTGCTTCAGCTTGACGCCGAGGTGCCGGACCTTGTCGCCCGGCTGGATGAAGGTGCGGCCGACATAATGCGAGCGGATGATGCCCAGCTCGAACGGAATGCCCGATTGCTGCGCATAGCCGATCGCCGCCGGCACGCCCGAATCGGGCACCGGCACGACGAGGTCGGCTTCGACCGGCGATTCGATCGCCAGCTGCGCGCCGATCGCCTTGCGGACCGAATAGACCGAGCGATCGTCGCTGATCGAATCGGGACGCGAGAAATAGACATATTCGAAGATGCACGGCCGCGGCGCCTGGGGCGCGAACGGCTTGTGGCTGGTCATCTCGCCATTGGCCTTGACGATCACCAGCTCGCCCGGCTCGACATCGCGGACATATTGCGCGTCGCATACGTCGAGCGCGACGGTTTCGGAGGCGAAGACCACCGACTCGCCCTGGCGGCCCATCACCAGCGGGCGGATGCCGAGCGGATCGCGGCAGGCGATCATGCCCTCGGGCGTCATCACGATGAGGGAGTAGGCGCCCTCGACCTGCTTGAGCGCATCGATGAACCGGTCGATCAGCGTGCGGTATTGCGAGGTGGCGACGAGGTGAATGATCACCTCGGTATCCGAGGTCGACTGGAAGATCGCGCCGCGGCGGACGAGATCGCGCCGCAGCCGCATCGCGTTGGAGATGTTGCCATTATGCGCGATGGCGAAGCCGCCGCTGGCCAGCTCGGCATAGAGCGGCTGGACGTTGCGGATCGCCGAGCCGCCGGTGGTGGCGTAGCGGACATGGCCGCAGGCGGTGGTGCCGGCGAGCGAGCGGATCACGTCGTCGCGATCGAAATTGCCGGCGACATGGCCCATCGCGCGGTGGGTGTGGAACTGATGCCCATCCCAACTAGTTATGCCCGCCGCCTCCTGGCCGCGGTGCTGGAGCGCGTGCAGCCCCAGCGCGACCATCGCGGCCGCGCCTTCGCTGTTGGAAACGCCGAATACGCCGCACTCTTCGCGCAGCTTGTCGTCATCGAACGGGTGTGTGGTAAGCATTGGCCCTCGGGGGGAACGGCAACGGTTGCCGGCCATATAGGCGCTTCATCCCGCTTTGTCTCCGGTCTGTCACAGGGAAAAGGACCGTTTACCCTTTTTGCAGGTTAACCCCCTGAGAAAGGAGAGCGATCATGGCCAAGGACCACGGCGCACAGATCAAGAACGACGACCTCTACGAGAAGCTTCGCGACGAGGGCGCCTCGAAGGAGAAGGCAGCGCGCATCGCCAATGCCAAGGCGAACGGCAGCCTCGATTCGGGCGGCGGCACGCTGGAGAAGCGCAGCAAGGCCGAGCTGTACGACGAGGCGAAGGAGATCGGCATCGAGGGGCGATCGAAAATGGACAAGGACGAGCTGGTGAAGGCGATCCGTAAGCATTGAGCGCCGCTAGCAGTGAACCCCCTTCGCTCAGATTGGAGCGCGGATTGCTGCCGGCCGGGTACTGATGCAGCTGATCACGACCTGATTCTGGATGTTGCCAAGGATCGTGTCGATACACTGCGGCCTCTTTCGCAGGATGATCCCGACCATCCATCGTTCGGGGTGAGGGTTGAATAGGGCGACGGAGCCGGGCGCGGCGTCGTCATAGGATTGGGGACGCCCCCACGCACGCCAGGATCGTGCGGCGGGCGATCCGGGCGGCGGCGTTATGCTCGCTGTCGAAACTGCATAGGCGACGAAGGTGCCGTTCCAAGGCAAGTCCGGAGAGACGTTGCCTCGAGCGCCCATTTCCGTTGCTTCCCAGTACCGCGCGACACGGTCCGAGTCCTTTATCTCGGAAACGCCGACCTCGTGCAGCGCTGCCGTCACGATGTCGCGCGGAAGATCTGCTGGCAATGTCTTGACGAGGTCCCAGTCCGCGGGCGCGGCGGCAAGGCGAACCAGTGCCATTAGCGGCGTTTTGGTGCCGTCGAGGCTCTCAATGGCTGCAACGGTGGTCCACTGGTCCTCCGCGGTATCGATCGGTATGATCGCATCGCGCGCGGGAACGGTGATGACCGTATCCAGGACCTGCTTGCTGCCTCGAAAATCGCGCTCCAACGACAGGTCGTAATTGCCCGGGGTTCCTCGTATCGCCGCCCGCACGGGTGTTATCGATCCAGTCGGTAGCGGTACCGCAGCACCTACCTTCGAAACCTTTATCGCCGACAGCGTGACGGGCGTCTTGAAGTGGAGCAAGAAGCCGGGCGGAGAAAGGGAATCGTCGGCATATTGGACGATCGATGGGATCACCCGCGAAGTGAAACTGTCGACCGTCCCGAAAAGCACCGCGGTGCCGACCGTAATCAGCGCGGCTTTCATGCCCTTTGCACGCCAAAGTCGCCAGATCTTCTCGGAGTCCATTGCCGAAACGCCTCCTCGCCACAGCGCCGGGTGTCGATTTGGGCATCTTCACGAGAATGCTGCAACAACAAATCGTCGGGTCGGCGAACAACGCTGCGGGTCGCGCGCTATTCACATTGATGCGCGTCGGTCATCAGCTGGGAGAGCGCGCCGCGGGCCATCGTCGCGGCAGCTGCCGGGGCGCGGTGCAGATAGGTAGCGTAATAGGCGGTAAGATCGCGTTCGACGCCGTCCAGATCCGCCTTGGTCACCCCCTCGCGCGCGGGCAGGAGCTTGGCCTTCCCGGGCTCGACCACGCCCAGCCGCGCCGCGTCGACGTCGCGGTTGAAGCTGCTGTACGCCATGTAGCGGATCGTGCCCTCGCATTCCGGCCAGCTGCGGAACAGCTTGGTCTGCAGCGCTGCCAGCGAGGGCAGCGGGGGCAGGGTGTCGCTGCAATCGTTGCGGAAGACGAAATTGTCCATCGTCGATCCGAACACCGGGCCGGTGGCGTCGAGCAGCTTCGGATGCCGGACGATCGCGGCGCAGGGCAGCGTGCGCGGCGCGCCCGAGAGCTTGGGTTCGTCGAGATAGGGGCCGAGCACGTTGAGGAACGCGGCGAAGTGGCGATCGGAGCGGAACAGGTCGTCGATCGTCTTCACGGTGATGCCGTCGGTGCCGGGTTCGCGCAGGATCGAATTGCCGAACGACTGGTCCGCATTGGTCTGGAGGCCGGTAAGATAGGGCTTGAGCAACGCGGCGATGCGGGTGCGGCTTTGCGCGCGTTCTGGCGCGGACCAGTCGGCGTCGGCCGGCGCTTCGGACCAGAGCTGCACCGCCTCCAGGATCGGTGCGAAGGCCGGGTCGCTCCGGCGCAGCACCGGCAGCGCGGTGGCGGGTGCCTTGGGAAGCGCCGCGATTGCCAGTTCCTGATTGCGGAGCGCGTAGCGTGTTTCGAGGCAGACGTTCAGCGGCGGCTTGCAGGCGCGCATGTCCTGCAGTGCGGCGCGCTGAGCGGCGAGCTGGTTGGACGGCCCGCTGCCGAACGCGCTTTCCTTGGCGATCCCGAACATCTGTGCCATTTCGCGGTCGAGCGCAGCAAGCTTCGGGTTGGCGCAGATCGCCTTTTCGATCGGCGTCGCGGCGGTGGAGCAGGCGAAGCTGGGGCCGGACTGCGCGGGCAGAGGCGCCGCCGCGAGGAGGAGCGGGGCCAAGGCAAACAGGATCAAAATCATCTCCTTTCGACGCAGGACGCGCCGGCCTCTAAACCGCGCCGAGGGGAGATGCGAGGGATGACGACCGCCCAGAACCCCGCTACAGCGCGCCGGTGACCGAAAACCGCGAAACGGGCGCCGCGCTCGACCCGAAATATGACGCCAACGGCCTGATCACCGCCGTCGCCACCCATGCCACCACCGGCGAGGTGCTGATGCTCGCGCACATGAACGCCGAGGCGCTGGCGGTGACGCTGGAGACCGGCAAGGCCACCTTCTGGTCGCGCAGCCGCGGTCGGCTCTGGACCAAGGGCGAGACCTCGGGCCACTTCCTCCACCTCGTCGAGGCGCGGATCGATTGCGACCAGGACGCGGTCTGGCTGCGCGTCGAGCCGCATGGCCCCGCCTGCCACACGGGTGCGGCGAGTTGCTTCTACCGGCGGATCGAGAACGGAGCGCTGGTGCGCGACGCATGAGGCGCGCGGGGCTGGCGCTGCTGCTGGGGCTCGCCGCGTGCGGCGGGCCTGCGCCTGGACCTTCCGCTACTGCCGCCGATCTGGAGAATGCCGCGATCCAGCGCGGGCTGGTGCGCGATCCTGGACAGGTGAGCATCGCCGGCGCCTATGCGCGCGGGCCCGACCGGCTCTGCATCGTGCCGGCCGGCGCCGCGCACCGTATCGGCATCGTCATCGACTATGGCGAAGGCAATGGCTGCCGCGCGACCGGATCGGTGCGGCGGGACGGGGAGGGGCTTGCCCTGACCCTCGGGGCCGATGGCGGCTGCCGTTTCACCGCGCGCTTCGACGGGGATCACCTCGCGTTGCCGGGTGCCTTGCCAAAGGCGTGCGCGCAGCTCTGCACCGGCCGAGCGGCGCTGGCGGGGGCGCAGTTCGCGCGGCTGGGCGAGTCGGTGCCCGAGGCGCAGGCGATGCGCGACGCCGACGGGCATGCACTCTGCGGGGAGTAGACGCCCCGCCCGCATGTGATACCCTCTCGCCCCGCTGCCGGGACCGATCGGCAGTCCTGTCAGGAGAGCGCCGATGCGTGTTCTGGTCCTTGCGAGTGTCGCCTTCCTGGTCGCTGCCTTCCCCGCCTCTGCTCAGATCTGGGGTGGCCCCGTACCCTCCAGCGCCGGCGGCAGCTTCGCCGGGCGCGGGATCCATGTACCCACGCAGCCGCGCACCGCGCGCAGCGAGATCCGCACCGGCGAGCGCAGCGGCCAGCTGACCCGCGGCGAAGCGCGGCAGCTGGGTCGCGCGGATACCGTCAACGGCAACATCGCCGAGCGGCTTTCGAGCGACGGGCTCAGCGAGAGCGAGGCCGCCGAGCTCCAGACCCGTTCCATCCTGCTCCACGAAGACATCGTCCGCGCCCGCTTCAACGGGAGCACCAAGCCGCCGAAGAACTAGCACACGCCACTTGACGTTCACGTAAGGGTAAACTACAAAAGCAGTATGAACGCTGCTGCCGCTCCGATCGAGGCCCTGGCGCCGATCGAACCGCGTCCCGACCGCGACGCCTTCTCCATTTCCGACTTGTGCGCCGAGTTCGGGGTCACTCCCCGTGCGCTTCGCTTCTACGAGGATGAGGGGCTGATCGCGCCCGAGCGGCGCGGCACCCAGCGCATCTACACGCACCGCGATCGCGCCCGGCTCGCCTGGATCCTGCGCGGCAAACGCGTCGGCTTCAGCCTGGCCGACATCAAGGAGATGATCGACCTCTACGATCTGGGCGATAACCGCCGGCTGCAACGGCAGGTGACGCTGGAGCGCTGCATGGACCGCATCGCGCATCTGGAAGCCCAGAAGCGCGACATCGATGCGCATATCGCCGAGCTCGCGCAGTTCGTCGACCTGATCAAAAGCAAAGACAACGAGCACTAAAGACAACGAACGCTGAGGAACCTGAAATGCCGCAGTTTACCCCGCCCGTGCGCGATACGCGCTTCGTCCTCGATCGGGTCATCGGGCTCGATCGCTACACCAACCTGCCGCACTTCCAGGCGGCGACGCCCGACGTGGTCGACGCCGTGCTGGAGGAAGGCGGCAAGTTCGTCGCCGAGGTGCTGTTCCCGATCAACCACAGCGGCGACCAGCAGGGCTGCACCCGCCATCCCGACGGCAGCGTGACCACGCCCGACGGCTTCAAGGAAGCCTACAAGCAGTTCGTCGAGAGCGGTTGGGGCACGCTGAGTGCGCCGGCCGAATATGGCGGCCAGGCGATGCCGCACGTCGTCGCGACCGCGTTCGAGGAATATATGATCGCCTCCAACATGGCCTTCGCCATGTATCCGGGCCTCACCCATGGCGCGATCGCCGCGCTGCTGGTCAAGGGCTCGGACGAGCAGAAGGCCAAATACGTGCCCAAGATGATCTCGGGCGAGTGGGGCGGCACGATGAACCTGACCGAGCCGCAGTGCGGCACCGATCTGGGCCTCATCAAGACCAAGGCCGAGCCGAACGCCGATGGCTCCTACAGCATCACCGGCACCAAGATCTTCATCTCGTCGGGCGAGCATGACCTGACCAGCAACATCATCCACCTGGTACTGGCCAAGACGCCAGGCGCGCCGGACAGCACCAAGGGCATCTCGCTGTTCGTGGTGCCCAAGTTCCTGGTGAACGATGACGGCTCGATCGGCGCGCGCAACGGCGTGAGCTGCGGCTCGATCGAGCACAAGATGGGCATCCACGCCAATTCGACCTGCGTGATGAACTATGACGGCGCCAAGGGCTGGCTGGTCGGCGAGGAGATGAAGGGTCTCGCCGCGATGTTTATCATGATGAACGCGGCGCGTCTGGGCGTCGGCCTGCAGGGCCTCGGCATTGCCGAAGTCGCGATGCAGAACGCGGTGCAGTACGCCGGCGACCGTCGCCAGGGCCGCGCCCTCACTGGCCCGAAGGAGCCGGCGGAGAAGGCGGACACGCTGTTCGTCCATCCCGACGTGCGCCGCATGCTGATGGAGGCCAAGGCGCAGATCGAGGGCCTGCGCGCGCTGTGCCTGTGGGGGGCGCTTCAGGTCGACATGGAACATGCCGCCGCGAGCGAGGAAGAGCGCCAGCTCGCCGGCGACCTGATCGGGCTGCTGACCCCGGTGATCAAGGGCGTCGGCACCGATATCGGCTACAAGGTCGCGACCGATTGCCAGCAGGTCTATGGCGGCCATGGCTACATCGCCGAATGGGGCATGGAGCAGTATGTCCGCGATGCCCGTATCGCGATGATCTACGAAGGCACCAACGGCGTGCAGGCGATGGACCTGGTCGGCCGCAAGCTGGCGCTGAACGGCGGCCGCGCGGTGCAGGCCTTCTTCCGCGTCGTCGGCGAGGAAGTCGCGGCGGCGAAGGGCAATGAAAAGCTCGCGGGCTTCGCCGAGGCGCTGGAAAAGGCGCTGGGCCATCTCCAGGGCGCGACGATGTGGCTGGCGCAGAACGGGTTCAAGAACCCGAACGAAGTCGGTGCGGGTGCCTATCCGTACATGCAACTGACCGGGCTGGTCGCGCTCGGCCTGATGTGGCTGCGCATGGCCAAGGCCGCTGCTGAGGGGCTGGCGCAGGGCGCCGAGGACGTCGCCTTCCTCGAGGCCAAGCTGGTCACCGCGCGCTTCTATGCCGAGCGGTTCCTTCCCGATGCGAGCGGCCTGCGCCGCAAGATCGAGGCGGGCAGCGAGGCGGTGATGGCGCTCGACCCGGTGATGTTCAAGGCAGCCTAATCGCTGTTGAAACTAGTCGAGGCCGGCGTTGCGGGAGCCGCAGCGCCGGCCTTGTTCTGTGCGGGCGGTGCCTTGCGGCGGATACCGTCGAGCGGCGTCGTGTCGCCGGGTGGCGAGACAGCCGCAGCGGTAGGGCTGGGCGCCGGCTGTGGCTTGAGCGGCAGCGGGCGCCGCATGCATTGCGTGCCGTCCCATTTGCGGAACTGGTCGCAGTTCCACAGCGCCTTCACATAGTGGACCTTCTCGTCGCGCAGATAGCTGAACGACATCGCGGCGGCCTGTTCCCCGGTCGGCGGCAGGCGCGGCGGCTTCTTGGTCGCATCCACCCACCCCATGAACTTGCAATAGGGCCGGTCACCGCAGGCACGGAGCGCCACGGCGGGAAACAGGTCCGGCAGCATGTCGTCGGGCAGGGTCACCAGAAACACGTTCGGATCCCCGGCAGTCGGCGCGGGGATCGAGCTGGCGGGCAGTCCTGCCGCTGCCTTGCGCGCATCGAACAACAGCCCGGTGGCGCCGGGATCGCCGATCGGGCTTGCGGGGTCGATCGCGTCCGGGGCGACGAACCCCTGGTGCGCGGGCGAGAGCCTGCCGAGCAGCGCCACCTTGGGCTCGTCCGCGACATAGCCGCGGTTGAACGCGGGTGGGGTGCCCCACCAGCCGGCCCATCGGAAGAACAGGTGCGTGTGGAGCTCGACGATCTTGTCGAGGCTCGCGCTCCAATAGGGCACCACCCAGTCGGTATGGTAATGCGTCGCGTGGCCGACGGGCCGGAACACCGTGCCGTGGAGGGCCATTTTCGCGATCTCGCGGGCGCGCGCCCAGGCGGGGGGCGTGGGCAACCAGCGCAGCATCGCGCCGTCGCAGCTGAAGGTGAACTGGCAGCCGGTGCTGCGCTCCGATCCCTGGAACACCACGCCGCACACCGTCTTGGGGAAGGCGGGGTGGCGAACGCGGTTGAGGATCACCTGCGCCACCGCCCGCTCGCCCAGCGCATCGTCGCCGGCTTCATAGACCTCGGCGGCGGCAAGGCAGTCGACCGCGCGCTCCTGGCTGTCGGGTGCGCCAACAAGGTGGAAGGGGCGGGCGGCCGGATTGGGATCGGTGGAGAAGGGGATCGCGGCATTGAACGCGCGCGCATCCTCGGGATCCAGATCGGCTATCGCGACCGGCTCGACCGGCGGCAGCTCTTCCTTGGGCACCACGCGGTTGGGCAGCGCGACCGGCGGCACGCGGCGCGCGTGATGCGGCATCCTGGGCGCGTTGATCACCAGCAGCGTCGGCACCACCAAGGCGGCGAGCGCGACGATGCCGAGGATAAGGCGGAGCCACAGGGGAGGGGAAGGGGTGGGAAGAGCAGGCGTCACAGGCGGCTATGAGGTTCCGAAATCAGGGTGGCCGCCTGTATCCCAAAGCGTCTGAACTGGGAACAACACAGTTCCGATCGCCAGCGAAACGGAACCGATGCGGCGGTGCAACCGTATTGAGAGCGGGGCGCGCAACGATTTTGCGCATGAAAGAAGGTATGTTCTCCGGATGCATCAACCCGCGCTCGTCATCGCGCTAATCGGCGCGCTCGGCATCGGTGCGCAGTGGATCGCCTGGCGCACCGGCTGGCCCGCCATCGCGCTGATGCTCGTCGCCGGCGTGCTCGCCGGTCCCGTCGCAGGGCTGATCGAACCGCATGCGGTGTTCGGCGAGCTGCTCGAGCCGATCGTGTCGATCGCCGTCGCGCTGATCCTGTTCGAGGGCGGCCTCAGCCTCAACTTCCGCGAGCTGCGGCGCACTGACGGCGCTGTGACGCGGCTGGTGCTGCTCGGCGTGCCGATCGGCTGGGGGCTGGGAACGCTGGCGCTCTATTATGCGGCCGGGCTGGTCTGGCCGGTGGCGACGCTGTTCGCCGGTATCCTGGTTGTCACCGGGCCTACCGTGGTGCTGCCTTTGCTCCGCCAGAGCAATGTCGCGCAGCGGCCGCGGGCGATCCTGAAGTGGGAAGCGATCGTCAACGATCCGATCGGAGCGCTGTGCGGCCTGGTCACCTATGAGTATCTGCGCCGCTCCGCTGATGGCGGCACGTTGATCAGCGTGCTGGGCTCGCTGCTCGCCGCGAGCCTGGTCGCCGGGCTGATCGGCTATGTCGTCGCCAAGGCGATCGGCTGGGCGTTCCAGCGCGGCCATGTGCCCGAATATCTCAAGGCGCCGGTGCTGCTGGTCGCGGTGATCGGCGTGTTCGTCGGATCCAACCTGATCCAGCAGGAGACCGGGCTGATCACCGTCACGGTGATGGGCGTCGCGCTCGCCAACATGAAGCTGGATTCGCTGCGCGACATCCATCCGTTCAAGGAGAATGTCACCGTCCTCCTGATCTCGGGCGTGTTCGTGCTGCTCTCCGCCTCGCTCGATTTCGAGGTGCTGCGGCATTTCGAGTGGCGCTTCCTCGCCTTCCTCGCGGCGCTGCTGTTCCTGGTGCGGCCGATCACCGTGCTGCTGAGCCTCGCCTTCACCAAGGTGCCGTGGAACGAGCGGCTGCTCGTCGCCTGGATCGCACCGCGCGGTATTGTGGCGGTGGCGATCTCCGGTCTCTTCGCGCTGCGGCTGGACAAGCTGGGGTACAGCGACGGCTCCATCCTGGTGACCCTGTCCTTCGCCGTGGTGGTGGCGACGATCGTCGCGCACGGCTTCTCGATCGGCCCCGTCGCCAAGCTGCTCAAGGTGACCGGTGCCACCGAGCGCGGGCTGCTGATCGTCGGCGGCACGCCGTGGAGCCTGGCGCTGGCCGACCAGCTCCGCCAGCTCGAGGTGCCGGTGACGATCTGCGACACCAGCTGGCAGCGGCTGCGCGCTGCGCGCTCGGCCGGCATCCCGACCTATCATGGCGAGATCCTCGCCGAGGCGACCGAGGATCGGCTCGACATGTCGCAGTTCCAGGTACTGGCTGCCACGAGCGACAACGAGGCGTACAACGCGCTGGTCTGCAACGAATTCGCCCATGAGATGGGGCGCGACAATGTCTACCAGCTCGGCAGCGGTGGCGATGACGAGGATGCGCGGGCGCTGCCGGAATCCCTTCGAGGACGCGCGCTGTTCACCAGCGGGCACGGCGTCGACGAGATCGTCGAGCGTGACCGCGACGGCTGGAGCTTCCGCAAGACGCGGCTGACCGAGCAGTTCGACTTCGACGCCGCCAAGGCCGACCTGCCCGACGCGGCGGACATGCTGCTGCTGGTGCGCAAAGGCGGGCTGCTGCGCTTCTTCTCGCACGCCAGCCGCCCGACGCCGCAGCCCGGCGACACGATCATTTCGTACGTGCCCCCCATGCCGGCGGCGCGACGACTGCAGGAGGAGGTTGCATGACCAGATGGGCGATGCTGGGGCTCGCGGTGGCGCTGGCGGGCTGCAATGCGCGGGAGCCCGCCCGCGACAATGCGGCGGCCGAGAACAAGAGCATCCTGGCCGAGGACGACGGCCTCGCCAACAACAGCGCCGCCGAGGCGCCCAAGTCGATCCTGCGGCCGGAGGTGGTGCCGGACGCGCCCGAAAAGCCCGATCTCAAGCCGCTGGATGTCGTGGTCCCCTTCGGCGGATCCGGGTTGAAGCTGGACGACGCGGGCCGCAAGCTGCTGGACGAGATGCTCGGCAATGCCACCTTGGCCGCGGGCGGACCGATCACGATCGGCGGTCATAGCGACACCCGCGGCAACGATCGCGACAATCTGGTCTCCTCGCGCAAGCGGGCCGAGGCGGTGCGGGACTATCTGCTGTCGAAGGGTGTGTCGACCGAGCGGATGACGGTGATCGCGTTCGGTGAGACCCGCGCGCTGGTGCCGAATGCCAAAGCAGACGGCAGCGACGATCCGGAAGCGCGGGCGAAGAACCGGCGGGTCGAGGTGCAGGTCGCGCTGCCTGCCGCTGCGGAGACACCAACCGCCCCAGCGGACAACGGAAGCGCCGAGGCTTCCGCGGTTGATCCAAAGACCCAGCAATAGGTTACAACATGCTGTCATCCCGGCGAAAGCCGGAATCCATTCATCACTCCGGTTCGGCAGGAGCCGCGCCGTTGAAGTCAATGGATCCCGGCTTTCGCCGGGATGACGGTGGAGGGGTAGCGCCCTCCACCTCCGATCAGCTCTCGGGCAGGAAGTCCGGCACGCTCAGATAGCGCTCGCCGGTGTCGTAGTTGAAGCCCAGCACGCGCACGCCGTCGGGCAGGTCCGGCAGCTTCTGGAGGATCGCCGCCAGCGTGCCGCCCGAGGAGATGCCGACCAGCATGCCCTCTTCGGCGGCCGAGCGCCGCGCCATGTCCTTGGCCACGGCGGCATCGACCTTGATCACCCCGTCGATCGCATCGGTGTGCAGGTTCTTCGGCACGAAGCCTGCGCCGATGCCCTGGATCGGGTGCGGACCAGGCTGGCCGCCCGAGATCACCGGCGAAAGCTCCGGCTCGACCGCGAACACCTTGAGGTTCGGCCATTCCTTCTTCAGCGTTTCGGCAACGCCGGTGATATGGCCGCCTGTGCCGACACCGGTGATGATCACGTCGATCGGGGTATCGCGGAAATCGTTCAGGATTTCCTGTGCGGTGGTACGCACATGGACGTCGACGTTCGCACTATTTTCGAACTGCTGCGGCATCCAGGCGCCGGGCGTGCTCTCGACGATCTCGAGCGCGCGCTCGATCGCGCCCTTCATGCCCTTTTCGCGCGGGGTGAGATCGAAGCTCGCGCCATAGGCGAGCATCAGCCGGCGGCGTTCGAGCGACATGCTCTCCGGCATCACCAGGATCAGCTTGTAGCCCTTCACCGCCGCGACCATCGCCAGGCCGACGCCGGTATTGCCGCTGGTCGGCTCGACGATCGTGCCGCCGGGCTGGAGGCTGCCATCCTTCTCGGCCGCCTCGACCATCGCGAGTGCGATGCGGTCCTTGATCGAGCCGCCCGGGTTCGAGCGCTCGGACTTGATCCACACCTCGGCGCCGGGGAACAGCTTGTTGATACGGACGTGCGGCGTGTTGCCGATCGTCTCGAGGATCGTATTGGCCTTCATGTCGTCATCTCCTTTGGAGGAACTTCGAGGGTGGCCGGAGGATCGAAGGTTCGAGCCCGCTTGAGCTCAGGGAATAGCTTCGACCACAGCAGTGTGACAAGGATCGCGCCGATGCCGCCGCCGATCACCGCGGCGACCGGGCCGATCAGCGCGGCGAGGAAGCCGCTTTCGGCTTCGCCCAGCTCGTTCGAGCCGGAAATGAACAAGGTGGAGACCGCGCCCACCCGCCCGCGCATCTCGTCCGGCGTATAGAGCTGGATCAGCGACTGGCGGACATACACCGAGACCATGTCGGCCGCGCCCAGCACGAACAGCGCGGCGAGCGACACCAGCACGGCGGGCGAGAGATCGGTGCCGACCGCCTTGGGGCCGAGCACCGGCACCAGCAGCGGGGCCGCCGCACCGAACACCACCGTCGCCACGCCGAACAGCGCGACCGCGACCAGCATCTTCACGCCCACATTGGTCCTGAGCGGGCGCCACGAGAAGAACAGGGCCGTCACCACCGCACCCAACGCCGGCGCGGCGCGAAGGTGCCCGAGCCCCTCCGATCCGACCTGGAGGATGTCCCGCGCATAGACCGGCAGCATCGCGGTCGCACCGCCGAGCAGCACCGCAAACAGGTCGAGCGAGATCGCGCCCAGCACCAGCCGGTTGCGGCGGACATAATGGAGCCCGTCGACCATCTGCGACCAGGGGCTGCCGGTGAACTTGCGGTTGGCGACCGGCACCGGGCCGATCAGGAACAGCATCAGCAGCGAGACGAGGAACAGCCCGCCCGACACGGCATAGGCGAGCCAGGAGGCGGCGGCATAGAGATAGCCGCCCATCGCCGGGCCGATCACCGTGCCGCTCTGCCACGCAAGCGAACTCAGCGCGATCGCGGTGGGCAGCACCGCCTTGGGCACGAGATTGGGGGCGAGCGCGCCGAGCGCGGGGCTGGCGAAGGCGCGGGCGACGCCGAGCAGTGCGGCGATGCTGAACAGGGCGGGCAGGGTGATCGTCTGCTGCCAGGTCAGCCAGGCGAGGCTCAGCGCGCAGAACGCCTCCAGCGCCACCGCGGCGCGCGCGATCCAGCGCCGGTCGATCCGGTCCGCCACCCAGCCCGCGAACAGCGACAGGCACAAGAGCGGCAGGAACTGCGCCACGCCGATCATGCCAAGCTGGAAGGCCGCTTCCTTGATGCTCATCGTCCGGCGGGCGATGTCGTAGACCTGCCAGCCGATCACGATCACCATCGCCATCTGCCCCAAGGTGGCGGCGAGGCGTGCGACGAAATAGGCGCGGAAATTGCCGATGGCGAAGGGATGCGGTGACATGGTCTCGCTCTTGGCGCGCAGCCGCTTGCCGCGCAATGCTTCGATGGTTTGGGGTGCTAAAGCTTTACCCCATTTGCGCAGGCTGGGCCTGGTCCGCCTCGACCTTGGCCGGGTTGCGCACCGACGGGCGCAGGCGGGCAAGGCTGCAGATACCCGCAATCAGCGCGAGGCCCGCCGCGACCAGCGCGGGGGTCATGCCGGCGCCGACGCCCATGGCGAGCAGCGCGGCGACCAGCGTCGCGCCGGTGGTCTGGCCGACCATCCGCGTCGTCGAGATCAGCCCGCCCGCCGCCGCCGCGCGCTCCACCGGCGCCGATCCGATGATCAGCCGGGCGTTGGGCGAGAGGAACATGCCGAAGCCCGCGCCGGTGAGCGACATCCGCCAGGCGATATCGAAATAGCTGGGGTCGTGCGGCAGGAAGGCGAGGGCGATCAGTCCCGCAATGGCGATGGCCATGCCGATGCCGCCGAGCGCACCGGCCGGGTAGCGATCGGACAGCGTACCGGCGAGCGGCGCGACGAACATCGTCGTCAGCGGCCAGGGGGCGATCACCGCACCCACTTCGGACGGCGCGAAGCCATAGCCGTGCTGAAGGCGGAACGGCAGCGAGAGGAGCAGCGTCATCGTCGCGATGAAGGCGGTGAAGGCGCCGATCGTCGACAGCGCCAGCACTGGCCGGGCGAGCAGGTCGACCGGCAGGATCGGCTCGGCCTCGCCCTGCTCGCGCCGGACGAAGATGATGCCGACAGCGATCCCGGCGATCACCACCGCAGCCGATACCACCGGGCTGTCGCCATGCACCCCGCTCTCCAGCCCGCCGATCACCAGCCCGAACATCGCCGCGCACAGCACCGCGCCGAGCACGTCGAACGGCGCCTTGGAGCGCGGGATGTCGGGCAGCGCGCGACCGAGCAACAGGCTGGTGATCGCAAAGGGCACGGCCGAGGCGAATACCCAGGGCCAGGGTCCGATCGCGAGGACGAGCCCGCCCAGCGTCGGCGCTATCGCCGCCGACACCGAGACCACGACCGAATTCACCCCCAGCCCGCGCCCGAGCTGCTTTGCCGGATAGATCTGCCGCACCAGCGCCGAGGAGACGCTGAGTGCCGCCGCCGCGCCCGCCGCCTGCGCCGCGCGGACGATCAGCAGGAAGGGCAGGCTCTTGGCGAAGAAGCAGAGGATCGTCGCGATCGTGAAAACGATCTGCCCCCATTGGTACAGCCGCTTGAGCCCGATGCGGTTGCCGAGTCCCGAAAAAGGCAGAAGCAGCATCACCAGCACCAGCTGGTACACCGTCACGACAGCGACCGCGGCCGAGGAGTCGACGCGCAGGTCATGCGCAATGGTGGGGAGCGCCACGGTGGCGATGGCGCCGTCGATCACCACCAGCGCCGTGCCGAAGGACACGGCGGCGATGGCGGTGAGGCGGCGGGGCATGGGGAGGCCGTCGGTTTGCATCGCGGGCTTAGTGCATCAGCGCGCGCTCGGTTCCCAGGGGGGAACTTGGCGGCCAACCCATGGTTTAGTCAGCTGCGAAACGAAACCGATGGGAGCATTATAATGGGTAAGGGTATCTTGTTGTGGCTGCTGGGGATTCCCCTGCCGATCATCATCCTGCTGCTGATCTTCTGGCATTGAGGATAAAGGGTCCGGCGATACCGCCGGACCCGTCCCGCCGCCGCTCAGCGGCGGCTCGGCACCAGCGCGAGCCGCGCCGCCGGCCCCGGCAGATGCAGGTGCAGCCGGTCCTTCACCGCCAGCTTGTGCTTCTTGAGCTGCGCCAGGCGAAACGCGTCGGGCAGGCGGCGGCGGAGTTCGCTGCGGATCTCGCGCTCGAGCATCCGGTGGGTTGCGATCAGGCGTTCAACAATCGTCATGGTAACGGCTCCAAATCGATGGATATGCATCGATCGAGCGGCCCGACGAGAAGGTGGTGCGAGGGAGTTGGAACACCGCCGATCCTGCACCGAGCACGCTCGATGCGGTCCGACATCACGGCGCTTCAGGTGAAGCCGCCGCCAGAGGGGCCCGGTCCCGCAGATTCAACATAGGTCTGGCGAGTCCAAGGACAAGGGGCTTCGCGACGAAGCGTGCGAAGCCCCGGCACATGCCTTAGCGGCAGCGCACGTCCTGGTTGTTCATCTGGTTGTTGCGATCGACCGAGTTGCCGATCGCGCCGCCGGCAATCGCGCCGAGCAGCGTGCCGACGGTGCTCGAACGGCGGCTGGAGATCACGTTGCCGAACAGGCCGCCCGCCGCCGCACCGACGATCAGGCCGGTCGTGCCATCCGGGCGCTTGCAGTAATAACGCCCGTCATCGCCGCGATAAACGCGGTCATTGCTGCTCAACACGCGCTCGCTGTCGCCCGGACGATAATAGCGCGAGGGCTCGTAATCGCCTTCGTCGCGCGCATCGATGCGCGGCGGCGGGGGCGGCGCATGGGCAAGCCAGTCGCTGTAATTGGCGTAGCGTTCGGAAGCCTGCTGGAACAGGCGATATTCACGATCGAACCGGTCGCGCGCAGCCTCGAACCGGGCGCGCTCCTGGTCGGGCGAGGCATATTGCTGCGCCGAGGCCGGCGCTGCGACCGAAAGGCCGGCGGTCGCGAGCGCGACCAGGGCCAGGACATGCTTCATGCGAGTCTCCTTCATTCACCCGGCCGGCGCTATGGCCGGGAACCGCGGTTCCATCCACCCTTGCGCGTGAAGCGCGGCTGAACGAAGCTATGCGCGAAACAAGGCTGGGAGGGGAGTGTCCCATGATATATGCGCTTTGCGCTTGCTGCCCTGCAGCATTGGTATCATATTTGTCTCATGAACGTTAGCGCTGCCGTGACCGAAGCTCCCGTCAACAACACGCCCTTCGTACTCGAAGGCATCGTTCGCCTGCGCTGCCTGCAGGTGACCTATAACCGCACGCGCATGATCGTGGCGCCGTACATCCTTTATACGCGCAACGAGTCGCTCTACGCCGATGCGCAGATCATCTCGCGCGAGGGCATGCTGCCGCGCGAGCCCAAGATCGCCACCTTCAAGGTCGACGGCCTCAAGGAAGTCTCGGTGCTCGACCGCGCGTTCGAGATCGGCGAGATGTTCGATCCCGAGCTCGACAAATATGTCGGCACGACGCTGATGAAGGTCGAGCCCGAGGCCTGACCTTCTCCGTCAGTCGGGCACGCTGACGAAGCTGTCCATCACCCGCTTGCGCCCGGCCTGCTCGAAATCGATCTCCAGCTTGTTGCCCTCGATCTCGGCGACAATGCCATAGCCGAACTTCTGGTGGAACACGCGCATGCCGAGCGACAGGTCGCCGCGCGGCTTGGCGCCGAAACTCACCGCCGAGGCACGGCTCTCCAGCACGCGTGGCTGGTCGCGGGTGAAGGTGCGGCTGGTGAAGCCGCCGCCCGGGTTCGTCGGGTCGACCCCCGCCGCGCGCTGCCAGCCCGGCCCGCGCCCGGCGCCGCGCGACACGTCCGCAAAGGGATCGCTCCGCTCGCTCCAGTTCGCCCGCCACAGGCTCTCGCCGCCGGTCATCGTGCTTTCCGACTCGACATGCTCGGGCGGCAGCTCGCCGACGAAGCGGCTCGGCAGGCTGGAGGTCCATTGCCCGTAGATGCGGCGATTGGCGGCGTGGAGGATGATCGCCCGCCGACGCGCCCGGGTGATCGCGACATAGGCGAGCCGGCGCTCCTCCTCCAGGCTGGCGAGCCCGCCCTCGTCGAGCGCGCGCTGCGAGGGGAACAGCCCTTCCTCCCAGCCGGCGAGGAACACGGTGTCGAACTCCAGTCCCTTGGCGGCGTGGATCGTCATGATTGTGACCTTGGCCTCTTCGGCCGAGGCCTCGTTGTCCATCACCAGGCTGACATGCTCGAGAAAGGCCGAAAGGCTCTCATATTCTTCCATCGCGCGGACGAGTTCGTTGAGATTCTCCAGCCGCCCCGCCGCCTCGGCGGTGCGGTCGGCCTGCCACATCGCGGTATAGCCGCTCTCGTCGAGGATGATGCGCGCGAGGTCGGGGTGCTGGAGATCGTCGCCCATGCTCCGCCAGCGTGCCATGTCGCCGATCAGGTTGCCCAGCGCGCGGCGCGCCTGCGGGGTCAGTTCGTCGGTATCGAGGATGCGCGCGGCGGCGGTGGCCAGCGGCAGGCCCTGCGCGCGGGCGAACTGGTGGACCTTGGCCAGCGCCTTGTCGCCGAGGCCGCGCTTGGGCACGTTGACGATCCGCTCGAAGGCAAGGTCGTCCGCCGGCTGCGCGACGACGCGGAGATAGGCGAGCGCATCGCGGATTTCCTGCCGCTCGTAGAAGCGGAAGCCGCCGATGATGCGATAGGGCAGGCCGATCGCGATGAACCGGTCTTCGAACTCGCGAGTCTGGTGCTGGGCGCGGACCAGGATCGCGGTGGCGTCGAGGCTGAGTCCACCGCGCTGCAGCCCCTCGATCTCCTCGCCGACGCGGCGGGCTTCCTCGGGCCCGTCCCACACGCCGAGCACCTTCACCTTCTCGCCGACGTCCATTTCGGTCCACAGCGTCTTGCCGAGCCGCCCGCCATTGTTGGCGATCACCCCCGAGGCAGCACCCAGAATGTGCGGGGTGGAGCGGTAATTCTGCTCCAACTTGATCACAACGGCGCCGGGGAAGTCCTTCTCGAACTTCAGGATATTTTCCACCTGTGCGCCGCGCCAGCTGTAGATCGACTGGTCGTCGTCGCCGACGCAGCAGATATTCTTGCGCTCCTGCGCGAGCAGCCGCAGCCAGAGATACTGGACCGAGTTGGTATCCTGATACTCGTCCACCATGATGTAGCGGAAGCGCTTCTGGTAGAGTTCCAGCACTTCACGATTGGTCTTAAGAATCGTGAGCATGTGGAGGAGAAGGTCGCCGAAATCGCAGGCGTTGAGCAGCCGCAGCCGCTCCTGATACTGGACGTAGAGCGACTGGCCGCGGCCATTGGCATAGCTTTCGGACTCGCCGGCATCGAGATCGGCGGGGATCATACCGCGGTTCTTCCAGCCGTCGATCAGCCCGGCGAGCTGGCGCGCGGGCCAGCGCTTCTCGTCGAGATCGTTGGCAAGGATCAGCTGCTTGAGCAGGCGCAGCTGGTCGTCGGTATCGAGGATGGTGAAGTTGCTCTGCAGCCCGACCAACTCGGCATGGCGGCGGAGCATCTTGGCGCCGATCGCATGGAAGGTGCCGAGCCAGGGCATGCCTTCCACCGCCTCGCCGACCAGCCGGCCGACCCGCTCGCGCATCTCGCGCGCGGCCTTGTTGGTGAAGGTGACGGCGAGGATTTCGGACGGATAGGCCCGCCGCGTCCACAGCAGGTGCGCCAGCCGCGCGGTGAGCGCCGCGGTCTTGCCCGTGCCCGCGCCGGCCAGCACCAGCACGGGGCCTTCGGTGGTGAGCACGGCCTCACGCTGGGGTTCGTTCAGCCCCTGGAGATAGGGGGCGTCCTGGGGGGAAGGGGCAAGCGACATCCGTGAACAACTAGGGAACGTCGGCGGCGGGGGCAAGCACCCGCAGGCTCCGGATCCTACGTAACGCTACGGAAGCGGCCCTTTTCGTAACTGCTCTACAATGAAATAGGCCCCTTCGGCCACGGAGACATCATGCATCGCCGGCCGCCCAAGAAGACTCGCCACCATGTCATCCGGCCGATCGAGGCCGTGGTGATGCTCGGCGCGGCGGCGTTGTTCGCGATGCTGTTCGATCAGACCGACATGTTCGAGCATTTGCTCGCCTTCATGGAAGCGCACGAGGCCTGGCAGCTCGACGAATATTTCTTCACCTTCGCGCTGTCGGGCATCGGCTTCGTCGTGCTGGCGGTGCGCCGTGCGAGCGATCTCGCCCGCGAGATCGACCAGCGCGAAGCCGCCGAGGCGCGTGCGAACCAGCTTGCCCGGCACGATCCGCTGACCGGCCTCGCCAATCGCCGCGTGCTGCAGGACGAGCTGCCCATGCTGATCGAGCGCGCGGCCGATGACGGCACGCAGTGCAGCCTGTTCTGCATCGATCTCGATCACTTCAAGCCGGTCAACGACGTCCATGGCCATGAGACCGGCGATGCGGTGCTGGCGCAGGTAGCCGAGCGGCTCGCCACGCTGGCGCGCGGCGGCTTGCTCGCGCGCGTCGGCGGCGACGAGTTCGTGCTGGCGCTGGTCCATGGCGACGGCAGCGATACCGCCAAACGGCTCGCGACGCGGATCATCCGCGGCCTCAGCGCACCCTATCAGGTCGGCGATCGCCGGATCGAGATCGGCGCGACGATCGGCATCGCGCGCAGCCCCAACGACGCGGTCCAGGCCGACGAGCTGCTCCGCGCCGCAGATGTTGCGATGTACGAGGCAAAGCGGGCGGGGCGGGGCACCTGCCGCTTCTTCCAGACGGAGATGGACGCGCGGCTGCGCGCCCGCGCCGCGCTGGAGGCCGATCTGCGCGGTGCGATTGAGCGGGGCGAGGTGCTGCCTTATTACCAGCCGGTGATGGCGCTCGCCGACGGGAGCGTGGTCGGCTACGAGGCGCTGGCGCGCTGGCTCCATCCGACGCGCGGGATGATCGCACCGGACGAGTTCATCCCGATCGCCGAGGATCTCGGCCTGATCGACATGCTCTCGGTGCGCATCCTCCGCCAGGCGTGCATCGCCGCGCGCGACTGGCCGCCCGACGCGACGCTGTCGATCAACATCTCGCCGATCCAGCTCAAGGATCCCTGGCTGTCGGCGCGCCTGCTGGCGGTGCTCAGCGAGACCGGCTTCGCGCCGGGGCGGCTGATCGTCGAGGTGACCGAGAATGCGATCATCGAGGATATCGACGCGGTGAGCGAGCTGTTCCGCTCGCTCCAGCGCACCGGCATCCGCGTCGCGCTCGACGATTTCGGCAAAGGCTATTCCAGCCTGTCGCACCTGCGCCAGCTGCGCTTCAACCACCTCAAGATCGACAGCTCCTTCGTCCGCACGATGGACTCGGCGGAAAGCCGCAAGATCGTGCGCGCAGTGGCGGGGCTCGGGCGCGCGCTGGGCATGCCGGTGACCGCCGAGGGCGTCGAGACCCCCGCCGCGGCCGAGGCGCTCCGACAGATGGGCTGCGAACAAGCGCAGGGCTTTTTCTACGGACGTCCCAAGCCGGTCGCCGATCCGGCTCCACGAGCCTGCGAGGATCGCAGCGACGGCGTGACCGAGGTTGATCGCGCATGATGCGGGCCTGGGGCACGGCGATCGCTGCGCTGGCCCTGCCGCTTGCCGCGCACGCCCAGAACGGGCCCGAGCAGATCGAGCAGCTCGAGCCCGAAGCCGGCGAATGGCAGCTGCAATATTCGGGTGCCTATGGCGGTGCCGACAGCCATGAGCTCGAGATCGGCCGCGGCGTCGGCCGCCATTTGGCGCTGGGCGTGGGCGCCGAGGTCGAGGCGGTGGGCGGCCATCTTCGACTGGATGGGTTCTCCGGGGTCGCGCTGGTGCGCCTGGTCGAGCCGAAGGATCGGCCGGTCGGGCTCGGGCTGATGGGCCAGGTCTCGGTGGACCGTGCGGGGCGCTATGCCGGTGCCGAGCTGCGCGGCATCGCCGAGTCCCGCAGCACGCGCTGGTGGCTCCAGGCCAATGTCATGCTCCGCCACCGACGCGAGGACGGCGAGGCGGGCACCAACCTCGCCTATGTCGCCTCGATCCAGCGCGGGCCTGCCCCGTTCTGGTACGGGATCGAGGTGTCCGGACGCGCCGCTCGGCTGGGCGGCGACGACGATGCGGCACCCGCCGGCCAGCATTATGTCGGCCCGAGCGTGACCTATCGCAGTGAGCGCTCCGGCCTGGAGCTCGGTCTGGCGTGGATGGCGCGCGTTGCCGGGGACGGCGCGCCCTCGGGTCCGCGGGTGTTCGCCCAGCTCGACTTCTGAACAGCGCTCGGCGACGCTTACCGTCGCAACCCGAAATCCGTAGCAGCGCGTCGCAGCGTGGATTGCCCTGACGCAATGCGGCGCTTATGGGCGGCGCCAGATTAACCCATGGCAAACTGGTTTTCCTCTCGCCGGACGAAGGTCCGGCTCGCGGCGGTGCTGACGCTCGCCGTCGTTGCCGCAGTGGTTGCGTGGCGCGCCCCGCAGAAGCGCGACCCCGGCTGCGTTTCCGGGCGCCAGGAGGAGCGGGATCAAAGCGGCAAGGTTGTGCGCATCCGGCACACCGAATGCCTGCGCTGAGCCCCGTGCCCTCCCAGCTTTGTCATCACCCCGTCACAAGCCATCCCCAAAGGCGCTAACATCATGGCGACGCTAGCAATGGACCAGGCTCCGTCGGCAGATTTGCCGCGAAGTCCCCGATTCTCCGATAAAACGCACCCCATCGCCAAGCTCGCGTTTGCCGCCATCCTGGTGGGTGGACTGGCGTTCGCAGGCTGGAGCATCTTCGTGGATACGCGGGAGGCGGGCGAGCAGCTCGCGCTCGGCGTCTTCGCCTTTCTCGGGCTCGCGCTGCTGATCGCGCTGGCCTTCGAATTCGTCAACGGCTTCCACGACACCGCCAATGCGGTGGCGACCGTGATCTACACCAACTCGATGCCCGCGCAGCTGGCGGTGGTGTGGTCCGGCTTCTTCAACTTCCTGGGCGTGATGACGTCGAGCGGCGCCGTCGCCTATGCGATCGTCACGCTGTTGCCGGTCGACCTGATCCTCAACGTCGGCTCCTCCGCCGGTTTCGCGATGATCTTCGCGCTGCTGACCGCCGCCGTCCTCTGGAACCTCGCGACCTGGTATGTCGGCCTGCCCAATTCCTCCAGCCATGCGCTGATCGGTTCGGTGCTGGGCGTCGGCTTCGCCAACCAGCTGATCCTCAGCGGCTCGCGCGGCGGCACCGCCGGCGTCGACTGGGGCCAGGCGACCAAGGTGTTCTCGGCGCTGTTCTGGAGCCCGCTGATGGGCTTCGCCTGCGCGCTGCTGCTCATCCTGGTGATGCGGGTCGTCTTCGCAAAGCGGAAGACGCTGTTCCAGGCACCGGCAGGCAATGCGCCGCCGCCGCGCGGCATCCGCGCCCTTCTGATCGGCACCTGCACCGCGGTCTCGTTCTTCCACGGCTCGAACGACGGCCAGAAGGGCATGGGGCTGATCATGCTGATCCTGATCGGCTGCGCCCCCACCGCCTATGCGCTCAATCGTACGTTGCCGGCGAGCGCGACCGCTGCCTTCGTCCAGACCTCGCAGGCCGCCAACGCCGTGTTCGACGCCCGCAGCGGCAGCGTGGTGCTGACCCCGGCCCAGGCGCGTGCCACGCTGACCGACGCGCTGCAGCACCGCAAGGCCGAGGGGGCGACGGTCTATGCCGCGCTCGAGGCGCTGTCGCAGTCGCTGACCGAGCAGGTCGCCGGCTATGGCTCGCTGAGCAAGGTGCCGGCGCGCGCCAGCTCGAACGTGCGCAACGACATGTACCTCGTGCTCGACACCAGCAAGCTCGCCACCAAGAAGCCGGACGGGTTCAAGCCCGAGGAGCTGAAGGCGCTGAAAGCCTATCAGGACGGGCTGGAGAGCGGCACGCGCTTCATTCCGCTGTGGGTGAAGATCGTCGTGGCGCTGGCGCTGGGCCTGGGCACGATGATCGGCTGGAAGCGGATCGTCGTCACGGTCGGCGAGAAGATCGGCAAGCAGCACATGACCTATGGCATGGGCGCCGCTGCCGAGATCGTCGCCGCCGCCACCATCATGGGCGCCGATCATCTCGGCGTGCCGGTGTCGACCACGCACATCCTGTCGTCGGGCGTCGCGGGTGCTTCGGTGGGGAGTGGCGCCGGTCTCCAGGCGCGGACGATCCGCAACATGGCGCTGGCCTGGCTGATGACGCTGCCGGCGGCGATGCTGCTCTCCGGCGGACTGTACTGGCTGATGTTGAGCGCAGTGCGCCTCTTCGGCCTCCACTGAGCGACACGGGGCGGGACCAGGGTCCCGCCCTTTTCGCATCAGCCGCGCAGCAGATCGTGGACGGCGAGGTGCAGGCTGGTCCGCACGCCGCTGGTATCGGCGCGGAGATCCGCCTTCACATGCTCGACGGGGTTATAGGCCGCGACCAGCACGCCCGCGAGCAGGCTGAAGAAGGTCGCATAGACCAGACGCTTGATGGGCGATTCGCGCATATCCGACTCCCTTTTTCCGGTGAAACGCGTGCAGGAGTTCGATACCGAGCCGAAACTGTCGCTGCGCTGAACGCGGCTTGACCCGCGCGACGACTGGCCCGAGGGAGGCGGCCGGAGGATCGCACATGGCCCATGCCGCCACGCCCGCTTCCCACCGCCGCATCCTGTTCGCGAGCCTGGTGGGAACGTCGGTCGAGTTCTACGATTTCTATATCTATGCGACGGCGACGGCGCTGGTGTTCGGCCCGCTGTTCTTTCCGGCGCAGGAGCCGTGGCTGCAACAGGTCGCGGCCTATGCCAGCTTCAGCGTCGCCTTCTTCGCGCGGCCGCTGGGCGGGCTGGTATTCGGCCATTTCGGCGACCGGCTCGGGCGCAAGTCCACCCTGGTCGCCTCGCTGATGCTGATGGGCGCCTCCACGGTGCTGATCGGCTGCCTGCCTGGCCATGCGATGATCGGCTGGGTGGCGCCGCTGCTGCTGTGCCTGCTCCGCTTCGGCCAAGGGCTGGGACTGGGCGGCGAATGGGGCGGGGCGAGCCTGCTGGCGGTGGAATATGCCCCCAAGGGTTGGGCGTACCGCTATGGCAGCTTCCCGCCGCTCGGCGCGCCGGTGGGGTTCATCGCCGCCAACGGCCTGTTCCTGCTGCTCGGCGCCTTTCTCGACGATGCGGCGTTCCGCGACTGGGGCTGGCGCCTGCCGTTCCTGGCGAGCGCGGCGCTGGTCGGCCTGGGCCTTTGGGTCCGCCTCCGCATCGCCGAGACGCCGGCCTTTGTCGAGGCGGCCGAGCATGCCCCGCCGCCGCAGGTGCCGCTGGGGGAGCTGCTCCGCAACCATCTGGGCGCGACGCTGGCGGGGACGCTGGGTACCGTCGCCTGCTTCGCGCTGTTCTACGTCGCGACGCTGTTCGCGATCGGCTTCGGCACCAAGACGCTCGGCTATCCGCGCGCAGCGTTCCTGGGCGCCGAACTGGCCGCGATCCTGTTCATGGCGCTGGGCATCGGTGTCGCCGGCTGGCTGGCCGACAAGCGCGGCGCGACGTTGGTGCTGGCGCTCGGCTGCATCGCGATGGTGCCGCTGGGGCTGGCGATGCCCGCGCTGCTGGTGCCGGGTTCGCTGGGTGCGGTGTTTGTCTGGCTTGCCGCCGGACTGTTCGTGATGGGCTTCGTCTACGGCCCGCTCGGCGGCTGGCTGCCCAGCCTGTTCCCGGCGCAGGTCCGCTATACCGGCGTGTCGGTGACCTTCAACCTGGGCGGCATCCTCGGCGGCGGGCTGACCCCGCTGATCGCGCAGACTCTGGTCGAGCGCGGCGGCATCGGCATGGTCGGCTGGTATCTGGCAGGGGCCGCCGGGCTCAGCCTGATCGGCCTGCTGCTCACCCGGCGGCGCTGATCCTTCAGGCGGGGCGGAGCAGGGTCAGCTTCGCCTTGCCGTAGACCCGATCGGCATCGACCACGAAGCCGGCAAGCTCGACATCCTCGGTCTTCCCCGTCTCGATGCTGATCCAGGTGCCGGGCCCGGTCCAGCCGAGCCGTGCCAGCTTGTCGAGCGCGACGATACCGGCGCCGGTGCCATAGGGCGGGTCCATCAGGATGAGGTCGAGCGGCGCGCGGGCAGGGCCCAGCGCCATCACCGAGCCCGGGCGGACATCGGTACGTTTGGCGCCAAGCTTGGCAATATTGGCCTTGAGCGCATCGAGCGCCGCACGATCCTGCTCGACGAACAGACACGAGGCTGCGCCCCGCGACAGCGCTTCCAGTCCCAGCGCGCCCGAGCCGGCGAAGAAGTCACCGACGGCCAGTTCCTCGAAGCTGCCGAGCCGGGAAGCCAGCATCGAGAACAGCGCCTCGCGGGTGCGATCGGCGGTGGGGCGGGTGGTGTCGCCCTTGGGCGCGGCCAGCGGACGCCCGCGCCAGTCTCCGGCGATGATCCGCATCAGCCGCGCCCCCGCGGCGGACGGCCGGGGCCGCCGGGGCGTTGCGGACGATCGCCACCACCGCTGCCGCCGGGTCGCGGCGTGCGCGGACGCTCGGACGTGGTGCTACCGCCGGGGCGCGGCGTGCGGGGGCCGCGGGGGCGCTCGCTCTCGTCCGCACCGAAGCGCGAGGGGCGTGGGGTGCGGTTGCGGTCGGTCGCGTCGCCGCGTGGCTGTGCTCCCCGCGGACCGCGCGGACGCTCGCCTTCGTCGCCGCCGAAGCGGGTGGGTCGAGGCGCGCGAGTCCGTTCGGTCGACTCGCCGCCCGGCCGGGCAGTGCGCGGACCGCGCGGACGATCGCCATCTGCACCGCCGAAGCGCGACGGGCCGGCACTGCGGCCGCGCTCTCCGGTTTCGCCGCCGCGCGACCAGGTGCGCTCGCCGTCGCGCGGCGTGCGGGGCCGCTCGGCACCCTGTTCACCGCGGGCGTCGCGGCGGCCGCGCGGGCGATCGACCAGATCGCCGGCGCGCGGCTCGCGGGTGTCGCGGAAGGATTTGGCGCGGGCGGCACGGGCCGGCTTGGCGACTCCGCCCTCGCTGCCTTCGCGCACGCCGAGCCGCCCGCCGGTACGCGGCCGTTCCTCGCCGTCCTTCGGCTTGGCCTTGGGCGTGGCGCGGGCGGTGAACACGGGCCCCTTTGCCACCGGCGCCGGCTTGGCGATCCGGCGACGCCCTTCGGGCTCGACCTTTGCGGGTTTCTCGACCGGCTCGATCACGCGCTGGCGCGTCGCGAACTGCAGGTTGGAGGCCGCCTTGCCGCCGCCGGCCTTGCCGAGCACCGTGCGGAAGGTGATCAGGTCGGCCTGGCGGATCTCGTCGACATCGCCCGCGGGCAAATCGTTGAGATAGAAGGGGCCGTAGCGGGTCCGGATCAGGCGGCTGACCTGCAGGCCCAGGAATTCGAGAACGTTGCGGACTTCGCGGTTCTTGCCTTCGGTCAGCGTCATCTCGATCCAGAGATTGGCGCCGGTCCGCCGCTCGATATTGGCGTTGATCGGGCCGTAGCGCACGCCTTCGATCTCGATGCCGAGCATCAGGTCCTCGAGCTGCTCCTGGCTCACCTGGCCATAGGCGCGGGCGCGATAGGTGCGCTCGACGCCGCTTGCCGGCAGCTCCATCTCGCGCTTGAGCTCGCCGTCCGTGGTGAGCAGCAGCAGGCCTTCGGTATTGAGGTCGAGTCGGCCGACGGGCATCACCCGCGGCAGGCCCTCGGGCATGCGGTCATAGATGGTCGGGCGGCCGGTAAAGTCGCGTTCGGCGGTGAGCAGGCCCGCCGCCTTGTGGTAGCGGAACAGCCGCGCCGGGGTCGCGGCGGCGACGGGATTGCCGTCGACGGTGACGCCGTGGAGCGAGGTGAGGATGGTCGCGGGGGTATCGAGCGTGGTGCCGTTGAGGGCGATGCGCCCCTCGGCGATCATGCGCTCGATCTCGCGCCGCGAGGCGATGCCGGCACGGGCGAGGAGCTTGGCGATACGCTGCGGCGTACCGGCGGTTTTGATAGGCTTGGAGTCAGACACCGCAGCGCTATAGCGATTTCGGCGGGGCTGGCAAAAATTTATACGGTGCCAGTTCGTGACTCGCGCGTTACGGGCTGTGTTAAGCGGTTGATTCGGGGGCCCAACGACGATGTTGTTCGGAAGGAAGAAGCGGCGGATCGAACATCTGCTCGTCGTCGAGGACGAGCCGCTGGTGGCGTTCGATACCGAGCATTTCCTCCGCGAGTCGGGCTTCACCATCGTGGCGACCGTCGACTCGGTGGCCGATGCCACGCGCATCGTCGATTCGCATGACGTGCTCGACCTGGTGCTGGCGGACATCAACCTCGCGGACGGCAGCGGGATCGAAGTGGCGCGCATCGCCTTTGCGCGCGGCGTGCCGGTGCTGTTCGTGACCGGGGCCTGCCCGGCGGATGCGCGGGCGCTGGCGGCGGGATGCCTCGCCAAGCCTTATGCGCAGCGCGACTTGCTGCTGGCGATCGATGCGATCGAGGCGGTGCTGGAAGGCGGCAAGATACCGCGCCGCCTGCCGAGCAGTTTCAACCTGTTCCTGGGCGGCTGACGCCGATCAGTGGACGAATAGCGTCACCACCACCCCGGCCCAGGCGAATACCGAGGCGAGCACCGCGAGGTTCGCGACCATTTCCTGCGGCGAGGCCTGCTTGGGTGCTGTGGCGGCGCGGGTGCGGGTACGGGACATGGCGAACTCCTTTGGTCGATCCCGGCGTTATAGCACCCCTTCCTGAACAGAAGCCTGACCGAAGGGGCGAGTCGCACCGATCACGGGCATGTTGTCGCACGAGACCCACGCATCGACCGCATCGTGGAAAACGCGGACCCCTTGCTCAAGATTTCCGAGCGTCACCCGCTCGACGGCGCCGGCGGCAAGACCCTCCTGCGCCAGCGCGCAGGCTCGGAAATCTTCCGAGGCAAACACGCCGCCGTCGAGCAGCTGCCAGCTGCGTTCCCAATGGTCGCGGGCCTTGTCGGTGGCGGGGGCTTCTGGGATCAGCATGAAGTCCTCGACCCAGACCTCGTCGACCGCGCGCGGCATCAGCACCATCAGGTTGATGTAATCGGGGCTGACCGCGAGCACCGCGCCGGGGAACATCTGGTAGGTGTAGGTGATCGCACCGCGCAGGACGGGCCAGTCCTCCGACTCGAGCGCGGCGATGCTGGCGGCGCGGCCGACGGCAGAACGCTGGTGCGGGCCGATGCGGTCGGCGGCGGAGACGCCGTCCTGGAAGAAGGGCGCGATGCTGCCGGCGTGGAGCCGCTGGATGTGGTAGCTCTCCAGAAAGGCGTCCATCACCAGCTTCCAGTTGGCCGGCACGCGGTGGGTGCGCCTGCGGAAGCAATGCTGGCCGGCGAGATCGAAGGCGGCGAAGTCCTGCGCCAGCGTGTCGGCATGGGCGAAGTCGGCGGCATCGTCGAAGGCGAACCAGATCAGGCCGCCGGCTTCGTGGGTGGGCAGGCGGCGGAGCCCGAAGTCGGCCTTGTCGAGGCCGGGGAACGCCTCGGCGCGGGGCACCCCGGCAAGGCGACCATCGAGCGTGTAGCTCCAGGCATGATAGGGGCAGACGAGGCGGGGCGCTTTAACAGCGTCGCACCCCTCCACCAGCCGCGTGCCGCGATGGCGGCAGACATTGAGGAAGACATGCGCCTGACCCTGCTTGTCGCGCGTGATCAGCAGCGGCTTGCCGAAGCCGTCATGCGGCACCGCCATGCCTGGCTCGGGCAGCAACGCGGAGGGCGCGAGGACGAGCGGCGCGCGATCGAAGATGCGGGAGCGCTCGGCGGCGAAGCGCTCGGGGCTGGTATAAACGCTGGCGTCGACATGGCTTATCGGCCCCGCACCGGCGTCGCCGCCCTGCGCCAGCATCGCCGCCAGCGCGCGCTGGCCCTGCGTCGGTGCGTTCATCCTTCCTCTCCGTCGCTTTTCCGCTAGTGTCGCGCGTCCTGAAGCGGGGAGCAAGGCATGGCGGGTACGGAACGGCTGGAAGGCGAACGGCGGCGCGGGTTCGTTGCGACAATGGGGCCGTATCTTCGGCCCCGTCCGATCGCGGCGTTGCTGCTGGGCATTTCGAGCGGCTTCCCGTTGGCGCTGCTGCTCGGCACCATGACCTTCTGGCTCGCCAAGGTCGGGATCGAGAAGAAGACGATCGGCTTCGCGATCGGGCTCACCACGCCGTACACCCTGAAGTTCCTCTGGGCACCGCTGATCGACCGGTTGAAGCTGCCGGTGCTCACACGCCTGTTTGGCCAGCGGCGCTCGTGGTTGTTTCTGATCCAGGTGTTGCTGTTTGCTTCCGTCTGGATGCTCGGCGCGAGCCAGCCTGAGCTTCATCTGGGGGTATTCGCCTTCTGGGCGATCGTTACCGCCTTCCTGGCAGCGACGCAGGACATCGTGATCGATGCATATCGCATCGAGATCCTGCCCGAGGCCGAGTTGCCGCACGGCACCGCTAACAACCAGTTCGGCTACCGCCTGGGCGCATTCATCGCCGGCGTCGGCACGATCGCGATGGCGTCGTCCGAGGGACTGGGCTTCGGATGGGCGATGGCATACGGCCTCACCGGCCTTTGCGTTCTGCCGGGGGCCCTGGCGGCAGTTTGGGCAGGACCCGGGCTTCATGACCGGGTGCTCGCGCAGGAACCCCGAAAGGGCGCAGGCAATTGGCTCGAAACCACGCTGATCGGGCCCTTTCGCGAGTTCCTGCAGCGCCGCGGTGCCGTGCTGATCCTGTTGTTCGTGCTGATCTACAAGCTGGGCGATGCGATGGGCCAATCGATGCTCAACCCGATGATCGTCGAACTCGGCTTCAGCGACACCGAGTTCCTGGCGATCAACAAGGTCGTCGGGTTCTGGGGGCTGATCGTCGGGACCGCGCTGTCGGCGCCGTTGCTGGCGTGGCTGGGCATGGGCCGTGCGCTGTTCGTCTCGGGCATGCTGATGATGCTGAGCAACCTGACCTTCGCGGTGCTCGCGACCCAGGGCCATTCGGACCTTTGGCTGACGATCGCCGTCGCAACTGAGCAGGTGACGAGCGGGCTCGGGCTGACGGTGTTTGTGACCTATCTTTCGGGCCTGTCGAGCCTCGCGTACACCGCGACGCAGTTCGCGCTGCTTTCTTCGCTGGCCGGCGTCGGACGAACGTGGCTGGCCGCCCCGGCCGGCATCTTCGCCGAGAAGCTCGGCTGGGCCGGCTTCTGGGTGATGACCTCGGTAGTGGCGATCCCCGGCATGGTGCTGCTGTGGCTGCTGTGGCAACGCGGCTTCGTCGTGCAGAGCGTGCGCGCCGCCAGGGCCGGTGCCGAAAAAGACGACTGAGGCTTACGGCTCCAGCGGCAGCGCGAGGTCGGCGAAGCTCTGCGCGAGCGCGTGCGCGGTCGGCAGTAGGCCCGTCGCGTCGCGGACGCCGATCAGGTCGGCGAGCAGCAGTGCGGCGGCCTGGGGGTTGGTGCGGACCTTGCCGAGCGCATTGACCAGCGCCGCCTCGGACGCGGTCATGCGCGGGCAGCACCAGGGCGCGATCTGCACAGGGCCGGTCGCCATCACCGACATCTCGTGCATCAGCGTGCGAAGCAGCATCAGCGGGCGGCGAAAACCCTTGCCGAACGCGACCAGGAAGGCGTGCGCGGTGCTCGCGTCGTGCAGTCCGTTGCCGCCGGTCTGGCGGACGCCGAACAGCAGCAGCCGCACGCCCGGATCCTCGGGCTGGAGCTGGGGCAGGGCGGTGACGAGGGTCTGGACGGACGGCTGCATGTGATTCTCCGATGGGCGTCGGAGCAATCATCGCATTCTGTTATTAATAGTCAATCGCAATAAGCCGGGCTGCGGCGTCAGTCGGGCAATTCGCCGTTCGCCTCCAGCACGACGCCCGCGAGGTAGAGCGAGCCGAGGATCAGCACGGCGCTAGGCTGGCTGCCCTCGATGTGTTCGGCGATGACGCGGAGGGCGCTCGCTACGTCAGCAGCGGTGTCGGCCAGCGGTACACCCAAGCCACGAACCAGCGCCGCAAGCTTGGCAGGCGCATGATGGGCATGGCCGGGGATCGGCACGGTCGTCACGCTGGCCAAGCGGCCGGCGAGCGGTGCGATCAGCCCCTCCGGGTCCTTGTTGGCGAGCATGCCGAGCACGAGGTGGCAGGGCCGGTCGGCCGCCACGTCCGCGACCGTGCCTGCAATTGCGGTGCCCGCGGCGGCGTTGTGGCCCCCGTCCAGCCACACCGGCGTATCGGCCGGGAGCAACGCGGTAAGCGGGCCTTCGCCGAGCCGCTGCATCCGCGCCGGCCAGCGGGCGCCGGTCGCCGCCGCGGCGAGCGCGGCATCGGGAGCGGCGAGCGCGTCCTGGTGTCGCAGCATTGCGATGGCGAGCGCGAAATTGCCTGGCTGGTGCGGGCCGGACAGCGTCGGCAGCGGGGTTTCCACCGTTCCCTTCACGTCGCGGTAGATCAGGCGGTCGCCCTCCACCGCATAGCCCCAGGCCGTGCCTTGCGCGAGCACCGGTACGCCTGCCGAGGCGACCACCGCCGCGATCTCGGGAGCATAGCGCATCGTCACCAGCGGCACGCCGCACTTGGCAATGCCGGCCTTCTCGCGGGCGATCTGCGGCAGGGTGTCGCCGAGGAAGGCCTGATGGTCGATGCCGAGCTGCGCGATGCCGGTGGCGATCGGCGCGGGCACGACATTGGTGGCGTCCAAGCGTCCGCCCAAGCCGACTTCGATCACGCACGCATCCGCAGGCGTGCGGGCGAAGGCGAGGAAGGCGGCGGTGGTGGTCACCTCGAAGAAGCTCGCGCCGATATCGCCGCCGGCGTCCAGCACCTCGGCCAGCAGCGGGGCGAGGGTGGCGTCGTCGATCAGCGTGCCGGCGAGGCGGATGCGCTCGTTGAAGCGGACGAGGTGGGGACTGGAGTAGACATGGACGCGCAGACCCGTCGCTTCGAGCGCGGCGCGGAGGAAGGCGCAGGTTGATCCCTTGCCGTTGGTGCCGGCGACGTGGAGCACCGGCGGCAGGCGGAGATGCGGGTTGCCGACGCGCTGCAGCAGTCGGGTGATGCGCTCCAGGCCGAGGATATCGGCGCCGGGGGAGAGCAGGGTCAGCCGGTCGAGCTGGCGCTGGACGGCGGGATCGGTGGAGCGAGCGAAGTCGGGCATGTCGCTTTTGAATTAAGCCCCTCCTCCTGGGAGGAGGGGTTGGGGGTGGAGGGATCCCAGAACGAACGTTGGTCTCGGTGAGACACTGCCCCACCCCAAATCCCTCCCCTGAAGGGGAGGGGCTTAGGTAGGTTCAAGCCGCCGCGCGCGCCTCGCAGAGCAGGCCGATCAGCTGGCCCAGCGTGTCGCGGAGCTCCTTGCGGTGGGTCACCATGTCGACCAGGCCGTGGTCGCGATAATATTCGCTGGTCTGGAAATCGTCGGGCAGCTTCTCGCGGATCGTGTTCTCGATCACGCGGCGGCCGGTGAAGGCGAGGGTGGCACCCGGCTCGGCGATCTGGACGTCGCCCAGCATCGCATAGGCCGCCATCACGCCGCCCGAGGTCGGATCGGTCAGCACGACGATATAGGGCAGCCCCGCATCGTGGAGCATCTCGATCGCCACGGTGGTGCGCGGCATCTGCATCAGGCTGAGAATGCCTTCCTGCATGCGGGCGCCGCCCGAGGCGGTGAAGACGATATAGGGCGAGCGCGACGCGATTGCGGTCTCGACGCCGGCGATGAACGCCTCGCCCACGGCCTGGCCCATCGATCCGCCCATGAAGGCGAAATCCTGCACGCCGATCACCGCCTTGTGGCCGAGGATCGTGCCGCTGGCGTTCTGGAACGCATCCTGTTCGCCGGTCGTCGCCCGCGCCGCCTTGATCCGCGCCGTATAGGGCTTGGAATCGCGGAACTTCAGCGGGTCCTCGGCAACCTTGGGGCTCGGCAGCAGCTTGAAAGCGCCGTCGTCGAACAGCTGCTCGAAGCGCTTGGTCGCGCCGATGCGATCGTGGAAATCGCAATGCGGGCAGACATTCTGGTTGTCCTCGAATTCCTTCATGAACACCATTTGTCCGCATCCCTTGCACTTGTGCCAGAGATTGTCGGGGCTCTCCTCGCCACGGGTGGTGACATAGGCGAGCGCGTTACGAACGCGCGAAATCCAGCTCATGCGACTTCCTTGCGTGCGGCGACCAGCGCCGTCTTCAACGACTCGATATAGGCGCGAACGGGCTCCGCCGCATCCCCGCCGTGACGGCCGACCAGCTCGACGATCGCGCTGCCCACGACCACGCCGTCGGCGACGCGGCCGATGGCAGCGGCCTGTTCGGGGGTGCGGACGCCGAAGCCAACCGCGATCGGCAGGTCGGTGGCGGCCTTGAGGCGGGCGACCGCGGCTTCGATCGAGGCCGTGGCCGCCTGCTGCAGCCCGGTGATCCCGGCGACCGAGACATAATAGAGAAAGCCCGAGGCGCCTTCCAGCACCGCCGGCAGGCGGGCGGCGTCGGTGGTGGGCGTCGCGAGGCGAACATTGCCCAGCCCGGCGGCGCGGAGCGCTTCGCCGAGGCTGTCGTCTTCCTCGGCGGGAATATCGACGCAGATCGCGCCGTCGACGCCCGCGTCGCGCGCGGCATTCGCGAACCAATCGGGTCCCCGGCGCGTCATCGGGTTGGCATAGCCCATCAGCACCAGCGGCACTTCCGGATGCCGTGCGCGGAACGCCGTGGCGATGGCGAGCACGTCCGCGGTGGTGGTGCCGGCAGCGAGGCTGCGCAGGTTCGCCGCCTGGATCGCCGGGCCGTCCGCCATTGGATCGGTAAACGGCATGCCGAGCTCGATCACGTCGGCACCGCCCGCGACCAGCGCGTCGAGGATCGCGGCAGTGGCGTTCGGCGCAGGATCGCCGGCGGTGACGAAGGTCACCAGCGCGGCGCGGCCCTGCTCGGCGGCGCGGGCAAAGGCATTGGCGAGCCGGGTCACATCTTCACTCCCAGCGCGTCGGCGACGGTGAAGATGTCCTTGTCGCCGCGACCGCAGAGGTTGGCGAGGATCACCTTGTCGCGCGGCATGGTGCGGGCGACCTTGGCCACCGCGGCGATCGCATGGCTCGGCTCCAGCGCCGGGATGATGCCCTCGGTGCGGCAGAGCAGCTGGAAGGCGTCGAGCGCCTCGGTGTCGGTGACCGAGGTATAGTCGACCCGGCCGATGTCGCGCAGCCAGGCGTGCTCGGGGCCGATGCCCGGATAGTCGAGGCCTGCCGAGATCGAATGCGCCTCGGTGATCTGGCCGTCCTCGTCCTGCAGCAGATAGGTGCGGTTGCCGTGGAGGATGCCGGGCGACCCGCCGGCGAGGCTGGCGGCATGGCGCTTCTCCAGCCCTTCGCCCGCCGCCTCGACGCCGAGCATCTGGACGTCGGCATCGTCGAGGAACGGGTGGAACAGGCCGATCGCGTTGGAGCCGCCGCCGATCGCCGCCACCAGCAGGTCGGGCAGCTTGCCGGTGCGCTTGAGCATCTGCTCGCGCGCCTCGCGGCCGATGACCGACTGGAAGTCGCGGACCAGCTCCGGATAGGGGTGCGGGCCGGCGGCGGTGCCGATGATGTAGAAGGTGTCGTGGACATTCGCGACCCAGTCGCGCAGGCCCTCGTTCATCGCGTCCTTGAGCGTCGCGGCGCCGCTGGTCACCGGCACGACTTCGGCGCCGAGCAGCTTCATGCGGAACACATTGGGCTGCTGCCGCGCGACGTCGGTCGCGCCCATGTAGATCACGCAGGGAAGGCCGAAGCGGGCGCAGACGGTGGCGGTGGCGACGCCGTGCTGGCCGGCGCCCGTCTCGGCGATGATCCGGGTCTTGCCCATGCGGCGGGCAAGCAGGATCTGGCCGATGCAATTGTTGATCTTGTGCGCGCCGGTATGGTTCAGTTCGTCGCGCTTGAACCAGACCTCTGCGCCCATGCCCTCCGGCGCGTTCTCGCGCAGGGCATCGGTCAGCCGCTCGGCGTAGTAGAGCGGGCTGGGACGGCCGACATAATGTTCGAGCAGGTCGTCGAACTCGGCCTGGAAGGCGGGATCGGCCTTGGCGGCGGTGTATTCGCGCTCCAGGTCGAGAACCAGCGGCATCAGCGTCTCGGCGACGAAGCGTCCGCCGAACTGGCCGAAATGCCCGCGGTCGTCGGGCTGGGCGCGGAAGGAGTTGGGTGCGTTCATGATCGGGCCACGGCTTTAAGGAAAGCGGCGATCTTGTCCACATCCTTGATGCCCGGCGCGGTCTCGATGCCCGAAGAGACATCCACCAGCGGCGCGCCGGTGACCCGGATCGCCTCGCCGACATTGCCGGCATCCAGCCCGCCGGAAAGGATCCAGGGCAAAGGGTGGGCGAAGCCGTCGAGCAGGTTCCAGTCGAAGCGCAGCCCGGTGCCGCCGGGGACCTTGGCCCCCTCGGGGGCCTTGGCGTCGTAGAGCAGCCGATCGGCGGCGCCGCGGAAGCCGGCGGCGGAGACGAGATCGGTGCGAGTCTTCACCGCCAGCGCCGCCCAGGTTTCTCGGCCGGTACGTGCCTTGACTGCAGCACTGCGCTCGGGCGTGACCTTGTGCAGCTGGATCACGTCCAGCCGACCGGCGGCGATCGCCGTGTCGAGCAGCGCGTCGTCGGGATCGACGAACACGCCGACGCGCGCGACATGGCCGGGCACGCGCGCGGCAAGTCCCTGCGCCTTGTCAAAGCTCAGGTGGCGCGGGCTGGGCGGGAAGAAGACGAAGCCGATATGGCTGGCGCCGCCGGTGGTGGCGGCGTCGAGCGTCTCGGGCGTGGACAGGCCACAGATTTTCGCGGTTGCGGGCATTGCTGCCCTCTAGGCGCTAGACCAGCGACTTGGCCAGCACCGTCATGAACAGCGGCGGGTCGAGCGGGATCGGGAAGTCGCGGCGCTCGCCGGTCTCCGCATAGCCGCGGCGAAGGTAATATTCGATCAGCTTGCGGCGTTCCTCGATCACCGTCATCTCCATGCGCGTGGAGCCGAAGGCGGTGCGGGCATGCGCCTCGGCGGCGGCGATCAGTTGGCGCCCGAGACCACCCGCCTGGCGCAGCGGATCGATGCAGAGCAGGCCGAGATAGGCGGTGCCGCCGCCGCGGTTCACGACATTGACGCAGCCGATCGCGGTGCCGTCTTCCCAGGCGGATAGCAGCACCTGGGCGGGATCCTCCACGATCGCCGTCAGCGTTTCGAGATTGGTCCGCGGGCCTTCGATCAGGTCGGCTTCGTGCGTCCAGCCCTGGCGCGCGGTCTCGCCGCGATAGGCGCGTTCGATGACGGGGTGGATCGCGGGCAGGTCGGCAGTGGTAGCGGGGCGGATGGTGAGGGGCATGCTGGTTCCTCAACGGTCACCCTCACCCTTCCGGCGCTTCGCGCCTCCCTCCCTCTCCCAAGGGGAGAGGGATTTTTCGCCCTCTTCCTTTGGGAGAGGGAGGGGACCCGCTGCCGGAGGCAGTGGGGAGGGTGAGGGTGCCTGATGGCCTGATTACAACGTCGCCGCGATCGCCCGCGCGGCCGCGTCGGGATCCTCGGCCTGGGTGATCGGGCGGCCGATCACCAGGATCGACGCGCCAGCATCCACCGCGCTGCGCGGCGTCACCACGCGCTTCTGGTCGCCGACATGCGCGTCTGCAGGCCGCACGCCGGGGACGACGAAGAAGCCGTCCTTCCACGCCGCATGCGCCGCCTTCACTTCCTCGCCCGAGCAGACGATGCCATCGACACCCGCCGAGCGGGCCAGCTCGGCCAGCCGCATCACCTGCTCGTACGGATCGGGCTTGAGGCCGATCGCGGTCATGTCGTTGCCGTCGAGGCTGGTCAGCATCGTCACCGCGACGACCTTGGTGCCCTCGGGCGCGGCCGCCTTGGCGTCCTCCAGCATCGCCCGGCCGCCGGCGGCGTGGACGGTGAGGATCGCCGGATTGAGCGGCCGCAATGCCTGGATCGCCTTGGCGACGGTGTTGGGGATGTCGTGGAACTTGAGGTCGAGGAAGATCGGCACGCCGATCTCCGCCATCTCGTGCACGCCGTGGCGGCCGTTCGCCATGAAGAATTCGAGACCCAGCTTGATCCCGCCAACATGGTGGCGGACCTTCTGGGCCAGCGCCTTGGCCTTTTCCAGCTCGGGCGTGTCGAGCGCGACATAGATGCGGCCGCTCATGCGCGCGGCTCCTCGAAAGCGGGCGTCTCGACCACCGGATCGACGCGCGGCGCAGGTGTGGCGGGGATCGAACGAAGGTCGGCGAGCGCGCGCTCCAGCCCGGCGAAGCGCTGTCGCATCCGCCAGCGCAGCGTCTGATAGGCGACCAGCATCGGCAGGAACCCGGCGAGGAACACGACGATCAGCAAGAGCGGCAGGCTGATATCGGCGACGAGACCGCCCCAGAGCTGGATGCTCACGCGCTGCTCGCCATTGTAGATCACGAACCCGGCGATCACGCCGCCGAGCAGGAGCCACAACAGCACCTTCAGAAACCGCATCCCGCTCCCTTCCTGGCAAATCCTGACCGGCCTTCTAGGCCCGAGCGGGCCCGCTTGCCAAGGCTCAGCCGATTTCGCCGCGCAACTCGGCGATCAGTCCGGGGATTGCGGTGAGGGCGGGCGCCTCCTCGTCCAGGATCGCGTGAAAGGCGCGGCGTTTGAGCGCGGCGATCTGGTCCGCGTCCGGCCGCGCTTCGGCGTCGAGCGTGGAGAGCACGATGTCGATCAGCCGGTCGGCGCCGTTGAGGCGACCCCAGAGATAGTCGTTCTCGCGGTAGGCGCGGCTGAAGAAGGCGCCGAAATTGTTGAATTGATTGCCCTTGAGCATCGCCGCGACCCCGCCGCCGCGGATCGCCTTTGCGTCCTCGGGCGAGATGCGGTCGACGCGGATCGGGTCGAACTCGTCCATGCCCTCGCCCTGGAGCAGCGGCAGCGTGGCGATGTCGAAAAAGGGGAAGCCGAGATAGGCGAGCAGCATCGGCCGCCGCAGTTCCTTCGACAGCGCGCTGAAACCGGCGGAGAGCACTTCGTCGGTCTGGCGATCAAGCGCGCGCAGCTGCATCCGTTCGGCCAGCGTATCGAGCACCGCGTCGGGATCGCCGGCGAGCCGGTCCTGGAGATCGGCGAAGGTGTCCGAGCGCTTGCGCTCCAGATAGGCGGCCAGCGCGCCATAGATCGCGTCGCGCATCGGCCGCATCGCGCCGCGCGGGGCGGAGTGTTCGAGCTCGGCCAGCCGCCGGGCGAGCAGCCGCAACCGGCGGATGCGGAAGCCAAGGTCGTGGCCGCGCAGGAAGTCCAGCGCCTCGGGCGAGGCACCGCCGGGCAGATTGGCGCCGAACCGGTCGGCGCCGCGCACCCGCACCGCTTCGCGCAGTCGCCGCCCGAGCGACCGCAGCTTCTGGCCGTCCTGCTGGCCGGCGAGTGCCTGGAGCAGCCGCGCGGTGCGATCGACGGCGGCGTCGACCTTGAGCAGCGCATAGGCGGTGTGGCCGTACCCAGCCTTGGCGGCGGCGGCGATCTGCGCGCGCTTGCGCCACGCGGCCAGCCGCTTGGGCGTCGGGTAATCGAGCCACAGCGTATAGCCGAAAAGCGACTCGACCTGCGCCTCCACCTCGGCGCGGATCTCGGACACGATCGCCAGCATCCGCTCGATCCGGTCCGAGCGGGCGGCGATGACGTCGAGATTGTCGCGGATCGGCTGTTTGCGCGGCAGTTCGGACAGTGCGCCGATCAGCGTCGAGAAGAAGCCGGGGCGTTCGCTGCGCGGGCCGTAGAAGTCGAACCGCATGTCCGGCGTCGGATCGAGGAAGACGAAGCGGCGGTCGACCTGGCGGCGGGCAGGGCGTTCGCGCAGCGCGTCAATGGCAGGGCCGAAGGGCGCGTTGGCGAGTACCGACCCGTCGATCAGCACGGCTTTTTCGGCGCGGCTCTCCGCCCATTGCTCGGGGAGCGCGCGCTGGAGGAAGGCGTCGCGCCCCGCCCAGGTCTCGCTGCGATCGGCGAGCACCTTGTCGAGCTCCTCCACCATCAGCGGCGGGAAGGCGCCGGGGAAGCTGGAGGTGGCGCGCGCTGCGAAGCCGAGCGCCGCGGGATGGGCGATGCCGGTGCCGCGGCCGTGATCGGTGAAGCTGAAGACGAGGCGATGCTCGGTCTCCACCACTTCCGGCGGCGTGTTGAGCCGCAGCGTCTCGGCATGGCCGCGGAAATCGGTGGCGGTGACGAACAGGTCGAGCGGCTGGCCCTCGGGCAGCAGCCGGCGCTCGGCCGGGCCCTTCGCCATCTTGTCGAAGGCATTGAGCAGCGTCTTGAGCAATTGCTCCCCGCCGAAGGGCGGTTCGAACCAGCGCGAACGCACGAAGCGCTCCAGCTTCTCGCGCACTTCCGCGCGTGCCCCGGCCTCCACCGTCTCTTCGACACCGTGCTCGCGGTTGGAGAGCATCCAGGCGATCGGCTTGGCCCAAATCTTGGCGAAGCGGTGCGACGGCCCCTGGCTGGGGGCGAGCAGCGCGTCGACATCGGCATGATCGAGCCACATCGCGGTCAGCGGATCGAGCGACTGGCCGGTGGCGATCGCCTGGGCCAGGAATACCGCGTTGATCCCGCCCGCGCTGGCGCCCGACAGAATGTCGACCAGCACGCGCAGATTGAGCCCGCTGCGGTCGCGAATGTCCTCGATCAGCTCGCGATAGACGCTCTGGAGCGGCGTGCCCTCGCGCTCGGCGCAGCTGGCGCGGGCGAGGTGCCACACCTCCTTGGTGATGCCGTGCATGTACACCGCAAGGCTGATCCCGCCATAGCAGACCAGCGCCAGCCGCAGTTCCTTCTCCTGGGCTTCCTGCATCAGCGGTGCCGCACCTCCGCCCAGACCGGGAGGTGATCGGAGGCGGTGCGCGCGGCCAGGCTGTGGTGCACCCCGGCCTCGCCGAAGGCGAGCTCAGGCGAGGCCATGATCCTGTCGAGTCGCGCCATCGGGCGGCGGGCGTGAAAGCTCTTGCCGGTGGCGGCGAAGGCGAAATGCTGGGCGAAATCGCGCAGGCAGCCGCGCTCGGCGCTCCACTCGTTGAGGTCGCCCATCATCACCGTCGGCATCGGCGGAAGGTCCGCAAGCTGGGTAAGGATCGCATGCGCCTGCCGCCTCCGCCACAGACCGGACAGGTCGAGATGCATGCCGACCACCCGAAGCGGCTGGCCGTTTACCTGCAGGTCGGCCATCACCGCGCCGCGCGGCTCCAGCGTGGGCAAATGGAGCGCCGAACAACCGAGGATCTCGGCGTCCTTGCGCACCAGCAGCGCATTGCCGTGCCAGCCCATCGATCGCGCGCGCATGCCGAACTGCACCGGCTTCCACGGGCTATGCTCGGCAAGCAGGCTTTGGGTGAGCACGGCTTCGCGCGCGCCGAAGCGGCGATCGGCCTCCTGCAAGGCGATCACATCGGCGTCGACCTCGAGCAGTACCTCGAGCGTCCTCTCCGGTCGGCGTCGTCGGTCCGTGCCGATCGACTTCCGCATGTTATAGCTGGCGACCTTGATCATCCGCGCCCCTTATCGGCGCGGGCAGCATAACAGCACAAGCCTCAATAACCCGTTTCGCCCCGCGCGCGCTGCCCATTGGCGACTTCCGCCGCGGCGAGCAGGCTGCGGCCGGTGGCCGCGGCGGCCTCGGGGGTCATCGCCACTGCGACGCCGTTGGGGCCGTCGAGCAGCACCAGCCCGAGTTCGGCAGTGGCGATCCCGCCTTCTTCTTCCGGCGTGAGCGCCGAGTCCTTGGCCATCTGCGTGACTTCCCAATGAGCGGTATTGACGGGGATGAACGCGGGATGACGGCCAAATATCCGCGGATTCTCAGTCGCGGAGCCAGTCGGCGAGCGTTTTGGCGTAGAGCTTGTGCTCCTCAGCCAGCACCCGCGCGGCGAGACTGTCCGTCGAATCATCGGACAGGATCGCCACGCGCGCCTGGCCCAGCACCTCGCCGCCATCCAATTCCTCGGTCACGATGTGGACGGAGGCACCGGCTTCGGCATCGCCCGCCGCGATGGCGCGGGCATGGGTGTCGAGGCCCTTGTACTTGGGCAGCAGCGAGGGATGGATGTTGACGATCCGCCCGCGCCAGCGCGCGACGAAGTCGTCGGACAGCAGCCGCATATAGCCCGCAAGCGCGATCGCCTCGACGCCCGCCTCGCGCAGCGCGGCGTCGATCTTCGCCTCATACTCGGCCTTGGGCATGCCCTTGGGGCTTTGCGCGAAGGTCGGCACGCCGCGCTCGGCGGCCCAGGCAAGCCCGGCCGCTTCCGGCTTGTCGCTAGCGACTAGGGCCACCGTGTAGGGGCAATCCGGCGCCGCGGCGGCCTCGACCAGCGACGCCATGTTCGATCCGCGGCCCGAGATCAGGATGCCGAGTCGCTTCTTCAAATTCCCCTCCCGCCTGCGGGAGGGGTTAGGGGAGGGGCTGACGTGGGGAGGGAAAGCTGGCGGTACCGCTCAGCCCCTCCCCCGACCCCTCCCGCAAGCGGGAGGGGAGCGCATCCTAGGAGCGCTCGGCAATCACCCATGGTGCGTGGCGCTCCACGGCGCACGCGCGCTCCAGGTCTCGTCGCCGCCGACCACGGTGCAGCCGCGCTCGCCGGCTTCGATCGAGCCGATGGTGAACACCGTCTCGCCCGCCGCGGTCAGCGCCGCCGACACTGCCTCCGCCTGGTCCGCGGCGACTACCGCGACCATGCCGATGCCGCAGTTGAAGGTACGCGCCATTTCTTCCGGCTCGATCTGGCCCTGCGCCTGCAGGAACGCCATCAGCCGCGGCAGCGGCCAGGCATCGGCGTCGATCCGGGCATGGGTGCCCTCGGGCAGCACGCGGGGGACATTCTCCAGCAGTCCGCCGCCGGTGATGTGGGCGAGACCGTGGATAGTGCCCTTGCGGAGTTCCGGCAGCAGGCTGGCGACATAGATTCGAGTCGGCGCCATCAGCGCGTCGATCAGCAGCCGTTCCTGGTCGAACAGCGCCGGGCGGTCGAGCTTCCAGCCCTTGTCCGCCGCGAGTCGCCGCACCAGCGAGAAGCCGTTCGAATGCACGCCGTTCGAGGCGAGGCCGAGCACCACGTCGCCGGGCGCGATCTTCTTGCCGTCGAGCAACCGGTCGCGCTCGACCGCGCCGACGCAAAATCCGGCGAGGTCATAGTCGCCGTCCGCATACATGCCCGGCATCTCGGCGGTCTCGCCGCCGATCAGCGCGCAGCCGGCCTGGCGGCAGCCCTCGGCGATGGATGCGATCACCCGCTCGGCGACCGCGTTGTCGAGCTTGCCGCTCGCATAATAATCGAGGAAAAACAGCGGCTCGGCGCCCTGGACGATCAGATCGTTGGCGCACATCGCGACGAGATCGATGCCGACGCCGTCATGGTGATTATGCTCGATCGCCAGCTTCAGCTTGGTGCCGACGCCGTCGTTCGCCGCGACTAGCAGCGGGTCGGTGAAGCCCGCCGCCTTCAGGTCGAAGATGCCGCCGAAGCCGCCCAGATCGGCGTCTGCGCCCGCGCGCCGGGTGGAACGGGCAAGCGGGCCGATTGCGCGCACCAGCGCATTGCCCGCCGCAATCGAAACGCCCGCCTGGGCATAGGTGTAAGGGCCGTTGCCCGCCTTGGTCTCGCTCATGGGAGAGCGCCCTAGCCACAACGCGCTTGGATTTCCACGCCCGGTTCGCCAAAAGGGCGCCCGCATGCAGTTTCGCCGTCCCAAAACCGTCCTTGGCGCCCTTTCGGTGCTCGCGCTCGCCGGTGCGGGCATCATGGCGGCACGCGGGCAGGGCGGGGCACCCGTCGCACCCGTGGGCGCCGCCGGTAGCTTCGAAGTGAGCGGCGTGAAGGTCGACGTCTCGGGCAAGAGCGCCGAGATCGCCCGCCAGGGCGGCTGGCGGATCGCGCAGCGCAAGGGCTGGTCGATGCTTTCGCAGCAGCTGACCGGCAAGCCGGGCTCGCTCTCCGATTCGGCGCTGGACGCGATCGTTACCGGCATCGTCGTCGAGCGCGAGCAGATCGGCCCCAATCGCTATATCGCCAGCCTCGGCGTCCAGTTCGATCGCGCCAAGGCCGGATCGATTCTCGGCGTATCGATCGCGGTCACCCATTCGCCGCCGATGCTGCTGGTGCCGCTGCAATATTCGGGCGGCGTCGGCCAGGTATTCGAGCGCGACACCGCCTGGGCGCGCGCTTGGAACCGGCTGCGTGCCGCGGGCAGCACGATCGACTATGTTCGCCTGCGCGGCACCGGCGCGGACAAGCTGCTGGTCAATACCGGCCAGACGCTGCGCCATGGCCGCAACTGGTGGCGGACGATCCTCGACCAATATGGCGCGGTCGACACGCTCGTCGCCGAGGTGCAACTGCGCCGCGACTATCCGGGCGGCCCGATCGTCGGCATCTTCTCGGCCAAGCATGGGCCCGACGGCGAGGCGATCACCAGCTTCGCGCTGCGGATCGACAATGGCGACGCGATCGACGCGCTGTTCGACACCGCCGTGGCGCGGATCGACAAGGCCTATCAGGCGGCGCTGACCGACGGCCGACTGCATACCGATGCGGTACTCGCCGCACGACCCCCGGTGGCCCAGCCTGCCGCGCCGGCGCCAGAGGAGGCCCCGCTGCCCACGCCGCTGCCCAGCGTCGAGACCACGCCGGGCGCAACGAGCACGACCACGTCGCTGTCGGTGCAGGTCGAAACGCCCAACGCCGCCGCCGTCAACGCCTCGGAGAGCGCCGTCCGTGGCGTGCCGGGTGTGCGGAATGCCAACACCACCAGCCTTGCGCTGGGCGGCATCTCGGTGATGCGCGTGTCGTTCGACGGCACCCAGGCCGCGCTCCGCGCCGCGCTCGAGTCGCGCGGCTGGAGCGTGCAGGAAGGGCCGGGCGTGCTCCGAATCCGTCGCGGGGCCGCACCGCAAGCATCGCCGACCCCCAAGGCGCAATGAGCCAGCTCCGCCTGCCGCTGGGCCTGCCCGAGGCGAGCGAGACGGACTTCCTGGTCAGCGACTCGAACGCCCGCGCCGTCCAACAGCTCGAACATTGGGCGACCTGGCCGGTGATGGCGGCGCTGCTGGTGGGCCCGCGCAAGTCCGGACGCAGCCTGCTCGCGCGGATCTTCGCTGCCAAGAACGGCGCGACGATCATCGACGATGCCGAGCGCGCCGACGAAGCCGACATCTTCCACGCCTGGAACGATGCGCAGGGCGCGCGCCGCCCGTTGCTGATCGTCGCCGATGCCGCGCCGCCGCGCTGGGAGGTGACGCTGCCCGATCTGCGCTCGCGCCTCGCCGCCTCGCCGCTGCTGGAGATCGGCCCGCCCGACGATGCGCTGCTCCCGCTGCTGCTGGAACGCGCCTTCACCCGGCACCTGCTGCATGCGACTCCGGCCGTGATCGCCTGGATCGCCAGGCGCATCGAGCGCAGCCATGTCGCCATCCTGCGCGTTGCCGATGTGCTGGAGATGGAGACCGACGGCCGTTTGTCGATCCCCGTGGTGAAGACTACACTCCAGGCTGCAAGCCTTTTGACGCATTCCGACGATAGCGAGAGCGAATGACCGAATCCGCCGCACCTGCGACCATCGCCCCCGCCGATCCCACCGAAGCCCGCTATTTCAACCGCGAGCTCTCCTGGCTGGCCTTCAACCGCCGCGTGATGGAAGAGGCGTGCAACCCCGCCCATCCGCTGCTGGAGCGGCTGCGCTTCCTCTCCATCTCGGGCAGCAATTTCGACGAATTCTTCATGGTCCGCGTGGCGGGTCTGATGGGCCAGCAGCTCCAGAACATCGACACGCGCTCGGCCGACGGCCTCACCCCCGCCCAGCAGCTGGAGGCGATCTCCGCCGAGGCCGCGACGCTTGCCGACGAGCAGCAGGCGGTGTGGGTGGACATCCGCGCCCAGCTCGCGGTGGCGAACATCTTCGTGCTCGAAGCCGATGCGATCGAGGGCGAGACCGAGCAGTGGCTCGCCAACCATTTCCGCGAGCAGATCTTCCCGATCCTGACGCCCCAGGCACTCGACCCCGCGCACCCGTTCCCGTTCATCCCCAACCAGGGATCGAGCGTGATCTTCAACCTGCTGCGCACCTCGGATCGCGAGCCGATCCAGGAGCTGGTGATGCTGCCGACGACGCTCAAGCGCTTCGTCCGCCTGCCGGGCAACCCGGCGCGCTATGTCGCGATCGAAACGCTGATCAAGCATTTCTGGCACCTGCTCTTCCCCGGCTACGAGTTCCTCGCCGCCGCCACCTTCCGGGTGCTGCGCGACAGCGACATCGAAATCGAGGAAGAGGCCGAGGATCTCGTCCTCACCTTCCGCTCGGCGATCAAGCGCCGCCGCCGCGGCCGGGTGATCCGCCTGGAAATGGAGGAGGGCATCGCCCCCGATCTCGAGGCGGTGCTCAAGGAGGAACTGGGCGGCAGCGATGCCCTGCTCACCGAAACCGGCGGTTTCCTCGGCGTCGGCGACCTGTCGATGCTGGTCGACGAGGATCGGCCCGACCTCAAGTTCACGCCCTTCTCGGCGCGCTTCCCCGAGCGGATCCGCGAATATGGCGGCGACTGCTTCGCGGCGATCCGTGCCAAGGACATCATCGTTCACCACCCCTACGAGACGTTCGACGTGGTGCTCAGCTTCCTCCAGCAGGCGGCGGCGGACCCGGACGTGGTGGCGATCAAGCAGACGCTCTACCGCGCCGGCAAGCAGTCGGCGGTGATCAACGCGCTGATCGCCGCTGCCGAAGCAGGCAAGTCGGTGACTGCGGTGGTCGAGCTCAAGGCCCGGTTCGACGAGGAGCAGAACCTTTATTGGGCAACCGCGCTGGAACGTGCCGGCGTGCAGGTCGTCTATGGCTTCATCGACTGGAAGACCCACGCCAAGGTGTCGATGGTCGTCCGCCGCGAGGGCGATCGCTACCGCACCTACTGCCATTTTGGCACCGGCAACTACCACCCGATCACCGCGCGCATCTATACCGACCTCAGCTTCTTCACCGCCGATCCGCGGATGGGGCGCGATGCGGCGCAGATCTTCAACTACGTCACCGGCTATGTCGAGCCCCGGCATCTGGAACTGCTCGGCATTTCGCCCCGCAACCTGCGCGACCGGCTGAGCGACCTCATCGAGGAAGAGATCGGCCATGCCCGCGCCGGCCGCCCCGGCACGATCTGGGCGAAGATGAACTCGGTGGTCGATCCGGCGATCATCGAAAAGCTGTACCAGGCGAGTGCCGCCGGCGTGCAGATCGAGCTGATCGTGCGCGGCATCTGCTGCCTGCGCCCCGGCGTGGACGGCATGAGCGAGAACATCCGCGTCAAATCGATCGTCGGGCGCTTCCTCGAGCACAGCCGCATCTGGGTATTCGGCAACGGCAAGGCGCTGCCGAACGACGGCGCCAAGGTCTATATCTCCTCGGCCGACTGGATGCAGCGCAACTTCGATCGCCGCGTCGAGTTCATGTTGCCGCTGCTCAACAAGACCGTGCACGACCAGGTGCTAGACCAGGTGATGGTCGCCAACCTGCTCGACAACGAACAGAGCTGGCTGCTCGCACCCGATGGTCATTACGACCGGATCGTGCCCGGCGAAGACGGGGAATTCAATCTGCACCGCTACTTCATGACCAATCCCTCGCTTTCCGGCCGCGGCGCCGCGATGGGGGGACGCAAGCCGGTACCCAAGCTGTCGCCGCGCAAGCAGCGGCTCGCCGCGAAGGGCGCCTGAACGCGTGGCGACCGTTTTGCGTCCTTCGCCGAGCGCCGTTTCCAAAAGCGCTCGGCCGCGAACCGCGATTGTCGATATCGGGTCCAACTCCATCCGCCTCGTCGTCTACGAAGGCCCGGCGCGGCTGCCGGCGACGCTGTTCAATGAAAAGGTGATGGCCGGGCTCGGCAAGGGCCTGGCGGAAACCGGCGCGATCCATGCCGGGGGCCTGGCCAGCGCGCGGGCGGCGCTCGGCCGGTTCGCGCTGCTCGCCCGCGAGATGCAGGTGAGCGAATTACGCACCGTCGCCACCGCCGCCGTCCGCGACGCTTCGAACGGCGGCGAGTTGATGGCGATGGCCGAGGCACTGGACCTGAAGGTCGAGCTGCTCTCGGGCGTCGAGGAGGCGACCGCCGCAGGTCTGGGCGTTCTCTCCGGCATTCCGGAAGCCGATGGCGTGGTCGGCGACCTCGGCGGCGGCAGCCTCGAACTGGTGCGCGTCGTTGCGGGCACGGTGACCGATCGCGTCTCGTTTCCCCTCGGCGTGCTCCGCCTGGGCGCGATCCGGGCGCGGGGCAGGGGCGTGCTGGAGCGCGAGGTTGGCCGCATGATCGAAGCGGCGGGCTGGAGGGGGCGAGGCAAGGGCCTGCCCTTCTACATGGTCGGCGGATCGTGGCGCTCGCTTGCCAAGCTCGACATGCACCTCACCAATTATCCGCTGCCGATCGTCCATCATTACCCGCTGGCGATCGACCGGGTGGAGGAACTCGGCCGCCGCGTCGAGGGCGCGACCAAGGCGGACCTCAAGACCGTCCCCGATTTGTCGAGCGCGCGCATTCCCTCGCTCGCCGATGCGGCCGCGCTGCTCGTCGCGGTGACGAAGAACCTCGGCAGCAGCGGCACGATCGTCTCGGCCTATGGGTTGCGCGAGGGGCTGTTGTTCCAGCGCCTCTCCGCCGAGGAGCGGCTGCAGGACCCGCTGATCGTCGCTGCGCGCGAGGAAGGGCAGCGCTCCGGCCGCTTCCCCGAGCATGGCGACCTGCTCGATGCCTGGCTGGCACCCTTGTTTCGCGACGGCCCGGAATGGTCGCGGCTACGCCATGCCGCCTGCCTGCTTGCCGATGTCGGCTGGCGGGCAAATCCGGAGTTCCGCGCCGAACGCGGCATGGAGATCGGGCTCCACGGCAATTGGGTGGGCATCGATGCCGCCGGTCGCGCGATGGTGGCGCAGGCGCTCTACACGTCGCTGGGCGGCGCGGTCGACAGTCCGGCACCGCTGGAACGGCTGGCTACGCCCGAGGCGCTGGCGGAAGCGAAGCGCTGGGGTCTTGCGATGCGGCTCGGCCAGCGCTTGAGCGGCGGGGTCGCGCGGCCGCTCAAGCGTTCGCGACTGCGGCTGGAGGGCAATGCGCTGGTGCTCAGCCTCGCCGACGGCGACGAGCCGCTCTATGGCGAAGCGGTGGAGAAGCGCCACCGCGCGCTGGCGATGGCGATGGCGAAGGAGCCGGTGCTGGAGACGTGAGGGGGAGGGGACACTCGGACTCACCCTCACCCTTCCGGCGCTTCGCGCCTCCCTCCCTCTCCCGCAGGCGGGAGAGGGAATTGATAGCCCTCTCCCGCCTGCGGGAGAGGGAGGGGCCCACTGCCGAAGGCAGTGGGAGGGTGAGGGTGACTGCTGGCCTTGCTCAGGCAGCCAGCCAGTCCTTCAACGCCGCCCGCGCACGATCGGTATACATGCGCTTGCGATCGGCCTTTTTGGTCCGGCCCTCGATCGGCGGGAACAGGCCGAAATTGACGTTCATCGGCTGGTAGGTCTCGATCTCCGCCTCGCCGGTGATGTGCGAGAGCAGCGCCCCCAGCGCCGTCTCGCGCGGCGGCGCGGGCAGGTCGGTGCCGGCAAGCTCGGCCGCAGCAAAGCGCCCGGCCAGCATACCGATTGCGGCACTCTCCACATAGCCTTCGCAGCCGGTGATCTGCCCGGCGAAGCGGATATTGGGCGCGCTCTTCAGCCGCAGCGTGCCGTCGAGCAGTTCGGGCGAGCGCAGGAAGGTGTTGCGGTGCAGACCACCCAGCCGCGCGAACTCGGCATTTTCCAGCCCCGGAATGGTGCGGAACAGCCGCACCTGCTCGGCATATTTGAGCTTGGTCTGGAAGCCGACCATGTTCCACAGCGTGCCGCTGGCATTGTCCTGCCGCAGCTGCACCACCGCATAAGGCCAGCGCCCGGTGCGCGGATCGTCGAGGCCGACGCCCTTCATCGGCCCATAGCGCAGCGTGTCGACGCCGCGCTCCGCCATCACCTCGATCGGCATGCAGCCTTCGAAATAGGGGACGTTCTCCCACTCGCGGAACTCGGTCTTCTCGCCGGCCATCAGGCCCGCGTGGAATTCGAGATACTGCTTCTTGGACAAGGGGCAGTTGATATAGTCCTTGCCCGATCCCTTGTTCCACCGGCTCTGGAACCAGGCGGTTTCCATGTCGATCGACTCGCGGTGGACGATCGGCGCGATCGCATCGAAAAAGGCGAGGCTGTCCTTGCCCGTTGCGCGGCCGATGCTCTCCGCCAGCATCGGCGCGGTGAGCGGCCCCGTCGCGACGATGGTGCGGCCCTCGGCGGGGAGCGTGTCGACGCGCTCGCGGACAATGGTGATGTTGGGATGCTGCTCCAATGCCGCCGTTACGCCCTCGGCAAAGCCGTCGCGATCCACCGCCAGCGCCGAGCCCGCGGGCACCTTGTGGATGTCGCCCTGGGTGAGAATCAGCGAACCGAGCGCGCGCATCTCCTGGTGGAGCAGGCCGACAGCGTTGCTGTCCGCATCGTCCGAGCGGAAGCTATTCGAGCAGACGAGCTCCGCCAGCCGGTCGCTCTGGTGCGCCGGGGTCATCTCGCCCGAGCCGCGCATTTCCGAGAGGCGCACCTTGTACCCGGCTTGGGCCAGCTGCCACGCGGCTTCCGATCCGGCGAGGCCGCCGCCGATGATATGGATGTCGTGGCCGGGCATGGGCGTACTCTAGCTGTTGGAACGGGGAAGCAGGCGGACATAGTCCCCCCGGCTCAGCGCGCAACCCCTGCGGACTCCGCCCGCTGCGCGATCACCGCCAGCACGTTGTTCGAGACGTCGCCGAGGAACAGCTCGCCCCACAGCCTTGCGTACCAGTTTACCGGCTACGCACCCGGTAGCGCGTGGTGAGCGTCAGCCGCGTGCGGCCGTCGGCCAGCGGCTCCAGCGTATAGCCGCCATCGGTGATCCGGTAATAGGCGCTGTCGGGCATCAGGTGGCGGTCCTGCAGCTTCCAGCCGTCCATCTCGTCCTTGTCGAAGCGGAAGCGCCACCACAGCCGCTTGCCCGGTTGCCAGTCGGCGATGACTTCCTTGAAGGACAGTCCCTGCTGCCAGCGGACATAGCGGATCGCGCCCGGCCCGGTGCCGATCAGCCGCGCGCTGACCGGGCGGGGCAGGCGGATCACGTCCTGCGAGAGGTTCCACGTTCCTTCGCTGGATGTGATCGTCCCCACGCCCTGGGCGAGCGGCCAGATCGTTGCGGGATCCGCGGCGACCACGATCGATCGGCTGAGACGACGTTCGCAACGGGCAGGGGGACATAGGGTTCGGCCTGCATCGCCAGCACCGGCGCCAGCAGCAGCGCGGTGGAGCGCAGCGTCTGGCCGCCCCCCTCGTCGCGCGGGCCGAACCAGCGCCAGGCAAGCACGCCGCCAAGGGTGCTGAGCCCGTACCAGATCGGCGCGAGCATGACGATGCAGAGGATCCCCTCGTAGAGGAACACGATAGAGGTCGACACCACCGCCACCAGCAGCGCCACCGGGATCTTGCGCGTGTAGAAGGCGCGCGAGCGCTCGCGAAACGGATCGGCGATCCCGAGGATGAAGGCGGTTACCGCGGCCGGCAGGATCACCAGAAAGGAGAAGCTGATCAGGCCACTGGGGTTGGCGGCGGTCAGCAGCAGATAGACGGCGAGGCAGAAGGCCAAGCCGGCCGCCAGCGCGCACGCCACTCGGATCGCCGCCTTGCGGCGACGGGGAGACAGTTCGGTCATGGAAACTCCTTTCGGCGCGGCGGAGGCTATCCGTCGCGTTTGCCGGGGAGGAAGGTTGCGATTTTGCGGCCCAGCTTCATCAGCGTGACCAGCGTGGGCCTGGGGAGCTGGCGCATCTGGTCGTACCAGTCGCCCAGCGTGGTGATGAACTGATGCATCCGCGTGATCCGCTCACGCAGTTGCTCGGGCGCGTCCTTGTCGGTTGCGAGCCGTTCGGAAAGTTCGGCAAGGAGCGCCAGCGTGGGATCGATCTCGCGGCGCTTGCGCTCGGCGGAGATACGCAGCAGCAGCTCCCACAGATCGGTCTCGGCGACGAAATGGTCGCGGCGATCGCCTCCGATATGCACGCGCCGGACGATGGCATAGGCCATCAGCTCCTTGAGCGCGGTGGAGATGTTGGAGCGGGCCAGGCCGAGCGCCTCGGCAATGTCCTCGGCAGGCAGCGGCGCGTCGGAGAGATAGAGCAGGGCGTGGATCTGCGCGACCGAGCGGTTGACTCCCCAATGCGTCCCCATTTCCCCCCAATGGAGGATGAAGGCCTTGGCATCGGGATGGTCGCTGATCACGTCGCTTCCTCAATTTCTGTAATTCCAGAAATAACGGGATTGGCGATCACGGTCAATGGCCGCATTGCGATTGCGGCGAAGTCCGAGGCCCGTGCATTCTGCTCCGCGAAGGAGCCCCGATGAAGATCTTCACCATTGGCTATGAAGCCACCACCATGGCCGAGTTCCTCGCGGCGCTGACCAAGGCCGGCGTGCAGCGGGTGATCGATGTGCGCGCGCTACCGCTGTCGCGCCGGCCGGGCTTCTCCAAATCGTCGCTGGCCGCGAGCCTGCGCGAAGCCGGCATCGACTATGTGCACCTCAAGCAGCTCGGCACGCCCAAGCGCGGGCGCGACGCGGCGAAGAAGGGCGACGTGGCGACCTTGCGTGAAGTCTATGACGTCCAGCTGGGGCTGCCCGAGGCGCAGGCGCAGGTCGCGCAGATGCATGCGCTGGCGGCGGAAAAGCCGAGCGCGCTGCTCTGCTACGAGCGCGATCCGTGCCATTGTCACCGGACGCTGCTGCTGGAAGCCGAAGGCGAGGGGGCGGAGGTGGTCGACCTCTACGCCTGATCCCGAAAAGGCCGGGGCAGTCCCGTGGGACTGCCCCGTTTAGTTCGGGGAGAGTCGACGCGAGGGGGAACGAAACGCGTCGACAAGAGAGCATTTGCCCGGCGCGTGTTGCAGCCGCGTGTCGCTTCGTTGCGGTGCAACCGGAAAATTGTCGCGGGCGCGGACAAAGTCTTCGTTAACCATGAACTCTTAAGATAATTTCCGCGGCGTTTACCGCCTCGCAACGCCTGCGCATGCAAAGCGGAGCCCAACGCACGCCAGTGGAGCGCTTATGGGTATCGCGGCACGACTGTATCAGGACGGACGCTGGGCCGAACGGCACAGCGTGGAGCTCGAAGCGACGCTGCGCGACTCGGACTGGGCGCCGGTCGACGTGACGATCGAGGACCTGTCGAACGGCGGGTTCCGGGTCGTCGCGGGCGCCGAGCTCAAGGTGGGCGACGCGATCGCGCTCGGCATCGCCGGCATCGGCACGCGCGAGGCGACGGTCGTATGGGGCACCGCGGGCATCTATGGCTGCGAGTTCGTGAACCCGCTGAGCGACGCGGACCTGCGCGCCGCCGTGTCCGGTCCCGCAGCGACACCGATCGCCTTCCCCAAGACGCCGCTGCCGACGCCCCAGCCCACCGCGCCGGTGGTCGAGGGATGGAGTGCGTCCGTGAAGGAAGAGAAATTCTCGGTCCGCACGCGGCTGGCGATCATCGTCGGCAGCGCGGTGCTCGCCTGGATGCTGGTGTTCGCGCTCGGCTATGGCCTGTGGGCGCTGGCGGGCGCGCTGCTCCGCTGAGCAACGCGCCGCCGTGCGTCAGGCTGCGGCCTTGCGGCGCTCGGCCATTTCGTCGTTGAGCATCTCGGCGAGCAGGAACGCCAGTTCCAGGCTCTGACCCGCGTTGAGCCGCGGGTCGCAATGCGTGTGGTAGCGATCCGCCAGGCCCTGCTCGGTGATCGCGATCGCGCCACCCGTGCATTCGGTCACATTCTGCCCGGTCATCTCGGCATGGATGCCGCCGGCGAAGGTACCCTCGGCGCGGTGGACGGCGAAGAAGCCGCGTACCTCGGCGAGGATCCGGTCGAACGGCCGCGTCTTGTAGCCGTTCGCCGCCTTGACGACGTTGCCGTGCATCGGATCGCAGCTCCACACCACCGGATGACCCTCGCGCTTCACCGCGCGGACCAGCTTGGGCAGCCCCGCCTCGATCTTGTCATGGCCATAGCGGGTGATCAGCGTCATCCGGCCGGCCACCCGGCCGGGGTTGAGCGTGTCGAGCAGCCGCAGCAGCGCGTCGGGCTCCAGGCTCGGCCCGCACTTCATCCCGATCGGGTTGCCGATGCCGCGGAGGAACTCGACGTGCGAGGATCCCTCGAAGCGGGTGCGGTCGCCGATCCACAGGAAGTGCGCCGAGGTATCGTACCAGTCTCCGGTCAGGCTGTCCTGCCGGGTCAGCGCCTGCTCGTAGGGGAGCAGCAGCGCCTCGTGGCTGGTGTAGAAATCGGTGCCCTTCAGCTGCGGCACGGTATCGGGGTTGATCCCGCACGCCTCCATGAAGTCGAGCGCCTCGCCGATCCGGTCCGCGACATCGGCGAACTTGGCCGACCAGGGGCTCTTGCCCATGAAGTCGAGCGTCCACTTGTGCACCTGATGCAAATTGGCATAGCCGCCATTTGCAAAAGCGCGCAGCAGGTTGAGCGTCGCCGCCGACTGGCTGTAGCCCTGCACCATCCGCTGCGGATCGGGGATCCGCGCCTCGGGGGTGAAGGCGATGTCGTTGACGTTGTCGCCGCGGTAGCTGGGCAGCTCGACGCCGTCGATCACCTCGGTATCGGCCGAGCGCGGCTTGGCGAACTGGCCCGCCATGCGGCCGAGCTTCACCGTCGGCAGCTTGGAGGCGAAGGTGAGCACCACCGCCATCTGCAGGATCACGCGGAAGGTGTCGCGGATGTTGTTCGGGTGGAACTCGGCGAAGCTCTCCGCGCAGTCGCCGCCCTGGAGCAGGAACGCTTCGCCGCGCGCGACCTTGCCCAGCTCGGTGGTGAGCTCGCGCGCCTCGCCGGCAAAGACCAGCGGGGGATAGCTGCTCAGCTGCCGGGTGGCGGCGTCGAGCGCGCCCTTGTCCGGATATTGCGGCATCTGGCGCGCTTCTGCGCGCGTCCAGCTATCGGGGGTCCAGCTTGCCATTGCACTCTCCACGTCGCGGACGGCGACGTGCCAATCCGCATGCTCGGCGATTCCCATCGCCGCAATCTGGTTCATCACCTTGGTGTTGGCGCGTTTGCCGTCCGTCTCCCAGCCCTGCACGGTGGAGCCTGGCGTATCGAACCAGGCGCCGAAGGCGGCGCGGGTGAGGGTACGTTCCTCGCGAAACTGGCGGATTTTGGAACCGGCTAACGTCGTCATTTGGGCGTCTTACCCGGCTGGGGTAAAAGGATGCAAGCAGATTCTTACCCTGCCGGGGTAAAGGTGAGTGGATCGATTGCACCCGCCTGCGACCGGGTGTAGCCGCGCCGCGATGCACGCATTCGAAGCACAGGCGCGCGACCTTGCCGATCTGGCGGCCCGCGGCCGTGGGCGCAGGCTGATCGCCCGCGAGGGCGCGGACTTCGCGTCCAACGATTATCTCGGCCTGTCCGACTCGCCGCAGTTGCGCGACGCGGTGGCTGCAGCATTGGCGCGCGGCGTGCCGATCGGCTCGGGCGGATCGCGCCTGCTCCGCGGCAATCATCCCGAGCATGAGGCGCTCGAATCTGAAGCAGCGGTCTTTTTCGGGCGCGAATCGGCGCTCTATTTCTCCAGCGGCTATGCGGCCAATGCGGCGCTGCTCGCGACCCTGCCCCAGCGCGGCGATCTCGTGCTGTTCGACGAACTCATCCATGCCAGTGCGCATGAGGGTATGCGGCTGGGTCGCGCCGAGGCCCGGCAGGCGGCGCATAACGACGTGGCAGCCTTTGCCGAAGCGATCGCCGCCTGGCGTCGCGAAGGCGGGGCAGGGCGCGTGTGGATCGCGGTCGAGAGCCTCTACAGCATGGACGGCGATGTCGCGCCGCTGGCGGAGCTCTCCGCGCTCGCCGAGGCGGAAGGCGCGATCCTGCTCGTCGACGAGGCGCATGCGACCGGGGTCTACGGCCCGCAGGGGCAGGGGCTGGCCCATGGCCTGCCGACCACCAACCTGATCACGTTGCACACCTGCGGCAAGGCGCTGGGCTGCGAAGGCGCGCTGGCCACCGGCCCGGCGATCGTCCGCGACTTCCTCGTCAACCGGGGCCGCGCCTTCATCTTCTCGACCGCGCCGTCGCCGCTGATGGCGGCTGCCGTGCGCGCGGCGCTGCGGATCGTCGCGGAAGGGGGCGACCTCCGATCCGCGCTAGCCGAGCGGATCGCCGCCGCCCGCAGCGCGCTCGGGCCGCTCGGCGTACCGGCGGGCGATACCCAGATCCTGCCGCTGATCCTCGGCGACGACGTCCGGACCATGGCGGTCGCCGGCGCGCTGCAAGAAAGCGGCTTCGACGTGCGCGGCATCCGCCCGCCGACCGTACCCGCAGGCACCGCGCGCCTGCGCATCTCGATCACCAACAATGTGTCGCCTGGCCAGATCGCCGCGCTCGCGGACCGGCTGGCGCGTTTGCTCGCAACCGACACGCCCTCACCCTTCCGCGGCTTCGCCGCTCCCTCCCTCTCCCAATGGGAGAGGGAAGGGGCCCATCGCGCCGGCGATGGGAAGGGTGAGGGTGAACGGAGTCCGCTTCCTCTATGACCCAGACCTTCATCGTTACCGGCACCGATACCGGCATCGGCAAGACCGTGTTCGCCGCCGCGCTCGCTGGCGCGCTGGGCGCCCGCTACTGGAAGCCCGTCCAGGCGGGCCTCGACGACGGCAGCGACAGCGAACGCACCGCGGCGCTCTCCGGCCTGCCGATCGCGCATATCCTCACGGAGGCCTATCGTCTGGTCACGCCCTGCTCCCCGCATCTGGCCGCCGAGATCGACGGCGTGACGATCGACCTTGATCGTCTCGCGCTGCCTCTGGTCGACGGACCACTGGTGGTGGAAGGCGCGGGCGGTGCGCTGGTGCCGGTGACGCGCGAAATCCTCTACGCCGATGTCTTCGCCCGCTGGGGCAAGCCGGTGGTGCTGGTCGCGCGCACCGTGCTGGGCACGATCAACCACAGCCTGCTTTCGATCGAGGCGCTGCGATCGCGCGGAGTGCCGATCCACGGCATCGCGTTCGTCGGCGATGCGGTCGAGGACAGCGAGGCGACCATCGCCGCGATCGGCAAGGTCAAGCGGCTGGGCCGTCTGCCGATGCTGCCGGAGCTCACGCCCGACGCGCTGGCGCAAGCGTTCGCCGACGCGTTCGACCTGGCGGACTTCGCCTGATGTCGTCGGTTTGGCACCCCTTCACCCAGCATGGGCTGGGCGAGCCGATCCCGATGGTCAGCCATGCCCGGGACGCGCTGATCCACACCGCCGACGGTCGCAGCTTCATCGACGCGATCTCGTCCTGGTGGGTGACGACGCATGGCCATTGCAACCCGCGCATCATGTCGGCGATCGCCGAACAGGCCGGCAAGCTCGACCAGATCATCTTCGCCGGCTGGACCCACGAACCCGCCGAGACGCTCGCTGCCGGGCTGCGGGAAATCCTGCCTGCCGCGCTGGAGCACGTGTTCTTCAGCGACAGCGGCTCCACTGCGGTGGAAGTCGCGCTCAAGATGGCGCTCGGCTTTTGGCACAATCGCGGCGAGGACCGCAGCCGCATCCTCGTGCTCGAGCACAGCTACCATGGCGACACGATCGGCGGCATGTCGGTCGGCGCGCGCGGGGTATTCAACCGGCCGTACCAGCCCCTGCTGTTCGACGTCGGCACCATCCCGTTCCCGAGCGCGGGTGCCGAGCAGGCGACGCTCGATGCGCTGGAGGCGGAGTGCCGCGCCGGGGCTGCCGCCTTCATCGTCGAGCCGCTGGTGCTGGGGGCAGGGGGCATGCTCTTCTACACCCCAGCGCTGCTCGCCGAGATGCGCGCCATCTGCACCCGCCACGACGTCCTGTTCATCGCCGATGAAGTGATGACCGGCTGGGGCCGCACCGGCACGCTGACGGCGTGCGAATTAGCCGAGGTGGTGCCGGACATTCTCTGCCTGTCCAAGGGCATCACCGGCGGCGCGATCCCGCTGGCGGTGACGCTGGCGACCGCGCCGATTTTCGAGGCGCACTGGTCCGAGGAGCGTGCGCGGATGTTCTTCCATTCGTCGAGCTACACGGCCAACCCGATCGCCTGCGCGGCGGCGGTGGCCAACCTCGCCATCTGGCGGGACGAGCCGGTGCTGGATCGCATTGCGCAGCTGGGCGCTTGGCAGCAGTCCGCGCTGGACGCGTTGGCCGGCATCCCCGGCCTGGTCGGCCACCGCCGGATGGGCACGATCGCCGCGCTGGAGATCGAGCAGCCGGAGAATGGCTATCTCTCGGCGATCGCCCCGCGCCTCATGGCCTTCGCCCGAGACCGCGGCGTGCTGCTGCGGCCGCTGGGCAACACCGTCTACGTGATGCCGCCCTACAGCATCACGCGCGAACAGCTGGAGCAGGTCTGGGCGCTGGTGCCAGAATTCCTCGCCGCCTGATCAGCGGCGCGGATAACGCTGCGCGAACTCGGCGTCGCTCATCAGCAAATAGCGGATCGCGTCGACGAACGCCCAGACGCCGGTGACCAGCGCCCCAACGATGGTGCAGGTGAGCAGCAGCATCACCACACCCGAGCCGGTGCGGCCGAGATAAAAGCGGTGGATGCCGAGCGTGCCGAGGAACAGCGCGAGGACCACCGCGAGGATCTTGTTGCGCGGCTCGCCCGCCGGCGCCGGCAGATCGCCGCCTTCGAGCAGGCGGAAGATGCGGCGGGCGCGCTTGCCATCGACGTCGAAATCGACCTTGGCGCCGACGGCGGGGTGGCGGCTGTCGCTCCAGTCGTCCTGGGTGAAGACATAGCGGCTGCCGTCCTCGCCCGAAATCTGGCCTTCGCCGCTCGACCGATCCACCCCCAACACTTGCCCGCGCATTGCTTCCCCCGAAAAATCGTCGCGTTTTGTGGGGGAGGTTACGGCGGTAACGCAAGAGGCGATTTTCGGCCTAGCCGTTTCCTCCCCGCCAGGGGGAGGTGGCCCGCGCCAGCGGGTCGGAGGGGGAGGATGCCAGAACCTTTTCGGCCGTCGTGCTTCCTCCCCCTCCGTCGCCTGCGGCGCCACCTCCCCCTGGCGGGGGAGGATACGGCCGTTCCTACAGCGCCGGCTTCCAGTCCCAGCCGAGCGGATCGCCGTCCATCACCTCGATCCCCGCCGCGACGAGATCGTCGCGAATGCGGTCGGAGCGCTGGAAGTCCTTCACTTCGCGGGCCTGCTTGCGCTCGACCAAGAGGTCGGCGATCGCCTCGGGCGTGATCGTCGCACCCTTGGGCTGCACGCGCAGTTCCTCACGGGTCAGTTCGGACAGGCGCAGGCCCAGCACCTTGTCGAACTCGGCCAGCGCGGCCAGCCGGTCCGCCGGCGAGGTGCGCTTGTCGGCCAGCATCTCGTCGAGCACCGGCAGCGCCTTGGGCGTGTTGAGATCGTCCGACACCGCCGCATCGAGCTTCTCCAGCCACGCGGCCGGCGTGGTGCCTTCGCCCTCGGCGCGGGCCCGAAGCGCGGTCACCGTCATCACCAGCCGCTTCAGCCGGGTGAGTGCCGCCGCAAGGTTCTCGGCCGAGAATTCCAGTTCGCTGCGATACTGCGCCTGGAGGCACAGCAGGCGATAGGCGAGGGGATGCACGCCCGCATCGATCAGCGACTGGAGCGTGGTGAACCCGCCCTTGGACTTGGACATCTTCCCCTGGCGGTCGACCAGGAAGTTGTTGTGCATCCAGAAATGCGCGCCGGTATCGCCGCAGCCGCAATAGGCCTGGTTCTGCGCGATCTCGTTGGGGTGATGGATTTCGCGATGGTCGATGCCGCCGGTATGGATGTCGAACGGCGCGCCCAGATACTGGATGCTCATCACCGAGCATTCGAGATGCCAGCCCGGCGCGCCCTTGCCCCAGGGCGAATCCCATTCCATCTGCCGCTGCTCGCCCGGCGGCGACTTGCGCCAGATCGCGAAGTCCTGCGGGTGGCGCTTGCCGTCGACCGGATCGATCCGGCTTTCCGCGGCATCGTCCGCTGCCCCGGCCAGGCGGCCATAATCGGGCACCGTCGTAACGTCGAAGTACAGGCCCGACTCGAGTTCGTAGCAATGCTCGGGCGCGATCTTCTCGGCGAAGGCGATCATCTGCTGGATGTGATCGGTCGCCACCGACCATTTGCTCGGCTCGGTGATGTTGAGGTCGGCGATGTTCTGCTTGAACGCGGCGGTATAGTGCGCGGCGATGTCCCAGATGCTCATCGCCTGGGCGCGCGCGGCCGCTTCCATCTTGTCGTCGCCGGCATCGGCGTCCGAGGTCAGGTGGCCGACATCGGTGATGTTGATGATGTGGGTGAGCGGATAGCCCTTCCAGCGCAGCACCCGGCTCAGCGTGTCGGTGAACACATAGGCGCGCAGATTGCCGAGATGGGCATAGTTGTAGACCGTCGGCCCGCACGAATAGACACGCACGCCCTTGGCGGGGTCGAGCGGCTGGAACGGCTCGAGCGAACGGGAAAGCGAATTGTAGAGCGTCAGCGGAGCGTCATGCATGGGGTGCGCATAGCGAACAAAATGCCGCGGACAAACCCGACATCATTGGCCCGGCGTCAGTCGGCCAGCGCGGAAGCCTCGGCGATCGCGGCGTTGACCATCGCGCTCCAGATGCGGGCGGGATCGTCGCCAGCGGCGCGGCCCGCCTCGATCATCGTCGCGGTCGGCTCGCGCAGGGTGCGGAGTACGGCCATCGCCCGATCGGTCTCGCGCGGCCAGATCGTGTCGACGATCTCGCTCACCGGCCGGCCGAGCTCGCCGGCACCCTCGGCATTGGGGCTCAGCATCTCGGCGGCAATGACGCGCGCGATTCGCTCGATCGGCGAGGTGTTCGAAACGCTGGTCATGGTTCAGGCCGCGAGCGGCGGATGGGCGGGGCGGGCGTGGAGCGCGCTGCCGCCGATCGCGCCGTGGTGGAGCGGCAAGGCGGTAGCGCAAAAGGCGCACTCGGCCGTGGTCCGCCCGACGATCCAGTGCGACTGGCCGCAGCCGGGGCAGGGATTGGTCTCGTGCGGGCGGTAGGCCATGCGGTAGCCGGTCAGCGCGCGGCGGATGCCGAAGTCGTACATGCGGAAGGTTCCCTCCAATAGGCCGAAAGAACGTTTCCCAGGTGTCATGGTTCCGCAACGATGCACGCGCGGGGGCGTCCCGATCCGGGCCAGTCGATTAGCTGAACATTGCCTAACGACCGCATTCAGGCTGCGAACAGTCGCTTTGTGCGAATCAGGCTTCAGACGGCGGCACAGGCTGCCGCCGCGAGGAGATACGAGATGAAGAAGTTTCTGATCGGCGCCACCATGGCTGCCACGCTGATGACCGGTTCGATCGCCGCGACGCCGGCGGCCGCTCAGGACTGGGGCAATCGCGACGGCTATAGCCGCTATGATCGCGACTACCGCGGCGATTACCGGGACTATCGCGATTATCGCGACGCGCGGGACTATCGCGACGACCGTCCGCGCTACGCCTATCGCGGCCGCAACTATCGCCAGCGCTGCAGCGACGGCACCGCGGGCACCATTCTCGGCGCCATCGCCGGTGGCCTGCTGGGCGGTGAGATCGGCCGCGGCAGCTCCTATCGCCGCAGCGGCACCGGCATGATCATCGGCGCGGGCGCCGGCGCCCTGGCCGGCCGCGCGGTCGACGGTGGCGACTGCCGCAACGGCCGCTGATCCCGGCTCATATAACCGCAAGGGCGTCCGCTGCACGGGGCAGCGGGCGCCCTTCGCGTATCTGGAAGATGGGGAAGGGCGCCTCACTGGCGCCGGTGGAGGCCCGAGCCGGAATCGAACCGGCATATACGGATTTGCAGTCCGCTGCGTCACCATTCCGCCATCGGGCCATCCGGAGGTGAGGCGCGGCAAATGCCCTTGGGGTGGGGGCAATGTCAACAGAGTTTCAAAATAACGTCGCACTCGCTTGGCGAGCCCCGTACTCCGCGATAGAAGCCCTGAGACAGCAACAAGTGTATTGCACAACTAATACGGTTGTGCGACAAGCGGAGTGATGATGGCCCTTATGGTCGACCCTGCGCCCCTCGAAGCGCCCCGTTTCGAAGCGATGCGCCACGCCATGGTGGCGAGCCAGCTGCGTACCAACGCAGTGAACGATCCTCGCGTGGTGACGGCGATGTCGCAAGTCCCGCGCGAAGTATTCCTGCCGCCGGAGCAGCGCGCGCTCGCCTATCGGGACACGCTGCTGCCGCTCGGCAATGGCCGCAGCCACGATTCGCCGCTGGCGACGGGCCGGCTGTTGACCGAGGCGGAGCTGCAGCCCAGCGACCATGTCCTGCTGGTCGGCGCGGCCGGCGGCTATGCCGCGGCGCTGCTCTCGCCGCTGGTCGCCTCGGTCGTAGCACTCGAGGAAGAGCCGGCGCTGGTCGCCATCGCGCGCGGCGGGCTCGCCGGTGCCGCCAATGTCGAGCTGGTCCAGGGCCCGCTCAACGCCGGCTGGGCTGCGCGCGGGCCGTACGACCTGATCGTGATCGACGGCGCCGTCGAGGAACTGCCGCAGGCGATCATCGATCAGGTCAAGGTCGGCGGCCGCATCGTCACCGGCGTGATCGACCGCGGCGTGACGCGACTGGCACTCGGCCGTCGTACCGAGGGGGGCTTCGGTCTGGCGGATTTCCTGGACATCGAAGTGGCGACGCTGCCGGGCTTTGAAAAACCGAGAAAATTTACCTTTTAACCTTAAAAGCGGGGCTCATGCGACTGAACATTTTGCTCATTGGTGTGAGCCTCGTTTCCCTCGGGGCACCCGCGTTCGCCCAGACCGCGCCCAGCGGCCGGCAGGACGTGCCCGCGCCCGGCGCCAAGACCGCCGCGCCGACCACGACGCTGCAGGACGCGCTGGCCCAGGCCTATGCGACCAACCCGGACATTCAGACCCAGCGCGCCAACCAGCGCGCCAATGACGAGAATGTTCCGATCGCCCGCTCGCAGGGTCTGCCCGGCCTCAACGCCACCGGCAGCGCCAATGACAGCCTGTACAATACCAACGCGACGGCGCTGACGCCATCGCGCCAGGCGCAGCTGGGCATCAACCTTTCGCAGCCCATCTACAGCGGCGGCAGCATCCGCAATTCGGTGCGCGCCGCCGAGGTTCGCGTGAATGCCGGCCGCGCCAATCTGCGCGGGGCCGAGGCGGACATCTTCACCCAGACGGTGACTGCCTATCTCAACGTCATCCGCGACGAATCGATCGTCCGCCTCAACCAGGAAAACGTCCACGTCCTCGAGGTGAACCTCCAGGCGACCCGCGACCGCTTCCAGGTGGGCGACCTCACCCGCACCGACGTCGCCCAGTCCGAGGCGCGGCTCGCGCTCGCCCAGTCGCAGTTGCGCAGCGCCGAGGCACAGCTGATCGGCAGCCGCGAAACCTATATCCAGGTCGTCGGCACCCCGCCGGGCGTGCTCGCGCCGCCGCCGGCGCTGCCCAATCTGCCCCAGGACGTGCAGACCGCCGAGCAGGTGGCGCTCGCCAACAATCCGTTTCTGGAGGCAGCGCAGCTCGCCCGCGATGCGTCGCGCTATGACACCCGCGTCGCGAAGGCGGGGCGCCTGCCGCAGGTGAGCGTCGGCGCCGGCGGCACCTATCTCAATTATCTCGGCTCGGTCGGCGACATCGGCCGCCGCGCCGGCCTCACCCCTACGGCGACCACTGCCACGGTGGGCGTGCAGGTTTCGCTGCCGCTGTTCCAGGGCGGCCGCCCCGCGGCGCAGGTCCGCCAGGCGCAGGCGCGCGAAGGTGCCGCGATCGAGACCGTGACGCTCACCGAACGCGGCGTGATCGCCCAGGCGCGCTCGGCCTATGCGAGCTACCAGGCGGCGCTGCGCGTGATCGAATCGTCGCGCACCGCGGTGCAGGCCAACCAGCTCAGCCTCGAAGGCGTACGCGCGGAGAACAGCGTCGGCACCCGCACCATCCTCGACATCCTGAACGCCGAGCAGGAACTGCTCAACTCGCAGGTCCAATATGTCACCGCCGAGCGCGACGCCTATGTCGCCGGGTTCAGCCTGCTTGCGTCGATGGGCCGCGCCCAAGCCAAGGACCTGAATTTCGACAGCCGCCTGCTCTACGATCCCAGCGTGAACTATGCGCGGGTGCGCAACCGCATCAACGACTGGCGCGACGACAAGGCGCCCCAGCCGGTGGCGACCAGCACCCGGTCGACGCCAGCGCAGAGTGCCGAGGTGATCGGCGCGCCGCTCGACCCGACGCTGCAGCGTCCGGTTGACAGCGACCGCCCCAATCCCTGATTGAGGGGGTTCGCACTCGAACGTCAGGATGGACGCGATGGGGACTGCCAGCAGCGAGCCGTCGATGGAGGAGATCCTCGCATCGATCAAACGGATCATCGCCGATGACGAACCCGGCGCGTTCGCCCGCGGCCGCTCGTTGCGCGCGGTGCCCGAGCCGGAGGTCGAGGACGCGCCCGAGCCAGCGGACGCCTTGGTGGAGCTGCCGCACGAGGACGTGCTGGAACTGCACGAGCCGATCGCGGAAGAACCTGCGCCGGTCGCGGCTCCGGTCGACCCGATCCTCTCCGATCGCGTCGCCGAGGCCAGCCGCGAGAAGCTCGAGGCGCTGTCGCGGCTGATCGTCAAGCCGCAGGTGGCGGGATCGGACACGCTGGAGGGACTGGTGCGCGAGATGCTCAAGCCGATGCTGCGCGACTGGCTCGACCAGAACCTGCCCCAGCTGGTCGAGCAGATCGTCGCGCGCGAGATCGCCCGGATCACCGGCAGCCGCTGAGCCGCACATCCGGCGATTGTATCCGGCGTTACCTTCCGGCTATCGTCGCCGCCATGAAGCAGTTCCTCGTCGCGAGCGTCGCGCTCGCCGCCATCGCTGCGCCCGCATCGGCGCGAGACCTCACCATCCAGGACGTTGTCGGCCTCTCCCGCGTGGGGGCGCCCGCCGTCTCGCCCGACGGCCATTGGCTCGTCTGGCAGCAGCGCGAGACCGATCTTGCCGCCAACAAGGGGCGCTATGACCTGTGGCGGCTGGATCTCACCGCCAAGGGCGCCAGGCCCGAGAAGCTGGTCGCCGAGCCGCTGGTCAACGAAACCGCGCCGCAATTCTCGGCCGACGGCAAGACCGTGTGGTTCCAGTCCGACAAGGGTGGCGAGGATGCGGTGTGGGGCGTGGCGATCACCGGCGGCACCCCGACCCAGCTGACCCATATCCAGGGCGGCTTCAGCGGCTTCAAGGTCTCGCCGGACGGCGCCAAGCTGCTCGTCTGGGCCGATCGCAAGCCGGGCGCACCGACGATCACGCCTGCGATGGAGAAGAAGGACGCGAATGCCGGTTCGGGCCGCGTCTACCAGCAGCTGTTCGTGCGCCACTGGGATACATGGGCGGACGGCACCCGCTCGCAGCTGTTCGTGCTGCCCTTCGGGTCGCAAGGCGCGACCGGTGACGGCGTCGCGATCGAGGGCGGGCTGATCGGCGACACGCCCTCCAGGCCCTATGGCGGCGGTGAGGAAGTCGCCTGGTCGGCCGACGGGAAGACCATCTATTTCGCGCTGCGTGAGGCGGGGCGGATCGAGTCGCTCTCCACCAATCTGGATATCTTCGCCGCACCCGCGGACGGTTCGGCCGCACCGGTGAACCTCACCAAGGGCAATGGCGGCATGGACAATCTGCCGACACCTTCGCCCGACGGGAAGTGGCTCGCCTGGTTCGCGATGGCGCGGCCCGGCTATGAGGCCGATCGCCAGGTACTGATGCTACGCAACCTCGCCACCGGCGACGTGCGTTCGCTGACAGCCAACTGGGATCGCTCGGTCGCCTCGATCGCCTGGGGCGCGGACTCGAAGACGATCTACGTCACCGCGCAGGACGTGCAGGAAGAGCCCGTCTTCGCAGTCTCGCTGGAAGGCAAGGTCGAGCGGCTGACCCAGAAGGGCAGCGTCTCAGCCGTAGTGCCGACCAGGGGCGGCCTCGTCTATGCAATGAACAGCCTTACCGCGCCGGACGATTTCTACTGGCTCAAGGGCAAGAAGAGCACCCGGCTGACGACGGTGAATTCGGGGAAGCTGGCTGGCATCGCGATGCCCCAGGTCACCCGCTACAGCTTCAACGGCGCCAATGGCGACACGGTCTGGGGCTATGTCGCCAAGCCGGCGGGGCTGGCGGCGGGTGCCAAGGCGCCGATCGCGTTCATCGTCCATGGCGGGCCGCAGGGCAGCATGGGCAATAGCTGGTCGTACCGCTGGAACCCGGCGGTGTTCGCAGGTGCTGGCTATGCGGTGGTCGCGGTCGATTTCCACGGCTCGACCGGCTATGGCCAGGCCTTCACCGATGCGATCCGCAACAATTGGGGCGGATCGCCGCTCGAGGACCTGAAGAAGGGCCTGCGTGCGGCGACCGATCGCTTCGCCTTCCTCGACGGCGACAAGGCCTGCGCGCTCGGTGCCTCCTATGGCGGCTATATGATGAACTGGATCGAGGGCCAGTGGCCCGATCGCTTCAAGTGCATCGTCCAGCATGACGGCGTGTTCGACGCCCGTGCCATGGCGTACGAAACCGAGGAGCTGTGGTTCGACGAGTGGGAACATGGCGGCAAGGCCTATTTCGAGGACCCCGGCGCATTCGAGCGCTGGAACCCGGTCAATTATGTCAGCGCCTGGAAGACCCCGCAGCTGGTGATCACCAGCGAGAAGGACTTCCGCATTCCCTATACCCAGGGCCTCGCCGCCTTCACTGCGCTCCAGCGCCGCGAGATCCCGTCCAAGCTGCTGGTGTTCCCGGACGAGAACCACTGGGTGCTCAAGCCCAAGAACTCGCTGCAATGGTATGGCGAGGTGCTCGGCTGGATGGACCAGTGGACGGGCAAGGCGGGGAAGTGACGGATGGGGGAGGGGCTTCGGCCCCTCCGCTTCAGGCGAGGATGCGCACCGGATCGCCGACGCGGATCAGCCCGGGTCGCGCCGGCGCCGAGTAGAGCCCGTAGCAGGCGCCGAAGCGTTGGGCGACGGTGCGCAGGATCGTCGGGTCTTTGGCGCCGGTGTCCGGATCGATCGTGATCAGCACGCAGCGCTGGATCGGATCGGCGCATTGCACGATCGCGCCGTCCTCGCTCGGGTCCCCGAAGGCGAGGCGCAAGCCCTGCCATTGCTCGGGCAGCAATTCGCTTTCGATCGTCACGTTGATGCGGAAGCGGCGCGGGTCGATCCGCCCGCCATGCGCGGCCTCCAGCGCGCGGTGGCCGGCGCTGGTCTGGAGCGAGACCGGCATCGAGTCATAGACGCCGCGCGCCACCTGGATCAGCGACACCGGCTCGCGCGCCGCCTCCGCCATATGGGCATGCAGGCCGGGGTCGTGCAGCGCGCGGATACCACCGTCGGGGGCCTCGACCGTGATCGCGCTGGTCTTGGGCGCGGCCGGGTCGGAGAAGCGCGCCCGGTGGAGTACCATGCCCGGCACCTCCCGCGCAGTAAGCCACGGAAAACGCGTGCCATTCTGCGCGCGAACAAAGGCGTACTGGCGGTCGCCCTCGACGCCCTGCCAGTCCAACTCCGCAAGCGAAAGGGCCTCTCCGGCCATGGATTTCACCGGGAAGCGGGCGAGCGCGGAGACATGGCCGACGATCATGGTCATCCCGTATCGCTAGCCAGCCCTGCGCACCGCTGCAAATTTTCTAGCGTGTTCCGCTCTTGTTCCAGTGGAACAAAGGTGATACATAATTTCCAACAGTGTTGAACGCGGCGTGCAAACCCTCTAGCGACGGGGCTTCCCAATGGCAGCATCTCTCAAGGTGATCGACGGCAATATGGCCAATCCCACGGACAAGCAGAAGGCGCTCGACGCCGCCCTCGCGCAGATCGACCGCGCCTTCGGCAAGGGCTCGGCCATGCGCCTGGGCTCTAAGGAGACGATGCAGGTCGAGGCGATCTCGACCGGTTCGCTCGGGCTCGACATCGCGCTCGGCGTCGGCGGCCTGCCGCGCGGCCGCGTGATCGAAGTCTATGGTCCGGAAAGCTCGGGAAAGACGACGCTGGCGCTGCACGTCATCGCCGAGGCGCAGAAGAATGGCGGCGTGGCCGCGTTCGTCGACGCCGAGCACGCGCTCGATCCGGTCTATGCCAAGAAACTGGGCGTCAACATCGACGAGCTGATCGTCTCGCAGCCCGATACCGGCGAGCAGGCGTTGGAGATCGTCGACACCCTGGTCCGCTCGAACGCGATCGACGTGCTGGTGGTCGATTCGGTCGCCGCGCTGGTGCCGCGCGCCGAAATCGAAGGCGAGATGGGCGACAGCCATGTCGGCCTCCAGGCCCGCCTGATGTCGCAGAGCCTGCGCAAGCTGACCGGCTCGATCAGCCGCTCGCGCTGCATGGTGATCTTCATCAACCAGCTGCGCATGAAGATCGGCGTGATGTACGGCAATCCGGAGACGACGACGGGCGGCAACGCGCTGAAGTTCTACGCCTCGGTCCGCCTCGACATCCGCCGCACCGGCCAGATCAAGGACCGCGACGAGATCATCGGCAACGCGACGCGCGTCAAGGTGGTGAAGAACAAGGTCGCGCCGCCGTTCAAGCAGGTCGAATTCGACATCATGTATGGCGAGGGCATCTCGAAGATCGGCGAGATCCTCGATCTCGGCGTCAAGGCCGGGCTGGTCGAGAAGTCGGGCGCCTGGTTCAGCTATGACAGCATCCGTATCGGCCAGGGTCGCGAGAACTCGAAGAACTTCCTGCGCGAGAACCCGGAGGTCTGCAACCGGCTGGAAGCCGCGATCCGCGGCCGTACCGAGCAGGTCGCCGAGGGTCTGATGGCCGGTCCGGAGCCCGACGACGATATCTGATCGGATGACCTCTGCGGTGGCGGGGATGGCCGGAGCGTGCATTGCCACGTCGTCGGCAGACCTCGCCATCCGATTAACCGCTGCCCGGGCCTTGCTGCAATCGGCATGGCCCGAGGCGGTGGAGCGGAATTTGGTCCGTGCGACCGGGCGGACGTTCGTCTATGCGTCCCCTGATAGGGGCGCGGTGGTGCTTCGTCTGGTCGTCGATCCGCCCAACCTGTTGCTCCACTTCGCTGCGGGCGCTGGATTGGCAGACCCGGCGGGATTGCTGCGGGGCGAGGGGCGGCGCGGCCGCTATGTCTGCCTTGGCGCAGTCGCTTCCGGCGACGAACCGGCGCTCCGGGCGCTGATCGCCGTTGCGGCGGCTGGCGCCTCCGCCACGACCGAAATCGACATAGATCACAAACCTGGCGCAACTGCCTGATCCACGGCTCGTTCAGTCTTCGCACGCTTGCGAGGATTTCCCATGACCGATCAGAACAGCCGCAACGCCCCCGCCGGGGGCGAAACCCACCAGGTGACCGATGCCGATCATCCGGTGCTCACCACCAACCACGGCACACCGATCAGCGACAACCAGAACCAGCTGAAGGCTGGGGCGCGCGGGCCCGTGCTGATCGAGGACGAGATCTTCCGCGAGAAGATGAACCACTTCGATCACGAGCGCATCCCGGAGCGCATCGTCCACGCCCGCGGCTCGGCCGCGCACGGCTATTTCGAATGCACCGACAGCCTGGCGGACATCACTGTCGCCGACCTGTTCCAGAAGAAGGGCCAGCGCACAGAGGTGTTCGTGCGCTTCTCGACGGTGGCAGGCGGTGCCGGCTCGGTCGATACCCCGCGCGACGTCCGCGGCTTCGCGGTGAAGTTCTACACCCGCGAGGGCAATTGGGATCTGGTCGGCAACAACATCCCGGTCTTCTTCATCCAGGACGCGATCAAGTTCCCCGACCTGATCCACGCGGCGAAGATGGAAGCCGATCGCGGCTATCCCCAGGCGGCGACCGCGCACGACACCTTCTGGGACTTCATCAGCCTGATGCCCGAGTCGACCCATATGGTGATGTGGGCGATGTCCGACCGCACGCTGCCGCGCAGCTTCGCGACGATGGAAGGCTTCGGCATCCACACCTTCCGCTTCATCAATGCGGAAGGGAAGAGCACCTTCGTCAAGTTCCATTGGAAACCCAAGGCGGGCCTCGCCTCGACGATCTGGGACGAGACGGTGAAGATCGCCGGTGCCGACCCCGATTTCCAGCGCCGCGACCTGTTCGAGCGGATCCAGCGCGGCGACTATCCGACCTGGGAACTGGGCGTGCAGCTGTTCGACGAGGACTTCGCCAACGCGCAGCCCTATGACGTGCTCGACGCGACCAAGCTGATCCCCGAGGAAGTGCTCCCCGTCCGGATCGTCGGCAAGATGGTGCTGGATCGCTATCCGGACAATTTCTTCGCCGAAACCGAGCAGGCGGCGTTCGTGCCCAGCCATGTCGTTCCCGGCATCGGCTTCAGCAACGATCCGCTGCTCCAGGGGCGGCTGTTCAGCTATACCGACACCCAGCTGTCGCGCCTGGGCTCGGTCAATTTCCACCAGCTGCCGATCAACGCCGCCAAGGGTCGCGCCGAAGCGGCGGGCTGCCCTTTCATGAACCAGCAGCGCGACGGCCACATGCAGATGGCGGTGCCCAAGGGCCGCGCCAATTACGAGCCCAACAGCCTCGCCAAGGCCGGCGAGGAGGGCGGCGCGCGCGAGGATCCGGAAAAGGGCTACAAGACCTTCCCGGCGGAAGAGCAGGGCCAGAAGCTGCGCATCCGCGCCGAAAGCTTCGCCGATCACTACAGCCAGGCGCGGCTGTTCTTCCGCTCGATGGACCCGGCCGAGCAGGCGCACATCGCCTCGGCGCTGGTGTTCGAGCTGTCCAAGGTCAGCCTCGAGCATATCCGCACCCAAATGATGGCCAATTTGCGCAATGTCGACGAAACGCTGGCCCAGCGCGTCACCGATGGCCTCGCCATGGACCTGCCCGAAGCTTCGCCCACCGCCGCGCCGGTGCTCGACATGGACCCGTCGCCGGCGCTGCGGATCATCCGCGGCCCGCGCGAGATCCACACGCTGGAGGGCCGCACCGTCGGCATCCTCATCGCCGACGGCACGGATGCGGGTGACCTGACGACGCTCAAGGACGCGATCAAGGCCGCCGGCGGCAATGCGATGACGATCGCGCCCAAGGTGGGCAAGGTCCCGCTCTCGGACGGGTCGAAGATCGCCGCCGATGCCCAGCTGTTCGGTCAGCCTTCGGTCACGGTGGATGCCTGCGCGGTGATCCTGTCGGAAGAGGCCGCGGCCAAGCTCGTCAAGGAAGGTGCGGCGGTGCAGTGGGTGATGGACGCATTCGGCCATCTCAAGGCGATCGGCGCCAATGCCGCCGCCCAGCCGCTGCTCGACAAGGCGGGCGTGGAGCCCGACGAGGGCGTCACCGATCTGGCCGGTTTCGTCGATGCCGCCAAGCAGCGCTATTGGGACCGCGAGCCGAAGGTGCGCACGCTCACCTGATCGCTACCGGCCCAGCTTGCGCGGCGGCCCGCCGTCGCGCAAGCTGCAGGCCTGTGCAGAAGGCGACGGCGCAACGCCGCGCCCATCGGAGGGGCCGACTTGACGATCATCGTCCATCATCTCGAAAATTCGCGTTCGCAGCGCGTGCTCTGGCTGCTCGAGGAGCTCGGGCTACCCTATGAGGTCAAGCGCTACGAGCGCAACAAGGCGACGATGCTCGCTCCGCCCGAGCTGAAGAAGGTCCATCCGCTCGGCAAATCGCCGGTGATCGAGGATAATGGCACGGTGGTCGCCGAGACCGGTGCGATCCTGCAATATCTGGTCGACAAGGCGGAGGGGAAGCTCGGCGCGCCGGCCAACCGCGAGGATGCGCTGCGCTACCGCCACTTCCTCCATTATGCCGAGGGCTCGCTGATGCCGCCGCTCCTGGTGATGCTGGTGCTCGGCCGCGTGCCGTTCTTCGGCAAGCTAGGCCTCAAGAAGTTCCGGCCGATGGCGGAGGTGCATTTCGACTATGTCGAAGCCGAACTGGCGCAGCGGCCCTGGTTCGCCGGCGACAGCTTCACCGCGGCCGATGTGATGATGAGCTTCCCCATGGAAGCGGCGGTCAAGCGCGCCGGCATTCTGGACGGCCGCCCGCACATCACCGCGTTCCTGGAGAAGATCCATGCCCGCCCGGCCTATCAGCGCGCGCTGAAGGCGGGCGGGCCCTATGCCTATGCGTGATGTGACCGGGAGCGCTCAACTACCGGCATAGTCCTCGAACTTGCTGGCGTCGTGCGGTCCTCCGGCGGGGAGCGGCCGTACTGCCGGTTCGGCTTCGTCGGGGTCGTCGAGCTTGCCTTCCCAGCGCGCCACCACCGCCGCGGCCACGGCATTGCCGACGACGTTGGTGGCGGTGCGGCCCATGTCGAGGAAATGGTCGACCGCCAGGATCAGCAGCACGCCCGCCTCGGGGATGTTGAAATGGGCCAGCGTGCCGGTGATCACCACCAGGCTGGCGCGCGGCACGCCGGCGATGCCCTTGCTGGTGACCATCAGGATCAGCAGCATCTGGATCATCGTCGCCCAGTCGAGGTGGATGCCGTATGCCTGGGCGATGAAGATCGACGCGAAGGTCATGTACATCATCGAGCCGTCGAGGTTGAACGAATAGCCGAGCGGCAGCACGAAGCTGGCGATGCGCGGCGGCACGCCGAACCGGTCGAGCGCGTCGAGCGTGCGCGGATAGGCCGCTTCCGACGATGCGGTCGAGAAGCCGAGCAGGATCGGATCGCGCAGGTAGCGGAACAGCAGGCCGGTGCGCGGCCCGATCACCAGGAAGCAGGCGCCGAGCAGCACCGCCCACAGCGCGGCAAGGCCGATATAGAAGCTGCCCATGAAGAAGGCGAGGTCGCCGACCACGCCCAGTCCCTTGGTCGCGAGCGTGCGCGCGACGGCGCAGAACACCGCGACCGGCGCGAACAGCATCACATAGCCGGTCACCGTCAGCATCACCGAGACCAAAGCCTCCAGCCCGCGCAGCAGCGGCTTGGCCTTGTCGCCCACCGCCGCCATGCCGACGCCGAAGAACAGCGAGAAGATCACCAGCTGGAGGATGTCGTTGCTCGCCATCGCCTCGATGGCGCTGGTCGGCACGATATGGGTGAAGAACTTCGCCGCGTCGAAGGCCGAGCGATCGACGCCGCTCGACGCATTGGCCGGCGGCAGCGGCAAATGCAGCCCGGTGCCGGGATGAAGCAGGTTCACCAGGATCAGGCCCAGGGTCAGCGACACGAGGCTGGCGCAGACGAACCAGAAGAACGCCTTGAGGCCAACGCGCCCGATCGCGCCGCCGCCGCCCATATGCGCGATGCCGACGACCAGCGTCGAGACCACCAACGGCGCGATGATCATCTTGATGAGATGCAGGAACATCTGGGTGGGGATGTCGAGGCCATAGGCGATCGATTCGAGCGTCGCCTTGCCCGCGTCCGTACCGCCATAGCCGAGGTTCAGCCCCCAGCCGATCAGCCCGCCCAGCAGCAGCGCTGCCAGGATGAACCAGGTTAGTCGTTTACCCACATATGCTCCCTGAAGAATCGTCGCGGGAGGGAAGGGGATTGTTGCGCCCGGGTCAAGCCCGCGGGATTAACCGAGCGTGACGGCTGTCCCATGCCAGTGCGCCAACGCGACCGCGCGGTCGCCCCTGGCAGCGCTCGCATTGCCGAGCTTCGCCTGGATCTGGCTGCGCGTGGCGAGTGCCACCGGGTCCAACGGGCGATGGCGCAGCGACGCCTCGATTTCGGCAAGCGCTTCCTTGCTCTTGCCCTGCGCCAGCAGCGCGGCGGCGAGGTCGCGACGCACCGGATACCACCAAAGCGGCGGATCGGTCCATTCGGCGAGCGGCTTGGCCTCCTCGAGCGCGGCGGCACGCGCAAAGGCCTTGGCTGCCTTGTCCGGGCGGTTGTCCAGCATCGCCATGCGACCTTCGAGCACCAGTCGCGCAACGGTGATCGCGGCGGTGGCGCTGCCCTCGAGCGGATCGGGCTTGATCTTCTTCGGCATCGCCCGCGCCTCGGCCTCCAGCCCGGTGCGATCGCCGGCCCGCGCATAGGCCTCGCCGCGCGCATAATGCCAGAGCGCCTGCCCGATGGCGGCGTCCTTGGCCGGCGCGGCGATCGCCAGCGTCTCGGCGAGCGGCGCGAAGCGGGCAATGGCGATATACCCCTGACCGAGGACGGCCTGCTTGTACGGATCGAGCTTCGGGGCGCGCGCGCCCATCGCCACCAGCGGCCGCGCGATCGCCAGCCCGCGCTCGGCATCGCCCGCCATCAGCGCACCGCCGATACCGAACTGGACGTTGTGGCCGTGATAGGCGAGCGTCCAGACGCCGTCCGGCTCCGCCAGCTTCAGCCGGCGCGCGTTGGCGAAGCCCAATTCCACCGCCTTCTGATTGGTCGCCGCCGCATCCTCGTAGCGGCCAACCCAGTAATAGGTATGCGAGGGCATGTGGACGAGGTGGCTGGCCGCGGGCGCAATGCCGGCCAGCCGATCGGCATAGGGCTCGGCGCGCTTGGGGAAGCCCGCAATCTCGGTCGCGTGGATGTAGAAATGGATGGCCGGGGCATAGTCCGGATTGCGCTGGAGCACCGTCTCCAGCAGCGCCACCGGCCGCGCCATCTGGTCGGGCTTGGCGTCGGAGGCGATCAGCAGCGCGTCCGAGGCGACCACCGCGATCGAATCATCGTCCGGATAGGCGCGGGCGAGCGCATCCATGGCCTCGGCAAAGCCCTTGTTGCCCTGCTTGGCGTCACCGGCATAGCGCAGCTTCATCGCCGCGATCAGGCGGCGTTCCTTTTCCGGGCCGTCGGCGGCGAGCCGCTCGGCATTGGCGGTCACTTCGGCCAGCCGCTTCCGCTCGGCATCGTCGATCGGATAGTTGATGGTGGGCCCGGCGGCATAGGCCTCGCCCCAGCTGCACATCGCGCAATCGGGGTCCAGCCGACGCGACTCCTGCATCGCGCTCACCGCAGCCTTGTGCGCGAAGGCATGTGCCAGCTGCATGCCGTTGCTGAAAAAAGCCTGTGCCTCGGGGTTGCCGGTGCGGACCGGGAAGCCGCCCTGGCCATAGCCGCGCAGGATCGTCGGCCGTTCGCCGGTCTGCACCGCGTCGCCGCACCAATGCGGGCTGAACGCGGCGGTCGTCACACCCGAGGCCGGTGGCAGTGCCGCACCGAGCAAGAGCAACGCCGGCGCAATGGCTAGAACACGCATGATCCAAGTCCCCTGTCGCGGCGGACACGTGCCCCTTGCCGTCTGCCCCTGCTTCATCCTACCCGATCCGAGCTGATGGTAAAAGACGAGGGGCGCATGACGATGGATCTGGGAACGACTCGCCGCAGCTTGTTGGGATCGATGGCGGCGCTGCCGTTGCTGGGCATGCCGGGCATCGTCCGCGCCGCCGAGCCGGACCTCGACCAGCTGCACGACATGACCGGCAATGCCCGCCCGATCGGCCCCGAGGAGCGCCGGGCGCGACTCGCCAGGGCGCAGGCACTGATGCAGGCGAACGGCATCGGCGCGGTGCTGATCGAGCCGGGGGCGAGCCTGGTCTATTTCACCGGTATTCGCTGGGGCCGCAGCGAGCGGCTGACCGCCGCGATCCTGCCGGCGGAAGGTGAGCCCTGCATCGTCACGCCCTTCTTCGAGGAGCCCCGTACCCGCGAGACGCTGGCGATCCCCGCCGAGGTGCGCGTGTGGCAGGAGGACGAGGATCCGCTGAAGATCGTCTCGGGCTTCCTCAAGGATCGCAAGCTCGCCGGGCGACCCGTCGGCATCGAAGAGACGGTGCGCTTCTTCGCGGTGGACGGGCTGCAGAAGAATGGGCTGCGGGTCACCTCGGCCAATCCCGTGGTGCGCGGCTGCCGGATGATCAAGAGCCCGGCCGAGATCGCGCTGATGCAGCTCGCAACCGACATTACAATCGCCGCCTATCGCTTTGTATATGCTCGAGTGGAGAAGGGGATGCGCCAGCGCGACGTCTCCGCGCTGATGGATGCGGCGACGCGCAAGCTGGGCGGCGACCCCGAGTTCAGCATGGTGCTGGTCGGCGAGGGTGCGGCCTATCCGCACGGCACCAAGACCCCCTCGCCGGTGAGCGACGGTGCCATCGTGCTGATGGACTGCGGCTGCAACGTGATGGGCTATCAGTCCGACGTGTCGCGCACCTTCGTCCATGGCACCGCAAGCGCAGAACAGCGCAAGGTGTGGGATGTGGTTGCGAAGGGCCAGCAGGCGGCCTTCGCCGCGGCCAAGCTCGGCGCGCCGGCGGGCAGCGTCGACGACGCGGTGCGCGGCTATTACGCATCGCTGGGCTATGGGCCGGACTACAAGCTACCCGGCCTGTCCCATCGCACCGGGCATGGCATCGGGCTGGACGGGCACGAGCCGGTCAACCTCGTGCGCGGCGAGAAGACGCCGCTGGCCCCCGGCATGTGCTTTTCCAACGAGCCGGGCATCTACATCCCCGGCAGCTTCGGCGTGCGGCTGGAGGATTGCTTCCACATGACGGAAAGCGGGCCCAAATGGTTCTCGACTCCGCCGGTCTCGATCGATCAGCCGATGGGCTGAACCGCTGGCCGCGCGGGCCTGGTAAATGCGAATGCGGAACGATCAGCGTGATCGACGTGTTTCGCTTGAGCGAAAGCCCGCGCGCCCCTAAGTCGGCCTCATGACGTCGACCAATGATATCCGCCGCTCGTTTCTCGACTATTTCGAGGGCCAGGGCCATGCCCGCGTCCCCAGCGCGCCGCTGGTGCCGCACAACGATCCCACGCTGATGTTCGTGAATGCGGGCATGGTGCCGTTCAAGAACGTGTTCACCGGCCTGGAATCGCGTCCCTACAGCACCGCGACGAGCAGCCAGAAGTGCGTGCGCGCGGGCGGCAAGCATAACGATCTCGACAATGTCGGCTATACCGCCCGGCACCACACCTTCTTCGAAATGCTCGGCAATTTCTCGTTCGGCGACTATTTCAAGGAGCAGGCGATCACCCATGCCTGGACGCTCCTCACCAAGGAATGGGGCATCCCGGCCGAGAAGCTGACCGTCACGGTGTACCACACCGACGACCAGGCGTTCGACCTGTGGAAGAAGATCGCCGGGCTGCCCGACCACAAGATCATCCGCATCCCGACCAAGGACAATTTCTGGGCGATGGGCTCGGACGGCCCGTGCGGCCCCTGCTCGGAAATCTTCTACGATCACGGCGAGCATATCTATGGCGGCCCCCCGGGTTCGCCCGAAGAAGATGGCGACCGCTTCGTCGAGATCTGGAACCTCGTCTTCATGCAGTTCGTGCAGGAGAATGACGAGATCATCGGCGACCTGCCGCGGCCGAGCATCGACACCGGCATGGGGCTGGAGCGCATCGCCGCGGTGCTCCAGGGCGTGCACAACAATTACGACATCGACACCTTCAAGGCGCTGATCGACCAGTCGGCGGCGCTGACCGGCACCTCGGCGACGGGCGATCAGGTCGCCAGCCACCGCGTGATCGCCGATCACCTGCGCTCCTCGGGTTTCCTCGTCGCGGACGGCGTGCTGCCGGCAAACGAGGGCCGCGGCTATGTGCTCCGCCGCATCATGCGCCGCGCGATGCGCCACGCCCATCTGCTCGGCGCCAAGGATCCGCTGATGCACCGGCTGGTGCCGTCGCTGGTCGCCGAGATGGGTGCCGCCTATCCCGAACTCGTCCGCGCGCAGCCGCTGATCGAGGCGACGCTGCTCCAGGAGGAAACCCGTTTCCGCCAGACGCTCGCCAACGGCCTGCGCCTGCTCGACGAGGCGACGCAGGGGCTCAAGGCCGGCGACACGCTGCCGGGTGCCACTGCGTTCAAGCTCTACGACACGTTCGGCTTTCCCTATGACCTGACTGAGGACGCGCTGCGCGCCAACGAGATCGCCGTCGACCGCGCCGGCTTCGATGCCGCCATGGCCGAGCAGAAGCGCGCCGCCCGCGCGGCCTGGAAGGGCTCGGGCGAGAAGGCGTCGGAAGAGCTGTGGTACGACCTCGCCGACGAGCTCGGCGGGACGGAGTTCATCGGCTATTCGGGCACGCAGGGCGAAGGCCAGGTGGTCGCACTGGTCAAGGACGGCGCGCGGGTGGAGAAGGCGGTTGCCGGTGACACGGTGACCATCCTCACCAACCAGACGCCTTTCTATGGTGAGAGCGGCGGCCAGATGGGCGATGTCGGCGTGATCTCGAGCGACAAGCTGCGCGCGCTGGTCGACGATACCTCCAAGCCGCTGGGTCGCCTGCACGCGCACCATGCCAAGATCGAGAGCGGCGAAGTCGCGGTCGGCGACGCGGTGCACCTCTCGGTCGATGTCGAGCATCGCGACCAGGTCCGCGCCAACCATTCGGCGACCCACCTGCTGCATGCGGCGCTGCGTAAGCGGCTCGGCACCCATGTCAGCCAGAAGGGCAGCCTGGTGGCGCCCGAGCGGCTGCGCTTCGACTTCTCGCACCCCTCGGCGCTGACGCCCGAGCAGATCGCGCTGGTCGAGGCCGATGTGAACGCGCAGATCCGCCACAACGGCACGGTCGAGACGCGGCTGATGACCCCGGACGACGCGATCGCGGCCGGTGCGATGGCGCTGTTCGGCGAGAAATATGGCGACGAGGTCCGCGTGCTGTCGATGGGGCTGGGCGAGGATGCGTCCTATTCGGTCGAGCTGTGCGGCGGCACGCACGTCAATGCGACGGGCGACATCGCGATCTTCAAGATCGTCTCGGAAAGCGCCGTCTCCTCGGGCGTCCGCCGCATCGAGGCGCTGACCGGTGAGGGCGCGCGCTTGTGGCTCAACGCCCGCGACGAGCGGCTGCGTGAGGCCGCGGCCGCACTCAAGACCGCACCCGACGACGTGCCCGCGCGCGTCGCCGCGCTGGTCGAGGAACGCCGCAAGCTCGAGCGCGAGCTGGCCGACGCCAAGAAGGCGCTGGCGCTCGGCGCCGGGGCGGGGGCTGCCCCGGCGGGACCGGAGCAGGTCAATGGCATCAACTTCGTCGGGCAGGTGCTCGACGGGCTGGAAGCCAAGGCGCTGCGCGGCGCGGTCGACGAGGCCAAGGCGCGGATCGGCAGCGGCGTGGTCGCGCTGGTCGCGGTGAACGAGGGCCGTGCATCGGTCGCCGTCGGCGTCAGCGACGGGATCGGCGTCAGCGCGGTGGACCTGGTCAAGGTCGCGGTGGCGGTGCTCGGCGGCCAGGGTGGCGGCGGCCGTCCGGACATGGCGCAGGGCGGCGGTCCGGACGGTGCCAAGGGCGCCGATGCGCTCGCGGCGGTGAAGGCGGCGCTGGCGGAAGCCCAGGTCGCCGCCTGACGGGGTCAGCGCCCGGGGGCGTAGCCGTCCTCGGGCAGCACCCAGATCGCCGTCTGGCTCATGTCCGGGCGCAGCAGGCCGTCGATGGTGACGTTGACGGTCAGTTCGCCCGCGCCGGCGTCGCGGTAGCAGCGCTCATGGCCGGCGAGCGGCTGGAGCGCTTCCATCAGCTTGAGGCGCGTGTTCGACTCCAGCGCCGGGCTGAGCGCCGTGCCGTTGCTGGTTAGCTTGCCGCTGTTGAAGTCGGCAGGCCGGATGCGGCTGCACACCATGCCGTCGCGGACCTGGCCGAAGGTCGCATATTCCAGCACGATCACCGGGTCGCGATTGACCACGCCGGTCACCAGCGCGTCGAAATTGCCGTCGCCGCGCAGCGTGTAGCGGACGATCGTGCCACAGGTGCGCGCGCTGCGATCGGGGTCGATGCAGCGGATGCGCCCGGCCTTGGCCGGGGCGAGCGGATCTGGAACGGCTTCCGCCTGAACAGGGGCGAGCAGGGCGAGGGCGAGGGGTAGGAGCATTATGGTTGGACCTTGTCGGGTTCGGCGGTGGCGTTCAGCCGCGACCGTGTCAGCCGCGGGTCGCGTTGCAGACCGGCGGCTTCCTTGATCGAGCGGCGCATCTCGTCGCGCTTTTCGTGGATCGATGCAATCACCGGTCCGACGCCCAGGCCCAAATCCACCAACAGCGCCTCGGACAGCTGGAGCGAGCTTTCCATCGCCTCCGGCACCGCGTCGGTGGCGCCGGCGCGGTAGAGCTCGGCAGCGTGGGTCGCGTCGCGCGCGCGCGCGATAATCGGCAAGTGTGGCACCCAGCCGCGCACCCGCTTGGTCAGCCGCACGGTCAGCACCGGATCGTCCATCGTCAGCACCAGCGCCTTGGCGCGCCCGAGCTGCAGCTGATCAACGAGTTCGCTTCGGGTGACATCACCGAACAGCACGTGGAAGCCGGCGCGTCGGCCGCGCACGACGCTGTCGATATCGGCATCGACGGCGACATAGGGCTTGTCATGCCGGCGCAGCATCTCGGCGACGGTGCGGCCGACGCGGCCGAAGCCGATCACCACGGTGCCTCCCTCGACCTGGGCGAGGTCTTCCTCGGCGAACTGCGCGCCGTTCTTGCCCTCGATCTTGCGCGCGGCGCCACGGCCCGCCTTGGCGAGCAGCGGGGTGGCGGTGAGGCCGATCGCAGTGACCGCGCTCCAGAACGCGGCGGTGCCCGGCGCGATCAGCCCGGCGGCCCCGGCGACGCCGAGCACGATCAGCGTGGTCTCGGACGGACTCGCCATCAGCACGCCGGTTTCCGCCGCCGTGCCCATGCGTGCGCCCGACCAGCGCAGCAGCACCGTCGTCACCGCGACCTTGACCACCATCACCAGCATACTCGCCCCGAACAGCGCGACCCAGTTCGCGGCGACGAAGCCGAGGTCGAGCTGCATGCCGACGGTGAGCAGGAACACGCCGAGCGCGAGGCCCTTGAACGGCGCGGTGATCGCTTCGACTTCGCCGTGATATTCGGTCTCGGCGATCAGCAGGCCCGCGATCAGCGCACCGACGATCGGGGAAAGTCCCGCGGCAGTGGTGGCGAGGCTGGCGACGATCACGACGAGCAGGCTGGCGGCGAGGAAGAGCTCGGGGCTCTTGGTCCGGGCTGCCTGGGCGAACATGCGCGGCAGCACGATGCGGCCGCCGACGAACAGCACTGCGACGGTCGCGGCGCCGATCCCCAGCGTCGTCAGCAATTTGGTGACGCCTGCGCCGTCCGGATTGGGCGCCATCGCGCCGAGGCCGAAGATGATCGGCACCAGTGCGAGGTCCTCGAACAGCAGCATCGCGAAGGCGGCGCGACCGACGGGGCTGGTCGTACCCGCGATCGGGATCACCAGCGCGGTGGAGGAAAGCGCGAGCGCGAGACCCAGCCCGATCGCGCCGCCCGTGCTCAGTCCTGTAAGATAGAGCAGCGCCGCAAGGATCAATCCCGATCCGAACAGCTCGGCCGCGCCGGTGCCGAACACCAGCGCGCGCATCGCCCAGAGCCGCTTGAACGAGAGCTCGAGCCCGATCGAGAACAGCAGCAGGATGATGCCGAACTCGGCGAACGGCTCGATCGAGTGCGCGTCGGAGATGGTCAGGTAATAGAGCCACGGCGCCTGGCCGACCAGGCTGCCGAGCCCGAACGGCCCGACCAGCAGGCCGGCGAGGATGAACCCGATCACCGGGCTGATGCGGAAGCGCGCAAAGGCGGGAATGACAAGGCCCGCGGCGCCGAGAATTACCAGCGTGTCGCTGAAGCCATGATTGGACAGGCTCAGCATGCGATGTCCCGGTGGCGAGGTGCGGCCGCGGGGCGGGGATGGGAGGAACAGAAGGGCCGATGGCCGGTGGCGGGTTTTGCTCGCTCGGTCATGCCCTCTAGAGACGATGCGAGGCCCGGCATTGCAAGTAGAAAAGCCCGCCAGAGGCGGGCTTTTCGTAGCTTTCCTGAGGGGAAGGCGGCTTACTGCCAGCTGCCCATCGCGGTTTCGAGGTTGACGCGGATCGCCTCGAAGAACTGCTCGGTGGTCATCCAGGCCTGGTCCGGGCCGATCAGCAGCGCGAGGTCCTTGGTCATCTTGCCGCTCTCGACGGTTTCGATGCACACGCGCTCCAGCGTCTCGGCGAAGCGGGTCACCTCGGGGGTGTTGTCGAACTTGCCGCGATACTTGAGGCCGCCGGTCCAGGCGAAGATCGACGCGATCGGGTTGGTCGAGGTCGCCTTGCCCTGCTGGTGCTGGCGATAGTGGCGGGTGACGGTGCCGTGCGCCGCTTCCGCCTCGATCGTCTTGCCGTCCGGGGTCATCAGCACCGAGGTCATCAGGCCCAGCGAGCCGAAGCCCTGCGCGACCTGGTCCGACTGGACGTCGCCGTCATAGTTCTTGCAGGCCCAGACGAACTCGCCATGCCACTTGAGCGCCGAGGCGACCATGTCGTCGATCAGGCGGTGCTCGTAGACGATGCCGGCGCTCTGGAACTGGTCCTTGAACTCGGTCTCGAACACCTCGGCGAAGATGTCCTTGAAGCGGCCGTCATAGGCCTTGAGGATCGTGTTCTTGGTCGACAGGTACAGCGGCCAGTTGCGGCCAAGCGCATAGTTCATCGAGGCGCGCGCGAAATCGCGGATCGACTCGTCGAGATTGTACATGCCCATGGCGACGCCGGCCTGCGGGAAGTCGAACACCTCGTGCTCGATCGTCTCGCCATTCTCGCCTTCCCACTTCATGGTCAGCTTGCCCTTGCCGGGCACCTTGAAGTCGGTCGCCTTGTACTGGTCGCCGAAGGCGTGACGGCCGACGACGATCGGCTTGGTCCAGCCCGGGATCAGGCGGGGGACGTTCGAGATCACGATCGGCTCGCGGAAGATCACGCCGCCCAGGATGTTGCGGATGGTGCCGTTGGGCGACTTCCACATCTTCTTGAGGCTGAATTCCTCGACGCGCTGCTCGTCCGGGGTGATCGTCGCGCACTTCACGCCGACGCCGTACTGCTTGATCGCATTGGCCGAATCGATGGTGATCTGGTCGTTGGTCTCGTCGCGCTTCTGCACCGAGAGGTCATAGTACTTCAGATCGATGTCGAGGTACGGACGGATCAGGCGCTCGCGGATCCATTCCCAGATGATCCGCGTCATTTCGTCGCCGTCGATCTCCACGACGGGCGTTGCTACCTTGATCTTCGCCATAAGCTCGCTTTCCTGAGACAGGTTGGTTCCCGGCAGCGTCTAGGGGCAAGGGCAGGGGGGATCAAGCGCCTCGAACAGCGCCCGATCCCCCGGGTCGTGATGCCAGCGGGTTCCTCAGCCCCCGCTGGTCGCGATCACATTGTCGTCGGAGTTGCGATCGATCCGCACATTGTACGGATCCGCACCCGCGAACGCCGGCTTCGCCTTGGTATCCAGCGTGATGGTCTGCACGCCGGTGCGGATCGGCAGGCGCTGCAGCACCAGCACGTCCTTGGCGGCAAAGCTGCCGCGTCCGGGCATCGCGGCGAAGGCGCCGAACTCGGCCCGCTCGACCATCGGCGCCTCGGTCTCCTTGCCCTTGCCGTCGGCATAGAGCTTGTGCGCCTCGATCGTCAGCGTGGTCCGCCAGCGGCCGTCGGGCAGCTTCTTCACCACCGCCGAGCGGGTCTTGATGTCGTACAGCGTGATGCGCTCGAACAGATCGGTGATCAGCGCATTCTCGGCCGGCGTGGCGCCGACGCGGAACTCGGCGATCAGGTCGAGGCTGCGCGGGTAGGGGGGACCCTGGAAGCGCCACCGGGCGTCATAGCGCTTGAGCGCCGCGTTCACCCGCGCCTCGCCCAGCTCATCCTTGAGCCGGTACATGGCGAGGCTGCCCTTGCGATAATGGATATAGGGCTGGTTCTCGACCCGGGCGAGCGGCAGTTCCTCGATCACCTCGCCGCCGCGGCTGCGCAGGTAGCGATCGAGCTCATATTTGAGGAAGCGCCGGATCTGGTCGCGTCCGTACAGGTGCTCCATCACCATCAGCGACGAATATTGGGCGAGCGTCTCCACCCCCATGGTCGCGCCCTGGTTGTCGGAGGGGACGACCTGGTGCGCCCACCATTGGTGCCCCAGCTCGTGCGCCGCGACATAGGTGACATAGTCGATCTTCTCGGGGTCGGAGAGGTCGGCGATGAAGCCGATGCCTTCCGAATAGGGCATGGTGCCGGCGAACGCCTGGGCGAACTGGGCGTAATCCGGGAACTCGATGATCCGCGCCTGGCGGAACTGATAGGGCCCGAATGCCGGCTGGTAATAGTCCAGCCCGTGGCGGAAGGCGGCGAGCATCCGGTCGACATTGGCGCCATGCTGGGCGTCGTAATAGACCGCCAGGTCGATGCCGTTGTGGTGGACGTGCTTCTCCTGATAGCGGGCCGACTGCACCGAGTAGAAGTTCAGGATCGGCACCGAGGTGACGAACCGCGCGGTACGGCGGCCGCCTTGGGTGCGATCGCCAACCTTGTCGCCCGGTGCGATCGGCGTCTGGTCGGCATCGGTCGCAACGGTGATGTCGGTCTTGATCCAGTCGGTGTGGAAGGCGCTGAAGCGGGTGCCGGCCAGATCCTCCAGCTTCGGCGGGCGAAGTTCGGAGGGCAGGCCGTACTTCCGGCGTTTGGCGCGATCCTGCAGCATGCCGGACCGCTCGATGCCCAGCACCGGCACGAATTCACCATTGTTGACGAAGGTGCCGTTGCTGACGACGCGGGTGTCGTTGCCGCCATTGGCGAAGCCGCGCTGGCGTCGTTCAGTGCGGAAGTCGAGCGTGGTCGTTGCCCCCGGCGCCAGCGGCGTGGCGAGGTGGTAGATGCGGTACTGGAAGCGTGGATAGTCCTTGGCGACGCTGGCGCCCGGGATCGTCACCGACACCAGCCTGGTCAGCCGATCGCCCATGCGGACATGGATGGCATCGAGCGGCTTGCCCGTGCGGTTGACCAGTGTCATGCGGCCCGCGGCTGTCAGGCCGGGTTGCTGCGGGCGGATGTCCACCGCGACGCGCACCGCCGCGACCGACGGCTGCGGCACCTTCTCGAACGGCAGCAGCGTCTTTTCATAGTCGGCGAGTTCGCGCTCGTCGCTGATCGGCGTGCGATAGACGTTCCAGACATGGGTGTTGATATAGACCCACACGCCCGTCGCCACGAACACCGCCAGCGCCGCACCGCCGATCAGGCCGGCGCCGCCGCCAAGCTTGCGGGGCAGGCGCTTCAGGCGCGGCAGCAGCCGCGTCTCGGTGCCGCGCCGCCACAGGCCATGGGCGAGCACCAGCAGCAGCACCGCGAAGGCCGACCAGTAGAGCCGCAGCCACCAGGCGCCGATCCAGAAATTGCCCTGGCCGTTCATGTCGGACAGCGGCACGCGCGGGCCTTGGGCATAATTGTACAGCACGTCGCCGAAGCCGAGATTGCCCAGCGTCACGCGCCCGATGATGTAGACCACCATCAGCCCCCAGCCGACGAACTTGTGCGGGCTCAGCGCCTGGAGGAACACCGCCAGCACCGCGAGCAGGGCATAGTCGACCGTCTCCGGCAGCACGTACCAGAGCAGATATTTGCCCAGCTCGAAATGGCTATAGCCATGCACCAGTTGCATGATCATGCCACCCAGCACGCTGACGACCAGCGTCGAGAACAGCACCAGCGTCACCGCCAGCGCCTTGGGCAACACGAAGGCCCAGTCGGGGATCGCGCTGGCGTCGACGATCTCGTGCATCTTGCGATCGCGCTCGCGCCAGACGAGTTCGCCGGCATAATAGATGGCGATGATCAGCGGGATCAGCCCGAAGGCGCCCTTGAGCAGATCGATCACCACCCGCGTTGCCGGCAGCACCGGCGTGCCGACGACCTCGCCCAGGTCCGTGAGCGACGCCATGGCGTTGAACAGGCCGAGCGCGAGCAGCACGAAATAGGCCGGGCTCTTGAACACCTGCGCCATTTCCAGCCGCGTGCGCACGACGAGCTGGGTCCAGGCGGCGGCGCGGTCGTAGCGCGGCGTCGGCAGCGGGCCGGCGGGGCGGGGGGCCTCGACCGTCTCGGGCACTGCGGCCGCGGCCTTGGCGGCCTTGCGCGCCTGCTTGGACGGGCGGGTCGAGAAGCCGAATCGGGCATAGGCCAGGGCAAGCGCGGCGGCTGCGACGCCGAGCACGATCAGCCGGTTCCACAGCACCAGCCCGGCGAGCGGGATGGTGAGCGTATTGCGATCGGCCGCGGTCCAATATTTGGTCAGGTAGCTGGTCGCGCCGAGGCCGAACGGCTCGGCATAGGCGCCGGCCAGCTCATAGGCAGGGTTGCGATCAAGCACGAGAGTCGCGACGAAGAACAGGATCAGGAAGGCGACCACGCCGACATAGGTGGCCATCATCGAGCGGGTGATCGTCGCCAGCGCGAAGAACATCGCCGAGGTCAGCAGGATGTTCGGCAGCGCCAGCACCACATAAGCGGAGAGATAATAGCCGAGCTGGTTGGGCCCGAGCGTCTCCGGGTCCACCCAGGGCATGTGGCTGCCGATCCACACCGCAAACGGCACCGCGAGGAAGCCGAGGGCCGCCGCCAGGAATGCGCCGGCGAAGCGGCCGAACAGATAGGCGCTCTTGGTGACCCGGGTGGCGCGTATGATCGGGCCGAAGCCGGTCTCGTCGTCGCGCACCACCACATTGGCGACGAAGGCCGTCGCCACGAACATGTAGAACAGCGTCAGGATCTGCATCATTTGTGCGATCGCGAAGGGCGCGTTCTTGTGGACGTTGCCGCCCGAGCCGATCTGGATCTGGTCCACCGTGGTCGCGCCGAAGGCGAGCAGGAAGAAGATCACGATCGCGATCCAGAAGACGGGGTTGCGGCGCTGGTAGCGCCACTCGAAGCCGAGGATGCCAGCGAACATGGGCATCTCCCTCAGGCCGCGCGACGCGAGGCGTCGAGCGTCGAGAAATACACGTCTTCGAGGCCGCCCTGGACCGGCGTGAAGCCCTCGCCCGGCGCGCCGTCGGCGACGACATGGATGATGGTGCGCCCGGCGAACAGCCGGGTGGAGATCACCCGATAGCGCTCGCGGTGCGCCTCCAGTTCGTCGCGCGCGATCGTCTTCTGCCACACCCGGCCGCGCGTTTCCTCGATCAGCGCGAGCGGGGCGCCTTCGAGCAGCACCCGGCCGCCGGCCAGCACCGCCATGCGCGGGCACAGGTCCGCCACGTCCTCGACGATATGGGTGGAGAGGATCACCACGACATTGTCGCCGATCTCGGCGAGCAGGTTGAGGAAGCGGTTGCGCTCCTCGGGATCGAGGCCGGCGGTCGGCTCGTCGACGATGATCAGCTGGGGATTGCCGATCAGCGCCTGGGCGATGCCGAAGCGCTGGCGCATGCCGCCGGAGAAGCCGGCCAGCGCCTTCTTGCGGACCGCCCAGAGATTGACCTGGTGGAGCAGCGCCTCGACCGTCTCCTTGCGCTCGGCGCGCCCTGCAATGCCCTTCAGCACCGCCATATGGTCGAGCATGTCATAGGCCGAGACGCGCGGGTAGACGCCGAAATCCTGGGGGAGATAGCCGAGCGTCCGGCGGAGCAGCTCGGGCGTGGCGATCACGTCGAGGTCGCCGAAGTGGATGCTGCCGGAGGTCGGGGTCTGCAGCGTGGCGATGGTGCGCATCAGCGTCGACTTGCCGGCGCCGTTCGGGCCGAGCAGCCCGAACATGCCGGGCGGGATCGCCAGCGTCACGCCGTCCAGCGCCCGGGTGCCGTTGCCGTACACATGCGTGAGCTTTTCGATCTGCAGCATCCGATACTCCCCCATCGCAGTAATCCTCGCGAAGCTAGCAGCTGTATTGTCGATGTAAAGCAGCCCTGTGGAGCCCGCTCTTTCGTGTTCGGCCGCGCGGAGCCTTCGCCCCACCGCCTCGTTGAGAGCGACGCGCCGGCCGGGACACCCCCGCCGTCGGCGGCGGAAACCTGGAGCGAAGGACGATCGATGGCAGACATCGCCGGTTGGCTGGCCCTCGCCGCCACGTGCATTGCCGCCCTGATGACCGCATCCAATCTCGGGGCGCGCGTCACCGGCTGGGGGTTCGTCGTGTTCACGATCGGCGCAGGAGCCTGGATCGTCGTCGGCCTCGCCACCAACCAGACGCAATTGCTGTGGAGCAACATCTTCCTTGGCATGGTCGACCTGTTCGGCATCTGGCGCTGGCTCGGACGCCGCGCTCGCTTCAGCGACGCCGCCGATGTCGAGCAGGAAATCAGCCGGCAAAGCCCGGGTGAAAACCTGTTCGCCGCCTCCGGCCTCGACGGCATGCCGGTGAAGGGCCGCGACGGCCAGGTGCTTGCCTATGCGGTGGATGCCATGCTGGCGTGCGCCGGCGGCGGCCTGTCCCACCTCGTCATTCGCGAGGGGGGCGTGGGCGGCGTCGGCGAGACCCTGCGGCGATTGCCCTGGGCCGATGTGCGGGTGAGGGACAATGCGCTGCTGACCCCGCTCGACGGCGCCGCGCTGGCGCGGCTGCCCGTGGTCGAACCCGCCTGAGGCCATGGGCGCGCGCTGGCCGCGCAAACCGTGGGTGGCGGAGAGAGTGGGATTCGAACCCACGGTGAGCTTGCACCCACGGCGGTTTTCAAGACCGCTGCCTTAAACCACTCGGCCATCTCTCCGGGTGGGCCAGCGCCTAGTCCGAGTTGGTCTTCGGATCAATCCACCTCGGCGCAACATGGCGTTCACGGACCTGTCACATTCGAGTCGCGGACCGCCAAGCGATAAAGATCGTAAACGCACGCCGTTTCGCTGTTCCGGACCGGGACGCGGTCCCCGTTCGGGACCAACGCATTGTTGAAGCCGGCACGCCAATGGCTAGTTCGGAAGGGGCTTACAGCAATCGTTTCGACTCCAGCGAAAACAGAGGGTTCATGATCAACAAGCTTCTCCCGGCACTCGGCGCGATCGCCGCCGTCGTCTCCTTCTCGGGCTCGGCGCAGGCCGCCACGGTCGTCACCACTCACTATACCGGCGCGAACATGAGCATCGCTCCGGGCGTCGACGGCACCTACTCGGCCAACTTCGGCAAGTCGGGCATCGTCAAGGGCGAGTTCGAGCACATCTACACCTTCACCCTGCCGGCCTATCTGACGGGCAGCGCCTCGATCACCACCAGCGCGGTGAAGCTCAAGGCAGCCAACGACCTCGACCTGTTCTCGGTCACCTTCAACGGCATCGCGCTGACCGGCACCTATGGCGGCCTGAACGAGGCAGTGTTCGCCAACGACGTGCCGATCGTCGCCGGCAAGGAAAACACCATCGTGATCAAGGGCCTGTCGCGCGGCAACGGCTCCTACGGCGCCCAGGCGACCTTCGCCCCGGTTCCCGAGCCCGCCAGCTGGGCGATGATGATCGGCGGCTTCGCGTTCGTCGGCGGTGCGGTGCGTCGCCGCAACACCGCACGCGTCGCGTTCGCCTGAACCACGCCTGCCGCACCCCTCCCGGGTGCGCTGGATCGAAGGACACCGGTCGCGCCCCCGCGGCCGGTGTTTTTCTTTTGGTCGCCGCCGGGCGCCGTTTTCGTCGTATCGAAGGGACGCGCGGGGTTTCTGTGCGCGCGCGGCTGTGCAACAGCCGGGCCATGTCGCGTATTCGCTCGTATCTCGCCGGAATTGCCGGCCTTGCCCTCGCCCTTGCCGTGCCGATCCGCCCCGCGCTGGCGCAGGATGAGGCAGGCTTTCAAAGCTACCTCCAGACCCTCGCCGCGCAGGCCGCTGCCGCCGGCGTGAGCCGCCGGGCGATCGATGCAGTGATCCCGACGCTCACCTACAATGCCCGCGTCGTGGAGCTCGATCGCCAGCAGCCGGAGAGCAGCCCAAACGCGCCGGTGCCCGCCTTCGCGCCCTACCGCGCCCGCCACGTCGATGCCGATCGCATCAGCCGCGGCCGCGCTGCCTATCTGCGCGCACGCGGGCGGCTCTCGGCGATCGAGCGCGAGACCGGGGTGCCCGAATCGATCATGGTCGCGATCTGGGGGCACGAGACCAGCTACGGCCAGGTGATGGGCGGGTTCGACCTGCCGCGCGCGCTCGCCAGCCTCGCCTATGAAGGACGTCGCCGCGCGTTGTTTGCCGACGAGTTCATCGCGACGCTCAAGATGATCGACCGCGGCGTACCCCGCGACAAGCTGGTCGGCAGCTGGGCGGGTGCGTTCGGCGGGCCGCAATTCCTCCCCAGCGTCTATCTGCGCCTCGCCCGGGACGGCGACGGCGACGGGGTGGCGGACATCTGGAACAGCGATGCCGATACGCTTGCCTCGATCGGCAATTACTTCGTCAATGCCGGCTGGCGGGCAGGGGTGCCCTGGGGATTCGCGGTGTCGGTGCCCGCATCGCTCGACCGTCGCCTGATCGCCAACCGCACCACCAGCCCGCGCTGCCCGCGCGTCCATGGCCGGCAGAGCCAGTGGAAGACGATGGCCGAGTGGCGGGCGCTGGGCGTGGTGCCGCAGGCGCGCGCCTGGCCGGGCGATGACGTGCTGGCGACGCTGCTCGAGCCCGACGGGCAGGGCGCCACCGCCTATCTGCTCACCGGCAATTACCGCGTGATCCTGGATTACAATTGCTCGAATTTTTACGCTTTGTCGGTAGGCCTGCTTGCCGATGCAGTGGAACGCTAGACCGATCACGCTTGCCCTTGCGCTGCTTGCCGCCGCGAGCGCGCACGCCCAGGACCTTGACCCGACCGAGACTGCGCGCGGGCCGCACGGCACGTCCCAGCTCCAGCCGGGCGACGGGCGCTACGACGCGGTGGGCTATGCCGCGGTGCAGCCGCTCGGCGCCGCCGCCCTGGCGGTGAGCCCGAACCAGCCGGCCGAAAGCTATGCCGAGGTGACCGCACTCGACAGCGGTCGCACAATCCTTGTCCGCATCGCCGAGACGTTGGAGGTTCCGGGCGCGATCGCTGCGATTTCCGAAGGGGCCGCCCGCCAGCTCGGCATTCCCGTCGATCGGCTGGTGGCGGTGCGCATCCGTGCGGTCCGTCCGTCGGCGGAGGACCAGGCTGCGCTCCGCAGTGCCGGTGCCGCGCAGCCCCGCATCGATTCGCCGCCCGCATTGCTGCGCGCCCTGAGGCTGCAGCTTCCGCCGCAGGCCGACACTGGCGAGCCACCGCCGCCTCCGCCACAGCCGGATCCGATCGCCGACATGATCCCGCATCCTGTCGAGCGCGCGGCACCACCGGCGAAACCGCGGCCGACCCCCAAGGACCCCGCCGCGAAGCCGGCCCAGGGCCGCTATCTGGTGCAGGTGGCCGCACTTTCTTCGCCCGAACGCGCGCAGGCGCTTGCCCAAAAGCTACGGGGCTTCGTAAAGGCAGGGGGCGGGCTCTATCGTGTCCAGCTCGGCCCCTTCGCGACGGAGGCGGCGGCGGAGCGGGCGCGGGCAGAGGCCGTTCGGGCCGGTTTCGGAGATGCGCGCCGCACCTCGGTCCGATAGGGGTAACCTTTACGCGTTCTGGACCGATCATCATGAAGAAGCTCGCCGCCGCCTCGTTCCTGGCGCTCGCCATCGCCGCTCCGCTGCAGGCCGCCGGCCCGGATTTCCCGACGCCCGCACCGATCGCGTACATGGAGGACATGTCCTCGGGCGCGATCCTGTTCGCCAAGGATGCCGATCGCCGCATGCCGCCGGCCTCGATGGCGAAGATGATGACGGTCTATGTCGCGTTCGACCTGATCAAGAAGGGCGAGCTCAAGCTCGACCAGAAGATCGAGGTCCGTCCCGAGACCTGGAAGAAGTGGCACTCGCAGGGCTCGACCATGTTCCTCGGCGTCGGCGAGCAGCCGACCGTGGCGGACCTGCTCAAGGGCATCGTGACGCTCTCGGGCAACGACGCCTGCGTCGTGCTGGCAGAGGGCATTGCCGGCACCGAGGAGGGCTTCGTCAACCTGATGAACGATCGGGCCAAGAAGATCGGCCTCAGCAACAGCCATTTCGGCACGTCGAACGGCTGGCCCGACGAAGGCCGCACCTATGTGACCGCGCGCGACCTGGCGCATCTCGCCGCCGCGACGATCCGCGACTTCCCAGACCTCTACAAGTCCTTCTACTCGCTGCCGAGCTTCACCTGGGGCAAGACCCTGGGCGCCGGCGCCGCGATCGAGCAGGGCAATCGCGATCCGCTGCTCGGCAAGGTGCCGGGCGCCGACGGTCTCAAGACCGGCCATACCGAGGAAGCCGGCTATGGCTTCACCGGTTCCGCGGAGCAGAATGGCCGCCGACTGGTGATGGTGCTGGCGGGGCTCGACACCTATAGCGGCCGCGCCGACGAGTCCGTGCGCTTCATGCGCTGGGGCTTCGCAGCCTGGAGCACCAAGCCGGTGGTCAAGAAGGACCGCACCGTCGGCACCGTCGACGTGCAGGGCGGCACCGCCAACAAGGTTTCGGTCGTGGCACCGCGCGACCTCAACATCACGCTGCCCTCGGGTCTCAGCCCCAAGCTGGCCGGCAAGATCGTCTATCAGGGGCCGGTGAAGGCGGGCTTCAAGAAGGGCGACCATATCGCCGACCTGATCATCGAAGGCGAAGGCATGCCGCAGCAGGTGTTGCCGCTGGTCGCTGCCGAGGATGTCGGCCAGGCAGGCTTTTTCGGCCGCGCCTGGGCGGGGCTGATGTCGCTGCTCCACCTGGCCTGATCGCCTTGGCCGACGCCCTGATCGGCAACAGCCAAGCCCGCGACGCGCTCGCCGCCGCCATGGCGAGCGGCGCGTTGCACCATGCCTGGCTGCTCGCCGGGCCGGAGGGCGTAGGGAAGGGGGGCTTTGCCCGCATCGCCGCCGCGCGCATGCTGGCAGAGGCCGCCGAGCCCGACCGGCTGATGCCGGGCTGGGATGTGCCGGAAAGCACCCGCACCGCGAGCCTGATCGCCGCGGGCAGCCACCCGGATCTGAAGATCCTCGCCCGGCTACCCAAGGATGCGGACAAGCCCGACGAGGCGCTCGCGCGCTCCATCACCATCGCGCAGGTGCGCAGCCTCCAGCCGCTGTTCGCGACCAAGCCGTCGCTGAGCCCGCGCCGGGTGGTGATCATCGACGCGATCGACGATCTCGAGCGCGGCGGCGCCAACGCGCTGCTCAAGAATCTTGAGGAGCCGCCGGCGGGGACGATCTTCCTGCTGGTGAGCCATGCGCCCGGCCGCTTGCTGCCGACGATCCGCTCGCGCTGCCGGCTGCTCCGCTTCGAGCCGCTGAGCGACGCCGAGACGACCACGGTGCTCCGCCGCCAGATCCCCGAGGCGAGTGAGCTCGAGATCGCTGCGCTGGTCGAGGCGGCCGAGGGCTCCCCGGGCCGGGCGATGCGCTTTGCAGGGCTGGATCTGTCGGCGCTGGAGGCAGACATGGCGCAGCTCGCGGACTATGGCGATCCGGACAATGCGCTGCGCACCCGCCTCGGCCGCCAGCTCGGCGCAAAGGCCGCGCAACCGCGCTACGAGGCGTTCCTGGAACGCACGCCGAGCTTCATCGCCGCCCGTGCCAAGCGGCTGGAGGGCGAGGCGCTGCGGACGGCGCTCGACGCCTATGCCGCCGCACGCGAGCTCGCGGGCGCGGCGCTGGGTCTGTCGCTCGACGCCACCGCCACCGTGTTCGAGATGAGCGGCATCCTCGCGCGGCTTTCCCGCCGCTAAGGGTACAGGTTGCCCGTTGCTGCGCCGCATCCTAAAGCGGCGGGCATGGCTGACCCCTTCTACATCACCACCGCGATCCACTACCCCAACGGCAAGCCGCATATCGGCCATGCCTATGAGATGATCGCCGCCGACGCGATCGCGCGCTTCCAGCGCCAGCAGGGTCGCGACGTGTTCTTCCAGACCGGCACCGACGAGCATGGCCTCAAGATGGTGCAGACCGCCCGCGCCCGCGACATGACCGCACGCGAGCTTGCCGACGAAATGTCGAGCTATTTCCGCGTTATGGCGGATAAACTCGATATTTCGTGCGATCGTTTCATCCGCACCTCGGAAGCCGATCACTATCGCGCCAGCCAGGCGATCTGGGAGAAGATGGGGGCCAAGGGCGACCTGTATCTCGATCGCTACGAAGGCTGGTATTCGGTTCGCGACGAGGCCTTTTACGAGGAGAAGGAACTGGTCGACGGGGAAGGGGGCCAGAAGCTCTCGCCCCAGGGCACGCCGGTGGAGTGGACCAAGGAGGAAACCTGGTTCTTCCGCCTGTCCAAATACCAGCAGCCCTTGCTCGACTTCTACGCCGCCAACCCCGACTTCATCCGTCCGGAATCGCGCCGCAACGAAGTGCTGCGCTTCGTCGAGGGCGGGCTGGTCGACCTCTCGGTCAGCCGCACCAGCTTCGACTGGGGCGTGCCGGTGCCGGGCTCGCCGGGCCATGTGATGTACGTCTGGGTCGACGCGCTGACCAACTATCTGACCGGCGCCGGGTATCCCGACGATGCCGCGCGGCTGGCGCGCTACTGGCCGGCCGATCTGCACCTTATCGGCAAGGACATCGTCCGCTTCCACACGGTGTACTGGCCGGCCTTCCTGATGTCGGCGGACATCGCGCTACCCAAGCAGGTGTTCGGCCACGGCTTCCTGCTCAACCGCGGCGAGAAGATGTCGAAGTCGGTCGGCAATGTCGTCGATCCGATGGAGCTGGCGGAGACCTATGGCGTCGACGCGCTGCGCTATTTCCTGATGCGCGACGTCAGCTTCGGCCAGGACGGCACGTTCAGCGACGAGGCGATCGTCACCCGCGCCAACGCCGATCTGTCGAACAGCTTCGGCAATCTGGCCCAGCGCACGCTGAGCTTCATCGCCAAGAATTGCGAGGGCGCTGTCCAGGCCGGTCGCGCCGACGACGCCGACGCAGTGCTGCTGACCGAGGTCGACACCGCCTGCGCCGCCTTCACCCGCGCCTTCCAGGATCTGGCGCTCAGCCAGGGCGTCGAGGCCTGGATGACCGGCGTGTTCGCCTGCAACCAGTATATCGACGCGCAGGCGCCTTGGACGCTCCGCAAGACCGATCCCGAGCGCATGCACGCAGTGCTTGGCACGCTGCTCAAGGCGATCCGTCGCCTCGGCGTGACGATCGAGCCGGTGGTGCCGACCTCAGCGGCGAAGCTGCTCGCGCAGCTCGGGCCCGAAGGCGATGCGGACTTCAAGATCGCACCGCCAACCCCTATCTTTCCGCGACTTGAACTGAAGACTTCCGAGGACGCATGAAGCTCGCCGACAGTCATTGCCACCTGATCTACAAGGGCCTGGGCGAACAGCAGCCCGAGGTTCTGGCGCGCGCCCGCGACGCCGGCGTGGTGGCGATGCTCAACATCTCGACGCGCGAGAATGAGTGGGACCAGGTGATCGCCGTCGCCGAGCGCGAGGCAGACGTGTGGGCGAGCGTGGGCATCCACCCGCACGAGGCGGACACCCACCCCCATGTCGACACCGCCAAGCTGGTCGAACGCGCGCAGCACCCGCGCGTGGTCGGCATCGGCGAGAGCGGGCTCGACTATTATTACGACCACAGCGACCGCGACCGCCAGCGGGCAAGCTTCCGCGCCCACCTCGCGGCCTCGCGCGAAACCCAGCTGCCGATCATCGTCCATACCCGCGATGCCGAGGCGGACACCGCCGAAATCCTCCGCGAGGAAATTGGGAAGGGGGGCTTCCCCGGCGTGATCCATTGCTTCACCGCCAGCCGCGCCTTTGGGGAGATCGCGTTGGAACTCGGCTTCTACATATCCATTTCCGGTATCGTGACGTTCAAGAACGCCAAGGACCTGCAGGAAACCGCCGCCGCGCTGCCGCTGGAGCGACTGCTCATCGAAACCGACGCGCCCTTCCTCGCGCCGGTACCGCATCGGGGCAAGACCGGCGAGCCCGCCTTCGTGGCGGACACGTGCAAGTTCCTCGCGCAGCTCCGCGGCGAGGATCCCGAGATGCTGGCGGACGCGACCCGCGCCAATTTCCACACGCTCTTCGCCAAGACGCTGGCGTGATCGGGCAGGGGACCTGCCCTTGGCGCTGAGCATCCGCATCCTCGGCTCGGGTACGTCCTCGGGCGTGCCCCGCATCGGTCCCGATTGGGGAGCCTGCGATCCGAACGAGCCGCGCAACCGCCGCACGCGCTCCTCGGTCCTCGTCCGCAGCGCCGCCACGACGCTGCTGATCGACACCAGCCCGGACATGCGCGAGCAGCTGATCGCGGCCGGGGTTTCTGACATCGACGCGGTGCTGTGGACCCATGACCATGCCGATCATTGCCACGGCATCGACGACCTGCGCCAGGTCATGCACGCGCGCAGCGGCACGCCGGTACGCGGCCTCGCGCGGCCCTTCACCTTCGAACAATTACATAGCAAGTTCCACTATGTATTTGAGGGTAGGGGAAAGTTCTACCCGCCGGTCGTCGAGCTGGAGACGATGCCGGACAGCTTCACGATCGGCGACATCACGGTCCGCGTCTTCGACCAGCCGCATGGCGGGATCACCTCGGCCGGGCTGCGCTTCGAAAGCGGTGGCAAGGCCATTGGCCATGCTACTGATTTCCATGAGATGACTGCGGAGATGCGGCAGCTCTATACCGGCCTGGACGTGTGGGTAGTCGACGCGCTCCGCCGCGCGCCGCACCCGACGCATCCGCATCTGGACGAAGTGCTGGGCTGGATCGAGGAACTGCGTCCAACGCGTTCAGCGCTGGTCCACATGGACCACAGCATGGACTATGCCACGCTCGCCGCCGAACTGCCCGCCGGTGTCGAGCCGGGCTATGACGGGCTGGAGCTGCATGCGTGAACGGATTCGACGGCGTGAACATGGTCTGGCTGATCGGCGCGCTGGTGCTGGTGGTCAGCGCGCTATCGGTGCGGCGGATCGGCTTCGGGCTGTTCCTGCGGACGCTGCTCGGCTGGGCGGCGATCGTGCTGCTGGTCCTGTTCGCCGTCGGCCATCGCTACGAACTGGCGGCGGCGTGGTCGTCGCTCAGCGCCAAGCTCGGCCTTGAGGACCAGCGCGTCGAGGGCGATACCGTGCGGATCCGGATGAGCCCCGACGGCCATTTCTGGGCGCGGGTGACGCTCAACGGCGCCGAGCGCCGCATGCTGATCGACAGCGGCGCCACAATCACGGCGATTTCCGAGCGGACCGCGCGCGAAGCCGAAGTCCAGACGTCCGACGGACTGCCGGCGATCATCGAGACCGCCAACGGCAGCGTGGCGGCGCGCCGGGCGCGGATCGCAGAGGTGTCGCTCGGGCCGCTCAAGATGCACGACCTGGGCGTCGTCGTGTCGCAGAGTTTCGGTGAACTCGACGTGCTCGGCATGAACTTCCTGTCACGGCTGCACAGCTGGCGCGTCGAAGGGAATGTGCTGGTACTGGAGCCCAAGGCGCCAAAGGGGAAAGTGTAACTCGCGGCGCGAACGACTCTCGGGATACAGCCATGGCTTTACATAATATAGATTATCATTCTTGTGTTTGTAGAGGACCCCTCCAGCTTTTCGACGAGCACCACGGTCAGCGCTGCGGGACGCCATCTACCGCACCCTTGCGCACGTGAAGCTTCGAATTTCGACCGCAATCATCGCCAGCCCCCTGCCCTTGTCGCCGAACCGGTGGCAGCGCAGATCGGGAGACCCGCAGGATCGACGCGCTCCTGAAGATCATCCTTCCTCCGGTCGAGGATCGTGTCCAGCCTCGATGCCGGCGGAAATCGTGAAGAACGCCGAAAGCCTCTCTGCAAAGTCGCGCATCTGTTGCGATTCCGGTGGAGCGATCGCGGAAAGCCAAGTAGTTCGAAGGGATACGGCCCCGCGCTGCGCCACGCGCGCGGGCCGCAAGGAGCAACAGGTTGGGAAGGCCAAGATGATTCGGCCAACGCTGGTATTGTTGTGCGGACTTTTGTGCGACGAACGCATGTGGGCGCCCGTTCGCCTGGCATTGTCGCCCGAGCTCGACGCACGCATCATCGCCTTTGCCGGCTTTCGGACGATAGAGGCGATGGCCGCGGCGGTCCTTGCGCAGGTGCCCGGCCCGCTGGTGGTAATCGGTCACTCGATGGGCGGCCGTGTCGCGCTCGAGCTCGTGCGGCAGAGCGGTCCTCGCGTCGTCGGGCTGGGCCTTGCCAACACCGGCATCCATCCGCCCGCGCCGGAGGAGGCGGCACGGCGCCAGGAGCTGGTCGATCGTGCGCGAAGCGATGGCATGGAAGCCTTGGCCGATGCTTGGCTGCCGCCGATGATGGGCGCACCGGGTAATCGTGTGGCGCAGCTGATGCCCGGCCTGCGCGCGATGGTCGCCGCCAACGCACGCGAAAGCTATGAGGGGCAGATCGCCGCCCTCCTGGCCCGCCCCGATGCGGAGGCGCCGCTCCGTGGCTACAAGGCGCCGCTGCTGCTGCTCGCCGCCGAACAGGATCGCTGGTCGCCCCCGGCGCAACACGAGGCCATGCGAGACATCGCGCCGCAGGGCGAACTGCACGTGCTTGCCGATGCCGGGCACATGCTGCCGGTGGAGCGGCCGGAGGCGGTTGCGCAGGTGATCGGCGACTGGCTCCGCCGCCACTGGCCGGAGATTTAGCCGGCCGTCAGCCGCACGCGCTGCTCGATCCGGCCGAAATAGGCGCCGTCCTCCCCCACCTGCATCGCGACCTGGTCCCCTTCCTGAAGGAAGCCCGTGCGGAACGCGCCGTGCGCGATCTTCTCGATGGCGCGACGCTCGGAGATGCAGGTCGAACCGACCCTGGCATGATCGGCGTTGGAGACGGTTCCAGAGCCGATGATCGTGCCCGCGGGCAGGCTCCGGGTGCGGGCGGCATGCGCGATCAGTTCGTGAAAACCATAGGCCATGGCGCTGCCATCGGGATTGCCGAACCAGGTGCCGTTCACCGTCACCGTCAGCGGCAGGCAGACGCGGCCGTCCCGCCAGGCGTCGCCCAGTTCGTCCGGCGTGACCGCGAACGGCGCGAGGCTGCACGCGGGCTTGGCCTGCACCCAGCCGAAGCCGGTCTTCATCTCGAACGGCGCGATGGTGCGCAGCGACCAGTCGTTGATCAGCACGACCAGCAGGACATGCGCCAGCGCGTTCTCGGCCGGACAACCCATCGGCACTGCGCCGGTGACCACGCCGAATTCGCCTTCGAAATCGATGCCGTCGGCAGCGGAGGGGAACGGGGCATCCTCGCCGGGGCCGAGGAACTGGTGGCTCATTCCCTGGTACATCAGCGGCTTGTCGGTCTCGATCGGCGGCAGGTTGAAGGCCTGCTGCATCAGTTCGCCATGGGTCGGGAAGGCCGAGCCGTCCAGCCACTGCCAGGTTCGCGGCAGCGGCGCGCGGAGCGTGGCGTGATCGAGCGGCTCCCCCTCACCCTCCGCCAGGCGTGTCGCCACCGCGTCCAGCGCGGGGCGTACAGCCTTCCACTGCTCCAACGCCGACAGCAGGTTCGAGGCTTCGGATCCGGCAGGCACGCAGCGCGTGCCGTCGGCGGCGACGAGAATGAGTTCGCCGTCGGGGGTACCATTGTCGCGGGTGGCTAGGCGCATGAGGCAAATCCTTGTGTCCGGTTCCGGGAAAGATCCGCGAGCACCGCGTCGATCAGCGCGTCGACATCGGGCTCGGCGGTGAAGCCGAGCGCCGCAGCGCGCGGCGTGACGAGGGGCGGATAGCTGGCAAAGGCGTGGCGCAGCACCGGATCCTCGGCGTGGGTGAGCGCCGCGCACGGCAGCCGGGTTCCGAGCGCGTTGACGAGATCGCCCATCCGCACGCGCAGCGCCGGCAGCGTCACCGGTGTCTGTTCTGCGCCGCCGCCCAGGATGGCATGGGCGAGGTTTGCCGCGCAGGCGCCGGCAGAGCAGAGCCAGCTCGTCGCCTCGGGCGCAACCGGGACGGCATAGGCCTTCCCCGCCACTGCCGCATGGAACACCTCGCTCAGGAAAGCGGAGCCGAAGCCCTTCGCGGCCGGAGGTCGTGCGACGATGCCCGGCAAGCGCAGGACCGCGCCGGCGATCGCGCCCCGCCGAACGGCGTCGGCAAAGGCGAGTTCGACCATGTGCTTGTGGGTGCCGTAGACGCTGTCCGGCGCCGGCACCGTGCTGTCGTCCACCGGCCCCGCGGGGGCAGCGCCGAACACCGCGATGGAGCCGGCAAGCACCAGGCGACGCCCGGCCATCGCCTCGATCAGACGCAGCGGCACGTCGAGGTTGACCCGACGGGAGGCGGCCGGATCGCACTCGGCAGCACCGCCGGGCAGCGCCGCCAGGTGCAGCAAGCCGTCGCAGTCGCGCGTCGCTGCCGCAAGGATGGCAGGCTCGGTGAGATCGCCGGTCAGCCGCCGCTCCCGGCCTGGTTCGGCGAACGCGCGGTCGACCAGCAGCAACTCGGCGCCCCTGCCCGCCTCGCGCAGCCGCCGGAGTACCGCCCGGCCGACGAAACCGTCGGCGCCGGTGATCGTCAGCCGCATGCTCAGCGCTTCAGGTGCTCGTCGAACCTGCCGTCGATCAGGATGAAGGCGATGCGGCAGTTTCTGTCCGAGCGGTTCGCCCAGCCATGGTTGGTGCCGCGCTGGATCACGATGTCCCCCGCACGCACGGTGGTCTCGCCCTCGTCCATGATCAGCACCAGCTCGCCTTCGAGGACGATGCCATAGTCGATCGTCTCGGTGCGGTGCATCAGTGCGTGGCGCGAACCCTCCCCGTGTGCCGAGGCATCGCCGGCGCCGACTTCGGCGAAATGCGCGCGCGCTTCTTCCGGCGTCATGTTGCGGATGCCGTCGCCCTCGGGCGGTATGTCGAGCACGCGAATGCGGGTGCCGTTCTTCGGCGGCGCCAGGACGATGCCCTGTTCCGGGGGCTCGCCCGAAGCGGCGTCGATCGGAGCCGGGGTCGCCTGGGTGTTCCACACTTCGTGGAACATCGGGCCGATGTCGCCGCCGACGCGCTGGACGCGCGGCACGACACCGTCTTCCTGGATGATCGCGCGGCCCTGGGCATCATGGCCGGTGACGACGCGGCGAACGGACTTTTCCATGGGGTGTTCCTTCAGGCAGGGAGGGGGCCGGGCGCGCGGCTGCCGGCGAACAGGGCGGCGATCGCCCCGGCCAGCGCGAGCCCGGTATAGAGAAGCAGGGTCTGGGAAAGGCCGCCGGTGACGGGGATCAGCAGCGTGGTGATCAGGGGCGCGGCGAACTGGCCGAGGAAGAAGGCCCCCGTCCAGGCGCCGGTACCCGAACCGCGCGCGGCGGCGGGCAGGCGGCGCATCACCCAGGCGAGCATGTTGGGCAGCAGGATGCCGCTGCCGACACAGGCGAGCACGGCACAGGCGGTGATCGGCCCGAAGCCGGGCACCAGCGCGGCACCGGCATAGCCGATCGCCACCAGCGCCAGCCCGGTAGCGAGCAGCCGCGGCCCGGCATGCGCCTTGAACCGGCCGAACAGGATGCTGCCGATCGCGACGCCCAGATTGGTGCCGGCCGCCGCCAGCCCGATCAGCGCCGGCGAGGTGACGCCGCTGCGCTCGATGATCGGCCCGACCTGGACGATGATGGTGTAGAACAGCACGCCCACCGCAATGGTGATCAGCAGCACCGGCAGGATGGTACCGAGCGGCAGCCGCACCTTGCGCGCCGCGTGGCTGGCGCGCTGGACCGGCTCGAACAGCATCGCGGCTACTGCGATCGCGATCGGCAGGGCGACGACATAGAGCAGGAACGGCCCGCGCGACCCCAGCGCCTCGCCCAGCGCCCCGCCGATCGCCACCAGCAGGATGGCGCTGAGGCTTACCGAGGCCATCTGGGCGGAGATCCAGCGCTCGCGCCGGGGGCCTTCGAAATAGTCGCCGAGCATCGCGGTGGAGACGGTCATGATCGCCGCTTCCGCCAGCCCCAGCACCGCCCGCGCGGCGATGATCGCCGGCAGGTCCTTGAGCAAAAAGGGCAGCGCCCCGACCACGCCGTAGATCAGCAGCGCGAGCAGTAGCACCGGCTTGCGCCCGAAGCGGTCGGACATCGCCCCCGCCACCGGCGAGAACAGGGCGATGCACAACGCCGGGATGGTGAGCGCCACCGGCACCAGCACCGCCGATCGCGGCACCGCGGCGAATTCGCGGAGCAGCATCGGCAACACCGGCACCAGCACGACGATGCCCATGGTGGGCATGATCGCGGTGAGGATCAGCAGGATCGCGTGCCGGCTGGACGCGACCTGCGTTCCCGCTGCCGCGCTCATGCGGTGTGTCCGCCCAGCGTTTCGCCGAACCAGTCGGCGATATAGTCGCGGCCGAACGACATGTTGTCGGCGCCGACATGCTCGACCCCGCCCTCGCGCGCGGTGAAGATCTTCAGCTCGCGCTTCGGGCTGTTGACCAGCTGGTCGTAGCAGTCATGCGCGTACTGGACGCTGATCTGGCGGTCCTGCGCGCCATGGGTGACGAGGAACGGCACCTTCACGCCGCCCATATGGCCGTTGAGGTTCATGTCGGCGGCACGCGCGAAGAAATCGTCCATGTCGCTGGCGCCGAACGCCCACATCACATGCGCCCAGTAATGCGGCACCGGGTTCTCGCCCTCGCGGTTGAGCCGCTTCTGCTGCACCTCGGCCCAATTATGGTTGGCGCCCCAGCAGGCGCCCGACGCGAAGCGCGGCTCATAGGCGACCGCCCGCGGGGCGAAATGGCCGCCCAGCGAGATGCCGGTCATGCCGATCCGCTTCGGATCGACCTCCGGCTGGCGCTCCAGCCAGTCGACGGCCTTGGATGCCCAGTTCTCCGCATGCGGATCGACCGGCAGGTTCTGCAGCCGCAGCGCCTCGCCCGATCCTGGCTGGTCGACGCAGAGCGTGGAGATGCCGCGCCGGGCCAGCGCCTCGGGCAGGCGCGACCAGTAGAGCAGCTCCTTGCAGCTATCGAGGCCGTTGCAATAGACCACCACCGGCTTCGGGCCGTCGCCGGGCGCGCGGGTGTAGAGCGCCGGCATGGTGCCGGTCTCCAGCGGGATTTCCACGCGCTCGCGGTTGATCTGGCCAAGTGCCGTGGAGCGATCGAAGGTCGCCCGCGCCTTGGCATAGGTTTCCTTGCGGCCAGGATGGCCATGGCCCTGCATCCGCTCGCCGGTGAACAGATAGAGCGCGGCGCGCTCCAGCTTGTTCGAGGCGGAGAAGGCGCGGCCCCTCGCCTCGTCCTCGTCGGCGAGGCCGATCAGCTTGTCGGCCATCGCGACCCACTGTGCCATGAACTGCGGCGTGCCGGCATCGGCACCGGCGGCGGCCGCGTCCTTGATCGGCTGGCACATGTCGACCAGCTCGCCGATCTGGCCGCCGCTCTCCATCACGATCGCGACCGACAGGTTCCAGATATAGTTGGGGAAATATTCGAACAGCGCCACGGCTCAGGCCTCCACCGCCATGAACAGCCCCGGATTGGGGGCGGGATGCGGCAGCGTCTGCGGGCCGCCGGTGCCGATCCCCCACTGGTCCATGATCAGCGGCGCGGGGGTGTAGACCTGATGCTGGTGCGCGTCGAAATCCACTTCCTCCAGCTCCGAGGTGTATTCGGTTACGAAGCCGCTGGGCGTCACGAAATAGCTGAAGGTGTTATTGCCGGCGGTATGCCGGCCGGGGCCCCAGCCGATGTTGATGCCGTTGAGCTTCAGCCGGTGCGCGCCGCGCATCATGCCGTCGATCCCCTCCATGTCATAGGCGACATGGTTGAGGCAGGCAGGTCCGGGCAGCAGCGCGATGCGGTGGTGCGCCGAGTTGCAGCGCAGGAAGCACATGAAGTCGCCGAGCCAGTCGCTCACCTTGAAGCCCAGCACCTCGGTGAAGAATTTCACCGCCGCCTGGTGGTCCGGCGAGTGCAGCACGATGTGGCTGATCTTCACCGGCACGCCGTCCCAGCGGGCAATGTCGCGGCGCTGGCCGCGCGCGACGTCGCTCGAGACTTCGAACAGCAGCCCGTCGGGCGAGAAGAAGCGAAAGCCATAGCCGCCGCCGGGCGTCGCCAGTTCGGCAGGCTCGCGGAAGATCTTGCAGCCGGCGCCCTCGGCACGGGCGCGGATCGCGTCGACATCGGCGCGGCTGTCGGCGGCGAGCGCGATCACGTCGATGCGGTTTTCCTCGGCCGGGCGGAGGCGGACGACATGGTGTTCGTCATGCCCCTGGGCCTTGAACCACGCCATGCCGTCGTTGCTCGGCACGGGCTCGAGGCCCCAGACCTCCTGATAGAATTGCTTCTCGGCGTCGAAGTCGGTGACGGCATAGCCGACATAGCGGATTTCGGTGACTCGGGTCATGATACGCTTTCCTGGGGATCAGATCGGTTGTGCGGTGACGGCGAACATCTCGGCGGTCGCCTTGGCGTTATCGACCGGCGGGCCCTTGCCGAGCTGGCCGTGGCAGATCGCCAGGCTTTGACGGACGATGTAAGCGCAGCGATCGAAGCGGCGGGCGCGATAGGCGGTGAAGGCGTCCTCCGCCGTGTCGGCGCGGGCGAGCTCCTCCGCTAGGACGAGGCTGTCCTCAATCGCCATGCCGGCGCCCTGGCCCAGATGCGGGGTGGTGGCGTGGACGGCGTCGCCGAGCAGCACGACCCGGCCGCGATGCCATGGCCCCTCCATCAACATGCCTTCCAGCGGGCGATAAACCACGGCGTCGTCGTCGGTGATCTGCTCGGTGAGCGCCTGGATCGCCGGCGCGCAGGTGGCGAGCTTGCCGCGCATCGTCGCCGCCAGTCCCTCGCGTGGGTAGCGCGGATTGTCCGGTTCGGGCGTGGTGACGTACATGTACATCAGGTCTTCGCTGATCGGCACAAAGCCGACGCCGGTCGGGCCGTTATACACCTGCAGCGCATCGAGATCGGCGAAGCGCGGGAAATTGTAGCGCCACACCGCCTGGCCGGTGAATGCGGGCCGCTCCGCATCCGGGAACAGCGTCTCGCGGGTGTGCGAATAGACGCCGTCGGCACCGATCACGACGTCGTAGATGCCGCTGCTGCCGTCGGAGAAGGTGACCGCGACCTGCTCGCCGTCGTCGACGATGGTCTCCGCGGTGATGCCCAGCCGCACCTCGGCGCCCTCGGCGATCGTGCGGTCGCCGAGCACCTTGTGCAGCGCGCGGCGGCCGATGCCGACATTGGCGGGATAGCCGTCGAGCAGCCTTGGCGCGGGCACGCGGGCGACCTTCACGCCGTCGGGGCGGAAGATCTCGACGGCGTCGAAGCCGACGCCGGCGCCCAGATAATCGTCGAGCAGGCCCAGCGCCTTCATCGCGCGCAGCACATTGGCCTGCTGGATGATGCCGACACCGTAGACCGACCAGCTAGGATCGCGTTCGATCACCTCGACGGCGAAGCCCTTGTGCCGGAGCGCGATGGCGGCGGTGAGCCCGCCGATGCCGCCGCCGATGACGAGGATCTTGAGAGACTGCATGGCTTAGAATCGTTCCAGATCTTGGGCGGCGGTCACCGGCCCGGGGAAGGATTGGTGGATGGTGGCGATGGACCCGTCGATCGCCGCCTGGTCCGCGCGGGCGATCACGAGGTGGGTCAGCACCACCTGCTTCACCCCCATCGCCTTGGCCATTTCGCCGACCTGCTGGGGGGTGAGGTGATGGCGGGTCAGATGCTCGGCCATCGCATTGCGCTGCGCCGCCGGCATGTTCGGCTGGATCCGCGCGATCGCCGCCATGGTGGCCGGCACGTCGATCATCTCGCTGACCAGTAGGTCCGCGCCGCGGCCGAGCGCGTCGACTGCCGGGCTGGGCCCGGTGTCGCCGGTATAGACGATCGATCTGCCCGGCAGGTCGAACCGCAGCGCCAGCGACTGATAGTGGCGGTCCTCGGCCGATCCCGGCGCGAAGCTGTAATGGCTGTTCTTGGCGGCGCGCACGGTGAAGCCGCCAAGCCTCTCCGTCGTGCCGTCCGCCATCTCGGTGACGACCACCGTCGTCGTCGGATCGATCACCGGCGCGCCGGGCAGGCCATAGCCCGCCGCCGCGGCCGGCTGCATCGAGGCGACCAGCCCGTCGACCAGCGCCTTGGTGCCCGGCGGGCCGTAGACGTGGAGCGGGCCGGGCGCGTTGGTCTGGTAGCGCAGGCCGATCAGCGCGGCGAGGCCGCCGGTATGATCGAAATGCAGGTGGCTGAGGAAGACCGCCTTCACGTGCAGCGCCTGAAGGTTGACCTTGGCGAGTTGCTCCACCGCCCCGTCGCCGACATCGACCAGATAGACGTCGCGGCCGAGGACCAGCGCATTGGCCGGCTGCGACCGGCCCGGCTCCGGCACCGGGCCGCCCATCGTGCCCAGCGTGATCCAACTCGATGCGGGAGCCGGCGTCTGCGCGCCCGCCGCACCTGCCGCCGAGAGCAGCAGGCCGGTGACGAGCAGGCGCGGAAGAAGGTGCATGGCGCGCACCCTCAGAACTTCGACGTCGCGCGCACGCCATAGGTGCGCGGCGGCGAATAAACGGCGAGTGCAGCCGAGCCGGCGCTGTAGATCTGCGCGCTGGCCTGGTAGCGTTCGTCCTCGATGTTGCGGACGAAGGCGGCGATCGACCAGCGATCATCGGCCGAGCCGAAGGCGATCTGGGCATTGCTCACCCAGGTCGCGCCGACGATCTGATTCGGCATATATTCGAACCCGACCACGCGGCTGGTGCGATACTGCGTGTCGCCCGAGAGCAGGATCTTGTAGTCGCCCAGCGGCACGGTCTGCTGCGCGCCGAGGTTCATCGTCCAATTTGGCGACTGATAGGCGGTGCGGCCCGAGCAATCGATGTCGTACAGTCCGGCCGTGGCGCTGGCGCGGTACGGGCAGCCGGTGATCGGCGGGGTCGCGCCGATCGGCTCGCGATAGACGAAGTCGTCATATTTCGCGTCGAGATACTGGACATTGACGCTCAGCAGTGTGTTGCGCGTGGCGAGGAATTGCGCATCAACCTCGACACCCTTGTTGGTCGACTTGCCGACATTCTCGGTGAACTGGCCCTGGTTGCCGTTCCGATCGATGCCGGTGTGGTTGACCTGCTGGTTGCGGTATTTCCACAGGAACGCCTCGAGGTTCAGCTGCAGCCGGTTGTCGAAGAACCGGTTCTTCATGCCGATCGTGTAGGCGTCGATATATTCGGGCTGGAACGTCTCGTACCCGGCGGAAAGCGCGAAGCCGCCCGAGCGATAGCCGGTCTCGTAATTGGCATAGAGCAGCGAGCGGGGGCCGACGTCGAACTCGGCGCCGAGATGGTAGGTGAAGCGATCGTTCGACAGCGGCGTGTTGACCGGGGTGACGGCGTGGATCAGCAGCGCGCCGGTGGTGCCGATCGGGCGTGCCTGGTTGTCCGGCACGCTGGGATAACCGAGCGAGGTCAGGTCCTGGTAGCGGCCGGTCGACGGCAGCAGCGGCGCGTTCGGGCAGCTCGGCCGGCCCTGCACCACGGCGGTGCAGCGGACGAGGAACACGTCGGCGCGGCCGTTGAAGTCCTTGTCGTCCTTGGTGTAGCGCAGGCCGCCGATCAGCCGCAGCCGATCGGTGAAATTGGCGGTGACCCGGCCAAACCCGGCATAGGATTTGGTGGCCGAGGTGAACTGCTGGTACGCGTTCAGCGCCTGCTGGGCGTAGAGATAGGTCGCCGCGACCGACTCGTCGAAATAATAGGCGCCGAGGATATAATCGAAGATGCCGACGCGGTTGCCCGCGAAGCGGATTTCCAGGCTCTTCTGCTCGTCGGTCTCCGCGACGTCGCCGTAGAAGGCGGGCACGGCGAAGCGGTTGTCGAGCTTCGAATATCGCCAGGCCGGGATCACGGTCAGCGTGCCGGCGCCGGTGCGCAGGCTGATCTCGGCATTGGCGCCGTAATAGTTGTTGTCCAGATAGGGCTGCACGTCGAGCGGCGTCAGCGTGCGGCCGGCGAGGCCGCTGAACAGCGTCTGGCGATAGGCCTGCGCCTCGGGCGAGAACAGCCCGCTATCCTCGCTAAGGCCCGCGGGCACGAACTGGTTGGCGGTGCCGTTGAACACGATCCGCCCCGCATAGGTCGAGCCCGGCCCCTTGCCGCCGCTATGCGCATAGTCGCCGCCGATGCGCACGGTGAGGTCGGGTGTCAGTTCGGTCAGGAACTGGACGCGCAGCGCCTGGGTCTTCTCGTCGCTGGTGCCGTCCTTCTGGTAGCCGTCGCGACTGACGACATTGCCGGCGATGCGCATCGCGCCATGCTCGCCCATCGCGATATTCACCGCGCCCTGGACGTTGAATGCGTTGTAATTGCCGTAGCTGGCGGTGACGAAGCCGCTATTCTCGCCGATCTTCGGTCGCGTCGGCAGCACGTTGATCGCGCCCGCCGTGGCGTTGCGGCCATAGAGCGTGCCCTGCGGCCCCTTCAGCACCTCCACCCGCTCGAGATCGTAGAAGATGCCCGAGGTGGAGGTGGCGCGGCCGAGATAGACGCCGTCATAATTGAAGGCGACCGCCGGGTCGCTATAGCCGTTGACGGTGAAGTTGCCGACGCCGCGCAGGAAGAACACGGTGTTGGCGCCGCCCTGGGGCTGGGCGCTCAGCGACGGTACCGAATTGCCGAGTTCGTTGGCGCTGGTCAGGCCCTTGCTGACCAGCTGCTCGCCGGTGACCACCGCGACCGGGATGCCGGCGCGCTGCAGGTTCTCCGCCTTGCGCTGGGCGGTAACGATGATTTCCTGAAGCCCCGATTCACTCGCTGCGGCCGTTGCTTGACCAGAATCAGGGGCTGTCGGCGGGGTATCCGTCTGCGCCTGCGCGACAGTTCCTGTAGCGGCAAGCCACACAGCCGAACTGGCAAGCATCAAAGCCCGTCTCACATCCAATCTCCTCGACGCGGCTCTTTGTCGTCCGCTGGATGTACAAGTGCACCCATTCTGATATTAATCAAAATCGCAAAGATTTATGGATCTTCATTCACGGGAGTTATGCGGTGCGGCTCGATCGGTTCGATCTCAATCTGCTGGTCGCATTCCACGCCCTGATGGAGGCGCGTAGCGTCACCCGCGCAGCAGAGCGCCTGCATCTGACCCAGCCGGCCATGAGCGCAGCGCTGCGGCGGCTACGGGAGTCGTTCAACGACCCGTTGCTCGTGGCGACAGGCAAGCAGATGATCCCGACGCCGCACGCGCTGGAACTCGCCCCCCGAGTGGCGGAAATCGTCGCGACGACACAGGCGCTGATGGCGGGTTCGACCTTGTTCGACCCGGAGACGTCCCGTCGCAGTTTCCGGATCGCCGCTTCTGATTATGTCACGTCCATCGCCGTACAGCCGCTGCTGACCGAGATGGCCACCCGCTCTCCGGGCATCCGCTGTTCGGTCATTGCGCCGCATGCGGGTGTGACTGGGGAGATGGAGCGCGGCGATCTCGACTGCATCATTTCGCCCGAACAGTTCCAGGCGCAGGGACATCCGGCGGAACTGCTGTTCGAGGAGGATCATGTACTTCTCGGCTGGTCGGAAAATCCGTTGTTCGCCAGGCCCATCACGGAAGCGGACTACCAAATGGCCGGCCACGTTGTCGTCGAGCTTTCCAATCAGCCTGCGTTTGTCGAACAACATGTTCGCGCCCGCGGGTACACGCGCCGTATCGAGGTCACGGTCACGTCCTTCACATTGGTGCCTTGGCTGCTGCCGGGCACGCAGCGGATCGCGTTGGTGCACGCCCGACTCGCCCGTCTCTTCATGGACAAACTGCCGCTTGCGATGGCGCCCCCGCCGTTCCCGCTGCCCAAGATGCGCGAGATGATCCAGTTCAACCGCACGCGCGCATTGGACGCCGGCCTGATCTGGTTCCGTGACGGCCTGCGGCGCCACGCCGAAAACTGAGCCACCCGTGGAAGTTCATCCACGGCCGGCGATAGACCTCAGCTTTCGACCACCAGACCCGCCGGCGGCACGCGGACGATGAAGTGGCCCTTCACGCCCTGCGGCCACTGCGCGAACGGCACCTTGCCGTGTTCGCTGGCGGCATATGCGACGGCGTATTCGAGAATTGCCTGCGCGGCATCCGCATCGGGCGCAAATCGGCCCAGCACGTAGCCCACCTTGTCGGGCGCGCGCAGGTGCACCGTGCAATGCTCGCTGCAAGCGAACAGGCACGGCATCTGCTGGATCGCAATGTCCGCATAGCGCGGATCGGCCGCGCGCGCTTCGGTCAGCGCCTCGGCGAGCACGGCACCGCCGCGGCGGCCTTGATCGTCCTCTCGCGCGTCGGCACTGAAACGGCAGGTGTTGCACACGACGATCGCCGGGCCATCTTCAACGGGGGTAAGCATCGAAAACTCCTGATTTGTCAGCGTTCGAACAGCCGGTCGGCAAGCAGCTCGCGCGCCTGCCAGCCGCGGCGTTCGAGTTCGGGGATGTCGGAAGGCACCTCGGGATAGCCGAGACAGAGCAAGGCGATCAGCGTCCAGTCGGGCGGCACGTCGAGCAGCGCGGTCACGGCATCGGGATCGAGGATCGACACCCACCCGAGGCCGATGCCGCGCGCGCGGGCGGCGAGCCACAGCGTGTGGATCGCCGTGACGCAGGAATAGCGCAGCATCTCCTTCATGGTAGCGATGCCGAGGCCGTCTCCGGCCGCCGGGCGCTCGTCGCAGAACACCGCGAGCAGTTCGGGTGCTTCGCGCAGTCCGTGGAGCTTGAGCGCGCGATAGGCGTCGCGCCTCCCCTCCTCCGCATAGCCGGCGGCAGCGCGGGCATTCTCGGCGTCGACATGGGCCGCCAGCTTCTCGCGCAGCGCCGGCGTGCGGAGCCGCACGAAGCGCCAGGGTTGCGCATTGCCCACCGAGGGCGCGAGCGCGGCCGTCTCCAGCAGCGCCGTCATTTCCTCCGCCGGGAGCGCGCGCGTGTCGAAATGGCGCACGTCGCGGCGCCAGCGCAGCAGCGTGTCAAACTGGCGGAGGAATGCCGCGTCGAAGGTGGGCGCGGTGCTCAGAACTCGATCCCCTTCTGCGCCTTAACACCCGATCGGAACGGGTGCTTCACCTGCGTCATTTCGGTGACCAGATCGGCGGCTTCGATCAACGCTTCGGGGGCGTTGCGGCCGGTGACGATGACGTGCTTCATCGGCGGCCGCGCTTCGAGCACCGCCAGCACCTCGTCGAACGGCAGATAGTCGTAGCGCAGCGCGATGTTGAGCTCGTCCGCCAGCACCATGTCGTAGGAGGGATCCGCGATCATCCGCTTCACCTCTTCCCAAGCCATCCGGGTGACGGCGATGTCGCGGGCGCGGTCCTGCGTGTCCCAGGTGAAGCCCTCCCCCATCGGCTTGAACTCGACCTGATCGGGGAAGGCATCGAACACCGCCTTCTCGCCGGTCGTCATCGCGCCCTTGATAAACTGGACGACGCCCACCTTCATGCCGTGGCCGATCGCACGGACGACCATCCCCATCGCCGCGCTGCTCTTGCCCTTGCCCTTGCCGGTATGGACGATGAGCAGCCCCTTCTCCTCGGTCTTGGTCTCCATCATCGTGGCGCGGGCGGCCTGGATCTTGCGCATCTTCTCGGCATGCGCGGTGTCGTCGCGGGTCATTGGGGGGCCTTTCGCAGGAGGTACACGTCCATGATCCAGCCATGGCGGGCGCGGAGTTCGGCGCGGGTGGCGGCGATGCGCGGCCCGGCTTGGCCAAGCGGCCCATAATCCAGCGCCTGTTGGGGCATGCCGAGATAGGCACCCCACCAGATGATGAGGCCCGCCGGATCGAGCGTCTGGAACGCGCAGCCGCCGTCGAGCATCACGACCAGCGTGTCGGCTTCGGGCGGCCAGCCATGGCTCCGCAACAGGCGGCCGGTGGTGATCGTCACGGCGCCGGCGAGCGGGTTGAGCGGGATGGCGTGCGCGGCGGTGAGCGCCTGGATGCTGGTGATGCCGGGCACCACGCGAACGGTGACGTCCGGCAGCCGCGCGGCGATCCGCAGCGTGCTGTCGTAGAGCGACGGGTCGCCCCACACCAGCAGCGCGACCTTGCCTGCACCCGGCAGATGTGCAGCGATGGCCACGCGCCAGGCGTCGGCGATGGCGTCGTGCCAGGCATGGACCGCCTGGACATAGTCCTGCCCTGCCCGCACCGGCATGTCGAACGCGACGATCGGCACGGGTCGGGTGAGAACTGCGGCGCAGATCGCCGCGCGCAGATCGGCCAGATCGGGAGCATTATCCTTCCGGGGCACGAGGATCAGGTCGGCGCCGTTGAGCGCGGCGATCGCCTCGCCAGTCAGGTGCGCCGGGTTGCCGGTGCCGATGCCGATCAGCTGGAGCGCGATCATGCAGCCGCCGCGATCAGGTGGAAGAAGCTGCCCGTGGCGTTGCCCCGCACCGACCCGGTCTCTGGGACGGCGTTCCCCTCGGCATCGGCGACATCGGCGAGCGGTGCGTCGGTCTGCGAGACGATCGTCGAATAGTGGAACTCATGGCCAGTCAGTCGCGCACCCGCGGGCAAGCCTGCAACCGGCGCAAGGAGCGTCGCCTGCCGATAGCCGAGATGCATCCGCCGCTGGGCGTGGCTGGTGACGAGGCCCAGCAGCCCCGCCATGCGGTGGGTCTCCCCGCCCTTGTCGACCAACGCCTCGCCCAGCACCATATAGCCGCCGCACTCGCCGTGCACCGGGCGCTGCTCGGCATGCGCGCGCAGGCCGGAAAGGAAGGTCTCAGCCGCCGAAATCGTGGCGGCGTGGAGCTCGGGATAGCCGCCGGGGAGCCAGACGAGGTCCGCAGCGGCATGGGGCGCCTGATCGGCCAGCGGGGAGAAAGGCAGGATCTCGGCCCCGGCCCGGCGCCAGCCTTCGAGCAGGTGCGGGTAGAGGAAGGAGAAGGCCGCATCCTGCGCGATGGCGATGCGCTGGGCGGGCGGCGCTGGCAGTTTCGCACTCGCGTCTGCGCGGTGCAGTGCCGTCGCTGCCGCGGCCGCGCGCAGGGCGTCGAGATCGACGTGGTCTCGGAGGAACGCCGCATAGTCGGCAATGGTGCGGTCGAGGTGCGGATGCTCGACGGCCTGTACCAGCCCCAGATGCCGCTCCGGCAGCGCCAGATCGGCACGGCGCGGGAGTGCGCCAAGCACCGGAATGCCTGCAGTCTCCATCCCTGCCCGCACCAGTCGCTCGTGGCGCGGGCTGGCGACGCGGTTGAGGATCACCCCGCCGAAGGGAACGCTCGGATCGAGCCGGGCAAAGCCCAGCGCGGTCGCCGCCGCCGACTGCGCCTGTCCCGAGACGTCGACCACCAGCACTACCGGCCAGCCATAGCGCCGTGCCAGATCGGCGGTGGCGCCCGTGCCGCTGGCACCTGCCCGCGCCACCCCGTCGAACAACCCCATCGAGCCTTCGGCAAGCACCAGGTCGCTCTGGCCGGTTTCGCCGGCGAGCCCGTCGAGCAGGCCGGCGTCCATCGACCAGCTGTCGAGATTGTACGACGCGCGGCCGCTCGCCACGCGGTGGAAGGCCGGGTCGATATAGTCCGGCCCGTTCTTGAATGGCGTGACGGCGACGCCCGCCTCGCGCAGCGCGCGGAGCAGGCCCAGCATCACGGTCGTCTTGCCGGTGCCCGAAGCGGGCGCCGCGATGATCAGGCCGGGCACGCTCATTCGCCGCTGCCTGCGAACGGCGACGACGCGTCCTGCGGCCGGAAGCGGCGGTCATAGCCGGCGGCGTAGAGGCTGCTCTCGGCGAAGTTCTCCGCAGCCAGCACCGTGCCGACCAGGATCAGCGCGGTACGCTCCATGGTTCCGGCCACCGCCGTTTCTATCGTCGCCAGCGTCGCCCGCACGATCCGCTCGTCGGGCCAACTCGCCCGCCACACCACTGCGACCGGGCAGTCCGCGCCATAGGCGGGCAGCAGGTCGGCGACGAGCGTCGCGAGATTGTGGATCGACAGATGGATCGCCAGCGTCGCGCCCGTAGCGGCGAAGTTGGTCAGGCTCTCGCGCGGCGGCATGCGGCTGGCGCGGCCGGGCGTGCGCGTGAGGACCAGCGACTGGCCGAGCTCGGGCAAGGTCAGCTCCGCCTCCAGCGCGGCGGCGGCGGCGGCGAAGGCCGGCACACCGGGAGTAACCGTGAACGGAATGCCAAGCGCGCGCAGCCGGCGCAGCTGCTCGCCCATCGCCGACCATACCGACAGGTCGCCCGAATGCAGCCGAGCGATATCTTGGCCGACGGCATGGGCGGCGACGATCTCCGCCAGGATCGCATCGAGGTCCATCGGCGCGGTGTTCACGATCCGCGCGCCCGGCGGGCAATGTGCGAGGATCGCCTCCGGGATCAGTGATCCGGCATAGAGGCATACCGGGCTCGCCGCGATCAGGTCGCGGCCGCGCAGGGTGAGCAGGTCGGGTGCGCCGGGGCCGGCGCCGATGAAATGGACGGTCATGCGGGGGCTCCTTCGGCGATGGCGCAGGTCGCCATGCGGTCGGGGGAAATCTGGCGGGAGACGAGCAGGCGGGCGCCCGGTCCGGCGGCGGCGAGCGCAGCGGCCTCGGCGACGCTGCCGGTGCCGTGGGCGGCGAGACTGGCCGCGGAGCGGGTCGGCGTGGCGATGCCAGCCACCGCCTCGACGGCGATGGCAGGCAGGCCGAGTGCCGCCAGCAGCGGCAGCTTCTCGGTCAACGTCGCGACGTGGGTGACGGGCGGCGCACCGGCCTGCGCCAGCGCGAGCGCAGCGCGCAACGATGCCGCGGTGGCGCCGCTGCGATAGCCGAAGCCAGCGACGATCATCGCGTGACGCTCCACTGCACCACCGGATAGCGTGCGCGCCAGCCATGGCGGCTGCCGAGCGGCACCGCATCGGCCAGCTCGATCCGGAGCAGGCTCCCGCCCTCGGCGCCGTGCCACCGGGCGAGCAGCGCCTCGGACTCAAGCGTCACCGCATTCGCGACCAGGCGGGTGCCGGCGGGCACGCGTGCCCAGAGCGCTTCCAGCAACGCCTGCGAAAGGCCGCCGCCGATGAACACTGCATCGGGAACGCCCTCCGGCAGTACGGCCGGCGCGCGGCCCAGCAACACGGCCAGGCGATCCACCCCGAGCCGTGCGGCGTTGACCCGTGCGCGCTCGGCACGCACCGGATCGGCTTCGATCGCGATCGCCCGATTGGCGGGATGCGCGAGCAGCCACTCGATCCCGATCGATCCCGAGCCCGCGCCGATATCCCACAGCAGATCCCCCGCGCGCGGCGCAAGCGCGGACAGGGTCAGCGCCCGCACCGGCTGCTTGGTGAGCTGACCGTCGGATTCGAACCAGCCATCGGGCCGTCCGCTTGCGAGCGGCAGCACCGCCCCCTCGCCCGCCGGTTCCATACCGACCATCACGGGGTGCGCGATATCCTCCCAGGCGAGCGCATCTACGCGTACCGAGCGGACCCGCTCCCGCGCGCCGCCAAGCGCCTCGAGCACATGCAGCATCGAGGCGCCGAACCCCTCCCCGGTCAGATAGGCCGCCAGCCCCGCCGCCGCCGCGCCGTCCCGAACCGTCGCCACCAGGTGCCGACCGGGCGCGAGATGCGGTCGAAGCTGGCTGAACGGCGCAGCGTGCAGCCCGAGGCACGTGGTATCCTGCAGCGCCCATCCCAGCCGCGATGCCGCCAGCGCAAAGCTGGACGGCGCCGGGTGCGCGGTCCATTCCTCGCGGGCGAGATGCCGGGTGACGCTGGTCCCCGCGCCGAACCAGAAGGGGTCGCCCGAGGCGAGCAGCACCACCCGGCGACCGCGCTCGGCGAGGAGCAGGGGCACGCCGTCGGCAAAGGGCACTGGCCACGCGCGCGCTTCGCACCTAAGCCGCGGCAGCAACGAGAGGTGGCGGGCGGCGCCCAGGACCAGCTCGGCGGTTTCCAGCGCCGCGCGGGCGGCGGCGGAAAGACCGTCCGCACCATCCTCCCCAAGTCCGATGATGGTGAGCCAGGGAAGATCAGCCATGCCGAACATCCTGCTGCTGGGCGGTACCACCGAAGCGAGTGCGCTCGCGCGGTTGCTGGCGCAACGCGGCGTGACGGCAGCGCTGAGCTATGCTGGGCGCACCGAGGCGCCGCGTGCGCAGCCGATCCCGGTGCGAGTGGGCGGTTTCGGCGGCGTGGACGGATTGGCCGCGTATCTGCGCGAGGCGCGCGTGACGCATCTGGTCGACGCCACCCATCCCTTCGCGGCGACGATGAGCGCCAACGCGGTCGCGGCGGCGCAGTTGGCGGGCGTCCCGCTGCTCGCCCTCACCCGCCCCGCCTGGATGCCGGTTCCGGGCGACCGATGGACGCGGGTCGCCGATATCGAAGGCGCCGTGGCTGCGCTCGCCGGTGCGCCGCGCCGCATCCTGCTGGCGCTCGGCCGGATGCATGTCGCCGACTTCGCGGCGATGCCGCAGCACCATTATGTCCTGCGCTTCGTCGATGCGCCGATGGCACCGCCCCCGCTCCCCGATCATGCGCTGATCGTCGATCGCGGCCCCTTCACCCCCGAAGGCGACCGTGCGTTGATGGAAGCGCACCGCATCGATCTGGTCGTCTGCAAGAATGCCGGCGGCCGTGGCGCCGAGGCGAAGCTGGTCGCGGCCCGTGCGCTCGGCATCCCGGTGCTGATGATCGACCGCCCCGCGCTGCCGCCTCGCGCCGAGGTCACCGATCCGGCGGCCGTGCTGGAATGGCTGGATCATGCGCCCGCTCCCACCGAGCGCGGGGTGTAGAGGATCGGCCGCGCGGCCCCCTCGATCCAGCGCGTCTGGCTCGATCCCAGGATCACCATGGTGCGCATGTCGGCCATATCGGGGGTCGCCTCGCCGAGTGACACGATCCGCAGGTCTTCCTCCGGGGTCGAGACAGCCCGCGCGAACAGGATCGGGCGATCCGGCCCGCAGACGTCCAGCAGCAGCGCCAGCACCCGCGCAAAGCCGTGCGGCCGGGCCTTGGACCGCGGATTGTAGAAGGCCATCGCAAAATCGGCCTCGGCGGCGAGCCGCAGCCGCTTCTCGATTAGCGCCCAGGGCTTGAGGTTGTCCGAGAGGTTGATCGCGCAGAAGTCGTGCCCGAGCGGCGCCCCCGCCCGCGCGCTCGCCGCGAGCATCGCGGTGATCCCCGGCAGCACGCGGATGTCCAGCGCGCGCCATGCCTGCGGCCCGGCTTCGAGCGCCTCGAACACTGCCGCCGCCATCGCGAACACGCCGGGATCGCCCGACGACACGACCACCACGCGTCGCCCCTGCGCCGCAAGATCGAGCGCGAGCGCCGCACGGTCGAGCTCTACCCGGTTGTCCGAAGCGTGCAGCGTCAGCCCCGCGCGCGGCACCACCCGCGCGACATAGGGGATATAGCCGATGACGTCGGTCGCCTCGGCCAGCGCGGCCGTGACCTCGGGCGTCACCAGCGCTTCGTCCCCCGGCCCCAGCCCGGCGATGGCCAGCCAGCCGCTCATGGGCGGCGCCCCCGGCCATGGATCAGCAGGATCGAGAAATAGGGCGTGACGCTGGTCGCCTCGGCGAGCGGGGTCACCCGCTGCTCGGGCATCGCGGCGTGCTCGACGAGCCACGCCTCCGCCTCGCGACCTGCGGCGGCGACGGCGCTGCGCAGCTTGGCCAGATTACGCCCGATCTTCATCACCACCAGCGCATCGGTGTCGCGGATGCGGCGGACGAGTTCCTCCTCGGGCAGCGTCGCCATCGCGATGGTCAGCACATCGTCGCCCCAGGTGATCGGCTGGCCGGTCGCGTTCCATGCCCCCGCCATGCCGGTGATGCCCGGCACCACCGCCACCGGCACATGTCCCGACAGCCGCGAATGGAGGTGCATGAACGAGCCGTAGAAAAAGGGGTCACCCTCGCACAGCACCACCACGTCCTCGCCGGCACGGGAGAGCGCCAGCAGCCGCTCGGTGCATTCGGTGTAAAAGGCGGACAGGCAGGCATTGTAGCGCGGGTCGCTGACCGGGATCTCGGTCGTCACCGGATATTCCATCGGCAGCTCGATCGCGTCGGCCCGAAGCATGCCCTCCGCGATCCGTCGCGCCTGGCCCGGCCGACCTGCCTTGCGGAAGTAGGCGACATGCCGCGCACCGCGCACCAGCCGGTCAGCGCGGACGCTCAGCAGGTCGGGCGCGCCGGGACCAAGGCCCACGCCGTGAATGGTGCCGAGGCTCATTCGGCGCGGCTCGCCACTGCGTTGACCGCGGCGACGGTGATCGCGCTGCCGCCCAGCCGCCCCTCGACGATGCAGCAGGGCACCGGCGCGGCGGCCCACAGCGCCGCCTTCGACTCCACCGCGCCGACGAACCCCACCGGGCAGCCGATGATCGCGGCCGGGCGCGGACATGCCGGGTCCTCGAGCATGTTGAGCAGATGGAACAGCGCCGTCGGCGCATTGCCGATCGCCACCACCGCCCCGGCCAGATGCGGCCGCCAGAGCTCCAGCGCCGCCGCCGAGCGCGTGTTCGCCATGTCCCTGGCGAGCGCCGGCACCTGCGGGTCATGCAGCGTGCAGAGGACGTGATTGTCCGCAGGCAGCCGCGCGCGCGTGATCCCCTCGGACACCATCCGTGCATCGCACAGGATCGGCGCGCCCTCGGCCAGTGCCGTCCGGGCCGCCTGTCCGAAGCCCGGCGAGAAGCGGATATGGGGCGCCAGCTCGACCATTCCGGCCGCGTGGATCATGCGCACCGCGACGGGCTCCTCCTCGGGCGAGAAGCGGGCGAGATCGGCCTCGGCGCGGATCGTCGCGAAGGACCGTCGGTAGATGGCGGCGCCATCGGTTTCGTAGCGGTACGGCATCAATCGGTTCCGAAAAGAGCAAGCAGCGCGTCGGGCGTGAGCCCGGTTCGGGTCGGCGGGGCGCCGGCACGAGCGTCGAAGGCCAGATCGAACCGGCCCTCCCGCCCCGTCACGACCACGTCGGCGGCGACGGCCCGCGCACAGCCCTTCGCGCAGCCCGAGATGTGGAGGCGCCCAGAGACCAGCGGCGCGAGCTGGCGCGCCAGTGTTCGCGTCTCGACGCTGGCCTGCGGACAGGCAGGCGCGCCGACACAGGCGTCGGCGCGCAGCAGCGGATCGGCCGGATCGACGATCAGGCCGGCCGCGTCGAGCCAGGCACCTTCGGCAAGGATCGTGCGCCACGGCGTGATCCGGACCCCCGCGACATCCTCGACAATCGCGTCCGCCAGTGCTGCGGCGTCGAGTTGCCCGAACGGGACTGCCAGGGCGGTGCCGAGCGGGTGCGGGCCCGGCGCGATCGGCCCGGCGGGCGCAGCGGGAGCGACACGCCCGGCTGCCCAGTCCGGCAGCGGCGCGGCGTGGCGCGCCATGCGACCGGCGCTGGCGCCGCCGGTCTCGACGAACCAATGCGCCAGCCGGACGAGCGCGGCGGCCTCGTCCCCGGTGGCCATGGGTGCTCCGTTCGCGCGGCCGTCGGCGCGGAGGATCAGCTGCCCCCCGGCGTCTCGCTCGATCCTGAAATCGCCCGGTGCATTGGCCAGCAGCGGCTGGGGCCCGGCGTCGATCACGAAGCCCATCTTGCCTGGCAGGCTCGGCAGCGCGTCGATCATCGCGAGCAGATCGCCTGCGATGCGTTGGGTGTCGTCGCCTGGCTGCCAATCGGGTGCGACCAGCAGGTTGCGGCGCTTCTCCGCTTCCGCATCGGGATCGACGAGCTCCAGCGCGATCAGTCGATCGACCAGCTTCCGCCAACCAGCTTCGCCAACGCCGCGGACCTGCAGATTGCTGCGGCTGGTCAGGTCGATCAGGCCGTTGCCCTGCGCCAGCGCGGCATCGCAAAGGCCGAGCAGTTGCGCGCGCGTCAGCCGGGCAAGCCGCGGCTTCACACGTACCAGCAGGCCGTCTCCCGACGCCATCGGCCGCCATGCGTCCGGGCACCAGCCGCGCACCTGGAAGTCGCTCATGCCGCACCTCCGAGGCCGGCCAGGATCGAGTTACGGCGCGTCTGCCAGAGCCCTGCCGCATGCAGCGCCGCGAAGCGCGCCTCCATGGCGGCCAAGGCCGCCGGGTTCTCGCGGGCCAGGAAGTCGCGCACCTCGGCGTCGCCCAGCGTCGCGTCGTGGTACAGATCGAAGAGCTGCGGCGGCACCGCGTTCGCCAGATGCGCGAAGGTGCCGAGATGATCGAGTGTCGCCGCAATCTCGGCCGCGCCGCGGAAGCCGTGGCGGCGCATGCCGGCGATCCACCCCGGATTAGCCGCGCGTGATCGGACGACGCGGGCGATCTCTTCGGTCAGCGGCCGGGCGACCGGGCGCGCGGCATCGCGGGCGTCCAAGTGATAGAGTGCCGTCGACCCGCCGCTGAGGGCCTTGGCGGCGGCGAAGCCGGCTTCGTGCGCGGCGTAATCGGCGGCGAGCAGCAGGTCCGTCTCGGGCAGATCCTGCAGATGGACGAACGCATCCGCACCGGCCAACCTCGCGCGCAATCCCTCGGGATCGGCCACCGCCTCGCGGCCGTCGAAGGCATGATCCGATGCGGCGAGCCATGCCTCGCCCGCCGCGTGCCGCGCCTCCTCGGTATAAGTTTCCGCCGCATCGCCCAAGCCGAGCCCGTAGCTGCCAGGGCGGGGACCATAGACGCGCGCGCCAGCATCCTTGCCGGCGAACGGATTCCACTCCGGTGCTTCGTCACGCGCCGCCAGCGCCCGGACCGCTTGGCCGAACAGCTGCGGCAGGGTCGGAAAGGCATCGCGGAACAGGCCGGAGACGCGCAGGGTGACGTCGATCCGCGGACGGTCGAGCATCGCGAGCGGCAGGATCTCGACCCCGGTCACCCGTTCCGAGGCCGTGTCCCACACCGGCGCGGCGCCGAGCAGATGGAGCGCCATCGCAAATTCCTCGCCCGCGGTGCGCATCGTCGCCGAGCCCCACAGGTCGACGACCAGCCCCTTGGGATAGTCGCCTTGATCCTGCAGGTGGCGGCGGATCAGCTCGTCGGCGAGGACGATGCCCTGCCCGTGCGCGGCCCGGCTGGGCACCGCGCGCGGGTCAATCGTATAGAGATTGCGGCCGGTGGGCAGCACGTCGGTACGGCCGCGGAAGGGCGAGCCCGAGGGCCCCGCCGCGATCCGCTTGCCCGCCAGGCCCGCGAGAAGGCCGGCGCGTTCCTCGTCCCCGCACGCGCCGCGCCCGAAGACATGGAGCCCGTCGCCGAACTGGCCTTCCTTCACGTCGCACACGAACCGGTCGATGCGGGTGATCGCCTCGGCGCTGCTGGCGGCGCCGTCGAGCCCCAGCTCGGCGTCGAGCCCGACCGCGCGGGCTTCGTCGCGGATCGCGGCCTGGAGGCGGTCGCGCCGCGCGGGATCGAGGCCGACGGCGTTGGAGAATTCGTCGAGCAGCGCCTCGATCCGGCCCAGGCCGGCGCCGGACCCCGCCGCCTTCAGTGCAGGCGGCAGATGGCCGATGGTGACCGCGCCGGTGCGGCGCTTGGCCTGCGCGGCCTCGCCGGGATCGTTGACGATGAAGGGGTAGAGGATCGGCAGGCCGCCGGTCAGCGCCTCGGGCCAGCAGGCATCGGAGAGTGCGACCGCCTTGCCGGGCAGCCATTCGAGCGTCCCGTGCGCGCCGACATGGACGAGCGCGTCGATGCCCTGCGCCCGCAGCCACAGGTAGAATGCGACATAGCCGTGGCGCGGGACCCGGCCGACATCGTGGTAGCTGTCCTCGCGCGTCGCCGGATCGCCGCGTTCGGGCTGGAGCGCGATCAGCAGCGTGCCGCTTCGGATCGCATGGAAGTGGACATGGCCGTCGCGGCACGCGGGATCGGCGTCGGGCTCTCCCCAAGCCGTGTCGAGGGCCTCGCGCAGGGGCTGGGGCAGTGTCGCGAGCGCTTCGCGATAGGCGGCCAGCGGCCAGCGCAGCGTGTCGCGCTGCAGCCGTTCGGCCAGACTGTTCACCGGCTGTCCCAGGTCCGCAGCGATGGCTTCGGCGGAGGCGAGCGCGTCCAGGCCGACGGCGTGCGCGAGTTGCCAGGCCTTGCCGGGATAGGTGGAGAGAACAAGCGCCATGCGCTGCTCCGCCACGGGCTTCGTCGCAAGCGCGACCCAGCCTGCGACGCGTGCGACGATCGCCTCGATCCGCTGCGGCTCGGCGCGGTGGATCGTGCGGGCAAAGCCCAGGGCCTCGTCGCGCGCCTCGGCCGCCTTGAAGCTGGCGACGCCGACGAACACACGCCCGTCGAGTTCGGGCAGGACTACATGCATCGCGAGATCGGCAGGCGAAAGCCCGCGTTCGGCACTGGCCCAGGCGTCCCGCGGCGCGGTGGCGAGCGCGACCTGAAACACCGGCACACCGGCAGCGTCGAGCGGCGACCGGCCCTGTTCGTCGCGTGCCGAAAAGGCGGTGGCGTTGACGATCGCGGCGGGGGCGAGGTCGCGCACCCATTGCTCTACCTGCGCGCGGGCGTCCGGCGCCTTGAGCGAGGGTACGAAGATCGACAGCGTGTCGAAGCCGGCGCGCTCGAAGGCGGCGTGAAGCGCCTCGAACGGATCGACGTCGCAGGCGGCAAGATAGGAGCGGTAGAAGACGATCAGGACCAGCGGCCTGCCGGTGCGGGTCCAGCTTGGTCGTTCCACCGCCTCACACCCATCGTCATCCCCGCGTAGGCGGGGATCCATTGGTGGGAAGCTTTCGGCTCCTGTCACCGGCGTCCTGGCAAATGGATCCCCGCCTTCGCGGGGATGACGGTTAGGGAGGAAAACGACGCCATACGCAGGATGCCAGAGGCCGAACGCCGGCAACGGCGTGTACGCCTCGGCCTCCCCCGAGCCGATATTCGCCGCCTTCGCCAGCACACCCAGCGCTACCCGTGCCGCGTCAGCACCACCGGCGTCGCAAAGTGCGGAAAGCTCCCGCAGCACGGCCACCGGCACGGTCGACGCCGCATCAAGCCGCTCGTCCGGCCGCCCGTCCGCCGGGAGCACCGCGAGCGCGATCCCCCGTTCGCGCGCCAGTGCCTCCACCTGCTGGAGGCCGTAGCTCCAATAGGGCATGCCGCCGATCAGCCGGATCAGGATCGCTTTCGCCCCCGACAGGGTCCGCTCGACATAGGTGTCGACCGACAGCGGGTGCATCAGCGCCGCGAGGTTCGCCAGCCGCAGCGAGGGCAGCGCCCCCTGCCCGCCACGCCACGCCGCCGCGAACGCACCGAGATCGCTGTCGGAAAAGGACAGCACCACCAGGTCCGCAGGCGCCTGCCCGAGGTCCTGGGGCGAGGCATTCTCCTCCAGCCCGTGCGTTTCGCGGAACAGGACGTGCATCGTCCCTGTGCCTCAGCCGGCCAGCACCGCGCGGAACGCTGCGGGATCGACATGGTCGTGCTCGGCGATCGCCACCAGCGCAGTGCCCCGCGGCTCGCCCGGACGCCAGGGGCGATCATATTGGTGCCGCACCCGCGCGCCGACCGCCTGTACCAGCAGCCGCATCGGCTTGCCGGTCACGGCCGCATAGCCCTTCACCCGCAGCACCTTGTGCTCGCGCGCCAGCCGCTCGATGCGGGCGACGAGCTCGGCGGGATCGGCGATCTCGCCGAAGGTGACGACGGTGCTGTCGAAATCCTCATGTTCGTGGTCGTCGGCGCCGTCATGGTGTGAGGGGCGCGCGGCAAGGTCGTCCTCGGCAGCAGCGCCGAGCCCCAGGATCACGCGCGGGTCGATCGCGCCCTCTCGGATCTCGACCACCGGCACCGGCCGCGGCGCCTCGGCTGCGATCACCGCGCGAGCGGCAGCGACGCCCTCCGGTCCCGCCAGATCCACCTTGGTGAGCAGCACCATGTCGGCGCAGGCCAACTGATCCTCGAACACTTCGGCCAGCGGCGTCTCATGGTTGATGCCGGGGTCGGCAGCACGCTGCGCCTCCAGCGCCACCAGGTCGGGCGCGAACCGGCCCTCGGCGACCGCCTCGGCATCGGCCAGCGCCAGCACGCCGTCCACTGTGATGCGGCTGCGGATCGCCGGCCAGTCGAACGCCTTGAGCAACGGCTTGGGCAGCGCGAGGCCCGAGGTCTCGATCAGGATATGGTCGGGGCGCGGCTCCAGCGCCAGCAGCCGCTCGACCGTTGGGATGAGATCGTCGGCGACGGTGCAGCAGATGCAGCCATTGGCCAGCTCGACGATGTTCTCGGCCGGGCAATCGGGAATCGCGCAGGATTTGAGGATTTCGCCGTCGACGCCGAGCGTGCCGAATTCGTTGACGACCACCGCGAGGCGGCGCCCTGCGGCATTCTCGATCAGGTGGCGGATCAGCGTCGTCTTGCCCGCGCCGAGAAAGCCGGTGACGATGGTAACGGGGACCTTGGCCAGGTCGGTCATGCATGTCTTCCCCCGCGCCCGAGCGAACACACGGGGGGGCTTGCCGGAACGAGTGTCCAGCCGGCGCGCGACGACGGGCGGGCGCGACAATCGCCCGGCACCACGCGACCGTGCAGCCCCAGCCGCACAGCTTCGTCGCTCGAACGGAAGCAAGACCGTGCCGCGGCCATCCCCTGGACCAAGGCAAGAGCGACCGTTGCGCCGGCAGGTCTCCTGGCTTGCGGGTCACGGCACGCTGCACGCCTTCCCAGGCCGGATCGGCCCAGTGGCTGCCCCTCGGTGGAGGCCAGTGCATCGCGCTATCCGCTCACAGTTGCAGGGACAGCCGCGGATTTGGGGAGAAGCCTCCCCGCACCGCATTCCCGATTAAGCCCCATGTCCGGGGCACCGGCGCGATCTTTGCGAAGGCCGCAAGGCCTTCGCGTACGGCTCTAGACCCGCACCTCGATCTCGTCCAGCCTCTGCCAGCGATAGATGGCGAAGCTGATGGGCCAGCAGGCGACGAACAGGCCGATGATCGCGAAGCCGAGACCGTTGAAATGCGCGCCGAGGTCGGCGGCGAGGCCGAAGGCGCCGCCAGTCCAGCCCATCTTGTCGCCGATCAGCGCCAGCGTCTCGATGCCCCCGATCACGATTGCGACCAGCGCCGAGATCAGCGTGATGGTGACGTTGTAATAGAGCTTGCGGATCGGCTTGACGAACGCCCACTGGTAGGCGCCGAGCATCACCACCCCGTCCAGCGTGTCGACCAGCGCCATTCCCGCGGCGAACAGCGCCGGCAGCACCAGCAGCGTGCCGAGCGAGACGCCATGCGCCGCCTGCCCTGCCGACATGCCGAGAATCGCCACTTCCGTCGCGGTGTCGAAGCCGAGGCCGAACAGGAAGCCGAGCGGCGCCATGTGCCAGCTCTTGCTGACCAGCCGGAACATCGGCCCGAACAGCTTCGACAGCGGCCCGCGCGCGGCGAGCAGCAGGTTGAGATCGTCCTCCACATAGGCGCCGCCCGCGCGCACGTGCTGGAAGGTCTTCCATACCGCGCGCAGGATGATCAGGTTCATGCCCGCGATAGCGAACAGGAACAGCGCCGAGACCGCCGTGGCGATCACCCCGCCCAGTTCCTTGAAAGCCCCCATCCCCGCCAGCGCGCCGGTGGCGAGCGCGATCCCGGCCGAGGCGATGGCGATGATCCCTGAATGGCCGATCGCGAACCACAGGCCGGTCGCGATCGGCCGCTGGCCGTCGTTCATCAGCTTGCGGGTGACGTTGTCGATCGCGGCGATATGGTCGGCGTCGACGGCGTGGCGCAGCCCCAGCCCCCAGGCGAGCAAAGCGGTGCCGAGCATCAGCGGCTGGGCATGGAACAGGGCGAAGGCCCAGCCCCAGGCGGCGAGATTGGCGGCGATCAGGCCCGCGAACAGCAGGAGGATGCGCGCGCGCAACGGCAGAACGGACACTATAGGCACTCCGGCGGCGTCGTGCGACCAAGCCGGGGGCCACCGCGAGCGGCCGATCGCGCACCCCGGCCGGACGCCTCCGGCGACCGAGCCACGCAACCGCAAACGGCCCCAGCCGCTCATGCGTCGCTCAGACGGAGTAAACCGTGCCGCGGCCATCCCCTGGGCCAGGGCAAGAGCGACCGGACGCCGGCAGGTCTCCTGGCTCGCGGGTCCCGGCACGCTGCACGCCTTCCCAGGCCGGATCGGCCCAGTGGCTGCCCCTCGATCGGGGGCCAGTGCATCGCGCTATCCGCTCACAGTTGCAGGGACAGCCGCGGATTTGGGAGCAAGCCCCCGCACCGCATTCCCGATTAAGCCCCTTGTCAGGGCACCGGCGCGATCAGGCGCCGGTGGTAGGGGAAGCCGGGCGGTGGATCAACCGCCGGTCGGTGCCCGCACGCAGGAAATGCAAGGCCGACAGCAAGGTCAGCCCGCCCACCGCGAGTGCGGACGCGTAACAGCAGGTGATGAAGAAGGGCAGCCAGCGCACTTCCGGCGTGCCGAGCGCATGGACGAGCAGCAGTGCCACGCTGCCGACATAGCCCGAGGCATCCGCGATATAGATCAGGAACCCGGCATTGGCGGCGGTGCCGATCGCGGCGATCATGCGATCGAACAGCATCGCGTTGAACGGGGTATAGGCCAGGTAAAGCCCCGCCCCCGCCACCGTCATCCACGGTAGCGGCGCGAGCAGCCCCGCCTGGAAGGCGAGCGTCGACCCGCCCAGGCACAGCGCACCGAGCAGGATCAGCCCGTGCATCGCCAGCAGCGCGCGCAGATTGTCGCGGATCAGCATCAGCAGCGCCAGCGCGGCAAGCGTGAGCAGCGCGATCGGCAATTCGCTCGCGGAGAACACCGCCGCCTCGCCGCCATAGCCGAGCGCGGTCCACAGCTCGCGCGCGAAATTGTCGCGCACGTCGCGCAGCGCGGTGAGCAGCACATAGCCGATCGCCAGCATGACCAGCGTCGCGCCATGCGCGCGCAGAAAGGCGGCGCGATCGGCAGCCTGCATCGGCACCCGGGCGGTGCGCTCGGCTTCGTCGCAGGCGTCCGGCGGGGGCAAGCGCTCGAGTTGCCACAGCGCGACCAGCAGCATCGGCAAGAACACCAGCCCTGTCGCCGCCGGCATCCACTGCTCCGCGACGCCAGCGCCCATCAGCAGCACCGCCACCGACTTGACCACGCCCGAAGACAGGATGAAGCTCGCGCACAGCATCGCGCCGAGCAGTTCGGAGACGCGGCGCCCCTCGACGTAACTGAACACCAGCCCCCAGATCAGCCCCAGCGGCAGGCCGTTGAAGAACAGGCAGGCGACGTTCCACGGCGCCGGGATCAGTGCGAACAGCACCAGTGCGATCCACGAGGCGCCGATCAGCCCGAGGATCATGCGGGCCCGTCCCTGCCGTCCGGCTTCGGAGATGACGCGGACGCCGATCAGCTTGGAGAGCGCATAGCCGATCACCTGCGCGATCAGCAGCGCCGTCTTGTAGTCGATGGCGAAGTGCCAGCCGACGACGCCGGCATAGGTCGCCACCGCAAAGGGCTTGCGGAAGGCGTACATCGCGAAATAGGCGCTGAACGCCGCGAGCCCGCCCAGGAACAGCGTAAACCCCGAAGCACTTCGCGCGGCTCCGCTCGCGCCATCACCGAGCATTGCGATTCCCCATGAAGCGCCGCGCTTGTGGCGAGCCTGCGCGACAGCTTCATGACAGCGAAGTTACGCCCCCGTCACCAGGGGCGGACGCGCAGCGCCTCGGCTTCCGCGGCACAGCTTTGGGCATCGGGGTGCGGTGCCGTGGATCGTAGCCGCGCCACTTCCTGCCGGGCGGCCACCAGATCGCGCTGATAGGCGGGCGAGGTCTGGAGCACGACGAACACCGAGGCGCCGGCCATATAGCCGGCTTCCACCGCGCTCTTGCTGTGCGACCCGCAGATCGCCCGGCTTTCGCCGTACGCCCGGCCCCGGGCTAGGATCGCGCTGGCCTTGTCCGGCATCGCCTCGGCGAGGATCTGTGCTTCGAGCCAGCCATTGGCGGTGTGGCCCGAGGGATAGTCGCCATTGCTCGCCAGATGCGCGGTCTTGGCCTCGCAAATCGGCCCGTCCTCGCGCAGATAGGGGCGCGGCACCTGATAGGCGGCCTTGACCTTGCCGACGACCGGGCCGGTGCCCGCCCGCGCGAGCAGCCGCGCCAGCGCCGGCGCGCGCGTGGCATCGAGCACCATCCCCATCGCGCAAGCGTTGCGGTGCAGCGGATCGTTGGTGACGTCGTCGGTGGCGATCCGCCAGCGCAGGCTTCCCTCGAGCTTCCGGGTCGCGCGGAACACTGCCATGTCCAGCGCCGCGCCGGGGCTGTCCAGCGCGGGCGGCGGCGGCAGGATCGCCATGCCGTCGGGATATTGGCCCGCCGCCAAATACGGCGCGATATCGCTCGCCTGGGGCGCCGCGATCAGCAGCGATAGCGCCGCGAAAAAGCCGGCGCGGATCATGCGGGAAGGCCCGGTCGGGCGCCGAAGCCCGAGGTGGAGGCGTGGAGCTGGGTGCGCATGCCGCGCCCCCTACTCTGCCGCGCGCCATTCTTCTACGTAGTTTTACAGGCGCCTGCATTATGCTGCAGGCAAGGCGGCGCGCGCAAGATGCCGGAACCTGCACATGGGGGCGACGTGGACATCTCGCTTCAGAATAACATCTTGGAGCTTGTCGCCAAAGGCGCCGACCTGGCCTCGGTCACCGATCGGCTGTGCCGGGAGGTGCAGGTGCGCCTGCCCGATGTCCGCCCCATGGTGCTGCGCGTCGATCTTGCCGGACGGCTCCATCCGGTAGCCGGTCCGGCCCTTCCCGAAAGCTATCTGGAGGCGGTGGACGGCATGATGATCGGCCCCAAGGTGGGCTCTTGCGGGGCCGCCGCCTATCTCGGCGAGCCGGTCGCCAGCACCGATATCGAAACCGATCCCAACTGGGCCAAATATCTCGACCTTACACGTCCGCTGGAGCTGCGCGCCTGCTGGTCGAACCCGATCAAGAACGCTCGCGGCGAGGTCACCGGCGTCGTCGCCTTCTATTACCGCGTGCCGCGCGGCCCCACGCCGATGGAGCGCCGGATCGTCCGCGTATGCCTGCACCTCTGCGCGATCGCGATCGAGCAGGACATCTGGCGCGCCAAGCAGGTCCGCCGTGCGCAGCTCGACGGCCTGACCGGCCTGCCCAATCGCTCGGCCTTCACCACCTCGCTCAGCGACCTCGATTGCAGCGAACCCGGCGCCTGGGGACTGATCCTGGTCGATCTCGACAATCTCAAGATCGTCAACGACACGTTCGGCCATGTCGCCGGGGATGCACTGATCATCCACGCCGCGCGTCGCCTGTCCGAAGCGGCCGCGCCCGATCGCGCCTATCGTCTGGGCGGCGACGAGTTCGCGGTACTGGTGCAGAGCCCGGCCGCGCTCGCCGACCCCGCCGAAGCCGCGCGCATGCTGCTCGATGCGCTTGCCCAGCCGATCGAGGACGGGGAGCGCAACGTCGTCCCCCGCGCGACCGCCGGTGGTGCGCTGATCGGCGAAGGCGAGACGGCCGAGCAGGTGCGGCTCAACGCCGATCTCGCGCTCTATCACGCCAAGGAGACCGCGCGCGGCAGCTTCGTCCGCTACGTGCCGGGCATTGCCACCCGCATGGCGCGGCGGCTCGATGCGATCCACGCGGTGGAGCGCGCGCTCGCCGAGGACCGGCTGCTGCCGCACTATCAGCCGCTGTTCGACCTGAAGACCGGCGAGATCCTCGGCTTCGAGGCGCTGTGCCGGATGCGTACCGACGACCGCATCGTCTCCGCCGCCGAATTCTTCGAGGCGACGACCGACGGCAAGGTCGCCGGCGCGATCACCGCGCGGATGCTCGATCGCGTCGCCGCCGACCTGCGCCATTGGTGCGATCTGGGCATCGCCCCGCCGCATGTCGGCATGAACTTCTCGTCGAGCGACTTCCATGGCGCAAGGCTGCGCGAGATGATCCCCGAAACGCTGGCGCGGCATGGCGTGCCGCTCCACCATCTGGTGCTGGAGATCACCGAGACCGTGTATCTAGGCCAGGGCGACACCGTCGTCGCGGACACGCTGCGCTGGTTCCGCGCGCAGGGGCTGCTGGTGGCGCTCGACGATTTCGGTACCGGCTATGCGTCGCTCACCCATCTGCTGACGATGCCGGTCGATTTCATCAAGATCGACAAGAGCTTCACCGACCAGCTGCTCCAGAACAGCGCCAGCCGCGCGATCGTCGAGGGCGTGCTGCACATCGCGCAGGAGCTCGACATGCGGGTGATCGCCGAAGGGGTCGAGACCGAGCTGCAGGCGGATCGCCTGCGCAGCATCGGCTGTGCCTATGGCCAGGGGCATCTGTTCTCGCCCGCGGTCGGCGTCGAGCGTGCGACCGAGTTCCTGCGGGCGGCGAAGATCCTGCCGCTCTCGCCCACGCGCGGTGCCGCCGGCACGGCCTCCGACGCCGCACTGCTTCACTGAAGCTGCACCGCGTCGAACATGCAGCTTCAGGCTGCCTTGGCCGAATTCGACGCCTGCTCGCCCAGCAGCTGGTTGAACCGCTCGACATAGGGCTTGAACCACTCTGCCTCTTTCAGGTCGTCGGCGGTGTTGATGCCGTGCAACTCGCTGGTGATCTGCGGGTCGGTCTCCTTCGCCTTGGTCATGGCTTCAACCAGCAGGCTCAGCATCTTGTCATCCGGATTGGTGCTCGTCGAGATGTCGCCGAACACCGCCTTGCTCTGTTCCTCGCCCAGCGTGACCCGTGCGGAAGCCCGGCCTAGCTGGCTGCGCACGCTCGTATCCTTCGCCGCCTCGCCGTCATACACGCGCATGACCTCTGCGCGATCCTGCGGCCGAACGGACGAAAGTCCCATCCCGATAAAGGTGTTGTGCAGTTCGGCCGATCCGACATAGCCGCCGGCGCGGAGGTGATCCTGCCACTGCGTTGCCATCACCGCCATCTGCTTCTCCGTATCGGAGAAGGTGCCGCTGGTGTCGGCGGCGACCAGCGCCATGGAGCGCGTATCGAGGTCGCCGACCATCGAGTAGACATATTCCATGGAGTTCTTGTTGACATCGGCCGCCATGCGCGCCGTCTTGTCGTCGAACCGCGCCCGCACATCCTTCAACACATCGGCATCGCTCAACCCTGCCGAACTGCTCACCCGCTCGGGGTCGCTGATCCCCATGGCGAATTCATGCGAGGAAAAGCCCTCCAGGGGCGGCACGAACATCTCGTAGACGGACGGCGCCTCGTCTTTGGACTTGGCGGTCTCGGCCTTGTCGGATTGCGCTGCGAGCAGCGCATTCGCCGTGTCGGACGCGAGCTGCACGCCGCGCGGGTCGGCGGCTGCCGCCGACGGCTCCACTGCCGCCGGCATGGCGTCAGCAGCTTTGGTGTCATTACCAACCTGCGCAACGGTGGCGATGCCGGCAAGATCGGCGGCTTGCGACGACGGACGGATCGAAGACATCAACTTTCCCCTCGAAGATGCTGTATTCCAACACCTATCCTTATATGCGGCAATTCGGCGCCGACGTGCGCTCTCGCAAAAGAATTTCGATCGCTGCGAGTAAAGCCATGGTTCTCCCGTGTGCGGCGCAAAAATAGGGCCGGAGGATCGCTCCTCCGGCCCAGTGCTTTCCTCCCCAGGAAAGTCAGAAGCGCGTGCGCAGCGTGATGCCGTAGGTGCGCGGCTCGGCGAGATATGCCGAGAAGAGCTGGCGGCCGCCCGGATATTTGGGATCGGTGAACGGTGCGGTGGCGGCGCCCTCCTGGAAGGGCGAATTGAACACCACCTGGGTGTAGTTCTGGTTGAAGATATTCTGTCCCCAGAACTCGATGGCCCAGCGCTCGTCCTTGCCGCGGATGCCGATACGCCCGTTGACCAGCGTGTAGCCGTCCTGGATCTTCTGCGGGAACAGGTCCGAGCCGGTGTTGTAGTCGCCGGTCATGCGCGCGTCGAAATAGATCAGGCCGCTGAGGCCCGAACTGCCGAGCGGCGGCGTCCAGGCGACCGAGGCGGTGCTGACGATCTCGGGCGCGTTGGACAGCTGCTGCCCCGGCAGCCGCCGCAGCGCCTGGTCGAGCGGCCCGCCGGCATCGTTGCCGACCAGCTGGTCGCGATAATGGGTGTCGGCATAGGTGAGGCCCAGCCCGACCCGGAAATCGCGCACCGGCACGACCGAGGCTTCGAGCTCGACGCCCTGCGACACCACGCCGTAGCTGACGTTGGAGGACGAGCAGGCGCCCGTGGTCGAGGCCGCGGCGTTGAAGTTGGTCGCGGTGCTGAACTTGCTCTGGTCGCGGTCGCCGCCGCCCAGGCTGGCGGTGCAGCCATTGATGTTCTGCACCAGGAAGACGGTGCCGTTGAAGGTGTTGAGCTGGAAATTCTTGAACTGCTGGCGGAAGGCCGAGAGGTTCAGGCTGAACTTGCGGGTCGAGTATTTCAGGCCGATCTCGAAGGCGTTGTTGGTCTCCGGTGCGAACTGGAGGTTGCTCACCAGCGCCTGCGCACCGCCGACCGCGGCGAAGGGCAGGATCGGCACCTTGAGCGCCGACTTGTCGAGGTTGAAGCCGCCCGCCTTGTAGCCGCGCGAATAGCTGCCGTAGAGCAGCAGGTCGTCGGTCGGCTTGTACGATAGGATCGCCGTGCCGGTGAACTGGTCCTCCTTGCGGGTATCGCTGATCGCGGCGCCGTTGAGCTCGGCGGTGGAGTTGCCCTGGCAGGACAGGCCGAGGATGCCGTCGATCGTCGCGGTGAGCGAGGCGACCGAGCGAAGCGGCAGCAGCGCCGTCTGGTTGGCGACGCAGGCGGTGTTGTCGTTGCCGAAGGTGGCGTTCAGCCGCTTGCGCTCATTGGTGTAGCGCAGCCCCAGCGTCAGGTCCAAGCCCTTGGTGACGTGGAAGATATTGTGGGTGAACAGCGCCCAGTTGCGGCTGTTCTGCCTGAAATAGTCGCGCGTCGTGCCGCGATCGTTGATCCCGTCGAGCCGATCGAACGCCGCGTAGATCAGCGGGCTCGCGGCACCGAACAGCGCCGGCCGCGCGGCAAGGCAGCCCGCCGCCGCCGGGTTGTAGAGCGCAGCGAGCGCGCTGCCCGAGACGATGCGGCAGGTGGCGAAGCGGCCGTACTGGCTGCCGAAGCGGAGATTGTCGACGAGCGTCAGGTCCTCATTGGCGAAATAGCCGCCGACGAGCCAGTCGAGCTTCTCGTTGAAGGCGGTGCCGTTGAGGCGGAGTTCCTGGCTGAACGTCTCGAACGCGCGCGACGAGTCCGCATTCGGCGCGCGATATAGCAGGTCGACCGCGCTGTAATCAGTATCGGCGCCCTGGCTCGAGAAATAGTTGCGATAGCCGGTGATCGAGGTGAGCTTCACCTTGCCCAGGTTCCAGTCGAGCTGGACCGAGCCGCCCCAATCCTCGGTGATCCCGCCATAGCTGCGCCCCCGCGAGACATAGAGGTTGCGGCTATAGGGGCTGCTGAACGCCCCCAAGGGCTGACCGAGGTCGCGCAGCACGCGGACGATATTGTTCGCCGTCGGGCTGTTCAGGCTGCCGATATAGGGATTGATCGAGGAGTCGACATAGACCGCGCCGCAGCATTCCTCGTTGCGATGGGTATAGTCGCCGATCACGCGGATCTGGATGTCGCTGCTCGGCTCGAACAGCAGCTGGCCGCGCAGGAAGTAGCGGTCGCGATTGTTGACGTCGCGATTGTTGGTGACATCGTGGTAGAAGCCGTCGCGCTTCATGTAGACGCCGTCGAGCCGGCCCGCGACCGTGCTGCTGAGCGGCACGTTGACGAAGCCCTGCACTCGAATCGCGTTGTAGTTGCCATAGGTCGCCTCGGCGCCTGCCGAGAAGGTCGATTCCGGCTTCTTCGAGACGATGTTGATGATGCCCGCCGAGGCGTTGCGGCCGAACAGCGTGCCCTGCGGGCCGCGCAGCACCTCGATCCGCTCGAGATCGCCGAGTTCGCTGAGACCGATGCCCGAGCGCGAGCGATAGACGCCGTCGATGAATACCGCGACCGAGCTTTCCAGGCCAGGATTGTCGCCGACCGTACCGATCCCTCGAATGCGCGCAGAGCCATTGGCCTCGCTGCCCGTCGACGAGACCAGCAGCGACGGCGCCACCTGGTTGAGCGCGCGGATATCGTTGGCGCCGGTCTGCTGCAGCGTTTCCGCACTCACTGCGGAGACTGCCAGCGGCACGTCGGCAAGCGCCTGGGCGCGGCCCTGCGCGGTGACGATGATCTCGTTATCGGCCTGGACGGACCGTCCAGCCGCATCCTGCTGATCCTGGGATGTTTCCTGCGCGAGCGCGGGCGCTGCGAGCGCCATCACGAGTGCCGGCACTGCACAGGCCGACATAAGGCGTAGCCGCATATCTTTCCTCTCCACCGAGGTTGGAGCTGTGTTTCCGCTCCATACCCGAAGCTCGAATACACGCCTTGCCGTCAGCGACGTCAAGCAAAACTAAAGTTGCAAAATGCCACTTGAATACAATCGTTGCAGAGAGAGCACAGTGTTGCCCAACCGAATTGGCGCGCTGCACCACGCGGCCGCGGTTCGGACGGGATAAGGCTTTGACCGGCTTCGGTCTTATCGCAGGCGACGGCAGAACTTGGCCGGTGCACCGCATTTGGGATACAGTGGCGGGCCTCTGGGGAGGGGGCCACATGCAGTTTCACCATCGTGCCGTACCGATCGTTCTGGCCGCCGTTCTGATCGACTCGATCGGGTTCGGCGTGATCCTTCCGGTGCTGCCGAAGCTGATCGTGACGCTGTCGCACACCAGTCTCGACGATGCCGCCCGGATCGGCGGCTGGATGCTGGTCGCGTTCGCCGTGGCCCAGTTCGTCGCCGGCCCGATCCTGGGCTCGCTCGGCGACAGTGTCGGCCGGCGCCCGGTGCTGCTCGCCTCGATGGCGGCGTTCGCCACCGATTATCTGCTGATGGCGGCCGCGCCGACCATCACCTGGCTGTTCGTCGGCCGCGTCGTGGCCGGGATCGCGGGCGCGGTGTACGGCCCGGCCAATGCCGTGCTGGCGGACGTCACCCCGCCCGAGAAGCGCGGCGCGACCTTCGGGATGATGGGGGCGGCGTTCGGGATCGGCTTCATCCTCGGCCCGGCGATCGGCGGCCTGCTCGCCAGCCTGGGCCCGCGTGCGCCGTTCATCGCCGCGGCGGCGCTGGCCGGGCTCAACGCGCTGTGGATCCTGTTCCTGCTGCCCGAGACGATGGCGCCCGAGCGCCGCCGCCCCTTCCGGCTGCGCGACGCCCACGTCTTCGCCGCCTTCCGCCCGCTGTTCGAGGCGGGCAACGCCAAGCCGCTGCTGCTCGCCGCTTTCCTCTGGCAGCTCGCGCACATGGTGTATCCGGCGACCTGGGCGTTCTTCGGCGAGATCGCGCTCGGCTGGAACGAGCAGATGATCGGCGCCTCGCTTGCGGCGTCCGGCATCTGCATGGCGCTGGTCCAGAGCTTCGTCACCGGCCGCGCGATCGCCGCCTGGGGCGAGGAGCGGACGGTGGTGCTCGGCATGCTTGCCGGCGGCCTTGCCTTCCTCTGCTATTGCTTCGCGCGGGAGACCTGGATGGTGTTCGCGATCATCCCCTTCGCCGCGTTCCAAGGCCTCGCCTTTCCGTCGATCAACGCGCTGCTCTCGCGGATGACCGACCCGTCGCGCCAGGGCGCGCTCCAGGGCGGCATGGCGGCGCTCGGCAGCGTCGCGCTGATCCTCGGCCCGCTGCTGCTCAGCCAGGCGCTGGCGTTCGGATCCGAGCGCGGCTTCCGGGGCGGCAATTTCGCGGTGGCGGCGGTGCTGGCGCTGAGCGCGCTGCTGCTGATCGAGTGGAAGGTCGTGCCGCGCGTGCAGCAGGCGCCCGCAGAATAGCGAACGACAATTTGCGACACTTTGTCGCGACGATGACAAACCCATGCGACAGGCATGGGCGAGATGAAGGGCGTGCCGGGGGTCCGCCCCCGCCCCCGGCATCCCATTCCTTCTCAGGAGTTTCGGATGCTGAAACATGTCACTCTCGCCGCGCTCGGGGCCTCGCTGCTCGCAGGCTCGGCGCTTGCCGCCCAAGTCGAGCCGCAGGACGGCCCGCGGGGCCCCCGCCACGATCCGCTCGCCATGGCCGACCAGAACAAGGACGGCATCGTCACCCGCGACGAGATGCTCGCCAGCATCGCCACCCGCTTCAATGCGATGGACGCGAACCACGACGGCAAGGTCACGCCGGAAGAGCGCGAGGCCTATATGGCGCAGCAGCGCGCGCGGATGGGCGGCCGGATGGCGCCCAAGAACGACATCACCCTCGCCGACGAGCAGGCCCGCGCCACTCGGATGTTCGACCGCGTCGACACCAATCATGACGGCAAGATCGATGCCGCCGAGCGCCAGGCAGCTGCGCAGAAGATGATGCAGATGCGCCGCGGTGGCGGCTGGCGTGGTCGCCAGGGTGCGCCGGGCGGCGACATGCCCCCCCCTCCTCCGGCCGACGGCAACTGACGCCAGCCGGAGCAGCCGGGCGGGAGGCCGCGGGCATCGCCGATCCTGTCCCCGTCGGGATCGAACGCGCCTCCCCTGACGCTTCACCGCGGTGCCTTGTGGATCTCCTCCCTCCCGCCCGGCTCTTTTCCCCGACGACAAAGGCGCTACGTTGGTGACCATGTCCGAAGTCCCGCACCTGCTGCTCGTCGACGACGAGCGCTCGATCCGCGAGCCGCTCGCGCAATATCTCACCAAGCAGGGCTTTCGCGTCACCCAGGCGGGCGATGCGGAGAGCGCGCGGGCGCGGCTCAACGCCTATGCGATCGACCTGGTGGTGCTCGACATCATGATGCCGGGCGAGGACGGGCTGAGCCTGTGCCGCCATATCCGCGAGACCAGCGAGACGCCGGTGATACTGCTCACCGCGCGCAGCGAGGAGACCGACCGGATCGTCGGGCTGGAAATGGGCGCTGACGATTATGTCGTGAAGCCGTTCAGTCCGCGCGAGCTCTCGGCCCGGATCAAGGTGGTGCTGCGCCGCTGGTCGGCGGGCGGCGCCAAGCAGCATGCGCCCGAAACCGGCTCGTTCGCCTTTGCCGGCTGGGTGCTGCGCACCGGCGAGCGGACCCTGGTCGATCGCGAGGGCGTCTCGGTGCCGCTGTCGACCGGCGAGTACAACCTGCTCCACGCGCTGGTCACCCGGCCGCGCCAGGTGCTCACCCGCGACCAGCTGCTCGACCTGACGCAGGGGCGCGAGGCGGCGGCGTTCGATCGGGCGATCGACAATCAGGTCAGCCGCTTGCGCAAGAAGATCGAGCCGGATGCCAAGAACCCCTCGATCATCAAGACCGTGTGGGGCGGCGGCTATACATTGGCGGCCGAGGTCACCCGGCTTTGAGGCGGTTCCTGCCCACGAGCCTGATCGCGCGCATTGCCCTGCTCGTCGCCGCTGCGCTGTTCGTCGCGCAGGCGATCAACTTCGGGCTGCTGCTCCATGAGCGGCAAAAGGCGCGGTTCGCGCTGGTGATCGCGCCCGCGACCACGCGGCTGGCCGACGCGGCCGAGCGGCTGCTCGTCCTCCAGCGCGAGGCCCCGCTTCAGCCGGGTGCTGCGAAGAAGCGCTTCCTCTCCGATCCGCGCACCCATGTACGGCTGCACGCCGAGAACCCGTTCGCGGGCGAGGTCGCTCGGCGCCGCCCCGATGTCGAGCGCGATCTTCGCCGTGGGCTCGAGGATGCGGGACTGCGTGCCGGTACGATCATGGCGGCGCTGCGTCCGGTCCGGCCGGAGCGCCTGCTCGATCCCAAGCTCGATCCGCTCCGCGCCGAGCGGCTGCGGCGGATGGGTGCGGAGATGCTGGTCGCGGTCGAGTTGCCCGGCAAGGGCTGGCTCACCCTCGCGACACCCTGGCCGCGCACCGAGTTCGACCTGATCTGGCAGCTCGCCGCGCAGACGCTGATCCTCTACGTCGTAGTGCTGGTGCCGGTGCTGCTGGTCGGCGGACGGATCGCGCGGCCGTTGCGTACCCTGACCGACGCCGCACGGACCTTCCGCCCCGGCGACGACACCGCCCCGATCCGCGAGCGCGGCCCCAGCGACGTGCGCGCGCTCATTGCTGCGTACAATGCGCTCGGTCGGCGCGTCACCTCGATGCTCGACGAGAAGGACCGGATGCTCGGCGCGATCGGGCACGACCTGCGCACGCCGCTCCAGGCGCTGCGGGTCCGGATCGAGTCGGTGGAGGACGAGGACGATCGCGCGCGGATGGCCGACACGGTCGACGAGATGAGCCGGACGCTGGACGACATCCTGTCGCTGGCCCGGCTGGGGCGGCCGAGCGAGCCCAACACCGATGTCGATCTCGGCGCGCTGGTCGATGCGGTGGTCGAGGATTTCCGCGACCTCGATCACGACGTGACCTTCGAGGAGCCCGAACGGCTGAAGATGCGGTTGCGGCCGACGCTGATGCGCCGTGCGGTGCGCAACCTGATCGAGAATGCGGTGAAATATGGCGGCGGCGCGGAGGTGCGGCTGATCCCGGAGGCCGAGCGGGTGACGATCGAGGTGTGCGACCGCGGGCCCGGCATTCCCGCGGACAAGCTGGAAGCGGTGTTCAATCCGTTCACCCGGCTGGAACAGTCGCGCAATCGCGATACCGGGGGGATCGGGCTCGGGCTGGCGCTGGCGCGGGCGATCGTCAACGATGCAGGGGGAACGATCGCGCTGGGTAACCGCGACGGTGGCGGGCTGACGGCGACGATCACGCTGCCGCGGTGAGTCCCACTATTTAGCCCCTCCCCTTTAGGGGAGGGGTTGGGGTGAGGGATTCCAGAACCGATGTTGGTCTCTGCGAGACACTGCCCCACCCCAAACCCCTCCCCTGAAGGGGAGGGGCTTAGAAAAGAAGAAACAAAAAAGCCGCGCTCCCCATCGGAAGCGCGGCCCTTTTTCTACCGAAAACCCCGGCCTATCAGCCGACGATTTCTTCCGGCTTGAAGAAGAAGGCGATCTCGATCGCGGCGTTCTCTTCCGAGTCCGAACCATGGACCGAGTTCGCTTCGATCGACTCGGCCAGTTCCTTGCGGATCGTGCCCGGCTCGGCGTTCGCCGGGTTGGTCGCGCCCATGATGTCGCGGTTGCGCTGCACGGCGTTCTCGCCCTCGAGCACCTGCACGACGACCGGGCCCGAGATCATGAACGAGACGAGGTCGTTGAAGAAGGGACGCTCCTTGTGGACGCCATAGAAGCCCTCGGCCTGCTCGCGGGTCATCTGGATGCGCTTGGAGGCGACGACGCGCAGGCCTGCCTCTTCCAGCATCTTGGTGACGGCGCCGGTGATGTTGCGGCGGGTGGCATCGGGCTTGATGATCGAAAAGGTCCGGGTCGCGGCCATGGCCGTGCGGCTCCTGTAATTGGTGATGGAAGGAAGTGGCGGCTCCCTAGTCCTGCGGCGTCTTCAATGCAAGCTCAGGCGACTTGCGCCCAGCGGCCATTTTCGTCCTGACGCCAGTAGCGCCGCTCGACGCCCTCGCGCTCGCCGAGCGTGCGCCAGGCCACGCGCGCCGCGCCGATGCTGTCCTCGTCGAACAGATGGAAGGCGCGCTCGAACGCCAGCGCTTCGTCGCGCCACAGGCCGCCGACCAGCGCCACGTTGCGGGCGCCGTTGGCGGGTACGACTGTCTCCGCGATCAACGCCGGCTGCTCGCTGTCCCAGTCGCCGCCCGCCTGCCCATGCGGCAGGAAACTCGCCGGCTGGTAGCTCCACAGCAGCTGGTCGATGCGGGTACGCAGCGCCGGATCCTCGGCGACGATCAGCAGCCGCCCGCCGCTGCCCAGCACCTTTTCGGCAATCGACGGCAGCACGCGATCGAGCGGCGCCATGGTAAGGTGATAGAAATCGACCTGCATGCGGGGCCCCTTAGCCCGGATGTGCGTTGGGGCCAACGCGCCTCCCGTTGCGGAGCCGCAATCGCTGCGATAGGGCACGTGGATGCCCGTTGCCGGGGAGTGACGATAAAGGTGGGAGTTTTCGTGAAGCGCAAGGCCATGTTCTTTCCGGCCGCGCTCGGTCTGTGCCTGTCGGCGCAGGCTCGCGCCCAGCAGGCGCCCGATTCGCGTCCCCTGCCCGCGGACCAGGCTGCCGGCGCCACGGTGCCCGCCGCCGATCTGCAGGACCGGCCGGCCGAGCCCGCCCCGCCGCCGGCCAATGGCCTGCCCGACGATCCCAAGCAGGTCCAGTTCACCGCCGACCAGCTCGACTATGACATGAACAGCGACGTCGTCACCGCCAGCGGCGACGTGCGCATGTATCGCGAGAGCAACCGCCTCCGCGCCGACAAGGTCACCTGGGACCGCCGCACCGGCAAGGTGATGGCGACCGGCAACATCGTCGTCGCCAATCCCGAGGGCGATGCCGCCTATGGCGACAGCATCGAGCTGACCGACACGCTGAAGGACGGCGTGGTCGACAATATGCTCGTCGTGCTGGAAGCCGGCGGCCGCATTGCCGCGGCGCGCGGCTCGCGCAACGACGGCGGCGTCATCACGGTCGAGAATGCCGCCTATACGCCCTGCTCGGTCTCCGACAGTTCGGGCTGCCCGAAGGAGCCCTCGTGGAAGATCACCGCCGACCGCGTCGTCTATGATCCGGCCAAGCATCGGCTGCGCTACAAGGGCGCGCGCATCTCGGTATTCGGCTTCGCGACGATCCCGCTGCCGGCCTTTTCGCACCCCGCCGGCGGCCAGAGCGATTCGGGGTTCCTGACGCCCGACGCGCGCTACAGCCGCACCAACGGCCTGCAGCTCGCTCTGCCCTATTTCATCAGCATCGCGCCCAACCGCGACCTGACCGTCACGCCGCGCGTCTTCTCCGACACGCTGCCGATGCTGCAGGCCGATTATCGCGAGCTCAACAGCCTCGGCTCCTTCCGCCTCCAGGCCTATGGCACCTACAGCCGCCGCGCCGACGACCTCACCGTCACGCCGACCCCGGCGACGCTGCGCAACGACTTTCGCGGCTATCTCGACTTGGTCGGCCGCTACCAGCTCGACACCAATTGGGACGTAAGTGCGTCGTTCCGCGTCGCGAGCGACCGCACCTTCCTGCGCCGCTACGACATTTCGCGCGACGACCGGTTGCGCAACAACCTCGCCATCGAGCGGATCGATGCCGACAGCTATTTCGCGATCAATGCCTGGGCGGTGCAGACGCTGCGGGTCGGCGATCGCCAGGGGCTGCAGCCGGTGGCGCTGCCCGAGCTCGACTATCGCCGCCGCCTCGACGACGGGCTGCTCGGCGGCAAGTTCGACTTCGAGGTCAACACCCTCGCGCTCACCCGCACCGGCGGGCAGGACACGCAGCGCGCCTTCACCAGTGCGCAGTGGAGCATCCGTCGCCTCACCAACTGGGGCCAGGAAGTCAGCCTGACCGCCTATACCCGGGGCGACATCTACAACACGTCGGACACGATCGCGACGACGGTGGCGAGCTATCGCGGCGAGGACGGCTTCCGCTTCCGCGGCATCGCCGCCGGCGCGCTCGATGTGAAATGGCCGTTCGTCGGCGACTTCCTCGGCGGCTCGCAGCGGATCACCCCGCGCGTGCAGATGGTCGTCGCGCCGCACCTGGAGAACATGGACGTCCCCAACGAGGACGCCCGCGCGGTCGACCTCGAGGACTCGAACCTGTTCGCGCTCAACCGCTTCGCCGGCTATGATCGCTTCGAGGATTCGACCCGCTTCACCTACGGGCTCGACTATGCGCTGTACCTGCCGGGCATCAGCGTCGAGGCCAATGTCGGCCAGAGCTACCGCCTGACGACGCGGTCGACGCTGTTCCCGAACGGCACCGGCCTCACCGATCGCATGTCCGACATCGTCGGGCGCACCGTGATCCGCTTCCACGATTTCATCAGCCTCACCCACCGCTACCGGCTCGACAAGGACGGGCTGGCGGTGCGCCGCAACGAAATCGACATGTCGGTGGGCTCGCGCGCCACCTATGTCACGGTCGGCTATCTGCGGCTCAACCGCAATGTCGATCCGACGCTGGAGGATCTGCAGGATCGCGAGGAACTCCGCCTCGGCGCCCGCGTGCAGTTCGCGCGCTTCTGGTCGCTGTCGGGCTCGACGCTGATTGACCTCACCGACAAGCAGGAGGACCCGCTGTCGCTGGCCAACGGCTTCCAGCCGATCCGCCACCGCATCGGGCTGTTCTACGAGGACGACTGCCTGCGCATCGGCACCACCTGGCGGCGCGACTATGCCACCACCGGCGACGCGCAGCGCGGCAACTCTTATCTGCTCACCCTCGCCTTCAAGAACCTCGGCCGCTAGAAGACCCGGTCTGGGGGGATTCGGCGCTAAGCCTTGGTTCAGGCACAATTGCGCTATAAGCGCTGCTTCCCGTTTGAGGATAAGGGTCGTTCTGAAGTGATGATGGGTGTGGGCAGGATTGCGGGAACGGGTGCGAAGTGGCTGGCCGGCGCGGGGCTTGCTGCCCTGGCGACGATGGCGATCGCCCAGACCTCCGCGGGGCAGGACGGCGTGAACAACGGGCTCGATCTGCCGAGCACGCTGGAATTCTTCGGCAAGGCCGATCCGAACATCCGCAAGCCCACCGCGATCGTCAACGATTACGTGATCACCGGCACCGAGGTCGACCAGCGCGTCGCGCTCGTCACCGGCATGCAGAAGCTGACCCTGAAGCCCGAAGAGCGCGAGCAGCTCAAGCTCGCCATGCTCCGCCAGCTGATCGACGAGACGCTCGAGATCCAGGAGGCCAAAGCCAACGAGATCAAGGTCGATCCGCGCGAAATCGAGAGCAGCTTCAGCCGCGTCGGCACCCGCTTCCAGAAGACGCCCGACCAGATGCGCGCCTGGCTGCGCGAGATCGGCTCGTCCGAGCGCTCGATCAAGCGCCAGATCGAGGCGGAGCTCGCCTGGAGCCGGCTGCTGCGCAAGCGCGTCAACGTGAATGTCGGCGAGACCGAAGTGAAGGCGATGATCGATCGCCTAACCGCCCAGAAGGGCACCGACGAGTTCCACGTCTACGAAATCTACCAGAACGCCACGCCCGATCGCGCCGAGGAAGTGTCCGGCGGCATGAAGAAGATGATCGAGCAGATGCGCTCGGGCACGCCGTTCGACTATCTTGCCCGCACCTATTCGCAGAGCTCGACCCGCGCGCGCGGCGGCGATCTTGGCTGGATCCAGCCGGCGATGCTGCCTGAGCAGCTCGCCCAGGCGGTGCAGGAGATGCAGCCGGGCCAGGTTGCCGGGCCGATCCCGCTCTCCGCGGGCTTCTCGATCGTCTACCTGGCGGACAAGCACAAGGTCGGCATCTCCGATCCGCGTGACGCCCGCCTGAGCCTCCGCCAGCTGTCGCTCGCCTTCGCCAAGGGCACCACCGAGGCCCAGGCCAGCACCCGCGCCGCCTCCTTCGCCAAGGCGACCCAGGCGATCCGCGGCTGCGGCGACGTGAGCAAGGTGGCCGCGGCCGAGGGTGCCGAAGTGGTCGACCGCGACAATATCGTCATCAAGGACCTGCCGCCGGCGCTGCAGAACCTGATCCTGCCGCTCCAGGTCGGCCAGGCGACCCAGCCCTTCGGCTCGATCGACGATGGCGTGCGCGTGCTGGTGATCTGCGGCCGCGACGATCCGCCCGCTGCCAACACCCCCTCGGTGGAGCAGGTGCAGGAGCAGCTCGAGGACCAGCGCGTCAACCTCCGCGCCGAGCGCATGCTGCGCGACCTGCGCCGCGACGCGCTGATCGAATATCGCTGACGTGACGGTGGGAGGCGCCCCGCTGCCTCCGCTCGCCGTCGCCATGGGCGACTCGGCGGGGATCGGGCCGGAAATCACTGCCAAGGCGTGGGAAGCGCGCGGGGCCGAGCGCCTCGCGCCGTTTTTCGCGGTGGGTGATCCCGCGGCGGTGCGCGCCGCGTGGGGCGGCCCGATCGCGCCGATCAGCGATCCGCGCGAAGCGCTCGCGGTATTCGGCGACGCGCTCCCGGTGCTGCCGATCGGCGATACCGGTCCCGTGGTGGCCGGCGCGCCTTCGCTCGGTACGGCGCATATCGCGCTCCAGTCGCTGGAGGTGGCGACGGGCCTCGCCAGCGCGGGTGCCGCAGGCGCGCTGGTGACGGGCCCCGTCTCCAAGTCCCAGCTCTATGCGATCGGCTTCTCGCACCCCGGCCAGACCGAGTTCGTCGCCGAGCGCTGCGGCATCACCGCGGACAACGCCGTGATGATGCTCGCCGGGCCGACGCTGCGGGTGGTGCCGATTACCGTCCATGTCCCGCTGGCGCGGGTGCCCTCGCTGATCAGCGTCGAGTTGATCGTCGCCAAGGGCCGCGTCACCGCGCGCGGGCTCCAGCGCAATTTCGGCATCGCCAACCCGCGGCTCGCCTTTGCCGGGCTCAACCCGCATGCGGGCGAGAACGGCGCCATCGGGCGCGAGGAGATCGACGTGCTGGCACCGGCGATCGAGCAGCTCCGCGCCGAGGGGATCGACGCGCGCGGGCCCTACGCCGCCGACACGCTGTTCCATGCCCGCGCCCGCCAGGGCTATGATGCGGCGCTGTGCCTCTATCACGACCAGGCGCTGATCCCGATCAAGACGCTCCATTTCGACGACGGCGTCAACCTGACGCTGGGCCTGCCGATCGTCCGCACCTCGCCCGATCACGGCACTGCCTTCGGCATCGCCGGGCAGGATGTTGCGCATCCCGGCGCGATGATTGCCGCCATCCGTATGGCCGCCGAGGCGGCACAGCGCCGGGCAGAAGCCGCCGCGTGACTGCCCTCCCCCCGCTCCGCGACGTCATCACCAGGTACGGGCTGAGCGCCAGCAAGGCGCTGGGGCAGAATTTCCTGTTCGACGGCCAGCTGCTCGGCCGCATCGCTAAGGTGCCGGGCGACCTCGCCGGTGCCGAGGTGTTCGAGGTCGGCCCGGGCCCCGGCGGCCTTACCCGCGCGCTGCTCCAGGCCGGGGCCAGCGTCACGGCGGTCGAGCGCGATCGCCGCTGCATCCCTGCGCTGGAGGAACTGGGCGGCTATTTCCCCGACAAGCTCCGCGTGATCGAGGGCGATGCGCTGGAGGTCGACGCGCCGGCCCTGTTCGCCGGCAAGCCGCACGTCGTCGCCAACCTGCCCTATAATGTCGGCACCGCGCTGCTGGTCGGCTGGCTCTCGGCCGAATGGCAGCCCTGGTGGGCGAGCCTGACGCTGATGTTCCAGAAGGAAGTCGCCGAGCGCATCGTCGCCCAGGCCGGCACCGAACATTATGGCCGGCTCGCGGTACTCGCCCAATGGCGGAGCACGCCGCGAATCGCGATGAACGTCCATCGCTCGGCCTTCACCCCGCCGCCCAAGGTGATGTCGGCGGTGGTCCACATCGTCCCCGGCGAAGCGCCCGAGGGCGTCCAGCTGCGCATCCTGGAGGCGGTGACGGCCGCGGCCTTCGGCCAGCGCCGCAAGATGCTGCGCCAGAGCCTCAAGTCGGTCCCCGGCGCGCTGGCGGCACTGGAGACGCTCGGCATCGACGCGAGCCGCCGCGCCGAAACCGTCAGCGTCGCCGAGTTCGTCGCGATCGCGCGCGAGCTCGGGCGCGGCTAGGTAGTACACTCTTAAGTCAGGAATGCTCGAAACCGCCCAATTGACGACATTAGCCGCTTTAGCGAAGCTGGCGTATGAGGATCACTTTGCTCTTTGCGGCCTTGCCGCTCGTAGGTAGCCCTGTCGCTGCTTTCTCTCCGACGAACATAGTGGCGCCACCTAAGGTACGGACCGTATGCGAGTTAAAAAACATGGCTGCGCGTCACCAAGATGGCACTGAAGCCGTTAGTGTAACAGCTCTCGCCTACTACGATTTTGAACATCGCTACTTTCTCCAGGATATCGGGTGCTCTGATCCAATTGACGGAACGGGCTTAATTCAAATCGAATTGCCTAATGGCTATCGGATAGAAGAATTTCCAGAACTATTGAAGCTCTCGTCTCAGTCTTGGTTGGCCAGCATGGCCGGCAAGAAGCCTCGATGCACCTGCGTGGGCGCCGCCTCCTTTGAGCACGGCCAGGTCACCTTCATCCTTGAAGAAGCCGAAGCAGTTTGGGCTTCCGACTAACGCGCATGATGGACGTCCGCTTCCCACCAAATTCGGACACCCGGGCCGGCTACCGACAGCAGTCGTTTATGAGTTCACGACCTAGTCTCCGGCGGAGCGGAACAGCCGCAGCACCGGTACCAGCGAGGCGTGATCGTCGGTCCAGCCGGTGAAGCCCGGCTGGCCAACCAGCGGCCGCCATTCGCCATCGCGCGCCTTCAACGCTGCCAGCACCCGCGGCGAGCGGCTGAGCGCGATCCAGTCGGACACGGCGCCTTCGTCCTGCCGCTCGAGCGCGCTCGGCACATGGACCAGCCGCAGGCCCTGCCAGCCGCCCGCCTTGGCAGCACCCGCCACCACCGGCCCGAGCGCGAGGAAGCGGTTGGAGATATGGACGAGCAGCAGCCCCTCCGGCGCCAGCACCCGCCCATAGGTGGCGAAGGCCTCGGCGGTCATCAGGTGCATCGGCACCGCGTCCGAGGAGAAGGCGTCGAGCGCGAGCAGGTCGAGGCTGGTCGGTGGCAGCTCGCTCAGCCGAAGCCGCGCATCGCCGATCAGGATCTGCGCCTGCGGGGCGCAGAGGCGCAGGAAGCTGAACTTGCCGCTGTCGCGGGCGAGATGCACGACCGCCGGGTCGATCTCGAAGAAGCGCCACGACTGGCCGGGCTTGGCATAGCAGGCGAGCGTGCCGGTGCCGAGCCCGACAACCCCGATGCGGGCATTCGCCCCGTACAGCGCGGGTGCGGCGAGCATCGCCTGCCCCACACCCGATCCTGCCTGGTAATAGGTGGTCGGCCGCGTCGCCCGCGCGCCCTTGAGCTGCACGCCGTGTACCGTGGTGCCGTGTGCGAGCCGGCGCTGGTCGGGCTGGTCGCTCACCGTGTAGACGCCGAAATAGCTGCGGGTACGCGCGCCGCTGAGCGACGTCTCGATCGCGGTATAGCCGCCGAACAGGAACAGCCCGCCCGCCAGCGCCATCGCGAACGGCCAGCGCGCGCCGATCGCCACCAGCCCGATCACCGCCACCGCGACGAATCCGAGCTGGATCTGGATCGGGCCCAGCAGCTGCGCGTGCAGCGCGACGACCACGATCGCCACCACCGCGGCGCTCAGCGCCAGCCCGGCGGGCAGCCGATAGCGGCTCGCCCAGAGCCGCGCGAACTCGCCGGTCAGCGCACGCTGCGGGATCAGCAGCCCCGCCGCGAGGATCAGCAGCGGATACTCATAGGTCCAGTCGAACAGCACCGGTGCCAGCAGCCCCGAAAACACGCCGCCCAGCGCCCCGCCCACCGCCATGGCGAGGTAGAAGCCGGTCAGCCGCTCGGGCGGCGGCCGCAGCGCATAGAGCCGCGCATGGCAGGCCACCGCCACCGCGAACAGCAGGACCAGGCCGATCAGCGCGTTGAAATAGGCCAGCCGCGAGTCCCCGGCGACCAGCGCCGCGCCGAACAGCAGCAGGACCAGCGGCACGCAGCGTTCGAGCAGGTCGTCGAGCAGCGCCGAGCTACGGAAGGCAACGGGGAAGCTCAGCAGGTACAGCCCCAGCGGCAGCACCCAGAGCAGCGGCACGGCGACGATGTCCGTCGTCAGGAAGGTCGTCGTCGCCAGCATCAGCCCCGAGGGAACCAGCGCGAGCAGGATCCAGCGCCCCCAGTCGCGCGCCACGGTAGCGGGGCAATCGGTACGCGGCGCGGGCAGCGCCTCGCTTTTGGGCAGCCGGCTTGCGCAGGCGAGCACCAGCAGCGTCACCAGCGCATAGCCGATCGTCCAAAGCCAGCTCTGGCTGCGCAGCCGCAGCAGCGGCTCGACCAGCAGCGGATAGGCGAGCAGGCCGCCGAAGCTGCCGATGTTGGAAGCGGCATAGAGCGCATAGGGGTCGCGCCCATGGCTCGCCACCGCGTACCAGCGCTGGAGCAACGGCGCCTGCGCCGAGATGGCGAGGAACAGCGGTCCGATCGCCGCGACGAGCAGCCACGGCACCCAAAGCGCGGGCTCGGCCCCCGCGGGCACCTGCATCGATCCCAGCCCGATCGGCAGCCATAGCGCCGCAACGGCCAGGACGCCGAGATGCACGCCCGCCTGGGTGCGCACGCGGAACCGTCCCAGCCAATGCGCATAGCCATAGCCGACGAGCAGCAGCGCCTGATAGACGAGCATCGCCGAGTTCCACACCGCCGGCGCGCCGCCGAGCCGGGGCAGCGCCATCCGCGCGACCATCGGCTGGATCAGGAACAGCAGGAAGGAACCGCCGAGAATGGCCGCAACGAACCATGCGCGGCGCGCGCCGCCGGCCGGCGCTTGCGGGTCCGTCACGACCGCGCGACGCGATGGATGTGGTGGCACCGCGAGTCGGGAATGACCGTCGAACGGTCGATGTGGTTGTCCGCGGCGCGCTGCATGCCGATGCCCACATCGCTCTCGGCGCGGTCGGCATCGGTCCAGCCGCGCAGCAGGAGTCGCTCGGTCTCGATCATGGGTGGGGGATGGCGAAGGCGACGCTGGGACGCAAGCGATGGCCTTGCGGATGCACCGGATGCTCGAAATCGGCGAACCAAGTCATGCCGAGCCGCTCCATCAGTCCGCGGCTGGCCTGATTGCACGCCGAGGTGATCGCCACGACGCGGGGTTCCGCACGGTGTTTCCACGCCCAATTCAGAGTCGCCGCCGCCGCCTCGCAGGCATAGCCCTTGCCCCAATGGGCACGCGCGAACATCCAGCCGATCTCGAGCTCGCCGGCGATCGGCGTATCGGGCGCGCCTGGCTTCAGCCCGCAAAAGCCGAGCACCGCGCCGTCCTCCCGCCGCTCGACGACCTGGAAACCCAGGCCATGGCTGGGGCCATAGCCAAGATGCCGGGCGATCGTCGCTCGGCTATGCGCCGGGGTCTTCACCGGCCCGAGGTCGCGCATGACGTCCGGATCGCTCCACATCGCGTGGAGCGCGTCGAAGTCGCGCGGCTCGGGCGGCCGCAACAGCAGCCGCGCCGTCTCGATCACGCGCCGAGCAGCCGTGCCGCCAGCGGCGCGTGATAGGTGAGCACGCCCGAACATCCCGCCCGCTTGAACGCCATCAACGTCTCCAGCACCAATGCCTCGCGATCGCCTGCGCCGACCGCGGCAGCGGCCTCGATCATGGCATATTCGCCGGAGACCTGATAGGCGAATACAGGCACTTCGAACGCGCTCTTCACGCGGGTAACGATGTCGAGATAGGGCAGGCCCGGCTTGACCATCACGCTGTCCGCGCCTTCCGCCAGGTCGAGCGCGACTTCCCGCAGCGCTTCCTCGGCATTGGCCGGGTCCATCTGGTAGGTCTTCTTGTCGCCCTTCAGCAGCCCGCGGCTGCCGACCGCATCGCGGAAGGGCCCGTAAAAGGCGCTCGCATATTTGGCGGCATAGGCCATGATCTGGACGTTGACCTGCCCGTCGCCTTCCAGCGCCGCGCGGATCTGGCCGACGCGGCCGTCCATCATGTCGCTGGGCGCGACGATGTCCGCACCCGCCTGCGCCTGGACCAGCGCCTGCTCGACCAGCACCGCCGAGGTTTCGTCGTTGAGCACATAGCCCGCCGCGTCGACGATGCCGTCATGGCCGTGGCTGGTATAGGGGTCGAGCGCGACATCGGTCAGCACCCCCACTTCGGGCACCGCATCCTTGATCGCGCGGATCGCCCGGCACATCAGATTGTCCGGATTGACCGCCTCGCGACCGTCCTCGGTGCGCAAGCCGTGCGGCGTATTGGGGAACAGCGCCAGGCAGGGAATGCCGAGGTCGCGCGCCTCACGGGCGCGGTCGACGATGCCGGCGAGGCTCCAGCGCGAGACGCCGGGGAGCGCGGCGATCGGCTCCTCTTCCGTACCTTCGGTCACGAACACCGGCCAGATCAGGTCTGCCGGAGTGAGCACCGTTTCGGCATGGAGGCGACGGCTCCAGGCCGAAGCCCGGGAGCGGCGGAGGCGAAGCGCGGGATAGTGGCTCATGCGGCGTCAGATGCGCCTTGATTGCGTGCGTTGCAAGCGTCGCCAAGCGCCGCCGCGCCGAGGGTGAGGATCGAAGTGGCATGCCGCCGCGCGACCTCCAGCGCATCGCTGCCATAACCACCGCCGAGCGTGCTGGCGAACGGAATGCCGCGCCGCCGCAGTGTCTCCGCCACCCAGCGATCGCGCGCGACCAGCCCTTCCCCGCTTAGTCCCAGCCGCCCCAGCCGGTCGTCGGCGAACGGATCGACGCCGGCCTGGTACAGCACCAGGTCGGGATCGAACTGGGCGAGCAGCGGCAGCAGCGTCGCTTCCAGCGTCTCGAGATAGGCGTCGTCCCCCGTTCCATCGGCCAGGCCGACATCGAGGGTCGAGCGGGCCTTGCGGACCGGAAAGTTCTTTTCGGCGTGGATCGAATAGGTGGCGATATCCGATCTCCCGGCGGTCAGCGCTGCGGTGCCGTCGCCCTGGTGCACGTCGCAGTCGACGATCAGCACGCGGGCGGCATGCCCCTCCTCGGTCAGGCGGACCGCCGCGATGGCGAGGTCGTTGAACACGCAATAGCCCGCGCCGGTATCGGCCAGCGCGTGGTGGCTGCCGCCCGCGCTGTTCGCCGCATAGCCTTCGGTCTGCGCGATCCGTGCGGCGAGAAAGGTGCCGCCCGGCACCCGCTCTGATCGGCGCGCGACTGCGGGGGTGACCGGGAAGCCGATCCGCCGCGTCTTGTGCGGCGGCACGCGCGCCTCCAGCACTTCGGCGACATAGTCGGGATCGTGGACCGCCTCTAGCCAGCGCGGCGGCATCGCTTCGGGCGCGTGCCAAGCGATGTGGGTGCCCTCGGCCCGGAGCAGGTCGCGGACGAGGCCGTTCTTGTTCCAGAGATAGGCGCTGCCCGCCGGTGCCGGGGCGACATAATCGGGGTGGTGGACGACGGGTATCACGCGCGCAATTTAGGAACCGGCGTTGGCATGCGAAAGACGACCCTTCCGTCAGGTCCCGCGCCGCTCTAGGGAAGCCACATGACCGATCCCGCTTCGCTTCCCTATCGCCCCTGCGCCGGCGTGATGCTGCTCAACCGCGAGGGCCGCGTGTTCGTCGGCCAGCGGCTCGATTCGACGCTGGAGGCCTGGCAGATGCCCCAGGGCGGGATCGATCCGGGCGAAGACGCGGTGGAAGCCGCCTTCCGCGAGCTTTGGGAAGAGACCGGCGTTGCCCGCCACCATGCCGAGCTGATCGCGGAGGCGCCCGAAGAGCTGCAATATGACCTGCCCGACGACCTGATCGGCAAGGTGTGGAAGGGCAAGTGGCGCGGCCAGCGCCAGCGCTGGTTCCTGCTGCGCTTCCTCGGCGAGGATGGCGACATCGACATCGCCACGGCGCATCCCGAATTCCGGGCATGGCGCTGGGCCGAGCCCGCCGACCTTCCCGAACTGATCGTGCCGTTCAAGCGCGCGCTGTACACGCGGCTGTTGGAGCTGTTCGCCCCGCACCTCGGCTGAGCGCGATCAGGCCGCCCGCCGCGCCGGCATCACCGCAAACGACAGCCCGGTGATCGTTCCCAGCACGACGCCGGAAACGATACCGCCCACCAGTCCGCGGATGGCGATCTCCAGGCTGTTCGGCTCGGCGCTGCCGACCGAAGCCGCAACATAGATACAGGGGAGCGCAGCGCCCCAGCCGATCGCGTTCACCGCGACCCACCAATGCACCTGACCGGCGGCGCGGTGCAGCACGATCGCCTGTGCCGCGCCGAACAGCAACCCAAGCCCCAGTCCGAAGCCGGCAGCAGCGACGGCGGTCTGGAACAGCGTCTCCACCGGCGGCAGCAGCGGGTCGCCGTCGAGCGGCGGAAACACGGCGTACCAGGCGCCGATCGACCAGACGAGGATGCCGACCAGCGTCGTCGCTCCCACCCAGGCGCGCAGATCGAGTGCCGGGAACTGCCGCCGCAGCGCCCAGCCCTGCAGCAGCCCGAGCGTAAGACCCTGGATCAGTCCGCTCAACGCCTTGCCGAAAAAGACGAGCCATTCCGCGGTGGCGCCTACCGGCACCGGATCGTAGCGATCGACGGTAACCCACCACAGGGCCGCCGCGCCGATGCCCAGCAGTTCGCCCGCCGCGCACGCCTCGATCCAGCGGGTGAAGCCATCCTCTTCCTGCACGTTGCCATCCTCTGGGAGCCCGCGATCTTCGGGGGGTGAACCGCCGAGCGCCCCTTTTGTATCGCGATTGAGACACGAGTTTCCCGGTCGCCACAAGCCCGGAAACGGCATCAGGGCAATGCGAAAATGGATACGCACCCGTATCGATGTGAGACGTATTGCCTCTACGTTACTCGAATTCCAGGATGGCAGCATCGACCGCGAGGCTATCACCCGCGCCGAAATGGGCGTGCTTGACGGTGCCCGACCGCTCGGCGCGGAGGATGTTCTCCATCTTCATCGCCTCGATCACCGCCAGCGCCTGGCCGGCCTCGACCTTGTCGCCCGGCTGGACATGGAGGCGCGTGAGCAGCCCCGGCATCGGCGCGAGCAGGAAGCGGCTCATGTCGGGCGGCACCTTCTCGATCATGTGCGCGCGGTACTGCGCGACATGTGGCGGCAGCACCTCGACCAGATGCACGGCCCCGTGCGCGGTGAGCTTCCAGCCGGTGCGGGTGCGATCGACCGCCGTGGCGAATTCCACCCCGTCGATGCGCGCGACGAACTGCGGATCGCCCGCGCGCCAATGGCCGGAGACTTCCAGCGGCGCCTCGTCGCTCGACAGATTGACCAGCAGCCCGGTGTCGCAGCCGTCGACGCTCACGTCGAAGCGATGTTCGCCGATCCGCACCGAACGCTCGGTGGAAAGGGCTACCTCGCCCAGCTGGCCGGAGATTTCCGCCGCCCGCGCGGTGCGGGCGAGGTCCAGCACGACGGCGACCGCGGCGAGGCGGCGCACGAGCGCTTCATCGGCCGGTGCGCCGTGGAAGCCCTCGGGATATTCCTCGGCGATGAAGCCGGTGGTGAGCTCGCCCGAGCGGAAGCGCGGGTGCTGCATGATCGCCGAGAGGAAATCGATATTGTGGCCGATGCCGTCGATCCGGAAGCGGTCGAGCGCGCGGACCTGCAGGTCTGCCGCCTCGTCCCGGGTCGGCGCCCAGGTGATCAGCTTGGCGATCATCGGATCGTAGAACATGCTGATCTCGGAGCCTTCAGTCACCCCGTCATCGACGCGGACGTAGCCCTGCCTCTCAAGCCCCTCCCCTTCAGGGGAGGGGTTGGGGTGGAGGGATTCCAGACCGTCTGTCGGTCTCGGTGCGACACTGCCCCACCCCAACCCCTCCCCTGAAGGGGAAGGGCTACGATACCGCACCAACCTACCCGTGCTCGGCAGGAAGCCGCGATAGGGATCCTCGGCATAGACGCGGTTCTCGATCGCCCAGCCGTCGAGCTTCACCTCGCCCTGTCCGAACGCCAGCTTCTCGCCGACGGCGACGCGGATCATCTGCTCGACCAGGTCGAGCCCGGTGATCGCCTCGGTCACCGGATGCTCCACCTGGAGCCGGGTGTTCATCTCGAGGAAGTAGAAGCCCTGCCCCGTCTTGTCGGCGCCCGAGACGATCAGCTCGACCGTGCCGGCGCTGTAATAGCCGACCGCCCGGGCGAGCGCGACCGCCTGCTCGCCCATCGCCTTGCGCATTGCGGGCGTGACGAAGGGCGACGGCGCCTCCTCGACCACCTTCTGGTGGCGGCGCTGGATCGAGCATTCGCGCTCGTTGAGGTAGACGATGTTGCCATGCTGGTCGCCCAGCAGCTGGATCTCGATGTGGCGCGGGCTCTCGATGAACTTCTCGATGAACACGCGGTCGTCGCCGAAGCTGGCAAGGCCTTCGCGCTTGGTCGCCTCGAAGCCCTCGCGGACGTCCTGCTCGCTCCAGGCGAGCCGCATGCCCTTGCCGCCGCCGCCGGCCGAGGCCTTCATCATCACCGGATAGCCGATCTCCGTCGCGATCCGCACCGCATGCTCGGTATCGGCGATCTCCCCCAGGAAGCCGGGCACGACATTGACCCCGGCTTCCTTGGCGAGCTTCTTCGATTCGATCTTGTCGCCCATCGCCGCGATCGCCCCCGGCGGCGGACCGACGAACGCGATCCCCGCCTCGGCGCAGGCCTTGGCGAAGCTCTCGCGCTCGGAGAGGAAGCCATAGCCCGGGTGGATCGCATCGGCGCCGGTTTCCTTGGCGGCGAGCAGGATCAGGTCCGCCTTGAGATAGCTTTCCGCCGCCGGTGCGGGCCCGAGCCGCACCGCCTCGTCCGCCATCCGCACATGCGGCGCGCGGGCGTCCGCATCCGAATAGACCGCGACCGTGGCAATGCCCATCTTCTTCGCGGTACGCATCACCCTGCACGCGATTTCGCCACGGTTGGCGACGAGGATTTTCTTGAACATCAGAGCTTTATAACCCCTACACACCAAAGGCTGACAATCGCCAAGGCGGCGATCAGAAGAAATAGCGGCGGCCAGACGATGGCGCGGTAGAGCCATGGCCGCCGCAGTTCGAGCCGGAGCATGGAGGGGCTGTTCGCCCAATCGGCGAAGGGGAAGGCAATCGCCCGCCACAGCCAATCGAGCTCGTGCGGCACGGTTACTCCGCCGCCTCCAACTCCACCTTGCACTCCGCCGCCATTGGCACGATGCCGAGGCGGGCGAACAGCGCGGCGTCCTTGTCGTCGCCGGCATTGCCCGCGGTCAGCAGCTTGTCGCCGGTGAAGATCGAATTGGCGCCCGCCAGGAAGCACAAGGCCTGGGTCGCATCGCTCATGCTCTCGCGGCCCGCCGACAGCCGGACCATCGCGCGCGGCATGGTGATGCGCGCCACCGCCACCGTGCGGACAAACTCGATATCGTCGATCTTGGCGAGCGGCGTGTCGGCCAGCATGTCGCCGAGCACGGTGCCCTTCACCGGCACCAGCGCGTTGACCGGCACGCTGCCCGGATGCACCGGCAGCGTGGCGAGCGCATGGATGAAGCCCACGCGGTCGCCGCGCGTCTCCCCCATGCCGACGATGCCACCGCAGCACACATTGATGCCCGCTTCGCGGACATGCTCCAGCGTCTCCAGCCGCTCCTCAAAGCTGCGGGTGGTGATCACCTCGCCATAGCGCTCGGGCGAAGTGTCGATATTGTGGTTGTAGTAATCGAGCCCCGCATCGGCGAGCGTCTTGGCCTGGTCGTCCGTGAGCATGCCCAGCGTCATGCAGGTTTCCATGCCCATCGCGCGGACGCCCTTCACCATCTCGACAATGGCGCCCATGTCGCGGTCCTTGGGGTTGCGCCAGGCGGCGCCCATGCAGAAGCGGGTCGAGCCATGGTCCTTGGCCTGCGCCGCCGCCTGCAGCACCGCGCGCGGATCCATCAGCTTGGTCGCCTTGAGGCCGGTATCGGCATGGACCGACTGGCTGCAATAGCCGCAATCCTCGGGACAGCCGCCGGTCTTGATCGACAATAGCGTCGAGCGCTGGACCTGGTTCGCCGGATGGTTGGCGCGGTGCACTTCGGCCGCGCGGAACACGAGTTCGGTGAACGGCAGGTCGAACAGCGCGGCAATCTCGTCGCGGGTCCAGTCGGTGCGGACGGGGGAGGATTCGAGGGTCAAGCAAGCAACTCCGGTGAACGGTTACGCCGCTCGGCATAGCGGGTGAGAGCCTCGGCGTAAAAGGGCGCGGCGCGACGTTCGTGCTCGCCGCTGCTGATGCCCGCGACGGACTGGGCGACGCGCGCGACGGCGGCGGTGCTCAGGCGGTCGAGCGGCTCGACATGGATGCCGATGGTGAACAGCACTGCCACGCTTTGGGGCAGGCGGCGCAGCGTCTGGCGCTCGCAGCGGACGAACAGCGTCGCGCCGGCATTCTCCGCTGTCACATGGGCGAAGCGGGTTTCGGGGGCGTCCTGCGGCAGGTAACGCCAGGCATCGCTCGCCACGACGAACCAGTTGGTGCGCCCGAAGATCGAATCCGGCTGGAGGGTCGCGAAGAAATGGTCGACACCCGACGCGAGCTGTTCCGCATAGCCGTGGATCGGCGCGTGGATCGGGGTGAGCGCGTGGCCGAGCTTTTCCGCGAGATGCCAGTCGGTCGGGAACGCCAGCGCGGCGGCGGTGAGGCGGTATTGGCCGGTTGCGTCGGGTGTAAGGATGCAAAGGTCTTCCCACACGCCGCTTGCCGCGGAGCGCATGGCGTCGACAGCACCATCGATCCTCCCCTGTAAGGGGAGGTGGCGAGCCGAAGGCTCGACGGATGGGTGTCCCCGGTCGAGCGATCGTCCGCCAACTTCAGCGTCTTCACCCCTCCGTCGCTGCGCGACACCTCCCCTTGCAGGGGAGGATGGAAGGAGCGCGGCAACCTCATCTACCGCAGCTTCCGCCTCCGGCAGCACCTGCACGCACTCCGGCTCAGCCGCAAACACCGCCGCGCGCGCCGCCATATCCGCCCCCGGCGTCAGCCATTCGTCCTCCGCCACCCGCACCAGCCCCATGCGCAGCGCTCCTCCGCCGCGAGCGCGCGGGATCAGCGCCTCGACGGAAAAGCCCAGGCTCATTCGGCGGCAGCCTCGAGCGGCGGCATATTGTGGCCAAGCAGGCGCAGCACATCCGCCGCGCACTCCACGACGTTGGAGCCCGGACCATAGATGCCCTGCACCCCCGCCGCGCGCAGCATCTCGTAGTCCTGCGGCGGGATGACGCCGCCGGCGATGACCTTGATGTCGCCCCGCCCCGCTTCCCGCAGGCCGCGGATCAGCTCCGGGATGAGCGTCTTGTGCCCCGCCGCGAGGCTGGAGGCGCCAACCACGTCGACGCCGCTGTCGAGCGCCAGCACCACGGTTTCCTCGGGCGTCTGGAACAGCGGGCCGCTGACCACCTCGAAACCCATGTCCGAAAAGGCCGAGGCGATCACGTTGGCGCCGCGATCATGCCCGTCCTGCCCCATCTTGGCGACGAGCAGCCGGGGCTTGCGGCCGAGGCGACGTTCTACGGCCTCGACGCCGCGCACGACCTCGGCCCAGCGGCTGTCCTCGGCATAGGGCGCGCCGTAGACGCCCTTTACCGGGGTCGGCTGGGTGGCATAGCGGCCAAACACGTCTTCCATCGCCGCGCTGATCTCGCCGAGCGTCGCGCGTGCCCGGGCGGCTTCGACAGCGAGCGCGAGGAGGTTGTTTTCCAATCCTCCCCTGGAAGGGGAGGTGGCAGCCGCGTCAGCGGCTGACGGAGGGGTGTCCTCCGGTTGAGAGGGTGACATCCCTCCACCACTCGCCTGCGGCGAGCGGTCCCCCTCCCCTTGTAGGGGAGGATTTTTTGCCGCTTCCCGCAGCGCGTCAAGCGCCGCCTGGCACGCAGCTTCGTCGCGCGCGGCCTTCACCCGCTGGATGCGGGCAATCTGGCCCTCGCGCACGGCGGCGTTGTCCACCTCGAGCGTCTCGAGCAGATCCTCGCTCGCCAGCCGGTATTTGTTGACCCCGACGATCACGTCCTCGCCGCGATCGACCCGCGCCTGGCGGGCGGCGGCGGCTTCCTCGATCATCGCCTTGGGCCAGCCGGCGGCGACCGCCTTGGCCATGCCGCCCTCGGCCTCGACCCGCTCGATGATCTCCCAGGCCTTGTCGACGAGGCTCTGGGTGAGGCTCTCGACATAATAGCTGCCGCCGAGCGGATCGACGACCTTCGTCATCCCCGTCTCTTCCTGCAGCACGATCTGGGTGTTGCGGGCGATGCGGGCGGAGAAATCGGTGGGCAGCGCAATCGCTTCGTCGAGCGCATTGGTGTGGAGGCTCTGGGTGCCGCCGAGCATCGCGGCCATCGCCTCGATCGTGGTGCGGATGACGTTGTTGTACGGGTCCTGCTCGGTGAGGGACACACCCGAGGTTTGGCAATGCGTGCGCAGCATCTTGGAGCGCTCGTCCTGCGCGCCGAGCTGCGTCATCACCCTATGCCACAGCACCCGTGCGGCCCGCAGCTTCGCCACTTCCATGAAGAAGTTCATACCGATTGCGAAGAAGAAGCTCAGACGGCCTGCGAACTTGTCGATATCGAGGCCCGAGGCGACGCCGTACTTCACATATTCCATGCCGTCGGCGATGGTGAAAGCGAGTTCCTGCACCTGGGTCGCGCCGGCTTCCTGCATGTGGTAGCCGGAAATGGAAATACTGTTGAATTTCGGCATCTTCGCGCTGGTATAGGCGAAAATGTCTGAAATGATCCGCATGCTCGGTTCGGGCGGGTAGATATAGGTGTTCCGGACCATGAACTCCTTGAGGATGTCGTTCTGGATCGTGCCTTCCAGCTTTTCCTGCGGCACCCCCTGCTCCTCGCCCGCGACGATGAAGAAGGCCAGCACTGGGATCACCGCGCCGTTCATCGTCATCGAGACCGACATCTCGTCGAGCGGGATGCCGTCGAACAGGATCTTCATGTCCTCGATCGTGTCGATCGCCACGCCCGCCTTGCCGACATCGCCGACGACGCGCGGGTGATCACTGTCATAGCCACGATGGGTGGCGAGATCGAAGGCGACCGACAGCCCCTTCTGCCCGGCGGCGAGGTTCCGGCGGTAGAAGGCATTCGACTCCTCGGCGGTGGAGAAACCCGCATATTGGCGGATGGTCCAGGGGCGTCCGGCGTACATCGAGGCACGCACGCCGCGCGTGAATGGTGCGAAGCCCGGCAGACCGGGATCCAGGTCCGCCACATCCGCTCGCGTATACAAAGGCTTGACGGGGATACCTTCGGGCGTTTCCCAAGTGAGATCCTTGCCCTTAACCTCTTTCGAAGCGGCGGCGGACCATTGGTCGAGCGGGGGTTTCTCGGTCATTCTCCGCGCTCCTGCGAAGGCAGGAGCCCAGGGTTGCAAGCGTATCGCCCGGGGCTGTGGGCTCCTGCTTTCGCAGGAGCACGGGTAGGATCAATGCCCGTCACGCGGCGTCTCCATGATCTCGGTAAGGATGCCGCCCATGTCCTTGGGGTGGACGAAGAAGATCGGCGTACCATGCGCCCCCATACGCGGTTCGCCGAGGACCTTGCAGCTCTTGCCCTCGAACCAGGCCTTGGCTTCGTGAATATCGGGCACCTCGTAGCAGAGGTGGTGCTGTCCACCCGCCGGGTTCTTGGCGAGGAAACCATGGATCGGCGACGCCTCGCCCAGCGGCTCGATCAGCTCGATCTGGCTGTTGGGCGTATCGACGAAGCACACCCTCACCCCCTGCGCCGGCAGGTCGAAGGGTTCGCGGATCACCTCCGCGCCCATCAGGTCGCGATAGAAGGCGATCGAGGCTTCGATCGACGGCGTCGCAACGCCGACATGGTTGAGACGGCCGAGTTTCATCGCAGTCCTCGATCAGTGCCGCATCACAGCGGAATGTTGTCGTGCTTCTTCCACGGATTTTCGAGCTGCTTGTTGCGCAGCTTGCGCAGGCCCAGCGCGATCCGGCGGCGCGTGGAGTGCGGCATGATCACTTCGTCGACGAACCCCTTGCTCGCCGCCACGAACGGGTTGGCGAAGCGCGCCTCGTACTCGGCGGTGCGCTCGGCGATCTCCTCGGGCGTCCTGCCCCGGAAGATGATCTCCACCGCGCCCTTGGCGCCCATCACCGCGATCTCGGCGGTCGGCCAGGCATAGTTGAGGTCACCGCGCAGATGCTTCGACGCCATGACGTCATAGGCGCCGCCATAGGCCTTGCGGGTGATCACCGTGATCTTGGGCACCGTCGCCTCCGCGTAGGCGAAGAGCAGCTTGGCGCCGTGCTTGATGATCCCCGAATGCTCCTGGCCGACGCCCGGAAGGAAGCCCGGCACATCGACGAAGGTAACGATCGGGATTTCGAACGCGTCGCAGAATCGCACGAACCGCGCCGCCTTCTTGGAGGCATTGATGTCGAGGCAGCCCGCCAGCACCATCGGCTGGTTCGCCACCACGCCCACCGTGCGCCCCTCGATCCGGCCGAAGCCGATCAGGATGTTGCCGGCATGGGCAGGCTGCAGCTCGAAGAACTCGCCCTCGTCGAGCGTCTTCCGGACCAGCTCGTGCATGTCATAGGGCTGATTGGCATTGGGCGGGATGATCGTGTCGAGGCTCTCGTCGATCCGGTCCCAGGGATCGTCGCACGGCCGCTCGGGCGGCGCCTCGCGGTTCGAGGCCGGAAGGAAGTCCACGAAGTCGCGGGCCGCGAGCAGCGCCTCGATATCATTCTCGAAGGCCACGTCAGCGACCCCCGACTTCGTGGTATGCGTCACCGCTCCACCCAGTTCCTCCTGCGTGACGATCTCGTTGGTAACGGTCTTCACTACATCCGGGCCGGTGACGAACATGTAGGACGAATCCTTCACCATGAAGATGAAGTCCGTCATTGCGGGGCTGTACACCGCGCCGCCGGCGCAGGGCCCCATGATCAGGCTGAGCTGGGGCACGACGCCTGAGGCGAGCACGTTGCGCTGGAACACCTCGGCATAGCCGCCGAGCGAGGCGACCCCCTCCTGAATCCGCGCGCCGCCGCTGTCGTTGAGGCCGATCACGGGCGCGCCGACCTTCATCGCCATGTCCATGATCTTGCAGATCTTCTGCGCGTGTCGCTCCGACAGCGAGCCGCCGAACACGGTGAAATCCTGGCTGAACACGAAGACCAGCCGGCCGTTGATCGTGCCCGAACCGGTGACCACGCCGTCGCCGGGGATCACCTGGTCCTGCATGCCGAAATCGGTGCAGTTATGCTCGACATACATGTCGAGCTCCTCGAAGCTGCCCTGGTCGAGCAGCACTTCCAGGCGCTCGCGGGCGGTCAGCTTTCCCTTGGCATGCTGTGCGTCGATCCGCTTCTGGCCGCCGCCCAGACGGGCAGCGGCACGACGGCGTTCCAATTCTTCGATCGTCGACGACATCGGCATTCTCTCCGTGGACGCGGCTTGTGCACCGGGCCATGCCGGCTTCGCAAATGCAATGTTGCAAAGTTGCGGGGCGTAGGTTTGCGGACTATGCGAACCCATGCCCAGCCAGCTCCCGCCCCTGCCCCGCCGCCGCCTGTTCGAAGGCTTTCGCCTGCGCGAGCTGCGGCGCCGCCTGAGCATTCCCCAGGCCGGCATGGCGCAGCGGCTGGGCATCTCCGTGTCCTATCTCTCGCAGATCGAGAATAACGACCGGCCGATCACCGACGGGGTGCTGCTGGCGCTGGCCCGCGAGTTCCCGGTCGAGGCAGCCGAGATCAACGGCGAGGGCGGCACCGCCGCGCTGCTCCGCGCGATCGACGCTGCGACCGACAGCAGCGTGCCCGCCGACCGGATCGACGAAGCCGATATCCGCCGCGGCATCGAGCAGCAGCCGCTGCTCGCCCGGCGGATGGTGGCGCTGCACGACGCCTATCGCCGCAGCCAGGAGCAATTGCGCGTGCTCGACGATCGGTTCGATACCGGCTCGGGCGATGCCGCGCCGCTCCCTTGGGAGGAAGTGCGCGACTGGTTCCAGGCCGAGGGCAATTACATTGACGCGATCGATCGCTCGGCGGAGTTGCTGGCAGACGCGCTCGCCCTCGATGACGACAATGTCATGCGCGCCTTCGAGGACCGGTTGCGGCTGTGGCACGGCGTCCGCGTGATCGGCGCGCAGGGCGACGGCAGCGAGCTCAGCCGCTTCGACGAGGGCGCACGGACGCTGGCGCTCAACCACGCCCTGCCCCCGGAAAGCCGTGCTTTCCTGCTCGCGCACCGGCTCGTCCGCTACGAATTCGCCAACGAGATGCGGCTGGTGATCGACCGCGCCGGGCTCGCGTCGGCGGCCGCGCGCGAGCTGCTGAGCGTCGGCCTCGCCAACTATGCCGCGGGCGCGTTGCTGATGCCCTATGGGCGGTTCCGTGCCGCCGCCTATGAGGTGCGCCACGACATCGACCGGCTCCGCCAACGCTTCGGGGTGAGCTTCGAGCAGGCCTGCCATCGGCTCTCGACACTGCAGCGACCCGGCGCGCAGGGCTTGCCGGTGTTCTTCTGTCGCGTCGACATGGCGGGCAATATCACCAAGCGCCACTCGGCTACCCGGCTGCAATTCGCCGCGCTGGGCGGCGCCTGCCCCTTGTGGATCGTCCATGAGGCAGTGGCGATCCCGGACCGGATCCTGGTCCAGCTCGCCGAGATGCCCGACGGCACCCGCTACGTCTCGATGGCCAAGGGGCTGGTGAAGCCCTCGGGCAGCTTCACCCGACCGCCCCGCCGCTATGCGGTGGCGCTGGGCTGCGAGGAAGCGCATGCCGCCGACTTCGTCTATGCCGATGCGCTGCGCACCGGTGGCGCGGCGACCCCGATCGGCGCCTCGTGCCGCATCTGTCCCCGTCTCGACTGCGACCAGCGCGCCTTCCCGCCCGCCGGATCGGTGATCGAGATCGATCCCGACCGCCGCCGCGCGGTGCCTTACGGCTTCCGCTGACGCTTGCCGCGCCCTCCCGCTTCATGGCATACCCAAAGCTCAAAAAAGAAATTTGGAGAGGTGCCATGGCAACCGCGATCGCCCCCGCTGCACAGGTGAGCGACGCCGAGTGGGAGGCGCGCCAACAGCTCGCCGCCTGCTACCGCGTGTTCGACATGCTCGGCTGGTCCGAGATGATCTACAATCATATCACGGTGAAGCTGCCGGACCAGGACGGCGCCTTCCTGATCAACCCGTTCGGGCTGCACTTCAGCGAGGTGAAGGCCTCCAACCTCGTCAAGATCGATATCGACGGCAACAAGCTCGACGACTCGCCCTATCCGGTGAACCGCGCCGGCTTCGTCCAGCATTCCCTCTTCCACCGCCATCTGCCCGATGCGCATTGCATCATGCATAGCCACACCACCGCCGGCATGGCGGTCGCGTCGCTGGAAGGCGGGCTGCGACCGACCAATTTCTACGCGTGCAACTTCATCGGCCAGATCGCCTACCATGATTTCGAAGGCGTCACCGTCCGCGACGAGGAAGGCGAGCGGCTGCTCGCCCATCTCGGCGACAAGCGCGTGATGCTGCTGCGCAACCACGGCATCCTCGCCATGGGCCGGACGCTGCCCGAGGCGTTCGTCAAGCACTGGGCGCTGCAGCGCGCGTGCGAGATCCAGGTCGCGACGATGAGCATGGGCCAGCCGATCGAGATCGCGCCCGAGGTCGTGGCCGTCCACCAGCGCGACGTCCATATGGCGCAGGTGCCCGGCGGCCCCGGTGCGGCGGACTTCGCGGCGATGGTGCGGCTGGTGGACCGCGTCGATCGCAGCTGGCGCGACTAGCCGAAGCGGAAGCCGCTTACCGCCCAGCCGAGCACATTGTCGCGATAGTCGCAGACGGCGGGCCCCTCAGCTCCCGCGCCGAGCGCGACCATCAGCGGCAGCAGATGCTCTTCGCGCGGGTGGGCGAATTCGGCATAGGGCAGCGCGCGCCACGCGATGATCCGCGCCTGGCGGCGAGCCGGGTCGGCATCGGTGGCGGCCGCTACCAGTGCGTCGTCCCAGGCATCGGCATAGGGGGTGACTTGCGGCCCCCGCGCCCGAAGGTTGTGGAAGCTCATTCCCGAACCTACGATCAACACGCCCTCGTCGCGCAACGGCGCCAGCGCCCTGCCGATCGCGACATGCGCGGCGGGATCGAGGTCTGCGCGCAGCGACAGCTGGACGAGCGGGATGTCGGCATCGGGCACCGCGACCTTCATCGGGATGAACACGCCGTGGTCCCAGCCGCGCTCGCGCTCTACGCCGGTCGGGAAGCCGGCCGCATCGAGCAGCGCCTTGGCCCGCAGCGCCACGTCCGGCGCACCAGGCGCGTCCCAGCGCAGCCTGTAGGTGTGCTCGGGGAAGCCGTAATAATCGAACAGCAGGGGCTGGCCGTCCCCGGCATGCACGGTGAGGTCGCGCTCCTCCCAATGCCCGGAGACGAGCAGGATCGCGCGCGGGCGCTCGGGCAGGCTGTCGATCAGCCCGGCGAGATAGGTCTGCATCGGCCGCCACATCGGATCGGGCGGACCGCCGGCCGGATCCATGAAGAAACAGGGGCCGCCGCCATGGGGCACGAAAAGCGCGGGTAGGGTCATGCACCGAATGTCACCCGCAGCGCGGCCTTCGACAATGCCGGTTTCGGAAACCCGTCGTTTCCCGCTAGGGTCGCGGCCATGACTCGGTTCACCGTCAACAACCAGCCGGTCCAGTACGACATGGATCCGCAGACGCCCCTGCTCTGGGCCTTGCGCGACGCCTCCAACCTCACGGGTACCAAATATGGCTGCGGCACCGGCGACTGCGGCGCCTGCACGGTCGACATCGACGGCGCCGCCCGGCTCGCCTGCCGCGAGACTATCGGTGCGATCGAGGGCACCTTCGTAACCACCATCGAGGGCCTGTCGCCCGATCGCAGCCATCCGGTGCAGCAGGCCTTCCTTGCCGCCAACCTCGTGCAATGCGGCTATTGCATCCCCGGCATGGTCATGGCCGCCTCGGTGCTGATCCGCACCAATCGCAACCCGTCGGAGGAAGACATCCGCCAGGGCATCCCCAATATCTGCCGCTGCGGCATCTATCCGCGGCTGGTCGCGGCGATCCAGGATGCGGCGCGCATTGCCCGCGGCGACCCGGCCGACGACGCCTGAATGCTTTCAATCTGCTGTCAGCACAGTTCAGAACCCGCTCAGCGTCGGGCGCGTATTCAGGCAGCATCGGCACGGCGACTTCGCCGCTGCCACCGGAGAATGGTTCGATGAAGAGGATGCTGTTGGCGGCGATCGCAGCCGCGACTGCACTGGTTCCCGCCGCCGCCATCGCGCAGGAGCGCAGCGAGCATCGCGGCAATGGCGGCTGGATGCGCCCCGACAACTTCCGTCCGCAGGGCGGCCAGGGTGGCCAGGGATGGCAGCGCCCGCAGGGGCAGCCCCAGGCGCAGCCGCAGGATCGTGGCAATTGGCAACGCCCTCAGGGCCAGCCCCAGAATGGCGGCAACTGGCAGCGTCCCCAGGGCAACCCCGGCTGGCAGCGTCCCCAGGGTGCACCGCAGGCAATGGACCGCGGCGAATGGCGCCGCCCGGAGGGCCAGCCTCGCCCGGCCTTCCAGCAGCCGCAGGGCACGCAAAGCCCCGTCCAGCCGCAGCGCGACTGGCGTGGCGGGCAGCGCCCCGACTGGCAGAACCGCGGCGATGTCCGCAGCCCGCAGTCCTTCCAGGATCGCCGCTGGGACGATCGCGGCCGCACGCAGTGGAACGGTACCCGCGACTGGGGTCGCCGCGACGGCAATCGCGGCTGGAACGATCGACGCGACTGGGATCGCGGCGACCGCTGGCGGGGCAACGGCGGTATCTGGAACAATGGCTGGCGCAACGACCATCGCTATGACTGGCGCGCCTATCGCGACTACAACCGCAGCCTCTATCGCCTGCCGCGCTATTATCCGCCGGCGCGGTGGAGCTATGGCTATCGCCGCTTCTCGGTAGGCTACCGTCTCGACAGCTTCCTGTTCGCGCAGCAATATTGGATCAGCGACCCCTATTCCTATCGACTGCCGGACGTCTGGGGTCCCTATCGCTGGGTCCGCTATTATGACGATGCGCTGCTGGTGGATGTCGACACCGGCGAGGTGGTCGACGTGATCTACGGCATCTTCCTGTAAGGCAGACGGGGGTCGGCAGCGATGCCGGCCCCTTCCGCTTGCAATCGCCGCGGCGGGCAGCAAAGAGTTCGCCCGTGAGCAAGAGCAACCCCAACAGCAAGGGATCGCCCTCCCCCGAACGGGCAAGGATCGGCCGCGAGGTCGCAGCGCGGCTGGACGCGAACCCGAACGTCCGACGCGCCAAGGTCGAGCTGGCGCAGGTCTACACCTATCCCGAATTCTTCAGCGACGCCGAGTGCGACATGCTGATGGCGCTGATCGACAGCAACGCCCGTCCCTCGACGCTGCTCGCCGCCACCGATGATCCCGACTATCGCACCAGCCACAGTTCGGACCTGTATCGCTGGTCGCCCGATGTGCTGGCGATCGACAACCGCATCGCCGATCTGCTCGGCATCCCGGTCGAGCATGCCGAGACGATGCAGGGCCAGCGCTATGCCCCGAACCAGCAGTTCCGCGCGCATTGCGACTATTTCCACGAAGACAGCGGCTATTGGGACAAGATGGTCGAGACCGGCGGCCAGCGTACCTGGACCGCGATGGCCTATCTCAACACCGTCGAGGAAGGCGGCGCCACCTGGTTCCCCCGCGCCGGCATCCGCTTCAAGCCCAAGCGCGGGCTGCTGCTGATCTGGAACAACATGCTCGCCGACGGCAGCCCCAATTACGACACGCTGCACGAGGGCATGCGCGTGGTCGAAGGCACCAAGTACATCATCACCAAGTGGTTCCGCGAGCAGGCCTGGATCAAGGCGCCGATCCAGACCTATCGCTCGGGCGTGGTCGACGCCGACTGAGCCTCAGGCGGCGCGCGGCGGCCAGAGCTGGCCCGCGCGCCCGCGCAGCACGTCCGCCAGCGTGTAGCGTCGCAGCACGTCCATGAACGCGCGCCGCGCCTCGGCGAGCACGCCCGGCAGGTTGCAGCCGCGTGCCAGGCGGCAGCCCGTGCAGTCGACCATCGCGCAGCGCGGTTCGGTGAGATCGACCACCACGCCGATGTTGATCTCCGCCGGATCGCGCGCCAGCCGGATCCCGCCGCCGCGCCCGCGCACCGCCTCGATATAGCCGGCATGGGCGAGACCATTGGCGATCTTCATCAGATGCGTGGCGGAAATATCCTGCTCCTCCGCCACCGAGGCGATCGAGACGCGCCCTTCCCCGCTGCTGCCAAGGTGGATCAGCAGACGCAGCGCGTAATCACTGTGGCGGGTCAATTGCATGCAGAATCTTCTTAGTTGGCAAGTTCTGCAGATGCATGCGGAAGACTACGTATATTTGACAAGCGTCAAAGTGACGGCGCCGGGCGCCCAATAACTGGAATCCTGTATTCAGCTTTATTGGAGACCGGCGATGTACTGCGTCCAGTGCGAACAATCGAACAAGGGTGGCTGTGCCGCCAGGATGGGCTCCTGCGGCAAGACCGCGCAGGTGGCGGAGTTGCAGGACGTGCTGCTGCGGCTGTTGCAGGGCATTTCGGTCTATGCCGATGGCGCCGCGGCCATGGGCGCCCGCGATGCCGAGGTGGATGCGTTCACGCCGCATGCCTGGTTCACCACGCTGACCAACGTCAATTTCGACGACACCCGTTTCGTGCCGCTGATCGCGCGCGCCTTGTCCATGCGCGGTCGCGCCCGCCGGCTGGCGGAGAATGCCGGCGCCGATCTGACCGCCCTGCCCGAGCCCGCGCTGTGGAGCCCCGGCACCACGCCGTCCGAGCTCGCCGCCGCGGCACCCTTCGCCGCGATCCAGCGCTTCCTGGACCGCGACGGCCCGAGCATCGTCGGCCTGCGCGACCTGATCCTCTACGGCCTGAAGGGCACCGCCGCCTATGGCGAGCATGCCCGCGTGCTCGGCTTCGAGGAGGACGCGATCAGCGCCGAGTTCCACCGCATCGCCGCCTTCCTCGCCACCGATCCCACCGATGTCGACGCGCTGCTCGGCAACGCGCTCGCCATCGGCGCGCTCAACCTCAAGGTGATGGAGCTGCTCGACGCCGCCAATACCGGCCGCTTCGGCCATCCCGAGCCCACGGTCGTGCGCATGACGCCCAAGACGGGCAAATGCCTGCTCGTCTCCGGCCATGACATGAGCGACCTGGAGGCAATCCTCCAGCAGACCCAGGGCACCGGCATCCAGGTTTACACCCATGGCGAGCTTCTGCCCGCAAATGCTTATCCTGGCTTGAAGAAATATCCGCACCTCGTCGGTAATTACGGCGGCGCCTGGCAGGACCAGCAGAAGGATTTCGACTGCTTTCCCGGGGCGATCGTGATGACCTCCAACTGCCTGATCAACCCGAACCTCAAGGGCTATGGGGACCGCATCTTCACCGCAGGCCCGGTGGGCTGGAACGGCCTCCCGCACCTCGTCGACCACGACTTCACGCCCGCTATCGCCTGCGCGCTCGCCCAACCCGGCTTCGCGGAGAACGCGCCCGAGCAGACGATCACGATCGGCTTCGGCCGGAATACGGTGATGGGGGTCGCCGACACGCTGCTCGGCATGATCGGCAAGGGCGAGGTGAAGAACCTGTTCCTGATCGGCGGCTGCGACGGCGCGCGGCCGGGGCGCAACTATTTCCACGACCTCGCCATGGCGACGCCCAAGGACAGCCTGGTCCTGACCCTCGGCTGCGGCAAGTTCCGCTTCAACCGCGAGGAGCTTGGCACCATCAACGGCATTCCGCGGGTACTCGACATCGGCCAGTGCAACGACGCCTATTCGGCGATCCGCATCGCCACGGCCGTTGCCGAGGCGCTGAACGTCGGCGTCAACGACCTGCCGCTCCATTATGCGATCAGCTGGTTCGAGCAGAAGGCGACCGCGGTGCTGCTGACCATGCTCCACCTCGGCCTGCGCCGGATCCATCTGGGTCCCACGCTGCCCCAGTTCCTCACCCCCGAGGTGCTCGGCATCCTGATCGACAAGTTCGACATCCGCCCGACCGGCGATGCCCAGGCCGATCTGGCGCAGATGCTCCAGGCCGCCTGAGAAGTCCGGCCCCCGCCCGCTTGGCAGGGCGGGGGTTCGGCGCATCCCCCTCGACATTCGGGCACCCCCCGGCCACATCGGGGGCATGTCCCCTGCCCTCAACGTTCACCATTCGATCCTCGGCCAGCCCTGGCGCTGGCGCGGCCTCGCCGCCGATGCGCGCGACCCCAATTTCGCCCCCGATGACCTCGTCACCCAGCTACTGCTCACCCGCGGCGTTGACCGCGCCGATCTCGAGCGCCATCGCACCCCCAGCATCCGCGCCTTCATGCCGGACCCCTCGATCTTCCGCGACATGGACCGCGCCGCCCAACGCCTCGCCGACGCCGTGGAAGCGCGCGAGCAGGTGGCGATCTTCGGGGATTACGACGTCGACGGCGCCACCTCGGCCGCGCTGCTGATCCTGCTGCTGCGTGAGCTCGGCCTGGAGGCCACCCCCTATATTCCGGACCGGCTGATGGAGGGCTATGGCCCCTCGGGTGAGGCGCTGGTGCGCTTGAAGCAGCAGGGGCACGGACTGATCGTCACCGTCGATTGCGGTGCCCAGGCGTTCGAGGCGCTGGCGATGGCGCGCGACGCCAATGCCGACGTGATCGTCGTCGACCACCACAAATGCGCGACCGAACTGCCCGTCGCGCACGCGCTGGTGAACCCGAACCGGCTCGACGAAACCGAGGGCGCCGAGCACGGCCATCTCGCCGCGGTCGGCGTCGCCTTCCTGCTCGGCGCCGCGCTGGTGCGGACGCTGCGCGCACGCGGCTATTTCGCCAGCCGGCCGGAGCCGCGGTTGCTCGAGCTGCTCGATATCGTCGCGCTGGGCACGGTGGCGGATGTGGCCCAGCTCAAGGGGCTCAACCGCGCCTTCGTGGCGCAAGGCCTCAAGGTGATGGCGCAGCGGCGCAACATCGGCCTTGCCGCGCTGGTCGAGGCCTCGCGGCTCACCCGCGCGCCGACCTGCACCGATCTCGGCTTCGCGCTCGGGCCGCGGATCAATGCCGGTGGCCGCGTCGGCAAGTCGGACCTCGGGGTGCGCCTGCTCACCACGCGCGATCCCGCCGAGGCGCGCGCGATCGCCGCCGAGCTCGACCTGCTCAACGAGGAGCGCCGGGCGATCGAAGCCGAGGTGCAGGTTGCGGCCGAATCGCTGTGCCTGGTCGGCGGCGACCGGATGGTTGCGCTGGTTTCCGGCGAAGGCTGGCATCCCGGCGTGATCGGCATCGTCGCGGGGCGGCTGAAGGAGAAGTTCGGCAGGCCCGCGCTGGTGATCGCGATCGGCGAGGACGGGATCGGCAAGGGCTCCGGCCGCTCGATCCCCGGCGTGGACCTGGGCGCGGCGGTGCTGGCCGCCAAGGATGCCGGGCTGCTGATCGCCGGCGGCGGTCACGCGATGGCGTGCGGCGTGACGGTGGCTGCGGACGGCGTGGAAGTCCTCGGCGCCTTTCTCGAAGAGCGCCTCGCCGAGCGAATCGCCGCCGCGCGCGGCGAGCGCGCCTTGCTGCTAGACGCGGTGCTGAGCCCCGCCGGCGTGAACCCCATGCTGGTGGAGGCGATGGAAGCCGGCGGCCCGTACGGAATGGGCTGGCCCGCGCCGCGAATCGCTGCGGGGCCGGTCCGCGTGATCAAGGCCGATGTGGTCGGCACCGGGGGCCATGTGCGCGCGATCGTCGCCGGCGCGGACGGCCAGAGCCTCAAGGCCGTCGCCTTCCGCCAAGCGGACACCGAACTGGGCCAGGCGCTGCTTTCCGCACCCGGCCATCGCCGCCTGTGGCTGGCTGGCCGGGCGAAGATCGACACTTGGGGAAGCCGCCCCGCAGCGGAATTGCACATAGAAGATGCGGCATGGGCAGATTGAGTGCTTGACGGCTGCGAAATCGCCCCCTATTCGGCCGCTCCACGCCAAGCAGTTGGCCCCTTCGTCTAGCGGTTAGGACGCGGCCCTTTCACGGCTGAAACACGGGTTCGATTCCCGTAGGGGTCACCACCTTGAAAAACCTAGGTTTTTCTCGGTTCAGTTGGGCGGTTAGGTAAAATCAAACGAGCCGGTTAGGTAAACGAATAAGGGGCGATCTTTCGACCGCCCCTCGCTGATCCTGTGATCTACCTAACCGCTGTCAAGCGACCAAGCGCAGATCCGGGCGCTCCTGCCCCGGTTTGATCGTGTTCATGCGGTCGCTGAACCCGCGCGACAGCTTACGCTTCGCGACGCCGCGTGTGTAATGGATCACAGTCTGAATATCCATGCCGCAGATGGCGCTCACCTCGTGCGGCGTCGCGCCGGCCTCCACCAGGTGGCACGCCGCGAGCTTGCGCAGCCCGTGGAATTTGAAGCGCGTGTCGCGCTTCTCCTCGCCCGCGCGCTCGACCTCGTCGAAATACCCCAGATCGAGCATCAGCTTCTTCAGCCGATCCTGGATCTGATCCGGCTTTGGAAACGGGCGGCCCAGACGGTTGTAGAGTACCGTCGGCGCGTCAGGGCTCGCCGGGAACGCCTCGACGATCGCAGCCAGCTCTGGGTGGATCGGGATGAACACCTCAACGCCCGTCTTTTTCTGAACGAGCGACATAGGCTCACCCGCGGCCGCGCAAGCCAGGAGCTCCTGGCGCTCGATGCGAATGCAGTCGGAGATCCGCTGGCCCGTGTAGACACCCAGCTGGATCGCGAGCCGGATCATGTCGCTGGCCCGGTCAATCGCTCGCTCATAGACGTCGTCGGGCCATGGGAGCCGCTCGCCGGTCTCCGGCCGCTCGGCGTCGCGCGCGGGGTTGTATTTGTCTTTGCGGTAGCCGCGGCGAATGCCCAGGTCGATGAGATCGGCCAGGTACTTCAGATAGTTCAGCGTCTTGCCCGGGTAGCTCGCCATGTCCGGCTCATCGATGCGCCGATCGACATCGGCGGGCTCGAGCTCCGCGACCAGCTTGTCGCCCCAGTCGGCGATGATGGTGCGGTAATAGCGATCCACGTTCTCGCGGGTGCTCTGCGCCATGTCCCGATACGCTCGCGACTTCTCGGCCTCGTGAACGAGTGCTTTGAACGAGCCGGTGATGTAATAGCGCTGCGATCCGCTCGCGGTGTCGACCTTCTCCTTCTTCGCTTTCTTGCGCGCCTCGTGCGCGTTCTTCAGCGGCTCATAGCAGCTGGCGAAATCCGGGTGGCTGGGGTGCGGAAGCGCGGTGTAGGAAGTCCGCCCGTCCTTGCCCTTGATCCCGAAATACAGCGTGCCCTTCTGCCACTGACAGTATTTGACCTTCGGTCGTTCCATGTCGCTCTCCACCGCCGGCAGCCTCATGCGAGGCCCGACCGGGCATCCAGATATCGATCCAGGACGTGTCGATCCCAGACCGTGTTGCCACCATCCCGAGTAGGAGCGGGATAGGTGTGTTGTTCAACACGGGTCAGAAACTTGCGTCGGGAGACGCCCATGTAAAGAGCAGCCAGGTCCGCATCGAGCATCCTGGGGGTGAATGGGAGGGGTCCCTCCCACCGGGATTTTTCAGCTTGTTGCGTCATGGTGTGTGTTGGTTAGCACATACTCCGCCGCCGTCAACGGGAATTTGCGGCGGCCTTCGATTCTCTTGCCGCCCGCCGGGCGCGCAGGAACACGCGGATCCGCTTCGCCAGCGGATGGTGGCTGTAGATGCGCCAGCGGCGGAAGCACTTCTTCGCGCCAAGCACTATCGCCACCCACAGACCCAAGCCAGCCATCAGAACGGGCACCTTGAGCAGCGCCCAGCCGATCGCGCCGGCGAGATCGCCGACATACCGAATGTTCTCGATCACTTGCAGAGCTCCGCCGCCGCGTGGAATGTCAGCTGTTCGCGGACGCACGCATAGAAGTCGCGGAGGCCGTTATAGCGGATCGCGAGCTCCCCATAGGCCTGCGCGTCGACCGAGCCCGTGATAGTCAGCGTGCCCATGGCACCGTCCGCAAGCGCGCCGAGCGGCTTGGGGTCAACGTCCAACTGGCTTGGGATTGCTGGCAGCGACGGCGGCGTCGACGGCGGCACGCTGAGCGTTGATGTTCGCGAGCATGCCGTCAGTGACAACGCACTCACGATAGCGAGGGTCAGCGGCAACTTCATTCTTCATCCTCTCCTGCGCGGGCGCCAGGTTAACCCGAAGCTCCTGCGTTCGGTTTTGCGTGAGAGCGCCGAGCACCAGAGCCATTCGGTCCATCTGGTTGGTGTCATGCTCGGCGACCTTGTTCGCGGCCTCGACCTGAGCCTTGTAGAGCTCCTCGGCGCGCGCAAAGCCGCGGGCATCGGCGCTCTCGACCAGGTTCTCGCGCCACGACGAGAACCCCCACCACGCCGCGGCGACAACTGCGATCGCTGCGACAGGCGTGGCCAGGGGTTTCAGGGGCGCCAGGAGCGTCCAAGGGATCAATTCAGCACCCGGTCGAGCGTGACCAGCTCGGGCAGCGGGGCACCCTCCAGGCGGGCTTGCAGCGTCAGCACGGCGTGCTTGAGCATCTGGATGTCGGCCGGCGCCGCGTCGTCGTTCGCACGGAATAGCGGAATGCCGCCGGAGCCACGGATCGCCAACACGTCCATGAACGCGCGCGCCGCAGTCTCGGTTTGCGCGAGTTCCTCGAGCGCGGCCGTCACGGCTGCGAGTGACTCGCTTAACGCCGTGTTGGTTTCTTGCAGACCGGTAGCCTCAAGCTGAGCGACACCTAGCCGAACCGAGACGTCGGCAGCATCCGCGCGCGCCGTGATCAATTGGCCCCGTTGCGAGCGCAGGCACCCCTGGAGCACGTCGATCGTGGAGCGCGCGTCCCGCAATTGTCCGCGAAGCTCTTCAAGTTCCGCAACCGAACCAGGGACGGTCTCGTCAGGCAGAGCCGCATCGAGAGACTCTGGAAGCGAGTGCTGCCGCTCATAGCGCAGGGTCTCGCCGGGCAGCATCCGCCGGAACGGTATCAGCGACCACAGATCAGCCATGGGTCACAAGCTCCGGCTCTTGAACTGTCGCCGCGTCGATCTGCTTGGCTGCCTTCATGAGGTGTCCAGCGATCATCAGCAGCAGGGCCTTGCCGAGCGTCGGGTCGATCGCCTTTGCAAGAGTCTCGGTGCGCGCCGCGTGCTCGGCGGCCATAATCGACATCGTGTCGTCGGAGACGTTGTGCTTGTTCAGCAGTTCGATGTCGGTGTGAAGGATCGCCTCGCGTGCGAGGTCGGCGAATAGATCTCGTGTCATTGGGTGCCCCTGGGCTGCTCGCCGTGCAGGTATGGAGCTGCCGCCTGCAGGACGCGGCGCTCGAAGAGAGCGAGGTCGCCGTCGTTCTGGACCCAGCAGTCCACACCCGCGGGGTCGAACTGGTCAAAATCGTGAGTGGAAAGCGGCAGGCGGGGATTGACCACTGCAATCGTGAGCCCGCCTGCCGCGCGGATTGCATGAGCCTGGCCCATGCGCACACTGCCGAAGCTGATCGGAGAGCTGTAGCGCTTCGCTTTGGCGATCGCGCGCTCCATCCAATAGTTCGGCCCGTGTTTGGTCTCGTATTCCTTGCCCAGATCGCCGATCGCCTGCCGCACCGCCACCGTGTCGCCATAGTCGGGACGGCGGATGTAGCGGGCCTTGCCTTCCTGGGTCGTGACATCGTCCCAAGAAAGGCCGTAGCGGATCATCGCCAGTCGACGCAGCGTGCGGCTGTCGTCGACTGGCGTGACGCCCTGGTGCTGAAGGAAGAGCTGCGCGGCGCTCTTGCCGTGCTTCGGATGACCACAGATCCCAATGATTTTCACGGTGGCGCTCATGCCGCAGCTCTTCCTGGTAGCGTTCGGTTAGGCGGTGAGATCTGCGATCTTGTCGCGGGTGCGACCCGCACGCGCGGCTTCCTGCTCGGCGGCGAACGCTTCGGCGCGCAGACGATTGACCTCATCGCGCAGCAGACGGGCGCGGTCGTTGTGAAGACGCTCGGCAGCGTCGAGCTTCGCGGCCAGCTTCGTGAGGCTCTTCACCAGCACGTCAACCGACTGGGTCGGAAGAATGCGGGCGATGACCTCCGCGACAAAATCACCAAACTTCATGAACCTGAACTCCATTTGCATTGTTGCTGACGTGTGTGTAGCAACACACACGCGACCGAGCAAGAGCAATCTTCACTCAGGATCAGAAAGAGCTTCGATGATCGCACGGCGCTGATCGGCGTTCAGCTTGTCAGCATCGCGCAGCAGCCCCCTCACCGCCTTGGGCATGCTCTCAAGCGCCCGCGCCTGCTCTGCCAGCTTTTGTTCGATGAGCTCCTCGTCCATGAAGAGCAGGCAGATCGACACGATGTCGGATTTCCGCGCGCCGAGCCTGGCGGCGAGCTCGCCCACCCTACCCCACGCGTCCGGCGCCACCTTGGTGCTGACGGTTTTCGTCGTCAGCGGTATCGGCAGATTGGTCATGCCGCCATCGCCTGCGGGAGAGGACGGGTGAAGCCCAGGCCGCGGAAGTCGAAGTCCTTGCCCTTCGCGAGCACGCCTTCCTTGAAGCCGTCGGTCTGCTCGACGATCGCCCGGCGGGCTTTTGCGTGCTTGATGAGGTGCTTGTTGTTGCCGTCGTCGAACTCGACGATGAACGCGAAATTCGGGGTCTTGCGCTTTTTGCGTAGCGCGCGCCCGATCCGCTGTCGCACAGCGACTTCTGCTTTGCCGCCGCCGGCCATGATGAGGATCTGCAGCGCCGGGACGTCGACGCCGACGTCGATGATGGTTGAGCCGATCACATAGTCGTATTCGCCCGAGGCGAGCTTATCGAGCGCGGCCTTGCGCTTGGCGTTGCCGCTCTCACCGAAGATAAACTCGCCCTTCATGCCGACCTGCTTCAGCATCTCGTGCAAGATCTTGCCGTGCTTCTGGCGCTTCACCAGAATGCCCACAGGCAGCCCCCAGCGCGAACCGCGAATGGTCTCGGCGCAGACATGCTTGTTGCGCGTGGGGTTGTTGACGATGCCGAGCTCCTCGGCCTTCTGCCAGGCTGTCGCCCGCCGCAGCGTCGGGGGCTGTTCCTTCGCGCCGATCGGGATGAACTTGAAGAACGGCTTCGCGAGGATGCCGCAGTTGATCAGGAACGCCTCGGTGACGCGCAGGCGGATGGGACCAAAGCGCGCGATCAGCCGCATATCGCTCTCACCGTCGCGCATCATCGGGGTCGCGGTGAGCGCCAAACGGTAGTGCGCGTTCCGGCAGAGGCCGAGCACCTCGTAATATGCCCCGCCGCCGGCCTCATGCGCCTCTTCGCCAATAACGAACTCGATGCTGTCGAGGAACGCGATCGCTTCGTCATAGCGCTGCTTCCAACGCTCCGCGGCGAGCTTCTGCTCGACCTGGGACGTGCCTATCTTGACCTCGTGGGGCGCCACGCGCTGGCCGAGTGTTTGCACCATCGCGCACACGACGTCGCCCGAGGTGTCCCACTGACTGTCGCCGACGTAACTGACGGTGAACGTCTTCAGTCGGGTCGCCATCTCGACGCTCATGGCGGCGAGAAGCTCGTCATCGGAGAGCTGGGCTAGGATATGCTTGCCTGCCTCGTCGAGCGCTTCACCCATCTGGTAGAGGAGCGCCGAGCGCGTGGTGATGAACATCGTCTTGCGGCCGATGCGTGTGATGCACATCGCGGCGATGCGCGACTTGCCGCCGCCGGTCGCGACCTGGGCGATGTAGCTTCCCTGCTTCTCGAGGATCCGCACCGCCTTGAACTGGTAGTCGCGGTTCGGGTCGGGCGCGTAGCTGTCGACGATGGGGAACCCTTGCGTCGGCATCGGCCCGAGCGGCGCCGGCAGAGGCTTGCGCACGATCTGAACCTCGTACCCGGCCTCCTGCAGCGTAGCGATCGCCGTGGTGACGAAGCCCGCCGGAAATTTGCTGGTGCTCCAGTCGAACAAGGTAGAGCGCCCGTCCCAGCCTCCATTGCCCATATGCTCGTGGCCTTCAACCACGAAGCTCATAGCGTTCGAGAGAGCCAGTTTCGTGGGATCGTCGTTCAGTTCGACCTTCGCCACGACGGGGTTCGCCAGGATGCGCGCAATCTTCTTCATCGAGCGCATCTTACCGGTTTCACCTTACCGGGTCTAGTGCTTACCGACACACACGTACTGTAACCACCTTACCAGAAGTGTCTAAGATTTGGCTTCCTCACGTCGGCGAAACAGTGTAGGATGACACACATGCAAAAGAGGCTTTTGACCCGATGAAATATGAGATGCGAGACCCTCGCACGATCACCGCCAGCCCGTGGAATGCGAACGTCGTCTCGCACGAGAACGAAGAGAAGCTGCGCGCCTCGATCGAGCGCAACGGCTTCTTCAAGCCGATCCTGATCCGTCTGCTGGACGGCGGCGGCGGCCCGATCGCCCATGAGTGCATCGGCGGCTGGCATCGCAACGAGCAGGCAATCGAGCTCGGCATGGACGAGGTGCCCTGCATCAACCTGGGCGTGATCAGCGACGAGAAGGCCAAGGAGATCAGCCTGGCCGACAACGCGCGCTATGGCATCGACGACACGCTGAAGCTTTCGGAGCTGCTGAGCGAGCTGAACGCCGGCGACCTGGAGGCCGTGTTGCCCTGGAGCCAACGCGACATCAGCGCGATCACGGCAAGTCTGTCGGTCGACATCGACGATCTCGACATCGACCAGCCCACGCTCGACGAGGATGAAGACGACGGCGAGGACGAGACGCCCGCGCCCAAGCTCGCGAAGACCCACCAGACCATGCGCTTCCGCAACGGGCTGAACGACGCCGCTCGCATCTCCGACCTCATCAAGAAGACGATGAGCGAGCAGGGCTTCACCAAGGAAGACGATCTGACCAACGCCGGCGACGCGCTCGCCTTTCTGCTGCTGAAGGACGACAACGATGCCGCTGTGTGACGATTTCCACGACGAGCCCGAGACCCTGCCCCACTGGCAGTTCGATGACTGCGCCGGGTGCGTGAACCGCGACAAGCCGCGGACGTGCCGCATGTGCACGAGCGGCGATCTCTTCGAGGAAGTTGAGCCGCAGGGAATCGACGATCTTTTTCGTGAAGGAGGCATGTGTTGAGCAACACACACGATCCCTATGACCTGGTCCGTCTGCCCACGGAGATGTGGACGATCGACAAGGTCAAACCTTACGCCAAAAACACCAAGGTGCACTCGCCGCAGCATATCGCGAAGCTGAAGGCGAGCATCTCGGCTGACGGTCTGTTCGACGCCCTGATCGTCGATCTCGAAGGCGTGCTGATCGCTGGCCACGGTCGGTATGAAGCCCTGGTCGCGCTCGGCCACACGACGGTGCCGGTGAAGCACGCCGCCCACCTTTCGAAGAACCAGGCAGACGCCGCGCGCATCGCGCACAACAAGACCGCGTCGACGGAATACGACAGCGGCTTCATGGCGGAGGAGCTGAAGCGCCTGATGGACGCCGATGACGTCGACATCGCGGCGCTCGGCTTTGAGGAGCACGAGCTCGACTTCCTGATCGAGGACCTGGGCACCGTCGACATCGCCGCGATCTCGACTGACCTGGACGCCGACATCGATCGGCAGGATGCCGAGACCGAGGAGAAGGTCGCCAAGACCGATGCGTCGGAAGAGAAGCTGACCAAGGCCTTGGGCTTCAACGCCATCCCCATTGCCGCGGTGCGCGACGTGCGCCGCTTCATCGCACAGATCGAGGCCGACACCGGGAAGACCGGCGCCGAAGCCTTCGTGGAATTTTGCCGTGGACGGTGACCAGCTATGCCTATTCTGCCGACGCATTGGGTGTTCTTTGTGCGGAACCCCAGGATCTACCTCGCCGCGCTCCGCGGCTGGCTCGCCTGCTTCCCCTCGCCCGGCCAGCTCTTCGACGACATCGTCGACGCGGCGCAGGGTCTCGAAGACGGGGGTGCCGCTTGTGAGGGCGGCGCTGGCGAAGAGCTCGACGTACCCGATGACGAATGGGAAGATCTGGACGACGAGCTTTGTTTCGACCCCGAGCCCGCCGGCTATGCCTGGGACGTGTACGGAGACGCCCGATGAAGGTTGAGCTTCACGCCGCATTCCAGAGCCGCACAGCGCGCTCGGAGCGGGTCATCAAGGTCGCCGAAGCTTTCGGGCTCGGCCTGGAAGACCGCGAGTTCACCGTTCTCGACAAGGTCGAGCTGGAGGTGAAGCCGGGCGACGTCGTCTACATCTGCGGCCAGTCAGGCGCCGGCAAGTCGGTCCTGCTGCGCGCGCTCGCCGAGAAGCTTGCAGAGGCGGGCCAATCTGTCGCCAACATAGACGCCGTCGATCTGGACTTGCACAAAGCGCTCATCGACCAGCTGGGCGGTGAGGGACTGGCTGAAGCAATTCGCCTCCTGTCGGTGGCGGGCTTGTCCGACGCCTACCTGTACATCCGCAAGCCCGGTGAGCTTTCCGATGGCCAGCGCTATCGCTTCCGCCTGGCGAAGCTGGTCGAGGGCGGCGCTGACGTCTGGGTAGCAGACGAGTTCGGCGCCGTGCTCGATCGCGTCACCGCGAAGATCGTCGCCTGGAATCTCGCCAAGGTCGCTCGCGCCCACGGCAAAACGCTGATCGTCGCAACCACCCACACTGATCTCCTTGAGGAACTTGCCCCGTCCCTCATGGTCACCAAGCGCTTTCACGACCGGATCAAGATCGAGACGAACGATGTTGACTGACACACACCTAGAGACGCGCACGCTCGACGTCAACCCGAAATTTCCCTGGGAGGCTGAACGCGTTGCGTCGCCGCGCCCGAAGCTATCGCTGATCGACGAGATGACCGTACAGCGCGGCACGATCGACGACTGGCGCACGCTGGAGGCGCTCCACTACAAGCAATCGGGCAGCCTTCCGGCCGGCAGCCACCACTTCACGCTGAAGCTGGGCGACGAGCTGATCGGGGTGCTGGTGATGGCGAGCCCGAAGCTGCTGCTGAAGGAGCGCCACGTCGTGCTACCGAAGCTGAAGCCGACCGGCCAGGACAACAAGATGACGAACCAGTTCCGCATGAAGTGGATCAATGCGAACATGTCCGTCGTCGCCCGGGTCGTAGTCGACACGATGTACCGCGGCGCCGGCCTCGCCTACCGGTTCACGAACATCGCAAGTCGAATGGAGGGCAAGCGCTTCATCGAGATCCAGAGCTCGATGTCGAAATACAACATGTTCGCCCACAAGGCCGGGTTCCAGTTCGTGAAGCCGATGCGGTCCAACATGTACGATGTGGGGATCAAGTTCTTCCGCGCCACCTTCGCCAGCGATCCCGCCGACCTGGAAGCGATCCTGGACGAGTGGCTCGAAAAGGAATCGATCGAGCGCGCCGCGGTCGAGGCAGCGACGAAAGATTTCTACTACCGCCACTCGGCGCTGGAGAAGACCGGCAAGAGCCTGGGCGGGGTCGGTGAGCGCCGGGTCGCCAACATGTCCATGCGGGACTGCGTGCACGCGCTGCAGCAGATGGTTCTCGCCTCGCCGCTCTACGGGATATTCACAAACCCCGACGTGGGCACGAAGCTTCCCGACGTGCTGCCAATCACCGCTTTCGACCGCCAGCACGCGACCGAAAGGCTGGTCGTCTGATGGCGCTCAAACCCTACGCCGAGAAGCGCCGGGGTCTGATGATGACCTCCAAGCAGCACGCGGTGCTCAAGGCCCTGGTCAAGGGTAACCCCGATGGCTCGTTGCTCGATGTTCACCAGCTGATCGAGGCCACCGCGCCCGGCACGACGCGGGGCGCGATGATCTGCACCCTCCGCCACCTGGTGGCGCACGGCTTGGTAAGGGAGGACGGGCTCGTCCTGCGCCGATCCCGCAAGGTCAGGACCCTCGCCGCGACTGATGCTGGGCGTGATCTCGTAAGGCCCACTGCCCTGCCCTCCGCGAGTTCGGGGAATATCGGAACCCCCTAGCGCGCACGCGTATATACGCACGCGCATCACGCACGCGGTATTAGTTATATTTATATATATATTAGTTTATATATATGATTCATAGATTCGTTATTCTTCTCACTTCGTTCGAAGAATAGAACGCGCCTTTCGGCACGTTCTTTTTTGTCAAAGGTCAGCATGACTGACCAATTTTGCTGCCAAGAGAACCCGCGGAGTGCAGCGAAGCCAAGAGGGGTTGCTCAAAACCTCGGTTGTGTGTATTCTAACACACATGCAGCCCGTTCGTGCCCTCTCTGTTGCCCCCGGAGTTCGCTGAACGTGGCTGCCCCGTCTCGCCTGTCGCCCTCGGACTGGGCCACGATCGTGACGCTCTACGAGCGCGGCGAGAAGAACCTTCGTGATCTCGCTGAGCAGTTCGGCGTGTCGAAGCAAGCGATCCAGCAGGGTCTGCATGCTCGTGGGATCACGAAGGGCTCCCGCCTGGCCGAAGTTACGACCGAGGTCGAGGACGTGGCCCGCGCCGAGCGCGAGCGCCAGGTTCAGCAGGCGACGGAGACCCGCGACAATTATGCCAAATGGACCGACGCCATCGCCAAGATGGTGATGTCCAAGGTGATCAACGCCGGGAAGAACAACGGCTCGGTAGCGACTGCCAATGCCGACGTGCTGACGCTGAAGAATGCGATGGCGGTTATCCAGAAAGCTCGCGTCGAGAGCTGGGACATCCTGCAGATCGAGGATCTCCTCGGCGAAGGCGCGTCGCTGCCGGATCTGAATGTCGGCGAGTACAGCGAGAGCGAGCTGGACGCGATCCGCGAAGGCAACGAGGCCAGCTACCTGGAAGGCCTCGAGGACGAAGACGAAGAGGGCAGCGACGACAGTCTCGACGACTGATCGTGACCTATTTTCCCCTCCCGAAGATCGACCTTAAGCTGCACCACGGCCAAGCCGCGGTGTTTCGGCATGCCGCGCGTTTCCGCATCCTGGTCGCCGGCCGCCGGTTTGGGAAGACCCACCTCTCTCGCATCGAGCTGATCCGCGCCGCGAAGGGTGCCGGCCGCCGCACCATCTGGTATGTGGCGCCGACCTTCTCGATGGCCCGCGAGATCATGTGGGATGAGCTGATCGAGGCTCTTCCGCAGTCCTGGATCGCCAAGAAGCACGAGACCCGCCTTGAGGTCCGGCTGATCAACGGCACCGTCATCCAGCTCAAGGGGGCGGACCGCCCCGACACGCTCCGCGGCCGCGCGCTGCACTTCTGCATCTGCGACGAGATGCAGGACTTCCGCCCTGACGTCTGGGAGAAGGTGCTCTATCCGACGCTGACGACCACCAAGGGTCGTGCGCTCATCATCGGCACTCCGAAGAGCTACAACCACTTCTACGAGCTCTATGCCAAGGGTCAGATCCGCAAGAACCAGCGGAGCGGCCAGTGGATTTCGTGGCAGTTCCCGACGATCATGTCGCCGTTCTTCCCGCCGAGCGAAATCCGGCACGCGCGAGAGAACCTGGATCCGAAAACGTTCCGCCAGGAGTTCGAGGCCAGCTTCGAGAGCATGTCCGGCCGCGTCTATTACGCGTTCGATCAGAAGAAGCATGTCGGCCGCTACCCCTTCAACCCCGCGCTGCCGATCATCCTGGGGCAGGACTTCAACGTCGATCCAATGTCGACCGTGATCATGCAGCGGCAGCCCAGCGGCCAGGTCTGGGTCGTCGATGAAATTAAGCTGCCCAGCTCCAACGTGCCGGAGGTATGCGACGAGCTGGAGCGTCGATATTTCCGCCACAAGGCGCAGATGACGCTCTATCCCGACCCGGCCGGCGCCAACCGAAACTCTTCGCGAGGCGAGTCCGACCTGGACGTCTTCCGATCGCGCGGCTTCAGGAAAATCATCTACAAGAAGAAGCACCCGCTGGTCTCGGATCGTGTCGCGACCGTCAATGGCATGTTCTCAAATGCCGAGGGCGAAGGTCGACTGTTCATCGACGAGAAGTGCCGGCACCTGATCGAGAGCCTCAACCAGACGATCTACAAGGCTGGCACGCCCCAGGTGGATAAGAGCCAGGGTGTCGAGCACATGTGCGACGCGCTTGGCTACCCGATCCACTACCTGTTCGGGAACCGCTTCTCCAAGCTCGTGGGCTGGTCCTATTGACCGTAGCGTGTGGGTGACAACACACACAGTTTCAGATATACTGGCGCGATGTCTGTCGATCTCTCCGCGCTGAAAGCAGCATCGTCCGAGCAGCTCTTGAAGCTGATCGATCGCCGGCACCCCGAGTTCAAGGAAAACCTCGACCACTGGCGTTTCCTGGAAGCGTGCTACCGCGGCGGCCGCTCGTGGATCGAGAAGAACCTCTTCACCTACCCAAAGGAGGGCCGCAAGGAGTTCGCGGAGCGCAAGAAGCGCGCATATCGCTTCCCGCACTCCAAGGAGGTCGTCGGCCTCGTCAACAAGTACGTCTTCAAGGGCGCGATCGCGCGGAGCGAAGAGCTGCCGCCGGCGGTCAAGGAGTTCTGGGGCGCAGCCACGCTGCTGAAGCGCCCCATCTGCGACCTGATGGAATCGATCGCGAAGTGGTCGAGCACCTTCGGTCGGCTCTGGGTCGTGGTCGACAATTCGATCCCCGCAGATGTCGTCACCGAAGCTGACCGCAAGGCCGCCAAGGGGCGCATCTACGCATACTTCATCAAGCCGATGCAGGCCTACGACTACGCCTTCGATGAAGACGGCGAGCTCGAATGGTTCATGAACGGCGAGTTCGCGCGCGACGACGCGAACCCCCTCACCTCCTCCGGCGATGTGACCGAGCAGTTCCGGCTTTGGACCAAGGATTTCACCGCGGTCATCAAGGTCGCGAAGAAGGGGCGTGAGCGCACCGCAGAGCTCGATCTGGCGTCCGTGCGTGAGCACGGCCTGGGCATCGTCCCGATCTTCCCCGCCGACCACATCACCTCGGACGAGCTCTACAAGGTCGACGGGCTGGTCGAAGACGTTGCCTATATGGACCGGACGGTCGCGAATTACCTGTCCTGTCTCGACGTGATCGTCACGGATCAGACCTTCTCGCAGCTGGCAATCCCGTTTCAGGGCATGCTGCCCACCGAGGGCGGCGCCGGTGACGACAGCGATATCGACCAGGATCAGATGTCGAACATGCAGGTCATGGGGACCAAGCGCGTGTTCGGCTACAACGCCGAGGGTGGCGCCGCCCCCACGTACATCTCGCCTGACGTCAGCCAGCCCGAGCTGATCCTCAAGGCCGTCACCAAGATCGTCGGCGAGATCTATCACTCGATCGGCATGGCCGGCGAACGGACGAAGGAAGACAACGCCACCGGCATCGACAATTCCAGCGGCGTCGCCAAGGCCTACGATTTCGAGAAGATCAACGCGATGCTCGCCGCGAAGGCGCGGTCGCTTCAGAACGTCGAGCACAACCTGGTGCGCCTGGTGAACGCCTGGTCCGGCGATGTCGAGGAGCTCCAGGATACCGAGGAGCTCGTCAGCTACCCGCAGACATTCGACGTGCGCAACCTCGCCGACGAAATGGACAATGCGCAGCGTCTCTCCGTGATGAACGCTCCGAAGAAGCTCCGCCGCAAGCAGATGGCGCGGCTGTCCGAGAAGATGTTCCCGCAAGCTTCGGAAGCAGATCTCAAGGAGATCCAAGACGACATCGAGAACGACTGGCTCGAAGAGCCCGTGATCGATGCCGCGTCTGCACTCTCTGCCCAGCCAACCCTCGGAAAGGGCCGCGTCCCCGGCAAGCGAAACAGCCAGGGCGAAAACAATCAAGGGTCCGTGAAGGCGCCCGACAAGGAGAAGGAATTGAATAAGTGAGCTTTATCGCGCCCTTGGTGCCGCTCGTGCTCAGCGCCGCCACCATCGCCGAAGGGGCGGCCCCCGATACGCCCATCGGCACCATCCAGAACGTCAGCGCCGGCGGGAAGCTGAGGCTGATCGATAGCGCTGGCAGTCGAGTGAAGCTCGTCGGTACCGAGCTCAAGGTCAACCGCCTCGAGGTTCTGCCGGACCAGGTGAAGAAGTTCTCGATCATTGTCGAGGAATGGAACCCTGATGCGCAGACGCCGCGGCAGCAGACGGAACTGAAGATCACCATCACGGCGGCTTCGCTTCCGGTCGCCTCGTCGAAGCCCACGCTAACCGCTCCCTCGAGCCCCCGCGTCGGCGATCTCGTTTCGGCTATCGACGCGAATATCACCGGCGGCGTTCGTGCCGGCGGCCGGTGGGTGCGGGCGGGTACCGACGGCTATACCGTCATCAGCTATCCCGACGTCACCGATTACCGCTTCTCGCGCGAAGATCGTGGCTATCGGATCGGCTATCAAACGATCGGCCGCAACAAGAAGGGCGAGCTGCTTGCGAGCAGCGACCTGACCGGCGTCGTGCTCGGCTCGCTCGAGGTCGTTCCGCCGATCCCGGCAAATCCGACGCTTTCGATTTCGGATCCGATCGAGCTGCCCGAAGGCAACAGCGGCACGACATCGTTCGTCTACACCGTCACGCTCAAGCGCGATGGCTTTGTTGGCCCTGCACCCTTCACCTGGGCAGTGACGCCCGGCGCCACCAACCCGATCAGCGCCGATGATGTCGTGCAGGTGACCGGCGCCGATCTTTTCGCTGCCAACGAGAGCGTCAAGACTGTCACCGTGAAGGTGATCGGCGACATGAAGGTCGAGCCGAACGAAAACTTCATCATCACCGTCTTCGTGCCTGGTATCGGCACCGTCACCAGCGCTGGCACGATCCTCAATGACGACGATGCGACCCTCACGGTTCCGCTGGGCGCGAATACCCGCCGCGGGATGGGTGCTTTCGACCTGGGGTATTCCGGCTCGGGCACGCCGGCGATCGTCGGGGGTGACGCGGGCGGCCTCTTCACCATCGTCAACAATAAGCTCGTGCTCGCAGGCACCGCAGGCGCTGCTCCCCCGGCGCTCGCGGCCTCGTACAGCCTGCGCGTATCGGATGGCGCCGGCTGGGCCGTGACGGCCAGCGTGGTCACGGTCAGCAACGCTCGCCACGTAGCAACTGCGGCAGAGCTTGCGGCGCATGGTGCGGCCTATGGCGAGACGGTCATCCTTCGCAATGGCAACTACGCTTCGCAGGGGACGACCGGACCCAGGATCGCTGCGCCCACCGGCACGTTCTCCGGGAGCAACCATGCCGTGCTCACGGCTGACAACGTCTACAAGGCGACGATCAGCAACTTCTTCATCGCGGGAGGCTTCGCGCTCCGCGGCCTGCGCTGGACGAGCCTGCTCTCAGGACCCGGCGTCGAGTGCGTCCGTTTCACCGGCGACAACTACATCGTCGAGAATAACCGCTTCGAGGTGGATGACTCGTCCACCTACAGCTACGGTATCCTCAAGAACGGTGCCGTTCAGAATGTGACGATCCGCAATAACACGTTCAAGAACCTCGCGACGAACATTGCCATGGGCGTGAACGGCACGCAGTCGAACAACATTCTCGTCGACGCGAACACCTTCATCAACATGGGTGAGGATGGGATGCAGTTCACGAACGCGGGCAGCGTCACCGTCACGAACAACCTTGTGATCGACAAGCTGACGCCGGCCGGCAGCCAGGCGCACCCCGATTTCGTGCAGATCAACACCCTCTCGACCACCACGACGACGGGGCCGGTGCTCGGCGATCTGATCGTGCGTGGCAACATGATCATCCGCGGCAATGGTGGAGACGGCGGCTATGCCGGCCTGCACGGCGTGTTCGCTGGGCCGTGGAACGCTACCGGACCGACCTACCAGAACATCTACATCGAGAATAACTGCTTCCAGACGTCGAACGCCAACAGCATCGCGATGGTGGTGAAGGACTCGAGCGGCAATGTCGCAGGCGCGGTCGGCGTGAACATCTACGTTCGCAACAACACGGCCATCAACGATCCGAGCGCGCTCGACCTGATCGACCCGACTCTTGCGGGCTCGATCCCGGCGATCAATGTCACTGGGGTGTATGGCGATCTCGTCGTGACGGGGAACGTCTGCGCGGGGCCGATCACGGCCACCATCACAGGGGCCGCGAAGCTCACCAACCAGGGCAACCTGGCCAACATGAAAGCCTTCACCGATCACCAGGCGATCTTCGCGAACCCGTATCCCACTGGGTCGGGCAATAGCGGCCTGACAGACATCGCGGCACGGAAGGCAGACTATATCGCGCGGTATGCCACCAAGGGCGCGGCTGCCAGCATTGGTGCGTTCGTTCCCACCACGCCGGTCGCGACCATGACGCCGTACACGCTGCTCGACGGCTTCGATACGCTCGGCTCCCGCACCGTGAGCAGCGGCGCATCGATGCAGGTCGTTGGGCCTGTCGTGCAGGGCACCGGCGCGGTGCAGGTCAACATGCTGGGCGTCAACCTTCCGTCGCTCACGACCCCGAGCATCGGCGCGAACGATGATCCCGCCAGCTGGGACCTGATCGGCGTTTGCATCGATGTCGGCATGGATGTGTACAACACCTCCCTGTATGCTGCCGTCTTGCGCCTCACGACCAACGGGCAGACCTACATCCCGTCGTTCGACCCCGCCTCTGGCCTCGCGCCCAATACCGACTTTTACCCGTACAATCGTGGCAAGCGATGGCTGACCTTCAAAGCTTCGCGCTTGCGCGCTGGCGGCTCATGGACTGGCGCAAAGCTGACGGACGCAGGGGCTGGCACGAAGCAGCTTGCGCTTCAGCTGCAGAACCTTGGCAACAAAAACGCTTCGGTGAAGGTGGATGCGCTGATCCGCCCGCAGCGGATCAAGCCTGCGATCGTCCTGACTTTCGATGACGGCAACGTCGGCCAGATCACTAAGGCGGCGCCGGCTATGAAGGCCGCGGGCATCGCAGCTGGAATGCCCTACCCGTTCGTGGGCACCGGCTTCCTCTGCCAGGACGTGTTGAGCACCAACGGCGCCACGAATCTAACCGCCGCCCAGGCTCTGTCGCTCAGGAACGACTATGGGTGGACGTGGAGTCTCGACAGCGGCCCCGCTGACGAGTCCTTCACGATGTTCACCTCGCCAGCTGCGGCCGTCGAGCAACTGAACGCCCTGCGCGACCGCGCAATCGCGGGTGGTTTCTCGAACGCTGACGACGCAAAGCTGTTCTGTTGGTCGTTCGGCGCGGGGACGTATTGGGGCGGCGGCGGCGCGCCCAATCACGCGATCGCGTTGACGCCGAACGGGACGAGCACGATCACGTTGGCGAACACCATTGTAAACCAAGGTATCGCCGCCGGCATGGTTGTGAAGAACACGGGCGCCTCGGGCAACCCTGTTCTGCTTCAGATGAAGCGCAACGGGCGGTCGCAGGTCGACCTGGTTTTCGACCGGGCAATCCCGGCCGGGGCTTCGCGAACGTGCTACTTCTCAGCCTCGCGCAGGGGGGTGACCTACACCGCCAGTGGCACGGCGCAGCTCACGAACGTGGACACGACCTACCTCGTGCCTGGCATGACGATGTTCGCTTTGGGCGTGCCGGATGGACTTACCATTCTGTCGGTCGACGTCGAAGGCGCCACCGGAACCGTTACCATGTCGGGCAATGTGCCGGCGATCACCGGCGGCCTTGCCAACTTCCACCTCAAGGACGCTGCCTTCCAAATCGGCAAGATGGAGGACGCGCTTCTTGGCGCGGGCTATAAGTTCGGGCGCATGGGCTCGGCCGGCAGCGGCAATGGCGTTTACACTGGCTACGGCCTTGACCCCTACTTCGCCATTCGCTGCCCGGCCGCATCGTTCGACGACACCACGGCAGCAGGCGGTAGCACCAATCTTGTCGACAAGGCCTACGCCGAGGTCCTGGACGCAATCGACGGTGGTAAAGACCTGGTGTGCTATATGCATTACGGACCCGCCCAGAACGACGACAACTTCAACCAGCTCGTGCAGCGGCTCGCCGCGGGGTGCGCGGCCGGCCTCTTCGACATCCTGAGCCTTCGGGACTGGTGGGCGCGGGTGGAATCCCGCCTGCCGCTCGTCTGATAGCGTAACACATCCGTTTCGACTGAGGCTCGCGATGTTTGGGTAGCTCCAGGCATCGCGAGCCTTCTTTTTGGAGCGCGCGCGGACGAGCCATGTCAGCGCACAGCCTTCCAACAAAACGGCATGTGTGTTATGGTACACACTTCACAGAGCAAATAGAGAGTATTCATGGACGAAGAAGAACAGCGCCTGGCCGCAGAAGCGGCTGCTCGGGAGGCCGCCGAAGCTGCTGCTGCCGAAGCAGCCCGCCGCCCCGCCGGTGGGAATGCAGGCGATGAAGCCGCCGCCGAGCTGGAGCGTGTTCGCGCCGAGCTCGCAGAGGCGCGCACCGCCGCCGCTCGCTTCGAGGGCATCGATCCCGAGGCTGCCCGGGCCAACGCGACCCGGGTCGCCGAGCTCGACCGTGCGGCACGAGACGCCGAGGCAGAGCGCGCCCGCGCGGAAGGCAACTTCGAGCGCCTGCGTGAACTGCAGAACGAAGAGCATCAGGCTCAACTGACTGCGGCGCAGGCCGAGCGCGACAACCTCCGTACGGAGCATGCTCAGGCGATCGCAGACGCCGCTCTCGCGCGGCGCCAGGTTGCGTTTGCGACCAGCAAGTTCTTCGCCGCCGAGACCATCCTCACGCCCGCCAAGGCGGAGCGCCTGTACGGTGACTATGTCGAGATCGAGAACCGCGTGCCGGTGGTCTACGACAAGCCCAAGGGTGCCGCCGGTCGCGCGATGGTGATGGACGCCAAGGGCAAGCCGCTTTCGTTCGATGATGCGATGAAGAAGGTGGTCGACGGCGAGCCGGACAAGGACACGTTCCTGAAGAGCAAGATCACGCCCGGTGCGGGATCGCGCACGATGGAAGGCAAGAGCGGCGACAAGCCGGTCGATCGCCACACGAAGCTTTCGATGGGCCTGAAGGCGCTCCGCGAAGCTCGATAACCACGCCTGCCGACTGTGTGTGCTTGCACACACAGTCGGCATTTGGTATGATGGGCACCGAAAAGAATTTCGAAGTTTTAGGAGAGATCAATGCCGTTGCTTCGTGTCGAAGCTGAGAAGCTCTCGAACAACGTCCTGGAGCAGGGCGTGATCGAAGAGATCATCGACAATGACGCCATGTTCGCGATGCTGCCGTTCAAGCGCGTCGTGGGCAAGGCCTACATGTATAATCGCGAGAAGACGCTGAGCGAGGGCGAGTTCCTCGACCCGTACGACACCGTCCCCGAGGGCGGCGCCGAGTTCGACGAGGTCGTGGCGAAGCTGCGCATCCTGATCGGCGACGTCGACATCGACAACTTCCTCGACGAGACCATGTCGGACACCAACGACCAGACCGCGACCCAGATCGCGGCGAAGGCGAAGGGCATGGCGCGCAAGTTCCAGCGCACCCTGGCGACCGGCAATTCGGGCACCGACCCCAAGTCGTTCGACGGCATCTCCGAGCTCTGCGCCGACAACCAGGTGCTGCCGACCTCGGGCGACGGCGAAGCACTGACGTTCGAGCGTCTCGACCAGCTGCTCCGCATGGTTCCGCTGGGCGCCGACGCGCTGGTGATGCGCGGCGGTACGCACGACGCGATCCTCGCCATGCTGCGCAACCTGGGCGGCACCACGCCGAACGACGTCACGCTCCCCGGCACGGGCATCAGCGTTCCCGCCTATCGCCGGACGCCGATCATCATCAACGACTTCCTCCCCGGCGACGAGCTGCACGGCACCAAGAGCAAGAGCTGCTCGATCTATGCGGTGCGCTTCAACGAGGCGGATGGCATGCACGGCATCTTCGGCGGGCCGACCGCGGGCTTCCGGGTCCAGTCGATCGGCACGGTGCAGAACAAGGACGTCGAGCGGTACCGCATGAAGTGGTATTGCGGCACCGCACTCAAGTCGACCCGCTCGCTGGCCCGTCTGAAGGGCATCACCAACATTTGATTCTTGTGTGTGCGATGTGGCACACACATATTCTGTTGCCCTGGGAGAGGGTCGGGCATGTCCCGGCCCTCTTTTGTTTGGAGAGTTCCATGAAGGTACGTATCACCAGCGCCGGCTGGGAAAATTTCACCGGCAACTTCGGTTTCAAGGCGCAGTTCCAGAACGGCGTGTCGGTCGAGGATCTCGACGCTCGTCAGATCAACCGTATCGCCTCCAGCGTGAAGGTGGTCGACGCCGAGACCGGCGAACAGATCGGCCCTGCCATGCTCGCGCTGCGTATGCATCATTCCCCCATCACCGTCGTCGAGCAGGCGAAGACCCTGGACATCGTGAAGCGCACCGACGAGATCGACCGCGCGGCGCTGATCGAGGCCGAGGCCGCGCGCAAGGCCGAGGAGAAGGTGGCCCTGGAAGCCGCTCAGGCCAAGGCGACCGAGCTGGACGCTGATTTCGTGATCTACACTCGCGCCGAGCTGGAGGCGATCGGCGGCAATGACGGCATCAAGGGGCTGCGGGAGATCGGCAAGCCGCTCGGCGTCAATGGCCGCGGCATCCGCGAGTTGGTCGAGGAGATCCTCAAGGCTCAGGCCGCGCAGGCGGTCCTCTGATGCAGAGCAGCTGCACCAGCGGCCGTGCCGCGACCTTCGCCATCCCTGCGCTCGACGATGCCGGGCAGGCGATCGCGGCAACCGCTGCCGAGTGGGCACTCTATGACGATCGAGGCCTGCCCATCGCGGCGGGTCCAGTTTCGTCGTTCGTGGCCGGCGCTGATGCAGCTGCGTTCCGCATCGAAGCTGAACACCTGACGCTCGCCGCGGACATCCCCAGCGCCGGGCGGGAGATTGTCGTGTCCTTCAAGACGGCCGATGGCCCCGTCGAGGCGCGCGACTTCTTCGTGCTGGTCGCCTCCCGCCCGCTCGTCGTCATGGTCAACAGCTTCATGAGCTACGCAGAGGCGCTGTCGGTCCGCAGCAGCTTCGGCCCCACGCTGGACGGATGGGACGTAACCTCCAGCCTCACGATGCGCCAGGGGGCGCTTGCGGAGGCATTCGAGAGGATCGCGCGCATGATCTTCAAGATCAGCCACATCGACCCGATGACCCACGCGTCGAGCTATGCCGCCTATGGCACCGGGGCCGACGAACCATTCGACACCACCCGGCGGCTCCGTTTGCGATCGCTCACGGTCGAGCAGTTCGACGCGCTGCCCGACCAGTTCCGCCGGGCGGTGAAGCGCGCGCAGCTGATGGAGGCCAACGTCCTGCTTGGCGGCGATGCGGTCGGCAAAAAGCGCCAGGACGGCGTCATCTCGGAAACGATCGGCGAGAGTTCGATCTTCTTCAGCTCGAAGCCCTACTTGAACCTGCCGGTCAGCCGGCAGGCGTTCGAGGAACTGAAGCGCTATGTCGTTCTGCAGTTCGGGGTGCTGCGGGCGTGATCTACGCGATCAGCGAAATGGCAGAGCGCGCGGTGCAGCGGTACCAAGGCTTCACCGCCCAGCTCGTCGGCCAGGCCGAAGTGGTGTTCCGGCGCGGGGCAACCGACGAGAGCTTGCGCAGCGATGCGTTTCATACCGCGCTAGACGCTGCGCGAGCGTTTGTGAGCGCAGAGCAAGCGCAGCTGAACGATGACACGCAAACGATCGCTATCGCTGCGCACGAGCGCGCTATGACCGATCTCGAAGCGAAGCAGCGCACGATCCCCGATCGCTTCGCAGACTTCATCTTCAGCGCGGCGCTCTACACCGCGCGCATCATCGCCGCGCAGGTCGACCGCGACGTGATGGCGATGGCTCAGCACAACCAGACGAATGCCCTGCGAGTGGATCTGTACGTGCGCTCGGGCCGCCATACGCCGTCATCCGCCACGGCAGCTGTGATGATCGAAGACAGTCAGGCGCCAGCGTTCCGCTTCGTCGATCGCGCTGGCCGCAGCTTCAAGTCGACCAAGCACATGCGCGACGTTTATCGGCAGCATCTCCTGAATATCTACAACGAGGTCTACATGGACAGCGTTGCCGAGTTCGGATGGGATGCGGTCACGATCACGCACCCGGACGCAAGCTACCGATGGTTCGGCGAGCAGGTGCGGATTGTCTCCGCCGACGATGACCGCCCGCTCTACTACGACATCAAGGCCGAGGTTTTTCACCCCTCGAGCCAGGCAACCCTCACCATCAAGCCATAGGACCCGACAATGTTCGTTCCCAACGCACGGGCGGAATGGCTGAAGAAAGCCGCCAAGCGCTCCATCACCGGCAAGGAAAGCTTCTTCGCGCCGCAGCCGATCGCCATATCGGTCGTGGACCTGAAGGACACCAGCGCACACACTAGCGTCCGCGCGGACAGCTCCGCGTCCCGCGGCGCAGCTGAGCAGCACGAGGCGACCGCCAAAATCCTTGCGGGCAAGCAGTTCGATGTGAAGTGCGGGGATCTGCTGCGGGTCTACGGCTATACGCTGGAGGTGTCGATCGTCCAACCGCGTGCGGACGTCATGGGGCGCCTGGATCACCTCGAGCTCGATTGCCACATCAGGGCAGACCTCTGATGCTCTACTTCAAGGGCACCGGCGCAACGGAGCTCGGCGCACACTTCGCGCGGGAGGGAGCAACCACCAGCAAACGCGGGCTGCGGCATATGCGCCAGGTGACCAAGGTTGTGATGGAGCAGTCGATCGCCAACTCACCCGTGGACTGGAAGGGCTCGCGCCGCGGCGAGGCGCCTGGTCACGAGTTGGAGAAGTCGCACCGCATTCGCGAGCAGTACGGCGCCGGCGGCCGCATCGAGACGACGATCGAGATCGGCGGGATGGTAGGCGGGGTGAATGTCGACCTCTACGCTGTGTGGCTGCACGAGAGCTTCGACTGGAAACTGGGGCCGGCATCGCGCGCCAAGATGATGATGAGCCCCAAGAACAAGGTCGGGCCGCTCTTCCTGGAGCGAGCGCTGGCCGAGCATGATCATGAGTTCGACGAGATCCTCGACGAACTGGTAGAAGGATTGATGAATCTGTGAAGCACCTGATCTATCTCGCAACGTTCATCGAGGCAGCTGGCATCGCGCAGTCTGGCGTGGACCTGTTCGTCGGCACGCTGCCCGCAGACGTCCCGCGCGGCGTCATGCTGATTGATCCGCTATCCGGCCACGAAATCGATGAGGGGCTTGGTGGCTTCTTCTCGTCGCAGATTCAGGCGGTCGTTCGTAACCCCGATCCGCTTGAGGGATTTGCCGTTGCGGAGAGGGTCGCCAAGGCGCTGACGCTCGAACGCGTTGAGGGCGACGGTGTCAAAGTGGTCTGGTGTCGACCGATGACCAGGCCGATCAGCTACCCGCGCGGCGAAGCCGACGACATCGAGACGAGCGTCCGCTTTCGATTGGGCTTCGCTCTCGTATAATCCAAGCGTGTGGCAAGTGACACACACTTATGGTATGATGCTTCACGATATTCATTTTGGAGCATGCAATGGCAAGCGATTTCGACAATCTGGAAATGGGTCCCTGCACGGGCACCTATAAGGGCACCGACCTCGGCCTGACCAAGGGCGGCGTCGAAGTGGAGTTCGGCACCGAGGTGACGCCGATCACCGTCGATCAGTACGGCGACACGGTCGTGGACAACGTCATCAAGGGCCGCTCCGTCAAGGTGAAGTTCCCGATGGCCGAGAGCGACCTCACCAAGCTCGCCGCCTGCGTTCCCGGATCGACCCTGATCGGCACCGGCGCCTCCAAGAAGCTCGTGATCAAGTCGGCGGTCGGCACCTCGCTGCGCGCCCAGGCCGGCGAGCTCGTCCTGCACCCGTTCGCCCGCGCGGCCAACGACAAGAGCAAGGACGTCACGATCAGCCTGGCCTCGGTGAAGGGCGATTTCTCGTTCGCCTTCAAGCACGACGACCAGAAGGTCTTCGCCGTCGAGTTCGAGGGCTTCGTCGATCTGACCACCGGTGAGCTCTTCACCATGGGCGACCCGGCGGCCGCCTGACCAGCCTGGGGAGGGGCAGTGCCCCTCCCCTCACCCTCCACACAGCAGCAAGAGTTACCATGGGCAACGAACCGAAAATCCTGAACCTGGACGACCTCGAGCACGACGTCTCCGACATCGCAGTGAAGCACAAGGGCACGTCTCATTACATGAAGGTGCTCGACGTCGACGGCTTCATCGAGCAGCAGAAGCGAGCGATGAAGCAGCAGCAGATGGTGGCCGACGCCGAAGCGATCGGCGACCAGGACATGGTCGAAGTCGTCTCGATGATCCGAGACAGCATCCAGGAGTTCTTTCCGACGCTGCCGGTCGGCGAGCTCCCCACCCCCTCGCTCTTCACGATCTTCGGCTGGCTCAACGATATGAGCTCCAAGATCAACGAAGTGTCCTCGCCCGACGCCGGTGAAGGCGTCACGGTGGGAAACGAGGTGGCGGAGCAGAGCTAAAGCAGATCGACTTCCCGTTCTTCGTAGCTCGTGTCTCCGCTGAATACGGCATGAGCTACCGGGAAGTCTTGAAGCTCCCGCTTCGCACCTTCTGGTCGTACAATCGCCAGATCGATCGCATCCGTGCCGAGCGCGACCAGCGAACCTTTCGACTCCTGATCACCGCCGCGGCGCAGAGCAAAGAGCCCGTCACGGCACTGGTGGAGTCGCTCCGACTGGAGCTCGATAGCCCGGTGGTGGTCGAGAAGAAGTTCGATGAGGCCAAGTTCGACGAGCTGCGGGATCGCTTTGCCTCCGGCAAGTCCTAACCAACACACACACGAGAGGATGAGGAAGTGGCAACGCGCCGGCTTAGTCTAGTTCTGGATCTTGATACCGGTCGGTATTCAGGTCGCCTGGCTCAGGCCGGCGCGCAGATGCGCACCTTCGGCGGCAACGTCGACAAGTCGTCATCCTCCGTCCGCAAATTCACCGACACCTTTGACCGCGCGGGCAGCGCGATGTCGACGCCGCTGCAGAAGCTGCGCGACTACGTTCTGATCCTCGGCAACATGCGCCTCGCGCTCCTCAATGTGCGCGACCTCGCCGTGGGCTGGGTCGGCGCATTGCTGCAGCAGTCGGCCAAAGTCGAACGCCTGACCGTGCTGATGAAGGGCCTGTCGAACCAGACGACGGCGCTGGGGAAGGCCACCGAGGCCAAGGAGAACCTCTCCGAGCTGTTCGACATGGCCCGAAAGACCGGCTTCGCGGTCGACGATCTGACCGACGCGTTCGTGAAGTTCCGCTCAGCGAAGCTCGATCCGCGGGACGGCTCGCTCCAGGCTCTCGCTGACGCGGTGGCTTCGTTCGGCGGCACCTCCGATACCATGCACCGCGCCTCGATCGCCATCCAACAGATGGCGGGCAAGGGTGTCGTGTCGATGGAAGAGCTCCGGCAGCAGCTGGGTGAGGCCGTCCCGAACGCTATGAGCCTGATGGCTCGCTCGATGGGCAAGACGGTCGCACAGCTGTCCAAGGAGGTTGCGACCGGCACCGTGCGCGCCGGCCCCGCTCTGGCGCTGATGTTCGCGGAAATGCAGCGCGTCTATACGGGCGCTGGCGGCAAGCTCGCGGCGACGATGACCGGCCAGCTGGCCGAGCTCCGCACCAACATCATGTCCCTTTCGACGGCTTTCACCGGGCTGGACGAAAAGGGCGGCCTGTTTGCGACCAGCGTCAAGGGCCTGAAGGATCTGAACGACCTGCTCAAAGGGTCCGAGGGGCGTCAGCTCGCTGCAGGTCTCGGCGGCGCCGTCAATTCGATCGCCTCCTCGATCGCGGGCGCGATCCGGGTCGCCGTAGAGTTCCGCAATGAGATCGGCGCCGGCATCAAGGCCATCGCGATCGGTATCGCCGCGCTGACCGCGAAGCGCTTTGGTGCCTGGATCTTGACCGGCGCACAGGAAGCCGTCGCGTCCCTCCGCGCCCTCAGTGTTTCCATTGCCGCAGCCCGCACCGAGGCCGCCGCCTATGGTCAGGTGCTCCGCGGCAACGTCACCACCCAGAACCTGTGGGTCCTGGAGCGCAACCGCATGGGGATGGAGGTGGCTCGCAACCGCGCGGTCGCCGAGCAAGAACGAACGATGATCAACGCGATCCGCACCACCACCGCGGAGCGTGAACGTCAGATCGGGAAGATCCGCGCCGAGATCGCCGCACTGTCCGAGCTGAAGGCCGCAAATCAGGCGGTGGCTACGGCTGCAGACCGTGCCGCCGCTTCTTCGGCAGCCAAGGCCGTCAGCGATGCACGGAACCGCGTTACCGCGCTTCAGGTGCAGCTGGACGCTGCTACGGAGAAGGCCAACGCCGCAGCCTTGAAGAACATCGGCAATAACCCGGCGATCCAGCAGGCCCGCGCGCAAGCGCAGCTCGCCGCCGCGGAAGAGATCGCGGCGATCGAGCGCGTCAATGTTGCGCGCGCACAGGCGGACGCGGTTGCGAACAACAGCTCCCTCACTCGAGCTGACCGCTCGCGCCAACTGGGCACGCTCGTTCGCCAGCAGGCAGTCGTCGAGGCGGAGCTTACCCAGGCGGTGAGGGCGCGCACGCTCGCTGAGCAGGCGCTGATGCAGGTTGAGGCTGAGGTGGCGACCCAAGCGTCCCAGCGTCGCGCCCAGACGGCGCAGGAGATCTCGCTCAAGCAGCGCCTGGTCGCGGTCGAAGCCGAGCTGGCCGCGGCTATCGAGCGCGAGGGCTTCGCTACCGCGGGCACCAATGCTGCATCGCAGACTGCCCAGCGCAGCGGCTTCGCCATTCTCGTGCAGAAGGAAAAGCAGATCCAGCTGGAGCTTCAGCTGGCCGCAGCCATGGCTGCCGAGACGGCTGCAACCGAGCGCCTGACGCTTGCCGAGACCGCAAACACCCTCGGCAAGCGTGCCATGGCCACGGCAGCCACGCTCGCCAGCGGTGCTACCCGCGCGCTGCAGGGCGCCATGACTCTCGCCCTCCACCCGGCGGTGATGATTGGCGTCGCCCTCTATCAGGCCGCCCAGGCGGCCGGCGTCTTTGAGACGCAGGCAGATCGTGCCGCTGCCGCCGCTGAGCGACTGCGCCAGGGTTTGGGCAATCTATCCGACATGCAGACCCTGGTTGCCCGGCGTGAGCGCATCGCGCGCGAGATGAAGGAGAACGAGGCCCAGAACCCCCTCCTCGGGATCTCCGTCGAGAAGGGCGAGCACTGGTGGGATACGGGCCTCAACGTGCGCGGGAACGACGCGCGCGCCAAGCGCCGCGCTGAGCTTCAGGCTGAAGACGCGAAGCTTGCGGGTCAGATCAAGCAGTCGCAGCCGCAGCTGGCGATGGACGAGTCCAACAAGCGGTGGGACGGCCTGATCTCGAACCGCACCAACGTCCTGAATCGCATGGGCGAGCAGTACGGCCAAGACATGGACAAGCTGCAGGCCGATCTGGAAAAGGGCGACAAGGGCGCCCTCGCCAAGATGCAGGCGCGAACCGCCGCGTTTGACCGAGCGAAGCTCGCGATGGACCAGCAGACGCTGGCCAAGGCCCGAACCGACCTGGCGCGAGCGCGCTCGTCGGGTAAGGCGCAGTGGGAGCTGGACCCGCTGATCGCGACCGTCAACAAGGCTCGTGAGCTGGTCCAAGAGGGCCAGGCGAAGGTCGCTCAGGGCGCCCAGGCCTTGGGTCAGTTGGCCGGCAACGGCGCCAAGGGTCTTTCGAAGTGGGAGCGCGCCGCTGTTTCCGCTGACGGTGCAGCTGCGGCCGCGGCCGCGCGCATGAACGGCAGCGGTCCGGCCCTGGCCAAGTTCAACGCAGAGCTGGCCGGCGGCAAGTACGCCGGTGCCACCGAAGAGCAGATCAGCCGCATCCGCCGCGCTGCCACGGCGACGGACGCGCTCGCTCATGCGCGCAAGGCGAATGCCCAGGAGGACGCCTTCGAAAGCCGCATCGTTTCCATGGCCGGCCGCCTGGCGCAGCTCAACGACCGTCTCACGGACGGCAAGGGCGAGCTTGCAAAGTTCAATGCGCAGCTGGCAGCGAGCCCAGACCATCTCGGCCTCACCCCGCAGCAGATCCAGCAGCTGCGCGACATGGCCTCGGCGATCGACGATACGGCCAAGCAACAGGACGTGAAGAAGGTCATGGACGGCCTCGCTGGCGATCTCGCGCAGGCTACCACCGAGGGCAACGAGTTCTGGACCTCGTTCAACCGCGGGACGATGGAGGCCGACCAACGGCTGGCGCAGATCCGCTCGCGTTTCGCTGACAAGCTGATCGGGCTCTCGGGCCAAGAACTCGAGAACGCCAAGCAGAAGATCGACGAGATCGTGGCGGCAATCGAGCGCGCTGATGCCGCGCACACCGTCAAGGGCTGGGAGGATACCGCCGAAGAGATTCGCATCAGCCTCATGAACGAGGACCAGCAGCGCGAGGCGAACTTCAGCCGTGAGATGACGCGTCAGCAGGTCCTGCTTGAGGCGGTGCGCAACAACGCCCAAATGAGCGCGGCGGAGAAGCAGCGCGCCGAGCAGGCTTTTCTGTCGTGGAAGGCCGCAGCTGAAGCGCGCAACGAGCGCGCGGCCGAAGGTGCGCTCATCCAGCAGGCGCGCCAGTGGGCGAGCCTCGGCCAGGGCATCCAGCAGTCCATGGCCCAGGCGCTCGGTTCAATCGTCCAGGGCATGACGGAGGCGAACACCAACTTCGGCGACCTGGTTGGCGACATCCTGAAGAAGATCCTGCAGGTGATCCTCCAGGCGATGATCGCATACTCGATCCTGTCGGCAATCGGCATGGCGAACAATGCTGCCGGCGAGAAGGTGTCGATGGGCACGTTCCTGAAGGGGCAGCTCGGCGGCGGCTTCTCTACGACCGGCAAGGTCAACTCGGGCGCACAGATCGGCTACGGTTCGGGCGGGAGCAACATCATGCCTGGCGACCAGCCCACGTTCGATATGGGTCCGGGCATCGGCAACGGCATCCCGCTCGGCGGCCCCCTGAAGGGCGTTCTGGGTGGCATCGGCAGCGTTCTGGTGGGCACCGCACACACTGGCGGCGTCATCGGCGCCGCGTCGGCAAGCGCACACGTCCCTGCTGACGTGTTCGCCAACGCCAAGAAGTATCACGGCGGCGGCTGGATCGGCGGCCGTCAGCTGAAGTCGGGTGAGGTTCCGATGATCGGCCTGGACGACGAGGTGGTGCTGACCCGCGAGCAGCAGCGGCTCCTCGGCAAGACGGGCTACGGCGGCGGCCACCCGGCGAAGGTCGAGGTCAACGTCATCAACAACAGCGGCCATGAAGTCGACGCTGAACAGGGTGACACCCGGTTCAACGGCCGGGACATGATCGTCGATGTGGTCCTGGAGGCCATGGGCAAAGATGGGCGGCTGCGCAACGCGGTCGCGGCAGTGAGGCAGTAATGGCGCAGTTCCCTACCCAACCGGTCCTTTCGCGCGGCGAGAGCCCGTCGCTCTTCGATCGTGTCCTGGAGGATAACACCGTCAAGAGCGACACCGAAGGCGGTTACGAGTTCCGTCGTCCGCGGTTCACCCGCGCGCGGCGGATCACGTTCACGACCGGATTTATCGCATTGCCTCACGCCGATTATCAGACCATAATGGCGTTCGAAGCCGCACACACACGAAGCCTTCCGTTCACCTACTTCGACTATCTGCATGGAACCTTTCACCAGGTTCGGTTCGACGAGGTGAAGACGAAGTATGTGGGTGTCGGCCGCAATCGCATGTGGGACATCACCATCAAGATGACTGAGGTATAGTTTTGGGCCGCCAGCTTTCCGTCGCGAGCGTGATCGACAAGAACAAGGTTTCGTCTGACACGGCCTGGGTCATTCTCCTCGAGGTCAACATCGTCAATCCGAACACGCGGCAGACGGTCGACACCATCCGCATCGCCCGCAACCCTGAGAACATCGTGTTCGGGGTGGATGGCGACGGAAAGCCGCGCGTGTTCCTGGCGGGCAATTTCAGCCTCAATGTCGACCAGAAACAGAATGAGGCTCCCTCGGTCTCCATCGAGGCGCAGGATCAGACCGGCTTCATTCAGCGTCGCATGGAAGAGATGGCCGGCGGCATCTTCTCCGAGGCGGTCATGATCGTGCTCAACACAGCGCGGCTGGATCGCCCTGTCGAGTTCGAGGAGAGGTTCCAGATCGTCACCTCCAGCGTGAAGGATTACGCGGTCAGCTTCACCCTCGGCGCCGAGAACCTTCTCAACATCGCCTTTCCCAAGCATCGGCAGTCGAAGACGAGCTGCGCATGGCGCTTCCGGGGCTACGGCTGCGGATACACCGGCGCCGAGACAGTTTGCGACTATACCCGCGACGGGCCTAGGGGGTGCGCGGTCAAGGGCAACCTGCTCAACTTTCGGGCGCTCACAGGCCTGGTTCGCATGAACTTGTAATGTGGTGACTGGAACACACATATGCTACAATCTGGGAATGATCGCTGAAGTCGTTCCCCACTATTTCGACCTCCTCGGGCTCCCCTTCGAGCGCGGCGCACGCGGGCCGGGCACTTTCGATTGCTACGGCCTGGCCAAGGAGATGTTCCGTCGTAACGGCGTCGAGCTCCCCGACTTCGTGTCGCCCGGCAGTCTCGAGGAGGTCGAGAGCCTGATCGATCGCGAAAAGGGACGCTGGAGGCGCGTGCCGCTCGGTACCGTCAACTCGCTCGTCACGCTACGCGTCGAGGGGCTCGGTGCCCATGTCGGCTACACGATCGCGCGCGATCGCTACCTCCACACCACCGGCGCGACTGGCGTGACTACCGACCGGCTCAGCGACCCCCTCATCAAGCCGCTGGGAGCCTATGTCTATGGTTAAGCCGCCGCGCCAGAAGAACGTCGTGCACCTCAGCGTGCTCTACAACGCCTTCGAGCCCGAGACCGTCGAGAAGCACGAGCTTGCCTGGCGCAAGTCTGCGACGCTTTCCGACTATCTCGAAGGCCTGCCCGAAGAGTGCGAGTGGATGGTCTTCCTCAATGGGGAGGAGATCCAGCCGGCCGACAAACTCGGCCACAAGCTCTCACGCGGCGACCAGTTGGGTCTCGTGCTCGTCCCCCAGGGCGGCGACGGGTTCAAGTCGGTGCTGCGCGTGCTGATGCAGGTCGCGATGATCGCCGTCCAGTTCATCCCCGGTATCGGCCAGATCGCATCGATCGGCATCGCGATCGGCCTCGGCCTGGCCAGCGCGTTCCTACTGGCGCCCAAGGCTCCGAAAAAGGCGGATAACGACGACAGCCGATCCTACGGCATCGACGGCGCGAAGAACTCCGCAACGGAGAACATCCCCTACCCTGTCATCTACGGCGAGTTCCGCACGGCGGGCAACCTGGCCGACTGCTTCACTAAGAATGTGGGGGACGATCAGTACCTCTACATGCGCGTCGTGCTCAACGACGGGGAAGTGGAGAGCGTGGAAGGCATCGAGCTCAATGAGCAGCCGATCAGCTCGTTCACGGACGTCGAATACTATGTGAGCAAGGGCACGCTGAATGAGGCGGCGCACCCCTGGTTTGACGGCTCGACGGTCCAGAGCAACAAGTCCCAGAAGATCGATACGGGTTGGGTCGAGCACTATACCACCTCCGCGGTCGACAAGATCCGATGGGATGTGGCCTTCTCGCAGGGCCTGGTGAACATCGACAGCAAGAAGGGCGATTATAGCAATCGCTCTGTCACCTTCCAGATGGAGGCGCGGCAGGTCGATCCGGTTACTCGCGAGCCGCTGGGCAACTACCAGCCGGTCGAGTGGCAGAACGGCTCCTACGACTATATCGACATCGACCGCGATGGCGTGCAGCTGAAGGACATCCTGCGCTTCATCGCCCACTCGCAAACCAAGACCTCGGAGGTTTCGCAGAGCACCGGCGCCGTCCAGTATCGCAAGGCCGGGACCGACGAGTGGGTCACCGTGCCCTTGAACGCCGTCGCTTCGCCCGGGTACATCTTCGACGCCAGTGGGGACGGCAGCATTGCCGGCGACACCGACATCACGCCCTACGTCTCCGGCCAGTATGACGTCGCGCTGCCGCGTGGCGACTACGAGGTGCGAGCGGCGCCGGGCGCACAGATCACGCGGCTTGTGGCATACCCCAGCGTAGCCACGTTCTCACAAACGGTCACCGACAGCCGCACTCGCCAGATCCGCCGCTCCTTCGAGTCCGCGCAGCTGGCGCATGGCTTCTATCAGACCCGCATCCGGCGAACGAACGCCACCTCCACCGATCAGTACAAGCTGGACGAGGTTTATCTGACCGACGTCGCGGAGATCACGGTGGATCCAGTGGCGATGCGCGGCACCGCATACCTGGCCTTGAAGATCAAGCTCAACGAGCAGCTGAGCGCCATCCCGACCGTCACCGCGCGCGTGAAGGGCAGTCGCGTTCAGCTCTATGACATCGAGGGCAATCCGACCGAGAAGGCGTGGACGAACAACCCCGCGTGGTGCGGTGTCGACATCCTGGCCGGCATCGAGCGAGGCGCCGGCGTTCCGACCAGGCGCATCGACTGGCCGCGGATCATTGAGTTCGCTGAATACTGCGCGGCGAACAATATCACCTTCAACGGCGTGTTCGACACCAACTCAAATCTCAGCGATGCGCTGCGCGCGGTCTGGCGGATCGGCCACGCAGCACCCATCCCATTCGGCACCAAGATCAGCGTCGCAGTCGATAAGCCACGCGAGCCGGTCGCCAGCTTTACTCAGGCGAACATCCTCAAGGGTTCGCTCGAGCTGAGCTACATGTCCATGGCCGACCGGTCGAACGAATACGAGATCACCTATTACGACCGCAACGACCGCAACAAGCAGAAGACGATCCGGTACGTCGACCCCAAGGCGGTGACCTTCAACGAGATCTCGCGCGTGGCGCAGGTGTCGTTCCCCGGCATCGACAACGTGACCCAGGCCACGAAGGAGCTGTGGCGCGCCATCTACCAGAACCGGCTGCTGATCCGCACGCTGACGTTCGACACGGCCATGGACTCCATCAACGTGCTGCTGGGCGACGTCGCGCTGATCCAGCACGACATGATGGCCTGGGCGAACAGCGGCCGTCTGTTCGCGGGCAGCACAACGCGGAAGCTCGTGCTCGACCAGAACGTGCAGATCGAGGCAGGTGCCCGCTACTCGACCATCGTCCACTTCGACGCCATCCACACCGGCCAGAACGCGATCTACAGCATCGTAGGGCAGAAGCTTCTGGTGACCGGCGATAGTGTCGAGGCGACCAAGGCCAAGCGTCTCATCATGGACGGCCAGGACTACGAGATCGTGCAGCTTCGGGACGGAAATCCCTATCACACGATCACGTTGGCCGTGAAGCCGCCGCTGATGTTCCCAGGCACGCAGGTGAACCTGTGGGCGACGGACGTCGTCCTGCAGTATGACGTCACCACGAGCGGCCCGGCTGAGACCAATGTGGTCGAGCTCGTCGCCGATCTCCCACAAGCGCCCGCCGAGGGGGCGAACTTCATCTTTGGCAAGATCGAGCAGGTTCGGAAGCCATACACCCTCACCGGGATCAGCGGGTCGGGCATCGAGAAGCGCCGACTGACCTTCGTCGAATATCACGAAGGCGTCTATGGGCCGGCTGAAGTCGAGATCCCGATCCCGGTGACGGTGGTCACCGACCGTCAGGTCCCGCATGTCTCAATGCTCCTGTTCGACTACGAGCGCCTGGTCGCAGCCAATCGCAAAACCATCACGGCGCGCGTGCACTGGAACCCGATCAACATTCGCAATTATGCGGGCGCCGACGTCTACGTCAGCATTAACGGCTCAGCCTTCCGCTCGGCCGGTTCTGCGGTGAACTCGAACGAGTTGATGGTCGCGGTGAATGAGGGCGATGTGCCCGAGTTCAAGGTGGTGGCCTATAACACCCGCGGCGATCGCGCTCCATTCGCGTCCGCGCCCTCTGTGAAGGGGACGGTGGCAGTTCTCTATGCCGCGCTGGACGGTCCTCGAAACGTCGCGGTGACGCCGACGAACTTTGCTGTCGTTGGCGTCGCTGAGATGGCGTGGGATGAGCCAGCCGATATGACCGGGGTCCAAGCCTACGAGGCGCGTTATCGGCGCGCGACCGCGCAGACCTGGACCAGTCTTGGCGAGCACGTCGAGCGGTCGCTCACGATCTCGGGCCTCGACACGGGGAATTATGTGGCTCAGGTCCGTTCCACCAGTGATTCGAGCCTTTCCGAGTGGGTGGAGAAGAAGTTCTCTATCGCCGTGAGTCCGTACGCGCCGACCGATCCGACCAAAGGCAACAACCGGGACGGGAGCGCAATCATGGCGCCGATTACGTCCGCCGGCGATGTCGAGCATGTCATCAACAGCGATGGCTCCGCCGACATCAGCTTCGAGTGGGAGTGGAAGGGCAAGGACGCTTCGATCGATGGCTTCGAGGTGGCTTGGAGCGCAGAAACCGCCTAACAGTGTGTTGTCGCGCACGCCTTTATTGCGTGTGTGACGACACACGTATATACTCCCCGCATGACGACGCTCCCCGAGACTTCTGTTTTCGTACCCTCGAGCAAGCGCTCGATCATCCTGCCTGGGGTGGCCGCCGACAAGTTCTACAGCTTCAAGGTCCGCGGCTACCGCAAGGTAGATGACGATGTCGCGCCGGGCGGCTTCATCTTCTCTGACTGGATGGCTGCGCAAACGCTGCGCTACCGCCCGGTCGACAAGATCTCGTTCAATGGCGACATCACAGGCACCATCCACGGCGTAGACGCCAGCCAGGTCATTCTCGACCTACTGGGCGTCACGAGCGACCGGGTACTGTCGCGCGCAGAGAAGCCGCAGGTGCTGCTGCTCTACAACCAGCTGACCGCTTCATTAAACGCCTCGCGCGCAAAGGCGCTCCAGCTCGGCGGCGTGGACACCTACATCGACGCGGCCAACGGCGCGAACGTCGCGCTGCGCGCGTACCTCGCTGGGCTCGAGCCCAAGTGGAACGACTTCACGCAAGACACCCCCGTGGAGCCCGCGGAATTTCAGGCCGCGTTCGCCACCATGAATGCGGCGCAGGCGGATCTCGACGCCGCAATCATCGATCGAGCCTCCAAGCTCGCTGACTGGGACGGTGTGAACGGACCAGGCAAGCCCGCCAACAATGCGACGGTCGGCGCCCCGCCGGGAACGAGCGTCGGCGGCGTGCCGGCAGAAGACATCGCCGACGCCGTCAAGGACGCGACGGGTAACGTCGTTGCCGCGCGCGATCAGTTCCTGAAGGTGAAGGCAGAGATCGACCAGGCTGTCGACGCCGCGCGCGCCGAGGCGGAGAAGGTGCGGAGCGACCTGACCGCGGAGGTCGAACGGGCCAAGGGTGCCGAGGGTACGCTCACGACCTCCATCGTCAGCGCCAAGACCATCGCAGACCGGGCCGAAGCTGCGGTGACCGACGAGGCGCTTGTCCGCGCGCGCGACAACGTGGCGCTGAGCGATCGGCTTTCGACCACTGAAGCTCAGCTCAAGGGCGATCAGGACAGCGCGCTGAAGGCACGCATCATCATTGAAGAGACCGCGCGCGCGACGGCCGACGATGCCTTGGCAAATCGGGTAAGCGTGGTGGAGTCGTCTAATGGCGCGGCTACTGGCGCGCTGAACGCCAACGCATTCTTCGAGATCTGGCCTGATGGCCAGGAAATTCCGACAGGGTGGCAGTTCTGGGGCGACGTGCATACGATCTCCCGGGTAACCGAAGATCGCGTATCGCAGACCTGGGCTTTGCGACAGACGTCCTCCGGCAACATCAATTCCGGCGTGTATCAGTCCCTCGCGACCCTCAAGGGTGCGGGCTGGTATGTCATCGAAGCGGATGTTGATCTGAACAGCGGCAGCTGGCGGGGCGCCGGCGTGTCTATCTCCGGCCGTTGGAACCTGACCTTCGACACGGCACCCGACAACGCGGATGTCGCCAGCGCCACTCAACTCGGCAACCGCCGTTGGAGCCTGCTGGTTCACAAGGATGCCGACGCTGACGGCAACTTCCACCTGATGACCAACTATACTGGGTTCGGGTCTGACGATAAGGACCTAACCTGGCACCGCTGCTCCATCCGTGTCGCGAGCGATGCGGAAGTGAAGGCAGGGCGCGCGTTGGAGGTCTCCAGCCAGGCGATTGCTCGCATCGTGACCGAAGAGACGACCAGGGCCGCGCAGGACAGCGCGTTGGGCGACCGGATCACCAAAACGGAGGCGCAGCTCGACGGCTCGCAGGGCAGCCAGCTGCTGGCGAGGATCCAGTCCGAAGAAACGGCGCGCGTCAGCGACACCGGCGCCTTGGCGTCGCGAACCGCCGTCATTGAAGCGTCGTCTGATATCGCAATGAACAAAAACGCGCGGTTCACTGCACCTTTCACCGGCTCTGCTCCAACAGGCTGGAACCCGTGGGGAGGAGGTAACGGGTCGACCGTTACTCCGTCGACCACAAACCCCGGGCGCAATGGTACGGTGCCAGTCTACATGCACCGCGTCGGTAACAGTAACATCGGCCTGAAGCAGGATCTCGAAAATATCCCCGCGGGCTGGTATGTCATCGAGGCAGAGGTTGAGCAGTTCGAGGGCAATTGGCAGGGGTCGGGAATTTACATCGACTTCTGGTACCGCGAGAATTATAAAATTGGCTTTGGTAATACACCCGACATCAACGATTTTACGTATTCAGGTCCTGGGTATAATCGTCGAACCTGGAGTGTTCTGGTCTACAATTCCGCGCAGACCAATTTGTCGCTTCATGCAATGGGCGGCTGGGAGGCCTTCGGGTTTGATGGGTCTTCGAGCGACACCTACTGGCACCGGTGCGTCGTTCGACCGGCTACGGACGGCGAAATAAAGGGTAAGAAGGCGCTCGACAGCACCGGCAACCTGACCGCGCGCGTCACCACTACGGAGAGCGCGGTTTCGAACCTGAACGGTCGCACCGCTGCCTTCTGGGAAGTCGTTGCGGTTGCGGGGAATAACCGCGCTCAGCTGATGATCCGCGCGGATGCGAACGGTCGCGCTGGCGTCGACATCGTCGGTGACGTGTTGATCAGCGGGGACTTGTTCGTCACCGGGTCCGTCAATACGCGAGCGATGGCCAATAGCTCGATCTCGAACGCTGTGAGCACAGTGCAACTCGGGTTCCGCGCCACGGCGAGCGGCCCCCAGTTCACGGTGACGAGAACTAACTCGGAAGCCATCACCTTCGGGTACACTGGCGGCCGCATGCGGGTCGATGCCCAGTTCGAGGCAATCCTTTCCCAGGATACGCAGGGGACCGGCGGCTGCAACGCCAGGCTCATGCTCAGGCAGTCCAATGGCGAGGTGTTCCCCATCAGCAGGACCATCCCTGTCGATCCCTACAAGCGCACCCCATACACGTTCTGGGCACTCACCGCACCGCTGCCGGGCACAACGACGATGTGGCTCGAGTTTGAGGTGACGAAAACAAACTCGACCTCGGCCGCGGCGTTTTTCGACGTCAGCTATGTCCAGCTCATGGCAGAAGAAGTGAAGAGGTAGGAATGCCCTGGTATGCAGTAAAAGAGAACGGCGTGGAAGTGAAGCGGGTCTACGCGGAGTCCCCGGAGGACTTGCTCATGAACGCGCAGGAGGGGCACTCCTTCGAGATGGTGCCCTCACCGTTCCCTTCGTCGGAAGAAACGAACGATCAAAGCTAAGGAGAAGACATGGTTATGGAACAAGACACGCTGACGGCGGAGGAGCTCGCTACACTTCAGGCGCTGCAGGAGAAGCAAGCCCGCGCTGCCCAGCAGGAGAAGGAAGCTGCGCGGATTGCCAAGCTCAAGTCTTTCGGCACGCTCGCCGACATCCTCACGCCCGCGATGATCAACTCTGTCGTACAGTCGATCAGCGCCTCGATGCCTACGATCGACCGGGACACCTACACCCGGCTGGAGCGGGTCAGCACCATCCTGCGCTACGACGCGCTCCCGATCGCACAGCAGATCGAGGAGCTGTCCAAGACGCTGGTGGAGCAGCCCGCCACCTAAGCCTTCATTGCCGCTTCTTCGCGTTCATGTTAGTATGTGCCAACTGACACGCACACGCGAGGAAGCGCATGAATTGGATGAGCATTGGCTTGCTCGCGCTGGGGGTTGCCGTCTGGCTTTTCCTTCGCGCCCGCCGCCGGAAGATGGCAATCGCCATCGAATATGAGAGCGATCAGCCCGTCGATGTGCAGGCTGAACACAAACCGACAAGCCCGGTAGGCTTTCACAGCCCCAGCGAGCGCGCCGCATGATTGTGGGCTTCACGCTCGTCATGTCGATCCTCGCGATCATCTCGGGTATCGTGGCGGTCGGCTCCGGGAAGCACTGGCGCTTCAAAGTGCCCGACTACTTCCGAGGCAAGCGCAATGCGGTGCTCTACGCCTGGGTCACCGCCAGTACCTGCCTATCGCTGTACCTGACCGGCGTCCTGGTCGAGTTCGGCATTCGCAACGACTGGAGCATCGCTACCCCCTACGGGCAGCGCTTCTTCTTCATTCACGCAGTCGCCGGCATCCTGTTCACACTCGCGCACATCTTCGTCGCGGTCACGCTGAGCAAGGAGGTCGGTCCCGTCGACAAGTATCTGTGGGGCGAAGGGAACCGAAGTGCCGATTGAGAACGAGAAGGCAACGCTCATCCAGCACATCTGGCTGTTCACGGGCGGAGCGATCCTGATCCTGCTGCAGTCCATGGTCAGCGACGTGAAGCGCCGCTGGACCTCGCTGCTGGCCGGCTGCGTCTATGGTGGCGCAGGCGCCGTTGTAGGCTGGGGGTTTCTGCAGGATCTGCACTGGAACTTCTACGCGACCCTGTTCCTGGCTGGCGTGGCTGCGGTCGTTTGCGAGAACGTCCTTGCCGGCGTGCTCAAGACCAGCCGGCAGTTCGCGGATAGCCCGATCAAGGTCGCCAGCTACTTCGCGCGCATGTTCCTGCCCACCTTCGGCAAGAGCGTGGGCGACGCCGACGCCGACAAGGACGGCTTGAAGTGAGGGGGTTTGCCGCGCTCGCGCTCTGGCTGAGCCGCCCCTCGCAAACCGTCCCAACCAAACCCGCGACCGCGGCCTATGCGGTACGAAACACACAGTAGGAGAGAGCAATGGCAATCCGTCTGGGCAGTGAATCCCTTGCCCATCTGAAGGGTGTTCATCCCGATATCGTGCGCGTGGTGACGCGCGCTGCTCTGATGGCAACCGCCGACCTGGACTTCAAGGTAATCGAGGGCGTGCGCACCGATCAGCAGTGCTATATCAACTACGGCAAGGGTCGTACTGCGGCCCAGTGCGCCGCCAAGGGCGTCCCGGCGGTGCATGCGGCGCCGGGACTGCCGAAGGTCACCTGGCTCAGCGATCCGCTGAACAGCAAGCACCGCAAACAGAAGGACGGCTTCGGGCACGCGGTGGATCTGATCCCCTACCCCGTCGACTGGAACAACCTGAAGCGGTTCGACGCCCTGGCCAAGCTGGTGCTTGAGGCAGCCAAGCTCGAGAGGGTCTCGCTCCGCTGGGGCGCCGACTGGAACCAGAACGGCCGGCCGCGGGAAAAGGGCGAGACCGACAGCCCGCATTTCGAGCTGGCATAACGCGCGGCGATTAAGCCGCGACGAAACTTCTTGCGTCGTGTAGAATGTGTGTGCAAGAACGCACACGTCAACGCACAGCGTTAGGAGTGACTAATGACCAAGCAGGCCCGTAACACCGGGAAGCAAGCGCGCCGCAACAGCAAACAGCAGCGTGCGCCGCGCAACGAGCTTCCCGGTGACAGCCTCCAAGTTCCCCGTGCCCCCTTCAAGCGCAAGGCCTGGGCACCACTGACCGACGCTCAAGCCTCGCTTGCCAACGCCGTCAACGTCTACCCGATCACCTTCGTTGAGGGCGAGTTCGGCACCGGCAAGACGTTCGTTCCCACTGCGACCGCGGCCGACCGTCTGATCGAGGACAACGAGCATCGTTTCGTCCTGACCCGCCCCGCAGTCGGCGCCGGCGAAGAGCTCGGCTTCTTCCCGGGCGAGCTCGAAGACAAGGTCCTCCCCTGGGCGCAGCCAGTCATCGACATTCTGAACGAGCGCCTGGGAACCAGCTTCGTCGAGTACCTCCTCAAGACGGGCCGGATCGAGATCGCCCCGCTGGGCATGCTGCGCGGTCGAACCTTCTCGAACTGCACGGTGCTGCTGGACGAGGCGCAGAACACCACGCCCAAGCAGATGAAGATGTTCCTGTCCCGCATCGGTGAAGGCACGTCGATGATCGTCGACGGCGACCTGAAGCAGACGGACATCACCGGCCCTTCCGGCCTCGCTGACGCGGTCAAGCGCTTCAAGAGCCACCCGCAGTTCGGCTATGTGCGCTTCGGGATCGATGACATCGTGCGCTCGGGCATCGCGAAGGAAGTGTGCCTCGGCTACGCCGATGAGCCGCGCGAGCGCGACGCTCCGGTCACCAACCCCGTGCCTGACTTCTTCAACTACTCCGCCCAGCCGCTCGGCAACGCATGACCCTCGGCGTCTTCTCAGCACAGGATCACGCTGACGACGCCGTCCTTATGGCGGCCGTGCAGGGCGCGTTCTTCGGAACGAACCTGCCGGCCGCCAGGATCGAGGGCCTGATCGCGGCGCATGTGCCCAAGCGGCACATCAAGGACGTCGCGGCGGTCTACGGGACGAAGTGGTGGGACTATCGCCGGCTATCGCCGGGCCACAGCTTCCTGCTCTTCGCGCACCACTATTATCGGTCCTTCAAGATCGCAGCGCGTCGCTTCACTCGCGAGCGCGCCCGGCAGTCCGCCTCACAGGGGAAGCGCCTGGGGTCCGCGCTGATCGGCGTGGCTCCGGTCCAGTACACGGTGGAGGAGATCTGGGACCGCGATGCCAAGCACATCACCGGCATGTGGAACGCGATGCTCACCTGTGACGCGCTCGGCATGCCCTATGACCAGTTCGTCCGGCTGGCGAACCAAGTGGCGATCGACACGATGTGGACCCGCTTGCCCCAGCCCGCGCAGCTCTATTCCCCCAAGCTCGGCGCCCTGGTGGTCGAAGAATGGGAGAAGCTGAGCGAGAGCCGGCTTTTCACCGCGCAGCACCCTATGTTCAAGGTGGAAAACTACGCCGGGCTGCCCGCCCAGGACGCCTATCGCGCCTGGCTGATAGAACAGATCCAGCAGCGCGCAGATAAGGCGACCGGTCTCGCCAACGTCGTCTACCGCACGCCCCAGCTGCCCGTGGATGACGCCCTCGCCTTTTTCGGCAAGCATCAAGTCGAGCGCGCCCGCCTCATCGCTAATTGATCCGCGGCTGCAAACCGCATTGACGCATCGCACCCTGCAGCGTATGCGAAGTGACACACACCAGAGGGTTCATGTCTCAGTTCGATCAAGCCTTTCAGGAGCAGCTTGCTGCCCACTATCTGCGCGACAACGTGTTCGTGCAATCGGTCGGCGGCCTGGTGCTGCCCGAGTATTTCGAGAACGAGTCCCTCGCCGCGATCGTCGCGATCCAGAAGATCTACCTGGAGAAATACGGCCACTGCCCCACCCTGCAGACCTATGTGCAGGTGATGAAGCGCCTCGTCGCTGCGAAGAAGGTGAAGATCGCCGACTTCGATGAGGTGAAGCGGCTTCTCGGCGTGCTGCACCGCGATCCGCTGGCCGACCGACAGTTCGTGATCGACACCATCGCCGATTTCGCCCGCCACGCCGCGCTCGAGAACGCCACAATGGGCCTCGCTGACGCGCTGGATAGCCAAGATCAGACCAAGATCTTCAAGGGGCTCGCCGCAATTGAGGAGGCGAAGCAGGTCGGCGCGACGGACGCGCAGGTGGCGCGCACCTTCACGTCGGGGCGCGCGAACCGTCAGCAGCGGCGCGCGCAGGCAGCAGCAGGCGGCTACACGAACGGCGGCATCACCACCGGCTTCCCCGAGCTCGACAACCAGCTGACGCCGCACCGCGGCTGGGGTCGCAAGGAGCTGAATATCCTCATGGGGCCGCCGAAGTCGGGCAAGACCGCCTCGATGATCACCTTCGCGCTCAAGGCGGCCGAGGCGGGCTTCCGCGTCTTCTATGCCAGCTGCGAAGTCTCTGAGGACATCATCGAGGATCGCAGCGACGCGAACGTCTCTGGTGTGGCCTTCAAGGAGCTGGTCCAGCGCCAGGCCGAAGTCGATGCCGCGCTCGAGGCATGGGAGAAGAAGCCCGGCCTCGGCGTCTTCGACGTCCAGGCGTTCCCGATCCGCACGCTCAAGGTCTCTGAGCTCGTCCGCATCCTGAAGAAGAAGCAGGCGAACGGCCAGGACTATGACCTGATCGTCGTCGACTACCTGGGCATCATGAGGCCGGAGCAGCAGTACCAGGACAAGCGGTTCGGCTTGGCCGAAGTCGGTCAGGACTTGCGCGCGATGGGGACCACCTTCAACGCCGCGGTCATCACCGGCTACCAGACCAACCGCACCGGCACTCAGAAGGCGCAGCGAAACGTCTCGGACGGCACTGACGCGGCCGACGATTACGAAGTGGTCCGCACGGCCGACGTGCTGATCACCATCAACCAGTCGGTCGACGAGCGCGCGAACGGTGAGGTGGTTCTCTACTTCTCCGAAATGCGAAACGCCGAGAGCGGTGTGCGGATGCGGTTCAAGCAGGACCTGAAGTGCATGCGGTTCCTCACCGAGTTCATGGGCTTCGACTGATGAACGGCGATAGCGGCTACCAGAACGTCACGCCGGAAGACTTCCTTGAATATGAGGGGATCGAATATCGCCAGACATCTGGCAGCCGCGGGCGCCAGTTCAACATTCGCGAGTGCCCCAAGTGCGGCGGGTCCAGCTGGAAGGTCTACCTGGGAGTAGACTCGGGCTACGGCAACTGCTTCCACGGCTCTTGCGACACGAAATTCAACCTGTGGACTTTCGCCGCCGCTCACCTGGCGACAGAGGACAACAAGGCGATTGGCGCGAAGTTTGACGAGATCGCAAAGGGCGGCGGCTGGCGGCCCAAGCAGCGCGTGCGGAAGCAGGTAACCCCCGCATTGTCGGGCGCACTCAAGCTCCCGATGAGTGTGGCCGCCGGCGCCGCGGGCATTCCCTACCTGAACGACCGCGGCTTCTCGGCCGCCATCCAGACGGCGTTCGAGCTAAGGATGTGTCACGATGGAGCGTTCTTCTATAAGGACGAGGACGGCAATGACCGGCGCAAGGTGTTTTCCGGCCGTGTGATCATCCCCATCCGGGATCTCGGCGGGCAACTGGTCACATTCCAGGGCCGCGATGTCACGGGAAAAGCGGATCCAAAGTATCTCTTCCCCGCTCGCCTGAGCTCCACGGCAAGGTACCTCTATAACGGCCATCGCGCGAAGGTGGAGGGCTGGGCGCACGCCGTGATGGGGGAAGGCGCGCCCGACGTTTGGGCAATCCAGGCTGCAATAGACGGCGATCGCAACTGGCGCGGGATCGGGGCCATCGGCTCATTCGGCAAGAATCTCACCTTGGACGCTGAGCCTGGCATGCCGACGCAGCTGCAGGCGCTGATGGAGCTAAAGGCGGCAGGGCTCAAGATCATCACCATCCTTTGGGACGGCGAGCGCGCGGCGCTGACTGGCGCCGTCAAAGCCGCTGAAAAACTGGTGCGCTACGGCTTCGCAGTCCGCATCGGCTTCTTGCCGCGGGGGAAGGATCCGGCCGAGGTTGCGGGTGAGATCGTAAGGAAAGCTATTGATCGAGCATTGCCGTATTCGAAGGCACTGGGGATCAAGATCAAATTGCGGAACCCTTACGCGTAGTGCCGTCCGAAACATACCCGAAATGGTAGGCGTTAACATGCCGTTCATGTTGGTGTGCATGTCGACACATATTTCGTGGCTTCGAAGCTTTCCAAGCGAATGGAGGTGACTGAGCCAGTATGTTCTGTTTTCGTTCTGACGAAATGCCCTGTTAGCGAGAGTAACACTGTTGACAACGTGTGCAGTGTCGCTAACCAAGTGTGTGTTAACACCAGCGTCAGGCAGCGAGCGACGCAGCAACGAGGAGGCAAATAAGATGGCAGTAACGACGGCAATCAATCTGAACGCAGCGGAGGGTGATTACCCCTTTCAGCACACCCGTGCTACCAAAATGCTCGCGGACGGCCTTAATCAGGTCGAGCGTGAGAAGCAGTGGAACCAGCGCGCCGTCGCAAAGCTGTTGAACTACAAGACGGCCGTGGTGCTGTCGCACATGGCCGCCGGCCGCGTGCCCATTCCCATCGATCGTGCCCCGGACATTGCTCGCGTTCTCAAGCTCAACGCTGGCGATTTCATCATGGCTGTGCTCGAGCAGCGGCACCCCGAAATCGACTGGGCGCGCATGCTCTCTGGCGCCCGGGCCGCCCCCAAGGCGAAGGGTAGCGACAGCTTCGTAGCGACCGACCTGGAGGCGCTGGCCGGCGCCGAGCTCGACAGCCTGCCGCAGAATGTCGTGAATGTGCTGCGTGACGTTGTGACCGATCGTAATCCGTCGCGTCGCTGGATGAGCCTGGGCGAAGTGCCGATCGTCGAGGCGATCCGCAACCACCACCCGGCGGGTCTTACGCCGGTACAGCGGAAGGCGCTCGACGAGTTCCTGGCGAAGCTCTGACACCGATCGCAAGCGGTGTCGCTGAAGAGCTCGCTGCCAAAGCATGACACAAAAGAAGAGCGCGAAGCCACTAGACTGCTTCGCGCTCTTTCTTTATCGCGATCGTATGCAGAGCAACACACACATGGAGGAGCAACGATGAGCGCACCGGGAGCGTTGAAGGCAGTGTCGCATCGCGACTCGCTGGCGAAGACCGTTCGGCTCCTCACGCGGGACGGCATCGCGGTACAATTCCGCGGCCACCAGCCCTATGTCGCTACCAAGGGCAACAAGGCGCTCAAGCTGGTGCTGCCCGAGTTGAACGACAACGCGTCGGACGAGCTGCTCGCGGCGATCCACGGTTACCTCGACCATGAGGTCGGCCACATCTTCTATACCCCGTTCGCTCGCGCGACGAAGGCCGGCCGGACGGCAAAGGCCGCAGCGCTCATCAATATCGTGGAGGACATCCGGCTTGAGAAGCTTCTCCCGCGCGATCTGCCGGGCACCAAAGAGAATCTCGAGCGGATGTACGAGCAGTTCATCCCGACCATGATCCATCCCGCGATCGAGAAGGCGCTTGCCTCTGGCGATGCCGGCCAGGCGCTCGGCGGGGTCATGGTGGCCGCAATGCGCGCGCTGGCCGGTCAGAAGGCTTTTCAGGAGCATATGGACGCTCACAAGCTTTGGCCGCACTTCATGCCGCTGCTAAGCCGCCTGCCCGATCTCTCCCGGCGCCTCAAGGCGATGGAGACCTTCGACGACGTCGAAGAGATCGTCGAGGCGATGCTGGAGGCGATGAAGCCGCCCAAGCGCGAGCCCAAGCCCGAGCCCGAGCCCGAGAAGGGCGAAGAGAAGGCGCCGCCTCCGCCGGCACCGTCGTCGCCCGATCCCGCAGACGAAGACGCCGACGACACCTCGGACGACACCTCGGATGAAGACGCCGACGACACCCCGGATGCAGAAGATGCCTCCGACGACCAGGGGCAGAACGAAAGCGCCGAGGACGAAGGCGACGCAGAGGGTCACGGAGACGGCGAAGGTCAGAGCGACGGTGAAGATGGCGATGACGCCGATAGCTGCGCGGGCACCGGCGGGGACGATGAAGGCGACGGTTCGTCGGACGACCATGGCGAGGGCGAAAGCGGGGAAGACGACCGCGATGCCGCCGATGACGACTCGGAAGTTAGCGCCGGAGAAGCAGATGATGGGGACGCCGATGACCAAGATGAAGGCGATCGCCCGGGCAGCGGGAAAAGCGGTCTCTCGATCACGGACGCGCTGAAGCAACTAGATCCCACTGAACGCAAAGCTCTATTTCTGTATAAGCAACGCAAGATGTCGGTGAGTGAAATCTCGAAGGAGATGAGCAAGTCGGAAAGTGAAGTTTCGGGCATGCTGCGCAATGCACGCCGCCGCCTGGGGCAGCTGATGAAGGGATCGCGGAATTGATTATGAAGCTCTCCGTCAACGAAGCGATGGACCTCATCGACGAGTGTGGTCCCGACGAAACCTTCTGGCCGCCCGAACACGTCGCGGCGATGAACCGCTACGTCGCCGGCGATCCTGAGTTCCGCAGCTATGTTGAAGACGCCAAGTGGCTCGAGAGCATGCTCGAGAACTGGGACTACCAGGACGATGGCGCCGAAATCGACTTCGACACCGACCTCGATAACGACGAGGACGGCCCGCGCCGCCGCCCCAGCGACACCGACGAGGAAGACGCCGAGGACGAGCAGGACGAAGACCTCGAGGATTTCCCGTTCGGCAGCATCCCGGTCGACGCAGGCTCGCGCAGGCCGGACGTCAGCAACACGAACCACGGCGGCGACTTTGAAAGCGAGCGCGAGGAGGAAGACGACAAGATCATCGAGGTTGACGCCTCTCAGATCAAGGACATGGACGCCTTGATGCAGGAGTTCATCCGCAAGCAGATCGAGGATGCCGCTGGCGAAGAGTTCCGCGTCTTCACGCGAGACTTTGACGCCATGGTCGACATCGCCATTCCCGATCAGGTGAGCCTCGAAGGTATCGATCAGAAGGTCGCATCGGCGACGGGGCCGCTGCAGAAGGATCTCCGCCGGCTGATCGCCGCCCGTAGCCAGGTCAAGCGCGTGCCGGGCATGCGTTCCGGCCGGCTGCATGGGCCGAACCTGCACCGCATCATGGCGAATGACGACCGTGTATTCACGCGCCGGCAGGAGGCGGAGAGCCTCGACACCGCCTTGTCGCTGTTGATCGACTGCTCCGGGTCAATGAACGGCGCCCGCACCGTGCTTGCCACGGAGGCCTCATACGCGCTTGGTTCGGTCCTCGCGAAACTCGGCATCGCGTTCGAGTGCCTGGGCTTTACCGACAAAACGGAGGATCCGCGCGTCCGCGAACATGGCTACCTGCAGGAGGTGCGCGCCGCGGACGAGGTTGCGAAGATTCACCGCATGTTCCCGATCGTGATGCCGAAGTTCAAGGCGTTCGAGGAGCGTTGGACGATCCCGGTGATGCGGCGTTTCGGGCATGTTCACAACTCACGCGGCCAAACCGGCGCATGCGGGTACAACATGGGTTACACGCCGGAAGGTTGTGGCCTTGAGTTCGCAGCCCGTCGCCTTCTGCAGCGTAAGGAGCGCCGCAAGATCCTCATCTGCATGACCGACGGCGAGCCGGGCAGCCTGGTCTTTGAAGCCCGCAGCGCGGAAGACTATGGCGCCTATGCCCGGCAGTCCCGCCAGGTGGTGAAGGCGATCGAGGCCTCGGGCATCGACCTGGTAGGCGTGGGCATTCAGCATGCAGGCCCCACCGCCTATTACAGCAACGCCATCGTCATCAACGATGTCAACGAGATGCCCCGGCAGCTGCTGGCGCTGCTAAAGCGCTTCATTGTCGGCTGATCCAATGCGAACTGCCACACACATTCCCGCTTGAATTGGTTTGTGCGTGTGGTAACTGACACACATCGAAAGCGCAAAAGCGCACTGAGGAGTGAGAAATGAGCACCGCGACCGCACTCAAGCAGCCTGAAGGCTATTACGACGCAGCCGGCGATAAGGTCCTCTGCCAGATCTGCGGATCGGCCGAGCACTTCATCCCCAAGCATCTCGCGAACGCCCATCCTGGCGTCACGGAGCAGAAGTACAAGGCGGACTACCCCGAAGCGCCGACCAAAAGCAAAACGTTCGAAGAGGCCGCCGCCCGGCGGGCCGCTGAGCGTCGCGCCCAGGACGAGGCCAGCCAGAAGATGGCGGCCAAGGTTCTCCCGTTCACCCAGCCGGGCACGACCGTCAAGAAGCCCATGTTCGAGGTGTTCGACATGCCGCTGACCGACGAGCTTCGCTCGCCGCCCAAGCGCGGCGCGTCGCAGGGTGACCCCATCCAGATCGACGTGATGCAAAACCTGGACGTCTCCGATGCCGAGGCGGTGCCGGCGATCGACGACAGCTACGTCTTCCGCGCCGAAGAGCTCAAGGATGCCGTGATGGCCGTGCAGCTCAACTTCCCGCTGCTCGCCTGGGGGATGCACGGCACCGGCAAGACGTCGCTGGTCGAGCAGATTTGCGCCCGCCTCCATCGTCCCTGGGTCCGTGTCCAGCACACCGACACCACCGAAGAGGCGCACATCATCGGGCAGATGGTCGTCCGCAACGGGGGCACCGAGTTCGATTACGGCCCCCTCGCCGAGGCCATGATGCGCGGCTGGGTATATGTCGCCGACGAATACGACTTCGCGCACCCCGCCGTGATCGCGGTCTATCAGCCGATCCTCGAGGGCAAGCCGCTCTACATCAAGGAGGCCCCTCCCCATCAGCGTCTGGTCAAGCCGCACCCGAATTTCCGCTTCATCGCGACGGGCAACACCAACGGCTCGGGCGACGATACCGGTCTCTACAGCGGCACCAAGATCGGCAACGCCGCCGCCTACTCACGCTTTGGCGTGACCATCCAGGTCCACTATCCCGAGACGAAGACGGAAATCGAAATCCTGAAGCAGCGCGTCGGCGTCAGCCAGGACGTCGCGGAGAAGATGGTCGATTTCGCCAGCCGCATCCGCCAGATGTACGGCAATGGCGAACTGTCGCTCCCGATCTCACCGCGTGAATCGATCCGCGCGACCATGATCGGCATGATCAAGGGCGGCGCGTTCCGCAAGGGCATCGAGCTCGCCTACGCAAATCGCCTGGACTCCACGCAGGCCGAGGCCGTGCGTCAGACCGCGCAACGCATCTTCGGATAAGCAACTCCCGTCGAAGGCGCTCACCTTCGGCTCCTCACCTCGGGCGACAGGAATGTCGCCCACCTTTTTGATCTGGATCCGTGCAAGGTGACACACATGCCCGCCCCTGGTTGCTTCGGCTCCTCGCTCGCGTTCGACGCGGGCTCGCCGAACTGCACCGCGTGCGCGGCGCACGCCGACTGTGCCACTATGGTAGACAAGCGTCGGCCGCAGATGATGCGCCTGCTTGATCGCTTCAGCGACGGCACGGGTAAGAAAATGAGTGAGGCTTGGAAGACGCGCGCCGAGAAGGCAGCTGCTCGCAAGAAGCCCGAGCCAACCCCGCCCGCCCCGATGCCGGACGAAGAAGGCGTGATGGCGCTCAAGACGCACCTGGATCTGCGAGCGCATTCCACAATCGACAAAATGGTTCGTAATCGCATCGACCCGCGGCACGCGCATATCGAAGTCGTGGCCGGCGTGAACCGCATCATGGCGGCCGTCATCAGCGCGCTGCGAGAGCGACCGCACACGATGCGCGAATTGACCGCGTGCATCGCGCAAAGCTTCTCGCTCAGCGCTCAGAACGCGCAGCGCAGCACCTACGCGACCGTTTCTATTCTCACCGTGTGCAAGCGCGTGCAGCGCAACGGTGCAACCTTGGAGCTGAAATGATCCACCCCCTGCTCGGTGTGCGCACCGACTTCTCCCTTGGCGAGTCCATCCTGGGCATCGACGATCTGCCGGCCGTGGCCGAGAAGGCGGGCGCTGACGTCGTTGGCATCTGCGACACTATGACGATCTCCTCCGTGGTGGAGGCGACGAAGAAGCTGGGCAAGCTCGACAAGCGGCTCCTCGCCGGCGTGCGCGTCCGCGTGATCATGGAGGAGGACGCTGGCCGCGACAAAAGCGAGCGCGAGACAGCATGCTTCCTCAAGCTCTACCCCACCAACGACGAGGGCATGCGGTCGCTCTACCGCCTGCTTACCCGCGGGTTCGACGCTGACCGCTTCTACTTCGTCCCGCGGGTCACCTGGGACGATCTCGCGTCGACGCTAGACGATGACTGTCTCGTCATAAGCACCGGTGACCTTGAGAGCGTCGCACAGCGCGACGACATGCTCAAAGCGATGTCTGACCTCGCGCAGCGCGTTCGCTTCGTAGCGCGCTTCTACGAGCTTGTGCCGAGCGACACGCCCTACTTCTCGCGACAGAACCACCGCGTGATCGACTGGGCGAAGTTGAACGGCTGTTTCAGCGCCATGCCCGAGTGGGAGCCGCTGGTGGTGCAGCCGGCGTTCTGGCTCGATCACGACGACGACGCTTATAGCTGCAACGCGGGCATCGCCGATCGTCGCCCCTACAGCGACTACCTCCAGCCGGTCCCGCGGTACCAGCCGCACACGGTAAAGGAGCTGGCCGCCGCCACAGTGCGCGCCAGCAACGCGGTCGCCGACCGCTATGGCCGCAACTGGGGCGCCGAGTTCAAGCGCGGGCTGATGAACACCGAGCGTCTGGTGGAGCTGGCCGAGTACAAATGGGCGAAGCTCGACCCATCGCTGCCGTCACTCGCCAACGATCCTGACGAAGAGCTCAAGCGCCTATGCAAGGAAGGCTGGAGCGATCGCTTCACCGCGCCCATCTTCGCGCACCAGCCGAGCCCGGCGGAGCTCAAGGCGGAATACCTGCCGCGCCTCCAGTTCGAGCTCGACACGCTTCGGCGCCTCGGCTTTGCGCCGTACTTCCTGCTGGTGTCCGATCTCGTTCGCTGGTCGAAGAGCAAGGGCATTTATGTCGGCCCGGGCCGCGGCTCCGTGGGCGGCAGCCTGGTCGCCTATCTCGTCGGCATCACCGACGTGGACCCGATCCGGTTCAAGCTGCTGTTCGAGCGCTTCATCAACCCCGATCGTCTCGATCTCCCCGACGCCGACCTCGACTTCATGTCCACGCGCCGCGAAGAGGTGATCGCCTACCTGGCAGACCGGTATGGTGCGGAGAACGTCGCGGGCATCGTGAACTACAACACCATGGGCGCCCGCGGTGCGATCCGTGACGTCGCGCGCATCTATGGCCTCCCGCAGGACCAGCTGGGCGCCACGAAGTTCATCGGCGACACCCACGGCGTTTCGGCCGGGCTGAAGGACGCGTTCGAAACCACGCATGAGATCCAGGTGTTTGCGGAGCAGTTCCCGCACATCTGGGATCGGGCGCTGAAGCTCGAGGGCAAGATGCGAGCCTATGGCACGCACGCCGGCGGCGTCGTTGTCGCGGGCGAGCCGCTCACCAAGCGCGCGGTGGTAGAGAAGCGCGGCGACGCGCGCGTGATCAACTGGGACAAGCGCGTCAGCGAAGAGCAGGGGCTCATCAAGCTCGACGTGCTCGGCCTGTCCACGCTCGACATGTTCGACCAGGCGCTCAAGCTCATCTTCCAGCGCCGGAACGTCCGCGTCGACATCAACAAGCTGCCGCTGGACGACGAGGCAACGCTCGCGATTTTCTCGGGCGCGAAGACCGCCGGCGTGTTCCAGTTCGAGGGCGGGTCCGTGCGGCGCCTGCTGAAGGAGATGGCGAAAACTGCTTCGCTCAGCTTCGAGGATCTCGTCGCGCTTAACGCCCTGAACCGTCCCGGCCCGCTCGATGCGGGCATCACCGAGGCATACATCCGGCGCCGCGCCGGGACCGAGGCCGTGAGCTACCCGTGGCCGAGCCTCAAGCCCATCCTCGAGGACACCTATGGTGTGATCGCCTACCAGGAGCAGGTGATGCAGATCGCCCGTGTCCTCTGCGGCTTCACGCCTGGCGAAGCCGACGTGCTCCGCAAGGCGATGGGCAAAAAGGACCCGGTGATGATGGCCCAGCAGCGCGACAAGTTCGTGCAGGGCGCCGTCGACACCTCGGGCATGCCGGACACGGACGCCGATCGCCTTTTCACGGACATCGAAGGTTTCGCCGGCTACGCGTTCAATCGCAGCCACGCCGTGGAATACACGCTGATCGCGTATCAGGCCGCCTACCTGAAGGCTCACTACCTGGTCGAGTTCTATACCGCCAGCATGGGCATCGCGGACAGTGACAAGCTCGCCAGCATCGTGAAGCAGGCGGCCAAGGACGAAATCCGGGTCATCCCGCCCGACGTCAACATTTCCACGGGCCAGTTCGAGCCGCTGAACGACTGCATCATCATCGCGCCCCTGTCCGCGGTGAAGAACGTGTCCGAGAAGGGCGCCAGTGCAATCATGGCCGCGCGCTCGGACCCGAACCCCGTCGTCGTCGAGAGCAGCACCGGGCGCCGCAAGAACAAGGTGACCACAACCGAGACCTTCGGCCCTGGCCGGTTTGTGAGCATGGAGGACTTCAAGGCTCGCGTGCCGAGCCGCGCGGTGAACAGCAAGGCCATCGACCATCTCGATCGCGTCGGCGCGTTCGCGCGCATCGTGCCCGGTCAAGCCAAGTCGACTGACCCGTCCCGTCAGCGTGACCAGATCGAGCTGATGCCGGCAATTAGCGACCAGGGCGTCGTCGCGACCCGCGACATCCCGGTCGACGATCTCGTCGCCGACACGGTGGTGCAGGTGGTCGAAGATATGATGGCGAACCTGGGCGAGGCTGCGGTGCCATGCGAGCTCGGCCGCGCGCCGAAATTCATGGTCATCCTGGACGCGCCGTTCAACGACTACGAGGAGCTCAAGCACCAGTTCTCCTATGTGAACTATGTGGCGCCGAGCCTCCACGATGCCGGTATGCGGCTTGACGACGCCGTGTGGACCTGGGTGCTTCGCCGGCCGCTGAAGAAGGGCGAGCGGGATCTGCCGGCCAAGGAAGTGGCGGACTCCCTGCCCTACCTCTACCGCGAAATCGCGGCGATGAAGCCGCCAGTCATCGTGCTCCTCGGGCCGCAGGCAATCAAGACATTCTACCCCGACCTGAAGGGCCTTGCCGATCATGTCGGCCGCAAGACCTACTCGGCCGAGCTCGATGCCACGGTTATCGTTGGGTTCAAGCCAACGCAGATCTATCACGATGCGAGCAAGCGGGAAGCGCTGACGAAAGTTTTCTCCGAAGTGCGCGCTCTGGTCGACAATTCTTGTTGACCTTCTGAGCGCGTGCGTTACAACACACATCACACCCAGCGAAAGAACAGCATGACGCTTGAAGATTTCATCGACGTGGATGAGTTCGTCAAGGAGATCGACGCCGAGATCGGCGACATCTCCGAGGCGATGCGAACCCAGACCGCTCGCGCCGCCTGGTACGGTATCCAGCACTCCCGAGCCAAGAAGCAGGCGGCTAAGGTAGCGCTCACCCTGAAGGCGATCGAGGCCAAGCTCACGACGACCCACCGCGCCAAGCTGCGCGAGGCCGCCGAGGAGGAGGCCTCCCAGACCAACACCAAGCCCGAGCGGGTGACCGCAGACATGGTGGCCGCCGCCGTCGCGCTCGATAAGTCCTCACGCGAGTGGCAGATCAAGAAGATGGACGCCGACGAGATCGAAGCCATCTGCAAGGTCGCCTATTACGCGTTCAAGACGCGCGAGGAGATGCTGAAGTCCCTGGGCATCCTGACCCAGGCGCAGCTGAAATCCAATCTCGTAATCCAGAACGCACGCGAAGCAGCCTCCAGCTACGACCAGCGCCGTTCTCAACGCAACAACCGGGCGCGGCCCATGCGACAGGAGGCTGACGCAACCGAATAACCCACCACGAAGCCGCGCGACAGGTGTGTCTCGCGCGAGTTATGAACGACACACACTCTATTCGAAGTGAACACAGGAGCATTAGGAATTATGGGCGCACTCACCGCACGCGAGCGGATCCAGCAGAAGCGGCAGGCGATCGCAGCCAACCGCAGCAAGGGTCTCCGCCCCTACAAGTTCAAGAACGGCGAGACCAAGTTCCGCATTCTGCCGGCGCCGGACACCTCGGGCACGCCGACCGTCTCGGGCGACTTCTCGCGCAAGTATGGCAAGACCTACCTCAAGTCGTTCGACGGCCAGAGCTTCTTCGGCATCGGTGACCGCGACATCACCTATGGCGAGCGTGACCCGATCAAGGAGATGCTCTTCGACGCCATGCGCCAGGCGCCGGACGCGGAAACGAAGGAGCACTACCGCAAGATGCTCGCCAGCCCGCGCGAGATCTTCTGCGCCCTCATCCTCGACGACAAGGATCAGGCGCCGAACGAGCCGGTGCTGATCGAGGTCAGCGAAGGTGCGTTCGACGGCATTCTGTCGCAGTTCGAGGCGTGGACCGACGAAGACCCTGACTACGACATCGCCAGCCTCGACAACGGCCACGTCTTCAAGTGCGAGAAATCGGGCTCGGGCATGGACACCAAGTACCAGTTCACGGTGACCCCGAAGAAGGCGAAGCTCACGCCGAAGATCCTCGAGAAGGCGATCGACCTCGACGCCTGGATCGCCTCGCAGTTCGAAAATCTCGAAGGCAAGGCGCTCGAGTTCCTCGGCAAGATCAATGGCGCGGCGGGCATCACCGTTGCCGCAGCGATCACGAGCGCGTCGTCGACGTCGCAGGCTCGCCTGACCAACGCGGGCGGCACCGCTGCCGCGAGCAAGACCAACGCCGCGGCGGTGACCGAAGTGCTCGACGAGGACGAGGAAGAAGCGCCGGCAGTCGAGGACGCCGACTTCGAAGATGCCGATCTCGACGCCGCGATCGCGTCGGTCGTCGACGAAGAGCCCGAAGCCGAGCCGGAACCGGCGAAGCCCGCCGCCAAGCCGGCCTCGAAGCCCGCCGCCAAGCCGGCACCGGCCGCCGCGGACTCGGACGACATCGACGACATCCTCGCCGGCCTCGAATGACGGAAGGTGCCTGGGGCTTCGGCTCCAGGCGGGCGGCCCAGGCCGCCGATTGAAGGCGGGGGAGCGCGCGTTGCCCTCCCCCGCACCCTCTACCCGACAGGAATACCATGATCCGCCGGACCTACATTGACGGAAACTCGGTCGGTCACGCCGCGCAGCACGGCAACGGCAAGCAGGGCAAGCTCTACGCAGGCGAACGCGAGACGACCGCCATCTTCGGGATGTTGCGCTCGATCCAGAAGATCCTCCGCACCCGCCTGGCCGCTACGCCGATCATCCTCTGGGATGGCCGCTCATGGCGCTACAGCGAGTTCCCCGACTACAAGGGCACTCGTACCGACACCGCCGAGAAGATGGCCGAGCGCGAGCGCTACAAGGCCCAGCGTCGCGACATGTTTCGCGGCCTTCACCTCCTCGGCATTTCACAGCTCGTCGCCGGCAACATGGAAGCCGACGACATGGCGGCGATCCTGACGCGCAAGGCGTTGGCCCGCGGCGATCAGGTGACGCTAATCACCGGCGACCAGGACTGGATCCAGCTCGTCGAGCGCGGCGTCGCCTGGATCGATCACAAGATCGACCGCAAGGTCACGGTGACCAACTTCCACGAGTTCACCGAGTTCGCCTCACAAAAAGCGTTCATTCACGCCAAGGCGCTGCAGGGCGACACCGGCGACAACGTCAAGCCTCGCACCGGCATCGGTCACGCGGGCGCGGTGGAGCTCCTCTCGGTGTTCGACTGCGTGCACAGCTTTATGCGGCTCAGCCAAGAAGATGCCGTCGCTAAGTGGCTGGCAGCAGGCAAGACTGTGCCGAAGGCAAAGAAAGGCGACCCGCAGCTGCTCCCGGCCAAGTTCCAGAAGCTGCGCGATGACACCGAGCTTCAGGCCCGGTTCGAGTTCGCGCTGAAGATGATGGATCTGGGTCACCCGGATATCCCCGCCCCGACCAACATTCGCGGCACCAAAGCCAAGGTCGACCGCGCAGCCTTCGAGAAGTTCTGCGCCGAGTTCGGCTTCACGTCCATGCTCTCGAAGATGGACGAGTTCATTTCCCCGTTTATTCAGCTTGAACAGGAGTTCGGAAAGTAATGAGTATCGCAGCAAAGTTGGCTGGAGCTCTCGACAAGGGCGGCGTGACGTCGGATGAAGTTTCCGACCACGACCTGTTCCTCTCCACCGGCGTCCCCAACCTCGATCGCGCATTATCTGGCAAGTATCGCGGCGGCGGCATCAAGACCGGTCGCATCGTCGAGATCGCAGGGCCGCCGAGCGCCGGTAAGACGCAGCTGGCGACCGCGGTGATGGCGCAGGCTCAAAAGGCTGGTGGCGCCGCAGGGTTCAAAGATCACGAAGGTTCGTTCATGCTCAACCTCGCCAAGGGGCTTGGGCTCGACGACACGCCGGGGATCTGGAACTACAAGCGCCCCCGCTCCTTCGAGGCTTCGCTCGACCAGTCGATCGATTGGATGGAGACGATCCGCAAGGCCGACATCATCCCGTTCGAAGCGCCGCTCGTGATGGTGTTCGACTCTTTCGCAAGCATGGTGCCGGCCGCCAAGCTCGCACGCGACAAGAAGGAGGGCGATGGGCAGAACATGAAGGACAATCTGGCGCTCGCGATGGCGGCCAGTCAGGAGCTCCCGGCGTTCAACCAGTTCGTGACCGAGAACAACGTCCTCGCGATCTTCCTCAATCAGCTGCGCATGAAGCCGGGCGTCGCTTATGGCGATCCGCGGTACACGGTGGGCGGCGAGGCCCTGCCCTACTACGCATCGCTGCGTCTGTTCCTCGGCCGGGAGATGGAGCGCGACAAGAAGACCAAGGAGGTCATCGCGCAAAAGATCAAGGCCGAGTCCATCAAGAACAAGACTTACCAGCCGTTCCAGAAGACCAGCTGGGAGTTCAAGTGGCGCAAGGATGGCACCGGCTACATCGACGTCATGGACTCCATGATCGACCACATCGGCGCCGAACACCTGACGGAGCTCGGTATTCAGGGCGGCGCCTGGTTCACCTGGCAGAGCAAGCGGATCCAGGGCAAGGCGGCCTTCATCGAGCATCTGAACGAGGACCCGGCCAACCTTGATATCCTGATCGACATCGCCGAAGCGCAGGACGCGGCAGCATGAAGGTCTGGGGCTGCAAGATCGGGGAAGTTGATGCGTCGAAGCTTCCGCCGGGCTCGGACGCTCCTATGCGTGCCGCGGTCGCGAAGGCATTTCGTGAAATCACCGGCGACGACCCGCAGTTCATTTTCTCCGGGTGGGGAGCGTCGCTGGCCCCGGAGGAGCGCAACGTAGTGAACGGCTGGAACGCAGCAGCGTAAGCCACCACAAGCCAAGTAGAAGCGAGCGCTCGCAAGGTCTAACCACTTTGCGAGCGCTCTTTTATGGAGATGATACTTGATCGACACGGACACACGACAGCTGAAGCGTCGCCCCGACGATACCTATACGTCCGGCGCCGGCAAGCTCCCGTGCGACCACTGCGCGGTCAACGACGTGTGCCAACTGCAGCGCCGCACGGCTTGCGCGATATTCGTGCCCGCCATCCCCTTCCAGGACGAGACCGGCCTCAATCGGTTCGCCAACACCGTGCGCGTGGGCGTCGCGTGGACCCAGCGCCTGCGCATTGACCAGGTCATCGCCCTCTACGACGCCAAAAAGCAAACGGTGTTCGGCTACAGCCGCGTCAAGGCTCTCTTCGCCGGCCCGATCGCCGAGATCCTCGCCGTGCACGCATCCATGAACCACCTCATGCAGGAGAAGCCCAGCTACGAAGCGGCGCGCGCGCTCCTGCAATGGCAGAGACAGAACTATGGCCCCCGCATCATCAACGAAAAAACCCGCATTACCGCCATTTACCTTCAACGCCTCTCTGTCGAAGATGCTGAGACCTATCTCGCAGGGCATGAAGCGGATCGGGCTGCTGAAAGTGGCGCCCAGGGTGCAGGGCAAGATCATGGAGACGCCCAGCGGGACGCGCTTCCTGATCGTGGAGCAGAAGGGGCGTGACATCTGGCGCGGCCGGTCGAAGTCAATCGCCGAAGCGATCGAGAGAGGCGAAGCAGGCATCGGCGTTGATCGAGAGCTGCTCCGCCGCGCGCCACAGCACAACGTCTCCGTTGTGATGGTCGTCGTCGAGGAGCAGCGCCGGATCTTTCTGACGCCGATCGATGACTTCGATGACGCCGAGCTTTACCGCACGAAGGCCGACTATCGCGGCCGCGCGCACCGGGTGCTTCCGTATACGCGCTACACGAATAAATTTCTTGGTCCCAGCTTGCGCAAGCGCAAACGCACCGCTAACAAGGTCGAGTGTTAAACAACACACACCGACGAAAGGTCAGCAATGAATATCGACGTTCTGAGTGTGCGCCAGTGGATTACGGTCGCGGCGCTCTTCAATCTGGGGATCTGGGGGCTGATCGCGCTCACGATCGCCAAGACCGTGGAGGCCTGCCGCTGATGGCTCGCCTCCCGCACAACGCCACCAAAGCCGAGCGCCTCGAGGCGCACAAGGCGAAGCTCGCCGGCAAGAAGCTCAACGAGCAGTTCGCGGCACCCACGCGCCTGCAAAAGTCGCTCGCACGCGTCCCCGCCGGTGCCTTCGGTCGCATGTCGCGTGCCAACCGACACACACTCGACCCGCATAGCGACGCGCGGGAGATCGCCCGTCGCGAACGCCAGTCGGCCGCCCAGCAGTAAGGATTGCCCATGAACTACCATTCGAGCTTCGCCCGCGCCGAACGCGCGTGCCGCGCCATCCACGATGAAGCGAAGACCGCCGCGACGCCGGCCGACCAGGCGAACGAGTTCGTTCGGACTAGCGGCCATCCGATGGCCGCCGCTCTCGCCGTTGCGATCAAGGAACGGCAGGCTCAGCAGGAACGTGAAGAGGCTGTGGCAAAGGAAGCCGCCTGGGCCGCCGAGCAGAATGAGGCAGCCGCCGCCGAGCTCGAGGGCTTGATCGACGAAACCGAGGAAAGCGTCGAGGCCATGTTCGATTTCGCGCAGGAAATGGACGCCCGCGCTGCGGCCCTGAACGGAGAGGCAGATGGCTTTGCCATGCGCGGCAATACCTCGGTCACCGACTGCCTCCGCGCGGCAGCGGAGCAGCTGAAGCACGCCTCCTACATCGCGCGTAACGACGCCACCGATGCGCTGGCCGCTGTGGAAGGCGCCGAAGCCGCACTCGACACTCTCGCGAATTAAGGATCGGATCCTATGCCCTACGGCCTCAGCAGCGACCAGCACGCGCACGAATGGTCCGCTTTCGCTACCACCAACGCGGACGGCGTGAACACCCGCCTGGCAATCATCCTGGGCGAACTCGAGCGTAGCGCTGACGCGGTGCTGGCGGCCGGAGGCAAGGATCTGTTCCTCGGCGGCGATCTTTACCACGTCCGCGGCAAGATCGACCCCGAGGTCCAGAACCCCGTCATCGCCTGCTTCAAGCGGATCATCGCTAAGGGCGTGTCCGTTTGGGCGCTCGCGGGCAACCACGATCTCAAGGGGAAGCACGCCTCGGCGCTCGGCAACGCCATGCAGGCGCTCGACGAGCTCGACGGCTTCACCGCGGTCACCAACTCCACCCTGATCGACACCGCCGACGATGAGCAGGTGATGATGGTCCCCTGGATCGAGGACCTGAACGAGCTCCGGGAGGTCTGCAAGGCCAGTGCCGACCCGGAGCGCGATCTCATCATTCACGCGCCGCTGAACGGCGTCATCAAAGGCCTGCCCGACCACGGGCTCGACCCGGCCGAGGTGAAGGCGTGGGGCTATCGCCGCGTATTCATCGGGCACTACCACCACCACCAGCAGCCGGCTCCCGGCGTCTATTCGATCGGTGCAACGACGCATCAGACCTGGAGCGATCCCGGCACCCTCGCCGGCTTCCTCATCGTCGACCCGACCAGCGTCGAGTTTCACGAAAGCCTGGCGCCGAAGTTCGTCAATATCGACGATGTCGCCGAGATCGATGTCGACGCGGTCAACGGCAACTATGTGCGCCTTCGTCTCAAGGATGCTGACGCTGACACCCTCACCAGCGCTCGCGAAGCGCTGAAGCAGGCTGGAGCGCTCGCCTGGGTGGATCACAGCTCCAAGAAGCGCGAAGTCACGCGTGGACAGTCGACTGGCACGAAGAATGTCACACTCGAGGTGTCCGTCGCCTCCTACGTCGCAAAGCACCTGGACGCCGGCAAGCTGTCCAAGAAGCGGATCGCCGTCGATGCGCTGGATGTGCTGCGCGAAGCCCGCATGGTCGGAGCTGAGTGATGGAGGTTCCGCCCTGCCCGTGCTGCGGCGGCAGCCACCATCACACCTGGGAGCCGGAGTTCTGCCCGGTCATCAATCCCAGCCCACGCAGGAACCGCAGGGCGCTCCTCCAAAGCCTGAAGGGCAAACCAGGCATCACGAAGCGGGTAGCCTCCCTTATCGAGAAGGAAACGCGATGAAATTCACCGACGTTCAGATCGAGAACGTGCTCGCGATCGGCGAGGCTAAGCTGAGCCTCGACACGCTCGGCCTGGCGCACATCTCGGGCATCAACAACGACGAGACCAGCGCCGACAGCAACGGATCTGGCAAGAGCTCCATCGGCGATGCGATCAGCTGGTGCCTGTGGGGCTCGACGGCGCGCGGCGTCTCGGGCGACGACATCGTCAATACCATCGTCGGCAAGGGCGCCCTCGTGTCGATCACCATCGATGACGACGGCGATTTCTGGCGGGTCACCCGCTACCGGAAGCACCCGAAGGGCAAGAATAGCCTCAACCTCGCGCACCATGACGCCGCGACCGGCGAATGGATTGACGCGACGAAGGGGACCACTGCCCTCACCCAGAAGGCGATCGAGCGCTTGCTCGGCTGCTCCGAGGAAGTGTTCAACGCCGCTGTCTACTCGGGGCAGGAAATGATGCCCGACATCCCCCGCATGACGGACCGTCAGCTGAAGCTCCTCGTGGAGCAGGCCGCCGGCGTTGACGTGCTCGCCGGGGCGTATGAGATCGCGCGCGAACGCATGCGCAAGGTCGCTGAGACGCGCGCACAAGCGCAAATCGCATTCGACCGAGCAACCGAGCGTCACCGCGACGCGCTCGCGTCTGTAGAGCGTCTGAACGACCAGAAGACACAATGGGACACCGATCAGGTCACGAAGATCGCTGGGCTCAAGACGCAGACCGGCGCCGCTGTGAAGGCGTTCCAGACGGCGAAGGCCGAGCTCGACGATGATGGCCTGAAGAAGGTCCGCGAAGACATCGTCGATGCGCAGGAGAAGATCGAAGCCGTGCAGTCCGAAGTCGCGCGCGAGCGTGACCTCGCGGCCGACCTTACGCAGGCGCAGTCGGCGCTTGCGCAAATCCAGCGCCGGTTGGCGTCCGAAGAAACGACTGCCGCGGCAGCTGATCGATCCGTTTCCGCGGCGGAAGCGGCGCTGGAGCGGACCAAGAACGGCGTGGGGCAGCCGTGCGATGATTGCGGTCGTCCGCTGGAGGAGGAGCATCTCGCCGACGCGATCGCCAACGCCGAGACCAAGCTCAAGGCGCAGAGGGCCGACCGAGACAAGTGCATCGCTCACCGTGACGCCGCCAAGTCGAAGGTCGCTGCATTCGAGCGTGCGGTCACCGCCGCCCAGAAGGATCTGGACGATCATCGCGCCAGCATGACCGACGTGTCAGCCGAGGGCGCTCGCCTGAAGAATCTGCAGCGCGAGCTTCAGATCGCCCAGGCGGCGCGAACCGAAGTCGAGCGCCTGCGCGTCGCTGCCCAAACCATCGGCAAGCGTTGGAAGGATGAGGCTGCGGCCGAGAACCCATTCAACAAGATGCTGAAGGATGCCGACGACACGGTCGTCGCGCGCGCCGCCGAGCTCGAAAAGTCCAAGGGGTCTTTGCTGAAGGCGGCCGAAGAGCTTGGTTACGCCGAGGCTGTTGCTGGCGTCTTCGCGCCTGCCGGCGTCCGTGCCCATCGCTTGGACGAGGCAACGCCCTTCCTCAACGAGCGGACCGCACACTATCTCGGCAGCCTGTCGGACGGCGCGATCGATGCATTCTGGACCACGCTTTCCGAGACGAAGAAGGGCCAGCTGGTCGAGAAGTTCTCGGTGACGGTGGAGAAGCCGGGCAGCGCGCCGAGCTTCAACAACCTGTCGGGCGGCGAGAAGCGCAAGGCGCGGCTCGCATGCGCGCTCGCGCTCCAGGATCTCGTCGCAACCCGGGCGACCAAGAGCCTTGAGCTTTGGTTGGGCGACGAGATCGACGACGCACTCGACGCAGCCGGCCTCGAACGCCTCATGGGCGTGCTCGAAGAGAAGGCCCGCGACCGCGGCACTGTCCTGGTCATCAGCCACAACGACATCGCGGCCTACGCGCGCAAGACGATCCAGGTGGAGAAGTCGGGCGGCCGGGCAAGCGTCAGCATCATCTGAACGAGGCACAATGAGCAAGAAAGCACCGGCGGTCCAGGTGACCGCCGACATGATCTCCAAGGCCGCAAATACCTCGACGGTGAAGGATTTGGTCAAGCTGGCCGCGGCCTTCGCCCGGGCGAGTGTCCACGGCCCCTACCCTGTCGAGCTCCCGATCCTCTGCGCGTGCGCTGTGAAGGAGAAGGGGTACCGCCGGCATAGCGTGCCGACCGGTACGCGCGTCAACGCGAAGGAGATCCGGCTCGGCAAACGCGACGGGCTCATCTTCGTCATGCCGGTCGACGGCGAATGGGTCTGCGACAAGGGTCCGGTCGAATGGATCGAGCTGGCCTGGGATGACATCATCAACTGCTTCGGCGACCTGGCTGAGCGGGTCGAGAGTTACCTGGACGGCGCCAAGGTCGCCGACATCCAGGCAGCCGTGGTCGATGCGATCAAGAAGAACGCGGCGATGCACAAGATCCTCTCAGAGGGCTTTGTGGTCGCCCAGCAGGATAAGAAAGAGCAGGTGACGAACAGCATCGATCAATCCAACCCCCTATGGGGCCAGTTCTGATGAGCTGCGCCCCTTGCGGCGCACCCGCACGCATCGTCGAGGCCGCCAAGACGCACCACGCAGCCGGCGGGACGAAGACGCCGCTTAACTGCCGCCTGTATTCCGGCGGCTGCCCTCACCTCGCGCTCAAGAGGAAGCAGTGACAATCATTCGAATGCTGGGCATCGATCCCAGCCTCACGCACACCGGCTATGCGGTGTGCGAGGTGTGCACGGAGACCCGGAAGATCATCCGCGTCCTCGAGATGAGCACCATCAAGACCGAGAAGACCAAGAACAAGCAGGTTCGCAGTTCGAGCGACAAGATGCACCGCGCACGCGCTCACGCGGTCAAGCTGCGCGAGGTGATCGCACAGCACCAGATCAGGGTTGGTGCTGCTGAGGTACCGTCTGGCGGTCAGAGCGCGAACGCAGCGAGCGCGTTCGGTATCGCGATCGGCATTCTCGCATCGCTCACCATTCCGCTGATCGAGGTCAGCCCGGCTGAGGTGAAGATGGCTTCGGTAGGCTCGAAGACTGCCGACAAGGAGGACATCATGCGCTGGGCGCTGGCCCTCACCGAACGCACGGACAGTCCGGTCGAGTGGGGAGTCGGTCCCCGGAAGAACGAGTTCGAGATCGAGCACCGCGGCGGCTACATCCTCAAGGACATGGAGCACCAGGCCGACGCCATCTCCGGCGTGCAGGCGGCGATCGCCAGCGAACAATTCCGTCAGCTCGCGGGGATGATGGCGGCTCTTATTTCTTAATGCAATGTGTCGACCGACACACACACGTCTGATACAATCCCCTCGACGTTCAACCCTAGGAGTAACCCCTTCATGACGGATGCTGCGGACACGCAAGCGCCGGGCGCGACCACTCGCGTCTACCATTACCCGACCGAGGCCAGCGCCCTCGTGTCGATCACCATCGACGACAGCCGCGACGCACTGCTGACCGAGTTCGGCAAGGCGACCCTGCGCGACCGCTACCTCCTGCCGGGCGAGAGCTACCAGGATCTGTTCGCCCGCGTCGCCTGCGCCAACTCCGATGAAGTCGTGCGCGGCGAGAAGACCGGCCACGCCCAGGTCATGTATGACGCCATCTCGCGCCTCTACTTCATGCCGGCAACGCCGATCCTTTCGAACAGCGGCACCAAGCGCGGCCTGACGATCAGCTGCTTCCTCAACCGCATCGGCGACAGCATGACGTCGATCGCCCAGGGCGTGCACGAGAACATCTGGCTCGCGGCGATGGGCGGCGGCATCGGCACGTTCTGGGGCGACGTGCGCTCGATCGACGAGCCCATTGGCGGCTCGATCACCGGCACCACCAGCGGCATCGTTCCGTTCGTCCGCTGGCAGGACGCTCAGACCGAGGCGATCAGCCAGGGCTCGCTGCGCCGCGGCTCGGCGGCCGTCTACCTCGACCTCGCCCACCCGGAGATCGAAGAGTTCATCGACATCCGCCGGCACCAGGGCGGCGATCAGCGGCGCAAGGCGCACAACATCCACCACGGCGTGATGGTGCCCGACGCCTTCATGGACAAGGTATGGCTCGAAACGCAGGAAGAGCGTGTCTGGGAGCTGAAGAGCCCCAAGACCGGCGCCGTCATCAAGACGGTCGATGCCCGTGCGCTGTTCATCAAGCTGGTGACCGCGCGCCTTGAGCTGGGCGAGCCGTACATCGTCTTCTCGGACCGTGTGAACAGCATGCTCCCCGAGATCCAAAAGGTGCTCGGCCTGAAGGTCGTGCAGTCCAACCTGTGCTCCGAGATCACGCTGCCCACCGGCGAGGATCACCTCGGCAACTGGCGCACCGCGGTGTGCTGCCTCTCGTCCATGAACATGGAAACCTGGGATCAGTGGCGCGGCGAGAAGAAGCTCGTGCTGAACGTCCTGCGCTTCCTCGACAACGTGCTCACCGAGTTCATCGCGCAGACCGCCGGCATGGTGGGCTTCGAGCGAGCCCGCTACTCGGCGATGCGCGAGCGCTCGGTCGGCCTGGGCATGATGGGCTTCCACAGCTACCTCCAGTCGAAGGAGATCCCCTTCGAGAGCGTCGCGGCCGAGAAGGAGAACATGAGCTTCTGGGAGTTCATGAAGGCCGAGGCCGACGAAGCCGATGAGCAGCTCGTCCGCGAGCGCGGCGAGAACCCTGACTCCGCGGACGCCCGCCAGCTCGACCCGTCCGTCAAGCCGCGGCGCCTGACGAACCGCTTCTCGATCGCCCCCACGGCTTCGATCTCGATCATCTGCGGCGGCGCCAGCGCCTGCGGCGAGCCGATCCCGGCGAACAGCTACACCCAGAAGACGCTTTCCGGCTCGTTCAATGTGCGGAACAAGTACCTCGATGCCCAGCTGCGTCGGCGCTACCACCAGCTGCGTGACAGCCTGGCAGCCGCCAACAAGACGGTCGCGGTGCTGCTGCGCGAGCAGCCCATGTTCCGCGGCGTCGAAGAGCAAAGCGAGCAAGAGTGGGTAGAGGCGCAGTGGGCATCGATCACCGTCAATGACGGCTCGGTGCAGCACCTCGCCTACTTCTGCCGTCTCGAGAAGGCGAACTACAAGACCGCCTTCGAGATCGACCAGCGTTGGGTGGTGAAGCATCACGCGATGCGGACGCCGTTCATCTGCCAGTCGCAGTCGCTGAACATCTATCTGCCGTCGACGGTGCACAAGAAGGACCTCGTGGAGATCCATCGCTATGCCTACGAGCAGGGCGTGAAGAGCCTCTACTACCTCCGGTCGAAGTCCGCCTCGAAGGCGATGGCGATCGGCAATCAGGCCGGCGAGATGCCGCAGGCCCACATCGAGGCAGCGCCAGCCGGCCCCGTCTACATCGACGAGCCGGTCTGCGAGTCCTGCCAGTAAACGCTTGATCTGTGCGCGTGTGTGTCTTAACGCACACGCGCACCAACAGAGAGAGAATCATATGACTGATCTGCCCGCAACTCTCATCGAGGGGTTGGGACACGTCGAGCTGCCGGGCACTGGCCCCTGGTCGATCCGTGACCACAATCATCACAGCTTCGATATCGTCGATGCGGCCGGCGCGGTGAGCAATCCCCACATCACGCCGCAACCGACTGCGCGCTCGCGCGGCGTCAAACGCAGCATGCACGTTGCGCTCTCGAACCGCACCGACGCCCTCAAGATCGTCGACCGCTTCAACGCCGATCTGGCGGCGCAGAGCTGATGCTGAGCGAGGCAGCGCACCGGGACGGCGCTATGCTGGGCCAGGTGGTCTACGAGCGACGCGAGGGGGACTTTTACCCCACGCCGCCGGAGAACGTCGACTGCCTCGCTCACTTCGTCGACCTGTCGAAGCGCGTCATATGGGAGCCGGCTTGCGGCGAGGGCCACATCAGCAAGCGGCTCCTCAAGGTGACCACCGCCAGCGTCTACAGCACCGATCTGCATGATCGCGGCTATGGGCGCGGCGGCATCGACTTCCTGCGTGCGGACGTGACGCCCCGCGGGGTCAATATGATCATCACCAATCCGCCGTTCGCTGATCTAGCGGAGGCGTTCGTGCGGAAGGCGCTGGAGCTGATGCGGCCCCGCGGCGGATCGGTGGCCATGTTCCTGCGCAACGAGTGGGATATGAGCTCCGAGGACCGGCCCGATCTGTTCGAAGGCCACCCGGCATACGCAATGAAGGTGTGCGTCACCAAGCGCCCGCGCTTCATAGAAGGTTCGAAGGGCTCGCCGCGGCACAGCTACGCCTGGTTCGTCTGGGACTGGGCGAAGCCCGCCGGCACCCTCGCCCCCATCCGATACATCCACCCCAACAATGCGCGGCCGATCAGGGCCGCCATCAACTAACAGGAGCAACAGTGCCCAAATCCTTCAAGTTCGGCATGGCCGCGGCGTTCGTCGCATGCGGGATTGCCGGCGTCCTGACGCTCGGCACGTTCGTCTATGTCGGCGTTTCGCTCGCCCAGTACCTGGGGAGCCACTGACATGTCCCTAATCCTCCCGAGCAAGGCATACCGACCGTTCCAGTACCCGCAGGCCTATGAGTTCTGGAAGCGACAGCAGCAGGTGCATTGGCTCGCGGCCGAGGTGCCGATGGGTCAGGACGTCCGTGACTGGGCCAAGCTGGATCCGAAACTGCGCGACACGCTGACGTGGATCTTCCGCATGTTCGTCCAGGCCGACATTGACGTCCACAAGTGCTACCACAAGCTCTACCAGACCATCTTCCTGCCCACCGAGGTGCAGATGATGCTGAGCGCCTTCTCCAACATGGAGACGGTGCACATCGACGCTTACAGCCACCTCATGACCACGCTCGGCCTGCCCGAGAGCGAGTATCATGCCTTCCTCGACTACACCGAGATGAAGGCGAAGCATGACTGGATGCACAGCTTCAACCCGAACAATCCCGAAGAGGTGGCCGCGTCGCTCGCAGGCGTGTCCGGCTTCGGCGAGGGTCTGATGCTCTTCGCCAGCTTCGCGATGCTGCTCAACCTGCCGCGACACAACCTGATGAAGGGCATGGGTCAGATCGTCAGCTGGTCGGTCCGGGACGAGAGCCTGCATTGCGAAGGCATCATGTGGCTCTATCACACCTACCTGCGCGAGAAGGCTGGTGAGATCGACCGCGAGCGGCTGTCCCGCAAGAACATCGAGACGTGCCGTGAATCGGTGCGGATGGAGGACGCCTTCATCGACTTGGTGCACCAGCACGGCGATATGCCGGGCGTCGCCAAGGACGAGTTCAAGGCCCATATCCGTAACGTCGCGAACATCCGCCTCCGGCAGCTCGGCGAGCTCCCCATCTACGACGACGCCAAGTATCTGCCGTGGTTCGACACCCAGGCTTCGGGCGTCGAGCACGCCAATTTCTTCGAGCAGCAGGGCACGGCTTACAGCCGCGCAGCAACCGAAGGCGAGTGGGGCGAAGCGTTCTAGACCGTATCATTTGCGTCCTGCATGTGTCGGGCAACACTGGTGAAAACCGTGTTGCCCGACACATTTTTGTTTGCGTTACCTGTCGAAGCTTCTTACAGAGGTTGTGCGCAGTGACACACACGAGTCGCAAGTAGAGAGCATAGGGGTCAAACAAGCTCATGCCCATTTCGATGGATAAAATCGTATTCAATCCGGCCGTTTCCAAGTTCGCCGGAACCGTTTTCAGTCTTTCTGGCCTGGAAGACGCCGTCAGCCAGCTCGACGTCGAAGATGCCGCCGCAAATGCCGCGTCGCCCATCGGCGGAATCATGGGCCGCACCTTCGCAGTGCCCGACGCCGAGTTTGGCGGCAACGGTGATGACATCGCCGAGTTTGCTGGCCGCCAGTGCTACAATTCATTCGAGAAGGGTCGCGACTCGACCGCCTATCATTTGAATATCAAGGAGCAGCGGCACGGCTCGATCTACGAGCATGTCAGCCTTTGCTTCCTGATCTCCGGCGTCTCGCGATCCCTGACCCACGAACTTTTGCGTCACCGCGTCGGAGTCGCCTACAGCCAAGAGAGCCAGCGCTATGTCGATGCGAAGAACATTCGCTTCGTCTTGCCGCCGCTCCTCGCCTACCACCTGGAGGGCATGACGCCCGAGGAACTCGAGGCCGATCCCGAACTCACGATCTTCCGCCGTTCGTGCAACAACTCCCTGCGTGAATATGTCGCGCTGCAGGAGCAGTTCGTCGCCCGCCTGCGCGCAATGCAGGCCGCCGGCGCGAAGGAGAATGCCATCGTGTCGCTGAAGAAGCGCGCGAACGAGGCAGCCCGGTCGCTTCTTCCCAATGCCGCCGAGACGCGACTGATCTTCACCGCCAACCTTCGCTCGCTCCGCCACATTCTTTCGATCCGCGGCGCTGAGCCTGCCGACCTCGAAATCCGTCGCCTGGCGCCGGTGATCCTCGAGTCCGCCCGCTCCCATGCGCCGCAGTTCTTCTCGGACTTCGTTGCGATGGTCGGCGAAGACGGCATCAGCAGCATCATGGCCGAGAAGGGGAACTTCTGATGTCCAAGATCGCGCATATTATCGCGATCCGTGCAGCTTCGCTTGGTGATCTGGGCTTCGGTATCAGTCACCAACCGGACGACGTGGGCCATATCTTCGCAGAAGGCGAGGTGTGGATCGGGCCGCGGCCGAAGCTGGAAGTGGATTTCGACTTCGTTCAGCCGATCCCCTACATCGTGATCCGTGATGGCAAGAACGTGCTGGTCTATCAGCGCGGCGCCAGCGGAGGCGACGCTCGGCTGCATGCGAAAGCGTCGATCGGGTTCGGGGGCCATGTCGACGGAAGCGACGCGGTCTATGACGCAGATGGCGTCATCGATCTTCGCGCTACGATGCAGACCGCCTGCATCCGCGAGCTCGAGGAAGAGCTCGGCATCAGCTTGCTGCGCCTTTCCGACGAACAGCGCGCGGGCTTGTGCAACTGGGCGGCGGTGATCAGCTCGGCGGCGTCCGATGTTGACAAGGTGCACGTCGGCCTTGTGGCCGTTATCGACGTCCAGGCTTTGCCGGGCATTGATCCTGCCAAGTTCGAGGACGTGATCGAGAACGCGCGATGGGCGGCGCCGCAGGCCCTCGTTCTCGGCGCGGCGGCCGGCGACATCACGCTGGAAACCTGGACGGACCTCGTCCTCCGGCACCCATTTTAACTGGAGCGTATGGTGAACAACACACACCTCAACGGAACGCGCATCGGCTTCGCTGGCGCTCACCGCGTGGGCAAGACCACCCTCGCCCGCGCCATCGCCAAGCTCTTCGACGTCCCCTTCTTGTCCAGCTCGGCGGGCGTTGTTGCCGAAATTCACGGCTTCGACATGGAGCGACACAATCGCCTGAACACGGGCACTGTGATGCAGGGGCGCATCATGGACGCCATGGTGGGCCAGATCGAGGCGTCCGCGGCGCTCAGCAAGGCGCACGGCGGCCCGGTGAGCTACGTGTGCGACCGAACGCCGATCGATGCAGCCGCCTATTACCTCGCCGATGCCTCGGCGGCGGCCGGCTCGCCTCGCGTTCGCGACGACTGCGTTCAGTATGTCGAGAGCGCCATCAGCCTCACCGCTCAGCATTTCGATCTCGTGATCCTGGTCCCGCCGGCCATCACCTTCGAGCCGATGGATGGCAAACCGCCGATGAATGCCGCCTACCAGGAGCATATCCATTTCCTGGTGCGCGGCATGCTCTTCGATGAGAGCTTGGCGGACATGGCGCCGCGGATCGGCACCATCTTGCGCGAGAACACCGACCGCGCCGACCGTATCGCGACCGCGGCGGACTTCGTGGCAGCCACCTTCGGCCTCGCCAATCGGGCAGCGGCATGATCGCGCGCCTCCGCAAAATGCGCGTCAAGGCGCGAACGGCGGTCAACCTCACCGGCTATGCGATCGTCGGCTACCTTGCGTTCGCGGCGGGATACTGCGCCGCGGCGGCGGTGCTGCGGTGATGGCGAAGACCCACAAGCTCACCCTGTCACGCGACGCCCTCATGAAGGCAATCGCGCAGGTGGTGAAGGACACCTCCGTCGGCTTGGCTGATCTGGACTGCGTGGCGATCCACGCCGTCCTGGTCGATCACGGCAAGGGCGCCCAGCGCGAGACGTTCCCCCTCGACACCATCGAGGTGGAACTAGCTCGCCCGGTCAGCACTCCTGTGCGCAAGGTGGGCAAGATCTCGCTTGCTACGGTCGACGGGGCGCGCGTCTGATGCGCCGCCTGGTCAACGTCTGCGACACCGAGGGCACCGGCCTCAATGAGCCCGAGCACCGCCTGATCGAAATCTGCTGCCGGCTCTACGACCTCGACACCGAAGAGCTCGTGAAGGGCTTCGTGTGGCGCTGCAACCCGCTGCGAAAGATCGACGCCTCTGCCCAGAAGGTTCACGGCATTCGGCTCGACGATCTCGCCAACGAACCGACGTTCGATGTGATCGCGCCGCAGGTCCGCGGCGTCATCGAGCACCCCGAGGTGGTGTTGGTGGTCGCTCACAACGGCGACGGGTACGACTTCCCGTTCCTAAAGCGGGAGCTGGAGCGCGTTGGGCAGCGCACGACCTGGCCCGCGACCTATGACACGATGATGAAGGGACGCTGGGCAACTGCCAACGGCAAGCTGCCCCGGCTCCAAGAACTCGCGACGTGCTGCGACGTCCCATACGACCGGGCGAAAGCCCACGCAGCCGAATACGACGTGGATGTGCTCGCTCAGTGCCTCTTCGTCGGCCGCCGCCTCAACTGGTTCAATCTGCCCACCGGCCCCCAGTCCAAATAGAGAAGGATCACGCAATGAAGTTCAAGCATTCCGCGGGCGAACTCTCGCTCACCGCGGTCGCCCTCCTCGGCGACCAGAACATCGTCAAGCGCGAAGGCGCGCTGTTGGCCTGGGACCTGGGCGAAGGGTCGGAAGAGGACAAGGTCGAACGCCTCGCCGAACTCGACGACAAGGTCGTGGCGGAGATCGTCGGCCGCGAGGATGTCAACGAGCTCGCGGGCCTCAAGATGCTCCGCACCGACATCGCTTCGGCCCGCTACGAGCTCGCGCGGGCTTCGGCTGCCGTCGAGCCGGTCGCAGGAAGCCAGCCGACCGGCACCGACGATGCGGTTATCTCGGTTGCAACGACGCAATCGAGCGTCGAGCACGAGGAGATCGACGATGAGCCGCAAGCGCAACCGCAACAGCAGCCCCAAGCCCGCCGCCGACGCGGCTGACAACACCCAGGCGACCACGGCACTCGTGGTCGCCACCGACCTCGAAGATCCTGTCGATGCGGCGCTCGCCGCGATCCAGGCCGAGATGGACGAAACGAACGAGATCATGAGCCTCGCGGACGTCGAGGAGGTCACGATCGACGTCACCCCCTCCAGCGTCGTGATCGACGTCGCCACCGGTAACGAAGAGATCGAGGACATGCTCGCCGCGGCGGAAGAAGCCGAAGAGGACGAGTTCGGCTTCCAAGCTCCCGCAGATGGTGAGAGCGCGACCGCCCAGGTTGCCAGCGGTGATGTGAGCGAGGTCATCGCCAACGACGCTGACGCCCTGCTCGCCGAGATCGAAGCGGCCGAGAGCGTCACCAAGCCCGCCAAGCAGAAGAGCGCACGCAAGCCGAAGATCGCCGCGAATACCACGCCGGCAGCGGCCCCCGCCCCCGCCCGCGACTTCCACTCGATCGCCGCGATCGACCCCGCCACGCTCAAGGCTAACCTCGACGCCTGTGCCGCGAAGAAGGTGCAGGAGAAGGCGCAGAACCTCATCCAGTCGATCGCCGCCGGCAAGCGCCTCTCGCGGTACACCTCGGTCGCGGTCCGTCGCCTGGTTGCCGATGGCATGATCAGCGGCAAGTCGCTCGTGGCCGCCTACGAGGGCGAAAACCTCTCCACCGGCACCGCCCGCGCCCAAGCGCAGCAGATGACGGCGCTGTTCAAGATCACCGGACTCGTCCAGCCGTCGCCCACCGCGCCCCGCGATCTGGTGATCGCCGACCAAGCCCTCGCCGCCGAGCTGGTGAAGCTCGCCGCCTAATGCATTGTGTGTGTCGCTTGCCACTTGCTCTCGCTGCGACCTGTGGTAAGTGACACACATCGCAAACGAACAACGACTCGCGAGGAGCGAAATGAGCGAACCGATCATCATCCAGGAGCCCGGCGAAACGGATTTCGTCACCACGATCAGCGTCGAGCAGCAGGCGAATCTGCGTCGTCTGGCGGACCATCTCCTGCAGCTGCCCGCCACATATCCCGATTTCAGCATGCGGCTGTTCGTCGACAACGAACTTCACGGCAGGGGGCACCACCCGGCCTTCCGCGCCGAATGTGGCACCGCTGCATGCGCGGTCGGTCACGGCCCCGTCGCGGGCATCGACTTCGTCGCGGGCGAGAACTGGATCAGCTATTCATATCGCGCTTTCGTCCCGTCCCCGGTCGACGAGGACGGTCAGGAATATCGCTACGAAGGTGCCGTGTGGGAGTGGTGCTTCGGCAGCGGTTGGTCTGACACCGACAACACCGCGCACGGCGCCGCCCACCGCATCAACTGGCTGCTGACGCACGGCGCGATCCCCGATGACGCTCAGGAACAGCGCGAGGGCGAGGCCGAGATCTCCTACTGGCCCGAGGGGGTGCGGGGCTGATGGTCGCGATCAACAACGACATCCGCGCCGACATCACGAACGCGGTGCTCAAGCACGGCTTCCGTGACAAGCTGCTGGCCTTCTTCCAACTCGAGGCACCGCTGATGCGGCGCGTATTCGAGCGCATCTATTCCGCCGAGGTTCGGGCGGCCCTGAAGCTCATGAGCGAGACGCACAAAGGTTCGACATACTTCCGCAACACGCTGCCGCTGAACATCGCCGGCGCGCGCGTAACGCTGGGGCGAAACTCGAACGCCTCCGGCAACGCTATTAATCGCCTAAAGCCGGCCGAGGTGAAGCTGCCTGGCTTCTACGTGCCCTATAGCGACACCGGCGACAACCCTCTTGCGAGCTTCGAGGCTGACGATGCGTTTGGCGCCGAGGTCATGGAGTTCGTCCTCTACCAAGAGGGGATCGCCGACGAAATCAACACTCGTCGCGCAGAGGTGACGGGCATCCTGTCTGAGATCCGCTCCGATCGTCAGTTGCGCGAGCGATGGCCCGAGGTGATGCCCATCGCAGAGCAGTTCATCAAGGCGGTCGCCAAGGTGCAGCTGCCGGCAGTGCCCCTCGTGAACCTCAACCAGTCGCTCGGCCTACCGCCGCTGAAGGAAGCGGCATGACCGAAGCGTTCTACTGGATCGGGGTCGGGGCGACCGCAGCGATCGCCACGCTCCTCGTACTTGCGGCATTGATCTGGCTGTATGCGGTGCTGCTGCACGGTCGCTTCAACCTCATCTTCTTCCGCAAGGGCGATCGACGCCTGTCCATCGCATCCTGGCACAACTCCCAGATGTTCAATCAGGACGCATATTGGGCCGACGATTTCCCGATCGGCCCCCGCCCCTTCTATCTCTCCTACCGTGTCGGTGGCGAGCGTCGCGCCTTCATCATGCTGGGCATGATTGATGCGTGCCGTCACGCACCGATCCACGGCAAGCACCCGGAGCACAACTGATGCGCGGCACCCGCCTCCCCAAAATCGTCCCCTTTCACCCCGGCGCCAAGTTCTACAGCGCTGCCCAGCGTACCGATATGATGGAGCTTGCGCTCGATCTGCGCGCGCTCCGCGGTAACGTGGCCGCGACGGTCGCGGCAACGCTGATCGAACGGCGCGTCATGTGGCCGGGCCTCGCTCATCGCTTCTTCGCGTGGGTTGCCGGCAAGCGCGGGAAGACCGAACGCCTCTTCTACATGCTCGTCTACAACAACCGCCGGACCGGCGATAAGCTGACGCGTAGCCTTCTCGAAAACGCCGCGCGCTGGGCCGTCGACGGCGTGGATCGTGAGGAGCGCACCAGCGTCGGCGGCTTCTCGCAGCGCGAGGTGAACTTCATCGCGGGCCTGATTCACGTCTCGCAGAATGCCAATGCTCGCGTCGACCTGGCGGTGGCGGCATGACGGACAAGCCCGTGCGCAAGAAGAATGCCGCCAATCGCAAGCGCAACCAGCGTCTGCTCCAGGCGATCCGCACCTACGTCAACGAGGTGGGTGTCGATCCTAGGGAGATGATCCGGGGGCTGTTCAAGGAGGTTGTCGAGACCCGCGTGAACAAGGGCTTCGTGGGTGGTGCCTTCATCGAGAGCATCATCCGCGACGAGGTCGGCCGCAAGCTGACGCAATGGCGTGTGCCGCAAGGCTCGGGCGTGACCAAGCTGAACGAGCTGATCGAGAAGGTCATTCGCGAGGAAGCTCAGAAGCTCCTCAAAGATCACCTAACGATCAAGATCGATGTGACCGCCGCCGTCGAACACGAGGGCCGCGGCATTGATGAGCGGCGCATGCGCGAGGGGGCGACGTTCTGATGAGCAAGCACTTCGCGCTAGGTCATGGCAGCACCGTGACGGTGTGGGCGTCCGAGACCAAAGTGGACGAACGGGGTCGGCACTTCGACTGCCTCAATGGCGCGTGGTCGGGCGTATTCAAGGACGGGCTGGTATACGTCGAAGGAGCGTCGAAGGGGCTGCCGGGCACCATCGTCTGGGAAGGCTGCGTCCCTCCCGGCATCGGCGACTACAATGCCGTCATACCATGGATCGCTGCACAGATCCTGGGCCGTGAGAGCAAGCTTTATGGCGAGCCGCACCCCGACGCGCAGACGTGGTTCTGGCGCGAGATCGACGGCGGTAGCGCGGGAGCGATCCGCGGCTCTACCGAGATGGAGGCGCTGGATCGACTTCGTGAGGCGTTCCCCGAAGCTGGTGCAATTGAGTGGCAACGCCGCTTGCCGGCTGCCGGCATCGTCATCGATCCAGTCATCGAGGACGAGGTGGCTTTCTGATGCTGCCCGCGCACATCAAGGATCTTGTCGAGCGCGGCGGGCTGTTCGTCATCAACGACAGCGGCGGGAAGGACAGCCAGGCGATGAAGGTGATGCTGAAGCGGCTGATCCCTCATCGCCAGTTGCTGATCGTTCACGCGGTTCTGCCCGAGGTCGAGTGGGACGCATCGGTCGAGCACATCGAGCGGTACAGCGCGGGTATCCCGATCATCGAGGCGCACGCCTGCAAGACGTTCTGGCAGATGGTCGATCACCGCGGCATGTTCCCCTCGCCCTCAAACCGCCAGTGCACGTCCGACCTGAAGACCGGCCCGATCACACGCGAGATCCGTCGCTTCCTCGCCGCGCACCCGGAGTTCGGCGGGCTGGTCGTGAACTGCATGGGCATGCGCGCGGCGGAAAGCCCGAAGCGTGGCAAGCTGGTCGACTTCAAGCGGAACGAGCGCAACTCCGTCGCCGGCCGCGAATGGTACGACTGGCTGCCGATCCACGGCTTCTCAACCGAGCATGTGTTTCAGCTGATCAAGGCAGCGGGCGAAGAGCCGTTCTGGACCTACGGTGCCGGGATGAGCCGCAAGAGCTGTATCATCTGCATCATGTCCTCCAAGGACGATCTGACGCGCGCAGCCGAGCTCCAGCCGAAGGTCTACGCCCGATACTGCCACAAGGAGATCGAGCTGGGCTTTACAGTCAGCATGACCGGCAAGCGGCTGCCCGAGATCACCGGCATCGAGCCAATGGATCTTGCCGCTTAGATCCACTGGTGGAACGGCGGTGATACGGCTACACGACCGCTATGGCTACCGATCACTGGCACTACGTTTTGACATGCAGCTGCGGCGCGACCGGCACCGCTCACGGGACCGACAACGACAACGGCCCGAATTTCGCTATTCAGGAGTTGTCCAAGGGCTTCGTGGAGTCTGGTTCGACCCCCAACCCCACTGCCGTACGCTTCTCTCACGTCGGCTGCCCAGGTCACACAACCTGGGGATTACGATAACGACGATCGGCCGGGCGATTTTAAGCGCGTCTGAGCGCATCGCTTGCGCAAGGTTGGTCAGACTACCTCAAGCGCTCAAATCGCGCTGAGATCGCACCGCAGCGCAATCTAGCGCACCTTGCACACCTCGAAGAAACTTCACCGGCGCGAACACGCACCGAAAGAACCCACTTGCGCGACGCTGAGACTGTGCTAGGTGACACACACAACGCGAGCAGCGGTGCTCGCACAAGGAGATTCTCATGGACCTGCAGTCCGTAACCGACTTCGTTGCACAGCGCGGCGAGCCCGCGGTGGTCTCGCTGGCCAACGACATCCACATCTTCCACTTCGATGCCGATGACCGCTGGCAGGATTGCCCGATCGTGTTCGTCAATCGCAACGGGCACCACTTCCGCCTGATCAAGCAGAGCAAGGGCGACTGGCTGTTCGCGAAGACCTGGAACGGTCTGCTGCCGAAGAACGATTGGGAGACCGGCGCGAACCTTCGCCGCCCTGATCCCGAGAAGCTCATCTCCCTGTGTGGCATCGGCCCGCAGGGTACCCGTGGCGCGCAGTTCGAGACCCTTTGCCTGCTGCCGCAAGACGTCACCACAGGTCGGCGCCGCGCTGTTTGGCGCGACAAGACCGTCCAGGTGTTCTTCGACCGCGGCACGAGCAGCACCACGCTGCATCTGCCCACCGGGCGCGTCGTCGTGCCCGGCAAGCTCTGGGAGAGCAAGGATGCTGCCGACGCGTGCGCGAAAGCCTTCGCCGGCTCGCCGCCTGCTGTCGGCAAGAACGAGCCGCTGACCGAGAAGCAGACTGCCGTGCTGGAGAGCAGCCCGCTTTGGGGGATGTTCTGATGGAAACGATCGTCGCGGCGGCAATTAGGGTTCGTGTACCCGATCATTGGGCCAAGCGCGAACATGATTGCGCGAAGCCCTATCCCGACTTCCTGACCATAAGCGCACCGCCACCGGCGCGGCACCACACCTTGCTGCACCCCAGCTTCGACATTCTCGGGCACGGCACAGGCGGCGATGATCAAGGCTTCACGACTTCGATCGGCCGCTATGTCGGACGCGCGGAGGCGCTGGAGATCGCGGTTGCCGCCGGCCAGGTGGATCCGGCCAACCGGAAGTCGGGATCCAGTTTCCCCGGGCTTTTCTCCGAGGATTTGTGGTGATGGACGCGAAGGAGCGCCGTCGTCGACTGGGAGCGGTGACCCGCTTCGAGCGCGCGGCACGCGATCACGCCTTCAAGGGCGCTGCGCACCCCGACGACTGGGCTGAGATAGATAGGATTTTCCTTCTCGCGAAAGCGCACCTTTTGCGGGTCATGGGCTTGGAGGTCCGCAGCTGATGCCTACGATTACAACGGCATGTGACGGCAGCGGCCTCACGTTCGAGCGTATTAACGCCATTCTCGACAGCCTGCCTCAGCCGGGCGACACATTGGTGATCACCAATCCGACACTGCTCAAGCTGTGGCGCGGTGAGCTGCGGTCGAGCCGCATGTGGGTGCGCATGATGCGCACCGGCAACTACGACCGCCGCAAGCTGAAGCGAATGTTTCGCCTTCTGGAGCAGGGCAACTGATGGCCACCAACACCTGCGCCCGTTGTGGCTGGAGCTGGTGGAAGCACCAGAGAAAGAACAAGTGCCCATTCAGCCCGCCAAACCCAGACGGCAGCAAGCCGCGCTTCAAGCGCCGCCAGGCATAGTCCGTCCTGCCCTGCATTTCGTAGGATTCCGAGGCGACGAGCACACGACGGCGGTTCGCATCTGGGGCGCACCCGACTTCTACCACCCGCGCTGGGACGTCCGAGCGAGTCTCGAGATTCACGAGACCGACACCGTCGTGTTCGCCAAGGGCAGCGAGCGTGACGAGCCCAGCAAGTTCAATGCCCAAGACATCATCGAGGACGAACCGTGAAGACCGCCAGCACCTACAAGATCCAGCGCGCGCAAGCAGCAATCGCCGCCGGCGAGAAGCCGGCGATCGCGATCCGCGGCATCGCCGATCTGCAGCGCGTATCCGCGATCCTCAACAAGGGCTTCGCCCTCGAGCTCACCCTTGAACGGAACGCCGGCTTCCTGATCGTCGACCCCGACGACATCCTCGCCGTGCATGTCCGCTCGCGCCCTACCCGCGACGACAGTTAACCCACCCGACAATCTGACGAACAGGATCTACGAATGATGCAACAGCAACTGGAGGCTCCCCTGACCAACCGACGCCCGATGGCCGCATCGTTCCGGCCCCTCGCCAATCCCGATCGCCGCCGAGATCGCCGCGTCGCCCGCCGTTTGCGCGAGTTCGATGCGCTCGACGATGGCTGACGTGCCCTTTCCTTCCGCGCGGCGCCGCGTCTATGTGGGGCTCTTCACTGAGGAGCTTACGATGGATCGGCGCAACGACCGCGGACTGCTGCACCGGCTGATGTTCGGCCGCGGCGGCCCCGCACCCGAGCGGAAGGAAATGACGCGCGGGCAACAGACGGCCTGGCTGCTGGCGGCGATCGCAATCGTCGCCTTCCTCGCCTTCAACTATATGGAATCTCGGCGCGATCCGTGCGCCTCGATCTTCAGCGGCGGCGAGAGCAAGTGCCGCGCGGACGAGGTGATGAAGCGGCTCGGAGCTCAGTAAACTGCGGTCGAGGTGGTCAATCGCCACCCGACTTGCGTGCTGCGTCGGTGTATACCAACATGCACAACAAGGAGGCGATATGCTCTACTACCTCTGGGGCTTGATCTTCGGCGAAATCGTTCGTGACTATGGGCGCGGCTTTAAGGTCAGAACGTTCGTCGGCGAGTCCGGTCTGCGCTGCCTCACTCCGACCGGCGTAGTGCCGGTGGCGAGCAACGACAATTTGGCGGGTGCCGCGTGAGCGACCTACCGAAGATCGGCGGACATATCGACTGGCTCGATCTCCGCGACGGCCAGCAAGCCGTTCTCAGTGGACGGCTTGAGCTGGCCAGCCTGACCGGGCTCGTAATCACCGGCGCCGACTGGAGCCAGCTATCTGTGAACGCGGACGACGCGCGAACGCTGACGCACTTCAAGGGTCGGCAGGTTCGGCTCGTGGTTACCCGCACCGAAGACGGGTTGTTCGCCACGGCCGACGCCATCGCCAGCATCATCGTAGAGCCGCAACGGAAAGGGAGTGCCAGATAATGGCCCGTTTCCAGATCGATTTTGAACGCGAGGTCATCCAGGTCGACCGCGTAACGAGGGTGATCGAAGCTTCCAGTCCACAGCACGCCAGAGAGATTGCGGCGCTGATGGCATGCGAGTTCGACTCGTCTTGCCCCGACGACGTGACGATGTCCGAAGAGGGCTCTGGCGAATGTCAGGAGTGGATGGTCCACGCCATCGAGGTGACCACCGGGCCCTTGACCGAGGAGGACGAGGGTGAAGAAGGCTTCGCTTGATCGCGTCCATGCTGTCGAGCGCGCCCACTCTCTGCTGAAGGAAGCCCGCGACCTCCTCAAGCTCGCCGACGCGCGCCAAGCAACCGACAAGGTCCGCGCGGCGATCATCTCCACCCAGGGCGCTGAGAAGAACGTGAGGTTCCTGCATCAGCGCACCGAAGCCGCCCGCATGCCTTCCGCATGTTGTGAATAACACACTCAGCAATGAGGAGCAGACTATGAGCGAATTGAAAGCGCCGAACGGCACCGAGATCCGGGGGACACAGGAGCTTGTCCCCGGCGCGGCAGGTGTCGTCTTCACCCCCGATGAAGCATGTGGCTTCGAGCATGACGGCTCGGGCACCGAGATGTTCTGGGACGCGATCGAGACCGTCGAGATCGCCGGCGCGACGATGTTCACCGACCACGATGGTATCGACTGGATGCAGCATCACCTGATCCCGGCCGACGCCGAGCCGCTGACCCCGGCGACGCTCGACGCCTTCCAGAAGGAAGAGCGCGTCGGGATGCTGCTGGACTGCTTGCGCCGCGCACAGTCGCTCGGAGCAGAGGCGGGGCTCTCGCTGCTGCTGACCCGCCACGCCGTCGAAGACACGGAGAAGACCTACGAGCAGCTGAAGGCGCGCTCGCTGGACCTCAAGGCACGCGACCTGGCGCGGGTGTCGGCATGAGCGATATTCCGCAGCTCGCAGCCGAGCTCCGCAACGCGAGCACGGGCGACATCTACACGGATGCGGATGAATGTCAGGCCTCCGTCGATGATGCCATAGCAGCGACCTGCGTAGCCGCCGATCGCCTTGAGCGGATCGCCGCCTATCATGCTGAGCTGGAACGGCTCGAGCTTACCGCCAACGTGTTTGACTATGCCGCCATCATCGAGATCCTCGAAGGTGGCGACGCTCAACTGCCCACTGAGAAGGATCGCTGATGCCCCGCTACAATGTGGACGTGAAGGCGTTTATCAGCGTGGCTGTGGAGGCTCCTGACGAAGCCTCTGCCCGCGCTGCCGCCGACCTATTCGTCGAGAACCTGTCGCCCACTGGGAGTTACATCCGGGGCTATTCGGACCAGCTGAAGGAGTTCGGCGAGGCTGCGCTCGTCCTGGACAGCACCGGCACCTTCGACGTCGATGGCGAGAGCGAAGTCGAGGAGGAGAAATGATGGGCTTGACCACCGGACCCACCAACGCCGATCGCGCTGAGTGGGCACGAACCGCGCAGGAGGCATTCGACGCTCAAGTCTACCTCGGCAACGCGGATGACGTGGAAGACCTGGAGACCCGAATCGGCGATCTGATTTGCAACCTTCTCCACCTCGCGCGGCGCGATGCGGGCGTGACGGATCTCGATCAGCTCCTGCAGCGCGCGAAGGGCAACCACGACGACGAGAAGGAGGGGGACCGGGAGGAATGAAGCTCTATCTCTCCCTCTCCCGCATCTGGAGCGGCACGCAAGCCGACGCAAAGGCTGCCCAGGGCGGCGCGGGCTTCGAGACGATCGAGGTTCCGACCAACAAGCCCGAGCTGATCCAGTGGCTCAATGATCGGTGGTCTTCCTTTGCCGTCGGCCCGACGACGGAAGAAAGCGCGCCACCTTCGCCAGCGATCGAGGAAGCGCCGCGCACGACAGAGCCGGACCCCTCCAAAATGCGCGCGGCCCAGCTGGAGCGCTTCGAGTCCGTTGCGCGCAAGCTGGGGTGGACGCCACCCGGCGAGCAACCCACGGCACCCAAGCGAGACCTGGGCGCCGAGATCCTCGAGCTCGACGTCGCGGCGCTGCCAGCCATTCTCTCGGCCGCGATCGGTCGCCTTGGCGAGATCGCTGGTACGAATGGATGGGGCGCGTTCGCGAAGCACGTCTACTCGTGGACTCCCGGGTCGCGATCTGTCGAGCAGGGCCTGGGCATGCTGATGCTCGCGGCCATGGAACAGATGACCGCAAAGACAGCGGAGTCGGACCAGTCCACCGATTGACGAACCAGTCAGAGCGCTCGTAGCCATGGGACCATGGGCAACGACGCATCAAAAACCCTCGAGCAGCGCGCAATTTTGCGCGCTGCTATTTCGTGCTTGGCCGATCCGCTACAGGGCGCCAGCCGCGAAGCTTTCATCGCGAACGCTGAACGCGAGGTGAACCGAGCAGCGCCCGCGCCGTCGCGAGCCCAGATGCGTAGCTATCTGAAGACCTCCCTGTAAAGCATTGGTGTTAAGTCGATCCAGCTTGCGCATCGATTGCAGGTGCGTGATAGCACACATGCAAGCGCGCGATGCGCACAGGGAGGGCAAATGACCAATGAGCGGCGCTTCGGCGCCTACGATCACTATCGAATCGACGGCTTGACGACAGGCTCTCCGCGGTGTGCGAGTGGCCGCGTATGAATGGCACGTTTCTAGGCATGGCGCTGCATCATGTTACAACGCAGCTGGACCAGGCTCCCGAATCGGAGCAAATCGACGACTTGGGGGCACACTTGCGGCGACTTTTTGTGGTCTGGAACCGATCCTACAAGCGGCTCTGCATCGTCGCAGAAGACGTGTCCGAGGCATTGCTGATCGCCGAGAGCGTGAAGCACCTTCGGCGCGCGCAGCAGTATCGCCGCTTCGCTGACGTTACGGAAAAGGCGCTCGCTGGGGAGACGTTCGAGGTGATCGGCGACTTCGGCCCCACGCATGAGCTGGCGCATGTTCTGAATGCCGGGCACTCCGGCGTCCTCTCGCACTCGCCCGAGGGCTATGCCATTGCGGGACACCTCGTAAAGAAGCCACACAAACCCATTTCATGACTGCAATATTTTGTTGCAGTTAACGTAAGCATCATCTAGTCGATGCTACGTTAAGGGCTTGTTTTGCGAGATTTGATCGCCGCTATTTCCTCATTCGCACTCGTGCTGGCGACCGCCGGCATGATGATCCACTCTGCTTGGCTTGTGTTGCACGGCGGTCCCGTTTGGCCGTTAGGTATCTATGCTGCCTGCATGTTGGTCGCGTCCGTCCCCATGGCTTTAGTAAATGCCGAGACGCCGTTCAGTGAATGATCGCAATTAGCCGATTGCTAGTCATGCTAACAAGGTCGATAACGACTGTAGAATTTCACAGTTCAACAGGGGGACACATGCTCGCACTTTCTATTTCTTTCGTTCTCGGTGTTGTCGCAACGTTGTTTTGCATCTTCGTCGCCTTCCCGATTCTCACGGTGGTCTTGGCCGACATCATGAACAACGAGACGCGCAACTGAGCGCGATCGGCCTGTTATCCATCGGGGAACTCATAAGCCATGCAGTATTTCCATCTCGGCGGGTTCCTCGCCGGCGTGCTGGCGGCGGTTGTCGTTTACGGGGCTACGGCGGCCTTCGTCGGACGAAAGAAGCCGCGGCTCAACTTCGTGAAGGACCACGAGTCCCAGAAGTGAACGCCTTCAGCGTTGAAGTCAGTGGCCGGGAGCGATCCCGGCCTTTCTTTTTGCCCGAAGCACAGCCCTCTTGCGCGAATCGCAACGTGTGGTTAGCAACACACATGCGGTCAGCGGTGACCGCGAAGCGAGGCAGCACCAATGACCGACAACACGGCGCCCGTTATGCTCGGGCAGCGCATTCGATTGATCCAGATGGGCAAGGACCCCAACCCCATTGACCCCGGGACCGAAGGCGAAGTGACGATGGTCACGGACTGCACGAGGTTCGATGGCACCTGGCACATCGGCGTAAACTGGGAAAATGGCCGCACGCTTTCGCTGATCGCGCCGGCCGACAAGTTCGAGGTCCTCGGCCCCTTTCCCTCAACGGCGATCGTCGCCTGATGCTCGAGATCCTCGTCTTCTACGACGTGCCATTCGCGTGCCCTAAATGTGGCGCTCGCCTGGAGACTGGCGAACCGGTCGATATCGATGACGACGGACCCATCTTCAAAGGCCGTTGCGCCAGCCACGGAGAGTTCCTGGTCCAAGCCGCTGAGCAAGACACCGTGGATGGCGAAGCACCGTAACAGAAGCCATTCGCACGCCTGCTAGATATGGTGAATAACACACATGCGGTCAGCGGTGACCGTAGACGAGAAGGATGTTCGATGTTCAAAGATTTCAACAAGACCGGCCACCGCGCGCTTTCGGCTGACGTGGTCGCCGAGCTCGCGGAGCTCGGGCAGCGGCATGGGCTGAAGTTCGAGGTCAAGGGCGGTCAGTTAGGCGCGCACAGCCTCACCCTCTCGCTGGTCGCGTCCTCGGCCGACACGACTGCGGCAGATGACGCCGCGCGCCGCTTGATCGACGTCAACGGTCGGTCCCTCGGCCTGGCGGGCAGCGACTATGGGCTCGTGTTTACGAGCCTGGGCAAACGCTACCGGTTCACCGGCGTGTCTCCGAGCAGGCCGAAGTATCCGATTGACGGCGTGTGCGAGAGCACCGGACGCCAATTCAAGTTCGCTCGGACTGCTGCCATCGCCATTCAGATGTCGCGACCCAAGCAGCTCACGCCGGCCCAGGCGGCAATCGCAGCGCCCACCAATCGCGCGCCCGAAGCGCTCGATCCGCGCTACTCCCAAATGGCGCAGTTCTGATGGCGGAGTTCACCGTCACCTATGCGTTCAACTGCCGCCGCTACATCACGGCGACGATCGAAGCCGACACGCCTGCACAGGCGGAGAATCTCGCGCGCGCTGGCGCCAAGGAAGCGATCGAAGCGGAATGTCTGCGGCTTGAGAGCATGGAGGGCTTCGGCTCCCAGGCGGTGCTCGATGCTGCGCTGTTCCTCGATGCGCGCGAACCGGAGCTCGGCACGATCCTCGACGGCGCTGAGCTCCCCGAGCTGGACGAATAACGATGATCGACTTCTCGCTTCCGATCCGAACCGTGCGCACGCGTCGCCGGCTGTATGTCACCGGCGGCCAGCGCCTCGACACGCGCCCTGACGCGATCGGGACCGGCTTTGTCTACGGCGCTCTCGGGAGCCCGGTGGATGAAGGCTGCCCCTGGGGCAAGATCGAGACCTTCGATCCGACCGAGGATCTCTTCGTGGAAGAGGAAGAGGTCGAGACGCCGTGGGCTCGACGAGCGCGCGAGGAGACCGAGCGCGCCAACGCCAGCAGCCCGCTTTGGGGGATGTTCTGATGGGATGGAAGCGGATCGCCCTCACCGGCAAGGGCATGAAGAACAATGTCCAGGTGCACCGGCCTGACTGGATCAAGATGATCGAGGATGCGGGCTACGTCTACACGGACACCGCCGACAACTGCGACATCCTGGTCGCGTCGCGCACGAATACCGTCAAGGCGAAGACGGCAGCCGCCCGCGGCGCCCAGGTCATCACCTACGAGGCGCTCGCGATCATGCTTGACGCGGGCGTTCAGGCAGCTGTCGGCGCCCCTGCCCCGCCGCCTGCGCCAATCGACACAACTGAAATGGAAGGAAGCGCCCTGTGGGGACTGTTCTGAACTGGCGGATGCCGATCGAGTGGGACGACGGCACCGCGTGCGAGCTTGACCCGACCGAGTGGCGCCGGGTGTGCGACGGCGAGGAGCTCACCGCCTACATGGTCGTCGGGATCGACACGCCCCGCGGCTGGAACGCCGCGACCATGCCGAAGCTCAGCACTACCAAGCCTGTCATGGTCAATCCCGATGGCACGCTCGACGCAGCGCGCGGGCCAGGCGCTCCGAGGATCGTCAACACGCAGATGCCGCTGCTGCGCTTCCCTGACGCCACGAACCCGATCGCCGGCCGGATCTTCGATCGCGGGACCAAGCTCAGACTCGTCACGGCATCTGGGCAGCGGTATCTCTACGTGTGGCCGCGTCTGACGCCGATCAACGGAGCGCCCAAGCTCGTCGAGATCACCGTCGCCCAGCTGGAGGCGGAGGAAGCTGCCGCAGCAGAGCAGGCCGCCATGCTCGACAACCCGATGTTCGGAATGTTCTGATGGAGCCTACTATCATCGCCCCGCACGTGCCGGTCGACGGTATTCATCGAGCCATCGCAATTGTCGGCGCGCGCCAGCAGGGCAAGTCGTTCATGCTCCTCAATCACGCATTGCGTGCAGCCGCCGAGCAAGCGGGTCACGCTGCCAGGGCCGCACGCAAGATGATCGTGATCCATGACGAGTGGTTCAACGCGCACCCTTTCATCGATCGAGCGGCACCTCCCCGCGACCGCAGCCACTTCGAGCGCGGCGGGCGCTACCGCAAGCCTCCCGAGGGCAAGCGTGAACTCGCGCCCGAGCCTGGCATGGTCCAGGTTCGCAACCGCCGCGGTGAGCTTGAGTGGAAGAAGCTCGGCGCAGGCATGCGGAGCGCCGGCCAATGATCGACTGGGAAGCCCCGCTCAGGATGGTGCCGCGGCAGGACTCAGACGGTGGCTACTATGGCCCTTCTGTCCATCTCGTCGCGATGCTCGATGACGACGGCAAGGTCGTCCCGCTGTCGCCTACCCGTATCGGTCGAGATATCACCGACCACTTCCGGCAGCAGTTCGGCCAGGGTGTACGCTTCATGGTCAAGGCCGATGGTCAGGGCGGGAACCCGATCTACTACAAGGCAGACGGCACGCCATGGCTCTCGCATCACGCGAACCTCATGAACGAGGATGGGCCGCGAACGCCACTTGGGGAGATGGAAAGCAAGGCGGTCGAGGCGCTCCGCAAGATTGAGGAGGCTCGGCGCCAAGCGCACCAGGCCTTGAGGGAACGCCGCGAGAAGGCTGCCCAGGCGGCCATCGACGCCAAGCTCGCAGATGAGCGCGCGCAGGATGAGATCGAGGCGAACCCCCTGTGGGGCACCTTCTGACCTAAGCCAGCCGCATCCACCAATCACATGATGCACAAGAACGATGCAGCGCAGCGGTGCGCATCGAAAGGGAACGAAATGCGAAAGATCAGCGAGATCGACGACGGCACCTATGAGCGCCCGTTTGGCGGCTTCATCGACATGCGCCGGCAGCAGGTTAGGGTCCTGCGCGCCCATGACCGCCGCGTCGACGAGGACATGTTCGTCGTCACGTCCATGTCGGACAACCGCGAGATGCTGGTGCCCGGCGATGCCCTCAATCCGCATCCCACGGACCCCGAGACCAATGTCGAGTTCGTGGCGCGGATGATGGAAGGCTCGCGCACCGGCGTTCTGATGCAGGCGTTCGTCCTGGAGGCCGTCGCCAAGTATTCCGAGCTGGTGAAGCAGATGCCGCAGGACCAGCGCGATCGCATGAACGCCGGCATGATTGCCTACGCGCCTTGGGAACGTTGCGCCGACGAAGCGCTGCAGCTGTTCGCGGATCGCAAAGCGGAGCGCGGCTGATGGCCTACGGCGACTACAACGGCCCTGACAAGCCCAACAAGGGCAAGGAAGGCGGCGCCTGCAACCGCTCGCGCTGCCAAGCAGAGCCCGCGCTCCATTACAATCACGGATCCTATTCCTGGTACTGCGCCGACTGCGCGCGGGACATCGGTGAAGATGCTGTCAATCGACGAGGGTGGGCGCAAGACTTCTTCCCACGCCTAGGCCACCCGCAGTTCGAGACCCGTGCAGAGATCGACGCTCGCGAGGCCGCGAAGCCGCCGGAGCTGCCCAATATCGACGACAAGATCCAAGAGCTCGTGGCGCCCTACTTCTACCAGTCGCCCGGGCGACAGAAGCCGCAGAGCATGAGCCTGGAACGCATGCTGAAGCGAGCGAGGCGACGCGCATGAGCCTCATCTGCTTCGGCTGCGCTGGTACCGGCACGATCCACGGCGATCAGGGCTCCGAGATCTGCCGCGTGTGCACGCCGGCCGTCCCGCCATCGATGCCGAAGCCGAGCAATGTCCGATCGATCTGGGATAACGGCGGCAGCACCCAGGACCGCTATACTGTCGTGCTCGACTTGCCGGTGGGCTCGCTGTTCGAGTGCCTTGGCCTTGACGACCAGCCCACACGCCCCCTGGGGTTCTCGCAATTCTCGATCTGCGAAGAGGGGCCGTGTCTCGGCGAACGCATCAATTGGCTCGCGCTGCCCGAACACCTGCAGAAGCACATCGCCGCTCGCGTCAGCGAGTAAGCCACCCGCACGCCTTCAGCGCGTGTGCAATAACACTCACACGGTCAGCGGTGACCGGTGATGAAGGAACAGACAATGCCCCTCCGCACGATTGCACAGATCCTCGACGAGCGCCTCAAGGACGAGAGCGACACACACGGCGGCGCCAACTTCACGCTCAAGGTGATCTGGAACGGCGATGACCACGAGGTCGAAATGAAGCTGCACGAGGTGCTCGCCGATGGCCTCAGACTCACGCCGGCCGCCGAGAAGCAGCCTGGAGAGCCGTGGCCCATCTCGATGTCGCCTTTCACCGCATTCGACATGATCCGCATCGTGGAACAGGGGCAGCACTGATGACCGGCACTGCCCTTGTGACCCGCGCCGAGATCAGCGAGATCGTCGGCTATCGCAACCTTGCCATCGAGAAGTTCGCGACAGCCTTCCAGGCGATCGACGAGGCGTTCGCGACTGCAGCTAAGGCCGCCGGCGGTCTGCAGTTCTATGTAGACCAGTCCAACGCCTCGCGCGCATTCAGCCGCGGCCCTGACGAGCGGGCCAGGTTCCTCACCTACCTGCGCCAGCAAGCCGACCGCACGATCTGGGGCCACCTCATCCAAGGCTATGGCTTTGACAAGCTCATGGATCGCCAGGCGCACCAGGAGTTCCGCGACCAGCTGGAGAAGGACCCGCCCGAGGTTTCGATCGAGACGGCCTATTCCACGCTCGCGAACCTCGCCGGCAACGCCAAGATGATCTTCCAGCGCGGCATCGCCAACGCTTTCGCGAAGCTCGACCGCCGCTTCCGCAGCCATGACGGCTTCAAGATCGGCGAGCGGGTGGTGCTGACCTACGTCTTCGATGCGTACGGCATGTGGAACACGCATGCGCGCCACGAGGATACGATCCGCGACATCGAGCGCGCCTTCTGGGAGCTCGACCACGAGAACGATCCCGACCCCGAGAAGCGATCGGTGCCCGAGCGCTATGCTGGTATCATCGGCCAGATCAACGACGCGCGGCCGCGCGGTCTGGTCCGCGGCGCATTCACCGTCGAGAACGAATACTTCCGCGTCCGGGTATTCAAGAACGGTAACGCTCACCTGTGGTTCAAGCGGGACGATCTCCTGAAGCGGGTGAACAAGGAGCTCGCCGACTACTACGGTGAGGCGCTGGGCGCTGGCAGCGATGCGGTCGAGGACGATCCCTTGGCGCGGCAGTCGACGGCTGTCGCGAAGAACATGGGCTGGTTCCCAACGCCGGACGCGGTAGCGGATCGCGTCGTCGGCGAAGCAGAGATGAACGTGTCCCGCTGGTATGCCGAACAGAACAACCTGCATTTCCGCGTCCTCGAGCCCTCGGCAGGCGAAGGTGCGATCGTGAAGGCTCTGTGCCGCGGCATGCGGGAAAGCGGCGCCACGTTCTCGGTGGACATGATCGAGCTCCACCCTGGCCGCGCGGACACCCTGCGCGAGACATGCCAGGTCGGCGACGTGATCGATGGCGACTTCCTCAAGCGCTCGCCGCAGCCGATCTACGACCGGATCCTGATGAACCCGCCATTCGATCGCGGCCTGGATATCGACCACGTCGCCCATGCCGTGAAGTTCCTTGCTCCCGGCGGGAAGATCGTCGCGGTGATGAGCGCCAGTATCGAGTTCCGCACCGATCGAAAGACCGAGGCGTTCCGCAAGCTGGTGGAGACCATGAATGGCAACATCAAGGATCTGCCGCCCGGCTCGTTCGCGGAGAGCGGGACAAACGTAAACACCTGCCTCGTCACGCTGAACCGGAAGCGGGCATGAGGTCAGTCCGCATCGTCAGCCACGAAGACGACAACGGCAATCTTGGGCTCGTGATCAAGGGCACCGAAATCACGCCTGGTATTCTGGTCGACTGGAACGGTGGCCTATTGCCGCACGATCTGCTGGAGCATCAGAACGGCATCGCGTCGATTGGGTGCCCAGCGGACGAGCTGGAGGCGCTGGGTGGACTCTGGCAGGTACGCGGACGCTGGGGCACCTTCGGCGATCGGCACGGCGATTTTCACAAGCCAACCACCCGCCTGGGCCACAACATAGCCCAGGTCGCCGATGACCTATGCGACCAGGAGGCAAATGGTGCCGTGGGTTGGTGGCCCGGCACGCGCACCTACTGTACGCGCCGGCATGAAGCGGACATGGACTTCGCAGATGCGCTTGATGTAGCGCGGCACGAGATCTCGTCGCGTATGGAGGACCGCTGCGCGAACTTGCCCGAAGATTTCCCCGTCGACCAGTTCATCGCCGACGCTCGGCATCTTCTGCGGCGGGGCTACCGCAAGGCACACCGTCGCTTCGGCGATGGTTGGGACGGCTATGAGCTTTTCATGGCGGTGAAGGAGGCGTTACGTCCCATTGCTGCCGCCGTGAGCGAGCCGGGCTTGGAGTTTGTCCTACGGTACGGTCGGTGCCAGGCGATCGTGACACCTGCGAGCGTCCAGTGAACGATCGCGCTCGCAGGGTTCTGCACTAGCGAGCGCGATATGCTCTAAATCGCTCTCTCGCGCTCGCTCAGCGCGTTTAGAGCGCTCTAGGTAGTGCGACCGCGCGTCGCGTTAGACGCGCTCAGAAGCGCTTAAAATCGCTCATACCCCCAACACTTCTTCCCAGGGCATCACCCGGTGCACCGCTCGAAACTGGCGCGGTTCCAGGCGGAACGTCGCCGGCGGGTTGAACTGCTGGAGTTCGATGAAGCTGGCCGAGCGCTTGACGAGGCGCTTGATGAGGACGCCCGCCGCATACTCATCGTCCTGGTCCCGCAGATAGACCACCACGTAGTTGCCGATCGCCGGCGGTCGCTTCGGATCCACGGGGATCGGGCTGCCTTCCTCGAACGCTGGCGCCATGGACGATCCGGCCGTGTAGAGCATGTAGACGTCGCGGCGATCACGTAGGGCTGGCGGCCGGCGGAAGTAATCGATGACCTCGCCTGTGTTCAGGTCCGTTTGCTCGACTGCCACCTCGCCGTTGTGCTCGGACCAAAAGCTGACCTCCGCGCCGAGGGCAGTGCCGTAGACCGGAATGTCCTTCTCCATCTCCTCTGGGCGGGGCATCTGGGGAGCACCGTCACTCACTGGCTCGGCGCGCGACGGGTTGTCCGTCAGCCCTTCCAGAAAATCGACCGTCGTGGCCAACGCCCGCGCCAGCGCAGGAAGCTCCGCACGCTTCTTGCCGCGGCGAATGTCGCGGATCAGGTCGGGTTTGCCGATCGCGTTGAGGGACGCTTTGCGATCTGACAGGTTGAGCACCTGCAAGCGGGCATCAATCCGATCAATGAGAATGGCGTTGGGGTCAGTCATGCCCCGCGTGTATCGTTCCCGCCGCGGTCTATCAACCGCAAAATGCGGGACACCCGTTGACAAATGCGGTCTGTGGACCGCACATATTGGCTTCATCAAAGCGGAGTCGAGTCGAGTGAGCGTCGCAATCATCCCCTTCCCCCAACGCCGGCCCACCTGCTTCGCAGCGCGCGACGCTCTTTGGCGTGCCTACGATGAGGCGGCCACAGTTGAGGACTTGGACACCATGCTGGAGATCGCCGCCCAGCTGGGGCGCCTGACAGCTCAGCACAGCGCATCACTCGCCGCATAATAACCGCGAAAGCCAGCCGCATCCGCGCGCATCGGAGCGCACAACCAAATCACCGAGCAGCGGTGCTCGGCAACGATGAGGTTTTCAGATGGCACGCATGTCTCTCGCTACCGCCGAAGCGGTGGCGCTGTTCGCAAGCAAGGGCGGTACGGTCGACAAGATCCCCACCGGTGCGAACTCGGGCATCCGCAATCGCGACTGGAAGAAGATGGTGCGCGGCGAGCAGCCCGATCGCCTGGTCGAGCGCACCGAGCGTATCCACGGCACGCTGCGCCTGCGCATCGGCTTCGGCGACAAGTGAGCATGGCGAAGATCACCGACGACCACGTCCAGATCGCCACCAATCTGATCGTGCAGGATCTTGGCCTGCGCCGTACGTGGCCAGCCAAGGTCACTGAAGGGTCGGAAGCCTATCGATCGCTACACGACAGCGGGGCCTATCGCGCCCTGCAGCACCACAGCTACACGGATGCGCACTGGCGCACCGCTCTCAAGCGGATCTTCCCGAATGTGGTGTTCAGGTGAGCGGCCACAACATAGACGTTTGTTTTCAATAACTTACTCCGCCCTAGGTTGACGGTTCTTGGTCGGTTGTTGACGGCAGCGAGGCGTTTTCTGTCAACCATCATCGGGCTGATGAGCACCAAAACGCCACTTGTGCGACACAAAAGCTGTGCTAGACAACACACACCAACGCAGTGAAGCAAACAACGCGCTGACGAAAGGAACGATGATGAAGCGATAGAGATCGGGCTGGCATCCCCGAAAACTGCCCGCTCCCCGAGCTGACCGGCGACATTGGGTCCAGCGCCGCACGACGCGCGCCAGGGTTTGAAAAGAGGCAATTCTCACATCGCGGTAGGCGACGAAGGAGCGCGAATGCATCACGATAGCGACGCCGACACGTAGATCGGCCGGCTGAGCCAACCGCACAAGGCCAGCGGTGCACAACGAAACGCACACGCCTCGCAAGAGGAAATAAAGCCCAACGGGCACCAAGGGCCGAGGATGAGCGCGCGAGCACTCGGTCAGCTGGGGAGCAAGTAGGCACGAAAGGACTGGAGCAGGGCCAAGAGTGGCGCCTGGTCTGTCGCGAGTAGGCGAACGCTCCCCCTTCCCTTCATTCGTATCCCTCTAGGCCAAAGGAGCCGCCCATGCTTTTCCTCGCCCTTCTGCTCGCCCCGGCCCTGCCGGTCCCGCTCGACGCGGCCCCGCGCCCCGTCCAGACCATCATCATCGATCCGCCGGGCGTGTGCAGCACCGGTCGCATCGGCGTCATGCAGGAAAACGAAGCCCGCCGGCAGGCCGGCGTCCTCGCGATCAAGTACCGGCGCGCGGGCTACAAGGTCCGCATCATCGAAAATACGCCGGGCATCCTTCATCGCCCGACCGGCGATACCCGGGTCCGCATCGCAACCTGCTGACATGGCAAGCGCAGCCCGTCCCGTCCCCGGCTTCGACGATCGCCAGGCTGCGCGACAGTTCGCGGCCGAGCCCGAGCGCCGGCTGATCGCCAGCATCCGGTCGGGTGAGACCCGGTGCAACGACCCCAAGGCCTGGATCAGGGAGCTGGAGTCGACCGTAGCCCAGATCCTCGCCGGGGAGCTCGATGGCAATTTCACCATCTGGCAGCGAATGCACCTCTTCAGGACTGGCGAGTGCGTGCCCTTGCTCGCCGCATGACTGCCCACCCGCATCCGCACGCTTGCTCGGTCATATAGGTTTTACCGCAGCGGTGCGGTGACAGAGAAGGAAACGAACATGGCGAGCTTCATGCTCAACGATCGGCAGCTGCAGCTGCTGGCAGGCTGTATCACCATCGGTCTCGAGGGCGCGAGCGACAACCACGTCGACGTTGGCGGCAAGAACACCGACGCGGATCTGGAGGCAATCGCGACGCTCTTGGAAGAGCTCGACGCGATCGCTGCCACGGATCGCGGCGCGGAGATCACCGTGATGGGTGAGGCCGCCTGAGCCATGACCTTGTTCGACCAGATCACCCAATCATGCCAGGTCGATAACCTGGACAAGGCAGTTGCCCCCATCCAGCTGCTGCTCGGCCAGACGGACGGTGGTGTCGCCAGCATCTTCTTCGACGACCTGAAGGTGAAGGCTTGGCCGGACGCCAGCCTGGAATGGCGCGAGTACATGCTGCGAGCGTACAACCGCTTCGAGCTCGACCAGGCGGTGTGCATCTGATGGGCGCCCGAACCTACCCTCCGCTCAACAACCCGCGGATGATCCAGATCCTGCGACATGCCGGCGTGCAGCTGGTTTCCATGGCTCCCGATCGCGTCGTCATCCGCTCCGTCACCGACGATGGCGTCGACCCGCTGACCAAGCTGATCCTGCACCTGGAGCCCAGCGCGTCCCGCGGGAACGAACACATGCCTAGCCTTGCGGAGATGCGGGCAGCTGGGCTTATCAAGGACTGACCATGCCTATCCCCGATGGCGGCTTCCGTCTGCACTGGGACGCTTCGCTCGAAGAGGTCGGCGGCGACACCGTCCACGTCTACGAGGATTTCGAATGCCTAGATGACGCCTTGGAACGCGCTGCGAAAGTCTACGGCATGTCCGAGGGCACGCTGACGCGCCTGGAGAACTGGTTCGGCGAGGACGCGTGCCCGGCCGACCAGCTGCTGCCCATCGCCAAGCTGCGATCCGACGCCGCGTGTGACCGGCACGCGCGCCAGGCCGAGCTCGCTGCCATGGAGGGCAACCCCCTCTACGGGACCTTCTGAGGCTCATCGAGCCCACCCGCATCCACCGGCAGCGCATGCGAAAAGAGAATCACCGCAGCGGTGCGGTGACGAAAGGACACATCACATGGACAAGTCGGGTTTCAGCCAGTCGATCGATCGCATCAAGAGCGGCAGCGACTACGACCCCACCGACGCGGGCTACAAGCGCCTCATCAAGCGCATCGAGACCGAGGGCAAGATTGCTCGCAAGGCGGCCCAGGCGCTTCTGGACGCCGGCTACTCGGTGAGCGTCTATGATGGCGAGGAGACCACTGTCACCCGGTCCACCTCGATCGGCGAGATCATGGCGGCTATGAACACCACGGATGATGATCGCCTGATCGCCTTCGACGCCGAGGGCAAGCGCGTCGGCTTCGTCTGGTTCGTCTATGGCAATGGTGGCGACGACGTGATCAGCGACTATGCCTGCAGCCTCGAGGCTGCGTTGGCGCCGGTCAACGCCTATGCCGACAGCCTGGCGGCCTGACCGATGCTGGTCACCAGACATACCGATGGGGGCCTCTCGGCCTTCATCCCCGCCGCCGACATCATGGCGTTCGCGATCCACTGGCCCTGCTTCGGCTTCGTCGCGAGCTCCGACGTCATCACGGCATCCTGGGCACCCAACGGCGACCTGCAAGATATCTCCGGCGACTTCGGCTTCGAGGAGCGCGGGGTGGCGGCGCTCATCAAGGACGCAGAACAGTATGGGTTCGGGTGCGTCATCCAGGCGCAGTGCCGTCACGAGCACGACGTCACCATGGCGCGCGTGCAGCAATATCTGGACGATTGCGATGCGCTCGGCGTTGAGCGCGTGCCCTTGATCACTTTCAATTCAGGTGTGATGGGTGACACAGTTGCATAGGGGATAAACGTGGGGATAACTCTCAAGACTAGGCGCGCACGGCTCGCGATCGCGCTTTCCGGCGCCTATCTCATACTGGCGATAGGCGCCATGTATTGGCTCGCTGGCTATCTGGCGACGAGCCAGCATGACCAATTCATAAGCACGGTGTGCGAGACCCAGCTTACTTCTCCCCAGCCCGGCGATAGTTACGTCGACTGCCTCGCTGGCGCAGATGAGAGAATGAAATGGCTGAATGATCGCGCCTGGTACTTTGCAATCACGCGCGCCGCCGGCACGCTGATAGCGATCTGGCTAATCGTCACGCCCGTGCTGCTCGTAGCACGGTGGGTGCGGAAAGGTGAACGATGAAGATTGCCGAACTGATGGAGGCGGCACGAAAGCTACGCCTTCGCAAAGGCCAGCTCAGGTTTCGGCCTAAGCTGATCTACCTCGTCGACACGGTGGGCGGCTACACACACCCTTCCCGCGAAGGCTATACCAGCGGGCAGACGGCGTGGGCAGACCGCACGCTTTGGTTCCAGTGTCATGGTGACGCGAAGGAGCACGCTGACAAGCAGCCGCCCTGGCACAAGCCGAAGGTCGTGAAGCTGAATATCTGCGCCTTCGAGGAGCCGATCAAGCAAGCGCCTATCTCCGAGGCGGACGAGGAGCCCACGGAATGAATACGCCCTCGCCGCGCCCGAACTTCACCGATTGGTTGCGCGATCTGGAGCCGCCCGAGACGGGATGGCGCCCCTCCGCACTGGTAGGTGCCGTCTGCATGATTGGGACCGGCGAGCTGATGGATTGGGTGGGCCAGGGTTATGGCGGCGTCAACACTACGGCTCTATTGGACGCAGTGGAGCTGTCGTGCAGCGAACGCAACTACGATCCCGCGACCGTTTACATCATTGCGCACAAGCGCGATCGCGCGCCGCATCCTTTCGAGGTGCGGAATAATCATGCTTGGGCATTCTCGGCCCACGAAGACACGATCACCATCTACTTCCCGCCGGTCAGGGAGGGTATCTGATTGATGAGCCTCGACAACATCAAAGCGGGATGGGAAGCCGCCATGGGGCAGTGACATGACCTTCCGCACCCTGACGGAGCAGATCGACGACGGGCTGCAGTTGGCCCGTGAAAAGGGCTGCCCGGTGTGGCGCATTGTAATGCGTGACGACGCCCGCATGGCGCTGGCGAACGAGAACTTGCTCGGCAGCCTCGGTATAGTCAGCTTCCGCGGCATTCAGATCGAAACCACCCATCGATCGAACGCGCGAGAGTGGGAGCTGACGCTGGAGTGCGGATGGACAGATCGCCACGGCAATGAACGCAGCCGCATCGGCGTGAGCGACCTGGAAGAGTTGCAGCCCGAGCCTATCGACCACAGCTCCATGGAAGCGCACCCCCTTTGGGCAAGCTTCTGACGATCACTGCCCACCCGCATCCATCACCGGCAGCGCGCATACCGAAATCACCGAGCAGCGGTGCTCGATGAAAAGGAAGCGACGATGGCCAAGACCTACCTCTACTTCAACCAAATGACCGGTGCGTTTCTCGGCGAGTTCGCGCCCGGCTCGGCCGAAGCCAACACCCTGCCCGACGACCAGTGCCCAGTCCCCGCCAAGCGGCGCGGTAACCAGATCATCTTCGACATCCATCCGATGATGAGCCCGCTGCCCGACCTGGTGATCGAGAACGCCAGCGAGATCGAGCCGGCGGAGGTCTGGAAGCGGATCACGGCGTGGTGGGCCGAGAAGTACGAGTTCTGACCATGGGCAAGATCATCATCAAGGTGTGGCGCCAGCATGAGGCGATCCCCGGCATGGAAGCATATGCCTCCCCAGCGTTCGCCGCGGAGTTCAGCCTGGACGGCAACCCCGACGACGCCAGGCTTGTCGCGAGCCACATGGTCGAATATCTCGCCGCCGCCTATGCCGGTGACCCGATCAGCCTCTATGTAGAGGTTCCGCGTCGAGCCCACGTCGAGCAGTTCTGCTTCGCGGGCAAGGCAGACGGCAAAAATCAGCATGAAGAGGGCGATGGCAGCTTCACCTGGGAAGAGACCATCGTAAGGATCGCGCGGGCGATTTGAGAACACAGGGGGACGACGGGAATGTTGAAGACCAAGCGGGCTCGCCTCGCGGCCACGCTATCCGCTGCCTATTTCACCATAGCGTTCGCGGGATCGTGGATGGCGGGCGAACACGTCGCGAGGGGAGTAGCCAACGATCTTGAACGGATCGGCTGCAACCCGCGCCTCGAGTCGACGTGGACCGCCGACTTGCCCACCTACGAAGACTGCATCAAGGAGTACGAGGCCGGGCTTTCGCAGGATCGGGCGACCATCCCGTGGAAAGCACTCGCGGTCGCCAGCGCTTCCTTGTGGCTGATATGGCTGATCATCGGCGCTACCACCCTGGCCCGCAGATGGATCGCGAAGGGAGAGTGACCATGCGCAGCGCCCTAGAACGCATCAAGGCTATGCGAGCCGCGGAGCTCGAACGCCACGACAGGCTGCCGCTCCTGCGGTCCGCAGGTTATGGAAGCGAGCCGGTGCCCGTCACCATCACGGCGGTGCATGACGCAAGCTTCGGCGAGCTGATCGCGGATGCCAATGGCAAGAAGGTTCAGATCCGCGGAACGCTGTTGCGCCTGATCCACAATGAGGCGGCGCGTCGCGGCTGCGATGACCCGCAGCAGCTCGTCGGCATGCGTCTGATCCCCGAGAAGCACCCACGCCTGGGCTGGCGCTACATCCCCGAGAGAAAGGCATAACCATGATCGACCCACGCTCCCTCTCCAGCTTTGCGGTGAGCGACCAGGCGCCCAAGCCAGAGCCCCGCCCGAACTTCGCGAGCTGGCTGGCAACACCGAACGCCAAGGCGATCGCCCTCGAAGGTCAGGCTGACCTGTTGGAGTGGATCGCGGAAACCTGGGACGACGATCTGGTCGAGCCGCTCATCGCAGCAATCGACGCTCGTAATGCCAAGGCGAACCATGCCTTCTTCTGCACCAAGTCGGACGATGAGGAGCCGTGGCAGCTCGGCCGCACCGAAGCCCTCACCAGAGAGCGCGTCATCACGCACATCAGGTTCGCGACGACAGCAGCATATCTCGGAGAGGACTGATCCGTGACCCACATCAAACTCGGAGACGGCGTGACCGTCACCACACCCGAGGCGATCGACACCACCCAGGACGTCATTCGCATCGCAGAAGCCGTCATCTCGATCGGATGCAACGACTATGTCGCCAAGGACGTCGAGATCACCATGAGCAAAGGCCGGATCAAAGCACCCACGGGCAAACACCAAACGCTGATCGTCCACATCGACAAAGGCGAGGTGTCGATCCACGAGGAGATCGCCACCAATCTCGATGGTTACGACCTAGGCCAACCCGATACACAGGCTTCCTAGGCATTCCCCAGGCGTTCAAAGGCACCAGGCATATAGGCGTCCACCCATAAGGAAGGGTCACGCACTAGGGACACATCGGAGCGTATGGATCATAGGGGCGATGGGTACTCATGGGGTAAGGGAAGCATGGATCTCACCGGGCATATGGAGTGCTTGGAGCATATGGAGCTCGTGGTTGACGCTGGACGAGGAAATTCGCGCGCTCACTTTCAACCGAACGCCCTTTGTCATTTCTGCCCTACACGGCCGGGCACCGAAATCTCGGAGCGCCCATCCAGCCCCACGCCCACCTAAATCCACGCGCTCCATGGGTCACCCGAGCCCATAGCCTCCCGCCCCTCGCCAAGCTTGATGCCGTCAACAAGCCGCTTTAGTCCGCCGGAACGATCGCTATACCGAGATCAACGAGACAACGCGCATCAAGGAGCACGCGCAAATGGACGATGCAGAGTTCAAGCGGCGGATCGAACGCATCGAGGAGATAGTCTCCGACGCGAGGAGTGAGGCGGATGATCTGCTGTGCACGGACGACCTCACCACGGATCAGGAAAACGAGCTAAACAAGCTCCGGCGCGACCACTCAATCTAACCCGGCCGTCGCTCATTCTGACCCAATAGCCCTTGCCCGCGGTCACAAGGGCGATCATAAAAACCAGACCGCAACGACGCCAGCCGGTTCCTTTTCCCGCTGGCCGAGGGGTGAATGCCGCGAGAGCATGGGGTTCTCGCGGCATTTGCTTGTGCCCTGAGATCCATGGGCATCCATGGCACCCGCCCCTCACGCTCCCAAATTCCATGTACGGCAGCGATCCCATATGCCCATGAGGACAATGCCTCCCCGCGCCCATGGAGCCCGGCGAGCTTTTCGATCGTATCTGAGCCAATAAGAGCACACCGTTCCCATGGGCATCCATGGATCCGCTATGCCCACCGCGCCCATGATGCTCGGCGAGGACAAGAGATCCCGTCGACCAGGCTCGCATACCCACCCGCATCCACCGGACAGGACGATCATATCAGCTTCAGCAAGCGAGCAGCGGTGCTCGCAGAATGAAGAGGTGACCATGTCCAACTATCGCGAAGAAAGCATCGCATTCGCCCTCGCCACCGGTATCGCGCCGGGCATCAATTCCTCCGATCGCGACGCTCGCCGCGCCCGCTGGGCGCGACGCAAGAGCCGCCTCGGTGGCAAGACCCGCTGATGTTCTGGGCTCTCGTCATGACGATCACGGTGGGCGGGCAGCCCACGGAATATGTGATAGATCGCGCGCCGACTGCGGGCAGCTGCCTGGGCATGCTTCGCCGCACCAACAATCAGCCGCTCTACCGGGTCCCCGCCCACATCAAGCCCGCCGGCGATATTGCCATGGTATCGTTCGCCTGTGAGCGCACCAAGGTGATGGCCAAATGACCTGGCCCATCTTTCTCGGCGCATCGGCCATCATCGGCTTCATTACCGCATGGGAGGACATTCGTGGCTAATGCCCTCAAGACGCACCTGGCATGCGTTACCATCACCTCCATCGGCATGATCGCCGGCCTTGTCAGCCTCGTGGTGGCCAACACCCCAGCCACCTGATCCCACACACCCGTCGAGCCCGCGGCGTTGCTGACCCCTAGCGCCGCGGGTTTCGTGCAGCCAGGCGTGCCCATGGGCTTCAGGCGTTCCCAGGCTCCCTAGGCGTGCGGCGTCTCCAGGCGTCCATGGGCACCAGGCTTTCCTGATGCTTGGGCTCATCGAGGCTCGCGCGGCCGGTGCATAAAGCCGCCCGCATCCATGCACGCATGCGCTCATATCGGTTTCAGCGAGCAGCGGTGCTCGCGAGTAATCGAAGAGGCCAGATCCCATGAACGTCACGCTCGCCACCTATGGCATGCCCATCCTCCCCGAGGTGGATCACACGGAAATCGTGAAGATCGATCACGCCGTCGCGTCCATGGTGCGTGCGCGGATGGGCGAACCTTGGCGGATCGAAGCCGGCGCCTCGCGGTTCTCGGGCATCATGGTCCTGCATCCCACCATGCGCGGCGCCCCCATCGTGCCCATGCCCTTCGAGATGGTCGTTTGCCCTCGGGGTGCATCCATCCGCTGTCACTGGAGCGATATGGGCGCGCTCATGGAAATAATTCAGCAGCTTGCGCCCGCTATCGAGATCATCGCCATCGCGGCATGATCCACGAAATTCACTGATTGCCTGGGCTCGCTTCCCCATTTCGGCGAGCCCGGTGCAAGCGCTCCCGAGGGTCTCATCCCCCATGCGTCCTCGGGAGCGCACCACCCCATGGATCTCGCGTATCTCGGCATGCCCATGGATGCCCATGGACCAATGGTGCTCGCCGGGCGCGGTGGTGCCATGGATCTTCGGGGCTCATGGTGCCCAGGTGCTCCCATGGGCTTATGGAGCTCTATGGGCTCGGATGATGAATGGCTCAAAATCCGTATGGCTCGGTGGGCATATTGGGCTCGGGTCCTTGGGCGATTTCGGGGATGGGCGATTTTGCGAACTCGCGTGCGCGTGGGCGTAGGGGTGCCATGGCGCGCGGCGCCTATGCGTGTGCGCGCGTGACGTGCGAGCGCGCGGTTTCGTCTTAATCGGGGCCGCGGTGACCGCGACTGCGAATCGCATGATCGGTGCGCGGTGCGAATCGTGTGAAACGACACAGCGATTCGCGGTGATTCGCGCTCAAAAACCTCGCACACTGGTACGACCACGCTTGTAGTCGACGTGCAAAAAGCGCGCTTTCCTGCGGTTTTTCAGAAAAAGCGGAAAAGCGCTTGCGTGTATGTCGGAACACACTAGAACTGATTTCACCGAAGCGGTTCGGTGCTGCGAAGCGGTTCGCAGCTTCTCACGAAAAGGTTCTTTATCATGATCGATTTCAATCTCGTCGACGTCGCTGGTTCGGTTTCGGTTCACGCGTTCAAGAGCGAAGCAGCCGCAAAGCGCTATGCGAAAAAGAACGGTCTGACGCTCGCTGCCAGCGCTGGTGCGCTCGCTATCATCGGTGACGCTGACACCTCGGTCGCGACCATCGACGACACGCTCGACGCTGACGACGTTGCCGACGTGCTCGCATCGCTCGAAAACACCGACGCAAGCGAAGTCGTCACGCTGCGCGACGTTGCGCTGTCTTTCGATACCGTCACCGTGCAAGATGCGGTGCAGTCGGTGCGCGAAAGCTTCGAGCGTCGCGACGCTTTCGAAGCGAGCAACGGTCTTTCGCTGAGCGAAGACAATTCTTACACTCGCGAACGCAAGCGCATGCTTGCAAATGAACAAGCGATTGCGCGTCTGTTTCTCGCGCTCGGTATCAACGCAAGCGACGTCATCGAACGCAAGGTTTCGTCGAACGCGATGTTTAACGCGAAAGCGCTCAAGAAGATTACCGAAATCGCTAAGTACGTCGCTGGTTTCGGTTCGCGTCTCGAAAAGGTAACGCGCGCTTTCATCGCTTGCGCACTGGTTGCTACCGATCGCGGTTGCACCGATATCACTAACGACATGAATCGTCGCTTTCTTTGCTCGCAAGGTTTTACGAACCTGTTCAGCGATCAAGAGCTGATCGACTACCTCACCGAACAAGCGCACACTGCAATGACTAGCGGTGCTGAGACGCAGTCGTCGCAAGCGCGCAACGTTCTAGACGTTCTCGGTCTCGGTGCGATCAAGAGCGTACAGAAGAACCGCGACGCTATCGCGCTTGATGGTTCGCACGCTTTCTTCGCGATGTTCCGCGCTGACTTCATGAAGTGAAGCTAACAAGGTGCGCACTTCGGTGCGCACCTACCTGCTACGCACCGCACCAACGCTATTACTGAGGTTTGATTATGTCTCGCACTGACAAGCGCAAGGTTCGCACCGCACTTCGCAAGTGCGCTAACGCTCGCGCTATCATCGCACGCGATTGCTCTAGCGATAACCGCGCGGTTCGCACCGCTGCGCGCAAGCTTCGCAATGCGGTTAGCAGCATACGCTAGAATGCGCTACGACGCGCGCTAGAGCACGATCAAAGAGCTAGAGCGGTCGCACTAGCTCTTTTTCGTTTATGCGCTCTAGCGTAGCTTAAAACGCTCTAGAGACAGTGTCGCGTTTGCTTGACAGAAGCGCGACTCGCATCGACCGCGACTCGCAACCATCGGAGTGCTGTCAAGGAGGAGGTCCTAGAAAACGCGTCAAGTGCTAGACCCGGATGCCGCCTATCAGCCGGTGGTCCGATCACTCTGCCATCCACAGGCGCCGATGAGCCCGCTTGTGCCATCCACCGCCGAGCTCCCTGCCCCACTTGCCTCGCTGGACCAGCTGGACCATGCTGCCAGGATGACGACGGACCCTTGGACAAAGGACCAGCTGGACCAGTGGACCCGCGAGCTCGCCGGGAAAACGGACCAGGAACTCGTGGACCAGTGGCAGCGCACGGCCGCCGCGTGTGGCGATGCCACAACGCCGGCGGTCGAGGCGCTCGCCTCGGAGATGGAGCGCCGCGACATCGATTTCTGATCTGGCTGGCCGTGAGTGTTCCGTCTATGTTCCACCGATGCGGACCATTGAGGCCATAGACCAGGCGGGACAGGACATCAGGGTGTGGTGCTTCCGCTGCGCTCGAGGCGAGCGGATCGACGCGATCATCTGGCTGCAATTCCGCCAGCGCGGCTGGCCCCTGGAACTGCCGGCCGCCAGCCGGCACTTCAGGTGCTCATCCTGCCGCCGATCGGATCAGGTGCTCGTGGTTCCCGCCCGGCGGCCGGATCCTGGCCCTGTGGATGGCACTCGGGTGGTGACCGCCTACTTCCACGCGCTGCGGTCGGCCAAGAAGAAGCACCGTTAGGCTGGCTCGTCGCCCGGCGGCCGCTTTTTTGCCTTGGACCAGAAGCGCGCTTGGGCGGCTTGCCGTCTTGCCTCATGTTGAACGGCGTCAACGGACTGCCGCAGCACAGATACAGTGATGGTTTTCATTCCCTTGGGCGTGAGGTTGATCTCACCACCGCCGTCGAACTTGCTCCCAGCGGTGAAGTGGATCGAGAACGACTGCGCTGGCATTCCGGCGATCAGGTCGCCGAGATCCATGCCGCTATACCCCTCCCCTAGCTCCTCGATCCACGGATCGAAGCGGTCGGCAAGGCCATCAACATCGAGGCGATGCTCGACCACGTCATAGATGAGCTGGGAGACCTCGCGCACGTCGGGCGCGTTGAAGCTGTAGCCGTTGTTCTGCAGGAACACCTGCATTCCGATCAGCGCCGTGCGCTTGTTGCCCTGCATGAACGGGTGGTTCTGGGCGATCGCAACGCACGTCATCGCGGCCAGGTAGGCAATGTCATCTTGCCCGTAGCCATATGCGTTGCGAGGCCGGTCAGCCGCGCTCTCAAGCGCCGGCCAATCCTTTACAAACGAGGGCTCTTCCGTCCTCGCAACGATGCGTGCATTGATCTCGATTATCTCGCTCGTAGTGAGCCAGAGCGGCTCACTCATTCAGCGAGGTGCGCCATAACGGTCGGGTAGCGATCGTGCATGTCGCTCACCACCTTGCCGATATCGACGCGCTTGCCGGTCGGGCGCGCGACGCGCTTGCGGCGGGTCGTGGTGGCGTCGCCAGCAATGAACTTGGTAGCCATTTCGCCCTCCTAGCGCTGTGACCGTAACGGTATTGACCGTTACGTCAATATCGGTGGTACAACGCAGAAGTCAACGAACGGTTGAGTGCGGGCGCAGGGAAAACGCGACGATCGGCACATGGCTCGGCCCGATTCGTTGCTGTCTGACCCCGCCGACACAGATAGGGCCGGCGGGGTCTGGCCATCAAGGAAGATTGCGCACCGCTGCGGCCAGCTCGACCAGGTCGGGCATCTTCTCCCCGGTCTTGTCGTCCCACATCTCGTATCGGCCCAAGCCTTCCTTGGGAGACCCGGCGAGACGCGCCGCCTCACCAAACATGAACTTCAGGTTGGCGTCGATCTTCTCCAGCATGTCCGCGATCTGCTGCTTATCCATCGCTCTCTCCTCATTTTGGGAGACCTGGAGGTAGCAGCGAGCGAACATGACACAAAGAGGGCATTGCTCTCGACGCCTCAGCTGGCGCCGGTGGTCAGCTCGTAGATGGCCACGCGCTCGTCGGCGGTGAAGCACTGCAGGAACATGGTCGCGAAGTGGCGCTCTGCCTCTGTGAGCGCCGGGTCTTCCAGCGCGGCACAAAGGTGCTCGTCGTCGACGTTCCCGTCCTCGATCACCGCGTGCAGCGGCCCGGCCGAGTTCAGTCGAAGCATGTGTCGTGCGGTTACGATCCAGGCCGCAGCCTTCTCCTCCATCGTGATCATGTCAGGATCCTCGCGTTGCGGAAGCTGCCCACCAGCACACGGAAGGCGGCCGCGTCGTCGCGGTTGACCTCTACCACGATCGTCTCGACGCCCCAGCGCCACCCCTCCCCGCGTTCGATGCAACGCTGCCGTGCGGCTTCCATCACGCAGTGATGGCAGTGGCGGTTGATCGCTTCGGTCGACAGGGTGTGTCGGCCCGTGTCACAGATGAGGTTTGAGGCCATCAGAACATCCCCCACATCGGATTGGCTTCATCGAGCTGCCGAGCAGCTGCTTCACGGTGAGCTTGCGCTTCGTCCAGCGCGCGTCGGCGAGCTTCCTCGGCCTTCTCCCGCTGCGCGCGCTCTCGGGCGACGATCCGATCGACGACCGGGTCCGGCGGAAGAGAGACGTCTCGCCCCAAGGCGAGCTCCTCGCCGCGCTTCACTTTTGGCCGCAGGCGCTGCAGTCCCTCGACGAGCGCGCCTTCCTCGTCCTGGCCAACATCCGTGATTTTCTCGATATGGATCAGGGGCTGTGGCTTTCCGGCGATGAACGTCTCCGCACGGATCAGCCACTGACGGGACGCCATGAGCCGCTGCAGGCGGTATTTCGTGTTGCCCTCGTTGTGCGTCATAGACCTATCAATTCCCGCAGCTGGTCGCGGATCTGGTTCTTCTGGTGAGTGACGCCCTGGGCGAACGCGTGCTGGAAGGCGTCGAGGAGATACTGGAGATCGCTATCCCATTGCTTCGGGTCGCGTTCGCTGCGCCCGAAACGCCAGTCGGTCCAGCGAACGCCGCTCAGCTCGACGATGCACTCGTCAGCCTCTTCCTCCTCGCAGTAGACCCGGCAGGCGCGGCCGTTCTCCATCTCGCCGGGCTTGGTGAAGCTCAGTCGATAGCGGACGCCGCCGGGTGGGCTCTCGGGCCGCAGCGTCTTCATACGCTCTGGATGCTCACGATCGACCTAGGGTGACGCACCACCGGCGCGAAGCTCCAGTCCATGCGATACCTGAAGCTGTCGCTCTCACGCTCCGAGCTGATGTCCATCTTCATCGGCTCGAAAAACCGCGGCATCATGCTAGGCATGATCATCTCCGCCCACGCGCGTTTCTGCTCATCCGGTAGCGCCATGAACTGGCGGTAGAGATCGCTTGCCCTCGCCTTTTGCTCCGTGGCCGCGAGCTCTTTCAGGAGCTCGTCGACCTCGGCGTCAAGCAGGTCTTCGGCCCCGCCGCTCAAGCCGTCACCCATACCGTCTGACCTCGCCCCGCGGCGCCAGGTCGCTTCCCGGCGCGCTTGATGAGCCCCTTGTTTTCGAGCGGCCGGAAGCGAGGGGAAGCAGTCACCTTATCCAGCTGCGTGACCAGAACAACGTCGTCCAGAGTTGCCCCGCGGGCGCCGGACCGCTTGATCTCACGGTAGACGACAGCCTCAAGCTCGGTTGGGCTACCGCTCACGGTAGCACCGGTGTCCAGCCGGCGGGCACCGCGGTCATGTGGTCGATGACGCAGTCGGCGCTGGTTTCGATCAGGCGACCGGTCGTGCGCGAGTTGAAGTAGATGCCGTCACTCTCGCTCTCGCTGAGCACCTTGCCGGTCGAGAAGTCGTCGAGGATGACGCGTCCGCCTGAGTAGCAGGTGACCCGCGCCGGCGTGCCGAGCGCCTGGAATTTTGCGATGCGCGCGTCCGAGCACCCGGCGAGCGGCGATGCGGCCAGGAGAACCGCGGCGGCGAACATGGAAGCCTTGAAGATCTTTCGCATTTGAACCTCGTGAATGTTGGTGTGTGTTAAAACGCACACGCTGTCAGCGCAACAGCGAATTGCGGTGGCGGATCAATGCCCGGGGCGCCACAGATCCCAGGCTAGAGCGGTCTCGCTCGTGTCGGTGAAGCGTCCCACCATCGTGGGAACGCGAGCTTCGCGCAGCCGGTACCGCATGTCACGGGTGCCATCCCCGCCAGGAAATGCGATCGCAAGGTCGGGCTTGAACGCGCGCAGCATCGATGCATTGCGCATGATCCCTGCCCGGCCGCCGAACGTCTTCCAGTTCGCCTCATAGCTGGCGACGGGTATCCCGTGAGCAAGCGCCCAAAGGCGGCATAGCTCGTCGGCCCCCGTCGCCCAGCCCTCTCCGAGCTCTTCGATGCCGTGCTTCTGGTGGACGCGGCTGAGCACCCGATGAACCTCGTCGACCAGGTTGAAGTACCGGCCGCCGGTGACCAGGACGCGCATCAGCTTGGCTCGCCTTGCACCGACCACTCGGCGCGCTGAATGTTGCCGGAAGGCACGACGATGTAGGCGTCACCCCGCTCCGGCCGGAAGTCCTGCAGCACCGGACAGGGCGCCGAAATCTTGCGGTAGCCGGAGCGCAGAGGATTGCGGATATCATCAGTCTGGCGCTCCAACTGAACGAACCAGTAGACGTCGGCCGCATCCGCCCGCAGCTGCCGCTCCATCAGCACGGCCCGCTGTTCTTGGGTGAAGCGTTCATGAGGCTCGAGCTCGCCGAGCCAGGTCTTGTCGCGCGGGCGGCCGAACTCCTGCTCGTAGGACTCCCGAAGCATCTCTCGCTCCGACTTCCACGCCGGGTTTACCAACTGGGTCTCGATGCTCGGCAGATCGTACCAGTGGGTCGCGTTCTGCGGGCCGTCAGGGCAAACGTCGGCGAGCATCGGCTCGACGAACATCAACCCCTCCCACGCGACGGTACCATCCTCGTTGGGCGCGCTCGACCAGCGGCAGGAGACGTGCTCCGGCGTCTCGCCGGGGCAGAACACCCCGACAGTGCGCCCGTCGCGCGGCACGCTGCCTATCGGCTTCAGCATCAGAATGCCGCGATCGGTCATCAACCAGCCCCGAGCTTCGCGAGAAACGCGTCCGGGTCCTCGTCGTATTCCCTGAGCCGCTCGCGCACCTCCGTTTCGTTCAGGACGTCGTCGACCTCTACGCGGCACTTCGGACAGAACCCGATATCGTCCGGCATGGGGCGGGTGGCGTGCTGCTTCAGGTCGGCCACCTTTCCGATTTCGCCGCACTGGCCGCAGTCGAAGTAGACCCTCGGCTCGCTATCAGCAGCCGGCTGTGCGTTCGTAACAGCCGGCGGCAGGGCTGCTTGTTCGAGCTGCGCCAGCGTCTTGTCGACGCCGAGCTCGTCCAGCGTTCGCTTCAGCTGGGCTTCGTCCAGGGTGTGAAAGCCCTGGGCGATCACCTCATCGTCGGCGCCGTCGACCGCGAGCGAAATGCGCAGCTGATTGTCTTCGCGAACGCACCACAGCTGCACGATGATCTTCAGCGACCCGGTCTCGTCGCGCGTCAGAAACACGAGAGCTTGTCGATCAGCATATCGCATCAGCTTCGCGAATGAGTGAGACCGCAAAATTGCGTGTGTGTTGCTCGACACAGTCATCAGACAAACCGATACAGCGAACGCGCGCGATCTTCGACGCGATAGTCGACGAAGCCCTGGCGCTTTAACATGCGGAGGATACGGCCCGGGCTATCCGGCGCCGCTACCACCTTGGCCAGCACCGCGGCCGTCAGATCGCGCATATAGAACGGCGGATTTCCGTTGTTCTTGGTCTCTCGCTCGAAGTCCAAGACGTGGTCCTGGATCGCCTGCGCGACCGATGGCGGCACGCTGGCCATCAGCCGGCGAGGCCTTCGTTCGCCATGCGGCGGATCTTGCGCAGCGTGCCGTTGGGCGTGGTGATGCTCTCGATCGAGCCGGTGATCTCCACCAGGACGTCCTGGTAGCCCCTGGCCTTCTTCTCCCAGGTGCTGCGACGTGCGCACATTTCGAGGTAGTCGTCGCGCCACTCGTCGCGATTGGCCTCGAGCGCCTTGTATTGCGGCGTCTTGCGCGCCAGCCAGTTGATGAACCGCTTCAGCATTATCTTCTCTCGGGTTGTGGCCCGGCCGCGAGGCCGGGCTGGTTGATCACAGCGTCCGCGCGGCGCCGTGGAACTTGGTCGCCACGCCGAAGCGCGGCTTGGGGATCTCGCTGGGGGTCCAGCCGAAGAAGCGCACCGTCACGACCTTGTGCTGGTCACGCTCGGCGAAGAGCTTGGCGTTCGCCGGATACTTGCCGCGAAGACCGGCCTCGAAGGTGTTTGCCTTCCGCGCCTTGTCGTCGCTGAGGTCGATCGAACGGTCGGCGTTCGGCAGCCAGCAGATCACGCGCTTTGCGGCCCCTGCCCAGTTCCCCTCACCTTCCTCGATGCCGCCCGGGATGATGTCGAACTCGGCGTCGTCGAAGTCCTTGCGCTTCTGCAGGTTCTTCGAGCGCTTGCCCTGCTCGTAGAGACCGTCGCGCTTGCGGAACATCGATCCCTCGAAGCCGGCGCCGCACCAGTGGACGTGCAGCTCGTCGAACTGCTCCGGCGTGTTGACCGGGAGCGCCTCGACATAGACGATCGAGGGGTGGTTGATCGCCTTGATCAACGCACGGAGCTTGTCGCGCCGCGCTTCCCAGGGCACGCCTACCATCGAGGGGATGTCGTAGACGTGGTACTGGATCGTCGCTTCGATCTCCGCGGCGCGCTCGGCCGGCGGCGAACCCTTCTTGATGAGGCTCATCAGCTCATTGAAGTTCTCGCGCAGCTCGTGATTGTAGAGCTCGCCATCGAGCATCAGGTTCGGCGCCTTCTCGAATATCGCATCGAGCGCTGCTCGGATGTGCGCGGCGCCCGGCAGCGCCTCGCCTTCGCGAGAGAAGCCGCCGGCGGCCTTCATGATGCAGCGCGCGCCGTCGAGCTTGGGCTGAGCGTCGCCGGGCTCGAACGACTTGTAGGTCTCCGCGAGCATCGGCTCGGTGTAGCGGCAGCCCAGGTGGATGTCGGCGACGTTGTCGTAATAGGCGCCCTTCAGCTGCTTCACGTAGGCGGCGTCGATCTCGAATGAGGCCTGGGCGATCGGGGTGCGCTCGTTGCTGCGACCGACATTCGTCGCCTTCGCGGTGCGCCAGCTCGACGCCTTGACGGTGCCGCCCAGGATGCCGTCGTGGGTGCGATATTTCGCCCCATCCTGCTCCATGAACCAGACGCGGGTCTTACCCTTGCTGTCCAGTTTATAGAGCTGTTCGAACTTCTTCTGCATGGGGTTCCTTCGCTTTGCGGGCTTGCCGTCCTACCGGCTCCTCCGCGGTGACCGCGCTTTCGACTCCTACCTCGATCGCGCTTCTTGTGTGTGTCGTTGCACATACGCTTTTCGGGCGCAATATTTATTTTCGCCTGCAGCTCGAAAGGTGCTAGATCCCACCGGGCAGCGGTGTCCCCAAGCTCGACCCGGTGCTTCGCGGTTAGGTGATTCTAGCGTGCATAGCATTGCACAGCATTGCACTCAGTTAGGTAAACCCGCGATCCCTACCCCGCGAAAATATGTGTGTTGGGCAATGCACGGCTGAAACACGGGTTCGATTCCCGTAGGGGTCACCAAATTGCCTTCTCAAGGCATTCCAGAACATGCCATAACTGGCTGTTTTCTGCGGTTTTTTGGTGGTATAAGTCTCTCATTCAAGCTGGCAAAATGCCACTACATACCAACAAGCTGATGGTATTTCTGATGGCATGTGCCGGTCGCTTCGACGGGAGATACCATCATGGCGCTGTCGGTGGTTGCCATCAAAGCCGCAGAGATTCGCGGCAAGGCTTACAAGCTAAGCGATAGAGACGGGCTCTACCTGCTCGTGACGCCATCCGGCGGACGCTATTGGCGGATGAACTTTCGGCATTATGGGAAGCAAAAGACCCTCGCTTTCGGGGTTTGGCCCGACACCGGCTTGGCAGAGGCACGCGCAGAATGTGATGCCGCGCGGAAAGTGCTGGCCCGCGGCGAAGATCCCGCCGAGCGGATCAAGCTCAATCGGGTAGCGGCGACCGTCGCTGCCTCCAACAGCTTCGAAGCGGTTGCGGACGAATGGCTGTCCAAGGTCGAAAAGGAAGGCCGCTCACCGGTCACGATGAAGAAGCTCCGCTGGCTTCTCGGTTTCATCAACGCGTCGATCGGCAAGCGCCCGATCGCCGTGATATCCGCGCAGGAACTGCTTCTGATGCTGCGGAAGATGGAAGGCAACGCGCGTTACGAGACGGCAAAGCGGCTCCGCAGCACCTGTTCGCAGGTATTTCGCTACGCGATTGCCACCGCCCGCGCCGAGCGTGACGTTGCCGCCGACCTCCGCGGCGCACTGATCGCGCCCAAGCCAGCACATCGCGCAGCTGTTACCACGCCAAAGGCCGCAGGAGAGCTCCTAAGGGCCATAGAGGGCTTCCAGGGGCAGCCGAACACCCTCGCGGCGCTGCGGCTCCTGCCACACGTCTTCGTCCGCCCTGGCGAGCTACGTTTCGCAGAATGGCAGGACTTCGATCTGGAACGGGCGATCTGGACCATTCCGCCGCACAAGACGAAGATGCGGCGAGCTCATGCGATCCCCCTCTCCCGCCCGGCGCTCGCGATCCTTGCCTCGATCGAGCACGACGCAGACTATAGCAGCTATCTCTTCCCATCCCTCCGATCCGTCCGAAAGCCGATGTCGGAGAACACGATTAATGCAGCACTCCGCCGGATGGGATATGCGCAGGACGAAATGACCGGCCATGGCTTCCGCGCAATGGCAGCCACGCTGCTCAACGAAATGGGTCTATGGCACCCCGACGCCGTCGAACGACAGCTCGCGCACTGCGACAACAATGCCGTGCGCCGCGCCTACACCCGAGGCGAGTATTGGGACGAACGCGTGCGGATGATGCAGCATTGGTCCGATCATCTCGATTTCCTGCGCGACGGTGCGAAGGTGTTGAACGGGAACTTCGGACAGGCGGCTGAAAATCGAAGTTAGTTGGATGAGAAACGCTGCCACTGCCGATCAGCAGCACGCGGAGGTCGCGGTCGACCAGAATACGTCGTTTGCGGATTATGCTCTGAACGGCAGATAATGCCGGAAGCTGCCGATGGGCCTCGCGAAAACGGAATGTCCGCGGGCTAATCTCAGGCATCTGGCCTGGCTTTCTCGCGAGTTGGACCGACCCGCGAAACCGGTGCGGTTCAAAGCGCGTGGCTGGGGGGAGCAATCGTGTGCCGATAAACTGTGCGGTCTCGCCACGGCGAGGCTCTTAGGGGCCATCCGGAGCAACAACGGACCCGGATTGCTGGCGGTTGGGAACGGCAGGTGCTAGACAGGAATTGGAGCCGTTTCGTTGTACCGCGTTCTGATTTGTAGATCGCCTACGGTCCGTGCCGACATCCGAGCCGGTAAGTCGCGCAGGTGGCGGCACTGCACCGGCGATAGAACAACTCACCTCATTATTGATCACCTGTGTTGCTGCCCCGCCCTTCGACAGGTTTTCAGGCGGTTTCGGAGTGTACGTGCGCCACAGATAGGCCATAAGTATTAGCATTAGAACGATACATATTACAACCGTGTATTTGGATACTACGTAGGTGCGCTCTCCACGTTTTACCCTATTCCACTCATCCTTCAATAGCTCCTTGGATGCCTCAACGTATTTCTCTTCTGCGGCCTTAATGTTGGTTGGTGTCAGGTTCGCGTTAATCGCTGCCAAACTCTCGAAGGCTTCCATGCTTTTAAGAAGCGCCTTCGCGGGCTCCTCGGTCGGATTGATCCGCAGTATAATCCCGTGGCTCGCCTCGTTAAGAGCCTTGTAGCTATCTATTATCGCTGTCGTGTTTGGAGCATCGGGTTGGGCTCGCGCACGAATGGCATCAGCAATGGCGTTAATCTGAACGAGATAAGCGATCATGCCCTTTCGCAGATCATCGATCCACGCCTGCCTGAACTCAGAAATCTTCTGCTCTTTGCCGATTATAAGGCCAAGTATCGACACAAAGCCCGCGATAATCGCGGCTCCTACCGCCCCGATACTAATATCGTTCATTGATCCCGTTCTGTTCTCTCTTGCGTAAGCCGCATAGAGAATGCGAGGTTTGCCGCCACAAGGCAAGAAGGCCAGCGGCCTTTCAGAGCGGGGGCGCAAAGTGGCCGAACGAATAACCTTCCATTTCGAAGGCGCGCGAGCGGACGATCACCGCATGAATTTTTATGAAGCGGCGCGCTTTCAGTATGCTGCAGCGCGGCTTTTAGTAAAGCTCGCACAATTTCGAGCTACCGGAAAGTTCGTCACCAACATCAGCGATAAAAGCAACCATGACGTCGAGTTGGTAGCCCAAAAGAGCGGATCCTTCAACTACAACGTCGAAGAGACTAAGCCCGCCGCAGATGCATTTCTGAATATAGCACTGTCTGACTTGGTTGCCTATGTAGCCGAACGAGTCATCGAGAAGCTTGACGAGGCTACGATGGCGAAAGTCGTATTACCCGCTTTGGACTATGACGAGGACGAGGACGAGGACGAGGATGAAGTCGAGGACAATGATTTAGAGGTAGCTGAGATCGATGACATGGCGGAGGCCGTGTTAGCAGGCGACAAACTGACGGCTTCCCTTTCACCTGAAACATCGAAGATTATCAAGCGTCGTGTCGCTGAGGTTTATCGCGAGCGACGATTAGCCGCCGCTGCCAAACCCATTGCGAACATTACGGAGGACCAGAGTCAAAAGCTGTTGGCGATGGCTGCGCCCCTGATCGTTGAAATGGGAACCGCACTGCGAAAGAGCGCGAACACGCTCGAAATCACAACGCAGAAAAGAGGGCCTGTTGAGTCCGTTCTCTTCCTCGACAGAAAAATGGCTCGGGATATCGAAACGGCGGCGGTGGATCGTGTTATCACTCCGATCCTTGGCGATATCACTCAATTCAATAAAGAGAATGGATGGGGTAAGCTGCGCATCGAGAATGGCGCGAAGATGATAAGTTTTAGCATTCCATCGGACGTTCTGCCTATCATCCGGCAAACCCTCATCGACAACATGAAAAAGGATTTGGTTTACTTCAAGACCTACTTCGTTCGAGATCGCGCAAAGAAGGTAAAGCGTCTTATTATTGTCGGCATCCTGCCAACACCTGCTTCCTAGACGCGCAACTAGGTTCAGCGCGCGGTTCTTTGGCTTACGCGGCCAGACCGCCATGTGCAGGGCCTGCAAAACCACATCGGTGCCGCAGCGTGCAGTCGGGTCGCGCGCCTCCCCTGCCATCAGGTGAATTGTACTGGTGGCGCGACAATGCTGAATGTCGGCCCATGACAAAACATGCCGTTCGGCATGATAGTCGGGAACGGCAGGAATGTCCCACGTCCAGTCGAACGTTGACACGCCGCTCCGAGGACAGAGGACACAGGTTCGAATCCTGCCGGGTGCACTTTCTTTTCACTGACTTAACGAAGCATCCCGACGGGCGTACGGAAAATGTACGGAAAACATCGTCGGACGAAATGCGCTCAAATGAACTCTCGGCGAGAAGATTCGGGCGACGCTTCTGTGCACGCCTCGCTAATCGCACAGCCTCCTGCACCGATCGGGTGCGGGTTAGCGGGAGGAAGCCTGAGGCTGATCTTAAAGCATTGAATCAGCAGTTAATGTGCGAATCCTCGCAACGCGGCCCCACATTTTGCCTCACACTTGTTGTGACATCGCCAGATACGATCTGGCACGATCCGCAGCCCCTCCGCGCCCAATTCCAGCAATTCCAAATACTAAGCGACCTTCCCAAAAGCGGACGCGAACAGATAGCGCTCGAACGTTGCTGCGCAAGCGGAGTTGGAATATGCGGCAGGCGCAGGAGGAAGCGTAAGCCGACCCCACGCCTGGGCAGCTGCAGAAAGATCGGCTCGCACGTACGCATTCGCCTGAAGGCGCTGGTCGACGAGCTAGTTTCCTCGGGGAGGGACAGCATCACGAGCCTGCCGATTTCGCCGATCTGCCAGTCGTCAAATCCCGCATCGCAGAGACGCTCGCGCTCCGCTATGCATAGCGCCGACCCGTGCAGGCGGAGGAGGACCGCATATCGTCGCAGAGCCTCGAGCCGCGGGTTTGCCAGTCGCAAGTTGGGCCGTTGTCCGAGCATCAAGCGACAGAGAGCGTTCTGTCGCGTCAGGCTGGAAGCTCGGTCGCCGCGCGACAGGGCGATCACCGTCATTTCGATGGTTGTTAAAGTGGTGGACGATACCACGGCATTCTCCTCCGCTCGCTGAGACGCCGAGGGCGCGCGCGGGCCTCATCAAGAATCTTTTCGGAGATGTGCTGGGCGTAGTCTGGTGCTCAGAGCCCAGGCCTGCGGGAGACCGGCAGGTTGCGCGCCGGGGCTACGACGACTCAGGTGCGGGTCCTCGACAGTGGCGGCCGTTGCTCCGCGCAGCCTGTCGAGGATTGGAGCAAGCGGTTAATCCGGAGCGCCGTGCCGGCCGCGCCAGCGCGGCTGCTCGCCCTTGAGCAGAGCAGGGCGACCGGTGCACCCAAGCTCAGCGGGCTAATCCAGAAAGGCCATACTGCCGTGGGTAAACATCGTGATGCGGCGCAGGGCCCGAGCGCCTCAGAAGCGGGCGTCGATTCCAATCCTTATCGTTCTCGGCCGCAAGGGGGTCCGCTGATGCCCTTCGGCTACCGTGAAGGGATTGCCATACGAAAAGCGGTTCGCTCGACTGTCCAGCAGGTTGTCTACGTCCAGTGAGACGCCCCAGCGCTTGAATTCTGCGCGTGCTCCGACCGCCGTGTCGAGATAGTCACCCTGCGAAAGATCGAACGGCGCGCGTACACCCAGGTACGAGGTGCCGATATAGCCGATGGAGCCGTCCAGCGTGATCTTGGCATCGGCGATCCGGCGCTCGAAGCGCGTGGAAAGCCGCCCACCGCTCTCCGCGACATTGGGCAGGTTGCCTTCTGCTTCAGATTGGAACTCGGCGGCCGGCCGGTCGAGTCTACTGGTCGTGTTGAACGCCGACAACTGGAAGCGCAGGTCGGGATTGGCGTGCCAGCCTAGATTGGCCGACACATAGTGCACCTGCGCCGAACCGAGATTGGCGACATAGGGGAAGCCGCTGCTCGTCACGAGATCGGCTTGCACCCTGCTCCATCTCGAATAGGCGTAGGACAATCCACCCGAGAGCCGCGAACCGGCATCAGTGCCGAAGCGAAAGCCGATCTCCGACGCGCGGACCTCGTCCGGCTGGAAGCTTGTCACTTCGGCTTGGTCGCCGCTTCCGGTCAATTGCTGCGCCCCAGGCCTGAACCCTTCCTGATAGCGTACGTAGCCAATCGTTCCTTTCCAGGGCTTCCAGGACAGGGCTGCGGTCGGCAAGAATCGCGTGAGCGGACGGTTGGGTTCGGCCGAAGCCTTGCCGGAGTCGGTCGCGAAGTTGTCGAATCGCAAGAAGAGCAACAGCCTCCCCCCGCCGGTGAACGAGACATCGCGCCAAATCGGCACCGTTGCCTCGCCGAACAGGGCGGCGTCCAAGGTTTCCGAGCGCACATTGGAGATCGGCGCGAGCGCATCTGCAGGGCCGAGCGACCGATCGATGCGATTGACGTTATGCGCGATCGCGAAGCCGGAGACCCAGTTCGAGATCCACGTCATCGAGCCGGAGATCCGCGTCTCGTGGGTCAGTAGCCTGACCTCCATGTCCTCGTCGAATAAGGTCGGTACCTGCGTGACCGGCGAGGTAGCGTCGAATACCGTATTGATCGAGTGATAGGTATAGGAGGTGTTCGACAACAGCTTTGCGAAGCCCAGATTGGCGCGAAGCGTCGCAAAAGTGAGGCGATAGTCATTGTAGAACGGCTGCGCGAAGAAGGATCTGCGTGTCAGCGCGGAGGAGCCCGGTGCATCGGTATACTGGCCGTCCCTGCTGCTCGTGTCTTGCGATACGATTCCGAGATCCACACTCAGCCCCGGGTTGAACTCCATCCCGAAGGTTGCGCGGAGCCCCGTGACGCTCGTGCGATTGACGTCGGACAGGCCGCGCCGGAGATCGTCGACATAGCCTGGCCGTACGACGCGATATCCGACGATCCGCATCGCGGCACGCCCGCCGATCGGAACGTTCGCAACGACGGCGCCGTCGCTGCCTGCCCTGCCGCCGGTGCCTGCAAGGGCGGCGGTTCCACTGGCCTCGAACTTGCCGGGCGCCGGGCGGCGGGGCACGATATGGATCACGCCGCCCAGCGAGCCTGCGCCATACAGGGTCCCTTGCGGTCCCTCGAGCACTTCGACCTTCTCGACGTCGTACAGTGCCAGGTCGGGGTCGGGTGCGCTGTAGGTGAGCCTGCTTTCTCCAAAATATTGGCTGGTCGTCGATTGCAATTGGCCGTTGAAGCTGCTGTCGGCGATTCCACGCACGAAGATCTTGTTTCGACCCGAGCCGAGATTGGTCGAGGTGAGGCTTGGGAGCTCCCGAAGCAAGACGTCGCTTCCCTTGCTGCCTAAGTGCAGGCTCTGCGCCTGATCGAACGAAACCGCTTGGAAGGCACCAGGATAGTCGGCCACGGTGACATGCTGCTTGCTCGCCGTGACGATGATGTCCTCCAGGGGCGCCGGATCGACTGCCGGCCGGCGCGAGGGAGTTGTCGCGGATACGCGGTCGGGCACCGCCTGCCGGGCTCTAGGGACGGGGTCGCGAACCACTCTCACCACGCCCCCTCGCGAGATCCGAAAATCATATCCACTGCCCTGCAGCAGTCGGCGCAGCCCTTCGCGGAGAGTGTAGCGTCCCCGAACGCCAGGAACCCGCACCCACTTCAGGTTCGGATCGCTGGTGTCGATGGAAACACCTGCCTGGGTGGCGAACGATATCAGCGCGAGGTTCAATGGACCGGGGGGAACATCCAGCGAAATCTCGTCGGCGGCACGCGCCTGCAACATCGTCGTGGCGCAGGCGATCGGCACGCTCACCAACAGGACTGCCCTCATCACCGAAGTTCGACGGACCAGTGCGTTCCGTGCGCGACAATCTTCTCGCCGATCAGTTCCTCCAACCTCGCGCGCAGCCCTTCGCGATCGCCATAGGTTTGGATTACGCCCGAGAAGCGCCTGGAGCGCAATGCCTGGGGTAGTTCGAGCGATATGCCGACCGATCGACCTAGGTCGCCGGCGACCTGTTCCAGCGGCGCCTGTTCATAGACGAGCTTTCCGTTTGCCCAGCTTCCGATCGATGCGACCGGCCGCTGCGTAACTTCGATCGTCTCGCGATCGTCCGCTGCAAGGCTGTCGCCCGCACGTAGGACGATGTTTCGGGACGTGCCTTCGAAGCGCACCGCACCTTCTGCCACCCCCACGCGAAGCTGCTGGTTGGTGCGGACGACGTTGAACACGGTACCGATGTCGACCAGGCGCTTGCCGCCCGCTACGACGGTGAACGAGTGGGCATCGTCATGCTTCACGGAAAAGCGCGCTTCGCCCCGAGCGAGTTCCACCGACCTGGTGTCATTCTTGTCGAGAATAATCTTGGTGCTGCCGTTGAGCAGGATCTCGCTCCCGTCCGCTAGCGGAACGGTCTTGGTCTCGCCGCTAGAGGTTTCGATCGAGTAGCGCGCATCGTGGGTGGGCAGCATCTGCGTCCCGAAGAAGCCAGCCACCGCTACCGACGCTGCCAGCGCGCCCCAGCGCCATCGGGGCAGGCGCGCGCGTTCGGTACCGTCGGCATCGACATGGTCATCGTCGTTGCTGGATTGCGGCGCCCGGTCGCGGTCTTCGCCGGACGGGAAGGTTGCTCGTCCGAGCAACGGCAACATCTGCAGGTCGCCATCCACGACAGCTTCGTAGATGCCATTCCGCGCTGGATCGGCACTTAGCCATTCGGCGAACTCGATCCATGCCCCTTCGTCGGCATCGTTAAGCCGCAGGTGCCAGGCGATCGCCTGCTCGATAGTCGTCGGATCAGGAGAAGCGGACATCGTCGGCTTCCTTGTGCGAGAATTGCGAAACGCCATCCAGCTCTTCACGCAACAGATGGAGTTTCCGATATGCGCGCTGCAAGTGTTTCTCCACCGCGCTCAAGCTGAGGTCCAGGCTCTGGGCGATAGCCTTCTGCGACATCCCCTCGAGCCGATACAGTTTCAAGATCAGCGCCGTCCTTTCCGGCATCGACGCCAGCGCGCGATTGACACGCGCAAGCTCGTCGCGGGCGATGGCACTTGCCTCCGGCGAGGGCGTGGCAGCCACCTCAAGATCGGATCCCGCCCGATCACGCGCCCAATGGTCATCTCGGGCCTGCTGGCGCCGACGGCCCCTGCGATGGTCATGCAGGAGATTGTTCGCCATTTGGTAGAGATATGCCCGTGGGTACGCGATCGGCCCGGTGCCGATGCTCGTCAGCTTCACGTAAAGGTCCTGCAACAGATCGTCGACTTCGGCAGGATCACACTGGCGGGTCAGCATGAAGCGCGACAATTCGGGCCGCATCTCCCCCAGCAGTTGCGCAAGGCCCGTCTCGCCGACGCCCGAATCTTCGAACCCTGGTGACATGGGACTCCCATAAGAGGGGCGCGGCCGCCGGGGCAATGCAATGGGTGACCGTGCGCACTGTGGAACCGCGTCCGGCATCAGGGACGGCCCTCCCGGGAACGCGACATCCTCGGGGCTTCGAGCTTGGCCGCAATCGGCGGGGTTTCCAGCCGCTTTCCGACGTGCTGGACCGATCCGTCGACCACCGACGAACACCCAGATCTGCCGCCGTCGGTGCCATGCATGCTTCGTTCCTTCGCAGTCGATGCCGGTATCCGCGCTCAGACGCCGGGAAGCGTGCGAAACCGCACGTGGGTGAGCGACGAATTTCCTCTATTTAGAATCACGACGCGGCAACCCTTACGCCGCCGCGAGCAGCATGCCCCCACGCAGGTTCTGGTAGAGCGCGAACAGCGCGGCGAAATGGTCGTCCATCGCGCGCACATGGCGACCGGTCCGGCGTTCGGCGTAGCGGTCCGGCAGCGTGAGAATGGTGCGGACCAAATCCGCACGATCCGCAGCACGATAGGCGAGCCCCATCGGGCCCTTGGCGAAGTCGGCTGCGCCGCCGCGGTCGGGCACGATCAGTGGTATGCCACTGGCGCTCGCCTCGGCTGCGGTCATGCAAAAGGTTTCGGCCTCGCAGCCATGCAGGAACGCATCTGCGCTCGCCAGGATGCTGGCAAATCTCTCCTGATGCCGTTCGGGGCGGAACAGCCGGACATGAGGATTCCCGCCGATCGATCGCAGGATTTTCGAATGATCCCGCCCCTCACCGAAGATCGCCAGGGCCAGTGGGCGATGCCGCCCCGCGATGGTCACTGCTTCGACCAGCATCGGCAAACGCTTTTCCGGCGCCAGCCTGCCGGCCGCCACGAGCAATGTCGCGTCGGTGCCGAGGCCGCATTGCGCGAGGAGGCTGGCGCGGAGCGCCTCACTGCGATTGCCGGCCGAAAAGCGCTGCGCCTCGACCCCCATCGGGACGGTCACGACATTGCCCACGCCTCCGGCCTTCATCCGCGAAGCCAGGTCCTCGCTGGCACAGACGACGGCGTCGTACAGCCGGCCGAGCTGGCGCAAGTGGTCCCAATACCGGCCGAAACGTCGGTCGATCGTTTCGCGGCTAACCAGCGGCTCGAGCCAGCGATAGGCATAGGCCGACAGGGGATCGGCGTGCAGGATGAGCGCCTTGGGTTTCTCGGGCCGCCAGTTTGCCACCATCAGGGGGCTCCGCCACGGGGAGGACGCTTCTACGAAGTCCGGCGCCAAGCTGTCGAGCGCAGCATGAAGCGCCATCTCATCCTTGAAGTACCAGTACTTCCGGTCGAGCGGGAAACGTGGAGAGGCAATCGTCTGGATCCGAGCGCGAGGGCAAAGCTCGATCACTGCGTCGTCGTCGGCCGGTGCCAGGATGGTGATATCCTGTTCCATGCGCTCGGCCATCGCCAGCTTCTGGCCAACATAGGTCTTCACGCCCCCACCCCTGGGAGAATAGAAGGCGCAGACATCGACGATCCTCATCGGCAGTCTCCAGTCATCGTATCGGGCGCATGCCGAGGCCGCGGCGATAGTTCATCACGATCTCGATCCGCGTCGGGCCCGAGAGCGCCACGGCGCTGGCAGCGAGAGCGGCAGGTTTGCTCCACCCAAGCCTGGGGTTGCCCGCAAACCCTATTCCGTCGATCCGCCAGCCGAACTTCCGGTTGCCGTCACGATCGTGCAGCAGGCTCACCGAATACCTGCCTGCCGAGGGGAGCCGCACACAGAGCTGGACCGATCCCGACGCGGGAAGGGCCTGTTCGACCCTGCGGAAGACCTTGCCGGCCGAGATCAGGATATCGTCGTCCGCCAGGAAGTCCGGGTCGCTGGCCGGGTAGACTTCCAGCTTGAGCATGCCTGTCCGGTCCTTGAGCCCCTCGACATTGACGACGAACGAGGGGCCAGGCTCATCGGCACGGCACCTGCCTTCGGCCATTCCCAGGTCCGGCTTGGACTGCAGGGTGGCGGCGATCAATAGGGGACTGGCCGCGAGGCTAAAGAGCAGGCGACGCATCGCTGGACCTCTTCGCAATAAGGTCGGCAACCGCCAGGCTGATCCCGATGGTCACATGAATCGTCAGGACCAGTCCCGCCATGAGCGCCATCAATGCTGCGGTCTCGACGGCATTGCCGAGTGTGAGGACTGCCATCGCGGCGAACAGGACATCCTTGTTCGGCACGAAGGGTAGGCGGGAAATAAGAAGCCGGGCGATCGCTAGGACGAGCCACCAGGCCAAAGGCACCTCCGGCAACACAAGGTGCCACAGCGCCGCGGAGACGAGCGTCGTCGCCACGATGCGGAGGAGATGGACAATGAAGACCATCGTGAGTTCGTTTTTTTCGAGGGAGAATAGCGACCTTGGCAGCATTATCATGCCGAGCGACGTTCCGATCACGAAGGCGATCGACCAGCCGGCCGCGGTCGCGAGACCAGTACGTGGCAGCAACTCGGCAAAGCGAAGTGCCGCAATCAAAAAGGCAAGCATCGTCACGTTGCCCGCAATGGCCGAGAGCACGGCAACGTCCTTGATGGCGCCAAACGGGGTGGTGACGAATTTCAGGTTCTGGCGTGCCCAACCGTAGAAATAGGCCTCGCCGAGATAGCCGACCAGCAACTCGTTGTAGATGAGCTTGCGGACCAGGGGACCGAGGGCAGCGGGGCCAACGCCCCATAGTCGGTGAAAAATGAGCCAGTCGCTGGCCGGTCCGATCAGGTAGCTGATTGCGAGCAGGCCCCAGAAGGCTGGCGAAGGAGGTACCGACGCGAGGATCTTCGCGAAATCGAGATTGCGGGCCTGGTAGAGGGCTGCGCCGAGGACGATCAGGGACAGGATCGTGCCGAGAATATCCGCCGGGGCCGGCATCGACCCGCGATCCTGCGGCTCGAACGCGAATGTGCCCGTCGGCGGGAGTGCCATGGAAGGATCGGGCATTCGACGCCTCGCTCGGTGCTAGAGCCCGCTAGACTCCGCACGCCCGCCATAGCCGCACATGGCTGTACCCGTTATTTTTCAACGCGCACCAGCCTTGGGCCGAGGCGAGATCGCCCACATAGGTATCGATGCCCGCCAAGGCGCATTTAGGAGGATGACGCCTAGGGCCGGCCATCAAGTAGTCGCCAGGTTAAGTATGATCTCATAGCAGGCGCGGATGGCCAGATGCGTCAGCGCGGATCTGATGACGGATCGCTGTGAGTGCCCCGGAGGCTATCGATCTCCGCTTGCCGCTGCTTGAGATATCTCGATCGGGTAGCCGCATAGGGGTCCGCATTCTCGGTCCTGGTTTGTTGGATGGCGTCATCGGCTTCGGCGCGTTCGTCGACCAAGCGTATGGCGGTCGCGGAACCGGCGACGAGCGGGTTGCGGAAAGGGGCCCCAACGGCGAACGGCAGCAGCGACACGTCCCCCAATCGCCCTGCGAGGTCGCGAACGGTGGTCGGGCCGATCAGGGGAAGGTAGAGATAGGATCCGGGTTTCACGCCGTAATAGCCCAGGGTATAGGCGAAGCCGTTCGCTCGGTGCGGCAGATGGAATGGGCGTCGCTTCGCCACGTCGAGCAGCCCGGCAACCCCTAGCGTCGAGTTGACGGCCAGGCGGCCGATCGTTTCCAGGCTCTTCCCCGGCTTGAGCTGCAAGAGGTAGTTGACGGCCACCACCGGCTCGCCGAGATTACGAAGCGCATTGCGCAGGCCGCTGCGGACGGGCGCGGGAACCGCTTGCTTGTACCCGCGCGCCACTGGACCGGTAACGGCCCTGTCGGCCGCCTGCACCACGTCGAAGGAAGCCTTGTTCAGGCCTTGCATCGGGTCGCTTCGCGGCGGCGCCGGCTTAGCGCTCACCACGATCTCGCCTTGCAAGGGCACCCCGTCGGCCGGAGCCGCTTCCTCGGGCGCACCGGCGCGTTGCCCGCCTTCGATCGTTGCGGCGGGCGGCCCGGGCTGCGGAGCGGGCTGCTGCGCGGCGGCCTCTGGGACCATTTGACCCGTTGCCTCCCGAGGGGATGCAGCGGGAAGCGCGTTCAAGCCGGCCGATTGGGCGACAACGCATAAGGTCGCGAGGATCATAAGGCTTCGTGTCCGTTTCGGAGTTGAGGGGGGGCGTGGCGCCAGAACCGGCGCGCACGCTGCTCAAGGTCGTCGACGCGTTCGAAGATGACCGGCACCACCAGCAGGCTCAGCAATGTCGACGTGACCAGGCCGCCGATGACCGCGATTGCCATTGGCTGGCGGAAGCTAGCGTCAGCCCCGATGCCCAGGGCCAGCGGCGTCATGCCGCCGATCATCGCCATGCTCGTCATGACGATCGGGCGCGCCCGCATCCGGCAGGCCTCTACGAGAGCATCCGTACGCGTCAGCCCGCGGCTTCTGATGCCCAGGACCGCATACTCGACGAGCAGGATGGAGTTCTTGGCGACGATGCCCATCAGCATGACGAGCCCGATCATGGCGGTGAGCACCAGCGTGCTGCCGCTCAAGTACAGGGCGAGGAAGGCACCGCCGATCGAAAGCGGCAGCGCGGCAAGGATGGTGATCGGCTGGAAGAAGTCCCGGAAGAGCAGGACCAGTACGCAATAGATGCACACAACGCCCGCGGCGAGCGCGGTCAGGAAGCCTGCGGACACGTCCTCGCCGATCTGCGCGCTGCCGTCGGACAGGAGCGATACGGTCGACGGCATGGTGCGAATGGCGGGGAGCGCCTCGGCCTGCGCCAGCGTGTCCCCTTGCGCCATCCCGTTTAGGTCGGCGCTCACGGCGACGAAGCGCTTGCGATCGTAGCGCTCGATTCGCGACAGATCGCTTGTCACCGAGATGTCGGCGATGCTCCCCAAGGTAACGGTCCCACCGCGGCCGGCGACACGGAGATTGGCGAGCGTGGTCAGGTCCCGGCGTGCCTGGTCGGCCATGCGGGTCCGGATGAAGACCTGTCGGTTGTCGAGGTTGAGGCGGCCGACCTGCGCATCGAAATCGCCGCTGGTCGCAATCCGCACCACGTCGCCGATCGCCTCGGTGGAGACACCGCGTTCGGCGGCGCGTTGCAGGTCGGGCCTAATGACGATTTCCTGCCTCTCGGCACTCGCCGTCGAGTTGACGTTCGACAGGGTCCCTACCCCGCGCAACGCGCGGACCAGCCGCTGCGCGGTCTGGCCCAGCGCTCGTGCATCCTCGCTGGCAAGGATGAGCTCGAGCCTCTCGCTACCGCCGTCGCCGACCGAGAAGCGAGCGCCGGGGACATCGGCCACGCCCGCGCGCACGACCGCCTCGATCGCCGTCTTCGACGGGCGCTCTCCCCGAGGGGCGAGTACCAGGGTCACGAAGGCATCGCGCACCTCGCCCGCGCTCGATTCATTGGCCTGACCGATAGTTGCGTAGACATGTCGGATACCCTTCAAGCGCGATATCGCCCGGCGTACCTGCTCGCTTGCCTCGACCGTCGTCTCGAGGGCCGTTCCGGGGGGCAGCTCGATGGACATTTCGGTCAGGCTGCGATCGTCGGCGGGAAGAAAGCCGATCGGAATCAGCGGGAGGAGCGCGAGCGAGGCAATCAGGAACGCCAAGGTCGCCGCGATCGTGGCACCGGGATGGGCGAGGCACCATCGGACCGCTGGGATGTAGAGCCGGTCCCTGGCCGCATGCGCTTTCTCGGCTTCGCTCCGTCCTGACCCAGCCAGGAAATAGGCTGCCATCATCGGCGTGAGCAGGCGCGCCACCAGCAGCGAGGCGAGCACGGCGGTGACGGCGGTCCAGCCGAACGGCGTGAAGAACAATCCCGCATAGCCGGTCATCACCGCGGTAGGCAGGAAGACGGCCACCAGACTCATGGTGGTCGCGATCACGGCCTTGGCGATCTCGTCGACCGCCTCCACGGTTGCCTGCAGCGCCGGCTTGCCCGTGCGGCGGTGCCGTTCGATATTCTCCACCTCGACGATGGCATCGTCGACGAGGATGCCGATGACTACCGCCAGCGCGAGCAGGGTAAGGGTGTTGAGCGTGTAGCCGAACCAATAGATCGCGGCGAACGTCGGCAGGATCGACAGCGGAAGCGCGGTGGCCGCGATCAATGTCGCCCGCCAGTCGCGCAGGAACAGCCAGACCACGAAGATGGCGAGCAACGCGCCTTCGTAGAGCATCGCCATCGATGCCTCATATTGCTCGATCGTATAGTCGATCGAACCGCCGACCTGGGTGAACGCGAGTCCCGGCGTTCGGCGCTCCAGATCTTCGAGCGCGGCCCTGATACCTTTTGCGACGGCGACCTCGCCCGCTCCCCTCGCGCGGTAGATCGTCAGGCCGACGACCGGATTGCCGTCGAGCATCGCGAAGTGCGTGCGATCCGCGCTGCCGTCGCGGACCGTCGCGACCTGGTCCAGCCGGATCTTCCGTCCGTCCGGCAACAGTACCGGCAGCATCGCCAGCTCGGATGCTTGCCCGGCCAGCGCGACCGTGCGGATCGACTGCTCTTCCCCGCCGAGCTGCCCGCGCCCGCCCGAGGATTGCTGCTGCATCTGGCGCAGCGCACGCGAGACGTCACTCGGCGTTGCGCCGACACTCGAAAGGCGAACGGGATCGACCACGACCTGGGCTTCGCGTTCGATGCCGCCGACCCGCTCGACCTTGCCGACGCCCGGCACCGCGCGGACGGCGCGGACGACGGCGTCGTCGACGAACCAGCTCAACTCCGCCTCGTCCATGCGCGGCGACCTGACGGCCAGCATCAATATGGGATCGACGGTGAAATTGCTGGTCGCCACCGTGGGCGGCAGAAGGTTCGACGGCAGGTCCGAACGAACGGAATCGATGGCATCCTTGGTGCGGATCTGCGCGTCGGCCAGCACGGTCTCGAGGCTGAACTCGACGTCGATCCGCACCGAGCCTTCGGTGATCGTCGTCTTGACATGGCGGACCCCCTCCAAGGCGGCGATGGCATCCTCCATCGGCCGCGCCACCTCGGTTTCCAGCTGGGTTGGCGTCGCCCCGGGGAGGACCCCGGAGACGGCCACCGACGGCAGGTCGATGTCGGGGAGGTCCTGCACGGGCAGTCGTGCGAAGCCGACCGCCCCCGCGATTGCCAGCAGGACGAAGAGCAGGACCGCCGGGATCGGATTGCGGATCGACCAGGTCGCCAGGTTCACGGCCGATCCTTTGCCGCTTGCGCGATGTCGACGACATCGCCGTCGTCCAGGAACGCCGCCCCCCGTCGCACCAGATGCTCGGTGCCGGCGAGGCCCTGGGTGATCTCGACTTGGTCGCCCTGCCGGCGGCCCGTCGCGACCGCGCGCAACGCAACGTCCGACCGTCTCGCCGGCGTCGACAGAAGCAGGACATAGCTGCGGCCGTCGCGGATCACGACGCACTCGGCCGGTACGACCAACGCCGCGGCCTCGCCGACGAGGATGGTGCCATTGGCGTACATGCCTGCGCGCGCGGGGCTGCCCGGCAGGATATCCGCATAGACCGTGCCTAGACGCGATGCGGCTTCCAGCGCCGGAGCGAAGGCGCGGATCTTCGCCCGCGCCTCGCCTCCCCCGGGAAGCGCCAGCCGAATGGCCTGGCCGCGCCGCGCGACCCGCATGTCCGCGGGACCCAGTTCGCCGCGCCATTCTAGGCGATCCTTGCGGATGATGCGGAACAGTTCCTGTCCCGCTGGCACCACCGCACCGGTCGTCGCGCTACGCGCGGTGACCACGCCGTCGTCCGGGGCACGTATGTCGGTATAGCGCAGCTGGAGCCGCTTGGCGGCCAGGAGCGCCGATGCGGTCTTCGCCTCGGTCGTGTACTGGAGCGCTTCCTGGTCGCTGATCCCGCCGACGCCTCGAAGCCCCCGGGCACGGCGATCGTTGGCGGTTGCCTGCGCGTTCCTGGCGAGCAGTTGCGCCTCCTCCGCGCGCAGGAGTGCGGCGTCGAGCCGGGCGAGGACCTGTCCGCGCCGCACCCGATCGCCGACGTTCGCGCGGACCTCTACCAGCTGATAGCTGCCGATCTGCGTGCCGATGCTCGCTTCCTCCCACGGCGCAATGGCGCCTTGCGCGACCACGACCACGGGCCATGTCGTCCGCCGCGGCGTCGCTGTCGTGACCGTGAGCGCGGCACGCGATTGCCCGGCCGCCACCGGTCCGTCGCCCGGCCGCAGCGTGAAGACGTAGAGCGCCGCCCCCGCTGCCAGCAGGAATGCGAGCGCCACCCATATTGCCCGCACACGGTCTCGCAGGGGCGAGCGCGTGCCGCCGTTCCTCGCTGGCGACGCGGCATTGGGGGATACGGGGACGGAGCCGTTCATCGCGATGTGCTTTCGATTTCCGGGGTCGGCATGGGGCCGGGGTCTGCCGCGGGGCCGGTGCGGCGCACTAGTGCGACCCAGGCGCGCGCCCGGTCGGCGTTCGCATCGATGGCGCCCTGCTCCGCGCGGTTGAACGTTCGCCGGCTGTCCTCGAACTCGAGCTGCGAGATCGCGCCAGCGCGCCAGCGCGCCGCGTTCGCCTCCAATGCGAAGCGCGCGCTCTCCAGCATCTCCCGCGAGGTCTCGACGCGAAGCGCTGCCGACTGCCGAGCCGCCAAGGCATCCTCGACCTCCCGTACGACGGTGCGAATGGCCGTGGCGCGTTGCGCGACCGCCTCGCCATAGGCGGCTTGTGCCCTGCGGACATTGCCGGCGCCAGCGCCACCATCGAGTAGCGGGGCCGTGACCGTGGCGCCGAGGGAATTGCTGACAAAGGTGGTGTCCGATCCGAACGCCCGGATCCACTGCCCGGTGAGCACCGCGGCAAGGTCGATCCGCGGCAGCCGCTCGGCGCGGGCGATCGCGACTTCGGACCAGCGGGCCGCCACTTCGTTTTCCGCCGATACCACGCTCGGGTTCCGCAACAATACGATCGCCGGAAGCGCAAGGCGATGGGGCGGCGGCACGGGCAGCCACGGATCGGCCGTGGCCTCCCCGGCGCCGGCGAGGGCGGCGCGAGGCAACGACACCGCGACGAGGCTGCGAATGGTCGTTGCTTCCACGCCTGTTAGTGCCACCAGAGCATCGACCAGCCGCAGGCAGGTTTCTTCCTGCGCAGCCCGTTCGGTGCGGGCGGAGGCGAGATTGCTTCGTGCCGCGGCCAGCACGACCGGTGCGATATTGCCCAAGGCGAACCGCGCGCGACTGATCGTCAGTTCGACCTCCCGGGAGGCGATGTCGCGGTCGCGCACGCCGCGGACCAGGACACATGCACGCAGCGCGATGACCGTGTCCGCGACGTCCGCGACGATCGACAGGCGCACCCCATATGCATCCGCGGTCCGTGCGGCGACGCGACGACGCGCGGCTATCGTGCCTTCGCGCACCCGCCGCCATAGGTCGAGCTCCCAGGAGAGCCGGGGGCCGAGCGCGGCCGATGTCTGATAGCTTGGCCCCCCCGATGGGTCGAAGCGATCCCGTGCACGCGTGGCGCTGCCATCAATGCCGATGGCCGGCACTCGTCCGGCATCGCGTACGGCGACCAGGGCGCGTGCCTGGTCGATCCGCGCTGCGGCCTCGCTCAGTGTCGGGTTGTCGCGCAGCGCCGCCGCCACCAGGTGATCGACGGCCGGATCGTGCAGTTGCGACCACCAGCGCGGCGTAACCGGCGTTGCCGTCCCCAGCGTTTCGGCCGACCCGCCGCGGTCGTTGGTCCACGCGCCCGGCACGTCCAGCGCGGGCGGGCGATAGTCGGGCTGCAAGGCGCAGGCGCCGAGCAAGAGGGTAGACAGCGCCGAGCGGGCGCGTGGAAGGTTCGCCATTGCAATATCGGGTCCACTGCCAGCACGGGTCATTCGGGGCATGTGTCGGATCAGGATCGGTCGCGCGGCTCCGGACGCCGGAGGACAGGTGCTGCCTCCGGCGTCCTTCGCGACACGACGGGTGCTTCCGCTCGGTTGATGTCGATCCTCATGCCCAGGCCAATCAGAAGGTATAGGTCAGGAACCCCATGCCGAACGGGGCGGTCTTCTTCCTGACGATCGGGCTGTCCTTGACGTTGCCCAGCAGCGTGGTGACGCCTGCCGCCGCACCGAGCCCGATATGGTCCGTCAGCCGGTATTGCAGCCCGAGTTCCGCCTTCGCGTCGAACAGGCCGGCGCCGGGGCGGAACTGCCGGAGACCGGATTCCTGGGACTGGCGCGCACTGACGCCGTAGAAGCGATCGTTGTGCTTCGCGTTGGCCCACCGCGTTCCGATCGAGGGCATGAGGAACAGCCGGTCGCTCACGACGATAGGACGCGACAGGCTGAAGTCGGCGATCAAGCCCTTCGTGCCGCCCGCGAAGATTTGGGTCACGCCGGCCGAGGCCTCGAGGCCGAACTGCCGCACGGTGACGAAGCCGCGGGCGCCGGCGCCCATGTCGATCTTGTTGAACCGGTTCGGCACGTCCGACCGCTCGTAGTTCTCGAAGGTCATGACGACACCGGCGCCGATAGTGAAGGTCCCGTCGTCCACGGGGGCGACGCCGATCCCGTTCTGGAAATTGACGAAGAAGGGCCCGCGCTTGATGTCGATCGCGGGGATCGGCTGGAACTGATATTTCCGCGCGCCCATATAGGCCGGCTGGTACAGACCGCCGGCCCCGATCGTGACGTGATCCTCGTCCGGGCCGCCGTCCTGGCCCACGGGCTCGCCCGGATAGCCGGAAGTCTGCCCGAGCACCGCGGCGAGCGGCGGCTCGATCTTCGTCAGCGTCTGGGCGGCCGCGGAGCCCGCGCAGGCCAGCGCCCCGGCCGAGACGATGGCGCGTGTAGCCAAGCCAAGTGTTTGACGCATGTCGTTCCCCGATAGTTGGTTGGTGCAATGTCCGCCGGAGGCGGCATTCGGCGCGCAGACTGGATAGGAGTCCGTTTCTTTCAGCTGGACCGAGAAGTTGTCGGTCCAGGCCGTTAAGTTAGATTGCCACGTGATGCCATGGGTGCGCACTTGACGGTACCTGGCAGGAAGTATTCTCCAGACAGGATATCGCGTGTATGCAGCCCAATTGCATGTCCGGTACAGGCAGGTTTCGCCACGATGGGGCACAAAACCTCCCACATCGTGATGCTAGATGTCAGCTATGCTGCGAGAACTGATATTGCATGTCGGTGTCTCCGTTTCGCCGTAAGACGCCGGCCGGATTGCGGACCCGCATCGGGCACCACGAAAAATTTGCCGGCGGCGGGCGCACCGCTTTCCGAGACGCGGCAGGGACGCGGCCCCGGTCTCCAGCCCTGGTCGGGACCCTACGATTTTTTTCGCTCGCCGCCCCGTGGGTTCGCGAGGCGCCGCGTCAACCCCTCTGCCTCACCGCCGGATCGCTCAATCCGAGCGAGGCGGTGACGGTATCATTGTGACATCAATTCGGGCGACACTCCCGCGCAGCGGGTTTGTGTTCCGGCCCAGAATCGGCCCCAACCGCATTAATCGACGTTTGCTTGATGGATCTCGATGGAGCACTTCACTGGTGCACTGAGCTGTTCTGCACGTTTGCGGCATCCTGTAAGCACATCCGCATTGTCTTTCACGATCCGGGCGGCGTCGGCCAGCGCCCGAGCTTGTTGCGGGTCGGCAACCTGCATTAGCCGCACGCCCGCGTCCCATGGTGTGTGCCGGAGCAATGCTGCAGCCCGTTCCTCTGGCCAATGCCAGCTCTCGGGCGCGAGTTGAGCGAGTAGCGATGGAACGACAGTTCCCGAAGCGAAGCCTACCAGTAGTGCCAAAGCGGCTGCCCCCGCGATCCACAGTCGCTGGTTCTCCGCGGAATGGGCCGATGCGACCATCCCCTTCAGCTCCTGCACCGTTCCGGCAAGGGCATGGCTGGCGCCGCTCCACGCCCGATGATCGTCCGCACGCCCCTGCATGCCAGCCGCTTCAATTTGCTTCGCGACATCCTGCGGCGTCAACGTCATCGCCGGGCGCTTGGCCAGGATGTTGATAGCACCGCACACCTTGTCGTAGCCGTCGCGGATCTTTTCCAGGTCCGGTCCATAGTCGCGCGCATGCAATTCCTGCTGACGCGCGGCGAAGCCGTCAACGGCAGCAGTCAGCCCCGCCAGCTTGCGCGACATGTCGTTGAACGCCTGGACAGTCTGGTCTGCTTCTACGGGAGGTTCGTGGATACCCATGGCTACATTCCAATCCTAAGGCCTCGGTCGCGATCGATCGAGAAGGTGAGCTGCCGGATGACCGATCGCGTGCGAGCATCGTCGCCAAGCGCGCGGCTGACACCGCCATCCCGGCTGCCCGGCGCCCATTCAGGCGACCACTGCCGCCCGAACAGCTGACTGCCTCTGTGGCTGAGCGCAGCGCCTAGCGCCGGGTCCTTCTCCAGGCCCTTCGCCATCGATCGCATGGCATTCTCGACGCCTGCGCGCTTCTCTTCATTCTCCCACCCGCTCAGCTTGCCCCGTCGAGCCTGAAGCTGCTGCCAGGCCTGGACGAACCGGTCTGCGCGCAGCTCGGGGTTGGTGCGCACTTCGGCCTCCAGCTGCATCTGGCGAATGGCATTGGCGGTCCGACCATTGGCGGCTTCGCTGATCAGCCCCGGCGTCCGCTCGAACGCCATGTCGAGATCGTGGGCGGCGTGGGGATGCAGCGCGTTGACCGCGTCGGCGGTGCGCGCAAGCGCCGCCTTCTGCACTTCGAGCGGCGCACGTCCCTGCCCGGTCATGCGGCCTGCATCCTGCACGGCACGCGCATAACCCTCGACCGCCCGCTCCAACTTCTGGGTTGCGGATGCCTCGGGCGCAGCCGCTGGTACCGACAGCTTGAGTCCATCGAAGCGCAGCTTGGTCGGTTCGCGTTCGGGCTCGGGGATGGACAGCCGCAACCCTTCGAACATGCCCCGTCGCCGGGCGGTCGCAGGCGCGCTGCGCTCGGGTTCGACGAGCGGCTCTTTGGCAAGCGTATCGAGAATTCGCGACCGTTCGACGTCGCGCCGTACGGCGAAGCGCTCGGCGGCGCCATCATAGTCGAGGGCATTGTCCTTTGGCCGGTCGCGCGACAGGGTGCGGGCAAGCTTGCCCTGGTCGGCGAAGTCGTCACGGCCATAATGGAGCTGGACCGCATCACGGTGCCGCGACAGCGCGACATAGGCAGCGTGCCGATCAAGGCCCGGCGTGGCCAGTACATGGACACGGTCGACGGTGACGCCCTGCGCCTTGTGAATCGTGGCGGCATAGCCATGGGTGATGTCGCCGTAGTTCTTGTGGTCGAAGGCGACCTGACGCCCATCGTCGAGCCGCACCGCCATGCGGGCGTGATCGACCTGTTCGATGGTGCCGAGACTGCCATTCTTCACACCCAGGCTGCGTTCGTTGCGCAGGAACATGACCCTGTCGCTAGCCCCGAACAAGCGTTCTCCACGCGTGGTTTCGACAGCAATATCAGTATCTAAAGCCCCACTGCGTTTCATCGCATCGCGGGCCAGCGCATTCAGTTCATCGCATTCCTGGTTGGTGTGGGTGAGAATCATGCGCGATGCTGCCGGATCGGCGATCCGCTCGCGGCCCCAGCGCTCGATTAGCGCCGTTCGAGCCTCGACTCGCGTTTCCGAGTCGACGACCATGCAGGCCTCGGCATAGGCCTCCAGCGCCTCGGCAGTGCGCCCGGTTGCAAGCTGCCGTGTCGCCAGCCGCTGCCAGTCCTCGCGCTGCCGGCGAATGTCGGTGATCTCGATGGCACCATGCCGCTCGGCGACCGATCGGAACGCGGCGCCCGCTTCGATCGCCTGCAACTGCTCGGGGTCGCCGACCAGCACCACCTTGGCGTGGCGCTTCTTCGCTTCGGCGATCACCCGCTCCATCTGGCGCGTGCCGATCATGCCGGCCTCATCAATGACGAGGATCGACCGGTCGGTCAGCAATTCCCGCCCCTGCCCCCATTGATGCTCAATGCTGGCGATGGTGCGCGATGCGATGCCGGAGCCGCTTTCCAGATTCTCCGCAGCGATCCCGGACAACGCCAGTCCTTGCACCTGATAGCCGGCGCTCTCCCATGCTTCCCGCGCAACACCGAGCATCGCTGATTTGCCGGTACCGGCATAGCCGACGACCACACCCAGATCCCTGCCGCTGGTGACATGATCGAAGGCGCTACGCTGCTCGCTCGACAGCACCAGTCTGCGCATCTCTGCGCGCGCCAAGGCGAGCTTGCGATGCTGCTCGTCCACGCCATGCCCGCGACTGGCATCGAGCTTCACCGTCGCGCGCTCCAGCCGCGCTTCAGTCTCGATCATGTCGCGACTGGTGAAGCGATCTTCGCCGCGCCCATCCTTGCCCAGCTTCACCAGTTCAGGTGCCGCGCGCACCGCCGCCATCACTTGGTCGAACTGCTCCTTCCCTTCGCTATGACGGTGCACGAACATCGCCAGATCGCGGGTGGTGAAGGTTGCCTGGGTGCGGGTGATGGCATCCAGCGCCAGCGCTGGATTGGCCAGCAGCTTCTCGCCATTGGCGCGGGCGATGTCGTGATGCTCTTCAAGCCGCAGCGACGACCGCCCCTGTTCGGCCATCCGGGCTGCGGCCGGGCCGATCTTGTGCTGCGGCTCGAGATCGATGCCCTGCGCTTCCAGCGAGCGATGATCGACACGTGCATCGATATCCAGTTCGGCCAGCCGCGCATTGACGTGCTCTGCCCACCGCTCGCGCCATTTCTCCAGCAGGTCGGTACGGTTCCAGTCGCGGTTCTTCTTGCCGAACCCATCGGCATCCATTTCCCGCAACGCCAGCATGACATGCGCGTGGGGCTTAGGTTCGCCATCGGCGCCGATGTCCCAATGGACATTGAGGTCAGCGACCATGCCGCGCGCGACAAACTCGCGTTCAACGAACTCGCGCGCGAGCCGAATGCCCTCGACCTGGTTCAGCTCGCGCGGGATCGCGAATTCGATCTCACGGGCAAGCTGCGCGTCCTTACGCAGCTCCACGGCTTCGATGGAATTCCACAGCTTCTCCCGATCGGCGAAATGCTCGGGCGCGCCGTCCGGCAGCAGCACTTCGGAATGGACGACGCCCGCTTTGTTCGAGAAGTCGTGATGCCGATCGAGCCGCTGATCGTGGAGCCGCGACGCGGAGCGATAGGCGGCAGCGGCAAGTGCCGACGATCCGCTGGCGCGGCTGATGATCTTGGCCGAGAAGTGGTAGATCGCCATAGTGGCAATCCATTTACACCAAACAAGCGACGTCGGCACGACGTATAAGCGCGCCCTCAAAAGATTTCATCTTTTTCGCGACGTGATCATCCCAAGATGTTTCACGACATTTGCGCTGATCAACGTAGTTCTTAAATCATCGATTATCCCCCATCAACTGCGGAGGATTCGATGCGAAAACCTCGCGACTTTGATTCGGAGCTGAAGGCGCTCGACAGCAAGGCACGACAGCTCAAACAGGCCAAGCTCCAGCAGCTCGGCGAGCTGGTGGTCGCGACCGGTGCCGATGTGCTGCCAGTCGACCAGCTGGCGGGCGCGCTACTCGCCATTGTCAGCGCGTCCGACATCATCATACGGGAGGACTGGCGCCAGCGTGGCGCGGCCTTCTTTCAACGGGAGAGAAAAGCTCGCGGCGGCGCTAGTTCGGGTGCGGTATCGGCTGCGGCAGCTGACGGCGGCACGGCACCGCCTCGAAGCGCAACGGGCGCGGAATGATACGCGGGAATGGGCGGTGAAGCGCCGCGAACGAACGCGCCAGCTGATCGAGCTGGGAGGTCTGGTCGCGAAGGCCGGATTGGTCGAACTCACCGACGATGATCGCGCCGTGTTGTTCGGTGTGATGATCGACGCCGCCGCCACGCTAAAAAGCGAACAACGGGATCAGGCGCTGACATTATGGCGAAGACGTGGGCGTCGCGCATTCGAGCAGCTGCAGAATGAGTAATCTCACCGGATCTTCCAACATATTTTAGCAGACGGATTACATACACTCCTATAATCCAGTTGTCGGCATTATGCCGAAAAACAAGGAGCAGGGACGCAGAATGTCTGAGCAGAGCAATACCGATCCCGTTGAACTCGCAAGTGACCTCACCATTGCCTGGCTATCCAACGCGAACAATCGCGCGACGATGGACGATGTGTCCACGTTCCTGCGGAAGATGCATGCAGATGTGATTGAGCTTTCAGGTGGTATCGCGAGCGCAGAAGTTGCGAGCGAAGAACCTGCATCGGAAGAATTCACGCCCGCCGTCTCGGTCCGCAAATCGCTGGCCTCGAAAGACCACATCATCTCGCTGATCGACGGCAAGCCCTATCGCACCCTGCGCCGGCATCTGAGCACGCATGGTCTGACGCCCGAGGAATATCGTGCGCGCTACAATCTGAAGGCCGATTATCCGATGGTGGCGCCGACCTATTCGGAGCAGCGCCGCGCGATGGCGCACAAGATCGGCCTCGGTGCCAAGGGCCGCGCAGCGCGCAACGCGCCCGCTGAAGCGCCCGCCCCTAAGCCCGCGCGCAAGCCGCGCGCGAAGACGACACCTACTACCTGAATTCAATCCCGCGCCGAGGCTGCATGCCTCGGCGCGGGACGAGCATGCGCGGGCGACTGCCCAGCGCATCCTTCACTTTGCGATTGTCGGGCCGGTAATCGCAAACCGCCACAACCAGCACCACCGCATCGCCGACGCGCAGCGAAGGAGTCTTGGCGATCTGCCCCGGCAGCACATTGAGCGTGGCGGCAGCGTCGAGCACCGTTGCGGTGCTCGAAGCCTGTTCGATGATCGAAATGTCGGGTGCCAGCGCCTCCAGAAAGGCGCGGACGGCCTCGATCCCCATCAGCCGTTGAGCTTGTCCTTCACGGCCTTGGCGGGCGTGAAGGCGAGCTTCTTCGACGCTGCAATCTGGATCGCTTCGCCGGTCGAAGGATTACGGCCCTCGCGCGCGGCGCTTTCCTTAACCTTGAACTTGCCGAAACCGTTCAGCGACACTTCCTCGCCGGCTGCTGCCGCCCCGGTGATGGCAGCAAAAATGCCATCGACCAGCTTGCGCGCGTCGGCCTTGGTGAGGCCGTGCGCTTCGGAAACGCGGTCGGCGAGATCGGCATTGTTCATGGGCGTGTTCTCCGTGTGAAAAAGGGGCGTGCGCTCTAGGTGCGGCGCACCAACCTGTCCAGCGACTGGCACGATCAAGCGCCTGAGGTTTCAGAGGCGGTGCGACAACGACCCTCCGCGCGTTTGAGGGATTGAGGGAGGCTTTCCGGAGGAGAGGCTTGGCTTCACGCTATCAGCAAGAATCTCAATCGAGTCCTTTCCCCATTCTCGAAGTCCAAGCCTACCCTTCCCGCAGGGAACTAAATTTAGCTAGGACGCGGCAGGCCGAAATCCCGCACCTGATCTCCACATTGATATCATCACGATCGAGAGCTTCCTGGCAACGGCTACCGTTGCACGTCGCCGCCCTATCCGCTCGGCGAGCGACAGCCCCCATCTACGCAGAGCTCTCGTGACGTGCTCCCCTTTTCTCCTCCACTCATAAGTAGAGTCCGGGGTTGCCAGGATGCCCTGGCGGGTGGGGTTGCGCAACGCGCCTTGCAGCATCGGCGGGCGTCAGCCCGCCTATACCGCTATGCGGCCGCACATGGTTGTAGTCGTCTCGCCAGTTGCTCAGCACCGAGCGGGCATGGCTCAGCGAAGCGAACAGCGTCTCGTTCAGGCACTCGTCGCGCAAGCGACCATTAAAGCTCTCGACATAGCCATTCTGCTGCGGCTTGCCCGGCGCGATGTAATGCCACTCGATCTGCCGGTCCTGCGCCCAGCGCAGGATCGCCAGGCTGGTCAGTTCGGTC
>NZ_FORV01000008.1 GCF_900114095.1 Sphingomonas sp. NFR04 | reverse complement strand
CCTCGACCAAGGATGACTCGGCTTCCTACACGATCGCACAGGGCCTCCGTGGCGACCTGGGCGGCCTGAAGGCGGTTTCGTCGTCGCTCAGCCGTGCCAAGAGCGTGACTGACGTCGCCGTTGCCGGCGCCGAGCAGATCTCCGACATCGTCAACCAGATGCAGGCGAAGGCCCGTCAGTCTGCCGATAAGGGTATCGACACCGCGACCCGTGACGCCCTGAACAAGGACTTCACCGCGCTTCGTGACCAGATCACCACGATCGTCAACGCGTCGGACTTCAACGGCACGAACCTGCTCAAGGCTTCGGGCGGTCAGGTGACGGCGCTGCAGTCGCTGCAGGATTCGAACACCACCACCACTGCGTGGAACCCGGATTCGCTGACCGTTGCGAACCAGGGCCTCGACCTCGGCGGCTCGACGATCACCGTCGCGTCGACCGGCAAGATCGACACCCAGGCTGCTGCGCAGGCCATGGTGGACACGCTGAAGACCACTTCGGACAACCTGAAGACTACGCTCAGCACGCTCGGCGCCGCTTCGCGCAAGATCGATGCTCAGCAGACCTTCACCAGCAAGCTGTCGGACGTGATCGACGGCGGCATCGGCAACCTTGTCGACGCCGATCTGGCGAAGGAATCGGCTCGACTGCAGGCTCTGCAGGTCAAGCAGCAGCTCGGCGTTCAGGCTCTGTCGATCGCCAACCAGGCGCCGCAGACGATCACTTCGCTGTTCCGCTAATAACCTAAGGCCCCAACCCTGGGGGCCGAAGGCTAGCGGGGGCCGGGATGGTACGCCATCCCGGCCCTATTCGTTTTGGGCTAGAACTGAAGCGGATCTTCCATCACTTGGCGGCGACAGCGGTGAAGAGCTTGCTTGGCGACCGCCAGCACTATCGGCGAGCGCTTAAATGTCCCAGCACAGGACACCGCGCTCTCGGATCAAATTGACACGGCCCAGCTCGCCGATATCGTCAGTCGCGCAGTCAATGAACCTTCTGCGCCGTTCTTCGGAGCCTTCAAAGCCCGATCACCCCATGCCTTGGGTGATCGGGCTTTGTTGTATCGGCTGCCCGATATTTCATTTGCTTAGGGCTCACACCTCGATACACTCGCATGGCCGCTCTCTCCACGCGCTCCGCTTTGCCCATTTTTTGGAGCCCCCCCCCCCCCCCCCCCCCCCCCCCCCCCCCCCCCCCCCCCCCCCCCCCCCCCCCCCCCCCCCCCCCCCCCCGGCTGCGCAGCTGCCGCGCGAGGCAGCGCCTCCCCTCTGGCCCCCCCCCCCCCCCCCCCGGAGAGAGCGGCAACCTGACTGATCAGCCTTAACTCGGCAGTAGGGATAATCCCGTAAAGGATTTTCCGTCGCCTCACGCGGTACCCTTTCCGCATCTCCAGGTGAGGCGACAATCACCCTACATCAACTGCGCGCTACGGACGTTGCCGGGTCTGTCGATCTCGTGCCGCCAGCCTACATGAGGTGCGTCGCTCGCCTGTTGCCACCCCCCTTTCGCGCGGGCGAGCGACACACCGTCCGGCGCCGCTTAGGCTCGCGCGGCCCGTCAATTTCAACGTTGCAGTACGGCTGGCGTGCGCGGCGGAGAGTGGTAGCGTTAGGAGTATGTGCAACCGAGCCCGATTCCGCGGCGAGCCTGAGACGCTCTTCGGCGCGACCAGCAAGCTCTTCATAGAGCGGCCGCGCGACAATCGCTTCGCGCCGGCCGAGCTGCGGCCGAAGTCCCGCAACTATGTCATCCGGGAGCAGGCGGGCGAGCGGGCCTGGGACGTCATGAGCTGGGACGTGCTGGGCGGCCGGGCGGCGTGGCCGATGACCAACGTCCGCAACCTGAAGCTCGCCCAGTGGCGGCGCCTCGCCGAGAAGCCGGAAAACCGCTGTATCGTTCCTCTGACCGAGTTCGCGGAGTTCACGCCCGAGAAGCACGACCTGGGCGACGGCAAGCCCCCGCTCAAGGGGGAGATGTGGTTCAGCGTCACGGATCAGCCGACGTTCGCCGTCGCGGGCTTCTGGCAGATGACCGTCGCCGGGCCGGGCTTCACGATGGTGACCTGCGACGCGAACGAGCTCGTCGCACCGATCCACCCGAAGGCGATGATCACGATCCTGGAGCCCGGTGACGTCGATCGCTGGCTGCGCGGGAGCTATGACGAGATCGTCGACCTGCAGCGGCCCTATGATGCCGAGAGGATGGCAGTGCGCGGGCCGGTGTTCCCGACGCGCGCCGCCGGCGCCTAGGAGTTCGCGCGCGCCTCACTACATCGTGGCCATGCCCTGCCGCCTCTGCGCCGCGAACGACGAAGAAGCCTTGATCGAGAGCCTGGCCGCTGATCTGTGGGAGAGCCGCCGCCACGGCACGCTGGACGATCGTCCATGGGACCGCGCTGGCGACCATTGGCAGCGGATCTTCCGCGACTTCGCGCTGACCGCGCTAGAGAGCCTGCGGGCGGAGCACCGGCACTAGATCGCTCGGTTATAACCGTATGCGCCCTAAGGCCATTTCAGCCGAGCTGGGTCGGGCCGACAATCCGGCCCGCCAGAGCCAACGCGGGCCTGCACCTCGCGCCAGACGGCGTGGGACAGTTCGTCGTCGCGCTCCCGCTCGACGATCGAATATATCCGGTCGAGAGACCTGTCCGCGCTGCCGAACCGCAGCACATAATTGTCGGATGCGATCTCGAGCCAGAAGGTGATAAAGTCGCTCGTGCTGCCGCGCTTGATCCCCCAGAGGTAGGCGAGCGCCAGGCCGAGCGCGCGGGAGCGGTGCACGGGGCGATATCGGCACTCGTGCAACGCCTCCTCGAGCGCCAACAACGCCTTGGCCGTGAGATCCTCGCCGACTCGCATCGGCGGAACATGACGAGAACATTCGCATGAGTCGAGGGTCAGACACTGCGGTCGTTGTATCGCGCGCTGCCTTCGTCCCGATAAGAGACAGCACAGTATGCGGCTGGCGTTCCTCACAAGAATATTGCGCCGAGGCAGCTTTACCCCGGTTGCAGCATGATGCATTAACAACAGTATATCTGCGTATTTCCTCAAATATAAACCGGGGAAGGAATTATGGGTACTGTTGCAAGGATTTTCTGGCAGCCAAGTGAGGAAGACGCTGCAGTAGCGCTCGGAAAAACGCTGTGACGCTTTTCATAATCGAAGTTGTCGTGTGCCTCGCCGTGGTAAGTTTGATCGTCATGGCGATAGTCGTGTCGTCGCCCGGCGGGCGATGGCGATGATCAGCGACATAGAGGGCAATTCCGACGGGCATAAATCTGTAGCGACAGATCATCGGGCGCCAAATGCCGGCTGGGCGTAGTCCGCCTAGCCATTCGCGGTTCGATGTGGAGAGGAATGTACATGGCACGTGTAGCGGTCGTCACCGGCGGCACCCGCGGGATCGGCGAAGCGATCAGCTTGGCACTCAACGAGGCGGGCATCACCGTTGCCGCAAATTATGCCGGTAATGACGAGAAGGCAGCAGCCTTCACCGAGCGCACCGGCATCAAGGCGTACAAGTGGGACGTGGGCGATTTCGACTCCTGCGCTGCGGGAGTCGCGCAGGTCGATGCCGAACTCGGCCCGATCGACATCGTCGTCAACAATGCGGGCATCACCCGTGACGGCACGATCATGAAGATGACCCGCAACATGTGGGAAGACGTGATCCGCACCAATCTGGGCGGCTGCTTCAACATGGCGCACGCGGTGTTCCCGGGCATGCGCACCCGCAATTGGGGCCGCATCGTCAATATCGGTTCGATTAACGGCCAAGCGGGCCAATTCGGGCAGGTTAACTATGCAGCCGCCAAGTCGGGCATCCATGGCTTCACCAAGGCGCTGGCGCAGGAAGGCGCGCGATTCGGCGTGACCGTCAACGCGATCGCGCCGGGCTATATCGATACCGACATGGTCGCAGCCGTGCCTGCCGAGGCATTGGAAAGGATCATTGCAAAGATCCCGGTCGGGAGGCTCGGACAGGCGCGCGAGATCGCGCGCGCTGTCGCATTCCTATGCGCCGAGGACGGAGGTTTTGTCACCGGGTCGACGCTGTCGATCAACGGCGGCCAGTACATGTACTGAATGGGCGAGGATGCCTTCTGGCGGGATCGATAATGTTCGCCATCGGCGCGGCAACCCAAGCCTCAAAATGTCGCGTCGTCGGGGGGGGGGGGTACTTGTCGGTATGCTGCTGGCCTTTGCCCAGGCATGGTGTCGGGGGCTTTAATCGCGCAGTGGTTTGGCCCTTCGCAAGCCCGCGATCGAAGAGTCGGGCGACTTGCATGAGCCGAACATGGCAAGAACGCTCAGCGGAGTTGAGCCGCGGAAGCGAACCGCTACCCAAGCTAATTGCGAAGGCGTGTTGCCCCAAAATGGGGCAGCTACATATCGAGTGCACGGCAGGCGAGCCGCAGATGTATAGCATCCGCAAACAAGCGTATTGAACGTGTTACAAAAAGAAATATAGGTGGTGCAAACAGGGGGGGGCTCTATGAATTTCGGAATGAAACTGGATGCCGCTAACGGGCGCCCCACAGGGTTCGACTATATGCGAATCCTCTTGGCGCTGGCAGTGATCTGGATGCACACCGCCCAGGTGACGACTGGTTCACATGAGTTAGCTTTTTCGACACCATTCTCACCGTTGATCAAGGCAATCTTGCCGATGTTCTTCGCGCTCAGCGGGTTCCTCGTGGCAGGCAGCATGGAACGGTCGAGGACCCTCATCACCTTCCTCGGCAATCGGTTCGTGCGGATCTACCCGGCCCTAGCGGTGGAAGTGGGGCTATCCGCTTTCGTGATCGGGACGATCTTTACCTCTTTCCCGCTCGAGAAGTACTTCACCGACAAAACTTTCTTGCTGTATCTGCTCAACGTGACTGGGCACATCCACATGAAACTGCCAGGCGTGTTCCTGAATAATCCGGACGCGGACGTCGTAAACATGCAGCTGTGGACGGTACCCTTCGAGCTCTATTGCTACCTCGCGCTGTCGGTCCTGCTCGCCATCGGTCTGTTGAAGCGGCCAGTGATCGCGATCGTCGGATCGTTCTTCTTCCTGGCGCTGTGCTGCGCCTATCGGGTCTATCGCCATGGGGATCAATGGGCGATCTTCCCCACGCATGTTCCGGGGATCGTCCTGATATCGTGCTTCCTCGTTGGGGTCGCCTTCTACCTGTATCGCGAGAAGGTGCCGCATCGCTTGTGGCTGTTCCTGGCGTGCTCCGCCTATATCTTTTGGGCGTTTCGCTTCACCACCTTCGGCGACCTTATCACCGTGCCGGCGATGGGTTATGTCACCGTCTATCTGGGCCTGCTGATGCCCAGGAAGATCGCGTTGCTCAAAGGCGCGGACTATTCCTACGGCCTGTATCTGTACGGCTTCGTCATCCAGCAGGCGATCGCCTATTTCCCGGGCCCGGGCCGGATCTGGTACGTCAACGGCCTCGTCGCGACGATCATCAGCGCCGCTTTCGCCGCCTTCTCTTGGCATTACATCGAAAAACCGGCGCTGAAGTATAAGAGCGTCTTCAAGAAGCTGGAGAATGCATGGCTCAGGCGCCGGGAGCGGTCGATCGGCAGCCCTCAGCTCTCGGAAGTTTGAACGCCGACGCGAGGGCGGCAGTGTTCCTGGCGGCGGCCCTATACGGCATGATCTATTTGATCGTTTGGGCAAGATCATTCCCGAGGCCGCTGAAGGGCATGCACCGGTATCCCGGGGAAAAGCCGGTCCATCAAGTCTGCTGAGACTGCTACGGCTGCCATTTCAATGATCGCAACCGCCTAGGCTAGCGCTACTGCCCGAACCGCCCGCCGATGTAGTTCCCGGCGGGCAGCATCGGCACCTTCGCGTTGTTGATGAGAAACGTCGGCGCGACGTTGCCCTCGATCGAAGCTGGACCATCGACCGCGATCCAGGGCGTGAAGTTCGGGCCAGCCACCACCTCGTTGAACCGGATCACCACGTTCCTCGGCGCGCTATAGAGCTTGATCGCGTGCCACATGGTGCAGACGAACCGGTTGCCGGTGATCTCGATGTTCTCGTAGCCGCCGACCTTGTCCTCGTCGCCGAAGAAGATGCCTTGGGGCTCATGGCCAGGGCTGCCGATGAACTCGTTTCGGAAGATGCGCACGTTCTTGCAGCCGGACGGCTGTCGGGTCGTCCAGCACTGCACGCCGTCGGGGTGGACGTTGGCATTCGTGCGCCAGTCGTGGATCGTGTTCCAGGCGATCGTGACCCCATTCGATCCGGGGATCTCAATCGCGTCCGCCCCGATGAAGCCGATGTCGTTGCCGCGGATGACGACGTTGCGGCTGGTGTCCGTCTTGATGCCGGCATTGATCTCGACGAAGCGCGAGTTGGAGACCGTCAGGCCATCGGTGCCGACCGCGGTGACGCCATTCACGTCGCGGCTGACATCGCCGTCGATCACCCCATGCACATAGATGCCGTCGAGGACGATGCCCGAGCCGTTGTTGATGCGGATCATAGACTGGCTGTTGGCCTCGCCCGGCGCGGGCACATAGGCAAACTCCAGACCCGACAAGGTGATGTTGCGGGCGCTGTTGAGCGTGATCCGGGTGAACACCGCCGGGCGCTTGGGGTCGGCGCTCTTCACCGTCACGGTGCCGTCGTACTGGGCATCGTTGATGCCGGCACCGCCATAATTGCCCGGCGCGAGCAGGATCGTGTCGCCGGGCTTGGCCACCTTCCACGCGGCCTGGAGCTGCGCCGGCGTGGCGACAGGAACGGTAACGGCGCGCGCGGTGGCGGGCGCCGCCATAAGCAGGATGGCAGCGAGATATCGCAACATGGTGGTCTCCTTTTGCTGAGGGGAATTCGGTGGGGATCACGCGCCGATGAGCGCCTGCCGCGCGACGGCTGCCTCCTTGGCGTAGCCTTGCGCGGAGAGGTGCGTGCCGTCGAAGCGATCGGTATCGCTGGTGAACGGGATGGCGTTGTAGTTGATGATCGGAGCGAGGCTGAGATTGGTCGTGACGGTATCGATTACAGCCAGCATGTCAGACGACATATTGTAGCTCGCGTACCCGCCAATCGTCGTTCGGCACTTGACCAGGGCCACATTGGCGCCGTTGCCGCCAGCCTGCCCCTTCAGCTTCGACGCGATGTTCGTCATCGCGGTCTGGAAGTCTGCGGGGATCACGCCGTTAGCCTGGTCGTTCGTGCCCAGCTCGATGATGTACGCATCGGAATTGAGCGCCCCGAGCGCATTGTAGGGTGTCGCGGCACTCATCGTGGTCGAGTCCGAATAGATGTTCCAGTGCCCCGAACCGGTGGTCCCGTATGCCTTTGAACTCGGCCAACCCATGTTCAGCAGCTCGAGCGCCGGGCTGGCCGAGTTGTAGGGGATGATGGCCACGATAAGGATCTGGTTGCCGGCGCTGCGGGTTATCGAGATCGGTTTTTGGCTGGCCGTCGGGCGGCTGATCGTGGTGCGCTTCAAGCCGAGCGTACCCGCCGAGTTGGTCACTTGCGCACCGGCGATCGATCCGCAGTTAATCGACTGGGTCCAACCATCCTCGTCCGTGAACGTGATGGTCCCCAAGCCAGATTGCGCGGCGTGAATGATGTCGAAAGAATCGGCCGCAGCGTCGCCGGGAATAAATACCGACGCGGTGGTCACCGTGTTCGCGCATGTCAGCATGGTCCCCGAGAGGCTATAATTGGACAAAGTCCACCCAGTGCCGACCTGAATGTTCGGGTTGGCGGCGACCATGTCGGCGATGACGCTGTTGACCTGCGACGAGAAATACGCATCGGCCCGGCAGGGGATACCGCGCGCGACGAGCTGGTCTTTGAGCTGCTGCGGCCAGGCCTTCGCGCGCAGATAGTTAGGCGACGTTCCCGCACCCGTCCCCGCTGTCGTCGTGCCGGTCGCGACACCCGAACCCCAACCTGCAACCGCGCTATCGCCAACGATGGCGATCTGCGAGCGCTGGCCTGCCGCCATTTTGCTCTGCACAGCGGGGAATGCGAAGGTCGGAAGCGGAGGAAGTGGTGGCGTCTGGAATGGCCTCCCTGCGAACAAAGCGCGGCTGGTAACTGACAAATTCAAGGCGCTAAGGCGCATGGCCGCGCTCCTATGTTGTGGTGGGGAGTGGTCCGCGCGGCGCGGCGGGTGGTCGCAGGCGAGCTGCTACGGCTTCCGGGCCATCGCGGTCGACCAGTCGCGAACATACTGGACGGCTGACCGGCAAAGCTTCTTCTCGGCGCGCTCGCGCACGACGAACACCGCCGTCGCTTCATCCCGATCGAGCACCAGGTCGAAGCCGACGACATCCAGCGGCGCAGCGAGCACGCGCCGAGCGCCGCTGGCATCGGTCACCGCGGTGCCGGCCGGGATCGTCACCGGCAGCAGCGGCGGCAGGACAGGGAATGCAGCGTCCGCCGCCGGGCAGACGTCGAGCGTTGCGGGATCGGGTGTGACCGGCAGCGCGCGCGGGGCGCTACAGCCCGTTGTGCAGATCATCGAGAGCAGAGCTGCGATTGCGGCGCGCTTCATGGGCACGTTCCTCCTGTTGAGCTAGGTCGTTGCGGATCTCGGTGTCTCGGGACGCCTGGGCGGCGCCGGCGGCGCGCTCGGCGCGCACCTGCCGCTGCCCCACCTCGGCCGCTGCAGCCGCGCGATCGTTGGCGACGACGCGGCGGTCGTGGAAGTGCAGCCAGAGCCAGAGCCCGGCCGCGAGCATGATGACGGCAGCGAGCACGCCGAGGCCGATGGCGACGCGCTTGGCATAGCGCTCGCCGACGATGGGGATCAGCCAGGCGATCATCGTTCACCTGCCTTCCGCAGCGCAAGGTCGGCCGCCTTGCGGCCGGTGGTGCTGGCGCCATATTCCGACTGCACGACCGAGCCGCCCCAGCCGAGCACGATGCCCAGGGCCAGCAGCACTGCGTTCTCGTTGCGCGGCGGGATCTCGACGAAGAACAGCAGGATCAGCCCCAGCAGCCCGGCCGATAGGGCGGCGATGCCGACCGCGGCGCGGAAGCGATTGCCCTCAGCGGGCGGCGGCCCGATCAACTTGGGATCGTCGGTCATGCCCACCCCCCGGCGGTCAGCGCCGCCTGGAACTTCAGCGCATAGGCCGCGATCATGTCAGCGCGGTCGGTCCCGTTGATGATACGGCGCGCGGCGGCGAACTGGTCGGCGGCGCCGAGTGGCCCCGGCAGATAGTCGCGTAGCGCCTTACCGGTGAACCATCCCTCCTCCATGCCGCGCACGAGGATGCGGACAGCGACGTCCGTGCTGAGCGCCAAGTCGAAGTTCTTCAGCAGCGCCCCGCCCAGCTCGAGTTCGCGATCGGCGAGCTCGTAGTTGTCGCACCAGGTGAGCTGGACGAGGCCGCGGCCATACGGGATCTGGCCACCATAGCTCGACGCCCCGGGAACCGGCTTCATCCGCGCGCCGGCGACGCCGTAGCGCTTGCCCTTGCCCCGGCCGATCTCTTCGACCGGCACCAGCCGCGCCTCGTGCCAACTCGTGCCGAGGGCATAGGCCAGCCATGCCACCGACCAATCCGCGGCCGTGGCAAGCAGCGCGTTGATCGTGTCGACCTGCGGCTGCTCGAGCTGGCCGGTGACGGTGCGCACGCCTGCGAAGAACGCGGCCGGATCTGCCAGCGCGCGCGGCTTGCCGATCCCGAGCGCCGTGCCGATCGCGGCGAGCGTCGCGGGCCCGAGCACGCCGTCGGGCGCGACACCGAGGTGCCGCTGAATGTCTCTCAGCTCTGTCATGTTGGCCTCCGGTAGGGAGAGTGTCAGCCGTCCAGCCTGGGCGCCTGCGGGTGCGGCTTCAGCGCCACATATTCGGCAGGCGCGCGGCCTTCGTGCGCGGCCTCGACCACGGCGAGGGCCGAGAGCTCCGCTTGGGCGGTGTTCCGTGCGGTGCCGATGATGTTGTTCGCGATCGCCGCGGCTTCGCTGTCGACGCGGGCGAGGAAGCGATCGGTGAGCAGCTTCACCAGCCGATCGGCGCCGACAGTCGAGAACGCGGAGAACAGCGCGGCCGCCTCCGCCTCCACCCCGGCGCGCGTCGCGAGCCAGTATGCGATCAGCGCCACCATCGGCAGCAGTAGCAGGTCGGCGAAGACGAGCCGCGCCTTCACCTGCACTCCTCGCTTCAGCAGAAGCGCATATTTTGCCGCGAACCCGAACGTGATCCCAATCAGGATCCAGCCGTATTTCGCCAGCACCGTCTCGAATACCGGCGTCATCGGCATAGCCCCTTTCATGGTGATGTTCATGCTGGTGCCCCCAGCTGAGCCCTCAACGCCGCGACTTCGACGGCGAGTTCCTGCACCGCTGCCCAGAGCACCGGCACCAGCTTCGCCTGGTCGATCGACTGATAGGCCTCGACCTCACCGGTCTTCGTCCACGACCAGCCCGGCGGGCATTGCGTCTGCGGGATACCGGCGAGAGGCGCGGGCGCGACCGGCGGAGTCGCGGTGCCAACGGGCTCCCCGTCCTGCTCACCCGTTGCCGACCACGCCCAGCCTACCGGTGCCTTGTCCTGCCGGACGTCGACGATCGGGGCGGGCTGCGGGGGCGGCGTGGCGCGGCCGATGTCGACCATCGCGTCCTTCTGGCCCTGAACCGCCTCCGGCACCGCCTCGGCGACTTCGTGCGCCAGGAAGCCGTCGACGATACGATCCGCGGAGCCGATGAAGCTGAACCGCCGCGCCGGCACGGCGAGCACCCGCTCGACCGCGCCCGCCAACGGCTGGAGGTTCTCCTTGAGGCGGTAGTCGGAGCTCGTGTTGTAGGAGACGCCCGTCTCGCTGACCGTGATCGAGCCCGTCTGCTGCGCGACGCCGCCGACGTCGCGGACGAACTGGACGGCCGTGTAATTGTTCACGTCATAGGTGCTGATCGCATAGCCGCCGACGAAGCTCGCCAGCACGCGCAGGGCCCCGCTTGCCTGGATGTTGCCCTGCGAGCCGCGCTGACCGTGCACATTCACCTGGCCCGACGGATCGATATAGATCCGGTGCGCGGACTTGTCGGAGGTGCCGATCGCCATCGCGTTCGTCGCCGGCGCCCACGTCCACAGGCCGCTCGTGCCGAACTGGATAGAGGGGCTGGCGCCGTCGAGCAGCAGGTCGCCGCCGACGCGCACCTGCACCGCGAATCGGACGGGGCCGGTCACTTCGTCATTGCCGCTGAGTGCCAGCGCGATCTGCGGCAGCGAAAGCGAGATGGTCCAGGCGGCATAGGTGCCGCTGCCGCCGGTCTTGCCCACCGAGACGGTCATCACGCCGGTGCCGCTGTTGTAGGCGGTGATCTGGCCGTGCAGGTAGGTCGTCGGTGCAGCCGTGCGCGCGATGATCACGAACTGCCCGATGGCGAATGCCTTGCCGGTCTCCGCCAGCGTCAGCGTCTTCGAGCCTGTACCGATCGCGAGACTGGTGGTGCTGGACGCGCTGGTGCCAGGTGCGTTGATCGCCGTCACGGCGGCGGCCTGCATCGCGGTCGCCGTTTCGTTCACCTGCTCGGCGAACAGCGGCAGGGCGCCGAGGAACTCGTCGGCTCGGTCCGAGAATCCCGAAGGGTCCGCCCGCGAGGGCGGATCGGGGAGCGGCGTAATAGCCATGGAGGTCTCCTAGATCAGCCCCTCGATGGAGAGGCTGCAATAGCTGATCTGCTCGAGCGCCAGGTCGACGCTGAAGTCCTTGAAGAAGCCGTAGACGGTGAGGCTGTCGTAGCCCTCTTCGCCGATCCACAGCGCCGGCCGGGCGCGGAGGCCGGCGACCGTCCGCTGGATGCCGTCGACAGCGCGCGTCTCGATCAGCGAGCGCAGCGTCATGCGCTTCGCCCAGCTGCGCTCGACGACGGTGGTGACGCCGAAGGCATCCGTCTCCTTCCGGCTGAAGTCGGTGATCCCCACCGACGGCCCGGCTTCGGTGATGCCGAGCTCGACGACCTTGCCCACCAGCAGCGTGCCGACCGCGACCGGGCCGGAGGAATCGGCACCGGTGAGGATCACCTGCACCTGCGCGTTCGCGTAGCTCGGCAGGCCATCGATCACGAGGCTGTTCACGCGCCCCGTCTCGGCGGTGAAATAGGCATACCAGTCGGTGATCACCCCGCCCGAGGCGTTGGTGCTGCGCGTCTGGTCGAACAGTGTCGTGCCGTCGACGGTGACGATCACCCGCACGGTGTCGGCCGTCGTGTCCAGCACCGCCAGCGAGTTGGCGCGACCGGGCGCGAGCGTGACGGTGATCGAACCCCTGCCGATCGACTGGGTGCCGACCGCCTGGTCGAGCATCGCCCAGCGGTTGGTCGGGCCGATATCGGTCCAGAACGTGCTGCCGGGCACCGTCGGGTCGTTGTTGGTGTTCGCGCCGGCGTTGCTCTCGTAGATCCGGTGCGTCGCCGTCGAAATCACCTTGGCCGCGGCGGCATAGGTGGCGCCCGAGGACCAGGCGGGATAGTCGGCCTCCGCCAAAGAGCTGGAAACGAAGGTCGCGTTGGTCGCCGGGATCGGGATCAGGACCTTCATGCTGCCACCGTCGGCAGCGGCTCGTTGGCGATGATCGAGATCGCGTCTCCGCCGCTCTGTTGCGTCACATTCTCCAGCACGCGCGCCGCGCGCTCGCCGCGGCTGATGATGCCTGCGTTGCCGGCATTGTTCTCGGTGCGCAGCAGCTCGACCTTCTCGATCAGGGCCTCCAGCGTCGTCCGCAGGGTCGAGATCGCCGCCGCATTGTCGTTGGCGCTGCCGCCGGCCGCCGCCTGGGCTGTCGCCGCCGCGTTCAGCCGGGCGGTGTCTGCCTGCGCCGATGCCGCCGCGCCGAAGGCGGTGATCGCGTCATAGGTCTGCTGCAGGCTGGCGGCGGTCTGGGCTTGCACCCGGTCGAGCTCCTGCCGGCTGGTCGCCGCATCGGCCGCCGCCGAGAGCAGCGCCTGCGACAGCTGGGGCAACGACTTCGCCGCCTCCTGATCGCCGCCGCGCGCCGCCGCGGTGGCGGCATTGAACTGGCCGAGCAGGCTTGCGAAGGTGTTGGAGCCGGTGGCGTCGCTCAGCCCGCGGATGCGCTTGATCTCGTCCGTGATGCTGTCGCCCACCGCGCTCCACGCTTGGCGCAGCTCGTCGGCGGCCTTGGCGGCCTCCTGTGCGTCCTGGATGGCGTAGATCTGCAGCTGGAGCGCGCGGTTGCTGGCGTCGAGCTTGGCGAGGTCGAGCTTGCGGATCTCGTCCGTCTTGCCCTGCAGCTCGAGCAGCTGGCGCTCCAGGTCCTGCCGCTCGCTCAGCACGTCGGCCGCGCTCTTCGCGCCCGCCATCGACTGTTGGAGGTCAGCAAAGGCCGGGGCCAGCTTCAGCAGGGTCGCATAGGTCGCCTGGCCGGCGGCCGTGGTGAGGTCCTGCGCCTCCACCAGCTGGCGGAATGCAGCGAGCGACGGCGGCACGGCCAGGCCCAGGCTACCGAACACCTTCGTCAGCTGCGCCGTCTTGGCGGCAGCCTGCTCCTGCGTGCTGTAATAGGCCTCGAAGTAGGAGTTCACGGCGTCGTTCAGCGCCGAGACGCTGTCGAACTGATCGGCGAGCCCCAGCTTCGCCGCTAGGCCCATCGCCTGCGCGCTGCTGCCGAGCAGGTCGAGCGAGGTGGTCACCTGCTCCACCGTCGTCGCAACGCGGGTCAGCGTCTCGAAAGCACCTTCGCCGACGCGTTGGAACTGCGAGATCAGCGGGAAGGCGGCGGTCGCCATGTTGTCGGCGGCGGCGCCGAACACGGCGTTGAGCTTCTCCTGGATCTGCTCGCCGGTGAGGCCCTTCAGGTCGATCTTGCCGATATTCACGACGAAGCCGTTCAGCCGCTTCTGGATTTCCTCAGTGGATTCGCCGAGCGGGCCGGCGGCGGCCTTGATGGAATCGTTGAAGCTGCGCAGGATCAGCGTGAACTGGTTGGACAGGCTGGGGTCGAGCGCGCCGTATTGCGTGGAGTAGGAGCGGCCGGAGACGACGCCGAGGAACTTCTTCGTCTTGGTGATGTCCGAATAGGCCTGGCCGTTGAAACCGCCGCCCAGGATGCTCTCCAGCGACTGCGCGCCGCCATAGATGCCGCTGCCGGTCACGTCCGTGCGGGTGCCGAACAGGCCGCCGAGCAGCTTGCCGATCACGCCGCCCGCAAGCGCGCCGAGGGGGCCGAGGAGCGCGCCGCCCAACGCGGCGCCCGCAACGCCGCCGGCAGCCTTGCCGGTCGAGTTGTTGAAGCCGGTGGCCACGCCCGCGCTGGCGTTGATGTCGCCGCCGCGGACGATCACCGCCGCCACGCCGCCGATCTGGCTGTCAATCGAGCGCAGCGATTCCAGCATCTGCCGCGAGTAGACGTTGGTGAGGGTGTCAACCTGCTTGAGCTGGTCGATCGCACGCTTCACACTATCGCTCTTGGCGGTGGTGTCACCGAGCACGGTACCCGTGCCGGTGTTGGATGGTTCCGGGCGTGCGCCGCCGCCACCGAACGAGCCGCCGATGGCGATGCCCAGCGAGGCGATGGCAGCGGCCGTCGCAGCGCCGGCGGCAAGGTTGAGCGGGAAGGGCAGCGATGCGATGGCCTTCGCCACCGCCTCCACGCCATGCGCCGCCGCGCGCGCGCCGCTGCGAGCGATCGATCCGACGGTCTCTGCTGCGTCCTGCGCCATGGCGCGAACCGACAGCGCGAACTCGACGGCGCGGAACGCCTTTTCCGCCGTGGCGAGGGCCTGATAGCCAGCCGTGTTCTCGCCGAAGAAGCCCTTGGCAGCCCGGGCCATGTCACCATAGGCGCCGATCTGGAGCGTGGAGCTCTGGAGCGCGTAGCGAGCATTCTCGCGTGCGATCTTGCCCTGGTCCTTGTCCGCCTTCGTGATTTGCGCTTTGTGCTGCTCTTCCAGCCGCGTACGATCGGCGTTGAACCCGGCATATATCGTCGCGAGATCGCCGACGGCCCGGCCGGCGCTGCCGAACGCATCAGCCATGCCCTGCCCGGCGCGCTGCACGTTTCGTGCGATCAAGTCCCACTTGTCAGCTGCGAACGTCAGCAATGCGTTGTAGTCGTCCTGCGCTGCGCGGTTGCGCTCGATCTGAGCAGCTACATCGCCTTGCAGCTTCACATATGCGGCCGCCTGAGCAGGGTCGATTCCCTTCATGGTCGAAACCTCCTGCCGTCCCCGGAACTCGGCCATCTCTCTCGCGCGCGCCTCATCGGTTGCGCCGATCAGCCTCAGTTCTTCGCGCAGCTCAGCAAGTCGATCCGACCCAGTCTGCAGCCCGCTGGCGATCCTGGCGCGATCCTCCTCAGCGGTGAGACGCTGACGCTCTGCGCGCTGATCGGCCAAGGCCGCAGTCGCACGCTTTGCTTCAGTGGCAAGACCCTGCTGCTGCGCTGCCTCGGCCGCCTGAAGCAGCGGGAGGTCAGCGATCTGGTCACGCACCAGCCGCGCCGCTTCCGATGCCGGTACGGTGCCAGCGGCGACGGCCGCATTTACCTGCGCCTGTACATCGGCCTGAGCCCGCAGCGTGGCGGTGGACTTCACCGCGTCTGCGACCCGCTGGGCGATTACGAGGTTCGCCTGCCGGGCTACGAACGCGGCGACGTCGCCGTGCTCCTTGATCGCCTGGGATTCTGCCTTGACCCGCGCCTCTGCCACCAGCGCCGCACCGCCGGACTGCCCATAGGCATCGGCGAGAGCGTAGAGGTTTTTGGTCTGCGCATTGGTCGCGTCTGCCTCTCGGCCGAGACGTTCCGCCTGCGTCTCCTCGCGACGGCCGGCGGCGGCCGCGGCGCGGGAAGCTGCTGTCTGCTTCTTCTGCGCGTCCTCGGCGGCCTTCACCGCCAGCGTCGCGCTGACGAGCTTCTGGCGGTACTGGTCAACGGCAGCGCCGCCCGCCTTCACCGCCGAGGTGCCCTCCGCCTCCACGATCGCCAGCTGAGCTCGCGCCTTCTCCAGGGGCGTGGTCGCGGCGGCGAGCGCGGCCTGCCGCTTGACCGCATCTACGGAGGCATTCGCGAAAGCTTTGGTGTCGCCACCGAGGCCGCGCAGCTCCTTCGACAGCTTCTCGTTCTCGCGCTGCGCAAGGATCGCCTGCCCACCAATTCCGCTGACGTCGATGGCAACCTTCGCCAGCGAAGGACGTGCCTTTGCCAGCGTCGCCAGCCCCTCGGCGAGCTTTGCCGTATCGTTGCCGGCCGCCTTGATGACGCGCTGAACGTCGACATCGTCGGTGAAGCTGACGCCGGACGTGGTCGAGCCCGATGCGGCCTGTGAACTGCGCAGCACGGCCTGACCGGCACGGGCAAAGGCCTTCTTACGGCTCTCCGCGATATCCTTCTCGTTGGCGGCAATCTGCGCCTGCCTGGTCAAGATCGCGTTCAGAACCAGCGTCTTGTTCTGCTCCTTGAGGCGGCCGGTCGTATCATCGATGAAGTTGCCGATATCGGACTGGCGCTCCTGAAACTTCTTCATCGCCTCGGCAGCCTTTTCGGCGGCATCGTGGTTGTCGAACATGCCCTTGGTGAGCGCGCCCAGCACAAGCAGGCCGCCAGTGAGAGCGAGGCCCCAAGGCCCTAGCATGAAGCGCCCGAACTTCTCCGCCGCGCCCCCAAGGTAGATCATCTGCCCGGCAGCTTGGCCACCCTGGATGGCTAAAACGTTCAGAGCGTTCGTGCCCATCGAGATCTGTGTAAATGCGTCCTGCGCTTGCGGTGCGAGCGCGGCCATCGCAGAGCCATTGCCGCGCACGGCTCCGGCGCTGCGACCACCAGCAGCCTCGAGCCGCACCAGCTCAGCGTTCAAAGCGCGGATGCGACCGGCGAGTTCGGTAAGGCCCTGCTGCTCCGCATTAAGCGCGCGCTGCTCGGCGCGCATACTGCGGATCTCCGATGCAGTCTTGCCATAGGTCTCCGCCTGGCGCTCCAGCTGACGAGCCAGCGATTCGCCCGCTTTTTCGGCGCTCCGGGATTCCTGTGCTGCGCTCCGCAGCTCGCGTGTTGCGGCGGTGCCGAAAGCCGAGAACTGCGCGGTCGCTGCGCCGAGGTTGACCATCGAGCCAGTCGCCTTCTCGACACTCTTCGCGTCGGCGACGATCTTCGCCTCGGTGCTGTTCATCGCCTGCTGCAGATGCGCAAGGTCGTCGAACGCATTGCCCATGTCGATTGCGAAGCCGACCTCAAGAGCGGGCGAGCCGTCTTCCATGGCGACCTCCACGAAAAAAGCCCCGCCGAAGCGGGGTGCTACGATTGGCAATCGGGTGAATCTGCGCGATTCAGTCGCAGGCGTGCATGAACCCGTACGCGGCGCCGCGCAGAAGCGGATTGTTCAATTCCGCATCCGAACCCATGGGACTGTCGTCAGCCGCGATGGCTGCCTTTTCGATGTCGATATAAGCTACGAAATGCCGCCACCCAGCATGCGGGCGGTCACTTGCGGTGACCTCACCACATACCTTCTTGCCATCTGCACTCGACTTTGTGCTTCTGAAGTCGATCATCTTAGGCGCGCCTAAGTCGCGCGCAACGATCTTCTTCGCTTTCGGGATGTGGGCGTCACATCCGCCGCACATGACAAGAGGCAGCACCACGAGCGCGCGAAAGCCGTTTCCATGCGCGCATCGTACCTTCACCCGAAGATAAGCGCCAGTCCAGCCATCTCGGCCTTCTTCTCGGCCTCGGTGACCTCCCAACGCCAGGGCGGCGGGCAGTTCTCGCTCTCCGCACGCCGCTGCTCGGCGACATACTCGATCGAGAGCCGCCGGATCAGTCGGACCTCCCACGGGTGCAGGTGCACGCCGGTTTGACGCCGCCAAGCGTCAATCGTCAGCCAACTGACCGGGCCGATACCCATGCCCGCCGCTTCGTTGAGCCCGAGCTCGAGCAGCCGGTCTACGATGTGCGGGAGTGGGTTCGGCGGCATCAGCGGGTTGCGGATGCCGTTCGCCCGCATCTGTGCGGCGCGGCTGAGGGTGGGCACGGGGACGTTGGTCCGCGCCCTGCTGGCGCCCTCCGCCGGCCGCGGCACGGCGTTGAGCCATGCCATGTGCCGGACGTAGAGCACCAGCTGGCGGGTTACTTTCCCGTGAAGTTGCTCCAGTCGGTAAGGAACTTGGAGACCTGCTTGGCGATGAAACCGAGCTTGGGATCGGCGTAGACCGCCTTGAACAGCTCGGCGCCCTGCGCGTCGCCAGCGGGAGGATACGCGAAATTCTCGAAGCGCACGGTGAGCATCGCCAGATCGTCGGCGGTCTGCTGCAGCCGCTCCTCGGCGGTGGTGGCGGTGATCTCGCCGTCGTTGGCCTTCAGGCGCTTGACGGCGCGCGCCGACTGCGCGGTCTCGACAGCCGAGAATGCCTTGCTACCCGGGCTGTGCAGGATGATCTGCACCGGCTTGGTGCGCTCGGCATCCGCATAGAGCGGCTCGCCGGCGGCGTTCTTAAGATGGAGGGCGGCAGTGTCGGCGACCGCCTGGGTGGTGATATCGAACATGGGGGTAACCTCTCGCGGGATTGGTGCCCCACCTGACCCGCATCCCGCGAAAACGGGTCAGGTGGGACAGAGAGAAGACGGCGTCGCGGGCGCCCGGGGTGAAATCAGGAGCCGGCGACTTCGACCGGCTCGGTGCAGATTTCGATGGTGGGCTTCGACATGATTAGGCTGTCCACACCGCCAATATCGATCGGCATGCCGAACACACGGCCCTGGAAATACCACTTCTCGCCATTTGGCAGGGTAGCCAGGAAGCTGTAGAGCTTGTTGGTCTTATCTTTGGCCGAGATCTTCAGTAGAACCTGCCCTGCGTCCGCCCGATCGTAGTAGATCGAAGGGTTCAGTGAACCGTAATCGACGCTGCCCTTAAGCTTGTCCTTCGGGCCCTTGAGTGGGTTAGTCTCGACCTTGGAGAAGACCGGCCCGATGGGGCCAAGATTTTCCACGCCGCCGATCTCGGTCAACGTCAGCGCGGCAAAGCCGGTGGCGTCCTGGGTGGCGGGCGCGTTTGCGGAAATGGCGAGCGCCGAGCCCGCCGCAGTCATGGTCATGATGGTTCTCCTGGTGTGGCGAGCCGGCGGCGCCGGCTATTCAGCCCGGTCGGGCGGAATCAATCGGCGGTCTTGCCGCCCTTGGTATCGGTGTTGTCGGCCTGGCCGGGCTCTTCGATCAGCCCAGCGGCGCGATAATTCTCATATTCACCGGCGGTGCAGTTCGGTGCCTTGCCGGCCTCGAAATGCTTCCCGGTCCCGACGTCGTTGAAGTCCTGCTTCGCGACGCCCTTCTTGTTCGACATGGCTGTTCTCCTGGGTGGTCAGACGGTGGCGTCGTGGCTGACGCGGAGGTCCTGCACGCGCTCGAAGGCGTTGTCGGTGCCGCGGCCCTCGGGGCCCGCGCCGTCGGTGGTGATCGACACGGAAGACCCGCCGCCGATGTCGCCCGTCCGCCCCGCGCAGCAGCGCACGACCAGGCGGCGCAGCAGGCGCTGGTCGCGCAGGTTTTCCGCCCGCACGCGCACCGACACCCGTTCGACCGTCCGGACGACCGCCTCGCGGATCAGCGTCTTGCGCTCGAGCGTGGTCGTGGTGCCGATCAGGATATGCGGCAGCACCTCGCCCTCCGGCAGCGCGGCAATCTTGATCCGGTCCTCCGGCACCTTTGCGGTGATGGCGGCATCCGCGCGCAGCAGCGCGCCGACGATGTCCGCACCCTCGATGCCCTCGCTCATGCGTCGTCCTCGGGCTCGGCCGTGCCGACGATCTTGCCGCCAGCGATCCGCCTGTTGATGTACGCCTGCGCCGCCGCGATCGCCTCGCCGCCGCGCAGGTCCAGTGCCAGCCGCAGAAACGGGTGCGCCTGGGCGCCGGGATGGAACACCGTCGCGCCGACGAACTGCCCGCCGATCACCAGCGAGCCTTCCTTCGACAGCTTGTTGATCCGACCGATGCTGCGGCCCTGGCGCTGATCCTCGGCCACACGGATGAAGTGCGGCGCCGTGCCCCATTCCTGCCAGACGCCGAGCGAATAGCCCCAGCCGGGTTTCACGGTGACCTTCACTACGATGCGGCCGTCGCGCGCCGAGGTCTTCAGGACGAGATCCTCGCGGACCTCCTTCGACAGGGCCCGCGATTCGGCGTCGTCCTTCACGACCTTGCCCGCCGCGCGACCCGCGCCGCGGAGCAGCTTCGTCTCGATCTCGTTCGGCAGGGTGGCGAGGAAGCGCTTCACGTCCTCGCGCCCCTTCACCGTCACCATCAGGCCAGGTTCCCGGCCGGGCGATATTCCTCGACCATCATCTCCAGGCCTTCGCGCGTGCCCAACTCGGCGGGGCCGGAGACGATTTGCATGGTGCGGACAGGGACCTTCTTGCGTAGCAGCACCAGCCGCATGTTGGAAGCGACATCGTCGCGGTATCGGATCCGCACGCGCGCCGGACGCGCGGTGACGTTGATGCCGTCCGCCAGCTTCTCGCTGCGGCTGGGCAGAGTGTCCTGCACCTCCGCCCATACCTCCTTCACCAGTGCCCAGGTGCCCGATCCCGCGCCGTCCAAGCTGGTGTCCGCCACCGGCCGCTCGATCCGCACCCGGCGGTTCAGCTTGGACGGGTCGAACACGTCCGCCATCAGATCGCGACCTGCGTCAGCCGGACGAGCAAGCGCTCAGCCGCGCGCACCGCATTGTCGTATGCTCCAGCCCGCTCGTCGAGCATGCCCCCGACCAGCACGATGATGGCCTCGACCATGGCGTGCGGCGCTTCGCCGGCATCATAGCCAGCCGTGTAGGCGACGGTGACACCCCCGCCTGGGCGAAGTGCGGGCCAGCCGCCGGCGGGCGGATAGATGCGCACGGGGCTGGGCCCGATCGAATAGGCGGCGTCGGAGATCGTCGCCGGGCCATCCGCTCCGTCGTAGGCGATCGAGACGAGAGACACGACTGGGCGGCTGTAGAGGGTGAGATAGGTTCCCCAGGCGCGGAAGTGCTGCACCAGCGTGCGCTGCGCGACGATCCGGTCGGTATAATCTTCCACCCACTCGCGCGCCGCGCTGATCTTCTGCGCGATCAGGTCGTCTTCCTCGTCCTCCTCGATCTTGCAGTGCAGGCGCACCTGCTCGACGGTGACGGGCTCGACGATCGGCAGGTCTGCGGGCGGGCCATCGTCGACAAGCGCGGCATATGCGGCAACGACCTGCGCGTCCGTCGCGGTGTCGTCGAGGCCGACGATCGCGCGCATCTCGGCGAGGGTCATTCGATCACCTGAAAGCGCGCGACGTACATGGGGCCATCTGCTTCCTTGGTGGTGGTGAGCAGGACCGGCTTGCCGTCCAGCAGCCCCCCCCTTGACGGTCTCGGGGCGCGCCGAGGATCGGTTGGGCACGAACGTTGCTCGATTGCCCTGCACGCCGGCGATGCCCTCAAACACGCCTGCGATCTCCAGCCGGACGCGGCTGCCGTTGTCGACGTTCACAGCTGACGCACCGTCAGCACGGCCGTGCGCTCATAGCGCTTCGCTGGCGCGCTGCTGGTCACCACGCGTACGGTGATCGCGACCTGCACGCCTGCCGCGGCGAACGCCGCCGATTCCCATGCCGACTGGTCGACCAGGAACCAAAGCTGGATCTTGTCGCCGGCGATATCGATGATCGGGGCATAGGCGGCGGCCGTGTCGACCGAGATCCCGAGCAGCGCCGCCGAGGAGGAAACCTTGATCGCGTCGATGCTGGCGATCGTCTCGCCCTCGTCGAGCAGGTCCTTGAAGCTGATAGCATAGGGCGCATGGTCGCCGGGATCATAGGGCTGCGACCAGGTGACGGCGCCCAGCGGGATATTGTTGGGGCGCGACGCCGTCGGCTGGATGATTGCCATGCTCGCCGTGCGGTCCGGCGTGGCGATCACTGGGCCGATACCGGCCCCCGAAGGAGCAGAGAGCAAGCCGAGGACGATCAGGTGCGTCAGCATGGCGCGAACCTCCTATCAGCCTGGGATGATGCGGACCGCCGGGAGCAGGTCGGACGTGGAACCCGGCGTGATCGCCGCGCGGGCGATCAGCACCGCATAGAGGGTGGTGCCGGCCGGAAGGCGGAACGGCAGTCCTACGGCGAGGTTCTGCGCCAGCGCCGCGGCGCCCAGGGCGGTCCAATCGGTGAGGTGGATCACGCCGACCACCTTATCGAGGTCTGCGGCGGCGATGGTGGGCGCCGCCTTGTCGGTTAGCGTCGACGCGGTCGGGTCGGCAGAGAAGATGAGGATGTCGATGGCGGCCGTGGTCGCGGTCTTCGACAAAATGCTCGCTGCCTGGATCAGACCTGCACCGGCGGCCACGCGCGTGGCATTCGGCAGCGTGAACTTGGCGCCGATCACCTGCCCGGCGGCATATGCGGAGGCGCTGACCGCCGGCGGCGCGGCGGGCGCGCTCTGCAGCACGTCGCCACCGATCTTGCCCATGTAGTTTTCGCCCGCAGGCGTTGCCGCGAGAACGCCGTCGGCGATCGTCTTGAGGCGGCCCAGCACCGAAAAAGCCGTCGGGGTCGCGGTGACCAGGCCGAAGAGATCGGCGCCCGCGCTGTCGGCAACCAGGTTCCACGGGTAGAGGACGCCGGCAGCACCGATGTCCTTGGCGGCCAGCGTCTTCCCGTCCGCGACGGGCGTGGTGATGTTGTCGGCCATGGTCAGTTCGCCTTCTTCGCGCCCTGCTGCCGCTTGGGCAACTGAACCGCGTTATCCGGGCTGGCGACGGTGTAGTCGGCGGGACTTTCCTGCGGCGCGGCGCCGAAGGTGTGCTGCACGGCCAGCTCGCGCTCGGCGGGCTCTTCGCCGGGCAGGCAGAGTGCACCGGACTTCAGCAGCGGCAGCGCCTCGGCCTCGGTCAGCTCGCGCGTATCGCCGCGCTCGAAGCTCTCGGCGCCGCACTGCATAGAGCGCCGCACCTCATACTTGATCTTCTTGTCGGACATCGGACGATGCTCCCGTTGCCGGGGCAGGCGCATGGCCCGCCCCGGTCAGGTGGTTCAGGCGTTCGCGAACGCGCCGTCGACAAAGGCTTCCGGGCGATACGTGGTCAGCGCCAGGCGCTCCTCGGCGAGGATGGTGACCATGTTCTTGCGGAAGTTGTCGCCGTCCTCGGTGGAGACCATCACGCCCGACTGCTCGCGGTCGAACAGCTGCGCGCCCATTTTCCACGCGCCGATGGTGAACTCGCCGACGGTCTGGGCCATCGACGGCACCACCGGCAGGCCCCACAGCGTGGGGGCGAGCGTGCCCTGCGGGTTGCCGATGAGGTAGCGACCCTCGCCGTCCTTCATCATCTCGATGATGGCCCAGTCGATCGGGTGCAGCACCTGCCCATCGGCCGGGTACAGCGCCAGCGCGACCTGAAGCTGGCCGATGCGCAGCTTGTCGATCATCGACGGCGTCGCGAAGCCGGTCAGGCCGGCGGGTACCGCATAGTCGGACGCCTGGGGCTTGATGCCGAGCAGGTTCTGGCCGGTGCCATCGCCCTTCAGCAGCTGCACGTCCTCGACGAACGCCAGGCCGTAGCGGAGGCGATTGTCGATCATGGAGCGCAGGCCCGGCGCATCGGAGAGGATTTCTGCCGACGCCAGGAACCAGTGCGCGATCTTGCGCACGGGAGCATTCCGCAGATCCAGCTTCAGGGTCGATTCGGGCTTCAGCGTGCCCTCCGCGACCATGCCGGCGTTGTTGGTGAAGCCGGTTTCCTGGACATATTCGATCGAGCTGGACGCGGTCTGGCCCGGCGCGATCAGGTTGCGGATGGTGAGCTGCCGGTTCGGCAGCATCTGCATCGGCGACTGCACGCGGTCCGGACGGACCATGTCGCCGGCCGAGCCGTTGGCGTCGGTGGTCAGCGAGGTGATCGCCTTGACCTCGATACCGACATTCTGGCCCTGTCGGGCACCGTTCGCGAAGGCCGACTTGTACTCGTCGCTCTCGACATACTGCTCGCCGATGCTCTGCTGGCGCTCGTCACCGCCGCCGCGGCGCGCGGCCTTCTGCTCGAGCGTGTCGAGCAGGCCCTTCAGCTCGTTCATGCCGGTGAGCGCCTGATCGGCGACCTCCTTGGCCTTCTCGGCCATGGGGATGCCCTTCGCAGCCTCGGCGAGCGCCTTTTCGGCGATCTCCTTGACCTCGTCGTGCTTCTTCTCGAACAGCTGCTTGGTCTCGGCGGCCAGTTCGGCGACCGTCTTGCCGCCGTGATCGTCCGGCGCGCGCATGTAGCGCCCGCGGGCACGTTCGGCAGGCGTCATCGCACCGAGCAGCGCCCGCGCGCTGCTCGAAATCATGAATTTACGCATGGAATGTGTTCCGTCTGGGAGGGGCGACGCCTTCTGGCGCTTGAGCCCGGTGGAGTTAGGAGCGCAGAGCCTCGAAGAAGCTGCGCGCTTGGTCGCTCGCCGTGCCGCCAGGCTCCCCCTGGCCTCCTTTGAGGTTGAGACGCACGGCGCGCTCAGCCTCTGCATTGGAGAGGTCGAAGCTCTTCTTGAGCAGCCCCTCCCATTCACGTTCCGTCAGCCGTTCCCCGGCTGCCAAGCGGTCGCGAAGATCTCCGATGTCCTTGACGCTGATGACCCGCGCCCGATCGTTCATCGGGATCGTCACCAGCGAGATTTCGTGCAGCGCCACCTCGATCAGCTGGCGCGTCTTGGCCTCCATCCGCTGCTTCAGCGTCTTGAAGCCCATCGACAGGCCGCCGATCGCACCGTCCTTCGTCAGCCCGTAGGCTTCCTTGCCGGTCGGAGACGACATGGCGAACTTGCCCTTCACGAGCAGGCCTTCAGAGGTCTCCTGCCAGCTGTTCCACACGCCGGCGGGGCGCTTCTGGTCGTGATAGAGGAGCATCGGCAGCGACTTCCGGCCCGCCAGCGACGCGGTGATCGCGCCCGGCATGACCTGGTCGCCGCCATGGTCGACATTGCCATAGCCGATTGCCAGCCCCTCGACAGTGCCGTCGTCGCCGATCGACTTGGTGTCGAGCTCAAAATCGAGTTCGTTCACTGGACACCTCCCGCGACCAGGCTTTGCACCGAGCCGTCGTCCTCATGCTCCTTCAGGCAGCGCGGACGGGGCACGCCTGCCTGCGACTGCCCGGCGAGGATCTCGTCGGCGGTCATGATCTGGGTACCGGCAACCTGCATCTGGGCACGATGCGCGGCGAGGCGGGGATCTTCGGTCACTGTGCCGGCTCCTTCGTGTTGGCGATCGCCGCGGCGAGCGGGATGTCCTGCATCTGCGCGAGGATGACGTCGCCGCCGGGAACGGGGCCGAGCCCTTCCAGCGCGCGCACCTCGTTGACGGTCATGAATTGCTTCATCAGATCGTAGAAGCGCGCCCGTCCTTCGGAATCAGCGCGGAGGAAGCCTTCGAGATTGAACTCGATCGACACCCCGTTCGCGCGATCTGCGGCGCTGAGCAGCTGCTTCTCCAGCGCGCCCTCGATGCGCTTGAGCCGCTTCCGCATCTTGAATTTGAGCAGCGACAGCGTCTGATCGCCGATGCTGCTGCCGAGCTTCGTGTTGCCGGCCGTGTGGCCGACGAGATGCGGATCCACCTCGAAAACGCGGCAGATATCCTCGACGCTGAACTGCCGGCTTTCCAGCATCTGCGCGTCCTCGGGGCTGAGCGACAGCGCCTGCCAGGTCAGACCATTGTCGAGCAGCATGGGACGACCGCTGTTCGCGGCGCCGACGAACTTCTCGCGCAGCAGATCCTCGAGCTCCCGGCGCTGCTCCCCCTTCAGCGGCTTGTCGGTCGAAAGCGTGCCAGACGGGCGCGCTCCATTGGCGAACATGGCGCGGGCAGCGCGATCGGCGGCCGAGGCTGCCGCGAAGGTGCGGCGGCACACGGCAAGCGGCGAGAGACCGCCGAGCGGGTCACCACCGAAGCCCCGGATATGGAGCACCTCCTCCTGCCCCACGACGCGATCCGTGCCGTCATCGGTCCAGGCGTAGCGCAGATCGCCGCTCGGCAGCCGCGTCACCCGCACGAGATCCGGGCGGATGGGCGTGAGCGACACGATCTTGCCGTCGAAGCGCTTCGCGACCTCCGCATAGGCGTTGCCGCGCAGCTCAATCGACGCGACCATGAACTCCCAGAAGTCGAACGCTGACTGGTCGTAGTTCGGGCTGTCGTGAAGCACCGAGTAGAGCGGGTGGTCGGTTGCCTCTACGGCCACGCCCCCGGGGCCCTTGCGATAGACGGTCACCGGCAGGCCGGCGATGTTGCCGGCCCAGAAGTTGACGCATGCCCAGGTCGCCGACAGCCCGAGGAACGACGTGCCATTCTCCTGGTCGCCGGCGCGCTCGGTCGTGATCGTGCCCGTTCGGACGTTATCACCGTCCTGCGCGCCGGGCTCCCAGCCGAGGGCAGAGAGGATGCTACCCCAGAAGCTCATGCGGCGAGGCTCTTGATCCACTCGTCGACGCCATCGTCTTCGGAGGGGAGCAGCATCGGGGCGATAGCGTTGAGCATGGCATCCACCCCGTCGATCTTGTTGGCGCTGTTCGCCGTTTCCTTCTTCGGCAGGATGCTGCCGTCGGTCCGGCGATCCACCACGGCATTCCCCACCATCCACGTCAGGACCGGGTTGCCGTCATGCCGCAGACGAGCGGGGCCGGACTTCACCCGCGCCTCGATCGCCCTGGCCGGATCGGTGTAGTTGCGCGCATTCTTCGCCATCTGAAGGCCGAATGGATTGTCCGGCTCCCCGAACTCCTCATTGAGCCGGACAGCCATGGCGAGGCCGCTGTTCCACTGGTCGAACGTGACCTTGCGCGCGGCGAGCTGCGCCTTCAGTTCGCGGATCTGGGCCTCAATGGTGTTGTGATCGATGAAGTCGCCGGGCGTGGCGGTCAGGTGCCCACTGGCAACCCACCGCTTGTAGAGCTCCGTGATCTGCTTGACCGAGGTGTCGACGCTCTGCAGCCGCGCCTCGGGCACGTAGAACCACGGTTTGACGAGCAGCCGGCCGCCCTTGTCGACCGCCGCCAGCACCAGCGCCGACAAGTCGTCAACATTCGAAAGGTCGGCGCCGATGTAGCAGTCGAGCCCGGCGAAATCGTCGAGCGTCAGGCTAGCGTCTCCGCAGAGGTTCCACTGGGTGACGTTCAGCCAGGCGGATAGCGCGCCGATCCAGATGTTGAGGCGCTTCGTCTTGAACTCGCCCTCGGCGGCCGGGTTCGACTTGGCCTCGATCGCGTACTGCCGGAGCTCGGAAAGCTGCACCGCGGCGCCGAGCAGCGGGTTCGCCTTGCACCACTTCGTCTCGTCGAACGGGTCGTCGCCCACCTTCCGGCCGTCGCCATAATCCTCGGCGCGGTCCAGGGTGAAGATGATCACGAAATAGTGGTCGGCAACGATTGTGCCTTCGAGCACCTTGGTAGCGAATGCCCGCTCCTCATAGCAGGGCCCGTTGATGTCCGATCCCGCAGTCGTGATGATCCACATCAGCGGCTGCTTGCGGGCGCCGAATGCTGACCGCATGACGTTGAACAGCCCTCGATCCTTGTGGGCGTGGAACTCGTCGAGCGTCACCAGGTGCGGGTTGTGGCCGTCCTGGCTCTTCGATTTCGCGTGAAGCGGCTGCATGTAGCCGCCATTATCCTTGCACTCGATCGACTTGGCCCAGGCGATCAGAGAGAACGCCTCCTGAAGGTCCGGCGTCTTCTCCACCATGCGCTTGGCCGGGTGGAAGACCTTCTTCGCCTGGTCGAACGTCGTCGCGACGGTGAGCACCTGCGGCCCAGTCTCATTCTCGCACGCGAGGCAATAGAGCGAGACGCCGGCGGTCTTGGTCGACTTCGCGTTCTTCCGCGCGACCTCCTCGTAGACCATGGTGAAGCGGCGGAGCCCGCTTCCCTTCCGCCGCCAGCCGAAAACCGTGCTCAGGATGAAGATCTGCGCGGGCTCGAGGTCGATTTTACCGCATCGATCGCTGTGAATGTCGTCGGCAGCGCACGGGCAGGTGCACCAGTTGCCCTCGATATGGGGCAATTTCTCGATGACATCGCAGATATCGTTGCCGTGCCAGGGGTCGAAATAGAACTCGAACGCCTTGGTTTTCGACCGTTTCAGGTCGTCCAGGTGCCGCTGGGCGGCCAGTCGAACCCATTTGCAATGCGATTGCTGCCGCTTGTCGGCCGCCGCGGCGCGCGCATAGCCGAGCGCGATCTCGCTATAGTTGCGGTCGTGCTCGGTCGGCTCGAATGTGAGCGCCGGCTTAGCTCCGCGCCCGCGCGCCGTTTCGCGCGAAGACGTTCCGGTTTTTGATCGGGTCATCGCCCACCTTGCCGACCCGGCTTTTCCGACCCGCGATGCCCAGCAGCTCCGCATATTGGCGCAGTACCGTCAGGTACGCGGCCGGCGGCGGCTCGCCAGCCTCGGCGAATGCCTCGCGCACCAAGGCCTCGAGCGAGCAGTAGCGGGCGAACAGGGAGCTATCGATTTCGGCGATGCCCGCCGCCATCACGCGGCCGAGCTCTTCCTGCCAGACGTCGATAGCGCCAGCGGTCAGATAATCCGGCATCGCCGGGGGATCGCCCGGCACGAGAACTTCGGTTTTCCCGGCATCGCGGAACGGCCGGAGGGTCCCGGCGGCCGCTTTCTCTGCCGGCGCTTTAGCCTTCGGCCCGCGCTTCATCGTGGCCTCCGAAATTTAATTCGGCCCGAAAGTTTAATTCGGGCGCGTGAAAAAAGGCCCCGTGTGCGGTACGGGCGGCGGCAGGGTGACAGCTTTTGACACCCCCCCACCCTGCGGTGGTCAGAGCGGCGGCGGCGCCTCATAGGTGAACACGTCGTTGTCGAGCGGGCGCAGGGCGAACCGCTGATAAGCCCAGCCCATCGAGGTCGGGTTGAAGCAGAGGTCGAGGCATCCCGCGGCGGCCGCCTTAAACTCCACCGTGCTTCGGAGGGGATCGCAAACAGCGACAGCGGCCAGGTCGTCCAAGGTCGACAGGTCGACACCGGTAATCACCTTGACCGCTTCCTCGCCCGGGCACTCTCGCGCGCCGTCTTCGCCTTGCTGCATGGTGAGCAGAGCCCCTGATAGTTGTCGCGATCGTCCGTGCCGCCTTCTGCTTTCGGTCGGATGTGATCGGCGATCGTGCTCGGCACATACTGTGGCGGCTCCTTGCCCAGACAGGCGCGGCAGAGCGGCTCCTCGTTCAGCACGATGCGGCGCATTGCCTCGTGCTCCCGGCCGTAGCCGCGCTCGTGCCTGCTCTTTCGGCGATCCCAGTTGCTGATGGTGCGTGCGGGCTGCGGCAGCAGTTGAGGCGGACGGTTAGGCATGAAGGTACCATCCAAAGAAAGAACGTTTTCACCCGCGTCACGAGCCACTTAGGCTATTCGAACAGCCTTGCGCCTTCTGTTCATGATATGCTCCATGGGCGGCCCATTGAAGCTTGAGCGATCACCCGCATGACCCTTGAAAATCTACACAATCGTGCGGACGAAGCGTCCGTGCTTCTCAAGCTGCTCTCAGGCCACCATCGCCTAACTCTGTTGGTCGCGTTGCTTGACGGCGAGACCTCGGTCAGGCGCCTGGCCGAGAACGTCAAGAAGCCGGAAACCGGTGTTTCGCAGCAGCTTGCGCTCCTTCGCTCGGCAGGCCTCGTCTCCAAAAGACGAGATGGTCAGCGGCGGCTCTACTCCATCTCCAACCCAGCGGCAGAAGGGCTAATGCAAGCAGCGTTGGCAATGCAGTTCGAGCGGACAGAGAACGAACCTATGACTCTGTCTGACTAGCTCTATCTCGCCCGCCGAGACCCTGAGGATTGGTGCAGCAAGAGCGTCGGCGCAACAATGCACCGGAAAGAGAAACGGCTCGGAGCCTAAGCCGCCGAGCCGATTGTAGGCGCAGTCCGCCAACCTCTTTTTCATGCGCTATGTGGGAGGGAATGTCAAGCTGACGGGAGCATCTTTCGCTAGGCAAGTGTCGCCTCACGCTCGCCAGCGTGCTGCAGACAGGAGCCCGAGCACTTAGCTGCATGAGATGTGGAAGTTGCCGCCCCCAATCGGAATGACGAATCACTTCGATTTTAGGGCCCGATTGCGCACGGGAGGGGACGGCAAAACTTAGATAGGGTCGGAACCGAAGACTGTCTACATGAGTTGACTACGCCCGCGCTAAAAATCGCTGCAATTGCAGATATTTGCCCCCGAAATGCCTGCACCTTCTCGCAGATGCGCTAAAGAAAAATATCGCTGTTTTGCAGTTAGATAACCAAAGTGAGACAACGGCATCTCGCAAACGCAATAATTTACGATTGACATGGCGTGGACCCACGGAGACTGCTCCTCTGCCGGCATTAACCGGTTGTTAACCAGTAGGGGAATGTATGCGCACTCGTGTTTTCGCGTTGCTCGCTGCCACTGCGGCAGCGGTTGTAGCACCCACGGCCGCTTCGGCCGCCACCATCGTCGGCACTCTCGCCGGCGCAGTGTTCAATGTCGGCAGCTCGACGCCGGTCATCGGCGCTGGCACCACCTTCACCAACAGCGCCTCGATCACGACCAGCAACGGCACGGGTGATCTGAGCCCCGTCTCGTTTTTCACGCCGCTGAACCTCTCCAGCGTCACTGCCACCTGGGGTTCGGCCGTCACCCTCAGCGGTGCGTTCGGCACGTTCGTCGGCACCATTTCCAAGATCGACCTGTCGAGCGTTGGCACCAGCAGCGTTGTCTCGCTGTACACGCTGGGCACCTTCACCCCGACGGGCGCGCTCGCCGGCTTTGATCCGGGTGCGGCATCGCTTACCTTCAGCTTCACCCAGACCGGCGGCGCTGGCGCGGCCGTGTCGGGCAGCTACACCCTCGCCTCGCCGCCGAGCGGCGTTCCTGAGCCGGCAGCTTGGGGCATGCTGATCGCTGGTGCCGGCATGGCTGGCGCAGCTGTGCGTCGCCGTCGCAGCGTCAAGGTCACGTACGCGTAAGGCACAATCTGCGTGACTTGAGACAGGGCGGCTCCGCTTTCGGGGTCGCCCTTTTTCATTTGAGGCGTCACTTGAAGCTTTGTGGGATCATTCAGGCTGGAAGCAGCGCATGACCGACTATAGAACTGCTACCCTAACGGACCTCACTGCCCGGCTAGCACAGCTCGAAGCCTTGGCTCGTGATGTGGAGGATCCGAAGCTGGCAGATTGGGTTCGCAAGTTGTCAGGCTTGATGCATGAGACCCTTGCCCTCGCCACTGAGGTACTGAGCGCCGCTGATGATCACCGCAGCCCCCGTCGAGATCGGCTACATGCGCTGTCCCCGGAGGAATCGTCCTGGAACTGAAGCGGGGGGCCGTGTCTCGCCCTACTCTACCGCCTCTGCCTCGCTCTTCATCGTCATCTCTCGGACGGCAGCAAGAAGCTGTCGTGCATCCTCATTCACCAACGAGTAGAAAGTTCTTTGCCCTTCGCGGCGCGTCGAGACGAGCCCTGCAGCCTTGAGGATGCTCAGCTGTTGCGAAGCGGCCGTGTCTTGTATGTTGATCGCCTTGGCGACATCGCCGACTGACTTCTCGCCTTCATAAAGCTCCCAGAGAAGCATAATCCTCGTGCGGCCTGCTAAGACCTTCAGAAAATCTGAATCAAGCGCGGCGAGCTGGTGTCGGTGCTTCGTCATCGAGAGCAGAGTATGGGCGTTGAGCATAGCAAGCAAGCTATTGAACGTTCGAGCCTTTTCATGCGGAGCTCTGCAACTGCTCTTCTGAGAACGATAGCAGCCTCGTCGCAGCTTCGCTATTCACGCCATGCCGTCGACAGTCCGCAGTGCCCGAGGAGAGTACTTTGCTCCTACAACAGCGCTGTAGGTCACATCATGCACCGCGTTGCCGGTACCCTCCAGGCGCACAGTGAGCGGCGTGCGGTGCACCCGAACCACGGAAACAGGCTCGCTGCGCCCCCTGATGTACACTGAGACGGTAGATCCATCGCCAAGGGCTAGCTCGACGTTCCTGATGATCTCCTGACCGGCTACGCCGTCTTCTGCGCTCACTGTGAAGTCTCCTCCGGTCCACAATGGACTTGATAATGACAAGCGGTGACTAGCTCAACATGATGCAGTGCAGCAACTTACATCGCGGCAAAATGATAGTTAATCAAGTTAAACCATAGTTTTCCACGGTAGTTCCTTGCCCATCCCGTATCAGATGAAACTGATCAGTTTACGCGCACTTGGCTTCCATGTGTCGAATGCCCGCGCACTCGGCCAGCACGACCAATGCTGCGGAAAGCCGCCCCCAATCGTCGTCGCTACCGTGGCGAGCCAGCAGCCGGTCTAGCCATGGAGGCCCGCAATCCGGATTTATGTCCACCACGAGCTGATCGAAGAGCACGCGGCTGGAATGGCCGCTCCGCCCGGCGATTCGGAGCATGTCGTTGAGCCATGCCTCCTGCCGCCGCTCTCGCTCGACGTCGTTCTGCACAGCCACCCCGCTGCGATCCGCGAGCGCACATCGGACGGGTCCGTTGGCGTACCAGGCCCAATAGGCTCGGTGGATGGCTCGCGCCGTGTCGAGCATCGACTTCGCCTCGGTCCCGCTGCCCAGCAAACCGCGCTCGAAAGCTCGGCCTATCGCGTCGCTGCAGTTGTCTCCGTACAGCGCGCGCATGGCCTGCGCCCGGTCGTTGCCGCGATCGATGCGCGCCGTCGCCAGCCCTGCCCGGCTTAGCTGACCGGTCTTTGTCCGCTTGCCCAGCTTGCGCTTGCGCCCCTTCGCCATTCGTCTTTCCTTCTCGTTTCAGTGTCTTGCGGGCACGTCGACCATGCCCATTCGCCGGTAGCGTTCGATGGTGGCACGGCGGATCGCAGCGGCCTCGTCCTCCTCGTCACCGACCTTGCGGAACCGGGCAGTGATCCACTCGACAGGCGAGCTGACGCCGTGGTCGCGCGCCGCGACGATGGCAGCGAGCGTCTGCGCGTCTCCCTGCTCTTTCCGCCATTTGCCGATCACCGACCTGGCCTTGGTCGGCGGCGTGCCGGTTCCGGTCAGCAGTGCGACGCCGGTGTCGAACAGCTCTTTCACAGGATCTGGCGGCGCCTCAGCGCCCGTATCTTTAGATACGGAACTTATGGATATGGATATGGAGGCATCCGCCGGGCATGCTTCGGGCACTGCCGTGGCATCCTCTTTTTCCTTTTTATTCCAGCGCTTTACCGCTTTACCCCGCTGAGACTCGCTGCGTTTACGTGAAAAATCACGCTGTTCCAGAAGCCTCTTCTGCGTCCAAGTTTTGCTCCTTCCGTCGAGTTTCCAGAAGGACATGATGATGTCGCGAATGCCTGCCCACTGCTCATCGCTGACGCCGGCGAGGCGGGCCAGCATGACGTCGTTGTCGGGCAGCGAACACGACGGACGCCGCCACGCTTCCATCAGCAGCAACAGGTAGGCGCCGTGTTCGAGCGTCGAGAGGTGCCGGGTGTCCGCCAAATAGGCGTCCGTCCAGAGCGGTAGTGCGGGGAACTCAGCCATGTGTGGGACCCTCTCCAAGCCTGTAGAAGTCGTTGCCGCGCACTGCGGCGTATTCCCCGAAGAAGTAGCCGACGGCCTCGCCTGTGGGGCCGCTGCGGCGCTTCGGGACGATGAATTCGATCTTGCCCTTCACGGCATCCATGTCCGTGCGCCACTCGCCATATTTGGGGCTGTACTCGTCAGTGGGCTTCGATCTCCGGAGGTACTCCTCCTCCCGGTAGAGGAAGAGCAGCACGTCAGCGTCCTGCTCGATCTGGCCGCTGTCGCGAAGGTCGCTCGGGATCGGGCGCTTATCGGTCCGCTTCTCCACATCGCGGCTCAGCTGCGCGAGCGCGAACACGGCGAGGTGCTCCTGCTTTGCGAGCATCTTTAGTCCCTTGCTGATCTCGGTGGCGCTTTCGTACGGCGACATGCCCGCGCGGCTCGGCGACATCAGCTGCAGATAGTCGACGATCACCAAGTCTAGCTTGCGGCCCTGGGCAGCGAGGCGGCGCTTGTGACGGCGTACCCGCCGGTTGAGCATGGCGAGCGTCAGCCCGCCGCGATCGTTGATCTCGAATGGCAAGGCGTCCAGGCGCTTCTTAGCTGCCAGCACGCGGTCCAACTCGGGCCCGCGCACATTGCCGTCGCGGATCCGCTCGTACAGAACGCTGTTGGCGGGCGAGTGGCACATATCAGCGAGAATGCGGCGGGTGAGCTGGTCGGCCGACATCTCCAGGCTGAACATCAGCACGCCGTGTCCTAGGCCGGCGGCACCAAGCGCGTAGCTGGTGACGGTGGCGGTCTTGCCCATACCGGGGCGCCCTCCGCCAACAGCCAACTCGGTGGGACGCAGCGGGCCCATGACATCGTCCAGGGAGCCAATGACGCCGCAGCGGACTCCAACGATGGGCTTGCCGAAGCTCTCGATGACACTCTGAGCATGGTCGCCAGCGGACGCCTGCTCGATCTCGGCAGTTTCGTCAGCAAGCTCCGCCACGGCTTCGTCAGCCTGGACAACAAGCTCGTCGAGTTCACCGCCCGGCGTGCGCAGGGAATGGATCACGTCCTGCAGGCCATCAACAGCTCGCCGGCGGCGCGCCAGGTCAATGATCTGCTCTAAGTACGTCTTTGTCCGCGCAGGCGGCCCCGCGTTCAGATGCGCAGCGGCCAACACGCGCTGGAGCTTGGGCCAGCCCTCATCCTCCTGAACGGACGGGGCAATCGTGATCGCATCGACCGCTTTGCCCTTCGCCGCCTGCTCAGCCATGCGTCCGAACACGAGGCCATGAAGCGGGACGGAGAAGTCGACCGGCCGCAGCTTGTCCGCTGCCGGATCGATGAGCTTGTTGCTGGCGATCAGATCGCTCAGCAGGCTGATTTCAGCCTCCGGGTTGGCGAGCGGGTTGATGCTTTCTGCCTGGGCGAACTGCGCGTGAATGCCGCTCATTGCCGGATCCCCCGCAGCTGGTCGTTCCAGTCCTTGAAGTCTGGATGCGGATAGGTGTCTCGAACGGCGTAGCCGCGGCTCAGAAGCGCCTCGCCCGCACGCTCCACGGCAGCGCGACCGGCGGTGTCGTTCTGCCCGGCGATGACGATGCTATCCACCTCTGGCGGGAACTCGACAGACGGCATCAGGTCGGTGCCCAGCGCGGCCCACACGCGGCGGCCGGGCATCTCCTGCATAAGGGTGAGCGCGTCTTCCGGCCCCTCGGTGATGATGATCTCCGAGCCGCCGATGCCGTGGTCAAGCCGCAGCGCGCCTCCGAGCAGACGTCCGAGGCTGAACTTAGACTTGCGCGGCTTGCGCCAGCGCTTGTCGCTGCCGTCGTCTTGCAGGAAGATCCGTTGAATCGCTACAAGCTCGCCGGCCATGGTGATCGCGCCAACGATCGCAGGCATCCGCTCGCGCCATTCTCCCGTATCTCGATCACGGCTCAGCGGGACGCGCCCGAAGCGGATCGACGGTGGCATAGCGGCGGTGATCCCACGGGATCGCAGATAGCGCTCAGCAGGTGTGTTGACGGTTGGCGCCGTCGTTTTCCAAAGCGCGCGAGCTTCGGCGATCGCTGCAGCGCGAGCAGCCGCGTCCTCGGCCTTCCGTTTCGCGCGTTCCTCATCAGAGATGACCGGGAAGCGGTCGCCAGATAGAGCCTCGAAAGCGTCGCGAAATGACAATCCTTCCTTGTGCTGGAGGAATTGGAGCGCGTTGCCAGCGGCACCGCAGCCCCAGCAATGATACGTCCCCTTCCCGTCATTCACTTCGAAGCTGGGGGAGCGCTCTTGGTGGAAGGGACATAGCCCGACCAGCTCGCGCGCGCCCCGACGCTTTAGTTTCGTGTGCCGTCCGATGATGTCGGAAAGGTTGTGCCGTCCAAGGGCGTCGCTGATCAGCCGGTCGAAGTCGGCCGGGCTCAACCGGCCGGACAGCCGTCGAGTTGATTGTGTGGTGCGACGGGCAGTCACCCGCGGCCCCGCTCAGCCGCAATCATCTCCAGCCAGGCCGAAGTGAGCGCGTGGACGCGGCGGATCAGCGCCTCGTGGGGTAGCAACTCGCGCGGCTCTGTCCGGCCGTCCGCCTCAACCTCGATGATGGCCGGCAGCAGAGAGGCAAGCGTCAACGCCGCCTTCTCGTCGCTGGTGCAGTACGCGCCGACGTCAGCCCATTTGCCTCCGACCAGGGCGAGCAGCGGATCGGCGAAGCGAGCTCCCCATTCATGGCAGCCGGCGAGGAACGTGGGCAGATCGATCGCGGACGCGGTGTTGCCATAGGCAGCCGCGCGGTCATCCGACTTGCCGAGCGCGCGACCGATGTCGATCCAGGTCGCGCCATCCTCTTCCTTGATGGCGGTGAGGATCTTGTTCTGAGCGTCAATCGCGCCAGACGCGGTCAGAGTCCGTCGGCGCCCGTGGATGTACGGTGCATTCATCGAATAACTCCAGGAGCATGACGAAAGACAGAAAAGCGCGGAACATGGGCTTCCTCACGATCAGCGCGATTGGCGTGGTCATGGGGGCAATTGTGGACTCGATGCGAGCGGCGCAGCTGCCGAACGAAGCGGTCCATCACTTCCTCGACCAGCTTGAGGACGGCTTCTCGCAGGTGCTGTACGGAGAACCGCAGACGCTCATGCTCGGGCTCGTGTTCGTGCTGCGGCGGGATGTGGCGAGCAATGATTGAGATCCGCTCGAGCCCCATCCAAGTGGTGATTCTCGGACATGTAGTCTGCGATTCTACGTGCCGTTTTCAGCGTAAGCGACCTCGTGCCTCGCCTTAGCTGGCCGACGAGAGCGCCATCGGAAATCGCAGCAATACCGAAGCGCGTCGGACTGACGCCGCTCCGTTCAAGAAAGGCTTCAATTTGCTCGAGGATGTCGGCATCGGTAGGCAGCATCCAAACAAGCTATGATAAATTTCCAACGGTCGCAAGGCCGTCATGATAAATTTATCAAATGGGATTATGGCTGCGACTGTGGGATATTTCCAACATGAAGGTGCGAGGTGGAAAGCGCGAGGTAGCCGCACGGCGGGCGATTCAGATTTACGAAAAGCTTATGAAGCTACCGCGACCTGACGATCTCTCGAACAATGAGTGGGCTACGAGAGCGGGTGTTAACACATCTTTTTTCACCAATCTGCGCAATGGAAGCGAGCCTAGCATTGGCAACTTGCGCTTAGTGCTGGAAGTTGTGGGAATCACCCTGTCCGAGTTCTTTCTTGATGAGGCTGAGGGTAGAATTGTTGAGAGACCAGACGAGGATAGGATTGCGTCCGCGATACTTCTAGCTCTGCCCGGGCTACCGAGAAAAACGGACCGGCGTGTGGAGTATCTAGCGCAAGCCGTGCGAGATGCTCTTGCGCTTCCAGAAAATCTTCGCGCCAGTCATACCACAGAGACCCCTGCGAGCGCGGCCGATGCCGAACCAGGCGCTGAAATTCTGCGGTCCACCATTTAAGCTGCATCTCCCGCGCCATACACAAACGGCAGCAAGGGGAGGATTTTACCAATGGTGATCGATTTTCTTCATCCATTTTGGTCCTCCTCGCCCCACGAAGATGTATATTTCATCCCCCAGACTGCTCGAACAACACGGGTCACGTGCAGATAGATAGCGGCAGGCGGAGATAGTCTCAGCCCGGACAGATTCTCATCCGTGTCAGAGAATAACTTCCATCCGCCAGACTCAGGCCAAAGCAGCCATATATTCCTGATACTCTGATGGGATATGGCCGTCTCAGAAAGGTCCGCCGCAATCTGCAAGACAATCTCCGCGTCATCATCATCTAAGCGCTCGAATATAATGCGCTTAAATATATCGTATTCCTGTTCGCTTAGCTCGGTATCCTCTCGGTTTATGATCTCCTCTTCGCTCTTAGCATAAATTATGCTATCACTGTCTGAATCATAAAAGCGATAGCGGCGGCGAGTCGGTAACCCAGATCGGAATCGCTTGAGATATGACGTGATCGATGGAGCCGAATATAGTTGGTAAGGGTCCATTCCTCCGCAGGCATCATGTATAGCGTAAGCCTGATCAATCCGTTCACTCAACCAACGGATGGTACTGATTGAGCAATGGAACTCTCTAAGCTTAGACAGTATCGCAACTTTATTAACCTCGCGGCGCCTGAAGAACTTATGCTTGCCAGTCCCGGTGCTCCGGTCGGCCGGCCGAAGAATGCCCTCCTTAGTCCAGTGAGCGAGGACGTCGTTGGACAGCCCTGTGAGCTCACTGACCTGAGCACGCGTAAAGGAATCGAGGATCATAGGCTTTCCGGTAAAGGTGTATCGCACCTTTGTAAAGGCGGAAAGCACCTTTACCGACATTGGAAATTTATCATCCTGTGTTGACACCATGATAAATTTCCAATACCTCTGCATCAGTCGCTTTCGCGGCCTCGCAGACCAGATCGCGCGCTCGCCTTCGCAGCCTCCGCTCATCTCCTGCGGGACACCCTTGCAGGAGCAAGCACATGACGTTCCAGTACGGTCAGATCACCGCTTCCACGCCTCTCGCATTCGGCACCCCGGTTCTAGCGCTGCCACCGACGGGCGCCGTCGTGAGCGTCCGCAAAGCGCTCGGAGCCCTGCCCGCCGGCATCGCTGATGCCGTGCTTGAGAACCTCACAGGATGCACTTTCGAGGAAGCTCGGGAGATCGCCAGTCGCGATCTGTCGCCCGGTATGCTCGCCGCTTTTTTGGCATGGCTGGATGCCGCTATCGCGTACTGGTCGTACCAAGGAGAAGACGACGACGGCTACATCATGCTCGGCGATCACGAGCAGGACGCCGTCAATCGCATCCGGGAAACGAAGTGCGAGACGCCCTCAGACGAAGACGTCGTCACGTTCCTCGATCTCCTCGACTTATTGGACGCTGCACCTCTCGGGAAAGGCCTTCGATCTTGGGCTGAACTGGAAGGTAACAACTCCTCTCACGACCGTGTTACGCTGTCGATCCGGGACGCTTTGCTCTCCCGCTCGCCGCTGGTGCGCGCGCTCGCGTTCGGCGACAAGGGCGTCGCCTCCCCCGACGCTCAGCTTTTGGCGGCGTTCGCGGGTGTTCGTCAGGGCATGTCGTATTTGCTAGGTATGAGGCACGACCTCAACGATCGCGTTCCCGACTGGGAGCGGATGTGCGCCGCATTCGATGACGAGGTTCATGCTGCTCGAGCTCGAACGATTGAGGGCGTGGTCGCGAAGCTCCGCGTTGCATTCCAGCACATCGCATGTCAGTCTTGGTCGGATCTGGTGGTTGTGGATCCTACTGACCCCGAGTTCGTCAATGGGATCCGGAGCCATAGCGATGCGAACGAGCAATTGCTTTGGGATTGCATCGAGGATCTGGCCCGCATCGGCGGCATCGATCTCTCACAGCAGGGCGCTGAGCAGCGCTCGATGGTGCTCGCATGAGCTGCGGGACCTGCACGCACTTTCTCGGTCGCGGCGTCCCGGACGCCACGGCTGAGCCGAAAGCGGCCCCTGCGCGCATTGGCATCTGCCGGCGCTATCCGCCCAAGGTCTTCAATCCCACGTGGTCTGAAGTCGGCGGGGTGACGGTCTCCTCAGTTTTTCCCGAGGTGCACACCGATCAGCAGTGCGGCGAATTTGTCGCCGACCCGAAGATCGCTTTGACCGATCAGGCACAGCGCTATGCCGAGCACAAGCGAGGCGCCGGTCCTTCTGGAGCACCGCAATGAGCTGCGATCGAGTTTGTGCCACCTGCGCCTGGTGGACGCGCTCGGGGCCAAAGCTGGCAAATGCCGTCCGCGATCCATCTGCGGGCCCTGAACTTGGCGTCTGCCAGATCAATCCGCCCGTGGTGGTTCAAGGCGCCGGACGCTTTCCGGTGCCGATGTACCCCGAAACGCATGAGAGCCGCTTCTGCGGCCGTTGGACGTCGGCTGAAGCTGGTGACGACCCTGACGATGGCGAGCGCAACATTATTCTCATCCACCGCAAGGCAGCGTGATGTGGTTATCGTGTTGCCGCGTCGTCTAAAATTCGAGCTACCTGCTCCTCGCGCCGGCGATGCTCACCCCCGCCGGCGCGCAGTAGCCATACCCCCGTGCCTCGGCAAACTCCAAACTTGCGGAACGGGTCGCAACGGTACCGGGCGCCGAGGCCGTCCGGTACCACCACCTATGCAGCGCGCCCAAACAGTGGCGGGGCTATACGTCTTTGGCGGTGACCTGGATGGGTTCGGCGAAATTCGGCCCCTCGCGGTCGATGATGTTGCGGGCAGCGCGCTCGATTGCGGCTCGGTTAGCGGCGAAGATCGCAGAGGGCGGCGCATCACCGATGCTCGATTGATTCAGCCTCTCCAGCGCAGCGAGGTCAACTTCCACATCCACATTTCGGCTAGCATCCTGATTCTCATAGAACCATCGAGCTCTCGTCAACGGCATCTGAAAAGCGACAATCCCCACGGCAACCCCACTACTGTTACGCATGAGATGGCTATCGCGCGTTCTGCAAATCAGATGAACTTAGGGGAATCGCTTAAGTCGTCGTATGACTATTCCACCCTGTGCAATTCTAAAGCGAGTTTGCTTATCCCTGCTCCAAGAGGCGCGGCGCAGTTAGACGTCCTTCGCTGTCACTCGGACGGGCTGAACGAAGCTGGGCCCTTCTCGATCGATAATGCGCCGTGCGACTTGCTCGACCAACTGCCGGTTACCCGCCAGCGTAGGCTTCGTGACGTACGTGCCGGAGGCCGAGCTGCTCAATCGCAGCAGTGCGCGCACCTCCACCTCGACATCGACAAGCCGGTCGAGCGCCTCGTGGTCGTACGACCAAGCCGGCCGGTGGAGGGGCATTTGAAAGGTGACGGTGCCGGCGCTCAGCCGATGGACATCGGGCCCGTTCATTTCTCTTCCAGATTCCAGCGGGTGGCGACTTCATCGATCACTCGGAATGCGAGGTCCTCCAAGCCGTCAGGCACCGCGACGCGAACGTCCCAGTTGTGCGCGAAGGGCCAGTGCGGACCGGCCAAGAATGGCCGTCGGAAATCAAGGTCGAGATCCTCATCGTTCGCGCTCAGGCTGGCGGCAACCCGCTCCAGCTCATCGCGAATTTCATCTGCACTGTGCTGCGATCTGCTCAAAGCCCGACCCTCGGCTAACGCTGATCGCGCTTCAATCGGCTAACCCATGATCATGATCGATATCGTGTTTTTACTAGTCGGCCTCGGTTCGCCGCAAACGTTCTCCTGTACGGTCACCCGCGTTCATGATGGGGACGGGCCGCTTTGGTGCGCGGAGGGGCCGAAGGTCCGCATCGCCGGCGTCCAGGCGCCTGACTTAGAGTCCGCCGAGCCGTGCCGCCAACGCCGCGCCGGGTACGTCTGCAGCGACGCGCGAGCACGGGCGAGCCAGCGGATGGTGTCGGCGTTGGTGCTGCGCCGCAAGCTGAGCTGTCAAGCATTAGAGCCCAGCTACAACCGCATCGTCGCCCGCTGCCGCCTGCCGGACGGTCGCGACCTGTCGTGTGCGGTGATGGCAGCCGGCGCGGCTACCAGGTGGGACCGCTACTGGCAAAGGTACCGCCTGGGCACCTGCCCCTCAGCCCTCGCTCGGGGGCATTTCTCGGCGACGTCGCGCCACGAGCGCGTCGATTTCTTCGCCTTCAAGACGGAAGCCACTGGCGGTCGTGATCATCATCCGCGAGCGCTCCTCCTCGGGGAATTCAAGATACTTGTCCAACATCTCCGCGACGGTGCCTTTCGCGATGTCATCACCCATCGAGAAGGGCCAGCCGCCCAATCCGTCGAAAATGATGGTTCGCGAAAGCTCCGCTTTAAGCTTCCAGAAGAGGTCATTCATGCCCGATCGCTCCGCACCGCATAGCAATTGCGCACCCGGCTGGATCGAGGTCGCATCGCGCCTCCTCCTTGCTCAACAAGTTAGCGCAACATCTTCAGCCGGAGAAGCCCGCCGCTGGCGCCGCTACAACATGGCGCCCTGCGGCTCGCTAAATGGAAGGCGGTCGCTCTCGCTGACGACGCTCGGCAAGATATTCGATCTCGACCCCATCCAGGTGAAAGCCACCGTCGATCGTGATCGTCATCATGGACCTCTGAGCTTCGGGAAACTCGAGATAGCGGCTCACCATATCGTAGAGAGTGCCTTGGGCGACGTCCTCGCCCATCGGAAGAGGCCATCCGTCGCCGAGCACCGATCGCGACAAGCCCGCGTCCTGATCCCAGTCGAGGTCCTTCATGCCTGACCGCCGTGTCTCCAAAAGTACGCTCGCAGCTAGCTACCCTAGCACGACACCAGCGCCTGTCGCAGCGTTCGTACGCCTACGGGAGGTCGAGGCCCGCACAGGACTGTCGGGGAAGACGATCTACCGGAAGATGGCACGCGGCGAGTTCCCAAAGAGCGTAAGGCTCGGTGCCAATGCGGTTGGCTGGCGTGAGAGTGATCTGCGCGAGTGGATGGCCAATCCGATGTGCTGGACCGCGGCCGCATGACTTGCGCGCTTAGTGTCCTCGCTTCGACGACGGAATGCGACGAGATATCCAGCTCCGCTACGGCCATTTTCCACCAATCGTGAGGCTTAAGGCAGGTCTTCCGTTTGCAGCGAAGCAGCTCATCTCCGAGGCCATCAACGGCTTCGGCGATTGCAATTTGTTCTAGATCTGATACATACAAAGCAACCGGGAACCGCACGGGCCCCGGCTGCAGTACGTAATATGATGTTGGCGACTGCTTACGCTGAGAGGTTGGCAGGTGTTGCAGACCTGTTTCCCCCTATTGGCTCGAAAGCTGTACTATGGCGGCCGCATCAGTGGTCTCCTTCCTAGTTAGTGCAATATGAGACGGGGTCGCGATTGCCGTGGAAGCGTCCGGCCCCGTTTCAATTTCCTAGATCCAATCTGCTCTCTCGCGGCACCAGCCGCACAACTCCGTTATCCGCCCCATCGTCCTCTGATGTGTCGTCGGACGGCGCACGCAAAGCGTGGTAGAGATAGCCCTCCACGTCCACTATTTTACCGGCCTTAAGGTAGCGGCTCACGTTGTTGTAGAATGTGTTGACGTTCTTCTCGATCTGCGATCGAAAAAGCGGGGACGCCGCTGACAACGCGTCCTTCATCTCGCTTCTGGAATATCCGTGGTCAGCGGCCATCAAAATCTCGAGCATCTTAGCAGCCATTGTGCCGTTGCTCCTGGCATCCGGCTTCGCAAGGCGAGGTAGATCGGAATGGGAGGCGACCAGCTTTTCCGGTTCGAGCCCCAAATTCCGAACTACCTTCCCAAGATTCTCATCAATCTCACGCACACGGGCCATCAAACGCTCACGCTCATTAGTGAGTGCAGCAAGCTGGCTTTGGATCGCAGCTATTACAGGGTTCTGGTCCATGCGAATCACCATACACACTAACCCCTCGGAACGCAATGGCGTTCGATGATTGTTCCAACGTCGATGGTGTTTCAGAGTGATGGATAACGGAGGATCTCCCGCAGCACCTTGGCCAAGTACTTGATTTCCGGGGCGTGCTGAGCTCGGCTGTTCACCCTGCGCGTGAGAAACCTACGAGTAACATTCTGGCGGCGGGCAGATCTGAGAGGGTTTGGTCGGCCCACCAGCGCGCCAGCTCCCACCGCCGAGACATGTGCCGGGCACGGTTGTACGCCATCTCTGCGGCGGACACCCCTTTCGGCTTATGGGAGAGCATGGCATCGATGATCGGGCGATCGCCCTCAAGCCCAAGCTGCGTCGCACGCTCGTTCATGATCGTCGAGAACGCGGTACGCCAGCCGTGGGGGACGTGCCGGCCACGATAGCCGCACTGGTTGTAGCGATAGCCGATCGTGTTGTTCGACATCGGCTGGTGCGTCGAGCGCACGCTGTGGAAGAGGTAGGGGAAGCAGCCGCTGAGCGTGTACACCGCCCGTAGCACGTCGACGGCTTGGGCGGGCAGTGGCACGATGTGCTCGAACGCCTCGTCGGCCTTGTTCTCCAGCTCTAGCTTCATGCGGTCGGCGCTGATCCGCCAGATCGGCTCGAAGCTGTCCCCTCCCCCGCTCGGGTCTGTCCAGTCGATGCCCTCGAACTCAGTCCAGCGCGCGGTCGGCACCAGGCCCGGCCGCACGAAGGTGAGCCCGAGCAGGCGCGACGCCAGCTTTGTCAGCGGGCCACCGGTCGATGCGTCGATCTTCGCGTGGAGCTGCCGGATCTCCTCGATACTGCTGAGGCCCGGCTGGCTGCCGCCCACCGGCGTCGGCAGCATCGCCTTCACCAGGTGCCGACCGGCCGGGTCGCGATCGCAGAAGCCCTCGGCCATCCCGTAGCCGAACACGGCCGAGATATGCTGGCGGATCCGCTTCGCACTGTCGATAGCGCCGCGGCGCTCGATCTTGCGCAGCAGCGCCAGCACCGTCGGCCCGTCGATGTCGCTGAGTGGCAGCGCGCCGATCTCCGGGAACACGTCGCGCTTGAGCGCCTGGTCGATCTTGGTCGCGTTCACCTTCGACCAGCGGCCCAACTGCGCGGTGTACCAGCGCTCGGCCACCACCTTGAAGGTCGCGCCGGCCGCGGCGTGCGCGAGGATCTTCTGCTTGCGCCGCTCGGTCGCCGGGTCGCGGTGCTCGCGCAGCAGGCGCTTTGCCTCCTCCCGGGCGTCGCGCGCGTCGCGCAGCGGCATGTCCGGATAGGCGCCGAGTATCAGCCGCTTCTCCTTGTCCGCGAAGCGGTACTTCAGCCGCCAGGACTTGTGCCCCTTGGTGGTCACGAACAGGTAGAGCCCGCCGGCGTCGGAGAGCTTGTAATCGCGCTCGGCTGGCGCGGCCTTCTTGCACTGGGTGTCGGTCAACGGCACGGAACGGATGCCCCCAAATCTCGGAACGATGCCCCCAAAAATGCCCCCGGATGCCCCGTCCTCGGGTGTCCCTGGGTGTCCTTGGACGCACGTCGAGGCTCAACAGAAACCGAGGGTTTCCGCAACCTTGTGTCCTTCGATGTCCTTGGGTGTCCGGAGAGGCTGGTGGGTCCGCCGGGATTCGAACCCGGGACCTCTCGATTAAAAGTCGCTTGCTCTACCGACTGAGCTACGGACCCACATCCCGCCACCTAGGCGCAGGGGCGCCGCCGGTCAACCGCGTGCAGCAACGGAAGCGTCGTGCGGCCCGTCACCGGATCGCGCCACTGGGGCGCTACCTCCGCCAGCGGCGCCAGTACGAAGCGGCGCTTGCGATATTCGGGGTGCGGCACCGTCAGCGTCGGGCTCGCCCAGCAGCCGCCCGACCACAGCACGATGTCGAGATCGATCACCCGCGCCCCCCAGCGCTGCCCCCGCCGCCGGCCGAATGCGCGTTCGATGGTCTTCAGCCGGTACAGCAGATCCTCGGGTGCCTCGTCGGTCTCGATCGCGGCGACGGCGTTGGCGAAACGCCGAATCGACGGGCCGAGCGGCGCGGTCTCGTGGATTCGCGAGACCGCGCGTACACCGCCGATCGCCGCCAGCGCCGCCCGCAGCTCGGCACGCGGCCCGCCATGGCGGCCGCGGCGGTTGGAGCCCAGGGCGAGGATGTAGCTTGTGACGGACACGCCCCCGCGCCTATCGCCCCCTGATGTCCACGCCAAGCCTAGAACCCGATCGCGACTGCCCGCTCTGCCCGCGCCTCGTCGCGCTGCGCACCCAGTTGCGCGCCGAGCAGCCCGAATGGTGGAATGCGCCGGTGCCGATGCTCGGCGATCCCGAAGCGCCGATCGCAATCGTCGGGCTGGCGCCTGGGCGGACGGGTGCGAACCGCACCGGCCGCGCCTTCACCGGCGACGATTCCGGTGCCTTGCTGTTCGCGGTGCTGGAGAAGCTCGGGCTGGCGGAGGCGGGGGAGCCGAAAGGCGTGCAGATCCTCAACGCGGTGCGCTGCCTGCCGCCGGAGAACCGCCCCACCCCGGCAGAGATCCATGCCTGCCGGCCGTTTCTCGCCGGGCAGCTGCGCGCGCCGATCGTCGTGGCGCTGGGCGAGATCGCGCACCAGTCGACGGTGAAGGCGCTGGGCGGCAAGCTGCCCAAGGCACGCTTCGCGCACGGCGCGGAACACCGCCTGCCCAAGGGGCAGACGGTGCTCGATAGCTATCACGTATCGCGGTACAATCAGAGCATCGGCCGGCTGACCGAGCCGATGCTGACCGCCGTGTTCGAACGCGCGATCGCGCTCAGAGATATTTGACGAGGCTCAGGCTGGAGAGCTGCGAGAACACCGAATAGCTGGCCTCGAGCACCGTCTTCTGCTGCGACAGGTCGATCGCGACCTGGCCGAGATCGGCGTCTTCATTGTCCTCGATCACCTGCTGCAGCAGCAGCGAACGATCTTCGCCCCGCGCCGTCAGGTCTTCGATCTGGCTCTGCTTGCGGCCATTGTCGGCGTTGACGGCGTTGAGCTGCTTCAGGCCCGCATCCATCTTGGTGACGACTCCCTGCAGCGCAGTCACCTGCGCGTCGGTAAGCTTGTCGCCGATCGGGCCGATCTGCGCCATCGCGCGATAGGCGTCGTACAGACCCGAGCCGAACGAACTGGCGTTGACGCCGTACTGGACATCGAGGCCGTCAGCGACGCGGGCGGTGGCGAGCACATTGTCGTCATGAAAGGCCTGGTCGGCCGGTACCGTCGCCGCATCGGCAAGCGTCGCGACCGAGAAAGGCGCGCTGTCGGTCTGCGAGCCGCCGAACAACGGCACGCCGCCTTCGGTCGCGTTCAGCGAGGAGCGCATCTGGGAGAAGGCGCTCTCCATCGCCTGCTGCAGACCCGCCGACTGACCGGTGCCGATCGCGGTCAGGATCTGCTTGCGCAGGTCGGTGTTGGCGGTCTGCACGCCTTCGATATGGCCCTGGTACAGCGACATGGTGGTGCCGACGCGCTTGGCGACGTTCGACTGCGCCTTCTGCTGTTCGAGCAGCGTGTGTGCCGAGAGGTTGCGCACCGCCTCGGTGCCGAGCGAGGCGAAATCGGTCGCCTTCTTGCCGGTGGACAGCTGCTTCTGGGTGATCGCGAGCTTTTCCTGCGCGCTCGAAATGGCGCCGGCCATGGTGCGCTGGAGCGGAATGGTGGCAACACGGGTCATGGGTCAGCTCCCCTTAACGGACCATCTGGAGAAGAGTGTCGTACATCTGCGTCGCGGTGCTCATCACCCGCGCCGCAGCCGAGTAGCTGTTCTGCAGGACGACCATCTGCGACAGTTCCTCGTCGATATTGACGCCCGAATAGCTGTCGCGGCGGTTGACCGCGTCGGACTTGCGCGCGTCGGCATCGTCGAAGCGGCTCTGCGCCTGGCTGGCCTCCAGGCCGGCGCGGCCGAGCAGCGCCGTCGAGAAGCGGCCTACCGTGACGACGCCGTCCTTGCCGAGATCGAGCGCGGTCGCCAGCTTGTCGGCAAAGGCGGTAGCGCCTCGGGTATCGCCGGCGCCGATCGCCTTGCTGCCGACCGCAACGCTGGTGTCGACCCGGGCGAGCGGCAGCTTGGACGGGGTGTTGGCGATGTCGGTGCGGACCTGGGCCACGTCCAGGCCGCTGTTGATCCCGCTGAGGCCCGACAGGGAGGAGAAGGTGCGCCCGCTGCCGAAGCGGTCGGTGGAGTCGGTCGCGATCTGCAGCGAAGCGCCGGACAGGCCGCTTGCCGGATCGAAGCGGACCCGCCCGCGGCTATCCAGCGAAAAGGAGCCGAACTTGCCAAGACCGCTGCCATTGAGCTCGGTGATGACGTCGCCCATCGTGCCGCCGGTGGTAGGCTGCAGGGTGTAGCTGGTCAGCGCCAGCCCGGAGGAGTCGCGCAGGATCACCTGCGCACTCTGGCCGGTCGTGAAGCCGTGCGGGTCCGATGCGTTGAAGCCGGTTGGCACCAGCGTGCTGCTATCGCTCTGGATAAGGTCGTTCATGCCGAAATACTGCGACACGCCGATCCCGGCACGGCTGCTCGGCGAGGTTGCAGACTGCGAGATCGCCACGCCATTGCCGGCGCCCGCGGCGGTGAAGCTCAGCACGCCGTTGGTGAAGCTGGCGGTCGCCGCGCCGCCGAGGCCGGCGTTGATCGCGTTGACCATGTCGTTCACGGTCGCGCCGGGCCCGAGCGCGTCGAAATCGATCTCGGTCTTGGCGACCATCGTGCCGGTGGAACTCGCCACCGAAAATGTCGCCTTGCCGCTGAAGCCCAGTCGATCGGTGCCGACCAGGCCGCTCTGCCGGCCATTGAGGCTGGCGGGTGGCGGCACGGTGGTACCTTCGTTCGAAACCGCGTTCAGCGCTTCCGAAAGGCCGCTGAACGTGACGCCCAGCTGTTCGGAGAAGGATGGCAGCGTGCGATCGCGCAGGTCGAGCAGGCCGCCGAGCTTGCCGCCGACGGCGGCAGAATCGAGCTTCTCGCCGGTGAGCGCGCCCTGATTGCCGTTCTTGTCCGAAAAGCGGATCGAGATGTCCGGGTAGGTCGCCTGGGCGTTGCCGACGCCGCTGTCCTTGTTCGGATAGTCGAGCTGGCGCAGGCGCGAATCCAGCAGCATCTGGCCCGAGGTGGTCTCGATGATCACTCGGCCGTCCGGCTGGTCGCGGACGTTGACCGAGAGCATGCCGCTCAGTTCTTCGATTGCGCTCATCCGCTGGTCGGCGGCGCCGCTGGCGTTGCGGCCGAGGCCGGTGGCCTGCGACACGGTGCCGTTCAGATCATAGATGCGCTGGAGCAGCGTGTTGATCTTGTCGACCGAATAGCCGACTTCGGACTCCACATCGCTGCGCAGCCCTTCGACGTCCTTGGTGATCTGCTGCATCGACGAAATCGCGTCCGAGACGTTGCCGATGAACACGGCGCTGGTCTGCGCCGAGGATTGCGAGCCGGTCATCGCGATCGCCGAGGCGTTGATCGCGTCCAGCCGCGCCGGCAGGCCCGACTTGGCGCCGGGTTCACCGAGCAGCGACTGCAGCCGGTCGAGATAGCCGGAGGTGACTTCCGCCTTCCCATAGTCGCCGGCCCGCCGATAGACGGTGGCTTCCAGGAAGCGATCGGCAACGCGCTCGAACTCGCCGACCGAGACGCCGGTGACGTTCCCGGACATCACCGAGGTGGTCAGGTTGACCCGTTCGCGGGCATAGCCGGTGACGCCGACATTGGCGATGTTGTTCGATACCGCCTTCAACCCGGCCTGGGCAGCAGCCAGGCCGGAAGCGGCGGTTCCTAGGATATCGTTCAGCGCCATGTCGTGCGTCCCCCGGCCTTATTCGTCAGCGCTTCAGGTCGCTGACTTCGCGCAGCATGTCGTCGACGGTCGTGATGATCTTCGACGATGCGCTGTAGGCGCGCTGGAAGCGGATCATGTTGGTGAACTCGCCCGCCAGATCGACGGTCGAGGCCTCCAGCGTGCTCGACGAAATCTTGCCTGCGCCCAGCTGCCCGGGCGGGTTCATCGTCATCGAGCCCGAGGCGCGGTTCGACGAATAGGCGTTGCCCGAGATGCGGGTGAGGCCGTTCGCGTTCGGGAAGGTTGCAATCGGCAGCTGGAACACCTGGCGGCTGGCGCCATCGTCGAAGATCGCGCTGACCACGCCGTCCGACGAGACTTCGGTCGCCGCGATGTTGCCCAGCGTACCGCCGTTGGTGCCGCCCGTGACGAGCGACGACGGGTCACCGAAGGAGGTGAGGCCGTTGGTGCCGCCATCCTTGCCCATGTCCAGCGTGATCGGGACCGAGCTGGAGCTGTTGGTGTAGGTGACGGTGAGCGGATTGAAGAGACCTGCGGTCGACGCACCCAGGTTGAGGCTGCCGTCGCCGTTGAACTTCACCGTGCCGGAACGCAGCAGGCCGTTGGTGGCGGTCACGTCGCTGGCCGGAACCGCATAGGCTTCCATCTGCCACTCGTTCGCGTCCGTCTTGAGGAACGACATCTTGATCTCGTGGCCGCTGCCCTGCGAGTCGTAGACGGTGAACGAACGCGAGAACTGCGGCGTGATCGTGCCATCCGCCATCTTGCCGGCGGAGTAGGCACCCGTCGGCGAGGTCGGGTCGTAGTTCGTTGCGCTCGACTGGAGGTTGATGTGCGCCTGCAGCTTGTTGGTCGGCGCCGCGGTGCCGACCAGGTCGGTCAGACGCACAGGCGTCAGCGTGTCGAGGTTGCCGGTGTTGGTGTAGCCGCCGGTGGCGTCCAGGCGCCAGCCATAGAGGTACAGGCCCGCCGAGTTGCGCAGATAGCCTTCTTCGTCCGGCTTGAACGAGCCCGCGCGGGTATAGGCGACCGGGTCGTTCGAATTCAGGCCGCTGCGGGTGATGAAGAACCCGCCGCCATCGATCGCGAGATCGGTGCTGCTGCCCGAGGCCTGGAGCAGGCCCTGCTTGGAAACCTGTGCGAGCGGCGCGGCCGCGACACCACCTGCCGAGTAGCTCGCCGAAGTGCGACCATCGGTCACCAACGTGCGGAACTGGGCCTCGACGCCCTTATAGGCGACGGTATTGATGTTGGTGATGTTGTCGGCAACGGTGGCCATGGCACTCGACTGCGCGCTCAGCCCGGAAACGCCAGCGTATAGAGCGGAATAGAGGCTCAAGTTCAAAACTCCTCGAGATGCCCGCGCGATCCCCACGCCGGCGACATCCTCATTGTAGAGGGCTGGCGGCATCGCCCAAATCAAAGGGGCGATTTTGCCGGTTACGATTGTAAGGCGGCAAAATTTGCCGGGTGTTTGTCCATCTCCGCCCCGAACGCGCCTATAAGTTGAGGAACGCTTATCGAAAGGCCAGTTCCATGCTTCGCATCACGCTCCGGGACGGTGAAAAGGCGATCGTCAACGGTGCAGTGCTGCGCGCCGTGGGCCGGACCCAGATCGCCGTCGAGAATATGGTATCGATCCTGCGCGGCCGCGAAGTGATGCGGCCCGAGGAAGCGACCACGCCTGCGCGGCAGCTCTATTTCGCGACGATGCTCGCCTATATCGATCCCGCGGGGCGCGACGCGCATCACGACGCGGTGGTCCAGCTGCTCAGCCTGCTGATCGGCAGCCTGGGCACCCCCGAGGCGCGCGAGCTGTGCATCCGCTTCGCCAACGACCTTGCCCAGGTGGAATATTACAAGGCCCTCGCCGCCGCCCGCGAGCTGATCGCCATGGAAGACGCTGCCGCGGCTGACCCCGCCACGACGCAGGCCGCCTGAAGGAGCCCGCGCGATGCAGACGCTCGCCAGTGCCGCGCGCGCCATCAAGGAGATGGTCCCCGACCGTCGCTTCGGGCGTGTGGTGGCGGTGCGCGGCGCTCTCATCGAAGTCGAGGGCCTGACCGGCGTCGCCCAGATCGGCAGCCGCGTCGAGATCCAGTCCCCTAGCGGCAAGGTGGAAGCCGAAGTCACCGCGCTCGATCGCGGCGTGGCGCTCTGCCTGCCCTTCGTCGACCCGCAGGGCGTCGGCCTGGGCGCGGTTGCCGAACTCGGCGCCGGCCAGTTCACCGTCCGCCCCTCCAAGGCCTGGCTCGGCCGCATGATCAACGGGCTCGGCCGCCCGGTCGACGGACAGGGTCCGCTGGTCAACGGCGCCGATCCGCAGCCGATCAAGGCCTCGCCCCCCGCCGCCGCCGGCCGCGCGCGCGTTGCCGAGCGAATCGAGACCGGGGTCCGCTGCCTCGACACCTTCGTGCCCTTGTGCCGCGGCCAGCGCCTCGGCCTGTTCGCCGGTTCGGGCGTCGGCAAGTCCGTCCTTCTCTCGATGCTCGCGCGCTGGACCCAGTGCGACGTCGCGGTGATCGGGCTGATCGGCGAACGCGGCCGCGAAGTGCAGGAATTCATTGAGGACGATCTGGGGCCCGAGGGCATGGCCCGCTCGGTCGTCGTCGTCGCCACTTCGGACGAGCCGGCGCTGATGCGCCGCCAGGCCGCCTGGACCACCCTCGCCGTCGCCGAGCATTTCCGCGACCAGGGCCTCAACGTGCTGTGCCTGATGGACTCGGTCACCCGCTTCGCGATGGCGCAGCGCGAGATCGGCCTCGCCTCGGGCGAGCCGCCCGCGACCAAGGGCTATACCCCCACCGTCTTCGCCGAGCTGCCGCGGCTGCTGGAGCGCGCCGGCCCCGGCGCCCCCGGCCAGGGCATGATCACCGGCCTGTTCACCGTCCTCGTCGACGGCGACGACCATAATGAGCCCGTCGCCGACGCGGTGCGCGGTATCCTCGACGGCCACGTCGTGATGCGCCGCGCGATCGCCGAGCGCGGCCGCTATCCGGCGATCGACATCCTCAAATCGGTGTCGCGTACCCTGCCCCATTGCCTCGAGCACGAGCAGAACGAGACCCGCCTCGCCGCGCGCAAGCTGCTGTCGACCTATGCCGACATGGAAGAGATGGTGCGGCTGGGTGCGTACAAGGCCGGCTCTTCGCCGGATGTCGACCGCGCCGTCGCGCTGGCGCCCCGCATCGAGGCGCTGCTCAACCAGGGCAAGAACGACCAGGGCCATGCCGAGGCGGCATTTGCCGAGCTGGCCGCGATCCTTTCCGGCGAGGCCTCGGGCGATCCGCGCCATGGCCATGACGTGGGTCTCGCCGCATGAAGACGCCGTTCGATACCGCGTTGCGCATGCAGCAGCGCACCGTCGACGACCTCAAGGTCAAGATCGGCGCCGCGATCGAGCGCATCGCCGAGCTGGAACAGCAGGGCCGCGACCTCGTTGCGCGCGTCCGTGAAGAGCGCGTGCTGGCACACGCCCTGCCCTTCGCCTCGGACGCGTGGCTCGCCACCGCCAAGCACGCCCAGGCGCGCATCGCCGAGGAAGTCGTGGCCGAACAGGCGCGGCTGCTCAACCTTCGCGAGCTTGCGCGCGAGGCCTATGGCACCTGCCGCGCGATCGAGAGCGCCGCAGAACGCTTCCGCGCCGATGCCGAGCGCGAAGCCGAAGCCGCCGAACAGGCGGCGATCGATGACATTGCCGCGGCGCGCTTCCTGCGCGAGCGCAAGCGGATGCTGGTGAAGGCCGCATGATCCACCGTACCGACCTTGCCGCGCTCACGCCGGCGCAGCGCGCCAACGTGATCTACGCGCAGGCCCAGTCCGAACTCTCGACCCGCCTGTGGCGCGCCGCGATCGGCGATGGCGACCGCGACAACGAGAAGGGCAAGTCGCCGCTGGGCGGCGGATCGGACATGGCGATGGATTCGCTGCTCGAGCTGCTCGGCACCCAGGCGCCGAAATCGGCCAAGGGCAAGTGCAAGTGCCAGTGCGCCTGCTCGTGCAACGACGAGGATGCGCCCGACGATATCGCCGCGCTCGCCAAGCGTGCCCTGAACGGCGCGCATGCCGCCGCCGCGGTAGACCGGGGCACCATGCCAGGCACCGGCTCGATCGTCGGTGCGCTTTCCGGCGGCACGTCCGCCAAGCCGGCCGAGGCCTCGGGCCCGCTCGCGCTCGGCAGCAACGCCCGCTACGCCGATACGCTTGCCGCCGCCGAGGCGCGCAGCGGCATCCCGCGCTCCGCGATCGCTGCAATCGTCGATGCCGAAGCCGGCAAGGGGCAGGACGGCAGCTGGAATCCGCTGTCGCGCAACCCGCGATCGAGCGCGGCAGGGCTCGGCCAGTTCCTCAGCGGCACCTGGCAGACGCTCGCCGAACAGGGCGGCACCTGGCTGAACGATGTCGCCAAGGCGCGCGGCTGGCTGACCGAAAAGGGCAAGGTCGATCCTTCGCGCCGCAGCGAACTGCTGGCGCTCCGCTACGATCCGCAGGCGTCGATCCTGAGTGTCGCCGACATGGCGAAGAACAATTTGCAACAATTCGAATCGGCAGGGCTCAACGTCCGCGCCGATTCGGAAACCCTCGCCAAGGCGGCCTATCTGGGCCACCATCTGGGGCTTGGGGACGCAAAGAAGTTTCTTGCCGGCAACATTGATGCAGAGCGCGCACGCACGTTGCTGGCCGCGCAAGTCGGCGGATCGGCGGCCGATCAGCGCATCGCCAACGCCGGCGATGCGACCCGCGCGCACCGGCAATGGTTACTCGATTTCATCGATCGCCACGTCCAACCGGACAAATTTGCCTCCTAAAACCGCCATTTAGGCCGTTTTTTCGTGCGTTAGCGGCTCCGCTAAACAGCGGTTAACCATCATTTTTTCAGGCACTTAGGTCGCCAAGCGAATCGGCGTTGCTATAAAGCTTGGGAGTGCGTTTGCGGAAAACTACCTAAGTCCCCGATTAGCACTCCTTTAAAGGTTTCAGACGAAATGTGTCTCCTGTCGACGGCGCCGAAACGATCGGACCGGCGCTGAACCAGGGGAATACAGATGTCGAAGATCACGATCGCTCTCGAGGCCGCAGTCCAAACCGTCATCGAGAACGCGCCCAAGGACGGCAAGCAGACCAACCGTCAGCGCGCTGAAATCGATCGCGCCTTTGCCCGCATCCTGAAGCTGATCGCTCCCCGCATCCGTCACTTCATCCGCCAGTACGGCCTGACCGCCCACTGGGACGACGCCGAGCAGTGCTGCGCCATTGCCGTGCACCGCGCCATCCAGGCCTATGAGCCGGAAAAGGCCCAGTTCACCACCTTCGTCAACTGGCAGATCCGCGGCGAGCTGCAGAGCCTGCGCTTCCGCCTGATGACCGACCAGCGCCCCTCGGCGAAGAAGGTCGAAGCCACCACCGTTTCGCTCAGCGCGATGGTCAGCTCCGCCGATGGCGACGAAATGTCGCCCGAAGCGATGATCGAGGACGAGGACGCCCTGGAGCGCACCGAGAGCGCCGCGTCGGACTATCTCGCCGATGGCGCGATCTCCTCGCTGATCGAGGCCTATGTCGATCACCTCCGCAAGGTGGGCATCGAACAGCTCCGCCGTCGTCCCCGCCCGAAGCGGGAAGAGGCAGCGCTGCGCCGCGAAGGCCCGCGTCTCCGCACCGCCACTCACGGCATCGATCCCGCCGAGCTCGAGAAGCTTGAAGCCAAGCTGGAGCGCGACCGCGAGATCGTCGCCCGCCGCGTGTTCCAGACCGCCACGCTCGACGACCTGTCAATGGAAACCGGCGTGACCAAGGAGCGTGTCCGCCAGATCACCAAGCGCGCCGCCAAGGTGATCGCCGAGATCGCCGCTGCCGATCCGCGCTTCTCGGTGATGGCCGAATATGGCGAGCCCGCCACCGCCAAGCGCCGCCAGCCGGCCGCTGCCCGCACCGCCACGCCGATCCTGCCGGACGCCAGCCAGCCGCACAACCTGCTCTCCAGCGTCGTCGCGATCGACGCCGCGAGCATCGACATGGTGGTTGCCGCCGAGGCGAACCGCGAGACCGTGGAAGCGATTGCGATCGCCGCCGCGCCGCTTGCGAACCGCGCTGCGCTGCATTGATACCCGATCGGGGCAAAAGCGTTCTATAAGGGAAGGGTAACCTTTCCTTCGGAACAACCCGATGCCCCGAAACTCCCAGACGATCGGCCGAGGTGCGATGCAGATGCTACCCCGGTCGAACTACAAGCTGACCGAACTGGCCGAGGAAATGGTGCGCTGTGCGCAACCGTTGCTCCCGGCCGGCGGTCGGCTTTTTCTGGGTCTGCAGCAGGAAACCGACGGATCGCTGCGGATGATCTGGTGGCGGGGCGACGATTTCCGCCTGGTCGCCGAGATCGACGCCACCCCCGAGGGCTTCTGCCCCGAGGACAGCGACGAGGGCGCGCTGCAAGACGCGGCCGCTGCCTGCATCACCTATCTTTCCGGCCGCTGGCCCACCCCGCCCCGCCGGCTGGGCGTGATCACCGACGGAATCGGTGTCGCCTTCTCGCCCGAGCGTCCCGCCGTGGCCGAGCCCGGTTGGCTGATGCACCATGCCGGGGGACAGGGCGCGCTCACCGCGATCCTCCCGCTCGACGGCGAAGGCCCCTGCGCACTGTTGTGCGCACCGCCGGAGACCGCGTCGTTTCATTGAGGATCTGATCGCTCCAGCGTTCGCAGTTGGAAGCCGGCCATCACACACTGCCGTCATCCCCGCGAAGGCGGGGATCCATTGGCGCTGAAGCTGCGGTTCCTGCCCTAAGCGGCCTGGCAAATGGATTCCCGCCTTCGCGGGAATGACGATCGTTGTGCCGCGGCGCCCTCTTCCCGCCGACCGTCCGGGGAGTCTTGATGACAACCTGCCGCAGCATGCTATGGCGCCCTTATGGGTGAACTCATCGCAATCGAGGGCGCCGACGGCGTCGGCAAGAACACTGCCTCGCGCGGGCTGTGCGCGGCACTGCAGGCATCGGGCCGCACCGCCACCGTGCTCGGCTTCCCGCGCTATGGCGAGACCGTCGCGGGCGTGACGATCGGCAAGATGCTCGCCGGCGAACTCCCCGTCCCCGTCACCCCGCATGCTGCCGCCGTGCTCTACGCGCTCGATCGGTTCGAGTGGCGCGACGCGCTGCTCGAGGCGCAGGCCACGCACGACGTGGTCGTGCTCGATCGCTACATCGCCTCGAACATGGCCTATCAGGGCGCCAAGCTGGGCGGCGACGGAGGCCGCGCGCTGATGGACTGGATCCTCGCGCTCGAGACCGGGCAGTTCGCCCTGCCCCGCCCGCGCCTCTCGATCTATCTCGACACGCCTTGGGATCTTGCCCGCGAACTCATCCTGCAAAAGGCACAGCGCAGCTATACCGACCGCAGCTTCGACGAATATGAGGCGGACATCGCGCTCCAGCAGCGCGTGCGCGGCAATTACGAGGCGATCGTCGCGGCTGACCTGCTCGGCCCGTGGAAGGTCGTCCGCGCCAGCGAGGATGGCGCGATGCGGGCGCCCGAGGCGATCGTCGGCGAAATTTTATCTTATATTTGAAACCGCGCTGAACCCGGCTATGCCCGGCTTGACATTTGCTTTGCCGGAGCGCCAATGGTAGCGCTATCACAATCCGAAACGAGTTGGTGAGAGGTCCCTTGGAAGCGCTTAGAGACATGCTGCCTGCCGATCATGCGCAGGCGATTCTGGTCGGTCGCGTGCAGACCGCTGCCGGCCCCAGCCCCGTGATCCTCCGCGACGGCCAGGTGATCGACGTGTCGGCCACCGCGCCCACCGTCGCCGACCTGCTGGAGCGCGACGACATCGCCACGCTGAGCGGCGAGGTGCTGTGCAGCGTCGACGCGCTCGGCACCGAGTCGGCGCCGGCGATCCTCGCGCCCGTGGACCTGCAGTGCGTGAAGGCCTGCGGCGTCACCTTCGCGGTCTCGGCGCTGGAGCGCGTGATCGAGGAGCGCGCCCGCGGCGATTCTGCCAAGGCGGCCGAGATCCGCGGCGACCTCGAAGCCAAGGTCGGCTCGGGCATCCGCTCGGTCGTCCCCGGCACGCCCGAGGCCGCCAGCCTCAAGGCCGCGCTGATCGACGCCGGCATGTGGTCGCAGTATCTCGAAGTCGCGATTGGGCCGGATGCGGAAGTGTTCACCAAGGCGCCGGTGCTGTCGGCGATGGGCTGGGGCGCCGAGATCGGCATCCGCTCGGACAGCGACTGGAACAACCCCGAGCCGGAAGTCGTGCTGGTCGTCGACCGCAACGGCGCGATCAAGGGCGCCGCGCTCGGCAACGACGTCAACCTGCGCGACTTCGAGGGCCGCAGCGCGCTGCTGCTCGGCAAGGCGAAGGACAACAACGCCTCGACGTCGATTGGGCCGTTCATCCGCCTGTTCGACGACAGCTTCACCATGGACGACGTGCGCAGCGCCGTGGTCGACCTCACCATCGACGGGCCGGAGGGCTATCGCCTCTCGGGCACCAACAAGATGAGCGAGATCAGCCGCGATCCCACCGAGCTGGTCCGCCAGACGCTGAGCGAGCACCAGTATCCGGACGGCTTCGCGCTGTTCCTCGGCACACTGTTCGCGCCGGTGCAGGATCGCGACCATCCCGGCCGCGGCTTCACCCACAAGCCGGGTGACGTCGTCCGCATCTCGACGCCGAAGCTCGGCACGCTCGTCAACCGCGTCACCACCTCCAAGGCCGCCGCGCCCTGGACGTTCGGCATCCGCGATCTGATGCGCAACCTCGCCGCGCGCGGCCTTCTCTCCAACGCATAAGGGTGTCCATGTCGCAAGCCGATCTCCAGCAGGGCCCGATCCCGGCCGCTGAGCGTGCCGTCTATCCGAGCCTGAAGGGCAAGCGCATCCTGATTACCGGCGGTGGCTCGGGGATCGGCGCCGGGCTGGTCGAGGGGTTCGTCCGCCAGGGCGCGGACGTGACCTTTTTCGACATCGCCGAAGACGATTCGAAGGCGCTGGTCGCCAGCCTGTCGGGCGCTGCGATCGCGCCGCGTTTCTATAAGGTCGACCTCACCGACATCCGCGCCGCGCAGGCGCAGGTGCAGGCGCTGATCGATGCCGAGGGCGGCTTCGACGTGCTGCTCAACAACGCCGCGAACGACGACCGCCACACGATCGAGCAGGTGACCCCGGAGTATTGGGACAACCGCATGAACGTGAACCTGCGCCACCAGTTCTTCATGGCGCAGGCGGTGATCCCGGCGATGAAGGCGAAGCGCGCCGGCGTGATCATCAATCTCGGCTCGATCTCCTGGCACCTCGCGCTGGAGGAGCTGACGCTCTACCAGACCGCCAAGGCCGCGATCGAGGGCCTCACCCGCAGCCTGGCGCGTGAGCTCGGCCCGGACGGCATCCGCTCGGTCTGCATCGTTCCCGGCAACGTCAAGACGCCGCGCCAGATGAAGTGGTACACGCCCGAGGGCGAGGCCGAGATCGTCAAGGCGCAGTGCCTGCCCGGCCGCCTCGTGCCCGACGACATCGCCGCGCTGGCACTGTTCCTTGCATCCGACGATGCACGCCTGATAACGAGCCACGAATTCTTCGTGGATGCAGGCTGGAGATAAGATGACCGACAAGGTGGTGGTATCGGCGCCGGAGAGCGTGTGGGGGCTCGGTGCCCCGCTTCTCGAAGGCCCCGTCTGGGTGGAGCGCGACGCGGCGCTGTGGTTCGTCGACATCAAGAGCCACAAGATCCACCGCTATGATCCCGCCACCGGCGACAAGAAGAGCTGGGATGCGCCGGCGCAGGTGGGCTTTGCCCTCCCTTGCGCCAGTGGCGGCTTCGTCGCGGGGCTGCAGACCGGCCTCGCCCGGTTCGACCCCGCCGACGGCAGTTTCACCCCGCTCGTCGATCCCGAGCCCGGCCTGCCCGGCAACCGCCTGAACGACGGCACCGTCGATACCGAAGGTCGCCTGTGGTTCGGCACGATGGATGACGGCGAGAGCGACGCCAGCGGCACGATCTACCGCCTCGCGGCCGACGGAACCTGCGTCGCGTCGACCCCGAAGGTTTCGATCACCAACGGCCCGGCGGTCTCGCCCGACGGCAAGACGCTCTACCATGTCGATACGCTGGGCCAGGTGATCCATGCCTGCGACATCGCCGCAGACGGCACGCTGGCGAATCCCCGCGAATTCGTCCGCATCGCCGAGGGCGAAGGCTTCCCGGACGGCCCGTGTGTCGACAGCGAAGGCTATGTGTGGGTGAGCCTCTACGCCGGCTCTGCGGTGCGCCGCTACTCGCCGGCGGGCGAGCTGGTCGAGACGGTGCGCTTCCCGGTCGATGCGATCACCAAGATCGCGTTCGGCGGTCCGGACCTCAAGACGGTCTACGCCACCACCGCCAACAAGCACCTCTCCGCCGAGTACAAGGCCGCACGGCCGACCTCGGGGGACCTGTTCAGCTTCCGCGTGACGGTGGCGGGCCAGCCCGCCCCGATGATCCGCGTCGGCGCCTGAACGCCCGCCCTCCCCGGTCCGCCGGGGAGGCACACGGCGCGTAAGGCTCGCGTCATCCTGCTGCTTTACCATGGTTTCCTGTGAGGACCGGTCCTAGGATCGGTGGCGCAGGAACGAGGGGGTGGCGATGATCGGGCTTCGGTGCAGGCAACGGGCGCTACTCGCGCTGCTGGCATCCCTCCACGCGGCACCGGCGCTGGCCGCAAACTGCCAGGTCGGGCAGATCGCCGAGCTGCACGTCACGATGAAGGGGCTGCAGCCGATCGTCGAGACCACGATCAACGGCAAGCCCGCCCCTTTCCTGCTCGATAGCGGCGCCTTCTACAGCCTGATCTCCGCCCCGGTCGCCAAGGCGATGGGGCTTTCGGTGACGGCCGCGCCGTCCGGCTTCTATCTGCGCGGCGTCGGCGGACGCGCGGACGCGGGCATCGCCACGGTCGCGCATTTCGGGCTGGCGAGCGCGGACATCCCGCATGTGGAGTTCCTGGTCGGCGGATCGGACATCGGCGAGACCGGTCTGCTCGGCCAGAACGTGCTGGGCCTTGCGGACATCGAATATGATCTGCCGGGCGGCGCCGTGCGGCTGTTCCGGCCGAAGAATTGCGGCAACGCCGCCTTCGCCTATTGGACCGCAGGCAAGCCCTTTTTCGAGATTCCGATCCAGTCGAAGGAGGAGGCGCGCAACCACACGGTCGGCACCGTCGAGCTGGACGGCGCCAAGATCCGGGCGATGTTCGATACCGGCGCGGCGCAGACGGTCGTCTCCCTGCGCGCGGCGGCGCGTGCAGGCGTGAAGCCCGGCGATCCGGGGGTCGAGGAGGCCGGCTGGTCCACCGGCATCGGCAAGCATGTCCAGCAGGGCTGGATCGCCCCGTTCAAGCTGCTCAAGATCGGCAATGAGGAACTGCACAATGTGCGGCTGCGCATCACCGATCTGGGCGACCAGGATACCGAGATGCTGCTCGGCGCCGACTATTTCATCTCGCACCGGCTCTACGTGTCGAACGTGCAGCACCGGATCTACTTCACCTATACCGGCGGGCGGCTGTTCGACGCGACGGCTCGGATCGACACGGCCAGCGGCTTCACCACCCAGGGCGCCCCGGACGCCGCCGAGAAGCTCGATGCCGAAGGCTATGCGCGCCGCGGCGCCATGTTCCAGACGCAGCGCAACCTGCCCGCGGCGGTCGAGGCCTATTCGCAGGCGGTGACGCTCGCGCCGAAGGAGCCGCGCTATCTGCGCCAGCGCGCGCTTGCCTATCTGGCGGAGAACCGGCCGATCCTCGCCATGGACGATCTGGATGCGTCGCTGGCACTGGACGGCGACGACACCCGCACCCGCCTGATCCGCGCGCAGCTGCGCGAGCACGCCGGCAACGCCAAGGGCACGATCGAGGATCTCGATCTGATCGCCGGCCAGCTGCCGCGCGAGGACATGCAGCGGCTCCGCATCGCCCATCTCTACACCTCGGTCGACGCGTTCGATTCGGCGCTGGCGCAATATGATCTGTGGATGGCGTCGCACCGGGAAGATGCCGCACGGCCGGAGGCGCAGAACGGCCGCTGCTGGACGCTGGCGCTGGCCAATCGCGATCTGAAGCGCGCGCGCAGCGACTGCGATGCCGCCATCCGCGCCGCGCCCGCGAACGCCGCATTTCTCGACAGTCGGGGAACGGTGGCGTTCCGCGAGGGGAACTTTGCGGGGGCGATCGCGGATTTCAGCGCCGCGCTGGCGATCAATCCGCGTCGGGCCTGGTCGCTGTACCTGCGCGGCGTTGCCGAGCAGCGCCTGGGTCAGGCCGAGGCTGGCACGCACGATATCGCGGTCGCCAAGTCCATTTCGCCGCGCGTGGCGGCGCGCGTCGCCAAATACGGGATCGCGCCCGAGGCGACGCCCTGAGGCGCCGCCCAGCCGGCCTGCCTATTGGAACATCGCCTTGGTCAGCCCGGCGATGCCGGTGCGGACGCGCTCCCAGCCCGCTTCCTCGCTGAGGTCCAGCCCGAGGAACCGCCCGTTCTGCGCCGCCGACAGCACCAGCTGCTGGATCGAGGCGATCAGCAGCGCATTGAGCACCGGCGCGTCGATCCCGGTCGGCCGCTGCAGCGTGCCGCGCTCGCGGGCGATCCAGGCGCTCAGCGCCTTGCCGCGCGCCTCGGTGAAGGCGGTGGCGAGCTTGGAGGGGGCGGAGAGCTCCCAGGCGAGGATCTTCTGCGCCAGCGGATCGCTGCGCAGTGCATCGAGCAGCGCCACCGCGACTCGCGCCATCATCTCGGCATAGCTGGCGGGCGGCGGCACGTTGTCGGGCCGCACGAGCGCGGTTTCCATCCAGGCGGAGACGTCGGCGGCGATCGCCTCGGCAAGCCCGTCCATGCCGCCGAAATAGCGGTAGATGAGTTGCTTGTCGTATCCGGAGGCGCGCGCGATCGCGTTCACGCCCCAGCGGGCAAAGCCTTGTTCGGCAAGCAGCGTCTTCGCCGCCGCCAGGATCACGCCCCGCGTGTTCGCCGCATTGCGCGGCCGCTTCGCCGGTGCCGTCTCGTCCACCCCGTCCATCCCCCTGTTGTCTGGTGATGGTTAACTATCACTGGCGGGTGACACTTTCCATCTCCGGAATGGGCCGGAGGTGGGGGATGTGTAGCTGGTGGATGCAGAGCGACACGCCGCCCGCCACGCGACCATCGTCATCCCCGCGGAGGCGGGGATCCATTCGCGCTGATGCTGCGGTTCTATCCCCCAACGTCCTGGCAAATGGATTCCCGCCTTCGCGGGAATGACGAGGTAGGGGTGGCGCGCTCAACGCCAGCCACCCCACCCGACCTCAATGGTTGTGCCGCGGCACCTTCAGCCCCGTACCGCGATACTTGGTCGCGAACTCCAACACGCCGCCCTCGTGCAGCTGGCCCGATTTCTCGCGGTACAGCTCTTCCCACGGCGTGTTGCTCGGCGGGATCGGCGGCGCGGGTTCGCCCTTGCGACGGGCAATCTCGTCCGCCTCGACCAGCGCATCCACACGCCCCTGGTTGAGGTCGATGCGGACCACGTCCCCGGTACGCAGCCACGAAAGGCCGCCACCCGCCGCGCTCTCCGGCGAGGCGTTGAGGATCGACGGGCTGTCCGACGTGCCCGACTGGCGGCCGTCGCCCAGCGTCGGCAGGCTCTGGATGCCCTTCTGGAGCAGCGCGTCGGGCGGCTGCATGTTGACCACCTCGGCCGAGCCGGGCCAGCCCAGCACGCCCGCGCCGCGGATCACCAGGATGCAATTGTCGTCGATGGCGAGCGCCGGATCGTTGATCCGGTGGTGATAATCGTCCGACCCGTCGAACACGACCGCGCGGACCTCGAACACGCCCTCCTGCCCCGGCGTCGAGAGATAGCGCGCGCGGAACTGGTCGGAGATCACGCTGGTCTTCATGATCGCCATGTCGAACAGGTTGCCGGTGAGCACCAGGAACCCGGCCTTCTCCATCAGCGGCTTGTCGAGCGGGAAAATCACGTCGGCATCCAGCACCCGCGCCTCGGCGACATTCTCCGCCATGGTCTTGCCGGTGCAGGTCGCGACGCTGCCGTCGAGGATGCCCGCGTCCACCAACAGCTTGAGCACCGCCGGGATACCGCCGGCGCGGTGGAAGCGCTCGGACAGATACTGGCCCGCCGGCTGCATGTTGACGATCAGCGGCAGGTCGTAGCCGGTCTGCCAGTCCTCCGGCGTGATGGTGATGCCGGCATGCGCGGCCATCGCGTTGAGGTGCGGCTGGGCGTTGGTCGAGCCGCCGATCGCGGTGAGCAGCTTGATCGCGTTGAGGAAGCTCTGCTTGGTCAGGATCTTGGACGGGCGAAGGTCTTCGTACGCCATCTCGACGATGCGCTTGCCGGTCTCATAGGCGATCTGCCCGCGCTCGCGATAGGGCGCCGGGATCATCGCGCAGCCGGGGAGCGACATGCCGAGACCCTCGGCCATGCTGTTCATCGTCGAGGCAGTGCCCATCGTGTTGCAGTGCCCGGACGACGGCGCGCTCTCCATCGCGCGGCGGAGGAACTCGGCCTCGTCGATCTCGCCCGCCGCCATCTTGCGGCGCGAGCGCCAGATCACCGTGCCCGAGCCGACCAGCTCGCCTTCGTGCCAGCCGTCGAGCATCGGCCCGCCCGACAGGACGATCGCCGGGATGTCGACGGTGGAAGCGGCCATCAGCGACGACGGCGTGGTCTTGTCGCAGCCGGTGGTGAGGATCACCGCGTCGATCGGATAGCCGTTGAGGATCTCGACGAGGCCGAGATAGGCGAGGTTGCGATCGAGCGCGGCGGTCGGCCGGCGGCAATTCTCGAAGATCGGGTGGAGCGGGAACTCCATCGGGATGCCGCCCGCCGCCAGGATGCCTTCTCGGGCGCGCTTCACCGTTTCCAGATGGATGCGGTTGCACGGCGCGATGTCGCTGCCCGACTGGGCGATGCCGATGATCGGCTTGCCCGAGGTCAGCTCCGCGGGCGTGATGCCGTAGTTCATGAAGCGCTCGAGATAGAGCGCGGCCATGTCGGCGCGGCCGGGGGCGGCGAACCATTCGCGCGATCGGAACGGACGGACGGGCGTGCGGGTCACGTGTGTCTCCACATACAAAATCTAAGCCCCTCCCTTTCAAGGGAGGGGTTTGGGGGTGGGTGTCGGCGGACGGGGCTCGATGCCCCGGCCGTCGATTTCCCCCTCCGAGTGCAGGAGCGCGGCTAAGTCGCCGCGCACCCACCCCAACCCCTCCCTTGAAAGGGAGGGGCTAAGGTTCGTCTTACCCCTCCATCGCCTCGAGTTCCTTGCCCTTGGTTTCCTTGATGAACTTCAGGACGAGGAAGAAGCTGACCGCCGCGCAGACGGCGTAGAAGGTGTAGCTGGCGGCAAGCCCGAGCTTGGACGCCATCACCGGGAAGCTCTGCGCGATCAGATAGTTGGCGAACCACTGGGCGAAGCCGCACACCGCCAGCGCCGAGCCGCGGATCTGGTTTGGGAACATCTCGCCGAGCATCACCCACATCACCGGGCCCCAGCTGACGTTGAAGAAGATCACGTACAGGTTCGCGGCGATGACGGCGGTCTTGCCGAGATCGGGCGAGAGGACGAGCTTGCCGGCCGCGTCGAGCGAGCCATGGCCGAAGACATAGACCAGCACGAACAGCGTCACCGCCATGCCGGCCGAGCCGATCAGCAGCAGCGGCTTGCGGCCGATCTTGTCGACCAGGCCGATGGTGACGAGACAGGCGGCGATCGAGACCGCGCCCGAGACGATGTTGATCAGCAGCGAATCCGCTTCGGTGAAGCCGGCGAGCTGCCACAGGGTCGAGCCATAGTAGAAGATCACGTTGATGCCGACGAGCTGCTGGAACACCGCGATCACCAGGCCCGCCCACAGGATGGTGCGGATCTTGCCGGTGCGCGGGTCGATCAGGTCGCGGAAGCTCGGCCGGTGATCGGCGGTGAAGCTGGCGCGGATCTCCTCCAGCTTGGCGCGCGCGGTCTGCGGGCCGAACAGATCGGTCAGCACCTTGGTGGCTTCCTCGGTGCGCCCCTTGGCGACCAGGAAGCGCGGGCTCTCCGGAATGAAGAACAAAGCGACCAGGAAGATCGCCGCCGGCAGCGCCTGCATCAGGTACATCCAGCGCCAGGCTTCCAGGCCCGCCCAGAACTTGTTGGTCGAGGCACCGGCAGCGCCGGCCAGATAGTAATTGACCACGAACGCGGCGGTGAGGCCGGAGATGATCATGATCTGCTGCACCGTCGTCATCCGGCCGCGAATGTTCGCGGGGGCGACTTCGGAGATATAGGCGGGCGACAGCACCGAGGCGGCGCCGACCGCGATACCGCCGGCGATCCGGGCGATGACGAAGATCGTGTGGTCGTGCGCGAAGCCCTGGACGAGCGCACCGGCCAGGAAGAGCAGCGCGGCGAGCCGCATCACGTTGCGACGGCCCATCTGGTCCGCCAGCGTGCCGGCAAAGAAGGCGCCCGCGACGCAGCCGATCAGCAGCGAACCGACGGTGAAGCCGAGCCCGGCCTCGTCAAGGTTGAACGCCGCCTGCAGGCCCGGCTGGGTGCCGTTCACCGCGCCGCTGTCATAGCCGAAAAGTAGTCCGCCGATCGTGGCCACGGCCACGATGGCGCCGATCAGGCCGATGTTGGCCTTCTCCGCTGTCTGATTCATCCGATCCCTCTCCTAGTCGCCCGGGAATATGGGGGCGATTTGTTAGCGGTAACGCTGGCCCGTGCAACCAGGAAAAGCAAGTCGGCACGCGCGGGCGCGCAACTTTCCGCCAACGTTGTCCTATCGCCGGGGTGGCGGCGCGCAGGATTCGCGCACGATGAGCTGATGTGCAAGCACTTGTTCGGGCTCGTCGATCTGCCCCCCCGGCCGCAGTTCGTCGAGCAACATGGTCAGCGCCGCCTCCGCCATCGCCGCGATCGGCTGGCGGACGGTGGTCAGCTCGGGCCACATGGTGGTGGCGAGCGCGGTGTCGTCGAATCCGACCACGCTGAGGTCCTGCGGCACGTGCAGGCCCCGGCGATGCGCCACGCCCACCGCGGCGGCGGCCATGTCGTCATTGCTCGCGAAGATCGCGGTCGGCGGCTCGGACATGTCGAGCAGCGCCTCGCTGGCGACGATCCCCGAGCGGAAGGTGAAATAGCCCTGCTCGACCGGCATCGCGGCGAGATCCAGCCCCGCCTCCTCGATCGCCGCGCAGAAGCCGCGGAAGCGCTCGGCGCTGGAGGTCTGGTTGGGGTTGCCGCGGATGAAGCCGATATGGCGGTGACCCATGTCGATCAGGTGCTTCGTCATCGCCGCCGCCGCCGCGAAATCGTCGATACGGACGTTGAGGCTGCCCTCGGGCGGCAGGCCCATCGCCACCGACACCCAGGGGATGCCCGCCGCTTCCAGCTCGTCGCGCACCGCCGTGACTTCGGATAGTGGCGGCGGCAGGATCACGCCCTGGACATGCGTCTGCACGAAGCCGCGGGTCGCCTCGGCCTGCTCCTCGGCGCGCTCGCCTTCGCAGGCCTCGAGCACCAGATGGCACCCTGCCCGCCGCGCCGCGGCCAGCGCGCCGATCAGGAATTGCGAGAGATAGGCGGCCGACGGGTTGGAGTAGAGCAGCCCGATCTGAGTCGCTTCCCCTGCGGCCAGGCTGCGCGCGGCGCTGTTCGGCGAGTAATTGAGCTTGGCGATCGCCGCGAGCACGGCTTCCCGAGTCGCGTCGCGCACATTGGTGCCGCCATTGACGACGCGCGACACGGTCATGGCGGAGACGCCTGCCTCGCGCGCCACGTCCTGTACGGTAATGCTGCCCCGGCTGCGCCGGCTTGGTTTGGTCATCCCCCCTCCTGCACGAACGCTTAAGTGCGCGCTATCATGATTGCAATCGTTCGCGTGCCCCTGCACGCCCGGTTGACCCGGTTCGTTACGCCCCCTTATAGCTGATAGCGCTACCACCATGGCAAGAGGCGACTGCACGATTGTCGCCCGCCTTCAGGGAGAGGAACATGCGCTCATTCCGTCGCGTCGCCGCGCTTGCCATTGCTGCGAGCGCTCTGACGCCCTTCGTTGCGGCGCACCCCGCCGCCGCCCAGACCGAGCGCGCGGGCAAGCCGCTGTACAAGGATGCGAGCCAGCCGGTCGAGGCGCGGGTCGACGACCTCATCGCCCGCATGACGCTGGAGGAAAAGGTCCAGCAGTTGCAGGCGCTGTGGCTCAACAAGGGGCTGGTCCAGGACGCCAAGGGCGAGTTCGACCCCGTCAAGGCGAGCGCCAGCTTCCCCAACGGCCTGGGCATGATCTCTCGCCCCTATGACCGCCGCGGCGTCGCCGCGGGCCAGACGACCGCCGCGGGCGCCAATGCCGGCGACGTCAACCGCAGTCCGGAAGAGACTGCGCGCTACGTCTATGCCGCGCAGAAATGGGCGATGGAGAAGACCCGGCTCGGCATCCCGATGCTGATGCACGAGGAATCGCTCCACGGCCTGGTCGCCCCCGGCGCCACCAGCTTCCCGCAGTCGATCGGCCTCGCCAGCAGCTGGAATCCCAAGCTGGTCGAGAGCATCTTCTCGATGGCCGCCAGGGAAGCGCGCGCCCGCGGTGCCAATCTCGTCCTCGCGCCCGTGGTCGACGTCGCCCGCGATCCGCGCTGGGGTCGCATCGAGGAGACATACGGCGAGGACCCGTATCTCGTCACCCAGATGGGCCTGGCCGCGATCCGCGGCTTCCAGGGGACCACGCTGCCGCTCAAGCCGGACAAGGTGTTCATCACCCTCAAGCACATGACCGGCCATGGCCAGCCCGAGAACGGCACCAATGTCGGCCCCGCCTCGCTCGGCGAACGGACGCTGCGCGAGGATTTCTTCCCGCCTTTCGAACAGGCAGTGAAGACCCTTCCCGTCATGTCGGTGATGGCCAGCTATAACGAGATCGACGGCATCCCCAGCCATGCCAACAAGTGGTTGCTCACCGATGTGCTGCGCGGCGAATGGGGCTTCCAGGGTGCCGTGGTCAGCGACTATTTCGCGATCCGCGAGCTGATCTCCCGCCACCACATGTTCAAGGATCCCAAGGACGCCGCCCAGCGCGCGCTCGACGTGGGCGTCGATGTCGAGACGCCGGACGGCGAGGCATACACCCATCTCGTCGAGCTGGTGAAGGAAGGCCGCCTCAGCCAGGGCGAGATCGACAATGCCGTGCGCCGCGTGCTGCGGATGAAGTTCCAGGGCGGGCTGTTCGAGAACCCCTATCCCGAAGTGAAGCTGGCCGCTGCCCGCACCAACACGCCGGAAGCGATCGCGCTTTCCCGTCAGGCAGCGCGGGAGTCGATCGTGCTGCTCAAGAACGCGCAGGGCCTGCTGCCGCTCGATGCCAAAGGCATCAAGCGCATGGCGGTGATCGGCACCCACGCCAAGGATACCCCGATCGGCGGCTATTCGGACCTGCCCAACCATGTCGTCAGCGTGCTCGAGGGCATGCAGGCCGAGGGCAAGGGCAAGTTCGCGGTCGATTATGCCGAGGGCATCCGCATCACCGACCATCGCGAATGGTCGAAGGACGAAGTGAAGCAGGTCCCCGCCGCGGTGAACGACCAGCTCCGCGCCCAGGCGCTGGAGACGGCGAAGAACGCCGATGTCGTGGTGCTGGTGCTCGGCGGCAACGAGGCGGTGAGCCGCGAGGCTTGGGCCGACAATCACCTGGGCGACAGCGAGACGCTCGACCTGCCGGGGCCGCAGGACCAGCTCGCCAAGGAGCTGATCGCGCTCGGCAAGCCGGTCGTCGTGATCCTGCTCAACGGCCGCCCCTATGCGGTGAATTATCTGGCCGAGAAGGCGCCGGCGCTGATCGAGGGCTGGTATCTGGGCGAGCAGACCGGCAATGCGATCGCCGATGTGGTATTCGGCCGGTACAATCCGGGCGGCAAGCTGCCGGTCTCGGTGGCGCGCAACGTCGGCCAGCTGCCGATCTACTACAACAAGAAGCCGAGCGCACGGCGCGGCTATCTGTTCGGCGACACCAGCCCGCTCTACCCGTTCGGCTATGGCCTGAGCTATACCAGCTTCGACATCGCCGCGCCGCGGCTGGCCGCGCCGACGATCGGCATCGCCGACAAGGCGAGCGTCGAGGTGGATGTGACCAACACCGGCAAGGTCGCCGGCGACGAGGTGGTCCAGCTCTACGTGCATGACGACGAGGCGTCGGTGACGCGGCCGGTGATCGAGCTCAAGCGCTTCGAGCGGGTGACGCTGAAGCCGGGCGAGAAGAAGACGGTGCGCTTCACGCTGGCACCCGACGATCTGGCGCTGTGGAACAGCCAGATGCGCCATATGGTGGAGCCGGGGACCTTCACCATCTCGTCGGGCCCGGACTCGGCGACGCTCAAGAGCACGACGCTGACGGTGCGGTGAATTGGGTCGGGGCGGAGGCTTGGGTCTCCGCCCCTACTTGCCGTGAGGCTAGCGGCAGGCCTTCCAATGTAGGGGCGCCTTAGTCCGCTTACGCTCTGCGCTCGTCGGGTACCCGATTGGCAATGCCGTTTCCTTGCATGACCATGGCCGGGCGCCGTCCCATTCAGCTCATCGGCGGGGTGGTTGTTCCCGAACGGCAGCGATGCCCTGCAATATGCCGTGAACGACGAACGCCGGGGCCTCGTGCGGCAAACCGTGTCCCGCTCGCTCCGCGACGATCTGGTGGGCGTTGGTCGAGAGCGAGAGAAACTGTCGCTGCATCCGCTGGGTCGCGTCTTCCAATCGGACAGCGACTAGTTCGGACAGCCCGGGTACCATGCGAAAGCGCGGGCTATGCGTCAGCACGATCACCGGCTTCTCGCCGAGCGAGGTAAGCTTGTGCGCCTCCACGGCGCTCGCCTGCATGTCCAACCGCTCCTCGTTTTTGCTCGGATCCGTTTGCATGCTGGTGAGGAACGATCGGGTTTCGGTCACGGCCGGTTCCTCGCCCGGCATCGATGCGGGCAGGAGCGTCAGCCAGTTCGAAAACTGATCGGGATGCGTTGTGGACACCAGCACCAGACCCGCCGTGTCCGCGGGGTACTGTACGGCGAAAACCTGGGCATGCAGCCCGCCCAAGGAATGCCCGACGAGAAGGTAAGGACCCTTTACGCCTGCTGCTGAAAGTGCGGCATGCAAATCGTGCGCTGCATCCAGGCTCGAACGCGGGCCAGGCGCTGCCGGATCGCTCTGCCCAAGGCCAGCCCGATCATACAGGCAAACGCGGGTCACTGGCGCCACTTGCGCCGCTATGGCTTGCCATCCCGCATCCTCAACTGGTGCCGTTCCCATTCCGGCGTCGATCACCACCGTCGGCCTTCCAGCGCCCTTGCAAGCAAGGCGGATGAAGCGCCCCCCAACATCGAAGCGCCCGTCGACAGGCCCCTCTTGGGGCGCCGTCATTGCAGCAGACGCGCTGATGGCCGTGCAAAACAGTATCGTCGCAACGAACAGGGCACGCATCTCAAGCTCCCGATGAGGGAACAGCGAATAGTATAGTTTGCGGGCGGACCACAACTTCTGCTTCAAGGTTAGACCGATCGAACGCCGCCGGGCGGCTAATGCCGATAGCGACTATCTAGTTTATTCGCCGGCGGCGGCTTTCACGGCCAGTGGCTCAACTCCGGCAGAACCAGGGCGGCGCCATCAAGCAGCCGCCCGTCTTCTCACTTCCCATTGCCCGGCGCATGCGGCGTGCGGATCGCTTCGTAATAGCTCAGCGGCTGCGGCGGCGCGGCATGCCCCGCCGGCAGCGGGCGCTTCGACAGTGACTGCCAGTACGCGATCGAGGCGTCGCGCCACCACTGTGCTTCCTCGCGCTGGATGGCGAGGAAGTCGCGCACCTCGGCCCAGCGGCGGGCGTCGACCTTGCCGTCCAGCCCGGCCCAGCGGTGCTGCATGTCCTCCACCGTGGCGATGCCGGTGTCGTAATGGGCGATCAGGCTGTCCCACAAGGTCTCGCCGGAGCGCATCCGATAGTCCCAGGGGACGTGATGGAACCAGAGCAGCAGGCTGTCCGGCACCGTCTTAAGGTCGCCCCAGCGTTTCGCCACCTGCGGCGCATATTGCCCGAGCGCGTTGGTGCCGGTCGGCGTGCGGTCGAAGCCGATGCCGTTGGCATCCGCCCGATGGTAATAGGCCGGATTCCACTCGGGCCGGGCGAGGTTCGACACCCAGGGCCCCGGGCCGTAATGGTGGCCCGTCGCCATCACATGGCCGAGGCCAAGCGGCGTCATATAGTTCACCACCGCCTCGCGCGATTCCAGCATCATCGCGACGATCGGATCGACCACCGCAGGATCGGGGCTCCAGGTGAGCCGCGCCCAGTCGCGGGCGATGTCGGCGGCCTTCGCATCGGGATCCCAGGCGAGCCGGCCATAGGCGTACCAATTGGCCTGGTCGAACTGCGAGCCGCTCCAGTTCACGTCAGTGCCGATATTGGCGACGCCGGCCATGCCGGTGAGCGCCTTGGGGGCCACCGGCGTCTCCAGCACCCTGGCGACGGTGCTGCCGGCGCGCGGGCGGAAGGTGTCGCTTTCCAGCACCTCCTCCCACATCGTCCCCAGATAGGCGAGGTGCGTGGCGAAGCCGAGATATTCCTTGGTGATCTGCACCTCGAGCATCAGCGGCGTCTTCGGCATTGCGCCGAACAGCGGGTGGAAGGGCTCGCGCGGCTGGAAGTCGATCGCGCCGTTCTTCACCTGGAGCAGGACGTTATCGCGGAACTTGCCATCGAGCGGCACGAACTCGTCGTTCGCCTGCTTGTGGCGATCGGCGTCGTTATGCTCGGAATAGACGAAGGCGCGCCACATCACGATTCCGCCATGGGGGGCGAGCGCATCGGCGAGCATGTTGGCGCCGTCGGCATGGCTGCGCTTATAGTCGGACGGGCCGGGCTGGCCTTCCGAATTGGCCTTGACCAGGAAGCCGCCGAAATCGGGGATCACGGCGTAGATCTCGTCCGCCTTGGCCTTCCACCAGGCGCGCACCGCCGGATCGAGCGGATCCGCCGTCTTCAGCCCGCCGATCTCGATCGGCGCGGAGAAGCGCGCGGTCAGGTAGATGCGGATGCCGTACGGGCGGAATACCTCGGCGAGCGCCTTAACCTTCTGGAGGTAGGGCGCGGTGAGGATGTCGGCATTGGCGTTGACGTTGTTGGGCACCACCGCGTTGATGCCGATCGAGGCATTGGCGCGGGCATAGTCGGTGTAGCGCGGATCCTTGTAGCCGGGTAGCTTCTGCCAGTCCCACAGCGACTGGCCCGCATAGCCGCGCTCCACGTACCGATCGAGATTGTCCCAATGGTCGAGCGCGCGCAGCTGCAGCTTGGGGGCATCCTGCAGGTCGAGCGCGTCGATGGGCTGGCGCAGCTGGAGCAGCTTGAGCAGGCGGAAGCTGCCATAGAGCAGCCCGGTGTCGCTGTTCGCGGCGATCAGCGTCACCTTGGCGCCGCCGATCGTCGCCGTGCGGAGCAGGAAGCCCTCGCGGCCCAGCGCGGCGAGCGGCAGCTTCATCCCCGCGAGCAGCGGCGAGCCGGCGGTGGAGAGCACCACCCCGCCCTCGCCCTGCACCGCGCTGGCATGCGCCGGCGCCGATCCGATCAGCCCGGCAAGCCCGCGGTCGAGTTCGTCCAGCGCAGCGCGCACCGTCGGGCGGCTGCCGTCCGCCACCACGTAGCGGAGCTTCGGCGCCACCCGCTGCACGGTGCCCGCATCGAGCGGCTGGTAGCGCAGCCACAGGTCGTAGCCGGTTTCGGCACACGCCTGATTCGCAAAGGCAAATGCCGCCAAAATCCACAAAATCGCCTGGAATGTCGCCCGCATTGCGCCCTCTCTCGTCCGCGATCGTTCGCGTTGTTGACACGCGTGTAGCAGGCCAAACATGGTATCGCTACCAAGCACGCGACGCCCCCAAGCGCGATCAGGAGAGGGTTTCATGACCAACGGATTTCCCATCGACCGCCGCGCGCTGCTCGCCGGCGCGGCCGCCACCGCCGCGCTGCCGCTGGCGGCGCGCGCAAGCTCGCAGCTGCCGGGGCTGAACACCATGGCGGGCCAGAAGGCCATGCGGATCGGCTCCGCCTTCGCCTGGAGCCCGCCCGGTGCCGATGCCGGCTCCTTCGCCAACCCCCGCTACGCCGCATTGCTCCAGCGCGATTGCGGGCTGCTCGTGCCCGAGAACCAGCTCAAATGGCAGGCCACCCGCCCCGGCCCGGACAAGTTCGACTTCACCCATTTCGACGCGATGGTCGACTGGGCCGAGGCGCACCGCATGGCGATGCGCGGCCACACGCTGCTCTGGCACAAGAGCCAGTATTTCCCACGCTGGCTCAACGACCACGACTTCGGCGGCACGCCGCGACGCGAGGCCGAGCGGCTGCTCACCACCCATATCGACACGGTCTGTCACCGCTATGCCGGCCGGATCCACAGCTATGACGTGGTCAACGAGACCGTCGACGAGAAGACCGGCACGCTGCGCGAAACCAGCCTGTCGCGGGCGTTCGGCGGCACCGTGCCGATGCTCGACCATGCCTTCCACACCGCTCGCGCCGCGGCGCCGCACGCCCAGCTGGTGTACAACGACTATATGAGCTGGGAGCCCGGCAACGAGGCGCACCGCGACGGCGTGCTCCGGCTGCTCGAAGGCTTCCGCAAGCGCGGCGTGCCCGTCGATGCGCTGGGCGTGCAGTCGCATATCGAGCCGATCAGCGACGCCCCCGCCGGCGTGCTGGCGGCGCGGCAGGAGAAGCCGTGGCGGGCATTTCTCGATGCCGTCACCGGCATGGGCTATGCGCTGCTGATCACCGAATTCGACGTCGCCGACCAGCATCTGCCGACCGACATCGCGGTGCGCGACCGCCAGGTGGCCGACTATGCCGGCGTCTATCTCGACATCCTGTTCGGCTATCCGCAACTGCGCGACATGCTGTTCTGGGGAATGTGCGACAAGTATAGCTGGCTGAACGGCTTCAAGCCGCGCAAGGATGGCAGCGCACCGCGCGTGGCGCCGTACGACGGCGACTTCCGGCGCACGCCGCTCCACACGATGGTTGCGACGAAATTGATGAAAACCGCTGCACGGCGCTAACCTCGGTACGCTCCCGTTCAGATTTTGCGCGTATAGGATTTTCCCGAGTGGCTGAGTCGCCTTCGGAACCAGGGAGCAGGGCAATGGCCGCAGCGGCCGCGAAACGGCAAGGATCGGGCGGAGAAATGCCGCTCCCCAGCACGGTCGACGTCGCGGCGCTGCATAGCCTTGCCGAAGGAATTGTACGGGCCCATGGCCGCGCGACGGTCACCCCCGCCGGTGCCGCCTTCCGCCAGATGCTGATGGATCGCGCGCGCACCAGCGCCCAGCGGAGCGCGCTCGCCCTGCTTGGCGGCGACATCGAACGGCGCGCCCGTGCGGGCCGCGTGCGGAAGATCGATGACGGCGCGCCGGTCGACATCCTGTTCGATCTCGCCGGGCCGCTGGCGGCGCTGCTGGCGGAGGGGCGGCCGACCGACGCCAACATCCTCGCCAATCGCTATCTCGACCTGTCGCCGCAGGGGGCCACCGGATGGGCGCTGCTGCCGCTGATGCTGTCACTGCAGACCGACGATCCCGAAATCGCGGACCGATTTCTGGAGCCCGCAGCACCGCAGCTGATCGTGATCGGCGGTCTTTCGGGCACGGGCAAGTCGAGCCTGTCGCGGCTGCTCGGGGGACTCTATGGCCGTCGCCCCGGCGCGCGGGTGCTGCGCTCGGACGTGTTCCGCAAGCGGCTCGCCGGGTTGCCGCCCGAAACACGGCTGCCGCCTTCGCACTATACCCGCCGCAACGATGCCGAGACCTATGAGGCGCTGTTCGAGTCGGCGGACGACCACCTCGCCTGCGGCTCGACGGTGATCCTCGATGCGGTGTTCCTCAATCGCAGCGAACGGGAAGTCGCCGAGGCGCTGGCGCTGCAGGCGCGGGTGCCGTTCACCGGCATCTGGCTGGAGGCGCCGGATCGCGACCGTATCGCCCGGGTGAGCGCGCGCACCGGCGATGCATCGGATGCGACCGCGGACGTCGCACGCGATCAGGCTCGACGCCCCGTCGGCGACCTGTTCGGCTGGCACCGGATGCGGGCGAACCGTCCCATGGAAACGATCGTGGCGGCGGCACGCGCTGCGGTGGAGCGCCCGCGCCGCTGAGGGGGTCCGGCGGGCTCGACCCGCCGGCCGCGGCTCAGGCGGTCTCGGCGACCTCAGGCTTGAGCAGAATGCCGCTGACGCTGTCATTGGCACAGAACAGGTCGTTCAGTGCCTCGAGCATGCGGCGCGCTTCCGGGCTGGCCAGCGAGTAGAAGATCATCTGGCCGGCACGCCGGGCAGAGACCATGCCCTCGCGGCGCAGCAGGGCGAGTTGCTGGGAGACCGCCGTGTCGCGAGCACCGGTGAGCCGTGCCAATTCCCCTACCGATTTCTCCCCATCCACCAGATGGCAGAGAAGCAGCAGTCGGCTGCGGCCGGACAGCGCCTTCAAAAACTGCGACGCGTGGTCGATTACCTCGATCATATCGTTCTTCACGGCGACCATGGCTATGCGTGTATCCTATGCCAAGCAACCCGTCACGCGGCAAAAAATCCAGGAAATTCATAAACCTGGATCAATATGAGACATCATATATACGCATGTTTGCCGGCATGTGTCTCCCGCGATGTTCGTGACAGGGAGCGTACCAGCCGTTCGAAGGTTACGATAAAATGACGCATGGGCAAGCGGATTTGTTTGATGTTCCGGGGCCTTCCGGTCTCCGCTCGAGATCGGGATTCCTCGACAGCTTAGAGGAATCCGCGGCGATCGCCGCGATCGAATCGGCGGGGCTCGAGCCATTCCGATTCCAGGGCTGGACGGGCAATCGGCAAACCACCAGCTATGGCTGGCGCTATGATTTCGAGGATGGCGGCTTCGCCCGCGCCGAGCCCTTCCCCGACTGGCTGGTGCCGCTGCGCGATCGGGCGGAGGCCTTTGCCGGCTTGGCGCCGGGCGCGCTCGTCCAGGCGCTGTTGATCCACTATCCGCTCGGTGCCGGGATCGGCTGGCACCGTGACCGGCCGGTGTTCGAGGAGGTGGTGGGCATCTCGCTCGGCGCGCCCGCGACGCTGCGCCTGCGCCGCCGGACCGGCCCGCGCGCCTTCGATCGCACCGAGCAGTTCCTCGCCCCGCGCTCGATCTACCTGCTCTCGGGCGAGGTGCGCCACGCCTGGGAGCACAGCATCGCGCCGATGGCCGAACCGCGCTGGTCGATCACCTTCCGCGCGCTCTCCACGCTGGGCCTGCGCCAGACGCAGAACGGCCCGGACGAGGATCCCCGACCGGGCCGCACTGGTTGAAGACCCCGCCGCCGGAGCGGCGGGACCATCGCATCAGAACTTGACGCTGGCTTCCACGCCCCAGGTCCGCGGGGGGTTGAAGTTGGCATAGTCACCCAGGATGCCGCCATAGCTGGTCGAGACCAGCTGGCCGTTGGCGCCATAGTTGAGCACCGGCGACGAGTTGGCCGACGAGCGACGGTAGATATAGGTGTGGTCGAGCAGGTTGCGCGACCAGACGGCGAAGGTGACCTTGTTGTGATCCGACACCGCGATGTCCGCGATCGCGATGCGGCCGTTCATGATGAAGGCGGCATCGGTCTTGGTCGGCTCGAGCTGGAAGCTGTACTGGCTGCTCGAATAATTGCCGTCGAGGTGGAAGCGCAGCTTGGCGTCGCCACCGCCGATCGGCAGGGCATAGTCGATCGAGCCCGACGCCGCATTTTCCGGCGTGTAGACGATGTACAGCTGCTGGGCCGGCGCACCCGGGGTCAGCGGGTTCACCGCCGACGGCGCACGCCAGTAGGTGTAGGCGTAGGACGCGGTCAGCGTCAGGCCCTGCACCGGCGCCACGGTCAGATCCGCTTCGATGCCGCGGATCTTGCTGTCGCCGGCATTGGTGGTCTGCTCGATATGACTGCCGTTGGTCGGGCTCGAACCGTTCGTGTCGAAATAGTCGAAGTCGAACTGGGTGTTCGAGCGGTCCATGATGTAGCCCGCCAGGTTCAGGCGCGCCTTGTGGTTCCAGAAGTCCATCTTGGCGCCGATTTCATACGACTTCACCGATTCCGGGCCGAAGGCGTTGAACTGGAGCGAACGGTCGTTCGCGCCGCCGGCGCGGAAGCCGGTCGCGTACTTGGCATAGAGATGGATGTCCTGCGTCGCGTCGAAGGCGACGTTGATCATCGGATCGAAGCGGCTGACGCTGTTGCTGAAGCCGAACGGCGACACCGTGCCCGCCGTGACGAGGTCGGCGCGGTTGTTGACGACGTAGAGCGTGCCGTGGCGCTTGTCCTTGGTCCAGCGGCCGCCGAGGGTGACGTGCACCACATCGTTCAGCGCGTCCGGCGTGAAGGTCAGGTTGCCGAACAGCGAGTAGTTGTGGTCGGTCGCCTGGCTGGCGCGGGTGATGAACTGGCAGCTGTTCGCGAACTGCGGCACGGTGGTCGCCAGCGTGTTGTTGCACGACGGATCGAACTGCTGATAGCCCGAGTTCGCGCCGGTGATCGCGCTGGAATTGCCCGGGATGGGGCTGCGGATGGTGTAGGCGGTGCCGTCCGTGTTCCACTGGTTGGTGAGCGGCGTCGCGGCATATTCCGTGGCGTGCTCGGTGAAGTAGTAGGCGCCGACGACATAATCGAGCTGCGGCACGCTGCCGACTGCCTGGAATTCCTGGCTGAACTGGTGCTGGCGCAGGAACGACAGGCTGTAGCGGCTGAAGGTGCCGGTGGTGTTGATCGCCGTCGGGTTGGCCATGTTCGGCACGAACGGCGCGAACGAGCTGCGCTCCGGACCGCCCGAGTTATCCCACTGATCGGTGCTGACACCGCGCCATGCGGTGATCGAGCGCAGTTCCAGCCACGGTGCGGCGGTGTACTTCAGGTTCGACGAGACGCCGTGGGTGATGTCGACGCTCGGCTGCTGCGGCACGCCGACATCGGCCACGCGCTGGCGATCCGGGTGGACACCGACGAGCGGCGCCTTCGGGGCGATACAGACCGGCTTGGTGCTGCCGGCAGCGATGGTGCCGCCGCAGGCGGTGTTGGTGCCGGGCAGGACCAGAGAGGCGCCGTTGAACGCGCCGACGGTGTAGCCGTTCGGGTTGTAGCTGACCAACTGGCTGTACTGCGGGGTATTCTCGTCCTTCGCATAGTCATAGGCGAAGTCGGCGGTGAAGTTGCTGACCGGCTTCCAGCGCGCGGCGACGCGGCCGCCCTTGCGGTCGTAATAGTTCCAGCCGGTCGAGCCCGTGAGCGGGTTGTCGACGGTCGGATCCTGGTGCTGGTAGAGGCCGTCCAGCTTCAGCGAGACGTCGTGGAAGGCCGGCAGGTCGAGATGCGCGTCGACGCTGCGGCTCCCATAGTTGCCGACGCCGCCGTTGATGCGGCCGCCGAACTCGCCGGTGGGGGCGCGAGTGACGAGCGACAGCGCGCCGCCTTCGGTGTTACGGCCGAACAGCGTGCCCTGCGGGCCCTTCAGCACTTCGATGCGCTCGATGTCGAACAGCGCGGCGTTGAGGCCCTGGGTCTTACCGAGGGCAACACCGTCGATATAGACGCCGACGCCGCCGTCACGCGCGGTCTGGTTCTGGTCGTAGGGGACGATGCCGCGGATGCCGATCGTCAGCGCCGACTGGCGCGCCTCGAAGGTGGCGACGCGGAGCGACGGCACAGTGCCGTCGGCCAGGTTGAACAGGCTCTGGACGTGGCGGTCCTGCAGATTCTCGGTGCTGAGCACGCTGATCGAGATCGGCGTCTTCTGCAGGTTGGTCTCGCGCTTGGTGGCGGTGACGACGATGTCGGCCAGGCCTTCGGGCTGGGCACTGTCGGCAGCCGGCGCATCGGCCGTCTGCGCCATGGCCGGAACGGCGGCAAGCGCCATCGCGGTGGCGCCGGCGAGGAGCGCGAGGCGGAAGGTGGAACGATCGAGCATGAATGCTTTCCCCGAGGTAGGTGGTATGTCTTCGGGGGGCGCCCTAGGCACAGGATTTGGCAGGTTTGTTACACCCACCGCAGCACGCATGACGCGCCGGTTTCATTTTCAATTCATTTTCAAGATTTCACGTGGGAATCTGCGGGCGGAGAAGGTTACCGCAGCGCGGGTTCCCCAGAGTTAACGCCGCGAAAAACTTACTCGCAACGCCCGAAAAGCCAAAAGTGATGCAGAAAGGACACGGATTCTGCCGCGCCGAACCGGAGCGATCGGCCGGAATCGGGAGCGCCCGCCCCGCCTGACGGGCGGAACGGGCGCATCCTGTGGATCGGTGCTGGCGTGACCGGCTATTCGGCCGCGGCCGTTCCCGCCGTACCGACTCGGCCGGTCCGCTCCAGCTTGCCCCAGCCGACGAACCAGCCGCCCAGCGCCGAGCTGATCGCGCGCAGCACCACCCAGTACATCAGCTGGCGATAGACGAAACGCTGCGCCACCAGCAGCAGCGCCGGGTAGCGGATCCGCCGGCTGTTGAGCCGATAGGCGACCCAGCCGCAGCCCACGTCGATCGCGGTGAACGCCACCCAGTAGATCGCCATGGTGCCGACGTCGCCGCGGGTCTGCTCCCAGCCATGCTGGGCGATCCGCACGCCGGTGGCGAAGATGGCGGACACGAGCGCGAGGTCGATCAGCGGCGAGATCGCGGCGAAGATGATCTGGAACACCCAGGCCTGGGGTAGCCCGATCCAGGCGAGACCGCGCGCCTGCTTGTCGCGGTACAGGCCGCGATGCTTCCACAGGCACTGGAGCGTGCCGAACGCCCAGCGATAGCGCTGCTTGGCGAGTGCCTTGAAGCTCTCAGGCGCCTCGGTCCAGGCGACAGCATCCGGATCATAGGTCACCCGCCAGCCGGCGCGCTGGATGGCGATGGTGAGGTCCTGATCCTCGGCGAGCGTATCCTCGGGATAGCCGCCGACCGCATCGAGCGCGGCGCGCCGCCACGCGCCGACCGCGCCCGGCACGACAGTGATCGCGTTGAACCCGGCCAGCGCGCGCCGCTCGAGATTCTGCGCGGTGATATATTCCACCGCCTGCCAGCGGGTGACCAGATTGACCCGGTTGCCCACCTGCGCGCTGCCCGCCACCGCGCCGATCTTCTCGTCGGCGAACCAGCGCGCGAGGCGGCCGATGGTCTCGGGCTCGAACTGGGTGTCGGCATCGAGCGCGATGATCACCTCGCCCTTGGCCTCGCGCAGCGCGCGGTTGAGCGCCGCCGCCTTGCCGCCATTGACCAGGGTGAGCAGCGTCACCCGCGGATCGTCGCCGAACGCCGCCGCGACGATCGCGCTGGTGCGGTCCTTCGATCCGTCGTCGGCGACGATCAGCTCGATCGCCGGATAGTCGCTGGCGAGCACGCGGCGCACCGAGGATTCGATCACCCGCTCCTCGTTATAGGCGGGGATGATCACCGAGACGGTGGGCGTGAACACCGGCGGTTCGCCGCGCTCGCGCAGCCGTTGGCGCAGCGCCAGTCCGGCGAGGATCACCGCGCGGGCGATGCCGAGCGTGATCGCGATGAAGAACATCCAGCGCAGCCCCGACGCGACCGCCGCGAGCGCGACGAAGATCGCCACGTCCGCCCGCACCGCCAGCAGGTCGCTGCCGCGGATCGGCGGCATCACCGCATCGTAAGAAAGCCCGGCGAGCTTCGAAACCGGCACGAAGCTATAGCCGCGCGCCCGCAGTTCGCGGATGATCCGCGGCAGCGCCTGGATGGTCTGCTCGCGATTACCGCCGCCATCGTGGAGCAGCACGACGTTGGTGGAGTGGTCGGGTCGGGCGCCCGCCACGTCGTCGAGCACGCCCTGCACGATCGCATCGGTACCCGGCCGCTTCCAGTCGTCCGGATCGACGTGCAGGCCGACTACCGTATAGCCCTGCTTCTGCGCCACCACGGCCGGATCGAGTTCGTCCGGGGTGGTCGGCTCGGCGTCTCCGAAATAGGGCGCGCGGAACAGCCGCATGCCGCGGCCCGTATAGGCCTGCACCAGCCGCTGGGTGGCGTTCAGCTCCAGCGCGGTGCTTGCCGCCGAGGTGGTGGCGAGATTCGGGTGGGTATAGGTGTGGTTGCCCAGCTCATGCCCCTCGGCCACCAGCCGGCGCAGCAGCAGCGGATGCTGGAGGCCGTTCTCGCCGATGATGAAGAAGGTCGCGGGCACATGCTCGGCCTTGAGGATGTCGAGAATGCGCGGCGTGTAGGTGGGATCGGGGCCGTCGTCGAAGGTCAGCGCGATCTCGTGCTTCGAGGCGCCGGTGCGCATGACGACATAGGGCGTCGGCAGCTGCGGATACTGGACGTCGCGGATCATGTTGGCGGCATCGAAGCTGATCGCGCGCTGGCCCACCGTCGGCGTCGAGGTGACGCGCAGGATCTCGCCCGGTCCCTCAACGTCGACATTGGTGGCGGGCACGATCCGGCTCAGGTCCGGCCGGCCGCCATGGCGATAGGCGAGCAGCGCGGTCCACACGCCGGCATCCTCGGTGCCCAGTCGCCACAGCCCCACGCTGCCGACACCGGCGGCGCGGACCGCCTGCAGCTGGTTCCAGGTGGCAGTGGCGTCGACCATCCAGATTTCGTGGTGCTTGCCGTCCTCGTCATAGGCGAAGGCGCTGTTGCCGCTGGTCTTGTCGAAGGTGACCTTGGCGTCGCTGTCCCGCGCCGCCGACCAGGCCTCTTCGATGCTCATCGCGTCGGTGCCGTCGCCGTGATAATCATAGGCGTAGCTGGCCAGCGCGACGATCAGCTTGTTCGCGCCGACCTTGGCCACGGCGCTGCGCAGCTCGTCGACGAACCAGGGCTGCGAGGCGATCGGCCCGGCGGTGCCGCCCTGCCAATGCTCGTCATAATCCATCAGGATCACGCGATCGGTCACCGCGGCGAAGCGCTTGAGATCCCAATTGGTATCGCCCGCCGGCACGGTGACGGCGAGCAGCTTGTCCTTGGGCATTGCCTTGTTGATCTGGTCGAGCAGCTGGGCGTAGCCCGGCAGCGAGCCGGGCTGCAGGCTCTCGAAGTCCATCACCAGCCCGGGCAGGTTGCGCGCCTTGACCATGGCGGCGAGATCGCGCGCGAGCTTCGCGCGGGCCGCCGGGCTGGCCATCAGCTTGGCGGAGCCGGCAGTGTCCCAGGCTTCGTCGGACACGTTCTGCACCATCGGCAGCACGCGTGGACGACGCGGCGCGGCGGCGACGATGCTGGCGAACTTGGGATCGTCCAGCACCTGCATCGCATGGTTGGCGCCCGTCACCGAGACGAAGGCGGGCACCACCCAGTCGAGATCGCCGATGTTGCGGCGAAGCGAGTCGGCGCTCGCCGGGTCCCAGGGCACATAGAAGCCGACGGTGAGCGGCGCGCCCGGCTTCTTCGCCGAACCGCCCGGCAGCCAGCGCTGCCCGCGCGGCTGGCCGCGCGCGCTGAGCGAGCGCAGCGCCGCGGGCTTGGCATTCTCCCACCGCACCGGCAGGTCCTGCGCAGGCGGCACATTGACGATGGTGGCGGCGAACACGATCGCGGCGAGCAGCACGCCGCCGATCAGCGCGAACACCGTGCGCATCGTCCAGCGCTTGCGGCTGCCGGTGGGGTCGAAGAATACGGGACGCGACATCGATGCTCTTTCGAAACGCGCGAAATTCTGCCCGGCGCGTGGCGGGCCCGCGCCTTATAAGAGCCGAAATTAACCGAGGCTATACGCCCGAGGCTGGGTAGTTTCCCGGAGATCCCGTGGGATCACACCGCGCTGCTGAAGCGGGTGGCGGCCGGTCCGCGATGGCTGTCGATCGCGCTGGCGATCACCCGCGCATAGGGCAGCGCCCCGGGCGCCAGCAGCAGCACGCTGCCTTCCCAGCGCACCAGCTTCAGCGCCGCGAACCGCGCGAGCCGCAGCGCGATCGCCGCGCGGCCGCCGATGCCGCCCAGATCGGCGCGCCCCTGGCAGAGCAGTTCCTCGATCGCGGCCGCCCGCCACTGATCGTCGACCGAGCGCCGCACCCCGCGCGCAGCCGCGAACCTGCCGGAGGAGATGGCCATGTGCCAACGGCCGGCATTCTTCTCGTTCTGTACCAGCAGGTCCGGGAACTGGCTGATGGCGCTGGCGCCCAGCCCGATCAGCACCTCGGCCTCGTCCTCGGTGAAGCCCTGAAAATTGCGCCGCAGCCGGCCTTCGCGCGCCGCGACTGCGATGGCGTCGCCCGGCCTGGCGAAATGGTCGAAGCCGATCGCGGCATAGCCGGCCCCCGCCAGCTTCTCGTACGCCAGCGCGGCCTGGGCAAAGCGGACTTCGGCGCCGGGGAGCGCGGTCGCATCGATGCGGCGCTGGCGCGGGATCAGGTGCGGCACATGCGCATAGCCGAACACGGCGAGCCGATCGGCACCCATCGCCACGCTCTCTTCGATCGACTCAGCCAGCATCTGGTCGGTCTGGCCCGGCAGACCGTACATCAGGTCGAAGTTGATCGACTCGATCCCGGCGTGGCGCAGCAGGTCGACGGTCCCGGCAATGTCGCCGCGCGGCTGGACGCGGCCGATCGCGCCCTGAAGCGCGGGGTCGAAGGTCTGCACGCCGAGACTGACGCGGGTCGCGCCGGCTTCCGCCAGCGCGCCGGCCCAGGCGGCATCGAAGCCGCGCGGATCCACCTCCACCGACAGCACAGGGGCGCCGGCACCGAATGCGGCCTTGGCTTGCGTTACCAGCCGGAGAAAGGCCTCGAGGGCGATGGCATTGGGGCTGCCGCCACCGAACGCGATCCGCCCCACCTGCCCCCGCCCGCCTAGCCGCCTTGCGACCAGCTCGATCTCCTCCGACAGCCTGGCGAGATAGGCATCGAGCCGCGCGGTGCGGTTGGCGGCGCCCGTGTTGCAGCCGCAATACCAGCAGATCGCGTGGCAAAAGGGGATGTGGAGATAGAGCGACAGCTCGGTATCCGCGTCCACCCGATCCAGCGCCGCGGCCATGTCCGCCGGCCCTACCCCCTCGTGGAACTCTGCGGCCGTGGGATAGCTGGTGTAGCGCGGCACCGGGGTGGCGAGCAGATCGGGATGATAGGTCCACATGGCTCGCGCTTGCACCGCCGCGCGGGCCGCGTCGCTTGGGAATGTCCCGTATCCTTGCCGCCCGCGCCGCGCGGGCGTAGGCGCAGGGCCATGCAACTCGACGACCAGCTAGTCCGCTATTTCGGTACCGCCGATCTCGGCGCCCTCACCCCGCCCGCGCTCGCCTCGGGCATCGAGCGGATGAAGGTCGATCTCGGCCTGGAGACCGATCGTCCCCGCCGCTTCGCGCTCTGGGCGCTGCTGTTCATGCTCGGCAACGCGCCCGATCTCGATGTGACCTTCGAGGAGGAGGCAGACCGCGAGGCCGCCCGCAACTTCATGGACCTGTCCGACCAGCAGGACTGACCCGCCCCCGACACAAAAGCGGCGGACCTTTCGGCCCGCCGCTCCAGGTATTGGGAGACATTTATGTTTTTAGGAACGCATCAGAAGGTGAGGCGCGCACCCAGCGTGTAGGACCGGCCGATCGGATCGTAGATCGTCGGGAAGGTGTTGCCGCTGTTGTACGACGTACCGCCGACGCCCGAACCCACCAGCGGCGGATCCTTGTCGAGCAGGTTGTTCACCGTCAGGTTGAAGCTGAGGTTCTTGGTCGGGCGCACGCCGAACGACAGATCGAAATAGTCGTACGCCTTGATGCTGCGGAACGCCGGCAGGATGTTGGCGACCGAGTCTTCCAGCTTCACGCCGCTGATGTGGGTCCACAGCAGCGAGACGTCGAAGCCCGGGCGATCATAGGTCAGGCGACCGTTCCAGCGGGTCTTCGCTCGCGGATTGGTGCAGCCGCCCGGGCTGTACCGGCCGGTGCAGTCGCGGTTGATCGAGTTCGGGTTCGCCTGGAAGCGGTAGTAATCGAGCCAGGTGCCGTTGAAGCCGATCGTGATCGCGCCGCTGTCGTGAATGCCGACGTCGTCGAGCAGCACGCGCTGGTTGACGCCTAGGTCGATGCCCGCGGTCTTGATCAGGCCGAGGTTCGAATAGCTGAGGATCACGCCCGGCGTCTCGCCCGCGCCGTTGAGCGTACCGGTCAGCGGGTTACGGCCGATCAGTGCGCAGAAGGCGTTGTTCGAGAAGCTGGGGTTCAGCGTCGCCGAATAGCAGCCGTTCAGGATGTCGGCCTGCGCCGGCTGGGTGATCGCGTTCGACACCTTGATCCGGAAATAGTCGACGGTCGCCGAGAAGCCCTTGAGGAACGACGGTGCGAACACGCCGCCGAGCGTGAGGGTCTTGGCCTTTTCGACGTCCAGGTCGCGGTTGCCCGCGGTGGTGTTGTTGATCTGGCCCGAGCTCGGCTGCGGGATCGATCCGATCGTGCCGGCCGGCGCACCGGTGGCAACGCACAGCGCGGCGAGGTTGGCGGCGACCGAGGCACCCGCGCACGGATCGACCGTGAGGTTGCCCAAGCCCTGCACCGGCGACTGGAACAGTTCCTGGATGTTCGGCGAACGGACCGCGACCTGATAGGTGCCGCGGAACTTGAAGCCCTGGATCGGTTCCCAGGTGCCGCCGGCCTTCCACGTCGTGCTGCCACCCGTGGTGGTGTAGTCGGAATAGCGGATGCCCGCTTCCGCCGTCAGCTTGTAGATGAAGGGCTGGTTCTCGATCAGCGGGGCGATGAGCTCGCCGAACACTTCCTTGACGCTGTAGTCGCCCACGTCCGGCGGGGTGCGCGCGCCGGTGCCGAGCACTTCGCCCTGCACCTGCGACGGGCCGTCCGGCTGGCTGGCGGCGCTGATCTTGCGATATTCGGCACCCGCCGCGAACGCGATCTTGCTGGCGGCGAGCGGCGAGGCGAACAGGTCGCCCGAAAGGCTGCCGGTGACGACGGTCTGGCGCACCTTGCGGTTGATGATCGCGTCCAAATTGACGAACGCCGCCTGTGCCGAGGTGATCGAGCCGTTCGGCCCGAACAGGTTGAGCGGCACGCAGCCATTGGTGGTGTCGGCGCAGCGGATCGTGCCGCTCGCGTCGCGATAGGCGCGCAGTGCCTGCTGGACCTTGCTGAACGAGCCCCAGCGCTGGCGCGTCTGGTTCTGCGTCGTCTCGCCATATTGCGCCGAAACGTCGTATTTCAGCCCCGTGGTGATGTCACCGCGGAAGCCGCCCTGCACCTGGAACATCTGCGATTCGAACAGGTTGCCGCGCGGGCCGAACTCGGTGAAGCGGCGCTGCGCCACCACCGCGATCTCGCGATAGCCGGGCGTGCCCGGGCCACCCTGCACCGCCGCCGCGGTGGCGCAGTCCGCCGCCGAGATCTTGCTCGCCGTGCACAGCTGGCTGCGGATGCCGCTCGGCAGATAGGGGTTGTTCAGGCCAAGCTGGTAGGTGTTGTTGAACGTGCCCGACGATGCGAGCTGGGTCGCGATCTTGTTGCGGGTGAACATCGCCGAGCCGTAGAATTCGACGCCGTCGGTGATCTCGTACCGGCCCGCCGAATAGACGTTGATGCGGTCGAGCGGGGTCTGGAAGTAGGTGCCGATATTGGTGTTGTAGGTGTCGTTGGCGGTCGCCGACTGGAGCAGCCCGGTCGTCGGGTTCACCACTGCGCCGAAGCTGCTGGCGGGCAGGCCCAGCGCCGCGTTGCTCGGCGCGCCGAAGATCGTGACCTGCGCGGTGCTCGAGCCGGCGAACGAGCCGGTCGTCGAGCTGATCGGCACCGCGCTGACCGAACGATCGAGGTGGAGCAGCGGATCGGCCTTGGTGTAGCCGACGCTGAGCACCACGTTGCCGCGGCCATCGGCGAAGTTGCCGCCGACGACGAGGTCGGCCTTGAAGCGCTGGCTATCGCCGCGCTCGGACACGCGGTAGCTCGCCGAGGCGTCGATGCCCGAGAAGTCGCGACGCGTGATGAAGTTGACGACACCTGCGACCGCATCCGCGCCGTAGGTGGACGACGCGCCGCCGGTCAGCACTTCGACCTGCTGCAGCAGCGCGACCGGGATGTTGTTGGTATCGGTCAGGCCATCGAGGCCGTAGGGCACCAGGCGGCGGCCATCGAGCAGCACCAGCGTGCGCTGCTCGCCGATGCCGCGCAGGTTGAGCGTCGACGAACCGTCCGAACCGTTGTTGACGCCCGCGCCGATCGACGGGCGAATCGCCGGGAGGTTGCGCAGCAGGTCATCCGCGGTGCCCGGCTGGCGAAACTGGATTTCCTGCTGGCTGATGACGTTGACCGGGCTTGCCAGCTCCAGGTCGGGCCGCGAGATGCGCGATCCGGTGACGACGATTTCGCTGGCCGGTTCGGCCTGCGTCTCGGATTCCGGGACGCTTTGTTGCTGCGCAAAGGCCGGCGCTGCGATGCTGGCGACCAGCATCGTCGACGCAAGCAGACAGCTTCTTAGGGTAGACGTCATCAAAAGCCCCTTGTTTGAAATTTTCTCCGCAGCGGGCGCAACTTTCGTGCGCTTCCGCAGTGCGGCATGTCTGCACGTTCTCCCCCTGATGGCAACGCGTGGGACACGCCTGGAAACAAAATGTCACGGAACTGTTGCGCATTTGCAATGGTATGGAAGGCGCAGCGTGTCCGCCGGGACATTTGCCGCCGCAACGGAAAGCCGGTAGATGCGAACGACAATTGCGCCTGTCCGCGCCGCCACCGGAACCAGCTCGACAATCAGGCGATAGAGGCGCGCGGACATGCAAACAGGGGATGCCAAAATGGAAAGTCCAAGCGATATCGGCGTATCGCGACGGGGATTGCTGACGAGCGGCGCGGCCTGCGCCGCCGTGACGGCATTTCCTGCCAGCGCCAGCAACAAGGAACCGGTCGCGCCGATGGAGTCGCCCCCCACTTTGCCCGTCCAGCTCAAGGTCAACGGCAAGTCCACGGAGCTGACCGTCGACACCCGCACCACGCTGCTCGACGCGCTGCGAGAGCATCTCCACCTCACCGGCACCAAGAAGGGTTGTGACCATGGCCAGTGCGGCGCCTGCACGGTGATGGTCAACGGCCGCCGCATCAACTCCTGCCTCAGCCTGGCGGTGATGCATGACGGTGACAGCGTGACCACCATCGAAGGCCTGGGCACCCCCGAGGACCTGCACCCGATGCAGGCGGCGTTCGTGAAGCATGACGGCTATCAATGCGGCTATTGCACGCCGGGGCAGATCTGCTCGGCGGTGGCGGTGCTCGACGAGATCAAGGCGGGCATCCCCAGCCATGTCGCCGCCGACGTCGCCGCCAGCCCCGCCTTCTCCGAGATGGAGATCCGCGAGCGGATGAGCGGCAATATCTGCCGCTGCGGCGCCTATTCCAACATCGTCGAGGCGATCCGCGAAGCCGCGGGGCGGAGGCAGGCATGAAGGCTTTCGAATATACCCGCGCGAGCAGCCCGGCCGACGCCGCCGCGCTCGCCGCCAAGACCCCCGGCGCCAAGTTCATCGCCGGCGGCACCAACCTGCTCGACCTGATGAAGCTCGAGATCGAGACGCCGGCGCATCTGATCGACGTCAACAAGCTCGCGCTCGACCGGATCGAGGAAACGAGCGATGGCGGGCTGCGCATCGGCGCGCTGGTGCGCAACACCGATCTCGCTGCCGACAAGCGCGTCCGCCGCGACTATGCGGTGCTGACCCGCGCGATCGTCGCGGGTGCCTCGGGCCAGCTGCGTAACAAGGCGACCACCGCGGGCAACCTGCTCCAGCGCACCCGCTGCCCCTATTTCTACGACCCCAACCAGCCCTGCAACAAGCGCAAGCCCGGCAGCGGCTGCGCGGCGATCGGCGGGTTCAGCCGCCAGCTCGCGGTGATCGGCACCAGCAAGGCCTGCATCGCCACCTATCCGGGCGACATGGCGATCGCGATGCGGCTGCTCGACGCGACCGTGGAGACGGTGAAGCCCGACGGCAGCACGCGCAAGATCGCCATCGCCGACTTCCACCGCCTGCCCGGCGATACGCCCCATATCGACAATACGCTGCAGAACGGCGAGCTGATCACCGCGGTCACCCTGCCCAAGCCGCTCGGCGGCAAGCATTTCTACCACAAGGTGCGCGACCGCGCGTCCTACGCCTTCGCGCTCGTCTCGGTGGCGGCGGTGGTGCAGAAGGACGGCACCGGCCGCGTCGCCTTTGGCGGCATGGCACACAAGCCGTGGCGCGTGGAAGCCGCCGAGGCCGCGCTCCCCAAGGGGGCTGCCGCGACTGCAAAGATCGCCTTCGCCGGCGCCACGCCGACGCACGACAATGCCTTCAAGCTCCCGCTGGCCGAGCGCACGCTCGCCGCGGTGCTGAGCGAAGCAAGGGGCTGAGCCATGAAGTTCGATACCCCCGCCACGACCAACCCGATCGATCGCCTCAAGGTGGTCGGCAAGGCCACCGACCGGATCGACGGTCCGCTCAAGACCACCGGCCGCGCGCCCTATGCCTATGAGCGGCACGATGTCGCGCCGGGTGCCGCATACGGCTATGTGCTGGGCTCGGCGATCGCCAAGGGGCGGATCACCGGCATGGACCTCAGCGCCGCCAAGGCCGCGCCGGGCGTGCTCGCGATCGTCACCGCCGAGAATGCCGGCAAGCTGACCAAGGGCAATTTCAACACCGCCAACCTGCTCGGCGGGCCCGAGATCGAGCATTATCATCAGGCGATCGCGCTGGTGGTCGCCGAGACCTTCGAGCAGGCGCGCGCCGCCTCGTCGCTGATCCGCGTCGACTATGCGCGCGGCAAGGGCCGGTTCGATCTCAAGGCGGAAATGGCGAGCGCCACGCTGCCCAAGGAAGGCTTTGGCGGCCCGGCCGAGAGCAAGGTCGGCAATTTCGATGGCGCCTTCGCCAGTGCCCCCGTCCAGCTCGACGCACGCTACACGACGCCCGATCATTCCCACGCGATGATGGAGCCGCACGCCTCCACCGCCAAATGGGAAGGCGACCAGCTGCTGCTCTGGACCTCCAACCAGATGATCAACTGGGGCAAGGGCGATGTCGCGCGCACGCTGGGTCTCCCGAAGGAGAAAGTGCGGCTGATGTCGCCCTTCGTCGGCGGTGGGTTCGGCGGCAAGCTGTTCGTCCGCACCGATGCGATCCTCGCGGCGCTCGGCGCCAGGGCGGCGGGAAGGCCGGTCAAGGTGTCGCTCCAACGCCCGCTGATCGCCAACAACACGACGCATCGCCCGGCAACGATCCAGCGGATCCGCATTGGCACCACCAAGGACGGCAAGATCACCGCGATCGGCCATGAGAGCTGGTCGGGCGACCTGCCCGGCGGCGGCCCGGAGACGGCGGTGAGCCAGACCCGCCTGCTCTACGCGGGCGAGAACCGGCTGACCTCGATGCGGCTCGCGGTGCTCGACCTGCCCGAAGGCAATGCGATGCGCGCGCCGGGCGAGGCACCGGGCTTGATGGCGCTCGAAATCGCGATGGACGAGATGGCGGAGAAGCTGGGGATGGACCCGGTCGCGTTCCGCGCGCTCAACGATACCCAGGTCGATCCCGAGGCCGCCAACCGTCCCTTCTCGCAGCGCCAGCTGATCCAGTGCATGCAGATCGGCGCGGAAAAGTTCGGCTGGGCCAAACGCGCCAAGACGCCGGGTGCCACCCGCGAGGGTCGCTGGCTGATCGGCATGGGCATGGCTGCCGCATTCCGCAACAACATCAACGGCAAGTCGGGCGCGCGCGTGCGGCTGGACGGCAAGGGCGTCGTCACGGTCGAGACCGACATGACCGACATCGGCACCGGCACCTACACCATCATCGCCCAGACCGCGGCGGAAATGATGGGCGTGCCGCTGGATACGGTGGTGGTGCGGCTGGGTGATTCCAGCTTCCCGGCATCTTCCGGCTCGGGCGGCCAATGGGGCGCCAACAGCTCGACCGCGGGCGTCTACGCCGCCTGTTCGATGCTGCGCGACAAGGTGACCGCGGCACTGGGCTTCAACTCGGCCGACGTCGTGTTCGAGGACGGCAAGGTGCGTGCGGGCAACCGCAGCGTGGCACTGGCCGACGCGGCCAAGGGCGGTGAAATCGTCGCCGAGGACTTCATGGACTATGGCGACCTTGCCAAGAAGGTCCAGCAATCGACCTTCGGCGCGCATTTCGTGGAAGTCGCGGTGGATGCCGCGACTGCCGAAGTGCGGGTGCGGCGGATGCTGGCAGTCTGCGCGGCTGGGCGGATCCTCAACCCGAAGTCGGCGCGAAGCCAGGTGATCGGGGCGATGACGATGGGTGTCGGATCGGCGCTGATGGAGGAACTCGCAGTCGACAAGCGCTTCGGCTACTTCGTCAACCACGACCTCGCCAGCTACGAAGTGCCGGTCCATGCCGACATCCCGCACCAGGAGGTGATCTTCCTCGACGAGACCGATCCCACGACATCGCCGATGAAGGCGAAGGGCGTCGGCGAGCTCGGCCTGTGCGGCGTCGGCGCGGCGGTGGCGAATGCGATCCACAATGCCTGCGGGGTGCGGGTGCGGGATTATCCGGTGACGCTGGACAAGCTGCTGCCGGGGATGCCGGCGTTCGTGTGAGGCGCATCGATCCTATCCCGTAAGGGGAGGTGCGTTGATCAAAGGACCTGGTCATCCCCGCGAAAGCGGGGATCCATTGGCGCTGATGCTGCGGTTCCTTCCCCCAGCGCGCAGGCGAATGGATCCCCGCCTTCTCGGGGATGGCGATCGTTTGGCGAGAGCTGAGATCGACTTACGGCCACCGAACTCCAGCATCATGCCGCCGGGATCTTGGGGTGGCGCTCCGCCCCCTCCCCCGCTACAGCACCCGCGCCGGGGGGCAGGCTGAGGGAGTAGATGGACCACCACCGGACCACCCGCCGCGTCCGCGCGATCGTGCGCCGGCATGGGCCTACCGCCCAGACTTGGCGCCGCCGCGTCGCGTTCCTCGGCGGTGCGATCGTCATCGGTCTCGTCGCCTTCGCCTTTGCCGAAGCCGCCGACTGGGCCGCGCGCCGCTTCACCACGCTGGAGCGGACCTGGTGGTGGCTGCCCCTGCTCCTCACCCCCGCCGGCTTCGCGTTCTTCGCCTGGGCGACCCGGCGCTTCGCCCCCGACGCGACGGGATCGGGCATCCCCCAGGTGATGGCCGCCACCCGCGATCCCGACGACGCGATGACCAGCCTCACCTCGGCCAAGACGGTCGTACTCAAGCTGATCCTCACCATCGGCGCGGTGCTGGTCGGCGCCTCGACCGGGCGCGAGGGTCCCACCGTGCAGGTCGCCGCCTCGATCATGGGCTATGCCCACCGGCTCGCCCGCGTGCCGATCCGCGCCTCGGTGTTCATCGCCGGCGGCGCGGCGGGTGTCGCGGCGGCGTTCAACACGCCGCTGGCCGGGGTCGCCTTCGCAATCGAGGAACTTGCCGCCGCCTATGAGCAGCGCATGGCGGTGCTGGTGATGGCCGCCGTGCTGATCGCCGGCATGACCAGCCTCGGCATCGCCGGCGACTATGTCTATTTCGGTGCGATGCGCAGCACGCTGCCGCTCACCCAAGCGGTGCTCGCCGCCCCCGTTGCGGGGGTGGTCGGCGGCCTTGCCGGGGGCCTGTTCTCCCGCCTGATGTTGGCCGCGGGTGGATCGGACTGGCGGCCGCTGGTCGCGGTGCGCCGCCACAAGCTCATCTTCGCCGCCGCCTGCGGGCTCGTGGTTGCCATCCTCGGCGTGACGGCGGGGCTCACCTGGGGCACCGGCTATGACGCGGCCCGCAGCGCGATCACCAACGGCGCGATCCCCTGGTGGTACGCCCCCGCCAAGTTCGCGACGACGCTCGCCACCGCCATCGCCGGCATCCCCGGCGGCATCTTCGCGCCGTCGCTCTCCGTCGGCGCCGGCGTCGGCGACCTCGTACGACCGATGTTTCCCACCGCCCCGGGCGGGACGATCGTGCTGCTCGGCATGGTCGCCTATTTCACCGGCGTCGTCCGCGCGCCGCTGACCGCGGTGATCATCATCGCCGAGACCACCGCCAGCCGTGGGCTGATGCTGCCGCTGCTCGCCGCCGCGCTGATCGCCGACTTCACCGCACAGATCGTCTCCAAGGAACGCCTGTATCACGGCCTGTCGCTGCGCTTCGGCCGCATGCCCGAACCTACGCAGGTGCAGCATGAATCCGACGATCGGGGGAACGGATCGGTCCCGCGCGCGTAACGATCCTGTGGCGGGCGCCCATCTTTGGCGCCCCGATGAGGAGTTGCATGCCCGACCGGGACCCTGTTCTGCTGATGCCGCCGCCCGCGGATCTACTTGATACTGCCAGCCTGTTCCTCGATTTCGACGGGACCCTGGTCGAACTCGCCGACCGCCCCGACGGCGTGGTGGTCGCGCCCTTGCTGGTCGACCTGATCCGCGCGCTGGAGGAAAAGCTCGACGGCAGGCTGGCACTGGTCAGCGGCCGACCCGCCGGGGACCTGACGGCGCTGTTCGGCGAGTATGCCCCCTCCGTGGTGGGCAGCCACGGCATGGAATTCCACTGGTCCGACGGCCGCCGCGAACAGGCCGAGCGCCCCGCCGGGCTGGTCGCGGCGCTGGACGCGATGCGCGCCTTCACCGAGGCTAAGGACGGCGCGATCCTCGAAGACAAGCCGCTGGGCGCCGCCGTGCACTACCGGCTGAACCCCGCGCTCGAAGCCGAAGCCATGGCGCTGGGCGAACGGCTCGCCGCCGAACACGACCTCTATCTCCAGCACGGCAAGATGATGGTCGAGGTGCGCACCACGGGCGGCGACAAGGGCAGCGCGATCCGCACCCTGATGGCCGATCCGCGCTTCGCCGCGGGCCGCCCCGTATTCCTCGGCGACGACGTGACCGACGAGCCCGGCTTCTCCGCCGTCGCCTTGCTCGGCGGCGCGGGCGTGCTGGTCGGCGACCCCCGCCCCACCGACGCACGCTACCGCCTCGATGACGTGTCGGGCGTGCTCGCCTGGCTGGCCGCTGCAACCGGAGTCCATGCATGACCACGCTCGACCTCTGGCCGATCGGCAATTGCCAGGTCAGCGCGCTGATCGACCGCGCCGGCCGCTTCGTCTGGGGCTGCGTGCCCCGCGTCGACGGCGATCCGCTCTTCTCCGCGCTCGTCGGCGGCGAGGAACCGGACGCGGGCTATTGGGACATTGCGCTGGAAGGCGTGGTCTCGGTCGAGCAGCATTATCTGCGCAACACGCCGATCCTGGTCAGCCGCCACACCGATGCGGCGGGCAACGCCATCGACGTCACCGATTTCTGCCCCCGCTTCGCGCGCCTTGGCCGCGTCTATCGCCCGGTGTCCTTCGCCCGCATCGTCAAGCCGGTGGCGGGCAGCCCGCGCATCCGGGTGAAGCTGCGCCCCACCTGCGGCTGGGGCAAGAGCTGCAAGACCCGCATCGGCGGCTCCAACCACCTGCGCTATCTGGTCGAGCCCATGACGCTGCGTCTCACCACCACCGCGCCGGTCGGCATGGTGGAGGAAGAGCGGGTGTTTCGCATCGAGAAGCCGCTGCACTTTTTCCTCGGCCCGGACGAGAGCTTCAGCGGCGACGTCGCCGAGACGGTCGACGACATGCTGCTCAACACCATCGCCGAGTGGCAGCATTGGGTGCGCGGCCTCGCCATCCCGCTGGAATGGCAGGAGGTGGTGATCCGCTCCGCGATTACCCTCAAGCTCTGCCAGCACGAGGAAACCGGCGCGATCGTCGCGGCGCTGACCACCTCGATCCCCGAACATGCCGGCTCGCAGCGCAACTGGGACTATCGCTACTGCTGGATCCGTGACGCCTATTACACGGTGCAGGCGCTCAACCGGCTGGGCGCGCTCGACGTGCTGGAGACCTATCTCGGATACTTGCGCAACATCGTCGATGATGCCCGCGCCGAGCCGCGCGGCGGCCATATCCAGCCGCTCTACGGCGTGCTCGGCGAACCGACGCTGGTGGAGCGCGAGGCACCCGACCTCGCCGGCTATCGCGGGATGGGGCCGGTGCGCGTCGGCAACCAGGCCTATGAGCAGGTCCAGCACGACGCCTATGGCCAGATCGTCCTGTCCAACGTGCAGGCGTTCTTCGACCAGCGGCTGTATCGCATCGCCAGCGTCGAGGACTTCGAATCGCTGGAGCGCGTCGGCGAGCGCGCCTGGCAGTATCACGACTCCCCCGATGCAGGCCTTTGGGAGCTGCGCACCCGCCAGAGCGTCCACACCTACTCGGTGGCGATGTGCTGGGCGGCCTGCGACCGGCTCGCCAACGCCGCGCATGTGCTGAACCTGCCCGAGCGCCGCGACTTCTGGCAGCACCGCGCCGACACGATCCGCACGACGATCTTCGACAAGGCGTGGCGCGAGGAGACGGACCGCTTCTCCGCCACCTTCTCGGGCGACGATCTCGACGCCAGCCTGCTCCAGCTGCTGGAAATGCGCTTCCTGACGCCAGACGATCCGCGGTTCGTCAGCACGCTGAAGGCGGTGGAAGCGGGCCTCCGCCGCGGCTCGACCATGCTGCGCTACGATACCGAGGATGATTTCGGCCTGCCCGAAACCGCGTTCAACTTCTGTACGTTCTGGTTGATCGAAGCGCTGCACATCACCGGCCGTACCGATGAGGCGCGCGCCTTGTTCGAGGAGATGCTGGGCAGGCGAACCGCCGCCGGCCTGCTCTCCGAGGATATCGACCCCGTCAGCGGGGAATTGTGGGGCAATTATCCCCAGACCTACTCGCTGGTCGGCATGATCAACTGCGCCGTCCTGCTGAGCAAGCCCTGGAGTTCGATCCGTTGAGCCGCCTTATCGTCATCTCAAACCGCGTTACCGCACCCAACGGCTCCAACTCCGGCGCCCAGGGCGGGCTCGCCGTCGCGCTGGCCGCAGCGCTGCGCGAGAATGGCGGCATCTGGTTCGGCTGGTCCGGCGAGCAGACCGACCAGTTCACCGGCCAGATCAGCATGCAGCGCAGCGAGGGCGTGACCACCGCGACGGTCGACCTCGAAGAGCAGGACATCGACGAATATTATAACGGCTATGCGAACCGAACCTTGTGGCCGCTGTTCCACTACCGGATCGACCTGGCCGAATATGAGCGCGGCTTCGCCGGCGGCTATCAGCGCGTCAACGAGCGCTTCGCCGAAACCGTGCGCCCGCTGATCGAGCCGGACGATGTGGTGTGGGTGCAGGATTATCACATGTTCCCGCTCGGCCAGGAGCTGCGCCGGCGGGGCTGCAAGAACCGCATCGGCTTCTTCCTCCACATCCCCTGGCCGCCGCGTCGCCTGCTCTCCAGCCTGCCCAAGGCGCATGAGCTGATCGAGACGCTGTTCGCCTATGACGTGATCGGCTTCCACACCCAGGAGTGGATGGAGAGCTTCATCGACTTCGCCCGCGCCGAGATGGAAGCGGTGGTGCAGCCCGACGGCGTGCTGCGCATCGGCCTGAAGAGCGTGAAGCTGGTCGCCTGCCCGATCGGCATCGACGCCAAGGAATTCGCGGCGCTGGCCGAAAGCGATTCCGCGCGCGAGACCTATCAGCAGATGCGCACCAGTTCGGTCGGTCGTTCGCTGATCGTCGGCGTCGATCGGCTCGATTATTCCAAGGGGCTGGAGGAGCGGTTCCTCGGCTATGAGCGCTTCCTCACCACCTACCCCGAGCAGCGCAAGGAAGTGTATCTGCTCCAGATCGCGCCGCCGTCGCGGGCGACGGTGGAGACCTATCAGCGCATCCGCAACACGCTGGAAGGCCTGTCGGGCAAGATCAACGGCGCGCATGCCGATCTTGACTGGGTGCCGCTGCGCTACGTCAACCAGGGCTATCCGCGCGATGTGCTCGCCGGCGTCTACCGCGCCGCCAAGATCGGCCTCGTCACGCCCCTGCGCGACGGGATGAACCTGGTGGCCAAGGAATATGTCGCGGCGCAGGATCCCGAGGATCCCGGCGTGCTGATCCTCTCCAAGTTCGCCGGCGCAGCGATCCAGATGGAGCAGGCGCTGCTGGTCAATCCCTATAGCGCCGAGGAAGTCTCCGACGCGATCTGCCAGGCGCTCAACATGTCGCTCGAAGAGCGGATCGAGCGCTGGCAGGCGCTGAAGGCGGGCGTCGACGAACAGGACGTGATGTGGTGGCTCAAGAAGTTCACCGACGAGCTCAGGAGCGTGCCGATGGAGACGGAGACGCGGCTTCCGGTCGAGGCGTAATACCAAGGCTGAAGACGGAATCCGATCGGACTACGCGCTTCGTCATCCCGGCGGAAGCCGGGATCCATTGGGGCCGCCGTCTAGGCTCTTGCTGGGACCGAGCGGCGACTGGATCCCGGCTTTCGCCGGGATGACCGCTTCAGGATAAGGAGGCGCTCTCCATACGCGGTCGGTTAAACTCCAGCAGCCCGCGGGTGCGGACCAACGCCTCGGGCATCTCCTGCCGGATATAGGCGAGCAGGCCTTCGCGGATGTCGCAGCGCAGGTCGAAGGCGGTCGAGGCATCCTTGGCCGTCATCAGCCCACGCACCTCGATCGCCTCGGGCTTGGTGTCGGTCACCTGCAGGTTGCAGAAGCGGCCGTCCCAGCGCGGATTGGCCTTGACCAGCTCTTCCAGCTTGGCGCGCAGCCGGGGGATGTCCGCGGCGGGATCGAGATACCAGAACACGCTGCCGAGCAGCTGGCTGGTCTCGCGCGTCCAGTTCTGGAAGGGCTTCTCCAGGAACTGCGACACCGGCACCACCAGCCGCCGTTCGTCCCATAGCCGCACGACGACATAGGTGAGGCGGATATCCTCGATCCGCCCCCACTCCCCTTCCACGATCACCACGTCGTCGAGCCGGATCGGCTCGGAAAACGCCATCTGGATGCCCGCGATCAGGTTCTTGAGCGCGGGCTGGGCGGCGGCGCCCACCGCCAGGGCGGCGAGACCGGCCGAGGCGATCAGCGTCACGCCGATGCTGCGCACGCTGGGGATGCTCATCAGCATCAGGCAGAAGGTGATCGACAGCACCACGAACACGATCACGCGGTGTAGGATCGAGGCGCGGGTCCGCCGCCGCCGCGCGCGCAGATTGTTCTCGACGGTCACATCCGCGCGCAGCAGCACCCAGTCGAAGATCACGCCGAGCAGCGCGACCAGGATCCAGCCGATCAGCCCGGGCACCAGCAATCCGGCCGCCTGGGCCCAGGCGCGGGTGCCGCTCGTGCCGAGGTCGAGCCCCGGCTGGATGAACGATAAGCCGATCGCGACCAGCAGCCAGCGCGCTGGGCGGTACAGGCGCCGGATGACGATGTCGTCCAACTGTCCCTTGCTGTGCGCCGCGGCGCGACGCCCGAGCGAGAAGGTCAACCGGTGCACCAGCAGCGTCACCGTGATCGCAACCGCGATCAGCGCGATGCTCGTCACCCAGCCGGGAAGGTCGGCAATCAACCGCTCCACATCATGCTCCTGTCGTGATGGCGATGGCCGGGTAACGGGAGGCGGCGGCGCTCGGTTCCGGGCGAGTCGCCGGTCACGGATCCTGCGTGCGTCAAGCGCAAGTGCCTGATCCCGTAGCGATACACACCGTGACTTCTACGGAATGGCCGAAGACGGCGATCAATACGACATTGGGCAGGCAATGAACGAAACCCAAACCGAGATCGGGTCGATGTCCTCCGTGCACCAGGCGCCCCTCACGAACCATTTCCGCCTGCGCGCCGAGCAGGAGCGGGACCGCGCGACTCATGCTCCCAACGAACGGCACAAGCGCCTGCACCTCGAGCTGGCGGCGATCTTCGAACGCCGCGCCGAGGGCGGGCCGGTCTAGCGAAAGACAAAGGCCGGCCGAGCCCTTGTCAGGATCGCCGGCCTTCGGGGAAGAAGGGGCGGTCGCGATGCGGCCGCCCCTTTTCGTTCGTGCTCAGTCCAGGACGGTGAGGTCCGAGTTCGGGTCCGAATGGAACTCGTGCCAGATGCCATTGAGCACGGCGACCGCGACGGCCAGGCAAGTTCCCAGGATCCAGGCGAAATACCACATGGGCTGTACTCCTCAGTAGAGGTCGGGGTTGAGCCGCAGCTCTTCCCCGCTGACGCGGCCGAACATCACCTTGTACACCCAGGCGGTGTAGGCGAGCACGATCGGCAGGAAGACGAGCGTGCAACCCAGCATGATGAACAGCGTGAGGTGGCTCGACGACGCGTTCCAGGCCGTGAGGCTGGAGGCCGGGTCGATCGCGCTCGGCAGGATGAACGGGAACATCGACAGGCCGACGGTGGCGATGATGCCGACATTGGCGATCGACGAACCGGCGAACACCAGCGCGCTCTTGCGCCCGCGGATCCCGACCAGCGCCAGCACCGGGCCCAGGAAGCCGAGCACCGGAGCGATCAGCATCCACGGATGGGTGCCATAGTTATCGAGCCATGCGCCCGGCGCCTTGATCGTCTGGATCAGATGCGGGTTGGACGGGCCGTTGGGATCGACCGCGCCGAGCAGGCGGTAGCCCATGTCGCCGTACGCGACGAACACGCCGCCGACGGCGAACAGCAGGATCGCGAGGATCGCTGCGACGGTGCCGAAGCGCTGGGCGCGCTCCACGACCGCGCCTTCGGCCTTGAGGCTCAACCAGCCGGCGCCGTGCAGCACCAGCATCGCGACCGAGAGCAGGCCGGCGATCAGGCTGAACGGGGTGAACAGGCCGAGCAGCGTGCCTTCGTAGAAGGAGCGCAGGTCGCTATCGAGCCGGAAGGGCGCACCCAGCAGCACGTTGCCCACCGCGACGCCGAAGACGAGGGCGGGCACGAAGCCGCCGACGAACAGCGCCCAGTCCCAGCGCGAACGCCAGGCGGCGTCGGGGCGCTTGGAGCGGTACTTGAAGCCGACCGGCCGCAGGATCAGCGCCGACAGCACCAGGAACATCGCCAGGTAGAAGCCCGAGAAGCTGACCGCATAGACGAACGGCCAGGCGGCGAAGATGGCGCCGCCGCCCAGGATGAACCACACCTGGTTGCCTTCCCAGGTCGGCCCGACGGTGTTGATCACCATGCGGCGCTCTTCATCGGTGCGGCCCACGAACGGCAGCAGCGCCGCCGTTCCCAGGTCGAAGCCGTCGGTCAGCGCGAAGCCGATCAGCAGCACCCCCAGCAGCGCCCACCAGATGAGGCGCAGGATTTCATAATCGAGCGGGATGGACATGTTCTTTCTCCTTGCTCGCGCTCATTCCGCGGGGACGGCGTGGAGCGGCCGCGGATCGGGTGCGGTCGGCACCGGATCGTGGCGGGGTTGCCAGGGCTCATAGGTCTCGGGCCCGTGCTTGATCGCCGCCAGCATCAGCCGGAACTCGATCACCGCCATCAGGCCGTAGAGCGCGGTGAAGCCGATGATCGTGGTCCACAAGGCGGGTACGGTCAGGCTCGAGGTGGCGAGGAAGGTCGGCAGCACGCCGTCCACCGCCCAGGGCTGGCGGCCCACTTCGGCGACGACCCAGCCGAACTCGATCGCGAGCCAAGGCAGCGGGATCACCCACATCGCCGTGCGCAGGAACCACTTGCGGTGGAAGCGGCGCGTATTGGCGTAGTAGAGCGCAGCGGTGAAGAAGGCGATGAAGAAGAAGCCGAGCGCCGCCATCCCGCGGAACAGCCAGAATACGGCCGGCACGTTGGGAACGGTCGACCAGGCGGCCCGATCCTTCTGCGCGTCGGTGGCCTGGCGCGGATCGGTGACCCAGCGCTTGAGCAACAGGGCATAGCCCAGGTCGTTCTTCGCCCCCTCGAACTTCGCCCGTGCGGCGACGTTCTGGCGGTCGGTCTTCAGCGTCTGCAGCGCATCATAGGCGGTGAGGCCGTTCTCGATGCGCAGCCGGGCCTTGCCGACCAGCGAATAGATGCCTTCCACCTGGCCGGTCAGGCTACGCGTACCGATCAGGCCCAGCACATAGGGCACCTTGACCTGGAAATAGGTCTCGCGGCCCTGGTTCGACGGCAGGCCGAACACGGTGATGCCGGCAGGCGCCGCCTCGGTGTGCCATTCGGCCTCGATCGCCGCGAGCTTCATCTTCTGGTTGTCGGTCAGCGCATAGCCGCTCTCGTCGCCGAGCACGACCACCGACAGCGATGCTGCCAGGCCGAACGCCGCCGCCACCGCGAAGCTGCGCTTGGCGAGTTCCAGGTGCCGGCCACGCAGCAGATAATAGGCCGAGATGCCGAGGACGAACACGCTGGCGCAGACATAGCCGGCGCTCACCGTGTGGACGAACTTCGCCTGGGCGACGGGGTTGAACACCACCGCCATGAAGTCGGTGACTTCCATGCGCATCGTCTCGGGGTTGAACGTCGCACCCGCCGGGTGCTGCATCCAGCCATTGGCGACCAGGATCCACAGCGCGGAGAGATTGGTGCCGAGCGCGGTGAGGAAGGTGACCATCAGATGCTGGCGCTTCGACAGGCGATCCCAGCCGAAGAACATCAGGCCGACAAAGGTAGCTTCGAGGAAGAAGGCCATCAGCCCCTCGATCGCCAGCGGCGCCCCGAAGATGTCACCCACATAGTGCGAGTAATAGGACCAGTTGGTCCCGAATTCGAATTCCATCGTCAGGCCGGTGGCGACACCGAGAACGAAGTTGATGCCAAATAGCTTGGCCCAGAAACGGGTGATGTCCCTCCAGATCGGGCGATCGGTGACGACATAGACGCTTTCGGTAATGACGAGCATCACGGAAAGGCCCAGCGTCAACGGCACGAACAGGAAGTGGTACATCGCTGTCAGCGCGAATTGCAGGCGCGACAGTTCAACGACTGCCATATCCATAGGTTTATCCTCAGCAAAGAGCCGGTGATCCGCGGCCTAGGCTTTGGTGTGGGCGGCGCCTATGCGGAACATCCCCTATTCCTGTCGCAACCGGAATGAGGCTTTAGCATTGGCGAATATGACGCTTCAGAAGCAGGCCGGGCTCGCCTGGATCATCGATTTGGGCGGCGCCGCGCTGTTCGCCTGGGGCATCGCGGACGGTGTCGCTTCGGCCGCCGCCGGGCAGGCGGTGCCCGGCGCAGTATTCGCGGCGATGCTGGGGGGCGGGCTGATCCGTGCCGCCACGGCTTGGGGCGTGCCGGTGCTCGCGGTGCGCGGCGCGCAGGCGACCACCACGCCCCTTCGTCGCAGCCTGGTGGCGCGGCTGTTCGGCAGCGGCGCGGCGCCATCGAGCGGGCAGTCGGCGGTGCTCGCGATCGACCATGTCGCGACGATCGAGGGCTATGAGACGCGCTTCGTCCCCGCCCGGGTCGCGGCCGCCGCCGCGCCGCTGGTGGCGGTGGCGATCATCGCCTGCGCGAGCATGGTGGCGGCCGGCATCCTGCTCGGCACACTCGTTCCCTTCATCTTCGGCATGATCCTGGCGGGCACCGCCGCCAGGCGCGCCTCGGAGCGCCAGCTGGAGGCGCTGGGGGACCTGTCCGACCTGTTCGTCGACCGCGTCCGCACCCTCCCCATCCTGCGCCACTTCGCCGCCGAGGAGCGGATCGCGCGGCAGGTGGGCATCGCCACCCGCGAAGTTGCCGTGCGCACGGTCGCGGTGCTGCGCGTCGCCTTCCTGTCGAGCGCGGTGCTCGAATTCTTCTCGGCGCTCGCGGTGGCGCTTGTCGCGGTCTATTGCGGGTTCAGCCTGCTCGGCCTCCTCCCCTTCCCCGATCCCGAGACGCTGACCCTGCGCGAAGCGTTCTTCGCGCTGGCGATGGCGCCGGAATTCTATCTGCCGATGCGGCGGCTGGCCGCGGCGTATCATGACAAGCAACTCGGCGAAGCGGCGCGGATGGCGATCGCGGCGGTGCCGAAGGTGGTGGCGCCTGCCGCCGCGCCGGAGGTGTTCGCGGGTGTGGAGGCGAAGGACCTGGTGATCGCGTGGCCGGGGCGGACGATAGGGCCTGTCAGCTTGGGGCTTGGCGCGACCGGCATGGTGGCCCTGACCGGGCCGACCGGCAGCGGAAAGACGAGCCTGCTCGCTGCCCTCGCCGGGCAGATCGTACCGAGCGGTGGCAGCCTGCGCTTCCTCTCCCCCCAAGAAGCGCCGGAACGCTCCCGCCATCAGTCCCCCTCCCGCTTGCGGGAGGGGCTAGGGGAGGGTGAGTCGGGCGCGCGGGCGACGCCGTCGGGGCAAGCCCCCCACGTCGCACCCTCCCCCATCCCCTCCCGCAAGCGGGAGGGGGGAATAAGTGCATCGGGAGATACCAACCCCATCGCCTGGGCCGCGCAGCACCCGCTGATCCTGCCCGGCACCCTGCGCGACAACCTTGCCCTCGCAGCGCCGGACGCTTCCGACGAGGAACTGCTCGCCGCGATCGACCGCGTCGGCCTCGGCCCGATGCTCGCCCGCCGCAGCGCCGGGCTTGACCTCCCCCTCGACCACCGAGGCTCGGGCCTGTCCGGCGGCGAACGCCGCCGCCTCGGTCTCGCCCGTGCGCTGCTGGCGAACCGCCCGCTGCTGCTGGCCGACGAGCCCACCGCCGATCTCGATGTCGAAAGCGCCGCCGCGATCACCGCGCTGCTCCGCGCGGTCGCCACCGAGCGCGCGGTGATCGTCGCCACCCATGACCCGCGCCTGATCGCCGCCGCCGATGCCGAGGTGACGCTGTGAACCCCTTCCCCCTCGCCGCCCCCGAACGCCGCACACTGCGCCAGGCGCTCGCCTGCGCGACCATCGCCGGGCTAGCCGCGATCCTGTTGCTGGCGCTGTCCGGCTGGTTCCTCACCGGTGCCGCGATCGCCGGGGCGAGCGGCGCGGCTGCGGTCGCCGCGTTCAACTATCTGATCCCCAGCGCCGCGATCCGCGGCCTCGCCATCCTGCGCACCGGCGGCCGGTACGGGGAACGCCTGCTGTCGCACCAGGCCGCGCTCACCGCCATGGCCGATCTGCGCGGCCGACTGTTCGGCAAACTCGCCGCGCAGGACAGCCGCACCGCGCCGGACCTTGCCGGCGGCGACGCCAGCGCCCGGCTGATCGGCGACATCGAAGCGCTGGAAGACCTGGTCGTCCGCCGCCCGAGCCGCCCCGCCAGCCTCGCCGCCGCGGTGTTCGCCGTGGCGCTGGTCGCGCTGGCCGGATGGAAGGCCGCGCTCGCACTGGCGCTGCTCCTGGCCGCGCTGCCGCCGCTGCTCACCCTTGCCGCGCGCCGCCTCACCACCGGTCCCGCCGCCGAGGCTGCGGAAGCGCTGGGGGCGCTGCGCACCGCGTTCGTCGACTATGCCGCCGCCCGGCCCGAGATCATCGCCTATGGCCTCGCCCCCCGCGTGGCGGACACGATTGCAGAACTCTCCCGCCCTCTCGACCGCGCCCGTGCGGCGCTGGCGCGCGGCGACGGCGCGGTGGCCGGTCTGCTCGCCGGCTATGGCGCGCTTACCGCGGCGATCGTCTTCGCGCTGTCCGACGGCAGTGCCCTGCTCCGCGCGCTGGCGCTGCTCGCCGCCGCTGCGTCGGTCGAGGCGATGGCGGCCTTCGCCCGCACCGCGCTGCGCCAGGCGAGCGTCGAACAGGGCCTCGCCCGCCTCGCCACGCTGGCCGAGCTTCCGGGAGAGCTCGTCGCGGCGCCCCCGGCCGACACCGTCGCCCGGCCGATCACCCTCGGCAGCCACACGCTTGCGCCAGGCGCCCGCGTGGCGATCACCGGCGCGTCGGGTACCGGCAAGACACGGCTGATCGAGGCGCTGGCCGGGCTCCGCACGCCCGTGCATGTACTCGCGCTCGATGGCACGCCGATCGGACAGTGCAGTGCCGACACGCTCCGCCGCCAGTTCGCGCTCGCCCCACAGGACGCCGTGCTGATCGCCGGTTCGATCGCCGACAATCTCCGCGTCGCCCGCCCCGGCATCACCGAGGCGGCGATGTGGGAGGCACTCCACACCGCCTGCCTCGATGCGACGGTGCGCGCGATGCCCGGCGGGCTGGAGACCTCGCTCGCCGAGGCCGGCGGCACGCTATCGGGTGGCGAGCGCAAGCGGCTGTCGCTCGCCCGCGCGCTGCTCGCGGGACGCCCCTGGCTGCTGCTCGACGAGCCCAGCGAAGGGCTGGACGGCGCGACCGAAGCGGAGCTGATCCGTCGCGTCGATGCCTGGCTCCAATCGACCGGCACCGGCTTGGTCCTCGTCTCGCACCGCCCCGCCCCGCTGGTCCTCGCCGCCACGACACGGATCGATATCGCCGCCATCCGCCAATGATATATTGAAACATATGCGATGCTGCAGTACGGCATTGCGGATGCGCGTCTTCCGCATCCCTGGTCTGTTTGTCCGGCTGCTGCCGGCGCTGCTGCTGGCGTTCGCGCTATGCTGGCAGGCGGGGATCGTCCGCGCGCATGTGCATCCGGGACAAGGCTGGGCCGCGACGACGCACGCCTCGCACCACGCACCCCGGCAAAGCGACGACGACGAGGATTGCCCGCTCTGCGACGAGGTCGCGTCGGCCTCCGCTTATCTCGCCTCCGTGCCCCCTACCGTCGCGCCGCCGCTGCCGGCAGCCGAATGGCATGCAGCGCTCGCCGCCGATCCGGCGCCGCGGCTCGTCCGCTCGCACGCCTGGCGCAGCCGCGCGCCGCCTGAACTCCGCGCCTGACCAACGATACGCGCCGCCCGAGCGGCGCACCCCAGGTTCACGGAGTTTCCTTCATGCGTACTGCCCTTCTCGCGGGCGCGGCGATCGTCGCGTTCGTCCCCCATGCCTTTGCCGACCCCGATCCGCAGCAGGCCAACGACAAGAACATCATCGTTGTCACCGCCACGCCCTATGCCGTGGCGAGCGACGAGGTGCCGACCATCGTCACCCATGTCGATCGCGACCAGATCCTGCGCAGCGGTGGGGCGAGCATCAGCGATGCGCTGGCACAGGAGCCGGGGATCGCCGCCACCGGCTTCGCCAGCGGCGCCAGCCGGCCGATCATCCGCGGGATGGACGCGACGCGGGTCCGCATCCTCGAGAACGGCGCCAGCAGCTCCGACGTGTCGGACATCGGCCCCGACCACGGCATCCCCGTCGATCCCTTCGCGGCGGAGAGCATCGAGGTCGTCCGCGGTGCGGGCACGCTGCGCTATGGCAGCCAGGCGATCGGCGGCGTGGTCAACGTGATCAACAACCGCGTGCCGATGAAACTGCCGAGCGATCCGATCTCGGGCGAAGCGGTGGGCAGCTATGGCAGCGCCGCCAAGGTGGGCGAAGGCGGCGCGCTGGTCGACGCCAGGCTGGGCCAGTTCGCGCTGCACGCTGACGGCTTCTACCACGACGCGAGCGACTACGACACGCCGCTCGGCGTCCAGCAGAACAGCTTCTTCCGCGGGCACGGCGCGTCCGTCGGCGGCTCCTACTTCTTCGGCGGCGACGATGCGAGCCATGTCGGCCTGTCGGTCAGCCAGTATAACTCGAAATACGGCATCCCCAGCGACACCACCTATATCGACATGCGCCAGACCAAGGTAATGTCGCGCGACGTGTTCGCGGTGAACGCCGGCCCGCTCAAGTCGATCAACCTCGACGCCAGCTATGCCGACTATACGCATGACGAGAAGGAGCCGGACGGCACGATCGACACGACGTTCCACAACAAGGAGTTCGACGGCCATCTCGAATTCCTGCTCAACCCGCTGGGACTGATCCGCAACTCGGCGATCGGCTTCGAGGTGCAGAACCGCAAGTTCTCGGCGATCGGCGACGACAGCAGCTATCTGTTCCCCACCACCACGCAGAGCGAAGCGGCCTATCTCTTCACCGAGGTGCCGGTTGCCGACATCCTGCACCTCCAAGCCAGCGGCCGGGTCGAGCATGTCCGCAACGAAGGCACACCCGCGGGCGACGTGTTCACCGTGCGCGAGTTCACCCCGGTCAGCGGCGCGATCGGCGCGCTGCTCGATGTCGGCAGCCATGTGAAGCTGGGCTTCACCGGTTCGAGCACCGGCCGTGCCCCGGCGATCACCGAATTGTTCGCGCGCGGCGGGCATGACGGCCCCAACACCTTCGAGACCGGCGATCCGAACCTGAAGATCGAGCGCGCCAACTCGATCGAGGCGACGCTGCGGGTGAATGTCGATCGCTTCCACTTCGACGGCAGCGCCTATTCGACCTGGTTCAAGAACTATATCTATGGCGACCTCACCGGCCGCACCTGCGACGACGACGGAACCTGCGCGCTCGGCGGCGACGGCGACCTGAAGGAGCTGAACTATCGCCAGCAGGGCGCGCATTTCCGCGGGCTGGAAGGCAAGGCGAGCCTCGACCTGTTCCACCAGCACGACCAGACGCTGCAGCTGACCGGTCTGGCCGACTATACCCGCGCGACGCTGGACGATGGCGGCAACGTGCCGCGCATCCCGCCCTATCGGCTGGGTGCCGGCATGAACCTGTTCACGCCGCAGTTCGACGGCGCGGTGCAGTTCGTCCACAATGCCAAGCAGACCAAGTTCGGCGCGTTCGACACCGAGACGCCGGGCTACAACATGATCAACGCCAACATCGCCTGGCGGCCGTTCAAGTCGCAGCCGGGGATCGAGTTCGCCATCGTCGGCCAGAACCTGACCGACGAGATCGCGCGCAACGCGACTTCGCTCAACAAGGATCTGGTGATCCAGCCGGGGCGCAACATCCGCTTCATGGTGAAGATCGCCACCTTCTGATCGCGAAGGGCATCGGCCGGTTCAGCCCGGCCGATGCCCCTTGCGCCACTTGGTCCAGAGGTGCCGGGCGAGCATCGCCGGCGGCATCCGCAGCGCGTGCGAGCGGAGGTAGAAGCCGAGCTGCACCGCCTTGCGAGTGGAGCGGCCCCAGGCATCGCGCGCGGTCAGCCGGCGGTGGAACAGCGGGTCGAGCCAGTCCCACCCCTGCCATGCGGGCGGGGCCTCGGTGCCGTAGAGGCGCACCGCCTGCCGCACCGCGCGGCGCATGGCGGCACCCAGTCCGTGATGCGCCGCGCGTTCGGCCAGCCCATCGAACCCGAACTCGCCGAGCAGGCAGTGGATGTCCCACAGGTTGCGCATCCCGCCCGCGAGGTCGCCATCGGCGAACAGATGCGCGGCGGCGTGGCAGAGCATGTCCTGGGGCCCGAGGATACGCAGTCCGTTCTCCAGCGCCACGCTGTCCGCCAGCAGCGCCACCGCGTCCGGGTGGATGCGCGCGGTGAGCGGCAGGATCGTGTGGTGGACGTCGATCATCTTGTCGCGGTCGCGGTGGATCAGCGGCGGCAGCTCGTGCATCCAGCGGCGGTAATAGGCGTCGTCATAGGGATCGGGCTTCACCCATTCCCACCCAGCCGCGAGCAGCGCTGCTTCCACCCCCGCGATCGCCTCGCTCGGCATGAGGATGTCGAGATCGCCGATCACCCGCCCGGTCGAAGACGACAGTCCCGCCGCGGCATAGGCGGTACCCTTGAGCAGCACGACCGGCGCGTCGATCCCGGCAAGCGCGCGGCGCGCCATCTCGGCTTCCCACAGCGCCGCGGTGCGGCCCTGCTCGGCCGAGGCGATGGCGTCCTCCACCAGCCGCGCGGCCGCCGCGGGCATCGGCAGCCCGGCGATGCGATGCGCGAGCGTGCCTGCCAGCTGCTCGGCCCGCGCGACGGCCCAGAGCGCATTCCAATCGGCAGCCGTCAGGCCCTCAATCGCGCCGGGCGCGCGCAGCACGCGGGCGAGCAGCAGCGCGGGGTTCATGCCAGCGCCTCCACCATCGCCAGCGCGGTTTCCGCATCGGGATAGTCGATCGCCCGCGACGGCACCGTCTGCACCAGCCGGGTCAGCGCCTCAAAGCCGCGCTCGGCAAGCGTGACATAGTTGGTCGAGGCCTGGGTGAGGCGGACGAACGCCTCGCTCGGCAGCACCGGCCGCTCCGCCGCCTCGAAGCCGAAGCGGGGGAACAGGATCAGGCTGGGTTCGGCCGGCACCGCCATCGCCGCGATGGCGCAGGCGTCGGGCACCAGATGGCGGATCGCACCCTTGGGCGTCCCCTCCAGCAGCGGCCCGAAGCGCGCGCCGGGCAGCGCCTGCGCGACGATATCGATCGCCTCGTTCTTCAGGCTCACCAGCCGGGGAAAGGCGTGGGCGAGGCCCGTGGCGCAGTCGATCAGCGCGAACTCGTCGCCCATCAGCCGCCAGCCGCGCCCCATCAGCAGCGCGGCGAGGGTCGATTTCCCCGCTCCCGAAATGCCCGTCATCAGCACCGCCCGCCCGTCCCGCTCGACCATCGAGGCGTGGAGCAGCAGATAGCGCCGCAGCCCGAGCGCCATCTGCAGGTTCATCCCCATCTCGGCGGCGAGCAGGCCCTGGGCGAGCGGCAGCGGCGCCGCGTCGGGGATCACGAAATCCCCCGCGATGTGCACGGACGGGCGGAACACCCTGCGCCACGGCCGCGCGGCGAAGAGGTGGACGTTGAAGTCCGCGATGCCGTCCTCGGGGCCGGGATAGGCCCGGTAGAGATCGTCGAGCGTCGCGACGGGGCCGCGCCAGTGGCTGCCGATGCGGAAGCCCAGCGGTCCGATCCGCAGCAGCTTCAGATGGCGCATGTCCGCTCCACCAGCCCGGCCGCGACCAGTTCGTCGAGCCGCACCGCCAATGCCGCCGGATCGGGATCGGCGAGCTCGAAGCGCTCGCTCAGCACCCCGAGTAGCCCGGCCACGTCGCGCGGGCCTTCGCCGAGGATGTCGAGAATTTCGGGCACCGGCGCGTCGACGATATGGGTGATGCCCGAGGCGCGGTGGTAGATCAGCGTCAGCGCATCGAGCGGCACGATGCGCAGCGTCGCGGGATCGGCGGCGCGATAGAACACCGCCCGGCCCTCAGCCGCGCGGCATCTGCAGCGAGGCGAAGCAGGTGAAGCCGCTGGTCCCGCGCTGCAGGCGGCGGATGTAATTGGTATAGGCGCGGCTCGCCTGCGGATCGGTGCCCGGCAGCGTGCCGCCATTGAGCGCGCGCTTGACGTCCTGCGCCTTGAAGTTGCGCCCCGGTGCCGGAAAGGCACCCGGCGTGCGCGCCGGCACGACGCGGCCGTCAGGGGCGATATAGCTGCCCGCGCGGCCGGGATCGGTCACCGGGATCTCGCACTGCATCACCGAGGCATTGGTCTGCGCCAGTGCCGGGCGGATCGAGACGATCGCGGCCGCACTCGCGGCGCCGAGCATCAGCGCGCGCCGACGGGTCGGCATATCTTCGGATTTGGGATCGTCCATCGCCTTCTTCTTCTGCGCCCGCGCCCATTTCGCAATCGTAAATACGGGCTCGTCTTGGGACGATTGCGCGCTAGAAGGCGCCATGCTTTCGGCCCATGGCTTCCGAATCAGCCTCGCATTGGGTGTCGCCGCGCTTTCGGCGATCGTCGGGCTGTTGGTCGGCGGGGACCTGCAGCTGACGCTGGTGCTGCTGGTCGGTGCCATCGCCGCGGTGCTGGTCGTCGCGATCGGCGGCGACCCCGCCCCCGCGCCGCGCGATGATGCCGCAGCAGCCGACCGCGACCCGGCCTTCGCCGAGGTGATCGAGGCCATTGCCGAGCCGGTGCTGGTGACCGCCGCCACCCGCGTGATCGCCGCCAACGCCGCCGCCCGCGCGCTGCTCGGCGAGCACATCCTCGGCGAGGATGTCCGCCTCGCGATCCGCCACCCGGCCGCCGCCGAACGCCTGCTCGATCCGGGCGAGGACCATAGCGCGCCGATCCATCTGGTCGGCCTCGGCACCCGCGAGCAGCGCTGGGAGATGCGCGTCCGCACGCTGGAGACCGGCGAGCGCGTCGTCCATCTGGTCGACCGCACCGGCAGCTACACCGCCGACCGGATGCGCGTCGACTTCGTCGCCAATGCCAGCCACGAGCTGCGCACCCCCCTCGCCTCGCTGCTCGGCTATGTCGAGACATTGGCTGACGGCGCCGGCGAGGAACCCGGGATCCGCGCCCGCTTCCTCAAGATCATGCACGACGAGGCGCGACGCATGGACCGGCTGATCAGCGACCTGATCTCGCTCAGCCGGATCGAAGCGGAGAAATATCGCGCGCCGGCAGAATCGGTGCAGCTCGCAGACCTGATCGGCCAGGTGTGCACCGAGCTTTCCGGCAGCGCCCGCGCCGCCGATCTGGTGACCGAGATCGAGGCGGTGCCCCCGGTGCGCGGCGACCGTACCCAGCTCAGCCAGCTGCTCCACAATCTGATCGGCAATGCGATGAAATATGGCCGCGCGGGCACGCCGGTCACCGTCTCGCTGCGCAGCGAGGGCGACACGATGGTCCGTTTCGCCGTGACCGATCAGGGCGAAGGCATCCCCGCCGAGCATATTCCGCGCCTCACCGAGCGCTTTTATCGCGTCGATTCGGGACGGAGCCGCTCGCTGGGCGGCACCGGTCTGGGGCTCGCCATCGTCAAGCATGTGGTCGAGCGTCACCGCGGGCGGTTCGATATCGCGTCGACGGTGGGCGTCGGCACCACCGTCTCGGTGCGGTTGCCGATCGAGCCGAGTGTCATAAAGTCGTAACGCGATTGCCGGATGGGCAATGCGTGGGAAGCGAGGCGCAGACTCCGCGATCCGAAACACCGCCATCCTCGGGGAGCAAGAAGTGACGATGCTGGGTCGTCTAGCGCTGATCGCCTTCGGCACGCTCGCCTTGTCGGCGTGCGACGGAAGCGCCACGCGCGAAATCCGCGTCGTCGGCTCCTCCACCGTATATCCCTTCACCACCGCCGTGGCGGAAGCCTTCGTCAACGCGCGCAGCGGCCGCAAGGCGCCGGTGGTGGAATCGATCGGCAGCGGCGCCGGCCTGCGCCGCTTCTGCGAGGGCGTGGGCGCGCAGTTCCCGGACATCGCCAACGCCTCGCGCCGGATGACGCGCAAGGAATATGATCGCTGCGAGCAGAACCAAGTCGGCGAGATCCTGGAGATCGTCATCGGTCTGGACGGCGTGGCGATGGCGGAATCGAACCAGGGGCCCCGGCTCCAGCTGAGCAAGCGCGACGTCTATCTCGCGCTGGCCGCCAAGCCGCTCGGCAAGCCCAACACCGCGCGCACCTGGCAGGACGTGAACCCCAGCCTCCCGGCGATCCCGATCCTGGTGATGGGCCCACCCTCGACCAGCGGCACCCGCGACGCGTTTGTCGAGCTGATGCTGGCGCCCGGCTGCCTGGAGGCAGACCCCAACGCCACCAAACTCAAGGCCGAGGCCGATCCCGCGCACTATGACGCCGAATGCCGCCGCATCCGCGATGACGGCCCCTATGTCGACAAGGGCGAGAACGACAATCTGATCGTCCAGGGGCTGGCGCAGAACCCCAATGCGCTGGGAATCTTCGGCTATTCCTATCTCGAAGAGAACCAGAACCGCCTGCACGGCGTGCCGATCGAGGGCGTCGCGCCGACCTATGCGACGATCGCCGACGGCCAGTATCCGGGCGCCCGCCCGCTCTACCTCTATGTGAAGAAGCGCCACCTCAAGGCCGTGCCGGGGCTGAAGGATTTCCTCACGCTCTACACCACGCTCTGGGGCCCGGGCGGCCCGCTGGTGAAGCGCGGACTGATCGCGGCACCCGAGGCGATGCGCGCGGAGATGGCGAAGCGCGTGGCTGATCTCACCCCGCTCGCTCCGGCCGCGCTCAAGTGACGCCGCCTTTCGCCCCCCATTTCGCTGAGATGCTCCGCCGGTGAACCCCTTCGCGTTACTGTTCCTGATCCTGGGCCTGGGGCTGATCGGCTGGCTGACGGCGCGCGCCCGTGCGCTGCGCTTCGATCGCGGCGGCGCCAAGCGGCTGCATTCGCTGCCGGCGCAGCATGGCTGGTTCGTCGGCATGTGGACGATCCTGCCGCCGCTGCTGTTCCTGGTCGTCTGGTCCGGGATCAGCCCGGGGCTGGTGCGCCAGACCGTGCTGCAGAGCCCAGCCGCCGCCGGTCTTTCCGACTTTGCCTTCGAGCGCGACTCGGTGCTCGCCCAGGCGCGTGCGGTCGCGAAGAACCCGTACGAGACCGAGGCCGATCCGCTGGCCCGCCAGCTCGCCCCGGTGGTGCGTGCCGCCAGCCGCCGCTACGCCTGGACCGGCACGGCGGCGGCGGCACTGCTCGCCTTTGCCGGCGCGGCCTTTGCGCTCAGCCGCATCCGCCCGAACTTCCGCGCGCGCTCGAAGGTGGAGCGCACGCTGATGATGGGGCTGCTGGTCGCCTCGCTGATCGCGATCTTCACCACCATCGGCATCTTCGTCTCGCTGTTCTGGGAATCGCTGCGCTTCTTTCAGCAGGTGCCGATCACCCAGTTCCTGTTCGGCACCCATTGGAGCCCGCAGGTGATCGACGCGAAGAATCCCGGCGCCTCGCTCGGCGCGGTGCCGCTGTTCTGGGGCACCTTCTTCATCGGCGCGGTGATCGCGATGCTGGTCGCCATTCCCTTCGGGCTGATGAGCGCGGTGTACCTCACCCAATATGCCTCGCCGACCACGCGCCGATGGATGAAGCCGACGCTGGAGATGCTCGCGGGCGTGCCGACCGTGGTCTATGGCTATTTCGCCGCGCTCACCGTCGCGCCGGCGGTGCGCAAGCTGGCGGTGCTGCTCGGCGATCCGTTCGCCTCGTCCGAAAGCGCGCTGGCGGCGGGCTTGGTGATGGGGGTGATGATCATCCCGTTCGTCTCCTCGATGGCCGACGACTCGCTGGCCGCCGTGCCGACCGCGATGCGCGACGGCAGCCTGGCGATGGGCGCAACCACCAGCGAGACGATCTCGCGCGTGCTCGTCCCCGCCGCCCTGCCCGGCGTGGTCGCGGGCGTGCTGCTCGCGGTCAGCCGCGCGATCGGCGAGACGATGATCGTGGTGATGGCGGCCTCGGGCGCCGCGACGATCACGCTCAACCCGCTGCAGAGCGCCACCACCGTCACCAAGCAGATCGTCGACCTGCTAACCGGCGAGGCCGAATTCGACAGCCCCAAGACGCTCGCCGCCTTCGCGCTGGGCCTGACGCTGTTTGTCATCACCCTGCTGCTCAACATCGTCGCGCTGCGCGTCGTGAAGAAGTATCGCGAAGCCTATGAGTAAGCCCGCCGCCCCGGCCGAGCGCCGGCCGACCGACTGGAAGAGCCCGGCGATGCAGAAGCGCATCCGCCGCCGCTATGCCGCCGAGCGACGCTTTCGTGTGCTCGGCGCCGGGGCGGTGATCCTGTCGGCGGCGTTCCTCGGTTTCCTGCTGCTCACCATGGTGGCGCAGGGCTGGCGTGGCTTTACCGTCACCGAACTGGCGCTGCCGATCGACCTGAAGGCGGACGGCCTCAAGATCGAGCGCAACCAGCTCGCCACCCCCGCCGCCGATCTCGCGCTGGCGAGCGCGGGACTGGAGGACGTGGTTGAGAATGCCGCGACCCGCGCCTTCGGCACCGACGGCGCCAGCTATCTCGCCCCGAGCGCCTGGCTGGCGGTGCGCAGCGCGGTGAAGCGCGACCCGTCGCTGCTCGATCGGCGCGCCACGGTCTATGTCCCCGCCGCCACCGGCTTCGACCAGGCGCTTGCCGGCGATGGCGATCCGGCGATGGAAGCGGGCGTCGCACGGCTGCAGCAGCAGAGCGCGATCCGGCGCGGGTTCAACTGGGCGTTCCTCAGCGAGTCGGACTCCACCGATCCGGTCGCGGTAGGCGTGTGGGGGGCGCTCAAGGGTTCGCTGCTCACCATGGCGATCACCTTCCTGATCGCCTTTCCGGTGGGTGTGCTCTCGGCGATCTATCTCGAGGAATATGCGCCCAAGAACCGCTGGACCGACCTGATCGAAGTCTCGATCAACAATCTCGCGGCGGTGCCATCGATCATCTTCGGCCTGCTCGGCCTCGCGGTATTCCTCGGCACCTGGCAGATCGGCGGGCACAGCTTCGGCCCGATGCTGCCGCGCTCGGCGCCGCTGGTCGGCGGGGTGACGCTGGCGCTGATGATCATGCCCGTCATCGTCATCGCCAGCCGCAACGCGATCAAGGGCGTGCCGCCCTCGATCCGCGACGCCGCGCTCGGCATCGGCGCGAGCCCGATCCAGGTGGTGTTCCACCATGTCCTGCCGCTCGCCATGCCCGGCATCCTCACCGGCACGATCATCGGCATGGCGCGCGCGCTGGGCGAGACCGCGCCGCTGCTGCTGATCGGCATGCGCGCCTTCATCGTCACCGCGCCGGGCGGCTTCACCGATCCGTCGACGGTGCTGCCGGTGCAGATCTTCCTCTGGTCCGACGAGGTCAGCCGCGGCTTCGTCGAGAAGACGAGCGCCGCGATCCTGGTGCTGCTCGCGGTGCTGCTCGCGATGAACGGGCTCGCCATCTACCTCCGCAACAAGTTCGAGACCCGCTGGTAATGACCGCCCTCTCCCCCGCTCCCCACAAGATGTCGGCTCGCGGCGTCAGCGTGTTCTACGGCCAGAAACAGGCCGTGAAGGACGTGTCGATCGACGTCGACATGGACAAGGTCACCGCCTTTATCGGCCCGTCGGGCTGCGGCAAGTCGACCTTCCTGCGCACCTTCAACCGCATGAACGACACCATCGCCAGCGCGCGGGTGAGCGGCGAGATCACGCTGGACGGCGCGGATATCTACGCCGACGACATGGACGTGGTGCAGCTGCGCGCCCGCGTCGGCATGGTGTTCCAGAAGCCCAACCCCTTCCCCAAGTCGATCTTCGAGAATGTCGCCTATGGCCCGCGCATCCACGGCCTGGCCGCGTCGAAGAGCGACCTGGAGGACATCGTCGAGCGCTCGCTGAAGCGCGCCGGCCTCTGGGAGGAAGTGAAGGATCGCCTCTCCGACAGCGGCACCGCGCTTTCGGGCGGCCAGCAGCAGCGCCTGTGCATCGCCCGCGCGATCGCGGTCGATCCCGAAGTGATCCTGATGGACGAGCCGGCGAGCGCGCTCGATCCGATCGCCACCGCCAAGATCGAGGAGCTGATCCACGAGCTGCGCGGGCGCTATGCGATCGTGATCGTCACCCACAACATGCAGCAGGCGGCCCGCGTGTCGCAGCGCACCGCCTTCTTCCATCTCGGCCAGCTGGTCGAATATGGCGAAACCGACAACCTCTTCACCGCGCCCCGCGAAGAGCGCACGAAGGACTATATCACCGGAAGGTACGGCTGATGGCAGGGGCCCAGGAACATACGGTCAAGGCGTTCGACCAGGACATCGGCCAGCTGCGCGCGCTGATCTCGCAGATGGGCGGCCTGGCCGAGCAGGCGATCTACGACGCGATGAAGGCGCTGCAGCGCGGCGACGAGGCGCTGGCCAAGACCGTGCGCAAGAAGGACAAGCAGATCGATGCGATCGAGGCCGAGCTGGAAAAGCTCGTCGTCCGCGTCATCGCCCTACGCGCGCCGATGGCGGACGATCTGCGCGAAGTGATCGCCGCGCTCAAGATCGCGGCGGTGATCGAACGGATCGGCGATTATGCCAAGAACATCGCCAAGCGCGTGCCGATGATCCACGCCGAGGGCGAGGAGCGGATCGAGGCGATCTCGATCCTCCCGGCGATGGGCCAGCTCGCCGCCGATATGGTGCGCGCCGCGCTCGACGCCTTCTCGGCGCGCGATGCCAAGGCGGCGGCCGAGGTCCATGCCAGCGACACCGCGCTCGACGATTTCTACGATTCGATCTTCCGCACGCTGGTGACCTTCATGGTCGAGAATCCGCGCACGATCAGCCAGGTGGCGCACCTGCTGTTCGTCGCCAAGAATCTGGAGAGGATCGGCGACCACGCAACCAACGTCGCCGAAATGGTCTATTTTGCCGCGACCGGGCACTATCTCGCCGAGGCGGAAGCCGGCGAAAGCAGCGGGAGCTGAGGGGAACATATGGCACGGGTCAAGATGCTGCTGGTGGAAGACGATGCCGCGATTGCGGAGCTCGTCACCTGGCATTTCAAGCGCGAAGACTATGAAGTGAAGCACACCCCCGACGGCGAGGAAGCGCTGCTGCTCGCCAAGGAGGCGACGCCCGACATCGTGCTGCTCGACTGGATGGTCGAGGGACTGTCGGGCATCGAGGTGTGCCGCCGCCTGCGCCGCATGCCGGAAACGGCGAACGTGCCGATCATCATGCTGACCGCGCGCGGCGAAGAGGAAGACCGCGTCCGCGGGCTGGAGACCGGCGCCGACGACTATGTCACCAAGCCCTTCTCGCCGCGCGAGCTGGTCGCCCGCGTCGGCGCGGTGCTGCGCCGCGTGCGTCCGGCGCTGGCCGGCGAGGCGCTCACCTATTCGGACATCGAGATGGACACGGTGGGCCACAAGGTCCGCCGCAGCGGCGAGGTGATCCAGCTCGGGCCGACCGAGTTCCGGCTGCTCAAGCATTTCCTCGAGCATCCGGGCTGGGTGTTCTCGCGCGAGCGGCTGCTGGATGCGGTGTGGGGACATGACAGCGATATCGAATCGCGCACCGTCGACGTGCACATCCGCCGCCTGCGCAAGGCGATCAACAAGGGCAATCGTCCGGACATCATCCGCACGGTGCGCTCTGCCGGCTACGCGCTCGACGCGGGGAATTGAGCCGAAACAGGGGCGCGACGGCGATCTGTCGCCGCGCCCCGGCTCCCGCTTCCCGGAAACGTGGTTGCAACAATCCGCCGCGGCGGACGTTCGCACCTCGTCTTTCATGAAGAAGGAGACACAAGATGAAGTGGATGCTTCTCGCCTCGGCGATGGTCCTTAGCGGCACCGCCATTGCGCAGGATATGCCGGCGCAGCAGACGACGCCGGACCAGACCCAGGCACAGCCCGCCCCGCCGGCAGCGCCGATGCAGGGCCAGACGGCCCCGCAGACCGATCCCGCAGCGCCCCCCGCGCCGATGAACGGCACGACCGGCGCTGGCGACGCCTCGCCCCCGCCGCCGCCTCCGCCGCCGCCGGGTTCGGGCGTGGCCCCCTCGCCGCCCCCGCCCCCGGGCACGACCGCGCAGGGTGCCCCGCCTGCGCCGCCCGCGCCGCCGGCACCGGCTGACACTGCGGCACCGCCGCCCCCGGCAGCCGCGCCTGCCCCGGCTGCTGCCGCCGCCCCGCCGCCCCCGCCGTCGGATCCGGCAAGCTATCCGCGCTGCTCGCGCACCGTGAAGGACCATTGCCGCCAGCCCGGCGGCAAGTAACGCTTTCGTCCCCCTCCCGCTTGCGGGAGGGGCCAGGGGAGGGTGTGTGAGGGTCGCAGGCGACGCCGTCGCGGCAAGAGCCTCCACGACACACCCTCCCCCATCCCCTCCCGAAGGCGGGAGGGGTGATAATCCCCAAGGTTGGCGTACCGGCCAACCTCCCCTAGGCTCTCCGCAAAACCTTGTTGGAGAGCATTGCCCATGACCATCCGCTTCGACGACCGCGTCGCCATCGTCACCGGTGCCGGCGGCGGGATCGGCCGCGCCTATGCGCTGGAACTCGCCCGGCGCGGCGCCCGCGTGGTGGTCAACGACCTGGGCGCCAGCCGTGACGGATCGGGCCATTCCGATGCCGCGCGCGCGGTGGTCGCGGAGATCGAGGCGCTCGGCGGCGAGGCGATCGCCGATGGCGGCAGCGTCACCGATGCCGCCGCGATGGTCACGATGGCCGAGGCCGCCAAGGCGCGCTGGGGCCGGATAGATATCCTGATCAACAATGCCGGCGTGCTGCGCGACAGGAGCTTCGCCAAGATGACCCCCGAGGACTTCGCCTTCGTCGTCGACGTGCATCTGATCGGCTCGGCCAACGCCACCAAGGCGGTGTGGGAAACGATGCGCGAGCAAGGCTATGGGCGCATCCTGATGACCGCTTCCTCGACGGGCCTGTTCGGCAATTTCGGGCAGGCGAATTACGGCGCGGCCAAGCTTGGCCTCGCCGGGCTGGCCAAGACGCTGCACCTCGAAGGCGCCAAGCACGGCATCCGCGTCAACACCATCGCGCCGGTGGCGGGCACGCGGATGACCGAGGACATCTTTCCCGAAGCCGCCTTTGCTGCCTTCGCGCCGGAGAATGTCGCCCCCGCCGCGCTGTTCCTCGTCTCCGAGGACGCCCCCAGCAACATGATCGTCGGCGCCGGCGCGGGCGTGGTGCAGGCGGCCTACATCACCCTCACGCCAGGCGCGGTGCTGGCCGAGCAGACACCCGAGGCCGTCGCCGCGCAATGGTCGCAGATCATCGATCGCACGGGCGAGATTGTCCCCGGATCGGGCGCGGAGCAGACCATGGCGATCCTCAGCAAGCTGCAGCGTTAGCCTACGCGCATCACCGTATTGCATCAGCAATACACTCATGGCATTCTCCCGGTACGAAGGAGGATTGCCGATGTATAGCGAAAGCGAACTGGCAGGCGCCGTGGAGGCGGGGGCACTCACCCCCGATGCCGCGACGGCGTTCCGCAACTATGTCGCCGCGAGCCGGGCGACGCCCGCAGTCGACGAAGAGCATTTCCGGCTGCTGAGCGGCTTCAACGACATCTTCGTCACCATTGCGGCGGCGCTGATCCTGCTGGCGATCGGCAAGCTGGGCGGCAGCCTGGTGCAGGCACTCGTCGGCAGCGGCCCCGAGCCGCGCATCGTCGGCGCCAACCTGATCGGCGGCGGTGCGGCCGTGGCGGCGACCAGCTGGATGCTGGCCGAATATTTCACGGCGCGCCGTCGACTCGCCCTTCCCTCGATCCTGCTGCTGCTCGGCTTCGTCGCCGGCGCGGGCGCCACGATCGCCGGGCTGATCGTGATCAACATCCCGTGGATCGAAACCGCGCTGCACGTCACCACCGAGCCCCAGCGCGAGCGGATCGCCGGCGTGATCGCCGCCATTGCCGGCACGCTGACCGCCGTCGCCGCCTGGGTCCATTGGCGCCGCTTCATGGTGCCGATCACCGTCGCTGCCGGCGCGCTCGCCGTTGTGGGTGTCTCGGTGGGCCTGGTCACCTCGCTGATCCCTGCCGCCAAGGACTGGATCAACGCGATCCTGCTGGTCGGCGGCATCGCGACATTCATCGCGGCGATGCGGTGGGACATGACCGATCTCGAACGCCGCACCCGCCGTGCCGACGTGGCCTTCTGGCTGCACCTCGCCGCCGCGCCGCTGATCGCGCATCCGGTGTTCCACATGCTCGGCGTGTTCGACGGCGAGATCGGCGCACCGATGGCAGCGCTCGTCTTTGCGCTCTATCTGTTCTTCGCCTTCGTGGCGCTGGCGGTGGATCGCCGCGCGCTGCTCGTCTCCAGCCTCGCTTATGTGCTGTGGGCGATGTACTCGCTGTTCCACCAGAGCGGTTCGGTGGAGCTGAGCGCCGCCTTCACCGGGCTGGTGATCGGTTCGGCACTGCTGTCGCTCTCCGCCTTCTGGCACCCGATGCGCCGGGCTGCGGTGGGGATGCTCGGCGACGTTGCCCGACGCCTGCCGCCCACCCAGCAGGGTGCGCTGGCCTGAGCATCCGACGGTTCCCCCCACCTTCGGGTGGGGGGTATCGGCCCCCGGCCTTACCGGCCCAGCAGCCCTTCCAGCATCCGCGCCATGTTCACCGCGGTGTAGGGCTTTTGCAGCACCGGCACGCCGGCATGATCCGCGTCGAGCTGGAGCTGCTCGCCATAGCCCGTCGCAAAGGCATAGGGTACGCCATCGGCCCGAAGGCGATCGGCGATCGGCAGACTGGTCTCGGCGCCGAGATTGACGTCGAGGATCGCCACGTCGAACTGCTCCGCATCGATTTCCTCGATCGCGTTTCCAATCGAAGCTGCGGTCACCACCCGCTCGGCACCCAGACGCAGCAGGATGTCCTCGGCGTCCATCGCGATGATCAGGCTATCTTCCACCAGCAGCACCGGACCGCGCAGGATCGGGCGCATTTCGCCGCCCACCGGAATCGGGATCGGCTCTTCCACGTCGCGGGCGTGCTTCTCGGCTGCGTCACCGTCGAGGACGACATGCCGCGCCGGGATGCAGAACTCCGCCTCCAGGCCGGTCAGCGGGTAGCGCACCGTCGCCTTGCCGCCGAGATCATAAGGCACCGAGCGCTGGATGATCGTGGTGCCAAAGCCCTGCCGCGTCGGCGGCTGCACGACGGGCCCGCCGCGCTCGCGCCACTCGATCCGGCAATCGCCTTCGGGATCGAGCCACCACCGGACCGAAACCGTGCCGCTGTCCGACAGCGCGCCATATTTGGCCGAGTTGGTCATCAACTCGTGGAACACCAGCGCCAGCGTCGAGAAGGCGGCCGGGCGCAGCAGCACCATCGGCCCGTCCTGGTCCAGACGCCCCGCACGGCCGCCGAGATAGGCCGCCGCCTCGGTGCGCAGCAGCCGGCCGAGCGGTGCCGGGCTCCAATTATCTTCGGTGATCTGGTCGTGCGCGCGGGCGAGCGCCTCGATCCGGCCCTCGAGCATCCGGATATATGCGGCGGTATCCATGCCGGGCGCGCGCGACTGGCGCACCAGCCCGCGAATCAGCCCCAGGATGTTGCGCACCCGGTGATTGAGCTCGGCGATCAGCAGTTCCTGCCGCTCGGAGGCGCGCTGGCGCTCTTCCTGTGCGTCGTCGGAGAGGCGCAGCACCACCTCGATGAGCGAGGCGCGCAGCACCTCGGCAATGCGGAGCTCGACCTCGGTGAAGGGCAGCGAGCGGCCGCGGACTTCCTGGCTCCACAGCTCGAAGCTCTGCCGGGGCGTGAGGCGCGCGCCATTGGGCCCCAGTTCGACCGGCTTGTGCGGATCGCCGCCCCAGTTAACGGTGCGCACCAGTTCCTGGCGGAACAGCAGCACGTAATCGCGGGGAGAACGGCTGATCGGGATCGCCAGCAGCCCCGCGCCGACATCGGCATAGTCGGCCGCTTGGGGAAGCACTTCGGCCAGATGATCGGTCGCGAACACGCGCCCTGCCGCCATCGCGTTGAGCCGGCGGGTGATCGCGGCGAAGGAGGAAGGCGGCGGGGTGATGCCGCTGAACGCCACCTTGCCGCCGATCCAGATCGCGATGCCGTCACACGGCACCACTTCGCGCAAGCGGCTGCCCAGCCATTCGGGATCGTCGAGCAGCCCGCCGTCGCTCGCCACCGCGGCGAGCAGCCGGTCGCTGGTCGCGCGCGCCGCCGCCTCATAGGCGGAGAGTTCCTTGCGCTCGCGGCTCTCCAGCTTAAGCGCGAACATCTGCCCGAACAGCTCGGCCATCGAACGCCGCTCGAAGCCCGGGCAGCGCGGACCGCCATAATGATGGCAGGCAAACAGGCCCCATAATTTGCCCTCGACGATGATTGAGATCGACATCGAGGCGCGCACGCCCATGTTCTTCAGATATTCGATATGGATCGGCGAGACCGAGCGCAGGACCGAGAGGGAGAGGTCCAGCGGCGCGCCGAACTCGTCGCGCTGCGGCACGATCGGGACCGGATCGGCCGCCACGTCGGCGATGATCCGGAAGGGCGTGCGCAGATAGAGCTTGCGCGCCTGTTGCGGGATGTCGCTGGCCGGATAGCGCAGGTCCATGAAGCTGCCGATGCCGCTGCGCGCGGCTTCCGCTACCACCACGCCCGATCCGTCGCGCTCGAAGCGATAGACCATTACCCGGTCGAAACCGGTCAGCGCGCGCACCTGGCGCGCACCTTCGCGGAAGAAGTCGGCCAGTTTTTCCTTCTCGTCCAGCCGCCCCATCATCGCGCGCAGCGTACTGGCGGTGTCGCCGGCCGCGTCCGAGGTGCAGGGCTCGCCTTCGACGACGATCGTGTCGCCGGTCATGTGGAGCGCGAGATCATAGGTGCGGCCGCGAGTGCGCAGCGCCTTGATGCCGAAGATCCGCTCCAGCGCATCGTCGCCGCGCAGCAGCGTCAGCCGATTGCGCAGCGCATGGATCGCGTCGTCTTCGAGATAGTCGCGGGCATGGGTGCCGAGCATCTCCTCGGCAGACAGGTCGAAATGCTGGGCGACATTGGCCGAGGCGCGCTTGACCAGCCAGTCGCTCGAAAAGGCGATCAGGAAGCCGAACGGCTGGATCGCGCCGAGCTGGTGGATCGGTTCGCGATCACAGTTGGTCAGATCGACCTGGAAAACGCCATCGTCCACTTATGCAACCTTCGCCAGCCACTTCGTGCCGGCGGCCTCGAACCGCCCGAAGGTCTGGTTGGCGGCGGTGACGGCAGTCTCTAATGCGCCCGGCTCGTACAGCAGCGCGTCAAGTTTTTCCAGCAATTCCGGCCACATATGTGGCGGCTGATGGCTGCCCAGATAGGCGCGGGGCCAGCTCTCCGGCACGCTGCGGGCGAGAAAGCGGCCGCCGAGACGCGAGCCTTCGAGCACGTAGAGCATGCCCGCCATCGCGGCATCGGACGTCACGGAATCCGCGCTGTAGCCGGTCTCGACCGCGATGCCGAGCGCGTCGAGATCGACCTGGATCACGCCCGCGCGGCGGCGCTGCGGCCAGTCTGCGGTGATCGTTTCCGCTCCACCCTGGTCGAGCAGCGCCTCCACCGGCAACAGCGCCTCGGCATGGGCGGCGAGCAGCCCGGCATAATCGTCGCGGCGGGCGAGATCGAAGCGGCTGAACAGCGCGTCGACTCGTGCATGGGCGGCGCCGGTGGCCTCCCGCAATCGGCGATGCGCGGCGTTCATGCGGGCAGAATGTTCATGAGGGATAGATCCACGGCAGAGAAAAATCGCCTGCCGCGGATCCGTTCCATTACGGCCGAAGCGGCCTCAACTCACGCCGCGCCGAAGACCCGCGCGAAGATCGTGTCAACATGGCGATAGTGATAGCCGAGGTCGAACTTCTCCTCGATCACCTCGGGGCTGAGCGCCGCGGTGACTTCCGGATCGGCCTTGAGCAATTCCATCAGCGACAGTTCGCCGTCGGATTCCCACACCTTCATCGCGTTGCGCTGGACGAGGCGATAGGCGTCCTCGCGGCTCACCCCCGCCTGGGTCAGCGCCAGCAGCACGCGCTGCGAGTGGACCAGCCCGCCCATGCGATCGAGATTCTTCTGCATCCGCACCGGATATACCAGCAGCTTGTCGACCACGCCGGTAAGGCGGGCGAGTGCGAAGTCCAAGGTGATCGTCGCGTCGGGGCCGATATAGCGCTCGACCGAGGAGTGGCTGATGTCGCGCTCGTGCCACAGCGCCACATTCTCCAGCGCCGGGGTGACATAGCCGCGCACCATGCGGGCGAGGCCGGTCAGGTTCTCGGTCAGCACCGGGTTGCGCTTGTGCGGCATCGCCGAGCTGCCCTTCTGGCCCGGCGAGAAATATTCCTCGGCTTCCAGCACCTCGGTGCGCTGCAGGTGGCGGATTTCCACCGCGAGGCGCTCGATCGAAGAGGCGATCACGCCCAGCGTGGCGAAGAACATCGCATGGCGATCGCGCGGGATCACCTGGGTCGAGACCGGCTCGACCGACAGGCCGAGCTTGGCGGCGACATGCTCTTCCACCCGCGGATCGATGTTCGCGAAGGTGCCGACCGCGCCCGAGATCGCGCAGGTGGCGATGTCGGCGCGGGCGGCGAGCAGGCGCGCCTTGTTGCGCTGGAACTCGGCATGCGCCTCGGCCAGCTTGAGGCCGAAGGTTACCGGCTCGGCATGGATGCCGTGGCTGCGGCCGATCGTCGGCGTCATCTTGTGCTCGCGGGCGCGGCGCTCGAGCACCTCGAGCAGCGCATCGATATCGGCCAGCAGCAGATCGCTGGCACGGGCGAGCTGGACCGCCAAGCAGGTGTCGAGCACGTCGGAGCTGGTCATGCCCTGGTGCATGAAGCGGGCTTCCTCGCCCACCTGCTCGGCCACCCAGGTGAGGAAGGCGATCACGTCATGCTTGGTCACCGCCTCGATCGCGTCGATCGCGGCGACGTCGATCGCTGGCTTGGTCGCCCACCAGTCCCACAGCGCCTTGGCCGCGCTCTGCGGCACCACGCCCAGATCGGCGAGCGCCTGGGTGGCGTGCGCCTCGATCTCGAACCAGATGGCGAGGCGCGTCTCGGGCGACCAGATGTCGGTCATCGCGGCGCGGGCATAACGGGGGACCATGGCGTTCCTTCTGTGCGGAATGGGAGTGCCCGGCAGCCCCGGGCGGGTCGCCGCCGCGCCTAGCAAGAACCGGCCACAGCGGCAACCGAACCCGCGCCCCGGCCGTTGTCCCGCACGAGGAGATCGCCCGATGCTGTCGCCGTTGTTGCTCGCCACCGCCCTGCAGGTCAGCGCCCCCGCGCCGCAGGCACCTGCGCAGCCGGCGCAGCACGGCCAGTCACCCGCCCCTGCCGCCAACCAGGCGATGCCGGGTACCCAGCCCACCCCCGCCGACAAGCCCCTGCAAGGCACCGACACCACGGGCACGCCGCCCCCCGCCGCCCAGGCCGCCCAGCCCACGCCGCGCCCCGACCCCGCCAAGCTGTCGGTAGAGGCGCAGTTCGCCCGCTACGACGCCAATGGCGACGGCGCGCTCGACAAGGCGGAATATGGCAGCTGGCTCGTTGCCCTGCGCAACGCCAAGGACGCCGACTTCAAGCCCGAGACGCCCGAGGCCAAGGCCTGGATCGACCGCAGCTTCATCGGCGCCGACGCGAACCGCGACGACCGGATCAGCCGCGACGAACTGGTGCGCTTCCTCACCCCCATCGCCGGCTGATCCCCGTTGCGGCGGCCGCCGGCCCGGCTATGATGGCGGCATGGCGCAGCTGATCGATCGCTTCCAATCCTCCACCGCCGGGTGGCTCAAGGGCTCGTTCGCCGGCTGGGCGACCGTGGCCTTGTGCCTGGTCGGCATCGGCTTCGTCATCCTTGGCCTGCGCTGGATCGGCAACAAGGCGACGCTGTACGAAGTCACCGAGGATCGCCTCGTCCTGTATCGCGGCATCGTCCGCAAATCGATCGACGAGATCGAGCTGTACCGGGTGAAGGACGTGCGGCTCGACTATTCGATCGTCAACCAGATCTCCGGCATCGGCACGCTGACCATCACCTCGTCGGATGAGACGACGCGTGGCGGCCCGCTGGTGATCCGCGACGTCGAATATGCCCGCGAACGCCGCGAAAAGCTGCGCGAGCTGGTAAGCAACGCCCGCCGCCTGCGCGGCGTGCGCGAATTCGACATGGTGCAGGAAGACGCGCGCGGCTGACGATCGGGGCGCGATTGTGCGCTTATCATCGTCACGCTGACCTGCTACTAGATCGATACGGAGTCGGATTTCGTCCGGATGGTGGCGCCCTCCCCCGGGAGGTTTGCGCGACTGAGGCGAGCCTGCCGGTCGCATCATAAAAACTTCATCGCTGGATCGCAAAACACTGCTCTCGAAGGGGGGAGGCGTGTGAGTACGAAATATCCGAAGCCGGCCGTGCGGCGGTTGAAGGTCTATGCCTTCGATCCGCAGGCCTCGGTCACGCTGTCTACGGCGATGGCCAATGATTATGTCATCGAGCTGCCCTGGGAGGAGCGCTGGGAAGCGCCGCTCGAGAAGGGCCCGGTCAACGACTATGTCGAGGTGATCGACATCGATCCGGCGGCGGGACTGTTCTACGCGCCGGTCGACCTCAACGACCCGTGGCTGCGCGACGGCGGGCTGGAACCCTCCGAAGGCCGCCCGCAATTTCACCAGCAGATGGTGTTCGCGGTGGTGATGCGGACGATCCGTTCCTTCGAGCGCGCGCTCGGCCGCGTGGTGCTGTGGGCCCGCGACGACAGGGTCTCGTCCACCGACCTTCCGCGCGACGCGATCGAGCGCAACTTCACCCGACGGCTGCGGATCTATCCGCACGCCCTTCGCGAAGCCAATGCCTATTACAGCCCGGACAAGCGAGCACTGCTGTTCGGCTATTTCAAGCCGCAGGAAAGCGCCGCCGACGTGCAGGCCAGCTGGGTGTTCACCTGTCTCTCGCAGGACGTCATCGCGCACGAGACCGCGCACGCGATCCTCCACGGCATGCGCCAGCGCTCGATCGACCCGAGCCATGTCGATGCCCGCGCCTTCCACGAGGGCTTTGCCGACATCGTCGCGCTGCTCCAGCATTTCTCGATGGCGCCGGTGGTACGCCAGCTGCTCGCGGCGAGCCACGGCTCGCTGCGGGAGCCGGGACTGCTGACCGGGCTGGGCGAGCAGTTCGGCCGCGCGATCGGCCGCAGCAAGTCGCTCCGCTACGCGCTGGAGGCGCTGGGCGATCGTGCAAGGACGAACGAGGGTTCGGCTGCGAGCATCGCCGCCGCCATCGCCAAGCTGCGCGAGACGACCGAGCCGCATGCCCGCGGCGGCTTCCTGGTGGCGGCGGTGTTCGATGCGTTCGTCACCATCTACGAGCGGCGCAGCGAGGACCTGCTGCGGCTCGCGCGCCCCGGCCTGGTGCCGGGCAACGGCCTCAGCCCCGATCTGGTCGGGCGCCTGACGCAGGAGGCGGCGACGGCAGCCGACCAGGTGCTGCGGATGTGCGTGCGCGCGCTCGACTATCTGCCGCCGATCGGCATGACCTTCGGCGAATATCTGCGGGCGATCATCACCGCCGACACCGACCTGGTCCGCGACGATCCGCTCCACTATCGCGTCGCTTTCGTCGAAGCATTCAAGCGCTGGGGCATCACCGTCCCCGGCTGCATTTCGATGACGCCGGACAGCCTGTTGTGGGACGCCCCCAGGCCCGAGGAATATCCGGCGCTGGTTGCGCGCGCGAACCACCCCCCGGAGGCGCCGAGCGCTTCCCCGCAAGCCGAGATGGATCCGGACGACGCACTGGCCTGGTTTTTCGCGGACATGCTCAAGCCTCTGCAGTTCGGTGTCGCCTTCGAACAGGCCGACGACGAGGATGGAGGCCAGACCGGCAAGGTCACCTATACGCGGCGGGACTATCGCTCCGGCCATGCCGGCGGGCGCAATCTGCGCGATCTCGCGATGCGGGTGGTCACCCACAACCAGCGCGAGATCCACCAATGGCTCGCGCGATGCACCACTGATCGCGCCGACTGGGAGCGCCTGCTGGGGCTGAAGCTGACCCCCGCCTCCGCCCGGGTGGACGACGTCAACGATCCCGCGGCGCTACGCTCGATTTCGGACGGCTGGGATCCCGATGCGGAGCCCAGCTTCGAAGTCCATTCGGCCCGCATCTCGCGGCGTACGGGGCCCGACGGGTTCGAGATGCACATGCTCATCGCCCAGATCGTCCAGCGCCGCCGCGCCTATTTCGATCCCGAAGAGCAGAAGGCGGCCGATGCGGGCAAGAAGGACGTGATCGGCGCCCTGCGCTGGAAAACGCCCGACTTCTGGTTTCGCGGCGGCGCGACGCTGCACATCGATTTGCGCGACGGGCGGCTGCTGCGCGTCCTGCGCAAGCGTATCGACGACGACAACCGGCTCGCGCGCGAGCGCGCCTTCCGCAGCGGGGACATGACGGCCGCCACCGCCGCCGTGACCGGCAACCCGCGCGAACCCTTCGCCTTCATCCATCGGGGGTCGTGATGACCAGCACCGCAAGTTCGGCAGCCGCGCCGCTCCAAGTCCATGTGCGCATGTACCGGGCGCTGTCACAGAACGCCGCCTATAAGGGCATGCTCGGCGACTGTTTCCTGATTCGGCTCGTCGAGGGCGACCGGGCCTCGCACATCCTGTTCGATTGCGGGCTGCTGCTCGGCAGCACCGATGCGGATGCGCGGATGCGGACGATCGCCGCCGATATCGTGAAGACCACCGGCGGCGTGCTGGACCTGCTGGTGGTGACGCACGAGCATTGGGACCATATCTCCGGCTTCTCGCAGGCGCGCGACGTGTTTCTCGGCGGCGCCGATCCGGCGACCGGTGCGGAGACGCTGGAGATCGCCAATCTGTGGATGGGCTGGACCGAGAAGGACGGCGACCCGCAGGTCCAGCGGTTGCGGGAACGCTTCGACAAGACCGGGGCCGCGCTGAGCGCGCTGGTCGAGCGGATCAGCGGCGACCGCACCTCGCCGGCCGCGGTTGCCGCGTCGCAGACCGTGGAACTGCAGGGCTTTCGCGGCGCGACGAGCAACGGCGCCAAGCGCCTGCAGGGCCGCGAGATCATGGCCGCGCTCAAGAGCAAGTCGAAGGCACCGCCGCAGTTCCTCGAACCCGGCACGGTGCTGCCTACCCCGACGGCGAAACCCGGCGCGCCGGCGCTGCGCGCCTATGTGCTGGGGCCGCCGCGCAACGAGGAGTTCCTGTTCAAGGACAAGCCTTCGTCCGGCAAGGCGCAGGAAACCTATCTCGCGGATCTCCAGCTGAGCGACGAGATTTTGCGCTTCGCCGAAGGAGGCGACCTCGGCACCGGCGCAGAGACGCCGTTCGCGCCGCAATATCGCACGCTCGCGGTCGCCGATGTCGAGCAGGGAAAGGCGCAGTCCGACGACGCGGCCTGGCTCGCGGCGCGGTATTTCGGCGACAGGGTGGCGGAGCAAAGCCCCCATGAACGGGCGCTGTTCAAGATCAACGCGCGGCGCAGGATCGATGCCGACTGGCTGGGCATCGCCGATCCGCTCGCCCTCAAGCTCGACAGCGACACCAACAATACCAGCCTGGCGCTTGCCTTCGACCTCCCCGACGGCACCTCGATGGTGTTCGCCGGCGATGCCCAGGTCGGCAACTGGCTGTCGTGGCACGAACAATCCTATCGCGACGAGACCGGTGCCGAGCACAGCGCCGAACAGATCCTCAACCGCACCCGCTTCTACAAGGTGGGGCATCATGGCAGCCACAACGCCACGCTCGACGAAAAGGGGCTTGCCATGATGACGCGCGACGACCTGGTGGCCGCGGTCCCGACCGACGAGGAGTTCGGAAAGAAACAGGGCAGCAGCGGCTGGCAGATGCCCAATCCCCGGGTGAAGGCGGCGCTGCGGGCGCGCACCAGGGACCGCATCCTGCGCAACGACCGCCATTACGATGCCGATACCCGTGCAGCCGATCCGGAGCTGAAGGACGTCGATGCCGATTTCCTGGCGCGGCTCACGGAAACCGATCTGTACCTCGAATATCGCGTGCTCTGACGAACGGAAGGGGAGATTCGATGCCGACGATCCACGAAGCGCGGGATGCCATTGCCGTCGCCCACCTGCCGCCTGCCGAAGCCTTCGCGGCCGATGCCCCGGCCGGCGGCGGACTGCCCGATTTCGATCCTGGCAAGGAGCAGTCGCTGGTAATCGGTGCCGATGTCGTCTCGTTCGGGACCGGCGTCGAGGCGGAATTCCGGCAGGCGATTTCGGACAGCGCGCTGTTCGCCCAGCTGATGGCGCTCCAGGAGGTCGGCCAGGACGCCGATCCGATGCTGTTCTTCGACGCCTATTTCCGCTGGATGATGCGCCTCGGCTGGCTGATCCAGCAGCGCGATACGTCCGAGCTCGACGTCAAGGGGGACGGGCTCGACGTCCACCAGGCCATCACCGGCGTGATCACCGCCTTCCTTGCGCCGATCGCCGGCGCGGCGCAGGCGGTGCTGGCGGTGCTCGACGGGCTCTACCAGATGAACGGCAAGGCGCCCTTCATCACGCTGTTCAACAAGCGCAGCACGCGCCAGAAGATCGGCCGCTTCCAGTTCACTTATGTCCGCCAGGGCCCCGACCGGGGGTTGCTTGCCGAAATGGCGGCATTCGGGCTGGCGGCGGACGAAGTCATCACCCAGATATTGTTCTTCAAGATCCACAGGAACCGCACCTCGGTGCGCCGCAGTCTCGGCCGGCTCTCGATCCCGGCGGAGTCGCTGGACGGCATCCGCGTGCAGCTCGCGGCCAAGGTGCAGGCCTATCGCCTCGCGCTGATCGCCGAGGCCGATCTGGGGCCGGTGGCGGCCTGAGCGTGGCCGCGCGGCCGACGCGCGCCCCTCCGGATCATTTTTTTCGGCGCGGCATGTCACACGCCGCGCCGCCGTCTCGTCAGGTCCGCAGAACCAACCGAAAAGGACCTGCCCCATGACCAGCCGCACCAACCCCCATGCTGCCGCCCCCGCGCTGATGAAGGCATTTCTGGAGTTCTCGACGCGCGTCGCCCAGAGCGGGCTGGAAGCCTCGCTGCTCGAACTGGTGAAGCTGCGCGCCTCGCAGATCAACGCCTGCGCCAATTGCCTCAACATGCACAGCTTCGACGCGCGCCAGGCCGGCGAGACCGAGCAGCGCATCGCCCTGCTGCCCGCCTGGGAGGAAGCGCCCTGCTACACCGCCCGCGAGCGTGCCGCACTCGCCTGGGTGGACCACCTGACGCTGATTGCGGACAAGCGCGCGCCGCAGCCGGTCTATGATGCGCTCGCCGCGCAGTTCAGCAAGGAGGAGCAGGTGCAGCTGACCCTCGCCATCACCGTGATCAACGGCTGGAACCGCATCGCCATCGGCTTCGACCTGTTCATGGCGGAACTCGGCTGGAAGGCATGAGCGACACCGCCGCCGCCTTCGATGCGCTGCGCCCCACGCTGCTCCGCGTCGCCTACCGCATGCTCGGCTCGGTCGCCGATGCCGAGGATGTGGTGCAGGAGGCGTGGCTGCGCTGGACCGCCACGGATCGCGAGGCAGTGCGGGTGCCCGAGGCGTTCCTGCGCCGCGTGGTCACCCGCCTCTGCCTCGACCAGCTGAAGTCGGCACGCGCGCGGCGCGAGACCTATGTCGGCCCCTGGCTGCCCGACCCGGTGGTCGAGCCCGAACCCGCCGACGACGTGACCCTGCCGCTGCTGCTGGCGCTCGAGCGGCTCTCCCCGCTCGAGCGGGCGGCATTCCTCCTCCACGACGTGTTCGACGAAAGCTTCGAGACGATCGCCGAGAGCCTGGGCCGCGATCCTGCCGCCTGCCGCCAGCTCGCCACGCGCGCCCGCGAGCATGTCCGTGGCGAACGGCCGCGCTTCCCGGTGGAGCGCGGCCATGGGATGGCGATCGCGCAGGCCTTCTTCGCCGCCTCGCGCGGGGGCGATATTGCCGCGCTGGGCGCGATGCTGGCGGAGGACGTCACGCTGCACTCGGATGGCGGCGGCAAGCGGCCCGCCGCCGGGCGGGTGATGCGCGGCCTGAGCGAAGTCACCCGCAGCTTCGCCGCCATCGCGCGGCTGCTGCACGGACGGCCGGGGACCTTGCTCCACATGGCCTATGTCAACGGCCTGCCAGGCTTCGTCACTCGCGAGGCCGACGGATTGCTGCAGACCACCGCCTTGCTGATCGACGACGGCAAGATCCGCGCCGTCTATGTGATGCGCAATCCCGACAAGCTCGGCCATCTGGACGGCGCGCTGCACTGACGGGCGCCGGGTCAGCCCAGGTCGGGCGCGATCTCCACCGCAAGGCCGTCGAGCGCCGGGCCGAACGGGATCTGGCAGGAAAGCCGCGAGGCCGGGCGCCGCTGCTCGGCGCCGTCGAGCAGCGCGTCCTCGTCGTCGCTCATCGGCGGAAGAAGCTCAGCAAAGGCGGGATCGACATAGACATGGCAGGTCGCGCACGAAAGTCCGCCGCCGCAAAAGGCCGGCAGCGCTTCGAAGCCGGCATCGCGGATAATCTCCATCACGCTCAGCCCTTCCTGCGCCTCGACGACCGTCTGGGCGCCGGCGGGCGGGGTAACCAGCAATTTCAGCATGTCTTCACCTTGAGCAAAGGGGACGGGAGGCGCGAGTGCGCCTCCCGTGGGAGCAACTTGGTACGCCGCCCCTTGGGGGGCGGCAGGGGTCAATAGTGGATGCGGAAGTCGATGCCGACGCGCCGCGGGGTCAGCACCGATCGGGCATAATAGCGCTCGACCACGCCGGTGCGCGTCTGGTTGAACGAGCTGATGTCGTTGCTGATCGACGTATAGGCATATTTGTCGAAGATGTTGTCGGCGAACAGGCTCACCTCGTAGCTCTTGTCGCGATAGGTGACCGAGGCGCGGTGCGTCATGTAATCGGGGATCGCCTCGCCAAAGCCGCGCAGGCCGACGCGCGAATAGATGTCGCCGGTATAGGTCGCCGCCCAGGTCGCCTCGATCTCGCCGCCATGCGGCAGCGGCTGGGTGTAGATCAGCTGGGCGCTGCCCGAATGCTTGGCCGAGCCCGGCAGCCGGTCCCCGGCCTTGGCGTCGTATCGGACGCCCTGGCTCACGACCAGGTCGGGGAAGTCCTCGCTCAGATGCGCGTCGACATAGGAATAGGTGCCCTGCAGGGTGAGCCGCGGCACGATCCGGAACGAACCCGAGAATTCGATGCCCTTCGAGACCGCCGCGCCGGCATTGGTGGTGATGCCCACCGCGCCGTTCACCGTCTGGCTCGGCACCTGGACGTCGTTCCACTTCACCCGGAACGCGTCGAGGGTGAACTGGAGGCGCTTGTCGAACAGCGAGGCGCGCACGCCGACTTCGATGTTGCGCGTTTTGTCCGGCTTGTAGGCGAGCTCGTTGGGCAGCGCGCAGACATTCTGCCCCGCCGGCAGCGGTATCACGCACGGCGCGACCCGATTGACGCCGCCGATCCGGTAGCCGGTGCTGTAGGTGGCATAGGCGAGCAGGTCCGGGCTGAACTTGTACGAGGTGTTGGCCTTCCACACGAAGCCGTCGTCGCCGGTGCTGCCCGAGCGGACGCGACTGGGCGCGAACTGGATCAGCGGATAGGGCGTGCGGGTAAGGCCCCCGCCAAACAGCGGGGTGTCGGTGCCGCCCGTCGCGGTCGCGTCATACTTGAAATAGCGCAGGCCGCCGGTGACCTGCCAGGCCGAGGTCGCGTGCAGCGTCGCCTCGCCATAGACCGCCTTCTCTACCGTCTTGGTGTCGACGAAGGAGATGTACTCCAGGTCGTCGGGGCGGTTGATGCCCGCGAAGGCGGCGAAGCCCGGCGTATATTCCTGGCGGTCGCTCGAGTATTTCAGCCGGTTGTAGAAGCCGCCGATCACCCAGTTGACCGGCCCGCCATGCGAGGAGACGAGGCGAACCTCCTGGTTCAGCTGCTTGTACTTGCGGTGGTTGTTGGCGAAGGACGAGAAGGCCGGGAACGCCTCATAGCCATAGTTCAGATCGAGCAGCAGATCGGTATTGTCGTCGACATTGGTGATCTTCTGTTCGGTATAGGCGGTGGTGCTGACCAGGTTCACCACGTTGAACAGGTTGATGTTGAGCTCGGCCGAGAACAGGTCCGCCGCGCGGTGGAACGGCTCGAGGTAGCGCCACGGGCCGACATAATCGCCGGTGCCGAGCACGCCGGCGCCGTTCGCCTGGCGGCCATTGGTCTTGGTATCCTGGTGCGCGTAGGTGAGGAACGCCTTCACGTTCGGGTTGTATTCGAGCAGCAGCGTGTTGCGCGTGGTGAAGGTGTGCTCGAAATTGACGTCGGCGGCGCGCTTGTAGTTCTGCGCATAGTCGGCGCGGGTACCGAGCGAGGCATCGGCCGCGGTGTCGCCGCGCACCGGCTGCGGATCGGAAACGCCCGGCTTCTGCAGCAGATAGTCGTAATCGATAAAGCCCGGATTGTCGTAATAGCCGACCACCGAGCGCAGCGCGACATGGTCGGCGATCAGCGGCAGGTTGACGGTCACGTCGCCGATCCGGCCGAAGTCGCCGCTGTGCGACTGGGCATAGCCGCGGCCGTGCAGGTCGACCGAGAAGCGGCTCGTGTTCGGGCGGTTGGGAATGTAGCGCACCGCGCCCGCCAGCGTGCCGAGGCCGTACAGCGTGCCCTGCGGCCCGAGCAGCGTCTCGACCCGCTCAATGTCGATCAGCTTGAAGTCGAGATAGAGCGGCACTTCGCCGAGATAGATGCCGACCGAATCATTCGCGTTCGCCCCGGTCGCGCTGGTGTCGCCCGAGGAGAGCCCGCGCAGGATGACGTTGCCCGAGCTGGCCGGGCCGGTATCGACAATAGTGACGCCGGGGGTGAAGGCGGCGAGGCCGCGGATATCGTCGACACGCTGGCGCTGCAGCGTTTCCTGCGACACCGCGCTGATATTGATCGGCGCGTCCTGCAGCGTGACGCTGCGGCGGCTGCCAGTGACGACGATCTCGTTGCCGCTGGTGCCGCCCTGGTCCTCGCTCTGCTGGACGGTCGCGGTGCCGGCGCCTTCGGTCTGCGCCGCCGCGCGGGTCGCGCCGAAGCTTGCGAGAACGGTTGCACCCAACAGCGCCGCGCGGGAAATCGATCGTGCCACCCTAGCCCCCTTTTTCTGCTTTGGTCCCTGGCCGCCACTAGGTGCGGCTGGCTTGTGCCCGCAGAGTTTGGGGAAACGGCATGCGCCGCCATGGGGCGTTTGACGTACCGCATCGCAGCAATCCCGGACGGGGACGGATGCGGGAAATCGGCGAAAGGGTGCGGCTAGCCTATTCTTCGACCAGCTTCATCAGCCGGCGCTCGACCGGGGCCAGCACCGGGCCGAGTTCATGCCCGCGCTTGAGCACCGCCCCGCTCTCGTTGACCAGCGCCCACATCCCTTGGCGATTGCGCAGGGACGGTCGCTTCTCGATGCGATATTCGGGCCGCTCGGCGGCGCGGCGGAAGGCGGCGAAGGCGGCGAAGTCCTTCTCGAACTGCATCGCATAGTCGCGCCAATGCCCGGCGGCGACCATGCGGCCGTAGAGATCGAGGATCCGGTTGAGTTCGAGGCGATCGAAGCCGACCTGCTCGGGACGCGCGAGGGGAAGCGGGGTGACGGTTCCCATCAGGCCCGGTCGCGCCGTTCGGCCTCGGCCTCGCGCTCGGCGATCATCGCGTCGAGCCGCTTGCGCAGCGTGTCCAGCTCGCAGCGCATCAGCTCGAGCTTCTGACTGGAGGGGTCGAACACGTCGCTGCACGGCGTGCCATAGGGCACGAAATCCTTCTGCCAGGTCACCGCCTCGACCAATGTCGGCTTGGCGGGTATGCCCACCATCACCGCGCCGGGCGCGACATCCTTGGTGACTACCGCATTGGCGCCGATCCGCGCCCGCTCGCCCACCGTGATCGGGCCCAGCACCTGCGCGCCGGAGCCGATGATCACGCCGTCGAGCAGCGTCGGGTGGCGCTTGCCGCCCACGCCATTGTCCGGGCTGGTGCCGCCCAGCGTCACGCACTGGTAGATGGTGACGTTGTCGCCGATGGTCGCGGTCTCGCCGATCACGACGAAGCCATGGTCGATGAAGAAATTATGCCCGATCGTCGCACCCGGATGGATGTCGATCGCCGTCATCCAGCGCGACCAGTGGTTGACCAGCCGGGCGAGGAAGAAGAAGCGGCGGCGGAACAGCGCATGCGCGATGCGGTGATAGCCGAGCGCCCAGACGCCCGGATAGAGCAGGATTTCCAGCCGGCTGCGTGGCGCGGGATCGCGCGCATGGATCGAATCGAGATAGCGCTTGAGACGCTGGTACATGGCCGGACCCCTTTGCAGCAGGCAAAATAGGGGAGCATGCCCGGAATTTCCAGCATGGCTCCACCCAACCCCCGTCCCGATCATACACTATCGGGCTTGTAGGATTTCCCGGAACCCGCCATTTCGAGGGGCCTACCGCCGCAACAGGGGCATGGATGTTCGCCGGAATCACGCTCGCCGAAATGCTGCCCTATGTCGCCGTCGGTTTCGCCGCCCAGCTAGTGGACGGCGCGCTCGGCATGGCCTTCGGGGTGATTTCGAGCACCTTGCTGGTAAGCGTGCTGGGCATCGCCCCTGCCACCGCCTCGGCCGGCGTCCACCTGGTCGAGACGATGACCACCGGAGTCTCCGGGCTCAGCCATGTCCTGCACCGCAACGTGGACTGGCGGCTGTTCGCACGGCTGCTGATCCCCGGCATCCTTGGCGGTGTGCTCGGCGCCTATGTGCTGACCACGCTCGACGCCTCGGTGACCCGGCCGTTCGTGATGGCCTATCTGTCGGCGATCGGGCTGTATCTGCTGTTCCGCGCGATCCGCTTTGCCCCGCACCAGCGCGAGCCGAGGATCGTCGAGCCGCTGGGCCTTGCCGGCGGGTTCCTCGACGCGGCGGGCGGCGGCGGCTGGGGGCCGGTGGTGACGAGCAACCTGCTGGTCCAGGGCGCGCAGCCGCGCACGACGATCGGCACGGTGAACACCACCGAATTCTTCCTGACGCTCACCATCTCGGCGACCTTCCTGTTCCATATCGGCGCGCGGGGCTTCACCCCAGACTTCTGGCATCCCGTGCTGGGGCTGCTGATCGGCGGGGTGGTGGCGGCACCGTTCGGGGCGATGTTCGCCAAGCGCATGCCGGTGCGGCTGCTGCTCAGCCTGGTCGGCATCGTGCTGACCGCGACCAGCGCGTTCAGCCTCTATCGCGCGCTCGCCTGAACGCATTGCTGCAGCGCAAGGCGTGCAAAGCCGGTCGCTGCGTGGTAGCGACGGCCGCTACGCCGTGAAAGAGGTTAACCTACGTGAGTCTGCCGGTCGACGCCTTCACCCTGAGCTTCCTCTTCTTCTACGTCGCTTCCCTTGTCGTCGCGGTGGTGGTGGGCGGCGCACTGCGGCGGAGCGGCTTCCCGGTGCCCAAGGGACCGCGCTTCGGCAATATCGACGGACTGCGCGGCTTCCTCGCGCTCTCAGTGCTCAGCCACCATTTCTGGATCTGGACGCATGTCGTCGTGTACGGCCAGCCCTGGTCCGCGGCCGACCTGCCCTTTGTCAACCAGCTCGGCGCCGGCGCGGTGGCGCTGTTCTTCATGATCACCGGGCTGGTCTTCTATCCCACCGCGCTCAAGGGGATCGGCCATGTCTTCTGGCCGAAAGTCTATATCGGCCGCTTCTTCCGCATCGTGCCGCTCGTCGCGGTGTCGTTCCTGCTGATTTCGCTGGTGATCGCGCTGCGGACCGGCGCCCGCCCGGGCGCCAGCTACGCCCGCGCCGCGCTCGAATGGATCAGCGCGCACCGCGAGGTGCCGATCCTGGGCTATGCCGACAGCGGGCGCGTCAATGCACTGGTCCTGTGGTCGCTGTGGCAGGAATGGCTGTTCTACCTGTTCCTGCTGCCCGCGGTGGCGCTGGGGCTGCAGGTCGCCAAGCTGGCCAAGCTGCCGAGCTGGATCGTGCCGCTGCTGGTGCTGGCGGTGGGCGCTGTCGCCAACGTCGCGCACGTCGGCGGGAACATGCCGACCTTCTGGCCGCTCTTCGCCGCGGGGATGCTGACCTATGAGCTCTGCGCCCGCGAGGCCATCCGGCGCTGGCTCGCCTCCCGCCCCGCCGCGATCCTTGCCACGCTGGCGATGATCCCCGCGGTCACCCTGACCCACCATGCGCTCAGCCCCGCCTTCTTCGCCTTCGCCTTCTTCTTCTGCTGTGTCGCGGCCGGAAACCGCTTCGGCGGCATCTTCTCGCTGCCCGGCGCGGCGGTGGTGGGTGAAATCTCCTTCGGCATCTATCTGCTGCACGGCATCCTGCTGAACCTGCTGTTCGTCGATGCAAGCTCGATCGTGCGGAGCCTGCCACTGGCGGCGCTGCCGCTGCTGATCCCGGTGCTGGCGGCGATGATCGTGCTGGTCACGGCGGCGACCTATCTGCTGATCGAACGCCCGGCCTGGCGATTCGGCAAGCGGCTCGGCGAGCGGCTGCGCCCCGCCGGGTCGCCCGCTCCGGCAACCGCGCCCTGACAGCGCCGCGCCATACGCGACCGCCGTCCCGAAATGCACGGTCCTTGCGGTCGCAGTATCTATTCCACTCAAAAGATTAAAATGTTAAGCCGCCCGGGCAAAACACGGACATCAGGGGGCGAAATTCGATGGTGGAGGGACTCTCCAGCCGCACAGCCGCGCATGCGGTTCGAGCACGCTTCCTGGCGCTCGACAGCCTGCGTGGCATCTGCGCCTGCATGATCGTCCTGTTCCACCTTCACTCCACCGGCGGCATCACCAACTCCGGCCTCGTGCGCAATAGCTGGATGTTCGTGGATTTTTTCTTTGTTCTCAGCGGCTTCGTGATTTCTTGCGGTTATCTTGATCGGCTGCGTGCCGGCTATCCGATCCGCAAATTCATGCTGCTGCGCCTCGGCAGGGTCTATCCGCTCCATCTGGCGATCCTTGCGCTGTTCGTCGCGCTCGAGCTGGCCGGCTCGGTGCTGGGAACCGCAGGCCTGAGCAGCCGCACCCCCTTCTCCGATCCGCGCACCCTGAGCGAACTCGTGGGCTCGCTCGCGCTCGTACAGATTTTCTGCGGATTCCCCTCGATCGTCTGGAACGGGCCGAGCTGGAGCATCGCCGCGGAAGTATGGACCTACCTGCTGGTCGCCCTGCTCTTCCGCGCCTTTCCCCGCCGGACCGCGCCGATGGCAGTGGGATTGGCCACCGCGGCAGGGCTGGTGCTGGCGCTTGGCGGCCCATCGGCCTGGGACCCGGCGACCGCCTATGCCCTTGCGCGCTGCATCCTCGGCTTCTCGCTGGGCGTACTCGCGTGGATGCTGGTCGCGGCGGTACGCGCGCCGTCGCTGGGGCTGGCGCTGGCCACCGCGCTGGAACTCGTCGCGGCGGCGGGGTGCGTCGCGATGGTCGCGGCGGGCGCCGTCCCGATCCTCGCCCCTCTGCTGTTTGCCGCGACCGTAATCCTGTTCTCGGCCGAACAGGGCCTTGTCAGCCGCTTGCTCAAGCTTCGTTTTTTCGTGCTGCTCGGCACCCTCTCCTATTCGATCTACATGGTCCACACGCTGGTGGTCGCGCGGACGCTGGACGTGCTTTCGCTGGCCGGCAAAATGCTGCACCACCCGCTGGTGGAGACGCGCTTCAGCGGCAGCGGCACGTTGAAGATCCTTACGTTCGCGCCCGATCTGATGGCGTTCGCCGTGCTCGGTATCGTCGTCCTTGTGTCCGCGCTTAGCTATCGCTGGATCGAGACTCCCGCGCGGGACGCCTCGCGCCGATGGCTTTCGCGCCAGGGAGGGGGCGTTCAACCGGCCATAGTCGAGGCAGTGCCCAACACCGATCGTGATTCGGTGGCGCCAACCGTCGCCGCCTGACGCCGCGTTTCAGGCAACGGGCTGTAGCGTGTTGCCGACCGAAACATGCCCTCGCGCAAGGAAGTGCTGCTTCCTTCCCGATAGACGGCCCGGATGGGCAGCCGGCCAGCCATGTTGGCGCACCCGCGAAACCCGCTTCGATGTCGATCCTGGCAAGGATCATGCTCGCCGCCGGGTTCGGGACGCAGTTCTGCGAGCGCGCGCTTCCGAGCCTGCAGCTATCTCTGCAGCGAAGGCAGCGGCAGGCTGCACCTGTTCCGGCCTCCCGGCCCAGCGCAACCATCTACTCCGCCCGATTCGATTAAAATCGCGCGATTGAGTGACGCACTCGATCACCCCAAGCGGGTCTTCCAATTTCCCATCGGCGACTCCGCCCCCTATATCCGGGTTCGCAACAGCAACCCCCGTTCTGGAGGAACAAGACTCATGGCTCTTATCGGCAGCACCATCAAGCCGTTCACCGCACAGGCCTACAAGGAAGGCAAGTTCGTCGAAGTCACCGACGCCGACGTGAAGGGCAAGTGGGCGGTCTTCTTCTTCTACCCGGCCGACTTCACCTTCGTGTGCCCGACCGAACTGGAAGACCTGGCCGATATCTACCCGACCCTGCAGGGCATGGGCGTTGAAGTCTACTCGGTCTCGACCGACACGCACTTCAGCCACAAGGCGTGGCACGACACCTCGCCCGCGATCGGCAAGATCAACTATTACATGCTCGGCGACCAGAACCACACCATCTCGAACAACTTCGACGTTCTGCGTGCGGGCCAGGGCCTGGCCGACCGCGGCACCTTCGTGGTGGACCCGGACGGCGTGATCCAGATCATGGAGATCACTTCGGAAGGCGTTGGCCGTAACGCCCAGGAACTGCTCCGCAAGATCAAGGCCGCACAGTATGTCGCCGCCCACCCGGGCGAAGTCTGCCCCGCCAAGTGGGAAGAAGGCGCCGAGACCCTCGCGCCGTCGCTCGACCTGGTCGGCAAGATCTAAGGCAGACCATCCTCCCCTGTAAGGGGAGGACTAAAGGTTACGGCGCCCGCCCCTGCCCCCCTTGCGGGCGCCGGTTGCGACCCGGAGCGGATCCCCCCTCCGCTCCGGGTCGTTTTAGTAGAAGATACAGGAGTTTTCCCATGCTCGACGCCAATCTGACGCAGCAGCTCAAGGGCTATCTCGTGAACATCCGCGAGCCGATCGAGCTCGTCGCCAGCCTTGGCGAAGACGCCAAGTCGCGCGAGCTGGGCGAGCTGCTGGCGGCCATCGCCGCGCTTTCCGACAAGATCGACCTCGTCCACGCCGACGACAAGCGCAAGCCCAGCTTCATGATCCGCCGCAAGGGCACCGATATCGGCGTGCGCTTCGCCGGCATCCCGATGGGCCATGAGTTCACCAGCCTGGTGCTGGCGCTGCTCCAGGTCGGCGGCCACCCGAGCAAGGCGGCGCAGGAGCTGATCGAGCAGGTCCGCAACATCGAGGGCGATTTCACCTTCGAGACCTATTTCTCGCTGTCGTGCCAGAACTGCCCGGACGTGGTGCAGGCGCTGAACCTGATGGCGGTGCTCAACCCCAATATCCGCCACGTCGCGATCGACGGCGCGCTGTTCAAGGAAGAGGTCGAAGGCCGCAAGATCATGGCCGTGCCGACCGTGTACCTGAACGGCGAACCCTTCGCCTCGGGCCGGATGGACCTGGAGCAGATCGTCGCCAAGATCGACACCGGCGCCGAAGCCCGCGCGGCCGAGAAGATCAAGAGCAAGGACCCGTTCGACGTGCTCGTCGTCGGCGGTGGTCCGGCAGGGGCCGCGGCGGCGATCTACACCGCGCGCAAGGGCATCCGTGTCGGCGTCGCAGCCGAGCGTTTCGGCGGCCAGGTGCTCGACACCATGGGCATCGAGAACTTCATCTCGGTGTCGCACACGGAGGGCCCGAAGCTCGCCGCGCAGCTCGAGCAGCATGTGAAGGACTATGACGTCGACGTCATGAACCTGCAGCGCGCCGAGAAGCTGATCCCGGCGAAGCGCGAAGGCGGCCTGCACGAAGTGGTGCTGGCCAATGGTGCGAGCCTGAAGGCCAAGGCGATCATCCTCTCCACCGGCGCGCGGTGGCGGCAGATGAACGTGCCGGGCGAGGACGACTATAAGAACAAGGGCGTGGCCTATTGCCCGCACTGCGACGGCCCGCTGTTCAAGGGCAAGCGCGTCGCGGTGATCGGCGGCGGCAACTCGGGTGTCGAGGCGGCGATCGACCTGGCCGGCATCGTCGCGCACGTCACGCTGATCGAGTATGACAGCCAGCTCCGCGCCGACGCGGTGCTGCAGCGCAAGCTCGCCAGCCTGCCCAACGTCAAGATCCTCACCTCGGCGATGACCACCAAGGTCAATGGCGACGGCGAGAAGGTCTCGGGCCTCAGCTACAAGGACCGCAACAGCGGCACCGAGCATGACATCGAACTGGAAGGCATCTTCGTCCAGATCGGCCTCGTGCCCAACACAGAGTGGCTGAAGGACGCGGTGGCGCTCACCAATCGCGGCGAGATCGAGATCGACGCACGCGGCGAGACCAGCCAGCCCGGCATCTTCGCGGCGGGCGACTGCACCACCGTGCCCTACAAGCAGATCGTGATCGCGATGGGCGCGGGTTCGACCGCGGCGCTCTCGGCCTTCGATTACATGATCCGCCTGCCGGAAGAAGAACTTCAGGCTGTTGCCGCCTGAGCCCCTGCGCTCCCCCGGTCGCCTCGCGCGTCCGGGGGAGCGGCTATTCGCTTCCCATGTTCGATACAGCCACTATATACCCGCTCGACAATCGAGAGAGGCGATCAGTGGCGCAAACCTACCTCCCTACCCTGAAGCAGCTGCAATATCTGGTGGCGCTGAACGACGCCGGCCATTTCGGCCGCGCGGCGGAGGCGTGCTTCGTCACCCAGTCCACCCTCTCCGCCGGCATCCGCGAGCTGGAGACGCTGATCGGCGTCGTGCTGGTCGAGCGCACCCGCCGGGTGGTGCGCTTCACGCCGCTGGGCGAGCGGATCGTCGAGAAGGCCCGACGGGTGCTGCGCGAGGCGGACGAGTTGGGCGATCTCGCCCGCGCCGCTGGTCGACCGCTTTCCGGCGAGATGCGCATGAGCGTGATCCCAACGATCGCGCCGTTCCTGCTGCCGCGCATCCTGCCGCGGCTCCGCCAGCAATATCCCGACCTCAAGCTCTATCTGCGCGAGGAAACCAGCGGCCAGGCCTGCGAGGCGCTGAGCCATGGCCGCACCGATTGCGTGCTGCTCGCCCTCCCCTTCTCCTGCGGTGACGTGGAGAGCGCCCCGCTGTTCGACGACCGGCTGTTCGTCGCCTTCCGCGAGGGTGAGATGGATCCCACCGGCGCGGTCCATCCCAACGCCATCGACGAAACCCGGCTGCTGATGCTCGAGGACGGCCACTGCCTGAAGGACCATGCGCTGGCCGCCTGCAACCGTCCCGAGATGCGCGCCGAGGCGACGATGCTCGGCACCTCGCTGCACACCATGGTGCAGATGGTCGACAATGGGTTGGGCGTGACCATGCTGCCGGAGATGGCGGTGGACGCGGGCATCCTGGAGCACACCTCGGTGCAGGCGCGGCCGCTCGATTCCGCGAATGCCTCGCGCAACATTGCGCTGGTCTGGCGCAAGGCTTCCCCCCGCGAGCGCGATTTCCGGTTGCTGGCGGACGTGCTGACGGCCGCGCGGACCTAGGGTTCCCACACGGCGCGGAGCTGTTCGAGCTGGTGCATCCGCTCGTGGAGGATGGTGACGATCCCGATCACGCCGTCTGCGCGCTCCCGCCAGTAGACGATGTGGTGCTCCGCTCGCGCGAAATATAGCGGAACGCCGAATTCCGCCGGTAGCGGCCGCCATGGAACCCGTTTGGCCGCAATCGCTCCAAGTCGCTCGAACAACGTGCGAATGTAGGCGTCCGCTTGGTCCTCGCCCCACTGATCGGCCGTGTATTCGTAAATCTCATCGAGCCGACGGTCGGCGGCAGGCTCGATGAAGAAGCCGCTCATCGTGCGGCGCGCCGTGCGCGGTTGCGTTCTAAAACCTCGTCGGCGGTGACGTAGACATACTCCTCGTCCGGCGTCGCGAAGGCGCGCTGCAGCTCAGCCTTCAGCGTCTCGAACATCTCGCGCTCGACGCGTTCCTTGTCGCGGCGGATCAGGTCGCGGACATATTCGCTGACATTCTCGTACAGCCCGTCCTCGCCGACATTGCGGGCGACGAACTCGCTCAGGGGGCCGGAGACTCGGACGTTGAGGTTCATCGGCTTGGTCATGCGCGTACAGATATCATGGAATATCCTGTACGGCTATTCCCAGCCGGCAGCCGCCTCGGCATCAATGGCGCGCGGCTCCACCCAGCGGGTGCCGCCCGCCAGCCATTCGCGCTTCCAGAAGGGCGCGTCGGTCTTGAGCCGGTCGATCAGATAGGCGCAGGCCTCCAGCGCCTCGCGCCGGTGCGCCGCGGCCGTGCCGACGAACACGATCCGCTCGCCCGCCGTCATGCGGCCGACGCGGTGGACGATGGTGACACCCAGCAGGTTCCAGCGATCGATCGCCGCCTCGGCCAGCGTGCACAGCGCCGCCTCGGTCATGCCGGGATAATGCTCCAGCTCCAGCGCCTCGACGCCATCGTCGGTGCGCACCACGCCGGTGAAGGTGGCGACGCCGCCGGCACCGCGCTCCTCCAGCGCCGCGACCTCGACGCCCAGCTCGATCGGCGCGGGATCGACCGAGACGCGGATCATCCGCCCGTCACCGGCGGGAAGATCGCAATCTCGCGGGCATTGCCCAGCAGCGCATCGAGCGGCACGAAGGTCTGGTCGATCGCAGCGCGCAGCTTCGCCGGCTCGGCGAAGGCCGCGGCATGGCCGTCGCTTTGCTGCGCCAGCCACTCGATCAGGTCGGCGACGTTGCGCACCGCCTCGGGCGGGTCGACCCGTTCCTCGCCGGTCCCGATCCGCTCGCGCACCCAGGCGAAGTAGAGCATGGTGATCGGCATCAGCTGTCCATATGGCTCAGGCCGACGCGGAGATAGTCCCAGCCGGTGATCGCGGTCAGCACCGCCGCGCCCCACAGGGTGGCGAGCCCCACTGTCAGCACCCAGCCCCATTCGGGCACCGCGCCGGACAGGATCAGCGTCCCCAGCGACACTAGTTGCAGCGTCGTCTTCCACTTGGCGAGACGCGATACCGGCACCGAAACCTGGATCCCCCCGAGAAACTCGCGCAGCCCCGAAACCGCGATCTCGCGCAGCAGGATCACCAGCGCCGCGATGACGTGCCAGTCGGCGATCACGCCCTTGCCCGCCAGGATCAGGATCACCGCGGCGACCATGATCTTGTCGGCAATGGGATCAAGGAACACGCCGAGCTTCGACACCGTGCCTTGCGCGCGCGCCAGATAGCCGTCGAAATAATCGGTGATTCCCATGAGGCAGTAGAGCGCAAAGGCGATCGCGTACCCGAGCGCCCAGTGCGGCCACCACAGGAATCCCACCAGCAACGGCACCATGAAGATGCGCGACAGGGTGAGAATGTTCGGCAACGTCAACATCGGCCAAGCCCTAGCACCGGCATCCGCCCAGCGGGAAGGCCCAAGGCCCCTGCCGTCAGAAGAATTCGTCGAGCCGCAGATGGAAGTCGAGCCTGACCGGATCAAGCGCAATTCCATAGGCTTGCAGCATCGCCGCAGCTGCTTCCTCGCCGAATTCGGCCAGACTGTGCCAGAGGATCGCAAGGTCCTGCCATGGGTCGGCGACGCCTACCCGTCCCAGATCGATGCAGCCGGTGACCTCGCCGTCCACCACCAGCAGATTGTCGAGCGAGAAGTCGCCATGCGTCACCACCCGTTCGAACGCGGCAGGCATGGCCGCGAGCATCTCGTCCCACACCGCCCGCGCCGACTTGCCCAGCCGCACGGCGTCGAATTCGTCCTCCTCGACCAGCCCGGCCTCCATCCGATCCTTCGCCGCGGCGAGCCGCAACGCGCTATCGGCATTGAACGGGCAGCGCTCGACGGGGATTGCGTGCAGTCGCCGCAGGAACCGCGCAAGCGATGCGGCCAGCGCCGGGGCACCGGCAGGATCCTCCTCCAGCAGCTGATAGGCGGTGCGCCCTGGCAGCCGGGCGGTAAGCAGCCAGCCGCCGTCCGCCTCCAGCCCGAAGCCGTGCAGCGGCGGCACCGGCAGGTACCCGCCGAGCCAGCGCAGCCGCGCCATTTCGTCCACCAGATCCGACAGCGTGTCGGCCCCTGCCATCTTCAGATAGAGGTCGCCCGCGCCCCCACGGACCAGCCGATGGACCGCGCAACCGGACTGACCGACCTGATCGCGGAACCAGCTCCGCCCCGCTACCAGCACGGCCAGACCTGCCGGCACCGCCGCCGGTTCGATCGCCACTTCCCTGTCCATGTCCCCCCCTCGTTCCGCACCATACCGATTAATCGATTGAAGCCGCGCGCGCCCCCCGGTATGCCGCCCCCTCACCGTGCGGAACACCGCAGCGAGGGGAGCTATTATCGAATGATCGGTGCGCTCGGGCTTATGAAGGAGCGCCGCTTCCTGCCCCTATTCATCACGCAGTTCCTGGGAGCGTTCAACGACAACCTCTTCAAGAACGCGATGATCTTTTTCGCGACCTACCAGATTTTCAACTCGGTGGAGGAAGAGACGCGGTTCAGCGCGATCGCCACCGGCATCTTCATCCTGCCCTTCTTCCTCTTCTCCGCGCTGGCCGGACAACTCGCCGATACGCATGACAAGGCCAAGATCATGCGGATCATCAAGATGGCCGAGGTCGGCATCATGCTGGTCGGCGCCGCGGGCATCTTCCTCAAGAGCCTGCCGCTGATGCTGGTCGCGCTGGTCGGCATGGGGGTGCACTCCACCTTTTTCGGGCCGATCAAGTACGCGGTGCTCCCGCAGCACCTGGCCGAGGACGACGTGCTCGGCGGCACCGGCATGATCGAGGCCGGCACCTATGTCGCGATCCTGTGCGGCACCATCGCCGGCGGGCTGATCAGCGCGCATGCCGCCGCGTTCGCCGTGATCGGCGTGGCCCTGGTCGGCTGGCTCGCCTCGCTGCAGATCCCGCCCGCGCCGCCGCTGACGCATCTGGAGATCGACCTCAACATCTTCCGCGCCTCGCACCGGCTGATCTCGGCGACGATGCACATCCGCCGGCTGTTCCTTGCGATCCTCTCGATCAGCGTGTTCTGGTCGATCGCCGCGGTGCTGGGCGTACTGTTCCCGCCGCTCGTCAAGAACGTGTTCCACGCCCAGAAGGACGTGGCGAGCGTGTTCCTCGGCATCTTCTCGATCGGCATCGCGATCGGATCGGTGATCATCAACAAGCTGCTCAAGGGCAATGTCTCCGCGCGCTACTGCGTGCCCTCAGTGCTGGCGATGACCGTGTTCGTCATCGATTTCCACTTCACCGCCCGCTACTGGCCGGTCCACGAAGGACCGCTGCTCAAGACGATGGACTTCGTCCAGATGCCGGCGGCGTGGCATGCGCTTGGCGACCTGATCATGATTGCCACCACCGGCGGCATGTTCGTCGTGCCGCTCTATGCCTTCCTGACCACCACCGTGGAGAAGTCGCAGACCGCGCGGACGGTGGCGGCGAACAACGTCGTCAATTCGGGGGCGATGGTGCTGGGCTCGGTCGGCATCTTCGGCTTCACCCGCATTCCCGGCGTCGATGTCGAGGATGCGCTGTGGGTGGTGGCGGTGCTGGCGCTGGCCTCGGCCTGGTGCGCGCGCAAGCTGCACAAGGAAGGCGACGTGCCCCGCCGCGGCGACGCGCCCGACGCCTGAGCCCGGGCTATAGCAGGAAGGTGTAGAAGCAGACGAAGAAGGCGGTGAAGCTCAGCGCGAAGAGCTTCACGTCGCCGTCCTCGCTCGCCTTGCGCTGGCGCGCGATCACCTGCCGCACATGGCGGCGGAACGGATGGCGGCGGGTGCCGCCTAGGGCGAACGGCTGCTGCATGGCGCAAGGTTAACGCGCCGTTTACGATTTCGACCAGCGGCAAGCATGGTTAACGGCGTCCCGGGGCGGGATGATCCCTTGTCGCGCTCGCCGACGAAAGCCGTATCCTCCCCCGCCAGGGGGAGGTGGCGCGCGGAGCGCGACGGAGGGGGAGGAAGCGCGACGGTTCGAGAGGTTCTGGCATCCTCCCCCTCCGTCAGGCTGCGCCTGACACCTCCCCCTGGCGGGGGAGGATACGCTAGAACCTGGAAAGCTGATCAGCCCTTGGGCGCCGGCCCGGTGGTGGCGCGGACCATCAGCTGGTGTTCCAGCATCACCTGCGGCGTCACCGCGGTGCCCGCCAGCATCAGGTCCGCCGCGGCATAGGCGAGCTCGCGCACCGGCTGGCGGATGGTGGTGAGCGGCGGCCAGACGGCACGCGCCAGGTCCGAATCGTCGAACCCTGCGATCGAGATTGCGTCGGGCACCGCGATGTCCGCCTCGTGCGCCGCCGCCAGCGCGCCGGCGGCCATGTCGTCATTGCCAGCGAAGATCGCGGTCGGCCGGGGAGCGCGCGCGAACAGCGCCCGCGCCGCCGCCCCGCCCGAGGCGAAGCTATAGTCGCCCGCGATCACCAGCGCCGGATCGAAGGCAATCCCGTGCGCCTCCAGCTCCTGGCGATAGCCGGCCAGACGGTCCGCCGAGGAGACGTGGCTTTCGGGCCCGCGGACAAAGGCGATCCTGCGATGGCCCAGATCGATCAGGTGCCGCGTGATCTCCCGCGCCGCCGCGACGTCGTTCATCGTCGTAGCCAGACCATGATCCTTGCGCAGCCCCGGCGCGATCCGGACATAGGGCAGCTTGCGCTTGTCGAGCGCCTCGATCAGCTCCGGCATCTCGGTCAGCGGCGGCGAGAGGATCAGCCCGTCGAGATGCGCCTCGTCGACCAGCGCCAGCACATCGGGCACCATGTCCGGCGCGGTGCTGTCGATCGGCTGCATCAGCAGGCGGTAGCCCAGCTCATGGCAGCGCTCCATCGCGCCCGACTGGATGTGGAAGACATAATAGGGGCTGGGATTGTCGTAGAGCAGCGCCACCTGGAACGAGCGCCGCCCGGCCAGCGTCCGCGCGGCGTGGCTCGGCCGGAAGTTGAGCTGCGCCACCACTTCCTCGACGCGCCGCCGCGTCTCTTCGCTGACATGTTTTTCGTTGTTGAGCACGCGGGAGACGGTCTTGAACGACACGCCGGCGATCTTCGAGACTTCCTTGATCGTCGGACGGCCGGCCATTCTCACTCCTTCGCGACAAGCGTCATTTCGGCATTGCAACATGCTCTTTGCGACAGCTTGTAGCGCGGCCGTTCCGGCTTTGCACGAATTTTGGACAGCGCTGCCAGGCCGAGGGCCCGGCAGCGCCTCGCCTCAGCGCTTGCGCCCGTTGTGGCGGATGTTGCCGGGGCGACCGCGGCGGTGGATCACCCGCTTAGGCGCGCCCTTGCCGGGCCTGCCGGTGCGCTGCGGACCGCCCGCCGATCCCTTGCCATCGGGCAGCTCGAAGCGCAGCGCGCCCGAGACGGGATTCGCCTCCACCAGCCGCAGTTCGATCCGCTGGCCGAGGGTGAATTCCTCGCCGCTATGCTCGCCGACCAGGCGCTTGCCGGCCTCGTCATAATGGAAATACTCGGCGCCCAGGTCGCGCGCCGCGACCAGGCCGTCGCCGCCGATCCCCTCGACGGTGGCGAAGAAGCCGAAATTCTGCACGCCGGTGATCCGCGCCGCCATGATCTCTCCGACATGCGCGGCGAGATAGGCCGCGACATAGCGGTCGATCGTCTCGCGCTCGGCCTCCATCGCGCGGCGCTCGAGCTGGCTGATCGACTGGCCGATGCGGTCCATGCTGCCGGCTTCCTCGGCGGTCAGCCCGCCTGGCCCGAGCCGATAGGCATCGACCAGCGCACGGTGCACGACCAGATCGGCATAGCGGCGGATCGGCGAGGTGAAATGCGCGTAGGAGCCGAGCGCGAGGCCGAAATGGCCGACATTCTCCGGGCCGTAATAGGCCTGGGTCTGGGTGCGCAGCACCTGCTCCATCACCTGCGGGCGGAAGTCCTCCTCGCCGACACGGTCGAGGATGCGGTTGAAGGTGGCCGGGCGGATCACCTGGCCCAGCGCAAACTCGATGTCGAAGGTCTTCAGATATTCCTTGAGCGCGGTGAGCTTCTCGCGCGCCGGCGGCTCGTGGATGCGGTACATCACCGGCGTCTTCTTCGCCTCCAGCGCCTTGGCCGCGGCGACATTGGCGGCGATCATGTAGTCCTCGATCAGCTTGTGCGCATCGAGCCGCTCGCGCGGCGCGACCGAGAGGATTCGGCCCTTCTCGTCGAGCACGATGCGGCGCTCGGGCAGGTCGAGGTCCAGCGGCTCGCGCTTGTCGCGCGCGGCGTTGAGCGCGTGCCAGCAATCCCACAGCGGGCGAAGGGCGTCCAATAGCCCCTCCCCTTCAGGGGAGGGGTTGGGGTGGGGCAGTGCGCCCCCAGCGTCGGATTCGCTCCCAGCTCGGGCCCCACCCCCAACCCCTCCCCTAAAGGGGAGGGGCTTATCTAGGGTGCCGTCGATCGCCGCCTGCGCGTCCTCATAGGCGATATTCGCCGCGAGCCGCACGACGGCACGGGTGAAGCGCCAGCTCTTGAGCGCCCCGCCCTTGGTCACCTGCAGATGGCAGGCGAGCGCGGCGCGATCGACGTCTTCCTTCAGCGAGCACACGTCCGCCGACAGCACCTCCGGCAGCATCGGCACGACGCGATCGGGGAAGTACACCGAATTGCCCCGCTTGCGCGCCTCGCGGTCGAGCTCCGAGCCGGGGCGGACGTAGAAGGAGACGTCGGCAATCGCGACGATCGCCTTCCAGCCGCCCTCATTGGCGGGATCGTCGTCCGGCGTCGCCCAGACGGCGTCGTCATGGTCGCGCGCATCGGCGGGGTCGATCGCGACGATCGGCAGGTGGCGCAGATCCTCGCGCCCGTCGCCCAGCGGCTGCCTGGCGACGCGCTCGGCCTCCTCCAGCAACTCTTCGGAGAAGACGTTGGGGATGCCGTGGCGGTGGATCGCGATCAGCGAGAAGCTGCGCGGCGCGAACGGATCGCCGAGCCGCTCGACGACGCGCGCGGTGATCCGCGGCGGCCGCCCGGCCTTCTCGGCCAGCACTAGGTCGCCGGGCTCGGCGCCGCCGGCATCGGAGACCGGCCAGCTGCGCCGTTCCTTCTTCTCCACGCCCTGCAGCCAGAGCTTGCCGCCCTCTTCGTGCAGCACGCCGAGCATCAGCTCCTCGCCGCGGGCAAGCTGCTTCATCGGGTGCGCGATCCAGCCGTTGCCGGCCTCTTCGGTGCGGGCGAGGATGCGGTCGCCCACCCCCAGCGCCGAACGCTTGCCGCGCAGCTCGCGGACGCGCAGCCTAGGCGCGGGGACATGCTCGGCTTCCCAGCGCTCGGGCACTGCCCAGGTGGTGTCGCCGTCCGCGTCGGTGATCCGCAGCACGGTCACCTTGGGCAGCCCGCCCATCTTGTGGAAGGCGCGGCCGGGGGCGACGTCGATCAGCCCCTCGTCGGTCATGTCCTTCAGGAGCGCCTTGAGCAGGATCTTGTCCTGCGCGCTCAGCCCGAACGCCTTGGCGATCTCGCGCTTGCCGGCGGGCGTGTCCGAGGATGCGATGAAATCGAGAATCTGCTGCCGCGTCGGCAACCCTGCGCTTGTTCTGTTCTTAGCCATTGGCCCCCAACATAGGGGCGATCCGGCCGGACGTCACCTGCGAGCTCCGTAAAAGCGCGGGATGCACCATGGTAAGCGCCGCCTTCACTATAATGGACTGTGGATCCTGTGTCGTTTGAGGAGTCCGTCCATGGCTATTTCGCGTTGTCTGTTGATCGGTGCCGCGCTCGGCACCTGCGTGGCGTTCGTCTCGCACGCCGCTGCGTTCCATCCCGCCAAGCCCGCGCGGCCGGTGATGCAGGTCGCGGCGCTGGAGCGCGTCACCAGCGATAGTTGAAGCTGACGCTGATCCGCTTGTCCTTACCATTTCCCGGCGGGACTTCGTGGCGCAGCCAGCTTTCCCAGAGCAGCACCGTGCCGACCTCCGGCACCACTTCGATGAACGGCTGGAGCGACTCCGGCGCATCCGGCCGCCGCGTCGGCGCCGCCATCATCATCGCGAGCCGGGGATCTTCCAGCTTGAGCCCCCGCGCGCCCTGCGGCAGCGCCACATAGACGGTGCCCGAGACGACGCTGTGCGGGTGGATGTGCGCGCTATGCCCGCCCTTGCCGTCGAGCACATTGACCCACAGGCTGTCGAGCTTGAGCTTGCGCCCGGCGAGATCGAACGCGCACGCCTCGGCGAACTTGGCGACATGCCTGTCGAGCAGCCGCTTCAGGTCCGCAAAGGCCGGGTCGCGGATTGGCAGGTCGTTCAGCGAGGCATAGCTGGTATAGCCACGATAGTGGTTCTCGCGGCACCAGCGGCGGCCGGCGCTGTCGTCCTCAGCCAGTTGCAGGCACGAGGCTTCGAGATCGGCGACCAGCGCCTCGTCACCCAGCGGCTGCTGGTAGAGCAGGGTCGAAAACAGCGTGCGCATCAGGCGGACTCGACCATGCTCACTTCATATTGCGCGCGGCGCAGCGCGGTGATCAGCCGATCGAGATGGTTGCGGTCGCGCGTCTCGCACTCGATGTCGGTCACCAGACCCTTGGCGGGCAGCGAGGTGAACACCCGCTGGTGATAGACCTCGATGATATTGACGCCCTGCTCGTGGAAGATCCGCGCGACATGGAACAGCGCGCCGGGGCGATCCTGCAGCCGGATGCGCAGACGCGCGAGCCGACCCGACCGGGCGAGGTCGCGGAGCAGCACGTTCGCCAGCAGCCGCGTGTCGATATTGCCGCCGCACAGGATGGTGCCGACGGTCTTGCCCTTGAAGCGCTCCGGCTCGGACAGCAGCGCGGCAAGGCCAGCGGCCCCGGCCCCTTCCACCACCGTCTTCTCGATCTGGAGCAGCAGGCTCACCGCCTCTTCCAGCCGGCGCTCGCCGACCAGCACGATGTCGTCGACCAGCGCCTCGACGATCTTCGCGGTGATGGTGCCGGGATATTTCACCGCGATACCCTCGGCGAGCGTGTCGCCTGCGCACGGCATCTCGGTGTGGTGAACCCGGTTGTACATCGACGGGTAGAGCTCGGCCTGGACGCCGAGCACCTCGATCGGCCGGTCCTGCGCCTTGGCGACGACCGACGCGCCCGAGATCAGCCCGCCGCCGCCGATCGGCACGACCAGCGTGTCGATGCCCGGCACGTCCTCCAGCAGCTCCAGCGTCGCGGTGCCCTGGCCGGCGATCACGCGGGGATCGTCGAACGGGTGGATGAAGGTGAAGCCGCGCTCGGCCTCCAGCTCGCGCGAATGCTGGTAGGCCGCGTCGAAGGTCTCGCCGTGCAGCACGACATTGGCACCGTGCCCTTCGGTCTGCGTGACCTTCACGATCGGCGTGTTCTTGGGCATCACGATCGTGCTGGGGATGCCCAGCCGCGTCGCGTGATAGGCCAGGCCCTGCGCATGGTTGCCGGCCGACGCGGCGATCACGCCCTTGGCGCGCGCCTCCGCATCCAGCTGCAGCAGCGTGTTGAGCGCGCCGCGTTCCTTGTAGGCGGCGGTGAACTGGAGGTTCTCGAACTTCAGATACACGTTCGCGCCGGTCAGCTGCGACAGCGTGCGGCTGTGCAGCGTCGGCGTGCGCACCACTGCGCCCGAAATTCGCTCGGCCGCCGCACGAACATCGGCGATGGACACGGGGAGCGATGCGGGCGCTGGTGCTGCTTTGGTAGCCATAGGCTTCCCGCCTAGACCATCTGGCGCGGCAGGGGAACAGGCCCTATGCCCGCACCCATGTTCACGCGCCTCAAGCGGCTTGCCGCCGCCACCGCCCTGCTGCTCGCGCCCGCCGCCCAGGCCGATGGAATCGTTGACAATGTCAACGGCATCACGCTCGACTCCAAGGGCGCGGTGGTGCGGTTCGAGGCGCTGCAGATCGATCCTTATGGCAAGGTCGTCGCGGTCTACGCCAAGGGACAGAAGCGGCCGAAGAAGCTCGTCTGGCGGCTCGACCTCAAGGGCGCGACGATCGTCCCGGGGATGATCGACGCGCATGGCCATTTCATGGGGCTCGGCTTCCAGCAGCTCCAGCTCGACCTGTCCGCCACCACCAGCCTCGACGACGCGCTCGCCCGCATCGGCGACTATGCGGACAAGAGCCGGGCGAAATGGGTGCTCGGCCGCGGCTGGAACCAGGAAGCCTGGAAGCTAGGCCGCTTCCCGACCGCCGCCGATCTCGACCGTGCGGTGAGCGACCGCCCGGTGTGGCTGGAGCGGGTCGACGGCCATGCCGGCTGGGCGAACAGCAAGGCACTCGAACTGGCGGGCGTCACTGCCGCCACCAAGGACCCCGCCGGCGGCCGCATCGAACGCGATGCGAGCGGCAAGCCCACCGGCGTACTGGTCGACGCCGCGACCGAGCGGGTCGCCAAGGTCGTGCCCCAGCCCACCCCGCGCGAGCGCAATGCGGCGTTCCTGGCGGCCCAGCAGAAGCTGCTCTCGCTCGGCATCACCGCGACGGCCGATATGGGCACCACGGTCGACGACTGGGAGACGATGCGCGGCATGGCCGATATCGGCCAGCTCCACCTGCGCATCCTGAGCTATGCCCACGGCGTCGACACCGCGCTGCGCGTCGCGGGCGCCGGGCCGACGCCCTGGCTATATGGTGACCGGCTGCGGATGGGCGGCATCAAGCTCTACGCAGACGGCGCGCTCGGCTCGCGCGGCGCGTGGCTCAAGGCCGATTACAGCGATGCGCCGGGCAACAAGGGGCTGGGATTCCTCACCGACGACCAGCTGCTCAACCTGATGGCACGCGGCGCGATGGACAATTTCCAGATCGCCGTCCACGCGATCGGCGACCGCGCCAACCAGCAGGTCCTCGACGCGATCGAGATCCTCTCCGAAACCTACAAGGGCGATCGTCGCTGGCGGATCGAGCACGCCCAGATCATCGATCCCAAGGACCTGCCGCGCTTCGCCAAATATGGCACGATCGCGTCGATGCAGCCGGTCCATGAGACCAGCGACCGGCTCATGGCCGAGGCACGGCTGGGGCCCGATCGTCTCACCGGTGCCTATGCCTGGAAGACGATGCTGCGCAACGGCACGCACCTCGCCTTCGGTTCGGACTATCCAGTCGAGAGCCCCGATCCCTGGGCCGGCTGGGCGGCGAGCTTCACCCGGCAGGACGCGGCCGGCAACCCGCCGGGCGGCTGGCGGCCGGAGGAGAAGCTGACCCGCGAGGAAGGCTGGGCCGGCTTCACCATCGGCGCGGCCTATGCAGGCTTTGCCGACGACAAGATCGGGCGGCTGGCACCGGGGCTGTGGGCCGACTTCCTGATCCTCGACCGCGACCCGCTGACCGCCTCGCCCGCCGAGCTGCGCGCGACCAAGGTGGTGGAAACCTGGGTCGGCGGCCGCCGCGCCTGGGGCGCGAAGCCCTGAGCTGATGTTCCGGCTGGTCATGGCCGGCGCGCAGTGGCGCGACCGGATCGGCGCGGCACTGGGCGGCGCGATCGGGATCGGGGTGACGGCATGGGTCTCGGCGCTCGCCGGGTTCGAGGGCACGACGGCGATCCTGCTGGCGGCGCCGATCGGCGCCTCGGCGGTGCTGGTGTTCGCGGTGCCGTCGAGCCCGCTGGCGCAGCCCTGGCGGGTAATCGGTGGGAACGGGATTTCGGCGCTGGTCGGGCTGGCCGTGGCGTGGTGGCTCGGGCATGGCGCGCTTGCCGCTGGCGTGGCGGTTGGGCTGGCGATCCTCGTCATGTCGCTGACCCGCAGCCTGCATCCGCCGGGCGGCGGGACGGTGCTGCTGCCGGTGCTGGCGCCTGCCGTGATGGCGCAGGGGCTGGGGTTCGTGCTGCTGCCGATCGGGATCAACGCGGTCCTGCTGACGCTGTGCGGGCTGCTCGTCCATCGCTTCACCGGCCACAGCTATCCGCACCGAGCGCAGCCCGCCCCGCCCGCCCCGGGCCTGCTGCCGGAGGATGTCGATGCGGCGCTGGAGGAGGCCGGCGAGGCCTTCGACGTCAGCCGCGAAGACCTGCTGGCGCTGCTCGCCCGCGCGGAAAACCATGCAGCAGCGCGACGCGGGTGAAGCAGGCAAAGCCCCTCCCCTGAAGGGGAGGGGCTTAGCCTAGCAGCGCCGATACCCGCTCCCACAACGGCGGTCCCAGCGTCAACAGCCCGATCGCCGCAGCCGCAAGCGATGCAACCAGCACCCCGCCCGCCGCCAGATCCTTGATCCGCCCGACCGCGGGATCGAAGTTCGGACAGATCCGGTCGCAGAGATCCTCGATCGCGGTGTTGAACGCCTCGGCCAGCCACACCAGCGCGATGGCGAGGACGAGCCAGCGCCACTCGCCGACCGAAAGCTGCAAGACGGCGCCGGTCGCCACCGCGCAAAGCGAGGCAGCCAGGTGCACCCGCGCATTATGCTCCTCCCGCACCAGCACGCGCATCCCGCGGATTGCGTAGCGAAAGCTTTTCAGGCGGGCGGAGATGCTGAAGCCTTTCGGCGCGGCATGTTGGTCACTGGATTTCCGCATCCGAAGAACGTGGTCGATCCGATGGCGGCCCACCAGCCCCGAAACGAAAAAGGCCGCCGCCACCCGGAGGTGACGACGGCCCTGCCCCTGCGTGATCTCGGGAAAAATCAGGCGACCTGGGTGTCCGCCTGCATGCCCTCGTCCGGCTCGCGCAGCACATAGCCGCGGCCCCAGACGGTCTCGATATAATTGTCACCTTCGCAGGCCATGCTGAGCTTCTTGCGCAGCTTGCAGATGAAGACGTCGATGATCTTGAGTTCGGGCTCGTCCATGCCGCCATAGAGATGGTTGAGGAACATCTCCTTGGTCAGCGTGGTACCCTTGCGGAGCGAGAGCAGCTCCAGCATCGCATATTCCTTGCCGGTCAGGTGGACGCGGGCGCCGTCGACCTCGACGGTCTTGGCATCCAGGTTCACCGCCAGCTTGCCGGTGCGGATCACCGACTGCGAATGGCCCTTCGAGCGGCGCACCACGGCGTGGATGCGGGCGACCAGCTCTTCGCGGTGGAACGGCTTGGTGACGTAATCGTCGGCACCGAAGCCGAACGAGCGCACCTTCGAATCCATCTCGCTGATGCCGGAAAGGATCAGCACCGGGGTCTGCACCCGCGCGGTGCGGACCTTCTTCAGCACGTCATAGCCGTGCATGTCCGGCAGGTTCAGGTCCAGCAGGATGATGTCGTAGTCATACAGCTTGGCGAGGTCCAAACCTTCCTCACCGAGGTCGGTCGTATAGACGTTGAACCCTTCGCCCGAAAGGATCAGCTCGATCGCCTTGGCTGTGCTAGGCTCGTCTTCGATCAGCAGCACGCGCATTGCCGGTTCCCCTGTCCACACCACACGACGTAGCCCCGATGCCCGACGCGCTGGACGCTTCATTAACCTAAGCGTCAATGAAGCCGAAAGGTTAATTTCTCGTAAGTCGGACGGTTCCGCAAGCCCTGGGGAATTTACGCATCGGGTTCGGCCGTACCCGTGGAATCCTGGGGTCTTACATCGATCTCCTCGCCCAGAACCTCACGCAGATACAGGCTACGTACCAGCGTGAAGATCACCACCAGCAGCGCAGCCGAGAAGAACAGGCCGAACAGCCCGAAGACGAAGCCGATGCCGATGATCGCGAACAACGTGACCGCCGGCGGGATCGAAATCACGCGGCTCTGCACGAAGGGAGTGAGGAAGTTGGTCTGCACGATTCGCACGCCGGCGAAGACCAGCAGGCAGCCGATCAGCGCCCCCGATCCGCCGGTGGCGGCAAGCCCCAGCGCGGGCAGCATCGCCGCGGTGGGGCCGACATAGGGGATGAACTCGCTCAACCCCGCGAGCAGCCCCAGCGCGGCGGGCGACGGCACCCCCGCGATCCACAGCCCCAGCCCGACCAGCAGGCCCATGCTGGTCATCAGGATCAGCTGGGTGCGCAGCCACAGCCGCAGCGTGGTGCCCACATCCGCCAGCGCGTCCGCAAAGGCGTCGCGCGTGTTGCCCTTGGGCGCGAGCAGCAGCAGTCCGCGGATATAGACCCCTGGATCGGCGGCCATGAACAGCGCGCCGACCAGCAGCAGCAGGGCGTTGAGGAACAGCTCGAACGAGCCGAGCGCAAAGCCGCTGGCGTCGCGCGCGACTCGGGAACCCGCGAACGCCGCCTCTGCCGCATCATAGAGCTTCGCCGCTACCGGGCTCTCCTGCGCCCATGCCTTGAGCCGCGTGACCAGCTGCGGGATCGAGCGGACCAGCGCCTCGACCTGCGGCCCGAACTGCACCGCGAACAGCCAGACGAGAAAGGCGATCGCGGCCAGCACCGTCAGCATCGCGCTCACCACCGACCAGCGCTTCGGCACGCCAAGCTGGGCGTAGCGATCGGCAATGGCGCGAATCACCACCGCGCCGAGCACCGCGCCGAAGGTGAGGATCAGCAGATCGGCGGCGCGCACCAGCGCCACCACCACCGCGGCGACGGTGAGCAGGATAAGGACGCGACGGATGAACCGCGCATCGGCATCATCGGGAACGAGGCGCTTCACGCAGCCCGAACGCAGATGCTGCGCAACCGCTCCGTGAGAAATTCGATCAATGCTTCCACCCGCACCGGCCGCCGCGATCCCGGTGGGGTGACGAGGTGGAGCCCCACCGCGCCCGCCACCCAATCGGTGAGCACTGCCTCCAACCGTCCCGCGGCGATCTCGGCATCGACCAGAAAGCCCGGCAGCCGCGCGACGCCCAGCCCGGCGCGCAATGCCGGCAGCATCGCCTCGCCATTGTCGGTACGCAGCGGCCCGTCGACGCGCACCGCAGCCTCCTCGCCGCCCGCCTTCTTGAACCGCCAGACGCCCGGCGTCGCGGTGTTGGTATAGACAAAGCACGCATGCCGGGCGAGGTCTGCGGGATGTTGCGGGCGGCCGGCTCGCTCGAAATAGCCGGGGGCTGCGACCACATGGATGTTCACCGGCCCCAGCCGTCGCGCGCGCAGCGAACTGTCGGGCAGCTCGGCGATGCGGATCGCCACGTCGATCCCCTCGCCGACAATGTCGACGAACGCGTCGGACAGCGTCAGCTCCACCTTGATCTGGGGATGCGCGGTCATGAACTCGGCGATCAGGCCGGAGAGATGCCGCGCGCCGAAGGTCAGCGGCGCCGCCAGCCGCACCACGCCCGAGGGGGCGCTGGCGCTTTCGAACGCGGCTTCCTCGGCCGACTGGCCATCGTCCAGGATGCGCTGGGCATGTTCGGCGAGCTGCTGGCCGCTGTCGGTAAGCGTCAGCCGCCGCGAGGTGCGGTGGAACAATGCGGTGCCCAGCCGCTCCTCCAGGCGGGTGATCGCCTTGGACACGGTTGCCTTGGAGACGCCCAGCGCCAGCGCCGCGCCGCTGAACGAGCGATGCTCGACTACGCTGGCGAACACTGCCCAGGCCTCGAAATCCGGTAGCTTCATCCCCGCCTCTCCTGCTCGGCCAAGCCATATCACGAAACGATCAGTTTCCAACGTTTCCGTTTACGCGCTGATGCCAATCCCTATCTTGGCGGCAACACATGGGAGATCAGCGATGATCGACAAACGCAGTTTCGAAAGCCTGGGCGGCGCCGATCACGGCTGGCTCAAGGCCAAGCACCACTTCAGTTTCGCCGACTATTACGATCCGTCCCGCATGGGCTGGGGCGCCATCCGGGTGTGGAACGACGACGAGATCGCCCCGAACTCGGGCTTTCCGCCGCATCCGCACCAGAACATGGAAATCATCACCTATGTCCGCCAGGGTGCGATCACCCACCAGGACTCGATGGGCAACAAGGGCCGTACCGAGGCGGGCGACGTGCAGGTGATGAGCGCCGGCACCGGCGTACGCCACGCGGAATATAATCTCGAGCCGGAGACGACCCGGATCTTCCAGATCTGGATCCTGCCGCGCGAAGCCGGCGGCCAGCCGAGCTGGGGCGCAAAGCCCTTCCCCAAGGGCGATCGCTCGGGCCGTTTCGTCACGCTCGCGTCCGGCTTCAGCGACGACAAGGACGCGCTGCCGATCCGCGCCGACGCGCGCGTGCTGGGTGCCACGCTCAAGGCGGGCGAGAGCGTGCCCTATACCGTAGGCGAGGGTCGCCATGCGTACCTTGTACCCGCGGTTGGTTCGATCAACCTTGATGGTGATCGCGTCGACGCGCGCGATGGTGCAGCCCTTGCCGGCGGCCAGACCGTGACGATCACCGCGATCGAAGACGCGGAAATCGTCCTCGTCGACGCCGAATAAGCTTTTCCCCGGGGGGCGGCAGGCCTCCCGCCCCTTCCAAGACAGGAACAGTGCCATGACCAAGATCCTTGTTCTCTACTATTCGTCCTACGGCCACATCGCGCAGATGGCCGACGCCGTTGCCGAGGGCGCCCGCAGCGCCGGTGCCACGGTCGACGTCCGCCGCGTAGCCGAGACGGCGCCGTTCGAAGTCGCCCAGGCCGCCGGCTTCCGCGTGGACGAGAGCCACCCGGTGCTCGACGACGTCAACCAGCTCGCCCAGTATGACGGCATCATCGTCGGCACCCCCACCCGCTTCGGCCGCATGGCCAGCCAGATGGCGGCGTTCTGGGACAAGGCCGGCGGCGTGTGGTTCCAGGGCCAGCTGAACGGCAAGGTCGGCGGCGCCTTCACCTCGACTGCGTCGCAGCATGGCGGCCAGGAAACCACGCTGTTCTCGATCATCACCAACCTGCTGCACTTCGGCATGACCATCGTCGGCCTCGACTATGGCTATCAGGGCCAGGGCGGCGTGGACGAAGTGAAGGGCGGCTCGCCCTATGGCGCGACCACGATCGCCGACGGTGACGGCAGCCGCCTGCCGAGCGCGGTCGAGCTGGAAGGTGCCCGCTACCAGGGCCGCCGCATCGCCGAGACCGCTGCCAAGCTGAAGGCGTAAGCCTCTACGATCCTCCCCCGCAGGGGGGGGACCGCCGCCGAAGGCGGTGGTGGAGGGGTGTCCCCGCTGGGGTGCGCGTATCAAGCCGCAACCGGGGACACCCCTCCGTCAGCCCTGCGGGCTGCCACCTCCCCTTGCAGGGGAGGATTTGGTTCTGCATCCGGGCTCGCGCATTTCGCAGGGCGCGCTATATCCCGCTCCATGTTCAAGGACCGGGTACTCTTCATCGACGGCGAAGCGCTGATCATCGACAAGCCGGCGGGCCTCCCCGTCGATCGCCCGCGCGACCGCAGCGAGAGCCTGGAGGATCTGCTCGACCAGCTCACCTTCGGCTTTGAGCGCCTGCCCGTCCCCGTCCACCGGCTCGACCGCGATACCAGCGGCTGCCTGCTGCTCGCGCGCAATCCCAAGGCAATGAAGCGCTTCGGCCAGGCCTTCGAGGCCGGTCAGGTCACCAAGCGCTATGTCGCGATCCTCGAAGGCGTGCCCGAGCAGGAAAGCGGCGAGATCGACCTGCCGCTGGGCAAGGTCTCGACGATCGAAGAGGGCTGGCGGATGACGCACGACCCGAAGGGCAAGTCCGCGCGCACCCGCTGGAAGCGGATGGAAGTGCATGACGGCCGCGCGCTGGTCGCCTTCTACCCCGAGACCGGCCGCACCCACCAGATCCGCGTCCACGCGCTGGAAGGCATCGGCATCCCCATCGTCGGCGACCCCGTCTATGGCAGCGGCGGCCCGGCGCTGATGCTCCATGCCCAGTCGATCACCGTGCCGCGTTCCGGCAAGCCCGACGTCCATGGCGACGCCCCGCTGCCGGCGCGCTTCCACCATATCGGCTTCGGCCGCCTGACCCATGGCTGAGATTCCGGACGCGGCGATTATCGAGGAGAAGTTCCTCGCCGCAACGGGACCCGGCGGGCAGAACGTCAACAAGGTGGCGACCGCAGTGCAGCTGCGCGTCGACGTGTTCCGCCTTGGCCTGTCGCCCTATGCCTATGAACGGCTGAAGGAACTGGCCGGCACGCGGATGACCTCGGCGGGCGAATTGCTGATCACCGCGCGGCAATATCGCACCCAGGACGCCAACCGCACCGACGCCCGCCAGCGCCTCTCCGACCTGATCGACAAGGCGCACGAGCGCCAGGCCAAGCGGATCAAGACCAAGCCGAGCAAGGCCGCCAAGGCGCGCCGGGTGGATGCGAAGAAGGGCAGGTCCGCGGTGAAGGCGGGCAGAGGGAAAGTGAGCTTCGACTGAGCGGCACTCCCACCCCGCGTCTCAAGCGTATCCTCCCCCGCCAGGGGGAGGTGGCCCGCACAGCGGGTCGGAGGGGGAGGAAGCACGCCGATCGAGAGGTTCTGGCACCCTCCCCCTCCGTCGCCTTCGGCGCCACCTCCCCCTGGCGGGGGAGGAAACGCTGGAGACGCTGATAGCAAAGCCCCCCTCGCACCCGTCGCCGCAATCCCCTACATCGCCGCCATGTACGACTTCAACATCACCGCCGACACCAAGGCCGAGCTCTATCGCGACCTTGCCGCCGCCCTCGATTCGCTGACCGCCGACGAGCCCGATCCGATCGCGAACATGGCGAACGTCTCCGCGCTGATCGGCCAGTATCTGCCCGACCTCAACTGGTCCGGCTTTTACCGCAACCTCAACGACGAGCTGGTGCTGGGCCCCTTCCAGGGCAAAGCCGCGTGCATCCGCATCCCGTTCGGCAAGGGCGTGTGCGGTGCTGCTGCGGCGACGCGCGAGACCCAGCTCGTCGAGGACGTCCATGCCTTTCCCGGCCATATCGCCTGCGACGCGGCCAGCCGCTCGGAGCTGGTGGTGCCGATCGTCCACCAGGGCGAACTGCTCGGCGTGCTCGATCTCGACAGCCCCCTGCCCGCCCGCTTCGACGCCGGCGATGCGGCGGGCTGCGAGGCACTGATGCGCATCCTCGCGCCGCGCATCGCCTGAGACCGGCGCTTCAACGCCGCGAAACAACGCGTAGAGAGACACTCCTGGCACGGCCGTCAGGCCAACAGGTAATACCAAAACTTGTTTTTGTATTGAATTGGCCTTGACAGAATAGGACCGGTACCGGCCAATGTCGGGTCTGGGGGCAGTGCGGCTGCGAGGCAGCGCCGTCTCCGGTCCCGACCGCTGGAGAGTTTGCCTTGGCCCGACCCGCTGCCCGCCGTCTTCCGTTTCTCGGCTCCGTCGCAGCCTGCCTTGCCCTCGCCACACCCGCCGCGGCGCTTCCCGGCCGCCCGGCACCCGTCGCCGCACCGCAATCCCAGACCGCGGCCGCTCGCGCCGTGCTGGCGCGGCTCGGCGTCGATACCACCAGGATCGACCTTTCCCTGGTCCCCGGCACCACCCCGCAGTTCCGCGCCCGCGCCGCTGGCGGTCGGCTGCGGATCGAAGGCACCTCGCCCGTCGCACTCGTGCGCGGCGCCGCCCGCACGCTCGGACAGCAGGGCAGCCTGTTCGTTTCCTGGGAGGGCGTCCGCAACCGCCCGCTGGCGTTCCGCGACGGCTATGACAGCGGCATGGTCGCCTCGCCCTTCTCGCTGCGGACCTATCTGAACACCTGCACCTATGGCTACACCACCCCCTGGTGGAACTGGGGCCGCTGGGAGCGCGAGATCGACTGGATGGCCGCGCACGGCGTCGACACGCCGCTGGCGATGGAGGGGCAGGAGCATGTCTGGCGGGCGCTATGGCGCGAGCAGGGCATGAACGACGCCCAGATCGCCGAGGGCCTCTCCGCCGCGCCCTTCCTGCCCTGGCAGCGGATGGGCAATATCGCGGGGTATCGCGCGCCGCTCTCGGCCAGCTGGATCGAGAAGAAGCGCGTCCTCCAGCGCCAGATCCTTGCCCGGATGCACGCGCTGGGCATGAAGCCGATCCTGCCGGCTTTCTCCGGCTATGTGCCCGAGGCGTTCGCCAAGGCGCACCCGGAGGCCAAGATCTACCAGATGCGGCAATGGGAGGGCTTCCCCGGCACCTATTGGCTGGATCCGTCCGACCCGCTCTTCGCCAAGCTCGCCGCGCGCTTCCTCCAGCTCTACACGGCCACCTACGGCCCGGGCGAATATTACCTCGCCGATGCCTTCAACGAGATGGTGCCGCCGATCGCCGAGGACGGCAGCGACGCCCGCGCCGCGACCTACGGCGACGCCATCGCCAACACCGCCGCCACCCGCGCCGCAGCACTTCCCAAGGACGTGCGCGACGCCCGGCTCGCAGCCTATGGCGAGCGGCTCTATCGCTCGATCACCGCCGCCGCGCCGAACGCGACCTGGGTGATGCAGGGCTGGCTGTTCGGCGCCGACAAGGCCTTCTGGACGCCCGACGCGATCGCCGCCTTCCTCTCCAAGGTCCCCGACGAGCGCATGCTGGTGCTCGACATCGGCAATGATCGCTATCCCGGCATCTGGAACGCGACCAAGGCCTTTTACGGCAAGGGCTGGGCGTACGGCTATGTCCACAATTACGGAGGCAGCAATCCCGTTTACGGCGATCTGGGCTTCTATCGCAGCGACATGACCGCCGCGCTGTCGAACCCCGGCCATGGCCGGATGCGCGGCTTCGGGCTGTTCCCGGAGGGGCTGCACAGCAACTCCATCGCCTATGCCTATGCCTATGACCTCGCCTGGGGCGAGATCGACGCCAAGGGACAGGCTCGCCCGCTTGATGCGTGGATCGGCGACTATACCAAGGCCCGCTACGGCAAGACCTCGCCCGCTTTGGTCGCCGCCTGGGACAAGGCAATCGAGGGCGCCTACACCACCCGCTACTGGACGCCGCGCTGGTGGCACGAACAGGCCGGCGCCTATCTGCTGTTCAAATTCCCCAGCCTCGACGGCGCCGAATACCCCGCCGCCCCCGGCGATCCCGTGGCCCTCCGCGCCGGAATCGAAGCGCTGCTCGCTCAGGCGCCGCAGCATGCCGGCGAGCCGCTCTACACCTATGACGTGGTCGACCTTGTCCGCCACTATGCCAGCGTGAAGCTGGACGGGCAGCTCAAGACCGCCGTGGCCGCCTACCAGGCCGGCGACCTCGCCACCGGCGACGGCGCCACCGCTGCCGCCGAGAAGCTGGCCAAGGATATCGACGCCATTGCCGGCAACCAGCAGGAAACGCTGGGCAGCTGGCTCGCCGACGCCGCCGCCTATGGCGACACGCCCGCCGAAAAGGCGGCGTTCGTCGAACAGGCCAAGGCGGTGGTGACCGTCTGGGGTGGCACCGGCCATCTCTCCGACTATGCATCGCGCGCCTGGCAGGGGCTCTATGCCGGCTATTACTGGCCGCGCTGGCAGCGCTTCCTCGCCGCCCAGCGCGCCGCCGCTGCCGCGCACACGCCCTTCGACGCCAAGGCCACCGCCGCCGCGATCCGCGACTGGCAGGCCGGCTGGCTCAAGGACGGCCGGATGTGGGCTCGCCAGCGCCCCGCGGCCCCGCTAGCCCTAGCCCGCACGCTCCTCGCAGAAAGCGACGCCCGATGACCGAGACCCAGGCCAACACCGTCGCCGCGCTGGCCGGCAAGCCGCGCTTCCTCGCGCTCGACGTGTTTCGCGGTGCAACCATCTTCCTGATGATCCTGGTCAACACCTCGGGTCCGGGTGCCGCCCCCTATCCGCAGCTGGTCCATGCCAAATGGTTCGGCTTCACCCTCGCGGACCTGGTGTTCCCCACCTTCCTGTTCGCGATGGGCAATGCGATGAGCTTCGCCTTCCGCAAGCCGGTGGCGACGGGGCCATTCCTCGCCCGGCTGTTCAGGCGCGGCGCGATCATCTTCGTGCTCGGCTATCTGATGTACTGGTTCCCGTTCGTCGAGCACGGCGCGAACGGCTGGGAGCTCAAGCCCTTCGCGCTGACCCGCGTGCCGGGCGTGCTGCAGCGCCTCGCGCTCTGCTATGTGCTGGCCGCGCTGCTGATCCGCTGGCTCAAGCCGCGCCAGCTGCGGCTCGCCGCCATCGCACTGCTGCTCGGCTATTGGGCGATCCTGCTCGCCTTCAGCCCGCCGGGCATGGCCTATGACAAATATGCCAATATCGGCACCCGGATCGACCTGTGGCTGCTAGGCCCCGGCCATCTCTACAAGAAGGACGCCGGCTTCGATCCCGAAGGGCTGCTCGGCACCCTGCCCGCCACCGTCAACGTGATCGCCGGCTATCTGGCGGGCCTCGCCATCGTGCAGGGCGGCGACCTGCGCCGGACCGTCGGCCGAATGGCGCTGATCGGCGTCGCGCTGGTACTGGCCGGGCTGGCCTGGTCGCCCTGGTTCCCGATCGCCAAGAAGCTGTGGACCGGCTCCTATGTGCTGCTCACCGTCGGGCTCGACCTGCTGCTGCTCGGCGGGGCGATCTGGCTGATCGAGATCGCCGGGTTCAAGCGCGGCACCCGCTTCTTCACCATCCTCGGGCGCAACCCGCTGGCGATCTACCTCTTCTCGGAACTGTTCGTGACGGTGCTCGGCATGATCCCCCTGGGCGGGCACGACGGCGTGTACGAGGCGGCGGGTGTGGGCGTGTTCCAGACGATCGCGCCGGGCCCGTTCGGCGCGCTGCTCTGCGCCTTCGCCTACACGATGCTGTGCTGGGCGGTGGGCTGGTGGATGGATCGCAAGGGGCTGATCCTGAAGGCCTGACAAGACAGTTTTATTTCAAAGCGTTGATCCGCATCAGTCGGGGAACGCGGGGAAATCTGGGCCGTTGGAGGGGCTCAGGCGCTGGTTCTCGGCGCCCCTTCTAGAGGTCCACTATGACAGCGTTGGTGCAGCCGGCCGATTTCGCGCGCCCGGCTTCGGCAAACGGGATGCGGGTGCTCGAGCGGAGCGTCTATCGCGGCCCGCATCTGTTCAGCACGCGCCCGATGATCCGCATCCAGGTCGATCTCCGCGACCTGGAGCAATGGCCGAGCGATCGGTTGCCCGGCTTCACCGATGCGCTGCTCGCCCTCCTCCCCGGCCTCGGCGTGCATGGCTGCAGCTATCAGCGCCCCGGCGGCTTCGTCGAGCGGCTGCGCGAAGGCACCTGGATGGGCCACATCATCGAGCATGTCGCGCTGGAGCTGCAGACGCTCGCCGGATCGCGCGTCACCCGGGGCAAGACCCGCTCGGTCAAGGATCGGCCGGGCGTGTACAACATCCTCTATACCTATCGCGACGAGACGCTGGCGCTCGCCGCCGGCCTCGCCGCGATCCGGCTGGTCGCCGACCTGCTGCCCGAGCCACTGCGCAAGGTGGAGGGGCTGCAACTGCTCGGCGTACCCCCGCTCGATGCGCCGCAGGACGTGCGGGCAATCATCGCGTCGCTGCAGGCGATCCTGAAGGCGAATGCGCTCGGCCCAACCACGCGCGCGCTGGTCGAGGCGGCGGAGCGGCGCGGCATTCCCGTCACCCGGCCCAACGAGCAGAGCCTGATCCAGTTCGGCCAGGGCAGCCGCCAGAAGCGCATCCGCGCGAGCATCACCGGCGACACCGCGCAGATCGCCGTCGACATCGCCGGCAACAAGGCGATGACCAAGCAGCTGCTGGCCGAGGCCGGGCTGCCGGTGCCGCGCGGCGTTGTCGTCCGCCGGGTGGAGGAAGCGCTGGCCGAGGCCAAAAGGCTGCGCTGGCCGGTGGTGGTGAAGCCGCTCGACGGCAATCACGGCCGCGGGGTCACGACCGGGATCGCCGACGAGGAGGCGCTGCGCACCGCCTTCGATCTCGCGCTCCAGCATGGCCGCCGCGTGATCGTGGAGCAGCAGGTGCCGGGCAACGATCACCGCATCCTCGTCGTCAACGGCAAGGTGGTCGCGGTAGCGGAGCGGGTGCCCGCGCAGGTGATCGGCGACGGCTTCCACTCGATCGCCCAGCTGATCGACGACCTCAACCAAGATCCGCGTCGCGGCGTCGGCCACGAGAATGTCCTCACCCGCATCGTCATCGACGAGGCGATGCTGGCGCTGCTGGAGAAGAGCGACCGCACCCCCGCGACCATCCCGATGGCCGGCGAGCAGGTGATCCTGCGCGACACCGCCAACCTCTCCACCGGCGGCACCGCAGTCGATCGCACCGACGTGATCCACCCCGCCAACCGCGCGATCGCCGAGCAGGCGGCGGCGGTAGTGGGGCTCGACGTGTGCGGGATCGACTTCCTCTCGCCCGACATTCGCCGCCCGGTGCGCGAGACCGGCGGCGGCATCGTCGAGGTCAACGCCGCACCCGGCTTCCGCATGCATCTGGAGCCCTCCAGCGGTACGCCGCGCGACGTCGCCACGCCGGTGATCGACATGCTTTACCCCCGCGGCAGCCGCAGCCGGATCCCGATCTTCGCGATCACCGGCACCAACGGCAAGTCGACGACGGCGCGGATGGTGTCCCGCATCCTGCAACAGGCCGGCAGGAATGTCGGCATGACCTCGACCAGCGGCATCTATTTCAATGGCCATCTGATGGTCGAGGCCGATGCCAGCGGCCCGAAGAGCGCGCGCACCGTGCTGCGCAACCCGGCGGTCGACGTCGCGGTGCTGGAGACCGCGCGCGGCGGCATCCTGCGCGAGGGGCTCGGCTTCGACGGCGCCGATGTCGGCGCGGTGCTCAACGTCACCGCCGATCATCTCGGGCTCAAGGGCATCGACACGGTCGAAGACCTCGCCAAGGTGAAGGGCGTGGTGGTGGAGAGCGTCGCGCGGCGGGGACATTCGGTGCTCAATGCCGATGATCCGATGTGCCACCGCATCGCCCGCCATGCGCGCGGCACGATCGTGTGGTTCTCGCTGGCCGGTGGCCGTGACATGTCGGACCAGCTTCGCCGCCACATAGCCGCGGGCGGGATGGCCGTCGTACGCGAGCCGGACAGCTATGGCGGCTGCATCGTCCTCCACCGCGGCAGCGAACGCATCGAGGTGATGGCCGCCGCCGACATTCCCGCGACCTTGGGCGGCATCGCCGATTTCAACATCGCCAATGCGCTCGCCGCGGTCGCGATGTGCGCGGCGCAACGGCTGTCGATCGAGACGATCCGCGACGGGCTCAGCGCCTTCAGCATCTCGTTCGAGGATTCGCCGGGTCGGCTCAACATCCATGATGCCCATGGCCGCCGGCACATCCTCGACTATGCGCACAACCCCGCCGGGCTGCGCGCGCTGGGCCAGGTGATCGAGCGGATGCGCGGGCGCTACAACCGGGTGATCGGCATGGTCAGCATCCCCGGCGACCGGCGCGACTGCGACATCGTCGAGATGGGCCAGCTCGCCGGCAGCATCTTCGACGAGATCGTGTTCCGCGAGGCGCCCGACGGCCGCGGCCGCCCGCGCGGCGAAACCAATGGGCTGATGTCCGAAGGCGCGATGGCGGCGGGCGTGCGGCCAGAGCAGGTCCACCGCGTCGTCGATGAGATGGAGGCGGTGGACATGGTGCTGCAGCTCGGCCGCCCCGGCGACCTGCTGGTGATCATGCCCAGCGCGATCCAGGCGGTGTGGGATCGCATCCTCGCCTTCGAGCCCGAAGCCGCGGTTCGGGAGAAGCAGCATGCCTGAAGCCACACGCTGGGCGATCATCGTCCATGGCGGCGCCAAGACGATCGACCCGGCGCTCCACGATCGCAACCGCGCCGGGACCGCTGCGGCCGCCGAAGCCGGTGCGGCGGTGCTGCGCGCGGGCGGCAGCGCGGTGCTCGCGGCCGAGGCGGCGGTGCGGGTGCTGGAGGACGATCCGGTGTTCAACGCCGGCTTCGGATCGGTGCTGACCAGCGACGGCACGGTCGAGATGGACGCGGCGCTGATGGAAGGCACCGAGCTAAACCTTGGCGGCGTCGCGGGGGTGCGACGCGTCCGCAACCCGATCAGCGTCGCCCGCGCGATGCTGCCCGCTCGCCCGGTGCTGCTCGCCGGCGCAGGCGCGGAGCGGTTCGCGGCGGACAACGGCATCGAACTGGTAGAGCCCGAGACCATGCTCTCTCCGGAGGCGCTCGCTTCGGAGAACAGCAAGGCGCACGACACCGTCGGCTGCGTCGCGATCGACACCACCGGCGCGATCGCCGCGGCGACCTCCACCGGCGGCCTACCGGGCAAGCACCCCGGCCGGATCGGCGATTCCCCCGTGCCCGGCGCGGGCCTCTATGCCGACGACACGCTGGGCGGCTGCGCCTTTTCGGGCGACGGCGAGGCGATCCTGCGGACGATGCTGGCGGCGCAGGTGATGCATGCGCTCGAACGCGGCGGCTCGGCGAACGAGGCGGCCGAGCACGCCATCGCCCGGCTCGGACGGGTCGGCGGCGAAGCCGGGGCGATCGTCATCGAACGCTCGGGCGCCTTCGGCATCGCCCATAACAGCGATCATTTCGCGCTGGCACTCCACTCCCATGGGCTCGATGCCCCGCGCGCGGGCGTCCACCGCGACGAATTGAAGGACTTGTTGCATGGCTGATTCCGGCGGACCGCTCATCATCATCGGCGGCCACGAAGACAAGGAAGGCGACAAGACCATCCTCAAGGAAGTCGCGCGGCGGGTGAACGGCGGCAAGCTCGTCATCGCCACCGTCGCCAGCCACCAGCCTGACGGCTATTTTACCGCCTATCAGAAGGCATTTGGCGCACTCGGCGTCGACAATCTGGTCGAGCTCTACGTTCATGAGCGCGGCGAGACGCTGGAGCAGGAAACCCAGTCGGTGTTCGACGATGCCGCCGGCATCTTCTTCACCGGCGGCGACCAGCTGCGCATCTCCAGCCAGATCGGCGACACGCCGGTCGAGCGGATGGTGCGCGACATCCACGCCCGCGGCGGGGTCATCGCGGGCACCTCGGCGGGGGCGTCGGTCATGAGCGAGACGATGCTGGTGAAGGGCTCCAGCGCCGAATCGCACCGGATCGGCGACCTCCACATGGCGCCGGGCCTGGGGCTGGTCCGCGACGTGATCATCGATCAGCATTTCGCCGAGCGCGGCCGAATCGGCCGGCTGCTCGGCGCGGTGGCGCAGAACCCGCGCGTGCTCGGCATCGGCATCGACGAGGATACCGCGATCGTTCTGGAAGGCTGCTGCTTCCGCGTCGCGGGTGCTGGCGCAGTCTATATCGTCGACGGCTCGGGCGTCACCCGGTCGAACATCGCAGAGGCGAGCCCCGAGCGCACGCTATCGATGCACGATGTGCGACTGCACGTCCTCAGCCATGGCGACGAGTTCGACCTCGACCAACGCCGTCCCCTCTCCAAGAAGGACTGACCGTTAAGTTCAGTCCTGCTCGGGGGCCAGCACTGCCGCCAGTGCATCGGCGGCCTGGGCGCGGCGCTCGACGATGCCCGCGGTCATCCGCAGGACGAGATCGCGGGCGCCCTGCCAATGGCTGCCGCTGCGGCGGGCATGCGGCAACTGCGGGATACCGCCCACGGCGCTGCCCCAGCCGGTGGCGAGCGCCTGCACCCGCTCGGCAATCGCTGCGTCGGGCGTGTCGCCGCTGAGCAAGAGCGAGGGAAAGGGCAGCCGGATCTTGGGCGAGGCGAAATGCGCCGCATCGCCCTCCCCCGCGATCGGGTCGATCAGCAGCGCGCCGGCAACCCGGGTGATATAGTCGCGCGGCGAGAGGCGCGCCCACCAGGTCGCCGCGAAGCAGCTCGCGCCGTTCGCCACCAGCAGCACCGGCCGCTCGGCATGGAGGATCGCCGAGTCGAGCTTGGCAGCCCACAGGCTGCGCTGCCGCGGCGTTGCTTCCGAATAATCGAGATGCGCGTCGGCCCGCAGCGGCGCGCCGAACAGTGCGGAAAGCGCGCGGGCCGGGCCGGTGCCGGTGCTGATCACCGAAAATCGATCCAAGGGGGTCGTCACGAGCGTCATGGCGAGTCTTCCCGTGTGCTGGTCGAGTGAGGCTATATGCTCTCCACGCCCCGTGCAATGCGGATCATGCGGTCCGGATCGTACCTGCCGCACGCTTGGGCGCAGGCCCTTGCCGCGCGGACCTTCGCAGGGCACGGGGCGCGAGGAGGCGATAGGCGAACGATGCGACGCGGACGAACCCGGACGATGCTGCTGGTGCCGGCGATCCTCGCCGCCGCGCCCGCCATCGCGCAGGCGCCGCTCCAGCGCAGCATCGACCAGTACAACCTCCGCGCCTGGCACCTGGTCGACGGCGCCCCGCCCGACATCTGGGCACTCGCCCAGGCGCGCGACGGCTTCCTGTATCTCGGCACCGGTGCCGGGCTCTACCGGTTCGACGGCATCACCTTCGAGCGGGTGGTGCCGCGCTCGGGCCGATTCGCCTCGCGCAACATCACCGCGCTGCTCGCCGACCCGGACGGCAGCCTGTGGATCGGCCATTTCGACGGACAGGTCTCGCGCTTGCAGGGCGGCCGGGTGACGAACTTCGGTGCGCCCAATGCAGCGGTCGAGCAATTCGCGCGCGGACCGGACGGTACCGTCTGGGTGGCAATGTCCGGTGTGGAAGGCGGGCTGTTCCGCCTCGGCGCTGCCGGTATCGTGCGGGTAGGCGCCGACCAAGGCATGCCCGCGGGCAGAGCCGCCAGCGTCGTCGCGGGTCGCGACGGCGCGATCTGGATCGCGACAGAATCGGACATTCGCGTGCTTCGCCCCGGCGCGCGCCGCTTTCTGCCCGTCGCGCGCAGCCTGTATCGTGCCCGCCTCGCCGTGGCACCCGACGGGCAGGTCTGGGCCTCCGGAGATCCCGCGCATTCCCCCGCCTCCGGCGCGTCGGGCATCCGGATCGCACCGCTGGCGGCGGGCATGCACCCACCCGCCGCCGATCGAATGGGCTTCACCCGCGACGGCGCGCTTTGGCGGACTCTGTTCGCCGGCGGTGTGCTCCAGACCCGCAATCCGGGGAATGCCGCCCCGGCCTTCACCCGCCTCACCACCAAGCAGGGCCTGCCCTCGCTCGTCGCAGTGCCGCTGCTCGAGGACCGCGAGGCCAATCTCTGGATTGGCACCAATCTGGGGCTGTTCCGGCTGCGACCGGTCAGCGCCGCCGCTGCACTGCGCGTCGACGACACTGTGCTCGGCGGCTTCGAGCTCGCGGTGACGCAGGACGGCACCGTCTACGCCGCCAACCCGCACAATCTCTACCGCGCCCGTCCCGGCGAGCCGTTGCGGTGGCTGCGCCGCTTCGACCAGGCGATCGCCATGCTCGAAGCCGATGGCGCCGACCTGATCGTGTCTCTGCAGGACAGGCTGGTGCGGCTGCACGGCGGCAACTTCGCCACGTTACCAGCACCACCGCTTCCCGGCCCGGCCGCCACCTGGGCACGGCAGGGAGAGACGCAGTGGATATCGGTCGCGGATGTCGGCGTGTTCCAGCTGGCGGGGCGCCGGTGGCGCGCGATCGGCGCCACCGACCAGCCGGCAAACCGCCTCTACACCGCATCCGGCGCCGGCGGGGGCAACTGGTTCTACGGACTGGATCGCCTGTATCGACGCGACCAGACCGGGCTCCACGCCATCGCGGGTGATCGGGTCGGGAGCATCGCGCTGGTGTCGGTCGGCCCTGCGGGCACGCTGGTCGGCGGCGAACTCGGGCTTGCCCGCCTCGAACAGGGGCGCCTGCGAGCCCTGCCGGACAGCCGCGTGCCCGAGTTCGGCGGCATCACCGGCATCGTGCAGGCACCGGGCGGGACGGTGTGGATCAACGGCGTGCGCGGGCTGGTGCAGACCAGCAAGGCTGCCCTCGACGCGGCGTTCGCGGATCCGCATGCACCGCTGCAGCGCCAGCTCTTCACCGCCGCCGACGGCCTTCCCGGCGTCGCGCAGCAGGGCTCGCCGAAAACCACCGCCGTCCGTGGTGGCGACGGCCGCATCTGGGTGGCGGACAATGTCGGCATCGGCTGGATCGATCCCGCACGCATCGTCCACAACCCGCTGCCGCCCCCGGTGGCGATCCTGCGGCTGACTGCGAACGACCGGAGCTATGCCGAACCGCACGACGTCGCGCTCCCCGCCGGCACCGCCAACCTGCGGATCGCCTATACCGCGCTGAGCCTTGCCGAGGCGGAGCGGGTGCACTTCCGCTACCGGCTGATCGGCGTCGACCGCGACTGGATCGATGCGGGCACCGCGCGCGAGGCCTATTATGCCAATCTCGGCCCCGGCAGCTGGCGCTTCCAGGTGATCGCCGCCAACAATGACGGGGTATGGAATCGCGAAGGCGCGACCGTCACCGTCACCATCGCCCCGCATTTCTACCAGACCTGGTGGTTCCGGCTGCTGGCGATCGGCGCCGGCGCGGGCCTGCTGTGGCTGCTCTATGCCTGGCGGCTGCGCGAGCAGATCGCCCGCACCCGCGCCCGCGCCGAAGCCCAGCTCGCCGAGCGCGAGCGCATCGCCCGCGAGCTGCACGACACGCTGCTCCAGAGCATGCAGGGGCTGATGCTGCGCTTCCAGGCCGCCGCCTATGCCACCGAGCCGGGCTCCAAGGCGCAGACGCTGATCGACAGCGCGCTGGAACGCGCCGACGACGTGATGATGGAGGCGCGCGACCGGGTGCTGGCGCTCCGCCGCATCACCGGGCCCGGCGATCCGCAGCCGCTGATCGACGAGCTCGCCCGCTATCTCGAAGAGGAAGGCCTGCTCGTCACCGTCACCCGCGAGGGGCCGCCGCTGCGCTTCTCTCCCGAGGAGCTCGAACAGATCCTCGCCATCGTGCAGGAGGCCTTGGCGAACGTCCGTCGCCATGCGGGGACGCTGCTCGCGCAGGTGCGGGTGGACAGCCGCGACGGCCGGCTGCGGATCGAGATCGACGATCAGGGCCGCGGTATCCCGCCGGACGTCGCCGCCGCCGGCGAGCGCCCGGGGCATTACGGCCTCAAGGGCATGCACGAACGCGCCGCGGCACTTCGCGGCACGCTGGAGGTGCGCCGCGGCGCGCCGATCGGCACCACCGTTCGGCTCATCGTGGAACGGTGACGGAGCGCTTGCGTCTGCACTGTTTCTGAACGATGAGGATAGTCGCTTGGCCGCTCCATTCCCTGGGGGGCGATGCCGCGTTTGCGGGTCAGGACTGGGGCAACGGGTGGCAATGAACTCCTACCATCGGACGCTGGAACATCTGCCCCTGCTCGAGAAGCGGCGGCCGCTGGCCTATGCGATCACCTTGGGGTTCTGCGTCGTCGCCTGGTGGCTGCGGCTGGTGCTCGATCCCTTCTTCCCGCCGGGCTTTCCGTACCTCACCTTCTTCCCGGCGGTGATCCTCGCCTCGTTCCTGTTCGGCCGCGGTCCGGGGATCGTGGCGGCGGTGCTGTGCGCGCTGCTCGCCTGGTATTTCTTCATCCCCCCGCTCTACAGCTTCGCGCTGGCGCGGGGGACGCCGGTGGCGCTGCTCTTCTATGTCGGCGTGGTGACGGTCGACATCCTGCTCGTTCACTGGATGCAGCTCGCCAATGCCCGGCTGATGGTCGAGCGGGAGCGCAGCGCCAGCCTTGCCGCGCGGACCGAGATCCTGTTCGAGGAATTGCAGCACCGGGTCTCGAACAACCTCCAGATGGTCGGCGCGATGCTGGCGCTCCAGCGGCGCGGGGTCGCCGATGGCGAGGCCAAGCGCGCGATCGGCGATGCCGCCGCCAAGCTCCAGCTGATCGGCCGCATCCAGCGGCGGCTCTACGGCAGCCGCGGCGAGCCGCTTGCGCTCGATGCCTTCATCACCGCGCTCGTCGAGGATCTGGCCGAAAGCAGCGGCAAGCCCAGCATCCGCCATGTGGTGGAAGCCAACAGCGCGCTGCTGTTGCCGCCCGACCGCGCCATTCCGCTGGCGCTGATCGTCGCCGAAGGGATCGCCAACGCCATCGAGCATGGCTTCGCCGATCGTGAGACCGGCACCATCCTCGTCCAGGTCTGCGCGCAAGGCGACCGGCTGTCGCTGTCGATCCGCGACGATGGCGCGGGGGTGGCGGAGAGCTTCGACCTTGCCGAAGTCGACAGCCTGGGTCTGCGGATCGCGCGGAACCTGGCGCAGGGCATGGATGCGGAGCTGCGGATCGTTCCCGGCCGGCCCGGCACGCTGGTGGAGCTGCGCAACATCCCGATCGACAGGGCGGTGCACCCGGTCGCCTGATCGCGATCAAGGCCGCTGGCGCCGATCCGGCGCATCCTGTAGGCTGATCCAAGGAGGGCGGCGACACGATGGAACAGCGTTCTGGCACCCCGATGGCGACGCGGCTGGGCTTCAAGCCCGGCATGCGCGTGTGGTTTCACGACATGCCCGCGGCGGTGCGCGCCGCGATCGCGCCGGAACGCGCCGCACTGGAAGAAATGGGATGTGCCACGGACGGGGTACAGGGCGTGCACCTCTTCGCCTCCCGGCGTGACCATCTCGAACGCGAACTGGGCGCGTTGCGCGGCCTGCTCGCCAGCAACGGCTTTTGCTGGGTGTCGTGGCCCGATCAGGAAGGTGCCTCCGAGCTGCGGGAAAATACCGTCGCCGATGTCGCCGCCGCGCACGGCTGGGAGGCGCGCGACCGCTGCGCTTTCGAGGGTTGGTCCGGCGTGAAGCTTACCCCTCGTGCTGCGGAGGTAACGGAAAAAAGCTCGACATCCCCGCAGCTCCGCACAAGAACCGAATAGACAAGTGCCGCACCGTGGGCGACCTTGTCGCCGATTTCCTCTATGAAACCAGATATGCGGCCTTGGAATCCTGACATCGATCTGCCCGACGACGCGCGGATCGCAAACGCCGCAGCCTTTTGCGAGCGGATGGCGACGCGCCACAGCTGCCGGAGCTTCTCGGCGGCACCCGTGCCGCGTGCGATCATCGAAACCGCGATCGCTGCCGCCGCCACGGCGCCGAACGGCGCCAATCGCCAGCCCTGGCATTTCGCAGCGCTTGCCGCGCCCGGCGCCAAGACCGCGCTGCGCGTGGCGGTGGAAGAGGAAGAACGCAACTTCTACGGCGGCATCGGCGGCAGCGAGTGGCAGGGGTTGATACGCGATCTCGGCACCACGGCCGACAAGCCCTATCTGGAGATCGCGCCCTGGATCATCGTCGCCTTTGGCCAGACCAAGGCGAACGAGACCGATCGCTTCCCCAACCCGCATGTCACTGAAAGCGTGAGCCTGGCCTGCGGCCTGCTGCTGACCACCCTGCACATGGCGGGCCTGGCGACGCTGGTCCACACCGCCACGCCGGCGCGCTTCCTCAACCGGCTGTGCCGGCGGCCCGAGCATGAGCGGCCGGTCATGCTGATCGTCACCGGCCATCCCGCGCCCGATGCGACCGTGCCGGCAGCGGCACTGGAGCGCAAACCATTGGATCAGATCGCCAGCTGGTTCTAAGCGCCCGGGGTGCATTCCCCGATTTCCGCCCGCCTGCTTTCGCTCGATCTCGTCCGCGGCACCGCGCTGCTCGGCATCCTGCTGCTCAACATCGTCGGCTTCGGCATGCCCGAGGCGGCCTATTTCAACCCGCGCGCCTATGGCGGATGGCACGGCGCGGATCTCGTCGCCTGGCTGGTCAACCTCCTGTTCTTCGACGGGCGGATGCGCGGGCTGTTCTCCTTCCTGTTCGGTGCTTCGCTGCTGATCGTCACCGATGCGGCTGAGGCGGCGGGGCGCGATCCGGCGCGGGCGCATTATGCCCGCATGGGCTGGCTGCTGCTGTTCGGCCTCGCCCATCTCTGGCTGGTCTGGCACGGCGACATTCTCGCCCATTACGCGCTGGTCGGCATGCTCGCCTTTCCCTTGCGCAAGCTGCCGGTCGCCAGGCTGCTGAGCCTGGGAGCGGTGCTGGTGCTGGCGACCACTGCCGTGTTCGGGATGCTCGCCCATGATGCCTGGCGGATGTCGCTGCTGCCGCCGCAGGTGCAGGGCGAATATACCGCATTGGTCGATGCGTTCGGGGTGCCGCCGGCCTCCCGGATCGCCGCCGAGCTGGCGATCCGGCGCGGCGACTATGCCGGAGTGGTCGGCCAGCGCTTCGGCGCCTATGCGACCAGCCCCTTCGCGATGCTGACGCTCTACGGATGGGAGACGCTGGGCTACATGCTGTTCGGCATGGCGGCGCTACGTAGCGGGCTGCTTACCGGCGCATGGCCGCGCGAAACCTATCGCCGCTGGTGGCTGCGGTGCTGGGCCATCGCCCTGCCCATCTATGTGCTGCTGGCGATTTGGCTGATCGCCGCCAAGTTCGGCCTGTTCGCCGTGCTGATGGCGGCGGTGACGCTCCCTGGGCTGATACGCCCGGTGATGATCCTCGGCTGGGCTTGCCTGATCCTCTATGTCGCGCGGCCTGACGGCTGGCTCACACGGCGTGTCGCGGCAGCGGGGCGGATGGCCTTTTCCAACTATCTCGCGACCAGCCTGCTCTGCGTCTGGTTCTTCGACGGCTACGGCCTGGGCTGGTTCGGCCATCTCTCGCGGTGGCAGCTCTACCCGGTGGTGCTCGGCGTCTGGGCGCTGCTGCTGCTCTGGTCGCAGCCCTGGCTCACCGCCTTCCGCTATGGGCCGCTTGAATGGCTGTGGCGCAGCCTGGCGCGGGGCAGCCTGCAACCCATTCGCAATAGCCTTGCGAATCGCTCGCAATCGCACTAGATCCCTCGCAGCGAGAGAATCGAGGGATTGTCGATGGTCGTCTGCGTGTGCAATGCCCTGCGGGAACGGGAAGTCCGGGAAGCTGCGCGATCCGGTGCGCAGAGCGCCTGCCAGGCCTATCGCGCGCTCGGTTGCCAGGCCAAGTGCGGCCAGTGCGTTCCCTTCGCCCGCGCCATCATCGCCGAGGAACGGGCTGCCGCCTGAGGGCACTTCCCCGGTTCCGTCCCGATCGTTTCGCGGCTAGGCTGTCGCCCGAACGAAAAGGGATTTGCACATGAAGGGCGACGCCAAGGTTCTCGAGTATCTGAACGAGGTGCTCAAGAACGAGCTCACCGCGATCAACCAGTACTGGCTGCACTATCGCATGCTCGACCATTGGGGCGTGCAGAAGCTCGCCGAGTTCGAGCGGCATGAATCGATCGACGAGATGAAGCATGCCGACTGGCTGTCGGAGCGCATCCTGTTCCTCGACGGACTGCCCAATTTCCAGCTGCTCGGCCGGCTGCGCATCGGCGAGACGGTGGAAGAGCTGCTCCGCGCCGACCTCGCGCTGGAAGTGGAAGCGATCGCCGTGCTGCGCGACGCGATCCAGCATTGCGAGACCGTCCGCGACTTCGTCAGCCGCGACCTGTTCCTCAAGATCCTCGAGAGCGAGGAAGAGCATGTCGACACGCTGGAGCGCCAGTTCGACATGATCGAGCGCATGGGGCTGGAGAATTATATCCAGCTCAACAGCAAGCCGGCGGAAGCGGAGTAAGCTGCGACTGAAGGGGGGCGGACGCACGTTCCGCCCCACCGTCATCCCCGCGCAGGCGGGGATCCATTGATGGAGTCGTCAAGGCTCTAGCCGACACGTCCTGGCAAATGGATTCCCGCCTTCGCGGGAATGACGAAGTGAGCACGGGAGCGGCAGCTGCCGCCCCGCCTCCTCAATCCTTGTCCCGATCGAACGGGTTCTTCGGCGCGCGCAGCACCAGCCGCACCGGCACCGCGCCGAAATCGAACTCGCGGCGCAGCCCGTTGATCAGGTAGCGCTGATAGCTCATCGGCAGCAGATCGACCCGCGTGCCGAACAGCACGAAGCTGGGCGGGCGGGTCTTGTTCTGGGTGACGTAGCGCGGCTTGATCCGCTTGCCGCCGGGTGCGGGCGGTGGGTTGGCTTCGATCGCGCGCTCGAACCAGCGGTTGAGCTGGCCGGTCGACACACGCCGCGACCAGGCATCGCGCGTCTCGAATGCCACCCGCATCAGCGTGTCTAGGCCCTTGCCGGTCACCGCCGAGACGGTGAGCAGCGGCACGCCCTTCACCTGCGCCAACCCCTCGTCCAGCGCGCCCTTCACGCCGTTGAACAGGCTGGAGGCATTCTCCGCCACGTCCCATTTGTTGAGCGCGATGATCAGCGCGCGGCCTTCCTGCAGCACGCGATCGGCGATCTTGAGGTCCTGCACCTCCAGCCCGCGCGTCGCATCGAGCAGCAGCACGACGACCTCGGCAAAGTCGATCGAGCGCAGCGTATCGGCGACCGAGAGCTTTTCCAGCTTCTCCTCGACGCGCGCCTTCTTGCGCAAGCCCGCGGTATCGACCAGCCGCACCTTGCGCGGCTTGTCCTCGAAGTCGGTCCACTCGTAGTCGATCGAGATCGAATCCCGGGTGATCCCCGCCTCGGGCCCGGTGATCATCCGGTCCTCGCCGAGGATGCGGTTGACCAGCGTCGACTTGCCCGCATTCGGGCGGCCGACGATCGCCAGCTTGAGCGGCGCATCGGGGCTGTCGGGATCCTCTTCGGGCTCCTCGTCCTCGCGATCGACATGCGGCAGCAGCGCCTCGAACAGGTCGGCCACGCCCTCGCCATGCTCGGCCGAGAAGGGAATGGGATCGCCGAGGCCCAGCGCCATCGCCTCCAGCACGCCCGATTCCCCGGCGCGGCCCTCGGCCTTGTTGGCCATCAGCACCACCGGGCGATCGGTGGAGCGCAGCCAGCGGGCGATTTCCTCGTCGAGCGGAGTCACGCCCGCGCGCGAGTCGATCAGGAACAGCGAGACATCGGCCTCGCGCACCGCCGCCTCGGTCTGCGCGCGCATCCGGCCGGGGAGCGTCGCGGCATCCTCGTCCTCATAGCCCGCGGTGTCGATCACCCGGAACTCGAGGCCGAGCAGGTTCGCATCGCCCTCGCGGCGATCGCGGGTGACGCCGGGCTGGTCGTCGACCAGCGCGAGGCGCTTTCCGACCAGCCGGTTGAACAGCGTCGACTTGCCCACATTGGGGCGTCCGATGATGGCGACGGTGGGCAAAGGCATGATCGATTCTCTAACGCAGTCGAAAGGGCGACGCAAAGCCGCCGGAAAAACAACAGGGGCCGGAGCGCTGCGCCCCGGCCCCCTTATGGGTGGTCTGCCCGGCGCGAGGCCGGAGCAGCAGGTTCAACGATAGGCGCTCAGGCGGCCCTTGTCGTCGAGCAGGTACAGCGTGCTGTTGGCGATCACCGGCGCGAGCGACAGCGGATCCTTGGTCTCCTTGGTGGAGAGGATGCTGCCGTCCTTCGGCGACACCGAGACGATCTGGCCCAGCGTGTTGATCAGCACGAGACGGCCGCCGGCCACGATCGGGCCCTTCCAGGCGACCGGGTTCTTCAGCTTCTTCTCGTTCTTGTACTTCTTGAGCTGGACGATCCAGCGCGGCTTGCCGCTGCTGCGCGACAGGCAGAGCAGGCGCGCATCGTCGGTCACGACGAACAGCCACTCGCCCACGGCATAGGGCGAGGCCAGGCCGCCGATGCTCTGCTCCCACAGCGTCGAGCCGCTGGTGATGTCCACCGCGACCATCCGGCCGCCCTCGCCCAGCGCATAGACGCGGCCCTGGTCGATCACCGGCTCGGCATCGATGTCCGACAGCGACGAGACCGAGGTGGTCATGGTGTTGCGGGTCAGCACGTCGCCCCACAGCGACAGGCCGTTCTCGTAGCGATAGGCGTTGAGCTCGCCCGAAGAGAAGCCCGCGATCACCGTGCCCTGCGCCGAAGCCGGGGCGGCAACGCCGAACACGCCCTGCGATTCGAGGCTGGCGGTCGCCGTCCACGAGACGTCGCCCTTGTCCTGGGTCAGCGCGAACAGCTGGTTGTCCTGCGTCACCACATAGACATTGCCGTTGGCGAGCGTCGGGGCGCCGCGCAGCGGCCCGCCGGGGCGCTTGCGCCAGAGCTCCTTGCCGTCGGCAACCTGCAGCGCGACCACGTCTCCCAGGCCGTTCGAGGCATAGACATGGTCGCCATCGACGCTGACGCCGCCACCGAACAGCGCGCCGCGGCTGCGCTTGTCCTCGCCGGTGCCGGTGCGTGCGGCCCACAGCTCGGATCCGGTATCGGCCGCCATGGCATGCACGGTGCCAACCTGGTCGATCACGAACAGCTTGTTGCCTTCGATCACCGGCGAGGCGGCGAGGCGCTGGCTCTTCGACGGCTTGGCGACCTGCTTGGACCAGACGCGCGACAGCGATTCGCCGAGTGCCAGATGGCCCATCGCCTTGGAGGCGCTGCCGCCCGGCTGGCTCCAATTCTCGTTCACCGCCGCCTCGGGCAGCTGGACCTCGATGCCCGCCAGTGTCTTGTCGGCGGTGATGTCGTTCTCGGTCACCAGGATCGGCACGCGCTCGCCGAGAACGGGGGTCTTCTTCCCGTCGCCGCCCTTGAAGACGCCGCAGCCGCTCACCAGCGCGAGCGCGGCAACTGCCGTTACAACGCGAACCTTCGTGTTCATTTAGCTTGCTTTTCCTGGGTCTGAGCGGTCGGCGCCGTGGGCGTGACCGAAAGCGTCTTGGCGAGTTCGGCGGTGCGTTCGCGGATCGAGTCCGGCACGCGGGCGCCGGCTTCGCTGAGCTGGCGATAGAGCTTGGCGGCCTCGCCGCGCTTGCCCGATTTCAGATAGGCGGCCGCCACCATCTCGCCCGCGCTGCCGAACCACGGCGAATCGGGATTGGCGAGCGTGCCGAGCCGCTGGATCACGTCCTGCGGGTTGATCGTATCGAACTCGGCCTGCGTCTGGCGGACCAGCGCGAGGTCGCGGAACGGCTGGGCGAGCTTAGAGTCGGTCACGATGCTGGCGAACTTGGCCGCCGCACCCTTCTTGTCGCCCTGCTGGAACAGCAGATTGCCCTGGGTGAAGCGCGCCATCGCGGCATAGCCGTCCTCGCCCTGCGCGAGCTTGTCGAGCCCGGGCTGTGCCTGGCCGACCTGGTTCTGCGCGGCGAGCTGGAGCGCGGCGTCATATTCCTCGCCGCGTGCCTCGGCGGCGGTGCGCTGGCTGTGATCGTAGAACAGCCAGCCTGCGACGGCGACCAGGAAGGCCACGACGGCGATCGCGATCCAGATGCCATAGCGACGGCCGGCGCGGATCAGCTGATCGCGCCGATATTCCTCGTCGACTTCGCGAAGGAAGGCCTCGTCGGTGGTACCGGAAGGAGGAAGCGCCAAAATCTACTCCATGGGTCTGATGCGGCCGCGGACCTTAGCGTCGCGTGCCGTGAACGCAAATCGCCCTACTCCGTCAGTCCTTCGGCGCATAGACCTGATCCGGTCCCGGAAAGGCCCGCGACCGTACCTCGCCCGCATAGGTTTCAACCGCGGCGGAAATGCGGCCGGCCAGATCGTCATAGCGCTTCACAAAGCGCGGGGTGCGCTCGAACAGGCCGAGCATGTCCTCGGCGACCAGCACCTGGCCGTCGCACTGGGCGGAGGCGCCGATGCCGATGGTGGGGCACTTCACCGCCTTGGTGATCTCCACCGCGATCGGCTCGACCACGCCTTCGACGACGATCGCGAAAGCACCCGCCTCGTCCATCGCCACCGCATCGCCGACCAGCTTGGCGTGCTCCGCCTCGCTGCGGCCGCGCGCGCCATAGCCGCCGAGCACGTTGATTGCCTGGGGGGTGAGGCCGATATGGCCGATCACCGGGATGCCGCGCTCGTTGAGGAACTTCACCGTCGGCGCCATCGCCGCACCGCCCTCGAGCTTCACTGCCGCCGCACCGGTTTCCTTGAGCAGCCGCGCGGCGCTCTCGAACGCCTGCTGGGGCGAGGCTTCATAGCTGCCGAACGGCATGTCGATGACGACCAGCGCATGATAGCTGCCGCGTACCACCGCCGCGCCGTGCGCCGCCATCATCTCCAGCGTGACCGGCACGGTGGAGGGCAGACCGTAGATCACCTGGCCCAGGCTGTCGCCGACCAGCAGCATGTCGCACTGTTCGTCCATCAGCTGCGCCATGCGCACGGTGTATGCGGTGAGCATCACCAGCGGCTCGCCGCCCTTGCGCTTGCGGATCGCCGGCACGCTGACGCGCTTCATCGGCGCGGGCGTGGGGTTGGCGCGGCTGGTGGCGGTATCGAGCGTGAGCTGGTGCGACATGGCGCGCGGTCTAGCGGGTCGCGGGCGGCGTTGCCAGAGGCACCCGGAATCCTGCCTGCGGGAGCGGCAGTCGCTCTGGCGAAGGGGGGCAACGCCTCCAAATCCTCGTCATTCCCGCGAAGGCGGGAATCCATTGCCCTGTACGTTCGTGAAAAGAACCGCGAATTCAGCCCCAATGGATCCCCGCCTCCGCGGGGATGACGTGTATTTTGACGAAGCGCGCGCCCTCAGCCCGTCACGACCGGCCTTTGGAGGAAAATCCAGGATATCACCGCAGCCAGCCCCGCCGCGTCGCCATGCCGGCGAGCCAGATCTGGAAGATCGCCACGCCAAGGATGAACACCGGGATCACGAAGGCCTGCACCGGCCCGGACAGCCCGCCGGTCGCGAACAGATAGCCGAACTGCACGATCACCGCCGCGAGCGAGACGACATACAGAAGATTGGCCTTGCGTGAGCGCCGCAGCATGGCGAGCGAGCCCAGCAGGCTGGCGCCGACCCCGATCGCGTAATCGACCAGGAACCAGCGCGGCACCGCCTGATAATATTCCCAGTTCCAGAAGCTCGGCGCATCGCCGCGCGGGAGCGACAGCGTCGCATGCGCATAGAAGACTAGGCAGCCGAGCAGCCCCCACAGGACCAGCATCGTTGCGACGGTGCGAAACCAGCTGGCTGGCCGTTGTCGAATATAAGACGCCATGCGATCCCAGTAACCTGTGTCGTTTATCGTGTTAATTTAGGATAAACACGGTGGTTAGGCCACGAACGCGTTAATTTTTCGTGCTCAGAGCAACGCGCGGGCATAGCGTTCTGCCGCGAATCCGATCAGCAAACCGCCCGGATATTCCAAAACCGGCCGCTTGATCATCGATGGCTGCGCGATCATCAGCGCGCGTGCCTTGGCCGAATCAAGGTCGATCTTGTCCATCTCCGGAAGCTTGCGGAAGGTGGTGCCGGCGCGGTTCAGCAGCGGCTCCCAGCCCTCCGCCGCGATCCAGTGGTCGAGCCGGGCGGGGTCGACGCCCTCGGCCTTATAATCATGAAACACATAGCGAATTGCGTTGGCGTCGAGCCAGGCCCGCGCCTTCTTCATCGTGTCGCAATTCTTGATTCCGTAGAGCGCGATGGTCATGCGGACTTAGTGGAGGAAACGGCCGAGCGTCACAACCGGCTGCACCTCCAGACCCAGCGCGCGATAGAAACCGATCGCCGCATCATTGCCCGCGCGAACCATCAGCTGGAGCTTGGGGCAGCCCCGCGCGCGCAGCCAGGCTTCGGCGGCCGCCATCAGCGCCCGGCCATGCCCCTGCCCCCGCGCCGACTCGGCGACGGCGAGATAATAGACCCAGCCGCGATGCCCATCCTCGCCCACCATCGCGGTGCCGATCAGCGCAGCGCCGTCGCGAAGCAGCAGGATGGCGGAGCCGGCGCCGTTCACCGCGCGATCGAAGTCGGCGGCGGGATCGTTCCATGGGCGGGTCAGTCCGGCGGACTGCCAAAGCGCGGTAACGGCGTCGCGATCCGATGCGCCTGCTTCCTCTATCATCATCGGCCCAGCCTATCGGCCAGAGACGCAGCCCGCTATCCCCGCTTGAGCCCGAGCAGCGCCAGCGCCGCGACCAGCGAGCCACTGGCCATCGCCAGCGCGACCACCGGCAGCCCGAGATTCATCGAGAACAGCAGCCCGGCAACGATCGGCCCCAGCGCCGCGCCGCCCCGGCCGACGCCGATCACGAAGCCGGTGCCCGATCCGCGCGCCGCGGTGGGGAAGCTCTGCGCGATCAGCGCGTACATGCCGACCACGCCGGCATTGGTGCAGAACCCGGCGATCCCCGCGACCAGCGCCAGCCCACCCAGATCGCGCTGCCCCTGGCCGAACAGCGCCACCATCGCCGTCGCCGCGACCAGCGCCACCACCAGCAGTCCCCGCAGCGGCAGCCGCCAGCTGAGCAGGCTCAGCAGCACCGCGCCCGCCAGCCCGCCGACATTGGCCCAGACCAGCACCCCCGCCGCCTGCGATGCCGGATAGCCCATATCGACGACGATCTTGGGCACCCATTTCAGGATGAAGTAGAAGGTCATGATATGGCAGAAATAGGCGATGGTCAGCAGGACCGTCGTGCGTGCCAGCGGCCCGGCGAACAGCTGGGCGAGCGGCAATTTGGCCCCCGCCTCGGCACGGGGCGGCAGCGCGTCGATCGCACCTTGCCCCATCCGCGCCAGCAGCCGGTTCGCCCGCTCGAGCGCCCCCGCCGGCTGGCGCTGGAACAGATAACGGATCGATTCGGGCAGCAGGAACCAGGTGAGCGGCAGGAACAGCGCCGTCATGCCGGCCCCGAACAGGAAGACGTGCCGCCAGTCTCCGCCGACCAGCAGCTTTGCCGCGATCGATCCGCCGACAATCGCGCCGACCGGATAGCCCGAGGCCATCAGCCCCACCGCCAGGCTGCGCGTGCGGGCGTTGGCGAGCTCCGCCACCATCGCATTGGTGCAGGCGAGCATGCCGCCGATGCCGAGCCCGGTGAACAGCCGGAAGGCGGCAAGCATCTGCAGATCGCGCGCGAAGGTCGCCGCCAGCATCCCTGCCGCCATGATCGCGAGGCAGAGCAGGATCGCCGGCCGGCGCCCGGCGCGATCGGCATAGCTGCCGAGCAGCACCGAGCCGACCGCCATGCCGATGAGCTCCATCGACAGGACCAGCCCCAGCGCCGCGCGCCCGATGCCCCATTCGGCCGCGATGCCCGGCGAGGCGAAGCTGATCGCCAGCACGTCGAACCCGTCCAGCGCGTTGAGCAGCAGGCAGAGCAGGATCGCCAGCACCTGCGTGCGGCTGAGCGGCGCCTCGTCGAGCCGCTGCAGGATTCCGGGCGACTCCGCCATGTCAGACCTCTCCTTCGGGCTTTTGCCGCCCTTTGTCGTTCGTCAGGCGGTGAGCATCAGCGCATCGAGCGCTACCACTCCTTCGCCCAAGGGGTGCACCACCACCGGGTTCAGATCCACCTCGCGGATGGACGGTTCGGCGATCAACACCTGCGCGAGCCGGGCGATCAGCGCGGCGACGGCGGGCACGTCGAGCGCGGGCGCACCACGCCAACCGCGCAGGATCGCCGCGCTCTTCAGCTGGTGCAGTTCGCGCGCAATCGCCTCTTCGGTGAGGTCGCAGGGCAGCAGCCGCACGTCCTGCAGGATCTCCGCCGTGACCCCGCCGAAGCCGGCGAGGATCACCGGGCCCCATTCGGGATCGCGCTTAGCCCCGACGATGAGCTCCACGCCGCGCTTGCCCATGGTCTCGACTAGCACGCCGTCCAGCGTCAGGTCCGGCCGGTGCCGGCCGACATCGCCGTGCAGCTTGCGCCAGCCTGCGCGCAACGCGTCTTCATCCGCGAGGTTGAGGACCACGCCGCCGGCATCGCTCTTGTGGCTGAGCGCTGCCGATTGCGCCTTGAGCACCACGGGATAGCCGATCTCCCCGGCGATCCGAACGGCTTCGTCCGCCGTGCGGGCGAAGCCGCCCTTGGGGAAAGGCAGGCCGAGCGGCGCCAGCACCGCCTTGGCACGATATTCGGGCACCACCCCGCCCAGCGGCAGGTCCTCGCAGGCGAGCGGATCGGCGTCGCAAGTGGCGAAATCCCGCGCCGCATGCGCGGAGAGCCGCGCGATCGCGCGGAACACGCGTTCGGTGGCGCCGAAACACGGAACCCCCGCCGCGCGCAGCCGGGCGATGTTCTCCGCCCCGAGCGGCGCGCCTTCGTCCAGTCCGGCAAAGATCAGCGGCTTGGTGAGCGGCGCCTCCTCCACCGCGCGCAGGATCGGCGGCAGCTTGATCGCGACGGTCGCGGGATCGGTGAGGATGATGCCGGCCACGACGCAGCCGAAGCGGTCGTCGGCGCCCAGCGCCTTGAGCAGCCGATAGTACATATCGGGCTCGATCAGCCCCTGCGCGGTGATGTCGAGCGGGTTGCTGACGCCGACAAAGTCCGGCATCGCGCCGCGCAGCGCCGGTGCATTGGCGTCGTCGAGCGCCGGCAGGTCCACGCCGAGCCCCTCGCACAGGTCGAGCGTCAGCGCCTTGAACGCGCCCGATTCACCGAGCACCGCGGTGCCTCCACCCGGCAGCGCCGGGCAGCGCGCGGCGATCTCGGTGATGTCGCCCAGCTCCTCCAGCGTCTCGGCGAAGACCACGCCGGCGCGCTCCACCATCGCCCGCATCAGCTGATAGTCGCCGGCCATTGCGCCGGTGTGGGTCGCCGCGGATTCGCGCGCGGCGCTGCTCTTGCCGGGGTGCAGCAGCACGACGAGCTTGCCCGCCGCGCGTGCCGCGCGCGCCGCCGCCAGGAAGCGCTGCGGCTTGCGGAACTGCTCGACGATCATCGCGATCACCTGCGTGTCCGGATTCTTCACGCAATAGTCGACATAATCCTCCACACCGCTCGCCGCCTCGTTGCCGGTCGAGACCGACAGGGTGACGGGCAGGTCGCGCGACAGCAGGGTGGTCGACAGCACCGCCGCCATCGCCCCGCTCTGCGAGACGATGGCAATCCCCCTGCCCGGCCCGCGTTCGGGCACCAGCGTCTCGACGAAGGTGAGCGGCACCCGGTCGACATAATTGACCATGCCCAGGCAGTTCGGTCCTTCGATCACCATCCCCGCCTCGGCGGCGATGCGGGCGATCTCGCGCTGGTCGGCCAGGCCCTGCTCGCCGCCTTCGGCGAATCCCGCCGAGAAGACGATCGCCGCGCCCACCTTTCGGACCGCCAGCGCGCGGATCGCATCGAGCACGCTGGCACGGGGAATGGCGAGCACCGCGGCGTCCACGCCCTCCGGCAAGGCCTCGACGGAGGGCAGGCAGGGGCGCCCGCCGATCGTCTCGCGCTTCGGGTTGATCAGGTGGATGGCGCCGGCAAAGCCGTTGCGCTCCAGATTGGCGAGCACCGAGGCGCCGAGCGCCCCGGGCTTGTCCGAGGCGCCGACGATCACGACCGATTTCGGCCGCAACAGCCGGTCTAGCGCGAGGCCGTTGGTGGCGGCGGATGGCGGGGAAAGCGTATCGACGGTCATCGGTGCCCTCCCCGGTTTCAGGCGTTGTGCCTGGACTTGTCGTACGCGCCGAGGCCGGGCTTGTACGTCTTGTCGTCGATGAACTGCTTGATGCCTTCCTTGCGGCCCTCATTGTCGTAGCTGTTGGCGGCTTCCTGCGCGCGGATCAGATAGTCCTCGGCATTGTCATAGGTCATCTCGCGCACCCGGCGGATCGCGTCCTTGGTCGCCTTGAGCGCCACCGGGTTCTTGGCCTGCAGCACCTTGGCGACTTCGGTCACGCGGTCCTTGAGACCTGCCAGCGGCACCGCCTCGTTGACCAGGCCCCATTCGGCGGCCTTCCGCCCGCTGATATTCTCGCCCATCATCGCGTGGTACATCGCGTTGCGGAAGCCGGTCAGCTCGGCGATCACCTTGGAGGCACCGCCGCCGGGCAGGATGCCCCAGTTGATCTCCGAAAGCCCGAACTGCGCCTCTTCCGCCGCGAAGGCGAGGTCGCAGCCGAACAGCGGGCCATAGCCGCCGCCGAAGCACCAGCCATTGACCATCGCGATGGTCGGCTTGTGGTACCAGCGCAGCCGCCGCCACCAGCCATAGGCCTCGCGCTGCGCGGCGCGGGTGGCGCCCAGCCCCTTGGCCTCGTTCTCGCGGAAATATTCCTGCAGGTCCATGCCCGCGGACCAGGCGGTGCCCTCGCCGCTCAGCACCAGCACGCCGACATCGTCGCGATATTCGAGTTCGTCGAGCACCTCCATCATCCGCCGGTTGAGCCGCGGCGACATGCAGTTGCGCTTGTCCGCACGGTTGAAGCGTACCCAGGCGATGCCGTCGATCACGTCATAGGCGACGGTGGCGGCTTGGATCGGATCGGTCATGCTGTGCCTTTCAGAAAAATCGCGCGTCATTCGACGCAGTAGAAGTCGATGGTCACATGAGTCGGTCGGCGGATGCCGCGCGCGACGAAGACGGTGCGCGCCAGCCAGGCGTGCGGCCCCTCGGCCACCTCGAAGCGCGGCGTGGTGCGGAAGTAATAGGCGTCGGGCTCGACCGGCTCGTCGCGCGCCAGCCGCTCGGTGACCGCCTCGCTGGCGACGCGCAGGCCCGGATTCTCGATACCGATCACGGTGCCGTCGTCCGCCTGGAGGAAATAGCGGGCGAGCACGCGGGTGACGCCGCCGGGCAGGATCGTCTGCCAGTCACCGCCCCCCGGCAGCACCGTCGCGGTCAGCCGGGGTCCGGAGATCCGGCCGCCGGTAATCGCGATGAAGCGCGCCCGGCCGCCATCCACCTCCCCACGGTCCACCGGCGGCGCGATCTCGACATGGGCCGAGAAGGCGAAGACGAGGCCAGGCGGCGGAGCGGAGGGGCCAGTCATGCTATCGGCTCAGATCGGGAAATGGCCGGGCTGGGTCTCGAGCGTGATCCAGCGCAGTTCGGTGAAGCTCTCGATCCCCGCCTTGCCGCCGAACTTGCCGTATCCGGAGGCCTTCACGCCCCCGAACGGCATCTGCGCCTCGTCGTGCACGGTGGGGCCGTTGACGTGGCAGATCCCCGACTGGACCTGCCGCGCCACCCTTAGCCCCCGCGCCGCATCACGGGTGAAAACCGAGGCGGACAGGCCGTACTCGGTGTCGTTGGCCAGTTCGATCGCATGCGCCTCGTCGCGGGCGCGGATCACGCCGACGACGGGGCCGAAGCTCTCGTCGCGGAACAGCTTCATGGCGGGCGTGACCTTGTCGACGACATGCGCCGGCATCAGCACGCCGTTCGCCGCGCCGCCATTCACCAGCGCCGCGCCCTGGGCGACGGCATCGTCGATCAGACTCTGCACATGCGCGACGGTCTTGGTATCGACCACCGCGCCAAGCGGCGTCTTGCCCTCGCGGGGATCGCCGACCGCCATCGTCGCGACCTTGGCCCTGAACTTCTCGACGAAGGTATCCGCCACTGCATCGACGACGATGATCCGCTCGGTCGACATGCAGATCTGGCCCTGATTCATGAACGCGCCGAACGCGGCGGCCTTCACCGCTTCGTCGAGATCGGCATCGTCGAGCACGATCAGCGGCGCCTTGCCGCCGAGTTCGAGCACCACCGGCTTGAGGTTCTGCGCGCACCGCACCGCGATGATCCGCCCCACCCCGGTCGATCCGGTGAAGTTCACCCGCCGCACGGCAGGCGCGTCGATCATCGCGCCGACCACCTCGCCCGCATCCTCGGGCGCGTTGGTGACCAGATTGACGATGCCGCCGCCGAACCCGGCCTCGACGAACGCCTCGACGATCAGCGCATGGGTGCGCGGGCATTGCTCGCTGGCCTTGAGTACCACGGTGTTGCCGCAGGCGAGCGGCACCGCGATCGCCCGCGTGGCGAGGATGATCGGCGCGTTCCACGGCGCCATCGACAGCACCACGCCCGCCGGCTCGCGCACCGCCATGGCGATGCAGCCGGGCTTGTCGGACGGGATGACCTCGCCGCTGATCTGGGTGGTGAGCCCGGCCGCCTCGCGGATCATCGAGGCGGCGAGCATCAGGTTGAAGCGCGCCCAGCCCTCTGTCGCGCCGATCTCGGCCATCATCGCGTCGACGAAGGCGTCGGCGCGGAATTCCATGGCTGCAGCGGCCTTGGTCAGCAGCGCACGGCGGGCGTTGGGGCCCTGTGCGGACCAGGCGGGGAACGCCGCCTGTGCAGCCGCGACGGCGGCGAGAGCGTCTTCGGTGTTCGCAGCGGCGGCGATCGTCGCCACCTCGCCGGTAACAGGGTTACTGCGCTCGAAGCTACGCGCGGCCTCGCGCGGGGCACCGCCCACGCTCAGCGATACTCGGCTTGCAGACATGACCTCTCCTGTCCTGCGTGCTATTGTTATGTACCATAGCTTTTATCGCAGGGCAGGCAAGAGGCGAATTGCGGCCGCTTATTTTGCGTCGGCGGCGAAGCGGAACGTCACCGCGATCGCGTCGGGGATGGTGCTCGGATCGCTCCACTGGCCCTTGCCGACGCCGAACGCCAAGCGCTTCACGGTGGCGGTGCCGCTGGCCTGGGCATGGTCCCCGTCGATCTTGAGCGTGAAGCTCACCGGCATCGGCTTGGTTGCGCCCGCCAGCGCCAGCGTGCCGTCGGCGACATAGCCGCTGCCCTGCTTGCGGATCCGGGCCGCGGTGAAGCGGGCCTTGGGATGCGCGGCGACGCCGAAGAAATCGTCGCCCTTCAGCGTGTCGTCGCGCTCCGAATCGCCGCTGCTCACCGAGGCGAGGTCGATGTCGACCGCGATCTTCGAATGGGCGAGATCGTCGGGGCTGAACTGGATGTCGGCGGTCCAGCGGGCGAAGCGGCCGTTGATCGTCTCGCCGCTATAGACGGTGCGGAAGGCGAGCGTACCGCCCGGCGCCACCTTCCAGCTGCGCACCGGCATGGCGGCATCGGTCGCAGAGGCCGACGGCGACGGGGTGGGCTCGGGGCTGGCTGAGGCTTCCGGGGTGGGTGCCGGGGCGGCCGGCAGCTCGGGCGTCGAGCCCGGCGTGGGCAGCGGCGCGGAGGGCTTGGGCACCTCGGCATGGCCCTTGTACCGCCACGAACCGGCGAAGAAGGCCGACACGCACGCCGCCAGCGCCACCACCATCGCGATCGACAGCGCCGGGCGCTGCGACACGGCTGCCGGCATCATCCGCCCGATCAGATCGTCGCGCAGCAGATGGTGCCGCAGCGCGCCCGCGACGTGCAGCACGAACAGCCCGGCGAGCAGCCAGCCGATCAGCCCGTGGATCGTCTCGGCCGGCTCGTTCCACGCCGCGCCCAGCGGCAGATGCGGCAGCGGGATCGTGCCGAACAGCAGCGTCGGCAGCTTCACCCGCGCGGTGGAGACGATGATCCAGCCGGTGATCGGCCCCAGGATCATCACGCCGTACAGGCCCCAATGCACCACGCTCGCCAGCAGCTTCAGCGCCGGCGCCCCCTCGGCAGGCGGACGGGCGACGAACAGCCGGGTCAGCAGCCGCGCGAGCGACAGCACCAGGATCAGGATGCCGACCGACTTGTGAAACTGGAAGGCCACGAACAGCGAGGATTTCGGCAGATCCTCCAGCGACCAGCCGAGCCCCAGCTGGAACAGCAGCAACAGCGCCAGCGTCCAGTGGAGCAGGATCGCGATCCCGCTATATCGTTGTTTCAGCCCTGCCACGCCCAGCCTCGTTCTTCGGGAACGCGCGCAGCCCGGTGCGGCGCACGGAAGCGCGGGACCCGATGCCCGAGTCGATAGCGCAACGATGGGATGTTGCGCCGAGCGCTGGGCTATCGGCAAGTGCGCCAGCTGGAAACGGTGCGTTCCCAGGGCGTCGGCCGATCCTTTCTGCCCGGCAGCGCGGTCGCGGCGCCTGCCGGACGCGGGACCGTTTGGCTAAGCGGTCGGTTTGGCGGGCACAGTCTCGGGTACCGGATCGAGCTGGCGTAGCACCGCATTCACTGCCGCCACCTCGGCATGGCTGGTGAACGCGACCGTGCCGTCCGGTGCCGTGGTCCAATGGCGCCGCGCCAGGATCCTGCAGACCTGCGATGCGGTCCGCGCCTGGGCCGCCAGCCTATCCCAGCGCCGCTCCATGGCAGCGCGGTTTCGCAGCATGCCCTCCAGGACGCTGTCCGTAAGCGGCCGATCGATCGTGCCGGCCGCGACGTCCGCATCGGCCATCGCACGTGCCGCATCGAGATAGCGCGTAGGCTTCGCACGAACGGCCCGCGCGCTGTTTTCCAGTGCATCGAACCGATCGCACTGGTCCAGCACCGCCGAGGTCTTGCGCAGTCCTCGCAGCTGCAGGATTTCCGCCATGCCTGCCTGAAGCTGCGCAGCGGACTGGCGATCGAGGTCGGCGAACGCCGCATTCACGTGGGCGGCAGCCATGCGCGTCAACGTACCCGCGCCCGCCGGGACCGGCAGCGCGGTGCCCGGCTTGCGCACCCGCGCTTGCTGGAAGAGCACCCTACTCGCAGCCACGTCGCGACTGAACGCCTGCTTCCGCGCCGCCACATCGGCGGCTCCCGTCCAGAGCCCGACGCAGACCAGCACGAGCAGCGATGCAATCTTCCACCGCGGCGAGGCGCGGCGAATGGTGATGGCGTAAGCGATCGCCCAGAACACGAGCCCGATAAGGCCCCCACCCACCACGATGCCGGTCATCATGGCGTCCGACGAAAGGCCGGCTTCGCTGCTCCCCCCGCCGCAACGCGAAAGCAGCAGCAGCACCGCACAACCGATGGTGGCGAGCAGCGGATGCCCCCCTCGCACGGGATCGGTCTCGAACGCGTCCAGCTCTTCGTCGATCATTGCCATTGCCCCCTCGCCCCACGACTCTTCCCGGCTGTGGCGAACCTTGGCTTACGACCCCGCTAAAGAACGACCTTCACAAAGGGTTAGCGGCCGTATCGGCGGCGGCAGGACACTGACGCCAAGGGATCCGAGCGCGTTGCTTGCGTGGTCCCGGGGACAAGCGACGAGCTGCTGCTGCGCGCCGCGAGGGCTATGGCGCGGCGCCTGCCGCTGCGGTAGGCGCACGCCCGCAACTTTCACGGGGGCGTGCAGCATGGTCCGAACGGTTCTCTTCCTCTTGCTCGGTCTGGGCGCGCTCTGGAGCGTACCTGCGCATGCGAGCGGCGATTACAGCTGCGGCCCCGCCTGGAAGCTCAACGCCGCCGCCTATAGCGGTTGCGACGACCTGCCGATGCTCGGCCCCCGCAACGACAGCCGGACCAATCTCGCGCTGCTGCTCGCCGATCTGCCAGGCGCAGCCCGCCTGGTGGCGCCGGCAAAGCCCTCGGTGTTCCTCGACATCGCCCTGCTGATGCCGCGCTCGGCCGATGGCGGCAGCCCGTATTTCTCCGACGGCGAGGGGTCGCGCTGCCGCAGCAACGTGGCGGGCGCGTCGAGTTTCGAGGCCGCCATCCGCGCCAATGCCAAGGTGCCCGAAGCGGAGCGGGCCGCACTGATCGCCGCCCGGCAGGGTCTGCAGCCCGATTGCGCGCAGGGCACCGCCGGCTCGACCGCGCTGGTCGCGGCAGTGAACGGCGCGAAGTCGGAGGCCGGCAAGGCCTTCGCCGCCTATCTCGACGGCGCGGCCGCTTTCTATGCCGGGGACTTCGACGGCGCCGCTGCTCGGTTCGCCGCGCTCGGCAATGCCCGCGATCCGTGGCTGCGCGAGACCGGGCGCTACATGCTCGGCCGGGTCGCGGTGAACCGGGCGCAGGTCGATTATTACGACGAATATGGCTCGCCCAAGGACGGCGCAAAGGTCGCGCCAAAGCTGGTCGCCGAGGCGGAAAACGCCCTGCGCGGCTATATGAAGGCCTATCCCAAGGGTGAATATTTCTTCTCGGCGCGCGGGCTGCTGCGCCGCGTCTACTGGCTGGCGCAGGACCGCGAGAAGCTCGAGGCCGAATATGCCGCGCTGATCGCGCTGCCGGATGCGCAGCGCGGCATCGACGCGGTGTCGCTGGCGCAGGAGATCGACGCCAAGCTGCTGGCGACCGCGACCGCCGAGACGCTGCACGATCCGATCCTGCTCGCCGCGTTCGACCTGATGCACATGCGCGCGGCGGAGGGCAGCGACCCCTGCTGCCAGCCCCTTTCCCGCGCCGCCCTCGACGCCCAGCGGACGAAGTTCGCCCGCAACCCGGCGCTGTTCGCCTTCCTCCAGGCGACCCATGCCTATCATCTCGGCGGGCAGCCGCAGGAGACGCTGCAGCTCCTCCCCGATGCATCGCACCAGGCGAACTTCAGCTATCTCGAGTTCAGCCGGCAGATGCTACGCGGCATGGCGCTGGAGGCGCGGGCCGACCGCAATGTGCGCGGCTTCTGGGTCGACCTGCTGTCCGGCGCCAAGGCGCCCGGCCAGCGCCCGGTGGTAGAGCTGGCACTGGCGCTGCACGAGGAGCGGCATGACGGTCTCGGGCGTGTGTTCGCGCCCGACTCGCCGATCCGCTCGCAGGAGATCCGCGACCGGCTGCTGATGAACGTCGCCGATGCGAAGCTGCTGCGGCAGCAGGCACAGGCGGCGGGCGCCTCGGCGCATGAGCGCGACGTCGCGCTGTTCACCCTGCTCTACAAGGAAGCGACGCGCGGTTCGCACCGCGACTTCGTCGAAGATATGCGGCTGGTCCCGGCCGGCACGCCCGCCGAAGCGGACTATTATTTCGATTTCAGCGATACCAAGCCGCTGCCCACGGCGGTGTTCGTCAAGGGCAAGAAGCTCGGCGACTATGGCTGCCCGGCCTTCCCCGAGACGCAACGCCGCCTAGCCGCCGCGCCTGGCGACGCGAACGCGATGCTCTGCCTCGGCGAGTTCACGCGCGTGAACGGCTTTGACGGGTTCTTCCTCGACGCCCAGCCCGCGGCCGACGAACTGGGCGGCACGCCCACGCGGTTCGCCGGTACACCCTATGCCCGGCTCGATGCCTATCAGGCGGTGATGGCCTCCCCTACCGCCTCGCCCGACGACAAGGCCTATGCGCTGTTCCGCGCAGTCAACTGCTATGCGCCGAGCGCGTACAATGCCTGTGGCGGCAAGGGCGTCGAGCCCGCCGTCCGCAAGGGTTGGTTCCAGCGACTGAAGCGCGACTATCCCAAGTCGCGCTGGGCGCAGGAGCTGCGCTATTATTGGTAGGGGCCTCGGTCTGCTGCTGGCGCTGCCGCTGCTGCTTTCGGCAACGCCGCCGCAGACGCAGCCCGGCGCGCCGGTCGACGCGACCCGCTACGACGCCTTCTGGCTCTGGGCAGGCGTCAAGCCGCAGCCGGCGCTCGCCCGCGCCCGCCGGATCTATCTGCTGCAGGGGGCGGTGGTCGGCGGCGACGCGCCGCGGCTGATCGCGCAGCGCCCGGCGGTCCCGCAGGTGCGCCATGCCGAGCTGTGGATGGTGCTGCGGGTCGAGACGCTCGCTTGGACCCCGCAGATAGACGCGCAACTGCTCGCCGCGCTCGACCGCTGGCAGCGGGCGGGAAACCGCGTCGCCGGCGTCCAGATCGATTTCGACGCGCGGACGCGGCATCTGGAGCGCTATGCCGCCTTTCTCAAGGCACTGCGGGCCAAGCTCCCCACGCAGTACAAGCTCGGCATCACCGGGTTGCTCGACTGGAGCGCCAATGGCGACCCCGCAGGGCTGGCGGCACTGGCCGGCGTGGTCGACGAGGTGGTGGTGCAGATCTACCAGGGTCGGCACGTGATCCCTGGCTATCAGGGCTATGTCGCCAAGCTGGGTCGACTGCCCATCCCGTTCCGGATCGGCTTGCTTCAGGGCGGCGAATGGACGCCGCCGCCGGGCCTCACCGCCAATCCCCGCTTCCAGGGCTATGTGGTGTTCCTGCTGAAGCCCTGAGACCCGCCCCCAACAACGCCAATGGAAACAAGCGATTGCGCGTTCGCCGGATCGGCCTATCCATGGTGGAAACAGGTGGGGAGCGGGGCGGATGGCAAGGCATTGGTTCGCAGCGCGGGCGCTCGCCGCAGCGTTCCTCCTTCTGCCCGGCCTCGCCGCCGCCGACCCCGAGCCGATCCCCGTCACCATCACGGTCGACGCAGCACGCGACGAAGGGCCCGTAGCCCCCGTCTGGCGCTTCTTCGGCGCCGACGAGCCCAATTACGCGACGATGAAGGACGGCCGCACCACGCTCGCCACGCTGGGCGCGCTGATGCCCGACCATGTCTATTTCCGCACGCACAACCTGTTCACCTCGGGCGACGGCACGCCGGCGCTCAAATGGGGCTCGACCGGCATCTACCGCGAGGATGCCCAGGGCCGCCCGATCTACGACTGGACGATCGTCGACCGCATCTTCGACACCTACCGCGCGCGCGGCGTGAAGCCCTATGTCGAACTGGGCTTCATGCCCGAGGCGATGTCGACCAGGCCCCAGCCCTATCAGCACGACTGGCGCCCCGGCAGCGGCACCTTGCGCACCGGCTGGGCCTATCCGCCGGGCGACTATGCGAAGTGGGAGGAACTGGTCTTCCAATGGGTGCGCCACTGCGTCGCGCGCTATGGCCGCGCCGAGGTGGCCAGCTGGTATTTCGAGACGTGGAACGAAGCCAATCTGCCCCGCTATTATTGGGGCGGCACCCGCGACGAGTTCTTCCGCCTGCACGATCACGCGATCCGCGGCGTGCGCCGGGCGCTGGCCGAGGCGCGCGTCGGGGGCCCGGACAGCGCGGGCGCCGGCGACGACTTCCTCGCCGCCTTCCTCGCCCATGTGAAGGCGGCCGGCACGCCCACCGACTTCCTGTCCTTCCACGCCAAGGGACAGCCGGTGGTGGTGACGGACGCGCAGGGCAGCCATGTCCGCATGGGGCTGAATACGCATCTGCGCGCCGCCGACCACGAGTTCGCCGCGATCGCCGCCGATCCGGTCGGGCGGACCAAGCCGATCATCATCGGCGAATCCGATCCCGAAGGCTGCGCCGCCTGCCAGGGACCGGCCAATGCCTACCGCAACGGCACCATGTATTCGAGCTACACCGCCGCCGCGCTTCCCCGCCTCCAGGTGCTGGCCGCCCGACGGGGCCTGACGCTGGAGGGCGTGCTCTCCTGGGCGTTCGAGTTCGAGGACCAGCCGCCTTTCGCCGGTTTCCGCCAGCTCACCTCCGCCGGGATCGACCTGCCGGTGATGAACCTGTTCAAGCTGCTCGCGAAGATGCAGGGCCACTATGTCCACGCCGCCTCGGACCATCAGGCGCCGCTGGATACGGTGCTGCAAGAAGGCGTGCGCGGCGATCCCGATATCGGCAGCGTCGCCAGCCTGCAGGGCGACACGCTGTCGATCCTCGTCTGGCATTACCACGACGACGACCTGCCCGGTCCCGATGCGGCGGTGACGCTGCAGCTTCGCGGCCTCTCGCCGGCGCTCGCGAAGGGGGCCCGGCTGGCGCACTATCGCATCGACGAAGCACATTCGAACGCCTTCGCGGCGTGGCGCGCGATGGGATCGCCGATCGCCCCCACCGACGCCCAGCGCGCGACGCTGCTGAAGGCCGCGACACTGGCGACGATCGACCCGGCGCCCTCGCCACTATCGGGCTCGACGCTTCGCTTTCGCCTGCCGCGGCAAGGCATCTCGCTGCTGGTCGTTACGCCGCGAAACGGTGTATAGCGCCCGCAAGAAAACAGGGGGAGGAACGGGATGAAGCTCGCAGCAACAATGGCGGCGATCGTCGCCATGGGAACGCTGGGCGCGGCGAGTGCCTCCGCCCCGCAAGCCTCGCAGCAAGCCTATGAGGCGATGCCCGACACTGCGGGCACCGGCCCCTACCCCGCCGTCAAGCGCACCGACCCCGCATTCCCCGACCATGTTCTCTACCAGCCCGCCGACCTGTCAAAGCTCGGGGGCAAGAAGCTGGGCGTGCTGGTGTGGGGCAATGGTGCGTGCAGCGACGATGGTGCGAGCGTGCGCTTCCACCTCGCCGAGATCGCCTCGCACGGCTATCTGGTGATCGCACCCGGGCGCATCCTTACCGGCCCCGGCGCCCCGCCGCGCCCGCAGACGCCGCCCCCACCCGGCCCGCTCGGAATCAAGACCACCACCGCGCAGGTCGCCGCCGGGATCGACTGGGCGCTGGCCGAGAACATACGGCGCGGCAGCCCCTTTTTCGGCCGCATCGATCCGCGGCTGGTTGCGGCTTCCGGCCATAGCTGCGGCGGGCTCCAGGCGCTGGAGATCGCCGCCGATCCGCGCGTGCACGCCGTGATCGTCCACAATAGCGGCGTGTTCAAGGACGGCACCAACCCGATCCGCGGCATCACCATCGACAAGGCGGCGCTGCGCCGGCTGCACACGCCGGTGCTCTACATCATGGGCGGCCCGTCCGACATCGCCTGGCCCAACGGCACCGACGATTTCGAGCGGATCGACACGGTGCCGGCGATGCTCGCCAGCATCGATGTCGGCCATGGCGGCACCTTCCAGGATGCCAATGGCGGCCGCGTGACGCCGGTGGACGTCGCCTGGCTGGAATGGCAGCTGCGCGGCGACAAGGGTGCGGCGCGCTGGTTCCAGGGCGCCGACTGCCGGCTCTGCACCGATCCTGCCTGGACGGTGCGCAGGAAGCGCATCGATTGACCATGGCGCGGGCCCTCGAAGCACGAAGGGTCCACCGGCCGGGTAGCGCCAGGCGCCTTGATGACCGCGCCGACATCCCCCGAAAGCCGTAAGGTGCCCGCCCGGCGTCCAGTCCGCGCCTGCGCCTGCCGGCAGGGCCGCCGTCCAGAGGGGTGACAACACAGAGCATGTCCGGCGCGCCGGCGCACCGCCCGGACTCGAACACCACCTCCACCCGCTGGAAGCGAGGCGCCGCGAGCGGCAGCTCCGCTCGGTGGCAGGACGGCCTTGCGACCGACGGCAAGGCGCGGCGGCGCGTCGACATACTCTCCGCTCGCCCACGAGCGGACATGGCACGCGACGCGCAGCCGCACCGGCACCGGATGGTTCAGCACGGAGGCTGGCAGCGCATCGGTCGACGATGGCGCGCGCCACCCCGGTACGCGCAGCGCCATCGTCGCCCCCCTGTTGGCCAGCGCAGCAAGGCCTTTCCCCCGAAAGGCCGTGCCGTGTCCCCGCTCGGCATCATGCCCCCCCATGATCCGTCCGAATGCTCGCGCGGCAGGCCTCGTCGCGCCGCGAGCGTCAAGATCGCGCACCGCATTTGAGACGCGGTGGAGGAAGATTGAGATGTTTTGCGGCATCGGAGTGTCCGCTGCCGCAGCTGTCGGCCGCGGCACCAGCGCCCGTCCCCCGGCATGATTCGATGCGCCCGCAGCTCGGCGCGCGAAATCGCCAAGAAAGCGGGCTTTGCTTCAATCCCTGGCCCCCTCCGCCCGCCAAAATGGGCCTCGCCCTCTTTCGTGGCCACGCACGCCCCCTCGATCGGGGCGGGCACCTTTCAACCATCGGGGCTAGGGTACGGACCTGCCGAGAGGGATCGACAATGCCAATGCTGGATCTGCGCGACGGGACGCGCCTCTATTACAAGGATTGGGGCCAGGGCGCGCCGGTGGTGTTCGCGCATGGCTGGCCGCTCAACGGCGACATGTGGGAAAACCAGATGATGTTCCTGGCCTCCCAGGGCTATCGCGTCATCGCCCATGACCGGCGCGGCTTCGGCCGATCGGACCAGCCCTGGCATGGCTATGACCATAACAGCTTCGCCGACGATCTGGCCGAGCTGCTCGCGCATCTCGATCTGCAGAACGTCACGCTGGTCGGCTATGCGATGGGCGGCGGCGAGGTGACCCGCTATGTCGGCCGACATGGCTCGGCACGCATATCCGGCGTCGTCCTGATCGGCGCGACCACCCCCAAGCTCGGCCAGAGCGAGGATTATCCGCACGGCGTGCCGAAGGTGGTGTTCGACAATGTCCGCAGCGGGCTGATGGAAGACCGCGCGGAGTTCCTCCGCGGCTTCGCTCGGCTGTTCTTCTCCACCGGCAGCGACGACGACGACGTGTCCGAAGGCCGGCTCGCCCATGTCCACCAGATGGCGCTGCAGGGTTCACTGAAGGCCGCGCACGACGCCGTCACCGCCTGCGCCGAGACCGACTATCGGGACGATATCGGCCGGTTCGACGTGCCGGTGCTGGTGATCCATGGCGAGCGCGACGCCTTCGTTCCCTTCGATGCGACCGCGCGCCAGGCCGCAGCCCTGTTCCCGGATGCCACGCTCAAGGTCTATCCCGGTGCGCCGCACGGCATCCTGTTCACCCACAAGGACCAGCTGAACCAGGATCTGCTGCAGTTCCTCACGCGCTGAGCCATTGATGGTACAGGGTTTCGAGCATGCGACGCGGGCCGTGGATGCGATGGGCCTCGCGCTCGGGCGGTTCGACGTCGGGGCAGGCGCCGCGGCGCTGCTCGACGGCCTCGCCGCGCGCGAGCTGCCGCAGGCGCGGCGCGACGATCTGCTGCGGCGGCTGCTCGGAGAAGTGCGGCTCGTCGCGCTGAACTGCCGCGCCGGCAAGCTGCTCGGCATCGGCGAGGACGCGTTGCCGCTCGCCGCATCGGCGCTTTGGCCCTTCGCCCGGGCCGACCAGCTGGTGGAATCGCTCCAGACGCGCGGCGAGCCCGATGCCTGCTTCCGCACCCAGCTGGAGCTCAAGGTGCCCGGCGGCACCCTGCCCGTCCACTATACCAGCTGGTGCGAGGAAGCCGATCCGGCCGGGCAGATCACCTTCGGCCTGCTCGACCGGAGCGACCAGGTCGCGGCGGAGGAAGCGCTGATCCGCCAGCGCACGCAGATGGCACATGCCGATCGTCTCTCCACCCTGGGCGTGATGACCGCGACCATCGCGCACGAGGTGCGCCAGCCGCTCAGCGTCATCCTCGCCTCGGCCCAGGCGGCGCTGCGCTGGCTGCGGCGCGCCGAGCCCGACCTGGCGCAGGTCGAGCAGTGCCTGGACATGATCGTCCTCGGCGGCGCCAAGGCCGAGGAAACCGTCGCGCGGCTGCGCGGGCTCGCCGCCAGCCGATCCGAGGCCCGCGGCCGCTGCGCGCTCCGCCCGCTGATCGAGGAAACCGCCGATTTCCTTCGGCCGGAACTTGCCAGCCGCCAGGCGACGCTGGTGCTCGACATCGCCGGCGGCCTGCCGCCGGTGCAGGCCGATGGGGTGCAGCTGCGCCAGGTACTGATCAACCTGCTGATCAACGCGGCGCAGGCCATGGCCGACGCGCAATGCTGGAACCGTGCCTTGAAGCTGCGCGCGCGTGCCGATGGCGGGTTCGTCCAGATCGACGTCGAGGATACCGGCCCCGGCGTTCCCGTCGCCGATCGCGACCGGCTGTTCGAAGGGTTCTACACCACCAAGGCGAGCGGCCTGGGCCTCGGCCTCAAGATCTGCCGACAGATCGTCGAGGACCATGGCGGCACGATCGACCATGTCCCGCGTTCCAGCGGCGGCTCGATCTTCCGGATCCGCCTGCCCGTCGAGGGTTGATGCCGCCCGCGACGTCTCAGCTTGCCGGCATCAGGTCCGGATAGCGTTCGAGCAGCGCGCTGGTCACCCCGTTGGTCCAGCCGAACCCGTCCTGCAACGGATATTCACCGCCGCCGCCGGGCACCTGCTCCTCGACGTCGTATTTCTCGAGCATCTTGCCGGTTGCGCGATAGGCGCGGTCGACCGTCGCCAGCCAGCGCCCGGCAATGTCCTTCGCCAGATCGCGTTCGCCGTACCCGGCGAGCCCGTCGATCGCGACCCATTGCAGCGGCGCCCAGCCATTGGGGGTATCCCATTGCTGGCCCGTCCGGTTGCCCGTGGTGCGCAGCCCGCCGGGCGCGACCAGCCTGGTACGGACGGTGGCGGCGACGCCGCTCGCCTGCTCGGCGCTCGCCGCACCGACGAACAGCGGGAACAGGGTCGCAGCCGAAAGCACCGGGGTCGCGTGCTGCTGGCGCCAGTCATAATCGGCATAGCGCTGCTCCGCGCCAAGCCAGAGATAGGTGTCGATCGCCTTGCGCCGCTGGGCGGCGCGGCGGGTGAAGTCGGCGGCGCAGTCCGCATCGGCCAGCGTCGCGCAGCGCTGCGCGATGCCGCGTTCCATCGCCCAGAGCAGGCTGTTGAGGTCGATCGGCACGATGTCCGTCGTGTGCACCGTCGCCAGCGTCTTGCCGTCGGCCAGCCAGCGCGAGCTATAGTCCCAGCCGCTTTCCGCCCCGGCGCGCAGGTCGCGATAGACCGCGGTGAGCGGACGCCCTGCCGCCGCCTTGGCGGTGTTCACATCCTCGCGATAGCTTTCGTCGCGCGGCGTCTCGCGCGCGTCCCAATAGCGGTTGAGCAGGCTGCCGTCCGCCATCCGCACGACATGCTCGCAGGCGGGCTGCGCCGCCGTGATGCAGCCCTTCCCACGCATCCAATAGCCATATTCGTCGCGCAGCGCCGCCAGCCGGGTGCGCAGCACCGCCGGATCGCGCGCGTCCGAGAGGTCGAGCATCAGCGCGAAGAAGGGCGGCTGCGACCGGCTGAGATAATAGCTGCGGGTGCCATTGGGGATATGGCCGTAGCGCTGGATGAGGCTGACGAAATCGTCGAGCATGTGCTCGACCATCGCCTGCTGGCCGTCGACCCTGAGGCCCAGCATGGTGAAATAGCTGTCCCAGTAATAGATCTCGCGGAACCGCCCGCCGGGCACGACATAGGGCGCCGGCAGCGGCAGCGCCGAGCTGCCAGACTCAGGGACGAGCGCCGGACGCGACAGCACCGGCCATAGCGCTTGGACATGCGCGCGCAGGCCGAGCTTCTCCTGCGACGCCAGCGCGCCATTGCCTTGCGCGGGCAGCGTGAAATGCGCCTCGACGAACGCCTTCAGCGCCTCCCGCGTCGTCGGCTTCGCCTTGCGGTAGGCCGCGAGGATCGCCGCCGGATCACCCTTGGGCACCGCATCGACGAAGGTTTTCCCGTCGGGAAACACCTGCGCCATCTGCACCGCATCGAACAGCGGGCCGAACCGCTGGGCGGGGCTTTGCGGCTCGGGATCGGTCGCGGCGACGCAGAACAGGGCGGCGAGCGGGAGCAGGCGGCGGATCATCGGGTCATCCTCATCGGGCGCATAACGCACGAGGCCGGCCGAGCGCTGCGCCCGGCCGGCCTCTCGGGGGTGTTCAGAAGTGGTAGGCGGCGCTGAACAATGCCGAGCGGCCCAGGATCGGCCGCGCGAGGATCACCCCGCTCCCCTGCGATCCGATCGTGCGCGGATTGCCCTCGGTCAGCCCGATCGTGTTGGTGATGTTGTCGACCGAGGCCTGCAGCGTGATCCGCTTGGTGACGTCCACCGTCAGCCCCGCGTCCCATTTGTAATAGTTGGGCAGCAGCTGGGCGTTCTGCACGTCGGAGAAGCGGTCGCCGATATAGGTGACCGAGGTGAACAATGTCGCCTTGCTCTCCGACCCGAATTCCACCGAATAGGCCGGCGAGACGCGCCACTGCCACTTGGGCTGGCGCTGCACCCGGTTGCCGGTCAGGTTGGTGGCGCCATTGTCGGTGAAGAAGTCGCGATACTTGCTGTCGAGATAGGTGCCCGAAAAGCCGATGGTGAAGTTGCGCACCGGGCGCAGCTCGCCTTCCAGCTCGACGCCGGTGGCCTTGGCGCCGCCGATCGAGGCGATCGGTGCGCCGCTGGTGATCACGGTGGTGGCGAGGCCGTTGAAGTCGTTGTGGAACACGGTGAGATAGGCGCTCGCCAGATCGGTCGAGACCTTCAACCCGCCCTCATAGGTATCGACCCGCGGCGCCACGGTGATGCCGTCGCGCAGATTGTCGAAGAAGGGGAAGCTGTTGCCGCGGCTGTAGCGCAGGAACAGGCCGATCGAGCGGGTGAAGTCGTAGTTCGCACCCGCCGTCCACGACCATTTCTCGCCGCGATAGCGGATCGTCGAGAAGGTGCCGTTCAACACCGCGTCGCCATTGTCGTAGAGGGTGTTCGGATTGCCATCGAGACCGCCCGCCGGCGCGGTGCCGTTATTCTCGAGCGTGCCGTCGACCGAATGGTGCTGGTAGCGCAGGCCGGCGTCGAGACGGAGCTGGTCGTTCACCTGCAACTCGTCGACCGCATAGACCGCCGCGTCCTTGCCGTCATAATCGGCGTTGACGTTGAAGGTGGAGCCGCTGGTGAAGCCGTTGCGGGTGACGATGCGGCCATCGGCCAGCGTCAGGTTCAGGCGGCGCGCATTGGGCTCCGCGGTGAGCAGCTGGCTGTTGCCGAGATTCCAGAGGTCGCGCGAGGAATAGGCGGCGTAGTAGACGCCCGCCGTGAACGTGTTGCCGCCCTTCTTCCATTCGAGCGCGAGATCGTTGGAGAAATTCTCGATGCTCTTCTGCACGCGCCACAGCCCGGCCTCGACCACCTGGGTGGTGCCGGGCACCGCCTGGCCGCCATTGACGAAGCTGAGGCTGCCGATCGTGCCGCCCCTGTTCGCCGCATAGGCCGAGGCGCTCTGCGGCGGGGTGCCGCCGGGGACGAGGCCGGTGGTGTTGGCATCGCCCTTCAGCCAGCTCAGGCGGTCGCGCAGCTTGAAGCCGTCGCCCAGCCGATATTCGAAATTGCCGCCGAGATTGACCACGTCGGCCCCGCGCCCATCGGCGAGGTCGACCCGGGTGCCGTCGTTGAGCACGCCCAGCCGCGTCTCGCCGCCGGCCAGCGTGCCGGTGCCGGCATCGAAGCTGCCATATTGGCTGATCTTCTTGCCGTTCTGCACCACCGGGATCGGCAGCAGCCACTGGCCGCGATCGTTGAGGTAGCGCCCGAACACCAGCACCGAGCCATTGTCGAAGTCGTGTCGCACATTGGCGGTGATCTGCCCGCCTTTCTCGGCCGTGAAGCGCGGGTTGCGCACGCCGTTGCCCGCCGAATAATAGCCGCCGACCATATAGGTCGTCCCCTCGCCGATCGGCCCGGAGAAATAGCCGTCGGCGCGCACGTCGCCATAGCTGGCGACACCGAGCTTGAGCAGATTGTCCGGCGTCGATCCGCCCTCGCGCTGGACGAAGTTGATCGTCAGGCCCGGCTGGCCCGAGGAGAACAGCGCCCCGGTGCCGCCGCGCACGGCTTCCACGCGCTTCAGAGTCGAATCGATGCGGATCAGCTGCGAGTTTTCGAGAAAGGAGAGCGTCGGCGGTGAGAAGATCGGCACGCCTTCGGACTGGATGGTCACATATTCGGCGTCGCCGCCCGAAGGATAGCCGCGCACGAAGATATTGGCGCCATTCTTGCCGCCCGAACTCTCCACGCTGATACCCGGCACCACGCGGAGCACCTCGGCGGTGCTGGCCGGTGCCAGCCGAGCGATCGCAGCGTCGTTGATCGTGGTGACGGCGAAGGACGCATCCTGGCGGCGGGTCCCCGCACCGGCGGTGCCGGTCACGACGATTTCGGGGTCGTTGGCGGCAGGCACGTCCTGCGGCTCCGCCGCGGCGGTCTGGGCCGGCCTGGCCCGCACGGCGGGTGCAGCCGCCGCTCCCTCGGTACCGCCGCCTTCGACGACGAAGGTGCCGCTGGCGGTGGTGCGGTAGCGCAGGCCGCTGCCGGCGAGCAGCATCGCCAGCGCGCGATCGACGCCGTAGCGGCCGCGCAGCTCGGGCGCGCGCTTGCCGCGCACCAGGTCGGGCGCGAATAGGATCTGGCGGCCGCTCTGCCGCGCGAATTCGGTGAGCGCGGCGCCGAGATCGCGGCTGCCGATCGCCAGGCTGACGGTAGGTTCGGCGACCGGCGCGGCGAGCGCGGGCGTGAGGGCGCAGGCGGCGACGCCGGCGAGCGCCAGGCTGCGGACGAGCGTGGAAAGGGTGCGGGGCATCAGGATCCTCCCAAATCGGTTCACGAGGCGCCGTCTTCTGCAGCGCTTCTACCCGCCATGACGCAGCCGATCCGAAAACCCGAACCTGCCCGCAGAAAAATTTCAGCGGCGGCTGGAAAGCTCGATCGTGCCGTCGCTACGGGTCAGCGCCTGCACGGGGAAGCTGGTCTCCAGCGCCTCGGCGAAGGTCGCGCTCTCGCCGGTACGGAAGGCGCCGCTGATCCGCAGCGCGCCCGCACGGCCATCCTTCACCACCAGCGCATGCGGCGCATAGCGGTTGAGCTCGGCGACGGCCTCGGCGAGCGGCGTATCGGCGAACACCACCAGCCCCTCGCGCCACGCTTCGAGCTGGCGGGCATCACCGCCGTGGCGGAGCGTCAGGCGGTCGCCGCGGGCGACCAGCAGGTCGTTGGGCACCATCGCCACCGTGCCGACGGTCACCTTGCCCTCGACCAGCAGCACCGTGGTCCGATCGGCATCGAGCCGCACGTCGAAGGCGGTGCCGTGGGCGATCACGTCGTGCGCGCCGGCGGTGACGCGGAACGGCCGCGGCTGGCCCTTGGCAACCTCGAACCAGGCCTGGCCGCGCTCGAGGATCAGGTGACGTTCGGCCGGCGTATAGGCGACGCGCACCGACGTGGCGGTGTTGAGCGTCAGCCGCGAGCCGTCGTCGAGCATCATCGACAGCCGCTGGCCGACGCCGGTGCTGAACAGCCTGGTCTGCGCGACGTCGGTGCCGGCCGGCCCGCGACGCTCGGCGGCATACCAGCCGGCCAGCGGCAACGCGACCAGCGCCAGCGCGGCGAGTGCCGCCCCTGCCTTTTGCTTGCGCGCCGTCGCGCGTGCACGATGCACCGCGATTCGCGTCGCCGTCGCCTGGCGGAGGGCCAGCAGCTCGGGGTGCGCGGATAGCGCGCGGGCACATGCGTGCGCGGCCTCCACCTGCGCGAAGGCCTCGGCATGGGCAGGGTCCGCCGCCTGCCAGCGCTCGAACGCCTCTGGCGGTGCGACGTCGGGGGTGCGCGCCAGTCGCTCGTGCCAGAGCGCGGCCTCGGTCGCGATCGACGTCGTGGCGGTTGAGTCAGTCTTCACGCCACGCCTCCAGTGCCGTGGTCACATGCGCCATCGCACGCGCCACATGTTTCTCCGTCGCCCGGGTCGAGATGCCGACCAGCCGGGCGATATCGCCGATCTTCAGTCCCTCCAGCACGCGCAGCACGAAGATGTCGCGGGTGCGCTCGGGCAGTTCGAGCAGGGCATCGCGGAGCAGGAGCACCGCTTCCCTACCCTCCAAGACGCGCTGGGGCGAGAAATCCGAACCGGGATGCGCTTCGTCGTCCCAGCTTTCATGGATGCCACCCCGTGCCGCCTCGCGACGGGCGCGGTCGCGCAGGGCATTGGCGGCGGTGACGAACAGGAAGCGATCGGGCTGGTCGATCGCGCTGGGATCGGGCATGCGGCTGAGCTTGAGGAACACGTCCTGCACCAGGTCGGGCACGTCGTCCCGCACCGCCACGCGTCGCTCGAAGAAGCGCGCCAGCGGCCGCGCATAGCGGCGCGCGAGTTGGTCCAGCAACGCACCGCGCTCGCCCTGCATCCCCCTCTTCCTGTCCGGCCGCATCCTTGTCGTGCTCCCTGGCACGCGCTTGTGCGCGCCTGCGCTCGCCAAGACAAGGGCGCGACCGGGGCGCGACGGAGGCGCGTCAGGCCGGACGATCGCCCATGCGTTCGCCGAGCCGCACCGCCCGCTCCGGCGCCCAGCTTTCCTCGAACGCGATCGTGCCCGGGCGGAACAGCATCACCACGGTCGAGCCGAGCAGGAAACGGCCCATTTCCGCCCCCTGCTCCAGCACGATGTCCCGGTCATCATAGCGCCATGCACTTGGCTTGCCGGTGCGCTTGGCGTTGACGACGCCGTGCCACACCGTCGCCATGCTGCCGACGATCGTCGCGCCGACCAGCACCATCGCAAAGGTCCCGTGCTCGGGGCTTTCGAACACGCACACCACCCGCTCGTTGCGGGCGAACAGGTCCGGCACGCCGCGCGCGGTGACCGGGTTTACCGAGAACAGGCTGCCGGGCACGTGGATCATCCGGGTCAGCCTGCCGGTGCACGGCATGTGGATCCGGTGATAGTCGCGCGGCGAAAGGTAGAGGTTGGCGAAGCTGCCGTGCCGGAACGCCGCCGCCAGTTCCGCATGGCCGCCGAGCAGCGCGGTGGTGGTGAAGCGATGCCCCTTGGCCTGGACGATGTGGTGGTCGTCGATCGCCCCCAGCTGGCTGATTGCGCCGTCCACCGGGCTGACGAAATCGGCGTTGGCGATCGGACGGGCGCCCTCGCGCAGCGGTCGCGTGAAGAAGTCGTTGAAGCTGGCATAGCCGGCCATGTCCGGATCCGCTGCCTCGGCCATGTCCACGCGGTAGCGCGCGACGAACCGGCGGATCAGCCAGCGCGTCACCGCCCCGCCCCGCGCGCTGGCGACGCGCCCCGCCAAAAGGGTCAGCCGCTGCTTCGGCAGGGCGTGTTGCAGCAGGACGGCAAGGCGTTCGGACATCGGAGACTTTCGAGTTTCGGAGTGCCGCTGTAGCAGCCAATTGCGATGCAAAGCGAGGCACCGGCCCATGCAAGACCGTATACGATTCCTTTCATCGTCGTTACGGTACCTCCTCCTCGGATACGAACGGACCAATTGATGCGTACCCCCCTGCTGATTGCCGGCCTGCTTGCGACCACCCCGCTGATCGGCCTGGCGCCGGCCATCGCGCAACCGGCCAGCGATGCGACGGCCGCCCCGGTCAAGCTCACCGTCGACTCGATCTTCGGTCGCGGCGCGGTGCGCGGCGAAGGGCTGCGCGACAGCCGATGGGGCGAGGACGGCGAAAGCTACCTGGCGGTGGAAGACGCGCCGAAGGGCGGGCAGGACATCGTCCGCTACCGCATCCGGGACGGCGCCCGCAACGTCGTGGTGCCCGCCACGGCGCTGGTCCCCAAGGGCATGGACAAGCCGCTGGCGATCGACGGCTATAGCTGGTCGCCCGACCACCGGCTGCTGCTGATCCAGACCAACAGCAAGCCCTTCCGGCGCACCAACGCGCTCGCCGACCATTGGCTCTACGACACGACGACCAAGGCGCTTCGCAAGATCGGCGGCGATGCGGCGGCATCGAGCGTGCTGTACGCGAGCTTTTCGCCCGACAGCCGGCGGATCGCCTATGTCTATCGCAACAACCTCTATGTCGAGCCGGTGGAAGGCGGCGCGCCGGTCCAGCTGACCCGCGACGGCGACGACTATGTCGTCAACGGCCTTGCCGACTGGGTCTATGAGGAGGAATTCTCGCTCCACCGGGCGTTCGAATGGAGCCCGGATTCCACGCGCATCGCCTTCTGGCGCTTCGATACGCGCGGCGTCGGCACCTTCTTCATGATCAAGAACACCGGCGGCCAATATTCGCAGCCGATCCCGCTGCAATATCCCAAGGCGGGCACGACCAACTCGGCGGTGACGGTCGGCACGGTCGATGTCGCCGATGGCCGCACTCGCTGGTTCAAGCTGGAGGGCGATCCGCGCCAGAACTATGTGCCGCAGCTGAGCTGGGCGGGCGGCGCCGATGCGGTGTTCCTCCAGCAGTCGAACCGGCTGCAGAACAGCTACAAGGTGCTGCTCGGCGATCCCGCCACCGGCGCGGTGAAGCCGGTGCTGGTCGAGCGCGACGCCGCCTGGGTGGAGGCCAACGCCGCGCCCGAATGGCTGAAGGGCGGCCGCAGCTTCACCTGGCTGTCCGAGCGCGACGGCTGGCGACACCTCTACACGATCGACCGCGCCACCGGCCGCGCCACCCTGCGCACGCCGGGCAGCTTCGACGTGATCGATCTGCTCAAGATCGACGAGAAGGCGGGCTATGCCTGGTTCATCGCCTCGCCCGACAATCCGACGCAGCGCTATCTCTACCGCACCACCCTGTCCGGCGCGCCCAAGGTGGAGCGGCTGACCCCGGCCGGCCAGCCCGGCACGCACAGCTACGACATCGCGCCCGGCGCGCACTGGGCGCTGCACACCGTGTCGCGCTTCGATGCCCCGCCGGTCACCGACATGCTGGACCTCACCCGGCAGGTGCCGCTGCGCACGCTGGTGACCAACAAGCCGCTGGCCAGGCGCATCGCCGAGACGGGCCTCTCCCCCACCGAGTTCTTCCGCGTCGACATCGGCGGCGGCACGCAGCTCGACGGCTGGCTGATCAAGCCCGCCGATTTCGATCCCGCCAAGCGCTACCCGATCCTGTTCTACGTCTATGGCGAGCCCTGGGGGCAGACGGTCGCCGACCATTGGCAGGGATCGCAGGGCCTGTGGCACCGGATGCTCGCGCAATCGGGCTATCTGGTCGCCAGCATCGATCCGCGCGGCACCGCCAGCCCGCGCGGCCGCGACTGGCGCAAGAGCATCTACCGGCAGATCGGCATCCAGGCCTCTGCCGACTATGCCGCGGCGGTGCGCAAGATGCTGGTGGACCGCCCCTATATCGATCCGGCGCGGATCGGCATCTGGGGGTGGAGCGGCGGCGGCGCGATGACGCAGAACGCGCTGTTCCGCTATCCCGAGCTGTACAAGACCGGCATCGCCGTCGCCGGCCCGACGGACCTGCGGCTCTACGATACGGTGTACGAAGAACGCTATATGGGCCTGCCCGAGGACAATAAGGACGGCTACAGAAACGGGTCGCCGATCACCTTCGCCGATCGCCTGCAGGGCAACCTGCTGCTGATCCACGGCACCGGCGACGACAATGTCCATTATCAGAACCAGGAGCAGCTGGCGGATCGCCTGATCCGCGCCAACCGGCAGTTCACGATGATGGCTTATCCGGACCGCACCCACGGCATCTACGAGGGCGAGAATACCACCCTGCACCTCTACACGCTGATGACGCGCTACCTGGAAACCAACCTGCCGCCTGGCGGCGTCGCCCGCCCGCGATGACAATGCCGAGAAAATCGCTACGTTCCCGGCATGACTCTCGAGCAGCTTCGCATCTTCGTCGCCGTTGCCGAACGCGAGCACATGACGCGCGCGGCCGAGGCGGTGGGGGTCACCCAGTCCGCCGCGTCCGCCGCCATCGCCACGCTGGAGGCGCGCCACGCCATCAAGCTGTTCCACCGCGTCGGCCGCGGCATCGAGCTGACCGATGCCGGACGCTTCTTCCTCGGCGAGGCGCGCGCGGTCCTTGCGCGGGCGGCAGAAGCCGAGCTGGCGCTGGGCGACTATGCGGGGCTGAAGCGCGGCCATCTGCGGCTCGTCGCCAGCCAGACCATCGCCGCCTATTGGCTGCCGGCGCGACTGGCCGCCTTTCATCGTCGCTATCCCCAGATCGAACTCACCGTGGCGATCGCCAACACCGAAGGCGCCGCGCGCAGCGTCCGCGACGGCGAGGCTGAGCTGGGCTTCGTCGAAGGCGCGGTCGACGATCCGTCGCTCGCGCACTGGAAGGTCGGCGAAGACCGGATGCTGTTGGTGAGCAGCACGCCCGCGGAGGCGGTCACCAACGCCTGGCTGGCCGACGCGCCCTGGGTGATGCGGGAGCCCGGCTCCGGCACCCGCTCCACCTTCGAGGCGGCGATCCGCGACCGCGGGCTGGACCCGCGCACGCTCAACGTCGTGCTGACCCTGCCTTCCAACGAGTCCGTCCTGGCGGCGGTCCGCGCCGGCGTCGGCACGGCGCTGCTGTCGCAACTGGTCGTCGCATCGCTGTTGGAAGCCGGCGCGCTGTTCGCCTTGCCGTTCGCACTGCCCCCGCGCCGCTTCCACGGGTTGCGGCAGAAGGAGCGCTATCGCAGCAAGGCGGCCGATGCGCTGCTCGACGCCATCAAGAGCTTCGACGCGCAGCCGGACTGGGTGATCTGATCGCTTCTGCGGGTCGGGTGAGAGCGGGCGGACGCGGGCCTGGTCAGGCGGGTCGATCGAGCCGCAGCAGCGACGTCACGGTCAGGCGGGGGCTCGCGGCGGCAGCTTGCCAGGAGCCCGCGACGTCGCCGGCATGCAGGCAATTGGCGGGGTAGAGGATCAGGCGGTTGAACGCGATCGCGGCCTGGCCGATCCGGAGGAAGGTAGGGCTGTCGCCATCGTGATAGGCCTTGGGGGGAAGGCCATGGGCCTGGCCGTCGCGGGACAGTGCCTGGCGCCAGAGCGGCAGGCGGTCGGCGGTGATGCGCTCGAAGCCGGTCGTTCGGTGCCGGTAGAAACTGGTGCCGCCATGGGGCGCGGCGCAGAGATAATGGATCGCCGCGACGATCGCGTCCGAGCAGTCGTCGAAATGCGGGATGCGCTGGATGGGGGCGAGCCGAGCGGGATCGTCGCTGGCCACCGCGAAGCTCGCCCGCAGGACGGCGGGAGCGCCGCCCAGCAGGTCTGCGGCCGTGCGCATCAGCCAATCGGCATATCCTTCCGGCACCGGCGCGCGCATGCCGGGGTAGAGGTCGCCTTCTTCCCGCCCGAACGCGAGGCGTTCCGCCGCGCCGACCAGCGCGGCGGGCGCGGGATGGGCATCGTCGCGCTGCCACAGCGGCACCTGCTCCACCCCCATCCGCGTTGCCGCGGCGGTCATGCGCCCGGCGCGAACCACGCCGCCTCGGCCGCGAGCCGGGCATTCTTGCGCCGCACCAGTCCGGCCACATGATCGAGCGACAGCGCCATCGCCGCGAGCAGCATCACCTGGTCCCAGTCGCCGAGCGCCGCCGCCTTGCGGCCCAGCGCGCGCTCGTCGATGCCGTAGAGGCCGGACAGCGCGGCGGACGTGCCGTTGTGGAAGGCAACGTCCAGCTTCACTTCGCTGACCAGCCGATGTTCGGTGACCAGCGCGACCAGCGCCGCGGTAGGCGCCTGTTCCGCGACCAGCTGGCCGAGGATCGCCTGCACCGACTGGAGATAGGCGCTGTCGCTCCCGTCGGCCTCGACGATGCCGACCGGACCTTCGGGCGTGATCGCGGCGCTGTCGCTGTCGATGCAGACCTGTCCTTCGAGGTGCCCGCTGCCGACGAAGAAGGGCAGCCGCAACAGGTTGAGCGGCACATGATCGGCATCGAACGTCGTGCCGTCCCAGAACAGATTTTCCTGCGGTTCCAGCCCCAGCAGCGCGGCGGGGTAGAACTGGCCGGTCTCCGCATCCTTGGCGAGGAAGACGGGAAACTGGCTCGCCACCTTGCGGATCTCCCCCGCGACCAGCGGCACGAGGTGCACACTCGCCGCCGCCGCGAGCGCGCGGGGCGGATCGAGCCGCAGCCCGGCATGGTCCTTGCGGGTCAGTTGCACCAGATTCATGCGCTCTCTTTCACGGCAGGCGGGGTCAGACGGGCTGGAAGCGATATTGCGCCAGCTTGTCGAGCAGCGCGCGGTTGGTGGGCATTGCGGCACCCAGCCGCTGCTTCATCGCGGCGACGCGCTCGAACGCATCCTCCGCGGCGTGCCGGGCGGCAAGAGCACCGGGGCGGGAGGCGGTGCGGAAGCCCATGCCGTAGAGCACATATTGGTAGCTCGCCGCCGGAAACATCTCGTGCGCGCTGGCGAAGTCATGCTCGCCGGGCGGGGTGTGGCGCCACAGCTCGAGCAGGTCCTGCAGCGGCTGCGGGATGGTCGCGGGGTCGCGATTGTCGCGCCAGAAGGCGGTGTCCTCGCGCTCGGACAGCATATAGTGGAGCTTGAGGAACTCGATGATCCGGTCCCAGCGATAGCGCGTCATCTCGTTGAAGCGGCGCGCGACGATGTCCATCGCGCTGCGCGTCGCGGGCATGGCGCTGGCGATATAGTCGGCCGAAAGCTCGATCAGCACCAGCGCCGAGGCCTCCAGCGGCTCGAGGAACCCCGCCGCCAGCCCGACCGCGACGACATTGTTCTTCCAGAAGGTTTCGCGGTGGCCCGATTGGATGGTGATCTCGCGCGGGGTAAGCTCGGCAAAGGCCGGGCCGACATAGGCGGCGAGCGCCTCCTCCACCCGATCGGCGCCGGCATGCCGGCTGGAATAGACATAGCCCACCCCGCGCCGGTTCTGCAGCCCGATGTCCCAGATCCAGCCATGGTCCTGCGCGGTGGAGACGGTGTGCGAGACGATCGGCGCGTCCTCGCTTTCATAGGGCACCTGCACCGCCAGCGCGCGGTCGATGAACAGCACGTCGCTGCAGTCGATGAACGGCACGGCCAGCGTCTGCCCGAGCAGCAGCGAGGAAAAGCCGCTGCAGTCGACGAACAGGTCGGCGGCGATGCCCCCGTGCCGCTGGCCGATGACGGCGGTCACATCGCCATTCTCGGCTTGCTCGACCTCGATGATGTCGTCGTCGACATGGCGGACGCCCAGCTTGCCGACGCAGTGGTCGCGCAGCATCTCGCCCAGCCGCACCGCGTCGAGATGATAGGCATAGTTGGCGATGCCGCCATATTCGGGCGAGGTGATCTGCTTGGGCGCGAGATGGTGCTCGCAGAGGAATTCCTGGAAGCACACCGCATCGGAAAAGGACGGCGTCCCCGCCGCGTCCGCCTGCGCATTCCAGAACGGCGCCAGGTCCACGCTGGGAAAGCCTTCGGGCAGGACCAGCGGGTGATAGTAGAAATCATCGGCCGCGCCGGTCCGCCAGCCGGCGAACTTGGCGCCCTGCTTGAACGAGGCCTTGCAGGTGCGCAGGAAGTCGGTTTCGGAAATGCCGATCTTGCGCAGCGTGTTGCGCATCGTCGGCCAAGTCCCCTCGCCTACCCCGATGATCCCCATCCGCACACTCTCGACCAGCGTGACCTGCAGATCGGGCCCGTGCCGCGCGGCGATCAGCGCCGCGGTGAGCCACCCGGCCGAGCCGCCCCCGACGATGCAGACCGACTGAATATGCCGACTCATCAGATCCCCGACATCCCTCTCTTACGCGCCGGTCTAGCATGATTGCGCCGCCGACAAAGGCGGCCGGACAGGTTTCCCTGCCCGGCCCCGATCCCCCGTTGCGTCCGATCAGAAGCTGATCCGGGCGCCCAGCTTGAACCGCCGCCCGGTATCCTCGGCATTGAGGAACTGGTTGGCGTAATAGGCATATTTGAAGGCGATCGACTTGGTCAGGTTGGCGCCCTCGGCGAAGACCGCCACCTGCGGGGTGAAGTGGTAGGTCAGGCTGGCATCGACCTGCGAATAGGCGCGCACCTGGGTGACCGCCTGGCCTGCGCCGTTGAGCGGCGGCGGGGCGAGATACTGGAGGAAGTGGTCGCGCCAGTTGAACGCCACCCGTGCCTCGATCCCGTGCGCGTCGTAAAAGGCCACCGCATTGGCCGAGTTGGACAGGCCGGTCAGCGCGAACTTGTTGCTGAGATCCTGCGGGTTGAGGTGGCGGTTGGACCCGACCAGCGTGCCATTGAGCTGGAAGCCGAAGCCGGTGTCGCCGAACGCGTGCTGCCACGCGGCCTCCAGACCGGTCACCGTCGCATCCTGCCCGTTGACCGGGGCGGTGATGGTGAACTGCGCCGGGAGCCCGGTGGCCGGATCCAGCAGCGAGCCGGTGGTTCCGGCGACGGGCCCGGTGGTCTGGTTGAGCACGATGAAGTTGTTGACGTTCTTCAGATAGCCGCCCAGCGACACATAGCTCGAGCGGCCGTAATAATATTCGAACGACACATCGAGATTGCTCGCCTTGAACGGCTTGAGGTCGGCATTGCCGCGGCTGGCGGCGAAGTTGCCGGGGCGCAGCGTCACCAGCGTCGTCACCGGCGAAAGCTGCTCCAGCGTCGGCCGGGTGATCGTCTGCGAGGCGGCGAAGCGCACGGTGAACGCGTTGGAGACCTGCCACTTCAGCGCGATGTTGGGCAGGATGTCGGTATAATGGGTCGTCCCGATCGTGCGGGTCGTGCCCGAGGCGGTCGAGCCATACTGGGTCTGGTCGTTGGCGAGCTTGACCAGCGCGGTATAGGCGGTGGCGAGGCCGTTGACGTTGGTCGAGGTATCCTCGAAGCGCACCCCCGCCACGATCGAGATCGGCCGGCCGGCAACCGCGCCGTGCCATTCGGTCTCGAGATAGCCGCCGATCACCCGCTCCTTGACGATGGTGTCGTTGACCAGCGGCGGCGCGAAGGTGAAGCCCGGTCCCTGCTGCGCGGTGATGGCGTTGAACAGCGCAGGGCCGTCAAAGGTCTGCCACTGGGTCGGCAGCCGGTTCGATCCGCTCACCCCCGACAGGAAGTTGCTGCCGGCGTTGAAGGTGGTGATCGCCACGCCGGGAGGTGCCGGCAGATTGTAGCCGCAGGTCGTGCAGCCGGTACCGCCGTCGTTGGAATAGAGCGACGTGTCCTTCTTGTCCTCGGACCAGTAGAAGCCGCTGCTCGCCTTCACCAGCCCTTCCAGGCTGTCGCCCTTGTAGGTGAAGTCGGCGCGGCCCTGCTTCACCTCGTCGCGGATGCCATAGCCGCGCAGCAGCATCACGTGCTGGCACATCGGCTGGCCCGCGCCCACCACGGTGGTGCTGCCCGGCCGGCCAGAATCGGTGACGGCGCTGCCGCAGCGGTTGGTCGGGTCGGCGAAGGTCGGCAGCGTCTCGGTCTGCCAGGGCAGCCGCGACCCGTCCGACTGATAGCGCGACGAGCCGGTCAGATAGCCGAGCAGCGCCAGATAGGCTTCCTTGCCGCCATTGGGGTCTTCCTTGGCGAGCGAATAGGTGCCGTCGAGGCTGGCGGTGATCGTCGGCGAGACCTGCCACTCGACGTTGAGGCCGACGGCACGCGTGTTGGTGCGCTTGTCGAACTTCTTGTCGTGGAAGTCGGTGGCGATGCCGGTCGCCTGGGTCAGGTCGATCGCGGTGCCGTTGGCGTCGGTCTTGACGTTGGTCAGGCTGGAGGCGGTGAACCAATGGCCGTAGGAACGTGCATCGGTGGTGTTGGTGAACTTGGTGTAGAGCCCGTCGGCGGTCACCGTCACCGCGTCGCTCGGCCGATATTGCAGCACCAGCGTGCCGCCGATCCGCTCGCGATCCTCGCGCGTGACCTTGGTGTCGAAATTCTGCGGGATGAAGATGTTGCCCTGCGGGTTGCCCGAGCCGACCAGCCCGGCGCCGCCATTGACCTGATTGGCGGGGATGGCGGGGTTGACCAGCCAGCCATCGGTCTGCGCCTGCTTGAGCCGGGTGAAGCGGTGCTGGTAGCTGCCCGAAAGCAGCACGCCCAGCGTGCCGTCGGCGAAGGTGTCGGCGAACAGGAAGGAGGCGTCGGGGGCGCTCTTCTTGGCATTCTCGTCATAGTTGACGTCGACGGTCGCGCCGAATTTCAGCCCTTTATAGTCGAAGGGACGCGCGGTCTTGATGTTCACGGTCGAGCCGACGCCGCCCGACTGGTAGCGCGCGGTCGAGGATTTGTAGACTTCGACGCCGGAGACCAGCTCCGACGCCAGCGTGTCGAAGGCGAAGGCGCGGCCCGAGGCCTGGCTGGGGTCGGTCGGCGTGGCGATCTGGCGGCCGTTGACCAGCACCGTGTTGAACTCCGGCCCGAAGCCGCGGACGGTGATGAACGCGCCCTCACCGCCCGAGCGGTCGATCGACACGCCGGTGATGCGCTGGAGCGATTCGGCCAGGTTGGCGTCGGGCAGCTTGCCGATGTCCTTGGTCGAGATCGCATCGACGATGCCCGATGCCTCGCGCTTGATCCCGCGCGAATTGTCGAGACTGGCGCGCAGCCCGGTCACGACGATGGCGGGATCGTCCTCGCCGGCCACTTGCGGCGCGGCCGCGGCGGCGGACTGGGAGGACGCAGGCGTCGGGGACTGCGCCTGCGTCCCCCCGCCCGGCGCCGACAGCGCGAGCTTCGTGCCTGTGGCGGGCACGAACCGGTCCGAGGTGGGTTTCGGGACGACGGCATAGGTGCGCGGACCGGTCTGGCGCGCGACCAGCCCGGTGCCGGCGAACAGGCGATTGAGCGCGTCGCCGACGGTATATTCGCCGCGCACGCCGTTGGTGCGGACCGATTGCGTCAGCCGGCGCGCCGCGATGATCTGGACATCGGCCTGATGACCGAACAACCCGATCGCAGTCTCCGCCGGCTGTGCATCGATGGAAAAACGTTTGGTCTGCGCGGCTGCTTGCGCCGCAGCAGGCATCGCGACCATGCAGACGATGCTCGTGGACGCGAAAAGCGCTCCACGCAACGTGGCGTTCGCCATGAAACCCCTCCCTGTTCATTCTACTTTTTGTCAGGCCTTTGCGACCTGTACGTACCTAGAGACCCGGCTTTGCATTTTCCTTCGCGCAAATTCTTCCACGACACGAATTTTTTCGATCCGCCACTTACAGGGTCTGCGGCTTGGTCCCGCGCTGGATGCGGATGAAGCGGGGATCGCTGGTGTTGACGGTCAGGTCGAGCGCGTTGCGGACGGCCTCGGCGAACCCCTCCGGATCGTTGATCCGGAACAGCCCGTCGAAGCGCTCGCCCGCCGCATCGGGATCGGCGATGACGATCTGGCGGTCGTTGTAGCGGTTGAACTCGTCGGCCGCGTCGGCGAGCGTGGTACCGTCGAGATCGATCATGCCGCTGCGCCAGGCCAGCGCGCGATCGACCGACAAGGGCTTGTCGGTTTCGTAATGCACGATGGCGTGGTCGTTGATCAGCGCGCATTGCCCCGCGCTGAGCCGCACCCGCTGCGCCTCCTCGCCATCCGACCAGGTTTCGACCACGCCTTCGGTAACCAGCACCTCGACGCCGTTGTCGCGCTTGCGCACCGAAAAGGCGGTGCCGATCGCCTTCGCCCGCACCTTGCCCGAGGCGACCACGAACGGGCGGGCAGCATCCTTGGCGACCTCGAACCAGGCCTCGCCCTGCGCCAGCTCGACCTCGCGGGCGCGCTTGGCGATGCGCACCTGCAGCTCGGTGCCCGAATTGATCGTCATCACCGATCCGTCGACCAGCGGCACCCGCCGGATCTCGCCCACCTTGGTGACATAGCCGACGCCGCGCCCGGGGAAGAGCAAGGCCCCGACGATCCCGGCAGCCGAGGCCGCCAGCAGCCCGCCCAGCACCCCGCGCCGCCGCCAGCCCGGCGTGCGAATATCCAGGGGCGCGTCCTCTTCCAAGGCGACGGCTTGCGGTTCGATATGCGGCACCTGCCACAAGGCGTGGGTGCGCAGCAGCAGGCCATGGCGACGTGGGTCCTGCGCCAGCCAGCGCTGCAGCTCCGCCTCGTCGGCCTCGCTCCAGGCGCCGCCATCCATGCGGGCGACCCACAGCGACGCGGCTTCCTCCTCGGCCAGGCGGGCGGGCTCGTTCACAGGAGGCCCGCCTTGCGGCCGGGCGCCGGCGCGGGCGCATCGGCCTCGGGCGATCCTGTGGCGGCAGACCAGCCCTCGCGGATGGCGCGCACCCCGATCCAGACCTGTTTCTCAACCGCCTTTTCGGTCATGCCCATATGCGCGGCGATCTCCTTCTGCGACCAGCCTTCGATCTTGCGCAGTTCGACAATGCGCCGGCAGCGCTCGGGCAGGCCTGCGATCAGGCCCATCACCCGCTCATAGGCGAGCCGGGTAGAGACCTGCTCCTCGGGCGAAGGCGTCTGCGTGTCGCGGTAGCTCTCAATCTCGCCGATCGCCTCGAAGGGGACGACCTGCTGGCGCTTGAGCTTGCGCAGCAACAGGTTGCGCGCGATCGAGAAGAAATAGGCGTGGCCGCAATCGATATGATCGACGGAGTCCAGCGTCGCGATCCGGCAATAGGCTTCCTGCATCAGCTCATCCACATCTTCGGGCGCCAGCCGTCTGCGCGCAAACCAGGCGCGGATGCGGCCCTCGTGCGGAACGATCTCGCACGCGACCCATCGCGCCAGAAGCTGGCGGCGCTCCAGCGCAGATTTCACGTCGCGTGTCGCCGTACCCTCCTATGGCCGCGCGCAGATATTCTGTTTGCCCTCAGAGAGACCAAGGATAGCGAAATCCTTCGCGGCAGCACGAGGATTTCTTGGCGGCGCCGGCATGCGCCAAGCGACAGGGCCGCAACCGCACGCTATGAGCGCAGCATGCCCCGGCTGCTCCTGTTCAACAAACCCTTCGGAGTCCTGTCGCAATTCACCGATCGCGGATCGCCGACACTTCGTTCGACCCTGTCGGATTTCATTGCGGTGAAGGGCGTCTATCCCGCCGGGAGGCTCGATCGAGACAGCGAAGGCCTGCTGCTGCTGTGCGATGACGGGCGGCTGCAGGCGCGCATTGCCGATCCGCGCTTCAAGATGCCCAAGACCTACCTCGTGCAGGTTGAAGGCGATCCGCAGGAACCGGAACTGGAGCGCTTGCGACAGGGCGTCCTGCTCAACGACGGCATGACCCTGCCGGCCGAGGTTGCGCGTATCGACCCGCCCGACCTGTGGCTGCGCGATCCGCCGATCCGCCAGCGCAAGTCCATCCCCGACACTTGGCTGAAGATCACCATCCGCGAAGGACGCAACCGGCAAGTGCGCCGCATGACCGCGGCGGTCGGGTTGCCGACCCTGCGGCTGGTCCGCTGGTCGATCGGCGACTGGTCCGTTGCGGGAATCGCGCCGGGCCAGTTCGAGACCTCCAGCCTGGGCCCGGATGGCCGCGGCACGCAGGGACGATGATGCCGTTCGGCGGATGCAGGTGCGCCGGCTGGCCGGGTTGCCGATCACCGCTGACCCCGCTGCCGGTTGCCGCCGACCGCGAAAGCTGGTTCGAGGCGTGCTTCCAGCGTCTCGCGATCGGCTTTCTTGCCCGGAAGCTTGTACAAGGGGCATTTCGGCAGGTTTTTGGACTTCAATGAATTACCGTCACTCCTTCCATGCCGGCAACAGCGCCGATGTCGTGAAGCACAGCCTGCTGATCGCCCTGGTTCGCGCCTTGCAGCAGAAAGAGGGTGCGCTGACCCTGATCGACACCCATGCGGGCTGCGGGCTCTACGACCTCGGCGGCGAGCAGGCCCAGCGCACCGGCGAAGCCGCCCACGGCGTGCTGCGGGCCTTTGCCGATGCGAACCCGTTGCTGGACGACTATCGCGCCGCCGTGCAGGCGGTGAATGTGGGGGCGGAGCCGCACCTCTATCCGGGCTCGCCGCAGTTCCTGGCGCAGCTCCTGCGCCCGCAGGACCTGCTGATCCTCAATGAAAAGCATCCCGAGGACGCCGCTATCCTGCGCCGCGCGATGCGCGGGTCGGCTGCCGCCGTGCACGAACGTGATGCCTATGAGCTGTGGCTGGCGATGCTGCCGACCCGAACGGCGCGCGGCGTGGTGGTGGTCGATCCGCCCTACGAGCAGACCGACGAGCGCGAGCGCATCACCGCCACCCTCGCCGCGGCGCACCGCAAGTGGGCGCACGGCGTGACGGTGATCTGGTATCCGCTGAAGGACCGCGCGACGCACCAGCGCTGGAAGAACAAGCTGCGTGCGCTGGGCATCCCGAAATTCCTTTCGGTGGAGCATTGGCTGTATGATGCCGATCAGCCCGGCATCTACAACGGCGCGGGCCTTTTCATCGTCAATCCGCCCTACGCGTTCACCCAGGCGCTGCCGCCGCTGCTGGAAGCGCTACGCGCCGCACTGGCGCCGGATGGGCATAGCGGAGAGATCACTGCCGATTGGCTGGGTGATGCAGCATGAACGTCGGTCCGGATCCCGTCATCCGGGGAGCGGCCGGTTCCAGGCGATGAGCGATTCCAGGATCGCGGCGGTTTCGGCCGGGTCGCGCACCCGCACGCTATCCACACCCGCGGCCCGCACCGGATCGTCGTTGCCGCCAGGGTAAATGGCGTCGCCGAAGAACAGCATCGCCTCGCGCGGGACTGCGGCATGTTCGATCAGCCGATCGATGGCATAGGCCTTGTCGACCCCTTCGCGCGTGATGTCGAGCGAGGTGGTCCCGCCGATCCGGATCGAGAAGCCCGGCAGCTGGGTGACGAGCTGCCGTTGCAGCGCGATCCGCTTGGCCTGATCGGGATCCCAGCCCTTCTTCGCGTCGATCGGCGCCTGCTGCCCCAGGGCGGAGAAGGTGATCTGCGTGCCGCGATCTTCTATCTGCGGGCCCCATAACTTGTCCGGCCGGACGCCTGCATCGTCCACGGCGCGCTCCAGCGCGGTGAGGATCTGCCCGCGTTCGGCAGCGGTGAACGTCTCCGCATAGATTTGCCGCCATCCGCCCTCGACGAAACGATACAGTTTCGCGCCCGTGGTCGGCATGATGAACAGCCGGCCGAGATCCGCGTCGGCTGGCAAGCGGGCGATGACCTGCGTCTCGAACTGCTTCCAGTCGCCGCCGGAAATCACCGAGACCAATGCCAGATCCAGCAGCGAGCGCAGGCAGGCCGCCATATGCGCGTCGAGCGGCTGCTTGCTCTCCGCGAGCGTACCGTCGAGATCGAAGGCGACCAGCTGCTTCATGCCGTGCTCCCGCGCCGCCATCCAGCGGACCAAAAAGCTGCCTGCGCGTGCATCAAAGCAGCTTGTCGAGCGTGATCGGCAGGTCCCGAACCCGCTGGCCGGTGGCGTTGTAGACCGCGTTGGCCACCGCGGCGGCGACTCCGGTGATGCCGATCTCGCCGACGCCGTGCGCGCCCATCGGGGTGTGCGGATCGGGGATGTCCGTCCACATCACGTCGATCTCCGGCACGTCGAGATGCACCGGCACATGATATTCCGCGAGGCTGGGGTTCATGATGCGGCCGTTGCGCTCGTCGAACTGGGTTTCCTCCATCAGCGCCATGCCCAGGCCCATGATGATGCCGCCGCGGAACTGGCTGGCGGCGGTCTTCGGGTTGAGGATCCGGCCGCAATCGAAGGAACCGAGGAAGCGGCGGACCCTGATTTCGCCGGTGACGCTGTTGACGCCCACTTCGCAGAAAAGCGCGCTGTGCGAATGCATCGACCAGTGCATCGTCTCCAGCGGAATCGACCCCGCCTTGGTGACCGAGAGGCCCTCGCGCTGCGATCGCGCGAGGATGGAGGCATAGCTTTCGCGCCGCGCCGGGTCGGCGAGCGCGGCCATGCTCCCGTCGGCACACCCCACCTCGTCGGGGGACAGGCCGGCGAGCGGCGAGTCGTTGCCGGCCAGCTTGAGCAGTTCGCCGACCAGTTCGCCGTGCGCGGCGATGATCGCGGCGCCGATGGCTGCGGTCTGTTGCGACCCGCCCGCCATGATCGCGCCGGGGATGGCGGAGTCGCCATAGACGACCTCGACCTGCTCGACGGCGAGACCGAGCCGCTCGGCCGCGACCAGTGCGGTGGTGGTGGCCGTCCCCATGCCCATCTCGGCGGCGGCGACCTCCACCTTGGCGCGCACGTCCTCGCCGTCGCGCGACAGCGTGATCCGGGCTTCGGCGCCGGGCATGCGGTAATAGGGATAGGTGCCGGTCGCACAGCCCAGGCCGATGCGCCACTCCCCGTCCCGCCGCGTGGCGGCGGCCGGACGATCGGCCCAGCCGAAGCGTTCGGCGCCGCTCCGCCAGGCCTCGGCGATGTGGCGCGAGGAGAAGGGCCGGCCGTTGATGGGGTCCTTTTCCGGCTCGTTGCGCAGGCGCAGTTCGACTGGATCCATGCCCAGCTGCACCGCGAGTTCGTCGATGGCGGATTCCAGCGCGAAGGTGCCCACCGCCTCGCCCGGCGCGCGCATGAAGGTGTTGGCGAGCATGTTCATCCGCGTCACCTCCACCTTGAGCAGGATGTTGGGCGCGGCATAGGCGGCCTGGCTGCCCAGGATGAACGGCTCGGGCATGTTGTTGTGGGGCGTCATCACCGACAGGCCGGTGTGGATCAGCGCCTCGAGCGTTCCGTCCGCGCGCGCGCCGAGCGCCACGCGCTGCTCGGTCAGCGAGCGCCCGCCGACCACGCGGTACACGCCCTCGCGCGAGAGCGCGATGCGCACCGGTCGACCCGAGAGACGCGCCGCCGCCGCGCCGATGATCTGGTGATCCCACAGCCCCTTGCTGCCGAAGCCGCCGCCGACATAGGGCGAGGTGAGCCGGACCTGCTCCGTCTCCAGCCCGAAGACGTCCGCCAGCGTCTGTGCCTGCTGCGACACCATCTGGCTGGCATCGTGGATCATCAGCGTGTCGCCGATCCACGCCATCGTCGCGGCGTGCGGCTCGATCGGATTGTGGTTGTGCCGCGGCGTGCGATAGATCTGGTCGACCTGGTGGGGCGCGGCCGCGAAGGCGGTCTCGGCATCGCCCACTTCGTTCAGCAGCGGATGGCCCATGAAGAGTCCCTGCTCGATCCCCTTCGCCTTCGCCTCGGCGAGCGACGTCGTCGACGCTTCCACGTCGTACGTGATCCGCAGCAGGGTCACGGCGTGGTCCGCCTGCTCCTGGGTCTCGGCGAGCACGCAGGCGACCGGCTGGCCGTTCCAGTGCACGCGATCATCCTGCAGCACGGGAAGGTCGGCGGGCCCCACGCCGGTCGGCGAGGAGCCGAACGCGGGCGGCGTCGCCATGCGCGGTGCGTTGCGGTGGGTCATCACCAGCACCACGCCGGGCGCCGCCTCCGCCGCCGCGCTGTCGATCTCCGCGATGCGGCCGCGCGCGATCGTGGCATAGGCGAGCGCGGCATAGACCATGTTCTCGAAGCGATACTCCGCCGCGAACGGCGCGGTACCGGTCACCTTCAGCGCGCCATCCAGGCGGGAGAGGGGCTTGCCGATCAGCCCGTGCTTGCGCGCGATCAGCGGGTCCGGCACGCCGCCGGGGATCCAGCTGTCCGGCGCGAGCGGCACCAGCTTTTCCATCGCGCTCTGCACCAGCCCCTGCGCCGCCTGCTTGGCATTCTCGACGATGCTCATGCCGTCTCTCCCGATGCGAGGGCCTGCAGCACGGCTGCGAGCGCACGGCCGGCGAGTGCCGGCTTGAACGCGTTGTCGCGGAGCGGCCGGGCGTCTTCGAACTCAACGGCCGCGGCGTCCAGAAAGGCCTGGTGCGTGGCGGGGCCCCCACGCAGGGCCGCCTCCGCCTTTGCCGCGCGCCAGGGCTTGTGGGCGACCCCGCCGAACGCGATCCGCACATCGGCGACGCGATCGCCATCCAGCTCCAGCGCCGCGGCGACGGAGACCAGCGCGAAGGCGTAGCTGGCCCGATCCCGCACCTTGCGGTACGTGGACGTGCGCCCGAAGGCGAGCGGCGGCAGTTCCACCGCGACGATCAGCTCGCCCGGCGCCAGGCTCGTGTCCCGCTCCGGCGCGTCGCCGGGGAGGCGATGCAGATCGCCGAACGCGATGCTGCGATCGCCGTCAGGCCCCGTCACATGGACGGCGGCATCCAGCGCCGCCAGCGCCACGCACATGTCCGACGGATGCGTCGCCACGCACGCCTCGGAGGCGCCCAGCACTGCGTGGATGCGGTTGAAGCCCTCGCGGGCATCACAGCCCGATCCGGGCACCCGCTTGTTGCAGCGCGCACCGTCGGTGTCGTAGAAATAGGTGCAGCGGGTCCGCTGCAGCAGATTGCCGCCGACGGTCGCCATGTTACGGATCTGCGCCGAGGCGCCCGCCAGGATCGCCCGCGCCAGCATCGGGTAGCGCGCCCGCACCGCGCGATGCTCGGCGAGCGCCGTGTTCCGCACCGCCGCGCCGATCAACAGGCCGCCGCCGTCCGTCTCCTCGATGCTCGCGGGCAGCGCGCTGACATCGACCAGGCGCTCCGGCCGGGCCACCGTCTCCCGCAGCAAATCTACCAGGTTGGTCCCGCCGCCCAGATAGGCGGTGCCGGCGTCCGTGCCCAGGCGCGCCGCCTCGGGTGCATCGGCCGCACGCAGATAGGTGAAGGGCGTCATGCGACGATCTCCGTCGCCAGCGTGGCGCGGATGGCATCGATGATCCCGTTATGCGCGCCGCAGCGGCACAGATTGCCGCTCATGCGCTCCTGGATTTCCTCGCGGGTAAGCGCCACCGTGGCGGAAAGATCGTCGGTCACGTGGCTCGGCACGCCCCGCTCCGCCTCCGCCGCCATGCCGATCGCCGAGCAGATCTGGCCCGGCGTGCAATAGCCGCACTGGAAGCCGTCATGCTCGATGAAGGCGACCTGCAACGGATGGAGCGCGCCTGCGCCCGCCAGTCCCTCGATCGTCGTGACTGCACGGCCCTGGACCTGCACGGCCAGGGTCAGGCACGCGAGGACACGCTCGCCATCGACCAAGACGGTGCAGGCGCCGCACGCGCCCTGGTTGCACCCCTTCTTGGTGCCGGTGAGGTGCAGTTCCTCCCGCAACAGGTCGAGCAACGAGGTGCGGGGATCGGCGGGTGCCGATACTTTCGCTCCATTCACGGTCAGCGACATCGCGATTCTCCGGCGGCAGATCCCGCGCGGTGGTAACGTCAGGCAGGGCAATTGGTGCCACCCTCGCCATGTCCTGCTCTCGCCGCGACGTGCGAAGATCGACGCAGTCGAGGTGGCGGTTTCCGGCGCGCGACGCGGAGCAGCCGGATGCTTCGACGAACTGTCGCCAAATACTTTCGCAATCATGCGAATTCAACCGGCCCGCGGCAATCAAGGCAAGACGACACAAAGCTAATTGCCGAATGGTAGCGCTACCCTTAGCATGGCAAAAAACAAAAGCCATCAGGAGAGCGCGGTCGTGATTCGCGAATTTGGCAAAAGGGCTGTGTCGCGCGTCGACATGCATGCGATCGTCCAAGATACGAACCGGCGCGCCTCAACTTCGCTGCGATGGCCGTGCAACGCCCGAAGTCCGGCGCCAGCGGCTTCGATGCGCCGCGAACGGACACCCGGCAGCGGCTGATTCCACGGCATCCATGGCTGCGCGGCCAAGCGTGGCTGGCAGAAACAGGCGCGGCGATACGCGTGCCCGCCCCCCTTCCGACCGGCTGCCCACCCATCGAGCGCGACACCGGCAACGATAAAATCACAGGAGAGATGCATGCACCGTAAGGTTCTGTCCGCCTTGCTCGCCTCGGCAGCGGCCGCCGTCTCGGGCGTGGCCATGGCCCAATCCTTGACGCTCACGCCGGCGGATACGCTCGAGAGGCAGGGCCTGACGGTCATCGCCGACCAGAACCAGTTCAGCCCGATCTTCTTCGACGAGAAGAATGCCGGCATCCAGATCGTGCTGCACGGCAACCGCATCGCTACCGATGGCGCGGTGCGCCTCGACAAGACGCCCGAACAATGGGCCCCCGTCCCCGCCTTTGTCAGCCGCACCCGCGGCACGGAGCCCAACCAGCTGGTGGTCCGTTCCACCTACAAGGACGTGAAGCTCGACTATACGGTGAAGGTCACCGCCGAGGGCGACGGCTTCCGCATCGCCGTCGATCTCGATCGCCCGCTGCCCGCAGCGCTGGTGGGCAAGGCCGGCTTCAACCTCGATTTCCTGCCGAGCGCCTATTTCGGCAAGACCTATCTGATGGACGCCGCCCCCGGGCTGTTCCCGCGCCACCCGACCGGCCCGATGGCCAAGGACGGCTCGGGAGACCCGCTGCCGCTGACGTCGGGCGGGAAATCGGTCACGCTGGCCCCCGAAGACCCGATGACCCGCGTCACCATCACCTCCGATCAGGGCCCGCTGACACTCTATGATGCCCGTGCGCGCGCGCAGAATGGCTGGTTCGTCGTCCGATCGATGATCGCCGAGGGCGCGAAGGAGAATGCCATCGTCTGGCATGTCCGGCCCAATGTCATCAAGGATTGGGTGCGCGCGCCGGTCGTCTCGTTCAACCAGGCGGGCTATACGCCCAACCGGCCCAAGGTAGCGCTGATCGAGCTGGATCCGCACTTCAAGGCACCGGCCGAGGCCGAGCTGGTGCGGCTCACCGCCGATGGCCGCGAAGAGCCGGTGCTGCGCGCGCGCACGCTGCCGCGCGGACACTGGACCCGCTACGACTATGCGGCGTTCGACTTCTCTAGCGTCCGCACGCCCGGCATCTACGCCATCCGCTATGCGGGCGTCACGACCAACCCGTTCCGCATCGCGCCCGATGCCTATGCGCGCATCTGGCAGACCTCGCTCGACACGTTCCTCGCCGAGCAGATGGATCATGTCGGCATCCGCGAGCAATATCGCGTCTGGTCGGCGCCCTCGCATCTCGACGACGCACGCCAGGCACCGCCCAACATCACGCATTTCGACGGCTACAAGATGGGCGCCAACCTGGATTCGCCCTTCAAGGCCGGCGAGCATATCCCCGGCCTCGCCGTGGGCGGCTTCCAGGACGCCGGGGACTATGACATCCAAACCCCCGAAAACGCGATGGTGGTGCGCGACCTGGTCTGGGCCCGCGAGCTGTTCGGTCTCGACTGGGACGAAACCAGTGTCGACGAAGCGGCGCGCGCGGTCGAGATCCGCAAGCCCGACGGCGTCGAGGACTCGCTGCAGCAGATCCGCCACGGCGCGCTGCAGCTGCTCGCGCAGTACAAGGTGTTCGGGCACGCGATCGTCGGGATCGTCGACCCGACGCTGCGCCAATATGCGCATCTCGGCGACGCCGGCTCGCAGACCGACGGGCTGACCTATGATCCGTCGCTCAAGCCCGCCGAGCGCAAGAACGGCGCCTCGGGCGCGCAGGACGACCGCTGGGCGTTCACCACCGACCTTCCGGCCAACAACCTGATGGTCGCGGCGGGGCTCGCCGGTGCGAGCCGCGCGCTTGCCCAGAGCGATCCGGCGATGGCAGCCGAAGCGCTCCACGCCGCCGAGGCACTCTGGGCCAAGCAGCAGCAGGGCGTCATCAAGGCCGGCGACGGCCGCGACGACTCGACTTCGCCGCGCTCTGCGCAG
>NZ_FORV01000005.1 GCF_900114095.1 Sphingomonas sp. NFR04 | reverse complement strand
TTATCGGCAGACTGACGGGCCTTCGCCTGCATCTGGTTGACGATGTCGGAGATCTGCTCGGCGCCGGCAACGGCGACGTCAGTCACGCTCTTGGCACGGCTGAGCGACGACGAAACCGCCTTCAGGCCGCCCAGGTCGCCACGGAGGCCCTGTGCGATCGTGTAGGAAGCCGAGTCATCCTTGGTCGAGGACACCGACAGACCCGTGTTGATGCGGTTCTGGGTGGTGGACAGGTCCTTCTGGGTCGCGGTCAGGCTCTGGAGAGCCGCCATTGCGCCGACGTTGGTGTTAACCGAAAAAGCCATGGTAATTTCCTTCTGGTACTCGAGCCGCTTCTGCGACCCGGATCGGAAGCGCCGACCCGCGACCGAGCGTGAATGCCCCGCTCGACCATTGTGGGAAGAAAATCAGGATGGAGTGGATTCCTACGGAAATTCTAATGGTTAGCCGAACGTTTAAAGTCGTGAACGACTCCTAAAGGCAGGCTGCGCAATAGTCCTCAGGTGACGCCCCTCATCGGCAAAGGGCGTGCAAACCGGTGTGCGGCAGATGTGCTTAGGCGGGCTCCTAGAGGCCCACGGGCGTGAGGAGTTACGGAGCTACTGTAGAATAGCGACTTCGCTGCATGTGCGCGGAGGCTAACCCGGCAGCCGCCTCCGCGCCAGCGCGCGAACGGTCGCAGCGGGGTTGCCGCCCCCGAAAAAGCAGGGGGAAATCGGAGGCGGCACGGCCCTTTTAAAATCGCAAGCTTAACGGTCCTACCTTCTGCGCATCCGGTTTTCCCCTTGGTTTCTACCGGATCATCGACAGCAGCTGGAAGGTCGAAGCGGCAAGCATGAGCACCGCCAAGACGATCGCTTTGATGTCGAAGGCGGTCGGGCGTCGGACCTTCAGGGGCATTTCGTGAACTGGCCCTTCTTCGGGCCGCTGGCGATGTGGCATTTGCCCGCTTTGTTCTTCACGACGTCCCCAGCTGCAGCCGATGCGGCGGGCGGGCACTTCACGAACTTGCCTTTGGCATCCTTGCATGGCGCAGCTGCGAGCCCAGGCGTGGCGATAAGCGCGAGAGCAGCGGTTATGGTTGTGATCCGAAGCATGGGCAGTTCTCTCCGGAGCGAGTCGGGCAGGGGATCATGCTCTCTTGGTGCGGGCGCGCAAGCTCGGCGGGTCACCCGCTATCCATATCTCGGAGGCTCACCTTTGCTCGCGCTGGGTAGGAAAATATTTGGGGGCACTCTTGGGGGCACTCTACCGGCTCCCCTATCTCTGACTGACGTAAATCTGGGGATTTTTTGCCCCATCATGGTAGGCGGCGGACCCACCACCGCCTCTCCAAATCCCGCCTGATGCCGTCCAGCAAGCTTTTGCGGGTCGACGATGCGCAGCGCATGGTGGAAGGCGGCGCGGGATCGCGCCGCCCGCCCCCTTAGAAGGTCTTGTACACCACGTCGGGCGCCGGGCCGTTCAGCAACAGCGTCGCACCGACCAGGATGATCAGCATCGCGGTCGACAGCGCCGTGCGCCAGTAGCGCGAGGCAGGAACGGCGGCCGGGTCCACCTTGCGTGTCTCGATCGGCCCCTGCACCGCCCTGAGCAGGCTCAGCGCCGGCATCGCGACCAGCAGCACCAACGCCCAACCGCAGGCAACCGCCGGCCAGCCCGCCTGCTGGATGAACTGGCCCAGCTGTCCCCAGGTCGACCAGAACCACAGCAGCGTGAAGGCGAACCAGGTGAAGGTCAGCGCGCGGCACAGCACCCGATACCAGGGCTCGGCCGAGAGCTTCTTGTAGCCCTTGCGCGACAGCCGCTTGACCATCGCCACCTGGTAGAGCTTGTTCATCGCCACGCCGCCGCCCTGCAGCACGCCGAAGAACAGGAACATGCTGGTCTGGCCATGCCAGGCACCGACCAGGAAGAAGGTGACGAAATAGGCCGCGACCGCAAGATAGGGCTCGATCGCCGTCGAGGGGATGCGCCGCATCGCGGTCATCAGGAACGGCGTGTAGACATAGACCTTGAGCCAGTTGGACAGCGTGATGTGCCAGCGCGACCAGAAGGCGATGAAGTTTTCCGCGATGAACGGATGGTAGAAGTTCTCGGGCAGGCGGATGCGGAACAGCCGGGCGCAGCCGATCACGAAATCGGTATAGCCGGAGAAGTTCGCGTAGAGGAACAGCGGGTAGATCGCGCCGATCAGCGCGCAATAGACCACGCGCATCGAAAAGGCGTCGGCGACGGCCAGATCGGCGATGGCGGCCTGCTGCCACTTCATCAGCAGCGTCGAGACGATCGCGACCTTGAACATGCCGACGATGATGCGCTCCGCCGCCCAGCCCGCGGCGAACAGGTCCACCTTCTCGCCGTTCCGCTCCTGCTCGCGATAGTCCTGATAGAACTGGATCGGGCCGGAAACGAGTGCGGTGAAGTTGAGGGTGTAGTTGACATAATCGAGCGGCGAGATCCGCTCCTTGATCTGCCCCTGGCCTGTATCGATGATCAGGTGGAGCACCCGGAAGAAGACGTAGGACAGCCCGACCGTCGTGTAGAGGAACGGCAGGTTGATGGCCGCCGGGATGAACGTGTACCGCTTCAGCCAGAAGAACGCGAAGAGGATGAGCGCGATCAGCACCGGCAGGCGCCAGCGCGGGCCGTGCGTCACCAGCAGACGGGTACCCAGGAACCCGGTGAGCAGAAAGCCCGCATAGGGCAGCGCCTGCTGCCAGCCATGCACGAAGGTCGACAGGAAGATCAGGTTGATCAGCAGCAACAGCCCGCGCCGCAGGATGCCCGCCGGCAGCAGGTTGTACAGGATCGCGCCGAGGATCGCGAAGCCGAGAAAAGGGAAGGAGGGGACGTTCATCGCTTCATTCCTTCCCTGCGCCGGCGCTGCACTTGCCGTCGCGCAGCGAGGAGGCGAGCAGGCCGCGCATCATGCCGTCTGCGATCAGGCTGTTGGCCGCGCCGGTCGGATGGCTGTCGACGTTCATGTACAGCGATGCCGCATCCGCCCGCTTGCCGAAGCTGGAGGTCAGATCTTGGTAGAGGATCCCGTGGCGCGCGGCGATCGCGCCCAGCGCGCGGTCGATCGCATAGGGGTCGATCCCCGGATAGGTCTTGCCGAGCGACAGAATGTCGGCCTGGGCCTGGTGCGGGACGAAGGCGAGGATCAGTGGTACGCCTTGGGCGTGCACCTGTTGCGCGATATAGGCCAGGGCGTGATCGGCGAAGGTCAGCCGCCGCTGCCATTCGCCGTCGAACGGCGGGCGCAGGAAATTGGCGCGATCCCCGGAGGTCAGGAAACCGTTGAGATAGCTTTCCGGCTGGCGATACAGCGTGTGCTGGGCGAAGGTCGCGAAGCGGCTGACCTCGAGGGTGTCCTTGATCTTGCCCAGCAGCTCGCGCTTGGGCGCGACGGGCGCCGCCTCGGGCTGCCAGGCCAGATCGAAGTCGCCCGCCGGCAGCCGCTGCAGATCGAAGGGAGTCACGATCATCAGCACCGCGTCCGGCTTCAGCTGGAGCGCGGGCGGCACGGTGTGGGCGACCTGGTTGAGATTGTACACGCCGCCAAGATTCTGCACGTCGACCGGCCGGCCGCAGATCTTGGAAAGCGCGTCGGCCGTGCGATGCCACCAGGTCTGCGGCGTCGGGATGCGGTAGCCCCAGCTGGTCGAGGCGCCGATGACCGAGATCCGGATCGTCGACGCCGGTACCGGCGCGCACGAGGTCTCCGATCGATAGCCGCATTCGTTATAGTGGTAGGTGGTCCAGTCGCCCTCGGCGACCTTGGTGCGCGACGTGCAGTTCTTGCGCGGCAGCTTGCCGAAGAAGGTATCGTCCGCCAGGCAGCTGTCGCTGGGCTGCTCGGGCATCCACCAGCGCGCCGCGACCTCGCTGCCGATCACCATCGTCAGAGCCACCGCAAGGACGACCAGCGGCAGCAGATAGCGATCGCGTCTGGGAAGGCGCCGGGCAGGCGCCGTCATTGCGCCGCCTCCGCTTCGGCAAGCTGTGCGGCACGGTGCACCGTCATCGGCGCTTCCGGCACCTCGGTCGCGGTATCCAGCTCCCACACCGTCCGGCCGTCCGTCGCATCCGTCGCCACCTGGGTGAAGCCCAGCTCGGCGTAATGCTCGACGACGAGGGCGTTGCGATCGGTGGGGATGTAGACGCCGATCAGGCGCTTCTTGCCATGCCGGCGGGCGGCCTCGACCAGCTCGCGCAGTACCATCTGTTCCACCCGCCGCTTGAGCACCCGGCAGCTCATCAGCCAGGTATCGATCTCCCAGGCATCGTCGCCGTGCGGACGGCAGACGATCACCGAGATCATGCCATTGTCGCCGAACGCGTCGGTGAGGCGGACCTGCAGGGTGAAGACGTCGGGATCTTCCTCCAGCTCCGCCACATCGGCCTCGGTGTAGCGCCGCGTGGTGAGATTGAACTGGTTGGACTTGCTGATCAGCTGAGCGATCCGCTTCCGCCCCATCGCATCGAAGGGCGCGAAGAAGATCTCCATGTTGAGCGAGGCGAGGTAGGAATCGAGATCCCCCGCCGATGCCTGAAGCGCGACGCGCTTGGCATTGTCCTGGTAGAAATCGGCCCGCTTGCGATCCTCTTCGGAGAAGGCGATCGTCTCGAAATAGCCGGCCGCCATCAGCGTCCGCACATAGAGTGCGGGATCGGCCGGCAGCTCGGGAACCGCAACCTGCGGCAGCATCCGGCGGACCAGATCGCGCTCCATGGGATTGTCGTCGAGGAACACCATCGCGTCGAGGCCGAGCGAAAGCTCGTTCGCGATCGACTTGATGTTGGTCGCCTTGTCGCTCCAGTTCGCCTGGAAGACGGCGATATGATCTTCGCGCAGCAGCATCTCGGGATGCTCGCGGAAGGGGCCACGGGCGACCGAGTCGGTGTTCTTCGAGGATACCGCCAGCACCACACCGCGGGCGCGCAGCGCCAGCGCATTCGCCTGCACGGCCAGGAAGGCCTCGCCGACGGCGTCGCCCTGAGCGATGCGGATGCCCTCCAGTCCGTCGTCGCCAATCACCCCGCCCCAGACGGTGTTGTCGAGGTCGAGGATCAGCACGCGGCGCGACTTGCCCTTGATGGCGGCGACCAGCCGCGCGACATGGTCGGCATAGAAGGGCGCATAGGCGGCATCGAACGGCAGCTTTGCCAGGTTCCACTGCTGCGGCGAGTGCCAGTTGGCGAGGCCGACGAGCTCGGCGATCGACGCGACGTCCAGCAGCACGTCGTCGCTCGCCGCGGCGCTGCGCGCGAGCTCGGTATTGATCCGGTCGAGCGCGCCGCGCGGGGATGCATCGAGCACGCGGTCGATATGGCCGAACAGCGCTTCCGCCGGCGGGGCAAAGGTCTGCACGATCGAGATCGCGCCGCTATTCTGGCGGAAGCCCGCCCGCAGCTGTCCGATGAAGCCGAGCGCGTCGTTCACCGAATTTGGCGAACCCAGGCCGGGCAGGGCGCGGTAGTCGAGCGCGAGCAGCACGGCGTCGCACTTGGCGCTGTTGATGCCCGAATCCGGAGACATCGCCTCCTGCATGAGCTGGCCATACTCCGTCTGCACGACTTCGAGCGCGATGCCGTGCCGCGCGGCGCTCGCCACCAGCAGCGGCGCGAGCAGGTCCAGCGTGCCGTTGCCGATCAGGCCGAGGCGGAACGGCACCAGCGGCGACAGATCGGCACCGGCCGAGCGCAGATCGGCGATCGACTGGGCGAGCTGCGTCAGCTGGCTGTCACTCAGCTGGTGCGTCGCGAGAAAGCGCAGATCCTGCCCGATCGGGCCGGTCTTGTCGCTCAGGGCACGGCGCTGCTTGCGGAAGTCCTCCGGCGCACGCGGCAGCCATGACAAGTCCTTCAGAATATCTTCGCTCACGGCAAAAGCCCCTCAGAATAATCAGTCACTGACCGCAGCCGTGTACGGCGCGCGCGGAGCGATATTATGCGCCGCGCTTGGCCGCGATGCCGTTCGCAAGCTCGCCGATATTGGCGAAGGAACTGGCTTCCGCGGCCGAGAATTTCACGCCGAAACCCCGCTCGATAGCCAGGATGAAGCGGACATGCGCCAGGCTGTCCCACCCGTCGACATCGGCGGCGGAAAGCGTGGGCGACGCGACGATTTCGTCATCGTCGAACACGTCCTGCAAAATTTCTGTCAGCTTGTCGTAAATGTCTTGCAAAGCTATATTCCTCTGCTGAACTACCGAGCAGTGCCACGGATGAGGCGCCCAGAGCCAATTTAACCGTTTGTTAACGGGAAGGCTTTCGCGCCGTCAAGATGCCGGGCGCGTCGCTTCGGCACATATTTGCTGCAGTGCGGCGATTTAAATGGGATGGACGCTGGCGACGGGGTCCGGGCCGGCAATCTGCGTGCAGATGTAGCGATGATTGGGGCCTGTCCGCGACCCGACTGGCGCTGTGGTCGCCGCTGCTGGCCCGTCGAATCGCCAGCCCCGCGGATGAAGGAGATGCTGCGCGCCGATCCCCGACGCTGGCGGCGCTAGGCCGAAGCTGGGCGACGCATTGACAGAAGCTGGCTCTCGCGGTGCTGGCGAGATGGTACGTCTTGTATCTGTCGCGATAGGATTAGGCCGGCGCGGCTTGCCTTGGCGTAAGGCTTCCGCGCCGGCCCGCGCGGATCAGGCGGCGGGGTCGATCGCCGCCACGTCCTTCTTCTCGAAGTCCTTGCCATGCTTGTCGAAGTCGGCCTGGTCGACCAATTGCAGCGAGGCGCGTCCGGCCATGAAGCCCATCTTGATCGAGCAGCGCACATAGCGTTTCTCGCCGGGTTCGACGGTGACGTCGACGCTGCTGACCTTGTTCTCCAGCGTGTAGGTGCCCTTCGGCACCGACCATTCCGCATATTTGCCGCGGCCGAGCTCGACGACGACATTGCCCTTGTAGCGGATCGGGCAGGCGACCGCCGCGCCCACGATGCTCTCGGGACGGTAGAGAATGATCGTCCCGCGCTCTTGCGGCGGCGGCGGCGCGGCGTCCTGACCGACGGCGGAGAGCAAGGCGACAGCGAGATACGGCAATAGCATCGGTAGTGTTTCCCCTGTTGAGGACTAAACGGTGCGACAATTTCGTTTCGCCTGTCAATCGATCACCCGCGGTTTGTCAGGGCGTCGACGTTTCATCGCAGCGCACCATAAAGGCCTTGATACCATATATCATCCCCGATACATGCTCGCGTCACGCTCCCTTCAGAAAGTGGAATCCCGATGCGTCGCGTCCTTCTCCTGTCTTCCTCGCTCGTGCTGCTGCCGGTTCCGGCCTTCGCCGATCCCGACCACGCAACGCCGGCGCCTACCGAGACCGAGCAGGCGAAAGACCAGGCAGCACAGCAGCCGCCGGCGATCATCGTCACCGCGCCCTATCGGTTGAGCGAGACCGACGTACTCTCCGGCACCTCGGTCGTCACCGGCGAGGAACTCACCCGCAACCTGCGCCCCACCATTGGCGAGACGCTGGCGCGGCAACCGGGCGTATCGGCCAGTTCGTTCGGGCCCAACGCCTCGCGGCCGATTCTGCGCGGCTTCCAGGGCGAGCGTGTGCGCGTGCTGACCGACGGAATTGGCTCGATCGACGTGTCGAACACCTCGGCCGATCATGCGGTGATCATCGATCCGCTGCTCGCCGAGCGCGTCGAGGTGCTGCGCGGTCCCTCGGCGCTGCTGTTCGGCTCGTCGGCGATGGGCGGCGTGGTCAATGTGATCGACAGCCGCATTCCGCGCAGCGTGCCCGAGAAGGGTTATCGGCTGAGCGGCATCGGCACCTATGGCTCGGCCGCGGAGGAGCGTTCGGTCGGCGGGGCTGGGGATGTCGCGGTGGGCAGCCACCTCGTGCTGCATGCCGACGGTTCCTACGCCAAGACCAGCGACCTGAAGATCGGGGGGTATGCGCTCACCGCTGACAAGCGTCGCCAGGCGCTGGCGAGCGCGGCGCTGCCCGCTGATCCGAATGACCCCGAGCCGATCGATTTCGCCGCCAATGCCGCGGTGAAGAACCGCCTGCCCAATAGCGCCGCCAAGACCTGGACGGCGGGGGCGGGCGCGGCGATCATCACCGATACCGGCACGCTGGGCATCGCCTATAGCCATTATGACAGCCTGTACGGCGTGCCGATCCGTTTCGCCACGCAGCCCGGCGAGGGGCAGGAAGCACCGCGGCTGAGCGTCGTCCAGAACCGGCTCGATCTGCGCGCCGAAGCCGAGACCGGCGGCGGCTTCCTCCAGAAGGTGCGGCTGCGCGCGGGCTATGCCGCCTATCGCCATTTCGAGCTGGAGCCCGATGGCGGCGTCGGCACCGCCTTCTACAACAAGGGGCTGGAGGGGCGGCTCGAGCTGGTCCAGGCCGATCACGGCGCGTGGAAGGGTGCGAGCGGTGTGCAGTATTTCGCGCGCGACTTCGACGTGCAGGGCGACGAGGCCTTCCTGCCGAAGAACAAGACGCAGCAGACCGGCCTGTTCACGCTCCAGCAGCTCGACATGGGCGCGCTCAAGGCCGAGGCGGGGCTGCGCTATGAGTTCACCGATCTTTCCGCAAATCCCGTGCTCGACGACAAGCGCTTCTTCAACGGCAAGCGCAGCTTCCAGGCGCTGTCGGGGTCGGTCGGCGCGTCCTACGGCGTCACCCGCAACGTGCGGATCGGCTTGAACCTCTCGCACACCGAACGCGCGCCTTCCGCCGAGGAACTGTTCGCCAACGGCGCGCATGCCGGCACCGAGGCCTATGAGCTGGGCAGCCCCGATTTCCGGCTGGAGAAGAGCTGGGGGCTGGAAGCGACTCTGCACGCGCATGGCGACGGCTACAGCTTCGACGCTTCGGCTTATTACAACTGGTTCTCCAACTATATCAGCGACAACCAGGCCCCGCAGGCGGTCTGCCAGGCGGCGGCCGCGCCGAGCGGACGCACGGTCGACCTGCCCTGCTTCCAGTTCACCCAGCGCGACGCGCGCTATTACGGCTTCGAGGCGGAAGGTTCGGTGCGGCTGGCGCAGCTGGGCGACTATACCGTCAACCTCGATGCGCTCGGCGACTATGTCCATGCCAACATCGTCGACGAAGGGCCGGCACCGCGCATCCCGGCGCCGCGCGTGCTGGGCGGCATCGAGGCGCAGTCGGAGCGCATCACCGGCCGGGTAGAGGCGGAGCATGTCTTCGTGCAGAACCGCATCGCCGTGTTCGAGACGCGTACGGCGCCTTACACCATGGTCAACGCCACGCTCAACCTGAAGCCGTTCCCGACCATGCCGGGGACGACCCTCACGCTGTCCGCCAACAATCTGTTCGACGTCGAGGCGCGCCGCGCGAGCAGCTATCTGAAGGACTATGCGCCGCTCGCAGGCCGCGACCTGCGCGCGACGCTGCGCTTCAGCCTGTAGTCGAAGTCGTCGCGTCCATCAGATCCCCGATCGCGCCCGTCGGGCTCGCTTCGGGGATCGCCGCCATCGCCGCGCTGATCCGCGCCGGGTCGACGCTCGGCGACGGCTGGGTCAGCAGGTCGAACGCTTGGCCGCTGGGCAGCGCCTTGAACGCGGCGCCGTAGCGCGCGCGCAGCGCCTGCAGCTTGGCTTCCTGGTTGAGCATCGCCAGCGCCACCGCCTGGCGGAGCACGATCGCCTGGGCCGGCGGGGTCATCGCGCCGGGGGCGGGCAGGGTTGCCTCGTTCTCGGTGATGAACGATCCCCAGTTGCGCGTGCGCCAGTGGATTTCGCTGCGCACACCGCTGCCGCCGGGCACGCCGTCCAGCGCCGCCATCGCCGCATCCTCGCGGCCCAGCTTGTACAGCGCCACCGCCTCGATCCGCTTGCGATCAAAGCGCATCGCGTCCGAATAGCTCGCCTGTTCGGTGGCGTGGAGCGTGTCGAGCGCCTTCACCGGATCGCCGGAGAGGATGAACAGCGAGGCCACCTTCACGGAGAGCGGCCCCTGCGCCACGTCCTGGCGGCGCTGCATCAGCTGATACTGGAGCAGCTCGGCCGCGCGCGGATAGAGCCCGGCATCCTGCAGCCGCTCGGCGAGGCGCAGCGCAAGCACGTCGCCTTCGGCACCGGCGGGCCCTAGTTCCTTGTAATCCCAGTACAGGCCGGCGGCTTCGGGCAGCGGCGTGCCGCTGTCAGGGGCCAGCATCTCGGCCAGCCAAGTCTGGATCTGCTTGAGCATCGGGCCGGAATCGCCGTCCGGACGATAGAAGCGGAACAGCGTGGCGGCGCTGCGCAGCGCGGCACGGCGATTGTTGGTCTCGAGCGCCAGCTGATATTCGAGGCGGAGTGCGCCGGCCTCGATCTCGTCGCCGCGCCAGCCATAGCGCAGCGCTTCGAGGCGATTGACGCCCTCGGCCGGATCGATGCGGTGGAGCTTGAGGTCGCCTTCGATCTGCGCAAGCTTGGCTTCGGCCTGGATCTCGGGCGAACCGCTCAGCTCGGCACGCGACAGGCGGAACAGCCCTTCGGCAGGATCGCCCGAGACGAGCAGCGCCTTGCCGCGCAGCAGATTGGCCTGCGGGTCCTGGTCGCCGAACAGCTTGAGCCAAGCGATCGCCGGCTGGCCCTGGCCGATCGCGATCGCGCCGCGGGCGGCGGCGAGGGTGAAAGGCTTGCGCTCCTGCGGCGCGCGGCCGTTGATCGCGGGCACGGCGCAGTTGATCTGGCGGGCGGCGGCCTTGCCGTCGCCGGTCCCGGCCAGTGCGCGGACGCGCCAGGCACAGGCCTCCGCATTGCCTTCGAGCTCGGGGAGCGACAGCGCTTCGACGGCGTCGCGATAATGGCCGACCATCACCAGCGCGGCGCCGGTGGCGAGCTGGAACGGGGCGACGAGCGCGAGATCCTCGTCGTCGGATTCCATCGTCTCCAGCACGCCCAGCGCCTCCGCGCCCATGCCGCGGCGGATCAGCGAGCCGACATAGTGCCAGCGTGCGAGCTGACGGGTTTCGGGCTTGGCCTGGATGATCTCCTCCCACGCCGCTTCCTCGCTCAGCGTGGGCCAGTCGCGGCTGTCGGTGACGATCGGCATCTGCGCGAGGGTGGCGGCGAAGGGCGGCAGCATCGGGCGGCCTGCGGCAGGCGCTGCGGGGGCAGCGGCGTTTGCGGCGGGCGCGGCGGGGGCCGCATCATGCTCGGTCGGCGCCGGGGCGGGATCGCCGGGCGGCGCGGCGGCGGTGCTGGCGAGCAATGCGACGATCAGCAAACGGCGCATCAATGGGCTCCGGCCATGAGGTAGGTGACGACGGCGCCACCGATGATGCAGGCGATGATGAAGATCATGGCGGGCACGATCGGCAGGCCGTCCGCGGCGACCTTTGCCTCGTCGGCCTGGCCGTTCTGCATCTCGCTGGTGTCGACGGCGTTGCCGCGGCTGGCAGCGTCGGCGACGACGCGCATCCGGGCGGGGCGTTGATCGTGGCTCATTTGTAATCCGTTAAGTGCTTGTCCCTTATTTATAGGACGTGCGTGGCCGCAGCGGCGGCGGCACCCATGCGATTAACAGGAGAAATTTGGTGCGCGGCAAGCAGACGCTGGCGATGCTCGGACTGGTGGCGATCGCGGTTTCGCCGCTGCCGGCGGGGCGTGCATTTGCCTCGGGCGGCGGCGGCGAAGGCGAGGGGCTGCATCTGGTGAAGATGGAGCCGATCGCGGTGCCGATCGTCGATTCGGATCGTGTCGCCGGCACGCTCAATTTCCAGCTGGTGCTCGAGGTGCACGATGCCGCTACCGCCGAAAAGCTCACCGCGGCGATGCCCAATCTGCGCATGGCGGCGATTGCCGGCGGAGTGGAATTCGCGCGACTCGATGCCTCGGCGCTGCGCGCGGTGAACGTCGCCGATCTCGACAAGACGCTGACCGGCGCACTCAAGACCGTCGCGCCGGAGCTCGACCGGGTGCTGATCGTCGAGGTGGGCGCCTCGCAGAATTGATCCCGCGGGGCGGACGCTCCTACCATCTGCTGCATTCACAAAAACGCCGTAGGTCCGGTTCGCGCCGGACCTACGGCGTTTTTGCGTTAGAAGGATTAGCGCCTCAGCCCGGCTTGCGCGCCGGTCCGGTCGGACCCGCAACGGCTGGGCCAGCCTGGGCCGCGGCCGGCGCCGCAACCGGCTTCGCAGCGCTCTTGCGCGCCAACGCCATGCTGAGCGACGCCGCACCCTTGGGCGACATCGAAGCGAGGATCGCCGCGGTGGAGGCAGGGCGCATGCGCTGCGCCACCTTCATCTGCACTTCCATGTCGAGCTGCTCGAACACCGCCGCCGCCTTGGCAGGCTTCATCGCCTGGTAGATGCGGGCGAGCTCGTCGAACTGGGCTTCGGCGGGCAAGGGCGTTCCGGGTGCTCCCGGCGCGCCTGTGGCCGCGTCCTTCTGCTGCGCCTCGACGCTCGCCGCCAGCCGCTGCTCGGCGGCCTTGGCGGCCTGCTCGCGCAGGTCGAGCGCGCGCTGGCGCTTGGCGGCATCCTGATCGCGCGCGCTAAGGTCGCGTTCGATCGAGTTGCCGAGCCGGGTCTTGCTGGTGCCGTCCTGATCGCCGGTGGCGATGCTGGCGGCATTGGCCACGGCGGCGATGGCGGAGGCTGCCGCCATCAGCAGCAGCAGGGAGGGGCGCGCCATCATGCGGCCTCACGCGTGGCGGGCGTCTCGTCGGCCGAAACGTCGGCTTCCGCGTCCTGGGCCGCGGCTTCCTCGCCGGCGACGCGCAGTGCGTTGGCCAGGCTGACCGCCGAGACGATGCGCTCGCAGGCGCTGTCGGCGATGCCGATCATGTCCGAAAGCTCGTCGCGAAGGTCGCGGGCCTGCTCCACCAGCCGCGCATGGCGCGCGCAATCGGTGCCCAGCGTCTGCTTCATGTCGGAAAGCACGGCGCGGGCCTGCACTGTCGCATGGTCGAGCGCCTTCACCACATCGGTGAGGGCCCCGTCCTTCACGGCACGCAGGCTGCGCATCATGCGCATGCTCTGCACGAGCACGGCCACGCACAGGATGATCGTCAGCACATTGGCGAAAAGCGCGATACTCATGTTACTTCTTCCTCGTGCGGGAAACGTCGTTGACCAGGCGCACGGCGACGCGGCCGCTGCGCTGGCCGATCTGGGCCTGGGCGAGCTTGATGTCGCCGCAGGCCATGTCGAGCGCGTCGTCGGGGCTCTTGTCGAACGCGATGGTCTGGCCGACCTGCAGCTCTTCCAGGTCGGAGAGCGGCAGCGCCTTCTCGCCGAGCAGCACGTTGACGGTGACGTTGGTCTTGCGGATCTCGGAGGCCATGTGCGCCTCCCAGATGCTGTCGCGGCCGCTCTTTTCGCCCATGAAGCGCTGGAGCAGCTTGTGGCGCACCGGCTCCAGCGTGGCGTACGGGAACACCAGCGTGAGGCAGCCGCCGCGGCCGTCCATGTCCACCCGGAACGTCGCGATCGCGCAGATGTTCGAGGTGGCGGCGATCGCGGCGAAGCGCGGGTTGGTCTCGATGCGCTCGAGCTTCATGTTCACCGGCTCGATCGGCTCGAACGCGTCGGCGAAGTCGCGCAGCGCGGTCTCTAGCACGCGCGAGACCAGCGATGTCTCGATCGGCGTGAAGCCGCGCCCGTCGATCACCGCCGGCGTGTTGCTGCCGCGGCCGCCGAGCAGCGCGTCGACCACCGAATAGATGAGGCCGGACTCCACGGTGATCAGGCCGTAGCTTTCCCACTCCGCGATCTTGAACACGCCCACCATCGCCGGAAGCAGCACGCGGTTCATGAACTCGCCGAAGCGGGCCGAGGTCACTTCCTCCAGGCTCACGTCGATCGCGTCCGAGGTCATGTTGCGCATCGAGCTGGCGAAGCTGCGGACCACGCGGTCGCACACCACTTCCAGCATCGGCAGCCGTTCGTGGCTGATGACCTTCGATTCCAGAACGGCGCGCAGGCCCTTCTTTTTCAGAACCGGTTCGCTGCCACCGAACAGGGCGTCGATGTCGGCCTGGCCGAAATTGCCGATATCGTCGCCGAACGGAGCCGCGGGCGGATCGGGAAGGTCGAAATCGTCTAGATCGATCATTGCTGGATCAGGTCCTGAATGAGAACTTCCTTGACCATGCCGGCGCCGAGCACCCGGGTGGCGCGCACCATCAGCTCTTCCTTCAGCCGGAACACCGCCGCCGAACCGCCCAGATCCTCTGGCCGCAGCTCACGCAGGAAGGGCTGATAGGCATCGAGCACCACCGGCAGCTTGTCCTTGAGCGCCTCGGCGGTGGTCTTGGTGCCGGGCACCAGCATCAGGTGCAGCTTGAGGAAGCGGGGGGAGCCGTCCGGCGAGCGCAGGTTCACCGAGACGGTGGGCACGTCGACGAACTTGCTCTTGCCTGCGCCTTCCTTGCCGCCGTCGCCTTCGCTGGCACTGCCGTCGCCTTCGTTCGCTGCGGCTTCCTCGCCATGCGCCTCGGTCTTGGCTGCGCTCTTGCCGCCCATGAAGAAGGCGGCGCCGCCGCCGCCCAGCGTCAGCGCAGCCACGGTGGCGGCACCGATGATGATCAGCTTCTTCTTCTTGTTGGGCGCCGGGGCCTCCTGCGCGCTCTTATCCTCGACGATCTCGGCCGACATAATAACCCTGGACCTTCCGATTTATCGGCCGCGGCGTCCGCACGTCCGATTTCCCTCTATTATAGAAGCGTCACCCGGCAATTTCTGCCTAGTGACCATTTTTCGAAGGACAGTCCGGTGGACATCTCCTCTTACGTGCTCCTCAGCCAGGAGCAGGCGCTCAAGCGCCGGATGGACGTGGTGGCGAACAACATCGCCAACATGAATACGGTCGGGTTCAAGCGCGAGCAGCCGGTGTTCCGCGAATATGTGGAACAGACCGACGGCGCGGTGAAGGCCGCCGAGAAAACCTCGTTCGTGCTCGATTACGGCGCGGTCCACGATGCCTCGAACGGCGCGTTCCAGCCGACCGGCAACCCGCTCGACGTGATGATCGACGGGCCGGGCTATCTGGCGGTGCAGGCCGGCGACGGCACCACCGCCTATACGCGCGCGGGCTATGTGAAGGTGCTGGAGAGCGGCGAGCTCGCCACCTCCGGCGGCCAGATCATCCTCGGCGAGGGTGGCAAGCCGATCAAGATCCCGCCCGAGGAGGCCGGCAAGGTCAACGTCAATCCCGACGGTACCGTGATGGGCGAGAACGGCCCGCTCGGCCGTATCGCGGTGACGGTGTTCGACAGCGAGGCGGTGGTCGATCCGCGCGGCAACGACATGTTCACCGCCTCCGGCGGCCGCGAACTGCCCGCCGCGCAGACCAAGCTGGTGAGCGGCGGCGTCGAGGGATCGAACGTCAACGCGATCGTCGAGACGACCGACATGATGCAGATCCTGCGCGCCTATCAGACCAGCCAGAGCCTCTCCAACTCGATGTCGGACCTGCGCAAGAGCGCGATCGACAAGCTCGGCCGCGTCAGCTGAATTTCACGAAGGGATAAACTCCATGCGTACGCTTTCCATCGCCGCGACCGGCATGCTGGCCCAGCAGACCAATGTCGACGTGATCTCGAACAACATCGCCAACATGAACACCACCGCGTTCAAGAAGCAGCGCGCCGAGTTCCAGGACCTGCTCTACCAGCAGGTCTCGCGCCCCGGCTCGTCGACCGGCGGCGACACCAAGGTGCCGGCCGGCATCCAGATCGGTTCGGGCGTGAAGACCGGCGGCGTCTACCGCATCAACCAGCAGGGTTCGCTGCAGCAGACCGACAATCCCTACGACATTGCGGTGCAGGGCAAGGGCTATTTCCAGGTGACGATGCCCGACGGCACCACCAGCTATACCCGCGACGGCTCGTTCCAGATCTCGGACCAGGGCGAACTGGTGACGCAGGACGGCTATCCGGTGCAGCCCGGCATCACCATTCCGCAGGGTGCCCTCGACGTCAGCATCTCGAAGACCGGCCTGGTCGAAGTGACGGTCGCCGGCAACACCCAGCCGCAGCAGCTCGGCCAGCTCCAGCTTGCCACCTTCATGAACGAGAACGGCCTGGAAGCGAAGGGCGGGAACCTGTTTCTCGAGACCGCCGCCTCGGGCCAGCCGACCGTCGGTTCGCCGGGCGATACCGGCATCGGCACGCTGACCCAGGGCTTCATCGAGGGCTCGAACGTCAACCCGGTATCCGAGATCACCTCGCTGATCACCGCGCAGCGCGCCTATGAAATGAACAGCCGCGTGCTCAAGACCGCCGATGAAATGCTGGCGACGACCAGCCAGGCGCGCTGATGTCCGCGCTGCTGGGCCTGTTGCTGCGCGTGGCGGTGCCCGCCGAGGACGTGCCGGTGGCGGTGGTCCAGCAGCCGGTTGCGCGTGGCGAACGGATCGAGATGGGATCCCTCTCGATCGAAACCCGTCCCGAGGCGAGCGCGCGCGGCGCGCTCCGCCCCGAAGACGCCGTGGGCATGGACGCATCGCGCGCCCTGAGCCCCGGCACGCTGCTCCGCCGCGGCGACGTGATGAAACCGCAGCTGGTCAAGCGCGGCGAGCCGGTGACGGCCAGGATCGTCTCCGGCGCTATGGTCATCACCGCCGCCGGCCGTGCGCTGGGCAGCGGTGCCCAGGGCGATCCGGTGCGGATCGTCGTCACTGCCACCAACCGCACGCTCGACGGCGTCGTCGACGGATCGGGCACGGTGCGGATCTCCACTCCCTGAGGGAACAGGTACATGCGTAAGATCATCCTCGCGCTGGCGCTCACCGCCACGCTCTCGGGCTGCGGTGCGGTGGGCCGGCTGAAGACGGTGGGCAAGGCGCCCAAGCTCTCCACGATGGATCCCGTCGATGCCCCCGATGTCGAGCCCTCGCTCGCGTCGCCGCTCGATCGCTCGAACCGGGTGCGCCCGGAGCAGCCGGCCAATGCGCCGACCGCCTCGCTGTTCCGCACCGGCGCCGGTGCCTTCTTCCGCGATCAGCGCGCGGGGCGGGTGGGCGACATCCTGACGATCAAGATCGCGATCGCTGACAAGGCCGACATCGGCAACAACACCTCGCGCAGCCGCGGCGGCACCGAAACCAGCGGCATTTCCAGCCTGCTGGGCTTGCAGACGCCGATCAAGAAGCTGACCGGCACCGATCCGTCCAAGCTGGTGGATACCAATTCGGGCTCCAAATATTCGGGCGGGGGCACCACCGTGCGATCGGAGACGATCAACATGACGATGGCCGCCATCGTCACCCAGGTGCTGCCCAACGGCAATCTGATGATCCGCGGCCGCCAGGAAGTGCGGGTGAATTTCGAGATGCGCGAGCTGATCGTCACCGGCATCATCCGGCCCGAGGACATCGCCCGCGACAACTCGATCCAGCACAGCCAGATCGCCGAGGCGCGCGTCATCTATGGCGGCAAGGGCCAGCTGACCGATGCGCAGCAGGCACGCTGGGGCCAGCAGATCTACGACGCGCTGTTCCCGTTCTGACGCCTGATCCCAGGCTAAAGCGCAAGAAAGGGCTCGCCGGACATCCCGGCGGGCCCTTTTCGCATTTACCGGATGTTTATCTTAATCTTCCAGTAACCATCAAAATTTTCAGCAGAATTTTGGTCGGATCGATTTTCTTCCCACAATGGACGTGCAGGGCATTCACGCTCAGTCGCGGGTCGGCGGTTCCGACCTGGGTCGCAGAAGCGACTCTAATCCAAGAAGGAAATTATCATGGCTTTTTCGGTTAACACCAACGTCGGCGCAATGGCGGCTCTCCAGAGCCTGACCGCGACCCAGAAGGACCTGGCCACCACCCAGAACCGCATCAACACGGGTCTGTCGGTGTCCTCGACCAAGGATGACTCGGCTTCCTACACGATCGCTCAGGGCCTCCGTGGCGACCTGGGTGGCCTGAAGGCGGTTTCGTCGTCGCTCAGCCGCGCCAAGAGCGTGACTGACGTCGCCGTTGCCGGCGCCGAGCAGATCTCCGACATCGTCAACCAGATGCAGGCGAAGGCCCGTCAGTCTGCCGATAAGGGTATCGACACCGCGACCCGTGACGCCCTGAACAAGGACTTCACTGCGCTTCGCGACCAGATCACCACGATCGTCAACGCGTCGGACTTCAACGGCACGAACCTGCTCAAGGCTTCGGGCGGCACCGTGACCGCGCTGCAGTCGCTGCAGGATTCGGACACCAGCAGCACTGCGTGGAACCCGGACTCGCTGACCGTGGCGAACCAGTCGCTCGACCTCGGCGGCTCGACGATCACCGTCGCGTCGACCGGCAAGATCGACACCCAGGCTGCTGCGCAGACGATGGTGGACACGCTGGAAACCACGAAGAACAACCTGAAGACCACGCTCAGCACGCTCGGCGCCGCTTCGCGCAAGATCGACGCTCAGCAGACCTTCACCAGCAAGCTGTCGGACGTGATCGACGGCGGCATCGGCAACCTCGTCGACGCCGATCTGGCGAAGGAATCGGCTCGACTGCAGGCTCTGCAGGTCAAGCAGCAGCTCGGTGTTCAGGCTCTGTCGATCGCCAACCAGGCGCCGCAGACGATCACTTCGCTGTTCCGCTAATAGCCCAAGGCCCCAACCCTGGGGGGCCGAAGGCTTGCGGGGGCCGGGATGGTACGCCATCCCGGCCCTCTTTTTTTGCCCGCGTTCATCGCGGGTAATATGGTTTCCGCTTCTATAATGATGGGAAACTGGGAGGTCGGCGTTGTTTCCGAGGATTCGCGAGATTACCGATGCCTTTGGCGGGCGCCTGCGCGTCAGCGTCGAAGAGCATCCCTCGGGCGCGCTGATCGTCGTCGAACGGCCCGATCTGGGCGGACGGCCGCGAATCCTGCTCGATGGCTACGGCGTGGACGTGCTCGCCGGCTACATCATGTCGGCCCGGCTTTCGGTGCCGCAGGGGCTGCCAGACGAGCATGTCGACGGCATGTTCGCCACGCGCTTCCGGCTCGACCTGGATCCCAGCGCCGCGCTGGTGCTGAGCCAGGAAGGCGCCGCCAGCCTCGAGATCGCCGCGCCCTTCTGGGATCGCCTCTATGCCGAGCTGTGCATCGTCGCCGCGCATGCGCGCGAGCTGACCCGCCGCGCCGAGGCGCGCATCCACTGATCCAGTGCCGGTCATGCGCCAGCCACGGCGCGCGACCGCGGACATCGTCATCCCCGCGAAGGCGGGGATCCATTGGCGCTAAAGCCGCGGTTCTTTCCCTCAGCGCCCAAGCCAATTATTCCCGCCTGCGTGGGAATGACCGTTGCTCTTGCAGCGCTGCTGGCCTTCCTCCGTCTACGCGCTTGACTGCGAGCCGCGTGGGGTGCGCCCGCACTGCGCGCCCTGTAATTCCGCGTTCGCAGCGTCAGGGACAAGGATCAGGATCGTCACGGCATAACCCCAGGGGGCGAGGGCGCTGCGTGCGCCTGCCTGCGCCTGCAGGCCTGCAGCGCGGCATGCAGTGGGGGTGGGTAGCGCCGCGGTTCTAGATCATGGCGGCGCCGGAACCCTGGCTTGGGTCCTGCGGCGAGGCGGATGCGGATGCTGCGGGGGGGGAGGGACGCCGGGTCCCCAAAATGCGAGCGGCAGGCCAGTTGGGGGGAACTGGCCTGCCGCTATGCCGAGCGGGGGGTGCTCGGCAAATAAGGAAGCGCGAGGATCGTGAGGGGATCGGAACGTCCTCGCTGCTTCTGATTTCGTTATATCGCAGAATCGGATGGGAGAGAAACGAATCCCGCACTAATCAGCTACAGGATTTGTACTTAAGCCCCTCTCCCTACGCGATGCTACGGAGCACAAAGGTTACTTTGCGATCTTCAAGATCATGCTGGTGGGGTATTGGGCGCCGTTGATGGATACCACCGGCGATCCATTGATCATTTGCACATCATCCACCTTACCCAGGGCCGTGGCGGTGGTGCTGATCTTGGCGCCGGCCGTGGTCGTGCCGGAAAGCGTCAGCTGATACAGGCCATCGGTGTACTTGGTGCCGCTCTTGGTGCTGCCGTCCCAGCTGAACTGGCCGGAGCTGCCCTGCACATCGAGATCGAAGCTCTCGACCGTCTTGCCCTTGGCGTCGGTGATCGTGGCCGTCAGCTTGTCGATCGGGTTGGTCGCGTCCCACTGCCACTGCGCGGGCGTGGCGGCGCTGAGGCCGGCCTTGTCCGAACTCAGCTGTACCGGCTGGCCGATCATCGACGTGCTGGACGTCAGCGACGTCATGTTCAGGCTCGACAGGATCGAGTTGAGCGTCTTGTTCTGGGTGATCGACTGCTCGACCTGCGAATATTGCACCAGCTGCTGCGTATATTGCGAGCTGTCCATCGGATTGGTCGGATCCTGGTTCTGCAGCTGCGTCGTCAGCAGCTTGAGGAACAGGTTGTAGTCCGCCGTCAGCTTGGTGGACGAGTCGTTCGTGGCGGACTGCCCCGCATTCGCGGTGGCCGAAGAGACGAGAGTCATGGCGCTACTCCTGAGCGTTAGGCGATGAGGTCGACCTGGCCGTCGCCGCGGATCGGGCGATAGGCGGCGGTCTGCGCGTCGGGTTCGTCGTGGAACTGCTGGTTGCCGCCGCGCGACTGCTGCTGCGAGGCCTGCTGGCCGTTGCCGCCGCTGCTGGTGCCGCCGTCGCGGCTTTCGAAGCGGAAGCTGCTCGCATCGCTGCGGATACCCGCCTGGTCGAGCGCGCGCCCGAGATCGGGGGCTTCCTGGCGAAGCAGCTCGAGCGTGTGCTGGCTCTCGGCGCGCATCGTCGCCTGGACGCGGCCCTTGTCGTCGAACGCGAGCGTGACCTCGACCCGGCCGAGTTCGGCCGGGTTCATGCGGACGCGCAGCGTGTCCTCGCCGGCATCGACCTTGCGGGCGATCTCGACGCCGAGGCTGCGGCCCAGTTCACCCGCGCGCGCATTGAGCACTGGCTCCGCGGCCGGGGCGGCGGGTGCCGCGCTCGCTGCCGGGGCGACATGGCCCGAGGCTGTGGGGAAGGGCACCGCGCCGCTGTGGCGCGTGTCGGCTGCGGCGAGCTGCTGGCCGAAATTCTGCTGGCCATGGTCGCCGGCGCTGCCGCCATCGGTGGCGCCGCCGCCATGGGGGTGTGCGCCGACCGCATCGGCAAGGTCGGCCATCTTGTCGTTGGTGGTCTGCGCAGGCGCGGCTTCGTTGCCGGCCATGGCGTCCGCCTTGGCATAACGCGGGCCGGTGACGCCGCTGGTCTTGCTCTGCGCCGCAGGCTGCTGGGCGGGGGCGGGCTGGGCAGACGGCTGCTGCTGGGCGACGGGCACGGCGATCGGCTGGACGACGGCCGGCGTGGCCGCTTCGGGCGCGGGCAGTGGGGCGCCGGCGGGATCGAGGCCGTTCTTGTCGCCACCGGCACCGCGGCCGGGCTTGGCGACCTTGACCCCCACCATCGGGCGGCCGGGCGCCGCATCCTCGGTCGGCTTGGGTGCCGTGGCATCAAGCAGCTCGGCGAGCGCGTCTGTGGTGGCGTCCGGCTTGGCCTCGACGGCGGTCGGCTTCGGCTTGGGCGCGGCGGTGCCGGGCGTTGCGGTGGCGTCCTCGGCGTTGCCGCGCGCATCCGCGAGCGCCTTGGCGATGGCATCGGCGAGCGGGTTGCCGCCGGTCGCGACCGGCGGGGTGACGGCACCCGGCGCAGCGGTGGCGAGCAGCTGGGTCATGCCCACCTGCGGCTTGTCGCCGGGCAGCGCGTTCGCATCGGGGGTCACCGGCAGCAGCGGTGCGCCGGTCTGCGCGCCGAGCAGCCCTGTGGTGCCCGCACCGGCGAAGACCAGCCCCTGGCCCGCCCAGCCGCTCACGCCACCGGTTCCGACTCCGCCCAGCAGTCCGGCAAAGCCGCTGCCGGCGGCCGCATTCGCGGCGCCCTCTTGGCTGACGGGGGCGGCGAAGGGGGAGCCGATGTTCGTGACGTTCATGCAGTCGCCTCATGCGCGGCCGGGAAGAGGCCGTTCCAAACCATTATAGGATGATCGCCGGAACGATCGTTGCGGGTCAGCCAATTACGCCGAGCGCACGGATGCGCGCGCGGGCGTGGATCTCGTTCTGCGAGAGCACCACCGTCGCCGGGCGGACGCGCTCGATGATCGAGCGAACGAACGGGCGGATCGACGGGCTGGTGAGCAGGCAGGGAATCTCGCCGTCCTGCGCCAGCCGGTCATAGGTCTCGCGCACCGCGCCGATGAACTGCTGGAGCGCGGAAGGCGCCATCGCTAGCTGGCGGTCGTCGCCCGCGCCGAGGATACTGTCCGCGAACGCCTGGTCCCAGTCGGCCGAGAGGGTGACCACCGGGATCGCGTCGCCGCGCGCTTGCGAGGCGCTGATCTGGCGGGCCAGGCGGCTGCGAACATGCTCGGTGATCGTGGTCAGGTTGCTGGTCAGCGGCGCGGATTCCGCGATGCCCTCCAGGATCGTCGGGATGTCGCGGATCGAGATCTGCTCGGCGAGCAGGTTCTGCAGGATGCGCTGGACGCTCGACACCGAGACCTTGGAGGGGATGATGTCCGCAACCAGCTTTTCCGATTCCTTGTGGACTTCGGTCAGCAGCTTCTGCGTCTCGGTATAGGAGAGCAGATCGGCGATGTTTTCCTTCACCAGCTCGGTCAGGTGCGTCGCGATGATCGTGCCGCAATCGACCACGGTGAGGCCGCGGAAGCCGGCTTCGTCGCGCAGCTCGCGATCGATCCAGAGGGCCGGCAGGCCGAACACGGGTTCCTTGGTGACTTCGCCCGGCAGGCCCACCGAGCCGCCGCCCGGATTGATCAGCAACAGCTTCTCCAGCCGGATGTCGCCGCGCGCCGCCTCGGTCTCCTTGATCGAGATGACATATTCGTTGGGCTTGAGGCCCATATTGTCGATGATCCGCACCGCCGGCAGCACGAAGCCGTACTCGGTCGCCATCTGGCGGCGCAGCGCGCGGACCTGGTCGTCGAGCCGCGGTTCGCGCGTGTCGTCGTTGATCATCGGCAGCAGGGCGTAGCCGATCTCGATGCGCACCGCGTCGATCGCCAGCGTCTCTGAGATCGGCTGCTCGACGGCCTGCGACTGCGCGACTTCCTGCGCCGCCTGGATGCGCTCGCGCGCGGCCTTGGCGGTGGAACGGCGCGACATCTCCCAGGCGACCCAGCCCGACAGCGCCGAAAAGGCGGCGAAGGGGATGAAGGGCAGGCCCGGCATCAGCGCCAGCGCCCCCATCAGGAACGACACCATGCCGAACGCCTTGGGGTAGCGGCCGAGCTGGTCGCCCAGCGCCGCGCCGGTCTTGCCGGCGACGCCGCCCTTGGAGACGAGCAGGCCCGCCGCGGTCGACACGATCAGCGCCGGGATCTGGCTGACCAGGCCGTCGCCGGCGGTGAGCACGGTATAGGTGCGGAACGCCTCGCCGATCGGCACGCCGTGCGAGATGACGCCGATGCCCAGGCCGACGACGATGTTGATCGCGGTGATCAGCAGGCCGGCGACGGCATCGCCCTTCACGAACTTGGAGGCACCGTCCATCGCGCCGTAGAAGCCGCTTTCGGCCTCCACTTCGGCGCGGCGGGCCTTGGCCTGTTCCTCGTTGATCATGCCTGCGGAGAGATCGGCGTCGATCGCCATCTGCTTGCCGGGCATCGAGTCGAGGCTGAAGCGCGCGGCGACTTCGGCGATACGGCCGGCGCCCTTGGTGATCACGACGAAGTTGATCACCACCAGGATCATGAAGATGGTGAGACCGATGATGGTCTCGCCGCCCATCAGGAACTCGCCAAAGGCGCCGATCACGCCGCCGGCGGCATCGGGGCCCTCATGGCCATGGCCCAGGATCAGGCGGGTCGAGGCGAGGTTGAGGCCCAGCCGCAGCATCGTCGCGATCAGCAGGATCGTCGGGAAGGCGCTGAGCTCCAGCGGCTTCTCGATGAACAGGGCCGTCATCAGGATCATCACCGAGACGGTGATCGACAGGGCGAGGCCCATGTCGAGCATCCAGCCCGGCATCGGCAGGATCAGCATCGCGATGATCGCGATGACGCCGCCCGCGAGCGCCATGTCGCGGTTGGCGCCGATGCGGTCGAGGAACTTCAGGACGACGGGAGGCATGGGCTGCTACCGGAAACTGGAGGTCAGGGCGCGGGCGAGACGGCGATGCCGGCGTCGATGAAGCTGCGCAGCTTGTTGCGCATCGTGCGGACCGAAATGCCGAGGATGTTCGACGCGGAGGTGCGGTTGCCGTGGCAGCGCTCGAGCGTCTGCAAAATCAGCTCGCGTTCCACCTCCTCGACCGTGCGGCCGACCAGGCTGTTGATGTCCAGGGGATTGGTCTCTGTGTTTAGTTCGGCGAGGGGCGTGCCGTCGGCGCGCACTAGGTCGCCCGGCATGATCGCGGCGCCGCGGCCGAGCAGGATGGCGCGGTGCACCGTCTCGTCCAGCTCGCGGATGTTGCCCGGCCAGACATAGCGCTGGAGCAGCGCCAGCGCCTCGTCGGTGAAGGCGCGCGGCGGCAGGCCATCGACTTCGGCATGGCGCTTGGCGAAATAGCGGGCGAGGGCGATGATGTCCTCGCCGCGGGCGCGCAAGGGCGGCACCTCGACGCGCACGAGGCCCAGGCGCACCAGCAGATCGGCGCGGAAGGTGCCGGTTTCGACCAGCGCGTCGAGGTTGAGGCTCGAGGTGGCGATCAGGCGCCCGTGAAAGGGGATGAGCTCGTGGCCGGCGAGGCGGCGGAACTGCTGCTTCTGCAGCACGTCGTGCAGCTTGGCCTGCAGCGCGGGCGACAGCATGCCGACTTCGCGAAGCAACACCGTGCCGTGCCCGGCCTTTTCCAGCCGACCGATGCGGCGGGCGACCGCGCCCGGAAAGGCGCCGGCTTCATGGCCGAACAGTTCGGATTCGATCACGTCGGGCGCGACGCCGGCGCATTCGGCGACCAGCATCGGCTGGGGGCGGCCCGAGGCATCGTGCACCGCGCGCGCCATCATCTCCTTGCCGCTGCCCTTCTCGCCGGTGATCAGCACCGGGGCGGCGCTGGGCGCCACGCCGGCGGCGAGCGACAGCGCGCGGGCAAGCGCGGGATGCCCGCCGATCCAAGCCGGCGCCTTGCGCTCGACCACCGAGGCAATGGCGGCGGCGATCAGCTCGCGCTGCGGGGGAAGGGGGACGTAATCGCGCGCACCGGCGCGGATCGCCGCTACCGCGCGCTCGGCCGGGGCATCGATGCCGCAGGCCAGAACCGCGATGGTGAAGCGCTCGGCGCGGATGCTCGCCATGAAGGCGGTGATGTCCGACTCGACGTCGATCATCACCAGATCGGCACCACCCTGGCGCAGCTCGACCAGCCCGTCACCGGGCGTGTCGGCCATCGCCACTTCGGCGCCGGCGCTGCGAGCGAGCTCGGCGGCGAGACGGAACTCGCTGCCGGGTTCGCCGATCAGGAGCATGCGGATCGGGCTGGCCATCAGCGATCGGGCCGCACGATTTCGGTGAGCGTCACGCCCAGCGCGTTATCGATCAGGACGACTTCGCCGCGGGCGATCAGCCGGTCATTGACGAAGATGTCCACCGGTTCGCCGACGCGGCGGTCCAGTTCGAGCACGGTGCCCGAGCTGAGCGCGAGCAGATCGCCGATCGGCATCCGTGCGCGGCCGAGCACCGCCTGTACCTTCACCGGCACGTCGTGCACGGCTTCCAGACCGGCGCTGCCGCCATGGCCCTCGGGCATGCTGCCCGGCAGTTCGAAATCCTGGAAATCGGGGGCGGGGGCGGGCTGGGGCTCGCTGCCGTCCGACGGGATGATATCGTGGGGATCGATCGTCATCTGCTAAAATCCTATGCGTTCATCCACTGGCGGATCACCGAGGCGGCCTCGGGCGGGCTGGCCGCGATGGCCGATCCGATCCGCTTGAGGGCGGAGAGCTTGATCCGCCCATCCACCTGGGCGAGGGCGATTTCCTGATCGAGCAGCGCGGTCTCGCTGACCTGCATCTGCTCGAGCTTCTGGAGCGCTTCGGGGTCGCCGTCCGCAGCGAGGGCGGTCAGCATCCGCATCTCTTCGTTCTGGTGCTGCGCCTCCAGCTGGGTCATTTCCGGCTCGATCGGCAGCGGCTCGGGCTTGGGCTTGAGCATGCGCAGGGCGAGCAGGCCGACACCGGCGATCAGCGCGAGCTGCAGGAAGGTCCAGATCCGGTCCATCGGCAGCTTGGAGAAGATGCTCTCCTTGCCTTCGTCGACCGGCACCGCCGAGAAGGGCATGCTCTCGACGACGACGCTGTCGCCGCGCTGGGTATCGATGCCGACGGCATTTTCCACCAGGCGCTGCAGGCGCTGGATCTGATCGGCGGGCAGGCCCTTCGGACCGCCATCGACCATCACCGCGACGGTGAGGCGGGTCACCTTGCCCGGCGAGCGCAGCGTGACCGTCCTGGTCGAGCTGTTCGAATAGGTGGTGTCTTCCGAGGTCTGGTTGCTGGCCGACTGGCGCGAGCTGCCCGGGGCGGCCGGATTGGCCTTGGCATCGGGCATCTGGTTGGCGACCGAGGCGGTCTGCGGGCCGGCGTCGCTTTCCTTGTTCTGGTCGCCGGTCTCGACGCTCACCTGGCGGGCGACGACCTGCTTGTCGGGATCGAACACATTCGATTCCTCGCGGGTCTGGTCGCGGTCGATCTGGGCGGAAACCTCGGCGCGGACCTTGCCCTCGCCGACGATCGGCTGGAGCAGCGCCTCGATCTCGTCGCGCAGCTTGCCTTCGACGGTCTGCTGGCGCTCGTCGGCATCGCCGGCGGCGGCAGTATCCGGATCGCCGGCACGGGCGAGCAGCGCGCCGGTCTGGTCGACGACCGAGACGGCGTCGGGCGAAAGCTCGGGGACCGAGGAGGAGACGAGGTAGCGGATCGCCGCAACCTGCTCCGAACCAATATGGCCCTTGGTCTTGACGGTGACGGCCGCGGTCGCCTTGCGGCTTTCGTTGGCGAACATCGCCCGCTCCGGCATCACGATATGGACGCGCGCGGCGGTGACGCTCTGGATCGTCTGGATCGACTTGGAGAGCTCGCCCTCGATGGCGCGCGTCTCGTTCATCTTTGCGCGGCTGGCGGAGACGCCGAAGGGCTGCTCCTCGTCGAGCACCTCATAGCCGATCTTGCCGCCCAGCTTCTCGCCAGCCATGCTCATGCGCAACTGGGCGAGCTTGTCCTCAGGCGCCATGATCGCAGTGCCGTCGGCGGAGAGCGTGTAGGGCACGTTCTGCGCCTTCAGCTTCTCGGTGATCGTCGAGGCGGCTGCCGGATCCAGGTCCGTGTAGAGATAGCCCATGTTCGACTTGGAGCTGCTCATCGCCACGAAAGTCAGCGCCGCGAGCAGGGCGAAGGCCACGCCCCCCATCATCGCGAGCCGCTTGGTGCCGAGTTGCGCCACCAGATTCTTGATCGCTTCCAAAGCCGCCCCATGCAGTAGCTACGGGGCGCGGAATGCCCCTTGTTAATGGTCTTATAGGAGGCGGGCGGAACGGCAGTTTCTGCCGGGTGGGAATTTTTTGCCTAGCAGTCGGTCGACCTACGCGAAGCTACGGAAGCATGGTTGCGCGCGCCGACGGCTGCGGCCAAGGGCATCGCCAACGGATGGAGACGACATGCAGGTGAACAGGCGGCACTTCGCGGCAGGGCTGGCGACGCTGGTGCTCGGCCCGCCCCTGGCGCGAGCGGCGGACGACGCGGGCGGGGCGGTGAGCCTGACCTATGACGACGGGCTGCCCTCGCATCTCGACGTGGCGGCGCCCGCCCTGGAGCGGCGGGGCCTGCGCGGCACCTTCTATGTGACCTGGGACAATATCGTCGACCGGGTGGCCGACTGGGAGAAGATGCCGGCGCGCGGGCACGAGCTAGGCGCGCATACCATGCACCACCCGTGCAACATCGGTCCGCTCGGCGCCGAGGCCTTTGCCGAGAAGGAGTTCCGGCCGCTGGAGGCGTGGCTCGACAAGGTGGCGGGACCGGCCCGGCCGCACGACTTCGCCTATCCCTGCGACGTCACCGATCTCGGCCCCGGCAGCGCCAATGCCGAGCGGGCCCGCTACGAGGCATTGCTCAAGCAGCTGGGAATCGACAGCGCGCGCAACAGCGAGGGGCCGCCCAATCCGGCGGCCTGGGTGCGACGCCATCCCTATCGGCTGCAGGCGCTGGCGGTGGGCTATGACGCACAGCCGCTCGACGTGTTCAACTATCTCCAGCTAGCGCGGCACGAGCGGCGCTGGGCGATCCTGGTGTTCCACCAGGTCGGCGCCGGCCCCGAGAGCGACGGCGCGGTGACCGCGACGCAGCACGAGGCACTGCTCGACATGGTGCTGGCCAGCGGGCTGGCGGCGCGGACGGTGGGCGAGCAGATGCGGCGTCTCACTTCGGGCTGATCGCCGACGAACCTTGCGCATCCGAAACCAGCGATGGGCGTTTGACGGCCGATGAACGGCCGCTCCAGCGCAGGTTCAGCCTGGAACGGGCAGAAGCTGCGCCAAGGGGGCGGGAAGTGAGGAGTTGTCATGTCCGATCTCTGGAAACGCCCCGCCATGCTTTCGGCGAGCTTGATCGCGCTGGCGCTGGCCGGCTGCAATCCGGCAAGCCCGGTGCAGCAGGCGGATAGCAACGCGGCGATGGGCAACATGGCGGGCGCGCTGCCGGCGCTGCCGGCGGCGGTGCCGCTGCAGGCGGGCGCCGCGACGTCGCTCGCGACGGCCCCGGCGGCCGAGGCGCTGCCCGCGACGCGGCGGGTGCGCGTGGCGCAGGTCGCGCGGCGCAGCGACGCCTATGCCTATCTCGATCGCGCCCAGGGCGTGGCCGATGCGATCGGCGATGCACCGCCCGATTATGCCTATGACGACGGCCGCGTCTCGCCCTGGGTGTGGCAGACCAGCGTCGGCGACCGCCGCTATGCCGAGCCCGTCGATGGCGGCTATCGCTATTATTACTACCAGGCCGGGGCGGACCAGCCCTATCTCGTCCGCGATCCCGACTATAGCTATGCCTATTCGGGCGACGATCTCGTCGCGGTCTATGACGCGGGCGGCGACCTGCTGCCGGCCAACGCCTATTATGGCCGCGCCGACACCGCCTCGCGCTATTATGACCGCGGGGAATATCTCTACCAGCTGTCGGCGCAGCGCGAGCATCGCGGCGTGGTCGCGGCCAACTGGGCGGCGCGACGCGCGGAGATCGCCGCCGCCAATGCGCAATGGGCCGAGGCGCAGGCGCGCCAGGCCGAATGGCAGGCTTATCGCCAGGCGCATGCGGCGCAGGAGCAGGCCGTGTGGCAGCAGGAGCGCCAGCGCCGCGCCTTTGCCGCACAGCGTTTCGCGGCGTGGCAGCGCCAGGGCTTCCGCTCACCGGCGCCGCAGCCGGTCGCCTATGTGCCGCCGGCGCCGCCGCAGCAGCGCGGCTGGATTCCCAACTGGTTCGGCGGGAACCGTCAGGCCGAAGCCCAGCGCCGCGAGCAGCAGGTCCGCGCCCAGCAGATCGCCCAGCAGCAGGCGGCGCAGCGCCAGGCCCAGCAGGCGGCGGCGCAGCGCCAGGCGCAGGCACAGGCGCAGCAGCGCTTCGCCCAGCAGCAGCAGGCGCAGCAGCGTGCGAACCTGCAGGCGCAGCAGCGCCAGCTCGCCGAACAGCAGGCCCGGCAGCGCCAGGCGCAGCAGCAACAGCAGCTCGCCCAGCGCCAGGCGCAGCAGCGCGTCGCACAGGCACGGGCGCAACAGGCTGCCCAGCAGCGGATCCGCCAGCAGGCGGCCGAGCAGCAGCGTGTCCGGCAGGCGGCTGCGCAGCGCGCGCAGCAACACCAGCAGGCCCAGCAACAGGCGCGCGAAGCGGCGGCGCAGCGCCAGCGTCAGGCGCAGCAGGCCCGTGTGCAGACCGCGCAGCGTCAACAGGCCCAGCAGCAGGCGCAACAACGTGCGCGCCAACAGGCGGCCCAGCGCCAGCAGGCGCAGCAACAGGCACAGGCACGCGATCGCCAGCAGCAGGCGGCGCGCGCGCAGGCCGAGCAGCGTCAGGCGCAGGCGCGGGTGCAGGTGGCCCAGCAGCAGCGCGCGCAGGCGGCTGCGCGGACCGAACAGGCGCGGCCGCATCCGCAGCAGCCGCCCCGTCCTGCCCGGCCGGAACATCCGCGCGATCCGCACCAGAGCTGATCGCGCGCGGGGAGGGGCCGCCGCCGGGCGGCCCCGCGCCGGTCAGGCTTCGACGTTCAGTTCGTCGAGCGCCCGCGGCTCGTGCATCGGGCAGCCGTTGAACCGTCCGCGATAGTCGGCGGAGAACTTATAGGGCTCCTTGCGCGCCCGGTTGACGCCGCCGAGCGGCTGGTGCGCGGCGAGGCCGTGCCAGGGCGCGAAGGACAGCCGGTCCTCGATCCGGTCGCTCTCGCCATAGACCCAGCCCGCCTGCGGCGCGACCTGCAGCGTCGCGACGGTGCGATAGGGGCTTTCGTCCTCGTCCCACACGACCGACGCATCCTCGACCGGCATTTTCTCGAGATCGGTGCACAGCTGCACGCGCAGCTCCCAGGTGCCGCCCTGCTCGACGAGCAGCTCGTTCACCGCCTCGCGGATCGCGTCCGGGCGGCCGGTGGCGTTGATCGTCTCGTCGGCGAAGTCCTTGATGCCCGAGACCGGCACCAGCTGGAACTTGGCGATGTACTCGCCATAGCGATAGGGCGTCTGGCTGTAATAGGTCGCGCCCAGCGGATGCACGGGCTTGGCACCGCCGAGGCTGCTCAGCAGCGCCGACTTGCCGCCGACCGCCTCGATCGCCGCCTCGAAGCTGCGCAGCACGGCGGACAGCAGCTTCTTGGCGCCCTCCGCCTTGTCGGTGGTGCCGGCGAGCAGCTTGAGATTGCCGAGGAATTTCTTGGCATCGGGTGCTGCAAAGGCCGGCGCGTTGACCATCACGAAGTCCTGCGTCGTGTCGCCCTCGCTGCCCGGCAGGCGTTCGCCTTCGACGCCGAGCACCTTCAATGCCACGCCGCGCGGCAGGCGGATCGAATCATCGAGGATGTCGCCGGCATTGGTGGAGAAACGCAGGATCGCTTCATGGCTCCCCGGCGTCGCGAACAGGCCCTGTGCCAGCTCGGGCGGCAGATTGTCGGCGACCGTAAAGGTTCCGCGCGCGAGGCCATGGCCCTTGGCATGCACTGAGCGGACCGCGTGCTGATAGTCTTCGGAGGTGGTGTCGAGGATCTTCTCGAACTGTTGCTTCAGCCCGGCGATCGTCTCCGCCTCGTCGGGCTGGGGCTGTTCGACGGACGGCGAGAAACGGACGGGCTGCGGCATGGCTGATTTCCTTCGAAGGTTCGAAGGAGCTCAACCGTCCGCCCGATTTGCCGTTCCGCTCAATCTCCTACGCCGTCATCCCCGCCTGCGCGGGGATGACGGAGTGTTTGGGGTGGCGCGTGATTCTCCTTTGGTCGGGAGAACGCGCGACATGGTCCTCAGTGGAGCAGCAGGCTCTCCAGCTCGGCGGTGATCGCCTCGCGACGTTGCTGGGCGTTGAGCGCGAGGCCGCCCTCGTCCCAGTTGATCAGCGCATCGCCCATGGCCAGCGTCGCGTCGGGGGCGACGGTGAGGCTCAGCTTGCGGCGATCCTTGGACTGGCGGTCGGCGATCTTGGCTTCGATGTCGTCGACAAGATCGGGGTGGACGCGCACCTGCAGCTCGGTGCCGCGCGCGACCTGGCCGAGCACGCGACCGATCGCCGCGTCGATCGCCTCGCCGGGCGCACGCTCGATCGCGCGCGCGGCGATATGGTCGGCGGCGGCGAGCGCGACTTCGGTCGCTTCGCTGGTCACCCGCTCGGTGATTTCGGTGAACTGGGCGTCGATCACTTCGATACCGGCGTGCAGCGCGTCGACCGCGCTGAGCAGGGCGACCTCGCGCTCGGCCCGCGCCTGGGCAAGCCCGGCCTCGAAGCCTTCGGCGCGGGCGCGATCGATCACCGCCTGCTGGTCGGCCTTGAGCAGCGCGAGCTCGGCGCGCAGCGCGGCCAGCTCGATCAGCGCGTCCTCGTTGACCAGCTTCTTGTCGGGGATCGGCGCCGAGAAGACGCGGTCGAAGGCGAAACGTTCGACATGGATGCTCATGCTGCCATGCTCCTCAGATAATCATCGCGTCGTCGGACTTGGGATCGACCAGCAGGATCTCGCCGCGATCGGCAAGGTCCTTGGCCAGGCGGACGAGGCTCGACTGGGCCTCTTCGCAATCGCGGGCACGCACCGGGCCCATGCCCGCCATGTCCTCGCGCATCAGCTTGGCGGCGCGCTCGGTCATCGCGTTGAAGAACATCGTCTTCAGCTGTTCCGGGGCACCCTTCAGCGCCAGCGCCATCTCGCGCTTGTCGGCATTGCGGACGATCGAGGCGATCGCCGGCGGCAGCAGGTTGGCGAGGTCCTCGAAGGTGAACATCAGCGCGCGGATGCGTTCGGCGCTTTCGGGCGCCTTGGCATCGAGCGCGGTGAGCATCGCTTCCTCGGTCGAGCGGTCGAGCGAGTTGAACAGCTCGGCCATGCTCTCGTGCGGATCGCGCTTCTGCGAGCGGGAGAGGTTGGTCATGAACTCGGTCTTCAGCGTCTGCTCGACCTGGTTGATCACTTCCTTCTGCACCGTGTCCATCCGCAGCATGCGCATGATCACGTCCACCGCGAAGTCGCGCGGCAGCTCGGCGAGCACGCGCGCGGCATGGTCCGGGCGCAGCTTGGAGAGGATGACCGCGACGGTCTGCGGATATTCCTGCTTGAGCGCGCCGGCCAGCACCGTCTCGGAGACGTTGGACAGCTTGTCCCACATCGTCCGGCCCGAGGGACCACGGATATCCTCCATGATCTCCTTCACTTTGTCGTTCGGCAGGATGCCGGCGAGCAGGCGTTCGGTGGTTTCGTAGCTGCCGTGGAGCGAGGCCATGCTCGCCACTTCGCCGGTGAACTGGACGAGCAGATATTCGACCACGACGCTGGGGATGCGCCCCAGGCTGGAGATGGTCGAGGAAAGCTCCTTGATCTCGTCGGTGGAGAGCTGGTCCCAGATCGGGGCGCCATGTTCCTTGCCGAGCGCGAGCATCAGCGCGGCCGCACGCTGCGGTCCGGTGAATTTCTTCAGTTCGGGCGGTTCACCCACCGTGGCGACAGAAGCCATGCTCATCCCTGCAGAAAATGGTCCGCGCGCACCCGCAAGGCCGCGCTCTCCTCTATTATAGAAAGTAAATGGGGAAGGGACGGATCGGATCATGGTTAATTTAGCCGCAAATCTCATCGGACTAAGCGTGCTGACCGGGCAGGATGCCTTCTCGGCCATTGGTGCGCTGCCGACCTTTGAGAGCAAGGCGGTGAAGACCGCCAAGGCGCAGTTCACCACCGCCGTCACCGCGCCGCCCTGGAAGGACAAGGATGGCAACGCCACCTCGTCGCAGCTCACCTCGATCCTGGCCTCGAAAACGCTGATCCAGCCGGCGACCAGCGACAGCAGCGGCAATCTGCTGCCCGACGACGTGAAGACCACCTTCACCGCGTTCAAGGCGCTGGACAAGCTGCGCGTGCTTGCCGAAGGCGCCGCCGACAAGACCACGTCGGACGCGCAGCGCGCGCAATATCAGAAGGCCTTCTCCAAGGGCCTGGCCGATCTGCAGAGCTATCTGGCCTCGTCGCCTTCGGACAAGGTCAAGCTGGCGTTCGGCAAGGCGACCACCACCGTCAAGACCAGCGAGCTCGCCGCGACCGACCTCTACGAGACCAACGGCAAGACGCTGGTGAAGATGGCATCGGATCCGCTGCCCGGCCTTACCGGCAACGAACAGTTCGTCGTCGGCATCAAGCGCGGCACCCAGTCGCAGAGCTTCACCGTCGACCTGTCGACCGGTCCCCAGCCGCCGACGATCAACTCGGTCGCGGACGCGCTCAACGCCCAGATCAAGTCGGTGCTCGTCTATGACGACGACGGCAGCGTGATGACAGACAGCAAGGGCGAGCCGGTCAGCAAGTGGAACGCCCGCTTCCAGCCGGAGCTGACCAGCGACGGCATGTGGCGGCTGAACCTCGAGACGCCGGACGGCATCGAGCAGGTCAGCCTCGACCAGGTCGGCGCCAAGGATTCGCTGGTCGTCACCACCGGCCAGACGCCGCTCGATTCGCCCACCTCGACCGAGATATTCCGCCTCAACGATCCCACGGGCGACAATGCCAAGGTCAACATGGGGACGATCGAGGCGCTGGACCGCCAGGGCACCGCGCAGAACGTCGCCGCAGGCAAGACGACCAATGTCACCACCGCGGTCGAGGACGCCGACGGCAAGGTCAAGCTTCAGACCACCCAGACCAGCAACGTCTATGCCACCACCACGGCGGCGGCGAGCGTCACCGACGCGCAGGGCTTCAGCTATGTGGTCGGCACCACCAAGGGCGATCTGGGCGCAAACCTCTCCACCGGCGACGACAATCTGTTCCTCACCAAGATGGACAGCTCGGGCAAGGTGGTGTGGCAGCGCAATCTGGGCGCCACCGGCGCGGCGACCGGCGCATCGGTCTCGCTGGGGCAGGACGGCAGCGTGGTCGTCGCCGGCACGGTGACCGGCAGCTTCAACGGCATCACTGCCGACGGCGACATGGCGGTGGCGAAATACGCCGCCAATGGCGACGAGCAATTTTCCACCCTGGTCGTTTCCAAGGATGCCGATACCGCCCGCGCCGTGACCGTGGGCGCGGACGGCTCGGTCTTCGTCGCCGGTCGCGTCTCCAACGAAGATGGCGGCGATGCGATGGTGGTGCGGATCGACTCCGCCGGCAAGATCGCCGAGCGCCGCACGATCAATACCGGCGGCAGCGACACCATCACCAGCCTGGCGACCGACAAGGACGGTAATCTGCTGGCCCTCGTCTCCAGCCAGGGCGTGGCCAGCGTGGTGAAGATGCAGGCGGATTCGCTGTCGAATACCCTTGGCAGCATCAGCCTGGGCACGGCCGACGCCCGTGCGCTGGCAGTGGCAGCAGACGGCAGCATCGCCGTGGGCGGCGCCACCAGCACGGCGATCGCCGGCACGCAGGCCAATGCGCTCAGCGGTGGCCGCGACGGCTTCGTGACGCGCATCGATTCCGCCCTCTCCACCGCGTCGACCACCTATGTCGGCACCGGCGAGGACGACCAGATCGACAGCGTCGCCTTCATGGGCGACAAGATCTATGCCGGCGGCCGCACGACGGGCGACCTGGGTGCAACCCGGCGGGGCCCGGTCGACGGTTTCGTCACCCAGATCGATGCGGCGAGCGGCACGGTCGGCACGACCACCCAGTTCGGCCAGATCCAGACGCGGACCGAGCCGGTGCGCGTCGCGGCGGATGTGGGCGGCGCCACCGCGCTGTCGGCGCTGGGCTTCGGCCGCGGCGTGCTCAACCCGACGGTGTCCGACCGGGTCACCACCCAGACGACGCTGCGCGAGGGCGACTATTTCTCGATCAAGGCAGACAATCTCGCCGTGCGCCGCGTGACGATCGAAAAGGGCGACACGCTGAAGACCATCGCCGATCGCCTTCAGGGCATGATCGGCGCCTCCAAGGGCACCGTCACCGCCACCACGATCGATGGGGTGCAGTCGTTGCGCATCTCGATGAAGCAGGGCCATGAGATGGAACTGCTCGCCGGCAGTGCCGACGCAGATGCGCTCTCGAAGCTCGGGCTGGAGCCGCAGCGTATTGCCAATGCGGCCGCCGTGGTGGGTACGGCGCCCAAGGTGAAGCCGGGCGGCGCGTACGGGCTCGAGCTCAGCGAGGCGCTGAGCCTCGCCTCGGTCGACAATGCCAAGGCCGCACTCGGCAAGATCAAAGATGCGATCTCGATGACGCAGACCGCCTATCGCTCTCTATATTGGGATGACGGCAAGGCGACGATCGTCGACAGCACCGGCACGACCAAATCGGGGAAGAAGGGCGCTTCCACCGCGGTCGAGCAGGCGCAGCTGAAAAATTACCAGGCGGCGCTGTCGCGGCTGCAGTCCGGCCCGAGCACCGCCACGAGCCTGTTGGGATTCTGAACCATGTCCGAAATGCCGACCATCTTCTCCGCCATCCAGATGCGGATGCAGAATCTGTCGCAGCGCCAGCAGGTGATCGCGCAGAATCTCGCGAACAGCGAAACGCCCGGCTACAAGTCGCGCGACGTGTCCGAGCCCAATTTCGGCGATCTGCTCCAGGGCGCCGGCGGCATCAGCATCGCCAAGCCGCGTGTCGAACTGACCGGCACGATGAAGAATCTGGGCGCGGTGCAGCCGATGGGCAGCGGGATCGTCTTCGACAAGGACGTGACCGAGACCAAGCCCGACGGCAACAACGTCACGCTGGAAGACCAGCTGCTCAAGATGGGCAAGGTGCAGGCCGATTTCAGCGCGATGACCAATATCTACCGCAAGCAGATGGTGCTGCTGAAGACCGCGCTGGGCAAGAGCGGCGGCTGAGGCCGCACCCGCCCGCCGCGGACGACAAAAAGGGCCGCGAGCATGCGCTCGCGGCCCTTTCCGTTTGCACGCCGTGGCGTTGCGATCAGGCGATCGCGAGGCGCGCGGTGCGGCGGCGACGCAGCGCGCCACCCGCCATGCCGAAGCCGGCGATCATCAGGCCCCACGCGGCCGGTTCGGGAACCGGTGCGAAGTCCAGCTGCGAGCTGTAGCCATAGTCCTTGGTCTTGGTGTTCTTCATCACCACCGTCAGCAGCTGCGGCGTCTTCGACGGGATGACCGCGAACGAATAGACCTCGCCCTTTTCGATGCCGGTCAGCGTGACGCCGCCGAACGAGAGGCTGATCAGGTCCAGATAGAAGGACGAGATGCTGACGTGCAGGACGCCCGGCGCGTTGATCGTCAGCGCGAACGACTGGGTGGCGGTCGTCTTCTTGGCGACCTTCACGTTGTTCCAGCCACCGCCGAAGCCGTCGAAGCTGCAAACGGCTGCAGCCGAATCGACGCAAACGACCGTGGTCGCCTGCGCGGTACCCGACATGGTAAGAGCGCCAGCCACCGAAGCAGCCGCGATCATCAGAGTCTTGAGCTTGTTCATCCACACCTCCCTAAAGCATGCACAGCCGCTGGGAGCTGCCCGATGTTTCAGGCAGGAAACCCTCTTCTTCCCATACGCGCTGTCCTTTTCTTTATAAAGGAACGTGCAGAATTTGCCACTCTATAGTTAATCGCAAGTACACCATTTATAAATCGTTTCTGATCAACGGTTTATGTGGCGACCTTGGCGTGTTTCAATGTGTTCGGCGCCTGAAATGGCACAGAAATATTCCGCGCCGCAGCGTGGATTTCAGAGCGCGCCGAATCAAAAACACCTTCACAAACGTGCATTTACGGAGATCGGCGCGGGCGCATCCATGCCGTACAGCCCGCCGCATGCGCTATAGGTCGTGCTGCGGCTGCCGGTAAGACGCTGCGCCTCCGAAGCAATAGCTGCCATCATTTCGGCCGACAATTCGATCTGGCGCGAAAGTATTCGCGAGTTGACGACCGAAGCGTCGCGCAATGCGCGGCTTGCTTCAGACAATTGCTCACGCGCTTCCGGCTCCAGCGTCTCCAGCCAGTCTTCCGGATTCTCGCGCTTCAGCCGCGCGACTTCCGCTTCGATGCGGCCGGCGAGCCGCAATTTGGCATCGGCGATTTCGCCGAGTTCGCGGATGTAGGGCGTGCGGGCCAAACGTTCGCTCTCCTCCTCCATCAGGGCGGTGAGGGAAAGCATCGCATCGACGAGCTGCGTGATCATTTCTGTCCTTGCTGAAGCTTGAGGATCTGGTCGAGGACGGCCGGCGCAAGGCCGATTCCGCCGCGGCGCGCCATGGCGACGCCGAGCTTCTCGGCAAGCACGCCGCGGAAGATCTCCTCGCCGTTGCCACCGCTAAACTGTTCGTCTTGTTGAACACTTTGCATCATGAGCTGGGTCATCTGGCCCAGAAACACACTTTCGAAGTCCTCGGCGGTCTTGGCGTTCTTCGCGTCCACCTTGGGCATCGGCTTGGCCGGGGTGGTCGCCCCGGCAAGGGCTGCCTGGGGCAGGGGAGACGTGTCGTTCATCACTGCACCTCGATTTCGGCCTGGAGCGCGCCGGCCGTCTTGATCGCCTGGAGGATGGTGATCAGGTCGCGCGGCGAGACACCGAGCGTGTTGAGCCCGCTCACCAGCGCCTTGAGCGACGATCCGTTGATCACGGCGAGGCTGGCGCCGTTGCCGTCGTTCACCTGCACCTGCGTGCGCGGCACCACCGTCGTCTGCCCCTGGGAGAAGGGACCGGGCTGCGAGACCTGCGGAGCTTCGGTGACCGAGATGGTCAGGCCGCCCTGCGCGATCGCGACCGGCGTGATCCGCACGTCGCTGTTCATCACCACGGTACCCGAGGCTTCGTTGATCACCACCTTGGCGGGCTGGTCGACCTTCACTTCGAGATCGCCGACCTGGGTGACGAGGTCGATCACCGATCCGGCGAACTGGCCGGTTGGGCGCAGCTCGACCGTTGCCGGGTCGAGCATCTGCGCGGCGCCGGGATAGCGGCCGTTGATCGCGCGGGCGATGCGGTCGGCGGTCGAGAAATCGGGGTTCTTCAGCGCGAGCTTGAGGCTGTTCGCCGAACGCAGCTGATAGGGCACCTCGCGCTCGACGATCGCGCCGCCGGCGATCCGCGCCGAGGTGGTGACGCCGCGGCTGACGTTCGCCGCCGCACCCTGCGCCTTGAAGCCGGAGACGGCGACCGGGCCCTGCGCCACGGCATAGATCTCGCCGTCGAGCGCGCGCAGCGACGAGGCGATCAGCGTGCCGCCTTGGAGGCTGGTCGCATCGCCGAGCGCGGAGACCTGCACGTCGATCCGAGAACCGTTGCGCGAGAAGGGCGGCATCGTCGCGGTGATCGAGACGGCGGCGACATTCTGCGTGCGCATCTGCGTGCCGCGAATGTTAACGCCCATCCGCTCGAGCATCGACTGCATCGATTCCTCGGTGAAGGGGGCATTGCGGATACGATCGCCGGTGCCGGCGAGGCCGACCACGAGGCCATAGCCAACCAGCTGGTTTTCGCGGACATTTTCGACGTCGACGATGTCCTTGATCCGGGTCTGGGCCATCGCCTGGGGCGCGCCGAAACAGGCCAGCGCGAGCGCCAGGAACGATGCGGAGAGACGATACATAAACCTCTCGGGCCAAGTGGAAAATTAACGCTACTCATCTTATAGGAAGAGGAGAGCCAAGACGGCTCGCGAGGGTCTGATTTCGTGCGTATCGACAGCCTGTCACCGATGATGGCGCGCAACCTGCTGGCGGCGTTGCCCAAATCCGTGCCGAGCCTGGCGAGCCGCCTCGAGGAACAGGTCGCCGCGCCGCCGCACCCGATGCCGGCACCGGGCACGATCGCTGCCACCAGCGTGCAGATGCTGGTCGCGATCGCCGCCAACAATCCGATCGCCGAACGCCGCCGCAAGCAGGCGCGCGACGTCGAGCGCGGCATCGATGCGCTCGATCGGCTGCACAAGGAACTGGTGGCGGGAACGCCCGATGTCGGACGGCTGCGCGAGATCGTGCAGTGGTCCGAGACGGTGCCGACGCCGGCCGACCCACAGCTAGCCGCACTGATGCGCGAAATCGACGTGCGCGTGCGCGTGGAACTGGCCAAGCTCGACATCCAGGTCTGAGCCCGCTGCTCCGCCGCGGCGCATGCATCTCGGCGATCTATATTTGCTGCGCTGCAGTATAGATGCTGTAGGTGCCCGATATTCGACGCGTACCGCAAATGAACTACTTGGATGTTTCCCTCGGGACCGGTAAAGATCGGTTAACGAGAGGGGATGCGCCATGAAGGCTTTCACGCGATTTTTTGCGTTTGCAGTCCTGTGCTTTGCGCCGGTGGCAGCACAGGCAGGTCCGACCTATTCCGGGCTCTATGTGTTCGGCGACAGCCTGGTGGATGCGGGCAATGCCTATCTGGCCACGGGCGGTGCCGTCGCGAAGCCCGAGGATGGCTATGTCGGCGGACGTTTCTCGAACGGCTTCAACTTCGCCGATTATCTCAGCCTCGCCATCACCGGCCATGCGACGACGCCGCTATACGCGGGCGGGCTGAACATGGCGTTCGGCGGAGCGACCGCGGAGACGGTGCCGGGCGAGCGCAGTCCCAGCTTCCTCGCCCAGGTCGGGTCGTATTGGGACAGGGTCGGCGCGCCGATCGACAGCAATGCGCTGGTGCTGGTCACGTTCGGCGGCAACGATGTCCGCAATACGGACCAGACCGGCGGGCCGGTGAACTTCGCTTCTGCACTCACCGACTTCAGTGACGCGGTGGGCGCGCTCTACGGCCTCGGCGCGCGCCACTTCCTGATCGTCGGTTCGCCGGACATCGGTCTGCTGCCGCTCTCGGTCGCGGAGGTGGGCGGGGTGCCCGGTCGCCTCGACGAACTGACCGCGCGCTCGCAGCAGATCAGCCAGGCGTTGCAGGTCACAGCCCAGGGCATCGGCAGCCAGCCCGGCGTCACCGCCGATTTCTTCGACCTGTTCGCGATCGAGCATGATCTGCTCGCGTCCCCATCGTCCTTCGGCCTGCCGGGCACGCTGAACACGACGACGCCGTGTCAGGTCATCGGCGGCGGACCGTCGCAGCTCGCGAGTTGCAGCAATGCGCTCTATTTCGACGGGATCCACCCGACCACGCAGGTCCACCGCGTCATCGCCGAAACGATGGTGCGCCAGCTGGGCATCAGCGCGGTACCCGAAGTCGAGACTTGGGTGCTGTTGATCCTGGGGGTGGCCGGGGCCGGTGCGGCGCTGCGGCGTCGCCGGGCGCGGCAGCCCTTGCCGGCGGCGGCCTGAGCGGGGCGGGGCAGTCGTCGCCGCTCAGCGCGGCGGCTGTACCTCGTTCAGCCAGGCGGAGAGCTCGGCATAGGGAATCATCTCGATGAAGGCGACGCCGGCGGAGTCGTCTTCGGCCCAGCGCACGGTGCAGCTGCGCGGACTCAGGCCGGGGACGACCAAGGTCATCACCCGATCGAGATCGGGCTGGTTGGACAGGCGCACGCGGGCGCCGCTCTGCGAGATATTCTCCATCGCCACGTTGTGCGAGACGCCGTTGCAGACGAGCCGGGCGGTGCCGGCGATCGCGAAGCGCGGCGCGCGCGGCACGGCGCGGCGCAGGCGTGCGGCGGGGGAACTGCCCTTGGCGGTGGCGAGCACCTCCTCGACATCGATGGGTTCGTGAAATTGCACGCCGGCGCGCCCGGCGCTGACCCACATGATCTTGCCCTCCAGCACCGGGCCGCCGCGCAGCTCGACGACGATCCCGTCGGCCTGGCGCAAGGGGAAGGGGCTTTCGAGCATCATGCCGGTGGCGGAGATGTTGCGGACTCGGCAGAGTTGTTCGCCGGCGCCGGTGCAGATCAGCTTGCCCACCATCAGCGTCGTCACCGTGCGCGGGGCACGCGCGGCCCAGGGGCCGGAATCGCTGCTGTCGTGGTCAAACTGGTGTTCGGCTGCGCCCACGGCGTTCATCTCCCCGTTCGACTGCAAACCGGCAGCCCCTATGCATATTATAGGATGAACGGACGTTCAGCTTCGCTTCGGTAGTCGTACGAATGTCGGATACGAATATCAGGCGGGGTTGGCGTTGGTCACCGCAATCTTGCGCACCACCTTCGGGCCGAAGGCTTCGTTGGCGGAGGCATCGACCAGCTTCCGGAAGCCTTCCAGATCCGGCAGCATGCCGTCGGGGCCCGCCGCCATCGGGGTGCGATAGGTGCGCATGTTGATCGCGTGGAGCAGCAGCGGCATGCGCTGCGTGACGAAATCGGCCTTGGCCTCGTCGACCTGGAGTTGCACTTCCATCGAGGCATAGCCGGCCAGATGCCCGTCGGCGAAGACGAGCGGCACCAGCACCTTGCCGGTGGGCACGAACTTGCCGGCTTCTTCCTTCTCGTCGGCCTGGGCTTCCTGCTTGGGCGCGCCGATGCCGAGCATCTTCATCATCGCATAGGCGGTGCCCCCGCCGGCGGAGAGGCCGGCGATCAGCGCGACGATGAGGAACAGCAGTTTCTTCACGAGCGGCCCCTCAGAACTTGAAGCTGGAGTCGGTCGGCAGCGCCGAGGTCTGGCCCTTGAGCACGATGCTGATGCGACGGTTCTCGGCGCGGTTGGGCTGGTCCGGATAGACCGGCTGGGTGGCGCCCATCGCTACCACCTCGGCAAAGCGATCCGCGGTCACACCGCCAGCGACCAGCGCCGAGCGGGCGGCGAGGGCGCGCTGGCCGGAGAGCAGCCAATTGGCATCGCTCTGCCCGCCGGCGCCGTCGGTATGCCCCTCGATCGCGATCTGCGCGCCGACGGTGGAGATCTTCTGCGCGATCTTGGTGAGCAGGGTGCGCGCATAGGGATTGAGCTCGGCCGTGTTCGACTTGAACATCGGCTGCTGATCGGTGTCCATCAGCGTGATCCGCAGGCCCTGCCGATCCTGCTGGACGTCGACATTCTTCTTGCCCTGCGACTGCGGCGTCGCTTCCAGCGCCACCATCAGTTCGGAGGCCATGACGCGCATCGTCGCGGGCACGTCGGCCGTGCCACCGCGCGCCGAGCCGGCGGTGGTCACCTCGAAGGTGGGCTGGCCCTTGGCGGTGCTGGGATCGGCCTCGGAACGGCGGGTCGGGCCCCCGGCGCCGGGCGCGGAATTGCTCACTGGCGTGGAGGGGCCGCTGTCGGCGACCGTCGGCGAGAAATATTTGGCGAGGCCCTTCAGTCGGTCCTTGTCCGGATTGGCAATCAGCCACAGCAGCATGAAGAAGGCCATCATCGCCGTCACGAAGTCGGCATAGGCCACCTTCCACGCGCCGCCGTGATGGGCGGCAGCGGTCTTCTTGACCTTCTTGACGATGATCGGCCGAACGTCCCCCCCGCGGGCCATGTTACTGACCCTTCAGCGCGTTGCGCAGGCGTTCCTGGACGGCGCCGAGACGGACATGGCTGATCGCCGAGAGCGAATCCTCGCCGCCCGCGATCCGCTCCAGCAGGTTCACGCACTCGTCGGCGTGCTGGATCAGATAGTCGAACGCCTGGAGCTGTTCGAGATAGTTGGCAGCGAAATGCTCGTCGCAGACCAGCACTTCGGCCAGGCCTTCCAGCTTCTTGCTGATTTCGCGGATCTCGCCGGCCATGACGCTGTGCAGCACGCCCGCAAAGGGGTCGTAGCCGGGCAGGGCCTGGGGGTGGGACGGTTCCGACATGGGCAGGCACGACATCAGAAAAGCTCCAATTCTCCGTCGGGGGCGGCAATGGGCAGGGGGGCGACCGGACGTTCCTGGACACGCTCCGCCACCTTGGTGCAGCGGCTCTTGCCCTCGTGCGGCAGGAACTCGACCTTGCGGGCGAGCGTGCCGCCGAGATCGCAATGCGCAATCGCGATGCCTTCGGTCTCCATGAACCGGCGGGCAAAGGCGGCGTTCGACGCGCCGATGCCCCCCAGGCCGGAGATGATGTTGGCGCCACCGTACAGGTGGGCCTGCAGCCGCGTGCGCGTGGCGCCCTTGGCCATCATGCTGTTGATCAGCAGTTCCATCGCATGCACGCCGTAGCGCGCCATGTCCGAGCTCGAGACCTTGTGGTCCGCGCCCGGCTCCCCGAGCAGGAAGTGGTTCATGCCTCCGACCTTGGCGACCGGGTCGTAGAGGCATGCGGCCACGCAGCTCCCGAGCAGGGTCGAAATCATGACATGGGGCTCCGCGATGACCGCGTTCTCGCCCTGTACGATGGAAACTCTGCGCATATCAGGTCAGCTCGCCGAAGACGCGTTCGATCTTTTCCTTCAGCGCCGCCGGCGCGAAAGGCTTGACGACATAGTTGTTCACGCCCAGCGCCGCCGCCTTCTGCACGACCTCGCGGTCGGACGAGCCGGTGAGCATGATGAACACGGTCTTGCCGATCACCGGGTCGGCGCGAACCGCCTCCAGGAACTGCAGCCCGTCCATCTCGGGCATGTTGTAGTCGGAGATGACCAGGTGGACACGATCGCTCTTGATCGACGAGAGCGCCTCGGGCGCACTGGCCTTGTCGCGAACGTCCTTGAACCCCAGGTCCTGTAGCGCACGACGGATCATCGCCCGCATACTGGTCTGATCATCAACGACCATCACCTTGATTTGTGATGCAGCGGGCATTGTTATGCGCTCCCAACCTTAACCGTTTCTCGACAAGCTTTCAGAATGGCCTCCGGCATCGCCGACAGGCCAACTTCCTTCTCCACTGCACCCGCTTCCTTGGCGGCGCGGGGCATGCCCCACACCACGCAGGTTTCCTTGGTCTGGCCAAGCGTGCGGGCACCGGCCCGACGCATTTCCAGCAGGCCCTGTGCGCCGTCGCTGCCCATCCCCGTGAGGATGACGCCGACGGCACCGGCGCCCAGTTTGGAGACCGAGCGGAACAGCACGTCCACCGAAGGACGATGGCCGGTGACCGGATTGCCGGGGATCAGCTTGATCCGGCCATTGGCACCGCCCTGGAGTTCCATATGTCGTTCGCCTCCAGGAGCAATATAGACGGTTCCCGGGGTCACCTGGGCACCATCCGTAGCTTCCACTACGTTGACCCGGCACTCGGCGTTCAGGCGCTGCGCGAAGCTGCGCGTGAAGGTTGCCGGCATGTGCTGCACGATCAGGATCGGCGGCGAATCTTCCGGCAGCGCCGGCAGCAGCGAGAACAAGGCTTCCACGCCGCCCGTCGACGAGCCGATCGCGATCAGCTGGGCCGCGGCACCGCCGCCGCCGGCCGAGGCGACGCTCGGCTGGGCGGGCAGGCGCTGCGGGCCGGCGCGGGCAACCGAGCGCGCCGCGCTCTTCACCTTCTCGCACAGCAGGCTGGCATCGCGCTCGATATCGTCGGGCGTGCCGCTCGGCTTGGTGACATAGTCGACCGCGCCGAGGCGCAGCGCCTCGATCGTCACTTCCGCACCGCGGGCGGTGAGGGTGGAGCACATCACCACCGGCATCGGCCGAAGGCGCATGATGCGCTCCAGGAACGACAGGCCGTCCATCCCGGGCATCTCGACGTCGAGCGTCAGCACGTCGGGGTTGAGCGCCTTGATCATGTCGCGGGCCGCGAACGGCTCCGGCGCCATGCCGACCACTTCGATCTCGGGGTCGGCCGAGAGCATGCGCTTCAGCGTCGCGCGCATCGATGCGCTGTCGTCGACGATGAGCGTGCGGACTGGTTTCATGCCCATTACTCCGGCTTCTGGTAAATAGTGTGCCCGCACGAGCGCATCTTGCTCGCGGCCGGGCCGATCAGCCGTTCCGAGTGACCGATATACAGGAAGCTCCCCCGGGCGAGCTGTTCGACGAAGCGATGCTCCAGCTCTTCCTTCGCGGGATCTCCGAAATAGATCATGACGTTACGGCAGAAAATGACATCATAGGCGGCCTTGAGGGGCCAGGGCTCGAACAGGTTCAATACTTTCGCGGTGACCATCTGCCGGGCTTCGTCGGCCATCACGAAGCCGCCTTGCGTCGGCTTCATCCAGGTCGAGCGATACGGCTCCGGCACGCCCGCCGCGACATTCTCCGCATAGACCCCGCGCTGCACCGACTCGACCACGTGCGGGGCGATATCGGTGGCGAGCAGCCGGACATCGGCATTGCGCAACCACGAGGCGCTGCTCCGGCTGGGGCCCAGCAGGCACATCGCGATCGTGTAGACCTCCTCGCCCGACGAGCAGCCTGCAGACCAGATCCGGATCGGACCCTGTTTCCGCTGGAGCGTGGGGATCACGGTCTCGCGGAAATGGTCGAAATGATGCGGCTCGCGGAAGAAGTGCGTGTGGTTGGTGGTGAGCGCCACCACCATCGCATGGCGTTCTTCCGCATCGCTGTGCACCAGGTCGACATAGTCGCAGAAGCGGTTCAGGCCGAACTTGCGCAGCCGGCGCGCGAGGCGCGACTGGACGAGCGTGGTCTTCGCCTCGCTGAGCGAAATGCGGGCATCGTCGTACATGATCGCAGCGATGGCCTGGAAATCGCGCGGCGTAAGCTCCGCGTTCTGGCCTGGTGCCATCGCGTTACCGGCGCCGGCGGACGCCGCGGCGGCGCCCCCGGCGGGGCTCATGCCGCGAGATCCAGGTGCTTGGTCAGGCTGAGCGCGTTGAGATCGAGCAGCAGGACCATGCTGCCATTCTCGTCGCGCGTGCCGTCCTTGGCGCGGGTGGCGATACGGACGAGGCCGGCGATCACGCTTTCCTCCAGCGCGGTCTCGACCGCCGGTGCCGGCTGGATCTCGCCCACGTTGATGCCCACGATGTCGTTGACTTCGTCGACCAGGAAGCCTGCCTGCTTGCCCATGATGTTGACCACCAGGATGCACGAGCGCGCATGCAGCTGGCTCGGCTCCCAGCCCAGGCGCTCGGCCAGGCCGACCACCGGGATCACGTTGCCGCGCAGGTTGGTCACGCCCTTGATGAAGCTGGGGACGTTGGGAAGCGGCGTCGGCTCGTCCCATTCGCGGATTTCGATGAGCGCGCTCATGTCGATCCCGAAGATCTGCTTGGCCAGCGAGAAGGTTACGATCTTGCGATCATTGGCGGTGTCGGGGGTGCTCATGCTGCCAGTCCTTTGGGCGTGAAACGGGTAGGCGAGGAAACCAGCGCCTCGATGTCGAGGATGAGAGCGATCGAGCCGTCGCCCAGGATGGTCGCGCCACCCAGGCCGCGGATCGGATGCAGGTTCTGATCCAGGCTCTTGATCACCACTTCGCGGCGGTCATCGATGGTGTCGACGACGAGACCGACCTTGCCCGAGCTTTCGCTCTCGACGATCACCACCAGCGAGTCCTCGATGGCGCGGTCGTCGTTCAGGCCGAAGATCTCGGTCGCACGCTTCACCGGCAGATATTCGCCGCGCATGTCGATCACTTCGTGGTCGGGCGCGGTGCGCTTCACCTGGCCGGGCTCGGGCTGGATCGTCTCCAGCACGTGCGTCAGCGGCAGGACGAAGCGCTGGCCGGCGAGCCGCACGATCATGCCGTCCAGAATGGCCAGCGTGAGCGGCAGGATCATCGTGAAGGTCGTGCCTTCGCCGGGCACCGAGTGGATCTCGACGCGGCCGCCCAGGGCTTCCACGTTCGAGCGCACCACGTCCATGCCCACGCCGCGACCCGAGATGTTCGAGATCTTCTCCGCGGTGGAGAAGCCCGGGGCGCAGATCAGCTGGTCGATTTCCTCGTTCGTCAGCACCGCATCGGCGCTGATGATGCCCTTTTCGACCGCCTTGGCGCGGACGCGTTCGCGGTTGATGCCGCGGCCATTGTCCGCCACGCGAACGAAGATACGGGCGCCCTTCTGCTCGGCCGACAGCTTGATCGTGCCCGCGGGGTCCTTGCCCGCCGCGATCCGCTCCTCGGCGCTTTCCAGGCCATGGTCCGCGGCGTTGCGGATCATGTGGGTCAGCGGATCGCCGATCTTCTCGATCACGCCCTTGTCGACTTCGGTCGTCTCACCGATCGTCTCGAGGTTGATCTGCTTGCCGGTCTCGACCGACAGATCGCGGAGCATGCGCGGCACGCGGCTGAAGGCCTGCCGGATCGGCTGGGCGCGCAGCGACATGACGTTGTCCTGGATCTGCCGGGTGAGGCGGGCCAGTTCGGGCAGTTCGACGCGCTGGCGATCGGCCGGCGACAGCCGGTCGGCCAGGATCGAGTTGCGGATCACCAGCTCGCCGACCAGGTTGAGCAGCAGGTCGAGCTTGACGAGGTCCACGCGGATGGTCTGCGCGGCTTCGTTGACCGGCTTGGCCGGGCCACCGCCGCCGCCGCCAGCACCGCCGCCACCAGGGCCACCGGGCGTGCCGCCACCGCCGGCCGGCGGGGTCGCCGCGGCCGCAGGGGCAGGCGCCGCTTCCGGAGCAGCCGCCACGGGTGCCGGTGCCGGAGCCGGGACGGGCGCCGGGGCAGGTGCGGCCGGGGCAGGGCCCAGGTCCATGAAGTCGTCTACCGTTGCCGTCACCGGCACGAACGGGATCTCGTCGCCGTCCATTTCAGTGTCGGCAGCCCCTTCGGGCAGGACCACGTCTTCGTTGCGCTTGATCTCGATCACCGAGTCCGGCGCGACGAAGTCGAAGCAGTCGGAGAGGTCGCTTTCCGGCAGCTCGGCCGGCGCGTGCATCACCCAGGTGAAGTAGCTGTCTTCCGGATCGATCTCGCGCAGCGCGGGCAGCGTGCTGATTTCGACCGAGTCGACGCGCGCGCCCAGGCCCTCCAGCTCGCGCACCGTCAGCAGCGGCTCGCCGGCATTGGCGAGCGCGGCGCGCGACGGCTTGAAGCGCACGGTCCAGCCGCCGGCCTCGTCGGGGCCGTCGAGATCATCGAGCGACACGCCCACCGGGCGGAAGCCGAACTCGTCTTCCTCTTCCTCCATCGCCGGCGCAGGGGCCGGGGCGGCGGGAGCGGGGGCTGCCGCGGCAGGCGCGGCCGCAGCCGGCGCGTCGCCATCCGGCACGCCCTTGTTGGCGAGCACCTGTTCAAGCGCGCTCAGCGCGGCCCCGTCGTTCGGCCGGGACGCATTGCCCTTGGCCGCCTCGACATGGTCCGACAGCACGTCGAACGAGCTCAGCATCACCCGGATCACGCCGGGCGTGGGGACGATCTTCCCGGCACGCACCTCGTCGAGCACGTTCTCGAACTTGTGCGCGAAGGCGGTCAGGTCCGAATGGCCGAAGGCGCCGGCACCACCCTTGATCGAGTGGATCGCGCGGAACACGCCGGCAATGGTTTCGCCGGACAGATCGCCCGACTGCATCGCCGACAGCCCTTCCTCGGCCGTCGTGAGGCCTTCAGTGCACTCTTCGAAGAAGATTGCCTGGATATCGTCGAATTCGTCGCTCACGGGCAGACGCGGCGGATCGCCGCCCCCAGCTTGGTGGCCTCGAAGGGCTTGGTGATCCAGCCGGTGGCGCCGGCGGAGCGGGCGCGCTGCTTCTTCTCGTCCGAGAATTCGGTCGACAGCACCAGGATCGGCACGCCCTTGAATTCGGGAACCTGGCGCACGGCCTCGATCAGCTCGAACCCGTCCATCTTCGGCATGTTGATGTCGGTGATGAGCAGGTCGGGCTTGACCTCGTGCATGCGCTCCAGCCCATGCTGCCCGTCGTTCGCGCTCTCGATACGAAAGCCCTGCGAGGTCAGCGACGTCTTGAGCAGCATGCGCATGCTCGCGGAGTCATCGACGGTAAGGATCAGCTTGGTCACAGAAGTTCTCCGGTATCAATGCCGACCGCCGCTGCGAGCTGGCAACGGTTCACACGATCGGTGAAGGCAGTGCTGGGGTTGAGGATGGTGAAGGCCTTGCCGAGCTTGTCGGCTTCGGCCTTGGCCGCGACGATCAGCTGCAGCACCGCCTGGCCGACGCTCTCGACCTGCGAGGCATCGATCTCGACCGGGCCGTCGCCGTCGACCGCCTGGATGAGGCGGGTTTGAAGATCCGCGGCCGTCACGGTGGTTCCGTGCGCGGGGAGCGCGAGCGCGTTGTCCGCGCCGGCCTCAAGCGGTGGCAGGGGAAAGTCCATTTTTGGCCTCGTCGAGAGCGGTTTCGAGTTGCTGGAAGCTCGGCGCGAACGCGGAAGGCGTCATGCGACGGGCGATTTCGATCGCGACCTGCACCGGCTGGTTCTGGGCATAGGCAACGATGGCGGTCTTCACGATGGTGAAGGGCTTGGAGTCGGCTTCGATCGTCTCGAGCAGCTTGCCGGCAAGCGGCGCCACCACGCAGTAGGACAGAAGCACGCCGAGAAAGGTACCGACGAGCGCGCCGCCGATCATCGCGCCGAGGATCTCGGTCGGCTGATCGATCGAGCCCATCGTCTTGATGACGCCGAGCACCGCCGCGACGATGCCGATGGCGGGCAGTCCGTCGGCCATCAGCTGCAGCGAGTGCTGCGGATGGGTTTCCTCGTGGTGGTGCTTCTCGATATCCGCTTCCATCGCGGATTCCAGCTGGTGCGGATCCTCGAAGTTGACGGTCATCATCCGCAGGTAATCGCAGAGGAACTCGATCAGGTGATGGTCCTTCAGCAGCCGCGGATAGGGCTTGAAGAGATCGCTCTCCTCAGGCTTGTCCAGGTGCGGTTCGATGCCGGTGGCGCCGCTCTTCTTGAACAGCGTCAGCAGCGTGAACATCAGCGTCAGCAGGTCGGTATAGTCGCTGGCCTTCCAGCGGCCGCCCTTGAACGCGCGCATGATGCCGGCGCCGGCCTTCTTCACCGTGGGCATCGAGTTGCCGACAATGAAGGCGCCGATCGCTGCGCCACCGATTGCCATCATCTCGTGCGGCAGCGCGTGCGCAATGATCTCGAACTTGCCGCCCGAGATCATGAAGCTCCCGAACACGCACACGAGAATGATGACGAAACCAACGGCGTTCAGCATGATGAGCCCAAAATCTTTCCCTGGATCTTTCCAGAATTATAGGATGGTTTCCGGGGGTACCGGTCGCTTCGGGGATAATGCTTAGGTGCGGGTTCAGCGCACGCCGGGTGCATGCACCAGCGATGGTTGCCGAACCGTTTCCACGGGGGCGATTCCGCGCTTCGCGATGGGCCGGAACACCAAGGCGAGCATCATCGGCCGGTCGTCCTCGCGCGGCGGCGGGGGGACCATCATGAAGCTGAATTCGTCGGCACAGTGGAACAGCTTCGGTGCTGCCTGCTGCATGCCCTCCAGTGAGGGCACGGCCTTGATTTCGTTCACACCGGCGCCCTGCGCGCTCGCCAGGAAATATTCGACCGGCATGAACGTGGCGCTCTCCACCTGCACCCAGTCGAACAGCTGGCCGAACTGTACGCCCACCGAGAAGCGGCAGTCGCCGATCGGGATCGGCGCCAGATAATAGCCGTTGTGCGTGGGCGTGGCGGTGACGTTGCCGGTCGAGACGTTGGTCCCGTCGGCGACGATCACCGGCACCAAGATCGTGCTGTCGACGAAATCGGCATATTTGAGCGGCAGCCCGAAGCGCTTCTGCGCGAGCAGGGCAAGCTTCACCGGCAGTCCCTCGCCGTGCAACTCGGCCGGCAAATACATCCGGTTGGAGCCCTTCATATAGAACAGCCCGCGCTGGTGAAGACAATGCCGGGCGCTCGATGGATCAAACAGCGCCACGGTGTCGCTCACGCCTTCGTTGATGTCGTGCTCGAACTCGGCGAGCACCGCCAATTCGTGCGCCATCGGCAAGTACATCAGCCGGCCGAGCACCGCGGCGGCGGCGCGGCGCCACAGCGGCATCTCGTCGACCGCGGCGCCGCGCAGCCGGGCGGCGGCCTGCTCCCGCTCGAAGCGCAGCGTGCCTTCCTGGATGCGTTCGCGAATTTCGCTCTGGCGGCCCTTGATGCTGTTCGCGGTGCGGACCGGGGTGCCGTCCGCCTGGTAATCGACCGTCGAGCCCTGGGCTGCGGTGCAGACCTGCTCGAGCACGGCGACATTGGTGGCGATCGCCTCGAGCGTGTGGCAGTCGTACGCGTCTTCGCTGATCATACCCTTCTTGTCGCCGCCGGAGCGGAACTGTTCGCGCAGCAGCAGGTAGCGGCCGGCGACATGCACGCCGAAGCGCTCGCGCAGCAGCGCCTCCACGTCGTTCTGGACCGAGCCGTTATAACCCAGGTCTACGAGCATCAGCGTATCGCAGGGCTGCGGATCGACGACGCTGCGCACATGCGCGATCAGCCGATCCGCAAAGCCTTGGCCGGCCTTGATGATCTGCTTGACGCGCTGCGGCTTGCGGATCTCCTCGATAAAAGCCGGGATGCGACGTCGGTCCTTGGGCAAGCCCTTCAGCACCGCCCGCGCCTCGTGCTGTGGCAGCAGCAGCTGCTGCGCAATCTTGCGCGCGTCGCTGCCGATGTCGAACTGGACATAGCGGTCGATCGCCTCCGGGCTGGTGAGCGAGGAGGCGACGGCGGTGAAGCGGCTGATTTCGACAGAGTGGGCCGGGCTCTCGGGCTGCGCCACCTGGTGGATGCGCATCGGCAGCAGGCCGTCGCGCATCATGAACAGCCAGTGGACGGTGCCGCCGCGCTCCGCCTGCAGTGCCGCCGCCTCCTGCTGGAGCCAGCGTTCATAGCTGTGGAAAACCGGGCCCATTACCGAAAAGCCGAGTGCTTTCGCCGGATCGTCGATCCGCGGCTCGCCGATGGCGAGCGCGGCGCGGTGGGGCTGCTGCGCTGCGATCATCTCCGGGAGCATTGGGTGCAGTATGGCACTGATCGAGGATTCGAGGCGCAGCCGCTGCTCGGTCGCTTCGGTGAACTGCTTGAGGTGCAGCGTCTGCACCCCGAACGGCGCCACGCCGGCGACGTCGGCGATGGGATTGTCGCCGATGTGCAGGATCGTTTCCGGCCGAACCTTGAGCGTCTTGAGCACGTCGGCATAGAGGCCGTCCGACTTGGACTTGTGGTAGGTGGACGAGCAGAAGATCCGCTCGATCATGTTCGCGACTTCGACGCCGGCAGCGCGTGCGATCAGTTCGCGCAGCTGCTTCTGGTCGAGATAGGTGTCGGAGACGATGATCACGCCGATGCCGCGGCGCTTCGCCTCGCGGATCAGTTCCACCGCCGGCTGGAAGGCGAAGCAGTGCCGCGCCTCGGCGTCCAGCTCGTGCGCGACGGCGGCGGTGATCTCCGCCTTGCGCGCATTCGGATACATTTCGCGGTAGATCTGCTCGATCGATACTTCCTTGTGACGATGCTGCACCATCACGGCGGTGCGGGCGCGGGTCTCCGCCCATTGCCGCTGCAGGACGTTCACGCCGGGCAGCGCGCCGAAGAGGTCGATCGGCGCATGGCAGTCGCGCCAGAGCAGCGTGTCGAAGCAGTCGAGCGAGAGCAGCTTGACGTTCGCACGCCCGTCGAGCGCGGACGGCAAAGCATGCGGAAGGATGAAGTCGGTCACGGTACTGTCCCTGGAAAGCGTCCGCACCGAGGGGACGCAGGAATCTTATAGGAAGGGGACGGACCAACCCGGCAAAATCTTCCTACAATGGCGGCAGGAGCAAAGGAGCGACAATGACGATCAATGCTTATCAGGCTGCCCGGAGCCGGGCCGAGACGCCGCGTGCTGCGGAACTGCGGCTGATGCGCGAGATCACCGGGGAAATGCTGACGGCACACGAAGCCGGCCTGAAGGGCGCGCTGTTGATGCCGTCGCTGTACCGCAATCGCGAAATGTGGACCGCGTTCATGACCGACTGCGGTGCTCGCGGGAACACGCTGCCGGTGGAGCTGCGCGCGAAGATCATCTCGCTTGGGCTTTGGGTGGATCGTTTCACCAGCGACGTGGTCGCCGGGCGCGAGTCGATCATGGAGCTGATCCAGGTGAACCGCACGATCATGGAAGGCCTGGGCTTCCAGGATCGCGCGCCTGCGCCGCAGGCGACCGCAGCCGCCGCCTGATCCTTCGCCTCAGCGCGAATCGAAAAAGCCCCGGGGTGATCCCCCGGGGCTTTTTCGTGCCTGGATGCGCGCCGCGGACTATCGTCACGGCCGCGAAAGCGGGGATAGATGTCCGAGGAAGCTCAGGGCAGCATCGGCGCCAATGGATCTCCACCGCCGCGGGGAGGGCCCGCTACCCTTGGCGACGTGCGATCGCCGGCTGGGGGACAATAGGAGGCTCGAAGCTCCGCACCGCAGCGCACCGCAGGTCTCCGCACAGGCACAAGGGCAGGGTACGAGACCCCGGCCGGCCGTGCGTCGGCGCCGACCACATGCAAAATGGGCGCCGCGGCATGGCCGGGCGCCCATTTTTTCGTCCGCTGGCGCGCAGGCGATCAGAACGACGTCCAGTCGTCCCCACCTGCCGCAGCCGCTGCCGGCGTCGCCATCGGCTTGACCGGCGAGACATAGCCGCCGCCCGAGGGCTTGGCCTTGCTCTTCGCTCGCGTAGCGGTCGCGGTGCTGCCGGCGTTCGCGGGCGCCCGCGCCCCGGCGGAGGTCTTGCCGATGTTGAAGCGTTCCGCCTGATCGGCGAGCGAGGCCACCTCGGAGGTGAGGTTGCGGGCCGCAGCCGAGGTTTCTTCCACCATCGCCGCGTTCTGCTGGGTCGACTGGTCCATCGTGCCGATCGTGTCCGAGATTTCGGAGATCGCCGAGGACTGGGCCTGGTTGTCGCTGGCGATGCGGCCGAGCAGCTGGTGCACCTCGCCCACATCGTTCGAGATGTTGGACAGCGCGCCGTCCACCTTCTCCACCATGCCGACGGCGGTGACGATGTCGGCCTGCGTCGCGGTCAGCTGATCGCGGGCGCGGCCGGCTTCTTCTTCGGCGCGCATCGCGAGCGCCGAGACGAGATCGGCGACCACCGCGAAGCCGCGGCCCGCTTCGCCCGCGCGGCCGGCTTCGACCGCCGCGTTCATCGCGAGAACGCGCGTCTGGAAGGCGATCTTGTCGAGACCCTCGATGACGCTGTCGATGCCCTTCGCGCTTTCCGACACGCGCGTCATCGCCTGCACGGCTTCGTCGGCGGTGCTCCGGCCCGACGAGACGACGCTGATCGCCTGGTCGGCGCGCTGCACCGTGCTGCCGGCGGCGGTGGCCGTCGCCTTCAGGCGCTGGTCCATCTGGGTGACGGCAGCCGCGGTCTCCTCGAGCGCGGCGGCGTTCGCCTCGGTACGACGGGCAAGGTCTTCGCTCGCCTGGGCGATCTCGCTCGAGCCGGTGCGGATGCGGTGGGTCGATGCCGTCACCGATCCGATCAGCTCGCGCAGCGAGGCGAGCGCCTCGTTCAGGTTCGCCTTGAGCTCGGCATAGGCCGCCGGGAAGTCGACCGAGACGTCCGCGGTGAGGTCGCCCTGGGCGACGCGCACCAGGCTGTCGCGAACGGTGTTGGTCACCATCTGCTGCTCGGCGGCGGCACGGGCGTCGATCTGCGCGCGCTCCTGCGCGGAGAGGCGGAACTGCTCGACGGCGCGGGCGATCTCGCCCAGTTCGTCGCCGCGGTTCAGGCTCGGCACCGTCGCCGAACCGCCTTCGGCCAGCGTCTTGGTGACGCGTGCCAGCGCCGCCATCGGCTGGGCGATGGTGCGGTTGATCACCAGCCACACCACGCCGAGCGCGGCGATCGAGATCAGCGACAGGCCGATCGTGAGGATCAGCGCGGTGAATGCGGAGGAGTTGCCGCGCGTATTGGCTTCCTCGGAAGCCTTGCGCAGCGCATCGAGGATCTTCTGGGCCTGGTCGAGCGCATCGTGCGAGCGGTCCTTGCCCTCGCCCTTGATCAGCTTGAGCCCGGCGTCCTTGTCGACCACGTCCGCCTCGAAGATGCGGCGGTTGGTGTCGTCGAGCTGCCCCTTGATCGTCGTCATCTTCGCGATGTCGCTGGCCATGGAGGGGTCGGCGACCGCGGCGAACGCCTTGAGATCCTTGTCGAGCTCGTCGGAGGCGGTGTCGAGGCGCTTCTGCAGCTTGGCGCGCTCCTCGTCCGTCAGCGCATTATAGTGGCTGTAGACGATGATCCGCATTTCTTTGATGTCGCTGATCACGTCGCTCATGTTGGACATGCCGGCGACGCTGACTTCGACATGCTTGCGGGCGATGCTGGTGAGATCGCGGTTCGATACCCAGCCGTTGATCGCAAGACCAACCAGCAGCAGGCCGAGAAAGCTGAAGGCCGCCAGCATCTTTTTGGTGAGGGGCCAGTCGTCAAGAAATGCGAACATGTTGCGTTCCATCCGCAGGCTCCGATCTTCCGTCGAAGCGGTTAGGGCGCGCCGCGCATGCGACGTGGTTCCCATTATAGGCGGGTTTTCTGGCGCTCCGGGCTGCGGCGATTACGGATGGGCGGGCCGCTACTTCCGGAAAACTCCGGGTACGCGCTCGTGCTCAGCAGGAGCGGATCCGTTCCTTTCTATAAGTGCAACAAACAAGGGGCGGCAGGAGTACGCACGTGCACGGCATTCGGAATAGCGGAAATTCGTTGCGGAGCATCGGCTTCGCGCTGCTTCTTGTGTCGGGCACCGCGCACGCGCAGACCAAGCCGGCCGCCGCGCCGCCCGCGCCTCAGCCTGCCGGTCCCAAACTGAGTATCGAAGGCAGCGTCCGCGCGCGCATGGAAGGCATCGATGGCCAGTTCCGTCCCAAGGTCGACAACAGCATCGCCTTCGCATCGCTGCGCACCCTGGTGGCTGCCAAGCTCGATTGGGGCGATCTGAACCTCACCGGCGAGCTGCTCGACGCGCGCGGCTATGGCGAAGGGCATAACAGCTCGGTCAAGGCCAGCGACGTCAACACGGTCGAGCCGCTCCAGGCGTTCGTCAGCTACAAGCTGCACAATGTCATCGGGAAGAAGGACAGCCTGACGGCAATCGCGGGTCGCTTCACGATGACCTTCGGTGCCCAGCGACTGATCGCCCGTGCCGATTTCGGCAACACCTTCCCTTCCTATCTTGGCGGCCGCGTCGAATACCGCACCAAGAAAAAGGACGAGTTGGTCTTGTTTTGGACCCATCCCATTGACGCGCTGCCCAATTCGGCGGACGGAATCTACGACAACAAGGTCGAACTCGATCACGTCAACACCGGCACGGTGTTCTACGGCGCCGACGGCAACCTCGCCGATATCGGCCACAAGCTGAGCGTCGGCGGCTATGTCTACCGCCTCGCCGAGCAGGACCGCCCGGGCTATCAGACCCGCGATCGCCGCCTGGTGACATTCGGTCTCCGCCTCCGCCGCGCGCCCGCCAAGAGCAAGTTCGATATCGAGGGCGAAGCCGCGCTCCAGCGGGGCGAGGCACGTGTCACCAATGCGGTGACGGACCGCAAGGACCTGCCGGTCCGCGCCGGCTTCGTCCATATCGAAGGCGGCTACACCATCGCCAAGAAGTGGACGCCGCGCATCTCCGGCTTCTTCGACTATGCCAGCGGTGACGGTGCCAACCCGGCCTATGGGCGGTTCGACTCGCTCTACGGCGCGCGCCGAGCCGATTATGGCCCCGCCTCGCTGTTCGGCCCGGTCGGGCTGGCGAACCTCGTCTCGCCGGGCATCCGCATCGAAGCCAAGCCCTCGAAGCGGCTGGACTTGATGGGCGCCGTTCGCGGGCTGTGGCTCGCCGATCGCACCGATACCTTCGCCTTCACCAGCGTACGCGACAAGACCGGCGCGTCCGGGCGCCATGCCGGCACCGAAGTGGAAATGCGCGTGCGCCGTTCGCTGATCCCGGATCGCCTGCGCGCCGAAATCGGTGCCGCATATCTCGCCAAGGGGCGCTTCCTCACCAGCGCCCCCAATGCGCCGCACAGCGGCGATGCCCGCTACGGCTATGCAGACCTGGTGTTCAAGTTCTGAACGCCGATCGACCTGACCAAAGCGATACCTGTGGCCATATGCCACGATCGGGAATATGGTCGGACATAAACGCGTAACAAAGGTTGATGGCAATGGTGCTCAACATGCTGGTGATCCTGATGGTCCGGGAGGCCAGCCTGCGCAGCATGCTCGCCGCGCGACTGGCGCTCTCCGGGATCGACGTGGTCAGCATGGAGCAGGTGGATGCGAGCCGCATCGCCCGGCTGGGCGGCACCGCGCCGGTGCTCGTCGCCGATGCGGCGGCGACGGAGGACCACCCCGGCGGCCTTGCCGCCCTGGCGGCCGATCCGCTGTGGCACCGGCTGATCATCCTGGGTGGTGACAAGGCCGTGACGGCGCCGCATCTGCACCATGTCACCGCCGAGGAACCCGCCGCCGCCATCGCCGCCCTGCTGCGCGACGCCGGGGCGGTGCATTAAAGCGAGAGGACAGGGTGGATCAACCTCCTGTCATCTCGCTCCAAGTCACCCCTTGGGGAACAACCCTGCGGCGAAGGCGATGCGCAGCGCTTCGGACAGGCTGCGGACTTCCAGCTTCTCCATCAGATTGGCGCGGTAGATCTCCACCGTGCGCGGGCTGATGTCGAGCTCATAGGCGATGATCTTGTTCGATCGCCCTTCGATCAGGCCCTTCAGCACATCGGTCTCGCGCGGCGAGAGCTTCGCGATCTTCGCTTCGGCACCGGCCGTGCGGGCGGCCGCCTCGCCATCCTCTTCCAGCTTGGAGAAGGCCTGGTCGATCACCTTGAGCAGGAATTCTGCCTCATAGGGCTTTTCGATGAAGTCGAGCGCGCCGGCCTTCATCGCCTGCACCGCCAGGCCGACATTTCCCTGACCGGTGAGAACGATCGGCACGAATTTCGGCGAGCGGTCGAGCTTGATCAGCACGTCGAGCCCGCTCGAGCCCGGCATGTGGAAGTCGAGCAGCACCACGCCCGGATCGAGCTCGGCCTCCTGCTCCAGAAACGCATCGCCCGAGCGATAGCCGCGCACGATCAGGTCCGGACGGACCGAGAGCAGGCTGTGCAGCGAAGCGCGGACGGCATCGTCGTCATCGACGATGTAGATCGTTCGGGTCATTATTCTTCACCTTCTTCGATACCGGGCAAGGTAAAGCGGAACGACGCGCCGCCCCCCGGCGCGTTCTCCGCACTCAGCATCCCCCCATGGCCTTCGATAATGCGTTTGCTGATCGAAAGTCCAATCCCCATTCCGCCTGCACCTCCCTTTGTCGTGCTGAACCGCGAAAACAGTGTTTCCAAGACATGTTCGGGGAGGCCTGGTCCGCTGTCCGTAACTGTGATCGCTATCATCTGGTCGGGCAGCTTCTCGGACGTGATCGTGATCTGTCGATCATCGGGCTCGACGAACTTTAATGCCTGCACGGCATTGCGCAACAGGTTAACCAGAACTTGCTGTACCTGGATGCGATCCGCCAGGATGAAGCGGGCGGCGGGATCGAGATGGAAGCTCACGCGCAGGTTGAAATGGCCGGTGCCGACCAGCACCAGCTCCACCGCGTCGCGGACCGTGCGCTCCACCGATTCCACCCGCATCTCGACTTCGCCGCGGGCGACGAAGGCGCGCAGTCGGCGGATGATCTCGCCGGCACGCTGGGTTTGTTCGGAGCCCATGCGGAGAAGGTCGGTGACGCGCGGGCCGCCTTCGCCCCGCTCGATCAGCATGCGCGCGGCGGCGAGGAAGTTGGCGGTGGCGCTCAGCGGCTGGTTGAGCTCGTGCGCGAGATCGGCGGCCATCTCGCTCATCGCGCTCTGGCGCGAGACGTGCGCGATCTCGTTGTTGAGCGCGCTCAGGCGCTGTTCGGTGGCGACGCGCTCGGTGAGGTCGCGGACGAAGACCGTGATCAGCAGGTGGCCGTCGCTGCGCGCGGCACCGGCGCGCATCTCGGCAGGGAAGCGGCGCCCGTCGGCGGTCTGCGCGGTGCCGACCAGCACTTCGCCGACCAGGCCCTCGCCGGTCTGGACGAAGCGGTGCAGCACTTCCTGATCCGTTTCCACCTCGTCCGCCGGGATCAGCATGGTGAAGTCGCGGCCGACGACTTCCGAGGCCCGATAGCCCCAAAGTTCCTCGGCGGCAGCGCTGAACTGGAGGATCGATCCGTCGCCGGAAAGCACGATCATCGCGTCCGGCACCGTCTCCAGCACCGTGCGCAGCTGCGCCTCGCGCCGACGCAGCGCGGCCTCGTGCTCGTCGCGCTCGGTGATGTCGAGCGCCGCCCCGACGACGCGGATCAGCGCGCCGGCGGAATTGTAGAAGCAGCGTGCCGAGCCTTCCAGCGTACGTTCGGTGCCCTTGCAGCCGGTCAGGCGGTAGCGGAAGGAGAAGCGCTCGGCACGCTCGGCGACAGCCTCGGCCACGGTCGCGCGGAGGCTTTCCAGATCGTCCGGATCGATCAGCTGCTTCCACGAGTCGAAGCTGGACAACGATCCGAGCGGAAGCCCCAGCCGCTGCTCGGTGCCCGGCGACCAGTTGATGTGATCGCTGCCGACATCCCAGTCGAAGATGCCGAGTTCGTGGGCAGCGGTGGCCTGGGCGAGCCTTTCCTCGCTCGCCCGCAGCGCACGCAGCGCCGAAACGCGCTCGGAAATGTCGAGGATGCTGTGGACGACGATCGCGCCGCGCGTTGGCGTGGCGGAGCGCAGCAGCCGCTCGATCACGTGCAGCTGGCTGCCGTCCTTGCGCTGCTCGATCAGTTCCTGCGCGCCATCGGCATCGGGCAGGGCATAGCTGCTGTTCCAGTTGGGGCACTGGGCGCGCAGCAGCATGTAGAGATTCTCGCCCAGCGCCTCGGCCTCGGTCCAGCCATAGAGCTGCTGGCAGCCGAGTGACCAGTGGATGATGCGGCCGCGTGCGTCGGTCATCACCACGGTGGCACCGTCGAGCGCGAGGCTCAGTTCGGCGCGCGCGACCTGCTCCCGGCCGACGCGGCTTACCGCCCAGAAGGCGATGAGCCCGATCGCCAGCACGTTGAACACGCCCAGTACGAGATGGCTGGTCATCGCCTCGCCCTGGGCGCCGCGTTCGAGCAGCAGTTCGATCGTGGCGGGAAGGGCGGGCAGCAGGATCGCGCCGGCGACCACCGTCTTGATCGCCATGGGGTCGGAGCGTTCGATCCGGCTCGATCGCTTCGCATCGACGCCCCAATGCGCTAGCAGGATCGCTGCGGTGAGCGACAGCGCCATGATCGTCCCCGGGATCGAGGCGCGCAGGCTGAGGTTCACCGACGTAGGGTTGTCCGACAGCATCATGCCCGTCGCCGATGCCAACGCCAGCGCCAGCGGGGCGATCGCCACCAAGGGAGCAACCTCCCGCAACAGCCGCCATTTGCTGCGCGAGGCGAAGGCCGCGATCGGCAGCATCAGCAGGAAGACGATGGCGTTCACGCCTGGCCGTCCAGCATGTTCCAGCCGGAACGCGGCGACCCGATCGGCGAAGAGCAGCCGCCCGAGATCGATCCAAGGCGCCAGCACCGGCTGAAGCGTACCGGCGATGCCGACGGCCATGGCCGCCAGGTAGAAGGAAACCGCGAAGCGTGGCCGCCGTGCGTGATCGGCCAGCACGCCCAGCGCGACGAAGATATAGCCGATCGCGCCCACTGGCCACAACGGATAGGCGCGCGGCAGGAAGCGGTGCAGAATCGGCATGTCGAGCGCCCAACCGGCCAGCGTAATGGTGCCACACACCAACGCGATGCCGGCCAGAACCATGGCCGTGGTGACGTTCATGGACGGCGCGCTTCGGCTTGCCGAGTATTGATCTATTCTTCCAACGTGCAAACCACCTGCCCCTGCACAGGTCGAAGCCGAGGCCACGATCTACTCAGCATCGGTTAATTTTACACGAAAAGCCATAGGGAGATGCACGGAATTCCGTCGATTCCGGCATCTGTGCCGCGCGGGTGCTTGCCAAAAGCCCTGGGCACGGCAATCAATTAGGCGGGGACCATCACGAGAACATCAGGGAGTCACGCTTGATCCGAAGCTTCGCCATGGCGGCCGCCTGCGTCGCCCTAACCGCCTGCGGGGGAAGCGGCGGCAAGCCCGCCAGCGCCTCCTCTACGCCCGCGCAAAAGGGGCCCGGGCTGGGGAAGGGGTACAACCATGATCCCTATCCCTCCACCTACCGGCCCTATCCGGGGGTGCCGACGCTGGTGACCAACGTCACGATCCTCGACGGCGAGGGCGGCCGGATCGACAAGGGCGCGGTGCTGTTCCGCGACGGCAAGATCGTCGCCGTCGGGCAGAACCTCGCCGCCGATGCCGGCGTGACCGTGATCGACGGGCAGGGGAAATATGTCACGCCCGGCGTGATCGATATCCACAGCCATCTCGGCGACTATCCTTCGCCGGGCGTCGATGCACTCTCCGACGGCAACGAGGCGACCTCGCCGGTCACCGCCGATGTCTGGGCCGAGCATAGTGTGTGGCCGCAGGATCCGGGGTTCAGCCGCGCGCTCGTCAATGGCGGCGTGACCACGCTGCAGATCCTGCCCGGCTCCGCCAATCTGTTCGGCGGCCGATCGGTGGTGCTCAAGAACGTCTATGCGCGGACGATGCAGGGGATGAAGTTCCCCGGCGCGCCCTATGGCCTGAAGATGGCGTGCGGCGAGAACCCCAAGCGCGTCTATGGCAGCCGCGGCCGTGAGCCCTCTACCCGGATGGGCAACATCGCCGTCGACCGCCAGACCTGGGCCAAGGCGGCCGAGTACAAGCGCAAATGGGACAAGTACGAGAAGGACGGCGGCGAGGCACCCGGCAGGGACATCGCGATGGACACGCTGCGCGGCGTGCTCGATGGCGAGATCCGCGTGCAGAACCACTGCTACCGCGCCGACGAAATGGCCAACGTCCTCGATATGGCGAAGGAGTTCGGCTACCATGTCTCGGCATTTCACCATGCGGTGGAAGCCTACAAGATCGCCGATCTGCTGAAGGCCAACAACACCTGCGCCGCCGTCTGGGCGGACTGGTACGGCTTCAAGATGGAATCCTACGACGCGGTACCGGAGAACCTTGCCATCCTGGAGAAGGAGGGCGCCTGCGCGATGATCCATTCGGACGACGCCAACGGCATCCAGCGGCTCAACCAGGAAGTCGCCAAGGCACGCGCCTCGGCGATCCGCAGCGGCTTCGACGTCTCCGAGGCGACCGCCTGGAAATGGCTGGCGATCAATCCGGCGATCGCGCTGGGCATCGCCGACAGGACCGGCAGCCTGAAGCCGGGCAAGATGGCGGACGTGGTGCTGTGGAACGGCAATCCGTTCAGCGTCTACACCCGGCCGGAGATGGTGTGGGTCGACGGGGCGCTGCTCTACGATGCCAAGGATCCCAAGCGCCGTCCGGTTTCCGATTTCGAGCTCGGCCAGCCGGGCGAGGGGGATGTGAAGTGAAGAAGACCCTGTTTCTCGCCGCGGCGGCCTGCGTGGCGCTCGCGGCTCCTGCGATGGCGCAGGATGTGGCGATCACCAATGCCAAGCTGGTGATCGGCGACGGTTCGGCCCCCGTCGAGGGCGGCACGGTGGTGGTGCGCGGCGGCAAGGTCGTCGCGGCGGGCCGCGGCGTTGCGGTGCCGGCCGGTGTGGCGGTGGTCGATGCCGCCGGGCGCTATGTGACGCCGGGCATCTTCGCCGGCTTCACGCGGATGGGCATCGTCGAGGTCGACGGCGTCGGTGTGACCAACGATGCGGCCGCCGGCAGCTCGCCGTTCAACGCCGCGTTGGACGTGACGCCTGCAGTCAACCCGCGGGCGACGCCGATCGCGATCAACCGGGCGGACGGCGTCACCCGCGCCGTGGTCGCGCCGGACGTCAGCAAGGGCTCGATCTTCGCCGGCCAGGGCGCGGTGATCGACACGCGGAGCGACCTCCACGCCGTCGCGCGTCCGCGCGCCTTCCAATTCATGGAATATGGCGAAAGCGGCGGCCGCGTTGCAGGGGGCAGCCGCCCCGCGGCGATCGCGATGCTCCGCAATGCGATGCTGGAAGCGCGCGACTATGCCCGCAAACCCGCAAGCTTCGCGGACCGCGGCAAGGATGCACTCCTCACCCGCGCCGATGCCGAGGCGCTGGCGGCGGTGGTGCAGGGCAAGGTGCCGCTGCTCGTCCATGTCGAACGGGCGTCGGACATCCTGGTGCTGCTCCAGCTCAAGCGCGAGACACCGGGGCTGAAGCTGGTGCTGGTCGGCGCGACCGAGGGCTGGACCGTGGCCCGGGACATCGCTGCCGCCGGCGTGCCGGTGCTCGCCAACGCGCTCAACGATCTGCCCGCGAGCTTCGAGCAGCTGGCCGCCACCCAGTCGAACATCGGCCGGATGGAGGCGGCGGGCGTGCTCGTCGGCGTCGGCACGATCAACGACGACGAGGCGCGCCAGGCACGGCTGGAGAAGCAGTTCGCCGGCAATCTGGTGGCGCTCACCCGTGTGCCGGGTGCCACCGGGCTGAGCTGGGATGCTGCCTTCGCGGCGATCAGTTCCAAGCCCGCCGAGGCAATGGGCATGGGCGAGGCATATGGCTCGCTCAAGGCCGGCCGCGCCGGTGACGTGGTGGTGTGGGACGGCGATCCGCTGGAAATCGGCAGCATGCCGGTGAAGCTGTATGTCGACGGGATCGAGCAGCCGCTCACCACCCGCCAGACCCGGCTGCGCGATCGCTACTGGAAGCCGGAGGAAGGCGCACTGCCCAAGGCGTATCAACGCTGATCAGACGCGTTCAATACGGAACCTTCACGATCGCGAAAACTTGGGCGGTCAGGTGGAACGGGCCGGGCGCAGCGGGATGCGCGCGCCGGGCGATCAGGAGTATCGAATGATGCGGAAACATATCCTTCTCCCCACCCTCGCGGCGCTGGCGCTGGCGGCATGCCACCAGGGCGGCAAGGCGACCGGCAACGTCGCGGCGGACAATGCAGCCGAGGCGAACGCCGTGGTCGAGAACGGCGCGGTCGGCAACAATGTCGCGGCCGAGGTGATCGCGATGAACGACGCGCAGCGCAACGTCGTGTTCATCCGCGCGATCATGGATGCCGGGCTGAAGTGCGACCATGTCGAAAGCTCGCAGCGCTTGGACGACCAGGACGGCAGCCCGATGTGGCGTGCCAATTGCAGCGGCGGCGTCGCCCATATGGTCACCATCACGCCTGACGGCACCGCCAAGATCGTCAGTCGCACCGATCGGTGACGACGCAGCGTTCTTGCGCCGAGTGACAAAAAAGGGGAGGCCGCGGGGCCTCCCCTTTTCCTTTCGGGCAGCGCCCGGCCTCAGAGGCCGACGACACCGCCGTCATTCTTGGTGATCACCGCCACCGCCGAGCGCGGGCGCACGGTCGCGGCGACGGTGCCGCCGGCCTGGCTGTCCGGCCAGTGGCTCGACGGCGCTGCGGGCGTGCCTTCCTCGCCCGGGTGCTGGATGCCGACGAACAGCGTACGGCCATCCGGCGTCGAATCCACGCCGGTGATCTCGCACTCGATCGGGCCGACGAGGAAGCGGCGCAGATTGGCGCCCGGCGCCGCGCCGATGCGGGTCGCCTGGGTGGCGGTCGCGCCGCCCGAGCCGGTGTTGGTGATCGTCCGCGCGCCGCCGTCGCCCACCGTGCCCGGCTGGGCGGCGAGCATCATGCAGTTGGTCACGTCGGTATAGGCGCTGTCGTCGGTCTGCAGCCACATCAGCGGCTTGCCCTGGCCGCCGGCATGGCTCGAGCGTGCGAACGCCATGCCGTCGGGGCTGGAGAAGTCGTTGCTCTCGTCGAGCGACGAGAGGTTGATGTTGGTCTTGTCGAGGTCCGCGCCCGCACCGAAGGCGTAGATGTCCCAGGTGAAGCTGGTCGCCTCGGTATTGGCCTCCTTCATGCGGATGACATGGCCGTTCGGATTGCCGTAATTGGCGGTCTGCGCGGACCCCTTGGGATCGTTATAGTGGCGCGGATTGGCCGCGTCGGTGCCGTTCAGCGGACGGCCGGCGGCAGTGTTGTTGGTCAGCGTGACATAGATCTCGCCGGTGACCGGGTTGACCGCGGTCCATTCCGGACGATCCATCGGCGTCGCGCCCACCGCATCGGCGGCGAGGCGGGCGTTGACCAGCACGTCAGCCTGGTCGGCAAAGGCATAGGCGGCGTTGCTGCCGTCGATGCCGTTCTGGCCGAACACCAGCGGCAGCCAGGTGCCGGTGCCGTCGGCGGCGAACTTGGCGACGTAGAGCGTGCCGGCGTCCATGTACTTGTCGCCCATCGCCAGGCGATCGGTGGCAGTGGCATCGGCCGCGACCCATGCTGTCGCCGAGACGAACTTGTAGATATATTCGCGGCGGGAGTCGTCGCCCATGTACCAGGCCGGCTTCTTGCCGACGACGAAGGCGCCGGGCCAGCAGCCTTCATGGCCGAGACGGCCGAGCGCGGTGCGCTTGCGCGGCGTCGAGGTCGGCGAATACGGATCGATCTCGACGACCCAGCCGAACTGGTTCGGCTCGTTGCGGAAGTCGTCGGTCGCGGTGCCGGTGCCGGCGCGGGCATCCCAGCGGCGGAACAGCGTGTTCGCCGGGTCGCTGGCGACGACGGTCGACCACTCGTTGTTGCCCGTGGTGCTGGTCACGCCGTAGCGGCTGAGCGCGGTCAGTTCCTTGGTGCTGCGGTTCGCATTGTCACCGCTGCGCAGGAAATAGCCCGCCCAATTCTCTTCGCAGGTGATCGCGGTGCCCCAGGGCGTGGTGCCGTTGGCGCAGTTGTTGATCGTGCCGCGACCCGCCACGCCGGTCGGCGAATAGACGGTCTTGAGCAGGTCCGAGCCCTTGGCCGGGCCGTTGAACACCATCGGCGTGCCGGGCGTGATGCGGCGGTTGTAGCGCGAATCCTGCTTCACGCTCCACGCGCGGTTGGCGCCTTCGCCGGCTTCGGTGACCGACACGCCGTGGCAGTCGATTTCCTTCTGCGCTTCGGCTTCGGGGCGGGCGCCGCCGACGCTGGTCGGGCCGGCGACGTGCAGATACTGTCGGTTGATGTTCTCGTGGTTCTGCACGAGCAGACCGCGGGTCGAGCTGGTCGCGTCGCGCGCCGTGCCGTCCGCGCTCAGGCCGTACCAGTAGAGCGCGTCGCCATGATCGCCGATGCGCTGGGCGAAATTGGTGTCGGTGCCGTCATTCTTGTAGGCCGGCACGCCCGCCGCGATCGGATCGCCGGTGCGATTGATCACGCCGACGGTGTAGCCGGCGGGCACGGTGACGACGTCGAGCTTGTTCTTGGCGACGGCGGTAAAGCCCAGCGTCGCCGGGCTGACCGTCACGGTGGTCGTGGCGCTGCTGATCTTGCCGGCGGTGTCGGTCGCGGCGAACTGGAAGGTCAGTACCGTGTCGGTCGAGACGATCGGCGCGATGAAGGTGGGATTGCGGGTGGCGGGATCCTTGAGGGTGACGGCCGGGCCGCCGGTCTGCGTCCAGGCGATCGATGCGACACCCTTGTCGTCGGTGGCGGTCGCGACGAGCGTGACGGTACGGCCCGAATTGGTGGTGGTGGCAGCGCCTGCGTTCACCGCCGGCGGCGTATCACCGTCTCCGGTCGATACCTTGTTGTCGCACGCCGCCAGCAGCGTGCCGCCCATCGTCGCGGCGACGATCGCGCTCGAGCCGCGCAGCAGGGTGCGGCGCGAATAGCGCTGGTCGGCGAGTTCGTTGAGCGTTACGGCGTCGCTGCGATTGGTGTCCACATCGCCATCGCTATAGCCGAACGGCGACTCGATCAGATCGGTCATTGGGGTCCCCTCTGTTGGCCGGGCATGCAGATCCCGGTTGATGCCCGCCCATGGGGACCGCGTGTGAAACGGTGATGCAGTTTGCGTGACGGATCGGCGGCGCAACCGCGGCGATCATGTGACACTTGCCAAGGTGGCATCCGGAGCTAAGCGCAGCCGGATGACCATGGACGCCGGACATAGCGATCCCTCGCCGCCGCCGAGCCTTGCCGCGCGGCTGGGCGGCTGGGCGCGCGCGCGGCGCCGGCTGCCGCGCAGGGCGGGTCACGACGCGCCGGAAGCTGCCGGTCGCCGCTGGGTGACCCCGGTACTGGCGGGGCTGATCGTGGCAGGCCCGCTCGCCACGCTGGCGGGCGCCACGCTGCTGGCCAATGCCGCGGAGCGCGAGACGACCCGGCTGGACGCGACGCTGGCGCCGCGCCGTATCACCGAGCAGCGACGCGCGGCGGTCCACGGGATGCTTTCTGCCGCGATGCTGCGGCCGGGGCCGACGGCGCTGCTCGACCGCGTGGCGGCGGCCCTGCCTGCCGATGCGGCATTGGTCCGTGCCGAGCGCAGCGCCGACGGTGCGCTGGTGCTCGAAGTTTCGGTCAGCGATCCCGACGCGCTGCGCAGCGCGCTGCGCCGGGTGCCCGCCCTGGCCGGGCTGCGCGACGTTCGGCAGCACGAAGGCGAGGGGCGGACGCTGGTGCTGCTGCGACAGGTGGCGCCATGAGCCGGCGGCCGATCCTCTATGGCGTGCTGATCGGGCTGCTGCTCGCCGCGCTGCTCGCGCCATGGACCGGGTCTACGCTCGGGCGTCTCGCCAAGGCAAGGGCGGCCCGGGCGTCGGCCGTTGCTGCAATGGCGGCGCCGGCATCGGGTGCGCCGGTTCTCAAGCCCGACTTTGCCTTCGCGGCTGCAGACGCGCCGGCGGCGATCCGCGCGCGCATTGACCGACTGGCCCATGGCGGCGGCGTGCTGGTCGAAGCGCTCGCGCCGACGGCCGCGCCAGCGCCGCTGGTGATGGTGCAGCTTCGCGTCTCGGGCCCGGAAAAGGCGGTGCTCGCGCTCGCCGATGCGATCGAGCGCGAGCGGCCGCTGTTGCGCTTCCGGAGCTGGCGTGTCGAAACCGCGGAAGGCGGCGGCGTGCGCCTCAGCGGCGTGCTGATCGGAGCAGTGCGATGATCCCGCGCGCGCAGATCCTTGCCTTGAGCGCAGCGGCGCTGGCGGCAGTCGCGCTGCCGATCGCGCTGCTGCAGCCGAGCGCGACGCCGACGATCCGAACGCCCCACGCATTGCCGCCGCTGAGCGCGCCCGCCGAACCGCCGCTCACCCATGTCTTCGACCGGCCGCTGTTCACCGCGCCCGCCGCCGAGAGCGCCGCGCTCCCCGCCGACGCCCCGCAACTGACCGGGATCGTCGGGCGGCTGGGCAGCGATGCGGTGGCGCTGGTCCGCACCGCGCAGGGGACCAGCCGCAGCCTGGCGATCGGCGACAGCGTCGATGGCTGGCGGCTGGAATCGCTGTCGATCGACGCGGCACTGTTCAGCCGGGGCGGGCAGCGGGCGCGGGTGCCGCTGCCCGCCGCCGATCCCGAGCCGGCCGCTCAGTAGATCCCGTCGATCTCCACCTTCAGCCGCGCGGGCGGGGGCGCGAGCAGCAGGCTGTTGCGCTTGGCGTTATCCAGTTCGTCGGCACGGAGGCGCGCATAGCGGTCCTTGGTCGCCGCGCTCGCATCGGCACCGTCGCGCAGGATCGTCGGCTTGAGGAAGATGAACAATGTGCGCTTCTGGCGCTGTTCCTTCCGGCTCTTGAACAGCTCGCCGATCAGCGGGATGTTGCCCAGGATCGGGACCTGCTGGCGGGTGTCCTGGTAATCGTCGGCGGTGAGGCCGCCCAGCACGATCGTCGAGCCGTTGTCGGCGAGCACGGTGGTGTTGATCGCGCGCTTGTTGGTGATGATGTCGGACGCCTGCGACACGGTGGTGCTGGCGATCGCGGAGGCTTCCTGGTTCACCTGAAGGCGGATCGTGTCGCCCGCGTTGATCCGCGGCAGCACGCGGAGCGTAATGCCCACATCCTTGCGCTCGATCGTGTTGTACGGCGTCGCCGAGCTGGAGTTGGTGAGGATCGAGCCGGTGACGAACGGCACGTTCTGGCCCGCGATGAATTCGCCCGCCACATTGTCCAGCACGGTGATCTGCGGCGTCGACAGCAGGTTGGCGCGGGTGGAGGTGCCCAGCGCCTGGAGCAGCACGGAGAAATCGTCGCCGATCTTGAAATTGGCGGTCAGGCCGCTGGCGCCCGTGCCGAGCAGCGATCCGGCGGGCACGCCCAGTGCGGTGAGGATCGCGCCGAGCGATGCGCCGCCTGCGTTGAACGAGGTGCCGGCGCCGGTGACCTTGTCGAGCACCGCGCCGCTGGTGCCGAGCTGCACCGCCAGTGCCTCGGCATCGTCGCCGGTGATCTCGGCGATGGCGGCTTCGATCAGCACCTGCGGGCGGCGCACGTCGAGATCGCGGATCAGCGGCTCGATCGAGGCGATCGCGCTGGGTGCACCGCGGATGACGATCGCGTTGAGCTCGGGCGCGGGCTGCACCGTCAGATCGGGGGTGGAGAAGCCCTTGGGCGTCTTCGGCGTGGTCGACTGCATCGTCGGCGTGGTGGTGCCGGTCGCTGCCTGCACGCCGGTGCCGCTCGTACCGTTCGTGCCGTTCGTCGCACCGGTGGCGCCGGCGAGACCGGCGATGCCGGCCGCGCCGCTGGACAGGCTGCTCTGCGAGGCAAGGCGGGAGAAGGGGTTGCTGGTGCTGTTGGAGAGGCTGTTGGCCACCGGATTGTCGGTGCTGTCGCCCAGGCCGAGCACGCCGCGCAGCACGTCGGTCACCGTTTCGGCATCGGCATAGTTGAGCCGGAACATGCGGGTGATCGGGGTCGAGCCGCCCGGCAGGTCGAGCGAGGCGACGATGCGGCGGCCCTCGGTCACCGAGGCGGGGGTGCCGCGCAGGATCACGGTGTTGCTGCGCTCGTCCGCGGCGACGCGGGTGCCGCCGCCCTGGTCGCCGCCCAGCACGTTCTGCACCGCCTGCGCGACCGCGGGCGCGCTGCCGTTCTTCAGCGCGATCGCCGCGAAGGTTGCCCCGCCGCCGCCGTCGAGCTGGCGGATGATCGATTCGATCCGGCGGACATTGTCGGCATAGTCGGTGATGACGACGGCGTTGGGTGCGGTCAGCGGCTCGACGCTGCCGAAGCTCGCCACCAGCGGCCGGGCGATGCGCGCGGCATCGGCCGCGGGCACGTTGGAGAGCCGGACCATCCGCGTCATCAGCTCCTGCCCGGCGATGCCGCGGGCGGGCAGCCCGCCGTCGCGCACCGCATTGGCGGCGGGCACCACGCGCCAGGCGCGGCCCGAGCGCACGGCCGCATAGCCATTGGCGCGCAGCACCGACTGGAACAGGTCCCACACCCCGTTCGGGGTCAGCGGGCTCGACGAGGTGACGGTCACCACCCCCTTCACCGCGGGATCGAGGATCAGCGTGCGGCCGGTGATGCGCGAGATCTGGTCGGCGACGTCGGCGATCTCCACCCCACGCATGTTGATCACCACATCGGCGGCGTCCTGCGGCGCAGCGGCGGTCTGGGCGGCGACCAGCACCGGATCCAGGAGCATCGGCGCAAGCGCGAGGCAGGCGAGGGCGGGGCGAATCTTCACGCGGTTTTCTCTCATCTAGCGCAGCGGGACGGTCAGCGTGATCCGCCGCCCGTCGCGCAATATCTGGATCGTGGCCGAGCCGGCGGCCTGCGCGGCGGCGAAGGCGGCATTGGCCGCCTGGGTATCGGTCATCTGGGTGCCGTTGACCGAGGTGATCACGTCGCCCGGCTGCATCCCCGGCGGCCCGTTGGCGCCGATGCGGAAGCCGTCGGCGGTCTGGGTGGCGCCGAGCTTCTGCAGCGCGGCGGCGCTGTTGCCCGGGAGTTCGGGCGGCGGCGGCAGACCCGGGCCGGCCCCCGGCGGGGGCGCCTCGCCTGCGGGGGCGGCGGCGGCTGCGGCCTGCCGCTGCTCGGGCGAGAGGCTGGGATCGGGGAAAGCGAGGAACTCGCGGCGGCCGCCATTGTCGAACAGCACCCGGTCACGCTGGATCGCCGCGATCGTCGCGCCCTCGATTTGCTGGCCGACGCGGAAGCCGGTGGCCGGCGCGCCGCTCACGGCGATGAAGGCGGTCGAGAGATCGGCCGGGATTGCCGCGACGATGCCCTTCAGCTCCAGCGGCAGCTGGGTCGGCTGCGGTGCATCGACCACCATGGTCTTGCCGAACGGCGCGAGCGCGATCGCCGGTGCCATGTCCGGCGCGACGGCGGGGCCGCTGCGGCCCGAGGGCACGGTGATCGCCCCGGTGCCGGCATGGCCCGCGATTCGCCAGGTAAGCCCGGCGAGCGCCACGGCGACCGAGACAACCATCGCGCCGGTCAGCAGGTCGAGCGCGGTGCGGGTCTGGCGCGGGGTGAAGGCGAAGCGGGTCATCCCCTGCGTCCGTCCACGAAGCCGTCGAGCGATGCAAGCGGCGTCTTCTCGGCGAGCGGAAACACGTTGATGCGGACGCGGACGATTTCCGGATCCTGGGTGCTGCGCTTGTCGACCGCGATGCGCCAGCGTTCGCCGAGCATCTCCACCTGGCTATCGCTCGCGATCCCGGCCTCCAGCTCGGCGAGCCGATTCTCGGCCACCCACATCGCGGCGGCGCGGCGCTCGACGCCGCGGGTCGAATCGATATGGGTCTGCACCGTGCGCATCAGCCCCACCGTGGCGATGGCGAGCACCGCCAGCGCCACCAGCGCCTCGATCAGCGAGAAGCCGCGGTCGTCGCTCATCGGGGTTTCGTCGGCGCAGGCGTCTGGGCGGGAAGGGCGGTGGCGGTCAGCCCGTCATAGCGGACCAGCCAGCGCTGGCTGCCATTGTCGATCGATGCGGTCATCGGCTTGCCCGATCCGTCGACGCCGAGCACCACGGGCGGGCGGGTGTCGAGCGTCAGGGTGATGCCGCCGGGCAGGGTGTGCGGGGCGAGCGCGCCCTCGGTACGCGCGGCCATCCGGCCGTTCGTGCCGATCGTCGCGAAGCCATAGCCGTGCTTCTCCGCGGTGAAGGCGACCAGCCGATCGCCAAGCATCGCGTCGTCGGCCGCCGCCTGCAGCCGCGAGGCGAGTCGGCGGGCTTCCGATTCGACGCTTGGCTTGCGGGTGGCCGCGCCGATCCCCAGCGTCACCGCCCCGGCGGCGACGCCGATGATCGCGAGGACGATCAGCATCTCGATCAGCGTCATGCCGGTTTGGGAGGCGTGACGCGCAGCGCTGTCGCCCCCCCCATGCAGCATCAGCCCTTGCCTTCGATATCGGCGTCGACGCCTTCGCCACCCGGCTTACCGTCCTTGCCGAACGAGCGGATCGTGAAGCCGCCGCCTTCGGACTTGTACTCGTACGGCTTGCCCCAGGCGTCGAGCGGCGGGGCGGAGAGATAGCCGCCTTGCGCCCAGTTCGCCGGCACCGGCGGAATGGTGGGCTTTTCCACCAGTGCCTTCAGGCCTTGGTCGGTCGTCGGGTAGTCGCCATTGTCGAGGCGGTACATCTTCAGCGCGCCTTCGATGCTGGAGATGCTGCCCTTGGTGGTGGTCACCCGCGCCTCGTCGGGGCGGTTGATCACGTTTGCGGTGATGAGGCCCGCGACCACGGCGATGATCACGAGAACGATGAGCATCTCGATCAGCGTCAGCCCAGCTTCATGCTCGCCGATCCGGCGGAGCTTGCGCGGGGCGCGCTGCGATGCGATGTCACAAAATGGTTTCAAACTTATGCGCATCCCTGCCTCATGCGTCCCACCCATGAAGCTTCTGTGACACACGGCGCCCGAACGCCGGACCTGCCGCCGCCGCACGCCGGGGGTGTGTGGACGCTGGCGGGCGACCGCCTGATCATAGTCTCCGCAGAGGGACCCGCAACCATCCTCGTGCCGACCGAGCGGGTACGGCTGCTCGCCATCGACCTGCCGTTGCCGAATCGCGCCCGCCGGCTGGCGGCGCTGCCCTTTGCGATCGAGGACCAGGTCGCCGAGCCGATCGAGTCGCTCCATCTGGCGCTCGGCGCTCGACCGAATCCGACAGATGCGCCAAACCGCTATCTGGTCGGCGTCGTGCGCGCGGAGACGATGGCCGAATGGGTCGCGCTTGCGGAGGCGAACGGACTGGGTGCCGCGCCGATGGTGCCCGACGTGCTGCTGCTGCCGCGCCCGGCCGAGGGCTGGGCGGTGGAGGTGCGCAACGGCCGCGCGCTGGTGCTCGCCGCCGACGGCACCGGCTTCGCGCTGCCCGCGGCCTTGCTCGGTTCGGCGTGGGAAGCGGCCGGGCGGCCGCGCATCCACCATCTCGGCGAGCCGCTCGGAAGCGATCTTCAGGCATATGCCACGACACCCGATCTGCGCGACGAAGAGGCGCGGGCAGAAGTCGCAGTGGCCGAACTGGATCTCCGGCAGGGCGCCTTCGCGGCGCGGCGGGAAGGGGTGTCGAGTGGCTGGCGACGGCTCGGCTGGATCCTCGGAATCGGTGCGGCGGCCCATGTCGCAATCGCGGGCGGTGACGCGCTAATGCTCCGCAGTATCGCAGATCGACGGGCTGCGGAGACTCGTACGCTGGTCTCGGTGGCGGCGCCCGGCACCGACTTGACCGGCGATCTGAAAGCCAAGGTCACGGACCTGCTGCCGACCGGATCGGCGCGCGCACCCGATCGCTTCGTGCCGCTGCTGGCGCGGCTGTCCTCCGCGCTCAATCCGCTCGCGGGCAGCATCGCCGTGCGCGTGGTACGCTATGAGGGCAGCGTGCTGACGATGGAGTGCGACCCCGGTGCGCCCGATCTTGCGGCGCGGATCGCCGAGGCGTTGCGTGCCGCGCGGATCCAAGGGCAGGCGACGGCCTCGCCAGACGGCTCGATCCGTATTACGGCGAGCGCGGCATGAGCGATTTCCTTCGTACCCAGCTGCCGACGCTCGACGCCGGCCTCTCCCGCACCGGCAACTGGTGGCAAGGCCGCAGCCCGCGCGAGCGGGCGATGCTCGCCGGCCTCGCCGTCTTCCTCGTGGTGATCGTGCTGATCTACGGCGTGGTGAAGCCGATCCAGGGCGCGCGGGCCTCGGCGCTGGCCGATATCCGCACCTATGAGACGCTCAACGCCCGCATCCGCGCGGCAGGCTCGCTGAGTTCGGTAAAACCGCAGCGGCGCACCGGCGCGCCGGAGGTGATCGCCATCCAGTCCGCCGGCGCGTTCGGTGTGGCGCTGACCACCGCGCCGGTCGCCGGCGGCGTGCGCGCGAGCGTGGCGGATGCGAGCTATGACTCGCTGGTCCACTGGCTGGCGGACGTGACAACAACCAGTGACTTGCGCGTCCGCAGCGTCACCTTGCAGCGACTTGGTGTGCCGGGCCATGTCTCCGCCACCGTGGAGCTCGCCCAATGATCCTCGACGTGCCGACCCTGCCCTATAGCTTTGCCCGCCGCCACGGCGTGCTGCTCCGCGAGACGCCGGAGGGGATCGAATGCGTCCACCGCGCCGATGCGCCGCTCGACGGGCTGCTGGAGGTCCAGCGGCTGGCGCCCGGCGCGCGCTTCGTGAAGCTGGAAGGCGCGGCCTTCGATACCGCGCTGGGCCAGGCCTATGGCGGGGCAGGGGGCGCCGCCGCCGATATCGACCTAGGCGATATGGACCTCGCGGCACTGGCTGACAGCGCGGCGAGCGTCGACGACCTGCTCGATACCCGCGACGATGCGCCGGTGATTCGCCTTATCAACGCGCTCCTCATGGAGGCGGTGAAGGAAGGCGCGTCGGACGTGCATGTCGAGACGCAGGAAAAGCGCCTGGTAGTCCGCTTCCGCGTCGACGGCGTACTGCGTGACATGATCGAGCCGCCGCGCGCGCTGGCGCCGCTGCTGGTCAGCCGCATCAAGGTGATGGCCAAGCTCGACATCGCCGAGCGGCGCGTGCCGCAGGACGGTCGCGTGACGCTGCGCATCGGCGGGCATGACGTCGATGCGCGTGTCTCGACCATCCCGACCCAGCATGGCGAGCGCGTGGTGCTGCGTCTGCTGGAGAAGGGCTCGCTCAAGCTCGACCTGTCCGGCCTCGGCATGAGCGACCGCGACCAGGCGGTGTTCGGGCGGCTGCTCGAACGGCCGCACGGCATCCTGCTCGTCACCGGGCCGACCGGTTCGGGCAAGACGACGACGCTCTACACCGCGCTTACCCGGCTCAACGATCGCAAGCGCAACGTGATGACGGTCGAGGACCCGATCGAATATGAGCTGCCCGGCGTCGCGCAGACCCAGGTCAACCCGCGCACCGACATGACCTTCGCCCGCGGGCTGCGCGCGATTCTGCGCCAGGACCCGGACGTGATCATGGTCGGCGAGATCCGCGACCAGGAAACCGCGCAGGTAGCGGTGCGCTCGGCGATGACCGGGCATTTCGTGCTGTCGACGCTCCACACCAACAGCGCGGTGGGATCGGTGACCCGGCTGATCGACATGGGAGTGGAGCGCTATCTGCTCGCGCCGATGGTCGTCGGGCTGTGCGCGCAGCGGCTCGTGCGGCGGCTGTGCCCGACCTGCCGACGCGAAGACGCGGCGAGCGAGGCGGATTCGCTGCTGCTCGGCGGTGCGCTGCTGGTGGGGGCGCCGGTGTGGCGCGCGGTCGGCTGCGACCAGTGCCATGACGAAGGCTATCGCGGGCGGGCGGGGCTGTACGAGGTCGTCGCGATCGACGACGCATTCCAGAAGCTGATCCACGACGGCGCGAGCGAGGCGGAGATCGAGCGCCACGCGCGGGCGGACAATCCGAGCCTGCTCGACGATGGCGTGGCGAAGCTCCAGGCCGGGGTGACTACGGTCGAGGAAGTCGCCCGCGTCGTGAGGGACGAGGCGTGAGGCCACGCTGCAATCCTCCCCTGGAAGGGGAGGTGGCGCGCGTCAGCGCGACGGAGGGGTGTCACCGCTGGGGGCTTAGTATCTCGATTTCGGCCGGGACACCCCTCCACCACGCCTTCGGCGCGGTCCCCCTCCCCTTGCAGGGGAGGATCTGAATGCCCGCCTTCGCCTATCGCGCGGCGGATCGCACCGGCGCCGCCAAGCGCGGCGTGATCGAAGCCTCCAGCCCCGCCGCAGCCCGCGCGCTGCTGCGCGAGCAGGCGCTGCTGCCGCTCTCGGTCGAGCCCGCCGCCGAGCGCGGCCGCTCGATCGGGTCGATCACCCTCCCACGCTTCGGCCGCAGCGGGGTGAGCGCCCGCGCGCTCGCCACCGTCACCCGGCAGATCTCGACGCTGGTCGGCTCCGACATCGCGATCGAGGAAGCGCTGCGGCTCGTCGCCAGCCAGTCCGAGCAGCCGGCGGTAAGCTCGCTGCTGCTCGACGTGCGCGGCGCGATTCTCGACGGGCGCAGCTTCGCCGCCGCGCTCGCGCAACATCCCAAGGCGTTCCCGGAATTCTACCGCGCCTCGGTGGCGGCGGGCGAGGCCTCGGGCCGGCTGACCGACGTGCTCAACCACCTCGCCGAGTTCGTCGAGAACCGCCAGGCCAACGGCCAGAAGCTGCAGCTCGCGCTGCTCTATCCGGCGCTGCTCGCGCTGGTATCGTTCGGCATGATGGTGCTGCTGATGGTCTATGTCGTGCCGGACATCGTGAAGGTGTTCGTGTCGCGCGGGGCCGATCTGCCGCTGCTCACCCGCGCGCTGATCGCGATCAGTGCGTTTCTGCAGGGCTTCGGGCTGTACCTGCTGATCGCGATCGGCCTCGGCATCGTCGGGTTCGGGCGGTGGATGCGGGTGCCGGCCAACCGCTTGCGCGTCCACCGCTTCTTCGCCGAGCGCCGCCCGTTCCGCCGCTTCAGCCGGCAGATGAACGCCGCGCGCTTCGCCGGCAGCCTCGCCACGCTGGTGGGCAGCGCGGTGCCGCTGGTCGAGGCGCTGCACGCCGCCGCCGCCGTGACGCCCAACCATTTCGTCCGCGAAAAGGCGATGGGCGTCGCGATGCGGGTGCGCGAGGGGATCAGCCTGCGCGCGGCGATGCAGGAGGCGGAGATCTTCCCGTCGATGCTCGTCGCGATCGTCGCCTCGGGCGAGAGCTCGGGCAAGCTCGCGCCAGCGCTCGGCCGCGCCTCGGGAGAGCTGGAGCGCGAGCTGGACGCGCTGGTCTCGACGCTGGTCGCGCTGGTGGAGCCGCTGGTGCTGCTGGTGATGGGCGGGCTGGTGCTGCTGATGGTGCTCGCGATCCTGCTGCCGATCATCAACCTCAACAACCTGGTGGGGGTGTGATCAAAGTCCCTAAAAGCCCTCTCCCGCAAGTGGGAGAGGGCTTTTAGGTCACATCTTGCCCTGGATCCTTGCCCCGCCGGGCAGGCCGACGAACGGCAGCGCCGCGGCGCCGTCCTTGCTCATGCCGAGGTCGAGCGTGCCGTCCTCGCCGAGCACCGCGTCCAGCAATACCTGCCGGCGCTGTGTCGCCGGGGTCAGCCGGATCGTCGTGCGCGGGCCGACATGCTCGGCCGTCAGCAGCAGCGCCGGTACCGCGGTCGAACCGCCGCCCGCCTTGGGGCGGCAGCTGCCGGGATCGGTGGTCACCTTGCCGTCGAGCATCTGGCTTCCCCCACGTACCGCGATTCGCGCCATCTCCACCTGCATCACCAGCTGGCAGGTGAAGGGCAGGTCGGGCTGGATCGCCTCGAGCAGGCTGGCATCGGCCGCGCCGCTCAAATGGTCCAGCACCGTGCGCCCGCCCAGATGCACCAGTGCGCGGCCGCCCAGATCGGTATCCGGCCCGGTCGCCTTCCAGTCGGCCGCCAGCCCCAGGCTGGTCAGCGAGCGGAGCGGCGCCAGCTGCCATTCGAGCTTGCTGCCCCCGGCCACGCCGACCTCGCCGTTCCAGATCGTCCCCGCCACGCCACTGCGCCACGGCACGTTTCGGACGAGCAGGCTCGCCGGTGCGGTGGCCAGCATCGCCAGCGCATAGGCCCCTATGCCCAGCCCGGCGAAGAGGATAAGACGCCGCCGTGCCTCATTCGCTGAATCCGGAGTTCGCAATGGACCGTCGGTCCCTGCTGCGGCTGTTGCCCTCGGGCCTCGTCCTATCCGCGGCATCGTTTTCCTCCAGCGCATGGGCGGGCGAGAAGAAGGACAAGCGTCCGATCGCCCTGTTGCTTCCGCTCAACGGACCGCGAGCGGGGCTGGGCCGTAGCATGCAGCAGGCTGCGTTGCTCGCGGAAAACGCCGACTATGTGCTGACGTTCGATACCGGCGGCACCGCCGAGGGCGCGGCGCGGGCCGCCGCCGATGCGCTGCGCCGCCACCCGGCGCTGATCCTGGGGCCGCTCTCCGCCGCCGAAGTGCCCGCGGTCGGCAGTACGGTGGCGAACCGGGTGCCGGTGATATCCTTCAGCAACGATTCGGTACTGCGCCAGCCAGGCGTGTGGATCTTCGGCATCACCGCCGCGCAGGTGACCAGCGCGGTGCTCCGCTATGCGCGGACGCGCGGCGTGCGATCGGTGGTGATGGTCGACGACGGTTCGCCCTGGTGCGCCGCCGCCAGCCTCGCCGCCGGGCGGATGGAGAGCGAGATCGGGCTTTCCCTCCGCGTGCTGCAGGTGAAGCCGGGTCAGCCGCTGCCCCAGGCCGGCGACGCCCCCGATGCGGTGCTGCTGCCGGGGAGCGGCGAGGGCGTGCTCGCCGCCGCGCGCGCGCTGAAGGGCAGCGGGGTGCAGTTGCTCGGCACGCTGCAGGGGCTCGACAACCGGCCGGACTCGCTGGAGGCGCTCGACGGCGCGTGGCTGGCCTGCCCCGATCCGGGTGCGTTTGCCTCCTTCGCCCAAGCCTTTGCCGCGAAGAATGGCGGCGACCCGGGCACGATCACCGCGCTAGCCTATGACGCGGCGGGCGTGGCGAACAAGCTGCGCGAGGCGAACGCGCTGGACATGAACGGGCTGGTCGACGCCAAGGGCTTTCATGGCGTCACCGGGCCGGTGCGCTTCCGCACCGACGGGTCGGTCGCGCGCGACTTCGCGATCGTGGTCGCCTCGCGCGACGGCTATGCCAGCGTCGCGGTGAGTTCGGGATCGTGACCAGACGGCCCGAAGCCGGCGAGTCCGGCTTCACGCTGATCGAACTGATGATCTCGCTCGGGCTGTTCGCCCTGATCGCGGTGGCGGGGCTGGCGCTGGTCGACGGCATCCTGCGGGTCAACGGGCGCACCGAGGCGCGGCTGGATCGGCTGGCGGCGCTCCAGCGCACGATGTTCGTGTTGACCAGCGATCTCGACCAGGTGGCGAGCGGGACGATCGAGGGCGGGGCGGACCGCCTGTCCTTCGTGCGCAGCGCGCCCGGCACCGGCGGCACGGCGACGACCGTGCGCTATGCCGTGGCGGCGGGCACGCTGGTCCGCGCCGCACCCGCGCCGCAGCTGCTGCTGCCGGGCGTCGTCACCGCGCGGTGGCGGTTTTGGGACGGCGCCTGGATCGATCGCTGGCCGGTGGACGACAGCAAGGAGGCCAAGGCCCGTTGGCCCCGCGCGATCGCGCTGGACCTGCAGGCGAGCGGCCCGGGCGGCACGCCGGTGGCGCTCCACCGCGTGGTGACCCTGCCGCTCCGCGCGCAGGAGGCGCAGCAGCAATGAGCCGTCCGCGCGCGATCCGCGACGACGAGCGCGGCATGATCCTGGTCAATGTGCTGATGTTCGTCGCCATCGCCAGCGGCCTGGTGCTGCTGATGATCGATCGCGAGGAACTGGCGCTCGATCGCGGCCTGCGGATGCGCGAGGCGGCGCGGGCGCAGTCGGTCGTGCGGGGCGGCGAGCTTTCCGCGCTGGTCGCGCTCCGCCGCGACGGCGAGACGGCGGGCGATGTCGACCATGCCCGCGAGCCCTGGGCCAAGCTGGCCGCCACCGCGGCCCCCATCGAGGGCGGCACCTTCGATCTCGCGATCGGCGATGCAGAAGGGCGTTTCAACATAAACTCGGTGCGCAGCGGCGAGGCGGGCGCGGTGGTGCTGCTCCAGGAAATCGCCAACGAGATCGAGATGCCGCCCGAACAGGTGGTGGCGGCGATCCAATATGTCCGGCTGCAAGGGCCAGTGACCGATCTGCGCCCGCTGCGGCTCGCCGGGCTCGATCCCAAGGTGGCGGACCGGTTGGAGAAGGTGGTGACCGCGCTGCCCGGCATCACCACCATCAACCTCAACGCCGCCGAGCCTGAGCTGATGCAGATGCTGTTCAAGGATCCGCTGGTCGCCGACCGGCTGCTCCAGGTGCGCAAGCGTCAGGGGTTCCTGACGCTCAAGGACCTCGACGATCAGCACGCGACCCTGCCCTGGGGCACCTCGTTCAAGTCGAGCAGCTTCTGGGTGCGCACCCGCGCGACGATCGGCGGCACCGCGCAGCAGGAGGCGACGCTGATCCAGCGGCGGCGGACCAAGGAGGGCAAGCTGGAGACGGTGCCCGTCGAGCGTTGGCGCAACGCCGCGGTGCCGCCGGGCGTGCCGGCCTTCGGCAGCGGTCGTTGAGATTGCGCCGCTTTTCTGGTCTGATCGCCGTGATGATGCGAAGGCGGATCCCATGGTGCTGATGCGCTGGTTCGGACGCGGCGAGATCCGCCGCTGGCGTGACCTGCACGTCGCGATGGCGCGGGCGGTGCTGCAGCAGGCGGCGGCCGATCTGGTCGAGAGCTTCGATGCCGATCTTTCCCAGGCCGATTGGCGCGACGGGCTGATCGAGCAGACCCGCTTCGTCGCCACGCGGATCGCGCCGGTGGTGCGCCAGGTCGCCGAGCCGCTGGCGCGGCGGGTGATCGAGGAGGCCGATCGCGCGCTGGCGCCGATCGCCTTTCACCATCTGCAATGGCAGCCGCTGCCGGTCGACGCCAATCTGATGCGCGACATGATGGAGGAACTGGGCGACTGGGCGGCCGCGGGCGGCGCCGCGCTTACCGGCCTCGTGCGCGGCGCGGCGACAGGCCTGCCGATCGCGGGCGGGCTAGGGCGGGGCGGTCCGGCGAGCGACTGGATGCGGTTGCGCGCCGAAGCGCGGCTGCGCGCCAAGGTCCATGCCTATGTCCATGCCAGCGTGGTGCAGGGCCCCAAGGGGCGGCCGGCACTGCTCGAGCATGTCGTCGCGCTGCTGCATGACACCGCGAGGCACGCGCAGCCACTCTGACCCTCAGGCGATGATCCCGGTTACCGTTGCGCCGAGTAATCTTGCCGCGTCCTGCGGGGCGAGGCGCACCTGCAGGCCGCGTTGCCCGCCGTTTATAAAGACATAGGGTTCGCTGACAGCGGTTTCCTCGATCACCGCGGGCAGTGCCTTCATCTGGCCGAACGGGCTGATGCCGCCGACCTTGTAGCCGGAGAGGCGCTCGGCGTCCGCCGGCTTCATCATCTCGGCCGATTTGCCGCCGATCGCCGCCGCGAGCTTCTTCATCGCTACCTGCCGGTCCGAGGGCAGGATCGCCAGGACCGGCTTCCCGTCGACCTTGGCCATCAGCGTCTTGAGCACGCGCGCGGGCGGTTCGCCCAGCGCTTCGGCTGCCTGGAGCCCGATCGCGTCGGCGTCGGGATCATAGGCATAGCTGTGCACGGTGAAGTCGATCTTCGCCGTTTCGAGCATCCGCGTGGCGCGGGTGGCCTTGGACATGGTGCTGCTCCCCGATATCCGCGCCGGTGCCACGCGGCCGACCTACGTGCAAGCCCTGGGGCATGATGAAGTCCTTGTTAACGCTTGCCGCCTAGCGTGTCCCCAGGTTGGGCAAGATGGGCGGAGCTGGGCATGGGCCTGCTGGGGATGGCATTGTTCGCAGCGGTTGCGGGAAGCTCGCCGGCGGCGGCGCCGCGCGTCGCGATCATCGACAGCGGCGTGGCGGAGACCCCCGAGCTCCACGGCAAGCTGATCGCCGAATATGACATGGCGGGCGCCGATCGGCCCGCCTTCCGCCCGCGCTACGACCATGGCACGATGGTCGCCACCATCCTCAGCCGCGCGGCCGCGGGCGAAGTGGCGATCGTGTCGCTGCGGATCGACGATCCCGCCGGCTGCCGCCCGGGCGCCAATCCGCCCTGCCAGCCGAGCGCCGCGCCGATCGTCGCCGCGATCCGCAAGGCGATCGACCTAAAGGTGGACGCGATCAACATCTCGCTTGCGCTGGCCGACGATCCGGCGATCACCGCTGCGGTGCACGACGCGGCATCGGCGGGGATCGTGGTGGTGCTGGCGGCGGGCAATAACGGCCTCTCGCATCCCGGCAACCTCGCCATGGCGCGGCAGGGCTTCCCCAATGCGGTGCTGGTTGGCGCGCTCGACGCTGCGGGCCAGCCCTGGACCGGCACCAATCGGCCCGAGCCGCAGGCGCAGGGCTATCTCTATGTCTGGCAGCGCGGCGTCGACGTGCCGACCACGCTGGCGGACGGGCGTGCGGTTACCGGCACCGGCACCTCCTTCGCCGCGCCGATCGAGACGGCGCGGCGGATCGCCAACCACCGCCGCCGCTCCGCCTGATTTCCGGCGAAAATTTTCGGAAACAAAGCCGTTATTGCGGAACTTTGAGGATCGGGTATGGTTCCGGCCCAGGAGAGGCTGGAACGTAAACATGCGCCGGGTCTGTCCTCGCTGCGGGTAAACCGTGGCGGGAACATGCGATAATGGAAAAACAAGTATGTATATAAGTTTGCTTGTCGCGATGCTGGTAGCAGCACCGCAAGCCGGAGAGGGTGTCGAAGGTCGCTGGAAGACCCAGACGCGCAATGCGATCGTCGAGATCCAGCGCTGCGGTCCTTCGATCTGTGGGCGGATCCTCACCTCGGACGCGCTGCGTACCAATCCCGATCTACGCGATACCAGGAATTCGAATGCGCAGTTGCGCACCCGCCCGCTCAAGGGGATGCAGATCCTGAGCGGCTTCACTGCCGATGGCGGCAATTGGAGCGGCGGCAAGATCTACAATGCCGAGGACGGCAAGACCTACACTGCCGACATCACCCTGGCGGGTGCCGACCAGCTCAAGCTGCGCGGCTGCGTATTCAAGCCCTTCTGCCGTACCCAGACCTGGACCCGGGTTCGCTGACGCTGCGCCACGGCGCCGTTCTCGAACCCCAGTAGCGTGAGAAAAACCATGAAGAAACTGCATCTCCTCCTCACCGCCGGTACCACGCTGGCGGCCAGCGCCGGCTTTGCGGGTGCCGCCCATGCCCAGGCCTTCTACCTGCAGGAACAGTCGGCGCGCGGCGCCGGCCGTGCCTTCTCGGGTGAAGTCGCCGATACCGGCGCTGCCTCGCTCTGGTGGAACCCCGCCGCGATCGCCGATGCCGAGCGCATCGAAGTCAACCTCAACGCCGCGGCGATCCTGCCGCGCGGCGAGGTGGTCGATACCGGCACGCTGATCCGCCGCCCCGGCGGCCAGCCCTTCGCCCCGGTCGGCGGCGACAGCACCAGCCGCAATCCGATCAACAACGGCGTGCTGCCCTCCGGCGCGGTCGCGGTGCCGCTCGGCCACCGCATCGCCATCGGCCTGGCGGTGACCTCGCCCTACAGCTTCACCACCGATTATTCCTCGAGCAGCTGGGCCCGGTACAGCGCCGACAAGACCCGGCTGCGCACCGTCGACATCCAGCCCTCGATTGCGGTGTCGGTGACCGACTGGCTGCGCGTCGGCGCGGGCGCGAATGTCGAATATACCGATGCCAGCCTCAGCAACGCGCTGCCCAACGTGCTCGCCAGCCTGCCCGACGGTCGTCAGGAGCTGAAGGGCGATGGCTGGGATGTGGGCTGGAGCGCCGGCTTCCAGATGCACAGCGACCGGGTGACCGCGGGCTTCAGCTACAAGTCCGCCATCCGCCACAAGCTGAAGGGCGAGCTGACGGTGAGCGGGCTGGTCGGGCCGCTCCAGACCGGCAACCTCGCGCTGTCGGACGTGCAGGCCGACTTCTACACCCCCGCCCAGCAGATCGCCGGCCTACGCTGGCGCGCCACCGACAAGCTGACGCTCAATGGCCAGGTGGTGCACTATAACTGGGACAAGTTCGACGCGATCCGCCTCGGCGCGCCGGTGAACACGGCGATCCCGGAGAATTATCGCGAGAGCTGGAGCTATGCCGGCGGCGTCGATTACATGGTCTCGCCGGCGCTGACGCTCCGCGCCGGCGTCCAGCGGGCGACCACGCCGACCCAGGACGGCCAGCGCGATGCGCGCGTGCCGGATGCCAATCGCTGGAACTTCGGCGCGGGCGGCTCCTATGCGGTGACGCAGAACATCGTGCTCGATGCGGCGGCCAACTATGTCGACTTCGCCAACGCGTCGATCGACAAGGCGACCATCGCGGCGAATTCGACGATCCTGACGCAAGGGCAGCTACGCAATGCGCGGGCGTTCGTCTTCTCGCTGGGCGGCCGCGTGCAGTTCTGACGGGTTGATAGCAAGGTAGAATGCGCGACGCCGTCGGTTCCAAGACCGGCGGCGTTTCGCTTTTCTAGCCCCTCCCCTTCAGGGGAGGGGTCGGGGTGGGGCAGGGTCTCGCAGAGACCAACGAGCGTTCTGGAATCCCTCCACCCCCAACCCCTCCTCCCAGGAGGAGGGGCTTGAATGGAGGGACTATCGCCCGGCCCTGCGAACACCTATCCCGAGCGACCCGTATCGTTACCAGCTCTTAAGGATGTTCCCGTGACCGACCTCGAGTCCCCCGATCGCCTGACCGAGGCCCGTACCGCGCTCGCCGAGGCGATGGCGCTGCACGAGCAGGGGGATCTGGAGGCGGCCGAGGCACGCTACCGCGCGGCGCTCGCGCATGGCTATCGTGCGGTGGAGATCCTGCCGTTGCTCGCCGGCCTGCTCGGCCGGCTCTCGCGCCCCGAGGATGCACTGGCCGCCTGGGACGAACTGCTCGCGGTCGAGCCCGATCATGCCGTTGCGCTGCACGAAAAGGGGCTGACGCTCCACTGGCTCGGCCGCAGCGACGAAGCCATTGCGCCGCTGGAGCGCGCCTGCGCGCTCGATCCCGACAATCCCACGGCGTTGGGCAACCTCGCCGTGGTGCTCGCCGATGTCGGCCGCAACCTCGAGGCGCTGCGGCTCTTCCGCCGCGCGCTCGTGCTCCAGCCGGGCAATCTCCACCTGCAGCATCAGGTCCGGCGCCTGGGCTCGGGCGCGGTGCCCTTCTGGCACATCCCGATGATGAACGACACGCCGCGCAACGATGCGTTCGAAGCGGCGATCCGGGCGGCGATCGCGGTCGCCAGGCCGGACGCGCGGGTGCTCGACATCGGCGCGGGCAGCGGGCTGCTGTCGCTGATGGCGGCGCGGGCAGGGGCGCGGAAGGTCGTCGCCTGCGAGATGGAGCCGCTGATCGCCGAGATGGCGCAGACCATCGTCGCGCAGAACGGCTATGCCGATCGCATCACCGTCCACGCCAAGCCCTCGACCGAATTGGCGATCGGTGCCGAGCTGGATGGGCCCGCGGACATCCTGGTCTCCGAAATCCTGTCGAGCGACCTGCTGACCGAAAAGGTGCTCGATACTTTCGAGGACGCGCATCGCCGCCTGCTGGCGCCCGACGCGATCGTCATCCCGCGGGCGGCGACGGCGGTGGGCTGCCTCGTCGCCAGCGACAATCTCGCCGACTATGCCTTTGTAAGCAACGTATCGGGGTTCGACCTCTCGGCCTTCACCGCCTTCGCGCCGCAGCGCCTGCCGATCCACGGCACGATGACCGGCTGGCAGCGGCTCTCCGACGATCTGGAGCTGGTGCGGCTGGACCTCACGCAGAAGAAGCATGACGCGACACTCGCACGCCTGCGCATTCCGGTGACCGCCAGCGGCCGGGCGATCGGCATCGTCCAGTGGATGCACATCGATCTGTGGGAAGGCGTGACCTTCGACAACCATCCGGACGGCTATCATGATGGCGGCTGGCTGCAGGTGCTGCACAGCTTCCCTGCGCCGATCGAAGTGACGGCGGGCGAGACGCTCGACATCGCCGTCGGCCATGACCGGATCACGCTGATCCTGATGCCGCTCGAAAGCGGGTGAGGCCCGTAGGCCCGCGTTTCAGCTGAAGGGGAGAAAAGGGGTAGCGGGCGACCCGAAGGTCACCCGCTGTATCCCAAATGCAAGTAATGGTCGGGGAGAGAGGATTCGAACCTCCGGCCCCTGCCTCCCGAAGACAGTGCTCTACCAGGCTGAGCTACTCCCCGACGGAGTCCGGTCTACAATGCTTTCGGGAGCAGACCGGCTTGAGCTTGGAGGCGCGCCTATAAGGGTGGGTTGGCCGAGCCGTCAAGCGGTTCGTTGCAGCAAAAAGACGATCCCGCGCTTTTTTTCCGCATCGCATCGTTCCCCGCTCTCGACCGCTCCCCGGCGCGCCGATAAGCCTCACGCCCCATGTCGCCGATCGAAGCCGTCGCCACCCTGCTGGGGCTCGCCAATGTCGCGCTGGTCGTGCGGCGGAGCCTGTGGAACTATCCCTTCGCGCTGGCGATGGTGACGCTCTACGCCTGGATCTTCTTGCAGGCGCGGCTGTACAGCGACGCGCTGCTCCAGGGCTTCTACTTCGTCGTCAACGGCTATGGCTGGTGGAATTGGCGCCGCGCCAAGGCGGAGGCCGGCGAGGTGCCGGTGGTGCGGCTGTCCAACCGCGCGCGACTGGCCTGGAGCATCGGCGCCGCGCTTGCAGCACTCGGCTGGGGCGCGCTGATGCACCGGCTTACCGATGCGGCCTTTCCCTGGTGGGACGGCACGATCGCGGTGCTGAGCATCGTCGCGCAGATCCTCCAGTCCCGCCGCGCCTGGGAGTGCTGGCCGCTATGGATCGCCGTGGACCTGCTCGCCATCCCCCTGTTTCTGGTGAAGGGGCTGCATCTGACCGCGGGGCTCTATTGCCTTTTCCTCGCGCTTTCGGTGTGGGGAGCGATCGACTGGACCAGGGCCCGCACATGATTCCCCGCACCATCTGCCTCCACGGCCCCGAAAGCACGGGCAAGACCACCGTCGCCGCACGGCTGGCCGAGGCGCTGGGCGGCACCGTGCTCGACGAATATGGCCGCGAATATGCCGAGGCGCGCGGCACCGACTTCACGATGCGCGACCTGGTCGAGATCGCCAAGACGCACGATGCCGGTACCCGGATGATGCTGGAGACGGCGCGGCTGCCGCTGATCCTCGATACCGATCCGTTGATGACCGCGGTGTGGGCGGACATGCTGTTCGGCACCCGCGATCCTTGGTTCGATGCTTGGGCCGGCACGGCGGACGTCTATCTGCTGTTCGACATCGACCTGCCCTGGGTAGCGGACGGCACAAGGCTGTTCGGCACCCGCGAATTACGGCAGCGCTTCTTCGATCTCTCGCGCGCCGAGCTCGAGCGGCGCGGCGTGCCCTGGGCACTGGTGCAGGGAGAAGGGGAGGCGCGCACCGCCGCCGCGCTCGCCGCGATCGAGGCTTTTGGGCAACAGATCTGAGGAACCGGCAGCCGCCGGAATTCCGTCACAGGAAGTTCACAATCCGAGCCTAGCGCCGCCCCCGACGGCATCAGGGAACTACAGATCAAGTCGATACGACAGCCGGCAAATGCCGGGCTGCATTCCCGTGCGCGGTCCACACAGAAGATCAAGATATCCATTCGGGGAAAACCAATGCTGAATCTCGCGCGCGACAAGCGCAGCCTGTTGATCGGCGCCGCCCTTGGCGCGCTGTTCACGTCCGACATCGCCTTCGCCCAGGATACGCAGGCGAATGACGGCCTGAGCGAAATCGTCGTCACCGCCGAGCGCCGCCCGGAAAACCAGCAGGACGTGCCGCTCTCGGTCGCGGTGCTGCCGGCATCGCAGGCGCGCGACTATACCGCCGGCGGCGACGACACGCTGCTCGCGCTTTCGGGCAAGGTGCCGGGCCTGTACGTCGAATCCTCGACCGGCCGCATCTTCCCGCGCTTCTACATCCGCGGCCTCGGCAACGTCGATTTCTACCTCGGCGCCTCGCAGCCGGTCTCGATCATCCAGGACGACATCGTCCTCGAGCATGTCGTGATGAAGTCGAACCCGGTGTTCGATGTGAACCAGATCGAAGTGCTGCGCGGCCCCCAGGGCTCGCTGTTCGGCCGCAACACCACGGCCGGCATCATCAAGTTCGATTCGATCCGCCCCTCGCAGCAGTTCGAGGGCCGCGGCACCGCCAGCTATGGCAGCTATAACAGCGTCAATGTCGATGCCGGCGTCGGCGGTCCGATCATTCAGGACAAGCTCGCCTTCCGCGTCTCGGGGCTTTACCAGCACCGCGACGATTATATCGACAACAGCTATACCGGCCCGAGCGCCGACGGCACCCGCGTCGGCCGCAAGGATGCCGCGGGCGGCTTCAACGAGAAGGACGTGCGCCTGCAGCTGCTCGCCACGCCGAGCGAGACGCTGTCGATCCTCGCCTCGGGCCACGCCCGCTGGTATGACGGCACCGCGACGGTGTTCCGCCGCGGCGCGCTGAACCTGGGCTCGAACAAGATCCACGGCGTCGACTTCACCAGCGCGCGCTGGGACGAGGGCGCCGACAATCCGCAGAACTACAAGACCACCGGCGCCTCGGTGCACGTCAACTGGGATCTGGGCGGCGTCACGCTGACCTCGATCACCGGCTACGAGACGCTGTCCGGCTATAGCCGCGGCGACACCGATGGCGGTGCGGCGGCCGATTTCGGCAATGCCGGCTTCGGCGAGTCGATGGGCCGGGTGAAGGGCCTCGACCAGTGGACCGAGGAATTCCGCGTCGCCAGCAACGGCAACGGCCCGCTCAAGTGGCAGGTCGGCGCGATGTATTTCGACGCGCGCGACATCACCGATTTCTACCAGCGCGCCTATTTCCTGAGCGGCACCGCGAACAACCCCAACAACTGGGTGCGGCTGCACAATATGAACACCAGCTGGGCGGTGTTCGGCCAGGCGAGCTACGAGATCGCGCCGAAGCTGACGATCACCGCCGGCGGCCGCGTGACCGAGGACACCAAGACCACCGACCTGCTGAAGACCGCGAACTCGGTGACGAATGCCGTCACCTATACCGGCCGTCGCCACGTTCGCCTGTCCGATACCCAGCCGAGTTGGGACCTGAGCGCGCGCTACGAGATCAACCCGGACGTTAGCATCTATGCCCGCGTCGCCAAGGGCTTCCGTGGGCCGACCATCCAAGGGCGTTCGGCGGTGTTCAACTCGGACTTCACCACCGCCACCTCGGAGAAGATCCTGTCGTGGGAAGCGGGCCTGAAGAGCCAGATCGGCCGCACGCTGCGCTTCAACCTGTCGGGCTTCTACTACACGGTCGACGATATCCAGCTGAACGGCAACGACCTGAACGGCAACGGCGTGCTGCTCAACGCCAACAAGGCCAAGGCGTACGGCATGGAAGCCGATCTCGATTGGAAGCCGATCCGCAACCTGTCGATCCAGGCAGGCCTGAGCCTGCTGCACAGCGAGATCGACGACAGGAACCTCGAGGCGCAGGTCTGCGCGTTCGGCGGCGCGGTGACCTGCACCGTGCTGGATCCGCTGCGCAAGCAGGGCAGCCTGTTCCTGGCGAAGATCGACGGCAACCCGCTGCCGAACGCGCCGGAGTACAACCTCAGCCTCAACGCGCGGTACGACGTGCCGCTGGGCAATAGCGGCCGCGTGTTCGTATCGACCGACTGGAACCTGCAGGGCTACACCAACTTCGTCCTGTACGAGACCAAGGAGTTCACCGCGAACGGCAACTTCGAGGGCGGCCTGAAGATCGGCTATGCCGCGCCGGACGATGCCTGGGAGATCGCCGGCTTCGTGCGCAATCTCACCAACGAGATGAACCTCAAGGGCGTGATCGAGAACTACCGCGCCGCCGTGCTCAACGAGCCGCGGGTGTTCGGCGTCTCGCTGAGCGGCAAGTTCAAGTAAGCGGATAAGGCCGGTGGCTCTCTCCCGTCCGGGGAGGGCCATCGTCTTGCCAGTATCGGGGTGACCGCACCCCAAATCCTCCGTCATTCCCGCGAAGGCGGGAATCCATTGCCCTGTGCTCCGGGGGAAAGAACCGCGGCATCAGCGCCAATGGATCCCCGCCTCCGCGGGGATGACGACGGATTTGCTGAGCGCGGTAATGCTTTTCCTCGGTCCGACGCCGGACAACAAAAAAGGGCCACCGCGGGGTCTCCGCGACGGCCCTTTTTCTTACTCCCGCCCGATCAGTTCGACGGGGCGAGCTTGGTGTTCAGCACCCAGCCGACATTGTCGTTCTCGTCGGCGACTTCCCACCACAGGCCGTCCTTCTTGCCGGTGGGGTAGAGGATCGCGCCGACCGGTACCGTGCGGATCACCTTGCCGGTCGCGGCGGGCAGGGTGCGCATCGCCACCGGCGCCTGGGCGGTGAAGGTCTTGGTCGGGGCTGCCTGCGCGGTGCCCTCGTCACCCGGCCGCACCAGTCCGAGTTCATTGACCATCTTCGAATAGGCGTCGATGAAGGCCAGCGTCACGATGCGGCCGATATCGGTATTGTCATAGCCGCCGCCGACCGCGCCCAGGCCGCCGCCGATGAAGCCGACGCCGCCGCCCGCGCCCCAGCTCACGCTGTTCTTCGAGGCATAGCCTTCCTGCGTCGCGATCATCTCGGTGGTGCGGACGTTGGTAAGCGAGAGGACGGTGTTCGCCTCCATCTTGCGCGACTTGATGCCGCCCAGCAGGCCGCCGATCGGCCCGCCGATCACGCCGCCGGCCGCACCCGCCACGCCGCTGCCCGCCGCGTTGCGGTTCGAGGCCTGGACCTCGGCGACGAGGACATAGTCGGCCGCCTTGATCTGGCCCTGGCCGACATTGGCGCCGCGCTGGTGGCCGAGATCGCCGCCGATGTTGCGCTCCAGCTGCGCTGCCTGCAGGCCCGAGCCGCGATCGACCAGGTTGAAGCAGCCCGAACGCTGCACCAGTACCTTGAGCAGCTTCTGCGGCGGTGCCAGCGAGTACTGCGTCCAGCCGCGGGGATCGTCGCCGTCGACGATCGAGAGCGTGCCGAGCTTGCGCGCGCAATGCGGCACGTCCTGCATCGCCTGTTCCTGCGTACGCTGCGTCTTGGTCGGCTTGCTCTGGGCGAGCGCGGGGACCGCGCCCACGCACAATGCCATCGCCCCGGCGGCGCCGAGCAACTGCTTCATCATCCTACTAAAACCTCCCTGTACAACCAGGCGGCCCGATGTGGGAAAAGACCGCCCCCCGGTCGCGTGCGTAACAGAATGGATCGCCGGGGCCTAGCGCGCTTGCAACGTCGTGCAATCCGGTACTTTGGCTTTTGCCCGCAGCCTGCTATCGGCCGCGGAATCATGGCCACCGACATCACCAAGATCCGCAATTTCTCGATCATCGCGCATATCGACCATGGCAAGTCGACGCTTGCCGACCGGCTGATCCAGCGCACCGGCGGGCTGGCCGATCGCGAAATGTCCGAGCAAGTCCTTGATAACATGGACATCGAGAAGGAGCGGGGGATCACCATCAAGGCGCAGACCGTGCGCCTGGAATGGAAGGGCCATGTCCTCAACCTCATGGACACGCCGGGCCATGTCGACTTCGCCTATGAGGTGAGCCGCAGCCTCGCCGCCTGCGAAGGCGCGCTCCTTGTCGTCGACGCAGCCCAGGGCGTCGAGGCGCAGACGCTCGCCAATGTCTACCAGTCGATCGAGCATGACCACGAGATCATTCCCGTGATCAACAAGATCGACCTGCCCTCGGCCGAGCCGGAAAAGGTGCGCGCCGAAATCGAGGACGTGATCGGCCTCGACGCCTCCAACGCCGTCCTTGCCAGCGCCAAAGCCGGCATCGGCATCGACGAGATCCTCGACGCCATCGTCGAGCGCATCCCGTCGCCCAAGGGCGATCCCGCCGCCCCGCTCAAGGCGATGCTGGTCGACAGCTGGTACGATCCGTATCTCGGCGTCGTCATCCTCGTCCGCGTGATCGACGGCACGATCAAGAAGGGCCAGCAGATCAAGTTCATGGCCGCCGGCACGACCCATCTGGTCGACCGCGTCGGCGCCTTCCGCCCCAAGATCGAGCAGCTGCCCGATCTCGGCCCGGGCGAGATCGGCTTCATCACCGCGCAGATCAAGGAAGTCGCCCAGGCCCGCGTCGGCGACACGCTGACCGACGCCAAGAAGCCCGCCGCCGAGGCGCTGCCGGGCTTCAAGGAAGTCCAGCCGGTGGTGTTCTGCGGCCTGTTCCCGGTCGACGCGGCGGACTTCGAGAAGCTGCGCGAGAGCATCTCCAAGCTGCGCCTGAACGACGCCTCGTTCAGCTTCGAGATGGAAACTTCCGCCGCGCTCGGCTTCGGCTTCCGCTGCGGCTTCCTCGGGCTGCTGCACCTGGAGATCATCCAGGAGCGGCTGATGCGCGAGTATGATCTCGACCTCATCACCACCGCGCCCAGCGTGGTCTACAAGATGCAGCTCACCAAGTCGGCCGGCGAGGCCGAGGGCAAGGAAATCGAGCTCCACAACCCCGCCGACATGCCCGATCCCAACCGGATCGAGGAGATCCAGGAGCCGTGGATCCAGGCGGTGATCTACATGCCCGACGAATATCTCGGGCCGATCCTGAAGCTGTGCCAGGATCGCCGCGGCATCCAGAAGAACCTCACCTATGTCGGCGGCCGCGCCCAGCTGACCTATGAGCTCCCGCTCAACGAAGTGGTGTTCGACTTCTACGATCGCCTCAAGTCGATCAGCCGCGGCTATGCCAGCTTCGACTATGAGCAGATCGGCTACCGCGCCGGCGACCTCGTCAAGATGGGCATCCTGGTCAACAACGAGCCGGTCGACGCGCTGAGCATGATCGTCCACCGCTCGACCGCCGAGAGCCGCGGCCGCGGCATGTGCGAGCGGCTCAAGGACCTGATCCCGCGCCATTTGTTCAAGATCCCGATCCAGGCGGCGATCGGCGGCAAGGTGATCGCCCGCGAGACGATCGCCGCGATGCGCAAGGACGTGACCGCGAAATGCTATGGCGGCGACGCCTCGCGTAAGCGCAAGCTGCTCGACAAGCAGAAGGAAGGCAAGAAGCGGATGCGCGAATATGGCAGCGTGCAGATCCCGCAGGAAGCCTTCATCGCCGCGCTGCGGATGGGCGAGGAATAGGGGCGGCGGCGTCGGTGCTGCGTCGACGCGGGCGGCCGGCGCCGTTCGCGTGACGGACCACCCGAGCTCCGCATATGTCGACGCGACCGAGGCTTCTGCCCAAGGCGTGCATTGCAGCATTTGATACTTGCGCGATCGTGAACAGCCATAGTAGGGTCGTCACGTCGCCAAGAACAGATACGCCGACATTTTCCGGTTGTGTTCGCGTGCCAAGATACGACCGGGTGTCGTGTTTGCGTGCTCCTGTCGCCTGCCAGATGCTGTACTCGATGAGGTGATGCCGTTGCAGCCGCCGTGGCGCGGTGCGCCAGTCGCGGACGATGCGATCCGCGATCATCCTTCGCTACGGCCGTGGCATTGTGGTGCATGCGCGGGAGCCGGGGGATCGAGCAATCGGGGGATTGGCGGCATGGCGAGCGACAACGCGGTCGAGATCGTAGACGGCTATTACACCAATCAACTGCTGGTGACCCTGCACCCGACGGCGTTGCAGGACGCGATCCCGGAAGCGCTTGCCGCGCTACGCGCGCCGATGATCCTGGAAAGCGATTTCCGCAGCTTCCGTGACAGCGTGGCCGCCCACGCCCAGGCGCTCGGCGTGGCAGTAGAGGTGGATGGCGATACGGCGGTACTGACGGCGCCTTCGTTCCTCGACGAACTTTCCCGCAGCGGGTTGATCGAAAAGGCCGTGCCGGTTCGTCGTCCGCACCAGAACGAAACCATGCTGTCCAGCACGCTGCCGCCCGGCGGCGGTCGATTGGCGGCAGCCGCCGCCGAATCCTTTGCCGCGGCTGCGGCGGACAGGCCTTCGGACCAGCTTCTGTCCGGTACGGTCCTGCTCCGGGCGAGCCCGGGGCAGGATCCGGAGAAGCTTCGCGGCATGCTGCTGGGTGCCGGGCAGATCGTCCAGAGCGTCGAGCGGGTTCCGGTGCGAAAACTCTATCAGGCGCCGCGGCCGGCAGGATATGCACCGATCGCCCCCTGGCATCTCGAGCGCATCCGGCTGGACGCCGCGCGCGCGGCAGGGCTGATCCCGGACCTGGCGGAGCAGCAAGGCGTAACGGTGGCGGTTCTCGATACCGGCATCGATGCGCATCACGAGCTGCTGCGCGACCGCATCGCAAACTATAGCTATGCACCGCCCTATCCCGGCGTGACGTCCGACCAGCGCGACATCATCGGCCATGGTACCCATGTCGCGGGCACGATCGCCGCGGATGGCTCGATCGGCGATGTCGAGGGCGTCTGCCGCGCGCGGCTGCACGTGCACAAGATCTTCGACGACGACATCGATTCGGTTCAATATTTCCAGGGCGCGAATGGCGAGATGTTCGCCGAGGACGGCCATTATGTGAATCCCGTGATGTATCTTCGCGCGCTCGCCGCCTGCGTCGACAACAATTACGACGTGATCAACCTGAGCATCGGCGGACCGTCGATCGGTGACAGCCACGAGCAGGCCCATTTCCGTCGTCTGGTCGATCAGGGGCAGATCGTGGTCGCCGCCATGGGCAATGAACGACGCAACGGCAGCCCCACCTCCTGGCCCGCCGCCTATGACGGTGTCGTCGCCGTGGGGGCGCTGGACTTCAACGACGGCGTCGCGACCTTCTCCAACAAGGGGGATCACATCGGCATCTGCGCGCCTGGGGTCGACATCCTGGCGACGATGCCTACCTATCGGGGCACGGAACGATGGACCGCCAGACGCAACGCGGCAGGCGAAATGGTGCGCGACAAGCCGGTGCACTGGACGGTGTATCGAAGCACGAAGAGCGGCACGTCGATGGCGGCGCCGCAAGTGGCAGGTGCCGCAGCGTTGTGGGTGGCCAAAAATGGGCGTGACTTGAACGGCTTCAAAGAAAAACTTGCGACGAGTGCCCGTTCCGTACCGTTGATGAACGGTGTGCCGTTCACCCCCGATTATGGGCACGGATGTATCGACGTGCATGCTCTGCTGCTATAATGGAGGTAGACTGAGGTGTCGCACGATATGCAAACGGTTCTTTTCAGCGTCCGGGACGCTGCGAACATTGGCCCCGCCCTGGAAGCGGTCAACGCCTTGTTGAAGTCGACCAGGAACGTCCACCCGCTCTACCCGGACTCGTCCAATCCGGAGCGAGCGACGGAGTTTTTCGCCGCGCTGGATGATCGCAGCGACGTGGAGGCCTTCGCCAAGCAGCTGCGCGCGCTGCCCGAGATAAGCGGCGTCGAATTGCCGGCGCGTCGTCAGCTGGTAGGCTGAACCGAGCGCGCGGGCTGCGACCGGCCTCGCCGCTGTCGCAGGCCCGATCGCGTACCGCCGACGATTCGGGACGCTCTATGTCCCGGCGGCAGGAGCGCCCTGCGCCGCCTTCCACTCCGCCCAGCTGTCCGGCCGCGCCGCGGCTTCCCATTCCGTTTGCGCCGCGGCCATGCGGCGTTCGGCATTGTCCTGGGCGCGCCGGCGTTCGTCCCAGTCGGGGCCGCTGACCGTCCCGCTGCTCGGCGACCGCGCGTACAGGGGCAGCGGCGGGCGCTCCGGCTCGCCGCATTCGCCCCAGACCTTGCGGCGCATCGCGTCGAGCTTCGCGCTCATCGGATGCGCGAATTCCTGCACGCGGCCGTTCGGGCCATAATCGGTCGTGAAGAAGGTGATCATCGCGTCCGACATGCCGGCATTGGCGAGGATCAGCTCGATATGGGTGAGCTGGCGCAACGTATAGTCGGCCGCGACGATCTGGCCCTCCAGCCGCAGCTGGCGCTCGCTCCGCACCTTGGCGGCATAGCGGGTGAACAGCGTGTCGAGGACCTTGCGCATCTCCTCCGGCATCTTCGCATCGGGCTCCGCCAGCGCCATATATTCCGCCTTGCGCCGCGCGCAGACCGGGCAGGGGGCAGGCGACTCCTCGCGCGCGACCGTATCGGGATGGCGGGTGCCGGGCGGCAGCGCGGCGGGCGCGCCATATTTCTGCGGGTTGCGGTGGCGCAGGATGAACATCAGCAGGCGATCATTGTACCAGCGCTTCTCGCCGCACTGCTCGCCCTTGTAGAAGACCGGCACCGGCACGCCGTCGATCGCGCGTTCGAGCGCGATGTCGCCCAGCCGATCGAGCCCGGCGGTGAGCGCCGCCTCCCAGGCGGCACGGAAGCCGGCGCCTTGCGGGTGGAGGCGCAGCATATAGGCGCCCTCCTTGGCCATGTTGATCGACCGCGCCGCCGCGGTGACCGACCCGGTGGCGGCAAGCGCGGCGATGAACGCCCGCTGCCGCGCGGGCGTCCAGCCGTCGACGCGATGTTGGCGGGGTACCGGCGTGAAGTCCGGCACGACGAAGTCGGGGTTCGAGCGGTTCTTCATGTCCGCGCATATAACCAAATAGGTTCGTGTCGGAAAGGAGGAAAAGTTAGATGTGGTGTTATTAATAGTTAACTCCAAATATGTTGTTTCTCGTAATAGCGATGCAATCGTTTGGCTGTGACAAGTGTCTTTGCCACAAAATTCGCATCTGCTCGCGTGCAGACGCAATTTTCATTGCGGCCTTCCAGCCTAATTCACCAAATACCACAAACGTGAGCGTGCTTGGCAAAAGTGGCTCTGGCACCGAATATCGGTATGGCTCTTCGGTGAGAGCAGCCATGTGGATGAGGCCAGTGGCAAATAGGCGGCAGAGTAGTTGATCTCGATCAGCTGATCTGCAATGGGGATGGTATGGGGGATACGGCTAAATCAGCAATCGATCTTTTGCAGTCTGTTGTGACTGCGCTGCTATCGTGGATAGTGCTCGCTGCTATTTCGATCATCATATCAGGCAAATTGATTACCTATCGCCTGCCGATTGGCCTTAAAGATGAGTCTAGTTTCCACATTCCGCTGATTATATTTAAAATGAAAGCTAAAGGTGAAGAGGTTACAAGTGGATTTATCTGCTTTATACTTTGCCTTTCTGCTTGCATTTTCATTGGCGGAAAGCCGGCTTATGACATTTTTAAGCTGCGATCAGGTGTGGATATCGGTCAGTGGAATTCTCTTTGCGTCATGGCTAGCTTTTTATCGCTGACCATCTCGCTTATAATTCTTGTGAGCGTCCCACTATTCAAGGGTGCTCCCGTGATTAGCTTGGTAGAGCGTGATGATACAATTAAGTTACTGGAAGGGGGTAAGTCAAATGACTGACAGCTCGCCGACGCTAATGCCGCAGGCAGAGCGCAGAGGAAAAATCTTAGCTGTTGTGAGCGGCAAGGGTGGTAGTGGCAAAACTATGCTGGCGGTCTCTTTGGCGCAGGGGTTGGCCATCGCAGATCGCACGGTCATGTTGGTTGATGCGGATTTTGCTACTGGAGGTTTGAGCTACTATTTGACGTTCAGGGAGTTTGGAAATTCTCGTGTCGGTATCTCTGATCTGCTAGATCATTACGAGAGCGTGCCTCCGCTTGAAACTTGGGCTGCGCAAAAATCATTTGATGATTTAGAATATGATAGTCTTTGGATGTCGAACATTCGTCTCGCTCCGATAGGCGATCAGCGGAGATTTAGCACGGCGGATAGGTCTCCGCTAGAGGCTATTGCCGATATTATTCGGCAGGCTGCAGATTTGGCGGATATTGTAATTGTCGACTGCCGGGGCGGGATAGATATTGAGTCCTTGGGTGTTTGTCAGTTATCTGATGAAATATTAATAGTTGTTGAGACTGACACGACGTCAATTCGTACCTCGCAACATCTGATCGAAGTGCTCGCCGAGTATAGAATAAAGTCAAAGGTAGTAGGATTTGTTCTAAACAAGGTTATGGATGACCCAACGCCACTGGCAAAGACGGTTGGCGCTCTTCTCAGTATTGGCTATCTCGGGGCGGTGCCTTTTGATATTGAGGCAACTCGTTCGTATATTCAGGGAAGGATTCCGAGTCCGTCGAGCCTGTTTTCTAGGCAGATATTTTCTATCATACCAAAGATTTATAAAAAGATAGATCGCTTCAAAAGTGGGCGTGTAATTTCTCCAGAGGAATTTGGATCAGTCACGTTAAAGAGTCCTGAGGCGGGAGCGGGTGGTGTATTCATTTTTGGAATTTCATTATATCTCTCGGCGATTTATATCTGGGTAACGTATTCTGGCGTCGGGTACAGAATACTATCGTGGCAATACCTTGACGTGGCCGTTATGATAATTTCTAACATTTTACTTGTCCTGGCGCTGTCTGATGCCACAAAGCAGATATTGGGGCGATTTGTGCGAGGGCAAAATCAGGCGATAGTGCGTTTTTTTGGACTTAAGCGGCAAAGATAGCGGAATTAATCTTCTCTAAGTTCATCAATCATTTCGGCGCCCCCGATTCGCGATGTAGATTTGTACGAAAAATTTTTTGCAAATTTTGTTGTGATCTCGTCACAGGAAGATGGGGTGCTTTAGAATAATAATGTACTTTAGGGCTTGGTGGTCGCCGTGCTTTGCTTATGACTGGCTAACTTCTTTCGGTTGCTTGGCAATAGGGGGCGGTGTGAGCTGGCTACGTTTCTTGGGAAAAGTCTTATCCCAACCCCCACCACGCCGAGCCGCCCGCACGGTCACCGCCGACCCCAGCAGCGCCGCCGCGACGATCACCGCCACTGCCACCAGCCCACCGGTGGTGATCCGCGCCTCCAGCGCCACGCTGTCGCCGACGCGCAGGGTTGCATGGGCGCCGGTCGGGGCGGCGCGGGGCGAAGGCATGGGGAGGGGATCGGCCATGGTCGCTTCTACCGCGAATCCCGTTTTGAGGCACGCGCCGCGTGTCGCGCGCGCGATCGTTCCGCCGCCGAATGAACCATTCCGGCAGACCAACGTTATGGGGCCGTCTTCATCAAATGGTTTCCAGCGTGAGTCAGAACGTGTCGCATCCCCGTCTTTCCCAGCCAGCGCGGTTCCGCCGCTGGGGGATTCCGGGATTCGCGGCGGCACTGGTCTGCGCCGCGCCGGCCGCCGCGCAGGGCTATGCCGCCAAGCAGCTCGGCGACTGGACGGTCGCCGCCAGCAAGGATGGATCGGGCTGCTTCATCAGCCGCAGCTTCGACCAGCCCGGCGGCACCACGCTGCTGCTCGGCATGGACCGCGACGGCAGCAACCATTTCTCCGTGCTCAACGAGAACTGGTCGATCCGCCCCCAGGACCGGCTCAAGCTCACCTTCCGCCTCAGCCAGGGCGGCTACCCCAATCACCAGGCGATCGGCATCGTCGCGGACGGCAAGCAGGGCTTCGTCGCGGCGTTCGATCCCAAATTCCCCACCTCCTTCGCCGGATCCAAGGCGCTGCACATCGATCGCGGCACCACGCCGGTCGCGCGGCTGCCGCTCGACGGCAGCGGGGCGGCGGTGGCGGAGCTCCAGCGCTGCGTCGCGGTCCAGCACGGGCCGGCCAAGGCGGCGGCGAGCGACGACGGGATTCCCCGCGATCCATTCGCCGCGCGGCCCAAGTCGCGGCGCAAGCGATGATGCGGGATCGTTTCGCCTCGTCGCCGGCTCGGTCCGACGGACATCCGGCACAGCCGGGCCGAATCGGGATTGTTGCGGGCCCGTTGCTCCGGCTTGGTGAGGAAGCCTTAAGTTTCATTAACGAGTGAAAGGTGTGTTTATGCGTAATGCTATGAAGTTTGCTCCGGTTGCCATGCTGGTGATCGGTTCGGTGGGTCTGAGCGGTTGCGCCACCAAGAAGTATGTCCGCGAGCAGATCGCGCCGGTGAGCCAGCGCGTCGATGCGCTCGAGACGCGTCTCCAGGAAACCGACGGCACCGCCAAGCAGGCGCTGTCGCAGGCCCAGGCCGCTGCCGGCCAGGCCCAGCAGAACGGCCAGCGCCTCGACCAGATCAACGGTCGCGTCGACACGCTCGACCAGCAGCAGCAGGCGCTGTCGCAGCAGGTCCAGCAGCAGAACGCCAAGCCGCGCAAGCGTCCGCGCAACTAAGCGGGACCTTGCCGCACCGGCCTTTTCGGCCGCGTGATCCGGGTGGCCGCGCTTCGGGGCGGCCACCCTTTTCGTTTGAGCGCCCCTTTTTCCTGAGCGATGACATCGATGATCCAAGGCTTACTCGCGCTGGCCGGGCTGGCGCTGCTCGTTCCCCCCGCTACCGCCACGCCCCTCCAGAAGACCCAGGCCAAGGCCGCCGCGCCCAAGAAGGCAGCGCCCAAGAAGGCAGCGCCCAAGAAGGGCAAGCGCGCGCCCGCCAAGGCCGCTTCTGCCGCTGCCAAGCCGGAAGCGCCCAAGCTCCAGCCTTCGGCCGATACGCTGCGGGTGCAGGACTGGGTGTCCTCGGCCGGGGACAATCACGGGCTGCCCTATCTGATCGTCGACAAGCCCCATGCCGCGCTGTTCCTCTACGATGCGAGCGGCAAGCAGCTCGCCGCGGTGCCCGTGCTGATCGGGATTGCCCCGGGTGACGACGCCACGCCGGGGATCGGCGCGAAGGAACTGTCCGAGATCGGCCCCGCCGAGAAGACCACCCCCGCCGGGCGCTTCCTCGCCAAGTTCGGCCTCGCCGTCGGCAAGGAGCGGGTGCTGTGGGTGGATTACTATACCTCGGTCGCGCTGCATCCGGTGCCGACCGGGGTGGCGGCGCGCAAGGAGAAGCGGCGCGAGCGGCTCGCCTCGCCGACGCCGGAAGACAACCGCATCACCTTCGGCTGCATCAACGTGCCATCGACCTTCTACGCCAAGCTGCTGAGCCCGATGTACAAGGGCAAGGGCGGCTATGTGTACGTGCTGCCCGACAGCAAGCCGATCGAGGACGTGTTCCCCGCGCTCCACGTCCAGACGGTCGCCGCCCGCGCCGACTGAACGGAGGCACGCGCGGCCGGCGCCCGGCATTTTACCGTTTTCTAAGCCCGCTCTGTCATGGTCTGCCCCCTCCGCCGCTTCCGGCGAAGCAGCATCCGGGGAGATGACCATGCAGCGCCTGCCGCTGATCGCGCCGCAGCCGCCGCGGTTGAGCATGATGACCGACGCGCTCCGTACGATCGAGGCGCGGGGTACCTATTCGAACGGCGGGCCGGTGGTGCGCGGGTTCGAGGCGGCGGCGACGGCACGACTGTTCGCCGGGCAGGGCGCCTGCCTCGCGGTGAACAATGCGACGATCGGGCTGATGCTGGCGATCCGCCACGCCGCCGGTCCTCGCGCCGGGACCGATGCGCTGGCGCTGGTCCCCGCCTTCACCTTCGCAGCGACCGCGCAGGCGGTGCAATGGGCGGGCCTGACCCCGCTGCTCTGCGATATCGATCCCGAGGACTGGACGATGCGCGCCGATGCCGAGGCGGCGGCGTTCGACCGCTATGGCGATCGCATCGCGGTGGTGGTGCCCTATGCCACCTTCGGCGGGGGCTTGGATCTGGCGCGCTACCGCGACTATCACGCGCGCGGTGTGGGCGTGGTGGTGGATGCCGCGGCCTCGCTCGGCACGATCGATGCGGACGGGCACCAGTTCGGCACCGGCGCGCCGTTTCCCGTGGTGTACTCGATGCACGCCACCAAGGTGTTCGCCACGGCCGAGGGCGGGCTGGTCCATAGCGGCGACACCGCGCTGATCGAGACGCTGCGGCGAATGACCAATTTCGGTTTCGACGGCGGGCGCTCGGCCGAGGGGCCGGGGCTCAATGCCAAGCTGCCCGAGGTGCTGGGCGTACTCGCCACGGCGAAGCTGGAGGAACTGGAGGCGATCGCCGCCCACCGTTCCGCGCTCGACCGGGTCTATCGCGAGCGGCTGGGCGGCTTTGCCGATGCGCATGGCTTCCAGTTCCAGGTGCTGCGCGGGTCGCGGCCTGCGCTGCAATTCCAGTCGCTGCTGCTGCCGCGCGCCTTTGCCGGGCATCGCGCGGCGATCATCGCGGCGCTGGCCGAGCAGGGGATCGGTGCCGGCCACTATTTCAGCCCGCATCTCGGCGAGCAGCCTTGGTTCCGCAGCAGCTGCGTGATCGATCGCGCGCTGCCCGTGGCGGACGAGATCGCCGGGCGTATCCTCTCGCTGCCCGTCACCGACGGGATGACCGAGGCCGATGTCGACACGGTCTGCACCGCGCTGATCGATGCCTGCCGGAGCGCCGGACTCGACGGACTGCGCGTCGAGCGGCGCGGGCGGACGGTGCATTCGGCGCTGATCGTCGGCGGCGGCCCGGCGGGGACTGCGCTGCTCACCGCTGCCACCAAGGGCGACCAGCTGGTGACGCTGGCCGAGAGCGGGCTCGCGATCGTCGAGCGGGACGCGGTGCTGGGGCGCGGCGAGATCGGCAGCTATGCGATCACCTCGGACAGCACCGCCGAGACCTTCCTCACCGCGGTGAGGGACAATGTGCATGGCGACATCGCCGCGCTGACCGAGCATCCTGCCGGCCGCGAGGTGGCGCTCTATGCCGGGCGGCTGGGCGTGCCGCTGGCGCGCTCGACGCCGCTGCTGGAGGCGACCGGGGCCAGGCTCGGCACGCTGGTCGCGCAGCATGGCGGCGTGGTCGCGACCCGGTCCGAGGTGGTCGAGGCGCGCCGCACCCCGCAGGGCGACTGGGCGGCGCGGGTGCGCAACCTGCTCACCGGCGACGAGCGGGTGATGCGCACGGCGAACCTGGTGATCGCGACCGGCGGCTATCAGGACCGTGCGCATGTTGCGGCGGAGCGGATCGCGGGTGCACCGATCGGTGACCTGGCGGGCGAGCGGCTGGTGCTCGGCGACGACTTCCTGCGGCTGGGCGGGCTCGACCGGCTGCGGGCGCGGCTGGCGGACGTCCGCGCACCGCGCATCGCGATCGTCGGCGGATCGACCAGCGCGATGGCGGCGGCGGTGCTGCTGCTCAAGGCGAGCCCGGCGCTGCCGCTGGGAGCGGGGGCGCTGCGGCTATACCATCGCCGGCCGCTGCGGCCCTTCTATCGCTCGGCCGAGGAGGCGCAGGCGGACGGCTTCACCGATTTCGGGCCGGACGATATCTGCCCGTTGAGCGGCTTCGTCTATCGCCTGGCCGGCTTCCGGCTGGAGGCGCGCGAGCTGGTGCTGCGAATGCTCGGCGTCGGCGGTCGCGCGCCCGATCCGCGCATGGCGCTGTGCCGGCTGACCGGCGACAATGACGAAGCGATGCGGGCAGAGTTGGAAGCGGCGGACGTGGTGATCGGCGCGCTCGGCTATCGCCCGCGCGCGCTGCCGCTCTACGATGTCGACGGAGCACGCATCGCGTTGATGGCGGACCATCCCGGTCGGCCGCGGCTGGTCGACCAGCAGTGCCGCGTGCTCGATGCCGAGAGGCGGGTGGTGCCCGGCGTCTACGGGCTGGGGCTCGCCTCGGGCCATGTCCCCGACGGCCCGCTCGGCGGCGAGGCGAGCTTCAGCGGCAAGGCCAACGGTCTATGGCTGTGGCAGAACGATATCGGCCGGATGATCGTCGACCAGATCCTCGCCGATCGCGCGCGCGCGGCGGCATGAGCGACGCGCCGACCCTCTCGGTGGTGATGGCGACCTACAATGGCGCCGCGCTGCTGCCGGAGACGCTGGCGAGCCTGCAGGCGCAGACCTTCTCCGACTGGGAGCTGGTCGCGGTGGATGACGGTTCGCGCGACGACACCGTGGCGGTGCTGCGGGGGTGGGGCGATCCGCGCATCGGGGTGATCGAGAGCGCGGTCAACGGCGGCCCGGTGATCGCCCGCAACCGCGCCTTCGCTGCCGCACGCGGGCGCTATATCGCCGGGCTCGACCAGGACGATCTCTGCCTGCCCGAACGGTTCGCGCGGCAGGTGGCGTGGCTCGATGCGCATCCCGAGACGGTGCTGGTCAGCACCGCCACCGACTGCCTCGTCGACGGGCGGGTGCGGGCAGGGCAGTGGGTGCGCCCGCTGACGCCGGGGCTGATCGACTGGCTGATGCTGGTCCAGAATCCGTTGGTCTGGTCCTCGGTACTGTTCCGCGCCGACGCCGCGCGCCGGCTGGAGATCTTCGAGCGGCCCGAATGCCGCTATGTCGAGGATTTTGATCTCTACCACCGCCTGCGCGCCTTCGGCCGGATCGACCAGCTCGACACCGTGCTGACCCTGTATCGCCAGCATGCCGGCGGTGCCTCGCAGGTGTTCAACGGCACGATGACCGCACATGCCGAGGCGCTGCTCCGCGCACGGCACCGGGATTTGCTGGGGGAGGAGGCCCCGGACATCGCGGGGCTGCTGGTCCGCTATGTCATGGCCAAGGCACCGATCGGTGACCGGGCGTTGCTGCGGCGGCTGTTCGACGGGATCGCGGTGCTGCGTGCGCATTTCGGGGAGCGGGGCCACGATGCGGCGACGCTGGCGCGGGTGGACCGGGAGATTGCGCGATTGTGGTGGCGGCTGTGCCGGGCCGGAATCCGCTCGGGCCGCCTGCCGCTGCGCCATGCGCTCCGTGGCCGCCCGGCGGAAGCCGTGCTCTTCGGCGCGCCCGCTCCGGACCTGGTGGCGAGCCGGGTGATCGGTGCGATGCGATCGGCGTGGCACCGCGGGGCGATGCCGCACTAGCGGCTTCCTCGCCATCCCGTTGCCGCCGTTCCGGTGCGAATTGCGGAGGTGGCAATACGCACCAATGAAAATTCGTGGGAATACAGCGGCTTTATGTAGTCGGATTCTGTACTATAAAATAATTGAGAATCTGCGTTTATCCTGTACATATATTTTGCTGCCTCTAGAAGGCGTGTGCTGCGTTGATATGGTCCGTTGATCTGGAGCATGCCGCCATGCAATTATCCCTTCGCCGCATCAGTTATGCCGTCATGGCCTCCGCTTTGGTTGCTGCAGGATCCGGCGTGATGTTCGGTGCCGGCAATATCCATGCCGGTACGGTGACACAAAAGGCGGTGAAGCATGCGGGGCGGTCGACCGCCAGCCTTGCGCTTTCGGCATTGGATGCGTTGTCCTGGGGTGCCTTTGTAGTTGCTGTGGCACCTTCGTCGGTCGCAGGAAGCGTCGAATACGAGACCTGGGCGTCGGATCAGGACATCTATGTTTCAAATCCCTGTCCGCCGACGGGAAGTTCTTCGGGCTGCAACCGCCCGATCTGGCCAAGCGCGGCGACGCTCAAAAGCAGCAAGTCCTTCCAGCAAAGCGCCTTGGGGCAGTCGCATCTCGGGAAGACGCGGCGCGGGGGGCTTACGGTGCAGGTGATCGGGCCCGCACAGGGATGCAGCACACCGCCCGGCTTGACCGGTGCGGCGGCGAATTCGGGATTCCCGGCGAGCGGGTGCGTCGGCGAAGAGGTCCGGCGGGATCGCGCGTCGTTCGATTACATGGTGGCGAACAATCTCTGGTCGAAGGCCGGGCTCGCGGCCATGTACCCGACCTCGCAGGTGGTGCAATTCCCCGACGGAGCGCTGGAGATCAAGGCGGACTGGATTCCGGTGGCGACGCTCGCGGCGTGGCTGAAGCAGCAGGAAAGTTTCGTCTCCGACAATTTCTATACGTCGACCGCCACCATCGATGGCAGCACGGTCACCTATGCGATGACGAGCATGCATGTGTCGTTGAAGCTGGCAGGCTTTCCGGACTGGGTCTGGGCGGATTTCGAGAATGCCTATACCCCCGGTCGCTGCGATCAGACCGGATGCTCGGATTCCTTCGGCGCAGTGACGCAGAAGGTGCCGGCGAACGCGCAGCCCTGGCAGCAATATAAGAGCTGCCAGCCGACGCTGGCCCTGAAGGCGCTGTTCAGCAGCAAGAAGGTGGGTTCGGTCTTCGCCAATTATTGCCTCACCGGCACCCAGACGACGTTCGGCACCACGAAGAACCCGACGCTGCTGGGCAGCCCCATCGTCGAGCCGCTCAATGCCGATGTGCCGCTGAACGTTTCGTCCTGCATTTCCTGCCATGCCGGGGCCAGCTTCGATGCCAAGGGGCTTTCCGGACCGGTGTCGGAGGCCCTGGGCCCGAACAGCGTTCCTGCCGGCTACAAGGGCTATGACTTCATGTGGGGCGTGCTGTTCGCGAAATGAGCGCGGCCACCCCTGGGAAGGGGAGGCCGTCCGCCGCCGACGTTACTTGACTTGAACCGCGCAACACGGGAACCCGGTCGCCCGCAGTACAGGTGACCGATCGTGCCCAGTTCCATCCCCTTCCACCGCCGCACCATGCTGGCGATCCTGGCGCTCGCCGTCGTCCCCACCGTGCACGCGGCACCGCGCGCCCCGCTGGTCCTCGCCGCCGCCAGCCTGCAGGAATCGATGAACGCCGCCGCCGATGCCTGGGCCCGACTGGGCCATGCGCGCCCGGTGCTGTCCTTCGCCGCCTCCTCGGCGCTCGCCCGGCAGATCCAGTCGGGCGCGCCGGCGGACCTGTTCGTCTCGGCGGACGAGCCCTGGATGGATGCGGTGGACAAGGGCGGCAAGCTCGCCCCCGGCACCCGTGTCGCCTTTCTCGGCAATCGCCTGGTCCTCGCCGCTGCGGCCGCAGACCGGCGGGCCGTGCCGCTCGATCGCGCCGGCCCGCTGCTCGCCGCGATCGGCCAGGCGCGGCTGGCGATGGCCGATCCCGATGCGGTGCCCGCCGGGCTCTACGGCAAGGCGGCGCTGCAGAAGATCGGTGCCTGGGATCGGCTCGCCCCCCGGGTGGTGAGCGCCGAGAATGTCCGCGCCGCACTCGCGCTGGTCGAGCGCGGGGCGGCGCCGTTCGGCATCGTCTACGCCACCGACGCGCGCGCTTCCACCAAGGTGCGGATCGCCGGCATCTTCCCGTCGGCGAGCCACCCGCCGATCCGCTATCCGGTCGCGCGGCTGAAGACTGCCGCCAGCCCCGATGCCGAGCCGTTCCGCCGCTTCCTGATCAGCGCGCGCGGCAAGGCGATCTTCGCGCGCTACGGCTTCACCCCGCTATGAGCCTGGCCCGGTGCTGAGCGCCGAGGAATGGGGCATCGTCCTGCTCTCGCTCAAGGTGGGGGGCGTGGCGGTGCTGGCGGTGCTGCCGCTGGCCTTCGCGCTCGCCTGGCTGCTCGCGCGGGGGCGATTTCCCGGCAAGCTCCTCCTCGATGCGCTGGTCCATCTGCCGCTGGTCGTGCCACCGGTGGTGACCGGCTGGATGCTGCTGCTCGCCTTCGCGCCCGCCGGGCCGATCGGCGGGCTGCTCGAGCGCTGGTTCGGCGCCACCGTGCTGTTCCGCTGGAGCGGGGCGGCGATCGCGGCCGGGGTGATGGCGCTGCCGCTGATGGTGCGCGCGATCCGATTGTCGCTGGAAGCAGTCGACCAGCGGCTGGAGCAGGCGGCGCGCAGCCTGGGCGCGGGGCCGGTGCGCGCCTTCGCCACCGTCACGCTGCCGCTGGCGCTGCCGGGCGTGCTCGCCGGGCTGGTGCTCGGCTTCGCGCGTGCGCTGGGCGAGTTCGGCGCGACGATTTCCTTCGTCTCCAACGTGCCGGGCGAGACCGAGACCTTGCCGCTCGCCATCTATTCGGCGCTGCAGGTGCCGGGCGGCGAGGGGCAGGTGCTGCGGCTGGCGGCGGTGTCGATCGCGATCGCCTTTGTCGCGTTGCTGGGCTCCGAGCTGGTCGCGCGGCGGACGGGCAGGGGCACCCATGTCCTTTGACATCGACGTGCGCCGCACGCTGGGCGAGACCGAGATCGCCTGCCGCGTGGCGCCCGGCGCGGGGGTGACCGTGCTGTTTGGCCCCTCGGGCGCGGGCAAGTCGAGCGTGCTCAACATGGTCGCCGGGCTGCTCCGCCCCGATGCCGGGCATATCCGGGTAGGCGAGCGCACCCTGTTCGATGGGGCGGCGGGTGTCGACCTCAAGCCCGAGGCGCGGCGGGCCGGCTATGTGTTCCAGGAGCCGCGGCTGTTCCCGCACCTGCGTGCGCGGGCGAACCTGCTCTATGGCTGGCGCAAGGGCGCGGCAGTGGACGTGGACCGGGTGATCGGCTTGCTCGGCATCGCGCATCTGCTCGATCGCTGGCCGCGCACGCTTTCGGGCGGCGAGGCCAAGCGGGTGGCGATCGGCCGCGCGCTGCTCACCGATCCCGATTTCCTGCTGCTCGACGAACCGCTCGCCTCGCTCGACCGCGCCCGGCGGGAGGAGATCCTCGCGCTGCTCGAGCGCCTGCGCGACGGCATCGGCCTGCCGATCCTCCTCGTCACCCACGACCGTGCCGAGGCCGAGCGTCTGGGGGACCGGATCGTGGCGTTCGGAGAGTAGGGGGGCGGAGCCGGCCACGGCCGCGCCCCGGCCTCCTTATTTCGCCGGAATCACCCGGAATATGCGACCGCTTTCCGCATCTTCGACGACCCATAGAGCACCATCCGCGGCGCTGCGCACGTCGCGAACCCGGAACCCCATCGGCACACGGTCCATCTCGGTCGCGCTGCCGTTCCGCCCCAGTGTGGCGAACACCAGCACTTGGCCCTTCAATCCCCCGATCACGGCTACGCCGCGCAGGTTGGCGAACCGCGTTCCCTTGTAGATCGTCATGCCGGAGGGCGCGATGGCAGGTGTCCAGGTTAGTGCGGACTGCACATAGCCATCGCCATCCTTGGGCTTGGGCAGAATCTCTCCGGTATAGTGGTTGCCATAGCTGACGTTCGGCCAGCCATAGTTCCCGCCGCGCTGGAGGACATTCAACTCATCACCGCCCTCGGGGCCGTGCTCGCTGCTCCACAGGGTGCCATAGGTGTCGAAATCCAGCCCGTAATGGTTTCGATGCCCCAGGGTCCAGATTTCGCCCATCGCACCGGGCTGGCCGACGAAGGGGTTGTCAGGCGGGATCGAGCCATCGGGATAGAGGCGCACGGTCTTGCCCAGCGTGTTGTCGAGCTGCTGCTGCGGACCATAGGTCGAGCGATCGCCCGCCGTGACGAACAGATATCGCCCGTCCGGAGAGAACCGCAGACGTGCGCCGAACTCTCCCAGCGCCGTTACGCGCGGGCTCTGCCGCCAGATCACGCGACCTTCGGTGAAGGTGTTGGTGTTGAGATCCAGCTTGCCCGACATGACGGCAAGGTTCGCACCATCGCCGCGACCGTCATCCTTGCCCGCGCTCTCCGGGCGGTCGGGGCCCATCTCGGCATAGGTGATGTAGATGCGGCCCGATGTTTCGAAATCGGGCGCGGGCAGCACGTCGAACGGGAAGTAGATGTTCTGCCCGGTCGGGATCGGATCGGACAGAACACCCGCCGCCGACAGCACGCGCAGCCCATCCTTCACGCCCACGATCAGCGCTTGGCCGGTCGCCAGCGGCGCGACCGCATAGGGCTTGAACAGCTCTGCCTTCTTGATCAGGCCGATGGTCACCATGCCGCCGGTGGACTTCAGCGTCAGGTCTGGCGTCGGCTCCGGCGTTGGGGTGGAGGTGGGGGTCGGGACAGGCGTTGGTTCCTGGCCGGGCACGCTGACAGTACCCGATCCGCCACCGCCACAGGAGGCGAGAAGGATGGCGGCCAACAGGGCGAACGTCGCCCGGTTGGGTGGTGTCGTGATCTTCATTGAAATCCCCAGATTTACTGAGGCTTATAGGAAGGTTTGCACAGCTTGGGAAGCTGTGCGGATAGATAGGGGGTCGGCGGGAGCGTGTGCTGGCGGCGGCGTTACGGCGTCCCGCGCGAAGGATGCGGTATCCGCCCGCTCCGCAGCCTTCCTAAACCCACGCGGCCTCGTCCACAGCGGCAACGCTCGCTACCGGCAGCGCATAGGACGCGCGCGCCGCACCTCGCGCCGACGCGGCGGCCGTGCCACCGTCGATGCGGAATTGCGCGGCATGCTCCACCAGCTGGCCGATCTCGGCCATCAGGTTGCGCGCGGCGGCCGAGGTTTCCTCCACCATCGCGGCGTTCTGCTGGGTGGAATTGTCCATCACCCGGATCGTCTCGCTCAGCCGCGAGATGGACTCCGACTGCACCCGGTTGTCGGCAGCCACCTGGCCGAGCAGCCTGTGCACCGACTGGGCGTTCTCCGAGATCGAACTGAACGCGCCGTCGACATCCTCGACGGCGGAGACCGCCGTGCCGATCTCGACCTGGGTGACGGTCAATTGGTCGCGGGCGCGGCCGGCTTCCTCCTCGGCGCGCATGGCGAGCGCGGAGACGAGGTCGGCGACCACCGCGAAGCCGCGGCCCGCCTCGCCGGCGCGCCCGGCTTCGACCGCCGCATTCATCGCGAGAACCCGCGTCTGGAAGGCGATCTTGTCGAGCCCCTCGATCACGGCGTCGATGCCCTTGGCGCTTTCGGAGACGCGACCCATCGCAGTCACTGCGTTGCTCACGCGCGAACGGCCCGAGCTGACCGCTTCGATCGTCTGGTCGGCGCGGCTCACCGTCTCGCTGGCGGCGCGGACCGAGGTGCGCAGGCGCTCGTCGATCTGGCTGATCTCGGCGGTGGTCGTCTCCAGGCTCGCGGCATTGGCTTCGGTGCGGCGGGCGAGGTCTTCGGACGCGGCGGTGATCTCGGTGGAGGCGCGGCGCAGCGAGCCGGCGCCGCTATGCACCGACCCGATCAGCTCGCGCAGGCTGTCGACGGCGCGGTTGAAGTCCTGCTTGAGGCGCGCGAAGGGGCCGCGCAGGTCGGCGTCGACACGGGTGGTGAGGTCGCCGCCCGCCAGCTTCTGCAGGCCCGAGCCGACCGTCTCGACGATCATCTCGGTGGTTGCCAGCTTCTCGGCATTGGCGGCTTCGACCTGCTGGTTGAACTGCGCGATGGCACGGGCGAGGGCGCCGAGTTCGTCCTGGCGATCGGTTTCGGGCAGCGGCGTGCCGGGTTGGGTCACCAGCTGCTCCACCGTTTCGGACAGAGCGATCAGCGGATCGACCAGCCGGCGATTGGCGAGACGCGCGGCATAGAGCGCGCCGCCGATCGCGGCGAGCAGCGTGGCGACCAGCAGGCCGGTGGTGATCCAGCCGAGGGTCGCACCCGCTTGCGCCGTACCGTCGGAATAGCGCTCGATCGCGTCCGACGCGGCCGCCATCGAGCTCTCGAGGATGGAGAATTGCTGGAAGAAGGCGGGCAACTGGCGCTTGGCCGCGGCGGGATCGCGGGCGGCGGCGTCGGCGATCTGCTGGGCGGCATTGGCATAGGCGACCGTCGGATCGCCGACCTTGGCCGCGGCGGCCTCGATCGCGGCGTTACCCTTGAAGGCGACGTCTTCGGCGATGCGCTTGCGCAGCGTGCCGAGATGCTCGTCGAGATCCTTGCGCGAGTCCTCCAGCTTGATGCCGATGCCCGGCTCGCCCGAGGCGAGGATGGCGAGCACGTCGCTGCGCACCGCATCGTGCATCATGTCCGCTTCCATATGGTTGCGGAGCAGCGCCGAGGCCGAAGCCTGCTTGTCGAGCGCCGAGCCCAGCAGCCAGGACGAGACGATCCCGGTACCCCCGCACAGCAGGAAAAGCAGGATGATAACGGCCGTTAGCTTGCGGGTTGAATACGCGATCGACTGCACGACTTCGCTCCAGGCTTGTGACGCACTCGCAATGAGAAGCATCCTCTCCCGAAAAATTATAGACAAGGTTCCGTAAAGCAGAGTCCTTCATCCTAAAACTCTGGTCGAGGGGTATCGGGATGCTTGGTGATGAAGCGCTTTTTGTTCGCCCTCGTGCTTGGATGTACATCGCCTACCTACGTATTTGCCCAGAGGCCGGTTGACGTCCACTTGGTGGAAACCATCGATGTCGCCAGCGTGGTGCGCGGCGGCGATCGCGACCGGACCTATGTGCTCGACGATACCGACCTTACCGCGGATGCCGATCTGGCGCGGCTGGTCGGCTGGCAGGGCGCCAGGGCGCATGTGCATGTGATGAGCACGATGGGCGGGCGCCCCAATGCGGCGGCGGGCACGCTGCAAGGCGTCGACAATATCGAAGTGGCGAGCCACCATGTCAGGCTGTTCGAAGCCTGGGTGGAGCAGCGCATCGGGGAGCACAGCACGGTGCGCGCGGGCGCCTATGACCTCAACAGCGAATTCTACGCCAATGGCGCGGCAGGGCTGCTGATCTCGCCTTCGTTCGGCGCAGGGTCCGAGCTCGCGGCGTCCGGACCGAACGGCCCCTCCATCTACCCGTCGACCGCGCTGACCCTACGGGTGGAGCATCGCTTCGATCATCTCGGCTATGTCCGCGCGGCGGCGCTCAACGGCGCGGCCGGCTGCCTGGGCGATCCGCACGGCATCGATTTCAGCTTCCGCCACGGCCTGTTGCTGATTGGCGAGGCAGGGGTGGAACGGCCGGGTCTCAAGATCGCCGGCGGCTATTGGCGCTACACCAAGCGGCATGACGACTATACCCAGGTCGATGCCGATGGCGTGCCCCTCCAGCATGTCGATCATGGCGGTTATGCGATCGCCGAGCTGCGGCTGACGGGCGGCGAGGGGAAGCGGGCGCTCACGGCGTTCGGCCGCGCGGGCGTGTCCGGCGGCGCCGCCACGCCGTTCCAGGGGGGCTGGCAGGCGGGGATCCTGGTCGAGCGACTCGTCGCGGGGCGTCCGGATTCGCAGATATCGTTCGGGATGAGCCGTGGGGTGACCACCCCGGGCTACCGGGCGATGCTGCTCGACGAAGGCGCACGGCCCTCGCGCGCGGAAACCAGCTTCGAGCTGACCTATTCGGACCGGCTCGCCAAATGGCTGACCGTCCAGCCCGACGTCCAGTTCATCACCGATCGCGGCGGCGTGGAGAAGGCGCGCGGGGTGGCCGTGGGCACGGTGCGGCTGACGATCGCCATCTGATCGTCGGCCGCCACCGCGCACCGGTTTGTCAGGCTGCGGCCGCGGCCTGCCGCCGCCGCAGCATGCCGCCGATCCCCGTGAAGCCGAGCAGCAGCATCGCCCAGCTGGCAGGCTCCGGAACGCCGCCGTTGGTATCGAACCGGAGCGGCGTTTGGGTGAGGTCGACCATGGCCGGGCCGGTCACGTCGAAGGTCAGGCCTGTCACGAACGCAGTGGGGTTGGTCGGGTCAAGTCCCAGCGACGGGTTGATCCCGGCGATGCGGAAGCCCGACACGCCTCCCGCCGCGCTGAAGTCGACAAGGAACGGGTTGCCATAGGCACCGACATGCGTTGCATAGGGATGCACCAGATCGTCGTGCAGGTAGACGGTATAGCCATCGGGATCGCCGAGATCCGGGAACAGCGCGCTGAGGATGATCGGGCTGCCGAACGAGGTGCTGAAGTCATATCCCACGGCCACCACCGGATCGACAAAGACCCGCTGGTTCTGCTGGACCTGGAACTGGAAGCCGAAGCCCGGCCCGCCATTGCCATTGGTGACGTTGCTGGGCAGCAGCGGCGTTGCCGGGCTGCTCCCGTCGGCGAGCACCGCGCCGTTGCGGATGGAGAATTTGAACACGCCCGCTTCACCGCCGGTCACGTTGGTGATGTTGGCGAAGTTGAGCGCGCCGGTCGACGAGAAGGAGCCCGGCAGCGAATAGAAATGGCTGCCGTCGCCGGCGTCGAACCCGGCCTGCGCGGGCACGCCGCCCAGACCGTTCACGCCTTCGCTGGCGTCGCCGGTGGTCCATTCGAGACGATTGTAGCGGAACTCGATGTCGAAATCCCCGGAATTGCTCAAGCCGGCCAGCGTCATCTGGAAATTGTTCAACTTGCTCGAATTCGCGGAATAATAGCCGACATTGTTCCAGGTGACCGTGAAGCTGTTGGTGGATTGCGAGCCGAGATAGACCGATCCGCACCCGGTGCAGCGGGTATCCACGTCCGCCCAGAAGGGCGCGATCAGCGGTGCCGCGGCGTGCCCGTCGAACGGCACCGGCGTGAAGCTGGAGAGCCCCTGGCCGAAGCTGATATTGCCGTTGTTGTTGACGAAGAAGGATCGGCCCGAATAGCCGAAGAAGTTGATCAGGAACGGGCTGTTCTGCACCGCGCTGAAACTGTCGTCATTGGGCTGGAGGACGAGATTGCCATAGCCCGCGGGGCCGCCCATGCCCCCGCGCAGCGTTGCCGCCCCCGCCGATGACGCCAGGACGAGCGCGAGCGCGCTCGCCATGGCGGTTGCCATGTTCCGCATGATCCTCTCCCGCCCCCTGTTGTTCCATAATGGGTAGCAAAGCGCGCGGTCCCTGTTGATCCCTGGCGTGGTGCAACTGCCTCCGCACCGGACAGGATCGCCGCCGCGGCGCATGTCGCGCCGTTCGCTTCGGAAAAGCCGGGGCGGGGCGGGCGCGATCGCGCCGCCGCGGGCGGATTGATCGACTTCGAACCTTTCAAGCGCGGGCAGCGGCAACGAAAAAGCCGCCGCCCGGCATCCCGGACGGCGGCTCTGTTCGTGTCACGCTCGGTCAGGCTGGGAGCCCCCGAACGGGGCGGATCACTCCGCCTCGTTCAGATACTCGCCGGCATCCGCATCGGTGCCGTGGCCCGAGGGGGTCACCGACGCCAGGGGATCATCCCCGGTGCCGCCTGCGTCCCGCGTGCTGCGGGCCAGTTCCGCCGCATGCTCTTCCGCCGCGCTCGCCGGAGCGATGAGCGAGGCTTCCTGCATCTTGCGCTGGGCGACGCGCAGCGCCGCATCGCGCGAGGTGGCCGCGACGCGCAGGCGACCCATGCCCGCACCGGTACCGGCGGGGATCAGGCGGCCGACGATCACATTCTCCTTCAGGCCCTGCAGCGTGTCCTTCTTGCCCTGCACCGCGGCTTCGGTGAGCACGCGGGTGGTCTCCTGGAACGACGCGGCCGAGATGAAGCTGCGGGTCTGCAGCGACGCCTTGGTGATGCCGAGCAGGATCGGCTTGCCCATCGCGGGCTGCTGGCCCGGCTGGAGCTTCTCGTTATGCTCGTCCATCTCGTCGCGATCGACCTGCTCGCCCGCCAGCAGCGTGGTGTCGCCGCCATCGGTGATCTCGACCTTCTGCAGCATCTGGCGAACGATCACCTCGATGTGCTTGTCGTTGATCTTCACGCCCTGCAGTCGGTAGACTTCCTGGATTTCGCTGACCAGATATTCGGCCAGCGGCTCGATGCCGAGCACTTCCAGGATGTCGTGCGGATCCGGCGAACCGCCGATCAGGTTGTCGCCACGCTTGACGTAGTCGCCTTCCTGAACGTCGATCACCTTCGACTTCGGGACCAGATACTCCACGACCTCGCCGCCGTCCTCCGGCTGGATGCCGATCTTGCGCTTGGCCTTGTAGTCCTTGCCGAACACCACGCGGCCCGAGACCTTCGCGATGATGGCATTTTCCTTGGGCTTGCGCGCTTCGAACAGCTCGGCGACGCGCGGCAGACCGCCGGTGATGTCGCGGGTCTTGGCGGACTCGCGCGCCACACGGGCCAGAACGTCACCGCCCTGCACCGTGGCACCATCCTCGACCGAGATCACCGCGCCCGGCGCCAGCATGTAGCGGGCGGCTTCGGCGGCATTCTCGCCGGTGAGGGTCATGCGAGGACGCAGGTCCTCCTTCTTGCCCGCACCGCGGAACTCGGTGACGACGCGCTGGGCGATGCCCGTCGCTTCGTCGACCTGCTCCGTCATGGTCTTGCCTTCGATGATGTCCTGATACTTCACGACACCACCGGTTTCGGTGATCACCGGCATGGTGAACGGATCCCACTCGGCCATGCGATCGCCGGCGCTGACCAGATGGCCATCGTCGAACATCACATAGGCGCCGTACGGGATCTTGTGCACGGCCAGCTCGCGGCCATCCATGTCCATGATCGCGATCTCGCCCGAGCGGCTGAGCACCACGCGACGGCCGCGCTGATCCTCGATCAGGCGCAGGTCGCGGAACTCGGCCTTGCCGTCCACGGGGGCTTCGAGGTTCGACTGCTCGTTGAGCTGCGCCGCACCGCCGATGTGGAAGGTGCGCATGGTCAGCTGCGTGCCCGGCTCGCCGATCGACTGCGCCGCGATGACGCCCACCGCTTCGCCGATGTTCACCGGGGTACCGCGGGCGAGGTCACGCCCGTAGCACTTGGCGCACACGCCGAGCTTGGCTTCGCAGACCAGCGGCGAACGGATCTTCACCGCCGGGGTGCTGAGCGCCTCGATCTGCGCGATCATCGGCTCGTCGAGCAGGGTGCCGATCGGGATCACCACCGCGTTGGTCTTCGGATCGACGATGTCCTCGGCCGTGGTGCGGCCCAGGATACGCTCGCCGAGCGACGCGATCACCGAACCGCCCTGCACGATCGCCTTCATCTCCAGCGCGCGCTCGGTACCGCAATCGTCCTCGAGGACGACGCAGTCCTGCGACACGTCGACCAGACGACGGGTGAGGTAGCCCGAGTTCGCCGTCTTCAACGCGGTGTCCGCGAGGCCCTTACGGGCGCCGTGGGTCGAGTTGAAGTATTCAAGGACGGTCAGACCTTCCTTGAAGTTCGAGATGATCGGCGTTTCGATGATCTCACCCGACGGCTTGGCCATCAGGCCGCGCATGCCGGCCAGCTGCTTGATCTGCGCCGCCGAACCACGGGCACCGGAGTGCGCCATGATGTAGATGGCGTTGTCGGGCATCTGGCGGCCGGTCTCGGGGTCCTTCTTGACCGCCTTGATCTCGTCCATCATCGCCGCGGCCACTTGGTCACCGCAACGGCTCCAGGCGTCGATCACCTTGTTGTACTTCTCCTGCTGCGTGATCAGGCCGTCCTGATACTGCTGCTCGAAGTCCTTCACCAGCGCCTTGGTCTCGTCGACCAGACCCACCTTGGCGTCCGGGATGATCATGTCGTCCTTGCCGAACGAGATGCCGGCCTTGAACGCGTGGCGGAAGCCCAGCGACATGATCGCGTCGGCGAACAGCACGGTCTCCTTCTGGCCGGTGTGACGATAAACCTCGTCGATCACGTCGCCCACGTCCTTCTTGGTGAGCAGGCGATTGACGACGTCGAACGGCACCTTGTGGCTGTGCGGCAGGCACTCGCCGAGCAGCATGCGGCCCGGGGTGGTCTGGTAGCGCTTGAGGTACTGCTTGCCGTCCTCGTCCGTCTGCGGAACGCGGCTGGTGATCTTGCTGTGCAGCGTCACCGCGCCGGCGTTGAGGGCCTGGTGGACCTCCGCCATGTCGGCCAGCAGCATGCCTTCGCCCGGCTCGCCTTCCTTCTCCATGGTGATGTAATAGAGACCCAGCACCATGTCCTGCGACGGCACGATGATCGGCTTGCCGTTGGCGGGGGACAGGATGTTGTTGGTCGACATCATCAGGACGCGCGCTTCCAGCTGGGCCTCGAGGCTCAGCGGAACGTGGACGGCCATCTGGTCACCGTCGAAGTCGGCGTTGAACGCCGAGCAAACCAGCGGGTGGAGCTGGATCGCCTTGCCTTCGATCAGCACCGGCTCGAACGCCTGGATGCCCAGACGGTGGAGCGTCGGCGCGCGGTTCAGGAGAACCGGGTGCTCGCGGATCACTTCGTCCAGGATGTCCCAGACTTCCTTGCGCTCCTTCTCGACCCACTTCTTCGCCTGCTTCAGGGTCATGGAGAGACCCTTGGCGTCGAGACGGGCGTAGATGAACGGCTTGAACAGCTCGAGCGCCATCTTCTTCGGCAGGCCGCACTGGTGCAGCTTGAGCTCCGGACCGGTCACGATGACCGAACGGCCCGAATAGTCGACGCGCTTGCCGAGCAGGTTCTGACGGAAGCGGCCCTGCTTGCCCTTGAGCATGTCGGACAGCGACTTGAGCGGACGCTTGTTCGCACCGGTGATGGTGCGGCCGCGGCGGCCATTGTCGAACAGCGCGTCGACGGCTTCCTGCAGCATGCGCTTTTCGTTGCGGACGATGATGTCCGGCGCGCGCAACTCCATCAGCCGCTTGAGGCGGTTGTTACGGTTGATCACGCGGCGATACAGATCGTTGAGATCCGAGGTCGCGAAGCGGCCGCCGTCCAGCGGCACCAGCGGGCGCAGCTCGGGCGGGATCACCGGCACGACGTCCAGGATCATCCATTCCGGGCGGTTGCCGGAATCGATGAAGCTCTCGACGACCTTGAGGCGCTTGATGATCTTCTTGGGCTTCAGCTCCGACTTGGTCGTCGCCAGCTCTTCCAGAAGCTCCTTGCGCTCGCCTTCGAGGTCGAGATCCATGAGCATGATCTTGACCGCTTCGGCGCCGATGCCGGCCGAGAACGCGTCCTCGCCGTACTCATCCTGCGCGTCGAGCAGCTCGTCCTCGGTGAGGAGCTGGAACTTCTCGAGCGGGGTGAGGCCCGGCTCGGTGACGATGTAGCTCTCGAAATAGAGCACGCGCTCGAGCTGCTTGAGCTGCATGTCGAGCAGCAGGCCGATGCGGCTCGGCAGCGACTTCAGGAACCAGATGTGCGCGACCGGGGCGGCCAGTTCGATATGGCCCATGCGCTCGCGGCGGACCTTCGAGACGGTCACTTCCACGCCGCACTTTTCGCAGACGATGCCCTTGTACTTCATGCGCTTGTACTTGCCGCACAGGCACTCGTAATCCTTGATCGGACCGAAGATGCGCGCGCAGAACAGGCCGTCACGCTCGGGCTTGAACGTGCGGTAGTTGATCGTCTCGGGCTTCTTGATCTCGCCGAACGACCAGCTGCGGATACGGTCCGGCGACGCGATCCCGATCTGGATCTGGTCGAAGGTTTCCGGCTTGGCGAGCGGGTTCGCGAAGTTGGTAAGTTCGTTCATAGTATCTGGTCCTTCAACTCCCCTCCCGCGAGCGGGAGGGGAAGGGGCCCAGGCCGCAGGCCTGGGAAGGGGTGGGCACCCGGTTTCAACCGATCACTCCGCTTCAGGCCGGGAGCCCACCCCCCGGCCCCCTCCCGCACGCGGGAGGGGGAGTGCATTTCCTTACTCCGCTGCGATCTGCACGCCGTCGTCGTCGAAGCCGAGTTCGGCGTTCTTCAACTCGACGTTGAGGCCCAGCGAGCGCATTTCCTTGACGAGCACGTTGAAGCTCTCCGGAATGCCGGCCTCGAAGGTGTCGTCGCCCTTGACGATCGCTTCATAGACCTTGGTGCGGCCGACGACATCGTCCGACTTCACCGTCAGCATTTCCTGGAGCGTGTACGCCGCACCATAAGCCTGCAGCGCCCACACTTCCATTTCACCGAAGCGCTGGCCACCGAACTGCGCCTTACCGCCCAGCGGCTGCTGGGTGACGAGGCTGTACGGCCCGATCGAACGTGCGTGGATCTTGTCGTCCACAAGGTGGTGCAGCTTGAGCACATACTTGTAGCCGACGGTCACCTTGCGATCGAACGCCTCGCCCGTGCGGCCGTCGAACAGCGTCACCTGGCCGGATTCGTCCAGGCCCGCCATCCGCAGCATCGCCGAGACGTCGGCTTCCACCGCGCCGTCGAACACCGGGGTGGCCATCGGCACGCCCGAGCGAACGTTCTGCGCCAGGTCCACCAGCTGTTCGGTCGTGCGACGGTTCAGCTCGTCCTTGTAGTTGTCGCCATAGACGGTGCCGAGCAGCTCCTTCACCGCTTCCGGCGCTTCGCCGGCCTGCGGGTTGGGGTTGGCTGCGCGCCACGCATCGAGCGCATCGCCGATCTTCCGGCCCAGGCCGCGCGCGGCCCAGCCCAGATGGGTCTCGAAGATCTGCCCGACGTTCATGCGCGACGGCACGCCCAGCGGGTTGAGCACGAAGTCGACCGGGGTACCGTCCTCGAGGAACGGCATGTCTTCCTGCGGCAGGATGCGGCTGATGATGCCCTTGTTGCCGTGGCGGCCGGCCATCTTGTCACCCGGCTGCAGCTTGCGCTTCACCGCGACGAACACCTTGACCATCTTCAGCACGCCCGGCGGCAGCTCGTCGCCCCGCTCCAGCTTCTCGCGGCGGTCCTCGAACTTGTCCTTGATGCGCTTCACGGCCTCGTCATACTGGCCCTTCACCGCTTCCAGGTTGCCCTGCATGGCATCGTCCTGCACCGCGAACTTCCACCATTCATGGCGGTCGACGCTGTCGAGCAGGTCGTCATCGATGGTGACGCCCTTCTTCAGGCCCTTCGGCGCGCCGGTGGCGACCTGACCCAGCAGCATCTCGCGCAGACGCGACCAGGTCGCGCGGTTGAGGATGTTGCGTTCGTCGTCCGCGTCCTTGCGCAGCCGCTCGATTTCCTCGCGCTCGATCGCCAGGGCACGCTCGTCCTTGTCGATGCCGTGACGGTTGAACACGCGGACGTCGACGATCGTGCCGGCCACGCCCGGGGGCAGACGCAGCGAGGTGTCGCGCACGTCGCTGGCCTTTTCGCCGAAGATGGCGCGGAGGAGCTTTTCTTCCGGCGTCATCGGGCTTTCGCCCTTCGGGGTGATCTTGCCGACCAGGATGTCGCCAGGCTCCACTTCGGCGCCGACATACACGATGCCCGCTTCGTCGAGGTTGCGCAGGGCTTCCTCGCCGACATTCGGGATATCGCGGGTGATGTCTTCCGGCCCGAGCTTGGTGTCGCGCGCCATCACTTCGAACTCATCGATATGGATCGACGTGAACACGTCGTCCTTCACGATGCGCTCGTTGATCAGGATCGAGTCCTCGTAATTGTAGCCGTTCCACGGCATGAACGCGACGAGCACGTTGCGGCCCAGCGCCAGCTCGCCGAACTCGGTCGACGGGCCGTCGGCGATCACGTCGCCTGCCTGCACGATGTCGCCCACCTTCACCAGCGGACGCTGGTTGATGCAGGTCGACTGGTTCGAGCGCTGGAACTTCATCAGCGTGTAGATGTCGACGCCGCTCTCGCTGGCATCGACCTCACCCGTCGCGCGGACCACGATGCGGGTCGCGTCGACCTGGTCGACCACGCCCGAACGCTTGGCGGCGATCGCGGCGCCGGAATCGCGGGCCACGGTCGATTCCATGCCGGTGCCGACGAAGGGCGCTTCCGCCTTCACCAGCGGCACGGCCTGACGCTGCATGTTCGAGCCCATCAGCGCGCGGTTCGCGTCGTCCTTCTCGAGGAAGGGGATCAGTGAGGCGGCGACCGAGACGAGCTGCTTCGGCGACACGTCCATCAGCGTCACCTGATCGCGCAGCGCCATCAGGAATTCGCCGGCCTGGCGGGCCGAGACGAGATCGTCGACGAAGCCGCCGGTCTCGTCGAGCTCGGCCGATGCCTGCGCGATCGTGTGCTTCTGCTCTTCCATCGCCGACAGATAGACGACCTCGTTGGTCACCTTGCCGTCGATGATCTTGCGGTACGGCGTCTCGATGAAGCCATACTTGTTGACGCGGCTGAAGGTCGCGAGGCTGTTGATCAGACCGATGTTCGGGCCTTCCGGCGTTTCGATCGGGCAGATACGGCCATAATGGGTCGGGTGAACGTCGCGAACTTCGAAGCCTGCGCGCTCACGGGTGAGACCGCCCGGCCCGAGCGCCGAGACGCGACGCTTGTGCGTCACTTCGGAGAGCGGGTTGGTCTGGTCCATGAACTGCGACAGCTGCGACGAACCGAAGAACTCGCGCACCGCGGCGACCGCGGGCTTGGCGTTGATCAGGTCGTTCGGCATCACCGTCGACACGTCGACCGACGACATGCGCTCCTTCACGGCGCGCTCCATGCGGAGCAGGCCGACGCGGTACTGGTTCTCGAGCAGCTCGCCCACCGAACGCACGCGGCGGTTGCCGAGATTGTCGATGTCGTCGACTTCGCCCTTGCCGTCCTTGAGGTTCACGAGCGTCTTGACGACCTCGAGAATGTCCTCGGTGCGCAGCGTGGTGACGGTGTCCGGGGTGTCGAGGCCCAGGCGCATGTTGAGCTTCACGCGGCCCACGGCCGAGAGGTCGTAGCGCTCCGGATCGAAGAACAGGCCGGCGAACAGCGATTCCGCGGTCTCGAGCGTCGGCGGTTCGCCGGGGCGCATGACGCGGTAGATGTCGGACAGGGCCTGCTGGCGCTCTTCGGCCTTGTCGACCTTGAGCGTGTTGCGGATCCACGGACCGGTGGCGATGTGATCGATGTCGAGCAGCTCGATCCGGTCGATGCCGGCCTTGTCGAGCTTCTCGAGATTCTCGGCCGAGACTTCGTCGCCGGCTTCGATGTAGATCTCGCCGGTCGCCTCGTTGATCAGGTCATAGGCGCTGTAGCGGCCGAAGATTTCCTCGGTCGGGATCAGCAGCGTCTCGAGACCGTCCTTGGCCGCCTTGTTGGCAGCGCGAGGGGAAATCTTCTGGCCGGCCGGGAACACGACCTCGCCCGACTTGGCGTCGACGATGTCGAACATCGGCTTCGAACCGCGCCAGTTCTCCACCTGGAAGGGGATCTGCCAGCCGTTCGGACCGCGCAGGAAGGTGACGCGGTTGTAGAAATAGTTGAGGATCTCTTCCGAGCTCAGCCCCAGCGCGTACAGCAGGCTGGTGACCGGCAGCTTGCGCTTACGGTCGATACGGACATTGACGATGTCCTTGGCGTCGAACTCGAAGTCCAGCCACGAACCACGATACGGGATCACGCGCGCAGCGAAGAGATACTTGCCCGACGCGTGGGTCTTGCCGCGGTCGTGATCGAACAGCACGCCCGGCGAACGGTGCATCTGGCTGACGATGACGCGCTCGGTGCCGTTGATGAAGAACGTGCCGTTCTCGGTCATGAGCGGCATGTCGCCCATGTACACGTCCTGCTCCTTGATATCGAGCACCGACCGGGCTTCCGTATCGGGATCGACCTCGAACACGATGAGGCGGAGGGTAACGCGCATCGGCGCCGCATAGGTGATGCCGCGCTGGCGGCACTCGTCCACGTCGAACTTCGGATCCTCGAGCTCGTAGGTCACGAAGTCGAGCTCGGCGGTGCCGGCGAAGTCGCGGATCGGGAACACGCTGCGGAGCGTCTTCTCGAGGCCGGACACATAGCCGATCGAGGGGTCGGACCGCAGGAACTGTTCGTAGGATTCGCGCTGAACCTCGATCAGGTTCGGCATCTGCACCACTTCGTGGATGTCGCCGAACACCTTGCGGATGCGGCGCTTCAGCGTGCCGCCCTCGATTGCCTTGGTAGCCATAGGTGTGTGTTGCCTCGTCAGCCGTAAACTCGGTGCCCCTATCCCGGGGCCAGGACGTGCAAAGCGACGCCGAAAAGCCGCGCGACCCCCTAATTCGGGATTCGGCAGCTCCAGGGGCGTCTGACAAGCCGTTCCGATCCATTCGTACGACACGCTGCGCGACGGCGCGTCATTTCCCGATCGGAGGGCCAGAGCGGGGATATAGGGCGCAGGGGAGGGGATGTCAAAGGGCGCGGGCCGCGGCGCGGAAAAGGTTCCCGACTGCACCATTGACCATATGCAGTTTACGCAACCGCAACATTTCTGACGCAGCTGAGCCGTGAAGGCTTAACAATCCGTCCCCAACCGGCCTGCCGACCAAGGGAGGCAAGAATGACGTACAAGAAAACGGGTCTGATTGCGGTATTGCTCGCCACCGTCTCGGCGACGGCGGTGCACGCGCAGGAGGCGTCGCAGGACGAGGGGCTCGGGGGCGATATCATCGTCACCTCGCAGAAGTTCGAGCAGAAGCTGCGCGACGTGCCGATCACCATCACCGCAGTGACGCAGGAGCAGATGAAGCGGATCGGCGTCGACGATCTCGACGAGCTGTCCAACTATGTGCCCGGCCTGAACATCCAGGAGCAGAGCGCCAACAACCCCGGCATCGTGATCCGCGGCATCACCTCGGACAGCGGCTCGGCCCAGCAGGCGGCGCGCGTCACGCTCTACTATAATGGCGTCGACATCTCGCGGTCGCGCGGGGCGTACCAGGCGATCTACGACGTCGATCGCATCGAAGTGGTGAAGGGCCCGCAGGCGACGCTGTTCGGCACCGCCTCGACGGTCGGTGCGGTCAGCATCATTTCCGCGCGGCCGAAGCCGGGCGTGTCGGGCGAACTCACCGCCGGCTATGGCAATTACAACGCCTATCTGGTGGGCGGGCACCTCAACGTCGGCAACGACGTGATCGCGGCGCGGGTCGCGGGCGAGTTCAAGAAGCGCGACGGCTATGTCGAGAATCTCTCGCCGACGCAGGACGATCTCTATGCGCAGAACCAGCTCGGCCTGCGCGCCTCGGTACGCTACACGCCGACTCCCGCGCTGACCGTCGACCTGATCGGCACCTATGATCGCCAGCGCAACAGCGGCACGCCCTTCATCTCGAAGCGCTTCGCCACTTCGCAGGGCCCCGGCAATCCATTCGGCGCGGCCAACCTGTCGGGTTCGCCCTTCTCCAAGCAGGTGCTGGGCAAGGACAAGCTGGGCCTCACCCGCGACGTCTATGACGTGAACCTCACCGCGCGCTACGATCTGGGCGACGGCTGGAGCTTCACCACGGTCAACGGCTTTCGCGCGTTCGACTCGCTCGAAGTGTTCGACGCGGACGGCTCGGCGGCTTCGTGGCTCGAATTCGCCGAGGGCGCCTATGGCGCGCAGATCAGCCACGAATCGCGCTTCGCCTATGTCGGCGACCATGTCCGCACGAGCTTCGGCTGGAACGTGTTCCACGAGAACAACCGCCAGGAGGTGCCCTTCTCGACCGAAGAGGGCATCTATCTCCAGTGCGCGGCGAACCTGATCCCGGCGCTTGGCTGCATCTCGCCCACCGGGGTAGCGACGGCCGCACAGGCGACCTCGCTCCTCACCAAGGGCGCGGCGACGCAGATCCCCTACAGCTCGATCTTCACCAACAAGGGCATCAACGACCAATATTCGATGTTCGGCGAAGTGACCTGGATGCCGGTCCATGCGCTGGAAGTCACCGCCGGTATCCGCGCGCTGATCGAGCAGCGCAAGTCCGGCTATGTCTCGGTCGCGCCGAACTCGGTGCTCTCCAAGGCGCCGCTGATCCCGGGCCAGGTCACCACCAAGGGCACGCTGTGGAGCCAGGACAGCTTCCAGGCCTTCCTGCCGCGCTTCAACGTGCTGTATCGCCTGAACGACGCGGTCAACCTCTACGCCACCATCTCGAAGGGGCGCCGGTCGCCGGTGGTCAACCAGACCGCTACCTCCACGGGCATCATCCCCGAGGAGACGGTTTGGAACTATGAAGGCGGCGTAAAGCTGTCGAGCGGCATGTTCGCCGGCTCGCTGGGCGTCTATTACCAGAAGTACCGCAACTTCCAGATCAGCCGCACCGTCACGGACGCCAACGATCCCTCGGGCCGCCCCGTCGGCAGCAGCATCACCGAGAGCGCGGGCTCCGCAGGCAATCTCGGCTTCGAGGCGGAAGGGCAGCTGCGCCCGACCAGCTGGGCGACGCTGTTCGCCAATGCCGGTTATATCGACGGCGGCATCGACAAGACCAAGGCCAACGGCATCTACGCCGGCAACCGCTTCCGTCTGCAGCCGCGGCTGCAATGGGCGGCGGGCTTCACGCTCGACGCGCCGGTGGGCAACGGCATCCGCCTGTTCGCCACCCCGAGCGTGACCTATCGCAGCAAGATCTACTTCGAAATCCCGAACAAGGAAGCGATCTCGCAGGGTCCGGTCACGCTGGTCAACGTCAAGGCGGGCATGAGCTTTGCCGAAGGGCGCTACGAGATTGCCGGCTTTGTCCGCAACGCTGCCAACGAGAAGTATCTGCTCGATGCCGGGAACACCGGCGGCGGGTTCAACGACCCGACCTATATTCCGGGCGAACCGCGCTTCTACGGCGTGCAACTTACCGGAAAATTCTGATCGTTTCGTTGCCGCGGTGAACGGGGAGGGGCTTGCCGCTATTGTGCGGCAAGCCCCTTAATTTTCAATGAGTTGCTACAATGTTTCAGGTGGCTGAGCGCGCAAGATCCATGCCTGAATGGGTGGTGAATGGCTCGTCTCGTCCGGCAGCTCTAACGGTTCGCCGCAGATGCCGGGGCCGAATCCCGGGTTCCATCCGTTGAACCCACGTCATGAAACAGTGTCAGACCCCGCTCCGCCCCCGCGCCGCACTGTTGATCAGTGCCGCGTTCCTTGCCACCCCCGCCTTCGCCCAGGAGGTCGCGCCCCAGCAGACGGTGACGCCGCCGCCAGCGGTAGAGGCGCCTGCACCGCAGGCCGCTACTCCGGCGCCGGAAGTTCGCATGGCCCCGGCCGCACCCGTCGTGCAGTCGGTGCCCTCGGTCGAGCAGCAGATGGCCGGCAGCGCCAACCAGGCGCCCTCGACCACCGACGCCGCTCCGGCCCGGACTGCCCGCGCGGAGCGTAGCGCGCCACGCGCCGAAGCCCGCGCCGCGGCTCAACCACGCCCGTCGGCACCCGCCGCGCAGCCCGCGTCGGCGCCCACGCAGCAAGCCGCTATCCCGGCACCCGCGCCGGTTGCGCAGCCGCAGGCTGCCGAGCCGGCCGCGCAGCCCGCTGCGCCCGCCGCCGACGTGACGCAGACAACGGAGACCACGACCCAGACCACCCGTTCGACGTCCCTGGTTCCGTGGATCCTCGGCGGTCTCGCCGTGATCCTCGCCGTCGCCGCTGCGATGTTCCTGCTTCGCCGCCGCCGGACGGACGATGATCTGCTGGTGCGCGAGACGGCGACCACCACCGAACCGGTGGCGGCCCGCCCAATAGCGCAGCCGGTCGCACCGCGCAGTGACATCGGTCTCGCCGCCGCCACTGCCGCGCCGGTAATGGCCCCCGTCGCCGATCGCCAGCCGATCGCCGAACCGGTTGCCGAGGCCCATGTCGAGGCCAAGCTGGCCGAAGCCGACGAGGCCGTGCTCGAACATGTCGTCGATGCGCCGGCGCCGGTCGCCAACCGCCCGTGGCTCGAACTGGGCCTGCGCCCGGTCCGCGCCGGCACCAGCGAGGAAGAAGCGCTGGTCGACATCGAACTGACGGTCGGTAATTCGGGCGACACGCCTGCCCGCGATGTCCGCATCTCCACCTTCCTGCTCGCCGATGTCGAGGCCAGCGAGATGGAGCAGCTGCTCACCGGCCATGGTCCGGCTGCCGATGTGCCGCCGGTGACGATCGATGCCGGTGACGGCACCCGCGTCGACGCCCATTTGGCGGTGCCGAAGGGGGAGCTGGGTCGTACCTTCACCCCGGTCGTTGTCGCCGAGGCGCGCTATCGTCTGCCCGACGGCCGCGAGGGCCGCACCAGCGCCGCTTTCCGCATCGGCCGCGCCGCGCCGGCTGCGAACGGGGTGGGCCCGATCGGTGCAACCCGCCCGCATCTGGTCGAGGACCTTGAGGCGGAACTGCTCGGCACGCCCGCTCACGCCTGATAGGCAGAATCTTCAAACGGCCCGCGTTCTCAAGAGGGAGCGCGGGCCTTTTGCTATCTGGCCGCTTCCCTTGCTTCAAATGTAACACTATCCCCTGGAGCCTCGGTTCTCTGGGGAGACATTATGCAGCTTCGTACCCTCGTCCTCGCCGCATTCGCTACGACGGCGCTGATCCCGACGGCCCACGCACAGCAGGCGCAGCCGTTCAACGACATCCCGGCCAAGTTCGAACTGCCCGAGGGCACCAAGGACTATATTCGCCGCGAGGTGATGGTGCCGATGCGGGACGGCACCAAGCTGTTCACCACCATCGTCATTCCCAAGGGGGCCAGGAACGCGCCGATCCTGCTCACCCGCACCCCGTATGACGCGTATAATCGGGTCCGCCGCACCTCCAGCAACAAGATGCTGTCGGTGCTGGCGCAAGGCGACGAGGTGTTCACCCAGGCCGGCTATATCCGCGTGTTCCAGGACATCCGCGGCAAGTATCGCTCGGAAGGCGACTTCGTCGTCACCCGCGCGCCGGTCGGTCCGCTCAACCCGACCAAGGTCGACGACACCACCGATGCCTGGGACACGATCGACTGGCTGGTGAAGAACCTGCCCGAATCGAACGGCAAGGTCGGCATGCTCGGCTCGTCCTACGAAGGCTGGACGGTGGTGATGGCGCTGCTGCATCCGCACCCGGCGCTCAAGGTCGCGGCACCCGAAAGCCCGATGATCGATGGCTGGATGGGCGACGACTGGTTCCACCATGGTGCCTTCCGCCTGCCCAATATCGGCTGGATCTCCGGAATCGCCGGCTACAAGGCCGGCGGCCCGACGCCGCCCAATGGCGGCTGGGACGATTACGACACCTTCCGCAAGGTCGGCTCGGCGGGCGACTGGGCGAAGCAGTACGGTTATGACCAGCTGCCCTTCTGGAAGAAGCTGAGCCAGCACGTCTCCTATGACGCCTTCTGGCAGGGCCAGGCGCTCGATAAGATCCTCGCCGCCAACCCCTCCAACGTGCCGACGCTGTGGGAGCAGGGCTTGTGGGATCACGAGGACATGTACGGCGCGATCCACGCCTGGGAGGAGCTGCAGAAGACCCCGCAGGCGACCAACAACTTCCTGCTGATGGGCCCGTGGCGCCATTCGGGCTTCAACTATAACGGCTCGAAGCTCGGCGAGCTGAACTTCGAGGGCGATACCGCGCTGCAGGCCCGTCGCGACATCCTGCTGCCCTTCTTCAACGCGCATCTGAAAGACGGTTCGCCCGCCTATACCCCGCCGGTCGCCAGCATCTACAATACCGGCGAGAACCACTGGGACTTCCTGAACAAGTGGCCGCTCGGCGCGCAGCTAACGCCGCTCTACCTCGGCACGGGCGAGGCTGCCGGTTTCGACAAGGTGGGGGCAGGGGAGGACAGCTATGTCTCCGATCCGGCCAAGCCGGTGCCCTACCTGCCGCGCCCGATCAACTTCAGCGACGGCCGCTGGGGCACCTATCTCGTCACCGACCAGCGCTTCGTCGACGGCCGCCAGGACGTGCTGACCTATGCAACCCCGGTGCTCAAGGAACCCGTACGCCTTTCGGGTACGCCGCTGGCGGACATCTTCGCCAAGACCACCGGCACGGATGGCGACTTCGTGGTGAAGGTGATCGACGTCTATCCGGACGAGATCGCCACCACCAAGGAGATGGGCGGCTTCCAGCTGCCGATCGCGATGGACATCTTCCGCGGCCGCTACCGCAACTCGTTCGAGCACCCCTCGGCGATCCCGGCGGGCAAGGTGCAGGAGTACAAGTTCCGGCTGCCGGTGGTGAACCACACCTTCCTGCCCGGTCACCGCATCATGGTGCAGGTCCAGTCGACCCTCTTCCCGGTCTATGATCGTAACCCGCAGAAATATGTGGAGAACATCTTCTTCGCCAAGCCGGGCGATTACCAGAAGGCGACGGTGACGATCCTGTACGGCGGCAAGCAGTCCAGTTCGGTGCTGCTGCCGGTGGTGCCGGTCGACCAGAGCGCGGCCAAGGCGTGATGAGCCGCGAGCCCGCCTTCGCACGGGCGAGGGCGGGCTCCGATCAAGTACTTAGATTTACGTAGAAAACCTGAGGCAATCTCTGCGCATCTGCATCATTTTTTAAGCTTATTCAGGTTGAGTTGACCCCGAAACGAGCAGCCACGCCGTCGCTGTGTTTCGGGAGCAGGGCGATGAACATCGCGGCCATTCGAGGGTATCTTCGCGAGACGATCGAGTTTTTCGTATACTTCGTGTTCATGACCGGGATTGGCGCGGCGATGTACGTCCTCGTCAACTATGCGCCGCAAGCCAATTCCGGGTGGTACATCAACACCTGTATCGGCATGGCGGTGTTCACGGGCATCTATGCGGTGCGGATGTTCCGCCGCTATCGCCGGGCAATGCGGCGCCTGGCGCTGTTTCCAGACGAGCTTGTCGTGGAACTGGCGCAGATGAGCGAGGAAGAGCGGCGCACGATGCGCTGGTCGGAGCGGATCGCTGCCGAACGGCTCGAGGCCCGCGGCGGCGATGCCGAGCGCGTGCGCCTGCTCGAACGGCTCGAAGCGCTCGAACGCGCCTATCGGGAGCGCTGCGCGGTGCTGGGCGTCGACCCAGATAAGGAGGGCGGGGAGTTCACGATCGACCCCAACATGTCGGTCGAGGCAATCCGCGACCGGATCGCAGATCGTGTGCTGCGGCAGGACGAAGACGAGGAAGAGGACGAGCGACCGCCGATCTTCCGGAGCTGAGCGCGCGTTCGTTTCACTCCCGGTTAGGATTCGTTAACGCGCTTGCTTCATGATGCAGTGCCAAAGAGCGGCGGCGGCGCGTGGGGTGCGCGCGATGGGGCCGTCGATGGGGATTGCGTTCATGAAGCCCGATACCGTTCGTCACTATCTGATGATGTCGTTGGAGTTCGGCGCCTATTGCGTGCTGATGACGCTGCTCAGCTATTTGATGGTGTTGCTGGTGCTGCGCGCGCCGCAGCCGAACAGCGGCATCTATATCGGCGTGGCACTGCTCGCCGCGCTGCTGACCGGGCTGCACGCCGGCAAGATGTTCCGCATGTATCGCATTGCCCTGCTGCGGATCCAGAACCGCGCGACCAAGGGCAAGAAGCCCTTGCCGGTCCGTCACTGGTCCGATCGTATCGCTGCGGAAGAGGCTGTCGGGCGTCATGCTGCCCAGCGCAAGCAGGCGACGGGCGAGGACGCCTCTCCCGAACTGGAGGCCATTCGGTTGCGGATCGCCGAGCGGATGGCGCGCGAGGATCGCGAACGCGACGAACTGGCGCGCGAGGACCGCGAGCGCCTCGAACGCGAGCGGATTGAGCGGATGGAGCGGGCGCGCTCCGAGCGCATTCGCAACGAGACGCGCGCTTCCCGCCAGAAGAATTGAGCGATCCGGCGACGGCGGCGAACGGATCGTCGCGCGGCGGTAGTGTGCATGCCGCAGGTGCAGCCGTCGTTCAGCTTTCGCGGATCAATGCCGATGCGTGAGCAGGGGTAGGCATCGCGCAGCATTTGGGATGATCATGGCCGGTGCGCTCGGCGCGCCTGCCTGGGCGCAAGACGCACCGGCTGCCGACCCCACCCCGCAGGCGATCCCCGGCGTGCTGCAGGAGCGATTCCGCCTGCCGGGCACGCCGGCGCCCAGCCCGACGCCGTCTCCGTCCCCCACCTCGTCCCCATTGGTTCGGCCGGTGATCGTTCCGCTGGCCACGCCGCGGCCGAGACCGTCGCCCACTGCGGCGCCCAGCCCGGCACCGACGCCGTCATCTTCTCCCCAACCGACCGCCACGGCGCCTGCGCCCGCACCGCCGGACCAGCGGCCGGCAGCGCCGCTGGCCGCGCCGACGCCGCAGGAATCGGCAGGGCCTGTCCAAGACCGGTCCGGCTGGTTGTGGCTCGTGCTGGGCGCGATCGGCGTCGCGGGGCTGGCAGGCGCGGGATGGTGGCATAGGAGCAGGGATCGCCGCCTGGCCGCGCCAAGCGTGGCTTTGGCGGCGTCCGAGCCGGAGCGGCCGCTAGCTGCGCCCGAACCGCCGCCCCTACCTGCGCCGCCGCTGCTTCTGCCGCCGGGGGATGGCGGCGAACCCCTCGCGATCCACATCGTCGCCGCCACCGTCGCGTTCCTGGCGGAGACGGTGGCGTTCGACCTGGAGATCGACGTGATCAATGCGCAGGATCGGGCCGCCGAGGGGCTCCGGCCGGCGCTTGCGCTGATCAGCGCAAGCCCGGACCAGGACCGGTGGCGCAGCGCGTTCCATGCCGGCCCGCCTGCGCAGAACCAGGGCGGACCAGTGGATCTCGCGCCTGGCGGCCGGCTGCGGCTGCCGGCGCGGCTGACGCTCCGGCGCGACCAACTGCACGTCGTAACGCATGGTGGCAGGCCCATGTTCGTCGCGATGCTGCTCTGCGACCTGCGCTGGCGCGGCGGCCTGAGCCTCCATCGCGCCGGTGCCGATTTCCTCCTCGGCACGGCGGGCCAGGGGCCTCGGCCGGGGCCGATCTGGCTGGATCGAGCCGCCCCGCCGGCGCTTTCGGCGACCCGCTACGTGCCGCCGCAACCTTGAGTTGATCAGCACAAATGAAAAGAGGCGATCCGTCGCCGGACCGCCTCCTTCCAATATCCAAGCCTTGAAACGGGCTGGGAAGTGCTTACTTGACCTCGACAGTCGCGCCAGCTTCTTCCAGCTGCTTCTTGATCTTCTCGGCTTCGTCCTTGGACACGCCTTCCTTGACCGGCTTCGGAGCGCCTTCGACCAGCGCCTTTGCTTCGGTGAGGCCGAGGCTGGTGATGGCGCGGACTTCCTTGATGACGTTGATCTTCTTGCCACCGTCGCCGGTGAGGATCACGTCGAACTCGGTCTGCTCTTCGGCAGCCGGGGCAGCGGCGCCACCAGCGGCCGGGCCGGCAACGGCGACGGCAGCGGCGGCCGAAACGCCCCACTTCTCTTCGAGCAGCTTCGAGAGCTCAGCGGCCTCGAGCACGGTCAGGGCGGAAAGCTGGTCGACGATTGCGTTAAGGTCAGCCATGATAAACTCCAGTCAGTTCAATAGTTTCGGGATAGAATAAAGGTCGCTCGAAGCCGAAGCTCAGGCAGCCTGCTTTTCGCTGTACGCCGCAAGCACGCGGGCGATCTGCGCCGCCGGTGCCTGGGTGATGGTGGCGAGCTTGGTCGCGGGTGCTGCGATGAGCCCCACGAGCTTGCCGCGCAGCTCGTCCAGCGACGGCAGCGAGGCGAGTGCCTGCACGCCAGCCGCATCCAGCAGCACATTGCCCATCGCGCCGCCGACGATTTCGAGCTTGTCGTTCGTCTTGGCGAAGTCCGAGACCACCTTGGCCGCAGCCACGGGATCGACGGAGGTGGACAGTGCCGTCGGACCCGTCAGCAGGTCCGCGAGCACCGCATAATCGGTGCCCTGGGTGGCAATCTTGGCGAGCTTGTTCTTCGAGACCTTATAGGTCGCGCCGGCTGCACGCATCTTGTTGCGCAGGTCCGTCGACTGCTTGACGGTCATGCCGAGATTGCGGGTGACAACCACCACGCCAACCTCGTTGAAGGTGCGGTTCAGCTCGGCAACGGCGTCGGCCTTCTGGGAACGATCCATGCCGGTCTCCTCATACATGAGGCTGCCCGTTCCCCGCACGAAGCGGACAGGGGCAACCCCGGTTCACGACCCGCGCGCAAACGCGGGCCAGGCTCAAATTGTCCGAGGGGAAGGATCGTCACGAGGCCGGGGCGCTTGTCCCTGGGGCGTGACCCGGAACGCTTGGACCCACCCGCGCAATCGCGCTAGAGAGCCGGCCAAGCCGCCGGTAAATTCTGTCCCCGTCTAGGCGAGTTGATCAAGACCGGCATATTCCGGTCCCTCGCTGTCTCGGACGGATTCCTTCCGAAGAAGGAGCGCGCCTAGTAGCGGATTCGGAGGGCAAGTCAAGGGTGGAGGGCAGATCCTCCCCTGCGCACGCAGGGGAGGGGGGCCGCGCCGCGCCAGCGGCGGGGTGGAGGGGCCGCGCCGCCAGGCGCGGGGTGTGCCGAGCGCGCCGGACCCCGCCGCGTGCCGCGGCGGCCCCTCCACCCCCGCCTTCGGCGGCGGTCCCCCTCCCCCTCCGGGGGAGGATCTGAAGGGAGGCCTTGCCGACTCGACCAGGAGGGGCACCCCGACACAAGATCCTCCCCTGCAAGGGGAGGTGGCAGGCCGCAGGCCTGACGGAGGGGTGTCCCCGTCCGTGGGACGGACCTCCCTACCAGCGGGGACACCCCTCCACCACCGCCTGCGGCGGCGGTCCCCCTCCCCCTCCGGGGGAGGATCTGAAGGTGGCCCTTGCAGAACAAAACCGGAACACCCATCTTCCCCGCGTCCGTCAAACCCAGGGGGGAGGGCATGCCCATGCGCGGCACCAAGGCCGATCGTACCCGCGAGAACCAGCGCTTCCTGAAAGCGCTGCGCCGCACCGCCAACGTGACCCTGGCCGCCGAGGCTGCGGGGCAGACGCGCAAGACCTTCCAGAAGCGCCGCGCGCGCAACCCCGATTTCGCGAGCCAATGGGACGCAGCGCTCGCCTATGCCCAGGCGCAGCTCGCCGCCGGCGCGCCGTCGCCGACCCCCGAGGGCGAGGCCGCGCGCACCGGCGGCGGCGAGTATAGCGTGCGCGCCTCGCGCGGCCGCGCGGTGCAGGTGCGCCGCGCCCCCAAGGGGGTGCTGACCACCGAGGGCGAGCGCCGCTTCCTCGCCCATCTCGCCGCCACCGCAAACGTGCGGCTGTCGGCAGAGGCGACCGGCATCGGCTGGAACGCCATCTATGCCCGGCGCCGGCGCTCGGCGGACTTCGCCCGCGCGATGGAGGCGGCGCTGGCCGAAGGCTATGAGCGGCTCGAACTCGCGCTGCTCGACAATGCGCTGCGCTCGCTGGACCCCACCGGCGAGGATTTGGGCGAATGGCGCGAGACCGTCGACGAGACCGACCCGCTCACCTTGATGACTCCGCGCGAGGCGCTGCTGCTGCTCGGCTATCGCCGCCCGGAGATCGTCGAGGGGCGGCCCCACACCGGCTTCGCCGTGCCGCGCATCCCCCGCGAGCAGGCGCTGGCGCGGCTGTCGCGCGAGCTGGACCGGGTGGAGCGGCGGTTGCGGCGGGAGAAGGGGTAGGGGCGGCGCGCGAATTTCGTTCAAAAAGAACTCATTGGCTCAGTCGTCCGATAATTTGTCAGCGTGCTCCCGCGCTGGTTGAAAGCTGTCGACAAATCTCGCGCCGATCGTGGTTCCTACATGCTTTGGAGCTCCAAACGCGTCGGCTAGATCAGTTTGTCCACGATGGCGGAGGAAACATTAGACGCCGGGGTGTGTGGCCGTCGGGTGCAATTGAACCACAACCTACTCAAGGTTGCGTTCTATCGCCCATCGGTTAAAGTAAAAAATCCATAAGGGGAACCACATGAGTAGCGACCACACCTTCATCAGTAATGTCTGTGAGGCAGTTGTATCGGGGGGAGCTGTCTGCCTGTTAGGTGCTGGATTCGCTACAGCCGGGAAAGACCACAACGGCAAAGATGTGCCGAGTACGTCGGAATTGATTGTTGAAATTAAGAACGCAATTGGTCTTCAGGGCGAGCCAGTTAATAATCTCGCGGATATAGCGGATTATTGCGAGGATCGTGCTGATTTAAATCTTGAGCTGCGCAAGCTGCTGCTGTCTAGGTTGACGCTTTGTCAGCCAAGTGATCAGCAAGTTAGTGTAGTTCGTCAGCCATGGCGATCGATATTCACGACTAATTTTGACGACGTCATTGAAACAAGCTTGCCTAGTAGCGCTAGGCAGGTGATTACGCCGACGTCACACAGCCTTGAGCGGTCGGTCGATTTGCTACCAATATACTATATGCACGGGCGCGCGCGCGACATGCTTGAGCGAACTGTCGATCCCCGTTTAGTGCTATCCGAACGGAATTATCTTAGACTGCATGAAGATAATAGAGAGCTTTATGCGCAACTGCAAAACGAGCTTTTTGCTGCAAAATACATAGTAATTATCGGATACTCGCTTCGCGATTTGGAAGTCGCTAGGATATTTATTGAGGCAGGTCATGCGTTTAGGGATAAGACTCTCATAATAACTGGAGAGCAAGAAACAGAATTCTCTCAGGCCCGCCTACAGAAATTTGGCGAAGTGCATGCAATTGGTATGGCGGGATTCTCGGCCGCTGTTTCTGCGGCTAAGCAAAATTCCACAGGAGATGAACATTACAACTTCATCGAAATAATTGAAAATACGCCACCAGCTAATGAAATAGACGCGGACGATTTTGTCAGGCTAATAATAACTGGCAGGTTTGAATCGGCCTTTTATCAGAGACAGCTGATAGAAGGTTCAATGAATGGCGAGCTGTACTCTATACGTCGCCCAAAAGCTATCGATACTATCGTGAAAAGGCCAAAATCCGGCGTCAACAGATTTATGATAACGTCGGATCTGGGCAACGGGAAGAGTGTATTTATCCAGCAGCTGGGTGTAGAGCTTCTTTCATCTGGCTATACAGTGGTGGAGGTATCGTCAGGGCTGCAGGAGGCGTTCGGAGAGCTCGATCGTCTTTTGGCGAGTGGGCAACCAGTCGCGTACCTTATCGACGATGTTATTAGGCATAGGATTGCTGCTGAATATATAGGAAAGCGGTTAAATGCTATCTCGATCATCGTCTGTTGCATGAGGGGTGATCCGGGTGAGGTTGCATATCGTGAGCTTTGCAATCGACTGGGAGGGGCAAGTCAGCAGATTGATTTAAATAAGCTCACAATCGAGGAGATCGATCAGTGGGACTCGTCTTTAGAGCGGTGGGGTCTTTGGGAGGAGCGCATAGCTCTCTCTCATGAGGACAGAATAAAGTTTCTCACCAAAGACTGTGCTTCTGAGAATAGATCTATTATTTTGGCTCTGTTTCGCAGTTCGCGTATCGCGGAGAAAATAAATCAAATCGTTACTTTCTTTCTTAAAGACGGGGGTTATCAAAGAACGTTTGCGGCTCTTTTGATTTCTGCACTCTGTCAGCAGCATGTGTCCTGGGAATCTTTGGTGGCGTGGCTGGACATAGATGAGAATCGACTTCGCGTGGATCTTAAAGAAAGTGAGTTAGCGGAGTTGTTTTTCGACGGTCGAGAGTGGCACATCATAACTTCTACTCAGCTCGCCGACTATATACTAAGAACCAAATACGTCAGTGATGACAGGGATACTCTGGTCGACGTTTATTCAACCATAGTTCAGAGGACCGCCCAGGGGGCCGGAGATGATCGGCTGGGTTATATATTTCGCGAGAATCTCAAGGAGTTAATGAAGTTTAGATTTCTTACGCGTCTTTTTGGCGACAACGAGGATGGAATAAGGCTGATATCGAGGGTCTATAAGAGACTTGCGAAGGCTCAGTTTATTAGGAACAATCCCCAGTTTTGGCTTCAGTATGCTATGTCACGCATGCAGGTTGATGATCTGGATAACGCCGAGACGTATCTGAACACCGCATTAGGCTGCGCAGCCGAGCGTGGCTTAACGTACTCGCCATTTCAGATTCTAGATCAACGAGCTCGATTGTTTTTTAGAAAAAATTCTAAAGCTAAGGCGCACATTAGCTTAAACGAGATAAGGCAGGCCGTTAATGATCTCGGTAGCCTGCTTGGTAATCCAGAAAGTGAAATAATTTATCTTTATCGATCTGCCCCGCTGATCGAAGCTTTTCTAGAAGAAAAAATAGATGAGCTTGATGACGGGGTTCGTGCAGATCTTCGTGGATTATTGGAGCGCATTAAGGATGCCGGGGAGGGCTTGCAGCGACTTCCCCGAGCCCAGAAAGGTGAGACGCCGGTTTTGAAGAAGGCTCTCGCAAATGCATTGATTACGTTGAATTTTGCTTAGTCCTACATTGTAGAAGTTGCGGAGAATTTCGGTGCTGCTCTCTTATCTGAACGTTGTGGGGTGAAAGTTCGGTAAGCTTGTTTCAAACTTACAAATGTTCCATTAGGTTTCTTGGCTGTCCACTTGTAGTGAAATATAGTTTTTTCTGGGGAGTTGGGTGGCGCAATGCTATCACGATGCGTCTCTGCGCCTAAGTTTTCTGCGAGACGCCGGGCGCGCCGCCGATCTGTTTAACAGGGAGCAAATGATGCTCCACGGCTCTCGCGGTTTGCGTTCAACGGCGAGGGCCATACATCGTCACCCGTGTCCCCACGGCAACACAATTTCAATCTTTAACCGAATTGCGCAATCGCCCCCTTGCCAAGCCCGCCCCATGCGTCAGTTTTGTTGCAAACAGAACCGAGAGGGTGCGCCACGGAAACGGCTTGGATCGAGGGGAACCACATGCACGTATCGTACCGACGACCGACCTGCAGTCTCGTAGCACTCGCGCTCGCCATGGGGATGGCCGCGGTGCCCGCCTTTGCCCAGGATGGCACCACCGGCGCCTCCGCCGCGGCGCCGCAGGACGACATCGTCGTCACCGGCTCGCGCATCCGGCGCAGCCCGCTCGATCAGGACAAGCCGGTCGTCACCGTCGGCCAGGAGGAGATCGCGCGCACCGGCCTCACCGCCATCGCCGACGTGCTCCAGCGGCTGCCCAGCGCCGCGGGCGGGCTCAACACCAAGGTCAACAATGCCGGCAATGTCGGCGGGCCGCCGGACGGGACCGGGGTCAGCTCGGGCTCGGCCGAGGTCGACCTGCGCTATCTCGCCGCCAAGCGCACGCTGATCCTCGTCGACGGCCTGCGCTTCGTCAACGGCTCGGCGGCGGGCGGCATCCCCGCCTCGGTCGACCTCAACACGCTGCCGGTCAACATGATCGAGCGGGTGGAGGTGCTGCAGTCGGGCGCGTCGCCGCTCTATGGCTCGGACGCGGTCGCCGGCGTGATCAACATCATCACCAAGCAGCAGCAGGAGGGGCTGCGCGCCTCGGCCCAGTACGGCATGTATCGCCAGGGGGACGGCGATACCCAGCAGTACGAGGCGAGCTACGGCATCCAGTCGCGCGATACCGGCACGTCGCTGGTGTTCGGCGCGAGCTATGTGAAGCAGGGCGGCGTCTCGACCGGCGACCGCGCCATCTCGCAATTCCCCAATCCGGGGCAGACCGCGTGCACCGATCCGATCGGCGGGTGCAGCGGCACGCCGCCCAATGGCCGCTTCGCGGTGCTGGGGCAGACGCTGGCGCTGCGCGCGCCGGTCTCCGGGCGGCCGAGCTATCCGGCGGACTTCAAGCCGTTCACCAATGCGGACCGCTATAATTTCGCGCCGCTCAACTATCTGCTGACCCCGTCGGAGCGCTATGGCGGCTTCGTCAACTTCAAGCAGGCGCTGACCGACAGCATCAACATGCGGGTCAAGCTGCTGTACAACCACCGCTATTCGCGCACCCAGGCGGCGTATCTGCCGCTCAACATCGGGCCGGACGCGGGCAACGGCAATCTGCTCGACACGATCTCGGTGGACGTGACCAATCCGTACAACCCGTTCGGGGTGACCTTGTCCTCGGGGGCGGACGGGAGTGCTGCCAACTACTCGTACATCGCGCGGCGCATGGTCGAGGCCGGGCAGCGCGTGTTCACCCAGAATGTCGACACCATGTCGGGCACGCTGACCTTCGACGGCTCGTTCGATGTCGGCGGGCGCAAATGGTATTGGGACGTCAACGGCACCTTCGGCATCAACGATGCCAAGCAGCTGTTCACCGGCAACCTCAACGCGGCGCGGCTGGCGCAGGCGCTGGGGCCGGTGAGCGCGTGCACGGGGACGTGCGTGCCGTTCAACATCTTCGGCGGGCTCGGCTCGATCACCCCGGCGATGATCGACTATGTCGCCTTCGACGAGCGCGACCGCAGCAGCCAGCGGATGTGGGACACCACCGCCAACCTCTCGGGCACGCTGTTCGATCTGCCGGCGGGGCCGGTGGGGGTCGCGATCGGCTATGAGCATCGCGACCAATATGCGAGCTACGATCCCGATCCGGTGATCACCGCCGGCCTCGGCGCGGACGTACCGACCAGTCCGGCGCGCGGCGGCTTCAACGTCGACGAAATCTATGGCGAGCTGCGCGTGCCGATCCTGGCGAACACGCCGTTCTTCAACAAGCTCGAGCTCGACGGCGCGGTGCGGCATTCGAACTATTCGTCGTTCGGCAGCAACACCACCTTCACCGCCTCGGGCCTGTGGAAGCCGGTGGCCGACCTGCTGCTGCGCGGCGGCTATGCCGAGAGCCTGCGCGCACCGAGCATCGGCGAGCTCTATGCCGGGCTGTCGCGCTTCGACGCGACGATCGACGATCCGTGCACGAGTGCTGCGGGCGGCGCGTTCGCCAGCAACGCGACGGTCCGCGCCAACTGCATCGCCAACGGCGTGCCGGCAAACGGCAGCTACAACGAGCCGACCGGCGGCCAGCTCGGCGTCTTCTCGCAGGGCAACACCGCGCTCAAGCCCGAGACCTCCAAGACCTGGACCGCGGGCGGCGTCTACAGCCCGGACTGGGCCAAGGCCTGGTCGAGCGCGTTCAGCCTCGAGGCCAATTACTACAACATCAAGCTCGACAACGCGATCGACTCGGTGCCGGCGACGCTCACCCTGCGGCGCTGCGCGTTCAACGCCGATCCGGTCAGCTGCGCGGCGATCCGCCGGACCAGCAGCGGCACCATCGCGGGGATCAGCGGGCGGCTGCTCAACCTCAACGGCATCCGTACCGACGGGCTGGACGGCACGCTGACCTTCCGCACCCACAAGATCGGCGAGGGCACGATCGGCCTCAACGCCAACGCCGCCTATCTGCTCCGCTACGACGTGGTGCCGCCGGCCGACCTCGGCGCGCCGGCGCTGCGCTATGCGGGTACCGAGCGCGGCAGCCCCGACCAGGCCTATCCGCGCTTCAAGGGCAATGCGACGCTCGACTGGTCGAGCCCGGGCTACGGCATTGCGTTCACCGCGCGCTACATCAGCGGGGTCGACGAGCGCGATGACGTCCATCGGCTGGGCGCGGTGTTCTACGGCGATCTCCAGGCCTATTTCTCGCCGGCCTGGATGAACCATCGCACGCGGCTGACGCTGGGCGTCAACAACCTGTTCGATCGGTCGCCGCCCGCCTGCTACACCTGCCAGAGCGCCAATTTCGACCCGACGACCTATGATCTGCCGGGCCAGTTCGGCTATCTGCGGCTGTCGTTCGGCTTCTGAGGAGGGGGGAAGGGCCGGGCGCGATCCCGGCCCTTTTCTACAAGGCCGGCCTCAGAAGAGCCGGGTCAGCGCGTAGAACAGCGCGCCCACCGCCGCCGAGGCAGGGATGGTGATCACCCAGGCGATGACGACGTTGCTCGCCACCCCCCAGCGCACCGCCGAGGCGCGCCGGGCGGTGCCCGCGCCGATGATCGCGCCGGTGATGGTGTGGGTGGTCGAGACCGGGATGCCCAGCCACGAGGCGCCGAACAGGATGATCGAGCCGCCCATCGAGGCGCTGAACCCCTGGTGCTGCGACAGCTTGGTGATCCGCGAGCCCATCGTCTCGATGATCTTCCAGCCGCCGCTCAGCGTGCCCAGCGCGATCGCGACATAGCAGCTGATCGCCACCCAGTGCGGCACCTCGAACGTGCCGTGGAGATAGCCGGTCGAATAGAGCAGCACGGTGATGATGCCCATCGTCTTCTGCGCGTCGTTGAGGCCGTGGCTCAGCGAATAGGCGCCCGAGGAGATCAGGTGCAGCACCCGGAAGCTGCGCTCCGCCCGGCTCGCGGTCGCCCGGCGGAACAGCCAGCTGGTCAGCAGCATGATCGCCATTGCGAGGATCATGCCCAAGGTCGGCGACAGCACGATGGCGATCAGCGTCTTGTTGAGCCCGGTCCACTGGATGCCCTCGAACCCGGCATGCGCCACGCCCGCGCCCACCATGCCGCCGACCAGCGCGTGGCTGGACGAGGAGGGGATGCCCTTGAGCCAGGTGACCACGTTCCAGAACATCGCGCCGATCAGCGCGCCGAACACCACGCCCGGCGTCACCAGATTCTGGTCGATCAGCCCCTTGCCGATCGTCTCGGCCACCTTGTGCATGCTGGGGAAGGCGATGGTGACGAAATAGGCCGCGAAGTTGAAGAAGGCCGCAAAGGCGACCGCATGGACCGGCTTGAGCAGCCGCGTCGCGACCACCGTGGCGATCGCGTTCGCCGCATCGTGCAGGCCGTTGAGGAAATCGAACGCCAGCGCGACCAGGATCAGCCCGATGAGCAGCGGCAGGGCAAGTTCGTGCATGATGGATCAGGCGTGATCGATGACGAGGCCGTCGATCTCGTTCGCGACATCCTCGAACGCGTCGACGATCCGCTCGAGATGCTTGTACAGCTCGCGCATCACCGCGAACTGCAGCGGATCCTGCGGGCCGAGTTCCTTGTAGGCGCGCTTGAGGCCGGCGGCGTGGATGTCGTCGGCATGGCTTTCCATGCGGACCAGGCGCTCGGTCAGCTCGTGCAGCCGGGCGCCGTTCTTCGCCACGTCGCGCAGCAGCGGCATCGCCTCCAGGGTGAGCCGCGCGGCATCGATGACGATGCCGGCCATGTCCTTCATCTCGGGTTCGAAATGGCGGATCTCGTACAGGTCGATCGCGCGCACCGTCGCCTGCATCTCGTCGATCGCGTCGTCCATCGACCCGATCAGCGCGGTGATCGCGCCGCGATCGAAGGGGGTGAGGAAGGTGACGCGCACCGTCTGGAGCACCTGGCGGGTAATCTCGTCGGCGTCATGCTCGCGCTCGATCACTTCGCGGATATGGTCGGGCCCGCCATCCTGCAGCAGCCGCGCCAGCGCATCGGCGCCGGCGACCACCGTGGCGGCATGCGCCTCGAACATCTCGAAGAAATTGCCCGATTTGGGCAACAGGCGTTGGAACCACGCAAACATGCGATTGACCTTTGACTTGTGGACGACGGTGCCGAGCACCCCCATGCGCCGGGTGGCGGCGCGAAATTCTTCGGGCCCGAAGGAGCGGATCAGGTCGCGCAGATCGGGCTCGTCGACGGCTTCCGCCGCCTCGGCCAGCGCGAACCAGCGGCGCTGGCGCTGATCCTGTTCCTTCCAGGCATCGAGCTCGCGAGTGACCGCGAAGGGAAATACCTCGACATCCGCCATCACCGAGGCGCCGTTGCCGCGCTTCTTGCGATAGCGATAGGAGCCGAGGGGGGTGGGGCAGATCACGCCCTGCACGCCGGCTTCTTCCTCGGCCTCGAGCATCGCGGCGGCGTGCGCGCTGATGCCGGTGCCGGGATTGCCCTTGGGAATCACCCAGCGACCGGTCCCCCGCGAGGTGACCAGCAGCACCTGGGTGGGCGCATCTGCCCCCGTGCCGAGGGTACGATAGGGCAAGGCGGCGATCTGGCGAATGGCGAGCGGCTCCAGGGTGAAGGACGCGCGCGGTGTTACAAGCTTGGCCGGCGATGGCAAGCGGGGAGGGGGGATAAGGGAATGTTACGCCAGCCCGCCGCGCACGCACTTGCGCGCGGCGGCGGGGTGGCGGACGCAGGTGCGTCCCGAGATCAAGGCGCGGGCGTGACCTTCCACAGGTTGCCGTTGGGACCGTCGCCGAGCACCCACACTTCCCCGCTCGGCGCCTGGGCGATCGAGCGGATGCGAGCGGCGAAGTCGATACGGGCCGCTTCGGTCGCACGTGCGCCGGTCAGGTTGACCAGAACGAGGCCGCGCGACTGCAGGCCGCCGATGACGGCATATCCCTTCCATGCCGACAAGATGTTGCTCGAATAGATGATCATGCCGGCCGGCGCGATCACGGGATCCCACCAGAGCTGGGCCGGCTCGAATCCGTCGCCTGCGGCCGGCTTCGGGATCGGCGAGCCGTCGTAATTGTTACCGTACGACACGTTCGGCCAGCCATAATTCTTGCCGGGCAGGATGATGTTCAGCTCGTCGCCGCCCTTCGGGCCCATCTCGTGCTCCCACAAGGTGCCCGCGGAATCGAAGGTGAGGCCATACGGGTTGCGATGCCCGAGGGTCCAGATTTCCGGCTTTGCGCCGGCGGTTGCGACGAAGGGATTGGTCGCCGGGGCGGTGCCGTCCGGATTGAGGCGGATGATCTTGCCCAGGGTGTTGGTCATGTCCTGCACCGGCGCGAATTCCTGCCGGTCGCCGACCGCCACGAAAAGATAGGCGCCATCCGGCGAGAAGGTCAGATAGCCGCCGGGTTCCCCCGAGCCGGGATCGCTCACCACCTTGGTGCCGCGCCAGATCGTCGATCCGCTCACCAGGTGCGTGCCCGTGCTGTCGGTCGTCAGCCGGGCCTTGAACAGCGCGAGGCCCATGGGATCGATCGAGGTATCGGCGGCAGCGCGGCCAAATCGGGTCGCGGTGGGATCGCGCTCCAGATAGGTGATGTATACCAGCTTGTTCGACGCGAACTGCGGATCGAGCGCGACGCAGAGCATCCCGACATTCGAAGCGGGCAAGCCGTCGATGGCGGTCTTCACGCCGGCCTGCGTCACCAACCACATGGTGCCGGGGGCAGTGGGGTTCGCGATCGTCGCCCCGCTCGAATCCTTGTTGAGCGGACGTTCCGTGACCAGCATTTCGCCGGTGGGCAGGAAGGTCAGCCCCCAGGGGGCGTCGAACGTCGCGACCACGGCCTTGGCGATCGAGGTGATCGACTGCATCGGCGTCGGGGTAGGCGTGGGCGTGGGCGTCGGGGTGGGGGTAGACGTGGGCGTGGGCGTCGGGGCAACCACGTTCCCGTTGCCGCCGCCGCCGCAGCTGGCGAACACCGTCCGCCCGGCCAGCGTGCGGCCCTGGACGATGCCGCCCGCCGGGATGGTGCTGTCCAGCACGCCGGTGATCGCGGTGGCGTTGAACAGGTTGTTGGCGTTGACCGAGAGCAGCAGCCGGTCGGTCGGGCGGACCTGCACGAAGGCGTTGGTCGTCGTGTAGGCCGGGATGCGCAGGCTGTTCTCGTCGGTCGCGTAGCTGCCGGTGGTGCCGATGAACACCGCGCCCAGCGTGAAGCGGTGGACGTTGATCTGCGGGGTGACCTCGTAGATCAGCCGCGCCTGGTTGTGCGGCGTGTTGCCGACCAGCTGCGGAGTCACGCCGTCGCGGGCGATCTTGGCGCTGGTATAGGTGGCGCCGGCGGTGACGGCGAAGATGCCGCGGGTATAGCCGCCCTCGAACTCGATGCCCTTGGCGCGGTACAGCCGGTCGATCGGCTGGCCGTTGCGCGGATCGATGTTGGTGTCCTGCGATTCCGCGTAGAAGGCCGTCAGGTTGAGCATGGTCGAGGCGGTGCGGTACTTGAACCCGCCTTCGGCCTGGTTGACATGGTCGACGGCGGCGTTGGGCAGGCGCAGGCCGCCGGTGGCGAAGTCGACATAGCGGGCCGAGACGATGCGATCGGCATTGGCGCGGCCGCCGCGGCTGTAGCGCCCGAACAGCGAGAAGGTCGGCGCGACGCGGTAGTTGGCGCTCACCGAGTAGGACAGGGTGTTGTATTTGTAGTCGATCAGCCCCGGCGTCGCGAGGGCGAGGCGCGAGGTACGCTTCTCGGCATCCGAGAGGGTGCCGTCGCCGTTGATGTCGTAGGACGAGAAGCCATGGGCTTCCGCGAAGACGCCCTGGGCGCGGCCCATGTCGTAGCGCAGGCTGCCACCGATCGCGAGCTTGCCGATATGGTAGTTGACCGAGGCATAGGGCGCGTTGACGTCGTACTTGCTGTTGGTCGTCTGGCGGCAGCAGCCGCCGAGCAGCGCCGCGCCATAGCCGTAGAAGCCGTTCTGGGTGATCTGCAGGCCGCCCGGCGCGCGCACGTCGACCAGCGCGGCGTTGCCGCCGCCGACCACGTCCTCGATCACCGAGCTCCACAGGAAGGTCATGTCGATGGTCTGGCGCGACTTGTAGAAGCCGCCGGTGGCGGTGAGTTCGCCGTCGCCGAGCTTCCACGAGCGCGTCGCGCGGATGTCGTTGGTCACGTCATCCAGGCTGTTGAACTTGTTGCTGGCATAGGTGGCGGCGGCGAGCAGGCCGTTGCCGTTGAGCGTCGCCGGGTTGGCGATCGCCTTGCCGGCATTGGGGCCGGTGGCATAGGTGAGCGTGCCGCCGAAGCCGCCGACGCGGCCCATCACCGCCGCGGCGGGGGCGTATTGGAGGAATTCGGGGCTGACGATGCTGCCGCTGATCCCCGAATAGCGGAAGCGATCGGTGATCGACCAGCCGCCCAGGGTGAACTGCGCCTCGATGCCCGCCGACTTGACGATCGGGTGCTGGCCGTCGCGGACGTTCTGGGTGCTCAGCGCGTTCTTCTCGTCCAGGCCGATAATGGTGTTGAAGTTGCGGCTGAGCAGCGTGTCGCGCTTCATGTCGAAGCCGGGGATGCTGGCATAGCTCGGATTGGCGTCGGTGCCGGTGACCTGCATCGGCACGAAGCCGTAGGTGGGCGTCCGGTCGTTGAGGTACTTGCCGTAGAAGCGGACATAGCCGCCGGTGAAGGTCTTGGTGACGTTGAGCTTGATCTGGCCGCCGTCCTGGCCGTCATAGCCGGTGACCCGCGGGCCCTGGCCGCGGCGGTAAAAGCCGCCGACGTTGAAGCGCAGCGTGTCCGAGATCGGCGCGCCATAATCGAAGTCGAGCCGGTAGGAGCGGTTGTCGAGGCCCAGCGTGGTCTGCACCGTGCCGCCGGCGTTGAGGCCGGTCTTCGACAGGAAGTTGATCACGCCGCCCGGCGAGTTCGACGCGAAGGTCGAGGCGGAGCCGCCGCGGATCGCCTGGACTTCGCCCACCGCCGCATCGAAGCGGATGAAGGTGTCGGCGCTGGCAAAGGCGATGTCGCCGAATTCGAGGACGGGGAGGCCGTCTTCCTGCAGCTGGACGAACTTGCTGCCGGTCGAGGCGATCGGCAGGCCGCGGATCGAGATATTGCCATAGCCTTCGCCCTGCGAGGCATCCGAGCGCACGCCGGGCAGGTCGCGCAGCAGGTCGGAGACCGAGAGCGGGGAGAGCTTGAGCACATCGTCTTCGTCGAGCGAGCTGGTCGAGATCGCGCTGTCGAGCAGGTCGCGGGCCTTGGCGACGCCGGTGGAGAAGCTTTCCTTCTGCGGCGCAGGCGCGGGGGCGTGCTGTTCGGCGGGCTTGGCGGCCGGGGCCTTGTCGGCTGCGGCGGGCAGGGTGTTGGCGAAGGCAGGCGTGGCGAGCACGGCGAGTGACCCGCCGAGCATCAGGTGGAGCATTTTCATCAGGTGCGACCCCTTTGTGGTTGCTTATTGGGGGGCAACGACCCTGAACCATCGCCCTGCCGTCGGGGATAGGCGCGTGCGGTAACCGTTGTCTTTCGGGGCCGGTAGGGACATGTACGCTACGCACTTGCGCAGCAAGATGCTGAAATCGTAGTTAACTTTCGGCCGCCTGGAGCCGCGCCCGCGGCGTGCCGACCGCCTTTCTGCCGGCGCGAACGGGGTTAATCCCGCCATCGGCCTCGCGCGGCAAAAGTCGGTTGCCTGGGAAAAGCCCTCTAGAATATCCCTGTCGTCGGGGTGACGAGGGGGGCATATACGTGATTGTAGGCATCGATCTTGGGACCACCAACAGCGCGATCGCGCGCTGGGGCGACGGCGCGCCCGAACTGATCCCCAACAGCCTGGGCGATTTCCTGACTCCCTCGGCGGTGAGCCTCACCGACGATGGCGACGTGCTGGTCGGCATGGCCGCGCGCGACCGCCAGTCGGTATATCCCGATCGCACCGCCACCGCGTTCAAGCGGCTGATCGGCACGCAGAAGCCGATCCTGTTCGGCACCACGCGCTTCACCGCGGAAGAACTCTCGGCGCTGGTGCTGAAGAGCCTCAAGGCCGATGCCGAGCGCCATTGCGGCGAGGCGGTGACCAGCGCGGTGATCACCGTGCCGGCCTATTTCAGCGACCGCCAGCGCAAGGCGACCCGCCGCGCCGGCGAGCTGGCTGGACTCCAGGTCGAGCGGCTGGTCAACGAGCCGACCGCCGCCGCGCTCGCCTATGGCATCGCCGATCGCGAGGACCGCGACCCCTTCCTCGTCTTCGACCTGGGCGGCGGCACCTTCGACGTCTCGATCGTCGAGATCTTCGACGGGGTGATCGAGGTGCGCGCCTCGGCCGGCGACAACCGGCTGGGCGGCGAGGATTTCAACGAAGTGATCGCCGGCATCGCCAAGGAACGGCTGCGCCTGCCGCTCGGCACGGCGCAGGCCAAGCTGCGCGAGCAGGTGCGCGCCGCCGCCGAGCGCACCCGCCGCGCGCTGAGCGAGGCCGACAGCGCCACCTTCGACATCGTCTGGCAGGACGAATTGCTGTCGACCGAAATCACCGCCGAGCAGTTCGAGGCGGCCGCCGCGCCGCTGCTCGACCGGCTGCGCGAGCCGGTGCTCCGCGCAATGCGCGACAGCAAGCTGCACGCCGATGCGATGAGCGAGATCGTGCTGGTCGGCGGCGCCACCCGGATGCCGATCGTCCGCAAGGCGGTGACGCGGATGTTCGCGCGCTTCCCCAACGCCACCGTCCACCCGGACCATGCCATCGCGCTGGGTGCCGGGGTGCAGGCGGGCCTGCGCGAGCGCAGGGCCGACCTGGCCGAGATCCGCCTGACCGACGTCTGCCCGTTCAGCCTGGGCGTCGACGTGATGGCGCGCGACGCCAGCGGTGCCGCGCATGGCGGGCTGTTCCAGCCGATCCTCGAGCGCAACACGGTGCTGCCCGCCAGCCGCGTCCACCGCTTCGTCACCGCGCATGCGCAGCAGAAGAAGGTGGAGTTCGGCATCTACCAGGGCGAGGCGCGCACGGTGGCGGCGAACATCCAGCTCGGCAGCGTCGAGATCGCGGTGCCGCCGCGTGCCGCCGGCGAGATCGCGATCGACTGCCGCTTCACCTATGACGTGAGCGGGCTGCTCGAAGTGGACGTGACCGTGCCCGCCACGGGCGAGAAGCGCCTGGTCGTCATCAATGATGGCGACGGGCTGGACGCGGCCGAGGCGGAGGAACGCCGCGCCGCGCTGGCCGCGCTCAAGATCCACCCGCGCGACCAGGCGGCCAACCAGGCGCTGATCGCCCGCGCCGAGCGCTGCTTCGAATCCTTCGTCGGCGAGCGGCGCGCGCTCGCAGGGCAGCTGCTCGCCCATTTCGAAGGCGTTCTCGCCACCCAGGATCCCCGCGCGATCGCCGAGGCGATGGCGTTGGTGACCGATCAGCTGGATGCCATCGAAGGCGAGCGCTACCTGTGATGGCTCCCTGGGCAACGCTGGGCATCGATCCCACCGACGACACCCGGGCGATCCGCAAGGCCTATGCGCGGCTGCTGAAGGCGATGGATCCGGAGACGGATCCCGAAGGCTTCGCCGCGCTGCGCCACGCGCGCGACTGGGCGATGTATCTGGCGGAGCAGCAGCCCCAGGCGGAGGCCGCCGAGGACGCCGAGTCCGATCCCGCGGCGGCCGCGGAGGCCGAGCCGGATGCGGGCGATGCTCCCGCGCCGGTGGCGGACACGGCCGCGCCCGAGCCGGTCGCCGCGGCGCCGGCCCCCGATCTTCCCCCGCCCGACGTTGCGCCGGACCTGCGCGGGCAGGCCGATTTCGAGGCGCTGCAGGCGCTGCACGCGATGGTGTTCGACCGCAACCGCGGCGTTTCGCAGGAGGAGATGACGGCACTGGCCGAGCGGATCCTCGCCGATCCGGCGATGCAGAATCTGGCGCATGCCGACAATGTCGAGCGCTTCTTCGCCGACACCATCGCCCAGGGGACGCCGCGCAGCGACCCGATGATCGACCCGGCGATCGCCTATTTCCGCTGGGACAGCACCGATACCGAGCTGCACCGTCCGCCGGTGGTCAACTGGATCCTGCAGCGCGCCAGGGATCGGTTCTTCGAGGTCGAACTAAGCGCGCAGAACCGCCGCATGTACCGGAATCTGCAGCGGCTGCGGCAAGCGCCGCCCTCGGGGCTGCGCGGCTGGATCGATGCCTGGAGGGCGGGGCCCGGGGTCGAATATATGCTGGCCTATTGCCGGACCTATCATCCGACGATCGTGACCGGGCTGGACGAAACGTCGTACAACTGGTGGGTCGAGCACAGCCAGCGCCTGCGGGACGCGGCCTATCCGTTCGGCGACTGGTACCAGCGGCGGTGCAACAATGCGCTGGACAAGCCGATCGAGCAGACGCGCGAGTTCAGTCTGCGCGGCCTGGCGTCATTTCTGCCGCTGCTGTTCTTCTTCGGCGCGATGATGTGTGGGCATGGCGAGGATTACAGCCGCCAGCGCTACGAGGACCTGCGAGAGAAGGCCATACGGTCAGCCACCTACGCACCCGTGGTGCCACCCATGCCCAATCTGATCGACGTGAACCACGATCTGCAGGTGCTGCTCAACCGGTACACCAATGGCCAGCTGACCGTGGCCGAACTGCAGACGGTCAACCCGGCGCTCTATGCGCGGCTGCAGCGCGAATGGAATGTTGCCCGGGCGCAGCGCGGCGGCGACTCCAGGCTGACGTTCGAGGGGTTCGTGCAGACGAGCGGCTCGATCCTCTCGAAGCTGATGACGCGCGCGCTGCGCGATGGCGACGAGAAGCTCGTGCTCGACTATGCGGCGTTTTACGAGGCCCGCCTCCGTTGGGCCGAGCGCGCCGCGCCCGAGGAATGCATCGCGCTCCTCGACGGCGGGAACAGCGGTGCGGGGCCGAGCGATCTGCACGACCGGCGCTACGGCCTGCTCGCCCGCGCGATCCGCACCGGCATGCCGCCGGCCGACGACGTGAAGGACACCAACCGCTACACCATTCCGCCGACCCTGCTGCAGGACGCGATGGTCCGCGCGCGGCTCGACCGGGCGGCGTTCGACCAGGCGCTCAAGCGCGAGGGACCGCAGCTCGCGATCTGCAATTCGCGGATCGCCCTGATCGACGCCGCGCTGGTCCGGCAGGACAAGGTGGGGCTGAAGCTTCTGCGTGGGATGTTCGGGGGGTGAGGCCCTGCTATGCGAAAAGGGCCGGGATCGCTCCCGGCCCTTCCTCGCGGTCCCTGTGGGCTCGCGATGCGATTACCGTTTGCCGAGGGCGATGCCGGTGAGCGTAGTGCCGTTGCCGACGACATCCGGCGTCAGTTGAAAGGCGCCGCCGAATTCTTCGGCATTTGGTCCATAATAACGGCCGGAGAAGCTCGGGCTGTTGCTGCCATAGCCGACCAAGCTGTCCCCGATCGATCGGGAGACATTGATGGTGAAGGAACCAAAATTCACCGAGCTGCCGGTCGCAAGGTTCTTCCCGACGGGCACGAGGGTAAGCGTGCCGTTGCTGAACCCCGCGAAGTTCACCTCGAACTTGGACGTTCCAGTCAGCGAATAGACGCTGCCTTGGCCCGCGCTGGACACGCCCGTGCCGTACAGCACGCCGTTGAAGGTCGCGCTGCCCGTCACAGGGATTTGGCTCGCGGCGGTTTCGTAGCCGAACGGGACATAGGCGGTCCGCTGGGTCGACCTCCCTGCCGATGTGGGCACCGACAGCGTCTCTGTCCAAACGAAACTGAGATAGGAAAGCGCCAGTTCGGCGTTGCCGCCGCCGGGACGATAGATCTTGACGTCCACAGGCTCGCCGCTTGGCGCCTTGGTGCGATAGGCGGTGAAGTTCGGATCGCTCTGGACCGCGAGCTTGTCGGCCGTCGTGACGGCGGGCTGGTCGTACTTGACGACGGACATGTCGTCCAGGTCGAGACGCTGGGTCTCGATCGCATATCCACCCGAGCTGGCGACATATTTCACCGAAGACGAGGACCCGACGACGCTCGATGCGCGCAGTGCACCGAATGAGCCTCTGGTTAGGCCTGACGCATCGGTTTCGTAAATGCTCAGCGCACTCGTCCCCATGCCGAAGCTGGTGTCCTTGCTGAGGTCGGCGAGTTTCTGCGCCGAGGTGACGCCGGCGCTCTGGCGGCCGATCAGCGCGCCCGCAACGGCTTCGCCCGTGCTGCTCGTTCCCCAGAACGACAAGCCGATCTCGTTCGCGGCAGGGCCATAGAAACGACCGTTGAAGCCCCCGTCCATCTGCGCGTAGGCGAACACCGTCATCGCGCCACTGATGCTGTTGGTCGACGCGGCGATTGCGCCGGTCCCGGACCACCGGCCGGTGTAGCCGCTCGGCCCCTTACTGGGGCGTGTGAGGGCGAAATCGCCACCGGTCGTGATCTTCCCGGTGACGAAATCCGCGGTGAGCGTGCCGGTGCCGCTGAGCGTGTTGGGCTCAAGCTCCTGCTTCGAGCTGAACACCCCGAGCGCGTCGAGCGCGTAGCCGGCGGATCCGGTGCGGGGCAGCGCCGTGTTGGGGGTCGTGACGCCGTAGGTGAACACGTTCACGGAACCATCCACGCTGCTGCCATTCGTTGTCGCAGTCTGCCAGACACCCCCCGCGACATATTCATAGGCGCTTCCCGATGCGGCCTTCCGGGTGAGCGAGAGCGCATCGACGGTGCTGCCGGTCGTGACCGTGTAGACAGACGAGATGGAGCCCGGCTGCTTGGTGCCCGATTTTCCGAAGGTTTGGCTGCGCGCGCCACTGGTGAGCGTATAGCTCCCATCCGTAGCGTCATAGCGGATCTGGAGATCGCCGCCGCTCGCCGTTCCGGCACTGCCGCCCGCATCCGTGAACGTGGCGGCGGCCCGCGCCGCATTCGCTGCGAAGCTTTCGCTGACCAGCGGGCCGGCCAGGGACGTATTCGTAGGCGTCGGCGTGGGGGTTGGTGCCGGTACCGGTGCTGCGGGCGCTACTGGCGCGGAAGTGGCAGGCCCCGTGCCGCCGCCGCCGCCGGAGCAGGCGGCGAGAATCAGGCTGGGCGGCACCACCGCCAGCAAGTGAAACTTCATGGACGTTATCCCCCTTTGGTCGTGCGCATCCTCTCCAGATTTCAGCACTTCGCGTCAATATTTCACCCGTGCAACATCAGCGCGAATTTGGGACATCGTGCGGACCCGATGCGCATAGGTCAGTGCAAAAAGGGCCGGGATCGCTCCCGGCCCTTTCGCTTGTCTCCGATCGTGTCCCGATCAGAACTCGGCGCGTACTCCGAAAAGGAAGGTGCGGCCGTAGTAATTGATCTCGCCGAAGCGGTTGGGGTCGTCGTTGTACGTGTACAGCTTGGCGCCCGACAGGTTGATCGCCTCGACGCTGAGCTGGACGTTGGGCAGCAGCTTGTAGCCGATGCTGCCGTCCAGCGTGCCGAAGGGCGCGGTATAGGTCGGCGCCTGGGTGGTGCTGCCGGTGCCCGACAGATACCGGTCGCGCCACACATAGGAGAGGCGGGTCGAGAGCGGGCCCTTCTCGTAGAAGCCGACCACGTTGAAGCTGTTCTTCGACAGGCCGATCAGCTGGTCGACGATCGGGCGCGCGCCCGCGGTGTAGTTCGCCTTGACCGAGGTGTGGGTATAGCTCGCCTGCATGCCGAGGCCGTCGAACGGCGCGGGGAGGAAGGTGAACACCTGGTTGTAGCCCGCCTCGACGCCGTACACCTTGGCCTTGCCGCCATTGACCTGGGTCGACAGCAGCACCGTGCCGCGGCCCGGGATGTCGATATTGACGTTCTGCGCGGTGATATAGTCGTCCATCGCCTTGTAGAACACCGCGCCGGTGAGCGCGCCGCGCGGGTTGAAATACCATTCCAGCGCGCCGTCGAACTGGGTGGCGAGGAAGGGCAGGAGCTGCGGGTTGCCGCCGCTCGCGGTCGGCGCGTCGGTCGACAGGGTGATGCGCGGGGCGCTGTCGGTCACGTTGGGGCGGGTGAGCACCCGGCTCGCGGCGAAGCGGGCGACCAGCGTGCTCGTGAGATCGGCCTTGAGGTTGAAGCTCGGCAGCCAGTCGTTGAACGTCTTGGGGAAGGCGGCCGGGGTGATCACGTTGCCGGTGCGCAGGAAGCCGGTCGCGTTCTGGTCGGTATGGACATAGCGGATGCCGACATTGCCGAGGATCTCGACGCCGCCGAGCGTCGTGCCATAGTCGACGCGGGCATAGCCCGAGGCGGTCTTCTCGGTCGTCTTGAACGAGGCGGCCTGGTCGCTCGGCGTCAGCGGCGCGTTGGCGACGGCGCTGGTGAACAGCGCGTTGTAATAGCCCGAGGTCACCGGGGCGAGCCAGGTGCGGGGCAGGTTGCCGTCGACGTTCTTGAGGAAGTCGTCATAGGGCAGGGCCTGATAGGCGCCCGCACCGAGCGAGCTGAGCGGGGTACCGGCAGCCGGATTGACGGTGAAGTCGCGGCGCCAGTAATCGCGCTTGCGCCAGTGATATTCCGCACCCACCGCGATCTTGCGGAGGAAGCCGCCGACGTCATAGGCGGTGTCGAGCCGGGCGAACTTGTCCCAGTCCTTGCTGTTCTTCGGCGCGATGTTGAAGGTGTAGAGCTGGTAGTTGGCCGGGTTGTTGGGATCGACCGTGGTGGTGATCGTCGGCAGCACCTTGTAGCCGCCCGAGGCGTCATAGGTGAACGGCGCGAAGAACATCGCGCGGCTGCGCACCGTGCCCTCGGCATTGCTCGGGTGGAAGCTGTGCGCCGACGACCAGTTGAGGTTGGCGGTCACATGGAAGCGATCATGGTTCCAGGTCTGCTTGAGGCCGATGGTCAGCAGGTCGTGGCGGTTGAGGCTGTATTCGCGGCTGGCCATGAAGCGGACGTCGTTGATCGTCGCGCCGACCACCGTGTTGCCGTCCAGCTTGACCGAGCCGGGGACGATCTTCGGCGTGTGGCCGGCGACGCTGGTGTCGTCCGGATAGATGTCGAGGCCGAACTCGTCATAGGCGACGTCGAGACGGGTCGCGAGCACGTCGAGCGTGGTCTCGAGCTCGGGTGTCGGGCGCCACTGGGCGGAGACCAGGCCCGAGATGCGCTTGCGATCCTCGGTCTCGATCGTCGGACGGGTGCGGGTGGGGGTGTAGAGGCCCGACTGGAGGCCGCCCTGGGCGGCCTTGGTGAACTTGTCGAGGTTCCAGCCGAAGTTCATGAAGCGGTCGTTGCGGACCTCCTTGCCCCAGTACTGCGCGCCGACCAGGATGCCGAAGGTGTCGCCGAAGGTGTGGCTGCCGATCAGCGTCGCGTTGGGCTTCACCTTCTTGGTCTGCGAGGTGTAGGTACCGCGCAGGTTGGCGGTGACCTTGTTGCCGACGTCGAACGGGCGGAAGGTGCGCACGTCGATATTGCCGCCCAGCGCGCCCTCGGTCATGTCCGAGGTGGGGGTTTTCACCACGTCGATATTGGCGACGAACTCGGCGGGCAGCATCTCGAAGCGGAACTGGCGGCCATTGGCGCCGCCATTTTCGATCAGGTCGTTGAGCGCGACCGGGCGGCCGTTGAGCAGCGTGCTCTGGAACTGGGGCCCGAGGCCGCGGACCGAGACGTACAGGCCCTCGCCGCGCGGCCGCGTGATCGCGACGCCGGTGACGAGCTGGAGCGCTTCCGCCACGTTCTGGGCGGGGAACTTGCCGATGTCGGTCGAGCTGATCGAATCCAGGCCATATTCGGCGCGGCGCTTCGCCTCGGTCGCGGCGGCGAGGCTGCGCGCATAGCTGCCGTTGACGACGATCTCGTCGGTGCCGGCCGCGTCGTCCTGCGGCGGAGTCGTCTGGGCGTAGGCGGGGGCGAGCGTGGCCAGCGTGAGGGCGAGCGCCGAGGTCGCGCGAAGCAGCGCGGAATGGGGTTGCATGACTGGATTCTCCCTGGACCCTTATTGGTCTTGTGGGAGCGCCCCTAACGGGGAGTCGGAACGGCGCCGTGTCGGTTTGATTGCAATGTGGTGAAACGGGCGAGGGCTTTTGTTACTAAGGCGTTACGGCAATGCAGAGACTTGCAAACGGTTGCACATTGGCATGGTTCGCGGCTGTCCGGCATCCCCCTCACCCTTCCGCCGCTTCGCGGCTCCCTCCCTCTCCCACAAGGGGAGAGGGAGCGGGGATCGAAATTCCCTCTCCCCTTGTGGGAGAGGGAAGGGGCCCATCGCGCCAGCGATGGGAAGGGTGAGGGGGATGGGGGGCTCTCCCGCAGGCGGGAGAGGGCTTTAGGGAGCGCAAACAAAAAGGGCCGGGGATCGCTCCCCAGCCCTTTCCGTTTGTCTGGTTCCCGAAGGATCAGGCGGCGGCGACTTCGGTCGTGTCGACCTTCACGCCCGGGCCCATCGACGAGGACAGGGCGACCTTCTGGAGGTACTTGCCCTTGGCGCCCGCCGGCTTGGCCTTGACGACCGCATCGACCAGCGCGTCGAAGTTGCGGCGCAGGTCTTCGTTCGAGAAGCTCACCTTGCCGATGCCCGAGTGGATGATGCCGGCCTTTTCGACGCGGTACTCCACCTGACCGCCCTTGGCGGCCTTCACGGCCTCAGCGACGTTCATGGTCACGGTGCCGAGCTTCGGGTTCGGCATCAGGCCCTTCGGACCCAGCACCTTACCGAGGCGGCCGACCAGGCCCATCATGTCCGGGGTGGCGATGCAGCGATCGAAATCGATCTTGCCGCCCTGGATGGCTTCCATCAGGTCTTCCGCACCGACGACATCTGCGCCAGCAGCCAGGGCTTCCTCGGCCTTGGCGCCGCGGGCGAACACGCCCACGCGAACGGTCTTGCCGGTGCCGGCCGGCAGCGTGACGACGCCGCGGACCATCTGGTCGGCGTGGCGCGGATCGACGCCGAGGTTCAGCGCGACTTCGATCGACTCGTCGAACTTGGCGGTCGCATACTGCTTCACCAGCGCGATCGCCTCATCCACGCCGTGCAGCTTCACGGGGTCGACGGTCCAGGTCTTCTGCTTCTTGGTCAGCTTTGCCATGGAATCAGCCCTCCACCACTTCGAGGCCCATCGCGCGGGCCGAACCTTCGATGATCTTCGTCGCGGCTTCGATGTCGTTCGCGTTCAGGTCCTTCATCTTGACCTGGGCGATTTCCGACAGCTGCGAACGCTTGATCTTGCCCGCGACAGCCTTGCCCGGCTCCTTCGAGCCCGACTTCAGGTTGATCGCCTTCTTGAGCAGATAGGTCGCCGGGGGCGTCTTGGTCTCGAACGAGAAGCTACGGTCCGCATAGACGGTGATGACGGTGGGAAGGGGCGTGCCCTTCTCGACGTCACCGGTCGCGGCGTTGAACGCCTTGCAGAATTCCATGATGTTCACGCCGCGCTGACCCAGGGCAGGGCCGATCGGCGGCGAGGGGTTTGCGGCGCCGGCGGCCACCTGCAGCTTGATATAGCCGGTAATCTTCTTAGCCATGTCACTCTCTTTCAAGTCGAGCGGTACAAGCGACGACCAGAGGCCGCCTCCCGCATGGTTCCCGAGCTGTGTGCTTGGAAGCGCGCGGCCTTAGCGGAAAGCGGGGGCGGGGGCAAGGGGCAAGGGGGGGCTCGTCTGCTGTCGCCCCAATTGCGGACGTTGATCTTCTCAGGCAGTCTGAAACTCGTGGACTGGGGGACTCGCTCGTGATCGAGATCTGGGTGGCTATGCTGGCGTTCCAAGCCGAGATCGGCCCCCGGGAATGTACTCAGTCGAGCCCCGACGATTTGCGACCATACAGCTTGTGTCTAGCCGAAACCTTCAACAACGAGACAGAGCGTAAGCTGCAGCGCCAGCTGAGGCTTGCGGAACGGGGCCTTCGCGCCAGCAAGGGCGCAGAGGCTGCATCGCAACTCCGAGGCGACCAACGGCATTGGGAGCGGCGGCGCCATCGAGCGTGCGCCCATGAGGCCGTTGATGCGCCCGTTTCGGAACGGGCACGAGCGGAACTGACCTGTCTCTCTAATGCGGCCGAAACGCGAATTGTGCGCCTTGCTGTTATGAGTAGGCGGGTCCGCTAGCCACCATTTCCAGCCGTTCCCTGCGCGTGCCGGAGATCCCGGCCTGAGCACGCGCCCTCGGCTCTCCCGCGCCCCGCGCTCACGGCCGCAGTTCCGCCGTGTGCCCGGCCTCCGCCCCGCCGATATCGCCCTCGGCCACCCATTCGCGCCACAGCAGCACCAGCGCCGCCATCACCGCGGGGCCGACGAACAGGCCGAGCAGCCCGATCGTCTCCACGCCGCCCAGGATGCCGATCAGCACCCAGACGAAGGGCAGGCGCGTGGTGCCGCCGATCAGGCTCGGGCGCAGGAAATGGTCGATTACGAAGTTGAGCGCATAGCCGATCGCGCCGACGATGATCGCCGCCATCACCGCGCCCTTGGCGAGCAGCAGCAGCAGCGCCAGCACCAGCACCACCGCCAGCCCGAACGGGATGATCGAGGCGAAGCCCGAGAACAGGCCGAGCAGGATCGGGTGCGGCACCCCGCCGATCACGAACAGGATCGACATCAGGATGCCCTGCGCCAGCCCCAGCAGCACCATGCCGTCCACCGCGCCGCGCACCGCCGCGAAGATCTGGCGGCCCAGCCGGTCGCCCGCATCGCCGAACGCGCGGGTCGCGCCGCGCTCGAGCTGGCGGACGATATTGTCGCGGTCGCGCAGCAGGAAGAACAGCACGACCAGGGTGAAGCCGAACACCACCACCCGGCGGATCACCGTATGGGTAAGCGCGCCCGAATGGCTGCGCCAAAGCGAATGGTCGAGCTTGCCGAACTCCGCGGCGGCGGCTTCGGGGGTGGCGAGATGGAGGCTCCACCAGGCGGTGACCTGCTCGCGGCCCCAGGGCAGGCGCGCGACCCAGTCGGGCAGTGGCACGCCGTGGAGGCGGGCATCGGCGATCCAGGCGGCGACCGACTGCGCCTCGACCAGCGCCTGGCTGATCGCGATCGACAGCGGGATCAGCACGATCAGCAGCACGCCCAGCGTGAGCAGCGCGGCGACCAGCGTGGGGCGGGGCAGGCGGGCGCTCAGCCACACGCGCAGCGGCTCGACCCCGATCGCCAGCACGCCCGCCCACAGCACGGCCGGCACGAACGCCATGCCGATCCACAGTGCGGCGGCGGCGATGACGGCGGCGAGCACCACGCGCGCTCGGGTCTGGGCTTTGGTCGTCTGCGGCATCTGGGTCCCCCGGGTGTTGGCGGGGACAGTGGCGAGGCGCGGCGGCGCTGGCAAGCGGTGGACCGTGTTCGGCTCCGATGAACCAATCAAGTCCCTCACCCGTTTAGCAAATCTCCACGCAGCCGGGAGGGTTCGGCGCGCGTGGACGTCAATATTGGAGAGAATGGGCATGAAACGCATCATCATGGCCGTCGCGGCGCTTGGCCTCGCGACGACGGGCGCGGCTGCGCAGAGCAGCGGCCAGGCGGGCTCGCACAATCCGGTGGTGAAGGACGGCACGGCGCATCACGTCGCCACCCCGGCCAAGGGCCACAGCTCCTTCACCGAAAGCCAGGCCAAGGGCCGGCTCGCCAAGGCAGGCTATACCGACATCACCGGCCTGAAGGGCACCGAGAACGGCGCCTGGCAGGGCATGGCGATGAAGAACGGCAAGAAGGTGACCGTGACGCTCGACTACAAGGGCAACGTCACCGCGCGCTAACCCCATGAATTCTGCAGGAGAAATGCGATGAGCCGGACCATTACCCGTCTGTTCGACGATTATTCGGATGCCAAGGCCGCGGTCAACGAGCTGGAGCGCCTTGGCGTGCCGCACAGCGATCTCAGCATCATCGCCAACAACACGCATGGCGACCATGACGTGAGCGACGTCAACGCGCATGGCGATGTCAGCCGCGGCGCCTCGACCGGCGCGGCGCTGGGCGGCGTCGGCGGCCTGCTCGCTGGGCTCGGCCTGCTGGCGATCCCCGGCCTCGGCCCGATCGTGGCGGCCGGCTGGCTCGCCTCGACCGCGGCGGGTGCGGCGATCGGCGGCGTCGGTGGGGCCGCGACCGGCAGCATCGTCGGCGCGCTCAAGAATGCCGGCGAGAGCGAGGACGACGCGAACGTCTATTCCGAAGGCGTCCGCCGCGGCGGCACGCTGGTGAGCGCGCGCGTCGAGGATTCGCTGGCACCCGAGGCCGAGGCAGTGCTCAACCGTCGCGGCGTCAATGCGGCGACGCGTGGTGCGGCCTATCGCCAGTCGGGCTGGACGGCGTTCGACGACAAGGCGCCCGCCTATACCCGCGACGAGATCGAGCGCGAGCGCAGCGCCTATCGCGAGCCGACGGTGCTCTGATCCGGGCAACGTCGTAGGAATGAGAAAGCCGGGGTTCGCGCCCCGGCTTTTTTCTTGTCTGCCCTTGTCGCCGGTAGGAAGCCCGGGGCCGGGGTCAGCGTTCCGCCGCCATCGCCGGATCGGCCGGAACGGCGTGCCCTGCGGCGCGAAGCTGCGCGGCATAATGGTCCGCCATGGCGAGATGGGCGCTGCGGGCGCTGCTCTCCGCCGCCCGTGCTGCGGCACGACGAGATTGGGCGAGGCGCTTCAGCAGATAGTCGGGGTCGGGTTCGGTCACGGGGCAACTCCGGGAGGGGCGGCATCGCGGGCGGGGTGCCCGCGATGCCGGATCGGTTACTTCTTGTGGTTCTGGCCCGACGCGTCCGAGACGGCGGTCCCGGCCGAGCGGACGTCCTTGCCGACGCCGTTGACCGTGTTGCAGGCGCCGAGCGTCAGCAGACCGAGCGCGGCGACGAGGGGAAGGGTCTTGCGGATCATGCGAAATTCCTTGTTCGGATACGGGTGGTTCAGTCGCGGCGGCCGATCAGCGCGGCGCCGGCGAGCAGCGCCACCGAGCCGGCCGCAGCCAAAGCGAGCAGCGGATGATCGCGCACCGCGCTGCGCACCTGGTCGAGCGTCTCGCCGAAGCGGCGCTCAAGGCCGCCCTCGACCTTGCGGGCAGCGCCGCGTGCCTCGGTCTCGCGATCGCCCGCGACCTTGCCGAGACCTTCCTCGGCACCGCCGACGACTTCCTTCACGGCACCTGCGATACGATGGGTATCCATGCTTCTTCTCCTTGACGATTAGACTTCAGAATTCGGTTTCGGTGGTGCGGCGGGCGGCGACGACGCCGCCCCCGATCGCGGCACCCGCACCCAGCAGCATCACCAGGAACAGGGCAAAGGCACTGCCGGCGGCGACGCTGGCGCCCGCGCTGCCCGCATTCTTCGCGGTCTGGAGGGCATCGTTCTTGGTCTCGACGAACTGGCGGCGCGCCTTCTCCACGCGGGTCGTGGCTTCCTGCTCGCTCACGCTGTCCTGCACCGCGATGATCTGGGCGATCCGCTGCTCGGCGGCCTGACCCTCGGCGCCGCCCTTGGCCATGGCCGGCAGCTCGGCGATCATCGCCTTGCGCGCCTGTTCGGGCGTCATGTCCTTGGGATTGTCCGGCGTGCTGTCGAGCAGCGCGGAGACCTGCGCGTCCACCGCAGACTCATCCACGCCGGCCGCCTTGGCGAGCGTGGGCGTCACCGCGCCGGCACCCGCGACGGTGGTCGAGGCCACGGTCCCGACGGTGCGGAAGGCGCTGCCGACCAGCCCGCCGATCGCCGAGGTGAGCAGGTAGAAGGTGAGCAGCAGCGTCAGTGCCCAGATGGCGAGGCCGTGCGCGGCACCGTCGAACTTGCGGCGGAGCTTGGCGACGCGGGCGGCGCCGTACGAGCCCGCGCCGAGCGCGATCATGCTGCTGATCGTCCACCAGGCGAGCGCGCCGATGCCGAGCCCGCCGGCGCTCGGGCCGCTATTCTGGGCAGGGTCGATCGTCGAGAAGCCGATCGCCGCGCCGAGCAGCGCGAGCATCAGCTCGATGGCCAGCGCGATCACCGCGCCCGCGAGGATCGCGGACCAGCTGACACGGGGGACCGGGCGAACGGCCAGGCGGGTATCGTAGATTGCGGTTGCCATTGCGGCATCTCCTGCACTTGGGGGGAAAGCGGTGGTCACTTGCCCGTCACCGTCTTCTTCACCGTGTCCGCGGCCTTGCCGGCGCCGGCCTGGGTCTTGCCCGCCAGCTTTTCGGCAGCGCCTTCGGCTTCCACGCGGCGATCGCCGGTGATCTTGCCGATCGCTTCCTTGATCGAGCCCTTCAGCGCATGGGCTTCGCCCTTGATACGGTTCTCGTTCACTTGGTTCGTCCTCCTGATCGAGGCGCGGGGAGGGCCCCGCGTCCATGACGAAGAAATGGCAGGGCAAGCGGGGTAAAAAGAGATGCGGAAGTACCAATTCGTCTGGTGCTTCCGGACCAGATCACGTCATTTTATCGGGCGCTGGAGCGGGTAGCCGCGCTCGCGCGCCCACAGGATCGCCTGGGCGCGGCGGTTGACGCCGATCTTGGCGTAGACCCGCGCGACATGGTTGCGCAGCGTGTTGCGCGAGACGCCCATCTCGCGGGCGATGGTAGCATCGTCGCCGCCCTCGCACAGCAGGCTGAGCACTTCCTTCTCGCGGCGGGTGAGCTCGCTGGTCTCGACCGGCCGCGCCGATCCGTGCGGATTGCGCAGGTTGGCGAGCTTCTCGACCACCGAGCGGCTGAACCAGTTGGTATCCTGCATCACTGCCTCGATCGCGCCGATCAGCTCCAGCTCGTTGTGGCGGCGGGCATGGATGTCCTGCACCACCCACAGGATGCAGGTGTCGCGGCGCAGGGGAATGGCGGCGGCGGAGATCAGGCAATCGGTGATCGCGCCCTCCTTGGTACGGACGCGCGCATCCTCGCTGCGGAAGTCGCGACGCTCGTCCAGCTCGGCGCAGGCCTTTTTGAGGAAGCCGCCGTCCTCGAACAGGCGCAGCGCCGCCATGCGTTGCCCCATCGCCTCGTCGCTCGACCAGCCGCTCAGCTGGTGGAAGGCGTCGTTGGTGTCGCACAGCGCGAGGTCGTCGCGCGTGGTGATCGCCATCGCCACCGGGGCGAGGCGGAAGGTGGTGACGAACCGCTCCTCGCTGTGGCGCAGCTCGTTCTCGGCCTGGCGGCGCGGCTCCAGGTCGGCGAAGGAGAAGAGCATGCAGGCCTCCTCGTCCAGCTCGACCGGCTGGCCCGCGACGATCACCAGCTTGCGCCCGCCATCGGGGAGCTCGAGGTCCGCCTGCATCTGCGGCACGGTGCGGCCCTCGCGGATGCGCTCCTTGGCGGTATCGAGGTCGGCGGCGTCCTTCAGCACGTCGATGTCGTAGAGCGAGCGGCCCAGCACCTCGTCGCGGGCATAGCCGGTCAGGTCGAGGAAGCCCTGGTTGACTTTCACATAGTGCTGGTCGGACAAGCGCAGGATCACCGCGGGGGCGGGGTTGACGTTGAAGGTCCGCTCGAAGCGCTGCTCGGCCTCGAAGCGCTGCGACACGTCCTGCAGGACGAGGACGAGCAGGTCGGGCCGGCCCTCGGCATCGCCGATCACCAGGCTGCGCACCTCGTGGATCCAGCGTGCGTCCTCGTCGCCGGCGGGGACGACCTCCACCACCACCTCGTCGAAGCTCTCGCCCGCCAGCACCCGGTCGAGCGGATAGTCGCCGCGGTCGAGCCGGTGGTTGTTGCGGTAGCGCAGCTGGAAGCGCTGGCGATAGGCGTCGACATCGGCGCCCAGGTCGCCAACGGCTTCCACCCCATGCATGCGAAGGGCCGCATCATTGGCCCAGCGGATCTTCTGGTCGGTATCGACCAGGATCACGCCTTCGCGGAGACCGGAGATGATGTGACGGAGCTGGGGAAGGTCGATGGAGGGATGGTCGATGCTCATGAACCCGCGCGGCACAATATGGTATACGACCGCTGAAACGTGCAGCGTTGCGCGGGGATGCATGTTTGCAGGCTTAGGGATTTTTACGGAGGCGGTCAGGCCGCCAGATGGGCATGGCGCTCCATGACCGTCGCCAGCGTCGCGACGAGGTCGGCGAGGGGAATAGGACGCGCCAATGCGAGCGCGGCGCCCGCTGCCTCCACCGCCTCGCGTGACACGCTGCCGTCCGGATCGAACAGCACCACGGCGCTCGTGCCGGCCGTGCGTGCAGCGGCGAGCGGCGCGGCGAGGGCTGCGGCAGAGGGCGCGACCTCGGCCCCGATCAGCAGCAGGTCGAACTCGGCGAGCCGGCCTTCCACCTCCGCCAGCGTGGCGACCGCCTCGACGGCGAACCCCGCCTGGAGCAGCCCATGGATCGTCACGCCGCGCGCAAGCGGATTGGCTTCGACCAGCAGCAGCCGGGGGCCGGCAGGCGGCGGGACGGCGTCGGTCGCCATGGCCGGCGGCGCCACCGCCTCGGGCAGGTGCAGACGGAAGGTGGCGCCGGCGCCGGGTGCGCTTTCGACGGTGAGCGTCCCGCCCATCGCGCTGGCGAAGGTCTGGGCCAGCGCGAGCCCCACGCCGATCCCGCCAAAGGCACGCGCCGTGCCGCCATCGACCTGGTAGAATTTACGGAAGATCGGCGCGTGCTGGTCTCCGGCGATGCCGATGCCGGTATCCGCAACCGTGATCGCAACGCCAGCGCTGCCGTCGGCCAATGGGTGCGCGGCGAGCGTGACGCTGCCGTCTGGGGTGAATTTCACCGCGTTGGACAGCAGGTGGTGGACGATCTGGCCGACGCGCCGCGCGTCGCCGACCAGCATCGCCGGGCAATCGGCGGCGTCCAGTTCGAACGCGAGGCCCCGCTGCGCCGCCTCCGCCGCCCAGCGGCGACCCAGCGTTTCCAGGAGCGCGCGCAGGTCGAACGGCGCCTGCTCCAGCGCGATCTCGCCGCTGTCGAGCGAGGCCATGTCGAGCACGTCGTCGACCAGCGCCTGCATCGCCTGGCCGGCATCCTGCACCACCGCGACGCGGGCGCGGGCCTCGTCGCCCAGCGTCGTGTCGGCGAGCAGCACCTGGCTCATCCCCAGGATGCCGTTGAGCGGGGTGCGGAACTCGTGGCTGGTGGTGGCGAGGAACTCGCGCTTGGCCTCCAGCGCCTTGCCGAGCTGCGCATTGCTCGCGGCGAGATCGCGGTTGGCGCTGCGCACCTCGCGGCGGCTGCGGTGGATGTGGAACAGCGCGAAGCCGAGCAGCGCCGCGCCGCCGACCGCGACGAACAGCAGGCCGCCGACCAGCAGCAGCTGGAACAGCGCGCGATCGCGGGCGAAGCGGGCACGCTGGTTGGCGGCGTTGGTGCGCAGCTTCTCGATGCGAAGCTGCTGGTTGGTCGCATCGAACCGCGCGGCGAGCAGCGCGGCGTTGGTATCGGAGGCGACCTTGGTGACTTCATCGTCGATGCGCTTCAGCGCCTTGAGGTGCGCCAGTGCATCGGCGGGGCGGCCGGCGCGGGTATAGATGTCGACCGCGGCCTGGTGCACCTCGCGCCAGGTCGGCGAACGCGGATCGCCGATATGCGCGAATGCCGTGTCGATGGCGGCGACCGCATCGGCCACCGCGCCGCGCTTCAGGGCGATCTGGCCCTGCATCGCGTGGAGGCTGCCGTCATATTCGGCGCTGTGCCCGCGGCTCGCGGCGAATGCGGTGTCGTTGTAGCGCTGCGCGGCGGCGAGCCTGCCCTGCTGCAGGGCGATGCGCGCGAGATTGTTGAGGATGGGCACCTGCAGCCCCGGCTCGCCCGACGCCGTCGCGAGCAGCAGCGCCTGCTGATAGGCGCGGGCGGCATCGGCGGGGCGACCCATGTCGAGCAGCGCGTTGCCGCGATTGTTGAAGATCGACATGCGCAGGTTGCGATCGCCGGAATCGGCATCGAGCGCGGCCTGGAAATAGCGGAGCGCCGATTCATTGTCGCGCGCGCGATTGTAGAGGCTGGCGATCATCACCAGCGCGATCGCCTGCTTGCGCGGCTCGTGCAGGGTGCGGAACAGGTTGTGCGCCTGCTGGAAGGCATCGAGCGCGGCGGCGGCGCGGCCGCGATTCTGCTCGATGCCGCCCCAGGTCATCAAGAGGTCGGCATGGAGCCGGGTGTTCGGCCAATGGGTGCGGGCCTGTTCCAGCGTCCGCCCGATCAGCGGCTCGGCTTCGGCGTCGCGGTCCAGCCGCGACAGCGCCTCGCCTTCGAGCCAGCGGGCCTTGGCGGCGAGGGGGCTCGGGCCCGGCTCCTTGCTTGCTGCGCCCTCGGCGGCACGGGCAGCGGCGAGCGCGGCTTCGGGATCGGCGAACATGCGGTCGATGGCGCGGGCCACCTGCTGCTCGGCAAGCGGCGCCTGCGCGCGGGCAGGGGCTGCGATCAGCATCGTCGTGCCGGCAATGATCGCGCGTATCCGCATCGTCCCCCGAAAGCGCGTAGGGCGCGCTTCCAGCATTATAGGAACGGCGGGACGGCCGGCGGCAGTCCGACAAACTACGGAGGCGAAACGAAAAAGGCCGGGATGTGCACCCCGGCCTTCCGTATTCTGGCAGCAGCGGCCGCTCGGCCGGCTTACTTGACCCGTTCGACGTCCTCGAAGCCCAGCTCCAGCGGGGTCGCGCGGCCGAAGATCGAGATCGAGACCTTCACGCGGTTCTTGTCGTAGTCGAGCTCCTCGACCACGCCCGAGAAGGTGGCGAAGTTGCCGCTGATCACCTTGACCGTGTCGCCGATGTCGAAGTCGACCTTCAGCTTGGCCTTGGGCGCCGCGGTGGCCGCTTCTTCCTTGGTGTTGAGGATGCGCGCGGCTTCCGCCTCGCTGATCGGCTGGGGCTTGCCCGAGCTGCCGAGGAAGCCGGTCACCTTCGGCGTGTTCTTCACCAGGTGATAGACGTCGTCGTTCATCTCGAGCTTGGCGAGCACGTAGCCGGGGAAGAACTTCCGCTCGGACTGGATCTTCTTGCCGCGCCGTACTTCGGTGACCGTCTCGGTCGGCACTTCGACCGCCTCGACGAGGCGATCGAGGCCCAGGCGGGTGGCGTCGGCCAGGATCTGGTCGCGGACCTTGCCCTCGAAACCGGAATAGGCGTGGATGATGTACCAGCGCGACATGGTTGTTGGTCTTTCCTTACTGCGCGAGGCGAAGAAGTGCGTTGACGATCATATCGAAGATCGAATCGATGCCGAGGAAGAAGCTGCCGAGCAGCGTCGTCATGATCATCACCATCACGCCGGTCATGATCGTCTCGCGACGCGTCGGCCAGGCGATCTTGCGGGTCTCGGTCTGGACCTGCTTGATGAATTCGACGGGGCTTGTCTTCGCCACTGGGGCTATCCTCGTGTGAAAAATGGCGCTTCGGGCATGGGTCCGCTGCCCGGTCCTTCCCAGGAACCGGTGCAATCCACCCACGCTTTCGGCTAGGGGGCTGTATCTAGAGGATCGGGGCAAGTTGTGCAAGCGGGGGTTGGGAAGGGGCGTTTGCGGCCTCCGGCGTGCTGCTTGCCCCCTCCACCACGCTGCTGGCGCAGCGCGGTCCCCCTCCCCCGGCTTCGCCGAGGGAGGAGACGCTATACGGCGATGGAAGAAAGCGTTTCCTCCCTCGGCGAAGCCGGGGGAGGGGGACCATTCGCGCAAGCGAATGGTGGAGGGGGCTTTTGGCCGGCGGGAACGGGGAAAATTCCTCCCCTGCAAGGGGAGGTGGCGCGCGCAGCGCGACGGAGGGGTGTCGACGCTGGAGGGGTAGACCTCCACACCAGCGTCGACACCCCTCCACCACCGCCTTCGGCGGCGGTCCCCCTCCCCCTCCGGGGGAGGATCTACGCTTCTCAGCGCTGCTTCAGCCCGCGCACGCGGTGCCAGATGTAGAACGCCACCAGCCCGACCAGCACCACCCCGATCAGTGCGTCGGCGCTGTGGAACGCCGCCTTCATGCGGGGATCGCTGTCCCACTTCTCGCCCAGCGTCATCCCCACCCAGGCGAGGCCGAAGCACCAGGGCCAGCTGCCGAGGAAGGTGTAGACATGGAACGGCACCAGCTTCATCCGCGCGACGCCGGCGGGGAAGGCGATGAACGAGCGGATCACCGGCAGCAGCCGGCCGATCAGCACCGCGATGCTGCCATAGCGCGCGAAGAAGCGGTCCGCCGCGTCGATCTCGCCGGGGCCGATCAGCAGATATTTGCCCCAGCGCAGCGCCAGCGGCCGCCCGCCGCGCTTGCCGACCTCATAGGCGACGATCGATCCGAGGTTGCAGCCGATCGCGCCTGCGGTCGCCGCCAGATACAGATCGAACCGGCCGGTCGAGACCAGATAGCCGGCGAACGGCATGATGATCTCCGACGGCAGCGGGATGCACGCGGATTCGATCGCCATCAGCACCGCGATGCCGAAATAGCCGCCGCTCGAGATGACCCAGATGGTGAAGGTGGCAAGGATGCCCAGAATCTTTTCGACCATGTGCGCGTGGTTGGGGCAGGCGGGCGCGTTTGGGAAGCCGCTTTTTGCGCGGCGCAGCGAAATGCCCCGCGGGGTTGGCGAGGGGGAATGGCTCTGATAACCCGGAGTAAATCGGACGCACGGAGAGGGTAGCGCGCATGGGTATCGAAACGTCGCGGCGGGCATTTCTCGCCGGCACGGGCAGCGGCGCGGTTGCGATCGGCGGGCTGGGCGTGCCGCTCCCGGCCGCAGCGGAGACGGCTCCCGCGCCCGCTGCCCCGGCCAGGCTCCAGCCGTTCGACATCGCGGACGTGACCTTGGGCGAGGGCCCCTTCCTCCACGCCCAGCGCGCGACCGAGGCCTATCTGCTGCGGCTCGAGCCCGACCGGCTGCTCCACCAGTTCCGCGTCAATGCCGGGCTCAGCCCCAAGGCGCCCGCCTATGGCGGCTGGGAATCCGATCCGCTCTGGGCGGACATCCATTGCCAGGGACATACGCTCGGCCATTATCTCTCGGCCTGCGCGCTCGCCTTCCGCTCGACCGCCAAGCCCGAATACAAGAAGCGCATCGATTATATCGCGACCGAACTCGGGGCCTGCCAGGACGCGGCGAAGAGCGGCCTCGTCACTGCCTTCCCCGACGGCGCGGCGGTGGTCGCGGCGCATCTGCGCGGCGAGAAGATCAGCGGCGTGCCCTGGTATACGCTGCACAAGGTCTATGCGGGCCTGCGCGACGGCGCGCTGCTCGCCGACAGCGCCCCCGCCCGCGCGACGCTGCTCCGCCTCGCCGACTGGGGCGTGGTGGCGTGCCGGCCGCTGTCGGACGCCGAGTTCGAGGCGATGCTCGAGACCGAGCATGGCGGCATGAACGAAGTCTATGCCGATCTCTACGCGATGACCGGCAAGGCCGACTATCGCACGCTGTCCGAGCGTTTCTCGCACAAGGCGCTGCTGACTCCGCTCGCCAAGGCGCAGGACCATCTCGACGGGCTCCACGCCAACACCCAGGTGCCCAAGGTGGTCGGCTTCCACCGAGTCTACGAGACGACCGGCGACGCCAGCTACCGCGATGCCGCGGCCTTTTTCTGGAAGACGGTGGCGGAAACCCGCTCCTTCGCCACCGGCGGGCATGGCGACAACGAGCATTTCTTCGCGATGGCGGACTTCGAGAAGCATGTCTTCTCGGCCAAGGGATCGGAGACCTGCTGCCAGCACAACATGCTCAAGCTCACCCGCGGTCTGTTCCTCCACGAACCGCGCCCCGAATATGCCGATTATTACGAGCGGACGCTGTTCAACGGCATCCTCGCCTCGCAGGACCCGGACAGCGGCATGGCGACCTATTTCCAGGGCGCACGGCCGGGCTACATGAAGCTCTACCATACCCCCGAGCACAGCTTCTGGTGCTGCACCGGCACCGGCATGGAAAACCATGTGAAGTATCGGGACTCGATCTACTTCCACGACGAGCGCGCGCTCTACGTGAACCTGTTCCTGCCCTCGACCGTGCGCTGGCGCGAGAAGGGCGCCGAGCTGGTCCAGGAGACCCGCTTCCCCGAAGAGCCGCGCACGACGCTGCGCTGGAAGCTGGCCAAGCCGGCGGAGCTGACGCTCAGCCTGCGCCACCCGCGCTGGAGCCGCACCGCCACCGTGCGGGTCAACGGCGCGGTCGCGGCGCGTTCGGTCGCGCCCGGCAGCCGGATCGAGCTCGCGCGGCGCTGGCAGGATGGCGACACGGTCGAGCTGCAGCTGGTGATGGAAGCCGGGTTCGAGAGCGCGCCTTCGGCACCCGATGTGGTTGCGTTCACCTATGGCCCGCTGGTGCTGGCGGGCGCGCTGGGGGCGCAGGGACTGGCGCCGGGGGCGGACATCGTCGTCAACGAGCGCGAATATGGCCGCTACAATGACGCGCCGGTGCAGGTGCCGGTGCTGGCGGGCGATCCGGCCGCGCTGGCGGCGGCGATCCGGCCGGGGGCGAAGCCGCTCGAGTTCACGCTCGCTGCTGCCGACGGCGCGCCGGTGCGCCTGATCCCCTATCACCGCATCGCGCACGAGCGCTACGCGACCTACTGGAAGCTCGCGCCCGCGCAGGCCTGATGCCGGCGTCGGCGCGCTGTGCCATCAGGCGGTCGCTGCCGAACGGGTGCTGGTGCGGACACGCCGCAACGCCGCGCCGGCAAGGCCGAAGCCGGTGATCAGCAGCGTCCATTGTGCAGGTTCGGGCACGGAGGTTACATCAACCCGATAGCTGTACGGGCTCGGATCGTCCGGGTCGCCAAAGGACAAGTGGTTTCCGTCGACGCGGTAATAGCCCACTTCAAGAATGTCGCCCTGCCAACCACGATAGGGGCCGAGAACGGTCCACAATATCGAACCGGACTGCATCGGTTCATCTGGGAAGTAGGAGAAGAAGGCAGGACCGTCGTCGCTCGCGATGTACTCTCCATCCTGATACCACGAAAACTCGTAATAGATGTAAGACTCAAATCCCACGAAGATCGGACGGCTAAAGCTAAAACTCAAACGATACGTACCCGGCGTAGAAAGTCCTGGTATATCGATCACGGTGCTTGTTGAGGATGTGCCGACATAGGTGGTGGCGACAGCGGGTGTTGCGAGGAAGGCCAGAGCCAGCGCCACTATGCTTCTTATCATATTTCCCCCAATGACAACGCAGGTAGATGCACAGGCCTTGCCGCATATTCATGCCGAACCCCCATGACGACATCCGGGGATCGGAGCGATATGCTGGCCATGGTGCAGCGTTTACCATAAGCGGGACGCAAGCGGTAACGTTATTAGTCGGTTAGGCGATGTTCCGCTGAGGAAGCCGCGATGTGTGCGCTCCGCTCCCGTAGCGCGTCCCACGCACATTTAAATTGTCCGGATCTGCACGTCAGCCCGTCTTCCTGCTGAGCACGGAGACGGGCCGCGCATCCGCGCGACGCCCGTTCGCCTCGATTTCCTGAACTTCCAGGTCGTGGGCGGTCCCTCGCGGCCGATGGACGCATGTAACGCGCAGCCGCTCTGGGACCTGCATGGAGATCGTATGACCAAGGGACGTACCACCGCCACCACCCGTCATCTTCTGCCCAGGGCGGCGCTCGCCGCGCTTGCCGTGCTGCCCTTCCAGGCGCACGCGCAGGGCTGGCCGGCCCCCGTCGCGCCGCTGCCGGAACTCGCCACCGCACTCGACAAGCGCTTCCAGCCCGCGCTCGATTTCGACACCGATGTCTGCTTCAACGTGCCCGCGGTGAACGCCTCGGGCGCGATCAGCCCCAAGGCCTCGACCTACGCGACCAAGCCGCCGGCCTCGTGCCGCAATTCCGACTATCTGCGCACCAGCAACGCCTATGTCCGCGCCCGCTGCAACAATGGCTATTGCGCGCGGGTCTATGCCTATTTCTGGCAGTCCGACTTCTCGCACGCCTATGACTGGGAGACGATCATCGTCTGGACCACCGATGCGGGCGCGAACAGCAGCGTCGTCGGCGTGAGCCGCGATTCGCACGGCAAGTGGGACACGCGCGCCACCAAGGACGGCCAGCTCCGCTTCCAGAGCGACGCGACCGGCAACCAGCATGTGAAGATGGTCTTCCACTACGAGACCTTGGGCTTCTCGCACCTGTTCCGCTTCTCGAAGACCGATGGCGGGGATGAGCCGCCCGAAAACGGCACCGGCAGCTGGGTGGTCCAGCCGCTGGTCAGCTGGAACGGCTATCCCTCGCTCGCCGTGCGCAATGCCATCGCCAACTACGATTTCGGCAGCGGCAATTTCGAGATCAAGGATGCGCGCTTCGCGTCCTCGCTCGCGGGAGCGCTGAACACCGGCATCACCCCGGGCTTCGATCCGAACAGCGATTCCGGGTCCAACTCGCCGGGCTGCCCGGCCGGTTCGACGATCTGCTGATCGGATGGTCCCCGCGTTGCCTTCGGGTGGCGCGGGGATCTCGGCCATGGAGTACGGGACATGAAACGGATGCCGCTGCTGCTCGCAGGCGCCGCGCTGGCGGCGCTGGCGGCGGGCTATGGGTTGCTCGGCAGCGCGGGATCGCCGCCGCCGACCTCGCCGCAAGGGGTCGTCACCATCTCGGCCGGGCCCACGCCGATGCCACCAGTGGCCCGGAGGGAGGGAGCGCCGCTCGCACTCGCCGCCGCGCCCGCGCTGGCGGAGGCGCAGGTCCGCCGGGCGTACCCACTGCTGCGCGAGGTGGCGTTCGGCTGCGACGTACGCGGCTGCGCGGTCACCGCGACGATCCCGCCGCCCACCGACGACGCCTTTCTCGCCACGCGGCAGGCGATGCTGCTCGGCGGCCTGGCGCACACGATCGAGGCGCTGGGCTACACCGCCACCGGGCCGGTGCAGATGGAGGAAGTGTCGGAGAACCTGTTCCACATCCGCCTGCCCGTCGCGCAAGGGCGCCCGCGGGGCTGAACGGCAAAAGGGCGGCAGCGGGGGTTGCCGCTGCCGCCCTTTTTCGTGCGCCCGCTCTGGGGCGTCATCCCGGCGAAAGCCGGGATCCAGTCGCCTCTCGGTGTCAGCAAGCGCCGGTACGGAGCCCCCAATGGATCCCGGCTTTCGCCGGGATGACGAAGGAAAGGGTGTCCGTACCGGCCCGTCTCGCCTCAGAACTCCGCGCTGAAGCCCAGCGTGAAGGTGCGGCCGCTGGTGGTGTAGACCACGCGGCGTGCGATCGCGCCACCGGCGAACTGCTCGATCGGCACGTTGGTGAGGTTGATGCCCTCCGCGATCAGGCGGATGCCCGGGCGCAGGTTCACATGGGCCTGGGCGTCGATATTGTGGGTGCCGCGGATCCAGTCGCCCACATTCCCCACCGTGCCGAGGCCGGTGTAATATTTGCTGCGATAGGCGTCCGAGACGCGGATGCCCCAGCTTTGGTCCTCGTAATAGAGCGTCGCGTTCGCCGCCCATTTGGAGAGGTTGAACAGCGGCAGCGTGACGAAGCTGTTGCCCACCTTGCCCTGCTGCTTGCCCTCGAACCAGGTGCCGTTGGCGGTGACGCCGAGGTGATCGAAGGGCGCGGGCAGGAAGGTGAAGTCGTGCTGCACGGCCACTTCCACGCCCTTGATGTCCGCGCCCGGGCCGTTGATCGGCTGGCTCACGTCATAGGGGGTGTTGGCGTCCTGGCCCTGGATCAGCAGCGACAGCGGCAGGCCGGTCTGGCCATAGGGGATCGTCGTCGTGCTCGGCGAGATATAGCTGTCCATGTTCTTGTAGAAGAAGCCGGCCGAAGCGAAGCCGCGGCTGTCCATATACCATTCGAGCGAGGTCTCGACCGAGGTCGCCTTGAAGGGCTTGAGGAAGGGGTTGCCGAGGCTGAGGCTGCCGCCGTTCGGGCGGGTGGTGATCGATCCCGCCGCGGCGAGGTCGCCCAGGCCCGGGCGGTTGATGTTGCGATCGGCGCTGAGGCGGAACACGAGGCTCTTGGTCAGGTCGAGCGCGAGGTTGGCGGCGGGCAGCCAGCCATGGCTGTTGTCCTTGATGACCACCGGCACGAAGGCGGTGCCGACCGCGAGATTGCCCGACGAGGTGAGATCGGTGGAATAATAGCGCAGGCCGGCATTGGCGCGCAGCCGCATGCCGCCGACCATGGTGTCGAGATCGAGCTGGGCGAAGCCGTTCCAGGTCTTTTCGTCGACCTTGTAGTCGCTGCCCGCTTGGAGGTTGGCGGCGGTGAGGTTGCGCTTGTCGCCGATCGCGGCATAGACGCCGTCGACATTGCCGACGATGTACTGGAGCAGCGTCTTGGGGCCGACCAGCTGCTTCAGGTCGTTCGACACGGGCACGTTCGCCGGCACGTTGTGGAACACCTTGTTGGCCCAAGTGTAACCGCTGTTGGTGAAGTGCTTGTAGGCGCCGCCCGCCTTGAAGATCAGCCCGTCGCCCAGCGCATAATCGGCGCTGAGCTTGCCGTTGGTGTAGCGGTTGACGATCCTGTTTTCCTGCACGTCGAGCCGCTGGACGGTCCACAGGTTCGGATCGGTGATCGCGATGCCATAGGTGTTGACCGGGATCTGCGGACGCGTGTCGTAGCTGAACGCGGTCTGCTTGGCCTCCATGAAGACCTTGTCGAACACCGGCTGGCCGAAATCCGATTCCTCATAGCCACCGAGCGCGCGCAGGGTCAGCCGGTCGCCGAGCTTCCAGCTGAGGTTGGCGACGCCCTGGTAGAAATCGGTGTGGTTCTCGACGATGTGGTGCTCGGAGCGCAGGTCGATGCTGGTATAGCTCGCCGCGCGCAGGGTGTTGGTGTCGTCGATCACCGCGCTGTGGATCACCTGGGTGCCGTTGACGGTCGAGCCGGTCAGCGGGTTGCTGCCCGCGGTGGCCAGTGCATAATCGTCGCGATGATCCCAGAGACGGCCATAGAGGAAGTCGACGTCGAGCTTGAAATTCTCGCCCGGATGGTACTGGACCGAGGAGGTCACGCCGAGGCGCTGGCGATCGGTGTACCAGGTCGAGGGCGACTGGGCGGTCGGCTGGTAGACGCCGGCGAGCAGCTTGGCACGCGTGTCGGCATCGATCTCGGCGCCGATATTCTTCGCGCCGTACTTGGTCGGGCCCCAGCCCCAGTTGCGATAGCCGTACTCGTTGCTCTTGATCTTGCTGTAGGCGACCGAGACCAGCGCCCCCCAATCGCCCGAGCGGACCGAGGCGAGCGCCACCGCGCGCGGCGTCACGCCGGGGGCGTTGCTGTTGGTCTGGCCCTTGGCGGAGACGACGAACTTGTTGCCGCTATAGTCGAACGGCTTGGCGGTGGTGAGCTGCACCGTGCCGGCGAGGCCGCCTTCGTCCTGCTCGGCCGCATAGGATTTCTGCACCGCGATACGGTTGAACAGTTCGGAGGCGAACAGGCTGTAGTCGAACGAGCGCGAGCGGCTGACCGAGCCGCGATTGTCCATGCCCGAGGCAGTGTTGCCCAGCACTTCCATGCCGTTGAGCTGGGTGCGGGTGAAGTCGGCGCCGAGGCCGCGCAGCGCGATCTGGCGGCCTTCGCCGCTGTCGCGGGTGATGGTGATGCCCGGCACGCGCTGGAGCGATTCCGCCAGGTTCAGGTCGGGAAAGGCGGCGATATCGGTCGCGACGATGTCGTCCTCGGCACCCACCGCGCGGCGCTTGAGCTCTTGCGCGGCTGTGATGCTCTCGCGATAGCCGGAGACGACGATCTCGGCAGTGTCCGGATCCTGCGGGTCCGCCTGCGCGGTCTGCACCGGTGCCGCGGCGAGCGGGGCGGGGGCTTCGCTGCGGACGATGCGGCGCGCGGCCGGGGCGGCGGCGCGCGACGGGGTTAGCACGACGATGCCGCCATGCACCGCGGCGCTGAGGTTCGAGCCGCGCAGCAGCTGGTCGAGTGCGGCGCGAACGGTGAGGGCACCGCGCACGCCGGCGGTGCGGCGGCCGGCGACGGCGCTGGGCGCCACGACGACCTGCAGGCCGGTCGCCTGCGAGAATTGCGAGATCGCCGCGCGCAGATCGCTCGGCGCGATGTCGAACCGGCGCTGCGCCGCCATCGTCGCGTCGGCGGCATGCGCCTGCGCGATCGCGGGCGCTGCCAGCAGGATGGCGAGTGCCATGCGTGAAATCCCCTGGATGCGAGTCATTGTTGGTCTTCCCTCCGCTCCGGCGCGGGTGCGCCGTTAGCGAGGAAGACGGGGGCAGATCAGCTTCCGGACAAAAGAATTTTGTTACGTTTCAGTGTCATGGGCGTGACGGATTGGCGTCGTCGCCGGCGGTGGGTTCGAGCCGCAACTGCCCACCCGCGCGCGCGGTGCGGAAGCCATAGGCGAGCCCCATCGCGTCGAGCAGCGCCTGGGGGGAATCCAGCCGGAAGCGGCCCGAGACCGCGAGGCCGCGCAGGCTGGGCGGCGGCGGGGCGATCAGCGGGCCGCCGCGGCGGTTGAGCGCGTCGACCAGATCGGTGAGCGGCATCGCGTCGATGTCGAGCCAGCCGTCGCGCCAGTCCTTCTGCGCGGCGTCGAAGCGGGTCGGCGGCTGGGCGCGGCCCTCGGCGAAGCGGGTCCGCCAGCCGGCGGGGACGATCACCGCCGCCGCCGCATCGCCGAAGCGCACCTTGCCGCGATAGACCGCGAGCCGCACGCCGCCCGCCGCGATGTCGATATTGAAGGCGGTGCCGAGCACCTGGGTCGCCGCGCCGCCCGCATGGACCGTGAAGGGGCGATCGGGCAAATGCGCGACGTCGAAATAGGCCTCGCCGCGCTGCATCGTCACGCTGCGGCGATGGTCTTCCAGCGTCACGTCGAGGCTGGTCGCGCCGTTGAGGTGGACCGACGAGCCGTCGGCCAGCGCCACGTCGAGCATCTGGCCGCGCGCGGTCTCGTAATGGAGCGGGGCAGGGGCGGCGCGGTACCAGCCCGCATGCCAGCCGCCGATGCCGAGCACCGCGGCGATGCCGAGCATCCCGCCGGTGCCGATCGCAGCGCGGCGGCGGGTGCGCAGTGCGCGGATGTCGGCATCGGACAGGCGCGGCAGCTGTGCCATCGCGTCGGACAGCGCGCGATCGTCGAGCATCGCCTGCACCTCGGCGGCGGCGGGGGGCGGGGCCTCGCGCAGTACCGCCTCGTCCTCACGCATCGCCCAGCGGGCGGCGTCGTGCAACGCGGTGCGGCGGGCGGGGTTCAGGCTCATCGCGCCGCGCCTCCCGGCAGGCCGCGACGCTCGAGCGCGGCGCGGAGATCGGCGACCGCGCGGACGCAGTGCTTCTCGATCGCGGCGGGGGTCATGTCGAGATCGGCGGCGATGATCGCCACCGCGACACCGTCGAGCCGGCGGCGCAGGAAGATCTCGCGGCGGAGCGGCGGCATCACCTTGAGCGCGCGGACCAGGATGTCGACCCGCTGGCGATAGTCGAGCACTTCCTCGGCGCGGGGCTGAGTGCAGGGGATGTCCTCGGCCAGCTCGGCCTGGCGCGGCGCCGCGCGGAGCCGGCGGAAATGGTCGAACACCAGGTTTCGGGCGACCGCGAAGCAGAAGGCGCCGACATCGGCGACGCTGCGCGAGCGGCGATAGTCGTACAGCCGGATATAGGTTTCCTGGACGATGTCCTCGCCGTCATGCGAGTCCCGCAGCCGCGCCTGGACGAAGCGGAACAGCGCCTCGCGCAGCGCGACTTCCTCCGACACGGCACGGCGGTGCGCGGCCAGGCTGGTCAGTTCGTTCATCGCCCCGTCCCGCCGAAGGACGGACGCTCGGCGCACAATACGCTCGTCGCCATGGCGATTCGCCCCCTTTCATCCTGAGATCGCCCGCGTTTCGCGAAGGGCTAGCCGCTCTGGATGAAGCTGGCGTGACAGTCGCTTGCTAGGAGGTGCGTTCCCGCGAGCGCGCCTGGAGCGCGACATCGGCCTCGTCGATCATGCGGAGAAGGCCATCGAATTCGGAACTGTCGTCGATGCGATAACAACGGCTGAGATTGTTGCCGTACCGCTCGATGTCGCGTTCGGTGAGAAGGGCTACGGCCACCACGGGTTCCCCTTCAGGCATCTTGCGACAAATCCATTCCCCAGAACTAACCTTGATCTAACGTTCGCTTCATCGAAAGTTTCCAGCCATTTACGGTGGTTCGTGGCGGTCGCTGTGGATAATGCGCAGGTGTTGCGCAAGGACAATGCCAGCGCGACGAGCGCCACGCTTTGGGGGACGAATGGAGTCCCGCCGCGCCGGCGCAGCGTCCGGGCACCGGAAGGGCACCCGCACCGGGGCGCCACCAGGGCGCGAACCGGATCCGGCCAGCCTAGCGCCCAGCCGTGATCGAATGCCGTTCGAACGGATCAAGCTGCTCCGCATCGTCCTGGGAACGGTGCAGCGCGGCACGGGGCTGAAGGAAGGAGCAGGGCGCCCTCCGGCACCGCGCAAGCAGCGTGGTCGGGGTCTATCCCCGGTCCAAGAGAAGGAAACACGCCCCGGCGACGGATCGGCAGCGGAAGCGATGGCAGGGGAGCTCGGATTCGAACCGAGGGCCTTCGGTTTTGGAGACCGACGCTCTAACCAGCTGAGCTACACCCCTGTGCGGTCCGCCCCTTTATCGGCCGATTCCGCTTCGGGCAAGAGCCAAGATGCAAGCTGGTGCGTCACACCGCCAAAAAGAAAGCGCCGCCACGATCCTTCGTGACGGCGCCCCCTCTGCAACGGCGAGGATGGTTTTTTGTTTTAGGCGTTCGCGTAGGTGACGCGCGTGCGGCGCGTACGACGCATCGCTGCACCGGCCAGGCCGAAGCCGCCGATCATCATGCCCCAGGCTGCCGGCTCGGGCACGCCCGACGGCACGAACACGCCCTGGCCGCCGTACGAGCCATTGCCGCGCGAGAAGCCGTTGATGGTGATCTCGTTCACGACACCGGCCTTGATCGGCACGGCGTTGGCGAAGACGAATTCGTTGATGCCGCTGCCGAAGAAGCCGGTCAGCTGCACGCCGTTGAAGAACACCGACTTGAGGTCGAGGTCGGTCGGGCCGTTGAACTTCACCGCGCTGGTGATGATCGAGCCGCTCGCCACGCCGTCGGTCGGCAGGGTGAACTGGTAGATGTGGGTGAAGGCGCCTGCGGCGATGCCCGACTGGCCGAAGCTGGTCGAGATCGAGCCATCGGCTGCGGTAGCGATATTCATGTCGGCCGGACCGAAATAGGTTGCGGCCTGAGCAGGTGCGACAGCGACAAGCGCTGCGGCGGTGGCAGCCGCCGCCATAAGCGTACGATACATTCGGGGTGTCTCCCTTAACGGCAAGTGAACCATTGCAGTGCGGCGAAGACCCTTGGCCGGTTCCAAAGTTCCGAATGAAAAAAGTGGGTTATGTCCCAATGCGGGAACAGTTCACCGCAACTCACGCCCGCGCGCGGGTCGTTTCGTTACCGTTTCGCGACGCGATCATCCGCGCTTCGTGCACCGGCAGCGGCCGTCCGAAATAGAAGCCCTGCGCACGCGTGCAGCCGAGCGTCTGGACCATCTCGTGCTCCTGCTCGGTTTCGACCCCCTCGGCGGTCGTCGCCATGCCCAGACTGTCGGCGAGCGCGACCACCGCGCGGATGATCGCGATCGCCTCGCGGGTGCCGCGCGCCGCGTTCTGGACGAAGCTGCGATCGATCTTGATCGAGTTGAACCGGGTATGGGCGAGATAGCCGAGCGACGAATAGCCGGTGCCGAAATCGTCGAGGCTCAGGCGCACGCCCAGATCGAGGATCTGTTCGAGCACGCTCACCGCCGCAGTGCCTTCGCGCAGGAACACGCTTTCGGTCACTTCCAGCTCGAGCCGGTCGGGCTCCAGCCCCGAGGCGGCGAGCGCCTGCGCGACCAGGGTGGCGAAGCTGGGATTGTGGAGCTGTTCCGAACTGACGTTGATCGCGATGCGCGCGGGCTCTTCCCAGCGCGCGGCCTCGTCACAGGCGGTACGCAGCACCCATTCGCCGATCGCGCCGATCAGCCGGGCTTCCTCGGCCAGCGGGATGAACTTGGACGGCGGAATCGCGCCCAGCTCGGGATGGGTCCAGCGCAGCAGCGCCTCAAAGCCGAGCAGCCCGCCGGTGCGGGCGTTGACCACCGGCTGATAGGCGAGCTGCATCTGGCCCTTCTCCACCGCGCCGCGCAGCGCGATCTCGAGCACGCGGCGTTCCTCGGCAGCGACGTGCAACTGCGGCTCATAGGCGTGGAACACCCCGCCGCCCTTGTCCTTCGATCGGTAGAGCGCGAGATCGGCCGAGCGGACCAGCGTCTCGGCCGTGCGGCCGTCGCGCGGGGCGAGGGCCAGGCCGACCGAGGCGCCGATATAGAGGGTGTGCTGGTCGAGCTCATAGGGGCGCGAGACGGTGTCGATGATCGTCTGGGCGAGCGCCTCGACCCGCGCGGTGTCGCGCGCGTCGCGCACCACCACGGCGAACTCGTCGCCGCCCAGCCGGCCGATCATCTCGGTCTCGCTCACCAGGCTGCGCAGCCGCCGGGCGACGCGCTGGAGCAGGCGGTCGCCGACCGGGTGGCCGAGCGTGTCGTTGACCGCCTTGAAGCGATCCAGGTCGATCATCATGAAGGCGCAGCGCGCGCCCCATTTGTCGGCCTCGGCCATCGCGGTGGCGAGTGCTTCGTTGATGTGGAGGCGGTTGGGCAGGCCGGTCAGCGTGTCGAACCGGGCCATGCGGTGAATCTGGTCGGTCGCGCGGCGCTGCTCGGTGACGTCCGAGCTGACTCCGCGAAAGCCGGCGAACGCCCCGCGCTCGTCGAACTTGGGGCTGGCGGAGATCTGCCACCAGCGTCGATCGCCCTCGATGTCGATCGGGATCGGCAGGTCGGCAAAGGGTTCGCGCCGCTTCAGCCTGTCGGCGAGTTCGTGCAGCTCCGGGGTGAACTGGCCGGTCTCCCAGCCGGGACCGGCGAGCAGCTGGAGGAGCGGCAGGCCGGCCAGCGTGCCGGGCTCCAGGCCCAGCGAGGCGGCGAGGCGGGGACTGGCGCGGACGACGCGGCGCTGCGCGTCGACTTCCCACAGCCAGTCGGACGAGGCGTCCTCGAACTCACGGAGCAGCAGGCTCACCGTCTGGTCGCGCTCGGCCAGCGCCATCTGGTTAGCGCGCAGCAGCACCAGCGAACGGGCGCGGCCGAAGGCGCCGACACTGAGCAGCAGGACGAGGAAAGCGGCGGCAGCGGCCAGGAACGGCGCGCCGACGAGCAGCAGCGTGACGATGCACGTTCCGCCGAGCAAGAAGATGAACGAGAGGCTGGCAAGCGGCAGCACCCCCATCGTCATCGCCGAGGCGATCAGCACCACCGTGGTCGCCGCCCAGAGATCGAGGCTGGCGCGGGCAGTGGCGATCGCACCGAAGGCGAGCGGAAGGATCGCCCAGGCCAGCCCCATCGCGATGCCCTCGAAGACGGTGCGGCGGATGTCGGCAAGCGTGGCGGTAAGAAGAGTCTCGTCGCGCCAGCCAAGGCGGCGCAGCGTCGTCCAGATGGCGGTGCCGAGCGCAAGGGCCATCCATCCGAAGAGGAGCCGGTGCGACGCAAGCGGCGCCAGCGCCAGCGCCGCCATCGCGACGGCGCCGACATTGGCCGAGAAGAACAGCAACGCCGAGCGCCGCCCCGCTTGCAGCTGCGCGGCGCGCATCCGCGGCCAGTCGATCGTGTCGCCTGGGTCACTAAGACCCAGCAGCGCACGCGCGTCGACTCGCGGCTGACTCAGCGGTGTCGTGGAGGAGCTGCTCACCCCGGCTACATAGCGGCGCTAGGTTAGCGAGAAGTTAGGGTGCGGCTAAAATGGAGGTGAATAGGTCCATTTTCGCGGCACGGCCCCGACGCGCTGCTCGGGGGAGAGGCGCGGACGTGGCGAGCTCGTCAAAACCATCGTCATTCCCGCCTAGGCGGGAATCCATTCGCCGCGACGTGCGGGGAAGAACGACGGCTTCAGCGGCAATGGATCCCCGCCTTCGCGGGGATGACGGCGGTGGTCGGAGATGGCCGTCGTGACATATCAGGGCTGCCGGCCGGGCGCAGGGCACGGCCGGCGAACAGGTCAGGCGGCGAGCGCGTAGGGCTTGATCTCGCCGTTCAGATAGAGGTTGCGCGCCTTGGCGCGGCTGAGCTTGCCCGAGCTGGTGCGCGGCAGGGTGCGCGGCGGCACGAGCTCGACCACGCAGTTCATGCCGGTGACCGAGCGGACGCGCTCGCGGATCTCGTCGCGCAGGCGCAGGCGCTCCTGCTCGTCCGAGGTGCGGCACTGGACCAGCACCGCCGGGGTTTCCTCGCCGCCGGGGGTGGTGATCGCGAAGGCGGCGATGTCGCCCTGCTTGAAGCCGGGCAGCTGCTCCACCGCCCATTCGATGTCCTGCGGCCAGTGGTTCTTGCCGTTGACGATGATCATGTCCTTGGCGCGGCCGACGATGTAGATATAGCCGTCCGACATATAGCCCATGTCGCCGGTATCCAGCCAGCCATCGACCATGCACGCCTCGGTGGCGGCCTCGTCGCGGAAATAGCCGACCATCACCGACGGGCCCTTGCACCAGACCTTGCCGATCGCCTTTTCGGGAAGCGGCGTGCCGTCTTCCTCGCGGACCTCGATCGCCATGTCCCGCACCGGCTTGCCGCAGTTGACCACCGCGCGATAGCGCTGCGGGCGATCGGCGCGGGCGGTGCCGCCGGAGAGCTGCGTCTCCTCGACCAGCTCGACGACGATGCCTTCGCCCGGCGGCATGATCGAGACGGCCAGCGTCGCCTCGGCCAGGCCGTAGCTCGGCATGAAGGCGGTCGCCTTGAAGCCAGCATCGGCGAACGCGTCGATGAAGCGCTGCATCACGTCCGGGCGGATCATGTCGGCGCCGTTGCCGGCGATGCGCCAGCGGGCGAGGTCGAACCGCTCGCTCGCCTTGGTCTGGCTGGACATGCGGCGGGCGCAGATGTCGTAGCCAAAGGTCGGCGAGTAGGAGATGCTGCTGCCCTGGTTGCGGCTGATCAGGTCCAGCCATGCCAGCGGGCGGCGGGCGAAATCCTCGGTCTTCATATAGTCGGTCGAGACCTGGTTGGCGACCGGCGACAGGAAGCAGCCGACCAGGCCCATATCATGGTACCAGGGCAGCCAGGAGATGCAGCGATCGGAATCGACCAGCTCCATCCCGTGGCTGTGCGCCGCGAGATTGTTGAGCAGCGCGTGGTGCGTGATCGCGACGCCGTGCGGGAAGCGGGTCGAGCCGCTCGAATATTGCAGGTATGCGATGTCGTCCGGCTTGGCCTGGGGCAGCGGTGCCTCGGGGGCCGGGTTGGCCGAGAAGGCGTCCCAGTCGCTGGCGGCGACGTCGGTCAGCCGCGCGGCCTCGGCGCACATCGCGCCGATTTCGGGCGGGTAGATCAGCAGCGTCGGGTCGCAGCTCTCGAGCTGGACGCGCAGCTGGTCGATATAGGATTGCGCGCCGCCGAAGCTGGTCGGCAGCGGCAGCGGCACCGGCCAGGCGCCGGCATAGATCACGCCGAAGAACAGTGCCGCGAATTCCGGCCCGGTCTCCGCGATCAGCGCGATGCGATCCTCCGGCTGGATGCCGGCGGCGATCAGGCGGCGCGCCTGTTCCAGCGCGTCTGCACGCAGTTCGGCGAAGCGATAGGGCCGCACCAGCTTGCCCCGCGCATCGTGGAAGTTGAAGCCACGCGCACCCTGGGCCGCGTAATCGAGCGCGGCGCCCAGCGTTTCGAAATCAGCGAAACGGCGCGGGAGACGGTCTTGCGTGGGCGTGGGCGCAAGCGCTGCCAGTTCCACAGTTTCGAGCGATCCCGTTTCGTCCAATACCATTCTTTTTCTCATGCCCCTGTGAGGTAGCAGTTCGTTGTGCCCCCACAACGCAGTTTTCCGTATGCGCTCTGCTACGCAGTATCGTTCAAAATCGGTTGGCAGTGTGGCACAATCAAGGCGCATGCCCCAACCATCCCGTTCCAAGCCACCCCTCGTCGCCGCCGATCTCGATCGTCTGGCGCTGCGCTATGTCGAGCGTTTCGCCACCACGCGCGCGCGCCTGGCCGCCTATCTCACCCGTAAGCTGCGCGAGCGGGGATGGGAAGGGGAGAGCCCGCCCGACCCGATGGCGGTGGCCGAGCGGATGGCCGAGCGCGGCTATGTCGACGATCGCAGCTTCGCCGAGGCGCGGGTGCGATCGATGGGGCGGCGCGGCCTGGGCGTGCGCCGGGTGGAGATGGCGCTGCGCCACGACGGCATCGATGCCGAGGACAGTGCCGATCTGGCCGAGGCGATCGAGGCGGACGCCTATCGCAGCGCGATCATTTTCGCGCGTCGCCGCCGATTCGGACCTTTCGCGGCTACCCCTGCGGATCGCGATCTTCACAAAAAGCAAGTCGCCGCATTTTTACGGGCGGGCCATCCGCCTGAGATTGTGCATAGAATATTGCAGATGGCGCCGGGAGAGGAGCCGGAGGACCCGCCCGGGGCGGGACATTCCTGATCGCACAAAGCGATTCCCCTCCTTGCTAATGCTGTGTTAATGTTGCTGGCTTGGGGGATAACGATAATGCGTGCTGAGCAACAGCTAGCGTCTGAACACTATCCGGAGACGGCCGAGGGCGAGCTTCGGTTCGGGGGCGATTCCGAGATGGACGAGCGGGTCTATCGTGGCGTCATCAAATGGTTTGATGTCACGCGCGGCTTCGGTTTCCTGGTCGCGGACGATCCCAGCGTCGGCGACATCCTGATCCATTTCTCCGTCCTTCAGGACCATGGCCGGCGCAGCGTGCCCGAAGGTGCGCGGCTGGAGTGCGTGGCGGTGCAGCGGCAGCGGGGGCTGCAGGCCAAATCGGTTCTATCGATCGACCTCAGCACCGCAGTGGAACCGGTGAAGTGCCCCACCGAACGGGTGGAGCGCCTGAAGCTCATCGGCGAGGCGGGGCCGTTCGAACCGGTGTCGGTGAAATGGTTCAACCGGCTGAAGGGCTATGGCTTCCTCGTCCGCATGAGCGACACCGCGGACATCTTCGTCCATATGGAAACGCTGCGCCGCGCCGGTGTCGAGGAAGTCGAGCCCGGCCAGCCGCTCCGCGCCCGCATCGTCGACGGCGAAAAGGGCCCGCTGGCGGTCGCGGTGGAAAGACCGCTCTGAGCCGCTGAGGGGAGTTGCCGAGCGCTGCGCTTGGCGGTATCGGACAAAGCCATGGGACTTCCTTTTCCGATCTTCACCTGGTGGAACGGCGCCACGTTCGGCACTCGCATGGGACTGCGCGGCAAGAAGCGCGTCGGCGAGGATTCGCTCGGTAACCTCTATTTCGAGGGTGGGCTGGATCCCAACGGCATCACGCGCCGCTGGGTGATCTACAAGGGATCCAACGACGCCAGCCGCATTCCGCCGGAATGGTTCAGCTGGCTGTCGCACCAGATCGAGGGCACGCCCGACGAATCGCTGCCGCCCGTGCGCGTGTGGGAAAAGCCCGCCGAGCCGAATCTCACCGGCACGGAGCTGGCCTATCGTCCGCCGGGCGCGCTCGAAAAGGGTGCGCATCGCGCCAAGGCCACCGGCGATTACGAGGCCTGGACCCCCGACGCATGAAGGCTGCGGCGGCGCTGCTCGCGCTCGCGCTGGCCGGATGTTCGGGTAGCGGAAGCGGCAACGGCGCTGCCGGCGGCGACAATGCCGGCGACGAGCTGGTGATCACCGGCGGCGGCGACGCGCAGGGCGTCGACACCGTCACCACCGGCCCCGACAACGCCACCATGGATGCCGCCGCGACGCCGATGCGCGAACGCGTCGCGGTGCTGGGCGTGCTCAACAAGCGCAACGGCGTCGAGCGCGAGATCACGCTCAAGCCCGGCCAGGCCGCCCGCATCGACGGGCAGGTGACCGTCCGCCTGCGCGCCTGCGAGCGCACCGCGCCCTGGGAGCAGGATCGGCTGACCGGCGCCTTCGTGCAGATGGACGTGCATCGCGAGGACCAGCGCTGGCACCGCGTCTTCTCCGGCTGGCTCTACAAGGAACAACCCGCGCTCAACGTCGTCCAGAACGCGATCTACGACGTCTGGCCCAAGAGCTGCGCGATGACCTTCCGTGACAGCGGCCCGGACACGGTGCCCGCCTCGTCGCCCGGCGCATCGAGCGCGAAGAGGTCGCCGGAGGCCGAGGGCGGCAACGACACCGCCCCGGTCGAATCGCCCAGCGCCGCGCCCAGCAACGCGACATAGTCGTCGCGCGGAATCTCGATCGCGCCGAGCGAGGCGAGGTGATCGGTGATGAACTGGCAGTCGAGCAGGCGGAACCCGCCGGCCTGGAGCCGCGCGACGAGATGGGTGAGCGCCACCTTCGACGCGTCGCGCACCCGCGTGACCATCGACTCCCCGAAGAACGCGCGGCCGAGCGCCAGGCCGTAGAGCCCGCCGGCGAGCGTATCGCCCTCCCAGCATTCGATCGAATGGGCATAGCCGAGCCGGTGCAGCTCGATAAAGGCGCGCTCGATCGCGCCGTTGATCCAGGTCTCGGGCCGATCCTGCGCGCTTTCGGCGCAGAGCCGGATCATGCCGGCGAAATCGCGGTCGACCGTCACCGTGAAGCGGTCCGACAGCACCACCTTGCGCAACGAGCGCGAGAGGTGGAAGCCGTCGAGCGGCAGCACCCCGCGCAGCTTGGGTTCGACCCAATAGACCGAGCCGGCGTCGCGGGCATCGGCCATCGGGAACACGCCCATGGCGTAGGCGCGCAGCACCAGCGCGGGGTCTAGTTCCTTGGGGGGCGAGCGGCGCTGGACCATGGTCAGCGAACGCGCGCGGCCAGGCTTCGTTCGATCGCCTGCCACACCTCGTTGAACGCATTGGCGGCGGCGCTGCGGGGCGCGAAGGCACCCACCGGCGCGCGCTGCACCGCGACGGATTCGATCACGCTCGCCATCGGGATCACCGGCCAGTCGGGCTGGCGTTCCAGCGCCTCGGCATGGAGCTTGCGGCGGCGATCGACCATCGCGTGCACCGGCATCAGCGGCACCTTGGCGCCGCGCTGGGCGAGGTGCGCGGCGACCTCCTGAAAGGCGCGCTGCGAGAGCGGCGAGGGCACCACCGGCACCACGATCAGGTCGGCAGCGCGCATCACCTGCTCGCTGGTCTCGGTCAGGCCGGGCGGGCAATCGAGCAGGATGCGGTCGAAATCCTCCGCCAGGTCGTCGAGCAGCTTGCTGAGCCGCTTCTTCTTGTCGAGCGCGTGGAACAGATGGTCGAGCTGGCGGAGGGACGTGTCGGCGGGCAGCAGCGCGAGGCGGTCGATCGCGGTGGCGCGAAGCAGCCTGGCGGCGGCGACGTCCTTGGAGAAGATCGCCTGCGCCTGGTGCCGCCCGGCCTCGTCGCCGCCGAGCAGGAAGGTGGCGGCCGCCTGCGGGTCGAGGTCCCAGAGCAGGGTGCGGCGGGCGGAGCGGATGGCGGATGCCCAGGCCAGGTTCACCGTCAGCGTCGTCTTCCCGACGCCGCCCTTCAGGCTGTACACTGCGATCGTTGCCACGCGCTACCTCCGCGCCCTAGCTGGCATGAAAAAAGCCCGGCGGAAATAGCCGCCGGGCCTTGTTCTCGGGGAGATGGTGCAGGCTCAGGCCTTGCAGGTGTGGACCGATCCGTCGGCGAGGGTGATCTTGGCCGCCTTGGCGTTGCCGTCGATCTTGTAGCCGCCGTCCGCGGTGAAGGGCTTGCCGGCTTCCGGCGCGCGCAGCAGGACCGACTTCATCGAGTCCTTCTTCTCGCGCAGCGAGGCCATCTTGCCTTCCTTGAAGAAGTCCACGAACAGCAGGGTGTTGCCCGGCTGGCAGCGGAAGCTCACCGAGCTTTCGATCGTCGGCGGCGTTTCGACCGGCGCGGCGTTCGCAAGCTGCGAAGCCATGGGATCCGGCGCGCGGCTGTCGACCACTTCGGGCTTGTTGTTGCAAGCGGCGAGCGAAAGCAGTGCCGCGGCGGAGAGTGCGATCGGGGAGGGGTTTTTCATAGCGTAGGTTGCTTTTCCTTAGGTGGTAATCATCGTCAAGCGAAAAGGGGTGATAGAGTCACACGAAATGGTGCGCCGCAACGAAACAGACGCAATGTTGCGCGTAATGGGACATGGTTGACAGTCGTGGAGGTTGCAGAGGGGATCGGAAAGGGGACGTTTACCGTGCTTGACCCGCCGCCTTCGACTGCGCAGGGAGGAGGGCCGAGGAGAGGATGCCGATGACGCCGAGGATCTGCTGGAAGCGAGGCTGGACCCTGATGCCGCTGGCGCTGCTCGCGGCCTGTGGCGGCACGCCTACCGAAAACGCCGCCGACGACCCCGCCAATGCCGCGGTGCAGCCTGGCCCGATGCTGGGCGGCGTCGACCTGTCGACGCCGCTGCAGGTTCGTCCCGTGGAGGGTCGCGACTGGGCGCTCGACCTTGCCCCCGGCCGCATCCAGTTCCAGCAGGAGGGCGCCAAGGAGATGCCCTTCTACCCGGTCTCGCCGCGGCTGGCGCAGGGGATTGCGACCTATCCCACCCAGACTCCCGACGGCGCCCCCGTGACGATCACCCTCCGCCCCGCCGCCTGCGCCGAGGATGCGCCGCTGGCGGTCGAGGTGCGGATCGGCGCGCAGCTGCTGAAGGGCTGCGCGCACAAGATGACCGTCCAGGAGGTCCATCGCGAGATGTACAACGAGGCGCTGGCGGTGCCGTATGAGGCGGGGAACAACAGCAGCGCGGAATAGGGCGGGGAGCTTGGACTGCGGCGCCACTCCGGCCGCGATCGCCCACGACGCGCCACCCATGCGGGTGCGCTAGGCGAAGTCACCCAGCGCGCCCGCATCCTCGTCGGGAAGGTCTTGCTCCGCCGGGTTGTCGTGCGGCGTCTCGAACCCTGGTTCCGTGGACATATCACCGGCGTCGGGCTCGTTGCCGGGCGTGCGTGTGGGATTCATGCTTTTTCCTTCGTTGCGTTGCACGAACGCACAGGATCGACGTGCGGCTCCGATCCCTTTTTTTGAAAGCCCGCAGCGCCTCGATGTCAGCTTTCGCCCCAATTGCAGACGATCCCGAGACAAGGCATCTTGCGGATTGCGGTATCGGCGGCGCGGCTCCCGTAACTTTCGCGTGAGCCTCGCTGCGGGTATCACCTACCACACTTTCGAGGCTGAATGGAAAGACCTGAGACCGAAACTGAATTTCTTGGAGACCAAATTGCTGCTCTCTTACGTGTACCTGTACTCCAGGTTATTTCCGGTTTTGGCCGGTACCATCTTTGTGCTTGGGTTTATATTCAAATCACAGGTACCTGAAATAGTTATCTTTGCTTCTGTTGCCATCACGGTGGTAGGTCTGATACCGACATTTTTTGTGAGGTGTTCGAGATGCTCGAAAATCCTTGGTGATGAGGATCTTCAGATCATGCGAAGACGGCGTGCCACCGCTCGGTGCTGCAAGGATTGCAATCTCTAACCTCCGCCTCGAAGTGAAGATCTCGGCCTCCTTCGCTGCAGCTCCAAAGAGTGGCCTTGCTATGTCTGCTTTCCACCACTTGCGGACGTTCCTCGGGCCGGTAAGTGTTCGGTATGCTGCCAGATCAATCGAGACTTGCGGAACTTCAACGGCGTCGTGTTCGCGCGACACGTGCACCGGAAGTTGTGGCAGCATGGGCGGCCGCGGGGGTTGCCGCATCCGTGCTATCGGACGTGCGGCAAGAGGACATTATCAAACAGCTTCGAGGGGGTGGTCGCCGCAAGCGGCAGTTCGGCTCCCTACAGGGCATTGTTGCCGAGTTTCGGGAAGCTGGCGACATGGCGGTTATAATCGGCTGGAACATCGACAATGAACCGGCGCTGCTAATCCGTAGCCAAGCGCTCTCACAGCCAGATTCGCTCCTTCGAACGATCTATCCGGACGGCTTTATCGCTGCCGCTCAACCGCTGACTTGCGCCCTGATTATCGACTTTGATGAAACCGATTGGCGAGCCGATTGGGTGCAATTGACTGAGCGACGCTGACGGCAGCTAGCCACCAATTCTCGTCGAATCATTGGCTACTAGCGCGCACGATGCATTGCTCTGCCCGACCGCCCGAGCGACGCATCCTTCATAAGCGCAGACAGCCGCCGCTGCCGATCTCCGAAAAGACCGGCAGCGCCCTGCGCCTCAATCCTTGAACGGCTTCAGCGTCTCGATCGTGCCGTCCGGACGGAAGGTCAGCTCGGTGATCTTGGCCGAGCGGAGGTGGTTCTTATTGGTCAGCTGGGTGTCGTGGTACGCCAGATACCATTTGCCCTGATACTCGAACACCGAGCCATGGCTCGTCCAGCCCTGCACCGGCTCGAGGATGCGGCCGGTATATTTGAACGGGCCATACGGGCTCGTACCGACGGCATAAGCGAGGAAGTGCGTGTCCCCGGTCGAGTACATGTAATAATATTTGCCGCCGCGCTTGAACATCCACGCCGCCTCGAAGAAGCGGCGGTCATGGTCGCCGCCGAGCACGGGCTTGCCCTTCTCGTCGAGGATCACCGCGTCGCGGAGCGGTTCGGCCAGGCTCTTCATGTCGGGCGCCAGGCGCGCGACCTTGCCGGAGAGGGCGGGCTGGTCGTCCTTCTTCAGGTCGGTGTCGCCGGCGTTCGGATCGTACTTGCCCGTCGCCCAGCGCTGGAGCTGGCCGCCCCAGATGCCGCCGAGATAGAGATAGCTCTGGCCGTCGTCGTCGGTGAACACCGCCGGGTCCATCGAATAGCTGCCCTGGATCGGCTGCGGCTCGGCCTTGAACGGGCCGACCGGCGACTTGGACGTCGCCACGCCGATGCGGAACACGCCCTGTTTATCCTTGGCCGGGAAATAGAGATAATAGGTGCCGTTCTTGAACGCCGCGTCGGGCGCCCAGGCCTTTTCCGAGGCCCAGGGGACCTGCTTGAGGTCGAGCGCGACCGGGTTCACCGTCACGGGGCCGCCCGGGCGGTCCATGCTCAGCACCTGATAGTCGTGCATCGCATATTGGCTGCCGAGATCGTCGTCGGGGATACCCATGTCGACGTCATGGCTGGGATAGATATAGATCTTGCCGTTGAAGACGTGCGCCGAGGGATCGGCGAAATAGAGGTCCTTGACCAGCGGCTGGGCGAGGTAGCGCTTGCCGTCCGGGCTGCGCGCCTCGTCCGAGCCATTGGCCGGAGCGGCGGCATTGGACGCGGTCTCGTTCTGCGGGGCCTTGCCCCCGGAGCAGCCGGCAAGCAGCGCGATGGCGGCCGCAGCCGTCGAAAATTTCAGCGAAAGACGCAACAGCCTATCCTCTCGTCCTGATTGTGCAGCTCGTGCTGCTATCCCCGATAGCGCTACCATCCGCGGGTTGCCTGCATCAAGGGGTTTGGCGCCGGCGCTGCCGAACGTGGCTGGTCAGGCGTCCGCCCCGGCATCGCGACCGGCGGGGATTGTGAAGGCGAAGGTCGCCCCGCCGCCGGGGGTTTCCTCCGCCCAGATCCGCCCGCCATGGCCCTCGATCAGGTGGTGCGAGATGGCGAGGCCGAGGCCGAGGCCGCCGCCGGTGTCGCGCGCGCCCTTGCCGAGGCCGGGCTGGAACAGCGTGTGGCGCTGCTCGGGCGGCACGCCGGGGCCGTTGTCGATCACCCGGACGGTGACTTCGTCCGGATCGTGTCGCTCGGCGGTGACGCGGATTGCGGCGTCGGCGTGGTGCTGGCACGCCTCGCCGGCGTTTCGCAGCAAATTGGCGAGCACCTGGACGATCTGGACATTGTCGAACCGGGCGAAGGCCGCGTCGGGCGCGACCTGGATCGTCACCGGCGGCAGCAGCAGCGGCGCCGCGGCCTGGACGAGGTTGAGCGCCTCTTCGATGCTGGTGGTCACCGGGCGGTTTTCCAGCACCAGGTCGTTCTGGCGGACCATCCGGCGGATGCGGCGGATGATCTCCCCGGCGCGCTGAAGCTGCTGCTCGGCCGCGCCGCTCAGGTCGCGGATGCGTTCGTCACTCTGCGGCGACAGGCGGAGCGCGGCCATATAATTGGCGGCGGCGGAGAGCGGCTGGTTGAGCTCGTGCGCCACTGTCGCCGCGATCGAGCCGAGCGCGCTGGCGCGGGTGAGTTCGAGCATCTGGCGCTCGATCGTCACCCGCTCGGCGAGCATCCGGTCGCGCTCCTGCAGCCGGGCGCGCAGTTCCTGGTCGACGCCGATGCGATGCTTGGCCAGCGTGACATAGCTGGCCAGCGTCTGGAGGAACTGGATCTCGGCATCGCTGAACGTCGCACGACCGCGCCGCCCGAAGGCGAGCGTGCCGAGCAGCACATTGTTGTGCAGGAGCGGCGTGCAGAAACAGGCGTCGAGCCCCATGTCGCGGGCGTAGGACAGCCGGGGATCGTCCGACTGCTGGATGTCGCGCGCGATCATCGGCGCCAGGCTTTCCGCCACCCCGCCGCAGATCGCGATACCGATCGGCACATGGCTCCAGTCGGTCACCTGCTCGGGGGTGATGCCGGCCCAGGCATCGAGGTCGAGGCCGTTGCCGTCGAACGCGTAATGGAAGAAGACGTCGAGCTCGACCTCGCTGCGGATCAGCCCGAAGATGCCGTCGAGTGCGGGGGCGAGGTCCTCGGCCTGGAGCAGATCGCTGGCGCTGACCGCGAGCAGCTCGAGGAAGCGATAGGAGGGGGCATCCTCCGCCGTGTCGGTGGCCGGGCCGCTGGAGCGGAAAAGGGCACTGCGGCGGTTCAACATGGCGGTACAACAAGGGCTATGCCGCGCCCTGTGGAGCGGCCATTCCGTATTGCTACTGACTATCAGTCTATTGCGAGCCAGTCGCGCAAACCGGTGCTATTGCTAAGCGTTCTCAGCGATAACCGGTTGGGAAAACGCCGAAAGTTCGGCCCAGGCCGAGGCCTTGGCCGCGACGCCGATGGTGTGGAGCGGGCTCGACGATGGCAAGCCGAAAATGGTGTAGCGCGCCGCCATTGTCCCAAGTTGGCGCAGTCCGTGGCGCTGGGCGGTGCCGCCGTTGAACGCGATCGCGCGGAGATCGGGCAGGGTGGCGGCGAGCGCGGCGATGTCGTGCGCTTCGATGTCGCGCAGCGCGGCGTCGGTGCTGCCGGGGCGAGTCGCGCTGGCGACGACGTCCCACAGCCCGATCCGCGCGGCGCGGAGTGCGTCGAGGCGCTCGGCATAGGCGAGCGGCACCAGATCGCGGCCGGCGGCGGGGGAGATCAGCTGCCAGAACTGGTTCTGCGGATGCGCATAATAGCGCGCCGCCGCCAGCGAGCGCTCGCCGGGCAGCGAGCCGAGGACGAGCAGCCGCGTGTCAGGCGCGACGACCGGCGGGAAGCTGTGCTTGCGCTCGGTCATGCGGTCGCGGCGTCGAGGCGCAGTGCGTGTCGGCGTTCCTCGCGCGCGGCGACCAGCAACGCGCGGATCGCGGGCGCGTCGACCTGTTCCGGCGCCGTGAGCGGGACGTGGCGCATCGCCTTGCCGGTGCCGCGGAGCAGGCCCTCCGGGTCGAGCAGGTCGGCACCGCGGTAGAAAGCCAGATTCACATGGTCGCGATAGGGCAGCGCGCAGGCATAGGCCTCGGACAGTTTCTTCGATCCCCAACCCCAGCTCACCGCGCGGTCACCGGGGCGGGACACTTCGACCAGGCCGGGGTGCAGCGCCAACGCCAACGCCCGCAGCGCCCGCAGCACGGCTTCGTGCCGGGGCGCGAGCGCGACGATCTGGTCGAAGGTGCCGATGGCCTCTGCCATGCCCGATCGATAGCCCGCGGCGGCGCCGCGTCAAGCGTCGGGATCGTCCGGGCCGTCGGGGCCGCCGTCGAGATCGCCGACGCATTGCAGCTCGGGCTCGGTCTTCGCCTGGCGTGCCAGATCGCGTGACAGACCGGTGATGCCGGGGATCAGCGTGTCGGGCGCCAGGCCATAGCCCTGGATCAGGCGGACCGCCCAGGCATAATGGCGCGCGCCGGCCTCGCAGCTGTCGCTGCCGCCGTCACTCACGCCCCATACCTTGCGCCAGCGATCCGCGCCCTTCTGCTCGAGCAGTGCCTCGAAGTCGCCGACCTCGCCGCTGCCCTGGACATAGGCGAGCGCACGCTGGCCCTGATGGAAAACCTTGAAGGTGCGGAAGGTGAAGCGCGCCTCGGGCCGATCGTCGCCATGGTGGAGCACTTTCACGATCGCGCTGCGCTCGGCGCTGCCGGGCGGCGGCGTGTAGAGGCCGGCCGCGGCAGCGGTCAGCAACAGGGCGAGGGCGGGCAGGGCCAAGGTGCGCTGGCGAATCATCGGCATTCTCTAGCAGAATCCTGCGGCAGGCGTTGGGGATGTTCGAAGTGCAAACGATGCGCTTCCTGCTTCACCGCGTTTCGCGCACCGCGTGGCTCGGGGCGAAGAAAAAGCATAGTGATTTCCGCGTCTTTCGCGCAGTTGTTGTCGCGGGCGACAGTGCTTCTCCGCAATGGGGACGCCGGCCCTAGGATGAGGGGAAATGACATGCGCACGGCAAGTATGGCGGCGGCACTCGGCCTGTTGATGGTCGGCAGCACCGCGCAGGCCGCACCGATCCTCTACAGCTTTTCCGGGCAGATCAGCGGCACGCTGAACGGGCAGGCCTTCAGCTTGAGCGACTATGTCCTGTCGCTCGCGACCGATACCGACACCGTGTTCCAGCCGCGGCCCGACTTCCGGCCGAGCCTCTATAATTCGGGCCCGGCGACGCTTTCCTTCACCATCAACGGCGTCTCGGGCACCTTCGCGACCCCGTTCAATGCGTTCAGCGTGACGCTGGGCAGCGGCAGCGGGCAGCGCGCGCTGGTCGGTTTCACCGAGGCCGAGCAATTCGGCAACGACCTGATCGACGTGCGCGATCCCGGCCTGCTGGGCTATGATCTCAAGACCGGCATCAGCTCGGCGACGAACCTGCCGATCGACTTCCTCAACTTCGGCACCGCCTTCGAGACGAGCGCGGGCACGCTGATCTTCGCCAATGACGACGAGGCCTCGGCGCGGTTCAGCGCCTCGCTGTCGGCGGTGCCGGAGCCGGCGAGCTGGGCGGTGATGGCCCTCGGCGTCGGCATGCTGGGCGCGGTGCTGCGGCAGCGGACCAGGGTTCGCGTGCGCTTCGCCTGATCGCAGTGTGGGGCCGGGGCAGCGATGCGCCGGCCCTTCCCGCGATCGGCGAAAGCGCTTATGCTCGCGCCATGGCCCGCACGATCACCCGCTACCGGGATTTCTGGCCCCATTATCTGCGCGAGCATGCCAAGCCCGCGACGCGCAGGCTGCATTATATCGGCACCGCGCTGACCTTCGCCGCGCTCGTCGCCGGACTGGCGCTCAACGCCTGGTGGCTGATCGCCATCCCGCTCGCCGGCTATGGCTTCGCCTGGGGCGCGCATTTCGGGGTGGAGCGCAACCGGCCGGCGACCTTCACCTATCCGCTGTGGTCGCTCGCCTCCGATTACCGGATGTTCTTCCTGTGGATCGGCGGGCGGCTGGGGCCGCATCTGAAGCAGGCTGGCGTCGGCCAATAGATAGCGTTGCTTGCGTGGGCCGGGGGCGCCCCCCTATCTACGCGCCATGCACGTTTCCCAGAACACGCTCGCGCTGATCGGCAATACCCCGCTCGTCCGCCTCAAGGGCCCCAGCGACGAAACCGGCTGCGACATCTTCGCCAAGTGCGAATTTGCCAATCCCGGCGCCTCGGTGAAGGACCGCGCCGCGCTGTACATTGTCAACGATGCCGAGGAGCGCGGCCTGCTCGCGCCCGGCGGCACGATCGTCGAGGGGACGGCGGGGAACACGGGCATCGGGCTGGCGCTGGTCGCCAACGCCAAGGGCTATCGCACGATCATCGTGATGCCCGAGACCCAGTCGCGCGAGAAGATGGACACGCTGCGCGCGCTCGGTGCCGAGCTGGTGCTGGTACCGGCGGCGCCCTATTCGAACCCCGGCCATTTCGTCCACACCAGCCGCCGCATCGCCGAGGAGACGCCCAACGCGATCTGGGCCAACCAGTTCGACAACACGGCCAACCGCAAGGCGCATATCTACGGGACGGCGGAGGAGATCTGGACGCAGATGGACGGCCGCATCGACGGCTTCACCTGCGCGGCGGGCACCGGCGGCACGATCGCCGGGGTGGGACTCGGGCTGAAGGCCAAGGACGAGACGGTCACCATCGCGCTCAGCGATCCGCATGGCGCGGCGCTCTACGAATATTATGCCTGTGGCGAGCTGCGCAGCGAAGGCTCGTCGGTCGCCGAGGGGATCGGACAGGGACGGATTACCGGCAATCTCGAGGGTGCGCCGATCGACACGCAGTTCCGCATTTCCGATGCGGAAGGAATGGAATGGGTGCGCCGCCTGCTGAAGGAGGAAGGGCTGTGCCTCGGCCTGTCCTCGGGCATCAACGTCGCCGGCGCGGTGCGGCTCGCCAGGGCGCTGGGGCCGGGCAAGCGGATTGCGACGATCCTGTGCGACACGGGCTTCCGCTACCTCTCGACGCTGTACAATGACGAATGGCTGGCGGCGAAGGGGCTCGCGGCGACGGCCGCATGAGCCTCGCGCGGCGGCCCCGCTCGACAAGCGCCCGCAGGCGCGTTACATTTATGCCACAGTCATGAAACTCGGCCCACCCCAGGATCACGCCCAGGCCATGCAGCGCATCCGCGTCGGCATGACCGGGCTCGCGGTCGTCGTCCTGCTGATGATGCTCGCCTTCGCGTTCTTCTCCTCGGTGAACCGCGAGGCGCCGGTGAGCGCGGCGGGTGCGTCCAACGCATCGGTCGTCGCCAATCTGACCGGGATCGACAATGTCGCCGCCGATCGCACCCGCGACGAACCGCTCGCCGAACTCGGCGTCGCGCCGAGCACCGACGATCCCGCTGCCGCCGCCCAGGCGCGCGAACAGGCCCACCGGCAGGACGCCGCCACGGGTAAGTAAGCCGGGACTCGGGCGCGGCCGGGGACGTGCCCCCACCGGAATCGCGGCGCGGGGATCGCCGGGGAAATCGCCCCACTTTCTGGGGACGGCGTCGGACGCCAAACCCCTCCGTTTCCGGGCAGGTGGTAAAAATGCCGCAGTTTCCGTTGCTTGCGGAAAGGTTGTGGCAGTTTTGGCGTAAGCCTCTTTGGTTCCCTCCATTCGCGTCACCTTGCCCAGGTTAAGCATTTTTCCGGACAGCCGTGCTCAGAGGCAAGGGTGAATGGCGAACAAATAGGGGCCATACTGTGAAAAGCGCTCAGCGGTGGCGATCAGTGGCTGAAATTCCCGTGCCGTCCCCATCTGTCCCGTTGTCTCCCGCTCTATAATGTGATTAAAAGGGCACACTAAAGGGGGGCACGAACCTTTTCCCGAACATCACCAGCCGGAACACGATTTCGCGTGATTCCGGCGGCGGGAGCGTCGTGCCCGGCTTGGGATTTGGCGTGGCAGACAGGGAGCTCTTCGAAGGATTTGCGCTCCAGGCGGTCGACCAGAAAGGTCGCGTCGCCATACCCGCAGACCTGCGCGCCGCCGCCGAGCGCAACTCGGACGTCCGCCAGATCGTCGTCGGCGTGCATGCGGAGGATCCGTGCCTCTCCGCGCACGATACCGGCTGGTCGCAGAAGAAGTACGACCGCATCGACAAGCTGGACCAGCAGGCGCTCGACCGGGGCGAACAGCCCAGCGCCGCGCCCAAGCGCCGTGCCTTCGGCCTCGTCGAAAAGGCGCCGTACGACGATAGCGGCCGCTTCGTGCTGCCGCCCTTCTTCCGCGCCAAGGCCAAGATCCAGAAATGGGCGTTCTTCGTCGGCAGCGGCGACACGTTCGACATCTGGGCGCCCGACGTGCTGCTCGCCAGCGAGACCGCCGATCCCGAACTCAAGGAAATCTGCGCGTTCCTGATGCAGCAGAAGGGGGCGATGTGACCGACGCGCCCCATATCCCCGTGCTGCTCGACGAAGTGCTCGATGCGCTCGCCATTGCGCCTGGCGAAACCCATGTCGACGGCACCTTCGGCGCGGGTGGCTATACGCGCGCCATGCTCGGTGCGGGCGCGGCCGTGGTCGCGTTCGACCGCGATCCGACCGCGATCGCGAACGGCGCGCGGCTGGTCGCGGAGAGCGCGGGGCAGCTCACCCTCATCCATGCGCCGTTCAGCAGCATGGCGCAGGAGCTGGAGGCACGCGGCCTGGCGCCCGTCGACGGCGTCGTGCTCGATATCGGCGTTTCCTCGATGCAGCTCGACCAGGCCGAGCGCGGCTTCTCGTTCCAGCAGGACGGGCCGCTCGACATGCGCATGGCAGGCGAGGGGATGAGTGCAGCCGATTGGCTCAACAGCGCCGACGAAGGCGAGATCGCCGACGTGCTGTTCCACTATGGCGAGGAACCGCGCGCGCGCCGCGTGGCCAAGTTCATCGTGGAGGCGCGGCCGCTGACCCGTACCTCGGAGCTAGCGGCGGTGGTGCGCCGCGCGCTCGGCCATCGCCCGCACGACAAGAAGGATCCCGCGACGCGGACCTTCCAGGGGGTGCGCATCCACATCAACCGCGAGCTCGACGAGCTGACCGACGTGCTGGTCGCCGCCGAGCGCGTGCTGAAGCCCGGCGGGCGGCTGGTGGTGGTGAGCTTCCACAGCCTGGAGGACCGTCTGGTCAAGCGCTTCTTCCGCGAACGCAGCGGCAGCACGCCGGCGGGTTCGCGGCATCGCCCGGCCGTGGGTCCGCGGGCGGAGCCGAGTTTTGAGACGCCCGCCAAGGCCGTGCGCCCTGGCGAGGCGGAGTTGGTGCGTAATCCGCGCGCCCGTTCGGCAACGCTGCGCGCGGCGCGGCGGACCGAGGCGGCGCCGTGGTCCGGTGAGGATAAGGTGTGATGGCAGTGTATGGCTTCAGGGGGATTGGCTGGTTCCTGTGCGGCGTCATCGTTGCGCCGACCTGCTACATGGTGACGTCGCACGGCGCGGCGGAACGGGCGAAGCTGCGCGCGATGGACTCCGCCATCGTCCAGGCGCACAAGGACATCCGTGGCCTGGAGACCGAATTCGACACCCGCGCCAACATGGCCCAGATCGAGCGCTGGAACGGCGACGTGCTGGCGATGAACGCACCCCAGCCGCAGCAATATCTCGCCAGCGCCAGCGGGCTGGCGGCGCTCGACCAGCCCGCGCCGGCAGCGCTCGGCGACGCCAAGGTGGAGACCGTCGCGCTCGTGATCCCCACCGGCCAGCGTCCGGTGGAAACGGCGGCGGCCGCCCAGCCGGTGGCGACGGCTGCGGCCGTGCCGGTCAAGGCAGTGGCATCCAAGCCGGTGGCGACGGCGTCGGCTGCGCCGGTCAAGGTCGTGATGGCCAAGCCGGTGGCGATGGCTTCGGCGACGCCGGTCAAGGCCGCGTTGGTCAAGTCGACCGTGGTGCGCGTGGCGCAGTCGGATACCAAGCCCGTGCAGGATCTCGACCGGCTGATCCGCAAGATCGACAAGTCCCGGCTCGCCCAGCCCGATCGCCCGCTGCTCAGCGCCGCGACGATCAGCGACCTGCGCCGGGTGGCGAAGCGCGAGCAAACGGCGCAGCGATGATCGTCGTCGTCGCCCCTCCCGCACGGTCGCGGGGTTCGGGCGGGGGGCGCGAGGCGCTCGTCGCGGTGGCGCAGTTGCGCCTGATGATCCTCTCGATCCTGTTCGGTGCGGGCGTGCTGGCGATCCTCGTCAAGCTCGCCTTTCTGGCGTTGTCGGCGGGGCCCGCCAGCCCGCGCGACCTGTCCAACGCGCTGGTGCCGGCGCGCGGCGACATCGTCGACCGCAACGGCACGCCGCTCGCCCGCAGCATCGACGCCTGGACGATCGCGATCCACCCCAACCAGGTGATCGGCGACAAGGCTGCGCTGGCGCAGAAGCTGGCCGAGCTGATGCCCGAGCGCAGCGAGCAGCAATATTATGCGCTGCTCAAGGCCGGCGGCGGCTTTGCCTTCCTCAAGCGCCGCGCGCTGCCCGAGCTGGTCAACCAGGTGAACGCGCTGGGCGAGCCGGCGATCGAGTTCCAGCGCGAGACCGACCGACTCTATCCGCAGTCGGACATGGCGGCGCATGTGCTCGGCTATCTCGACGACAAGGGCCACGGCGTCACCGGCATGGAGAAGGTGCTGGAAGCGCGGCTGACCGATCCCGCGCAGCGCGGCAAGCCGGTGACGCTGTCGCTCGATTCCCGCGTCCAGGCCGCGCTGGAGAGCGAGCTGGGCCGCGCGATGGTGGACCTGCAGGCACGCGGTGCCGCCGCGGTGGTGCTCGACGTGCATACCGGCGAGGTCGTCGCGATGACCTCGCTGCCGAGCTTCAATCCCAACCAGCTGAACGGGCCGCCGCCGCGCAACAACGTGACGCAGAGCGTCTACGAGCTGGGCTCCACCTTCAAGCCGATTGCGGTGGCCGCCGCGATCGATTCGGGCACGATCACCTCGATGTCGCGGCGCTTCGATGCGACCGCGCCGATGAAGGTCGGCCGCTTCACCATCCATGACGATCGCGGCGACGAGCAGTTTCGCTGGCTCAACATCCCGGAAACGCTGATCTATTCGTCCAACATCGCCACCGCGCGGATCGCCGACGAGCTGGGCGCGGAGAAGATGCAGGAGATGTTCCGCCGCTTCGGCTTCGACCAGCGGCCGAGCATCGAGATCGGCGCGGTGCGCCCGCTCTGGCCGGCGAACTGGGGTCGGATCACGGTGATGACCACCGCCTATGGCCATGGCATCGCGGTCACCCCGCTGCACCTTGCCGCCGCCTATGCCGCGATGGTCAATGGCGGCATCTGGCATCCGGCGACGCTGATGAAGGTCGACGCCGAGCATCCGGTGCAGGGCCGCCGCGTGCTGCAGGAATCGACCAGCTACCGGATGCGCCAGCTGCTGCGGCTGATCGTGCTCAAGGGCACCGGCCGCAAGGGCGAGGCGCCGGGCTACCGCGTCGCGGGCAAGACCGGCACCGCTGAGGCGGCGAGCGAGGGCGGCTACGACCATCACCGCAACGTCTCCACCTTCGCGGTGACTTTCCCCGTCGATGCACCGCGCTATGTGGTGGTCGCCATGCTCGACTCGCCCAAGGCCAATGCCACTACGCCGCGCACCACCGCGGCCTGGACCGTCGCGCCGGTCGTCTCGCGCCTGATTTCGCGGACCGGCGCCCTTCTGGGCATCGCGCCCGACAACGCCAAGGACATCGACGAAAGCGAGCTGCTGCCGCTGGTCGATCGCTCCCCGGAGCCGAAAGCGAGCGCCGAATGAAACTGGGTCAACTTCTCGGCACCGCGGACGCGGCGGTCGTCACCGGATTCGCGATCGATCACCGCAAGGTGGCGCCGGGCACGATCTTCGGCGCGTTCGAGGGCGCGCGGGTGAACGGCGAGGACTATATCGACGCCGCCGTGCAGGCGGGCGCGATCGCCGTGGTGGCGCGGCCCGAGGCGAAGGTGGCAGGCGCGCTGCACATCGCCGATGCCAATCCGCGGCAGCGTTTCGCGGGGCTGGCGGCGCAGTTCTTCGCCCCGTTCCCCGGCGTGACTGCCGCCGTCACCGGCACCAATGGCAAGACCTCCACCGTCGAGATGACCCGCCAGCTGTGGCGGATGGCGGGCTTCCACGCCGCCTCGATCGGCACGCTGGGGGTGACCACCGCCGACGAGCGCGTCTCGACCGGGCTGACCACGCCGGACATCGTCACTTTCCTGTCGAACGTCGCCGGGCTGGCGCGCGAAGGCGTGACCCATGTCGCATTCGAGGCCTCGTCGCACGGGCTGTCGCAGTACCGGACCGAGGGGCTGCCGGTGCGCGCGGCGGCGTTCACCAATCTCAGCCGCGACCATCTCGACTATCATGGCGACATGGCGACCTATTTCACCGCCAAGCTGCGGCTCTTTGCCGAGGTGCTGGCCGAGGACGGCACCGCGGTGGTGTGGGCGGACGATCCCCATGCGCCGCAGGTCGAGGACCTCGCCCGGATGCGCGGCAACCGGCTGATCACGGTGGGCGAGCATGGCAAGACGCTGCGCCTCGTGGGCCGCACGCCCTCGCTGCTCGGCCAGACGCTGGAGATCGAGGCGGACGGCAAGGTCCACACCGTGCGGCTGCCGCTGATCGGCGCGTACCAGGCCGCGAACGCGCTGACCGCGGCGGGGCTGGTGATCGCGACCGGCGGGGATGTGGGCGAGACGCTCGCCAATTGCGCGCGGCTGCAGCCGGTGCGCGGGCGGCTGGAGCGCGCGGTGATCGCCGCCAATGGCGCGCCGGTCTATGTCGATTACGCCCATACCCCCGACGCGCTGGAAGCGGCGATCGCCGCGCTGAAGCCGCATACCGAGGGCCGGCTGATCCTGGTGTTCGGCGCCGGCGGCGACCGCGATCCGGGCAAGCGCGAGCTGATGGGGCAGGTGGCCGCCGCGGGGGCGGACGTGGCGATCGTCACCGACGACAACCCGCGCACCGAGGATCCCGCCGAAATCCGCCGCGCGATCCTCAAGGGCGCGCCCGAGGCTACCGAGGTCGGCGACCGCCGTGCGGCGATCGGGGCTGCCATCGCGATGGCCGCGCCGCACGACATCGTGCTGGTCGCCGGCAAGGGACATGAGCAGGGGCAGATCGTCGGCGAGATGGTGCTGCCGTTCGACGACGTCGCCGTGGCGCGGGAGTGCGCGGCGTGAGCGGGCTTCTCCTTCGATCCTCCCCTGCAAGGGGAGGTGTCGCGCAGCGACGGAGGGGTGTCACCGCTGGGGTGGCGGTCCTTCGTTTCGGGCGGGGACACCCCTCCGTCAGCCCTGCGGGCTGCCACCTCCCCTTGCAGGGGAGGATGTGAAGATGACCAACACGCTTTGGACCTCCGCCGAAATCGCCGCCGCCACCCACGGCAGCGCCTCGGCGGACTTCGCCGTCTCGGGCGTCGCCTTCGACTCCCGTGAAGTCGGTCCCGGCGACCTGTTCCTCGCATTGAAGGGCGAGAGCACCGACGGGCATCGCTTCCTCGATCAGGCGTTCGCGCAGGGCGCGGCCGGTGCCGTGGTGTCGGACGCGACTGCGCATCCCAGCGTCCAGGTGGCCGACACGACCGCCGCGCTCAACGCGCTCGGTGCCGCGTCGCGCAAGCGGTCCTCCGCCAAGATCATCGGCGTCACCGGCTCGGTCGGCAAGACGGGCACCAAGGAGGCGCTGTTCGCCGCGCTTGATCGGATGGACCCGGGCTGCGCGCACCGATCGGTGAAGAGCTACAACAACCATACCGGCGTGCCGCTGAGCCTCGCCCGCATGCCGCGCGAGGCCCGCTACGGCGTGTTCGAGATGGGCATGAACCATGCCGGCGAACTGGCGCAATTGACCCGGCTGGTGCGCCCCCACGTCGCGATCGTCACGGCCATCGCCCCGGCGCATCTCGGCTTCTTCGACAGCATCGAGAAGATCGCCGACGCCAAGGGCGAGATCTTCCAGGGGCTCGGCGCCGGTGGCACCGCGATCGTGCCGTTCGACAGCCCCTATCGCGACCGACTGCTCGACGCCGCGCGGCCCTATGCCACGCGCATCGTCACCTTCGGCCTGGGCGAGGGCGCCGATTATCGCGCGGTCGAGACGATGCGCGCGCGGAGTGGCGGCACCTTCGTGATGGCGCGCTTCGGCGACCGCGAGCTGAGCTTCACCATCTCCCAGCCGGGCGAGCATTGGGTGTCGAACGCGATGGCGATCCTCGCCGCGGTCGATGCGGTGGGCGGCGACCTGGAAGTCGCAGGTCTCGCGCTGGCGGAGCTCGGCGGCCTTGCCGGGCGCGGCGCGCGGATGACCGTGTCTGTCGGCGACGGCACTGCGCTCGTCATCGACGAAAGCTACAACGCCAATCCCAGCTCGATGCGCGCGACGCTCAAGGTGCTCGGCGCCGAACCGGGCCGCAAGATCGCCGTGCTCGGCGAGATGCGCGAGCTGGGCACGCATGCCGATGCGCTGCATGCAGAACTGGCCGATCCGATTGCGGAGGCCGGGGTGAGCCGTGCCATATTGGTGGGCGAAGCGATGGCGCCGCTGGCCGCTGCGCTTGAGGGGCGGCTGGATTTCGTCCATGTGGCCGATGCCGCAGCTGCGAAGGCCGAGCTCGAATCGACGCTCGCGCCCGGGGACGCGGTTCTCATCAAAGGGTCGAACGGCGTGCGGCTGGCGACGATCGTCGCGGCGCTGGCGGAAAGGCAATCATGCTCTATCTGATCGCGGAGCAGCTGGGCTTCCCCGGCGTTCTCAATCTCTTCCGGTACCTGTCGTTCCGCACCGGCGGTGCGGTGGCGACCGCGCTGCTGCTGGGGCTGCTGATCGGGCCGAAGTTCATCGGCTGGCTGCGGCTGCGCCAGGGCAAGGGACAGCCGATCCGTACCGACGGGCCGCAGAGCCACCTCGCCAAGCGCGGCACGCCGACGATGGGCGGGCTGATGATCCTGACCAGCCTCACCCTGTCGCTGTTGATCTGGATGGACCTGCGCAATGCCTATGTCTGGGCGTGCATGTTCGTGACGCTCGGCTTCGGCATGATCGGCTTCCTCGACGATTACGACAAGGTGCGGAAGCAGAAGACCGCGGGCGTCTCGGGGAAGGTGCGGCTGATCGGCGAGTTCCTGATCGCCGGCATCGCCAGCGCGATCATCATCTTCGCCGAGGGCAATACCCAGCTCTACGTGCCGTTCCTCAGCTGGGTGCACCCGGATCTCGGCTATTTCTACATCGCCTTCGCGGCGTTCACGATCGTGGCGTTCGGCAATGCGGTGAACCTCACCGACGGGCTCGACGGGCTGGCGACGATGCCGGTGGTGATCGCGGGCATGGCGTTCATGCTGATCGCCTATCTCGCCGGCAACAAGATCTACGCGACCTATCTGGGCATCCCGCACGTGCCGGGCGCGGGCGACCTCGCCATCTTCTGCGGCGCGATGATCGGGGCGGGGCTCGCCTTCCTCTGGTTCAATGCGCCCCCGGCGGCGGTGTTCATGGGCGATACCGGCAGCCTGGCGCTGGGCGGGGCGATCGGCACCATTGCCGTCACCACGCACCATGAGCTGGTGCTCGGCATCATCGGCGGCCTGTTCGTGATGGAGGCGCTGAGCGTTATCATCCAGGTGTTCTTCTTCAAGCGCACCGGCAAGCGCGTGTTCCGCATGGCGCCGATCCACCACCATTTCGAACAGCTCGGCTGGTCGGAGCCGACGGTGGTGATCCGCTTCTGGATCATCGCCTTCGTGCTGGCGCTGGCCGGTCTCGCGACGCTCAAGCTGCGGTGATCACCAGCCCCGCCTGGCGCGGCAAACGCTTCGCGGTGCTCGGGCTCGCACGCTCGGGCGCGGCGACCGTGCGCGCGCTGGTGGCGAGCGGGGCGGGGGTGCTGGCGTGGGATTCGAATCAAGGGGCGCGAGACGGGCTGGTCAATGCGATAGCCCCTCCCCTTCAGGGGAGGGGTTGGGGTGGGGGACTCTCCACGAGCGCCACGGCGCGTCCATCGGTCATGCCCCACCCCAACCCCTCCCCTGAAGGGGAGGGGCTAATTGAATTTGCCGACCCCCTCGAATCTGATCTCACCGGCTTCGCGGGCATGGTCGTGTCCCCCGGCGTGCCGCTCAACCGGCACCCGATCGCGGCGCATGCCCGCGCGGCTGGCGTGCCGCTGATCGGGGATATTGAGCTGTTCGCCCAGGCGCGCGCCGATCTGCCCGCGCACCGCGTCGTCGGCATCACCGGCACCAACGGCAAGTCGACCACCACCGCGCTGATCCACCACATCATCCAGACCGCGGGCATTCCGACGCGCCTCGGCGGCAATATCGGGCTGCCGATCCTGGGGCAGGAGCCGCTCCCCGAGGGCGGCGTCTATGTGCTGGAGCTGTCCAGCTATCAGATCGACCTGACCCACAGCCTCGACTGCGACGTCGCGGTGCTCCTCAACATCACGCCCGACCATCTCGATCGCTATGATGGGTTCGAAGGTTATGCCGCCTCCAAGGCGCGGCTGTTCGCGATGCAGCGCAAGGGCCACGCCGCGATTATCGGCATCGGCGACGCCGCCTCGGCGACCATCGCGCGCCAGGTCGCGCTTGGCGGTCGCAGCGAGGACCTGACCAAGATCGCGCCGGGCGTGTGCATGGACCAGTCGCGTTGGCCGGCGCTGCAGGGGCCGCACAACGCCCAGAACGCGCTCGCTGCGATCGCCGCCTGCGAGGCGCTCGGCATCGACCGCGCCGCGATCGACCAGGGGCTGGAGAGCTTCCCCGGCCTGCCGCACCGCATGGAGCGGATCGCCAGCCGCAACGGCGTGCTGTTCGTCAACGACAGCAAGGCGACCAACCCCGAATCGACCGCGCCGGCGCTTGCGGCCTACCCGCGCATCCACTGGATCCTCGGCGGCGTCGCCAAGACCGACAACCTGGAGGCGTGCCGCCCCGGTTTCGGCCATGTCGTCCGCGCCTACACGATCGGCGAGGCTGGGCCGCTGTTCGCCCGGCTGCTGGAGGGCGACATGCCCGTGGAGCAATCCGGAACGCTGGAGGCCGCCGTCCGCGCCGCCGCCGCGCAGGCTCAGCCGGGAGAGGCGGTGCTGCTGTCGCCCGCCTGCGCCTCGTTCGACCAGTTCCGCGACTTCGAGGCGCGGGGTGATGCCTTCCGCGCCGCCGTGGAGGCGCTCGGGTGAGCCGCCAGCCGGGAGACGCGGACGAAAAACAGGCCGGCCGACCGCGTATCTCCAACCAGCTCAGCCGCGCCAGCAAGTCCCGCGCGGGGATGTGGTTCTGGGAAGTCGACCGCGTGCTCCTCTTCCTGCCGTTGCTGCTGATCGCGATCGGGCTGGTGGCGGTCGCCGCCGCCTCGCCCGCGACCGCGCGGCGCTATTCGGACGCCGCGCATATCGTCCAGCCGATGTATTATTTCTGGCGGCAGCTGATGTGGGTGTGCATCTGCGTGCCGGTGCTGATCCTCGTCTCGATGCTGCCGACCTCGGTCGCGCGGCGGCTGTCGCTGGCGGGCGCGCTGGTCTTCCTCGGGCTGATGATGCTGCTGCCGATCGTCGGGCATGAGGTGAACGGCGCCAAGCGCTGGATCAGCCTCGGCATCTCCGACCTGCAGCCCTCCGAGTTCCTCAAGCCGCTGTTCATCGTCTCGACGGCGTGGATCCTCTCCTTCCGCGCCAAGGATCCAGAGCTGCCGGTAATGGTGGTTACCGGCGCGATCACCGCGCTGATCGCGGTGCTGCTGATGCTCCAGCCGGACTTCGGCCAGACCATCCTGTTCGGCACGGTGTGGGTGATCCTGCTGATGCTCTCGGGCATCTCGCCCGCCGCGATCGCCGGGCTGGGCGGGGTCGCGATCGGCGGCGTGGTCGCGGCGTACCTGTTCTACGGCACCGCGCGCACCCGCATCGACAATTTCCTGTTCCCCACCAAGGAAGCCGCGCTCGCCGATCGCTACCAGGTCGAGATGGCGCACGACACGCTCACCGCCGGCGGACTGTTCGGCGCGGGGCCGGGCAGCGGCCAGATCAAATTCCGCCTGCCCGAGGCGCATACCGATTACATCTTCTCGGTGATCGGCGAGGAGTTCGGGCTGATCGCCTGCGGGATCATCGTGCTGCTCTATCTCGCCATCGTCGTGCGCGTGCTGATGAAGCTGCTCGACGAGGAGGACCCGTTCCGGCTGCTGGCGGCCGCCGGGCTCGCCTCGCAGTTCGGGGTGCAGGCGCTGATCAACATGGCGGTGAACACCGGCATCGCGCCGTCCAAGGGCATGACGCTGCCGTTCATCAGCTATGGCGGCTCGTCGATGATCGCGCTTTCGATCGGCTATGGGCTGCTGCTCGCTTTCACGCGACGAAACCCGTATCTGAAGCGCTCCCCCTATACCGGCCGCTGGAGCAAAGCCGCATGACCGAACGCCGTAGTTACGTCCTCGCCGCCGGTGGCACCGGCGGGCACATGGTGCCCGCGGCTGCCTTGGCGGTGGAGCTCGCACGGCGCGGGCATCAGGTGGCGCTGGTCAGCGACGAGCGCGGCGTGCGCTTCCCTGGGCTGTTCGAGGGCGTCGAGACGCATGTGCTGCCGGCCGGGCGGCTGGGCGGCGGCCCGATCGGCTATCTCAAGGCGGCGCGCCAGATGATGGCGGGCCGGGCGATGGCGCGGAAGCTGTACAAGCAGCTGCGCCCTTCGGCGGTGATCGGCTTTGGCGGGTACCCCGCGTTTCCGGCGCTGCTGGCGGCGTTCAGCGCGCGGATCCCGACCGTGATCCACGAGCAGAATGCGGTGCTGGGTCGCGTGAATCGGCTGGTCGCGGGCCGGGTGGCGGCGATCGCCACCTCCTACGACAAGGTCGAGCGGATGAAGCCCGGCTGGGAGGCCAAGACCCACCTCACCGGCAATCCGGTGCGCGAGGCGGTGCTGGCACTCCGCGCCAAGCCCTATCCGATGCTCGAGGAAGACGGGCTGTTCCGCGTGCTCGTCACCGGCGGCAGCCAGGGCGCCTCGATCCTCAGCCAGGTGGTGCCGGATGGGCTCGCGCTGCTGCCGGTGCATTTCCGCCGCCGGCTGCAGGTGACCCATCAGGCGCGCCTCGAGGATATCGAGATGGTCCGCGCCAAATATCAGGAACATGAGATCCCGGCCGAGGTCGCGACCTATCTGCCCGACATGCCCGAGCGGCTCGCCTGGGCGCATCTGGTGATCGCGCGGGCAGGGGCCTCGACCATCGCGGAGCTGACTGCGGCGGGGCGCGCGGCGATCCTGGTGCCGCTGCCCAGCGCCACCGACGACCACCAGACCGCGAACGCGCGCGAGATCACCGAGGCAGGCGGTGCGCGGACCATCCCGCAGCGCGCCTTCACCGCGCCCGAACTCGCCAAGCAGATGCAGAAGCTGGGGCTCGACACCAAGGCGCTGGAGAATGCGGCGGCGCGGGCGCGGGGCGTCGGGCGTCCCGATGCGGTGCGCGACCTGGCGGACCTCGTCGAATCCATCCATGCGCCCAAGGCCCCGGTGGGGAAGGTGCAGAAAGCCAACAAGAACGGAAGGCCTGCTTTTGCGTAAGGATCTGGGCGCATGAAGGGCGTCGCCACCGACATCGGTACCATTCACTTCGTCGGCATCGGCGGCATCGGCATGTCGGGCATCGCCGAGGTGATGCATAATCTCGGCTACAAGGTGCAGGGCTCGGACGTCGCGGACTCCTACGTCGTGCAGGGACTGCGCGACCGCGGGATTCCCGTCACCATCGGCCATGCCGCCGAGAATCTGGGCGAGGCCGCCGTGGTGGTGGTCTCCACCGCGATCGTGCGCACCAATCCCGAGGTGGAAGCCGCTTATCAGAACCGCATTCCCGTGGTGCGCCGCGCCGAGATGCTTGCCGAGCTGATGCGGCTCAAGTCCACCATCGCGGTGGCCGGCACGCACGGCAAGACGACGACCACCTCGATGGTCGCGGCTTTGCTCGATGCGGGCGGGGTCGACCCGACCGTGATCAACGGCGGGATCATCAACCAGTACGGCTCCAACGCGCGGCTGGGCGAAGGCGACTGGATGATCGTCGAGGCGGACGAGAGCGACGGCAGCTTCCTGCGGCTCGACGGCACCTTTGCCATCGTCACCAATATCGATCCCGAGCATCTCGATCACTACGGCTCGTTCGATCGGGTGAAGGCGGCGTTCGTCGAGTTCGTCGAGAATGTGCCCTTCTACGGCGCGGCGCTGCTGTGCCTCGATCACCCCGAAGTGCAGGCGATCATCCCGCGCGTTCGCGACCGGCGGATCGTCACCTATGGCTTCGCGGCCAGCGCCGATGTGCGCGGCGTCAACGTGACGCCGCACGGCGGGGGCAATCGCTTCGAGGTGATCATCCGTCACCGCGACGGCAGCACGCGCTCGATCGAGAATATCGAGCTGCCGATGCCCGGCCGCCACAATGTCCAGAACGCGCTCGCCGCGATCGGCGTGGCGCTGGAGCTGGGCATTCCGGATGCGACGATCCAGCAGGGCTTCGCCAAGTTCGGCGGGGTCAAGCGGCGCTTCACCAAGGTCGGCGAAGTCGCGGGGGCGACGATCATCGACGATTACGGCCACCACCCGGTGGAGATCCGCGCAGTGCTGGCGGCGGCGCGCGAGAGCACCCGCGGCCGGGTGATCGCGGTGGTGCAGCCGCACCGCTATTCGCGGCTCGCCAACCTGATGGACGAGTTCGCCCAGGCCTTCAACGATGCCGACATGGTGTATGTCGCTCCGGTCTATCCGGCGGGCGAGGCGCCCATCGACGGCGTCCATGCCGATGCGCTGGTCGAGCAGATCTCGCACCGCGGGCACCGGGCGGTGGCGGCGACGACCGACGCGACGGCGCTGGCAAACGCGCTCGGCGGCGTGGTGCGCGAGGGCGACATGGTCGTGTGCCTGGGCGCGGGCGACATCACGAAATGGGCTGCGGGTCTGGCACCGGCGATCGCGGCCGCGCGGGGGGATGCGTGAGCTTGGCAGTTCTTCTTCTCAAGCCCCTCCCCTTCAGGGGAGGGGTTGGGGTGGGGGACTCCGCCACGAACGGAGAACTCGCGGATCGGTCATGCCCCACCCCCAACCCCTCCCCTAAAGGGGAGGGGCTTTGATGTCGGACATGCCCCCCGTCCGCGGCAAACTCACGCCGAACGCCCCGCTTGCACCGCTGGTGTGGTTCAAGAGCGGCGGCGCGGCGGAGTGGCTGTTTGAACCCGCCGATGCCGGCGACCTCGCGTCCTTCCTCGCTGCGTTGGACCCGCAAACCCCGGTCATGGGCCTGGGCCTCGGCTCGAACATGATCGTCCGCGATGGCGGCGTGCCGGGCGTGGTGATCCGCCTCGGCAAGGCCTTCGCCGCGGTCGAGCAGCTCGACGACACGACCCTGCGCTGCGGCGGCGGTGCCTCGGGCATCCTCGTCTCGTCCAAGGCGCGCGACTGGGGCATTGGCGGCATCGAATTCCTGCGCTCGATCCCCGGCACCGTCGGCGGCTTCGTGCGGATGAACGGCGGCGCCTATGGCCGCGAGACCTGCGACATTCTGGTCGAATGCGAGGTCGTGCTCCGCTCGGGCGAGCGACGCACGCTGGCCAATGCCGATCTCGGCTACACCTATCGCCACAGCAACCTGCCCGAGGGCGCGATCGTGGTCAGCGCCACCTTCCGCGGCTTCCCCAAGGCCTCGGAGGACATCCAGGCCGAGATGGACCGCATCGCCGCCGCGCGCGAGGAATCGCAGCCGCTGCGCTCGAAGACCGGTGGCTCGACCTTCAAGAACCCGGAAGGCCACAAGGCCTGGGCGCTGGTCGACGCGGCCGGCTGCCGGGGCCTGCGCCGCGGCGACGCGCAGGTCAGCGAGAAGCATTGCAACTTCCTCCTCAACCTGGGGGAAGCGACCAGCGCCGATATCGAGGCACTGGGCGAGGACGTCCGCGCGCGCGTGAAGGCGCAGTCGGGCGTGGAACTGGAGTGGGAGATTCAGCGCGTGGGAGTGGCGAAGTGAGAATGCGTACCGGCGGTGCTGAACGGCGCGCCTCCACTACCACCGTCATCCCCGCGAAGGCGGGGATCCATTTGCCTGTGCGTTCGCGGCAGGCGCCGATGCCTCTCCACCAATGGATCCCCGCCTTCGCGGGGATGACGACGGTGATGTCGGGAGGCGCCCGGTGGTGAGCCCCCTCCACATCGCCGTATTGATGGGCGGCTGGTCGGCCGAGCGCGAGGTTTCGCTGATGTCGGGCAACGGCGTCGCGGAAGCGCTGGAAGGTCTCGGCCACCGCGTCACCCGCATCGACATGGACCGCAACGTCGCCGCCAAGCTCGCCGAGGCCAGGCCGGACGTCGTGTTCAACGCCCTGCACGGCACGCCGGGCGAGGATGGCAGCGTGCAGGGCATGCTCGATCTGATGGGCATCCGCTATACCCACTCCGGCATGGTCACCTCGGTGATCGCGATCGACAAGCAGCTGACCAAGCAGGCGCTGGTGCCGCACGGCATCCCGATGCCCGGCGGCCGCATGGTGTCGCGCGAGGAGCTGTACCGGCAGGACCCGCTGCCGCGGCCGTACGTCCTCAAACCGGTCAACGAAGGCTCGTCGGTGGGCGTGGCGATCGTCACCGCCGAGAGCAATGTCGGCAACCCGATCCACCCCGATGCACGCGGCCCCTGGCAGGAGTTCGACGAACTGCTCGCCGAGCCCTTCATCCGTGGCCGCGAGTTGACCACCGCGGTGCTGGGCGATCGGGCGCTGGGCGTGACCGAGCTCAAGCCCAAGAGCGGCTTCTACGACTATGAGTCCAAATATACCGACGGGCTGACCGAGCATGTCTTCCCGGCGCAGATTCCGGACGACGTCGCCGAGGCGTGCAAGCGGATCGCGCTCGATGCGCACCGGCTGCTCGGCTGCAAGGGCGCCTCGCGCGCCGATTTCCGCTGGGACGACACGCAGGGCGTCGACGGGCTGTTCCTGCTCGAGGTCAACACCCAGCCGGGCATGACCCCGCTCAGCCTGGTGCCCGAACAGGCGCGCCATCTCGGCATCGACTATGCTAGTCTCGTGCAACGGATCGTCGAGGAGGCATTGTGAGCCGCAGGCCCGCCCAAGCACAGCGCGCGACCACAAGGCGCGGCGAGAAGCCGAAGCCGCGCGGCACCGCGCGCCGGCCGCAGCGGGCGGGCGTGCTCGACCAGGCGATCGCCGGCCTGCCGCTGAGCCCGGAAACGCTGCACAAGGTCACGACGTGGAGCATCGTCGGCGCGGTCGGCGCGGTGGTGCTGACGATCGGCATCCTCGCCGGCGTGCCGCAGATGATCGGCGTCGGCTTCGCGCAGGCGGTGGGCGATGCCGGGCTCAAGGTCGACGAGATCCAGATCGACGGATTGAAGCGCATGGACCGCGCGACGGTGTACGAGCAGGTGCTCGACCAGGATTCGCGCGCCATGCCGCTGGTGAACCTCGCCGATGTGCGCGAGCGGCTGCTGAAATTCCCCTGGGTGAAGGATGCGCGCGTCTCGCGCCGCCTGCCGAGCACGCTGCACATCGCGATCGAGGAGCGCACCCCGGCTGCCGTCTGGCAGAACCATGGCCAGCTGATGCTGATCGACCCCTCGGGCGTGCCGCTGGAGCCGGTCTCGCCCGACGCGATGCCCGACCTGCCGCTGCTGATCGGCGAGGGCGCCAATACCCAGGAAGCGGCGCGCAAGCATCTGCTGGAAACCCAGCCCGGCCTCAGGTCGCTGGTCAAGGCGACGAGCTGGGTGGGCAATCGCCGCTGGGACCTGTTCTTCACCTCGGGCGAGAAGCTGCAGCTGCCCGAAGGCGAGGACGAAGCCGTGGCCGCGCTCAAGAAGTTCGTGGCAATCGACGGCACGCAGCGCCTGCTGGGCCGGGGCTATGTCGGATTTGACATGCGCGACGCAAACAAGTTGGTTGTGCGTCGGCAGGGCGTGATCGAGCCGCCGCCGCCGGTAACCACCGCGCCGGCAGCTGCACCGACCGTTCCAACGACGACGCCGCCGGCGGGCACCGGCAGGGGGGAAGGCTGATGGCGAAGGTAGCACCCGAAGGGTTGATCACCGCGCTCGACGTGGGATCGTCGAAGGTCTCGGCGCTGATCGCGCAGCGGACCGACGAGGGCAATCTGATCGTGCTCGGCACCGGCCAGCGCGAGAGCCGGGGCGTGAAGCGCGGCTATGTGGCCGACATGCACGCCACCGAAATCGCGATCCGCGAGGCGGTGGAGCAGGCGGAGCGCATCGCCGGCTTCAACATCGAGGATGTCTGGGTCAGCTTCTCGGCGGGCGGGCTGGTCTCCAGCGTCGTCAAGGTCGAAGCCGATCTGGGCGGCCACCGGGTCGAGCAGGCGGATATCGACGATCTGCTCAAGGCCGGGCGCGGGGCGATCGATCCGCAGGGCCGGATGGTGCTGCATGCGCAGCCGACGCGCTACACGGTGGACGGGCTGGGCGGCGTCAAGCGGCCGCTGGGGCTGCATGCCGATCGGCTGGGCGTCGACGTGCATGTCGTCACCACCGACGGCTCACCGGTGCGCAATCTCGACCTGTGCGTCCGCTCGGCGCATCTGGAGGTGCGCTCGATCATCGCCGCGCCGGTCGCGACCGGGCTTGCCTGCCTGACCGAGGAAGAGCGCGAACTGGGCGTCGCGCTGGTCGAGATCGGCGCGGGCGTGACCAACGTGTCGGTCTTCGCGCAGGGCGTGCTGGCGGGGCTGGCGTCGATCCCGATGGGGTCGGCCGACATCACCGACGACATCGCCGCCGCCTTCGGCACCGCGCGGGCCTGGGCCGAGCGGACCAAATGCTTCCACGGCTCGGCCAATCTCTCCCCGCGCGACAATCGCGAGACGATCGATGTCGCTCCCGCCACGGCGGACGAGGGGATCGAGGGCCCGCGCATCACCAAGGCGGCGCTCAACACGGTGATCCGCCAGCGGCTGGAGCGCATCGTCGCCGAGATCCAGAAGGAGCTGAAGAAGCTCAACTTCCAGGAGCCGGTGGGCCGCCAGATCGTGCTGACCGGCGGCGGTGCGGAACTCGCGGGGATCGCCGACTACGCCCAGCAGGCGCTGGGCAATGCGGTGCGCGTCGGGCGGCCGCGGGGCTTGCTCGCCATGCCCAACGCGCATGCGGGTCCTGCCTTCTCGACGCTGGCGGGGCTCACCCAGTTCGCCGCGGCCGATCCGATCGATCTGCGTACCCTCGAGCCGAGCCGGCACCAGCTGGTGACGCGGGCGAGCCCGGGCGCGCTTTTCCAGCGGTTGATCGCGGCGTTCCGGGCGAATTATTGAAGAAAAGCGGGTGGCGGGGTGCTAGGGATGGCTGGAGTCGTCGCTTCGCTTCGTGCATCAGAGAATATCAGGCTGTGCAGCGTGCGCGTGCGCTGCCACGGGAGACCATAGAATGAGTATCGATTTCCTTCCGCCCGACGTGGACGAACTGACGCCGAAGATCGCGGTGATCGGGGTTGGCGGCGCTGGCGGCAATGCCATCGCCAACATGATCCGCGCCGAGGTGCAGGGCGTCGAGTTCCTGGTCGCCAATACCGATGCGCAGGCGCTGAAGCAGTCGGTCGCCCCCCAGCGCATCCAGCTGGGTGCGAAGATCACGCAGGGCCTGGGCGCGGGCTCGCGGCCCGAGATCGGCCGTGCGGCGGCCGAGGAGACGATCGAGCAGGTCCAGCAGTCGCTTGAAGGCGCGCACATGTGCTTCATCGCGGCCGGCATGGGCGGCGGCACCGGCACGGGTGCGGCGCCGGTGATCGCCAAGGCGGCACGCGAGATGGGCATCCTGACCGTCGGCGTCGTGACCAAGCCGTTCGCCTTCGAAGGCAAGCGCCGCGCGCAGTCGGCCGAGGCGGGCATCGAAGAGCTGCAGAAATATGTCGATACGCTGATCGTCATCCCGAACCAGAACCTCTTCCTGATCGCCAATGCGAACACGACCTTCAAGGAAGCGTTCGAGATGGCCGACGAGGTGCTGCAGCAGGGCGTGCGCGGCATCACCGACCTGATGGTGATGCCCGGCCTGATCAACCTCGACTTTGCCGACGTCCGTTCGGTGATGCAGGAAATGGGCAAGGCGATGATGGGCACCGGCGAGGCGGACGGCGACGACCGCGCGCTGATCGCTGCCCAGAAGGCGATCGCCAACCCGCTGCTCGACGGCGTGAGCATGAACGGCGCCAAGGGCGTGATCGTCTCGATCACCGGCGGCGAGGACATGCGCCTGCTCGAGGTCGACGAAGCCGCGAACCATATCCGCGAGCTGGTCGATCCGGACGCGAACATCATCTGGGGTTCGGCGTTCAACTCGGAGCTGGAAGGCCGCATCCGCGTGTCGGTGGTCGCCACCGGCATCGATGCGAATGTCGAGAACCGCCCGGCGACGCCGGCCGAGCAGCCGCGCGTCTTCTCCTTCTCCACCCCGCGCCGCACCACCGCGGCCGCTGCTGCTGCGCCGGAGCCGGTAGCGGCACCTGCGCCGGCGGCGCCCGAGCCGGCCCCCGCGCCGGTTGCCGAGGAAGCGCCCGCGCCGGCACCCGTCGCGCCGGCCCCCGAGCCGGTAGCCGCAGCGCCTGCACCGGCCCCCGAGCCGACCCCGCCGGCCCCGGCTTCGGACGAGCTGCTGCTCGGCGCCGAGGCGATGGTCCCGGCACCGACGCCGGCTCCGGCCGCTGCCCCCGCTCCGGCCCCCGAGGCGCCGGCCGGCCGCCGCCGCTGGCTGACCGGCGGTGACGAGGATGCCGATACCCGCCCGCGTCCCAAAACCGGCGGCACGCTGTTCGAGCGCATGGCCTCGGCCTCGCGCGGCACCAAGGCCGCCGAGGAAGAGGACAAGGATCCGCTCGACATCCCGCGGTTCCTGCGCAGCCAGAACAACCAGTAAGGCGCAGGGGTGGCACGGTTCGCCGGGCCACCCCTTGCCCCGTCAGCGGCGGTTCAGCGCCGCGGCTCTAGCGGTTAGCCCGACATGATCAGCAAGAAACATCTCGGCATCGGCGCGTTCGCGTCGGCGCTGCTCCTCGGCGCACATCCGGCGCTCGCGCAGACCGAAGTGGTGCAGGCGCACAATCCCGATGCGGATGCGCTGGCCACCCAGATGCGCGTGCTCGCCGAGAATCCGCGCGACGTCGAGGCGCTGATCGCGGCGGCGCGGCTGAGCACGCGGCTGGGGGATTTGTCGGGCGCGCTGGCGCTGCTCCAGCGGGCGGAAGACATCGAAGCGGCCAACCCGCGCATCGCCAGCAACCGCGCCGCGGTGCTGGTGCGGCAGGGCCGGCCGGGTGAGGCGCTGCGGATGTTCCAGCAGGCGGAGCAGCGCGGCGTAGATCCGCGCGAGTTCGCCGCCGATCGCGGCTTTGCCTATGATCTGCTCGGCCAGCCCTTGCTCGCCCAGCGTGACTATAAGCTGGCGCTGGCGACGAAGCGCGAGAGTGACGTGGTGCGGCGCTATGCGCTGTCGCTCGGCATCAGCGGCGATCGTGCCGGGGCGGAACGCGAGCTCGACGCGCTGCTCCGCGCGCAGGACCGCGCCGCCTGGCGTGACCGCGCCTTCATCCTCGCGATGAACGGCGATGTCGCGGGCGCCGAGAAGATCGCGGGCACGGTGCTGCCGGGCGCGGCGGGCAAGAACCTGCTGCCCTTCTTCCGCCGGATCGCAACGCTGGGCCCCGCCGATCGCGCCTTCGCGGTGCATTTCGGCGAGCTGACTCCGACCCCCGCGCGGCTGGCGGATGCGCGCATGGCGCCGTCGCTGCCGGCCTATACTGGCCCGGCGCCGGTGCAGATCGCGCAGGTCGCCCCGGTGGCGCCTGCCACCACGCCGGTGCGCGCCGATACGCGCGGGCGTCGCGGCGCCTCGACGCCGAAGACCGCGCCGGTGCAGGTCGCGAGGGCGGACGTGGCGCCCGTCGCCCGCGCCGTGCCGAGCCAACCCGCGCCGCAGCCGGTGGTGCCGCAGCCGACGCCCACGCCCCAGCCGAGCTGGCAGCCGACGCCGGTCCCGCAGCCGACGCCGGCGCCCCGGCCGATCGTCCAGCCGATTCCGGCGCCGCAGCCTGAGGTCCGCCACGTCGCGCCCGCGAATTCGCCGCTTGCGTCGATCATCGCGAATATCGATGTGCCCGCCAGCGAGCGGAGCCCGGCGCCCCGCCCGACCACCGTTGCGCCGGCATCCAAGCCGACGGTCACCGTCCGTCCCAAGCCGGAGCCCAAGCGGCCGGTGGTCGCGGACGAGGAAGACGCCAAGACCGCCAAGCCCGCCAAGCCAGGCGCCCGCAAGGGTGCGCAGGTCGAGGACGAGGCCGATGCGAAGCCCGTCAAGCCGGGCACCAAGAAGGGCGCGCGGGCCGAAGAGGACGCCGACACCAAGCCGACCAAGCCCGGCACGAAGAAGGGCGCCAAGTCCGCGGACGACGAGGACACCAAGCCGGTCAAGGGCAAGAAGCCCGAGCCCAAGAAGCCGGATCCGAAAAAGGCCGATCCCGAACGCGTGTGGGTGCAGGTGGCGAGCGGCGCCAACGAATCGACCGTCGACCGCGCCTGGAAGGGCGTCGCCGCCAAGTCGCCCAGGCTGCTCAAGGCGCGCGGCGGCTGGTGGATGCCGTTCAAGGCGACCAACCGCATCGTCACGGGGCCCTTCAAGACCAGCGGCGAGGCACAGGCCTTCGTCAATAAGCTGGCGGGGGAGGGCGTCTCGGCCTTCGTCGTCACCAGCGAGGCGGGGCAGAAGGTCACCAAGATCGCGCCTTGACCCTTCGCAAGGCGGTGCGGCTGGGCTAGGGCGCGCGGGTGAAACAGCTTTCCTCCTGGGCCTGTACGCCCGCCCAGACGCGCGGCCGCCTGCATCCCGAGGCTGGCGGCGGCGCCCGCGGCCCGCGCGACGCCTTCCAGCGCGACCGCGACCGGATCATCCATTCGATCAGCTTCCGCCGGTTGCGCCACAAGACGCAGGTGTTCCTGGCGCCCGATGGCGACCATTTCCGCGTGCGGCTTACCCACAGCCTGGAGGTCGCCCAGATCGGCCGCGCCATCGCCCGCGCGCTGGGGCTGAACGAGGACCTGACCGAAGCGCTCTGCCTCGCGCACGATATCGGCCATCCGCCCTTCGGCCATGCCGGCGAGGATGCGCTGGAAGCGGCGCTGGCGGGGAAGGGCGGCTTCGACCATAACGGCCACACCCTGCGCACGCTGACCCTGCTCGACAGCCCCTATCCCATGTGGAACGGGCTGAACCTGACTTGGGACACGCTGGAGGGCCTCGCCAAGCACAACGGTCCGATCCACGAGCCGCAATGGGCGCTGGCCGCCGCCGATGCCGAGTTTCCGCTCGAGCTCGACAGCTGGCCCTCGCTCGAGGCGCAGGTGGCGGCGATCGCCGACGACATCGCCTATGACAATCACGACATCGACGACGGCCTGCGCGCCGGGCTGCTGACGCTCGACCAGATCATGGACGTGCCGATGATCGCCGCCGCCTGGGCCGATGTGCAGGCGCGCTTCCCCGGCGTAAGCGCGAAGCGGCTGACCGGCGAGCTGATCCGCTCGCAGATCGGGCTGATGGTCAACGACTTGATCGGCGAGACCCGCGCGCGGATCGCGGACTCGGGCGTGGCGACGGTCGACGATGTCCGCCGCGCCGGGCGCTGCCTGGCCGGCTTCTCCCCCGCGATGCGCGACGCCGAGCGCGGGCTGAAGCGCTTCATGTACGCGAACCTGTACCACCATCCGAGCCAGCTGGCGGCGGCGGCATCGGCGCGGCAGGTCGTGTCGGGGCTGTTCGCCGCCTATGCGGCCGATCCGGCAGGCATGCCGCCGGAATGGCGCGACGCGTTGCCGGCGGAGGAGCCCTGGCGCAGCCGCCATATCGGCGACTTCATCGCCGGCATGACCGACCGCTACGCCATCGCGCGGTATCGGGAAGTCTGCGGCACGATCGACCTGCCGGAGGGGTTCTAGGGAAGGAGATCCTCCCCCGGAGGGGGAGGGGGACCGCCGCCGAAGACGGTGGTGGAGGGGTATCCCCGCTGGGGGTGGTGTGCGCCGCTCCAGCGGGGACACCCCTCCGTCGCGCTACGCGCGCCACCTCCACGAGCAGGGAAGCCAAGGCGCCCAAGCGTTTCCTCCCCCGCCAGGGGGAGGTGGCAGGCGCAGCCTGACGGAGGGGGAGGATGCCAGAACCTCTCGAACCGTCGTGCTTCCTCCCACTCCGTCGCCTTCGGCGCCACCTCCCCCTGGCGGGGGAGGATAGGTCTTGCTTCAGAACGCCGCGCTTACCGAGAACACCACCTGGCTCCCGGCGATGGTCGAGCCGTCCTTCGTGCTCGAGAAATTTGGCAGCAGATACGCGCTGTCGCGCTTGGTGATGCTGGTATCGACATAGGCGACGCCCAGCACGACCTTCCCCAGCGCCAGGTCCGCACCGACCAGCCAGTCGGCATAGCTGCCCGTCGGCGCGACGCTGGTGCCGTTGGGGCCGAGGCCGGGATTGCCGTCCGAATAGCCGAGATGCGCCTTGAGCGTGATCGGGGTCTTCGGCACCGCGGTGCTGATGTCGCCCCAGAGATACAGATTGTCTTCCTTGTCGCCCTCGCGGCTCTCGGGCGTGGCGCTCCAGTTGCCCAGCGCCTGCTGCGGCGGTGCATAGGCGACGCCGGCCAGTGCCGAAACCGGGCCGATGCTGCCGCTCAGCTTCACATAGGGCTCGGCGAAGTCGGTCTTGGAGGCGCCGCCCGGATACATGTACCAGGTGAGCCCCACGTCGAGCGCCGCGCCGCCGCCGATCGGCAGCTTGTAGCCGCCGACCACGTCCAGCTCCATATTGGCGCCGCCGAACGTGCCCCAGCCCGACAGGTTCGAGCCCCAGAGCGACCCGTAGAGGCCGCTTTCGTGGCTTACGGTTACGCCGCCCTGGATGGCCATTTCCTTGTCGGTCTGCGAAACGCCGCGGAAGCGATAGTCCGAGACCAGCGCGACGCTGCCCGAGACGGTGACGGGTGGGGGCGGGGCGTTCTCCTGCGCAAAAGCAGGCGCGGACAGGCCGAGCAGGGCTGCGGCGGCAAGACGAGTCTTCATGGAAACTTCCCTCTCGGTGGCGAGTGAAGTTCCAGCCTGCGCCGGCGCGGCGACCCGTTCTCGTGGACGGGACTGTCGCTCCGATGCGATATCTTCGCGCCGCAGCATTGCTGCTTCTTGGCGTCATCGTAAGAAAGTGTTGCTGGCGGCGCGTTGCTGGCGGGAGCAACCTTTCGTTACAGCCGCGCAAGTGTGCCGCAACGGCGGATGCGTAGATCATGGGGACAGGAAAGAATGCTCCCAACCATGAGGAACGCCACCGTGAAGCTTGCAACCATCGCACTGATTTCTGCGACCCTGGTCGCCGCGCCGGCGGCCGCCCAGTCGCTCCACGAGACCCATGAGCGGGTCTGGATGCCCGCCGGCAAGAGCCAGATCGTCACCTGGCGGATGAAGGACCACAAGCCCGCCGCCACCCAGGCGCATCACCAGGCCGGCAAGCACCAGTATCTGCCCACCCGCAAGGCCCCGACCGAAGAGGCCCGCCGCCAGACCGGCAGCAGCACCGTCGGCGCCAGCCAATAAGTTCCAGTTCCGTCCCCCCAGAACGGAAAACCCCGCGGTCGCCCAGGCGGCCGCGGGGTTCTTTCTTTTCCGGGAGCCGGTAGGGCGTCGCTTAGCGCGACGCGACCTGCACCTTGGTCACCTTGGGCACGCGGAACGACACGCGGGTGCCGGCGGCGTTGCCATCGACCCAGCCGTTGCGCACGACGAGGCGGAAATTCTGGTTGCCCGGCTTGGCGACGCCTTCCAGGACCTGCACGTCGCCCTTGGTGGTCGAGGTGTAGGTGTAGGTCACGCCGTCACGGGTGAAGCTGCGCGCGTCAGCGTTGTCGGCGGCGAAAGCGGGAGCAGCGGCGAACAGGGTAGCGGCGAGTGCGATGGTGAAACGCGTCACGATCTTTCTCCTTCGTTGGGCCAAAAGAGCCAGATCGGCATCCTTCGTATGTTCTTGATAGACGTTTTGTTGCGCTGCAGCAGATTCGACAACCGCAAAGCGCGGGGGTCATGATTGCAGTCCGCGCAACTGTTCACGCACGGGACGAAGTGCCCGGGGATGCGACGAAGCGTTGGCCGCTGGCACACTCCTGCGACAATCCAGCAGTAGCAAAGGCATCAGTCAGCGGAGTGTAGCCGATGGCGGGTATGAGTATCGCGTTGAATCGCTTCGGTTTGGGTGCGCGCCCGGACGAGGATCCCGGTGCGGAGCCGCGCGCCTGGCTGGCGCAGCAGCTGGACCGCTATGTCGCCGCTCCGCCGCCGATCGCGGGGCAGCCGGCCAGCGATACGCTGGTCGCGCAATTCGCCGCCTATCGCGAGCAGATTTCGCAGTTGCGGAAGAATGCGCAGCCGGCAGCGGCCGTTGCGGCACCGCCGATGTCCTCCAGACCGGCCGGCGCGATGGCGCCGCTGGTGCCCCAGCCGCCGATCGTCCAGACCGGCGACGATCCCGCCGAGGCGCTGCGCAAGCAGTTCGGCCAGCAAAGCCGCGCGCTGTACAACGACGCCGTCACCGCCCGCGCGCTTGCCGCGCTCCAGTCGCCTGCGCCCTTCGCCGAGCGGCTGGTGCATTTCTGGGCCAATCATTTCGCCGTCTCGGGTGACAAGATGGAGGTGACCAACCTCGCCGGCGCGTTCGAGTTCGAAGCGATCCGCCCGCATGTGATGGGCAGCTTCCGCGACATGCTCTTCGCGGTGGAGCGGCACCCGGCGATGCTGCTGTTCCTCGACCAGGCGGTGTCGGTGGGGCCGAACAGTCCGCTGGCGGTGCGCGCGAGCAACCGGCCCAATGTCCGCCGCAACCTGGGCCTCAACGAGAATCTCGCGCGCGAAATCCTGGAGCTTCACACGCTCGGTGTCCGCACCGGCTACGGCCAGGCCGACGTGACCGAGTTCGCCCGCGCGCTGACCGGCTGGACCATCGCCGGCTTCGGTCGTGGGCCGGTTGCGAAGTTCACCGGCCGCACCGGCCGGCAGGGCGACTTTGTCTATGCCGATGCGCTCCACGAGCCGGGTGCGCGCACGATCCTCGGCCAGCAATGGCCGCAGCCGGGCGAGGCGCAGGCGGCGGCGGTGCTCGACCATCTCGCCACGCATCCGGCGACCGCCCGGCACATCGCCACCAAGCTCGCCCGCCATTTCGCCGGGGACGATCCGCCTCCGAAGCTGGTCGCGCGGCTGGAGGCGAATTTCCGCAAGACCGGCGGCGATCTGCCGAGCCTCTACCGTACCCTCGTCGCCTCGCCCGAATGCTGGGTGCCTGCCCCGGTCAAGTTCAAGTCGCCTTGGGAATGGTCGATCTCGGCGATGCGTGCGGTCGGCACCCAGCAGCTCCAGCCCAACGCGGTGCCGGGGCTGATGAATCAGCTCGGCCAGCCGGTGTGGAAGCCCGGCTCGCCGGCGGGGTGGGATGACGTGACCGGCGCCTGGGCCGGGCCGGATGCGGTGCTGCGCCGGGTCGAGGCCGCCGAGCGGATGGCGCAGCGCACCCGCGACCAGATCGATCCGCGCGCCCGCGCCGCGGCGATGTTCCCGGAGGCGCTCAGCCCCGCCACCGCCCAGGCGATCGCGCGGGCGGAAAGCAACAGCCAGGGGGTCGCGCTCTTGCTGGTCGCACCCGAGTTCCTGCGGAGATAGCGTCATGATGCTCCACCGTCGTCAATTGCTCGCCGCCGGCGCCACCGCGCTGCTGGTCTCGCCGCTGGGCGCGCGCATGGCCTTCGCCGCCGCGCCGACCGAGCGCCGCTTCGTCTTCCTCATCCAGCGCGGCGCGGCCGACGGCTTGGGCATCGTCGCACCCGTCGGCGACCCCGCCTATGCCGGCGCGCGCGGCGACCTCGCCGCGGACTTCGCCAGCGCGCCCAGGCTCGACGGCATGTTCGCGCTGCACCCGGCGATGCCGAACACGCTCGGGCTCTATCGGGCAAAGCAGGCGCTGTTCGTCCATGCCGTCGCCTCGCCCTATCGCGATCGTTCGCATTTCGACGGACAGAACGTGCTCGAGACCGGCGGCGTCTCGGCCTATCAGCTCAAGGAGGGCTGGATGAACCGGCTGCTCCGCCTGCTGCCCGAAGGCGACAAGGCGATCGCGCTCGCCGCCGCGGTGCCGATGGCGCTGCGCGGGAGCGTCGAGGTGGCGAGCTATGCGCCCTCCTCGTTGCCCGAGGCCTCGGACGACCTGCTCGCGCGGGTGAGCGCGATGTATGAAGGCGACAAGCAGCTCCACCCGCTCTGGCAGGAGGCGATGGCGACGCGGATGCTCACCGGCGACCTCGGCAGCGACGGCGGCAAGAAGGCGGCGGATACGGGCACGCTGGCGGCCAAGCTGCTCTCGGCGCCGGGCGGCGCGCGCATCGCGATGATCGAGACCGGCGGCTGGGACACGCATTCGGGCCAGCGCGGGCGGTTGGGCGGGCAGCTCAAGGGCCTCGACGCGATGGTCGCGGCGCTCAAGGCCGGGCTGGGGCCGCACTGGGACAATACGCTGGTCGTGGTAGCGACCGAGTTCGGCCGGACGGTGAAGGCCAACGGCACCGGCGGCACCGATCACGGCACCGGCTCGGTTGCGATGCTGCTCGGCGGCGCGGTGCAGGGCGGCCGGGTGCAGGCCGACTGGCCGGGGCTGGGCGACGCGGCGCTGTACGAGGGGCGCGACCTCAAGCCCACGACGGCGCTTGACGTGCTGATCGCGAGCGCGGTCTCGCGGCATTTCGGGCTGGCGGCTGCGCAGACGGCGAAGGCGCTGTTCCCGGCGATGACCACGGCCGCGGGGATGGAGGGGTTGGTGCGGGGGTAGGAGAGCCTTTGCCCTACTCGTAAAGAAGCGCCCTCGTTGTTATCGTAGGCCAGATATGACTAGTAGCTCTTCTGCGACCAGACGAAGATCGTCAGAGATTTTGTCGATGTCGGACCTGACGGCATTGAACCTTCTGCTATGTGCCGACTTGTCTCCGACGTCTTTCAGACGGGGCATAGCAGATTTAGCATTTCGGCTCAAATTCCAAGCTTTTTCTGATATAGTTCGGTCGATTAGATCGCGCAGGAAAAGAAAGTCGCCACTTGAATTTTGGATATTTTGAGCAATGCCACGAGATTCGAACGCTTCTATTATTAAGGTCTCAAGCAACCGCCTCAGCATAACTGCGCACGCGTCATACCATCCGTTGGCGTAAGCTCCGTTAGCTTGATTTGCTATTTTCACCAAGTAACCGCGAGTTCTGTCGAACAATATCGCTGGTATAACGGCGTTTCTTGGCGCCAATATACCCTGTGCCGGAGCTCCCAGCGAATAAGATATGTCCTCTTGTATCGCCTTGGCAGCTTTAAATATTTCGTTGTCTTCAATCACGTTTACGCGCCGTAAAGATGCTTTGCCATGCTGGCAAATATTTGATCAATTTGATCTAGGCTTGCGTCAGCGGAAATGTGGACCTGAACATCAATATGGAGGTTTGGGGCGCTGCTTCGAGGTTTTAGTGGGGCTTTCATTTCTACAGGGGCGTGCAGCGTGGATGTCTCAAAATGTTGTGCCTCCGCAGGTACCTCGGAATTGTTTTTAGAGAAATCAGCTTCTTTGGCTAGGTTTTTGAAAGTGGCGACGGCTTTAGTTATCGCCTGCTTCCCAGCCTTGGAGCTCTGGGAAAAGACGTTTTCTAGATCAACATTAGGTCGTTCATGGGCGTCGGGATAAACGCCGTAAAGCTCGGCGTATCCTGTCCGTATGCCTTCGGCCAAGGCTGTGGGTCCTTCAGAGCCTCGGAATTTCTGCCACAGAGGTGTTGGCACCTGACTGCCGTCTATTAACTGTGCAACTTTCAAGACGCCAATAAGTGAGCCGTCATTACTAGATGTGAAACCAATTGTCTTCAGCCAAGCGTTTGTCACCTTCGGTGGAACGCCAACAGTTTTGATTTTATCCAGAAGCGGTTTTATTTTCCCAGCTACCGTCGTGTAGATGACGTCCCCCACTTGCGCCCCCGTCTTTGAGTCAATGGTGTGCAATCATTACAGCACACGAATTCGAAGTTAAGCAAAATTTTGAAGGGGATCGGTATGATCCTGGTTCGTTTTGAGAATGCGATATCATCCTCATGGGGCGGTAGGGCGATCAATTACGAATAAGCCGATCACAAATCGAGTGAGCTGGCATTGGCGCGCACCTGTTACGGAGATTTCTTATCTCCGCTACCGATGCACGGTGCGGCTGTAGCTGGAGATCCCAAAGGGCCGGACTTTGTGGTTGGGAGGCTTCGCACCCTCGGCAAGCCCGCTTATATCCAATAGGGATGACGGCGCCGCGCCACTGCGCTACAGCCGCCGCTCCCATTCCCCATTGGATTGCTCAATGACGCTCTATGCTCGTTTCGCCGCGCATCTGAATCTGGCCCTGGATGCGCTCGTCCTCGCCGGCGATCTGCCTGCGGGGCTGGAGCGACGCGCGATCACGGTCGAGCCGCCGCGCGATCCGAGCCATGGCGATCTCGCCACCAATGCCGCGATGGTGCTCGCCAAGCCCGCCGGCACCAATCCGCGCGCGCTCGCCGAGAAGCTGGTCGCCGAGCTGGAGAAGCTGGACGAGGTCGCGGCCGTGTCGGTCGCGGGCCCCGGCTTCATCAATATGACGCTGGCCGAGGACAGCTGGCGCGGCGAAGTCGCCGAGATCCTGCGCGCCGGGGCGGATTATGGCCGCTCGTCGCTGGGCGCGGGGACGACCGTCAACGTCGAATATGTCTCGGCCAACCCGACGGGTCCGATGCACATGGGCCATTGCCGCGGCGCGGTGGTGGGCGATGCGCTGGCGACGTTGCTCGAGTTCGTCGGGCACAAGGTGATCCGCGAATATTATGTCAACGACGCGGGCGGCCAGGTCGATGTGCTCGCCCGCTCGGCGCATCTGCGCTACCGCGAGGCGCTGGGCGAAACGATCGAGATCCCCGAGGGCCTGTACCCGGGCGACTATCTGAAGCCGGTGGGCCAGCAGCTCGCCGCCGAGTTCGGCGACAAGTATGTCGATGCGCCCGAGAGCGAATGGCTGGTGCTGTTCCGCAAGACTGCGGTCGCGGCGATGCTCGTCATGATCAAGGACGATCTGGCGCTGCTCGGCATCCGGCACGACCTGTTCTCGTCCGAGGCCGAGCTGCAGGCCGCCGGCAAGCCCGAACAGGCCGAGGCATGGCTGCGCGAGCGCGGCCTCGTCTATGACGGCGTGCTCGAGGCCCCCAAGGGCGAGACGCCCGAGGATTGGGAGCCGGTGGAGCTGCCGCTGTTCCGCTCGACCCAGTTCGGCGACGACCAGGATCGCCCGATCAAGAAGTCGAACGGGCAATGGACCTATTTCGGCGCCGATCTCGCCTATCACTTCCAGAAGGCGCAGTCGGCCGACCAGCTGATCGACATCTGGGGCGCCGACCATGCGGGCACGGTCAAGCGGATCGTCGCGGCGGTGCAGGCGCTGACCGGCGGCGAGACCCGGTTCGACGTCAAGCTCGTCCAGATGGTGCGCCTGCTGCGCGCCGGCGAGCCGGTGAAGATGTCCAAGCGCGCGGGCAATTTCGTGACCCTCGCGGACGTCGTCCGCGAAGTGGGCAAGGACGTGGTGCGCTTCACCATGCTCACCCGCAAGGCCGATGCCCAGATGGACTTCGACTTCGCCAAGGTGCTGGAGACGTCCAAGGAAAACCCGGTCTTCTACGTGCAATATGCCCATGCCCGCGTGGCATCGGTGCATCGCCGCGCAGCCGAGGCGGGGATCAGCCTCGACGAGGCGGCGGACCTGTCGCTGCTCGACGGGCGCGAACTGGGCGTCGCGAAGCTCGCCGCGCAATTCCCGCGCGTGGTGGAAGCGGCGGCGAGCGCCCGCGAACCGCACCGGATCGCCTTCTATCTCTATGATCTGGCGGCGGAATTCCATGCGCTCTACAATATGGGCAACGACTCTGCCGATCGGCGTTTCCTGATGGTCGAGCAGCCGGCGCTGACCCGCGCGCGGCTGTTCCTCGGCCGCTCGATCCAGCAGGTCATCCGCAACGGCCTCGCGCTGATGGGCGTGGAGGCGGTCGAGGAGATGTGACGGCGATGCGCGGCCGGTACGACGACAGCGAGCGGCTCCCCTGGCTGGAGACGGTGGAGGAGGCCTATGAGGAGCCGCGGCAGGGCCGCGTGTTCGTCACGATCTTCCTCGCCCTGCTCGTGCTGGGGGCGGCGGGCGGCGTCTATTACTGGCTGCGGCACCAGGCCTCGCGCGACGGCAATGGCGCGCTGATCGCGGCCCCGGCCGAACCCTACAAGGTGCGGCCGGACCAGCCGGGCGGGATGCGTGTGGACGGCGAGGGCGACATCGTCTTCCGCACCAGCCAGGGCGGGCCGAGCGAGGCCGGCATCAATGTTGGCGCGCTGCCCGAGGCGCCGGTCGAGGGGCAGAAGCCGCGCCAGGCGCCGACCAACGGCCCCAAGGCGAGCAGCAGCGCGACGATCGCCTTGCCTGCGCCCACGATCGTCAAGCCGACGCCGACGCCCAAGGTGGCGGCGGCGAGTTCGGCGGGCGAGGGGGCGGGCGCGCTGGTCCAGCTCGGCGCCTTCCCCAGCGAGGGCGCGGCGAACCTTGCCTGGACGCGGATGTCGAAGCGGTTCGCCTATCTCGCGCCGCTGGGCAAGCTGGTGGTGCCGTTCGCCACGGCGGAGGGCAAGACCGTCTACCGGCTGCGGGTGAACGCAGGCAGCAACGGCCAGGCGCGCGAGATTTGCGGCAAGCTCAAGGTCGCCGGCGAGAACTGCTTCGTCGCGAGCTGACAGGGGTTGCGGGGGCGGCCGGATCGGTTAGGCCTTGCGCCCATGAAGCCCGTGATCTTCGGCCTGTCCGGCCCTTCGCTCACCGACGACGAACGCGCCTTTTTCAAGGAGGCCGAGCCGCTCGGCTATATCCTGTTCAAGCGCAACTGCGTCGATCCCGCGCAGATGCGGGCACTCACCGACGATCTCCGCGACCTGAGCGGCCGGGGCGACCTGCCGATCCTGATCGACCAGGAAGGCGGCCGTGTCGCGCGGATGCAGCCGCCGGTCTGGCCGGCCTTCCCGACCGGCGCCGCCTTCGACGCACTGTATGAGCGCGCGCCGATCTCGGCGGTCGAGGCGGCGCGGGCGAACGGCCAGGCGCTTGCCGCGATCCTGCGCGAGGCAGGGGTGTCGGTGGACTGCGCGCCCTTGCTCGATGTGGCGGTGGAGGGCGGCACGCCGGCGATCGGCGACCGCGCATTCGGGCGCGATCCGATGCGGGTGGCGGCGCTGGGCCGAGCGCTGCTCGACGGGCTGGCGCGCGGCGGCGTGGTCGGGGTCATCAAGCACATGCCGGGGCATGGCCGGGCGATGGTCGACAGCCATCTCGAACTGCCGCGGGTGAGGGCCTCCGCCGAGGAGCTGGAGGCGGACCTGCTGCCGTTCCAGCGGCTGGCGCACGCGCCGATGGGGATGACCGCGCATATCGTGTTCGAAGCCTGGGATGCCGAATTGCCCGCCACACTCTCGCCCACGGTGATCCGCCAGATCATCCGGGGCCGGATCGGCTTCGACGGGCTGCTGTTCACCGACGATATCGACATGAAGGCGCTTTCCGGCACCGCCGGCGAGAAGGCCGAGCGCGCGCTGGCGGCTGGCTGCGACGTGGTGCTCGATTGCTGGGCGCGGATGCCGGAAATGGTCGAGATCGCGTCCCGGATTCCTGATGCGCCGGCGGTGTGCCTGGAGCGGCTCGCGCGGGCAATGGGCTCGGTGGAGGAGGCGGAGGACGTGCCGCTCGCCGAGCTGCTGGCCAAGCGGGATGCGCTGCTGGGGGTGAGCTGAGCGTTTCCTCCCCCAGCTTGCTGGGGGAGGGGGACGCCGCCGAAGGCGGTGGTGGAGGGGCCGCGCCGGAGGCGCGGAATGCGACCGCACGGCTCCGCCGCGTGCCGCGGCGGCCCCTCCACCATTTGCTGCGCAAATGGTCCCCCTCCCCTGCGTGGCAGGGGAGGATTTGCTTGGGGGGCGTGCCCCTCCTATGACCACCCGGTGGACGGGGGCGACGACATTCTGAAGATCGAGGTCGAGGGCTGGGAAGGCCCGCTCGACCTGCTGCTCGCGCTTGCCCGCACGCAGAAAGTGGATCTGCGCCAGATCTCGATCCTCGAACTGGTCGAGCAGTATCTCGCCTATGTCCATGCCGCGCGCGAGCTGCGGCTGGAACTCGCCGCCGATTATCTGGTGATGGCCGCATGGCTCGCCTATCTGAAGTCCGCGCTGCTGCTCCCCCGCAACCCCGCCGAGAGCCCGAGCCCCGAGGAGCTGGCGCTCCGCCTGCAGCTCCGCCTCGAACGGCTGAGCGCGATGCGCGAGGCCGGCGCCCGGCTGGTCGCGCGCGACCGGATGGGGCGCGATGTCTTCCCGCGCGGCGCGCCCGAAGGCCTGCGCGTCCAGCGCCAGGCCAAGTGGGAAGTGGAGATCTACGACCTGATCGCCGCCTATGGCCGGATCAGCGCGCGTACGCGGCCGGTGATGCACGTCGTCGCCCACCGCGACGTGATGACGCTGGAGGCGGCGCTGGAGCGGCTCTCCACCCAGCTCGGCACCCGGATCGACTGGGACGTGATCGAGAGCTTCCTGCCCGAGGGCGCGAGCGAGCTGTTCCGCCGCTCGGCGCTCGCCTCGTCCTTCGTCGCCGCGCTGGAGCTGGCGCGTCAGGGGCGGCTGGAGATTCGCCAGGATTCGCCGTTCGCGCCGCTCTACCTCAAGGCGATCCCGATATGATCGACGCCGGCGATCCGATCCGCGCGGTCGAGGCGGTGCTGTTCGCGTCCGAGGCGCCGATGAGCGTCGACGAGATCCGCGCCTATGTCGGGCCCGAGGTCGACATCCGCGCCACGCTGGCGGCGCTCGGCGACCACTATGCCGGTCGCGGCATCGAGCTGGTCCGCCGCGGCGACCGCTGGCATTTCCAGACCGCCGCGGATCTCGCCCATCTGCTCCGCCGCGACCGCGAGGACAGCCGCAAGCTCAGCCGGGCGGGGATCGAGACGCTGGCGATCATCGCCTATCACGAACCGGTGACAAGGGCCGAGATCGAGGCGATCCGCGGCGTGCAGATCTCCAAGGGCACGATCGACGTGCTGATGGAGGCGGGCTGGGTGCGCCCCGCCGGGCGCCGCGAAGTGCCGGGGCGGCCGCTGATGTATACCACGACGCCGGGCTTCCTCAGCCATTTCGGGCTGGCCAGCCGGCGCGACCTGCCGGGGATCGAGGACCTCAAGGCGGCGGGGCTGCTCGATCCCGTCGATCTCGCCTTGGAACAGCTCGACGCGGCCGAGGCGGCGGCGGAAAGCGAAACTGTCACGGACGAGGAATAGAGGCCTCACCTTCCGTTCGGCGCTGTGTACGCCAACGTAGGGCGATCAACCGTTGCCGTGCGGAGCCGCGGGCCTTAGATAGGTCGGGATATCAAGGAGAATTCTCATGGGTAGCTTCAGCCTGATGCACTGGCTGGTCGTCGGCATCATCGCCATCCTGCTGCTGGGCGGCGGCCGTTTCTCCCACATGATGGGTGACGTCGCGAAGGGCATCAAGAACTTCAAGAAGGGCATGGCCGAGGACGATACCCAGACGCCGCCGACCCGGATCGAAGGCAAGCCGGCGCCCGAGCCGGGCTATACGCCTGAAGCCGAGCGCGCCCGCGAGGAGCAGCGCTGAGCCCTGCCGGGGCGCCGCGCCAAGGCTGGCGCCCCGGGGTTTGATCGCAGCGCGCCGGGACGCCCGGGGCATGCCGTGCGAGTGGATGCGCCGACAGAATGTTCAATATCGATTCCGGCGAGTTTTTGGTCGTGGCCATCGCCGCCCTCATCTTCATCGGGCCGAAGGACCTGCCGCGGGCGATGCATTTCGTCGGCAAATGGGTCGGCAAGGCGCGCGGCGTCGCCCGTCAGTTCCGCTCGGGCATCGATTCGATGGTCCGCGAGGCCGAGCTGGCCGAGCTGGAGAAGCAATGGGCGGCGGAGAATGAGCGGATCATGCGGCAATATCCGCCGCAGCCGCTTGCCGCGCCCGATGCCGTGCCGGCGATCGAGCATGTCGCCCAGGAGCCCGTCTCGCACGACCATGTGCCGCATGACGGCGATGCCCCGGTGATGACGCCGCAGCCGGAGATCCATGCCGATCCGGCCCCGGTCGAGGTTTCCGCGCCGAAACCCGCCGCGAACGACGCCAAGCCCGTACCCCCTGCCAGCGAAGTACAGCCGTGAGCGAGATCGACGATACCCAGGCCCCGCTGCTCGAGCATCTGATCGAGCTGCGCAAGCGGCTGGTCTGGTCGATCCTGTCGCTGCTGGTGGCGTTCGGCGGCTGCCTCTATTTCGCGCGCGGCATCCTCTCCTTCCTCGTCGCGCCGCTCAAGACGGCGGGGCAGGCGAAGATCATCAACACCGATATCTTCGGCGGCTTCCTCGTCGAGGTGAAGGTGGCGTTCTTCGCCGGGCTGATGATCGCGTTTCCGATCATCGCCAACCAGCTCTGGCAGTTCGTCGCGCCCGGCTTGTACCGGCGCGAGAAGCAGGCGCTGCTGCCGTTCCTGCTCGCCACGCCGATCCTGTTCATCGCCGGCGCCTCGATGGCGTACTTCGTCGCCATCCCGGTGGCGCTGAAGTTCCTGCTCGGCTTCCAGGGCAATCTGGGCGGGGTGGAGCAGACCGCGCTGCCCGACGTGAACAACTACCTCAAGTTCATCATGCAGTTCATTTTCGGCTTCGGGATCTCGTTCCTGCTGCCGGTGCTGCTGATGCTGCTCGAACATGCTGGCATCGTCACCTATGAGCAGCTGAAGGGCGCGTGGCGCTATGCCATCGTCGCCTCTGTGGCGATCGCGGCGGTGCTGACCCCGCCGGACGTGGGGTCGCAGCTGCTGCTGGCGGGCCCGCTGATCGGGCTGTATTTCCTGTCGCTGATCGCGATCTACTTCACCCGGCGGCGGCGCGAGCGCACGGCGGCGACCGAGGCGGAAGCGGCGGACGTCGAGGCCGAGGCCGAGACCGCCGAATAAGCGAAGCCCCCGCCGCGGTGCGGCAGGGGCTTGCTGACGTCCTTACTTCGACTTGTCTGCGGCGTTGGCGACGGTGTCGCCCGCGGAAGCGACGTCCTTGCCGGCGCCCTCCACGGTGTTGCAGGCTGCGATGAGCAGGGTGCCGGCGAGCGCGGCGCACGCGATGAGTTTACGCATCGAAAATCTCCTTCATTCCCCGTTTGCCGGGACGAAGGGTTCAATGCCGCGCGCGTGGAAACGTTCCTGCAGCTCAGCGCAGAGGCGCCGTGGGAAGCTCGATCCAGCGATGTCAGGAGGGATGTAGGCCCGGAAGCGTCACCGGGGGGGGGGGAGGGTAGACGCTTCCGGGCCCATGTCGTGGACAGCGAGAGCGGGGGGGCAAAGGTCGCTATCCGAAGTGTAGAACGTCGACCCCGTTGCCGGGTTCCACCACGCAGACGATTTTTTCAGAAGCGTCCGTTGATCGCGATCGTGGTCTCATAGGCGCCGACCAGCGGGTCGTGGTGGAGCTGGGTGCGCAGCTGGCGGGCGAGGCCCAGCAGCACGCGGCCATAGCGCTTCTCGACCAGGCCCTCGAAGGTCGCGCCGCCGACCAGCGCGGGCGAGGAGACGCGGACCACGGCGCGATCGGCATCCTCGGGCGCCTTGATCGAAATGCGGATCTGCGCCGCCTCGTTGCAGCTGACCGCGAGCTCGATGATCTCGGTGAGCAGGAAAGAGACGGCGATCGCCACGTCCTGCGTGACGAGCAGCGACTCGACCTCCAGCGTGATGCCCAGGCCGCGCGCCTGCTCCGGCGCGGTGGCGCGGAGATTAGCGGCGAGCTCGCCGATCACCGATCGCAGCTCGAGCCCGCGATTTTCCTCCATCTCGGCATAATGGTGGCGATGGACCACGGCGAGGGCGTCGACGCGGCGCTGGATCGAGGCATAGGCTTCGGCCGCCTCGCGGCCCTTGGCGGCGCGGGCGTGGAAGTTGATCAGGCTGGAGATGACCTGGAGGTTGTTCTTCACCCGATGGTGGACCTCGCGGGTGAGGCGGGTCTGCTGGACCAGGCCCTTGGCGAGATCGGCCTCGTGCGCCTGCACGGTGCGGCTGATATCGCTGAACGTGTCGCCCAGCTCGCGGATCTCCTGTGCGGGGATGGGGCCCAGCCGCTCGGTGTCGATCACGTCGCCGGGCTGATAATTGGCGACGCTGCCGCGCAGCTGGCGCAAGGGGCGGATCAGCAGGATGTCGACGACGAACCAGCCGATGCCGGCGGCGGCGATCCACATCACCACCAGCAGCACGGTCGCGATCACCAGCGGGGAGGTGATCGGCGCGCCGGGCATGGTGGTCTCGAGCGCGAGATCGTCGACGCCGAGGTTGCTGCGCAGGCTCTTGCCGCGGTCGAGCGGGCCGTTGTCCTTGAGCGCGCGGAGCGTCAGCCGGTCGCCATGGCCGATCAGCGCGGCGCCATATTCGGGGACGAAGCCGCTCGGGCGGGCAAGGCCGGCGAGCAGGTCGCGCGGATAATAGGCAGTGGCAGTGGCGCCGTCGCCGCCGCTGATCCGCAGCAACAGGCCGCCCGGCACGATCCGCGCCGCGACGTCGCCGCGCGATGAATCGATCATGCCGGACTGGTCGAACGTGCGGCCGCACAGGGTCCGGCCGCGGCCGTCGCGCACCACGAAATGCGATTGGGCCTGTGCGGCATAGGTGCCGGCGAGCCGCGTGCAGCTGGGGGCATCGTCCGGGTTGCGCTCCAGGGCGGCGAGCGCCTCGCCGAGCTGCGCGACATGATTCGCGAGCAGATTTTCGAGGTTGCCCGCGCTTTCCTGTGCAGTGACGCTCAGTCGCTCGCGCGCCTCGTCATCGGCGCTGCGCGTCGTCTGCAGGGTGGTGAACAGCGCAATGAGCGCCAGCGGCAGCAGCGCGCCGACCAGAATCAGGAATACCTTGGCGCCCGTGGGCAATCGCCCCAGCGCCGCCGAGAAGCCTCGGCCGCGGGGCGGAGAATCCGTGCCGTTCATGGGCGGATTCGTTTAATCGAGCTTCTTCAGCAGGTCGAGCAGGTCATCCGGCACCGACTCGTTCAGCGTCTCGTCATATGTACGGCGCAATACGTCCCCCACGTCGGCGTTGGGGCGCGACTTCTTGTCGCTCCCCTGCTCCGGCTGCGGCTGCTTGCCCTGATCATCTTTAGCGGAATGCACCAATTCCCCCCTAAGGGTCCGGAAAATGTCCGGACACCCGGACGAATGAACGATGTGACCGCTACCGCGAATAGTGATAACGACGCCGAGTGCAAGCACCCGACGTCGCGGTAACCATCCACGCGGTCCGGACGATGAAACCAAAGAGCGCCTCGATTGTTCCACCATCGATGCGAAATCCGGGGAGGGGCTTCTTCGGGTGACGGAATCAATTGAAATACGGCCCGCCGGGGGCGACAACGGCTCCCGAACCTGATGGAGAAAACACAGCTCATGTCGCTTGGTCAGCAACTCGCGCCGCACCTTCCGCTCCTGCGGCGCTATGCCCGTGCACTCACCGGCAACCAGGCCGAAGGCGACCGCTATGTCCGCGCCGCCCTCGAAGCGATCGTCGAGGCACCGGACCAGTTTCCGCGCGACGTCGATGCACGTCTCGGCCTCTACCGCACCTTCCAGGTGATCTGGCAGTCGAGCCAGTGGGACGACAGCATCGACGCGGTCGAGCAGGGCAATGATGCCGAGGCGATCGCCCGCAAGCGGCTCGCCCGCCTCACCCCGCTTTCGCGCCAGGCACTGCTGCTGACGACGGTGGAAGGCTTTCCGCCCGAGGACGCTGCCTATCTGATCGGCGAGCAGCCCGCGCGTGTGACCGAACTGGTCGCCGAAGCGGTCGCCGAGATCGAACGCCAGACCCGCACCCGGGTGATGATCATCGAGGACGAGCCGCTGATCGCGATGGATCTCGAGCAGATCGTCCGCGACCTCGGCCATGACGTCACCGGCGTCGCCGTCACCCGCGACGAGGCCGTCGCGCTCGCCATGGAGGATCGTCCGGGCCTGGTGCTCGCCGACATCCAGCTGGCCGACGACAGCTCGGGCATCGACGCAGTGAAGGACATTCTCGCCGAATTCGCGGTGCCGGTGATCTTCATCACCGCCTTCCCGGAGCGTCTGCTCACCGGCGAGCGCCCCGAACCGACCTTCCTGATCACCAAGCCGTTCCAGCGCGAAACGGTGAAGGCGACGATCAGCCAGGCGCTGTTCTTCGACGAGGCGACCGTTCCCGCCTGATCGGAAAATGCGGGCGGGTTCCACCCGGTACGGACCTAAAACGGTTTTCGGGTGTTTAGCATGACATGGCTGAGCAAGATGAACCCGCCTCGCTTTCCACGGATCGTGCCCGCGCGGGCACCACGCCGGGAGTGGCGCGCTACGTGCTGATCATCGGCACGCTGCTGGTCATTGTGATTTTTGCTGTTATCTTGTTGGTTTGACGCGAAATGCTGCACAGCACGATGCTTGACATCACGCCGTCGGACCCCAGCTTGACAACGAACCGCGACGCCCAGCGCGCTAATGATCGGGATTGCATGACGGAAGCTACCCACACGGATCACGACGAACCGGGCGCGACGGCGGCCCCGGTGGAACATGTTTCGCTGTCGGATCCCGAATTCAAGACACAGCTTGCGCAGGTCATCCCGCACCTCCGCGCCTTCGGTCGCTCGCTGTCGGGCAGCCGCGATCTCGCCGACGATCTGGTGCAGGAAACGCTGCTCAAGGCATGGGCCGCGCGCAAGCGGTTCCAGGCCGGCACCAACATGCGCGCCTGGACCTTCATCATCCTGCGCAACCTCTATCTCAGCCAGATGCGCCGCGCGCGCTTCAAGGGCGAGTGGGACGATCTGGTCGCCGACCGCCTGCTGGCGGCGCCGGCGAGCCAGGATCGCCACGTCGAGCTGGCGGACATGCAGCGTGCGCTGCTCCATTTGCCGCAGCCGCAACGCGAGGCGCTGATCCTGGTCGGCGCCGGCGGTTTCGCCTACGAAGAGGCGGCCGAGATCTGCCAAGTCGCGGTCGGCACGATCAAGAGCCGCGTCGCCCGCGGTCGCGTCGCGCTCGAAGCGCTGATGTCGGAGGGGCAATTGCCCTCGCGCCGCTCGACCTCGCTCAATGAGGATGGGCGCACCGCGCTCGACACGATCATGGGCGAAGTGGACGATCTCAGCCGGGAGCGCTGAGCGCGACACCGGGGGGAAGGTCGAAGAAATCGACCTCGTTCGTCCCTATTTTGTAATAAGCACCGACCACCCACAAGCGGCCGTCCTTCTGCGGATTCAGTAGCAGCGGGTCGGTCCGCTGGCGGAGCGCCGCCGTCATTCGGCTGACATGCGCCCTGGTGGCGCGCTCCGCCGTCGGACGAGCGTCGCCCGGGGGAGCGTTGCGGGTCGCGATCGCTGCGGGCAGGATCGGCTCCAGCATATTGCCGATCACGCCCGGATATTCCCTGCTCATCTCCACCACGCTCAGCGCGGCTTCCACCGCCCCGCAATGTTCGTGTCCCATGACCACGATCAGCGGCACGCAGAGTTCCGCCACCGCATATTCGAGCGAGCCGATCGCGGCGGTATTGAGCGCATTGCCGGCGTTGCGGACGATGAACAGGTCTCCCAGGCCCGCACCGAAAATCAATTCGGGCGGCACGCGGCTGTCCGAGCAGCTCAGCAATGCGCAGAACGGTTCCTGCGTCTTCGTGAGGTCCACTTCCACTGGCGTTTTCGTCTGGAGCTTGCCTCCCTCGGCCGGGAAGATGCCTTTGCGCAGGCGGTCAAAGGCCTGTGCCGGGGTGAAGCGTGGCGTGCACGGCTTCTTGTCTTCAGCGCCGGTGCTGCAGTTCGGTCGATATCCACCCAGCGCCGCGGCGTTGCCGGGCAAGGCGATGGCTCCGAACGCGGCTAATGCGCTGCCGATCAAGTGTCTGCGACTAAGCTGGTTATCCATATAGTCCCCCCTTAACTGATCCTGCTGATGACCAAGCCCCTTCTCTACATCGAGTCGGAGCCTATTATCTCTACCAATACTTGCGAAGGGCTGGCTGTTTCGAAATTTGTCAGATCCGGGAATTATCCTATGGTGGGTGCATCCCCGGATGCGCAGTCTTCGCCTCGACTAGGAGGCAGACCCATGCGACTCGATCGTTTCGACCCGCATCAGACTGGATTTGGCGCGCGTACCGCGGCCGTGATCGCCGCGACGGCGCTGCTTCTCGCGCTCGGGATCATCCTGTGGCGGTTGATCGCCCGCAGCGGCTGACGGTCTGGCCGAGCATGCGGTCGCAATTTGCGCCCTTGCCACCCGCGCGCGCTTCCCCCATATGCGCCGCGGGAGTCGGGCGGACGGGATCGTCGCCAACCCGGTCAGGTCCGGAAGGAAGCAGCCGTAACGATTTCGTCCCGGGTCGTTCCGGCTCCCACCCATCACCTACATCGCTATCCACAACCCATCGTGCCTGGCGCTTCGACAAATCGAGCGCGGGTCCCTAGATAGGGTCGTGATGTCCGATTCCCTGCTTGGCCTCGACGAACCCCCGCAGCCCGCGCGCGGCGAAGCGTATCGCGTGCTCGCCCGCAAATATCGGCCGCAGACGTTCAGCGCGCTGATCGGGCAGGATGCGATGGTCACCACGCTCGGCAATGCGATCCGCAGGGATCGGCTGGCGCACGCCTTCCTGCTGACCGGGGTGCGCGGGGTGGGCAAGACCTCCACCGCCCGGCTGATCGCCAAGGCGCTCAACTGCATCGGCCCGGACGGGCAGGGCGGCCCGACGATCGATCCCTGCGGTGTCTGCGAACCCTGCCGCGCGATCGCGGAAGGGCGCCATATCGACGTGATCGAGATGGACGCCGCCAGCCATACGGGCGTCGACGACGTGCGCGAGATCATCGAGGCGTCGCGCTACGCGGCGGTTTCGGCGCGCTACAAGATCTACATCATCGACGAAGTCCACATGCTGTCGAAGAACGCGTTCAACGCGCTGCTGAAGACGCTGGAGGAACCGCCGGGGCATGTGAAGTTCCTGTTCGCCACCACCGAGGTGAACAAGGTGCCGGTGACGGTGCTGTCGCGCTGCCAGCGCTTCGACCTGCGCCGCATCCCCGCCGAGCTGCTCGCCGAGCATTTCGCGCGCGTGTGCGAGGCCGAGCAGGTCGAGGCGGAGCCGGAGGCGCTGGCGCTGGTCGCGCGTGCGGCGGAAGGTTCGGCGCGCGACGGGCTGTCGATCCTCGACCAGGCGATCGCGCATGCGGGGCTGGAAGGCGAGGGCGTGAAGGCGGAAGCCGTGCGCCAGATGCTGGGCCTGTCCGATCGCGGCGCGAACCGGGCGCTGTTCGGTACGCTGGTCGAAGGCCAGGCGCAGCAAGCGCTTGCCGGTCTGCGCGCGCAATATGACCTGGGCGTCGATCCGCTGGCGGTGCTGCGCGCGCTGCTGGAGACGGTGCACGGCGTGACGCTGGTCAAGCTCGGCACCCACCGCCTCTCCGGCCAGTCGACCGAGGAGCGCGAGGCGGTGGAGGGCTGGGCGAGCCGTCTGTCCTTCCCGGCACTCCACCGGCTGTGGCAGCTGCTGCTGCGCGGGCATGACGAAGTCGCCAAGGCGGCGCTGCCGATCGAGGCGACCGAGATGGCGCTGCTGCGGGTGATCCACGCGGCGCAGCTCCCCGATCCGGGCGAACTGGCCAAGCAGATCCTCAGCGGCAGCATCGCGGTGCCCGCCGGTGCGCCGGCCGCAGCGACTGCGGCGCCCACCGCGCCTGCGCCGGCGACCGTGCAGGAAAGCGGGCCGGTGCTGCCGACCAACCTCACCGAACTCGCCGAGCACCTCGAGGAGCATCGCCGCCTCCAGCTCGCGATGTTCGTGCGCGATTACATGCGGCCGGTGCGGTTCGAGGGCAGCGAGATCGATTTCGGCGCGGCGCGGCCGCTGCCGCAGGATTTCGTGCGCGAACTGGGCGGGGCGCTCAAGGACAGCACCGGCGTGCACTGGAAGATTACCCTTGTCGACGGCGCCACCGCGATGACGCTGCGCGAAGAACAGGCGGCGAAGGAAACGGCGGAGCGCGAAGCGGTGCTCGCCTCGCCGATCGTCGCCGCCGCGATTGCCGCTTTTCCAGATGCCGAGTTGATCGGCTGGACCAAGACCGGGAGTGACGGATGAAGAGTCTCGAAGAAATCATGGCCATGGCGCAGAACGTCCAGGCCGAACTCACCAAGGCGCAGGCCAATCTCGACACGGTCGAGGTCGAAGGCGTTTCGGGCGGCGGGCTCGTCAAGGTGACGGCCAGCGCCAAGGGCCGGATCATCGGCATCGCGATCGACGATTCGCTCGTGAACGTCGCCGAAAAGACGATGCTGGAGGACCTGCTGGTTGCCGCGTTCAACGATGCGCGGGTCAAGGCCGATGCCGCCTCGTCGGAAGCGATGAGCAAGATGACCAGCGGCCTGCCGCTGCCGCCGGGCTTCAAGCTCCCGTTCTGAGACAAGGTCTTACGGGAACCTAGCGTCGTCCCCTCGGTTGCTGTCGCCAGACACAATCGAGGAGAGACGACATGGCGGACCGTATCGTTGAAGACGGCGTGGCGACCGACCGCGCGACGCACACCACGGTGATCGAGCGCCGCAGCGGCGGCGGAGCCGGCATGGCGCTGATCGGCCTCGCGGTGCTGATCGCGGTGGTGATCGGCGCCTTCTACTTGTTCAACCAGAATGCCCGCGAGAACGCGAAGACCAACGCCGTGACGAGTGCTGCGAGCAGCGTCGGCGATGCCGCGAAGGATGTCGGCGACGCTGCGAAGGATGCGGCGAAGTAACGAGCGCGTCACCCTCACCCTCCCATCGCTGCGCGATGGGCCCCTCCCTCTCCCAAAGGGAGAGGTGTTACAGTCCCTCTCCCTTTGGGAGAGGGAGGGAGCCGCGAAGCGGCGGAAGGGTGAGGGTGATCAGCCCGGCATTCACTTCAAACAGCGATCCAGCCCGTTCCCTGCCACCACGTTGATCCGCGCATTGATCTTGTTGCCATAGCGCCGGGTGAACCCGCGCGGGTCGATCGCCGCGCGCTTCTTGGGCAGCGGCAGCACCGCGGCGATCAGCGCGGCCTCGCGGTCCGAGAGCTGCGACGCGTCGTGGCGGAAATAGCGCATCGCGCCGGCGTTGACGCCGTAGGTACCGATCCCGGTCTCGGCGACGTTGAGGTACACCTCCATGATCCGCCTTTTGCCCCAGATATTCTCGATCAGCACCGTGAAATAGGCCTCGAGGCCCTTCCGGAAATAGCCGCCGCCCTGCCACAGGAACACGTTCTTGGCGGTCTGCTGGCTGATCGTCGAGCCGCCGCGAATCTTGTGATTGCCCTGCGCGTTGCGCTGATAGGCCTTCTCGATCGCCGCGAAGTCGAAGCCGTTATGCTGGCAGAAGCGGGCGTCCTCGGCGGCGATCACCGCGCGGGCCATGCTCGGGTCGATCTGGCGGAGCGGCATCCAGTCCTTGGTGGCGCCGTGCCCCCCGAACACATCGCCGATCATCGTCCAGGTGATCGGGGGCGGCACGAAGCGATAGACCGTCACCATCAGCAGCGACAGCAGCACGAAGCCGAGAACGAGTTGGAATCCCAGCACGATCAGCCGGCGCCACCAGGGTTTGCGGGGCTTGGCCGAGGAACGGCGGGGGGAGGAGGGACGGGCGCGATTCTTGCTCACACACCCGCCATGCCCCAGCCGGGGCGGTTCCTGCAATCACCTGGCAGGAACCGCCGTCCGGATCAGTGGGTGGCGAGCAGGCGGCGGTCGCCTGCCAGGCGCATCATCGCCTTCTGCAGCTTCTCGAACGCACGCACCTCGATCTGGCGGACGCGCTCGCGCGACACGCCATAGACCTGGCTCAGCTCCTCGAGCGTCTTGGGGTCGTCGGTCAGGCGACGCTCGGTGAGGATGTGCTTCTCGCGCTCGTTCAGGTCTTCCATCGCCGAGACGAGCATGTCGTGGCGGACGTCCGCTTCCTGCGCGTCGGCAACCGACTCGTCCTGCAGCGGGCCTTCGTCGGCCAGCCAATCCTGCCACTGGCTCTCGCCATCCTCGCGCATCGGCACGTTGAGCGAGGTATCCCCGCCCATCGCCATGCGGCGGTTCATCGAGGTGACCTCTTCCTCGGTCACGCCCAGATCGGTGGCGATCTTGGCGAGGTTCTCCGGGGACAGGTCGCCATCCTCGAACGCGTCGAGCTTGGCCTTCATCCGGCGCAGGTTGAAGAACAGCTTCTTCTGCGCCGCGGTGGTGCCCATCTTCACCAGCGACCAGCTGCGCAGGATGAATTCCTGGATCGAGGCGCGGATCCACCACATTGCATAGGTGGCGAGGCGAAAGCCGCGATCGGGCTCGAACTTCTTCACGCCCTGCATCAGGCCGATATTGCCCTCGGAGATCAGCTCCGAGACCGGCAGGCCATAGCCGCGATAGCCCATCGCGATCTTCGCCACGAGGCGGAGGTGCGAGGTGACCAACTGGGCCGCCGCATCGGTGTCGCCATGCTCCTGGAAGCGCTTGGCGAGCATATATTCCTGCTCGGGGCTCAGGATCGGAAATTTCTTGATCTCGGCCAGGTAGCGATTGAGGCTCGCTTCGCCGCCAAGCGCCGGAATCGTCGCGGGGACGTTGCTGCCGCTAGCCATGATCGTTTCTCCCTTTCCAACGGGTGCCGGTCCGAACAAGGGGACTCGGGCGCCCAACACTCATACGAGAAGCTGGTTGAACAGTTCCTGCATGTCTGCAGGTATTACGCTATCGAACGCCAAAGCGTTACTTTTGATCGGGTGGATGAACCCGAGACGTGCCGCATGCAAGGCCTGGCGCTGGAAACCCAAGGTTGCCAGAAGTCCGCGGTGGGTGGAACGCATACTTCCATATAGAGGATCACCCACCAGCGGGTGGCCGATCGACGCCATGTGCACGCGTACCTGGTGGGTACGTCCGGTTTCTAGCCGGCATTCGATCAACGTCGCGTCGCGCAGTTGGTTCAGCCGGGTCCAATGGGTAATCGCATGCTTGCCATGACCGGGCGCGCAGACTGCTATCTTCTTGCGATTGCTTGGCGAACGGGCGAGCGGTGCATTCACCGTGCCCGAGGCGGCGAGCACCCGGCCGCTGGCGATCGCCTGGTAGCGCCGATCGATGCTGTGCGCCTTGAACTGCGCGGCGAGCCCGACATGCGCGCGATCGGTCTTGGCCGCGACCATCAGGCCCGAGGTATCCTTGTCGATCCGGTGGACGATTCCGGGCCGCGCGACTCCGCCGATGCCCGAGAGCTGGCCGGCACAGTGGTGGAGCAGCGCGTTGACCAGCGTGCCGTCGAGATTGCCTGCGGCCGGATGGACGACGAGGCCTGCCGGCTTGTCGATCACGATCAGATGCTCGTCTTCGAACACCACGTTGAGCGGAATGTCCTGCGCTTCGTTGTGCGCAGGCGTGGGATCGGGCACGACGACCTGGAACACCGCGCCGCCGGTCGCCTTGCGGGCCGGATCGCGCGCCAGCGCGCCGTCCGGGCCGGTGACCGCGCCGGAGGAGATCAGCGCCTTCACGCGTTCACGCGACAGCGTCGGCAGCGCATCGGTCAAGGCACGGTCGAGCCGCCAGCCATGCGCCGCATCCGCGATCCGCGCTTCTAAGATGGAAACCCCCTGATTCATGTTTTACCGGAAATGGGCATGGGCGTTACGATTTCAAGATCTATACTGGCCGGTATGAAAAAAGCTTCGGCGGCCGCGGTGCCGCGGGAGGCGTGCGGGCTGCTGCTGGGGGCAGGGGAGAGAATCGAGCAGTTCACCGAGTGTGCAAACGTTTCCGATACGCCGGAGATCCGGTTCGAGATCGACCCTGCCGCGCTATTCGCCGCACTGCGGGCGGAGCGGGCAGGCGGGCCAGCACTGCTCGGCTATTGGCATTCGCACCCGAGCGGCGATGCGAGCCCGTCGCGCACCGACGCGGCGATGGCCGCGCCGGACGGCAAGCTGTGGGTGATCCTGGGCGGAGAGGACGTCACCTGCTGGCGCGCGGGGGATGCGGGCCTGTGGGACAGGTTCGCGGAAGCGCCGCTGATCCTCGTCTAGGTCCGGAAGGGCCATATCCTCCCCCGCAAGGGGGAGGTGGCAGGCCGCAGGCCTGACGGAGGGGGAGGAAGCACGACGGCCCGAGAGGTTCTGGCATCCTCCCCCTCCGTCGCCTTCGGCGCCACCTCCCCCTGGCGGGGGAGGATAAGCTACGCCAGTGCCGGCACGCTTTCCTCCGCCGCCATCCCCGCCAGCACCAGCCGCCCGCACTGGATCATCTCGCTGAGATGCGCGGCATAATGATAGCGGATCGTCGGGAAGCCCTCGGGGTGGAAGGCGCGCCGGCTGGGGCCGACATGCAGCAGGAAACGGTTCGCCTCGGCACGCTTGAGCAGGCGGCGGACATGCGGCTGCGAGACGCCGAAGCGCCGGGCCAGCTCGACGAGCGGGACGCTCGCGCCATCGGTCGGCGTGAATCGCTCATCGGTGCAGGCGAGCGCCAGCGTGTGGAGAATGGCGCAGCCCGCCAGCGGGTGCAGGAACGAGGCGCGCAGGCTGGGGAAGGGGTCGGGACCGCTTGCGAGCGCATAGAGCCGGCTCGCCTGGACGCTGAGGAAATGCTGGTACCGGGCGGGGTCTTCCAGCATCTGTGACAGGGTCGCCAGGGCAGGATCTAGCATCGCGGCGGGCTCCAGCGCTGCCTGGATGTGCCTGCACCAGGCGCGCTGGAACGCCTCCGTAGTCCGATAGCCGCCATCGTCGGCAGGTGCGAGCACGCCGATATGCCGCATGAAGTCGATCAGCGCGGCGGCGCGGTTGGCGGTCAGCAGCCCGGTGGCGGCGCAGATCTGGCGGAGCAGGGTGAGCGTGAGGCCGCCGCGGGTGTCGAGATAGGCCGCCGACATCGCCGTGATGTAATGGCCGGCATCCTTGAACACCGCGGCGAGCGTGCGATCGGCGTCCGCGACCGCCAGGATGTTGGCGGCGAAGCGCCGCGCGGCCGTGCCGAAGGCCGGGTGCTCCGCGATCTCGATCCAGTGCGGAGGCAGCGCCTCCGGATCCGTTGTTGCCGCCTGAAGCACCGTTCTCGATCCTCGAATCTAGGTTGCGCTCGCTAGCATGCGATTTTCGCTGGGAACAATTCGATTCCGTAACAAAATTGAAGTTACAGGCTAGCCGGTTCGGCGGCGATCTGGCGCAGCGCCTGTTCGAAGGCCTCCGGCGGCTGGCCGCCCGAGATCAGATAGCGCTGGTCGATCACGATGGCGGGCACCGACTGGATACCGCGCGACTGCCACAGTGCTTCCTCGGCGCGCACCTCCTCGGCATAGCGGCCCTCGTCGAGCACGCGCGCCGCCTCGGCGGCATCGAGCCCGGCCTGTTCGGCAGCGGCGAGCAGTACGGCTCGGTCGCCGGGGTTCTTGCCCTCGGTGAAATAGGCGGTGAACAGCGCCATCTTCAGCGCCCGCTGGTCACCGACCAGCCCGGCCCAGTGGAGCAGCCGGTGCGCGTCGAAGGTGTTGTAGATGCGGGAATCGTCGCCCATCGCCATGGTGAAGTCGAGCGCGGCCGCGCGCTCGCGGATCATCGCGCGGGTGCCGGCGGACTGTTCGGGCGTCGCGCCATATTTGCGGCCGATATGCTCGACGATGTTCTCGCCCTCGGGCGCCATCGCCGGGTTGAGCTCGAAGGGGTGGAAGCGGATCTCGGCCGTCACGGCGTCGCTCGCGCGGGCCAGCGCTTCCTCCAGCCCCTTCAGGCCGATCACGCACCAGGGACAGACCACGTCGGAAACGAAGTCGATCGTCAGCTGTCGGGGCATGGTGCGCGCTCCTGCAAGGGTAAGCGTTCGGCGCTAGACCAGACCGAAGCGTCTGAAAAGTCTGCCCTTGCCGCGCGCAGCCGGAACGATCCTGCCCCTCCTCACGTTAACCGGACCGATTTCAGGGAGAGATATCATGCTTTGGACGCTCGTCGTAATTCTGGTCATCCTGTGGTTGCTGGGCTTCTCGTTCCACATCGCCGGCGGGATCATCCACATCCTGCTCGTGATCGCGCTCGTGATCGGCCTGATCCAGCTCTTCACCGGCCGCAGAGTTTGAGGCACGGCCCGGCGGGACGCCTCCGCGCCCGCCGGGCCGCCCGCGCGAAGTATAAAGGGGCTTTCCGCCCCCCGATTGCTTTTCTACCCCACCAGCAAGCGCAGCTAGACGGCGCGTTTTATCGTGGCCGCCGCGCGCAATCCCGGTTCGTCCAACCTGCGCCACCGATCACGCGAGGATGCTGCCACGATGCTTGCAGCTTCCCACGCGCTGCGCCAAAGGGGATTCACAGCTGGAGCCTCAGAACTTGAATATCAGCCCTACCGAATTCGCGAGTCTGCTTTGTTCGCGCCTGTGCCACGACTTGCTGAGCCCCGTGGGTGCGCTCAACAACGGTCTGGAACTGCTTGCCGACGAACATGATCCGGAGATGCGCGCCCGCTGCCTGGAGCTGCTGGCGGAGAGCGCGCGGGCGAGCGCCAACAAGCTGAAGTTCTTCCGCCTCGCGTTCGGCGCGGCCGGCGGATTCGGCGAGACGGTGGACACGCGCGAGGCGCAGGCCGCGCTCGAAGGGCTGTTCGGCGACAATCACCGGGTGAAGATCGGCTGGATGGTCGAGGAGCCGGTGATGGCCAAGCAGGCGATCAAGGTGCTGCTCAACCTGGCGCTGATCGGCGGCGACGCGCTGGTCCGCGGCGGCCAGCTCGATATCGGTGCCGAGACCACCGACGGCGCGATCGAGATCGTGATCCGCGCGGACGGCCCGCGCATCGTGCTCGACCCCGAACTGCGCGGCGCGCTCGCCGGCGGACGCGAGGAAGTGCCGATCACCCCGCGTGCGGCGGCGGCGTTCCTGGCGCATGAGCTGGTCGTGCAGCATGGCGGCGCGCTTCAGGTGAGCCCGCCCGAGTCCGAAGTGTTGCTGTTCGGGGCATCGTTTCCCGTAGCCTGAGCGGGGTCCGCCGCCACGGCGTACGATGCGCGGACGAGTTGAGTATGCCGCCGTCCCGCGATACATAGCATCGCATTCGGATAGACGAGTCGCGCGGGCCTATTTGGCTCGCCCGCGTTACGCTGGGTTCACGGGCGGCTTCTGTTGGCTGCTCTGGCTCAGGCCAACATCGTTCCGCCGGGAATTACTTTGCACCGTGGATGTGCAGACTTCCCGGGAATCCAATCGACCCGGATGGCAATTCGGGCGTGGTCGCCAGTGCTTGTTAGTGAACTTTCCCAAGTTCGAGCGCGAGGAGGCCAGGATGAGCGTCACGAATGGCGATACCAATCGTATTTGGCAGATAACCACCCAAAAGGATCAACCGCCCGAGGCGGTCCACGGCGTCGGCAGCTTTCACAAGAGCTTGCCGCACAATCAGTTCGGCGAGGTCGAGCCGGCTGCGTTCGCTGCGCTGGTCGCCGCGACGCGCGGCGATGGTCGCGGCTTCGCGCAGGTGCCGCAGGGCGCGCCGCGCGAACTGGTGCCGGACAAGGACGCAAAGAAATTCGGGCCCGCCGCGACCTTCACCAATCCCCAGGCCGGGCTGGCGCGCGACGCGCTCGTCCATGCGCCCACGCTCTACACGATGCCGCCGGCGCCGCGGGTGAATAGCAATACCACCGCTGCGGAAATGACCGAGCTGTACTGGATGGCGATCCTGCGCGATGCCGATCTGGGTGACTGGTCCAAGGCGTCGCACGCCAAGGGCTGGCCAGCGGCGGCAACGGTGGAAGCCGCCTGCAAGGAGATCAACGCGAAGTTCGAGGCGGCGCTGGCGTCGAACGCGGTCTCTGCCGCGGGTGCGATCCTGAACGGCGACGGCGATGGCGACCATTTCCTGCTGGGGGTGGATATCCCCGGATCGTCCGGCGGGTTCGACGACTTCTCGGCGCAGACCCTGTTCCGGCTCGGCTTGCCCGGCGATGAATATGGGCCGCTGGTCAGCCAGTTCTTCCTGCGTCCGGCGCCCTATGGCACCCAGACGATCGACCAGCGCGAGCTGCCCTATGCGGCGGGCCGCGACTATCTGGTCCACTTCGAGGACTGGTTGCAGGCCCAGAACAGCGGCAAGGATCGGCACGGCCAGAGCTACAGCCAGTCCAATGAGTTCGACAGCAGCTTCTTCGGAACCAAGCGCCGCTATATTGCGACGATGCGCGATCTGGCCCGGTTCGTGAACAAGGATGCGCTGCACCAGGCCTATTTCAGCGCCGCGCTGATCCTGCTTTCCGGCGGCGCGAAATGGTCGCTGGGCAACCCATATGCCGATCTTGGCAACAAGCTGGTGCAGGCCACCCTGCCCAGTCGCGAAGCTGGCTTCGGTGTGCTGGGCGGGCCGCATCTGCTCGCGCTGGTCTCCGAGGTGGCGACGCGGGCGCTGAAGACGGTTTGGCAGCAGAAATGGCAGCAGCATCTGCGGCTGCGGCCGGAAGCCTATGGCGGCCTGGTGCACGTGCAGACGATCGGCGTCTGCGAGGAAACCCGTGACTATGGGCTGCCCGATTGGGTAGCGAAGACGCACGCCGCCAAAACGGTGCGGGACAAGAACGCAGATTCGCTGCTGCTGCCGCTCGCCTTTACCGCGGGCAGCCCGACGCACCCCGCCTATGGGGCGGGCCATGCGACGGTCGCCGGCGCCTGCGTCACCGTCCTCAAGGCCTATTTCTTGACCTATATGACGGATGCCCGCGGGAATGATCATCCGGTGGCCTTCTCGACGCTGACCGAGCGCGACGTGCCCTATGGCCCGTCGAAGGCGATCCAGCCCTGGGTGGCCTATTCCACCGGTACCGGCGACGAGGACGGACCGCCGAAGGGCGGCATCCACGCTCCCCTGGAGAGCGTCGACAATCGCCGTGCATATACCGGCGGCGACGCTGCCAAGCTGACGATCGAGGGCGAACTCAACAAGCTTGCCCAGAATGTGGCGATGGGCCGGTCGATGGGCGGGGTGCATTGGCGGACGGACAATACGCGCAGCCTGATGCTGGGCGAGGCCCTCGCCGCCGAGATGCTCGCCGCCATCACTACCGACGCCAATGAAAAGCCCTTCTTCACCTTCCGCACCTTCGCCCGGCGCGCGGATGGGGAGCCCCGCAAGGTGCACATCCAGGAGGGGCGCGTCTATGTCGATGGCGTCGAGGTCGCAGTGCCAGCCAGCCGGCTGGGATGGTGAGCCGATGCGGAACGGCGTGTGGGAAACGCGCCGTTCCATAACCCGGAATTAACCCTCGGTCGCCATGGTGGCAGGCGGAAATTTCCACCGGGGCCCCATGGACGACCTGCTGCAGGACTTCATCGCCGAGACGCGCGAGACGCTCGAGGCGCTTTCGGGCGAGATCGTCGCCTGGGAGTCGCAGCCCGACGACCGGGCGCGGCTCGATGCGATCTTTCGCTTCGTCCACACCGTGAAGGGCAGCTGCGGGTTTCTCGACCTGCCGCGGCTGGAGCGGCTGGCGCATGCCGCAGAGGACGTGCTGGCGCAGGTGCGCGATGGCGCGCGCGTGCCCGATCGGGCGCTGGTCAATGCGGTGCTCGCCGTGGTCGACCGGATCGGCGAGATCGTCGAGGCGATCGATGCCGGGGCGGCGCTGGACGACAGCGGCGAGGAATTGCTGATCGCGGCGCTGGCGGAAGGATCGGACGAGATCGTGCTGCCCTCGCCGGTGGCGCAGCGGGCGCCGTCGCGCAGCGTGCGGCTGGGCGTCGACCTGCTCGACCGGATGATGAGCGGCATGTCCGAGATGGTGCTGGCGCGCAACGAGCTTGCCCGGCGGCTGCGAGCAGGCGAGATCGATCCGGCCGTCGAGGCGGCGCTGGAGCGGCTGTCGCTGACCGTCGGCGAGATGCGCGACACCGTCACGCGCACCCGCATGCAGAAGATCGACGCGCTGTTCTCGCCGCTGCCACGCATGGTGCGCGACACCGCGGCGGGGCTCGGCAAGTCGGTGGCGCTGCAGGTCGAGGGATCGGACGTCGAGCTCGACCGCGAGATGATCGAGGTGATGCGCGATCCCTTGGTCCACATCATCCGCAACGCGATCGACCATGGCATCGAGGCGCCGGCCGAGCGCCGTGCCGCGGGCAAGCGCGAGGTCGGCCGGCTGTGCGTCTCGGCGCGGCAATCGGGCAACCAGATCATCATCGAGATCGCCGATGACGGCCGCGGGGTAAATGTCGAGCGGCTGATCCAGAAGCTGGCGGCCAGCGGCATTCGCGGCGAGCGCGACCTGCATGCGCTGAGCGATGCGGCCAAGCTCGAGCTGATGTTCCACCCCGGCCTGTCGAGCAAGGACATCGTGTCCGAGATCAGCGGCCGCGGGGTCGGCATGGACGTGGTCAAGGCGAGCATCGACCAGATCGGCGGGCGGGTGGAGCTGGACAACGTGCCCGGCAAGGGCCTGCGCATTGCCATCCATGTGCCGCTGACGCTGTCGATCATCTCGGCGATCATCGTCGGCGCGGGCAAGCAGCGCTTCGCCATCCCCCGCCAGTCGATCGAGGAGATCGTCAGCGAGCGCGGCGAAGCGATCCGCATCGACCAGCTGGGCGGCACGCCGATCGCAACGGTGCGCGACCGTCGCATGCCGCTGCTCGACCTCGGGCATCTGCTCGAACTCTGCCCCGATCGCGAGCGCCACGGGCCGCGGATGCTGGTGATCGTCGGGGCGGGGGTAGGGAGCTATGCGCTCGCCGTCGACGAGGTGCTCGACAATGAAGAGCTGGTGATCAAGCCCGCCTCGCCCGCGGTGATGGCGACCGGCATCTATGCCGGGCAGACCTTGCCCGATTCCGGGCTGCCGATGCTGCTGCTCGACAGCGCGGGGATGGCGCGGGTGGGCGGCCTCGACTTCAGCCGCGACCTCAGCGCCGCGTTCGGCGATGTGATCGAGGAAGCGGCGGCGCCGGGGCTGCCGGCTTTGCTGTTCGACGATCTCGACGGCGTCCGCCGCGCGGTGCCGCTGGCAGCGGTCGATCGCGTTGAGAAGGTTTCGGCCGCGCAGGTGCAGATGGCGGCGGGAAGTCACCGCCTCGCGATCGACGGTCGCATCGTGCCGCTGGCGATGCAAGGGCCGCTCGACGGCCGCGAGCGGCTGAGCGTGCTGCGGCTGAAGGACGAGGACGCCGAAGTCGCCTATGCGATCGACGAGGCGATCGAGATCGTGACCCTGCCCGCCGAAATCGCCCCGGCACGCTCGCCCGGCGCAGCGATGGGGGTGGCGCTGGTCGAGGGCGAGCAGATCGAGGTGCTCGACGTGCTGTGGGTGTTCGACATGCATGTCGACCGCATCGCGGCGGAGGACGCGCCCCTGTGCCTGCTGGCCGGCGACAAGGATGGCTGGCTGGCGACCTTCGTCCGGCCGCTTCTGGAGACCGCAGGCTATCGTGTGTCTGCGAGCCTCGCGCCAGGGGAGATCCCGGCAGTGGTGCTCGCCGCCGACTCCGCCGATCCTGGGACACCTGCCGCGCCGGTGGTCCGCCTGCGCCGCAAGCGCCAGGCCGAGCCCGGCGACGACAGCGTCTACCGCTATGACCGCGCGGGGCTGCTCTTCGCGCTGGAGGCGCGGGTCGGCGCACGGGGAGGGTGCTGATGGCACAGCAATTATACCTGATTGCCGAAGTGGCGGGCCGAACCGTCGCGATCGATTCGGACCAGGTCGAATCGGTGGTCGATATCGGTGAGGTTACCGCGGTGCCGCGCGCGGCGAAGGCGGTGCGCGGGCTCGCGGCGCTGCGCAGCCGCGTCGTCACCGTGGTCGATACCGAGGCGGCGCTGGGGATGAACGGCTGCACGCTCGCCCGCCGCGCGGTGATCACCGCGATCGACGGGCATCATTACGCGATGCTGGTCGACACGCTGGAGGATGTCGAGCCGTTCGAGCTGCGCCCGCTCGCCGGCGGCATCGCGCTGGAGGGGAATTGGCGGAACGCGGCGCGCGGGTTGGTCGAGCGTGACGGCGAGCCGATCCTCGTCGTCGACCTCGCGGCTTTGGTCCCGGCATCGGCGCTGCTTTCCTGAACGCGGATTAACGCGAAGCTTACACCTTGCAGGTAAAGTGAAATTTCAAAGACACCTGCCAGGGGATCAGGGACCCATGAAGACGTGCCTCGTCGTGGACGATTCGAAAGTGATCCGGAAAGTCGCCCGGCACATTCTCGAAACGCTCGATTTCGAAGTCCGCGAGGCCGGTGACGGGCGCGAGGCGCTCGATTCCTGCCTGGCCGCCACGCCCGACGTGGTGCTGCTCGACTGGAACATGCCGGTGATGAGCGGCATGGATTTCCTGCGCGCGCTCAAGAATGCGGGGCTGGAGAAGCGCCCCAAGGTGGTGTTCTGCACCACCGAGAACGGCATGGCCTATATCCGCGCCGCGATCGAAGCTGGCGCGGACGAATATGTGATGAAGCCGTTCGATCGCGAGACGCTGGAAAGCAAGCTGCAGATCGTCGGCGTCGCCTGACTTCCTCCCGCCGGAGCGCGCCCGCGTGACGAGCCTGTCCTCCCCGCAGCCGATCGATCCAGCCGCTGCCCTCGCCACGGGGCGGGTGCTGATCGTCGACGATTCGGTCGTCGCCCGATCGGTGCTGAGCCGGATGATCGAAGGCACGCGGCGCTTCCGGGTAGCGGCGGCGCTGAGCGAGGCGCGCGCGGCGCTCGACTATCTGTCGCGCGAGACGGTGGACATCATCCTGCTCGACATCGCCATGCCCGGCATCGACGGCCTCACCGCGCTGCCTGACATGGTTGCCGCGGGCAAGGGCGCGAAGGTGCTGATCGTCTCCTCCTCGGCTGATGAAGGCGCGGCGACGACGCTGCAGGCGCTGGCGCTGGGCGCCGCCGATACGCTGGTGAAGCCGGGCGTCGGGGCGTTTGGCGGGCGCTTCGCCGAAGTGCTCGAGGAACGGCTGGCCAAGCTGTTCGACATGCCGAGCGATCCCATCGCGGCCTGTCCGCCTGCGCAGGCGGCAAGGCTGGCGAGCGCAAGCGTCCAGCTCGATGCCTTCCAGATCGTCGCGATCGGCGCCTCGACCGGCGGGATCCATGCGCTCAGCCAGTTCTTCCGCCAGATCCCGGCAAGCTTCCAGCTGCCGATCCTGGTCACCCAGCATCTGCCGCCGAGCTTCATGAGCTATTTCGCCACCCAGCTTGCCGTGCTCGGCAGCCGGCCGTGCGACGTCGCGACCGACCGGATGCGGATCCGCCCCGGCCGGATCGTGATCGCGCCCGGCGACGCGCACATGAAGGTGGTCCGTACCTCCGAGGGCGCGGCGATCCGGCTGAGCACCGAATGGGCGCGCAGCGGCTGCATGCCTTCGGTCGACCCGATGTTCGACAGCATCGCCGAGGTGTTCGGCGCGCGGGCGCTGGGCGTGGTGCTGAGCGGCATGGGCCGGGACGGCTGCGAAGGCGCCGGGCGGATGGTCGAAGCCGGCGCCAAGGTGCTGGTGCAGGACCAGGCAACGTCCGTCGTCTGGGGCATGCCCGGCGCGGTGGCGACGGCAGGACGGGCGAGCGCGGTGCTGCCGCCCGATGAAATCGGCCGGTTGATCGGCAGGGGAGGGGCGCGATGATCGAGAATATGGCGCCGAGCGGCGGAGCGATGCAGCTGATCGGGTCGCTGCTCGAGCAGCGGACCGGCCAGCAGATCGCCGCCAACCGCGCGTGGCGGATCGAGACGGCGCTGAAGCCGGTGCTGCGCGAGCGCGGGCTGCCCAGCCTCGACGCGCTGGTGGGGCAGTTGCTCGGCGCGCGATCGGGCGAACTGGCCGATCAGGTGGTGGACGTACTGCTCAACCAGGAAACCAGCTTCTTCCGCGACGTGGCGGTGCTCGACCAGATCGCGGCCGCCGCAGTCGCGACGCAGGTGGCGATCGGCAACCGCCGGCTGCGCATCTGGTCCGCCGGTTGCTCCACGGGCCAGGAGCCGCTGTCGCTGGCGATGCTGTTCGACGAGAAGGCCGACGCCTTCCCGATGCCGCCCGAGATCGTCGCCACCGACGTTTCCCCCGCCGCGCTCGCAAGGGCGCGGGCAGGGCGCTATTCGCAGTTCGAGATCCAGCGCGGGCTCCCCGTGCGGCGGATGGTCCAGTGGTTCGATACCGAAGGCGGTGACTGGGTCGCGCGGCAGGAGCTGGTCCGCCGGGTGCAATTTCGCCAGCAGAACCTCACCGCCGATGTACCCCCGCCGGGCAAGTTCGACATCATCCTGTGCCGCAACGTCATGCTCTATTTCTCGCTGCCGCTGCGCCGCCAGGTGTTCGACCGGCTGGCGACCGCGATCCAGCCGGGCGGGCTCCTGGTGCTCGGCGCGGGCGAGACGGTGATCGGGCTGACCGAGCATTTCACCCCGAGCGAGGTGTTCCGCGGCTTCTACCGCACCGCCGAAGCCGAACCCGCGCCGATTGCGGCGACGGGTTGAGCCGGGCGGATTGTCAGCGCCGATGCGTGCAGTAGAAGAATGCATGACCAGTGGCCTCGACATCCTCGACGCGCCTTCGCCCAATTTCGGCGAGCGCCTCTCCCCCGTCTCGATGATCGTGCTCCATTATACCGGCATGGAGAGCGGCGAGGCGGCGCTGGCGCGGCTGTGCGATCCCGAGGCGCAGGTATCGGCGCATTATCTGATCGAGGAGGATGGCCGCATCTTCCGGCTGGTCGACGAGGCCAAGCGTGCCTGGCACGCCGGCCGCGCGCACTGGCGGGGGATCGACGACGTCAATTCGGCCTCGATCGGGATCGAGATCGTCAATCCCGGCCATGAATTCGGCTATCGCCCGTTCACGCCCGAGCAGATGAGTTCGCTGATCCCGCTGGTCGCGGACATCAAGGAGCGGCACGGCATCACCCGCGGCAATGTCGTCGGCCATTCCGACGTGGCGCCGGCGCGCAAGCAGGATCCGGGCGAGCTGTTCAACTGGCACGCGCTCGCCCGCCTTCGCCTGGCACTCCCGCGGCCGACGCGCAACCTGGTCGATCCCGGCTGGCCCGACGGCGGCTTCATGCTGGCGCTGGAGCGGTTCGGTTATGACGTGACCGATCCGGTCGCGGCAGTCACCGCCTTCCAGCGGCGCTTCCGCCCCGAACTGATCGACGGCGAGATCGACATGGAGTGCCGCTGCATCCTGCTCGCGCTGCTGCTGCCGCGCCCGCAGGGGGAGGATTGACGCGAATCGGTGCCCGGTAACCATGTTTGGTTACGGAATTCTAAGCGGAATTTGATTGGCTGCACGCCGGAGGTACGAACGGTGAGCAACACGATTCGCGCTGCAATGGCACCTTTGGGCCCGGTGCATGTCCGCCTGACCAGCTTCGTTCGCGGTGACGCGAAGGGGCCCGGCATCGGCATCATGAACGCGCCCACCGCTGCCGAGGCGACCGCGGAGTTGCACCGGGTCGCCCGCGTGGCGGGAGCCGACAAGGTGGTGAGCGTTGCCGCCGACTATCGCCGTGCCGCGCTCGCTGGCGGAACGACCAGCACCCAGTGGCGCATCGAGGTCCAGGCCTGGGGCACCGCGATGGCGCCGGTAAAGGTCGAGCCGAGCGAGCCGCCCGAGGAACAGCGCGCGCAGGACGCGGACAAGGTCAAGGACCGGGCCAAGGACCAGGACGCCGCCAAACAGGCGCAGGATGCCCGCGCCGATGCGCGGGATTCGGCCGAGCAGGCAAAGTCGCGCGAGGCAGCCGCCGCCGAGCAGGTCGCCGCACAGCACGTCGAGGCGGCGCCGCCCGCCGCTGCGCCAGCACCCGCGGCCAGTGCCGAAACCCCGGCGGTGGCCACCACCGACTCGACGCCCGCACCGAGCGCCCCCGCGACCTCCGAGCGCTGAACCGCTTGCGCACCGGCGCGAAGCCGCTAGAGCGGACCGCGCCAGAGGGTCGGGCGGCCGCCGCTTGCAGCGATGCGAGGGGAGGAAAGTCCGGGCTCCACGGAACGACGGTGGCGGGTAACGCCCGCCGGGGGTGACCCCAGGGAAAGTACCACAGAGAGCAGACCGCCCACTGCCCCGGTTCGCCGGGGTAAGGGCAAGGGTGAAAGGGTGCGGCAAGAGCGCACCGCGCGACCGGTAACGGAAGCGGCTTGGTAAACCCCACCGGGAGCAAGACCGAATAGGGACGGCACATGCGCCTCGTTCCGGCGCGTCGTCCGGGTTGGTTGCTGGAGCGGCGGAGCGATCCGTCGCCTAGAGGAATGGTCGCCTATCCCCTTACGGGGTGGACAGAACCCGGCTTACAGACCCTCTGGCATTTTGGTTTTTGGTAGCTGCTGCGGTGCGGCGGGCTCTGGCCTTTGGCGGCCCCCATGCCTATTTGGGCGAGTTATGGCGCGACACACGCGATCGATGGACTGGGGCTTTCCCCGCTGGCGCGAGTATGGCTCGGAGCGCGAGGCCGCGCGCGTGCGGCTGTGCGATCGGCACGGCTGCGAGAAGCCGGGCGACCGGCCCGCGCCCAAATCGCCGAACAACCCGGACCGCTGGTATTTCTGCGAGGAACATGCCGCGGAATATAACCGCAACTGGGACTATTTCGCCGGGCTGACCGCCGAAGAGGCAGCGCAGCGTGAAGCGAACGAGCGCCGCACCGCCAACGGCTATGCCCATTCGGCGACCAATAGCTGGGCGGGGCCCGGCGACGGCAGCCGCTCGCGCGACGAGATGAAGGCGCTGGAAGTGCTGGAGCTGGAGGTCGATGCCAGCTTCGAGGCGGTACGCGGCGCGTGGCGCCGGCTCGCCAAGGAATATCACCCCGATGTGCGCCCCAACGATGCCGCCGCGGCCAAGCAGTTCCAGGCGATCCAGGCGGCGTACGACGTGCTCAAGACCGCCGAGGACCGGCGCCAGTGGAAGCCGCAATGAGCCAGCTGGTCGCCTCCAACTGGGGCAATGCGGTGCTGGTCTGCGGGAAATGCTCGAAGAAGCTCGGCGGCGGCTTCGGGCCCAAGGGCAAGACCTCGCTCGCCAAGGCGCTGCGCAAGGAATTCGGGCTCGGCAAGGGCCGCAAGGCGGAGGTCGGCGTGGTCGAGACCAAGTGCCTGGGGGTATGCCCCGGCGGGGCGGTGACCGTGGTCAACGGCGCGCAGGCGCGCGAATGGCTGATCGTGAAGAAGGGCGCGGACCTGGAAGAGGTCGGCAAAGAGCTCGGGCTTTCCTGAGTCCCGCGCAAAGCGGTGCTCTCTCCAACCTCCCATCGTCATTCCCGCGAAGGCGGGAATCCATTCGCCTGTGCGCTTGGGGAAAGAACCGTGCCTTCAGCGGCAATGGATCCCCGCCTTCGCGGGGATGACGATGTAGAGTGCTGAAGCGAACGGCTTGCGCTCTCCCCGGAGGGGAAAGGGGTTTTACGCGTACCGCCCCGCCGTTTCCCGGATCAGCGCGATCATGTTGGGAATGCCCTGGGTCCGGTTCGAGCTGAGCTGGTTCTTCAGGTCGAATGGGGCCAGCGCGCCTTCGATGTCGGTCGCGAGGATCTCGGCGGGGCTGCGGTCCTGCACGGTCAGCAGCACCAGCGCGATGATGCCCTTGGTGATCGCCGCGTTCGAATCCGCCAGGAAGTGGAGCCGGCCGTCGTCGGTCCGCGTCGGGTAGACCCATACCGAGGCCGAGCAGCCGCGCACCAGCGTCGCATCGGTCTTGAGCGGGTCGGGCATTTCCTCGAGCGCCTTGCCGAGATCGATCAGCAGACGATAGCGATCGTCGGCGTCGAGAAACCCGTATTCTTCCTGGAGATCGTCGAGGCTGGTCATGGGCATCGCGCTAGCCGCACCCGGCGCGCTTTTCCAGCCTCGTGGTTACTTGGCCGTGGGCGCGTCGTAGCGCAGGCCGAGCCGGGGGCGGGGTGCCCGCACCGGCGCCGGGGCGGGCTTGGCCTCCGCCCCCGGCGGGGTTGCCTGGTTCACAGGTCCACCCCGGCGGCGATCGCCTCGAGCTTGCGGATGCGTTCCTTGAGGTCGGCCAGCTCGATCCGCGAGGCGGGGCTGGGCATCGTCGTCGTGGTCGCCTCCGGCCGGCGGAGCTCGGCCAGCTCGCGGTGCTTCAGCGCCAGCCAGCCGCGCCAGCCGGACAGCGCCGCGGCGGTGATCATGCCCAGCCCGGCCAGGCCCGAGACGGCGAGGGTGAGGGTGGTTTGCGGGTCGATGGTCATGGGGTTCGCTCCCAGAAACATGGCTCAGATCCGGTTCTTGTCGCGCAGCTTCTCGATCTCGTGGTCGAGACGCAGGCTGTTTTCATTGTCGGTGATGACGCGCTCGAGCACCTGGACGCGCTCCTTGAGGCTGCGGATCTCGTCGCGGAGGCGGTCGGCCTCGAACTTCTCGGCGGGATCGCGGACGGCGAGGCCTTCCATCCTGTCGCCCCGGCCTCCCTTGACCACGCCGTAGCGCGCCTGGAGAACCTTGCCGATCGTGATCACGACGATGATGGCCACGACCATTTCGAACGGGTTCATTGCACCTTACTCCCCTAATCGGCGCGCATGGCGCCTCAGTTCCCTGCTTGCGATGCCTGGGCGGCGCGGAGGGCGCGGCGGCGGGGGCGATCGCGGCTTTCTGCGAGGGCAATAGCTCCCCCGCACAGTGCGGCAAGCACTGCGAGCATGACAATCATCGAAATTTCCTTGCTTAGAAGAAGGTGGAAACGTTTCTTCAGTTCAGCGGCGCGTCGCGCAGCTTCTCGATCTCTTCGGCGAGGCCCATGCCGCGGTCGGTGAGGATCCGTTCGAGTACCTGGACCCGCTGTTCCAGCCGTGCGGTCTGGGCGGCGTATTGCGCGGCCTTTTCCGCGGTCATCTGGGCTTCGATTTCCATGCGGCGCTCCCAGAGCTTGAACAGCGGGCGGAAGAAGACGCCGCCGATGATCGCCACCAGGCCGCAGCTGATGCCGAGGATCGGGATGAGAAGGGGGGAAAGCATGGCTTTCGTTCCTTTCAGTTTGAGCGGCTGCGGAGCGCGTCGATCTCGCGATCGAGCTGGTGCGCGCCGTCGGTGACGATGCGCTCGACATTGGCGAGCCGGTCCTTCACCGCGCCGAGTTCGGCGCGAAGCTGGGCATTTTCCTGGCTGAGCAGCCTGACCCGCTCGACCGTCTCGTCATTGCGCTGCGGGTAGACCGACTTGCCCCAGGCATTTTCCAGCGGATAGCCGTGCTTGATGCGAAGCCAGTGGCTGAAAATTCCCGCGGCGATCCCGAAGAACCCCAGCGAAATCCCCGAGAGGATGATCCAGGGCATGAAGGGTGCGAGCGCTACTTCGATCATCGATTATCTCCTCAGCGCAGGCTGTCGATCTCGTCGGCGAGCCGGGTGTTGCGGCTCGTGTAGAACAGCTCGATGTCGGCGAGCCGGCGATCGATGTCGCGGAACTTGGAGCGGACCTCGGCGGTGGAGCGCTTGGGGCTCGAGCGGACGCCCTGCCAGAAGCGTTCGTCCTCCGGTGTGTCGTACAGGCCCACCGGCTTGGGGTTGGCGAGCCAGGCGATCACGAAATAGCCCAGTGCGACCCAGCCCGTGGCGACGGTGAGCAGCACGGTGGCCACTCGCACCCAGGTCACGTCGATCCCGGTATAATCCGCCAGGCCGGCGCAGACGCCCATGAACTTGCGGTTCTGCCTGTCGAGATAGAATTTGGTGCGAGCGGACATCTCAGTTCCTCCGTGAAGGATCGTACGGCACCTGCTCGGGGCGCTGGGCCGAGAGCGGGCGATAGTCGGGGTTGTCGGCGGCGATGATGCGCTCGACCGTCATCAGCCGGTCTTCGAGCATCCGCGCCGTGCGGTAGAGGTCGTCGAGCAGGTTCTCGTCTTCCCGGGTGATGGTCCCTGCCTGCTTCCACTTGGTTACGTAGTGGAAGACGATCCAGGGCAGCCCGATGAAGAGGATGGCACAGATGAAGACCGGGATGAGGAAGTCGTTCACGCGTCAGGCTCCCTTGTTGAGACGAGCCTTCAGCGCTTCGAGTTCGGCATCGACCTTTTCCGACGAGCGGAGTTCGGCGATTTCCTCTTCGAGCGTCTTCGGATTGCCGCCCAGGCCCATCGCATCGGCACGGCCTTCGGCCAGATCGACGCGGCGTTCCAGGATGTCGAAGCGCGAGAAAGCGTCCTGCATCTTCGACCCGTTGGTCATTTCCCGCAAGCGGGCGCGGTTGTTGGCGCTTTCCAGGCGGGCGACGATCGTGTTCTGCCGGGTGCGTGCCTCGCGCAGCTTGTTCTGCAGCTTGTTGATGTCCTCTTCCGAGGCGCGGAGCGCGTCGTCGAGCACCGCGATCTCCTGCTGCAGCTGGTCACACATGTCGGCGGCCTTCTGGCGTTCGATCAGCGCGGCCTTGGCAAGATCCTCGCGGTCCTTGGACAGGGCGAGTTCCGCCTTCTCGGTCCAGCTCTCCTGAAGCTTTTCGAGCTTGGCGATGTGGCGGCGCATTTCCTTCTGATCGGCGATCGTCCGGGCGGCGCTGGCGCGAACCTCGACCAAGGTTTCCTCCATCTCGAGGATGATCATGCGGATCATCTTGGCCGGATCTTCGGCCTTGTCGAGCAGGTCGGTAACGTTGGCGGCGATGATGTCGCGGGTTCGCGAGAAGATACCCATGATATTGCGCTCCTTCGTATGTTCTTTGGGGGTGCCGCCGGAAGGGATGGGGGCCCTTCCGGCGGCCCCGGCACCTCCGAGGGAGGCGGTGCCGGGGAGACCTCGTCTGCCCGCGTCAGGCGATCGCCGGGGCCACCGCGCCGGCGGTGAGAACCACGCTGGCGAGGAAGGCGAAGGAAACCGCCACGAAGGCGTTGCGGAGGGTGTGGATCTGGTTGGTCATCGTCGTGTTCCTGAACCTTGGTAGGTTGAAGTAGCTGCCCGTCATCGGGCTTGTCTCCATCTTTGCAGGAGGCGTGCCAATTTTCGAAAACCGCAGAAAATCGCCGCTTTTAGACGATTACAAATGTAGTTCGACAAATTGCCCTTGCTAACAGTTGGGAAAATTCGCCAAGCTTGGGGAATGGAACGGATCACCCAGGTCATCGGCCAGTCCTCGGCCTTTATCGACGCGCTGGAACAGGCGAGCCGGGCGGCGGCGCTCGATCGTCCGGTGCTGGTGATCGGCGAGCGCGGTACCGGCAAGGAGCTAGTCGCCGAGCGTCTTCACCGCCTGAGCCCGCGCTGGGATCAGCCGCTGGTCACGATGAACTGCGCCGCACTGCCCGAGACGCTCATCGAAGCGGAGTTGTTCGGGCACGAGGCCGGCGCCTTCACCGGCGCGACCAAGGCGCGCACCGGCCGCTTCGAGGAAGCCGATGGCGGCACGCTGTTTCTCGACGAGCTCGGCACGCTCTCGATGGGGGCGCAGGAGCGGCTGCTGCGCGCGGTGGAATATGGCGAGATCACCCGCATCGGCTCCTCGCGCCCGGTACGCGTGGACGTGCGCATCGTCGCGGCGACCAATGAGCATCTGCCGGGCCGGGTGGAGAAGGGCACCTTCCGCGCCGATTTGCTCGATCGCCTGAGTTTCGAGGTGGTGACCTTGCCGCCGCTGCGTCACCGGGGTGGTGACGTGGAAGTGCTGGCCGAGTTCTACGGCCGGCGCATGGCCTCCGAACTGGGATGGCAGGACTGGCCCGGCTGGGGGCCGCATGCGCTGGATGCGCTGCTGTCCTACGACTGGCCGGGCAATGTCCGCGAGCTGCGCAACGTGGTGGAGCGCGCGGTCTATCGCTGGGATCGCGGCGGCCCGATCGACCGGATCGAGATCGACCCCTTCGCCTCGCCCTATCGGCCGCGACCGATGGCCTCGTCGATGAGCCCGGTCGAGACGCCCGTCGAGCCGGCCGCGCCGGCAGCTGCCGCGCCTGCCGCCGCGCCGCCGGCCCCGGCGGATCTGGGCGGCGACTTCAAGACGCGGGTTTCGCGGTTCGAAAAGCAGCTCCTGTCGCAGGCGCTGGCCGAGCATCGCTTCAACCAGCGCGCCACCGCCGAAGCGCTGGGGCTGACCTATGACCAGCTCCGCCACGCCTTGCGGCGGCACGATCTGCTGGGGGCGGGAGGGTAGGTATTGCGAACTGTTCGCGATATTGTTGCGAGCGGTTAGCGATAAGGGGCGCTAGTGGCGTTCGCAGTAGGGCAAAGGGCTCTTCAAACCATAGATCGTCATTCCCGCGAAGGCGGGAATCCATTTGCCAGGACGTTTGCGGAAAGAACCGCGGCTGCAGCGCCAATGGATCCCCGCCTTCGCGGGGATGACGAAGGGGGCTAGGGGCCCGCTACTCCCCGAACGCCTGCGCCGCGATGAAGTCCGCCACCTGCTTCCCCTGCGGCGTCCCGGGCATAATCACGTTGCGATGGTCCGCGCCGCCCGGGGCGAGCTTCACCACCGTGTCGCCCGAGGCGAGCGCCGCCTGAACATAGGGCGCCATCTGATCGCCGAGCGCGCCGGCCACGATCAGCTGGTGGACGCCGAGCGGCAGATGCGCCTGTGGGCTGGCGAGCGCATAGGCCTCGGGCTTCTCCGCCGGCGTGCCGCCCATGAGGCGGGTAGCGGCGGTGTCGCCGCAAAGCTGCGCGTCGGCGCCCGGCCCGTCGATCGCGACCGCTGTCACCGGTTTGACCGCCACGGCGCCGGCGATTGGATAGTTGAGCTTCGGCCGGGCGGCGACCCACAAGGCAAGCTGCGCGCCCACATCATGTCCCACCATGGCGACATGGGCGAGATCCAGCGGCTGGGAGCGGGCGAGCACCGCGAGATGGTCGGTCGCGGCGGCGGCATCCTCGAAGGTGCCGGGCCAGCCGCCGCCGGGGGTGCCGGTGCGGCGGTATTCGATGTTCCAGGTCGCGATTCCACGTGCCGCCAGCGCCTCGGCAAGCGGTGCGGTGTCGCGCAGGTCGCCCCGTGTCGCGTCCCAGCAGCCGCCATGGATCACCACCGCGACGGAGAAGGGGCCCTTGCCGCGCGGGAGGCGCAGTTCGCCCATCTGCTGCGGATTGACGCCATAGCGGGCGACCAGCGTCGCCTGGGACGGCGCCGCCAATCGTCCGGAGCTTTCATCTTGCGCGCGCGCGGGAACCGCCATGGTTAACAATAGCAGCGGGAGCAGCGGGCGAAGCATCGGGCGATCCTGGTCCTGACGGCGTACATGGGGAATTGCGGTCATGCGCTATAGCGTTGCCCTGCGCGACTGGCGAGGGGATCGCTGGACGTCCTGTTTTGCCTTCGCGGATGCAGCGAATCATGGTACAGACAGTGCAGGTCGCAGCTGCGTCCAGCGGTCGCCGGGGAGCGGTCGCGGCGCGGATCATCATGGTCACCGGGGGGTGAACGATGCGCGCCTTTTCGTTGCTTCTGTCGCTGCTTGGCTTGTGCTGGGCACCTTTTGTCACCGCACAGGAACTGCCCGCGCTGGGGGCGGATCGCACCCAAGTCTCCGTCTCGGGACTTTCCTCGGGCGGCTTCATGGCGGTGCAATATTCGGTCGCCTGGTCGAGCGAGGTGATGGGCGTCGGCGTGGTAGCGGGCGGGCTCTACAATTGCGGCGCGCGGTTCGCCGGGCTGGGCGCCCAAGCGGTGATCGCCAATTGTATGGACCGGGCCTGGTCCGCGGAGGACAGCTGGCGCGCAGTAACCGGATTCGCACGCGACCGGGTGATCGATCCGGTGTCCAATATCGCCCGGCAGCGGGTATATCTGTTCAGCGGCAGCAACGACAAGGTGGTCAACCCGGCGGTGATGCGCTCGGTATTCGCCTTCTACACGCTCGCGCGCGTGCCTAAATCGGCGCTGCGCTATGTCGATGCGCTGCCCGCCAGCCACGCCTTCGTTTCCGCCGAGGTGGGTGGCCGGTGCGAAGACAAATCGCCAGTCTATGTCGTGCAGTGCACCGACGATGGCCGGCCCTACGACCAGCCCTATCAGATCCTGAACCACATCTACGGGTTGAAGCAGGAGGCGCCGACAGCGCTCTCGGCCAGTCCGATCGCGTTCGACCAGCGCCGCTATGGCAGTGGTGCGGCCGCGATGGCGGATACGGGCTATGCCTATGTGCCCGCAGACTGCAGGGCGGCCCCGGGATGCCGGGTGCACGTGGTGTTCCACGGCTGTGTGCAGAGCGTCGATTCGCTCGGCGGCAGCGACGTGATCTATGCGCAGCTCGGCTATAATCGCTGGGCCGACAAGAACCGGATCATCCTGCTCTATCCGCAGGTGGACCGATCGGCGACCTGGTGGAACATCCCGGTGGAGCAGGGCGGCATCCCGCTGACCTGGCAGGCCAATCCCTTCGGCTGCTGGGACTGGTGGGGCTATAGCCAGACGTTCGGCTTCCAGCTCCGCCACGGGCTGCAGATCGACACGGTGCGGCGGATGGTCGCGCGGCTGGAGGAGCAGCCCTGACCGAGCCGGTCACGCCTTGGCGATGCGCGCGTCGAACGCCGCCCGTGCCGCCTCGATCCGCTCGAGATGGGTCGCCGCCCAGATCCAAACGCCGCAGAACGCCTCGGCCAGCGTGCCGCCCAGATCGGTGAGGCGATAGTCGACGCGCGGCGGGATCACCGGGTGGATGGTGCGGATCACCAGCCCGTCGCGCTCCATCTGACGCAGCGTCTGGGTCAGCATCTTCTGGCTGATGCCGGGCACCGCCTTGCCGATCTGGGTGAAGCGCAACTCGCCCTGCTCGGTGAGCGCCTCGAGGATCAGCATCGTCCATTTGTCGGCGACGCGGCCGATCACCTCGGTCACCAGCGCTTCGACGCGCGGGTCGAGGTCGGGATAGTCGGCATGGGGCGCAGCGGTGGGGGCGGGCATCAAGTCACTCTCTTTCGGGTGCGTATAAATCTTTCGGGTGCCTTCTTTCGTTCGGAGCCTAGCGGCGTACATCGCCGCCAGCAATCAGCACCGGAGGCTATGATGAAGACCAAGGGCAACACGATCCTGATCACCGGCGGCGGCTCGGGTATCGGCGCAGCACTCGCGCACCGCTTCCACGACGCGGGCAATACCGTGATCGTCGCCGGGCGACGGCTGGACGCGTTGGAGGCGGCGTGCGAGGGCCGAGCCAACATGCACGCGATCACGCTCGACGTGGAAAGCGCGGCAGGCGTGGAGGATTTCGCGGCGCGGCTGCTTGCGGCGCATCCGGGGCTCAACGTGCTGGTCAACAACGCCGGGATCATGCGTTACGAGGCGCTGGATGCGAAGCGGGACCTGAGCGATGCCGAGGCGACGATTACCACCAACCTGCTCGGACCGATCCGGCTGACCAACGCGCTGATCGACGATCTCGTGGCGGCGCCCGACGCGGCGATCGTCAACGTCACCTCGGGCCTTGCCTTCGTGCCGCTGGTGATCGCGGCGACCTACAACGCCACCAAGGCGGCGATCCACAGCTACACCGTGTCGCTGCGCACGGCGCTGGCGGGACGCGTCGAGGTAATCGAACTCGCGCCGCCCGCCGTGCAGACCGAAATCACCCCGGGGCAGAGCCAGCGAGCGACCTACCAGCCGCTCGACGACTTCGCCGACGAGGTGATGGCGCTGTTCGGGCAGAACCCCACGCCGCAGGAAATCCTGGTCGAGCGGGTAAAGCCGCTGCGCTTCGCCGAGCGCGAGGGGCGGTTCGACGAGACGCTCGGGCAGCTGACTGCGATGGTCATGGCAGCGCGGGCAGCGGTGGAGGGGTGACGTGAAACTAAGCCCCTCCTCCTTCAAGGAGGGGTTGGGGTGGAGGGATTCCAGAACGCCTGTTTGTCTCGGTGAGACACAGCCCCACCCCAACCCCTCCCCTGAAGGGGAGGGGCTATCGCACATAAAATTTGCGGCAGCGATCGTTCAAAAATGCGCTGTCATCCCCGCGAAGGCGGGGATCCATTGGCGCTGGTGCCGCGGTTCTTTCCTCAAGCGCACAGGCGAATGGATCACCGCCTTCGCGGGGATGACGGCGGTTTCGGGTCTACGGCCGTCCCTTTTTCCAATGCGATAACCCTTGCCCCGAAGGGGAGGGCTAAGGCGTGCGATGACCGCTCGCATTCTTTGCCAGCGTCAAAACAAAACGGCCGGGGATCGCTCCCCGGCCGTTCCGTTTGTCGGTCCCGAAAGGCTCAGGCGAACAGCTTCGCCCAGCCGCGCTTGGCGCGGTCCTTCCAGTAGCCGCGGTGGTACGCGTCGGACGCCAGCAGCGGCATCACCGAACCGGCTTCCGCGAACACCATCTGCTCGATGCCGGTGTTCACCTTGCCCCAGCTGGCGGCTTCCTGCAGCGTCGAGGACGAGCAGGCGCCGTCGCGCACGTCGGCGACGGTGATCTGCACCGCGTACTTGTGCACTTCCACATCCTCGTGGCCGAGGATCTCGGCGCAGACGACGGTGTCCTGGATGAAGTTCTTCGGCACGCCGCCGCCGATCATCAGCAGGCCGGTGGTGCCCGCCTGGATCTTGATCTCGGTCAGCTCGCGGAAGTCCGCGACCGCGTCGATCATCAGATAGGGCTTGCCCGCCTTCATCTGGTCGACCTGGTGCTTGACGAGGCCGAAGCCGGCCGAGCTGTCGACGAACGCCGGGCAGAAGATCGGCACGTCATGCTCATAGGCGAGCTTGACGAGGCTGTTTTCCTTCTTGCCGTGCTCCGACAGGTACTTGCCCATTTCGCGGATGAAGGCGCGGCTCGAATAGGCGCGCGGCTCCAGCTCGTTCGCGATCTTGTTGATCGTGAAGTCGCAGTCCTGGAGCTGCTCCTCGTCGATATAGGTGTCGTAGATGCGGTCGATGTAGAGCGAGCGCAGCGTGTCGTCGTCGGGGATCTCGAGCGCCTGATAGTGCTTGTGGCCCAGGCCCTCGAAGAAATCCATGTCGACGATGGTGGCGCCGGTGGCGACGATCACGTCGACCATGTTGTTGCGCACCAGATCCGCATAGAGGTCCATGCAGCCACCGGCCGAGGTCGAGCCCGCGATCACGAGGCAGACCGTGCAGTCCTTGTCGGCCAGCATGTCGTTGTAGATCTTGGTCGCGCGGCCGAGATCGCGGCTGGTGAAGCTCATGTCGCTCATCGCGTCGACGATCGGACGCGCGTCGAAGCTCTTGATGTCGATATGCTTGACCTGCTTCGAAAGCAGCTCAGCCTTGCGGTTGTCGTTGATCGGGGCGTTGGCCGCCGCGGTCTTGGTGAGGCTGTCGGACATGGGAACTCCCATTTTCACATGGCCGCCGTCATTCAAAGGGGACGCGGAAACCCGTCTTGCTCCCCCTCCCGCGTGCGGGAGGGGGCCGGGGGGTGGGCGCCCGCTCGCCACCGACGATGCGGCATGCGGATGGCGGGGGCCCACCCCCAGCCCCTCCCGCAAGCGGGAGGGGAGTGCCTTCAGTCGCTACGAGTGCAGCGTTACAGCTTGACGACGTTCGAGGGAACCGCAGTTGCCTCGTCTTCGCCGGTATAGAGCGAGACCATCGGCTCGTCGTCGACGATCACGGTGTCGCCGGCAGTGAAGCCGTTGAAGCCGGTGCGCATCGCCGCGCCGTACGCGCCGAGCATGCCGATCTCGATATAGTCGCCTGCCTGGATGTCGGCCGGCAGCTCGAACGGGCCCGCCATGCGATCCATGTCGTCGCAGGTGGGGCCGTAGAAGCTGAAGCCCATGTCCTTGGCGTTCGAATCCGGCTCGCGGAGGAGACGGACCGGGAAGCGCCAGCCGAGATGCGCCGCATCGAACAGCGCGCCATACGCGCCGTCGTTGATGTACAGCTCATCGCCGCGACGACGCTCGACGCGCACGACCAGCGAGCTGTATTCGGCGCACAGCGCACGGCCCGGCTCGGCCCACAGCTCTGCCGAATAGGAAATCGGCAGGCTTTCGAAGGCGCGGTGGATCGTCGCGAAATAGCGCTCGAGCGGCGGCGGCTCCATGCCCGGATAGCTGGACGGGAACCCGCCGCCGACGTCCACGACATCGACCGTGACGCCCGCCTCGACGATGGCGGCGCGGGCGCGCTCCATCGCATTGGCATAGGCTTCCGGCGACATCGCCTGGCTGCCGACATGGAAGCAGATGCCCAGGGCATCCGCCACCTGGCGAACCGCGATCAGCAGGTCCTTGCTCTCGCCCGGGCCGACGCCGAACTTCGACGCGAGGCTCAGCTTCGAGTGATCCGAGGAGACGCGGAGGCGTACGCACAGCGTGAGATCGGTAGCGCCCTTGGTGGCGCGGACGATCTTGTCCAGCTCTTCCATGCTGTCCAGGCTGAATACGCGAACGCCGTACTCGAAATACGCCTCGGCGATGGCTTCCTCAGCCTTCACCGGGTGCATGAAGCACAGGGTTGCTTCCGGCGCGACACCGGCGACGAGGCGAACCTCGGCGATCGATGCGACGTCGAAATGCGTGATTCCGCTCTCCCACAGGATCTTGATCAGATCCGGCGAGGGGTTGGCCTTCACGGCATACATCGAACGACCCGGGAACTTCTCTGCGAAGAACCGGGCCGCACGCGATGCGGCGTGCGGGCGGACGAGCGTTACCGGCTGGACCGGACGAAGCTTAGCGATGTCGGCAACACGGGTGGTGCCGAGATGGGTGGTCGCTAACCCCAGCGCGCGATGATGCTTGTGCAACTCAAGGGACCTCCAAATGCCGCGAGGCAAACATTGACGAAAAGCTGCCTTGCGGTTGGAAGTCCCATGGGGCAGCGGAGGAGCGCACATATGCGCGTCGGACCCCCGTGTAAAGTGATTCTGGGGTACGTTTTTCTACGGCGGGGGATGTTCTGTGACGATTTTGCGACAGCCGACCCGGGCCGGGGTCCGCGACGCGGCGGCGAAGGTGGCGGCGATCCTCCCGCCGACCCCGTTGTTGGTGCACGAGGTGCGGGGCGTGCCGGTCGCATTCAAGGCCGAAAGCCTGCAACCGGTCGGGGCGTTCAAGATCCGCGGTGCATGGCACCGGCTCACGGCGCTGGACGCGCGGGTCCGCGACAAGGGCGTGGTCGCCTTCTCTTCCGGCAACCACGCGCAGGGCGTCGCCTGGGCCGCCAAGCGGCTGGGCATCCCGGCAGTGATCGTGATGCCGGCGGACTCCCCCAAGGTGAAGCTGGAGGCGACGCTGGCGCTGGGCGCGGAGGTGGTGCGCTATGACCGCAGGTCCGAGAGCCGCGAGAAGATCGCCGCGCAGCTGGCCCATGCCCGCGGCGCCGCGCTGGTACCGAGCTTTGACGATCCCTGGATCATCGAGGGGCAGGGGAGCGCCGGGATCGAAGCTGCAAAGCAGATGGCCGAGGCTGGGCTGGACGGCCCGGCGCGGGTGCTGGTGCCGTGCGGCGGTGGCGGGCTCTCCGCCGGACTCGCGCTCGCGCTGCCCGACGCGGAAATATTCCCGGTAGAGCCTGAAGGCTGGGACGACATGCGGCGGAGTCTCGAAGCGGGCTGGATCGAACCGGTGGGGGACAATCCGCCGCCGACGGCCTGCGATTCGCTACAGACGCTGCGGGTTTCCGCGCTTACCTTCGAGGTGCTTGCGCGGCGCGGCGCCACCGGCATCGCGGTCAGTGAGCGGGAGATCAGAACGGCACAGCGTTGGGCAGCGGCAAAGCTGCGCCTGGTGGTGGAGCCGGGCGGGGCGGCGGGAATCGCCGCATTGCTCGCCGGCAAGATACCGGCGGAACCCGGAACGCTGGTGATCGTTTCGGGCGGCAACGTCGACCAGGAGGACTATGCGCGCGCGCTCGGGGGCACGGAATGATCGCGGGAAGCCGCTGGGCGGGGCGATCGCCCGCGTCGCCAGCATCGGCACGCTCGCGCTCGGCCATTTCCTCTGGTTCACGCTGCGCATCGCCTATCGCAGCGATCCCAAGCTGGCGGCGGCCGCGGCCTGCTGCTGCGTCTGCGTCGTCACCGGCGTGACGGTGTGGGTGGTAGTGACCTGAGCGGCCTTTCGAGCCTCTATCCGCTGACGATGGGCATCGCCATGCTGGCGGTGCTCGCGCTCGCCTGGGGTGGCGTGACGGTACTCCGCCGCGGCGACCGGCAGCGCGGGGTGCTGATGCTGGTCTGCGCGCTGGTGATCCTGGGCAATGTGCTGATCTGGACGGTCTGACCCTCCAATCCTCCCCTGGAAGGGGAGGTGGCATGCCGAAGGCATGACGGAGGGGTGTCCGCGCTGGTGGCGGCGGCCACACCTTGCGCCGGGACACCCCTCCACCACGCCTTCGGCGCGGTCCCCCTCCCCTTGCAGGGGAGGATCTGAAGCCCGTTACATCTTGCGACCTATTTCCAGTCGCCCCCGCTTGCCCATTCGCGATACCTTCCGCCCGCAGCAGGAGAACCGGGATGCGCGCGATCGGGTGGGTGGTAGCCGGACTGTTCCTCGCGGGCCCGCCCGTGCTCGCCCAGCAGCAGATAGAGCCGGCGGCGCCCTCCGCCTTCGCGCCCAGGCGCAACCTCGCTTATGGCGCGCTGCCCGAGCAGAAGCTGGACTACTATCCGCCGACCGCCGCCACGCGCACCGCGCCGCCGCTGATCGTGTTCGTCCATGGCGGCGGCTGGGAGCATGGCTCCAAGGACAATGCGACCGGGGCGGCCAAGATCCGGCACTTCACAAGCGAGGGCTATGCCTTTGCCACGATCGACTATCGGCTGGTGCCCGGCGCCACGGTGGAGCAGCAGGCACAGGACGTGGCGACCGCACTGGCTTGGCTGGTGGCGCATGCCCGCGAGTTGCACTTCGATCCGAGCCGCATGGTGCTGATGGGGCATAGCGCCGGCGCGCATCTCGCCGCGCTGGTCGCCACCGATCCGCGTTACATGCATGGCCAGGACCTGATGCTCGACCAGCTGCGCGGCGTGGTGCTGCTCGATGGCGCGGCCTATGACGTGCCCGCGCAGATGGCCGAGGCCGGGCGCTTCATGCGGCCGATCTACACCGAGGCGTTCGGCACCGATCCGGCGCGGCAGCGCGCACTGTCGCCGATCGCGCATACCAAGGGGCCGAACGTGCTGTCGTTCCTGGTCCTGCATGTCCAGCGCGAGGACGGCACGCGGCAGTCCGAAGCCCTCGCCAAGGCGCTGCGTGCGGAAGGATCGAAGGTGCGGGTGGAGAGCGTCGAAGGGCAGGGACTGCGCGGACATGTCGCGCTCAACCGCCGGCTGGGCGAGGCGGACTATCCCGCCACCGCCATCGTGGACCGCTGGCTCGGCGACACGTTCACGCGCCGCTGAGCCAGCGTCGATCTCAGCGGATCGGGCAGTTGGGATCGAGCCGCATGTCGAGATAGCGGTCGACCGAGCCCATCAACTGCTCCATCTCGTGCTCGAAGAAGTGGTTCGCGCCCGGGATGGTATCGTGGTGGATGGTGATGTGCTTCTGGGTGCGCAGCTTGTCGACCAGCTTCTGCACCGCACCGGGGGTCACGACCTCGTCCTGCTCGCCCTGGATGATGATGCCCGAGCTGGGGCAGGGCGCGAGGAAGGTGAAGTCGAACATGTTCGCCGGCGGCGCGACCGAGATGAAGCCGCGGATTTCCGGACGGCGCATCAGCAGCTGCATGCCGATCCAGGCGCCGAAGCCGAAGCCGGCGACCCAGGTGGACGACGCTTCGGGGTGGAAGCTCTGCACCCAGTCAAGCGCGCTGGCGGCGTCCGAAAGCTCGCCGATACCGTTGTCGAACACGCCCTGGCTCTTGCCGACGCCGCGGAAGTTGAAGCGCAGCGTGGCGAAGCCCCGGCGTTGGAAGGTCTTGTAGAGATCCTGGACGATGCGGTTGTTCATCGTGCCGCCCGCATTGGGATGCGGGTGGAGGATCATCGCAACCGGTGCGCGCGGGCGCGGAGCGGGGGCGAAGCGGCCCTCGAGGCGGCCTTCGGGTCCGGGGAAAATGACTTCGGGCAAGGCAGATCCTGTCGAATAGGGAGATGCGCTGTGGAGCGCAGGAACATGGCCGCTATATAAGCAGCCGGTCCCGTCACGCAAATTGGAACGCCATTGCCCGCTCGACTCTATCTGGATCACGCCGCGACGACCCCGATGCTGCCGGAAGCGGTGGCCGCGGTGACGGAGGGCATGACGCGCTGGGCGAACCCTTCGTCCCCGCACGCCGACGGGCGCGCGGCGCGGGCGGCGCTGGAGCATGCACGGCGGCGGATCGCGGCGGCCTATGGCTGGGCGCACGAGCTGCTGCTGACCAGCGGGGCAAGCGAATCGCTGGCGATCGCGGTGGGGCGCAGTGTCGCGGCGCGGCGGCTGATCACGGCGGTGGAGCATGATGCGGTGCTGCGGCTCGGTGAGGGCGCGGCGGTGCTGCCGGTGACCGCCGGCGGCATCGTCGATCGGGAGGCCCTCGAGGCTGCGCTCGACCGCGCAGAGCGGACGCTGGTCTGCGTGCAATGGGCGAACAGCGAAACCGGGGTGCGCCAGCCGATCGCAGCGATTGCCGACATTGTTCACGGCGCAGGCGGGCTGCTGCTGGTCGATGCCGCGCAGATGCCCGCGCATGCCGATGCCGAGGTGCTGCGGCATGCCGATCTGGTCGCGGTCTCCGCGCACAAGCGCGGCGGGCCGCCGGGGATCGGCGCGCTGCTGGTGCGCGACCTGGGCGTGCTGCTGCCGACCGGGGGGCAGGAAAAGGGCTATCGCGCCGGCACCGAGAACCTGCCGGGCGCGCTTGGCTATGCCGCCGCGGTGGAGGTGTCCGAGGATATCACGGCGATGGCCCGGCTTCGCGCCCGGCTCGAGGCGACGATCCTCGCGGAAGGCGGCGACGTGGTGGGGGCGGAGAGTCCGCGTAGCCCGCTGATCGGCGCCTATCGGATGCCCGGCGTCTCCTCGGCGGCGCAACTGATCCGGTTCGACCTTGCCGGGGTGGCGGTTTCGGCGGGCAGCGCCTGCTCGTCGGGGAGCATGCGGCCCAGCCATGTGCTGACCGCGATGGGCTGGGCCGAGCCCGCCTTGCGCGAAGTGGTGCGGGTGAGCTTCGGGCGCAGCACCACCGAGGCGGACGTCGATCGCTTCGCCGAGTTGTGGCGCGCGACTTTCGCCGAGGCGCGGGCGCGAGCGGCATGATCTATCTCGATTATCAGGCGACCACGCCGCTCGCGCCGGAAGCGCTCGCGGCGATGCTGCCCTGGCTGGAATTGCAGCACGCCAACCCGCATTCGCCCCACGCGCCGGGCCGCGCGGCGCGGGCGGCGGTGGAGGTCGCGCGGGCGCAGGTCGGCGCGCTATTGCCGCCGGGGGGCAGCCTCGCCTTTACCAGCGGGGCGACCGAGGCGCTGAACTGGGCGATCAAAGGCACGACCGGGCCGATCGTGACGCTCGCCACCGAACATGCTGCGGTACTGGATACCGTGGCGGCGACCGGGCGGCAGGTGACGGTACTGCCGGTTGGCCCTGACGGGCTGCTGGATCTGGCGGCGGCCCGGGCGGCGATCGTGCCGGGCACGGGGCTGGTCGCGGCGATGCTGGTCAACAACGAGATCGGCGTGGTCCAGCCGATCGCAGCGCTGGCGGAGATCGCGCATGAAGCGGGCGCATTGTTCCTGTGCGATGCGGTGCAGGGCTATGGCCGGGTGCCGATCCCGCCGACGTGCGACCTGGTGGCGATCTCCGGGCACAAGATCCACGGGCCGAAGGGCATCGGCGCGCTATGGGTGCGCGACGGGGTGACGCTGGCGCCGCTACTCCATGGCGGCGGGCAGGAAGCGCTCGGGCGATCGGGGACGCTGTCGCCGGCGCTGTGCGCGGGATTCGGGGCTGCGGCGAAGGTGGCTGCGATCCGGGTCGACGCCGACGCAGGCCATGTCGCTCGCCTGTTCGCACTGGCCGCCGAGCGCCTCCAACTAGCCTCCCTTCCTCCCGCAAGCGGGAGGGGGACTGGAGGCTGGACCCTCAACGGCTCCGCCATCCACCGCTACCACGGCAACCTCAACCTCCGCCGCGAGGGCCTCGATGTCGCCCGGTTGATGTCGGATCTGCGCGACATCGCCTTTTCCGCCGGCTCGGCCTGCGCCAGCGGCTCGGGGCGGCCGAGCCATGTGCTCCGCGCGCTGGGACTTTCGGACGCGCAGGCACGTTCCAGTATCCGTATCGGCTTCGGCCGGATGACCACCGAGGAAGAACTGATGACCGCACTCGACCGCATTTGCGCCGCCGCCGACGCCCAGCGGGTGGCCGCATGATCCGGGTGCGGTTCGAGGGCGTTGGCGGGGCGGTGCAGGAAGTGCAGGCGCCGCCCGGCGCGCGGCTGCTCGAAGTGGCGCAGAATGCCGGTCAGCCGCTGGAGGGGACGTGCGAGGGGCAGATGGCGTGCTCGACCTGCCATGTGATCGTCGCCCCCGCCGATTTCGAGCGGCTGCCTCCCGCGAGCGAGGCGGAAGAGGACATGCTCGACTTGGCGATGGGCGCGGTGCGGACCAGCCGGCTCGCCTGCCAGATCCTGCTTACCGAGGCGCTGGACGGGCTGACCGTGCGCATGCCGAGCGCGCACCGGGACATGCAGGGCCGGTGACGCCTACCAGTGGCAGCGGGGATCGCGATCGTTCAGCTTGGCGAGCAGCACCGCCATGTCCTGCGGCAGGCCAAGGTCGCGCGCATAGGCGTTGGCGATCGCTCGACCGATCCCGTCGCATGCGCGCGGCGGCTCGATGCGACAGGGAGTCGCCGTGTCTGCCGCCTGGGCCTGGGAGGGAATTGTCTGAACCACGGTGTCCAAACGGCCATCCGATGCATTCGTTGCCTGTGATAGTTGCAATTCATCGCAGATTTACGGTTTTTGGACGATAGGGTCTTCCAGTGCGCGAACCTGCCATTTCCACCGCGCTGACGCGGATTTCCGAACATTCCCCGTTTCTTGGCCTCGTCTTGCGGCGCGAGGAGGACATCGCGGCCGAACCCGCCGCCGCGATTGCCGATCCGATTACTGTCTCGGCCGCCCTGACCCGGGACATGGGCGAGCCGCAGGCGCTGCGCATCCAGCGGCGGCGGCTGGCGCTGATCGCGGCGATCGGCGACCTGTCCGGCGCCTATGATTTCGGCCGCACGACGCGGCTGCTCAGCGACTTTGCCGACGACGCCCTCGATCGCGCGATCCGCGCCGCGATCCGCGAGCGCACGCCCGATGCCGAACCGCGGGGCTTCGCCGCCATCGCGTTGGGCAAGCAGGGTAGCCGCGAGCTCAACTACTCGTCGGACATCGATCCCATCCTGATCTTCGATCCCGCGACGCTGCCCTGCCGCCCGCGCGAAGTGCCCGAGGAAGCGGCGGTGCGGATCGCGCGGCGGGTGCTGGAGATCCTCCAGGCGCGCGATGGCGACGGCTATGTGCTGCGCGTCGACTTGCGGCTACGCCCCTCCCCCGAGGTGACGCCGATCGCGCTGCCGGTGGAAGCGGCGATCAGCTATTATGAGAGCCAGGCGCTGCCCTGGGAGCGCGCCGCCTTCATCCGCGCCCGCGTCGCCGGGGGCGATGGCACGCTGGGCGAGAGCTTCCTGGACGCGATCCGCCCCTTCGTGTGGCGGCGCGCGCTCGACTATGGGACGATCCGCGAGATCCAGGAGATTTCGCGCCGCATCCGAGACCATTATCAGCAGGGCCAGCGCTTCGGCCCCGGCTATGATCTCAAGCGGGGCCGGGGCGGCATCCGCGAGGTCGAGTTCTTCGCGCAGATCCACCAGCTGATCCATGGCGGCCGCGACCCCGCGCTGCGTGTGCCCGCCACCCGCGATGCGCTCGCCGCGCTGGCGGCGGCGGGGCGGATCGATGCGGGCGAGGCGGCGGCGCTCGACGAGGCCTATGTCCTGCTGCGGACCATCGAACATCGGCTGCAGATGATCGACGATCGCCAGACGCATACGTTGCCAAGCGATCCGGCGGCGCTCGACCATGTCGCGCGGCTGCACGGGCTGGAGGACGGCGCGGCGCTGATCGCGCTGCTCCAGCCGCATGTCGAGCGGGTCGGCCGGACCTACGACGCGTTGGCAGAGGGTGGCGGCAGCGGCCTGCCCAGCGATCCCGACACATTGGGCGATCGACTGGGAGAGGCGGGCTTCCCCGACCCTGCAACCGCCCGCCGGATCGTGGAAGGCTGGCGCGGGCCGACCTATCCTGCGCTGCGCAGCCCGGCGGCGCAGAGCGCGCTCGAAGCAGTGCTGCCGACCTTGATGACCGGCTTCGGCGGCGCGCCCGATCCGCAGCATGCGATCACCCGCTTCGACGCGATGCTCAAGCGGCTGCCGAGCGCGGTCAACATCTTCCGCCTGCTCGAGGCGCAGCCGGCGCTCACCCGGCTGCTCAGCGCGATCCTCAGCCACGCGCCGACGCTGGCGGAGCAGCTCGGCCGCCGCGCGGAGCTGCTCGACGGGCTGATCGATGCCAGCGCCCTCGCGCCCGTCGGCGCCGTACCCGAGCTGATGGCGACCATGGCCGCGGCCGAGCGGGGGGCCGATTATCAGTGGCTGCTCGAACATGCCCGCCGCATCGTAAACGAGAAGCGCTTCGCGCTCGGCGCGCAGATCGTCGCGGGCGCGAGCGATCCGCTCGAAGTCTCCGCCGGATACGCTCGGGTGGCCGAGGCGGCAATCGAGGTGCTCACCGCCGCGACGGTCGAGGAGTTCGCCAGCCAGCACGGGCAGGTGCCCGGCAGCGAGCTTGTGATCCTGGCGCTCGGTCGCATGGGCGGCGGCGCGCTCACCCACGCCTCGGACCTCGACCTGATCTACCTGTTCACCGGCGACTATGCCGCGGAATCGGACGGGCGGCGGCCGCTTGGCGCGGTCACCTATTACAACCGTCTGGCGCAGCGGGTGACCGCGGCGCTGTCGGTGCCCACCGCCGCGGGCCCGCTGTACGAAGTGGATACCCGGCTCCGTCCATCGGGCACGCAGGGGCCGCTGTCGGTCTCGCTGGAGGGCTTTGCGAACTACCAGGAAAAGGACGCCTGGACCTGGGAGCATATGGCGCTCACCCGCGCCCGGCCGGTGTTCGGCTCTCCGCAAGCGCGCGAGCAGGTGCAGGCGATCATCACCCGCGTGCTCCACGGCGCCCGGCCCGAGCGCGACATCCTCGCCGATGCCGCCAAGATGCGGGCCGACATGGCGGCGCACAAGCCGCCGGCGGGGCCGCTCGACGCCAAGCTGCTCGATGGCGGGCTGGTCGACCTAGAATTCGCGGTGCACGTCCAGCAGCTCTGCCACCGCACCGGCTTCGACCCGCAGCTGGGCAAGGCGATCGCCGCGCTGGTGGGGCAGGGGATCGTCCCCGCGGCGCTGCGCCCGGCGCACGACTTCCTCACCCGGCTGCTGGTGACGCTGCGGCTGGTCGCCCCCGACGCGCAGCCGCCGGGCGAGCGCACCCGCGCGCTGATCGCCCGTGCGCTCGGCCTGCCCGATTGGGAAGCGGTGGTTGCGACGCTGGACGCGACGCGGCAGGAGGTGCGCCAATGCTGGGCCGCCATCCAGGCCGGCAACTGACGGAGACCAGATGATGAGCATCGAGCAGGGCGACGCGCTCCCCAACAGCGCGCTGGTGGCGGCGGACGGCAGCGCGATCGCGCTTCCCGCATGGGGCGCGGGCGCGCCGTTCGTCCTCTATTTCTACCCCAAGGACGACACCTCGGGCTGCACCCGCGAGGCGCAGGACTTCACCGAGCTGATGCCCGAGTTCACCGCGCTCGGCGTGAAGATCCTCGGCATCTCGAAGGACCCGCCCGCCAAGCATCAGAAGTTCACCGCCAAATACGACCTCACCGTGCCGCTCGCCACGGATGAAGGTGCGCTGATGGAGGCGCTGGGCGTGTGGGTCGAGAAGTCGATGTACGGGAAGAAATATATGGGCATCGAGCGCTCCACCTTCCTGTTCGATGCCTCGGGCAAGCTGGTCCGCGCGTGGCGCAAGGTGAAGGTGCCCGGCCATGCCGCCGAGGTGCTGGACGCGGCAAAGGCGCTCGGGTGACCGAACGGCGCAGCGTAGGCGCGGCGGTGCGGGCAGTGCTCGACGCCGCCGATCCGACCGACAAGGTGATGCGGGCCCGCGCCGCCGCGCGCGATTGGCTGCTGGGGCGGCTCGACTTCCGCTTCGACGTTGCCATGCCCGATCGCCCTGCGCGACCCGCCGCGCCCGAGCTGCTGCCGCCCAACCGCATGCCCAAGCGCGGGCGGGGCGGCTCCGAACGCGGCCGGATCGCGCTGATCCATGCGCTGGCGCATATCGAATTTGTCGCGATCGACCTGGCGTTCGACCTGATCGGCCGCTTCGGTGCGCAGTTTCCGACCGGCTTTACCGACGACTGGATGCGGGTCGCCGCCGACGAGGCAATGCATTTCGCGCTGCTCGACCGGCGGCTGCGCAGCCTCGGCAGCCATTATGGCGCACTGCCGGCGCATGACGGGCTATGGGATGCGGCGACCGAGACCGCCCATGATGTCAAGGCGCGATTGGCGGTAGTACCGATGGTGCTCGAAGCGCGCGGACTCGATGTCACGCCCGCCACGATCGAGCGGTTCGACGCTGCCGGCGACGCCGTTACCGTGAAGATCCTGACCCGCATTGTCACCGATGAGGTACGGCACGTAAGGGCTGGTACGGAGTGGTTTGAGTCGGCCTGCAAGGCCGACGATTGCACACCCGAAACGACGTGGCGGGCACTGGTCCGCACCCATTTTCGGGGGGCTGTTAAGCCGCCGTTCAACGACTCGGCGCGCGAAGCAGCCGGTTTGACGCGGGATTACTACCAAGCGCTTGCCGCTGGCTGATTATCCTCCAAAAGAGTCCCCAAGCGGGACGGCGAGGTCAGGGGCTGCCCAATCCGTCCGCATCATCCTGAAGTAGAATGTCGGGTCGCACCGGCTTCGCTTCCATGAATGCGCCGGGGACTCATGGCTGTACCGTCTGAACGCAAGAACGACGAATTCGCACGCAAGTTCCGGGACTTCTTCACCACCCGTGATGTGATTCTCCACGAAGGCGGCAAGCTGCGCCGCTTCAGCGTGGGCGGCCGTTCGCAGGCGCTGTTCGCCACTGCTGCAACGCTGACCGTGCTCTTCTCCGGCTATGGCATGTCGCAGGCGATGGCCGGCGCGATCTCCTACACCGCGCCGGTGGCAGGCTCGCCCGAGGCGCAGGTCGCCGCGATGCGTGCCGAGGTTGCCCGGATGCGCGCCGAAGTCGCCGCTGCCAAGGATGCCGCCAAGCTCCAGGCCGCCAAGATCGAGCAGCGCCAGGCGGTGCTGAACGCGGTCGTCTCGGGCAAGGCCGATCGCTCGGTGCTCGAAGCCGATCTCAAGGCCTTGCCCCAGCAGACCAGCGCGCTCACCGACGAGATCGTCGCGCCGCTGCGCAAGGTCGAGGCGCGCCAGGTCGCGCTGGCTGCACAGGCACAGAAGGTCGGCGAGGCGCGCGTGCGCCAGGCCGCCGCCCGCATCCAGCATCTCGGCCTCGCGCCCAATCGCTTCGTCAAGGTGAACGTCGCCATGGGCGGCCCGTACGAGCCGGTCAGCGACGAGGACGCGGCTGCCGCGACCACTGCCGACGCCGATGCCCAGTTCCGCTCGCTGTTCGAGACCTGGAAGAAGCTCGACTCGATCGAATCGAGCACCATTTCGATCCCGTCGATGCAGCCGGTGCAGCATGTCAGCTTCACCTCGCACTATGGCGTCCGTTCGGATCCGTTCCGCGGCACCGCGGCGATGCATGCCGGTGTCGACATTCCCGGCCAGATGGGCACGCCGATCTACGCGACCGCGGACGGCATCGTCTCGCATGCCGGCCGCCAGGGCGGTTATGGCAACCTCGTCGAGATCAACCATGGTCGCGGAATGGAGACGCGCTACGGCCATCTCTCGAAGATTCTGGTTGCGGACAATACCCGCGTCCATCGCGGCCAGATCATCGGCCTGATGGGCTCGACCGGCCGCTCGACCGGCACGCACCTCCATTACGAGGTCCGTCTCGACGGCCGCGCGATCAATCCGATCCCGTTCATCCAGTCAGGCGAATATATCGCGCAGGCTCCGGTGGCGGGCGGCGTCGGCGGTCCGCGCGGCCAGCGCTGAGCGCATTGCCGGACGGGCATGGGCGCATTATCTGACGCCCATGACGACGACCATCGACCAGTCCGCCATCGCACTGACGCCCGCCGCCGCGGCGCGCGTCGCCGCGATCGCCGCCAAGCAGGCCAAGCCCGCGATCCTGCGGCTTTCGGTGGAAGGCGGCGGCTGTTCGGGTTTCCAGTATCGCTTCGGCCTGGCCGAGGGGGTGGAGGCCGATGACAGCGTCGCCGAAGTGGATGGCGTGCGGCTGGTGGTCGACTCGGTCAGCCTGGACCTAGTGCGTGGCGCGCAGGTGGATTTCATCGACAATCTCGGCGGCGCGCATTTCGCGGTGACCAACCCCAATGCGGCATCCGGTTGCGGTTGCGGCACCAGCTTCTCGATCTGAGCGCAGCCCTTTGAAAATCGTCAGCTACAACGTCAACGGCATCAAGGCGCGGATCGACCGCCTGGTCGAGTATCTCACCGAGCAGCAGCCGGACATCGTGTGCCTGCAGGAGTTGAAGAGCTCCGACGACACGCTGCCGGTCGCCGCGATCGAGGCCGCCGGCTACGGCGCGGTGTGGCACGGCCAGAAGGGCTTCAACGGCGTCGCGATCCTCGCCAAGGGCCAGCAGCCGGTCGAGCGCCAGCGCGGCCTCGCGGGCGATCCCGAGGATGCCCATAGCCGCTATATCGAGGCCGAGGTCGGCGACCTGATCATCGGCGGGCTGTATCTGCCCAACGGCAATCCGCAGCCCGGGCCGAAGTTCGACTACAAGCTGCGCTGGATGGACCGGCTCTACGATCGTGCGGCGCAGCTGCTCGCGGAGGAGCGGCCGGCGATCCTGGCGGGCGATTTCAACGTCATCCCCAATGACGACGATACCTTCTCGGTCCGCGCCATGGCCGAGGACGCGCTGATGCAGCCGGAATCGCGCGAGCGCTACCGGAAGCTGCTCGCGCAGGGCTGGACCGATGCGCTGCGCACGCGCTTCCCCAAGGGCGGTGTGTGGACCTTCTGGGACTATCAGGCGGGCGCCTGGCAGCGCGACGCGGGTTTCCGCATCGACCATCTGCTGCTCAGCCCGCAGGCGGCGGACCGCTTCACCGGCGCCGGCGTCGACAAGGACTATCGCGGCCGGGAAAAGGCCAGCGACCATGCGCCGACCTGGGTGACGCTGCGCTAGGGCGCGTCGAATCCGATCTTTGCGTTCGGCTTGGCATCGCGATTGGTGGAAAGTGCCAAGCTTTGGCGTGACGTGCTGTTGTATAGCGCTATTACACTACAATGAATATCGCTAAGTAGTTGAAAAACAAGCATCCGTGAAACTGGCACGGCTCCTGCAAAACACTTGGGTACCGGCGGAAACGAAGGAGCGTCGGATCCCTAAGTCCACAGGAGCCTGACATGACCACGTATCGCACCCCCAAATTCCTCGGCCTGATCCCCGCCGCCGTGCTGCTCGCCACGACGCTGACGGCCGCGGCCTCCGCGCAGGCGGCACCGGATCCGGAAGCGACTCCCGTCGCCGCAAAGAAGGACATCAGCACGCTGAACCGGACCGCGCGCAAGCTGGTCTGGTGCGTCGAGCGCAAGGCGGCGGACGGCACCGACAAGAAGACCAAGGAGTGCAAGACCCGCGAGGCCTGGATCCGCGAGGGCAACGATCCTTTCCACGAATATTGATCACCCGGCAGCGACCGACATCGCAATACCTCGAACAACCCCCGCATCGCGTGCGGCGGAACGATCCCGCACGCCATTTCCAGGAGAAGCAACATGACCAATTTCGCTCGTACTGCTCGTATCGGCGCCACCCTGTTCGGCGCCTGCGCGCTGATCGCCGTCGCCGCCGTTCCGGCCAGCGCCGCCCCCGACAAGGACAAGCGCGTCGACAGCACGGCGAAGACGGAAGCCGGCTCGGTGCGCGTTTGCGTGCAGCCGGAAGTGGTCACCGGCAGCCACATCGCACGGCCGCGCCAGTGCAAGACGCGCGATCAGTGGATCAAGGACACCGGCATCGATCCGCTGGCGCGGCGCTGAGGCTGGGTCGGCAGCGGGCGGCAAGCACCGCCCGCTGCCACCTTCGCGATCAGAGTGCCTTCTGGTAGATCAGATATTCGCGATTGATCTTGCTTTCGATCGCGTCGGCGATGGCGATCATCCCCTGGTTGTCGTCGAGGATCCAGCCGATCTCGCCCCGGCTCGCGCCGTAATTGGCGACCGAGGCGCGACGGATATATTCGATCATCATGAAGGCCAGCTGGCTCGCCATGCGCGAGCTCTGCAGGCGCTTCACCACCCCCATCAGCGGCACCCGCATCGTCCGCGCCTTGGGCTTGCGCAGCCACAGCAGCAGCTTGGCCCAGCCGAACGGCAGCAGCGAACCCTTGAGCGGCTTCAGCGGCTCGTTGAGGTCGGGCAGGGTGACCATGAACGCCACCGGCTCGCCATCATATTCGGCGATGCGGATCAGGTCGTTGAACACCAAGGGCTTCAGCTTCTTGCCGACATCGTCCACCTCGGGCTGGGTGAGCGGCACGAAGCCCCAATTGTCGCCCCAGGCATCGTTGAGGATGGCGAGGATGATCGCCGCTTCCTCGGCGAACTTGGCCTTGTTGACCTCGCGGATGCGGATGCGGGCATTCTTCTCGCCGGCGGCGACGATGCGCTGCACGATCGGCGGGAATTCCTTGCTGATGTCCAGCTCATAGGTGACGATCTTCTTGGCCGGGCCATAGCCCTGCGCCTCGATCCAGCCCTGGTAGCGCGCCGGATGGTGGCCCATCAGCACCGTCGGCGAATGGTCATGGCCCTTCACCAGCAGGCCGGGCTCTTCCCAGATCGACAGGCTGACCGGGCCGAGCGCCTTGGTCATGCCCTTGGCGCGCAGCCAGTCCTCGGCCTGCGCGATCACCGCGGCGGCGACCTCCTGATCCTCCGCCTCGAACAGGCCCCAGAAGCCGGTGCCGGGGCCGAAGCCCTGCTCGGGCGGCATCTGCAGCGCCAGCGTGTCGATATGCGCGGAGATGCGGCCGACGACCTTGCCGCCGCGCTCGGCGAGGAACAGCTGCGCCTCGGCATGGCTGAACCAGCCATTCTTCTTCGGATCGATCGTGCCCGCCACTTCGTCGCGCAGCGGCGCGACCCAATTGGGATCGTCGCCGTTCAGGCGATAGGCGAGTTCGATGAAAGCCTTGGTGTCGGCCTTGCCCAAAACGGGCCGGACCTTGAGATCGGCACTAGCCACGCGGAGTCCCCCAGAAATTCTTGATACGGCGCAATGCAGTCTTGCGTCCGGAGGCGCCTGTCAAGCCATACGCGGCAGTGCAGCGCCTTGCCCCTTCCGGGCCCTGTAATGCCACCTTGTAGCCACTATCTAAGGCCAATGGCATCACCTATGACCCAATCGCTAGCCTTCGATCATCCGGACGCCCCGGACGCCGAAATCTCGGCGACGATTGCGCGCATCCGGCTGTCGGGCGTTCCCGACGACCGCGCGATGCTGCGCGCCGCCGCGGAGCTGACCCGCGATCTCCACACGCCCAACAAGGCGATGTACTGGACCGACTGCTTCCTTTCCGCGGCGATCGGCTATGCCGGCATGGCGACCGCGATGTTCGCGGCCTCGCCCTGGGTGGCGGTGATCGGCGGCATCATCGCGGTGCTCGCGCTGTACCGTGCCGAGCTGTTCATCCACGAGATCACCCATCTCAAGCATTCGCTGCTGCCGGGCTTCCGCACCGCGTGGAACGCGTTCGTCGGCGTGCCGCTGCTGCTGCCCTCGTTCATGTATGAGGGCATCCACACGATCCACCATGCCCGCACCCGCTACGGCACCGATCAGGATCCGGAATATCTGCCGCTCGCGCTGATGAAGCCGTGGACGCTGCCGCTGTTCCTGCTCGTGTCGGTGCTGATGCCGATCGGGCTGCTGCTCCGCTTCGCGGTGCTGGCGCCGCTGTCGCTCTTCTCGCCGAAGCTGCGCCGTCTCGTCGTGGCGCGCTATTCGGGGCTGCAGATCAACCCGAAGTTCGAGCGCCGCGCGCCCGAGGGCGAGTTCCGTCGCCAGTGGTTCTGGCAGGAACTGGGCGCGAGCCTGTTCGCGATCACGCTGATCGGCATCACCGTGGCGGGCATCCTGCCGCTGCGTGCCTTCCTCGCCTACATTGCGATCGTCGCCTGCTCGGCGGTGATCAACCAGGTCCGCACGCTGGTCGCGCACCTGTGGGAGAATGAGGGCGAGCCGCTGACGGTGACCGCCCAGTATCTCGACAGCGTCAACGTGCCCGAGCCGGGCTTGCTGCCCTATCTCTGGGCGCCGGTGGGCCTGCGCTACCACGCGCTGCACCACCTGCTGCCGGCGGTGCCCTACCATGCGCTTGGCGAGGCACATCGCCGTCTGGCCGCGGCGGTCGGGCCGGAATCGGCCTATCACAAGGCCAATTACCCGACGCTCTCGGGGCTGGTGGTGAAGCTTGCACAGGGCACGATGCGCCAGCGCTGACCGGCGCGGGCAACGGGCAAGGGGCCGGGCACCGGGCGGTGCGCCGGCCCTTTTCTTTTTCGGCGCGGTCCCTTGCGCGCACCCGCTCCCGGGCTAGGCTGTCGCCAGGATCGGAGGAGAGGGTGATGCAGCGGCTTTTCGCAGCGGCGATGCTTTGCGCGTGGATGGCCTTGCCGGCGACGGCGCAGACGCGCTGGCCGAACGGCGCCAGGGCGGCGGTGGTGCTCACCTATGACGACGCACTCGATTCGCAGCTCGATCACGCCATACCGGCGCTCGACGCCGCCGGGATGAAGGGCAGCTTCTTCCTCGCCAATGTGAAGGAAGCCGATGTCGATCGCTGGCGCGCGGCGGCGATGGACGGCCACGAGCTCGCCAATCACACGATCTTCCACCCCTGCACGCACGACGTCTATCCCGCCGATCCGCGCTATGTGAGCGAGGCCTATACGATCACCAGCATGCTCCGCGAGATCGCCCAGCAGAACGTGCTGCTCCGCGCGCTGGACGGCAAGGACCGCCACGGCTTCGCCACCCCCTGCGGACAGAGCCTGGCGGGCGGCAAGGACTATCTGGAGGACCTGCGCAAGGCGGGCACGGTCACCTATGTGCGCGGCGTGGTCGACACGCCTGCGGACGCCCGCGCCGATGTTGCCAAGGCCGATCCCATGCACGTGCCGGCGCGCGGCTTCGGCGAAGGCGCGACGGCGGCGAAGATGATCGCCTATGCTCGCGAAGCCGAGCAGGGCGGCGGCTGGGCGGTGTTCCTGTTCCACGGTGTCGGCGGGGACTATCAGGCGGTGCCCGATGCCGAGCACCGCGCCTTCATCGCCTGGCTGGCCCAGCATCGCCGCGAGCTGTGGGTGACGACGCTGCAGGGTGCGCTCGACTGGGCGAAGGCGCACCCCTGAAGTGCACTACGGCCGCTCGCCCGGCTTCAGCCCCAGCGCAGACCAGGGGAGGATCGCCCAGTCCGGTGCATCGCAGGCGCGCTGCACCCGGGCGAAATAGGCGCCGAGCCACAGGCCCTTTTCGGAGAGCGCCCAGCCGGGGAAGTCCCACACGTCGGGATCCGAATAGTCGCAGCCGTCCTCGTCACCCTCGGCCGGCTTTGCCATCTCGTCGGGATGGTAGCGCTTGAGCAGTGCCACCACGGCCGGCGCAAAGCGCTTGCTGCGATAGCTGTACCAGGCGTCGCTCTCCTCCGCGGGAACCGGTGTCGATCCGAAATGGAGCAGGTCGTCCAGCTTGAGTTCGCGGCCGGTGCGCATGTCGAAGCTATGGCCAGCGGTGGCGAAGTCCGGATGTGCGGTGCCTGCGCAGCTCCAGCTCGCACTCCACACATAGCTCATATGGTTCGTGCCCAGCCAGGGCTTCTGCGCCTCCGAGACGTCGGTGCCGGGGCCGCCCTCATAACCGGTGCAGGCGAACCATGCCGACACGTCCTGCCACTGGTTGCGGGTGAGCGCATGGTCGACCGCCGCCAGCGCAGGCGCGGCATAGCCGCTCTCGATGCGGAACAGGCGGATGCCGGACAGCGGTTCGCGATACCAGCGGATCGTCTTGCCGTTGATCGTCTCTGCCTGCAGCGGGGTGAGCTGGAGGCCGGTGAGGTGCCAGCGCTCATAGGCGTTCAGCTTGGGCGGGAGATCGGCGGGGAGCCCCTCCGGCGCCCCCGCCGGACGCAGGCTGACCGGCAGGCGCTTGGCCTTGGCGGTGGTCAGCGTGCCGCCGAGCGTCGCGCCGCTGCGGGTCAGATGCAGCTTGTCGCCGGTCACCCGCGATTCGAGATCGAGCGTCTGGCCGCGGACGCTGCCCGAGAGGTCGATGTCGAGCCGCCTGGTGAGATAGAAATACTGGCCGAATATCTCGGCCTTGTCCTCGCTGAGCATCATCACGATCCGCGCCGTGCCGACGGTGCCCTGGTAGACCTGCTCCGGCGCGGCCCAGGCGACGGTGGGGAGCAGCACGGTAGCGGCAAGGAAGCAGGCGGTAGGTCGGACCATTGCGAAAGGCCTCAGGCGGTGGTTGCCGCCTGCATAGCCTATTCCTCGGTCCGCAGCAGCACCGCTTCGCCGATCATCAGGAACAGCAGGAACGGCGCCCAAGCGGCGAGGAAGGGCGGGTAGGCGCCCAGATTGCCCATCGCCAGCGCGAAATTGTCCGCGACGAAATAGAGGAAGCCCAGCGCCATGCCGATCACCACGCGGACGAACAGCTTGCCCGAGCGCGCCAGACCGAACGCCGAAACGGCGCCGAGCAGCGGCATCAGGAAGGCCGAAAGCGGCCCCGACAGCTTGTGCCACAGCGAGCCTTCCAGCGCCTTGGTCGGCCGGCCGGCGGCTTTCAACTCGCCGATCGCAACGCTGAGCTCGCCGAACGAGCTGGAGTTCGGATCGACATGGGCGAGGGTGAACTGGTCCGGCCGCACACCTTGCCCGATGATCGTGTCGGGGACCGGAGTCAGCGTGGCGCTTGCCACGTCGAAGCGCTTGACGTTGTCGACCCGCCAGCCATCGCCCGCGCGCGCGCCGTGCTTGGCGGTGAGGATCGATACGAGCGAGCCCTTGTTCCGCTGGTAGACGGTGATGTCGTACAGATGGGCGGCTTCGCCCTTGCCCTTAATCTGCTGGACGTTGATCAGATTGCCGTTCGCCTGCACCCACACATTGGCGCGGTCGCCGCGATCGACCGGCAGCGGCGCGAACTCCACCTTCTTCCACTGCTCCAGCGTGGAGGTGGCGCGGCTGACGATGCGGTCGTTGAACGCGAAGGACAGGCCGGCGACGACGAGGCCCGAGAGCATCAGCGGCGCCAGCACCTGGTGGGCCGAGAGCCCGCCCGACTTGAGCGCGATGATCTCGCTGTTCTGGTTGAGCTGGGCGAGCGTGAAGATCGCGCCGCCCAGCACCGAATAGGGCAGGAAGGTCGAGATGATCTGCGGCACCCGCAGCGTGGCATAGTGCAGGATCTGCGCGTTGCCGTTGCCCGGATAGGCCAGGATGCCCGCGCTTTCGGTCAGCAGGTCGAGCGAGGTCAGCACCAGCACCAGCGCGCCGAGCAACGCGAAGGTGCGGAACACGAACAGCTTCGCCATGTAGAGCGAGACGGTCGGCGAGGGGAACAGGCCGCGCAGGCTCATCGTGCCGCCTCCGCCTTGCGGCGCCGTCGCTTGGCCCCGGGCAACAGCCGGCCGATCAGCTTGCCGATCTTGGCGAAGACGCGCTCCAGCGCGCCGATCGGCTGCCCGCCGGGCACATAGGCGACGGTATAGTACATCCAGACGGTAAGCCCCGCGAAGATCGAGAACGGCACCCATAGCGCGATGATCGGATCGATCAGCCCCAGGCTGCCCACGCCCTGCGCATATTCGTTCACCTTGTGATAGGTAACGATCATCAGGATCGACAGGAACACGCCGAGCATCGAGGTGGAGCGCTTGGGCGGGATCGCCAGCGCCACCGCCAGCATCGGCAGCAGGAACATCGTCGTAACTTCCGCCATGCGATAGTGGAAGGCCGAACGGCTGGTCTCGCGATCGATCTCGTTCGCCGAGCGGTTGCGGCCGATCACCGCCAGCTCGGGCAACGTGCGCTCGATATTGCTGTCGCCGCGCTTGCGGAACTGCTCATATTTGGGGAGCGGGATCGGCAGATTGTGGGTGGTGAAGGTCAGCACCCGCGGCACCGGCGAACTCTTGTCGTAATGGACGAGCGTGCCGTTGGTCAGCCGGAAAATGATCGTGTCGGGATCGTCCGAGCGAAGGAACTGGCCCTTCTGCGCGGTCACCGCCAGCGGCGTGCCGTCCTTGTTGGTCATCTCGACGAAGATGCCGCGCAGGTCGCGGCCCTCGTCCTGGCTCGACTCGATCCGCAGCGTCATCTTCGAGCCGAAGCTGGTGAACTCGCCGACCTTGATCGAGGCGCCGAGCGCACCCGAGCGCAGCTCGAAGCGGAGCTGCTCGTAATTGTAGCGCGAGGTCGGCTGGACGAAGCCGACGATCGCGAAGTTCACCGCCGCCAGCACGATCGCGTACATATAGGGCACGCGCAGCAGGCGGGTGTAGCTGACGCCCACGGCGCGCAGCACGTCGAGCTCGGACGAAGTCGCGAGGCGGCGGAAGGCGAGCAGCACGCCGAGCATCAGCCCGATCGGGATGCCGAGGCCGAGATATTCCGGGAGCAGGTTGGCGAGCATGCGCCACACCACGCTCACCGGACCGCCCTCGGTCGCGACGAACTCGAACAGCCGCAACATGCGATCGAGCACGAGCAGCATCGCGGAGATGATCAGGGTGGAGATCAGCGGCACCGCGATCAGCCGCGCCATGTAGCGATCGATCGAATTCATGCTGTTCGCTGAACGTCCTTCAGAGCTGGGATCCTTGCGCCCCTGAAACGGAAAACGGGCGGAAACGATCCGGTCGCGTATAGCCGTGCTGAACGCCGATGCCACCCGGAAAGTGTCATGCCGTTAGCCACATTGCCGGCAAGGGTGCTGCCGGGGGTGACGAAATTGCGCCGAACGTATATGGGCCCGCGATGCATTTCCTCGATCAAGCCAAGATTTTCGTCCGCTCGGGTGCCGGCGGACCCGGTGCCGTGAGCTTCCGCCGTGAAAAGTTCATCGAATATGGCGGCCCAGACGGCGGCAATGGCGGCAAGGGCGGCGACATTATCTTTGAAGCCGTTGCCGGCCTGAATACGCTGATCGACTTCCGCTACACCCAGCATTTCCGGGCGCCGCGCGGCAGCGGCGGTTCGGGTTCGAACCGCACCGGCCCCGGCGGCGACGACCTGGTGATCAAGGTGCCGATCGGCACCCAGATCCTCGCCGACGACGACGAGCGCACGCTGCTGGCCGACCTCACCAAGGAAGGCCAGCGCATCGTCTTCCTGCGCGGCGGCGACGGCGGCCGCGGCAATGCGACCTACAAGACCTCGACCAACCGCGCGCCCCGCCAGCACGGCACCGGCTGGCCGAGCGAGGAAGCCTGGGTCTGGCTGCGGCTCAAGCTGCTCGCCGATGCCGGGCTGGTGGGCCTCCCCAACGCCGGCAAGTCGACCTTCATCAACGCGGTGACCAACGCGCAGGCCAAGGTGGGCGAATATGCCTTCACCACCACGCGTCCCCAGCTGGGCGTGGTGCGCCACAAGCAGCGCGAGTTCGTGATCGCCGACATTCCCGGCCTGATCGAAGGTGCGGCGGACGGCGCCGGCATCGGCGACCGTTTCCTCGGCCATATCGAGCGCTGCCGCGTGCTGCTCCACCTGATCGACGCCAATGACGAGGACGTGGCGACCAGCTACCGCATCGTCCGCGACGAACTGGAAGCGTACGGCGCCGGGCTGTCGGACAAGCCGACGGTGATCGCGCTCAACAAGATCGATACGCTCGACGACGAACTGATCGCGGCGCTCTCCGCCGAGCTCGAAGAGGCGAGCGGCGCGCAAGTCATTCCGCTGTCCGGCGCGGCCGGCACCGGGGTCGACTGGGTACTCGACCAGTTGCTCGAAATCATCGGCCCGAACGAGAACCGGGCGGCTGACGAAACCGCCGAAGATGGTGAAGAAGCCGTTCAATGGTCGCCGGTCTGACGCATTTCTAGTTCAACGCTGCCCGTCTGATTCCTTTCGGGAGAGACGCGGATGGGTGCGTTCGGCTGGTTGCGTGGGCTATTTGGTGCGAAGGTGCAGGCGGTCAGCCGACCTGAGCCACACCGAGTCGCCAGCGTTGCCGAACGCTCGGCCGAAGCGCGCGGGCTTTTCTGGTCGGCGCTGGGGCCGGCGAGCGATCGCATCCTCTCCTCCGCGCCGGCCGGTTCGCTCTGGCCGGGCGGGCACGAGGCGTACCGACTGATCCACCGCGGCAGCGCGATCCTGCTGGCGACCGACGGGCTGTCCGATCCGTTCGACGAGAGTGCCACCGCCAACGGCTTCGAGATCGAGCTGTTCGTCGAAGGACCGGGCGAGGGCGCGCCGGCGCAGGTCGCGGGTGACGGCTGGATGCTCGAGGTGCTGCGGCGGGTGGCGGCGATCGTCGCCGAGGAGCAGGGCATCCTCCGCCCGCTCGAACGCCATGGCCCGATCCCGCTCGAACTCACCAACGTCTCCAGCTCGGCGGCGATCGCGGCGCGGCTGCCGGCGCATTTCCTCACCGCCGACGACGTGCTGGGCGTGATGATCGGCGGGCCCGAGCCCGATTTCGACACGCGGATCGAGGACATGCCGCTCTCGCCCGTCCGCGCGGTGCCCGTGGTGCTGCTCACCGCCGCCGAGCTCGGCGAGATCCGCGCCGGCGACAGCGACACGCGCGACGCGGTGATCGCGCGGCTGAAGGCGACCGGTGTCGGCCATTGCAGCGACCTCCAGCGCGAATCGATCGTCTGATCGGCTTGGCAGATGCCGAACCGCACCGCTAAGAGCGCGGCCATGTCCGCGATCGCCCGCCATGCCGACGCCATCGGCTTCAGCCCCTCGACCTGCGGCCGGCTGGTCGTGAAGGTGGGCTCCTCGTTGCTCGTCGATGGCGAGGGGCAGATCCGCCGCGACTGGCTGGCGGCGCTGGCTGCCGATCTCGGCACGCGGGCGCGCGAGGGGCAGCAGCTCGTCATCGTCTCCTCGGGCGCGATCGCGCTCGGCGCCCGCCGGCTCAAGCTGCCCAAGGGCGGCCGAGCGAGCCTGGAGGATGCGCAGGCCGCCGCTGCCACCGGCCAGATCGCGCTGTCGAGCATCTGGGCTGAGCTGCTCCACGACCAGGGCATGACCGCCGCGCAGATACTGGTGACGCTCGACGATCTCGAGGACCGCCGCCGCTACCTCAACGTCTCGGCGACGCTCGACCGGTTGCTGCGGCTGGGGGTGGTGCCGGTGATCAACGAGAATGATTCGGTCGCGACCGAGGAAATCCGCTTCGGCGACAATGACCGGCTCGCCGCGCGGGTGGCGAGCGCTGCCAATGCCGAGGGCGTGGTGCTGCTGTCCGACGTCGACGGGCTCTACACCGCCAATCCCAACACCAATGCCGATGCGCAGCTGATCGAGCTGGTCGACGTGATCGACGAGCGGATCGAGGCGATGGCCGATCGCGGCTCCGCTTCGGGCATGGGATCGGGCGGCATGGTCTCCAAGATCGAGGCGGCGCGGATCGCGACCAGCGCGGGCGCGCATCTCGCCATCGCGGATGGCCGGGTGGAGCATCCGCTCACCCGGCTGGCGACGACGCGGCGCGGTACCTTGTTCCTGGGGCAGAAGGGCGCGGCGGCACGCAAGGCCTGGCTGCGCGGTGGGCTCACCGCCAAGGGCGCGATCCATATCGACGAGGGCGCAGCGCAGGCGCTCAAGGAAGGCCGCAGCCTGCTTTCGGCTGGGGCGACTCGCGTCGAGGGCCGCTTCGCGCGCGGGGACCTCGTGGTGGTGGTCGGGCCGGACGGAAAGCATCTGGCCCGCGGGCTGGCCGAATATGGCCATGTCGATGCCTCGCGCATCGTCGGGCGGCGCAGCGAAGAGCTGGTCGGGATCCTCGGCTATGCTCCGCGTGCCGCGCTGGTCCACCGCAGCCACATGGCGCTGCTGTGAGCGTGTTCGCCGTCACCGGGGGCACCGGATTCGTCGGATCGCGGCTGATCGAGCTTGCGCTGGAGGCCGGGCATCAGGTGCGTGCGCTCACCCGCCGCGACCAGCCGGCGCGCGACGGCGTCACCTGGATTCGCGGCGACCTCGACGCCACGGCAGCGCTGGCCGCGCTGTGCACCGGCGCGGATGCGGTGATCCATGTCGCCGGGGTGGTCAACGCGCCTGACCGCGACGGCTTCGCGCACGGCAACATCACCGGCACCGCCAACATGCTCGCGGCGACCAGGCAGGCAGGCGTGCGCCGCTACGTCCATGTCTCCTCGCTGGCCAGCCGCGAGCCCGAGCTTTCGGCCTATGGCTGGTCCAAGGGCGAGGCCGACAAGCTCGTCCGCGCCTCCGGGCTCGACTGGACCATCGTCCGTCCGCCGGCGATCTATGGTCCCGGCGACCTGGAGATGCTCGAGCTGTTCCGCGTCGCGCGCTTCGGCCTCGCGCTGCTGCCGTCGGGTGGCCGCATCTCGGTGATCGAGGTCAGCGACCTCGGCCGCCTGCTGCTCGCGCTCGCCGCGGCGGACCGCTTCCCCGGCGAGATCGATCCCGATGACGGCCGGGCAGGGGGCTGGACCCATCCCGAGTTCGCCCGCGCGATCGGCCGCGCGGTGGGACGCAAGGTGCTCGCATTGTCGCTGCCCAAGGCGGTGCTGATGGCGGGCGCCTATGTCGACCGGGCGCTGCGGGGCAAGCGCGCCAAGCTCACCCCCGATCGCGTCTCCTATTTCTGCCATCCCGACTGGGTGGCCGATCCGGCGCATCGGGCGCCCGCCAATCTGTGGGTGCCGCAGGTGGAGACGGAGACGGGGCTGGTCGAGACCGCGCGCTGGTATCGCGCCAAGGACCTGCTCTGAGCCCAAGCGGCGCTTAACCATTCTATAAAGGGGGCATGTGGAACGCCCCGATCAAGCTCATCCTCTGGGACCTCGACGACACGCTTTGGCGCGGCACGCTGGCTGACGGCGATGCGGTGGCGCTGTTCGAGCCGCGCGCCGAGATGGTCCGCGCCTTCAACGCGCGCGGCGTGGTCTCCTCGATCTGCTCGAAGAACGACTTCGACGCGGCCAAGGCCCGGCTGGAGGCGTTCGGGCTGTGGGACGAGTTTGTCTTTCCCCACATTGCCTTCACCCCCAAGGCCGAGGCGATCCGCGGCATCATCGCCGACATGCAGCTGCGCGCGGTCAACGTCCTCTTCATCGACGACAACCCGCACAATCTCGCCGAAGTGCGCCATGCGATGCCAGAGATCCAGGCGCTGGACGCTACCGCGCCCGATGCCGACGACCAACTCGCCGGCCTGCTCGCACTCCAGACCGGTACCCGCAGCCGCGTCGCCGAGTACCGCATCTTGGAGGCCAAAAAGCGCGATCGCAGCGCGGTGGCGGGCCAGTCCAACGAGGCCTTCCTGCGCGCCTCGGGCCTCTGCGCCTGCGCGCCGTTCATCATGGACAACCTCGAGTTCGTGCCGCGCATCGCCGAACTGATCAACCGCGCCAACCAGCTCAACTACACCCAGTCGCGCGTCGATCCTGCCCAGCTCGAGGCGGACATCATCAATGTCACCCGCCACGACAGCTGGTCGATCTTCGCCTGGGACAAATATGGCCGCTACGGGCTGGTCGGCTTCGTGATGTACGACCGGATCGACCAGAAGCTGGTACATTTCACCTTCTCGTGCCGCGCGATGCACATGGGGCTGGAGGAATATGCGCTGGGCAAGATCCGGGTGAACTGGCCGCATGCCGATTTCAGCGCGCTCGACGGCCGGTTCAGCCGCGTGACTCCCGACTGGATCGAGGATCACGGCTTCGACGAGCCCGAGGTACGCGCCGCCATCCGCGCCGAACTCAGCGGCCAGCCGGCGGGCGAGGCGGGGATCCGCATCATGTTCGACTGCCAGTCCGGCGGCATCGCGCATTACAGCCAGTATCGCCCGGCGATCGACTTCGACAACAACCCGCGCCTCTTCGCGCTGCGGATGATGGACGACGACAGCTACAAGGCGCAGCACTTCCCGCCCTTCCTCGTCTACGGCGCCACCGTCGACTATCTGGACAATCGCTGGCCGGGCAAGTGGCACCTGCTGGAACGCGGGGTCTACCAGAAGTGCGTGCTGCGGCTGTGCGTCCACCTGATCGAGAACGATCTGCGCATGCTAGTGGTGCTGCCGCCCGAGGACGCGCCGATCGAGAAATATCGCCTGGGCCTCAACCACTCGCCCGAGCGGTGCCGGCTGTTCAACGCGATCTGGCGGCAGGTGGCACGCGAGAATCCCGGCCGCATCTTCGTCCTCGAAGTACCGGACCTGCTCGACAGCTATGACGAGATGGCGGACGTGACCCATTTCCACCCCGGCCTGCTCCAGAAGATCGCCGACCAGATGGACCTGTGGGTGCACGGCGTGCTCACTGCAGGCAGCGCGGATGCGGCGGCGGCGGCCTGACCTTTGGGGTACTGCCCCGCCACGGGCCCGGTTTCGCCGCATTCGCTTGGCACCTGCGGCCGATCAATCTAAGGACCGGCCGCATGACTGACCGTGCAGAAATCTTCGACATCGTCGCCGCGCAGATCGAGCCCTTCAACAAGAAGGGCGTCGCGCTTTCCGAAACCACCACCTTCGCGGGCGATCTCGAATGGGACAGCCTGACGGTGATGGATTTCGTCGCCGCGATCGAGGACGAGTTCGACATCGTCATCACCATGAACATGCAGGCCGAGATCGAGAATGTCGGCCAGCTGGTCGACGCCGTGCAGAAGCTCAAGGGCTGACCGTCATGACCGACCTGATGAGCAAGTTCGACGGCCTGATCGCCGAGCGCCAGGCGCTGCTCGACAGCGGCGTGATCGATCCGTTCGCGATCGTGATGGAGCAGGTCAAGTCGCCGACCGAGGCGGTGATCAAGGGCAAGGACACGATCCTGCTCGGCACCTACAACTATATGGGCATGACGTTCGATCCGGACGTGATCCAGGCCGGCAAGGACGCGCTCGACCAGTTCGGCTCGGGCACCAATGGCAGCCGCATGCTCAACGGCACCTTCCGCGATCATATGGAAGTCGAGCAGGCGCTGCGGGACTTCTACGGCGTGTCGGGCGCGATCGTGTTCTCCACCGGCTATATGGCCAATCTGGGCATGCTCTCGACGCTCGCCGGCAAGGGCGAGTACATCATCCTCGACGCCGACAGCCACGCCTCGATCTATGACGGCTGCAAGCAGGGCAATGCCGAGATCGTCCGCTTCCGCCACAATGACGTGACCGACCTCGACAAGCGCCTCGGCCGCCTGCCGGCCGAAGCGGGCAAGCTCGTGGTGCTGGAGGGCGTCTATTCGATGCTCGGCGACATCGCGCCGCTCAAGGAGATGGTCGCCGTCGCCAAGAAGCACGGCGCGATGGTGCTGGTAGACGAGGCACATTCGATGGGCTTTTTCGGCCCCAACGGCCGCGGCGTGTACGAGGATCAGGGGCTGGAAGCGGATGTCGATTTCGTCGTCGGCACCTTCTCCAAGTCGGTCGGCACCGTCGGCGGCTTCTGCATCTCGAGCCACCCGAAGTTCGAGGCGATCCGGCTGGCCTGCCGCCCGTACATCTTCACCGCCTCGCTGCCGCCCAGCGTCGTGGCGACCGCGGCGACCTCGATCCGCAAGCTGATGACCGCGCACGAGAAGCGCGCCCGGCTGTGGGAAAATGCCCGTGCGTTGCATGGCGGCCTCACCGAAATGGGCTTCAAGCTCGGCACCGAAAAGCCCGAAAGCGCGATCGTGGCGGTGATCCTGGAGGACCAGGAACAGGCGGTGATGATGTGGCAGGCGCTCCTCGAGAACGGCCTCTACGTCAACATGGCGCGTCCGCCCGCGACTCCGGCCGGCACCTTCCTGCTGCGCTGTTCGCTCTGCGCCGAGCATCGGCCGGAACAGATCGAGCGGGTGCTGGGCATGTTCCGTGCGGCCGGCCAGGCCGTGGGGGTCATCGCCTAACCGGCCTTTTCACTTTCGTCCCAAGCGCCTAGAGTCGGGTCCGGATGAGCGAAGCGATCCCGTCTCTGGAGCGTTCGGTTCACGCGAAGAACTGGCGCCTGGTCCTGCTGGGTGCCCTGGCGGTGGCCGGGGTGCTCGTGCTCGGCGCGCTCATCCTGATCCAGCAGCGCACCGATCTGGAACGTGATCGTGCGATCGCGCTCCAGCAGCACAGCTTCGAAGTGATCCTGCGCGCCAACCAGCTCGCTGGCGGGATTGCCTCGGCGGAGGCGGCGCTGGGGCGCTATGTGGTGAGCGCGGACCGCAATCTCGGCCAGCAGTATAGCGATCAATGGGGCAAGGCCGGCGAACAGCTCCAGCGGCTGCGCCAGCTGACCGGCGACAACCCGACACTGTTTGCCCAGGTCCGCCAACTCAAGCAGGCGTTCAACGAACGCGGCAAGGAGCTGGACGCGACCGCGCTCTACACCACCTTCAAGCGCAACAACGACGCGTACGGCGCCTATTACCAGGTCCGCGAGAGCCCGGCGCGCAAGCAGGTGGAAGCGATCCTCGACGACATCGTCGAGCAGGAACGGCGGCTGCTGCGCGACCGCACCCGCGCGGCGGCGCAGCTGATCGAGAACAGCAGCTATGCCTCGCGCGTGCTCAGCGGCTTCGGCCTGGTGATCGCGCTGGGCGCGGTGGTGTTCGGCTGGCTGGCGATCGAGGCGCAGGGCGACCGCGCGCTCGCCGATGCCGATGCCGCCTGGGAGCGCGAGCGGACCGGGCAATTGCGCGAAGCCGTCGCTGCCGCCACCGCCCAGCTGCGCGAGGAAGCGCGCGAGCGCGAGGTTGCGGAGGCCAAGCTCCGCCAGGCGCAGAAGATGGACGCGGTGGGCCAGCTCACCGGCGGCATCGCGCATGATTTCAACAACATGCTGGCGGTGGTGCTGGGCGGGGTGGAACTGGCGCGCCGCCAGATCGAAAGCGATCCCCGCGAGGCCGCGCGCCATCTCGACAACGCAATGGAGGGCGCCCACCGCGCCGCCGCACTGACCCGCCAGCTGCTCGCCTTCTCGCGCTCCGAATCGCTGGCGCCCGAGCCGGTCGATGCCGGCGCGCTGATTCGCGGCATGCGTGACCTGCTCGATCGCACGCTGGGCGACGCGATCCGGGTCGAGGCGCAGGACCGCGGCATGGGCTGGCGGATCTGGGTCGATCGTCACCAGCTCGAAAATGCGGTGCTGAATCTCGCGGTCAACGCGCGCGATGCGATGAACGGACGCGGCACGCTGGTGATCACCACCGGCGAATCGCGGCTGGCGGCGAACGAAGTGGGGCATTGCGCGGCCGGCGATTATGTCTCGGTCGCGGTGCGTGACGATGGCTGTGGCATGACGCCCGACGTGCTGGAGCGCGTGTTCGAGCCCTTCTTCACCACCAAGCCGGTGGGCAAGGGCACGGGCCTCGGGCTCAGCCAGATCTTCGGCTTCGTCCGACAGTCGGGCGGCGGCATCGCGATCGAGACCGCGCCCGATGCGGGCACCACGGTCACCCTGTACCTGCCGCGCTACAAGGGCGCGCTCACCGGGGCTGCCACACTGCCGGTCGCGATTGAGCCGACCGAGGAGAAGGCGGGCGACAGCTACGACATCCTCGTCGTGGAGGACGACCCGCGCGTGCTGGCCGCGACGCTGGCGGCATTGCGCGAACTCGGCCACCGCGCGGTCGGCTGCGCCGATCCGCTGCATGCCCCCGCCGCGATCAAGTCGATGGCCTCGCTCCATCTCGTGATGACCGACGTGCTGATGCCGGGCCAGACCGGACCGGAGATGATCGCCAGCGTCGAGGCGACGTTGACGGGGGTGGCGGTGCTGTTCGTCACCGGCTTCACCGGCGAGGCAAGCGCCGAGCAGCTCCGCGATCGCCCGGTGCTGCGCAAGCCGTTCACCGTCGCGGCACTGTCGCGCGCGGTGCGCGAGGCGGTGGCGGGCGAGGCCCAGCGGATGGGGCAGGCGGCGGAGTAGGCGCGCGGCTGGCGCGGACATCGTCGATCGCCTTGCGCTGCCTTGCGCGAGTGCCGCGGTTACTCTGTTGCCTCGATCCGCGCGCGCAGCATCGTCGCCGCCAGCTCGCGCGCCTTGTCGCGGGGCAGGCCCAGCGCGCGGGCCATGGGGGCGCCGAGCAGCGCGTCGCCCAGCGCCATCAGGGTGAGTTGCAGCGTCTCCTCCCGCAGGGGTGCGCGGGCGTCCTCGCCTTCGCTGATCCGGTCGACCAGCCGGTGGATCGCCTCCAGGATCGGATCGAGCGCATCCTGGTTGCCGGTTAGCAGCATCCAGCTGGCCAGCGCGCCGGCGCCTTCGCGATCGAACGCGTCGAAGGTGAGGTTCACCACTTCGCGCAGGTCATGGTCGGTGGTCCGCGCACGCAGCACCGCTTCGCCGATCTTGGCGGTCACCGCCTCGGCCATGCTCGCTGCCAGCGCCTTTTGCAGCCCCGCGGCCGAACCGAAGTGGTGGAGGAGGTTGGCATGCGTCCGCCCGATCCGCGCGGAGACCGCCTTGAGCGTCACCGCCTGCGGCCCGTCCTCGATCAGCAGCGCGCGGGCGGCCTCGAGCGCGGCATCGCGCGATTCTTCGGGGGAGAGGCGCCGGCGCACCGCGTTGGTGGTCAAGCTGTTGGCCTTGTGTCCATATGTTGCCGGCTTAGTCGAGCTTGGGCGCGGGGGGAAGCGCTGCACCTGATCCTCCCCCGCCAGGGGGAGGTGGCGCCGGAGGCGACGGAGGGGGAGGTGCGCAGCCAATTGGCGGCAGGGCTTCCTCCCCCTCCGACAGGCGGCGCCTGACACCTCCCCCTGGCGGGGGAGGATGGAGGGCGGATCACGCCGCGAGGCGGGGTTGGGGGCCCGGTCGGCAGTCTTCGGCGTCGAGGTCGAGCTCGAAGCCGATGCACGCCATCTCGCAGCCGCGCCCCTTGGACCAGACCGGCGCGACCGTGCCGGTCGGCTGAAAGCCCAGCTTGCGCAGGACGCGCCCCGAGGCGGGGTTGTCGACGGCGTGGCGCGACGTCACCCGGCGGATGCCGGCGGCCCGTGCCGCGGCGAGCGCGCCGCGCGCCGCTTCGGTTGCATAGCCCTTGCCCCAGGCGGAGGGCGTGAACCAATAACCGAGCTCATGCTGCGCGTCCCCGACGCCGTCGATGCCGACGCAGCCGATCAGCGCGACGCTGCCGCCCTGGTGCTCGAACACCAGGAATCGCGTGTCGGTCCAATGCTGGAGGAAGGTTTCCGCCGCTTCGATCGAATAGGGCCAGGGCACGCGCGACAGGTTGCGCACGACGGCCTCGTGATCGATCGCCCGGGCCAGGGCAGGGGCGTCCTCGAGCCAGCCGGGACGTAACGTCAATCTCTGGGTCCGCACGAACATGACCACCACTCCTCGGTCCTGCAGCTCCCCACGCCGTTTCCATGGCGTGCGGGTGTTGCGCTGCGATTGCAGGGAGCATGAAAAAAGGGAGACCGGGGCGACCCGTCTCCCTTTTTCGGTTGGTTCATCCGAACCCGGGTCGCCCTGGTGGGCAACCCGAGCGGTCACCCGATGTTATTCGGCTGCCTCGGCAATCATGTCTACGGAGCAGAACTTGCGACCAAGCTTGCCTTCCTTGAACGACACGCGGCCTTCGACGAGCGCGAAAAGGGTATGGTCCTTGCCCATGCCCACGTTCACGCCCGGGTAGAATTTGGTGCCGCGCTGACGCACGAGGATGTTGCCGGCGAGAACCGTCTCGCCGCCGAACTTCTTCACGCCAAGACGGCGGCCAGCAGAGTCGCGACCGTTGCGGGACGAGCCGCCTGCCTTCTTATGTGCCATTGTCTATACTCCTCGTGTCTCGTCAGTCGCTTACTTGGCCGCGCCAATAGCAGTGATCTTGAGGATCGTGTGCTGCTGGCGATGGCCGTTCTTGCGGCGATAGTTGTGACGACGACGCTTCTTGAAGACGATGACCTTCTCGCCCTTCGCCTGCGCGACGATTTCGGCAGAAACGGTCAGGCCGTCGGTAGCCTTAAGCTCGCCGCCTTCGCCGGCCAGCAGGACGTCGCCCAGCGTCACCGACGAACCGGCTTCGCCGTCGAGCTTCTCGACGACGATCTTGTCTCCTGCGGCAACGCGATACTGCTTGCCGCCCGTGCGCACGATAGCGAACATCGGTCTCTTCTCTGGTTCAAATGCATGTGCCCGCCAAGGTTGCACCTCGGCAGGAGGAAGGGCGCAACTATGCGAGGGGGGCAGGAATGTCAACCGTTCCGCAAGACGAAACAGCGATTTTCCGAGTCACCGCGCCTTAGTGGCGATGATTCGGCTTCAGCCGGTAGCGACCCGCATCGAAGCTGTCGAAAAGCCCGCTGATTCCGGGATGGTCGACCGGCTCGTCGCTGTCGTCGGCCACCAGATTCTGCTGGCTGACATAGGCGATATAGGTCGAATCGGCATTCTCGGCGAGCAGATGGTAGAAGGGCTGGTCCTTGGCCGGCCGCATGTCGACGGGAATCGAATCATACCATTCGTCGCTGTTCGCGAAGACCGGATCGACATCGAAGATCACGCCGCGGAAATCGAGCAGGCGGTGGCGCACCACGTCGCCGATGGCGAAACGCGCGCTGGCGATCGGCGGCATCGGCGTGCCCGAGTCGATGGAAAGAAGCGAACCATTGGTTTCTGACATGGCACCAATCTAGGGTTGCGGACGCGCAACGGCAACGGTGGCGCGGCCCGGCGTTCCCGATGCGGGAGGGGGCGGGGTGGCGCGAGCCGTTTCCGCGCCGGCGAAAAAACTTGAAAGACCCTGCTTGCGGCCCCCAGAACTTTGCGCTAGTGGCCGCGCCTCACAGCGACCGGTACGCAGTTCGGGCCTTCCCGAAGCGCGTATCCTCCCTAGCGGAGAGGTGCCGGAGTGGTCGATCGGGGCAGTCTCGAAAACTGTTGAGCTCGTAAGGGTTCCGAGGGTTCGAATCCCTCCCTCTCCGCCACGGGGACCACGCTGCCGCGTCGACCGGATCGACGCCTTTCTCCCGGACAGCATCACGCAGCGACGGCATAGCGCCGGCAGTGCTCGAGATAGCCGACCTCATGGCGGCCGGCGAGCGAGACGACGCTCTCCCACAGCCAGGACGGCGTATCGAGATTGCCGCGGCGATCCTCGGCGAGGATCTCCAGCCACGCCGCGCGCGCATCGGTGTCCATCTGCCGGGCATGCGCCCTGCCGACGACGAAGGCGAGATAGCGGGCGGACTTCACCGCCTCGCCGCGGCTGAACTGGTCGAGCTCCAGCTTGAGGTCCTGCGGCGCCAGCTCGCGGACGAACAGCGAGCGGCCGAGCATCCGCACCGGCGCCATCCGCCTACCGAGATGCGGCGAGAGCGCGCGGGCGGCGGCGACCACCCGATCGGCATTGTCCTTCGGCAGTTCGGCACCCGGCGCGGCGGGGGCGATCGGATCGATCGCTTCCTTGAGGTCGATCAGCGCATAGTCCTTGCGCCCCTTGTCATCGGGAATGGCGACGATGGCGGCATAGCGGAGCAGGCCAAGCGAACTGCACCCCTTCATCCAATAGGCGGCGTCGACGAGCCGGATCTCGCGGGCTGCATCGGCGTCTTCGGCGCCGAGCACGGTGCCGAGCACCGCAGGCTTGGCGAGCGCGGCCTCGAGTGCTGCGCGTTCCTTGTCCTCGATCGGCCAGAAGCGCTTGCCGAGCGGGATCTGCGGCTCCACCGCGTCGAGCCGCTCCTTGGCGAGGTGGCGCCAGCGCCGCCCCAGCGCGCGGCGCTTGACGCTCTGCACCACCTCGGGCTCGACGCCGGGATCGCCGCTGGTCGGATCGTGGATGGCGGCGACATAGCCTTCCATCATCTCCTCCAGCATCTGCGCGGTGACGACACCGGGAAGATCGGCACCGCGCGCCGCGGTGGCGAGCGACAGGCCGAGGCGGATGATGTCGTGCGCGGGATTGCCGATCACCGCCTGGTCCATGTCGCGGATCTGCACCTCGACCCGACCGTCGCCGTTGGAGAGGGGGCCGAGATTGCCGACATGGCAGTCCCCGCAGATCCAGATCGATGGCCCCTGCGGCACGCGCGCGGAGACCGGCGAACTTTCCAGCCAGTCGTAGAACTTCGCGGTGTTCCCGCGGACATAGGCATGCGCCGAGCGCGCCATCTTCAGTGTGCGGTTGGCTTCGAGGATGGTGGAGCGTTCGGCGGGGGAGAGCGGTGCGGGTTTCTTGGCCATGATGCTGCAACGCACGAACGCGGCAAACGTAACGAACTGTTGCGCGCTCGGGCGCAGGACGCGTCGCCTGTCGGGACGACGCTTCCTGCGCCCGGCATTCTCCCCTGATCTTGTGCGTGGCAGCGGCAGTCTCAGGACTGCATGCGCATCATCTGCTCCATCGGCATCATGTTGGCGTTGAGATTGTCCATGATCCAGATCGATCCGACGACGACGAGCACCACGATGATGATGCCGAAGGCGAGGGCGAGGACGTTGTTGGTGCTGTCCGGCGCGGTGGTGATGTGGAGGAAGAACACCAGGTGGACGCCCATCTGCGCCACCGCCAGCACGCACAGCCCGATCGGCACGCCGGGTCGCCAGAGCGCTCCGGATTGCGCTGCCCAAAAGGAGGTCGCGGTCAGCGCCAAGGCCAGCAGCAGGCCGATGATGTAGCCGGCGCTGCCCGACAGGAAGCTGTCCCGCTCTTCGCCCGGCGCAGCATCGCTGTGGCCGGCATGCGTGTGATGGTCGGTCATAGGCTGGTTCCAAACAGATAGACGATGGTGAAAACCGCGACCCAGACGATGTCGAGGGCGTGCCAGAACAGGCTGAAGCACAGCAGCTTGCGCTGCACCTTCGGCTCGAACCCGCGGGTGGCGATCTGCGCGGCCAGCGACACCAGCCAGACCAGCCCGGCGGCGACATGGAAGCCGTGATAGCCGACCAGCGTGAAGAAGGCCGAGAGGAACGCCGATCGCGACGGACCCGCGCCTTCTGCGATCATGCCGGCGAACTCGCGCAGCTCGATCGCAAGGAAGGCGGCGCCCAGCAAGCCGGTGAGGGCGAGCATGAGCTGGGTGGTCCCGACGTTCCGCCGTTTGGCCGCGAGGAAGGCCAGGCCGCAGGTGAAGGTCGAGAAGAGCAGGCAGACCGTCTCGATCCCCACCGTCGTCCGGCTGAACAGCATCTTCGCGGTCGGGCCGCCGTCGGTGGCGTGCGCGAGCACCGCATAGGTGGCGAACAGTGCCGAGAACATGATGATGTCGGTCAGCAGGAAGACCCAGAAGCCGAAGCCGGCGACGACGGTCTTGTCGGCAGGGCCGGTGTCGCGGACGCCGGCCTCGGCACCCCTATGGCCCAGCTGGTGGGGATCGGTGATCTCCAAGGCGGCGTGTGCGGCTTCCTGGTGCTCCGCCGTCACCTCGGCGAGTGCGCTGGTGCGGACGCCGCGCCGGGCCTGGTCGAGCCGGGCAACCTCGGCCGCCGGGATCTCGATCTCGTCCTCGCGGCGCCAGCCGAACCTGGCGAGCGCGACGAACCCTGCCGCCACGCTCAGCACCACCAGCCACCAGATGTGCCAGATCAACGCGAAGCCGGCGAAGCTGGCGAAGAAGGCGGTGATGACACCGATCGGCGACGGGCGGGGCATTTCGATCGCATGATAGGCGGGTGCCTCGGCCAGCTGCAGCTGGGCGATGGCGCGCTGCTTGATGCCCCAATAAGCCTCCTCGCCGCGCACGTCGGGGAGCACCGCGAAGTTGAACGCCGGGGGCGGCGAGCTGGTCGACCATTCGAGCGAACGGCCGTCCCAGGGATCGCCGGTCCGGTCGCGCAACTGGTCGCGGTTGCGGATCGAGACGAACAGCTGGATCGCCTGGCAGAGCACGCCGCACAGGATGACGAGCGCACCGCATGCCGAGGCGATCTCATAGGGCTGCCAGCTGGGGTCGTTGTAATGCTGCATGCGTCGCGTCGCGCCCTGCAGGCCGATCACGTACATCGGCATCCAGGCGAGATAGAAGCCGACAAACCAGCACCAGAAGGCCGCCTTGCCCCACCCGTCGTGCAGGCGGAAGCCGAACGCCTTGGGGAACCAGTAGGAATAGCCGGCGAACAGCCCGAACACGACGCCGCTGATGATGACGTGGTGGAAATGGGCGACGAGGAACTGCGAGTTGTGGACGATGAAGTCGACCGGGGGCACCGCGAGGAGGACGCCGGTGAGGCCGCCGGTCACGAAGGTGATCATGAAGCCGACCGTCCACAGCATCGGCACTTCGAACCGGACGCGGCCGCCGACCATGGTGAACAGCCAGTTGAAGATCTTCACGCCGGTCGGCACGGCGATGATCATCGTCGCAATGCCGAAGAACGCGTTGACGTCGGCGCCCGCGCCCATGGTGAAGAAGTGGTGCAGCCACACCATGCACGACAGCACGCAGATCACCATCGAGGCGGTGACCATCGAGCGATAGCCGAACAGCGGCTTGCTCGAGAAGGTCGAGACGACTTCCGAATAGATGCCGAAGGCGGGGAGCACGAGGGCATAGACCTCGGGATGCCCCCACATCCACACCAGGTTGACGAACATCATCGCGTTCCCGCCACCATCGGTGGTGAAGAAGTGGAAGCCGAGATAGCGGTCCAGCGTCAGCATCGCGAGGCAGGCGGTGAGGATCGGGAAGATCGCCAGGATCACCAGGTTCGAGGCGAGTGCGGTCCAGCAGAACACCGGCATGCGCGTATAGGCCATGCCCGGCGTACGCAGCTTGAGGATCGTCGTCACCAGGTTGACCGCGGACAGCACGGTGCCGACGCCGGTGATCTGCACCGACCATAGATAATAGTCGACGCCCACCCCGGGCGAATATTGCAGCTCGCTGAGCGGCGGGTAGCCGAGCCAGCCGGTCCGCGCGAACTCGCCGACGAACAGGCTGACGTTGATCAGCAGCGCGCCCGACGCGGTCAGCCAGAAGCTGATCGAGTTCATCGTCGGGAAGGCGACGTCGCGCACGCCTAGCTGGAGCGGCAGCACGAAGTTCATCATCCCCATCACCAGCGGCATCGCCACGAAGAAGATCATGATCGTGCCGTGGGCGGAGAAGATCTGGTTGAAATGCTCCGGCGGCAGGTAGCCCTGGTTGACGCCCGAGGCCATGGCCAGATGGGTGCGCATCAGCAGCGCATCTGAGAAGCCGCGCAGCAGCATGATCAGGCCGAGCAGCACGTACATAATGCCGATGCGCTTGTGATCGACCGAGGTAATCCATTCGCGCCACAAATAGCCCCAATGGCCCTTGGCGGTGATCCAGGCGAGCACGCTCCCGATCACCGCCAGCACCACCACCGAGGTGATCAGCGGCAGCGGTTCGGTGAACGGGATGGCGCTCCAGGTGAGTTTGCCGAGCATCCGTCAAAAGCCCTTGTTGCTGGCGCCGTGGTCGGCAGCCATGGGGTGGGGGGCGACCGCAGCGGTCGCGATCGGCTTGCCGACACTGATGCGATCGAACAGCGTCGGATCGATCGTGGCGTAGGTGATCGGCGCCACCGCCGAGCTGGGCCTGGCGAGGGCGGCATAGCCGCGCGCGTCGAGCGCCGAGCCGGCGGCCTTGGCGGCGGCGATCCAGGCGTTGAAGGCCGGGCGCGATACCGCGTCGTAGCGGAAGTGCATGTCCGAGAAGCCGTCGCCGCTGAACTGCGCGGAAAGGCCGTCATAGCTGCCCGCGCGATCCGCGATCAGGTTGAGCTGCGAGACCATGCCGGTCATCGTGTAGATCTGGCCGCCGAGCTGAGGCACGAAGAAGCTGTTCATCACCGTGGCGGAGGTGAGCCGCATGTGCACCGGCGTGCCCACCGGCACCACGATGCGGTTGACGCTGGCGATGCCCTCCTTCGGATAGATGAACAGCCACTTCCAATCGAGCGACACCACCTGCACCTCGATCGCCTTCTGCGACGAGGCCAGCGGCCTGGCCGGATCAAGCTCGTGGCAGGCGATCCAGGTGACGCCGCCGAGCAGCAGGATGATCATCGCCGGGATCGACCAGATGATGAGCTCGACCTTGCCCGAATAGGCCCAGGTCGGGCGATAGCGCGCCTTGGTGTTGCTGGCACGGAACCACCACGGGATGCACACCGTGGCGATCATCACCGGCACCACCACGCACAGCATGATGCCGGTGGCGTTGAGCAGCAGCGTCTTTTCGGCGACGCCGACCGGCCCTTGCGGGTCCAGCACGCCGCGGTTGCATCCACCGAGCAGCAGCGCGAGTGCGCCCGCGCCGGTACGCCGCCAGGGGAAATTCGGTTTGGGGCTGGGCGCGCTCATAGCGATCCGACCCCGGCGCGTCGCCTCGATCGGGCGAGCCTTTGCTGCTTTCTCACGTTGCACCTCGACATGTTGCGACGGTCTAAGGAGGACGCGTCCTCGCTTGGGGCGAACGTGACATGCGGGTGCCGGAGGGGTCTTGGATCGGATTGGCGCGGCTGGTCGCATGTTGCGCTGCAACGGTGGCAGCTAACCTGCGCAACTATCGACTATCACTGGACGGGTATCAGGCGTCGCCGGCGGTGTGGGTACCTCCGGGAGGGGCACACAGACGTAGGTTGCCTGCGGTACGGACGTGCCGGCCCTAGGTGAAGAGGTGCAAAGACAGCGGAGAGATGGTGGACACAGCTTACTGGCCGCAGCGTGCGAACGCTCGCGGTCACCGCAACCCCAGCCAACGTTATCAAGTCCATCGGCTATGTCGAACGCGGCGTTACCGTTGCCCCCGACGACCGGCATGGAAGTGCTGGTCCGCGTCGGGTTCAAGTGGCGGAAGATCGCGCAGGGCTGACCACATGGCATCGCCTCGCGCACTCCTTGCCCGCGTCCAGCGCCTTGAACAGGCACGCATCGCCCCACGCTCGCCGTTCGTGGCAGCTTATGGGTCGTTCGATGCCTTTGCCGCCGAGACTCAGGCGGGCATTGACGCAGGCCAGTTCGACAGCCGCGAGATGCCGGTCATCCTGAATTGCATCCGCCGCTGGCATGACGATGGTGTTTGGGGGCTGTGGCATCGGGACCGGATATGGGAAATGGTTCGGTGAAGGATCCCAAATTCCTTGGTAACGGAGGCGTTTCTCTACCGTTTGCCGGAGTGTGATATTTCGATAGTGTAGCGGGATGACCCGATTCAGAAAAATGGTTGCCGTCATACTTACTCTGATGATTGTCGGGGGCATCACGATTACAGTTTTCGTCAGCAGAGAGCGAGAGCGTCAACGGCTTGATAAAATTGTGCACGGCACAGTGGCGGGTGCCATAACTTATAATTGTAATGGCCCTGTAGAAGTGAAGCTGATTGCGGACAGGAACATAGGGGAACCCGCCGTTTGGAGCGTCCAAACGAGCGGTTCGACCCCGGTCCGCGCAAACAGCTTTATTGCTGACACTGGTAGTATGGGTGGTTCTCAAGGCCTTCGCTGGAAGGGGTCAGATGGACAGCAAAGGACAGCAATCATGTCCTATAGCGATATTGTCGGCGAATACGGTCCGGAAACAATTTGGTTCTCGTCAGACCGTTACGACTTCATTTGCATGCCCGACCCGGCCAGTTTTCATCGCCACTAACGCGCTGCCAGCGCCTTGCATCCCCTCGGTGCAGGGCGCTGTCGTGAGCGGTTGTCGTTGTTTTTAGCAGCAACCGTCGCGCTGCTAAAAATCCGCTAAAAGCGCCCGCAACGCAAAAGCGCCCGGCGAGGTGGACCTTTGCATAAATACTTGGTTTTGCTTAGAAAGTTTGGTGGACACACTTGGGCTCGAACCAAGGACCCGCTGATTAAGAGTCAGCTGCTCTACCAACTGAGCTATGTGTCCATACCGGAAGGCGTATCGACAGAGGCGGTGGTGGACACACTTGGGCTCGAACCAAGGACCCGCTGATTAAGAGTCAGCTGCTCTACCAACTGAGCTATGTGTCCATTCCGGCTTCTGCAAGGCGCCCTTTGGTGGGGCACCGCCGCATCGGAGGGGCGCCTTTAGCGTCGCCCCTCGCGGCTTGTAAAGCCCCAAAATGAAAAAATCACCAGCGCGTCTTGGTGCGGCCGTCGCGGTCGATCGAGAGGAGGATTCCCAGGCACAGCATGAACGTCATCACCGCGGTGCCGCCGAAGCTGATCAGCGGCAGCGGCACGCCCACCACCGGCGCCAGGCCGATCACCATCGCCATGTTGATCGAGCAATAGAGGAACATCGTCCCCGAGAGCCCCGCTGCGGTTAGCCGCCCGAACCGGGTCTTCGCGCGCATGCCTACGCCGATCCCCCAGGCGATCAGCATGCCGAAGGTGACGATCAGGAACACGCCGCCGGCCAGCCCCCATTCCTCCATCATCGTCGCCAGCGCGAAGTCGGTCTGGCCCTCGGGCAGATAGTCGAGATGGCTCTGGGTCCCCTGGAGGAAGCCCTTGCCGAAGATGCCCCCCGAACCGATCGCGATCTTGGACTGGGTGATGTGATAGCCGGTGCCCAGCGGATCGCGCTCGGGATCGAGGAAGATCAGCACGCGGTTGCGCTGGTAATCGTGCAGCACGAAGTTGAAGGCGAGGGGGGCGGCCACCGCCACCGCCAGCGCACCGGCGATGAACAGCCGCAGCGGCACGCCTGCCAGGAACATCACCATGACGCCGCAGCCGGTGATCATCAGCCCGGTGCCGAGATCGGGCTGCATGATCACCAGCAGTGCCGGGACTCCGATCAAAATGCAGGCAGGCCAGATCGCGACGAACTTGCGCGTCTCGCTGGCCGGCAGCATTTCATAGAAACGGGCGAGCGCCAGCACGATCATCGGCTTCATCAGCTCGGAAGGCTGGAACTGGAAGCCGCCCAGGCTGATCCAGCGCTGGCTGCCGCCCGCGACCTTGCCCAGCGCCTCCACGCCGAGCAGCGCGACCACCAGCGCGCCGTAGATGGGCAGCGACCATTGCGACCAGAACCGTACCGGCACGCGTGACATCGCCAGCGCGACGGCGAGGAACAGCAGGAAACGAATTCCCTGGTTGAACGCCCAGGGCTTGATGCTGCCGCCGGCCGCCGAATAGAGCACGACCAGGCCGAAGCCGCCGATCGCCAGGACGAGGAACAGCACCTTCCAGGGCAGCTGCGCGACTTGCATGGGGACAATGCCGTTGCCGGGCCGGGCCATCAGTCGCCCTCCACGCTGCCGGTGGGCGCCACGTCGCGCTTGGTCGAATCGGCGGTGCTGTTCGCGGCCTGATCGGCGAGGCTGCTCGCCGCTTCCTCCGTGTCCTCAGGCGTCGGCGGCGGCGGCGTGGCCTGCGCGGCGCGGAACGCCGCCGACTGCGCGGCCATCCGCGTCGTATAGTCGCCGCCCCAGGTGGGCTCCACTTCGGCCAGCGTCTTCATCGCCAGGTCGCGATCGAACAGATAGGTCATGATGTCCCGGCCGATCAGCGGCGCGTCGAGGTTGCGGACGGTGTGGCCGTTATGCTCGAGCACGATCGCCGCGGCATATTTGGGATTGTCGTGCGGCGCGAAGCACACCAGCAGCGCGTGGTCGCGCATCTTGAACGGCAGCGATCCGTTCTTGAGCACGCCGGTGCGGCGCTCCGCCATGGTGATGCGGCGGACCTGCGCGGTACCCGTCTTCGCGGCGAGCGCCACGCCCGGCACATACATGCGCGCCGCGCCGCCGGTGCCGCCGCCATTGACCACGCCGTACATCGCGTCGCGCACGATCGCGAGATCCTCCGGACTCACCGGCAGCGGCTGGGCGCCCGACGGGCCGTTGGCGAGCAGGCGCGGGACGAGGATCTTGCCCGATCCCAGCCGGCTGGCCATCACCGCCAGCTGCAGCGGGTTGGCCAGCACATAGCCCTGGCCGATCGACGCATTGAGCGAATCCGCCACCGTCCAGGGGTGATGGTATTTCTTCAGCTTCCAGGCGCTGTCCGGCACCGTGCCGTAGCGCTGGGTGGTGAAGGGCATGTCGAACTTCTGGCCCATGCCCAGCATCCGGGCCATCGGCGCGATCGCATCATAGCCGACGCGGCGGACCATCTCGTAGAAATAGATGTCGCAGCTCTGCATGATCGCGTTCTTGAGGTCGAGCGGTCCGTGCCCACCCTTCTTGTGGCAGTGGAACACGCCGTTGCCGACGCGCAGCGCACCCGAGCAGACGACGCGGTCATGTGCCCCCACGCCGGCCGCGAGCAGCGCCAGGCCGTTCATCGGCTTGACGGTCGAGCCAGGCGGATAGAGGCCCTGCAGCACCTTGTTCATCAGGGGAACGTGATCGTCCTCGGACAGCATCTTCCATTCGGTCTGGCTGATGCCGTCGGAGAAGCTGTTGGGATCATAGGCCGGCATCGACGCCATTGCGAGGATGTCGCCGCTCGCCACGTCGATCACGATCGCCGAGCCCGAATTGGTGCCCAGCCGCCGTGCGACATATTCCTGGAGACCGGCGTCGATGGTGAGCTTGATGCTTTCGCCCGGCTGGTCGGCACGGGTTTCCAGCTCGCGGACCGGGCGGCCATGCGCGGTCACCTCGACGCGCTTGGCGCCGGGCTTGCCGCGCAGGCGCTTGTCCAGCGTCTTTTCCAGCCCATCCTTGCCCAGCTTGAAGCCGGGCGTGACGAGCAGTGGATCATGATCCGCCTTGAACTGCTCGGCCGAGGCGGTGCCGACATAGCCGATCAGATGGCCGACGCCGGCGCCGAGCGGATAGTGGCGGGCATAGCCGCGGGTCGGCGCCACGCCGGGCAGCTCGGGCTGGCGGACCAGCACCGCGGCGAAGCGGTCCCAGTCGAGATTCTCCGCCACCTGCACCGGGCGGAAGCCGCCGGCACGCTTGAGGTCGGTTTCGATCCGGGCGAGGTCCTCGGGCGCGAGGTTGAGCAGCCGGGTGAGCTCGGCGAGCAGCTTGTCCTTGTCGACGATGCGATCGGGGATCAGGTCGACGCGGAAATCGGTGCGGTTGCTGGCGAGCGGCTTGCCGCTACGATCGAGCAGCCAGCCGCGGCGGGGCGGGATCAGCGTGTTGTTGACCCGGTTGCTCTCGGCCTTGAGCTTGTACTGCTCGTTCTCGACGACCGACAGCCAGGCCATGCGCCCGGCGAGCACCATGCCGACGGCACCCTGCGCCGCGCCGAGCACGACTGCGCGGCGGGAAAAGCTGTAGGTCTGGGCGGCTTCGGTGATCCGCACCATGGCTCAGGCCTTCACCACGTCACGGTCCAGCCAGGCGCACAGCCGCGAGGCGAGCGGGAACAGCATCGCCGACGCGCCGGCCTGGAACAGCAGCGCCGCATCGACCTTGGCCGAGATGGGGGACGCAAGGAACCGCCCCGCGATCAGCACGAAGGCGGTCGCGCCCGCGGCAATCAGCCAGTCCTGCCAGAAGTTTCGCCACACGATGCGCGTCTCTAGCACGTCGATGATCAACATGCATGCCATCCACAGGAACATCGCCGAGCCGAAGGGCTGGCCGCTGAGCAGATCGTCGAACAGCCCCAGCGGTGCTGCGACCCAGACGCGCAGCGCATCGGGTCGCAGCAATCGCCAGCCGAGCAGCATCAGCAGCCCGAACGGCGGCAGGAAGGGCACGGTGGCGACCACCGGCAGGAGCGTCACCAGCGAGGCGAGCGCGATCGACAGCGGCGCCAGCCAGCGCGCCCGGGGGCGCGGCGAGGGCACTCCCAGCGGCTGGAGGTCGAGCGCCATCACTTGGCCTTGGGGGTCGCGGCGGGGGTCGGAAAGGCCTGGGGCGGCGGCGCAGGCTCGGGCAGGAACACGCGCAGCACCATCACGAAATCGGCCATGTCGGGGTTGCTCGCCGGCGTGACGACCGAGGAATCGCGGCCGGTCGCGCTGACCTTGCCGAGCGGGATGTTGGGCGGGAACACGCCGCCGGTGCCCGAGGTGACGAGCAGATCGCCGGTGCGGAACGGGTTGGCGGCGGCATTGGCGGCGCGCACGTCGAGCGTGCCGTCGCCCTTGCCGGTGACGATGGCGGGCAGCCCGTCGCTCGCCCGGCGGACGGGAATGGTGCTGTCCGGATCGGTGATCAGCAGCACGCGCGAAGCGTTCGGCCCGGCTTCGACCACCTGGCCGATCAGCCCGTCGCCGTCGCGCACCGGCTGGCCCTGGCCGACGCGCTGCCAGCTGCCGGCGTTGAGCGTCGCGTAGCGGCGGGTGCTGGAGGCGGAGGAATTGACCAGTCGGGCGACGACGATCGTCTCCGGCGTGGCGTCGCGGGCCTTGAGCAACTGCCGCAGTCGCTGGTTCTCGCGTTCGAGCCCAAGCGCGCGCTGGAGCGCGGCATGCTCGGCCTCGATCTGGCGCTTGAGCCGGGCATTCTCGCCGCGCACGCCGAAATAGCTGCCGATCGCCGTCGGCACGCTGCCCACGCCGCGCCGCACCGTATCGAGCCCAGAGGAGACCGGCGTGGTCACTTCGGCGACGGTGCTGCGCAGCGCGGCGAACAGATGCGGGTTGTAGCGCGAGACCAGCACTAAGCCGCCGCCGATCAGCAACAGGCCGATCGCCGCCACATAGCTGAAGAACAGCCCATATTGCGCCCGTCGCGAAAACCCCGGGCGCCGATTCCGTGGCGGCGCCATCGCCGTTGGCCTTTCGTCAGACCTGGAGGAGAACGCCGCGGAACATCGGATCTTCGAGCGCACGGCCGGTGCCCAGCGCCACGCAGGTCAGCGGATCGTCGGCGACGGTGACCGGCAGGCCGGTCTCGTCGCGCAGCACTTCGTCCAGCCCGTGGAGCAGCGCGCCGCCGCCGGTGAGCACGATGCCCTGGTCGACGATGTCGGCGGCCAGTTCCGGCGCGGTGTTCTCCAGCGCGATGCGGACGCCCTCGACGATCGTGTTGACCGGCTCGGACAGCGCCTCGGCGATCTGGCCCTGGTTGATCTGGATTTCCTTGGGCACGCCGTTGACGAGGTCGCGACCCTTGATGTGGATCGTCTTGCCGATGCCGTCGACCGGCGGCTTGGCGACGCCGACTTCCTGCTTGATCCGCTCGGCCGTGGCCTCCCCGATCAGCAGATTGTGGTTGCGGCGGACGTACGAGACGATCGCCTCATCCATCTTGTCGCCGCCGACGCGCACCGACGTGGAGTAGGCGAGCCCGCGCAGGCTGAGCACCGCGACTTCCGTCGTGCCGCCGCCGATGTCGACGACCATCGAGCCGATCGGCTCGGTCACCGGCATGTCGGCCCCGATCGCGGCCGCCATCGGCTCCTCGATCAGCCACACCTGGCTGGCGCCGGCGTTCGACGCGGCATCGCGGATCGCGCGGCGCTCGACCGAGGTGGAGCCCGACGGCACGCAGATCACGATCTCCGGCCAGCGCATGAAGCGGCGCTGCCCGTGCACCTTGCGGATGAAGTGCTTGATCATCTCTTCGGCGACATCAATGTCGGCGATCACGCCGTCACGCAGCGGACGAATCGCCTCGATCGAGCCGGGGGTCTTGCCCATCATCAGCTTGGCGTCGTCACCGACCGCCTTGACCTTCTTCACGCCGTTCAGCGTCTCGACCGCCACGACCGACGGCTCGTTCAGCACGATGCCGCGTCCACGCAGATAAACAACGGTATTCGCAGTACCCAGATCGATCGCCATGTCATGCGACATGAATTTGAAAATGCGGGAGAAAGCCATCTATTGATCCGTCCTGCCGGGTTGGGCGCCCCCCGTCCGGCTGCTCGCACAAATTGTTTGGCCCGAACCCTTTCCGGGACGGAGTTTAATCCGGCCTGGTGTCATGCGGATGCGGGTCGCGGGAGGCCGTCGCTTGGGCTACAGCGAATGGCATGTCAATACGCCGCCTGCCCGAACACCTCGTCAATCGTATCGCTGCCGGCGAGGTCGTAGAACGTCCTGCCAGTGCGCTGAAGGAACTGGTTGAAAACGCAATCGACGCAGGCGCTACACGGATCACCGTGAAGCTGGCCGGCGGCGGCATCGAATTGATCGAGGTGATCGACGATGGCTGCGGGATGGCGCCGCCCGAAATGGCGCTGGCGCTGGAGCGCCATGCCACCTCCAAGCTGCCGACCGACGATATCGAGCACGTCGCAACGCTCGGTTTTCGCGGTGAGGCGCTGCCCTCGATCGCCAGCGTCGCGCAGCTGACGCTGGAAAGCCGGGTGCGCGGCGCCGAAGGCTGGTCGCTGACGGTGGATAACGGCGCGCGGATCGCCGAAGGCCCCGCCGCGCTGCCGCCGGGGACGCGGGTGCGGGTGGAGGCACTGTTCGGGCGCGTACCCGCGCGGCGCAAGTTCCTCCGCTCGACGCGGGCCGAATATGCCGCCTGCCTCGACGGGATGAAGCGGCTGGCGATGGCGCGGCCCGACATCGCCTTCACGGTCGAGCATGACGGCCGCCGCGTGCTGAGCGTGCAGGGCGGGGAGAGCCGGCCGGCGCGGGTGGCGGCGCTGACCGATCGGGCGCTGCAGGAGAACAGCGTGGCGATCGATTTCGAACGCGAGGGGCTGGTGCTCGGCGGGGTCGCCAGCATCCCGACGTTCAACCGCGGCGTGGCGGACCACCAATATCTGTTCGTCAACGGCCGCCCGGTGAAGGATCGGCTGCTCGTCGGCGCAGTGCGCGGCGCCTATGCCGAGATGCTCGCGCGCGACCGGCATCCGGTCGTGGCCTTGTTCCTCGACGTGCCGCCCGAGGTGGTCGATGTGAACGTCCACCCGGCCAAGACGGAGGTGCGCTTCCGCGATCCGGCGCTGACGCGTGGGCTGATCGTCAGCGGCCTGCGGCGGGCGCTGGACGCTGCGGGGCATCGCAGCGTCCAGCGGCCGAGCGAGGCGGCACTGGGGCTGTGGCAGCCGGGGGGCGGGGGGAGCCATAGCCCCTCCCCTTCAGGGGAGGGGTTGGGGTGGGGCAGTGTCTCACCGAGACCAAGCTATGACCTGGAATCCCTCCACCCCAACCCCTCCTCTCAGGAGGAGGGGCTAAGGCATTATTCCGGTGCCGTCCGCGATTCCGGCTCCTTCTTCGCCGCTGCGCCCTATGCCCGCGCCGAACCCGCGCGCCACGAAGCCCCGCTCGCCACCGACTTCCCGCTCGGCGTCGCCCGCGGCCAGGTTGCCAAGACCTATATCGTGGCGGAAGCGCAGGACGGCCTCGTCCTGGTCGACCAGCACGCCGCGCACGAGCGGCTCGTGCTGGAGCGCATGCGCCGCGCCATGGCCGGCGGCACCGTACCCAGTCAGGCGCTGCTCCTTGCCGAAGTCGTCGAGCTCGACGAACCCGGCTGCGACCGCCTGGAAGCCCGGATCGAGGAACTGCGCGCCTTCGGGCTCGAGCTCGAACGCTTCGGCCCGCGCGCGATGCTGGTCCGCGCCGTGCCCGCCGCGCTCGGCACCGGCGACGTCCACGGCCTGGTCACCGATCTCGCCGACGAACTCGCCAGCTTCGACGAGGCGCTGAGCCTGAAGGAACGGCTCGACCATGTTGCCGCGACGATGGCCTGCCATGGCTCGGTCCGCGCCGGGCGCATCCTCTCGGTCGCCGAGATGAACGCGCTGCTCCGCGAAATGGAAGTCACCCCGCATTCGGGCCAGTGCAACCATGGCCGCCCCACCTGGGTGAAGCTGGCCCATGGCGACATCGAGAAGCTGTTCGGCCGGAAGTGACGGCCGATCAGCGCTGCTGCAGGGCGTAGTGGAGGCGCACCGGTCGGCCATCCTTGGTCGCGCTGACGTCGACGACGCAGATATGCTCCATCTTGCTGTGCGGCCCGCAGCCGATCCCGGCAAATTTGAGCTTGGAATCGAACAGCAGGCGGCGGTGGCCGCGATCGGGCACGCCGTCGTCGACGATCATCTGGCGCACCACTTCCTCGGCATTGTCGAAGCCATAGGCGATCGCCTCGCCGACGAAGATGTCGCCGCCATGGCGCTTCACGCGGACGCCGGGATCGCTGCCATCGGCGCCGCGGTGCCCGCGTGCGCCGATCGCGCCTTGTTCGCGGGAAAAGTCCACCGCAGCCAGCGCCAGTATGTCCGCCTGGGTGAGCGGTGGGAGCGGCGCCTGGCGTTCGAGAAAGGCGATCGTCTCGTCGACCACGACCGTACCCTCGCGGGTGAGAATGCCGTTATAGTCGCCCGGCATGTAGACGACGGCGCCGTCGAAATAGCCGCGATATTCTCGGAGCTTCTCGGCATAGGCACGAGGATCGGCCCGTGCGGCGTTGATCTGGGCGAGGACCGACTCCTCAAGAGTTTGCGCATGCAGCGCCGTTGCGGCGAAAAGCCACACGAGAAGGCTGCATATCGCGGAGACGCGATACGACATAAGGATAAACCCCGAACCTCCCGCTCCGGGTTTATCTGCACGACTCGTGGATAATCAAGCGTAATAATTGCGCAGGCGAGATGAAAACGATCGCTCGCGAGACGAATGGTCAGGCGGCGCGGATCAGCCCTTCCTGCGTCACGCTCGCCACCAGCCGGCCGTCGCGCGCATAGATGCTGCCACGGTTGAAACCGCGCGTGTGGCCGGCCCAAGGACTGTCGGTCGCGTAGAGCAGCCAGTCGTCGAAGCGGAACGGCTCGTGCAGCCACAGCGCATGGTCGAGGCTGGCGGTCTGCACCTGGCCGCTCATCCAGCTGACCCCGTGGGGGAGCATGCAGGTGCCGAGCAGGGTCATGTCGCTGGCATAGGCCAGCATCGCGCGGTGGAGCGCGGGCTCGTCGGGCAGGGGGGCGATGACGCGAAACCAGCTATATTGCCGCGGTTCGCGGGGTTCGGGGTTGAACCAGTTGCGCGGGCTCACCGGGCGGATCTCGATCGGGCGGGCGCGCAGGAAGAAGCGCTTGAACTTCTCCGGGATCTGGTCGCGGATCGCCTCGCGCAGCTCGGCCTCGGAGCGGAGGTCCTCGGGCGGCGGCACCTCGGGCATCGCATCCTGATGGTGCAGCCCTTCGGCGGGCAGCTGGAACGAGGCCGCCATGTTGAGGATCGGCTTGCCCTTCTGCATCGCGATCACGCGGCGGTTGGCGAAGCTGCGCCCCTCGAAATCGCGCACCACCCGGTAGAGGATCGGGTAGTTCTCGTCGCCGGGCCGCATGAAATAGGCGTGGAGCGAATGCGCGACCTTGCCGTCCTCGACCGAGCGCTGCGCCGCCTGCAGCGCCTGGGCGATCACCTGCCCCCCGAACACGCGGCCGACGCCGCCCGGCTGGCGCGCGCCGCGATAGAGATCGGTATCGAGCGTTTCGACGTCGAGCAGGGCCGTGAGGCCAGCGACCAAGTCTTCGGGCGATGTCGCGTCGGTCATCAGTAGCCGGCTGCCTCCGCCAGTGCATTGGCGTGATAGTTGGAATCGCCGAACATTTCGGCGAGCACGCGGGCGCGCTTCATGTAGAAGCCGATGTCATATTCGTCGGTCATGCCGATGCCGCCGTGCATCTGGATACCCTCCTGCACCGCAAGCGTGGTGGCAAGCCCGGTCATCGCCTTGGCGATGGCGACCGCCTCGTCGGCGGGTTCGCCGGCATCGAGCAGCTGCTGCGCCTTGAGCGTGGCGGCGCGGGCGACCTCCATCTCGCTGTAGAGATGCGCAGCGCGGTGCTGGAGCGCCTGGAAGCTGCCGATCAGCGTGCCGAACTGCTTGCGTTCCTTCAGATAGTCGAGCGTCATGTCGCTGGCGCCTGCGCCGACGCCGAGCAGCTCGGCCGAGGCGCCGGCCCCGGCGGCGCGCAGCAGCCGGCCGAGCGGATCGGCACCCGCGTCGATCTCGCCGACCACCGCATCGGCGGTGACTTCGACGCCGTCGAAGCTGGCGTGCGCGGCGAGGCTGGAATCGGCGAGGCGTTCGGGGCGGAGGTCGAGCCCGGCGGCCTTGGGGTCGATCGCGAACAGGGTGATGCCTGCCGCGTCCGTATCGCTGCCGGCGGTGCGCGCGGTGACGAGGAGGAGGTCGGCGGCATGGGCATGGTGGGCGAAGCGCTTGGTGCCGGTCAGGCGGAAGCCGTTACCGGCGCGCTCGGCCTTGAGCGCCACCGCGCGGCCGAACTTGGGCTTCTCGTCATGCGCGATCGCGATCACCGCCTCGCCGGCGGCGATGCCGGGGAACCAGCGCTCAGCGTGCGCCGTGCCCTTCAGCGCCTCGACCGCAGCGACGGCGGTGGAGAGGAAGGGGGAGGGGGTGAGGTTGCGGCCGATCTCCTCCAGCACCACGCCCGCCTCGACATGGCCCAAGCCCAGGCCGCCAGAGGCTTCGGGAATCAGGATGCCGGTAAGGCCCATCTCGGCGAACTGCTTCCACAGGTCGCGGCTGAAGCCGGTGGGGTCCTTGGCGTCGCGAAGGGCGCGGAGGTGGCGGACGGGGGCATGTTCGGCGACGAACTCGCGGGCGGTGTCGCGGAGCATCGTCTGTTCGTCGTTGAGGTAGAGCGGCATCGGTATCTCCATCTCCCTCTCCCGCCTGCGGGAGAGGGTCGGGGTGAGGGTGAGTAGGGCGAAGGGCGGGGCCATCCTTCGCCCCACACACCCTCACCCTTCCGCCGCCTGTCGGCGGCTCCCTCCCTCTCCCGCAGGCGGGAGAGGGAAAGTCCGTCCCTCAGCCCGGCAGCTCCAGGATCCGCTTGGCGACGATGTTGAGCTGGATCTCGCTCGTCCCGCCCTCGATCGAATTGGCCTTGGTGCGCAGCCAGGCGCGGGGCTTCGCGCCCTTGGCCGAGGCGTCGCTTTCCCATTCCAGCGCAGCCGATCCGCCGGCGGCCATGATCAGCTCGTGGCGCTGCTTGTTCAGCTCGGTACCGACATATTTCATCATGCTCGGCTGGGCAGGATGGGCGCGGCCGGCCTTGAGCTCGTCGAGGAAGCGCTCGGACATCGCCGAGAAGGCGCGCATCCGCACCTCAAACAGCGCGATCTGGGCGCGCAGGATCGGATCGGCGAGCCGGCCCTGGTCGTCGAGCCCGATCGTTGCGATCGCGCCCTCGATCAGCGGATTGCCGCCGGCGCGGTCCAGCCCCATGCCCGAGATCATCTCGCGCTCATGGCCGAGCAGGTACTTGGCGACGTCCCAGCCCTTGTTCTCCTCATGCACGCGCTGCGCCTTGGGCACCTTCACATTGTCGAAGAAGGTCTCGCAGAAAGGGGAGTAGCCGGAGATCAGCAGGATCGGCTTGGTCGAGACGCCCGGCGAGGCCATGTCGAACAGCACGAAGCTGATCCCGCCCTGCTTGGTCTCCTTCGAGGTGCGGACCAGGCAGAAGATCCAGTCGGCCTTGTCGGCATAGCTGGTCCAAACCTTCTGGCCGTTGATGACATAATGGTCCCCGGCATCCTCGGCCCAGGTCTGCAGGCCGGCGAGGTCCGAACCGGCATTGGGTTCGGAATAGCCCTGGCACCAGCGGATCTCGCCGCGGGCGATCTTGGGGAGATGCTCGAGCTTCTGTTCCTCGGTGCCGTACTTCAGCAGCGCTGGCCCGAGCATCGAGATGCCGAAGCTGTTGAGCGGCGTGCGCGCGCCCATGCGCTTCATTTCCTCGCGCAGGATCTTGGTCTCGGCCGGGGAGAGCCCGCCGCCGCCATATGCCTTGGGCCAGTCGGGCACGGTCCAGCCGCGCGCGGCCATGCGGTCCATCCAGAGCTTCTGGTCGGGATGCGCCCAGTCGGGATTGCGCCCGCCCCAGACAATGTCCTTCTCGGACCGGATCGGCTCCCGCATGGTGGCTGGGCATTTCGCCTCCAGCCAGGCGCGGGTTTCCGTACGGAACTGCTCAAGCTGCTCGGTCATCATCCTCTCCCAAATTCCTCCCCGGCACGGGGAGGGGGACCGCCGCCGAAGGCGGTGGTGGAGGGGACGCTGTCGCAGACGGCGGACTGCGTCCGCCGCCCCTCCACCAGCCTGCGGCTGGTCCCCCTCCCCGTGCCGGGGAGGAGTGAATGGTCCCGCCGTCAGGCGGTGGGAGGGTGAGGGTGGCCAAATTAGCCTGTTATCCCCGCTCACCCTCACCCTTCCGGCGCTGCGCGCCTCCCTCCCTCTCCCAAGGGGAGAGGGAGCGTGGGGCATCACCTATTGAACTTCTCGCCCTTCTCCGCCTTTTCGCGGAGCAGCGGGGCGACCTCGAAGCCGTACTTCTCCAGGCCTTCGACGATCTTCTTCAGACCCTCAGTGTCGGCCCAGAACATCGGCCCGCCCCGGTACGGCGGCCAGCCATAGCCATAGACCCACACCACATCGATATCGCTCGCCCGCTGGGCCATCCCCTCAGCGAGGATCAGGGCGCCTTCGTTGACCATGGTGTAGAGCGTGCGGACGACGATCTCCTCCTCGGTGATCTCGTGGCTCGGCACGTTGAGCTTGCCGCGCCATTCCTCGATCAGCTCGGCGACGCGCGGGCTGTTCGAGGGCTGTCGCTTCTCGTCATAGTCATAGAAGCCCGCGCCCTTCTTCTGGCCCCAGCGGCCCTCGGCGGCCAGCGCGTCGCGGATATTCTCGATGCGGTTGGGATCGCGGTGCCAGCCGATGTCGACACCGGCGAGGTCGGCCATCTGGAACGGCCCCATCGGCATGCCGAAGGCGACATGGACCTTGTCGATCTGCTCGGGCGTGGCGCCTTCGAGCAGCATCTTGGTGGCTTCCACCTGGCGCGGCATCAGCATGCGGTTGCCGATAAAGCCGTAGCAGACGCCCGCGATCACCGCGACCTTCTTGATCTTCTTGCTCAGCGCCATGGCGGTCGCCAGCACGTCGTCGGCGGTCTTGGCGCCGCGCACGATCTCGAGCAGCTTCATGACGTTGGCCGGCGAGAAGAAGTGCAGCCCCACCACGTCCTGCGGGCGGCTGGTGGCGGCGGCGATCTCGTCGATGTTGAGATAGCTGGTGTTGGACGCGAGGATCGCGCCCGGCTTGGCGATCTTGTCGAGCCGGCCGAACACGTCCTTCTTCACGTCCATGCTCTCATAGACGGCCTCGATGATCAGGTCGCACTCGGCGAGATCGTCGAAGTTGAGCGTGGGCTTGAGGAGCCCCATCGCCTTCTCGACCTGCTCGGCGGTCATGCGGCCCTTGGCGGCGGTCGCCTCGTAATTCTTGCGCATCGTGGCCGTGCCGCGGTCGAGCGCGTCCTGCGCCATCTCGACGATGGTGACCGGCACGCCGGCCGAGAGGAAGTTCATGCTGATGCCGCCGCCCATCGTGCCGGCGCCGATCACGCCGACGCGCTTGATGTCGCGCAGCTGGATGTCGTCGGCGATGCCGTCGATCTTGGCGGCCTTGCGCTCGGCGAAGAAGATGTGGCGGAGCGCGGCCGACTGCTGGCCCATGATCAGCTTCATGAAGCCCATGCGCTCGGCCTGGACGCCCTCGGCATAGGGCTTGCCGGCGGTCTGCTCGATGATGTCGATGATCGTGTTCGGCGCGTCGAGCCCGCGGAAGCGCTTGGCGTTGGTCGCGCGGAACTTCGCGAAGGTCTCCGCATCGACGGTGACCGGACGCTCGCTGGAGCGCGACACCGGCTGGCCGATCACCTCATTCGCGAAGGCGACGGCGTCGGCGAGCAGGCTGCCTTCACCCGCGAGGCGGTCGACGAGGCCTGCGTCCTTGGCCTGGGTTGCCGAGATCGGATCGCCCTTGGTGGCCATTTCCAGCGCCACCTCAACGCCAGCCACGCGCGGCATGCGCTGGGTGCCGCCGGCGCCGGGAAGGATGCCGAGCTTCACTTCCGGAAGGCCGAACTTCGCCGAGGGCACGGCGATGCGATAGTGCGATGCCAGCGCCACTTCGCAGCCGCCGCCGAGCGCGGTGCCGTGGACGGCGGCGATCACCGGCTTGTCGAGCGCCTCGATCTGGTCGACCAGCACCGGCAGCGACGGCTCGGCCATCGCCTTGCCGAATTCGGTGATGTCGGCGCCTGCGAAGAAGGTCTTGCCGGCGCAGAGGATGACGACCGCCTGGATGCTATCGTCACCCTTGGCTTCCTCGATGCCGGCCTGCAGCCCCTGCCGCACCGCCGCGCCGAGCGCGTTCACCGGCGGATTGTCGGAGGTGAGGATCAGGACAGGGCCCTGACGGCTGGTGGTAATCACGGACATGCGTTCGAACTCCTAGTTCGCAGTTCCGGCCGGGGCCGGGAGGGTAAAGAGAAGGCAGATCCTCCCCTGCAAGGGGAGGTGGCAGGCCGAAGGCCTGACGGAGGGGTGTCGCCGCTGGGGGCGTCTGGCTGCGGCCGAGGCGGGGACACCCCTCCGGCGCTGCGCGCCACCTCCCCTTCCAGGGGAGGATCGAGAAAAGTCCGCCATCACCGCGTGAGCGCCGAATAGATCAGCGTCTTCAGCTCGCGCCGAATCGGGTAGAGCATCGACGGCGAGAATTGCGTCATGAACACCATCGAGAGGCGCTCGACGGGATCGACGAAGAAGGCGGTCGAGAACATGCCGCCCCAGTAGAACTCGCCGACCGAGCCGGGGATCATCGTCTTGGCGACGTCGAGATTGATCGCGAAGCCCAGGCCGAAGCCGACCCCGGCATTGGTCGTCTCGTTGAACAGCCCGCGCGAGAGGCTGGCGAGATCGCGGCCGCCGGGCAGATGGTTGATCGTCATCAGCTGGACGGTCTTGGGCGAGACCAGCCGCACGCCGTCGAGTTCGCCGCCGTTCAGCATCAGCGTGTTGAAGCGGTGATAGTCGAGCGCGGTAGAGACGAGCCCGCCGCCTCCCGACAGCAGCCGGGGGAAGCGCGACCAGGCCGATGCCTCGCCGCGATCGTAGAGCACCCGGCTTTCGCCTTCCTTCATCGTCCAGCAATCGGCGAGGCGATGGACCTTGTCGGCGGGTACCTGGAAGAAGGTGTTGTGCATGCCCAGCGGCGCGAAGATGCGCTCGGCGAAGAAGCGGTCGAGCGTCAGGCCCGACAGCCGCTCGACCACCGCCCCCAGCACGTCGGTGGCGACCGAATAGGTCCAGGCCTCGCCCGGCGAAAATTCCAGTGGCAGCGTGCCGAGGGTGGCGACGAACTGGTCGAGCGTGAGGTTGCCGTGCCAGCTCTCGATCCGCCCGGCGCGGTAGGCGGCGTCGACCGGGGTGCGCTCCTGGAAGCCATAGGTGAAGCCGGCGGTATGCCGCAGCAGGTCGACCATCCGCATCGGCTGCGCGGTCGGCGTCGTGTCGAAGGGCTCGCCATTGCCGCCGCCGGCATAGACGCCGACGCCCTTCAGCTCCGGCAGCACATGGTGCACCGGCGTGTCGAGCGCGACCAGCCCTTCCTCCAGCAGCATCATGAAGGCGAGGCTGGTGATCGGCTTGGTCATCGAGGCGATGCGGAACAGAGTCGATTCGTCGACTGCCGCGCCGCCCTCGCGCGCCGCACCCTGGTGCGAGAAATGGACGATCCGCCCGTCGCGCGCGAGCAGCAGCTGCGCATGCGGCAGCTTGCCGGTGTCGAGATAACGCGTCTTCACAAAGGCATCGATCCGCGCCAGCCGGGCGGCATCGAATCCATGGGCGATCGGGTCGTCGACTTCCATGCTTGGCGGCATACCTCTCGTTCGAATTCGGTTCAATGCACCTTCTGGCGGATGCCCGCTTTCTATTGCCTTGAGCGCGCGGCAAATCAACACTAACGTGGGCACCGGTTGGTCAACGAGCCAAACCCAAAGTTCAGAAAGTCGATGGAGAGCGCTGCCTTGACCCTTGAACCGATCGTGCCCTTGCCCCCCGACTGGCCCAAAGCCCCGCTCGCCGCCGTGGATGCCATGCTCACCGCGCCCGGCGCCAAGTTCGAAATGGATACTGTGGAGATCCGCGGCGTGCCGACGCGCGTGTGGAAGAACGCCCCGCCCACCGCCGCGATCCTCGCCCGGCTGGCGCGCGGCTATGGCGACCGGCCCTTCACCATCTACCAGGACGAGCGGGTCAGCTACGAGGCGAACTACCGCGCCACCTGCCATCTTGCCTCGTGGATGCAGGCCAAGGGCGTGGCCAAGGGCGACCGCGTCGCGCTGGCGATGCGCAACCTGCCCGAGTGGCCGACGATCTTCTTCGCCGCGGTGAGCATCGGCGCGATCCTGGTGCCGCTCAACGCCTGGTGGACCGGCGCCGAGCTCGACTATGGCCTGCGCGATTCGGGCGCCAAGCTGCTGTTCGTCGACGGCGAGCGGCATGAGCGGCTCAAGCAGTGCTATGCCGCGCTGCCCGATCTGGAGCAGGTTGTGGTGAGCCGCGCCTGCTCACCGCTGGAGGGCGACGCGGTCGCGCTCGAATCGATCCTGGGAACCTGCAATAGCTGGGCCGACTTGGCCGACATCGCCTTCCCGGAAGTGGCAGTCGCACCCGAGGACGACGTCACGCTCTTCTATACCAGCGGCACCACCGGCAACCCCAAGGGCGCGGTGGGCACGCACCGCAACCTGATGACCAACATCCTCACTGCCGGCTATTCGGTCGCCCGCTCGATGCTGCGCCGGGGTGAGGTGCCGCCGGCCGCGCCCCCCTACAAGGTCGGGCTGCTGGTGATCCCGCTGTTCCACGTCACTGCGTGCAGCGCCGGGCTGATGGCGCTGATCGCGGCGGGCGGCACGGTGGTGTTCATGCGCCGCTGGGAGCCGATCGAGGCGATGGAGATCATCCAGCGCGAAAAGGTCAACCAGACCGGCGGCGTGCCGACCATCGCCTGGCAGCTGCTCGAACATCCCGAGCGCCACAACTACGATCTGTCGAGCCTGGAGAGCATCTCCTATGGCGGTGCGCCCTCGGCGCCCGAACTGGTCAAGCGCATCTTCCAGGAATTCGGCGCGCTGCCCGGCAATGGCTGGGGCATGACCGAGACGATGGCGACGGTGACGCATCACCTCGGCGAGGAATATCTCGCGCGGCCGACCAGCGCCGGCCCGCCGGTGCCGGTCGCCGAGCTCAAGATCATGGATGTCGAGGGTGTGCGCGAACTGCCCGTCGGCGAGGTCGGCGAGCTCTGGGCCAAGGGACCGATGATCGTGAAGGGCTATTGGAACAAGCCCGAGGCGACCGCCGAGACCTTCCGCGACGGCTGGGTACGCACCGGCGACCTCGCCCGGCTGGACGAGGAGGGGTTCCTCTATGTCGTCGATCGCGCCAAGGACATCATCATCCGCGGCGGCGAGAACATCTACTCGTCGGAAGTGGAGGACGTGCTCTACGCGCATCCGGCGGTGACCGACGCCGCGCTGATCGGTGTGCCCCATCGCACGCTGGGCGAGGAGCCCGTCGCGGTGGTGCATCTCGCGCCGGGCATGTCGGCGACCGAGGCGGAACTGCAGGCCTTCGTTCGCGAGCGGATCGCGGCGTTCAAGGTGCCGGTGGCGATCCGCTTCTCCGCCGAGACGCTGCCACGGAATGCCAATGGCAAGATCCTGAAGAAGGACCTCAAGGCGCTGTTCCTCACCGACAAGGCGGCGTGAGGTAGTGCGTATCCTCCCCCGCCGGGGGGAGGTGGCAGGCGCAGCCTGACGGAGGGGGAGGACGCCCGGCGGCTGGTTGGTCGCGTACCTCCCCCTCCGTCGCCTTCGGCGCCACCTCCCCCTGGCGGGGGAGGATAGAGCCTTCCAGCCCCTCCCACTTCTTCTAGTCCCCCTCCCGCAAGCGGGAGGAGAGCATTGCAGGCGGGATGAGGCATCAGCCCCTCAAACCAGGTGTATCGCCGTCCCGGCCGCAGCGGCGGCCGCCGCAATCTCCTGCGGCGGTGCCTGATCGGTCACCAGGTCGTGCACATCGCCGAACCCGGCGACATGCACGAAGCCCGACTTGTCGAACTTGGTCGCATCGCACAGCACCGCCACCCGCCGTGCCTGGGGGAGCAGGCTGCGCTTGAACGCCGCCTCGCCCGCGTCGAAATCGAGGAACCCCCGCACCGGGTCGACCGCGCCCATCGACAGCACGGTCAGGTCGGGGGCGAACTGGCGGCAATAGTCGATCGCATCGCTGCCGAACGCCGCGTGATAGTCGGGGTCGACCGCGCCGCCCGCCACATAGAGCCGCTGTCCCGGGTGCCCGAGCACCTGCGCCGCGATCTCCATGCTGTTCGTGATCACCGTCAGGTCGCGCACATGCCCCAGCGCGCGCGCCAGCCACAGCGTCGTGGTGCCCGAATCGAGCAGCAGCGTCATGCCCGGCCGGACCAGCGCCACCGCGCGCTCGGCGATGCGCTGCTTGGCCTCGGCCTGGTCGCGCAGCCGCTGGCGATAGGGCGGCTCGAGCACGCCGCCCGGCAGGCAGACGCCGCCATGGATCTTCTGCACCCGCCCGGCCTGTTCGAGCTGGCGGACGTCGCGACGGATCGTCTCCTCGGACACGTCGAACCGCTCGGCCAGTTCGCTGATCGACCATTGGCCGCGCTGCTCGAGCAATTCGAGCAACGTCGTCAGCCGCGCGGTCTGCGTGGCGCGGGCCGAGGGGGCTCTGGCGGGCATGTCCAAGCTTTCCATCCAAGTACTGTATCAGCGATGCCGGTCCTGGAGAACCCACACGAGAACGTTCAAACCCACATAAAACAACATGCAATGTCACATACGCGTCATGAACCGAACCTAGGCGCCGCTGCGGGGCAGCCAGGGCAGGCACGCCCCCACACACCACAAGGGAGGGCATTATGGCATTCACCTACCGCGCGGCGCTCGCCGCGCTGGCCGTCGGCGCGAGCTGCATCTCGATGGCCGCCGCTGCGCAGGACGCAGCGTCGCAGGCCCAGGAAGACGGCGAGATCGTCGTCAACGGCTACATCGCTTCGCTCGCCAAAGCGCGCGATCTGAAGCGCGATTCCAACATCATGAAGGACGTGATCGTCGCCGAGGACATGGCGAAGTTCCCGGAGCTCAACCTCGCCGAATCGATCCAGCGCCTGCCGGGCGTGGCCATCAACCGCGAGGCCGGCGAGGGCCGCCGCATCACGCTGCGCGGCCTCGGCCCCGATTTCACCCGCGTCCAGCTGAACGGCATGGAAGTGCTGGGCAATGTCGATTCGGCGATGGACAGCCGCGGCCAGCGCTCGCGCGACCGTGCCTTCGATTTCAACATCTTCGCCTCCGAGCTGTTCTCGCGCGTCGAGGTGGAGAAGAGCTACCAGGCCTCGCAGGCCGAGGGCGGCATGGCCGGCACCGTCGGCCTGTTCACCGCCAAGCCGCTGGAGCAGAAGCAGGGGCTGACCGGCGCGATCTCGGCCAAGCTCGGCACCAACAGCTTCACCAAGGATGCGCAGCCGCGCGTCGCCGCGATGCTCAGCCAGAATTGGGGCGATCGCTTCGGCATCCTCCTTTCGGTCGCCTATTCGAAGCGCAAGACCGAGGAGCAGGGCTACAACACCTATTCGCCGACGCAGCTGAGCGCGAAGCAGATCGCCGGCTATCTCGACAAGGGCCTCGACATCTCGGCGCTCACCGCCGACCAGCAGGCCAAGTTCAAGTCGGGCGACCTGGTGTTCGCCTCGGGCAACCGCCTGTCGGTATGGGATGCCAGGCAGGAGCGCCTCGGCCTGACGCTCGCCACCCAGTGGCGTCCGTCCGACAATTTGCTGTTCACGATCGACGGGCTCCACGGCGAGTTCACCACCCATCGCGACGAATATCACCTGGCGACGCGGCCGGATAATACCTCGGGCTCGGTGATCTTCGACACCGGCTCGAAGATCAATTCGATCCACTGGGACAGCACCAGCTTCGTCGATGCGATCAGCGTCGACAAGGCGACCTATGCCAGCGAGCATCGCCGCTCGCTCAACAAGAACAAGTTCAACCAGATCGCGCTGACCGGCAAGTGGGACGCCAGCGACAGCCTGACCTTCGACGGCCATGTCGGCTATGAGGACTCGAAGTACACCACCCCGTGTGACGACAAGCTGTACCTGCGCGCGCAGGGCGGCATGACGACCACCTATGACGCCGACGGCACCGGCGCGACCAACGCCTATCGCTGGAACACCACCGATCCGGCCAACTACACGTTCAAGGAATTCTACTTCCGCGAATTCTGGAACAAGACCAGCCTGAAGGAAGGTGTGGGCAACGCCGCGCTGAAGCTCAACGACGTCTTCACGCTGCGCGCCGGCGGCAGCTATCGCCGCTACGATACCTCGGGCTCGGAAATCTACAATGACGGCCAGTTCCACAACGTCACCGGCACGGCGGTCACGCCCTACGCGGTGGTGTTCGACCAGAACAAGGCGGCCAGCTGGATCACCGGCGACTATGCCAAGGCGTTCGCGACCTACAACGCCGCGCACACCGTGGCTGGCGCGACCGATATCGAGAACACCTACAAGGTGATCGAATCCACCACCGCCGGCTATGGCCAGCTCGAGTGGAACGCGCCGCTGGGCGGCATGCGCCTGCGCGGCAATATCGGCCTGCGGGCATACTTCACCGATCTCGACAGCACCGGCTATGTCACCAACAGCAACGACACGCCGATCGGCACCAACGTCACCAGCTCGCACTATTCGGGCGTGCTGCCGACGCTCAACGCCACGCTGGAAGTGACGCCGAGCTTCCTGATCCGCGTTGCCGCCGCCAAGAACATCAACCGCCCGGGCCTCAGCTCGGTCGCGGCCTCGGGCAGCGCCAATGCCGATAACGGCAAGATCACCGCGAGCATCGGCAACCCGAACCTCAAGCCCTACAAGGACAATTCGGTCGAAGCCTCGGCCGAATGGTATTTCGGCAAGATCGGCCTCGTCTCGCTGGGCGTGTTCCACAAGGACATCAGCAACCTGGTCGCCAGCCAGACGCTGCTGAACGTGCCTTACAGCAGCACCGGCTTGCCGACCTCGATGGTGGCGGGCGCGACCCCCAGCACGATCGTCGCCGAGTTCACCCAGCCGGTGAACCTCGCCAAGGCCTATGTCACCGGCGTCGAGATGGCCGCGCAGACCAACTTCACCTTCCTGCCTGCGCCGTTCGACAAGCTGGGCATGGCGGCGAACCTGACGCTGCTCGACTCCAACGCACCGAACAAGGGCGTCGACAGCCCGATCCCGGGCCTGTCGAACACCAACGCCAATGCGACGCTCTATTATGATACCAAGCGTTGGGGCATCCGCGGCTCGATGAACTATCGTTCGTCGTATCTGCGCACCGCCTATGACGGCAAGAACGCGGCGAGCAAGGACGGCTTCGACGGCACCGTCTATGTCGACGCCGCAGCCTTCTTCAACGTGACCGACCGGGTGCGGCTGACGCTCGACGCGATCAACCTGACCAACGAGACAGAGGTCCAGTACAACAGCATCTACCACCGCCTGCACAACGAGACGCGCAGCGGCACCACTTACTTCGCCGGGATCGGCGTGAAGTTCTGAGCTTTCCTCTCCCCGAGGATTGACCTGGCCGGCCTGGGGTACGCCCCGGGGCCGGTTTTTTTATGGATCAGGCGGCGGGCGGTTCGTCGCCCAGCCAGCCCAGCGCGCGGAGTTCCGGCACGCTGGCGCGCGCCACCGGCACGTCCCGACCGTCGACCAGGCGCAGCTTCCAGTTGCGATCCTGCCGGACGGCACCGGCCACCGCGCGGCGCGCGACCCACCAGCTGCGATGGACGCGCGCGCCCTGGCCCTCCAGCTGGGCGACGGCATCGCGCATCCGGATCAGCACCAGCGCGCTGCCCTGGGCGGTGTGCACGCGGACATAATGGTCCTCGTTCTCGAGGCAGAGGATCGGTCCGCGAAGATGGGGCGGAAGCTGGTCGAGCAGCGCGGGCGCGACCTCTTCCTCGATCGCATCGACAGCCGCGACTGGTTGTGGATCCGGAAGCGGCGTGGCTGAGGGGGCAGGGGCGGCGTCGGCGGGACCAGCGCCGCGCTCGGCGAGAAGCTGCACGATCGTCACCGTCGCGCCGACGATCAGCGTCTGCAGATAGGCGCCGGCAAGATTGGCGGCCGTCACCGACCGCCACGCGGGACCGGCGGCCACGAAGACGAAGAGGATGCTGGTCGGGAAGGCCCCGAACACGCAGGCGACCGCAATCGCGACGAGCCGTGACATCCCCGTCTGGCGGCTGAGCGCGCTCCCGGCCGCGATCACCGGGCGGAAAGAGGCATAGCCGGTGACGAGGTACAGCGCCCAATGCAGCAGGCGCGGCCCCAGCGGCGTTGCATAGGATCCGAACGGCCCGAGCGCCGTCAGCACCAGGATCAGCCCGCCCAGAATGGCAAGCTCCGCGAACAGCCTGCGCTTGCCGATCATGCGGCGAGCCCGTTCACGCTTCGCGAACGGTACGCCCGCGCGTAGAGGGAGCCGCTCGCGAAGCCGATCCGACCATTCCCGCAAAGCCGCTCGCCCGCGATGCGGCCGACGGCATCATGGCCGGAAAGGAGATACTGATGAACGACGTTGCACATTCCGGCTTCCTGCTCCCCGCGCGCGACCGGCTGATCGTCACCCTGGGCGTGATCGCCGGTGGTGCCATCCTGCTGGCCTTCGTGCATGGCCTTGCAAGCGGCGCGGTCGCCCGGTCAAGCATGCGCAACCTCTGGCTGGTCATGCATCTGGTCGCGGTGCTGCCGGCGCTGCCGCTCGGCGCCTATGTGCTGGTCCGGCGCAAGGGCGATGCGCTGCACCGCATGCTGGGCAAGCTCTGGGCGGTGCTGATGCTGGTCGCGGCGCTCTCCAGCTTCGGGCTGCGTGGCATGACCGGCAGCCTTAGCCCGATCCATCTGCTGTCGGTGGTGGTGCTGCTGATGATCCCGCGCGGCATCCTGCTCGCCCGCCGCCACCGGATCGAGGCGCACCGCCGGGTGATGTCGCTCACCTATCTGGGGCTGGCGGTCGCCGCACTATTCACGTTGCTGCCGGGACGACTGCTCGGCAGCTGGCTGTTCAGCTGAGCGCCGTCGCTCCCGGCAGATCGAACATCGCGACGCCTTCTGCCAGTTCCGGCACCCGGGCCATTACGTCTCCTGCCGGTGACAGGATGCTCGTGCACCCATAGCTGAGACGGTCGTTCGCCGTTCCCGCGACGTCGGCCGAGGCGACCCAGCACCCGGTCTCCCGCGCACGTGCGATGAGATTGGCGAGGCTCTTCTCGCGCCAGCGCGCGGCGGTTTCGGGGCGCAGCAAGTTGTTCAGCGGGTACAGGATCAGGCCGGCGCCCTGCTCCGCCAGCCGCGCCGCGGCGTCCGGGAAGTTGGCGTCGTTGCAGATGTTGATGCCCCAGCGCCGGTCCGATCGCGCGAAGACCGGAAAGTCGGTGCCCGGCGTGACGCCGTCCTCGTTCGGATGCGCCTTGGCATAGCGGCCGACTATACGGCCCGCTTCGATCACCACCGCGCTGTTGAAGACTTGTCCATCAACGGCTTCGAGCGCGCCGACCACGAGCGTGGTGGGAAACCGGGCGATGCGCGCGCACAGCGCGGGGAGGGCGTCGTTAGAGGCGACTTCGGCACGCGCCCGGATCACGGCCGCGTCATAGGCATGGCCGAGCAGCCACGCCTCGGGGAACAGCAGCAGATCGACCCCCTCCGCCTCGGCCCAGCGCAGCCGCGCGACGATCGCCGCGATGGTCCGTTCGGCGTCGTCGAACACGGGGCGGCACTGGACCGCGGCGATGCGCACGGCAAAGGCTCAGTCGCCGGCAAGGACGCGGCTGATCGCATCCCGCCATCCCGCCAGCCGCGCCGCCCGCACGTCCGGCTCCATCTGCGGCTCGAACGTCCGGATCGTGCCGCGCATCATCACGGCGTCGTCGAGGCTGTCGAACATGCCGCAGCCGAGCCCCGCCAGCATCGCCGCGCCCAGCGAGGTGGTTTCCGCAAAATCGGGCCGGTCGACGGGGAGGGCGAGCATGTCGGCGAGATCCTGCGCGATCCAGTCGTTGGTGATCATGCCGCCGTCGACGCGCAACCGGCCCCACCGCGCGCCATCGGCGGCGAAGGCGGTCTCGAGGTCGTGGCTCTGATGCGCCATCGCCTCCAGCGCGGCACGGACGATATGCGCGCGGCCGGACGAAAAGCTCAGCCCGGAGATCGCCGCGCGCGCCTCCGGATGCCACCAGGGCGCGCCGAGGCCGGTGAGCGCCGGCACGCAATAGACGCCGGCATTGTCGGGCACCGAGCGCGCCATCACCTCGCTCTCCTGCACGGTGGCGATCAGGCCGAGCGAATCGCGCAGCCACTGGACGAGGCTGCCCGCGACGAAGACCGATCCCTCCAGCGCATAGGTGCGCCGCCCGCCCAGCTGCCACAGCACCGTCGACAGCAGCCGGTGGCGCGAACGGGGCTGGCGCGTGCCGGCATTGGTCAGCACGAAGGCGCCGGTGCCGTAGGTCGCCTTGGTGTCGCCGGGGGTGATGCAGGCCTGGCCGATGGTTGCCGCCTGCTGGTCGCCGGCGAGGCCGCAGATCGGGATCGCGCCGCCGAATGCCTTGGTCACGCCGAAGCGGCCGGCGCAGTCGACGATTTCGGGCAGCGCGGGGCGCGGCGCATCGAACTGCTCGACCAGCCCGTCGCTCCAGCCGCCGTTGTTCAGGCCCATCAGCAGGGTGCGCGAGGCGTTGGTGGCATCGGTGATGTGGAGCCCGCCGGTGAGCTTCCACACCAGCCAGCTTTCCACCGTACCGATCGCCAGCCGGTCGCCCGCGGCCTTGAGCTGCGGCCAGTTGGTCATCGCCCAGGCGATCTTGGTGCCGGAGAAATAGGGATCAAGCAGCAGCCCGGTGCGCGCCTGGATGCCGGGTTCCTCGCCCGCCTCCCGCATCGCCTGGCACAGGGGCGCGGTGCGGCGGTCCTGCCAGCTGATCGCGGGGGCGAGCGGCTCGCCGGTCGCCTTGTCCCAGAACACTACCGTCTCGCGCTGGTTGGTGATGCCGATCGCGGCGATCCGCTGGGGCCCGCCCGCCAGCGTCACCATCGCCGCGGCGCAGGCATGGCTCTGCCGCCAGATCTCGCCCGCATCATGTTCGACGAGGCCAGGACCGGGATAATGCTGCGTCAGTTCTGCAGATCTACTCGCAACACATTGTCCGGAAGGCGTGAAGAGCATCGCCCGAGTCGAGGTGGTGCCCTCGTCGATCACCAGAAGCAATTCGGCCATGCAATTGAGGCTAGCTGGCAACACCTGCCGCCGCAATTGCGCCGTGTTAGAGCCTTGCATTGCCGCAACACAATCGCGCCTCTACACTGTACCAGAAGGGGATTTTCGCGTGGACCAGCGTACCGGGATGATGGGTGGAGACGGCGGTGGCGCAGGGGGCGTTCCCGATCCGATCGCGGCCGCCGATCTGCCGGAAGACTGGGAAAACGAAGAGCCGGAGCCGAGCCTGCGCCGCGACCGGCTGATGGCCGCGCTGGTGCTGATCGCCGGCATGGGCCTGGTGCTCGCGCTGCCCTTCGCGCTCCAGGCAGGCTCGCGCTTCTTCCTGCCGGTGACCGCCTCGCTGGTGATCGCGATCGCGCTGGTGCCGCTGCTCGAATGGCTTGAGCGGCACCGGTTGCCGGCGCCGATCGCCGCGTTCATCTGCGTGCTGCTGTTCCTCACCGCGGCGAACGTCGCGCTCGCCTCGATCGTGGTGCCTGCTTGGCAGTGGATCCGCCGGCTGCCCGAGAGCATCCCCAAGATCCAGCACAATCTCGAACCGCTGATCCGCTTCTATTCGAACCTCGAGCGGTTCGTGAACAAGACGCTGAACAACTTCGCCTCGGCGCCGGTGCGCCAGCCGGTGGTGCAGACGGCGCAGCCGCCGACGTCGCTGATGGACCTGTTCACCACCTCGGCCCCGTCGGCGCTGATCGAGATGTTCTTCGCGATCCTCGTCATCTACTTCTTCCTCTCGGGCTGGACCCGGCTGCGCCGGCGCGCGATCACCAGCCGGTCGAGCTTCGGCGGCGCGATGGCCACGGCGCGGGTGATCCAGGACGTGGTGGACGATACCTCCGCCTATCTGGGCACGATCACGCTGATCAACGTCACCCTCGGCCTGATCGTCGCGGGCGCCTTGTGGCTGATGGGCATGCCGACACCGCTGATGTGGGGCGGCCTCGTCGCGCTGCTCAACTACATCCCCTATATCGGGCCCGTCATCGCCGCGCTGCTGCTCGCGGTGGGGGGCCTCATGTCCTATGCCGATATCGGCACGGCGATGGTGCCCCCGGCGATCATGATCGCGGCGCATCTCGTCGAGGCGAACGTCGTCACCCCGCTGATCGTCGGCCACCGGCTGACCATCAACCCGATCATGATCCTGATCTCACTGAGCTTCTGGGGCTGGGTGTGGGGCACCACCGGTGCGCTGCTGGCGGTGCCGCTGCTGATCATCATCCAGACCGTGCTCAACGCCGCGGGCAAGCCCGATATCGCCGGTTTCCTGTTCGAGCAGGGCACGCTGGTGCGCGATCCTTCGGACATTCGTTCGCGTCGTCGCGCGAACCTCGATCAATCCGGTTGACAGCCTGAAAACACGCGGCTAGGTGCCGCCTCCTCGCTTGGCTCAAGCGGGTGTAGCTCAGTTGGTTAGAGCGCCGGCCTGTCACGCCGGAGGTCGCGGGTTCGAGCCCCGTCACTCGCGCCACTCGCCTTGCGTGACTCCTTATGGAATCCGGCGGCGATTGGCCGTTCAAGATTTCCTCGCTTGGAAGCAAGCGGGTGTAGCTCAGTTGGTTAGAGCGCCGGCCTGTCACGCCGGAGGTCGCGGGTTCGAGCCCCGTCACTCGCGCCATGCGGCGCATCTCCTCAGGAAAAGAGGGACATGCGCGCTGGCCGGGCCCTTTGCAGGCCCTCCCGTTTCTGCGCTAAGCCGCTGCGATGATCCGCACTTCTGCTCGCACCGTCGCGCTCTCCGCGCTCCTCCTCGCCACCACCGCCTTTCCGGCCTCGGCCCAGATCGCTGCCGATTCGAAGCGAATCGAACAGACCGTCCGCACGATGGCGTCGGACGCGTTCGAGGGCCGCGCACCCGGCACCCGCGGCGAGGACCGCACCCTCGGCTATCTGGTCGCGCGATTCGAGGCGCTGGGGCTGGAGCCTGCCGGTCCGGACGGCCAGTGGCTGCAGAAGGTGCCGCTGCTCCACACCCGCCTCGGCCCGCCGCAGACGCTGCGATTCGACGGCCCCAAGGGTGCGATGCCCGTCGAGCAGGCCAAGGACCTCTACGTCTCGACGATTCGCCCCGATCCCGCCGCGCGAATCGCCGGCGCACCGGTGGTGTTCGTCGGCTATGGCGTCACTGCGCCCGAGCGGCAGTGGGATGATTTCAAGGGCGTCGACCTGAAGGGCAAGGTCGCCGTGTTCCTGGTCAACGATCCCGATTTTGCGGCCGGGAAGGGCGAGCCGGTCGCCGGCAAGTTCGGCGGGCGGACGATGACCTATTATGGCCGCTGGACCTACAAGTTCGAGGAAGCGGCGCGGCGCGGTGCGGTGGGCGCGCTGATCGTCCATGACACGCCCGGCGCCGGCTATGGCTGGAACGTCGTGGTGAGCAGCGGCGGCGAGAATTACGACATCGTCCGCAAGTCCGAGGAGCTGACCAGCGTGGCGCTGCAGGGCTGGCTGGAGGGCGCGGCGGCGACGCGCCTGTTCGCCTCGGCCGGGCTGGACCTTGCCAAGCTGCGCGTCGAGGCGCGCAAGGCGAGCTTCCGGCCGGTGCCGCTCGAAGGCGTGCGCTTCACCGCGGACGTGCCGGTCACCGCCGAGCAGGTCGACAGCTATAATGTGCTCGCCAAGATCCCCGGCAGCGAACGGCCCGACGAGGCGGTGATGTTCGGCGCGCACTGGGATGCCTATGGTGTCGGCAAGCCCGATGCGAAGGGCCGCATCTACCGCGCGGGCGCCAATGACGATGCGCTGGGCATCGCCGGGCTGCTCGAGATCGCGCGGGCGATGAAGGCGGGCCCGGCGCCGAAGCGCAGCGTCGTCTTCGCGGCCTGGACGGCGGAGGAGCGCGGGCTGCTCGGCTCGCTCTACTACACCCAGCACCCGGTGGTGCCGATGGCCAAGACCGTTGCCAACCTGACGCTCGACATCCTGCAGACCGCGGGGCTCGCCAACGACGTGGTGCTGGTCGGCAAGGGCCAGAACACGCTGGAGGACGACATGGCCCGCGTCGCCGCGACGCAGGGGCGGCGGGTGACGCCCGAGGGGCTGCCCGAGCGCGGGCTGTTCTACCGGGCGGATCACTTCTCCTTCGCCAAGCAGGGCGTGCCCACGCTGCTGCTGATGGGCATCGCCGGTGCGTCAGACCTCAAGCAGGGCGGTGTGGCGGCGGGGCAGGCGTGGATCGACGCCTATACGGGCCAATGCTACCACCAGGCCTGCGACGCCTGGGGGCCGGACTGGAACCTGGCGGGCGCGGTGCAGGACATCGACCTGCTGGGGACGATCGGGGCTGAACTGGCGAACGGGTCGGGGTGGCCGACGTGGAAGGCGGGGTCGGAGTTCAAGGCGGTGCGGGAGCGGCGCTGAGGCAGGGCCCCCTCCACCACCGCCTTCGGCGGCGGTCCCCCTCCCCCGCTTCGCGGGAGAGGAAACGCTATTCTACTGCTGCTCTTAGTGTCTCCTCTCCCGCGATAGCGGGGGAGGGGGACCGCGCCGCGCCAGCGGCGTGGTGGAGGGGGCCTCCGCCGCCGCGTCAGCGGTGCGGTGGAGGGGGCATCCGCCAGCGCCCCGTCTCCATCCAGCGCAGCAGCGGCTTGAGCGGCAGGATCCACACGATCCCCAGCGCGAGATAGACCAGCGTCTGCACCAGGATCGGCAGCCGCCCGATCTGCCCCGAGAAACTCGCGACCAGCACCACCCAGACCAGGATCAGCCCGACGATCGCCAGCGCCCCGGCGGGTTTGCGCCAGCTGGGGTTCATGGCTCTTCGTGCCACAGCATGCCCTGCTCGGTCACCACGGCGTGGAGCGGTACGTCCCAGATGTCGGCGGGGAGGGCAGGGACTTCCTGTGCGGACCAGGCAACGCCCACCCGCCACGCCTGCTCGAACCGGGCAAAGGCGCGGTCGTAATGCCCGGCACCCTGGCCGAGGCGGTTGAGGCGGGGGTCGTAGCCGATCAGCGGCGTCAGGATCACGTCCGGCGCGACCTCGGGACTGGCAGTATCCGGCTGGCGCAGCCCGAACGGCCCCGCAACCAGCGGCGCGCCCATCTCCCAGGCGAGGAAGCGGATCGGCGCGGCGCGGTCGATCACGTGAGGCAGGGCGAGGGCACAGCCGCGCTCGGCGGCGGCGGCGGCGAGTTGGGTCGGATCGGCCTCGCTGCCCACAGGGCAATAGGTGGCGACGATCATGCCGGGCGTCAGCCGTTCGACAAAGGCTTCGGGGGCGCGGATCGCGGTGCTGGATTCAGCTGCGAACAGGTCGCGCGCGGCGCGCAGCCGGGCCCGGAGGGCGGGCTTGTCGCTCAGCATCGGTTTCGCGGGCAAGGTGTGACGGGAACCACCATGGGCCGTTGGCCTGAATATCCACCGACGCACAGAACGTCAGGTGGGAACCATGTGTTGCAGACCAGGATCTGCACAGGGACAGCTCCCATGGATGAAGATTATAGCCTCAGGGATAATTGCTAAGGCTCGCACCGGGCAGTTCCCGCCACGGCTCTAATCTAGGACGTCGCGTCGCTTTCCTCAAGGGCCGATGCGACGGCTTCGAGCCGATCGGCGATCCGTTCCAACAGTCCGTCGGGAACGGCAGGCGCGGGGGCGGGCTTCTTCTCCGCCTCGTCCAGCGCGTCGGCGAGGATCAGCGCGAGATAGAGCAGGGTGCGCTCGCCGCTTTGCCCGCTGGCCGCGCGCAGCGCGGCATCGGCATGCTGTCCGATCCGCGCCTCCAGCTCGCGCAAATGCGGCATGTCCTCGTCGCGTGCGGATACCGTGTAGCTGCGCCCGGCGACCTGGAGGGTGATCTCCGCCATCAGCCCTGCTCCTCGTCGGCTGCATTCTCCTCGTCGCCGGCCAACTGGGCTTCCAGCTCGCGCTCGCGTGCGATCAGCGCGTCCAGATCGACCAGCGCCGACTCGATCCGCGTGCGCAATGTCGCATTGCGGGTCTCGAGCTTGGTGCGCACCTGCGACTGCGCGGCCGCGGCGACTTCGATACGCTTCAGCGCTCGCTCGATACGATCTGCTACTAAGTCGGACATTATCCTGCCGGATAGCATGGTTCGCCGCAGCGGCAAGGGCAGCACGGTTAATGCAGGTCGTAACGCTTGCGCCGAACGGTTGACGGCGGAGCGCCATGCTTCCAAAGGCGTGCGCGACCAGACGGGGAATATTACGTGACAGCATCCTTCGCCGATTGCGCCAACGCCATCCGCGCGCTTTCCATGGACGCGGTTGAGGCCGCCAATTCGGGTCACCCGGGCATGCCGATGGGCATGGCCGACGTCGCGACCGTCCTCTTCCAGCGCTATCTGAAGTTCGATCCGGCGGACCCCGCCTGGCCCGATCGCGATCGCTTCGTGCTGTCGGCCGGCCATGGCTCGATGCTGCTCTATTCGCTGCTGCACCTCACCGGCTATGCCCGCCCGACGCTGGAGGACATCAAGAACTTCCGCCAGATCGGCAGCCCCTGCGCCGGCCACCCCGAGAATTTCGAGCTGGCGGGCGTCGAATGCACCACCGGCCCGCTGGGCCAGGGTCTGGCGATGGCGGTGGGCATGGCGATCGCCGAGCGGCACCTCAACGCGGTGTTCGGCGACGACCTGGTCAACCACAAGACCTGGGTGATCGCCGGCGACGGCTGCCTCATGGAAGGCATCAACCACGAAGCCATCGGTATCGCCGGGCATCTCAAGCTCAACCGCCTGATCGTGCTGTGGGACGACAACAAGATCACGATCGACGGCGCGGTGTCGCTCTCCTCGGTCGAGGACATTCCGGCGCGCTACCGCGCTACCGGCTGGCACGTCGTCGAATGCGACGGCCATGACGAGGCGGATATCGTCCGCGCGCTCGACGAGGCGGTCGCCAGCGAAAAGCCGGTGCTGGTCAAGTGCCGCACCGTGATCGGCCGGGGCGCGCCCAACAAGCAGGGCACGTCCAAGGTCCATGGCTCGCCGCTGGGCAAGGATGAAGTGGCTGCCGCGCGCGCAGCGCTCGGCTGGAACCATCCGGCGTTCGAGATCCCGCAGGACGTCCGCGACGCGTGGCTCGCCGCCGGTGCCCGCGGTGCCGCGCCGCACGCCGCCTGGGCCGAGCGCCTCGCGGCGCACCCCGATCGCCTCGGCTGGGAACGCCGCGGCGACGTGCAGCCGAACCTGCTCCAGCCGCATGTGCAGAGCCTGCTCGCCAATCCGCAGAAGGTCGCGACCCGCAAGGCGTCCGAGCTCGCGCTGGAAGCGGTCAACGCGATCCTCGACGAGACGATCGGCGGCTCGGCCGACCTCACCGGCTCGAACAACACGCTGACCAAGGGGCTGCAGCGGCTCGACGCCGACAATTATGGCGGCCGCTACGTCAATTACGGCATCCGCGAATTCGGCATGGCCGCCGCGATGAACGGCATGGCGCTGCACGGCGGCGTGATCCCGTACGGGGGCACCTTCCTGGTCTTCGCCGACTACGCCCGCGCCGCGATCCGCCTCTCGGCGCTCCAGCATGCCCGCGTCGTCTATGTGATGACGCATGACTCGATCGGCCTCGGCGAAGACGGCCCGACCCACCAGCCGGTCGAGCATCTGATGAGCCTGCGCGTGATCCCCAACCTCGACGTGTGGCGCCCGTGCGACGCGGTCGAGACCGCCGAGGCCTGGGAAGCCGCGCTCGCCAAGACCGACGGCCCCGCACTGATCGCGCTCAGCCGCCAGAATCTGCCGCAGCTGCGCACCGAAGCCGCCGAGAACCGCTCGGCCCGCGGCGCCTATGCGCTGCTGGAGGCCGAGGCGCCGCGCAAGGTGGTGCTGCTGGCGACGGGCTCCGAAGTCGAGATCGCCGTTGCCGTGCGCGAGGCGCTGGAAGCCCAAGGTATCGGCGCCGACGTCGTGTCGGTCCCCTGCTTCGAGCGCTTCGATGCGCAGGACGCCGGCTATCGCCGCGACATCCTGCCGCAGGATGCGCTCAAGGTGTCGATCGAGGCTGGCACCACCTTCGGCTGGGAGCGCTATACCGGAAACGATGGTTTGCGCTTCGGTGTCGATGGCTTCGGCGCTTCGGGTCCCTATCTAAAGCTCTACGAACATTTCGGTCTCACTGCGGACGCCATCGTTCCGCAGATCCTCGCTAAGCTGAACGGAGAACAGGCATGACCAAGGTTGCGATCAACGGTTTCGGACGTATCGGCCGGTTGGTGGCACGCGCGATCCTTGAGCGCCCGGAAAGCGGGCTCGAGCTGGTCACGATCAACGATCTCTCGGACGCGAAGTCGAACGCCTGGCTGTTCTCGCGGGACAGCATCCACGGCAAGTATCCGGGCACGGTCGAAGCCGACGGGAACGACATCGTCGTCGACGGCAAGCGCATCAAGGTGACCGCGGAGCGCGATCCCGCCAACCTGCCGCACGCCGAGAACGGCGTCGACATCGTGCTCGAGTGCACGGGCTTCTTCACCAAGCGCGAAGATGCCCAGAAGCACATCGACGCCGGCGCCAAGAAGGTGCTGATCTCGGCCCCGGGCAAGAATGTCGACCTCACCGTCGTCTACGGCGTGAACCACGACAAGCTGACCGCCGAGCACACCATCGTCTCGAACGCGTCGTGCACCACCAACTGCCTGGCGCCGGTCGCCAAGGTCCTCAACGACGCGATCGGCATCGAGCGCGGCCTGATGACCACGGTCCACGCCTATACCAACGACCAGAAGATCCTCGACCAGATCCACCCGGACCTGCGCCGTGCGCGCGCTGCCGCGATGTCGATCATCCCGACCACGACGGGCGCCGCCCGCGCGGTGGGCGAGGTGCTCCCGGAGCTCAAGGGCAAGCTCGACGGTTCGGCCGTCCGCGTGCCGGTGCCGGACGGCAGCCTGGTCGACCTGACCTTCATGCCGAAGCGCGACACCTCGGTCGAGGAAGTCAACGCCGTGCTGAAGGCGGCGTCGGAGAGCGGCCCGCTCAAGGGCGTGCTGGTCTACACCGCCGATCCGATCGTCTCGGCCGACATCGTGCACACGCCGGCCTCCTCGACCGTCGACAGCCTGGAGACCGCGGTGATCGACGGCAAGCTGGTCCGCGTGGTCAGCTGGTACGACAACGAATGGGGCTTCTCGAACCGCATGGTCGATACCGCGACCGTGATGGCGGGGCTCTAAGACGGAAGTCCTCCGCTTCGGCGGGGGACTCTTCTAAATTCCCCTCTCGCTTGCGGGAGGGGCTAGGGGAGGGGAGGACGGCTGCACGGGCGATCGGCCCGAGGATCAGCCCCTCCCATCTCGAAGGCGGCCTTAGTGTCGCTGGGCAATGCTTCTTCTGTCATCCCGGCGAAAGCCGGGATCCATTCGCCACTCGGGCGAGGCAGGAGCGAAGACGTCCAGGCCAATGGATCCCGGCTTCCGCCGGGATGACGATGGTGGGGCGAGGGCGGCACGGCGAACAAGGGCACAAGCGCAGGATGCGAGCGCTCCGCCGACAGGATGCCGCTCGCGCAGCAAATTCAAACGCGAGGGGTTCAGCATGGCGCGCACTTTCAAGACGCTCGACGACATGGGCGATATCACCGGCAAGCGGGTGCTGGTCCGCGAGGACCTCAACGTGCCGATGGCCGACGGTAAGGTGAGCGACGACACGCGCCTGCGCGCCGCGATCCAGACGGTCGCCGAACTGGCCGATAAGGGCGCCAAGGTGCTGGTCCTCGCCCATTTCGGCCGACCCAAGGGCAATCCCAGCGCGGAGCTTTCGCTCGCCCAGATGGTGAAGCCGTTCGAGCAGGTGCTCGGCCGCCCGGTCCGCTATATCGACTGGGAGGGTGATGCCGCCTCGGTCGCGACGCTGAACGACGGCGACATCGCGCTGCTCGAGAACACCCGCTTCTTCGGCGGCGAGGAAAAGAACGATCCGGCCGTGGTCGATCGCTTCGCAGCGCTCGGCGACCTCTATGTCAACGATGCCTTCTCAGCCGCGCACCGCGCACACGCCTCGACCGAGGGGCTGGCCCACAAGCTGCCCGCCTTCGCCGGCCGCCAGATGGAAGCGGAGCTTGACGCGCTCGACAAGGCGCTCGGCAACCCCGAGCATCCGGTCGCGGCGGTGGTCGGCGGCGCCAAGGTCTCGACCAAGCTGGACGTGCTCAAGCACCTCGTCGCCAAGGTCGATCACCTGATCATCGGCGGCGGCATGGCCAACACCTTCCTCGCCGCGCGCGGTGTCGATGTCGGCAAGAGCCTGTGCGAGCACGACCTGACCGGTACCGCCGAGGAGATCCTCGACGCGGCCGACGCCGCGGGCTGCACCGTCCACCTGCCGTACGACGTGGTGGTGGCGAAGGAATTCCGCGCCAACCCGCCGGTCCGCACCGTCAACGTCCATGAGGTCGCGGCGGACGAGATGATCCTCGATGTCGGCCCCGCCGCCACCGAGGCGCTCGCCGACGTGCTCAAGACCTGCAAGACCCTGGTCTGGAACGGCCCGATGGGCGCCTTCGAGATCCCGCCCTTCGACGCGGCGACCGTGTCGCTCGCCCGCACCGCGGCGGCGCTCACCAAGGAAGGCCAGCTTGTCTCGGTCGCCGGTGGCGGCGACACGGTGGCGGCGCTCAACCAGGCCGGTGTCGCGGGTGAGTTCAGCTTCGTCTCGACCGCAGGCGGCGCCTTCCTCGAATGGATGGAAGGCAAGGAACTCCCCGGCGTCGCTGCGCTGGCACGCTGACCCCCCCTCGGACAGAAACAAAGCCGTATCCTCCCCCGCCAGGGGGAGGTGTCAGGCGCAGCCTGACGGAGGGGGCGGAAGCACGCCGGCCAGTTGGTCGCGGACCTCCCCCTCCGTCGCCTCCGGCGCCACCTCCCCCTGGCGGGGGAGGATACGAAGCCCCTTAATCCGGCCGGGCTTCCTTCAGCAGCGGCACCAGCTCCCGGTTCAGATCGTCCAGATCGAACGCTGCCGCCTCGGCGTAGCGCAGCACCCCCGCGCGATCGATCACATAGTTGGACGGCACCGCGCCATCGATGGCGTCGTACGGCCCCTTGATCTTCTTCGTCGGCTGGATGCTCAGCGTCTCGAACAGCGGCTTCAGCTTGTGCAGCGGTACCGAAGACTCGGTGGTCAGCGCATAGACGCGCAGGCCATGGCGCTTCTGAATCGCGTAATAGCGGTCGAGCAGCGGCAATTCCTCGCGACAGGGCACGCACCAGGTCGCCCAGATGTTGAGCACTACCACGTCGCCGCGCATCTCCGACAGGCGGAGCTTCTCCCCGCTGACCAGCGTCAGCTCGGCTTCGGGAGCGGGCTGGCCCACCACCGGCTTCGGCGCCGCATTGGCCGGCACGCTCGGCAGCAGCAACGCAGCGCTTCCCTGCAGCACCCGACGTCGATTCCACATGAGTCTGTCCCCCCTTGTTCCCCCAGCACAGGCTAGCGCGCCGCCGCACCGCGTCAATCGCGACCCGCGGGTACACCAATGGAGCACCAATTTACCGGCAGGTATCCGAGCTGTTACGCTACTGCGAAAGAAGTTTTGCTCCGCAGCAAGTGACCAGCGTTGTCAGCCTTTGCGTTACCAATTTGGCGCGATAGGGACGCGGCATCGAACACCATTGAGGGAACCATCATGGGCATTACGCCGGCCGTCAAAGCGATCCTCGACAATTACGGCTCCGACAATCCGGGCGTGAAGGCGAATCTCGCGCGCATCCTGATGCAGGGCAAGCTCGGCGGCACCGGCAAGCTGATCATCCTGCCGGTCGACCAGGGCTTCGAGCACGGCCCGGCGCGCAGCTTTGCGGTCAACCCCGATGCCTATGATCCGCATTACCATTTCCAGCTCGCCATCGACGCCGGCCTCTCGGCCTATGCCGCGCCGCTCGGCATGATCGAGGCAGGCGCCGACACCTTTGCCGGCCAGATCCCGACGATCCTCAAGGTCAACAGCTCGAACAGCTGGGCGACCGGCATCGACCAGGCGGTGACCGGCGGCGTCGACGATGCGCTGCGGCTCGGCTGCTCGGCAATCGGCTTCACCATCTATCCGGGCGCCGACGGCGTGTTTGAGATGATGGAAGAGATCAAGGAAATGCGCGCCCAGGCCGCCTCGGTCGGCATCGCGACGGTGATCTGGTCCTATCCGCGCGGCGGCAAGCTCAGCAAGGAAGGCGAACTGGCGCTCGACGTCGGCGCCTATGCCGCGCACATGGCGGCGCTGCTCGGCGCGCACATCATCAAGGTCAAGCTGCCCGCGTCGAACATCGAGCAGGCCGAAGCCAAGAAGCTCTACGAAGGCACCGACTGGTCCAACCAGGCCGACCGCGTGCGCCATGTCGTGCAGAGCTGCTTCGCCGGCCGCCGCATCGTCGTCTTCTCGGGCGGCGCATCGAAGGGCGCGGATGCAGTGTACCAGGACGCCCGCGACATTCTCGCCGGCGGCGGCCAGGGCTCGATCATCGGCCGCAATACCTTCCAGCGTCCCCGCGCCGAAGCGCTGGCGATGCTCGACAAGCTGGTAGCGATCTACAAGGGCGAGGAGGCCTGAAACCTGCCCCGGCGGCGCCGACGGGTTCGCCCGGACGGCGCCGCCGTATAACTGCCGCTGCTTGACCCCGACCGACAGGGGGTGGAAGGCCCGCCGACAAAGGCGGTAGAGTTCCGCCAGATTTCAGCAGCGGAGTACATAATGTCCGATCCCTTCGACGATCTCGACGACGAAGCGAACCTCGATGGCTTTGCCGAGAAATTCGTCCGCGACGATCGGCGCCCGCCCTGCCAGCTCTACCTGATCTCGCCGCTCGACGTGACCGGCGGCTTTGCCGATCGCCTGCGCCGCGCGCTCGATGCCGGCCCGGTTGCCGCCTTCCAGTTCCGCGTCAAGGATGTCGATCAGCACCAGGCCGCCAAGCTCGCCGAGCCGCTGCAGCGCATCTGCGCCGATGCCGAGGTCGCCTTCATCGTCAACGATAGTGTGAGCCTGGCCAAGCGCCTCGGCGCCGACGGCGTGCATCTGGGGCAGGGGGACGGCGACGCCCGCGAGGCGCGCACGATCCTTGGCCCCAACGTCCAGATCGGCGTGACCTGCCATGACAGCCGCCACCTGGCGATGGATGCCGGGGAGGCGGGGGCCGATTATGTCGCGTTCGGCGCCTTCTATCCGACGAGCACCAAGACGACCGAGTATCGCCCCGAACCGGTGATCCTGTCCTGGTGGTCGACGCTGTTCGAGATTCCCTGCGTGGCGATCGGCGGAATCACCCCGGCCAATGCAGCGCCGCTCGTCCAGGCGGGTGCCGACTTCCTGGCGGTGAGCCATGCCGTGTGGGGCGGCGACGAGGCCGAAATGGTGCGCGCATTCACCGCGATTCCGGGAATGCAGGGCTGATTCTCGGGAGATTCGCCGCTGATTCGGCGGGGATGGTCATCAAAAGGTCATACCCGACGGCGTCAGCGGCGACCAAAAACCGCAGAAAACCGCCATTTTCTGGGGTGCTGTCACGAAAACGACAGAAAGTTTCATTTTCTCGTTGACGGTGTTGGGAACGGCGCATAGAAGCCATTTCACCGACGCGGTGCTCTTCACTGAGGCAGCGGCGGTCACCGAAATTCAGGCGCAGCGGCCGCCCCGGAAAAAGGGGAAAGGCGCAGCGTCGATTTTTGTCGCTCTTTGACATTGTTGGTTTAGATGAAGGGACATGTGGGCGGCGGCTCCGGGTCTTGCAGCTTCTAGGTGCAAGGTGCTCGGTAAAAGCCAAGCCGTTTCATACATGTCCTTACACGTTTCCATACGTGGGAGCTGTTTGGTCGGGTTCGCCTGATCGGACGGTTCCACAAGAATGTGCAGGAACGGCTCCTAGAAATGAGCTGCTGCATGGTCGCACATTCCGGCGGCTATGTGGTGGAACATCAAACTTGAGAGTTTGATCCTGGCTCAGAACGAACGCTGGCGGCATGCCTAACACATGCAAGTCGAACGAGATCTTCGGATCTAGTGGCGCACGGGTGCGTAACGCGTGGGAATCTGCCTTGGGGTTCGGAATAACTCCCCGAAAGGGGTGCTAATACCGGATGATGTCGAAAGACCAAAGATTTATCGCCCTGAGATGAGCCCGCGTAGGATTAGCTAGTT
>NZ_FORV01000004.1 GCF_900114095.1 Sphingomonas sp. NFR04 | reverse complement strand
ACGCTTCCATAAGCGCATGCGCAGCCGGGATCCGGTCGGCCTCGGTCACCGGCCCGGCATACTCCACCGCCGTGAGCCGCTCGGGCAGCCCCTCGCACTGGTCGACGTTGAACACGGTGAAGCGCTTGAGGAACGCCAGCTGCCGCGCCTCGCGGTCCTCGTCGCGCGCCCGCTCGGCCTCATCCTTCGGCGTGAAGCGATCCGCATAGCAGATCGTCGTCCCACGCTCGCCACGCCGCACGTTCCCGCCCGCCGCCAGCGCCTGCCGAAAGGTCAGCCAGCGCTGCGAGGCATAGCGTCCCTCGATCACCGCCGCCCAGAGGATCAGCACATTGATTCCCGAATAGCGCCGCCCGGTCACCGCATTGGCCGGCATCGCGCACCCACATGCCGCAGCATCCCAAGGCTGCACCCAGGGCAGCCGTCCCTTCTCCAGCTCGGCAATCACCCGATCCGTCACCTCGGCATAGAGGCTGGTACGGTTCTCACTCCTGACACCCATGGTTCTACTCCTTTCCAAACACCGCAACCGGCGCCGGAAGGGCGGGGGGAGCGGCAGGAGCGAACCGGCAGTCCTGCCGTCAGAGGCAGGCCGCACCCGCAGGGCCGTAACGGAGTGGAGGAGCCGGGCACCGCCCGGCTTGCGGCATGCCGCGGCAGGCCTACAGGGAAGCGACGCTCCCCCCGCCCTTTCCGCGTGCCGGCGCACCAACGCCGCCGCGCCTCAGCGCGGCGACCATCCTTTCAGCGCGACCGCGCTGCCGGGCGCCAGCGGCGCCCGGACAAGAACCGCACCCTTGCGACCGGGCGGGACGCGCGGGCGGCGTGCGCGCGCCAGCACGTGCGCCAGCCGCCGCCCGTGCCTCCCGCCCGGGCAAGTGTGCCACGCGGGCACCGACAACCTGCGCGCCCTGGTGTCGCCGCAGGCGTGCGCCAGCGCGCGCACCGCACCCGCGTTCCGCTGCCGGCACCTGCCGGCCGCCGATCCGCAGGATCGGCCCTGCGTCCGCGATCAAAACCCGAAGGGCCGATACGGCCAGCCCGACTCGGCGCCGCGCAGCGGCGTGCGAGCGCAATCACGCCGCTGGCGTGAGACGCCCAGCATGGTCCACCAAGCCGCCTGTCGATCAAAAGGCGCGGCCGAACACGAATAGCCTCAGGCCCATTCAGATCCGTCTGGCCAAGGCGCTAGGACCACCACAGCACTGGCGAAACGGCAGGTTGGATCGCAACGGAGCGGCACATGGTCACGCGTGAGGAACTCTACCGCCTTATCTGGGCGATGCCGATGACCAAGGTCTCGGCACAGCTCGGCATCTCCTACGGCAAGCTGGTACAGATCTGCACCGCAATGGGCGTACCAAGGCCGGCGCAGGGCCACTGGGCACGCCTCGAGCTCGGCAAAGTCGATCCTGTCCCGCCGCTACCCGCAGCGGTGGAAGGACAGCCCACCACATGGACCGGCGACGGCATGCCCCTCCCCAAGGCGCGACCCGACGCCCGCACACTTAGGAAAAAGGCGATAACCGGCAACAAGACGCCTCCGGCCATGCACGCGCTCCTGCGCGGCACGAAGGCACAATTCCTGAATAGCCGCCCGACCAGGGATGATGGCTTTCTCCGACCGTATAAACGCGCCCTGCCCGACCTGCGCACCTCCTCCGCAGCGCTCGATCGTGGGCTGCTGCTGGCGAATGCTCTGTACAATGCCTTCGAGGAGGCTGGTCACCACGTAGTACTCAGCGGGCTCAATTCTGCCGCCCGCCGCCTGCAGATCGACCCCAGAGAGGCACCGATAAAGGGACGGCAGTACGACCCGTGTCCGCAGCCATGGCGGCCGGATCGACCCACACTCGTTCAGACAGACGGGGTGGGCATCGGCCTCATCGTTCTCGAAATGACCGAGCACGTCAAAATGCGCTACACGAACAACGGGTTCGTTCGAGACAGCCCCGAGCTTGCCGCACGCCTGGAGCGGTCGCACGGTTCCGGCTGGACAACATTCGAGGATGTGCCGTCGGGTCGGCTCCGAATCGTCGCCTATGCAGCAGACTCTGCCATCGACTGGTCGCAAAGCTGGCAGGAATCGGAGGATCAGACAGCACCGCTCTCCCCCGAGGCCATCGTCAAAGCCGTGCTGGCGCAGAAGCGCAAGCTGATCGAAATGGCAGAGGAAGCCGCGCGTCGGGCCGAGATCCGACACCGCGCATGGCTGGAGGAACAGGAGAAATGCCGCCGCCGCGAGGACGAACGCAACATCGCCAAATCACACGAGGAAAGCCTGGCAACCCTGCAAAGCGCTATCCAGCGATGGTCGAGGGTGATGGAGATCGAGCAATTCTTCTCCCAAGCGGAGCAACGCGCAGCAACACTGCCCAGCGAAGCCCGAACGAACGTGTTGGAGCGGGTCAGCCTTGCCCGAAACCTGATCGGTTATCAGGATCCCCTCGATCTCCTTCGAGAATGGAAGGCGCCTGCCGAGATCTCCAAGCCTCTATATGCCGGCTCCGCCGACATCGTGCGGCAGCGAACGCGGAGAAATCTTTGACGGCCGATTTGGCGGAAGCCGTGCTCCGGAGTCGGCTGAGCATGAGGCCAGCAAGGGAGGCAGCATCCGACCAGCTCAAGCCATTCCTCGATCGACGCTTGAATGTCCGCAAGCTCCGAAAGCGACCCTAGCGGTTGGGCCTACTCGCGCCTCATTCCCCTGAATCGGTTGTAGGGCGGGCAGCGGTTGCTGAGGCCTCGGCGAGACCAGCGTATCGGGCCCGAGAACTTACCTGCGGTCGGATCCGTGGCACGAAATCCCAGGTAAAACTCAGGCTGTGAAGAGGCTTCAAGGGGTGTACGAGGGTCGGAAGAAGAGGATCCTGTTTGCATATGATGCGCAAAGGCACGAACGCTGGTGGCATGCGGCGATACAACCAGCGCCTCATTTTGGCAGCCGTGCGCCGTATGAATGGGGCTTCGAAAGCCGAACTCGCGCGGATGACAGCGCTATCTCCTCAGGCAGTTGTACGGATCGTGGATGAGCTGGAAGAGGAAGGCCTATTATTTCAGGCGGCCAAGCGCACCGGCGGCATGGGGCAACCTGCGACAATTTATCGTATCAACGGCAAGCGGGGATACACGGTGGGCGTGGAGGTCGGACGCGGCGACACGACAATCGTGCTGCTCGACTTCGATGGCGACCGGAAGGCAGTCTGCCGCCACGCGGACAGCTTCCCGTCGATCAACACCGTTGTTCGACACGTGGAGCATTTCATCGACGAGCAGCTTGCGTCTGGCAACCTGCTGAACGCCGAGGTGCTGATGGGTATTGGCATTGCGATGCCATGGTTCCTGGGCGAATGGCGCGATGAACTCGGACTTTCGGCGGATCAGGCCGATGCGTGGCGCCGCGCGGATGTTGCCGATAGGCTCCAGGCCGGGTTCGGGTGGCCGGTCTTCTTCGAAAACGATGGGAATGCCGCCGCGCTGGCGCAGTTGCTCTGCGGCGCGGGCGTCGACCTCCAGGACTTCCTGGCGATCAACATCGGTACGTTTGTCGGTGGCGGTTTAGTGCTGGGCGGTCGGGTGCATCAAGGTCGGCACGGCAACGCAGGCGCGCTTGCGTCGATGCCGGTCTGCGCGGCGGGCAAGAGCGATTTTCTGGTCCACCGCGCATCCCTCTACGCGCTCGGCCAGGAAGCTGCCGCCGATGCACGTTTGGCCTGGATCGAACAATGCATCGAAGCGCTTGCCTTCGCCGTGACCAGTGCGAACAGCCTGCTCGACCTCGAAGCCGTCATCATCGATGGCTCGCTCGATCTCTCCAGCCTCGAAACGATCGCGGATGGGCTGCGAAGCCACTTCTCCACCGACGCGCCGCCGGACTTCTTTGCGCCGGAGATTCGAACGGGCGCGCTGGGCGCAGCCGCCGGGGCCGTCGGGGCAGGCCTGCTTCCGCTCCACGCGAGCTTTACTCCGGACCTCGCTAGCCTGTTCAAAAAGGGCTGATCGCGCTTTTTGCGAATTTCGACCCTCCAAGCGAAGATCGCGCGACGCCGCTTGACAGACTAAATCTCACTAGTAGATTTAGTCGATGACCGCGAATGCGCGGCTACGTTGATGGGGAGGAAATCGGTGACGATCCGTTCTGAACAAATGCGTCGACGTGCGCATGCACGAGGGCGTGTCGATGGTTGAGCCGTTGCTTCTCGGCGCCATCGAAGCCGGTGGAACCAAGTTCCTTTGTGCAGTCTCCGATCGTGACGGCACGATTCTGATGCAAACGCGCATCCCGACGACAACACCGGCAGCGACACTCGGTGCGGCGAGCGCGTTTTTCGCGGATGCCGCTGAAAAGCTCGGCGCGCTTTCAGCCTTTTCGATCGGCAGCTTCGGGCCGCTTTCGCTAAACCCGGTCGCGGCGGATCATGGCTGCATCACGTCCACGCCCAAGGCAGGGTGGCAGGACGTCAACCTGCTCACCCATTTCCGCCGTACCATCGATGCGCCCATGGTACTCGACACCGACGTGAATTGCGCGGCGGTGGGGGAACGGCTGTTCGGCAGCGGGCAGGGCCTGGACACTTTCTGCTATGTGACGGTCGGCACCGGCATCGGCGTTGGCCTGCTGATCAACGGCGCTCCCCACGGCGGCGCCAATCATCCTGAGACCGGGCACATCAAGCTGCCCCGTGCCCCCGGCGACGATCAGTTCGCCGGCATCTGCCCCTATCACGGCGATTGCCTGGAAGGTCTGGCGAGCGGCCCGGCAATGCAGGCGCGCTGGGGTGTGCCCGCGGAAACGCTGCCAACGGATCACCAGGCCTGGGCGATCGAGGCGGACTATCTTGCCGGCCTGTGCGCCACGCTCACCTACACCGTACGCCCGGACCGCATCATCATCGGGGGTGGCGTCATGCAACCGCCGATGTTCGCGCGGGTGCGCCATGCGCTGCGCGAAAAGCTCGCCGGCTATGACGCGAGCATGCGCGCGATCGACATGGCGGAATACGTCGCGGCGCCGACCGCAGGCGCGTCCGCGGGCCTGACCGGCGCCCTGGCGCTCGCCTATCGGACCGCTACGCGCCAGTGGCCGATGCACTGGTCCGTTGCCGACACCACCTCCATTCCAGCGGAAGCCGTTCATGCATAACGTTGTACATCCAAGCGATGCCGGCATCGTTGACGACGCCCGGGCGACCCCGGCGATCATCATGAGCGCCGCGGGGGCTGCGCTCGGCGGCCTGCTGTTTGGCTTCGATACTGCAGTGATATCCGGCGCGACCAACGCGCTGCAGGCCCAGTTCGCGCTGACCCCGGCGTTGCTGGGCTTCACCGTCGCGTCCGCCCTGATCGGCACGGTCCTGGGTTCGCTGATCGCCGGCGCGCCGGCGGATCGCTATGGCCGCAAGGCGATCATGCTTTCCGTCGCGATCGCCTATGTCGTCTCTTCACTCGGCACGGCGCTGGCGCACGAATGGGCGCTGTTGATCGCCTTTCGCTTCCTGGGTGGCATTGCCATCGGCGCGGCATCGGTGGTCACGCCGATCTACATCGCAGAGGTTTCGCCGGCCCGGTTCCGTGGCCGGCTGGTGGCGATGAACCAGCTGAACATCGTGCTGGGCATCCTGATCGCCTTCCTGTCCAACTACATCATCGCACAGATCCTGCCGCCCGAGACGGCGTGGCGCTGGATGTTCGGCATCGTCGCGGTGCCGTCGATCCTGTTCCTGCTCGTCACCTTCTTTCTCCCGGAAAGCCCGCGCTGGCTGGCCGTGCGCGGACACCGCGAGCGGGCCGTGGCCGCGATGACGCAGCTGGGGTTCAGCGATCCTGGTGCGGAACTGCTGCGCATCGAAGCGGCGGACCGGCGCGAAGCCGCCAAGGGCGCACCCAGCCTGTTCCAGGCATCGCATAGCCTGCCGGTGGCATGCGCGATCGCCATCGCGATGTTCAACCAGCTTTCGGGTATCAATGCGCTCCTCTACTACGCTCCGCGGATCTTCGAGCTGGCGGGCGCCGGCGCGGACAGCGCGCTGCTGCAGTCGGTGGCCGTGGGCGGTACCAACCTGTTGTTCACGGCGCTGGCGCTGTTCCTGATCGACCGGTTCGGCCGCAAGCCGTTGCTGTTCGTCGGGTCGATCGTCTGTGCCGCGGCCCTGCTGCTGGTCGGCTGGCAGCTGGAGCGGGCGGCGCCGAACGGCATGCTGATCCTGGCCGGGCTCCTCGCCTTCATCGCCGCCTTCGCGGTCAGCCAGGGCGCCGTGATCTGGGTGTTCATCTCCGAGGTGTTCCCAAGCTCGGTGCGCGGCAAGGGGCAGGCGCTGGGATCGACCACGCATTGGGTGATGGCGGCGATTATCACCTGGCTGTTCCCGGTGGTCGCGGATGCGGTAGGCGGTTGGGTCTTCGCCTTCTTCGGCGGGATGATGCTGCTTCAGTTCCTGTGGGCGTGGAAGGTCATGCCGGAAACCAATGGCGTCGCCCTGGAAGACATGGATCTGCGGGGAGCGGCAGCATGAAGACGATCGCTCTGTTGCTGGCGGCCGGTGCCGCGCTCGCCACGCCTGCATTCGCCCAGCGCGCGGACCCGCGGCCCGGCTACCACTTCGCGCCCGCGAAGAACTGGATGAACGACCCCAACGGGCTCGTTTACTATGACGGCGAGTATCATCTGTTCTTCCAGTACAACCCGCACGGCGACCGGTGGGGGCACATGAACTGGGGCCACGCCGTCAGCCGCGATCTGGTGCACTGGCAGGAACTGCCCATCGCCATCCCGGAGACCGCCGACGTGATGGCCTTCTCCGGCAGCGCCGTCGTCGACTGGAACAACACGACCGGCTTCGGCCGCAACGGCAAGCCGCCGCTGATTGCCATCTATACGGGCCATAATCCCAAGGCGAAGCTGCAGTCGCAGTACGTCGCCTACAGCAACGATCACGGGCGGACCTGGACCGTGCACGGCGAGGTGCTGAGCGTAGGATCGCCCGAATTCCGCGATCCGAAGGTGTTCTGGCATGCGCCCACGAAGCGTTGGGTGATGGTCGCGGTGATGGCGCTGGAAAACCGCGCCGTGATCTTCACCTCGCCCAATCTCAAGCAGTGGACCTTCGCCAGCAGCTTCGGACCGGCCGGCGGCCGCGGCAAGAACTGGGAATGCCCCGATCTGTTCGAGTTGCCCGTAGAGGGCGGGGCTGCCGGCGAGAAGCGCTGGGTGCTGGGCATCAACCTCGGCGACAACGCGGTAGGCGGCGGATCGGGCGGCCAATATTTTGTCGGCGACTTCGACGGGGTGAAGTTCACGCCCGTGCCCGGCTGGCCCGGCGATGCGCAGTGGATGGACTATGGTGCCGATTTCTACGCGGCTGTCTCGTGGAACGACCTGCCCAAGGACGATCCGCGTCGCGTCTGGATCGGCTGGGCGAACGACTGGCGCTATGCCGAGGCGATCCCGACCTGGCCGTCGCGCGGGCTGATGACCGTGCCGCGCCAGGTGACGCTGCGGAAATCGGCTGCAGGCTATCGCCTTGCGCAAATGCCGGTTCGGGAAGTCGCATCGCTGCATGGCGACCGTCGGGATTTTACCGCGGCGCTTGGCGAAACGCCCACGGCGCTGCCCGTGCAGGGCGGGTCGGCCGATCTGGAATTCGCCATCGACGGCGGATCGGCGGAGCAGGTGGCGATCACCCTGACAGATGGCGAAGGCTATCAGACCGTCGTGGGCATCAATCCGACGGTCGACGAGGTGTTCGTCGATCGTACGCGTTCGGGACCACATTTCCACGATGCATTCGCCAACCGGCACGTCGCGCCGGTCGATCTGAAGTCTCGCACGGTAAAGCTGCGCATCCTGGCGGATGAATCGATCCTGGAGGTCTTCATCAACGACGGTGAGCGCACGATCACCGATCGATTCTTCCGCGGCGGCGGACCGCTTCGGTGGAGTGCGTCCGCCCGCGGTGGCGACGCAAAACTGAAGCTTACCGCGTGGACGATGCAGGAAAGCGCAGTGAAAGCTGCGACAGAGTGATGCTGTTCCTCGATGCAGGAGCGGTCGCCATGACAGCACCGGGTTAACCGGTCGGGCCCACGGGCCCTCACCATCACATTTCTAGAAAAAACCAGCGTAATAAAAGAGGGGATTTTATGACGAGGTCTTTCCACGTCCTTTTGACGTCTGCAGCACTTCTTCCCATCATCGTGGCATCGTCCGCCCTGGCGCAGACGTCCAGCGACCCGCTGCCCGACGGCGCAGCGCAGGCCCAGGCTGATCCTGCCCAGGACGGCGGCGCCGACAAGGACATCGTCGTGACCGGCTACCGCGCCGCGCTTGGCTCCGCCCAGGCGCTGAAGCGCAATTCGGATTCGATCGTCGACGCGATCGTGTCCGACGACATCGGCAAGCTTCCGGACAACAACGCCGCCGAAGCGATTTCGCGCGTCGTTGGCGTGACGGTGACGCGCTACAACGATGAAGCGGGCGTCATCCTGGTGCGGGGGCTGCCGGATGTCGCGACCACGTTCAACGGACGCGAGTTCTTCTCCGCCGAAGATCGCGTGCTGCATCTTCAGGACTTCCCGGCTGGCGTTGCCGCAGGGATCGAGGTGTACAAGTCGGGGACGGCAGACCTGATCGAACCGGGCCTTGCCGGGCTCGTCAGCCTTCGGTCGCGCCGCCCGTTCGACGTCAAGGACACCGAGATCGCCGGCGAAATCCGTGGATCGTACAATGATCAGTCGAAGGCATTCGACCCCGCCGGCAACCTGTTGCTCACCAAGCGCTGGGACACACCGATCGGCGAGATCGGCGCGCTGGTGAACTTCAGCTATGTGCGCAGCACCTACCGCAACGCCGACCGCTATGCGGATTCGGCGGTGATCACCCCGCGCGGCTTTGGCGTCGACGACCCCGCCGACGACATCAAGGTGACGACGCCCGGCGTCGGCAACTTCAATTTCCCGGCGAATGCCGGCAACTTCTATGAAAAGGGCGTTCGGCACCGCCCGGCGATCAACGGCACGCTGCAGTGGCGGCCCTCCGCGGATCTGGAACTCTATGCCGAAGGCTTGTGGCAGGCCTATCGCGGCAACGTGCTTCGCGACTCCTTCAACGCCAATTTCGAGCGGCGGGATGCGAACGGGGTAGCGCCCACGCTCAGCAACGTCGTGCTGGTGCCGGGCGAGCCCGGCAAGGCAGCAAGCTTCACCAAAACCGGCGGCTATGTGCCCGAATTCTCGCGCGTGGCGCAGGACGATCGTACCGATACCTATCAGGGCGCTGCCGGCTTCAAGTGGACAACGGGCCGTGCGACGCTGTCGGGCGACTTCGCCTATACCAACAGCCGGTACAAGGCGACGGAGATCACCGTCGATTCCCAGCTCGCCACCGCGCCGACGATCAATGTCGACTGGGACGCCCGCGGATCCGCCGTGTTCGACCTGGGCGGATACGACATCATGAACCCGAACAATGCGCGCTGGCGCGGCTTCAACCAGCGCGAGTTCGTCGCGAAGGGCGATGGCATCCAGGGCCGCCTGGACCTCGACCTCCAGACCGACTGGAGCTTCCTGCCCCACCTCCAGTTCGGCGTGCGCGCCAGCGACCGCAATGCGTCGTCCCAGAACAACACGCGCTATGCGTACACCGCCGGGCTCAACATCCCGCTGGCGTCGCTCCCCACGGGCGCGCTCGAGCAGATTACCGAGGGCTTCCGCGATGATCCGCAGCGTTTCCGGACCTGGCTGGCGCCCAACCGCGACGCGATCATCGCCAACAGCGAAGCGTTGCGCCAACTCGCCTACGCATCGGTGCAGAAGGCCACGCTGCTGTTCCCGAACGATGGCGGCATCCGCGACGCAGTGACCAAGTACGCGACCGCGGCCATTCCGGTAGATCCGCTGGGCGGCTTCACGGCCAGCGAGGCGAGCTATGCCTTTTATGGGCAGGGCAAGTTCGCCTTCAGCATCGGCGGTGTCGACATCGACGGCACCGCCGGTGCGCGCGTCGTCAACACCGATGGCACGTATCGCGGGTTCAGCCGCGTGCAGGGTGCCAACGGCAGCACTGCGATCGTTCCGACGACGACCAAGCAGAACTATGTCGACATCCTGCCCTCCGCGATTGCGCGCATTCGCTTCTCCCGGGAGTGGCAGGTGCGCCTGGGGTACACGCAGACGCGGACGCGGCCCGGCTTCGGCCAGCTCAATCCGTCGCTCAACATCACCGCCAACAGCCCCGGCCCGGACGGATCCCCGCCGCAGTTCGACGCGACCGGATCGGGTGGCAATCCTGATCTGCGGCCGCTGACGTCGAAGAACTATGATGCGACTCTGGAATGGTATTTCGCCAGGAACGGTTCTGCGTCAGTTGCCGTCTTCTACCGCGACCTCAATGGCTTCATTGGCAACTACACTCAGGTCGTGAATGACCCGATCTATGGCCGCGTTCAGTTGAACCGGCCGGAAAATGCTGGTGATGGCCGCATCAAGGGTGTGGAAGCATCGGTGCAGACCTTCTTCGACTTCCTTCCCGGCATGCTGTCCGGCCTCGGCGTACAGGCCAACGGCACCTATCTGGACGGCACCAACCAGCTTCCGCAGGCGCTTGGCGTGGGCAGCCCCCAGGTTCAGATCACCGGCCTGTCGAAATGGGCGTACAACCTCACTGGCTTCTACGAGAAGGGCAAGATATCTGCGCGGCTCTCGTACAACTGGCGTTCGGGCTATACGACCAGCTACAACCGCAACATCAACGAAGTACAATATGCCGGCGAGCTGGTGCGGCCCGTGTCGCGCCTCGATTTCTCGGCGAGCTATGAGCCGGTGAAGAACATCACTGTCGTCGCGAACGTCAGCAACCTTCTGGCGCAGCCGTTCAAGAATTACCGCTACTACAACGAAACCCAGTATTTCGGGCGCGATCTGCGGGTCGAGGGGCGGTACTTCAGCTTGGGCGTGCGGTTCAAGATGTAGCTTTCTGCCGCCGTTCGGCGCGTAGCAGCGCGCCGAACGGCAAATGATTTTTTTCGATGACACGGATTGCACGTCGGTACGCCGGCGGCGGATCGCCGCTGCGTGGCTTCCGGCGCGGCCAAGCCAATGCGCAGCAGACAGCGCTTCGCAGCGTCGCACCATCGATGCTGACGGCGCCGTTCCCGAATTTTTGGACAGGAGCCGAGGCAATGACGAACGCCAAGTCGTATTCCCGCAGGTCGACGCTGACCATGATGATGGCGCTGCCGATGGTGGCATCGTGCGGACCATCCTCTGCCGCGGGCAGCGTTGTCGCGCAGAACACGGGAGCGGCGCCCCCGACACCGGCCCCGACGCCCACACCAACCCCCACTCCGTCTCCGGTAAGCGCACGCCCGCGCTACCACATCGCCGCACCCACGGGCGCCTGGATCAACGATCCTCAGCGGCCGGTGAAGATCAGAAATGCCTGGACCCTCTGGGCGCTCTGCAACCCCACCTATCCGACCGGTGGCACCGAATGGCGGCGCTGGACTTCCACCGATCTGGTCAACTGGATCGATCAAGGCGTCTCCATTCCGCGCCGAACGACAACCTTCGGGGATGTTTGGAGCGGCAGCACGGTCGTCGATGTTAACAACACCGCCGGCTTTGGCGCAGGCGCGCTGATCGCATTGATGACGATGCCTGCCGATGATGCGGGCGGGCAGAACCAGTCTTGCGCCCTGTGGTATTCGCTCGACGGCGGCGTGACCTTCGCCTTCTATGGAATCGTTCTACCCAACTTCCCCGGCCACGCGGCATTCCGTGACCCTACGGTGTTCTGGCACGGGCCGACCAACCGCTGGGTGATGACGCTGAGTGAGCAAGGCAAGATCGGGATCTACACCTCAACGAACTTGAAGCAGTGGACCTATGCGAGCGACTTCCTGTCGAATGTCGTGGGCGACGTCATGGAATGCTCGCACCTCTTCAAGCTCCATCTGTACGACGCCGATGGCACGACCTCTTCCGACAAATGGGTGTTGCTGGTCGGCGGTGACGGAACCGCGCGCGGGTTCACCGGCGGCACCTATTACTGGGTCGGCGATTTCGACGGCACCACCTTCACCGCTGGCAACCCGGAGGGACAGTGGCTGGACGGCGGCGCCGATTTCTATGCGGCTGTGGTGTGGACCGATCCCGAAGCCCCCGATCCGCTGGCGTCGGCATATTCGATCGCCTGGATGAACAACTGGGCCTATGCCAATCAGCTGCAGCCTGCCGGAGGATATCGGGGGCAACTCAGCATCGTGCGGCGGTTGCGCCTGCAACGTATCGGCGGGGTCCCGCGCCTTCTCGGCACACCGCTGGCAGCGCAGAACAGTGTTTTCGACCGGTCTTTTGCTGGAACCGATCAGACGATCGCCGAAGGCACGGACTATGTCTGGCCCGCCAATGCCGGTGCCACCGCCCTCCGGATCGACCTCACCCTGACACGCGTCGGCGCGGCATGGCCGTCGGGGCTGTGGTTGTCGGTGCGAGGCGGAGAGGGCTTCTTCACGCAGATCGGCTTTGATCTGCAGAAGAATACCGCCTTCATCAAGCGAAACGCGAGTGGCCCGAACGCGCCCGACAGCGATGCGTGGCGCAAGGATCGTACCGTGGCCTGTGACTTTTCCGGTGGCACAGCGACTATCAGCCTGTTCGTCGATGCCGGCTCCGTCGAGGTCTTCCTGAACAATGGCGCTGCGACGATGTCGACTCTCATCACCGCGCCGGCGAGAGCGAGTGGGTTGAAACTCAACACTGTAGGCGGCAGCGTTCGCGTCTCCGGCGTGGCCATCGCAAGCACTGGATGAGCGAATTTCACTTCATTCAGCCAATGCTCACTGTCGTTAGTTTTCACCAAGCGCCCCGCGATGGGGAGCTAGGATCCCCGCACAAAGCTTTTTGAGAACTCCCGCCAGCTGGAAGCAAGGCGGCTTGCGGCAGGCTTCTTTCATGAGGAGGCGCCTCCTCTTGTATTTGCTCGGAAGCTGCCTGATGGCAGGCAGCCCAATATCGGTCATCCCGATTTCGCGTCGGGCAAGCGATAAGCGTCAGCCTCGGAAATACCTACCGTTTGGCCGATCGCTCTGGAGCGGCTACAAAGTCCCAAGTAGCACCAAGCGAGTTTCCGGCAGCAGTCGACCAAAATTCGCCGTTCCCCAGCCTGGGTGGGAATGACAGCTCCTACTGAAAGCTGCCATGTCCATTCGATCCAGTAGTCCTGCAGCATTGCTGTCTGGCTATCATGCCTTCAGAAGGTCGCCATTTCCTGACAGCCGAATATAGCGCCCACCTCATCCGATCCCGGAAACCTCAGCCCGAGTAACGCTCCGCCATGTACCGTCTCGGCGAGGTGCCCAGCGCCTTGCGGAACATCGTCACAAAGCTGGGAACGCTTTCATAGCCGAGGTCCCCAGCCACTTGCTGGATCGAGGCGCCCGCGGCGAGCCACTTGACTGCCAGCACAACGCCGAGCTGCTGGCGCCAGCGGCCGAAGCTCATCCCGGTCTCTCGATGGATCAACCGCTCCAGCGATCGTTCGCTCATGGCGGCGCGCTGCGCCCACACCTTCAGGCTGCCCCGATCCGCGGGCGACGCCATCATCTCGTCGACGACCTTGCGCAGGCGCGGATCGCTGGGCATTGGGAGATGCAGATTCTCGACTTGGGCCGCCGCAAGCTCGTCGAGCAGCACCGCCACCAGCCGCGCGTTGGCGCCATCCTCTTCATAGAAATACGGCAGATGCGCAGCGCGGGCCAGAAGCTCGCGCAGCAGCGGCGTCACCGAAACCGCGCAGCAGACCTTCGGCAACTGTCCGGCCATGGCGGCATCGACGAACGCATTATAGCCTTCGAGCGCGCCACTTGCTCTGATCGCGTGCAACGCGCCACCGGGGATCCAGATCGCGCTGCGCGGCGGCACGATCCACAGCCCGCCTTCGACCTCACAGCTGAGCGCGCCGCGCCGCACGAGCAGCATCTGCCCTTTCTTGTGGCAATGGGGTTCAAGCTCGAAGCCGTCCGCGTCGGACATCTGTGCGCCGAAGGCCACGATCGGACGCGGAACGTCGTCCGGTTCGATCCATTCGAAGTTCTGCAAGTCGCTGAGGATCGGCATCCTTACGCCCTACGCAAAATAAGTTCGGCTGGCGAGATCGGATAACATCTTGTCTGTCCTTCGTAATGACGCCAGTACGGCGCGCGTCTATCCGGGTTGCCATTCCGCCGAGCCGATCCGGCTCGGGGCATTGCGAGGTCCCATCATGAATACCCTGACCAGCCCCCGTGTCTCGGACCTTCTGACGGCGCTGCACCGCGAAGCTGAGACGAGCGATCGAGCACATGTTGCGGAGATGCAGGCCAAAATTGCGGCGCCGGGCGCATCGATCGAGGGCCTGGTTGCGGATTTGCTCGCGGATGAGCGCGCCGACTATCGCGCAGCTTATCGCGACCGCGCTGACAATTCCCTCGCGGTCTCGCCGGATTATGGGCGTTTCCTCTATGCGATCGCCCGCGCCCGCGGGGCGACCATGGTCGTCGAGTTCGGCACGTCGATGGGAATTTCGACGATCTATCTCGCCGCCGCGCTGCGCGACAATGGCGGCGGGCAGCTCATTGGCAGCGAGATGGAGCCGGCTAAGGTGACGCGGGCGCGGGCCAATCTCGACGAGGCGGGGCTGGCAGATCTCGTTGAAATCCGTGCCGGCGATGCGCTCGAGACGTTGAAGGACCTCGGCGGCGACGTCGACCTGTTGCTGGTGGACGGGGCCTTCTCGCTTTACCTGCAAGTACTCAAGCTGGTCGAGCCACGGCTTAAGCCCGGCGCTGTGATCCTCGGTGAGAACGCCTTCGAGCCTGGCTATCAGTCTTATGTAAGCGTTCCTGCTAACGGGTATGTTTCTTTCGCCCTGCCGGATGCAGGCCGCGGCAATGCATTCACCGTGAAGGTTTCGTGATGCTCGCCGCTGGATCAACGGAGCGCCCCATCAAGGGGCCGGGACGGCTGAGCAAGGCGTTGATGCGGCTGTGGATGAAGCCCGCAACTATCGTCGCCAACGATCAATTGGCCGATCGCTTCCATCTTATCACGCTGGAGGGCCCCGCACTCGCTGATGTCGCGTGGCTCCCAGGACAGAAAGTGCAAGTCGCAATGGGTTCAGCCTTCGCGACGCGAACCTACACGCCGATCGAATGGAACGCGTCGGCCGGGCGAACATGCATAGTGGGCTATGCGCATGCCGAGGGGCCGGGAAGCACCTGGGTCCGCAGCGTTGCGCCGGGTGATCAATGCGACATTTTTGGTCCGCGCCCATCGTTGGACCTGTCTCGTCTCCCGTATCCGCTTTTCATCACGGGCGACGAGACCTCGATGGGCCTTGTTTATGCGGCAAGCCATCAAGACCCAGCACGCCGCGTATCAGCCTGTCTCGAAGTCTCAGATCTAGAGGCCGCCCGGCGCGCCGCGGGACACCTTGGCCTGCAGGATATCGCGTTTTTCGCGAAGGGAGCCGACGATGCTCATATTTCGGCGATGCAAGCGGCGGTATCCGACGCAGCCACCACTGGCGCGTCGTCCGTGCTGACCGGAAACGCTTGGACGATTCAAGCGCTCCGCCAAAACCTGCGGCTGCAATCCAAATCCGCCGCACGCGTCGTCACCAAGGCTTATTGGGCGCCGGGCAAGACTGGCTTGGACTAACCTGGCACGGTACAATGCCGCTTGCCTCGCCTGAACCTGCCCGACCGCTCCCGGCCCGATTTCGATCCTCTCGATCGCGGGTCGAGCAATCGCCGGCATCGCGGCTCGGAACGGCAAGGCCCCACTTCTCCCCATGCAGACAACCGGCGACAGTCGGTGAACTCAGGCCGTTCACTGGTAGTGCTGCGAACGGCAGGCTTTGCCAAACTGGTCGTTAGCACGAACTCCAGCGAAGCTCGTGAGCCAACTGCCAGCAAGCCTTCCCGACACGGGCTGCTTGGTGACTTTGGGCGCCTACTTCGCCCGACCCTCCAATCGTTACGGCGTCGTTTGACACCCTTCAATTTGCGACTATAGCAAGTGCGACTCAGTCGCAGTAGCAAGCAAGGGGAGCCTTCGTGATCCATCTAATCGCCCGCCTGACGGGGGCGGCGAGCCTATTCGCCTACCTGTCTTCCACACCGGCGTTCGCGCAGGCGCAGCAGACACCCATCGCAGGGCAGGACGGCAAGCCTGATCTTGCCACCATCACCGTAACCGCGACGCGCCTCGCCACCGATACGCAAAAGGTGCCGGCGACAGTAACCGTGGTGACCGATGAGAAGATGGCCAATCAGCTGGTCAATGACCTGAAGGACCTCGTCCGCTTCGAACCCGGTATCAGCGTACCGCGCCAGCCCGCCCGCTTCGGCGCGGCATCGGGCACCACCGGCCGCGCGAGCAATGAGGGCTTCGTCGTGCGCGGCATCGGCGGCAACCGCGTGCTGATCCAGGTGGACGGCGTGCGCGTGCCCGACGGCTTCACCTTCGGCGCGCAGAGCGTGGGGCGCGGCGACTATGTCGACCTTGGCCTCGTCAAATCGGTGGAGATCCTGCGCGGCCCGGCCTCGGCGCTCTATGGCAGCGACGGCCTGGCGGGCGCGATCAGCTTCACCACCGCCGATCCGGGCGATTTCCTGACCGGCGGCAAATCGGTGGGCGGCCTGGTGCGGGCCGGCTACCAGTCGTCGGACCAGGAATGGAGCGAGACCGGCATCCTCGCTGCGCGCAGCGGCGCCTGGTCGGCAATGGTCGCCTATACCCGCCGCGACTTTTCCGAACTGGAGAACAAGGGCAGCGTCGGCGGCAGCGGGGCCGCGCGCACCGAGGCCAACCCGCAGGACGGTGAGTCGAACGCGGTGCTCGGCCGGATCGTCTACGAACCCGGCACCGGCCACAAGCTGCGGCTGACCGGCGAATATCTCGACAACGGGATGGACAGCAACGTGCTGACCAGCGTGACCGCGAGCGTCGCCGGGACCACCGCCAACGACAGCACCAAGCGCAAGCGCGCCGCATTCGACTGGACTTGGGCCGGGCAGGGCGCGATCCAGCGCACGCGACTCAGCCTCTACTGGCAGCAGGCCGAGGACCGCCAGTTCTCCGCCGAGGACCGTGTCACGCTCGCCGACCGCACCCGGCTGAACACCTTCGACAATCGCGTGTTCGGCGGGTCTGGTGAGATCGTGTTCGGCTATGAGACGGGGGCGCTGCGCCACCGGCTGATCGTCGGCGCCGACGCCAGCCGTACCCGCCAGGAGGGTATCCGCGACGGCACCGTGCCGCCGGCGGGCGAGACCTATCCCACCCGCGCCTTCCCGATCACCGATTTCACGCTGGCCGGCCTGTTCGTCTCGGACGAGATCAGCCTCGGCCCGGTCACCTTGTTCCCGGCGCTCCGCTTCGACCATTATGCGCTCGATCCGAAGAAGGATGCGGCGCTGCCGGCGTTCAACTCGGCGAGCCAGAGCGGCTCGCGCGTCTCGCCCAAGATCGGCGCGACGCTGGCGCTGAGCCCGGACGTGAGCCTGTTCGCCAATTATGCGCAGGGCTTCAAGGCGCCCGAGCCGAGCCAAGTCAACCAGTTCTTCCAGAACCTCGCCTTCGGCTATCGTTCGGAACCCAACCCCAATCTGAAGCCCGAGACGAGCCGCAGCGTCGAAGGCGGCATCCGCTTCGGCGGCGGCGGCGTGCGCGTGCAGCTGACCGGCTTCCATGCGGACTACGACAACTTCATCTCGCAGGAAGTGGTGGGCGGCGCCTTCACCTCCGCCAACCCGGCGGTCTATCAGTTCATCAACCTCGACGAGGCGCGGGTGAACGGCATCGAGGGCCGGGCGGATGCGCAGCTCGGCCGCGGCTTCACTGCGAACCTCGCCTTCGCCTATGCCGATGGCGACGTGATCCGGAATGGCGCCAGGGCGTCGCTCTCGACGGTGGATCCCGCGAAAATCGTCGGCGGGTTAGGCTATCGCGCGCCGGACGGAGCGTTCGGCGGTCAGCTGATCGTGACGCACAGCACCCGCAAGGAAGCGAGCGCCACCACCGGCGTGTGCACCGCCGCATGCTACCGGCCGGACGCCTTCACCATCCTCGACGCGACAGCCTTTGTGCGGCTGACCCAGGGGCTCACGTTGCGCGCCGGCATCTTCAACCTGCTCGACAAGAAATATGCCTGGTGGAACGACGTGCGCGGCCTCGCAGCCAGCTCGACGATCACCGACGCCTATACCCAGCCGGGGCGCAACGGCAGCGTCTCGATCAGCTACCGCTTCTGACCATCGGAGGGCACATCATGAAGTTTCGACGTTTCGGCCTGCTGGCCCTGAGCCTTGCCGCCATGGTTCCGGCGCTGCCTGCCCAGGCGGACGGTCCGGTCAAGCCCCGCACCGCCGCCGAGGAACAGGCGTCGTTTGAAGCCGACCGGCGCGACATCCTCACCATGGCGGGCACCTTCAAGGTCCGCTTCGATATGCAGGAATCGACCGCCTGGCGCGCCGACTACACCCCGATCGACCGGTCGATCTCCGGCGGCAACGAAGTGGTGCGGGTGATCGAGGACACCGGCCGCCATATCGTGCTCCAGCATCTGCTGGTGGTCGAGCAGGGCGGCAAGACCATGGTGATCAAGCACTGGCGGCAGGACTGGGACTATGAACCCGCCCGTGTGCTTGTGTACGCCGGCCCGAACGAATGGAAATGGGAAGCGGTGCCCGAGGCGATGCGGCGCGGCCGCTGGTCGCAGACCGTGTACCAAGTCGACGACAGCCCGCGCTATGGTAGCTGGGGCCAGTGGACCACCGAAGCCGGGGTACGGCGCTGGCGTTCCGGCTGGACCTGGCGTCCGCTCGCCCGGCGCGATGCGGTGCGCGGGCCGGTCTATGACCGCTATCTCGGCATCAACCGCCACCAGCCGACGCCGACCGGCTGGATCCACTGGCAGGACAATACCAAGATGGGTCTGATCGACGGCAAGCTGCAGCCGATTGTCCAGGAATATGTGCTCAACAGCTACACCCGCTTCGACGGCTATGACGTGAAGGCGGCCGACGCCTATTGGGCGGCGACCAAGGGCTATTGGGCGGCGATCCGTGCGGAATGGGATCGCATCGCGCAGGCCAAGAACGGCATCCGCGTCACCGAGGCCGCTCAGGCGGGAACGGTGGTCGCCAGCAGGCTGCTCGAGATCGCCGACGAGGTGCTAGCCGGAAAGAGGAAGGAAGCCGACGCGATCGCCCTGGCGAAGACGCTTATGGATCAGGCGACCAGGCCGCCTGATCCTGCGCGCGGGCCGGGGAGTTCGAAGGCCACCGGCCTGCGCGCGAATTGCGTGGCTGTATGCCGCACCTTGCGGCGCAGCGGAAAATCGAGGGGCGTCATACCCCGCGCTCGTGCGTGCGAAGGGACAGGGTGAGTTCAGTTTTGCCTCGACGCCTATCGATGTGGAAAGTGGTAAAATGAGCCCGGTGCATCTGCTGTCATCTGGTACGCGATCACGTAGCCGCTGAAAGTCGGCTTCTCAGAGCAGCTGCCGTTCAACATGCCGTTTGGTCACGGCCGTAAAGTCCCAGCACACGTCAATCCACCTTCCGGCAGCAGTCGACCAGAACGCGCCGTTCGTCGGCTGCGCCTCCACGGCAGCTTTTCCCATGAGCCGACGCCCAGCAGTTCCCCGACCGGTCATCGGAGTGCACCCGAAAATGGGCCGGTCGCGGACTGGCAGGTTCTAGGCGATCAACTTGCGAAAGCTGCTGCAGAGCTGGTACACGACAACTTCCGATCAGAATGCGTCGTTCAGGTGTCATCGCTGCATGGTTGGGTTCTGCTGCTAGCTACCTCTATGCCTAAGCGACTGTCATGCAATCATTGCGGTGGTTGAGAGCACCTTACTGTTCTAATGTCTTTGGGCATGTAGGCGCAAGGTGGGGAACTGATGGCGCAGAACATTACACCGCAAGAGGCAATCAGGCGGTTAGAGCGACCCCCCTGCGATCGCGCGGGCCTGTCGTTCGTACGGGGATTCGCGTTATCTGCTGCGTTGTTGGTGCCAGGGATTGCCCGCACACAGGACCTCCAGCCGTGGGCAGGCTACACCACACAGGGCTTAGCCGAGACCCGCGCACCTTGGCAGTTCAGGTGGGACGATCCCGAGAATGAATGGCTGAGGATAAGCACTGACAGCCAGAAGGCAACTTGGTTTCTACAGCTGGCCGCCAGCGATCTAAGGGCCAAGGATCAACCCAAGAGCGCGCGTCGCGTGTGGCTCAAGATCGACTACAGCAAGCAGGCAACCGAACGAGCACGCGAGGCCAAGGCGCTGTGGGTCGTGGATTGCAACAGCCAGACTTTCACGGTGCGTAACATGACCTGGTATGCGCCCGATGGCGTTTCCCAGGAGACCCGGTCCTATCCGACCACGGACATTATCCCGGAGAGCATGTCCGCGACAGTCTCGCGCCGGGTCTGCTCTCAATGAGCGAGGATGCCGACGACTTTATCGACTGCATGTTAGCGCCGGCGGGACCGACTGAACCAAAAGCCGAGCCACGCCGGCAACGTCGGATGCGGGCAATCGTAAGCAATCACCACGTCGATTACGCTCACAACGATGTCGCCAATGCGGCATGGTTTTTCAAAGAGCGATTGACCAAAGCGTTCCAAGACAAGGAGCGCAGCGATGGCATCTTCGTGGATATGATGGCGATGGCGACCATGACGGCGTTCGCGCTGGAGGGTTACGTCAATTTCGTTGGGATGACGCTGATCGAGCGCGGGCATGAAGGTGACAATGCCAAGGGTTCCTGGCTAAGGTTTGAGAAGAAGTCACCGCGAGATAAGATCAAGGTTATCCGTCGTCTAACCGGGGCAACAATCGATTGGAACAAGCGGCCTTACAGAACCGTCCGCGACCTGATGGGCCTGCGTAACATGCTTGCTCATCCCAAAGCCCACCGCCCTGAGCAAAGGGAGTTTGAAGCGGTCGGCACCGAGGACGAACTAAAGAAGATGCTGCGCGATTACCGGCCGGAGTACGAGCGCCAGCTGACGTGGGATTTTTTAACGATGGCCTACGAGGACGTCGAGGTAATTTGGAACGAACTGTTGGGCTTTGCCAAGATCGAGGCCCATGAAACGTGGAGCGGCGGGATGCAGGGCCTCGAATTTCTCGAACACGTCGATGAGGACTAGGGGCGATGAAGTTTCCGACACTTCCTAAGGACGTTATTGACGCTGCTCGTGCGGCGTTCGCTGACGCTAACGATCGGGTGTCTCACCTTCTAATGCGTCAGCCGGCGATGCACGAAGAGGGGCTCGATTTCCACTTGGTGTCTAAGTTGGACGAGGTGGGCGCGCAGGTTCTGCCGTCTGGAACAGCCCTGGTTATCGAAACCCATTGGCTGGGTGGTCGGCGACATTACGGGCGCTGGGAAATCTCCGACATAGCCATCGTGATCGCGGTGCGCGTCCAGGGTGGGCTGATCGCCAGGAAAGTTGCGTTGCTTCAAACGAAGCGGCTCTACTCCAAAGAAATACCGGTCGATCACACCGATAGGAGCGACTACGAAATCGGGATTGGCCGTCTCGTCGATCGCACCGATAAGGCGAAACCGCTGTTCATCCAGCGCAATTTTTCGTTCTCCGACAAATGCGTTTACGGTGCACTATCGGCGGGCAGTGAGCAGGTTCAGCGCATCGACGATTATGTCGATGAGCGCGGTATTCCCGTCTATTATGCGCTCTACAATCCACCTAAGGTACCAGCTAACGGACTTCATCCCCCAATAACCGGCTACGCGCGCCTCGATGAAAACGAGGTAGGGTGCCGCGTTCTCAAGCGGGAGGAAATCCACGGCGTCCTGGACGATCTACCTGCCGGTTCAACGCCCTCGTTCGGCGACATGCAGAACAGCAAGCGCAAAACGACATTTGATCCCTTCGCGGCTCACGGTTGGCGGCTTGAAACGTTCGTTGCAGATGAAGTCATGCGATGTCGAGAAGGCCGTCTGTTTGAGGACGCACAGGATGATGTCTTGGCCTCGCTGCTCTACCGTCGGTCAGCGCCAATCACGGCTGCGGTGGTTATGACGGTTGACCTTCCCAAGAGTGAATTAGCTTACGAGTATGGAGAATCTTGACCATCTTAGTTGTTGAACTTAATCGGTTGCTCGCTCGCTTGGCTGAGAGTCGAGACGAGACGATCGCGACAGCCCGGCTCCTCTCAGTCCATTGACAAGCGGCTAAGCCATGACCAACTTACGCGAACGGGCTTCTCCACGGAGGTGGGGCAGTCATCATCTGGAGTCACCTGTTCTATCAAGTTTGCCTGCATAGCTTCCTCCACATCATTATTGAAAGCCTACTGGAGAAGGGGAGAAAGCCTATGACTACATTCATTGATACAACTAAGGCCGCTTATAGTTCGTCCACTTGCTGGATTAAGAAATTCGCTGTTCCTGCTCTAGTTGCTCTGGCTGCAACAACATAAAGGCCCGCCGATTGGCGGGCCTTTGACGTTCTGCGTTTGGTTGTCCGCTGATGGTGATCTGGATGCTCTCGAGCGAGACGCCAAAGAAGATCAACAGCCTTTTCGTGGCGTCCGCGAAAACTTCGCGGCTTTGAGTTTGGGCGGCGCGGTGCAAAGTATGATCGCGGGGAGGGGGCATGGGTTTGACAGCTTTGCGGCAAAAGCCGCCCTTCATCGCCTGGCGCTTGAACGACGGCTTCGTCCCAAGAAACGTCGACCAGCCTTCCGACAGCAGTCGACCATAATGCGTCGCTGGGCGAGAGGGCATGGAGCGGCGGCATGTTCCTAAACACGCCGTTCGCCAGAGATTGCCTCCCCTCCCAACGGCAAGGTTTCTTTCGAGTGCTACTCTGACGAGCCGGCCTTTGCCCAGATTATCCAGCACGCAGCGTTGAAAGCCGCATGTCCTTCGACAAGAAAGGCGGCAAACGCCGCATCGAGCGTCGCTATGACGTCGTCACGAAGCGCATCGTCGAGGTCTGGCAGGATCGCGCCAACGCGCCCCATTCGCCGACTGTAGGTAATGAGATCGCCTGCAGTGAGGCTACATGCCACATCTGTGGGCGTGATATCGACATTGCGCCACCCTGCAGCGGCCAGGATGCGAAAAATGTGGGTGGCATTCGCGAAGGCAAACTGGCCAGGTGCTTCGGGGTTGGCCTCGGGCTCATCCTTCCACCCGAGCAGCGGCCCCGCCGCGCGTTCCGCCGCCGTCATGAAGGGGTTTTCCTCGCGGCCCCGCCATACCATGCAGGTCATCGTGCCGCCGTTGCGCACTGCCGCGCCGATATTCGCGAAGGCTGCGATAGGATCGTCGAAGAACATGACTCCGAAACGCGACACCACGGCGTCGAATGTACCGGGTGAGAACCGGTGGCGCTGTGCATCTCCAGCGATAAAGCGCACGTTATGCGCACCTGTCGCAAGGGCTCGCTGGCGTGCATGGTCCAGCATCGCCTCCGAGACATCGATGCCAGTGCAATGCGCCGACGGCCCCAGCCTGTCAGCCAGCGCCAGCGTAATGGCTCCGGTGCCGCAGCCGATATCGAGCACCGCCTGTGCGGGCTCGGTCGTCACGGTATCGACCAGCATCCGCTCAAACGGCAGGAACAACCGATCGAGCGTCGGCTGAAGGTCCACCCAGACGTTTCCACGCTGCTTGTTCCAGCCAAGCCCGCCGCTGTCCTGATCGTGATCGTGATTCACTGGCTCATCCTTGATACGGTTGATGATTCGCTGAACGGTGCCACTTCAAGTCAGCTTGAGGTCAAGGATGGGTTTGATCGATATTGCCGAGGTCGCGCGTCGTTCCGGCCTCCCGGCCTCGACCTTGCGCTACTACGAACAACAGGGATTGATTGAGTCACTCGGCCGCCGGGGCCTGCGGCGTACGTTTGCCGCCGACGTGATCGACCAACTGTCGCTGATCGCGCTGGGCCGGTCCGCCGGCTTGTCGCTTAGCGAGATTGGCGGGATGCTGAGCCCCGATGGCGAGATTCGGATTGATCGTGGGCTACTCGCCGCGAAGGCGGATGAGATCGGTCGCACTATCAGGAAGTGGGAGACGCTTCGCGACGGTCTTCGAAGTGCAGCGCGTTGCCCAGCGCCCAGCCATGCCGAATGTCCCACCTTTCGCAGCCTACAAGGAGCCGCCCTGGGTAGCCGCCGCGGGCAATAGCTCGGCGGGATCGAAGGGACGCGGGCCTTCGCGAACTTCTGCTTCCGCCGAAAGCCGTCGTTCGAAGCGCCTGCCTCCGATGACGGCTTTGTCCCACTTTTCGCCATCACTAGCGGGTGAACTCCGACACGTGCGCGAGTTTGGTGCAGGCGCCTCGCCGAGGCCACGCACGGGTGGGATCATTGATTTCACAACCGCCTGTACCGCAAAAGTCAAATACCCGTCGTTCCTTGCTCCGATTTGCGTTTCCGGGCGCCAGATGGCAATAGCCCGTCACGCGTTAGGCTGACACAAAGCTAGAATCGCCTGCTATTTTGGAATCGAACCCACCCCACATTTGCAAGTGACGGTATCTCGAACGGTATCTGGGCCGACGATATCTTGCTCAAGTCTTTGAAATAATTTTTTAATTTCAGTCAGTTCGATTCCGTCCCCGCATCGAACCGGGTGAACGCCGCCCCCTTCTTATCAAGACACCCCTCCTTCCCCGGCCCCGCGTTGCTCTTTCATTGATCGCTTTAGATGCGATCAGGCGGACAAAAGCACCACTCAGCACATCGGGCATCAGGGCGCCACTTCGCCGGTGCAGGGACGGTTCAAGAAAGAAGCGGCACTCACAACTTGCCATCCCGACCTGCTGCGGCAACTACCCCCCGGCAGCGCCGCGGACGCCCACGCGCGCTTTCGTTTAACGATGTTGATCCACGGTCCGTGCATTGCGGCACCAGCGTTCCTTGATCAGGGACAACGATCAGTGCATTCGAATGCAAATTGTTGTGGACATATTGAGCGCGCGTGCCTAGCGTTAGTCATCTGGAGCCGCACGAAGATGGTGGCACGGACGCAGGAGGTGCTCGCGCCTCAGAATCCGGCACCTTAGTGCCGGCTACACGAGCGCGTGATGGGATGTTGTCAAGCTACGCCGATGCGGCGTTGGCTTCAGGAAGGCTGTCAGTCGCGCATGCGCAGAATGAATTTTAGGAGCTCGGCCCGGCATGCCGTGCCGCTGAGCATTGCCCTCTTTACTGCGGGCCTGACTGCACCCGCACCAGCGTTTGCCCGCGGCGAAGAGGCGGCACATCGCCACCAAGCGCATCGGAATGCCAGCACGCCCTGGTGGAAGAAGGCGGTAATCTACCAGATCTACCCGCGCTCGTTTGCCGATTCGAATGGCGATGGCGTGGGCGACCTGAACGGCATCATCGGCCGGCTCGACTATCTCCAGTCGCTCGGTGTCAATGTGGTGTGGCTCAGCCCGCATTTCGACAGTCCGAACGTCGACAATGGCTATGACATCCGCGATTACCGCAAGGTCATGGCCGAATTCGGCACGATGCGCGATTTCGACCGGATGGTCACTGGAATGCGCGCGCGCGGCATCAAGCTGGTGATAGATCTCGTCGTCAATCACACCAGCGACGAGCACCGCTGGTTCGAAGACGCGAAACAGGGACCGAACGCAAGGTACCGCGACTATTATATCTGGCGCGCCCCCAAAGCCAACGGCACGCCGCCGAACAATGCCGCGAGCTTTTTTGGCGGCAGCGCCTGGTCGCGCGCAGGGAAAAATGGAGATTATTATCTCCACTATTTCGCCAAGCAGCAGCCAGATCTGAACTGGGACAATCCTAAGGTTCGCACCGACATCTACGACATCATGAAGTTCTGGTTGAACAAGGGTGTCGCCGGCTTCCGCATGGACGTGATCCCGCTGATCTCCAAGGATCCGGCGTTCCCGGATCTGACGCCCGCCCAGCTGGCGGACATTGCCGTGCCCTATGCGCACGGCCCGCGCACCCATCAGTATCTCCGCGAGATGAACCGCGAAGTGCTGCGCCGCTACGACGCAATGACCGTCGGCGAGGCCATCGGCATCAAGGACGACGAAGACCCGCTGTTCACCAGCCCTGCGCGGCAGGAACTGAACATGATCTTCCACTTCGACGCATCGAATGTCGATCGCGACGGCTGGAAGACCCGTGCCTGGACGCTCCCCGAGTGGAAGGCACGGTACGATCGCCTGTATACGGCGCTCGGGCCGCGCGGCTGGACGGCCACGTTCCTGACCAATCACGACAAGCCGCGTGCCGTATCGCATTTCGGCGACGATAGCCCAGAGTGGCGCGCGCTGTCCGCAAAGGCGCTCGCGACCATGTCGCTCCTGCAGCGTGGCACGCCTTTCGTCTACCAGGGCGACGAATTGGGAATGACCAACTTCCCGTTCACCGCAATCGATCAGTATCGCGACATCTCGGCGCTCAACCTGTGGCACGACAAAGTCGAGACGGGCGAGGCAGCAGCGAGCGATGTGCTCGCGGTACTGGCAAAGACCAGCCGCGACAACGCCCGCACACCGATGCAGTGGGACGGAACGGCCGCAGCGGGGTTCACCACCGGCACGCCCTGGATCGCCGTCAATCCGAATTACCGCACGATCAACGCCGCGCAGCAGGCGGCCGACACGACGTCCGTGCTCACCTATTACAAGCGCCTGATCCGCACGCGACGGAGCCTGCCCTTCCTCATCGACGGCAGCTATCGCGACATCGATCCCGGTCACGCCAACGTCTATGCGTTTACCCGAGTGGGGACCGGCGGTCGCGCGGTAGTGCTGATCAATTTCTCGAAGAAACCCGTCGACTATGCGCTGCCGCAGGGCATTCGCCTGCGGCGACGCATCATCAACAATGGCACGGGCGCTGCAGTAGCGCCGGGCGCCGCCCGGGTCGTTTTGGCGCCCTGGGAAGCCAGCGTCTACACCTTCTAAAATCAGAGAATACCACCGCCGGGGGGCTTCGAATGCCAACAACCGCATTCGAATGCATCATAGACCACTTATTGGTTGTTGTTTGGGGAGATCAAAACACGTGTCCACCACTTATCGCAAGTCGCTCATATCTTCGACAGCACTGGTGCTGTTGCTGACGGCCAATCATGCATTCGCACAAACCCAGGTAGGGCAGGTAGAGGCAGCTATGCCCCAGACGGCGGGCACTCAGGATGCTGCTGGCAGCGAAGAGGATCCCGCGATCGTCGTGACCGGCTACCGCGCTGGCCTTCAGCGCGCGCAGGCCGTGAAGCAGAACAACTTTTCGGTGGTCGAGGCGCTTTCTTCGGAAGACATTGGCAAGCTGCCGCAAGCAAGCGTCGCGGACTCGCTCGGCCGCCTGTCGGGCCTGGCCGGTGAACGGCGCGCCGGTCGCGTCAGCGGCATCTCGGTGCGCGGCTTCCGCGAGGATTATGTCGGCTCCATGCTCAACGGTCGCGAGCTGATCGGCATCGGCGACAATCGTGGGGTGGAATATGACCTGTATCCCACCGAGATCATGGCGGGCGCCACCGTCTACAAGACGCCGAATGCGGCCCTCGCCGCTACCGGCATCGGCGGCACGGTGGACCTGCAGACCATCCGCCCGCTCGAACACGCCAAGGTGCTGACGCTCAACGCCAGCTATGAGCAGAATGGTCAGAAGTCGGACAATCCCGACTTCAGCAATCGTGGCTATCGCTTCGCCGGTTCGTTCAGCGACAAGTTCGCCGACGACACGCTGGGGGTCGCATTTACTGCAGCGGTGACCTCGTCGCCGACGCAGGACGAATATACCAGCGTCTGGGGCTATAGTAAGGGCCAGGTCACGTCCGGCCCCAACGCCGGCAAGTACGCGCCGACGGGCGTGACGATCAGCTCAAACTCCAACGTGCTGAAGCGGACGACCTTTGCCGGCGTGGTGCAATGGAAGCCTTCCGACGTGTTCAACGTGACCTTGGATGGCCTGCACATCAATTACTCGGAAACCGGCATTTCGCGCGGCTTCTTCGACTCGCTCTCGCTCCAGTCCGACGGCAGCGGCGTGATCAGCGCGACGGATACCACGATCACCTCGGGGCGCAGCACCGGCTTCAACTCGGTGATGTTCCAAGACCCCCGTCGAAAGACCGGGAAGCTGAACGTGTTCGGGGGCAACTTCAAGTTCGATCCTTCGAGCGACTTCCATGTCAGCTTCGATGCATCGCATTCGGACAGCAACAAGAGCGACGCGCGCGACGAGACCTATGCCGGTCTGGGCCGCGCGGGCCTGACCAGCCAAGGACCCAACACGCTGCGCACCTATCAGGTGGCTGGGAACGGCATCCAGTTCTCAAACAACTCGCAATCGTTCGACAATTTCTCGGCCGTCAAGCTTGCCGGCCCGCAATCCTGGGGCGGCACGATGGCCCCGCTGGGAGCGCCCGGCGGTCCGCTGTACCAGACGGCGGTGCGTAATGCCTCCGGCACGCCGATCGGCTACGCCCAGGCGCAGGACGGCTTCATTAACGACGCGCTGTTCGACGAATTCCTCAATGCCGCGCGGCTGGACGTGCGCAAGGACTTTGCCGATGGCCTGGTCAAGAACATCCAGGCAGGCTTGCGCTACTCGTCGCACAAGAAGTCTAAGGTCAACCAGGGCTATTTCCTCGTCGCCTCGACCTACCCGAACGACGGCACCGTCCCCGCCGGCTCGCAGGCGGGGCTCGCCAGCCTCGAATGGACGGGCCTGGGCAAGATCGTCGCCTATGATGCGCGCGGTCTGATCGATAACGGCTTTTACAAGCGCTTCGACGATACCCAACTCGAGCCGGATCGCGCCGGTGATACCTACACCATCCGCGAAACCATCTGGCAGCCTTACGTGCAGAGCGATTTCGAGCACAACTTCGCCAGCGGCGCCCGGATCTTCGGCAATGCCGGCGTGCAGGGCGTGTTCACCAAGCAGCGCGGATCCGGGAACAACTCGTACACCGGTGCCAACCTGTACGATATCGCCATTCCGGTTTCGGACGGTGCGAGCTATGCGCGCGTTCTGCCCAGCCTGAACTTCAACCTCGACCTGACGCACGGGCACATGATCCGTCTGGCGCTTGCGAAGACTATCAGCCGCCCTCGCATCGACTCGCTCAACCCCGGATCCTCGGTCGCGTTCAAGAACAGTGTTGCGACGGTAACCAGTACCGATCCGGTGCAGGGCCCGTGGGTCTCCTCGGGTGGCAACGCGCAGCTTCGCCCCTATGAGGCCAATCAGGCGGACCTTTCGTACGAATATTACTTCGCACGCGACGGGTTCATTTCGGTCTCGGCGTTCTACAAGCACCTGGTGAACTGGAACAAGCTTTCCACCACGATCCGCAACTATAGCCAGTTCTACATCCCGGGCTATCACCAGGCCGTGAGCAACAACGGCTCGACCGTCTATACCCCGGCAACCTTCCTGGGCGTCAACACGGGCTATGTCGGCGGACTGAAGGGCGAGGTGAAGGGCGTCGAAGCCCAGGCGACGATCCCGCTGGGGCACCTCGTCCACTTCCTCGACGGCTTTGGTGTCGTGGCGGGTGCCGCTTATACCGACGGGTCCTTGGACGATGGTTCGCGCGTCCCGGGCCTGTCGGAGAACGTCTACCAGGCGACGCTCTTCTATGAAAAGGACGGCTTCGCGGTTCGCGTCTCGGGCAATCGTCGCTCGAAATGGCTGTCCGAGGATCGGGGCGGCAGCAACACGCTGGTGGCCGTCCAGCGCGCAGGCGAGACGCTGGTGGACGCCCAGATCAGCTATGACTTCAAGAACGCGGGCATCCGCGCCTTGAGCGGCCTGCGCCTGTCGCTGCAGGCGCAGAACCTGACCAACCAGCAAGATACCTACACCGACTCGGTCAGCGGACTAATCCTCCGCAACGAGCGCTTCGGTCGCAACTTCCTGCTGAACGCCACCTTTTCGCTGTTCTGATCCGGGGCTTCTCCGGACAGCATAAGGGCTAGAACGACGGCTCCACCAAGTGGCAGTGGTGGAGCCGGTTTTCGAAGAAGCGGGAGCGGGATGCAGGCCGACGCAACGTCAGTCATCGTGGTGGGCGGCGGCACGGCCGGGTGGATGACGGCCGCGCTGCTCGCCAAAATCCTAGGCGCGCGCGCACACGTAACGCTGGTGGAATCCGAGGCGATCGGGATCGTCGGCGTCGGAGAAGCAACGATACCCCCCATCTGCGCCGTGAATGCGATGCTGGGGATCGACGAAGGCGCGTTCCTCCGGGCAACAGGCGCCACAATCAAGCTGGGTATTCGCTTCGATGGCTGGGGCCGCCCAAGCGATTCCTACGATCACAGCTTCGGCGGCGCAGGCCGCGACCTGCCCTTTTGCGGCTTCCACCATTTCTGCACCCGCGCAGCAATGGAAGGGTTGCCCGCGAACTACTGGGACCATGACTTCAACGCATTGTGCATCCAGGCCGGCCGCTTCGCGCCCGATGCCGAGACGGCACCCAATCCCGTCTGGCCGCTGCCCCATGCCTATCATTTCGACGCCGGACTTTATGGCCACTTCTTGCGGGGCATCGCGGAAGGCCTGGGCGTGCGTCGCATCGAGGGGCGCGTAGTCGATATATCGCGCGCACCCGAAACCGGCGACGTCACCGCGCTCCACCTCGAAGACGGACGCAGTCTCGAAGGGGCGCTGTTCATCGATTGCTCGGGTAGCCGCGGTCTGCTGATCGAGCAGTTCCTGCAGACCGGCTATGAGGACTGGAGCCACTGGCTACCCTGCGACCGGGCCTTGGCGGTGCCATCGGCGCGCGAGGCGGTGTCACCGCTGTACACGCGCGCCACTGCACGGGCGGCGGGCTGGCAATGGCGCATCCCCCTGCAGCACCGCAACGGCAACGGCCTCGTTTATTCCAGCGCCTATATCGACGACGACGCGGCAGCCGACACGCTGATGGCGGGGCTGACCACGGCGGCGCAGGATGCCCCCCGTCTGCTCCGCTTCCGCACGGGTCGGGCGCGGCGGCAATGGCACCACAATGTCGTCGCGATCGGCCTGTCGAGCGGTTTTCTCGAGCCGCTGGAATCGACCAGCATCTATCTGATCCAGTCGGCAATCGTGCGGCTGCTGCATCTGTTTCCTCATGACGGCCGCCCCGATCCCCAGCGCGCCGAATATAATCGCCAGTCGGCGATCGAATATGAACGGATCCGCGATTTCGTCATCCTCCACTATCATGCGCAGCACCGCCCCGAGCCCTTTTGGACAGAGCGCCGCGCGGCGGCGCTGCCGGATCGACTTGACGAGAAGATCGCGCTGTTCGCCAGCACCGGCACGATTGTGCAGGACCCATTCGACATCTTCACCGAGGCATCCTGGGTGAAGGTGCTGCTCGGCCAAGGAATCACCCCCGCCGCCTATCACCCGCTCGCCGGCGGCTTCAGCCGCGATGCGCTGGCGCGTCAGTTCGAGCAGATGGCGATGGTCAAGCGACAGGGCGTGGCGCGGCTGCCGCTGCACGACGCGTGGCTCAGCGCCACGATGGCTCGCACCGCGGCATGACCCCGCCACGGCGCATCGTCATCGCCGGCGGCGGCACCGCAGGCTGGATGACCGCCAACCTCCTCGCGCATCGATGGCCGCTCATGTCGATCGAACTGCTGGAGGCACCCGAGATCCCGACGATCGGGGTCGGTGAGGGCTCCACGCCCTCGCTCAAGCGCTTCTTCGAAGTACTCGGCATCGCGGAAGCCGAGTGGATGCCGCGCTGCCACGCCACCTACAAGGCGAACATCCGCTTCGTCGGCTGGAGTCCAGATGCCCCAGCCGACGCCTATAGTCACCCTTTCACCACGCAGCTGGACCTGCACACCATTGACGCGTTCTTCGCGAATTGCCGCAACCGGCGCGGCGGCTATGACGTCCCGACCGACCCCGGCACCTTCCTCCTGAACGGGGCTCTCGCCGACGCCGGCAAGGCGCCGCTCGCGCCGCCGAGCTTCCCGTTCAAGATCGACTATGGCTATCATTTCGACGCGGCGCTGCTGGGCATGTTCCTGCGCGAGCGGGCGGTGGCGCGCGGCGTCGTTCACCGGCCCGCCAAGATCGTCTCAGCGGTGCGGCACGAGAATGGCGACATCGCTGCGGTGTGCACCGAGCGTGGCGACGTGGTTCCCGGCGACCTGTTCGTCGACTGCACCGGCTTCGCTGGCCTGTTGTTGCAGGGCGCGCTGGGCGTCGGCTTTCGCAGCTTTGCCGACAACCTGTTCAACGATGCCGCAGTGGTCATCCCCACCATGCCCACCGAGCCTGCGGCACCGCCGGTCGAGACGCGCGCCACGGCGCTGTCCAGCGGCTGGGCATGGTCCATCCCGCTGCAGAGCCGGGTCGGCAATGGCTATGTCTATGCGCGCGGCTATCTCTCGGACGATGCGGCGGAAGTCGAATTGCGGGGGCATCTCGGCTTGCTCGACAGCGACGTGGCCGCGCGGCACCTCCGGTTTCGAACTGGTCAGGTCGCGCAGCACTGGCATCGCAACGTGCTGGCAGTGGGACTGGCACAGGGCTTTATCGAGCCGCTGGAAGCGACGGCGCTGCACCTGGTGCTCAACACGGTCGAGAAGTTCATGCGCCAGTACGAAGAAGGCGGGTTCACTCCCGCCAAAGCGGGCGCGTTCAACGATACCATCCGTGCGATGTTCGAGCGGGTCCGCGACTATATCGTCGCGCATTACAAGCTGAACACGCGTACCGACACCGCCTACTGGATCGATAATCGCGCGCATGATTGTCTTTCGCTCCCGCTCCGCCGAATCCTCGACCTCTGGTATCGGCATGGCGATCTTGCGGCCGAGTTCGCGGCGGATCCGGACCTCACCTATTTCAGCGCTGAATCCTGGCACTGCCTGCTCGCCGGCTACGGCACGTTCCCGCCGCCACGGGCGGACCAGCGCGACGACGTCGATTTCCATCGCGCGAACGGCGTCGAAGCATTCCTGCACGGCTGCAGCATGAACTTCCCCTCGCATGCCGACGCGCTCGCCCGGCACACCGCGACTGCGAGCGCCGGCGCATGATCTGGCAAGACCTTCCCGAGACCCCGGTCGTTCCGCCGCAACAAGCACCGGGCGTTACGCCGATCTCGGGAGCGCGCGCCACCCCGACGATCTTCCGCGGCCAGACAGCGGACTGGGAAGCCGTCCGCGCCGCCCGCCAGTCGCCGCAGGCGGCGCTTGCCTATCTGTCCGCCTGCGCCAGCAGCGTCCCGGCTGAGGTCTGGGTGGGGCCGGCGAAGAGCAAGGGCCGCTTCTTCTACACCGAAGATCTTAGCGGACTGAATTTCGAACGACGGCTGGCGGCACTGCCCGAGATCATCGCGGCGCTAGGCAAGGCGCTGGCGGGAAGGTCATCGCATTCGATCTTCGCCGGCGCGGTCAATTTGGCGCGCCACGTGCCGGGGCTTGCCGACCAGGTACCGATGGCGCTGCTCCCCGAGGACCAGCACCGCCTCACCTCGCTCTGGATCGGCACGCCTTCCCGCACCGCTGCCCATTGGGACTATTCGGACAATCTCGCGTGCCCTGTGCTGGGCACGCGCGCCTTCCTGCTGTTCCCGCCCGAGGCGCTGCCGGACCTGTATCTCGGCCCGATCGACTGGACGCCGGCCGGGCAGCCGGTGAGCATGGTCGATTGCGAGCAGCCGGATCTCGCGCGCTACCCGCGCTACGCCCAGGCGCTGGAGCGCGCGCAGGTGGCACGGCTCGCACCGGGGGACGCGCTGTTCATCCCGTCGATGTGGTTTCATTACGTCCTGTCGCCGGAGCCGGTGGGCGCGCAGGTCAACTTCTGGTGGCACCAGGGCAGCGCCCGGCGATTGCCGCCGATGAACAGCCTGATGCATACGCTGCTCGCCCTGCGCGACGCCAGCCCGGCCGAACGAGATGCGTGGCGCATCGTCTTCGATCACTTCGTGTTCGGTGATCCCGCCGCTGTCGTGGCCCATTTGCCGCCATCGGCACAGGGGGTGCTCGATCCGGAGAACAAGACTGCAGCCGACCATCTCCGCAAGCAGCTCGATGCCACCTCGTTGGGTACGCGCAGCCGCTAAGAAACTACCGCCATCAGTGTTGCATTCGAATTCACTCCGCAGTAGCGATGTGCATGGGAGGGGTCGCATCACATGAACATAGAACAGGGGCGCACGGCCTATTCCGCGGAGACGCTGCCGGACAGCGAGCTGTATATCGGCGCCGGCTGGCGGAAGGGTGCGCGCGGCCGAACGGCTGCGGTGACCAATCCCGCAACCGGACGGCCGATCGGCGACGTCGCGCTGGCCGAGGCCGAAGATCTCGCTGACGCGGTGGCGGCCGGCGAGGCCGGGTTCCAAAGCTGGCGTCGCATGTCGGCCTTCCAGCGCGCCGCCATCCTGCGCCGCGCGGCGGCGCTGCTGCGCGAGCGTGCCGATGTGATGGCCCGCCGGATCACCCTGGAGCAGGGCAAGCCGCTCCGCGAGGCAACCGCCGAGATCCATTTTTCCGCCGAAGTGCTCGACTGGTTCGCCGATGAAGGCCGGCGCACCTATGGACGGATCATTCCTGCTCGGGCGAACGACGTCACGGCGCGCGCGACCATGGAGCCGCTGGGGCTGATCGCAGGCTTTACCCCATGGAACTACCCGGTCGGCCAGGCGGTGCGCAAGATCGCGATCGCGCTGGCAGCCGGCTGCTCGATCATCGTCAAGGTCGCGGAGGAAACGCCCTCAGCGGCCGTGGAAATGGTTCGCGCCTTCATCGATGCAGGCGTGCCGCCGGGGGTACTGCAGCTGGTCTACGGCGATCCGGCGCAGCTCTCGGCCTTTCTGATTGCGTGCCCCGAAGTTCGCGCGATCAGCTTCACCGGCTCAACGGCGGTGGGCAAGACGCTTACCGGGCTGGCTGGCCAGCATCTGAAGCGGTGCGTGATGGAGCTGGGTGGACACGCACCCGCCCTCGTCCTTGCGGACGCTGATGTCGATGCCGCGGCAGCATCGCTGGCAGGCGACAAGTTTCACAATGCAGGCCAAGCCTGCATCTCGCCCACGCGGCTGCTGGTTGCTCGAGGCGTAGTTGATCGGTTCACCGCGGCGTTCGTCGATCGCGCGTGGGCGGTCCGCGTCGGCAACGGTCTCGATGCGACCACGACGATGGGGCCGCTGGCGAATGCGCGGCGTGTCATCGCGCTTTCACGGCTCGTGGAGGATGCCGTCGCCCAAGGCGCGCGTCTGCTGTGCGGCGGAGCCGGTGGCCCGAGCGAACATGGCCACTTCTTCCTGCCTACCGTACTAGCGGAGGTGCCGCCCACGGCGCGCATTCTTCACGAGGAGCCTTTCGGCCCCGTGGCGATCATCAACGCAGTCGCGGATGTCCAGGAAGCGCTGATCGAGGCCAATCGCCTTCCCTATGCCCTTGCCGCCTATGGCTGGTCGCGAAATGCAACCGACATCGATGCGATGCAACGTCACCTTCGCGCAGGCATGGTGTCGCTCAACCACAATGGCCTGGGCTACCCCGAAGTCCCGTTCGGCGGCATTCTTGACTCCGGCTTCGGCGACGAAGGCGGGCCGGAAGCCTTGCGAGAAATGATGTACACGCGCTTCCTCTCGATCCGGAGTCCGCAATGAAGGCAGCAGTTCTGCGCGACTTCGGTCGCGACCTCGAGATCGAGGATATCGCGATCGCCGATCCGGGGTACCGCGAGGTGCTGGTCCGCATCATGGCCAGCGGCGTTTGCGCCAGTGACCTTTCGACGATCCGCGGCAAGACGGGATCTGCCCTGCCCCTCGTCCCTGGGCATGAGGCAGCGGGCGTGGTCGAGCGCGTCGGATCTGGGGTATCGAAGGTGAGGCCGGGCGACCCGGTCGTGCTCAGCTGGTCGCCCAATTGCGGGCACTGCTTCTATTGCCAGGACAGCCACCCGACCCTCTGCGACGTCTACGGGCATGCCGCAGCCCATGGTGGCCTGTGGGACGGCACGAGCCGGCTCGGACCACCCGAGGCGCCGATCGGCCATTATTCCTGTGTCTCCTCGTTCGCCGAGCTCGCGGTAGTGCCCGAAACCGGATGCATCCTGCTGCCGCCCGACATTCCGTTCGCGGTGGCCGCGCTCATCGGGTGTGCGGTGACCACCGGCTTCGGTGCGGTAGCAAATGACGCGCGCGTCCGTCCCGGCGATTCCGTCGCCGTCGTCGGCGTCGGCGGCGTGGGGATCAACGCTATCCAGGCCGCCGCGCTTGCGGGCGCACGGACGGTGATTGCCGTCGATACCAACCCGGCCCGAGCGCAGATGGCGCTCGCCAGCGGCGCGACCCATTTCGTCGATGGCGCTGCGCCCGACCTTGCAGACCAGGTGCGCGCCTGGACGAACGGGCGCGGCGTCGACCATGCGATCGAGAGCACCGGACACCCCGCCGCGATGGCAGGCGCCTATGCCATGACCCGGCCGGCGGGGTCGGTCGTGATCGTCGGGATCGCACCCGTCGGCGCGACCCTCGCCATTCCCGCCATCGGCTTCCCGGGATCGAAGAAGCGGATCCTCGGCTCGATCTATGGCGGCGGTGTGCCGGAACAGGATATTCATCGCATCCTTTCGCTCTATCGCGCTGGCCGGCTGGCGCTGGATGCCCAGATTGGCGAGCAGGTGCCGCTGGCGCAGGTCAACGACGCGCTTCGCTGGCTGGAGTCCGGCGTGCCGGGCAGGACGATCCTTCTGCCCAACTGACTAATACGACTTTTCTTGCATTCGAATGCATGCCGTTTAAGAAGGGTGCGTTCACACGACCCACGGAGCCCGACATTGCCCCAGTATCTGAAGCGCGGCGCCACTGCCGAATCGAAGGCCGCGGCGAACCGACAGGTTCGCGACACGGTCGAGACGATCCTTGCCGACATCGAGATGCGCGGCGATGCTGCCGTCCGCGATCTCTCGATCCGCTTCGATAACTGGGATCGCGACAGCTACCGCCTGTCCAACGCGGAAATCGCCGCCTGCATCGATACGCTGAGCCCGCAGGACGTGAAGGACATCGAGTTCGCGCAAACGCAGGTGCGCAACTTCGCGCAGGTCCAGCGCGCATCGATGCAGGATGTCGAGGTGGAGACGCTGCCGGGCGTCGTTCTCGGCCATCGCAACATCCCGTTGAACGCTGCCGGTTGCTACGTTCCCGGTGGCAAATACCCCTTGCTGGCATCGGCGCACATGTCGGTGATCACTGCCAAGGTTGCCGGTGTGCCGCGCGTCGTCACCTGCGCCCCACCCTTCCAGGGCAAACCGGCACCGGCAATCGTTGCGGCCCAGGCAATGGCCGGTGCCGACGAGATCTACTGCTTGGGCGGCATTCAAGCGGTTGCGGCAATGGGCCTCGGCACCCAGTCGATCGCACCCGTCGACATCCTGGTCGGTCCCGGCAACGCCTTCGTCGCAGAAGCCAAGCGACAGTTGTTCGGCCGCGTCGGCATCGACCTGTTCGCCGGCCCGACCGAGACGCTGGTCATCGCCGACGAAGCCGGCTGTGATGCCGAAATCGCTGCGACCGACCTGCTGGGTCAGGCGGAACATGGGCCGGACAGCCCGGCGGTGCTGCTGACTACCTCGGACAAGCTAGCCCGGGAGACCATGCGCGAAATCGACCGGCTGCTGGAAATTCTGCCGACGCGCGGCGTGGCGCGCAAGGCGTGGGAGGCGTTTGGCGAGGTCATTGTCGCCGAGAGCGATGCGGAGATGGTACGCATCGCCGACGAGATCGCTTCGGAGCACGTACAGGTGATGACCGCCGACCCGGACTATTTCCTGCAGCACATGACCAACTACGGTGCGCTCTTCCTCGGCCGGCGGACTAACGTGTCGTTCGGCGACAAGGTGATCGGCACCAACCACACGTTGCCCACCAAGAAGGCGGCGCGGTACACCGGCGGCCTGTGGGTGGGCAAATTCCTGAAGACCTGCACCTATCAGCGGGTGACGACCGATGCGGCATCCGCACTGATCGGCGAATATTGCAGCCGGCTCTGCGCACTGGAGGGCTTTGCCGGCCATGGCGAGCAGGCCAATGTCCGCGTCCGGCGCTTCGGCGGGCGTGACGTGCCCTATGGCGGCGCGGCGGCGCCCTCGGACCTGACCCGCGTCGATGCCTGATCCGCAGCTGCCCCGCACCCCCGGCTTCGCGCTGCACGGCCGGCGGGCGGTGGTGACGGGCGCCGGGCGCGGCATCGGTCTCGCCGCCGCGGCAGCACTGGCCGAGGCGGGTGCTGCCGTGACGCTGGTGGCCAGGTCCGCCGCCGAGATCGAAGCCGGCGCTGCCGCAATCCGCGCCGACGGCGGCAGCGCGGTGGCGGCCTGCCTCGACGTCTCTAACCTGCCGGCGGTGGCCGCTTTTTTCGAGGAGCAGCCGGCGTTCGACGTCCTCGTCAACAACGCGGGGACCAATCGGCCGATGCCGATGACCGCCGTAACGCCTGCCGACTACGATGCGGTGCTCGATCTGAACGTCAAAAGCGCCTTCTTCGTCGCGCAGGGTGCCGCGCAGGCGATGCTCCGCGCGGGAAAGGCTGGATCGCTGATCCACATGGGATCGCAAATGGGGCATGTAGGCGGCCCCAATCGCGCTCTTTACTGTGCGTCGAAATGGGCGCTGGAGGGCATGAGCAAGGCCATCGCGCTCGATCTCGCACCCCATCAGATCCGTTCGAACACGATTGCCCCGACCTTCATTGAGACGCCGTTGACCAAGCCCTATTTCGAAGATCCCGCGTTCAAGGCCAGCGTGCTGGCGAAGATCAAGCTCGGCCGCCTCGGCAAGGTCGAAGACCTTATGGGCGCCGTCCTGTTTCTCGCGTCCGACGCATCGGCGATGATGACGGGGACGAGCATCGTCGTCGACGGAGGATGGACCGCGGAATGACCTTCAAGGAAAAGCTCGCATCGGGGACGCCGCTGGTCGGCACCTTCGTCAAGACGCCCTCCCCGATCGTGGTGGAAGTGCTGGGCCTCACCGACCTGGATTGTCTCTGCCTCGACGCGGAACACGCCCCGTTCGACCGCATCGCTATCGACGGCTGCGTGGCGGCGGCGCGCGCGGCGGCCAAGCCGGCGCTGGTACGCGTGGCGACCGCTGCGCCCGAGCACATCCTCAACGCGCTCGATTGCGGCGCAAGCGGCGTCGTCGCGCCGCATATCCGCTCGGAGGCAGAAGCCGAGGCTTTTGCCCGCGCCTGTCGCTATGGCGCCGGCGGCCGGGGCTATGCGGGATCCTCGCGCGCGGCGGGGTACACCACGCGCAGTATGGCAGGCCATCTGGCCGCGAGCGCGGCCGGCGTCGTCGCGATCGCCCAGATCGAGGACCCGGAGGCGGTCGAGGATATCGATGCGATCGCGGCGGTCCCCGGCATTGACGCGCTGTTCGTCGGCCGCGCCGACCTTACCGTGGCGTACGGCGCAACAAGCCAGGACGATCCTGCGGTGATCGCTGCGGTGGAGGCCGTTTGCGCGGCGGGGCGCCGGCACGATCGCCGCGTCGGCATGTTCCTGGCCCGGATCGAAGACGTTCCGCACTGGACGGCGCGCGGCGCGAGCCTGTTCCTGCTCGGTTCGGACCATGGCTTTCTGCTACAAGGTGCAGCCGACCTGCTTCGGCGGGCGCGCGCTTGACCACAGCCGAACCGACGATCGCTACCCTCGCATCGCACCTGGCGAGCGGACAGCTCCGCGCGCGCGACTTGCTCGACGCCTGTCTGGTGGCGATCGCAGCACGCGACGGCAACCTCCACGCAATGCTCGCGATGAACCTGGACGCACGCGCCGAAGCCGACGCCGCGGATCGCGCGGCGGCACAAGGCAGGTCGCTGGGACCGCTCCACGGCATCCCCATTGTCGTAAAAGACAATATTGACGTGGCGGGCATGCCCACCACGTCCGGATGCATCGGACTGCGCGGCGCGATGCCGGTTGGCGACGCAAACGTGGTCTCGCGGCTGCGCGCGGCCGGCGCGGTACTGGTCGGCAAGACCAACCTGTCTGAACTCTCCTTCGAGATTCGATCGCGCAGTTCCCTCGGCGGCGACGTGCTGCACCCGCTGAACCTCGAGGTGACGCCGGGCGGATCGAGCGGCGGCACCGCCGTTGCGGTGGCCTGCGGCTTCGCAGTGGCGGGCCTCGGAACCGATACCGGCGGGTCCCTCCGCATTCCTGCCGCCTATACTGGCCTGGTGGGATTTCGCCCCGCCCAGTATGCCCTCCCGATGAACGGCATAGCACCGCTTGCGCCGGCGACCGACACGGTCGGACCGATCGCCCGCTCGGTCGACGATGTCGCGCTGCTGCTCGCGGCGCTCGGCCTGCGCTTCGCTGCGGCACCCGATCGCCAGCCGCGCATCGGCATCCTGCGTCAGGCATTCGGCAGCGATCGCGCCATCTCCGCGGCGCTGGCGCCGGCGATCGACGCACTCGCGCGGAGCGACGTTCAGATCATCGATCCGGTGGCGCTGCCGGACGCATTGCTGCCGATAAGCGGCGATCACATTGTCGATGCGCAGTTCGCTGATGCGTTCGACGGCTATCTTGCCACCAATTTCGTCCCCGGCACCGCGCCTGCGACACTGTCTGCGCTGGTGAAAAGCGGGGCGCACTTGCCCGATTATGCGCCGCAGTTGCGCGCCCGACTGGCGCGCAAGGGCGGAGCGACCGCCACGATCCTCGCCGAGCATGCCCGGCTACGAGACGCGATGGTGCACCTGCTGAACGAGAAGCAGGTCGATCTCCTGCTGTTTCCTACCTCGCAGGTCGTGCCCCGCTCTCTGGAGAACCCGAAGGGCGGCTGGGCGCCCGAGCTTGCGGCGCGCAGCGGCTGGCCCGCGCTCAGCGTGCCGTCTGGCGAGCAAATCGACGGCATGCCGGTCGGCGTCGAACTGATCGGGCCGCCAGGCTGCGAAACGATGCTCTTCGCCGCAGCCCGGCAGATCGAAGCGCGCGGGCGCTGAACGCGCCCGCGCTGCGGGGAAGGACAGCCTTCCCCGCCGGTCGTCAGAATGCGGCACCGATTCGCACGCCGTAGGTACGCGGCGCTCCATAGGACACCTGCACCCGCTCGCGGCGACCGATCACCGCGCTGTAGAGCACCGCCTCGTTGGAGAGGTTGGCGCCATAGGCCTCGATGAAATAGCGCTTGCGCGCCTCGGTCCAGCGCAGCGATGCGTCGAACTTGTCATACGCCTGCTGGTGATCGAGCACGGTGTTGTAGTCCGTGGTGAAATAGTCGGACGAGTGCAGCCAGATACCCTGGGGCGACAGCGTGCCCGCCGAACCCAGATCGATGTCATAGCTTACCACCAAAGTATTCTTCCACTTGGGTGATTGCGGGATGCGCTTGCCGGCAAGGTTCAGCGACACGGGGTCGTTGCCCCCCGACAGACCGTAGAAGTTGTTGCCGCTGACGTAGTAGGTGTACTTGGCATCCATATAGGCCAGCGTCGCATCGACGTGGAGCCCCGGTACGGGCGTCGCCCGCACGGTGAGTTCGGCGCCATTGCTCCGCGCCTTGCCCGCGCTGCCGAAGTAGGACACCCGCGGCGTGTAGACGTTGATCTGCAGGTTGCTGAACGCGTTGTGGAAGACCGACAGCTCTGTATCGAGCTTGCCGCCCAGGAAGCGCGCCTTGACGCCTGCCTCATAGGCGGTGACCTTTTGCGGGGCATAGGACTCCGGGATCGCCGGATCGCCGCCCGTATCGTTCACCCCGCCCGATGCGAAGCCCGTCGATACGGTAGCATAGAGCATGGTATTGCGATCCGGCGTCGCCTGCAGGCCGCCGCGCCACGTCCAGCTGTCGAAGCTCGGGCCGCCGGTGGTGGTGCTGTACGGCGTGCGGAAGTCATAGGTCCCTGGCGCTGCATCGACGAAGTCGGCGAAGCGGAATGCCTTCTTCTCGTGCGAATAGCGGACGCCGCCGATGACCTTCAGCAGGTCCGGCACCACGGCGAACGTACCCTGCGCATAGCCGGCGAACGCGTCGGTCTTCAGCGCTGCGTCACCGCGAAACGCACCGCTGGTGGCACCGGGTGCCGTCACCTTCTGCTGATAGGTCTCGAAGATGTCGTCGTGGAGATAATAGGCGCCGGCGATCCACTGCAGCGGCCCCGCGCCGTTCGACGCGACCTGCAGTTCCTGGGTGAAGGAGTTCGAGCGGGTGTTCGGCTCCTGCACCCCCGAGCCGTAGCCATAGGCCTCGAACACCTTGCTGCTCTGGTCGTTGTCGGCGCTGCGATGTGCGGTGAAGTGGGTATAGCCGCTGATCGAGCGCAACGTGACGCTGCCGAGATCATACGCGACCTGGCCGGACACATAGTCCTCGGCGATATGCTCGAACGGCTGGTAGTTCCAGTCGTTGGTCCAGGCGCCGCCGGTCACCGGCAGGCCGACATCGCGCCCGGCGACATTGGGGGCCCCGTTCGGCACCGAAGGATTGACCGCGAAGGGCTGCCCGTTGATCGACTGGAAGCCGGTCTGCGGATTGATCAGCGTGCCGGCCACTTTGTACCCATATGAGCCCGCACCCGCATCGTCCCGGCGCCAGCGGCCGGCGTGCAACGTCACCTCCAGTTCGGCACTGGGCTTCCAGCGGACATTCACGCGCTGGGCGTTCTCGTTGAGGTCGTTGAGCTCGATACCGGGCGTGGTCGACTTCACATATCCATCGTGCCGCTGGAACACACCGGCGACACGCACCTGCAGCGTCTCGGTGAGCGGCAGGTTGATATAGCCGTCGATCCGGGTCGAGTTGAAGTTGCCGACATCGACCGTGAACCCGGCTTCTTCCTTCTCGGTCGGCGCCTGCGTGACGATGCTGAGATTGCCGCCGAAGGTGTTGCGGCCGTACAGCGTGCCCTGCGGCCCGCGCTGCACCTCGATCCGGCCAACGTCGAAGATCGGGATGCTCTGCTGCTGGGTGCGGCTCTGGTAGATGCCGTCGATGTAGAACCCGATCACAGGATCGTTCTGGGCGCTGACGAGGCTGGTCCGCACGCCGCGGATTGCCGGGAAGGAATCCGATCCCTGAGAGCCCCAGGTGAAGCCAGGGGTCACGAGTTCCGCGCGGCTGACATTGTCGACGTGCAGTCGCGACAGGGTCTCGCTGGTCAGCGCGGTGATCGCGATCGGCACGTCGCGCAGTCGCTCGTCGCGACGCTGCGCAGTGACGATGATCTCGCTGCCGCTATTTTCTTCTGCCGCGACGGGCGCTTGCGCTTGCGTCTGCGCCAGAGCCGGTGCGCCGGCGAACATCAGGATCAGCACCGCGCTCGAGCACGCCATCTTGAGATCGTTTTTCATGAGCTCCCCACCTCTTCATTTGAGGCTTGAAAGCTATCGGTGGTCAGGCAACCCGTCCACTAATTTTTGCATTCGAAGTCATTCGATCAAGCGTTCGACCATGACGCGTCTAGTTAGAATTAATTGACAATTATCAACTTGTTAGGGAAGCAATCTTGTGGGGCGAGGCCATAAGGGTTTTCAGAGCATGCGATAGCCGCGGCAAAAATGTCACTATTTTGTAAAGCCGAATGCAGCGCCTCACGCCCCGAGTCGGGCCGAGGCGCCCTCGATCATTTGGCCGGAAAAGAGCCGCTGCTCAGCAGGCGACGCGGGATCCTCGATCCGCTCCATCAGCATCGCGGCAGCGGCGGCCGTCATACGGCCAACCGGCTGGCGAATGGTTGTCAGGCGGTAGCTTTCCCAAGTTGCCGGGCCCGAGCCGTCAAAACCGACGATCGACAGGTCCTTAGGCACGTCGCGCCCCAGCTCGATTCGCGCCTCATCCATGGCTCCGATCGCCATAAGATCGCTGGCGCAGACGACAGCGTCGAGCTTGGGCATGATGCGCGCAAGTTCGCGCACCCCCGCCCGCCCGCTCGCATAGCTGAAGTCGCCGCGCACCATCGGCACGTCCCCGAAGCCTCGCTCCGCGAGCAGCGTTCTGGCCGCACTGTTCCGCTCTTCGCCCACATAGCTGTCCTCGGGGCCGGCGATGATGCCGAAGTGTCGATGGCCGCTAGCGATCAGCCGTTCGACAAGGTCACGCTCGCCGCCTACCGAATCGCACCGGACAGAAGCAGCGTTGGGACCGCTGGCCAGGCGATTGTACATCACGACCGGGATCTGATGATCGGCGAACTGCTCCAGCTGCTGCTCGGACAGGCGCGCCGCCGCGATCACCCCGTCCACCGAATGGCGCCAGATCTGGTCGATCACGTCATCCACTTCGCTCTCAGCGCCGAGGCTGAACAGCAGCACCCGTACGTCGCGCTTGGTGAGGCTGGCACTCAGCCCGGCGAGCACTTCCGGATAGTAGAGATTGGTCAGGTTCGAGATCAGCACCGCGACCAGGTTCGTCCGCTTCGAAATCAGCGCCTGCGCAAGGGCATTGGGACGATAGCCCAGCTCCGACGCGACCTTCAGGATCAACTCGCGCTTTGCCGGCGCGATCGACGCATTGGGCGCGAAGCACCGCGACACCGCCGACTGCGAGACGCCGGCGATGCGCGCAACGTCATAGGAGGTAGGCCGTCGGCCCGACTGCGCGATGAACGAAGCGGTCGGTGCGCGGTCGGCGGTACGTTTTGGCATTTCCTTTGTGCCCCTTGCTGCAGCGCCTTCGCCATAACCGCAAAGCTTTGCAGCCGATAGCGCGATTAGCCCAATGACATTTGCATTCGGATGCATTATTCGGGCCCAAGATGCCCCGCATCGCTTTAGCAAATCGAGGAGAAGCTGATGAACGCGCCGCTTGGGTTTGAGTCCCGGACCCTCTACATCAAGCAACCAGAACGGGATCAGATCGCCGACAGCAGCGATGTCGCGGGGCTGGTGGCCAAGGTGCTGGCCGACGTGCGCGCCAATGGAGACGCCGCGGTCGCGCGCTATTCACGGGAATTCGACAAGGCCGATTTGGACCAGTTCGAGGTTTCGGCAGCCGACCGCGCCGCTGCTGTCGACGAACTGGACCCGCAGACCCGCGCTGACACCGAATTTGCGATCGAGAACGTCCGCCGCTTCGCACAGGCGCAGCTCGGCACGATCCTCCCGCTGGAAGTGGAGCCCTTGCCCGGCCTGCATCTCGGCCACCGCGTCATTCCTATCCAGCGCGTCGGCGCCTATGTGCCCGGCGGTCGCTTCCCGCTCCTCTCTGCGCCGATCATGACGATCGTGCCTGGAAAGGTGGCCGGATGCGATGAAGTGGTCGCGTGCCTGCCGCCAAACGCGCACCGCGCGATGATCGCCGGCTGCCACCTTTCCGGTGCAGACCGCATCTTCCGCATCGGTGGTGCCCAAGCGATTGCGGCGATGGCATTCGGCACCGAGACCGTGCCGAGCGTCGACAAGATCATGGGACCGGGCAACGCGTTCGTGAATGAGGCCAAGCGACAGGTGTTCGGACCGGTAGGCATCGATCAGCTGGCAGGTCCGTCCGAAATCTTCATCGTCGCCGATTCCACCGGCGACCCCGAACTGATCGCCACCGATTTGCTGGGCCAGGCGGAACACGACGTGCGTACCCGCGTGGGGCTGATCACCACCGATCGCAGCCTTGCCGAAGCGACCGTGCGCGAAGTCGCCCGGCAACTGGAGACGCTGGCCACCGCCGCCGTCGCCGGCCAGAGCTGGCGCGACTATGGCGAGGTCGTGCTGTGCGAGGACGAAGCAGCGATGATCGCCTATTCGGATCACGTCGCGGCGGAGCACCTCCAGGTCCATACCGCCGATCCGCATGCCTTTTCGCACAAGCTGCGCAACTATGGCTCGCTGTTCATCGGAGAAAATGCCAGCGTCGTCTATTCGGACAAGAATGTCGGCACCAACCACACGCTGCCGACCATGGGCGCGGGCCGCTATACCGGCGGGCTCTGGGTTGGCTCGTACGTCAAGATTGCGACCCATCAGTGGCTTGACGAAAGCGCGGTCGCCCAGGTCGCTCCCCCGGCGATCCGCCAGAGCGGCAGCGAAGGGCTGGAGGGTCACCAGAAGGCTGCGGCCATCCGCTTCGATCGTTTGCGCGTGCCGGCCTGAACCGCAAGGCGCCGCCTCGGATCGGGGCGGCGCACTGCCAAACAAAAGGGAGGGCGTGGCCGAGCTGGCCACGCCCTCCCTTTTTATCACCGTCGCTGTCCGGTTAGGCGGCAAACACCGGACGCGCGGGGTTCTCGGTGCCGCGGGTCACGAAGACCTGCGCCGGCACGGACGCCGTGTTCCGATAGGACCGGTAGAGGCCCTTGGGCACGGTGAGCGTGTCGCCCGCGCCCAGGAACAGCGATTCCTCGCCCCAACGCATCTCGAGCGCCCCCGATTGCACGAACAGCACCTCGGCCTCGCTGCGCGCATGCGGCGGCACGAACGCGCCACTCTCCAGCGTCAGCAGGCGAAGGTTGAAGCCATGCGGCCACCAGCCGACGATCGGACCGGGGGCGAAGCCGTCATCGGTCGCCTGCGGGACGATCAGCCCCGCCTCTTGCACGCCTTCCCTCGCGAGCGGCGACTGCGGATTGGCCTCGGCCATGCCGGCCCGCACGATGCACTGCAGCAGCTTCTCGAGGGGCGGGGTGACCAGTTGCTCGGCATGGCCCGTATCGATCGGCGCCGCGAGATCGGCCTCGCGCAGCGTGTAGTCACCGGCGCTGGTGTCGATCAGCATGCCTTCCTTGGTGAGCTTCAGGCCAAAGTCGGACGCGGCCTCGAACACCGCCGGGGCCCAGGTGACCTTGCCGGGATCATCCTCGCCCAGCACGGTGTATAGGAACCCCAGACCCCGATCGATCTTCTCGAAGCCGCGGAACATGCGCGTCGGCACCGACACGACATCGCCCGGTGCGATATCGAGCGTCCCATCCTCGCGATTCGGCCCGAACAGCAGGCGCCAATGCCCCGAATGAACGACGAACACCTCGGCGGTCTCGTGGCTGTGCTGCGAGTTGATGCACCCGAAGGGCTGCCGCGCCGCGCCGATGTTGAAGCCGTGCTTCTCGGTGATGTGGACGAACTGGTCGGCACTTTCGGACACCCCGGGGCCGATGATCGTGAAGTTTTCCTTCTCCGTCGACCCCGGCGTCCGGGTGTCTAGAAACGCCGTCCGGCATGGCACGAGATCGGCGTAGCGAACCAGCCGCTGCTCCATCTGCTCGCGAGTCCAATCTGTCACAACATGCTCCAACCAGTATTGCATTCGGATGCAAGTCTGGTAGGCCAATGTCATTGCTTATGCAAGGCGGCTCAGCCGCCCCTGGTGCGAGAGGCTGTCGAAAACACCGTGCGCGACGAACGATTGCCGCTGCTGCTACTGCCGGGCACGTTGTGCGATGCGAGCGTCTTCGCGCCGATGCTGCCGGCCAGGCACCCCTCGATCGCCGCGGATCTGACGGGCCATGAAGACATCGGTGACGCCGCCGAGGCGGTGCTGGCCAAAGCACCGCCGCGCTTCATCGCACTCGGCTTTTCGCTGGGCGGCATCGTCGCGCTCGAGATGGCGGCACGCGCACCCGAACGGATCGCCGCGATGGTGTTGATCGCCACCACGCCCCGCGACGTGCCGGTGGACCAGCATGGTGCGCGGCGCGCGCAGGTAGCGGATGGCGTGGATCCGGGAACGCTGGTCGGCGAGACGCTCTGGGCCAGGTACGTCCACCCCGATCGCACCGGCGATGCGGCGTTGCGCGACCAGATAATCGCCATGGCGCGGGCATGCCCGCCGGGCACAGCGCGTCGCCAAACCGAGCTTGCGCTTTCCCGCGCCGATCAGCGACCGCGGCTGGCAACCCTTCAGATGCCGGTCCTGATCCTCGCCGGGGAGGGCGACGTGGTCGCGCCTGCAGCGACGCAGGACGAACTCGCCGCCGGCCTTCGGAGGGTGCGCATTGAACGCATTCCCGGCGCGGGACACTTCGTGCTGCTGGAGAAGCCACAGGCATGCGCGCAGGCGCTCAGCAGCTGGCTATCGGATCTTTCGCAGGGCGCACCCAGCACCCTATCACGCACACATAGCGCATCATTGGAGGTTTCGTGACGGATAGCAGCAACAAGCCAGCAAAGCCTGTCGAGAGCGGAAAGGTGACGCCGTCGCCGGACGCCGCCGTGCTGCAGGTCGAGCGGCGCGATTTCACGCAGCTGGTGCCGGAGGATCGCCCCCGCGTCCAGTCGATGCGCGGCTTCGACCCCTGCTATACCGACATCGTCGACTACATCATCCGCTGCACCCATCGCATCTGGGACGAGCGCGACGTTGGCCTGATCTACACCCACTACACGCACAACTGCGTCGCCTACACGACGATGGGCACCATGTATGATCGCGAGACCCATATCCGCGATACAATCCAGCGGCTGGTGGAGTTTCCCGACCGCCGCGGCATGGCGCAGCAGGTCATCTGGCGCGGCAACGACGTCGACGGCTTCTACACCAGCCACATGACGCACGGCCTGGGTCGGCACAGCCAGTTCGGATCCTGGGGCAAGCCCACCGGCCGCACCTACTGCACGCGGACGGTGGCGGAATGCATGATCCTGGAGAACAAGATCTACAAGGAGTGGATCGTCCGCGACAATATGGGCCCGGTGATCCAGATCGGCCTCGATCCGCACGTCTTCGCCGAGGGTGTCGCCCGTAAGAAGGTCGAGAATGGCGAGGCAATGTTCGACCTCGTCGAAAACCGCCGCCTGCTTGGCCAATACCCTCCGGAAACGGAGGCGGACACGTCGATCGCGCACAATGAAGGCGAGGCCGAGCTGCTGCGCTGGCTGCACCACATCTACAACAAGCGCATGTTCGGTCTGATCCGCGACATCTATGCGCCCAACTGCCAGTGGCACGGGCCGCTGATGCGCGAGATCGCCGGCCCCGCTGCGGTGTTGCAGCAGACGATGCGGCTGGTCGCGCTGCTTCCCGATTGCGCCTTCGTCCCGCAGCATATCTGCTCGGTCGACAGCGAGGAGGGCGGCACCAAGTACGCGCTTCGCTGGACGATGGATGGCCATCATCTCGGCTATGGCAGCCTTGGCGCACCCACCGGCCACCCGCTGCACGTCATGGGGGTCACGCACTTCCACATCCGCGACGGCAAGATCGTCGACGAATGGGTGGTCTATGACGAGCTCGCGATGCTCGTTCAGCTCAAGATGTCCGCATTGCAGGCGTCCTGACGAAGCCCAACGCCGTCTGCGCGGCGCGGCCGCGCAGACGCCTCTCCCCGGTAAATCTGGACACAGCACATGGCGAGCAGCGCGATTTCTTCCCCGGCACCGGCCAACCCGCCGTTGCGCTTCCCGCGTCAGCTGGCGATCTTCGGGCTGCTGCTGGTCTGCGAATTCTTCTATGGCTGGGCCTGGAACACAGTGGACGTGCTGCGGCCGTTCCTCCGCCAGGCACTGGGGCTATCGCTGCTGGAGGCAGGCTCGGTCTATTCGGCGCAAGGTGCCGGGGCGCTGATCGGCGCGATCGTGATCGGCCAGATGGCGGATCGGTTCGGCAGGCGGCGGATGCTGGCGACGCTGGTCGTCGGTTATGGCGTCATGCTGCTGAGCGGCGTGGCGGTTGCCAGCTATGTCGAGCTTCTCGTCCAGCGCTTTCTGCTCGGCTTCTTCGCCGGTGCGTCGTTCCCGGTCGTCGTCGGCATCTATGTCAACCTCTTCAGCCCGACGATGCGGGGCCGTCTTGCCGGCATGCTCAATGCCACCTTTAGCCTTTCGATCGTGATGCTGGGCGTGGGCATGAGCGCCGTCTCAGCCCCGGACTGGCGCTTGCTGCTGTGGATCGGCGGTCTGCCCCCGCTGGCGCTTGCGCTGGTTGCGCTGGTCCTCATCCCGGCAGGCTCGCCCGTCGATCTCGTCCAGCGCGCAACCACCCGGCTGCCGATCGGCGAGCTGTTCGCGCCGGGCCTGCGCCGGCAGACGCTGATGCTTGCGGCGATGACCGGCCTGAACTTCTTCGGCTATGCCGCCTTCAGCGGCTGGCTGACGACCTATCTGACCGGCGAGCGCGGGCTGAGCACGGCAGTGGCGGGCGAGCTCGTGGCCTGGCAGTTCGGCGGCAACATCGTCGGCGGCTTCTTCTGGGGCTGGGCCGCCGATCGCTTCGGCCGCCGGTTCAACGCCGTTGGTTTTGGCATCGCCTCCCTGGCCATCATCGGCTTCCTGCTGGCGCCGTCCGATCCGCTGCTGCTCAAGCTGCTGGGGCTGCTGTACGGTAGCGCGCTCTGCTCGAGCGTGATCTGGGGGCCGTGGATGGCCGAGCTCTATCCGCGGCACCTGCAATCTACGGCCGCGTCGATCTTCAACTGGGGCCGGGTAATCAGCTTCTTCGCACCTCTCATCACCGCACAGATTGCCAGCAACTTTGGGCTGCGCACCGCAATGTTCACTGCTGCGGCGGCGTTTTCGAGCGCTGCGGTGCTCTGGCTGATGCAGCGCGAAACCCTGACTCGTTGAGAGTTCAAACGTGCTTGCAGCTTCATGGCTGCTCGCCTCTTACGGCAAATCTCTCGCTCAGCCCTTGCTGTATGATTGCATCCCGTTGAATTTTCCCGCTGAGTTAGCCTTGACCCCGATAGGCCACGTGCACGAATTTCAGCGATCGAGACTTACGACCCCGCCAGTTTTGCTCTCAAAGGGTTGCATTTCAGCCCAACTGGATGCAGCGTCGAAATCGCTTCCACTCGACGATAATGGATAAATCGTCTGCAATTCTTGGAATCGAACCAACCTACTTTTTGCATTGACGGTATATCGCACGGTATCGAGGTTGACAGTACCTTGCTTAAATCTTTGATTTAATTTTCGAATTTCAGTCAGTTCGACTCCGTCCCCGGCACCATCCACCTCTCCGCAGACATCCAGCAACATCCTGTTGCCGACGCATGGGACAGAGATACAGGACGCGACACGTCCCGTTAGGCTGCTCGTGTCTCGGCGAGAAGCATCGAGCATCGGCTGTTCAAATCTTGGCACGTAGCGTCAGACCATATCTGGCTGGCTGATTGTAGTTGACCGTTCGTCCGAGATACGCCGTCACCCCTGCCCCCGATGGCGCCGCCAGCAGGGCCTGCGAGATGATGTTCCGCTCGTTGGTCGCATTGTTGGCGAACAGCGATACATCGTACTTGCCGCTGTCGAGCCGCAGCCCCGCACGCAGGTTGAGGTTCGACTGGGCCGGCACCTGGGTATAGATCGATTGGGTCACGCCGGTGCCGTAGGCGGTGGTGTGCGAGAACTGCGCATAGCTGTAGAATTCGGTCCTGGCGTTGATCGCGATATCCCAGGAGGGCGTGATCGAGAGCGCCCATTTGGGCGAATAGGGTGCGCGCTGCCCCTTGGCGTCGATATTGGCGATACCGTTGTAGCTGAGTTCGGCCGGTGCCGGCAGCGAGGGCGCGCGGGTGTAGACCGCATCATTGTAGTTGCCGTCGAAGGTCAGCCGCAGGCCGGACCCGAAATTGGCCGCCGCGCTCCATTCCACCCCGCGCGCACGGATATCGCCGACATTGGTCGCGCCCCGCTGCGGGGTGCCGTCGGGCAGCGTGTACGAGATCGAGGTCTGAAAGCCGTCGAGCTTCTCGTGATAGGCCGAGAGCGCAAGCGTCAGGTGCTTGTCGAACAACGATGCCTTGATCCCGGCTTCGATATTCTTGGTCGTCGTTGGCTGGATCGCCGGCGCCGTCGGGTTGAGCGAGCGGTTGTTGAGATCGAGCCCGCCTGCCTGGAATCCGGTGGCGTAGGTGACATAGGCGGTGATGTCCGGCGTGATCTTGTACGAAAGGCTGGCCGTGCCGGACAGATTGTCGTTCGAGGTCCGCAGGTTGAGCGCATAGCCGGTGGTGGCGGGCGTCGTCGGATAGCCTGGCACGGCATAGGCGATGCCCACATTGCGCTGCACGGCATCGATCGCATTGTAGAAGGCCAGCAACTGCGCGTTGGTGATTCCCGCCGGAAGCGATGTCGGCAGTTGGCTGGTATCGACCGGGCTGGAGCCGTTCTTGCGGTCATAGGTGTAGCGCAGGCCGCCGGTGAGATCGAGCTTGCGGGTGAGGTGCCACGTCGCCTGCCCATAGGCGGCGGCGGTGCGGTTCTTGACCGTGGTATCCTCGATGATCTGCACGCCGGTCAGCTGCGAGCGAAACGACAGCGGTAGCGGCGTGAAGCTCGTACCGGCGATCGTGTTATAGGCGTTGTACCAGGGGATCACGTCCGCGCCGAACTGGTGCACCACATAATGGTCGCGCAGCTTGGAATAATAGAGGAAGGCGCCGGCCTGCCACTCGATCGGGCCGCGCCGATTGGACGCGAGGCGGAATTCCTGGCTGAACTGATCGCTGCGGCTGATCGCCATGTTCTGGTAGATGTCGATCGGCGTGCTGTCGCTGTCCTGTGGCGGATCGAAGGTCCAGAGCCGCCACGCGCTGATCGAGGTGAGCGTCACCGGACCGAAATCATAGTCGGCGGTCAGCGACACGCCCGCATTCTTGGTGCGCATCTGGTTGTAGTTGTTGGTGATGTTCGTGCGCGGATCGACGCTCGGCACCCAGTTCTGCACGCCGCCGTAGTTGGCAAGCTGCCCCAGCGCCTTGAGCGCGTTGCTCACGCGGGTCTGTTGCGCCGCCGTGGTGTTGATGCCCCAGTTGCCGGGCCCGAACAGCTCGACGATCCCGCCGCCCGAGCTGAAGCCGGACGAGCTGTCGCGCTCGACGTTGAGGTCCCCGGCCAGGTTCACCTTGAGCGGCCCGGTGGCGAGCAGGAACTGCTGGCGCACGCCCCAGCGGCCGGTTCCCGCCGTGGTCGCATCGTCGGTCGCGGTGGGCGCGTAGATGTTCTTCTGGGCTGCCGCCGCACGGAAGGCCGGACGGAAGGGCGTGGCGATCCAGCCGTCGCCGCTCGTGCCGAACGCGACCGTCCGGAAAGCGATGGTGTCGCTGATCGGGCCGGTGAGGATCGCCTTGCCCTGCGCGAAATTGTAGCGGCCATAGGTCACCTCGAAGGTGCGCGCCGGGGTGAAGCTGGGCTTGTTGAAGGTGATGTTGAGCGCGCCCGCCGCCGCGTTGCGGCCGAACAAAGTGCCCTGCGGGCCGCGCAGCACCTCGAAGCTCTGCACGTCGACGAGATCCTGCAGCACCTGCCCGGGGCGCGCCTGGTACACGCCGTCGAAATAGACGCCGATCGCGTTGTCGAGCCCGTCGGCGGCGGTGGGCGCATAGCCGATGCCCCGGATCGTGACCGAGAAGTTGCGCGGGTTGCCGCCGGTGGAGTTCAGGCCCGGTGTCTGGTCGATCAGGCTTTGCAGATCGATCGTTCCCTTGCGCTCCAGCGTCTCGCCACTGATCGCCTGCACCGAAATTGGCACGTCGTGGATATTCTCGGAACGGCGGCGCGCCATCACCAGGATGTCCTGCCCATCGCCTTCCTCGGCCAGGGCGGCGAGCTGGACCTGCTGCGTGGCTTGTCCCCGGGCCACTGCGGGCGTCGCAACGATGGCGGCGCTCGCGAGCAGCGAACGCGTGACATGCAGATGATTCATCGAGGACCCCCTTTGTTTAATTCCTATCGACTCGATAGATATTCGTATGAACGCGAATCCCCATCTATTAAGTAGGATTTGATTTAGAGGGCCGAAGTTTTTCTGCGTCGCCGCTTGTCGCCTCCCCCCGCACCCTGTCGGCACCAACCGGGAGAACGGATGTGGCGAGTATCGGTGGGGCGCAGGTCAGCGCCCAAGGCTTTGGCGCGATGGGATTATCCCATGTCTATGGGCAAGCGGACGAGGCGCAGTCGATCGCCACGCTGCGCCGGGCAATCGAGCTAGGCATCAATTTCTTCGACACCGCCACCGCCTATGGCAGCGGGCATAACGAAGAGCTGCTGGGCCGGGCGATCGCCGGGCGGCGTGACGGGCTCGTCATCGCCAGCAAGTTCACGCACCGGCGCAGCGACGGCAGCCGCGTCACCGCGCGCGAAGCGGTGGAGGCGAGCCTAGGCCGGCTCAAGGTGGAGCGGATCGACCTCTATTATCTGCACCGCGTCGATCCCGAGGTGCCGGTCGAGCAGTCGGTGGGCGAGCTGCGCGTGCTGCAGGACGAAGGCAAGATCGGCGGGATCGGTCTGTCCGAAGTCAGCGCCGAGCAGCTCCGCTCCGCCCATGCCGTGGCACCGATCGCCGCGCTGCAGAGCGAATATTCGCTGTGGACCCGCGGCGTCGAGGCGGAGATCCTGCCCACCGCGCGCGACCTCGGCATCGCCTTCGTCGCTTACAGCCCGCTGGGGCGCGGCTTTCTTGCCGGCGCCGGGCCGGTGGAGGAAAATGACCGCCGCAACATCCACCCGCGCTTCCAGGCCGAGGCCGTAGCAGCCAACGCGCGGCGCCGGCGGGCGATCGAGGACGTCGCGGAGCGGCTGCACGTCTCGCCGGCCCAGGTCAGCCTTGCCTGGGTGCTGGCGAAACAGGTCGTGCCGATCCCGGGCACACGGCACATCCGCCATCTCGAGGATAATTGGGCGGCGGGCGCGATCCAGCTGGACGAAGGCACGATCGAGGAACTCGAAGCCGCCTTCCCGCACGGCGCCACGGTCGGCGACCGCTACCCGACCGAGCAGATGAAGTCGGTCCCCGCCGACGCCGTGCCGGCCTGATGGCACGCACGACGCCTCGCTGGCCGGCCGGATCGGGCACGCTGGCGGCGGTCGTGGTTGCGTCCTCCGCGCTGTTGCTGGCCTTTGCGCCTGCGCGCCGCACGGCGGTGGCGGCGCCCAGCGCGGCACTCGCCGCGCCGATCCCGGATCGCGTGCCGCCGGGTGTCGTCCTCCGCGTCGGCGATCCGGTGACGCGCTGGGTGTTCGAGCATAATGGCTGGGACAAGCAGCTGCCCTTCCGCATCCAATGGGCGGAGATCACCGGCGGCCCCGACGTGACCGAGGCTTTCCATGCCGGCGTGCTCGAAGTCGGCTTCGGTGCCAGCGTGCCGCCGATCCATGCGGTGTGGGCCGGCATCCCGGTGCGCATCATCGCCTTTCGCGAATATGCCGATCGCACGCGACGCCACGCCTGGGTGTTCGGGATCGCGCCCAAGGCCGGGATCCACACGCTCGCGGGCCTGCGTGGCAAGCGTATCGCGTTCAGCCCGAGCCAGGTGCAGGGCCAGATCGTCATCGATACGCTCAAGGCCGCCGGCATCCCGCGCGATCAGGTGACGCTGGTCGAGCTGCCCTCGAGCATCGGCGGCGACGTCTATACCAACGCGCTCGCTTCCGGCGCGATCGACGCAGCGCCGATCCGCAATGATCTGGTCGCCCAGCGTTATGTGCGGGACTATGGGGCGCGGGGCGCGCACATCCTGCAGCACGCCCCCTTCCGCGACGACGGGGGCAATATCTACGTGCCCGAAAAGGTGCTCGCCGATCCCGGCAAGGCCGCCGCGCTGCGCATCTTCATCCAATATTGGGGGCGCGGCCAGGCGTGGATCAACACCCACACCGAAGCGCTGGCGCGCGGCTATTATGCCGGCAAGCGCGGGCTGCCGCTCGCCGATGCCCGCGTGCTCGCGAACTATACCGCCAACGTCGCCATTCCCGATAAGTGGGACGGCGCCATCGCCTATGAGCAGGCGGCGATCGACACGCTGGCCCCCGAGACCAAACGCCCGCGCCTCGACGCGGCGACGCTTTTCGACCGCCGCTTCGAGGGAATCGCCGGCGCGGCGGCAGCAGCGAAGGGAATTGCACCATGAACGCCTATGCGGAACGTCTGTACGTGCCGGCGACGGCGCCAAGGACCCCGGCCATTGCGCCTGCGGAGCAAGGCCGCCCCCGCCCGGCGCGGCCCCGGCAGAGGCTGAGCCCCGGCACCCCTGCCCGCTATGGCAGCCTGCTGGGCCCTGGCTTGCTGCTCTTCTATTGGTCGCTGCTCTCCGCCACCGGCTGGCTCGATCCCCGCATCCTGCCCGCACCCTGGACCGCGGTGACCACCGGCATCGAACTGGTCCGCGAAGGCCGCCTGCAGGAGCATCTCGGCATCTCCGCCTGGCGGGCGATGAGCGGGCTCGGCTTCGGCGTGGTGATGGGCACCGCGCTCGCGCTCCTCTCGGGGCTGTCGCTGCTCGGCGGCTATGTCATCGACGGGCTGGTGCAGATCAAGCGCGGCGTGCCGATCCTCGCGCTGATCCCGTTCATGATCCTGTGGCTCGGCATCGGCGAGACGATGAAGGTCACGCTGATCGCGGTCGCCGTGTTCGTGCCGATCTACATCAACACCCACAATGCCCTGCGGGCGATCGACCTGCGCCATGTCGAGCTGGCCGAGACCGTCGGCCTCTCGCGCTGGCAGTTCCTCCGCCACGTCGTCGTACCCGGATCGCTGCCCGGTTTCCTCACCGGCCTGCGCTTTGCGGTCACCTCCTCTTGGCTCGCGCTGGTGGTGGTCGAGCAGCTCAACGCGACCAGCGGCATCGGCTATATGGTCACCCTCGCGCGCAACTATGCGCAGACCGACGTGATGCTGGTCGGCCTCGTCGTCTACGCGCTGCTCGGCTTCGGCTCGGACGCGCTGGTTCGCCTGCTCGAACGCCGCCTGCTGCGCTGGCGCCGGACGCTCGGCCGGTGAGCGTGCGTGCGGAAAGCCTGGCCGTGCAGGTCCGCGGTCTCACCCGGTCGTTCACCAGCAAGGGCGTGCTCAACGGCATCGACCTCGACGTCGCCCCGGGCGAGTTCGTCGCGCTGCTCGGCCGCAGCGGCTCGGGCAAGAGCACCCTGCTCCGCGCTCTCGCCCGGATCGACCATGAGGCGGAGGGCGAAGGCGAGATCCGGCTCCCCGAGCGGCTCTCGGTGATCTTCCAGGATGCCCGGCTGCTGCCGTGGATGCGGGTGCTCGACAATGTCCTGCTGGGCATTTCGGGCGGGCGCGACCGCGGACGCGCCGCGCTCGCCGAAGTGGGGCTGGGCGGCCGCGAACGCGCCTGGCCGCACGAGCTTTCGGGCGGCGAACAGCAACGTGTTGCCCTCGCCCGCGCGCTGGTGCGCGAGCCTAAGCTGCTGCTCGCCGACGAGCCGTTCGGCGCGCTCGATGCGCTGACCCGCGTCCAGATGCACGCGCTGCTGCGGCGGCTGGTCGATGCCCACCAGCCTGCCGTGTTGCTCGTCACCCACGATATCGACGAGGCGATCCTGCTCGCCGATCGCATCGTCCTGCTCGAGGACGGCCGGCTGGCCGCCGACATCGCGGTCGCGCTGCCCGGCACGGGCATCGCGCGCCGCGCCCGCATCGCCGAACTGCGCGCGCTGCTCCACCGGCTGCTCGGTGTCGAGGAATTCCCCGACGGCGCGTCCGACGCCGCCATTCCGCTGCCGTCGCTCGGAGAACGCCATGGATGACCTGATCGAAACCGCCGACTGGGCGGACGTACCCGCCGCACGCCTGTTCGAACGCTATCGCGAACCGCGCAAGGCGCCGGTCTTCTGGAACGAGACACTCGACGGCCTGCTCTCGCACCGCTCGGTCCGCGCCTATCTGCCCGACCCGGTGCCTGCTGGAACGGTGGAGCTGCTGGTCGGCGCCGCCCAGTCGGCCGCGAGCTCGTCCAACCTCCAGCCCTGGAGCGTGATCGCCGTGGAGGATACGGCGCGCAAGGCCAGGCTCGCGGCGCTGGCGGGGAACCAGAAGCAGATCCTAGACGCCCCGCTCTTCCTCCTGTGGATCGTCGACCATCACCGGCTGACCAGTATCGGCGAGGCGATAGGAACCCCGGCGAATGCGCTTCACTTTCTCGAGAGCTTCCTGCTCGGCGCCGTCGACACCTCGCTCGCCGCGCAGAACGCAGTCGTGGCGCTGGAATCGATCGGGCTCGGCAGCTGCTATATCGGCGGCATCCGCAACAAGCCTGCCGAGGTCGCCGCCGAACTCGGGCTGCCGCCGCAGAGCTTTGCGCTGTTCGGGCTGACGGTCGGCTATCCCGATCCCGCGCGGCCCGCCGCGGTCAAGCCCCGCCTGCCGCAGGACGCCGTGCTCTTCCGCGAACGCTATGGCGCGGCGGCAAGCCCACCTGCGATCGCCGCCTATGATCGACGCCTCCGCAGCTTCCAGCGCGAGCAGCACCTGCCCGAGCGCGACTGGAGCGACCAGGCGACCCAGCGCGTCCGCGGCGCGGAGTCGATTGCCGGGCGCGATGCCCTCCGCGCCGTCCTCCACGGCCTCGGCTTCCGGCTCGACTAGCCGGCAGCCGCCCCTTCCCCACCCCCAGCAATGGAGTCCTTATGACGAACCACACCGAGTTCCTCTGGTACATCCCCAATCAGGTCGAGGGTGGCCACCGCGGCGACGTCAGCGATCCCGAGCCGGCAAGCCTGGAGACGCTGACCAGCCATGCGCGCGCGCTCGAAGACCATGGCTGGGACGGCGCGCTGATCGGCACCGGCTGGGGGCGGCCCGACACCTTCACCGTCGCCGCCGCGCTCACCGCCCGCACCAGGACGTTCGAGCCGCTGATCGCGATCCGCCCCGGCTATTGGCGGCCCGCCAACTTCGCCTCGGCGGCGGCGACGCTGGATGCGCTGAGCGGCGGACGGGTGCGCATCAACATCGTCTCCGGCCAGGACAATCTCGCCGCCTATGGCGACAGCGAGGGCGACCAGGCCCATCGCTATGCCCGCACCAAGGACTTCATGCGGTTGGTGCGGCGGCTGTGGACCGAAACCGACGTCACGTTCGAAAGCGAGCATTTCCAGGTCGCTGGATCGACGGTGGTGCCCCGCATCCCGCCCCGTGGCGATCGGCTGCACCCGCGGCTCTATTTCGGCGGCGCGTCAGAGGCGGCCGAGCGCGTCGCGGCGACCGAGGCGGACGTCCAGCTCTTCTGGGGCGAGCCGCTGGACGGCGTGGCGGAGCGGATCGCGCGGCTGAAACGGCTGAGCCGCGATCTCGACCGCGACCTCCCGCCGCTCGAATTCGGTCTCCGCATCACCACGCTGGTGCGCGACACCACCGAACAGGCCTGGGCCGATGCCGAGGCGAAGGTGGACGAGATGGCGGCCAAGCAGGCGCAGGTCGACCAGCATCGCCGCAGCCCTGCGGTGGGCCAGCAGCGGCTGCTCGACCTGCATGCGCGCGGCGAGGTGCTCGACGACAATCTCTATACTGCGCCCGGCCGCTATGGCGGCGGCGGTGCCGGGACCACCTGGCTGGTCGGATCGGCCGAGGACGTTGCACGCTCGCTGCGCAAGTATCGCGATCTCGGGATCAACCACTTCGTCCTGTCCGACACGCCCTATCTGTCGGAAATCCGACGCCAGGGCGACCAGCTGCTGCCATTGCTGCGCGACGGAGCCACGGAAGCGTCGACGGAGCCGCTCCGGGCCGATGCGGTCGCTTGAAGCGCGCGATCGAGGATGACGGACGGTTCCGAAGGATGGGAGCAGGTCGCTGGCGGCGGCCTGCTCCACCGCCGCGCGCTGCTGCTCGGCGGCGGGCTGGCGGCCGCTGGTCTCGCGACAGGGGTACGCGCGGCGGTGGGTGCCAGGTCGCCTGCCGGCATGCTGCAACCCGGTGCGCCGCTCTCCGGCGGAGGGACGCCGGGTAACCCGGCGCGGCGCATCGTCCCAGACCTGCCGTTTCCGGGAACCGGATCATCGCGCACGCCGCTCGACAAGCTGCACGGAACCCGGACGCCCAACGGCCTGCACTTCGAACGCCACCATAACGGCATTCCCGACATCGACGCGGCGAAGCACGAACTCCTCGTACACGGACTGGTGCGCCAGCCGCTGCTGTTCCGCTACGAGGACCTGCTGCGCTACCCCCGCTACACGCGCACGCTGTTCCTGGAATGCTCGGGCAACAGTGGAACGCTGGCGGCGCCAGTGCCCGTCCAGGCGAGCGCCGGGCAGCTGAACGGGCTGGTGTCGGGCGCGGAATGGTCCGGCGTCCGGCTTTCCACCCTGCTCGACGAGGCCGGGATCGACCCGCACGCGCGGTGGATGCAGGCGGAGGGTGCCGATGCCGCGGCGATGACGCGCAGCGTGCCGCTGTCGCTCTGCCTCGACGACGCGATGATCGCGCTGTTCCAGAATGGCGAGCCGCTGCGACCGGCGCAGGGCTTCCCGATGCGGCTGCTGCTGCCCGGTATCGAAGGCAATGCTTCCGTCAAATGGCTTCGCAGGCTCAAGCTGCTCCACGACCCCGCATTTTCGCGCGAGGAGACGTCGAAATACACCGATCTGCTCGCCGGCGGCAAAGCCGAGATGTTCTCGCTACGGATGGGGGTGAAGTCGATCCTGCTGCGGCCATCCTTCGGGCTGGATCTGCAGCACCCCGGTTATCATGAGATCGACGGGCTGGCCTGGTCCGGCAGGGGCCGCATACGCAGGGTCGAGGTCTCGGCGGACGGCGGCGCCAGCTGGGCCGACGCGACACTCGACCAGCCAGTGCTGCCCCAGGCGCTGACCGCATTCCGCATGCCCTGGCGGTGGAACGGCGCGCCTGCCGTGCTGATGAGCCGCGCCACCGACGAGGCGGGCGCGGTGCAGCCCCGCCGCGCCGATTGGCTCGGCAAATATGCCCCCGGGCAGGGCTATCACAGCAATGCGATCCAGGCGTGGAGCGTGGGCACGGACGGCAAGGTCGCCCATGTCTACGCGTAGGCGGAGGGTGCTCCTTGGCGGCGTGGCTGTCGTTGGCGCGGTGCTGGCAGGGCTCTTGCTCGCCCGCGACCGCACCGTCGGGGCTAGCCCAAAGCTCGGCCGCCCCGCCCCCGCCGAGATAGTACGGCGCATGGACCTGACGGTCTTGGCGGACGGGACCGGGCTTCCGCCGGGTTCCGGTTCGGTTGCAGCCGGGCGTGCCACGTTCGACGCGAAATGTGCATCTTGCCACGGTGCCGCAGGTCGGGGCGGTATCGCCGACCGTCTGACCGGCGGGGTCGGCTCGCTCGGCTCGGCGAAGCCGGTGCGGACGGTCGCGAGCTACTGGCCCTACGCGCCGCCGCTGTTCGACTATATCCGCCGCGCCATGCCGCTCACTGCCCCGCAGTCGCTGCGCGACGAGGAGGTCTACGGCGTCGTCGCCTACCTGCTGTCGGTCGACGGTATCGTGAAGGCCGACGCCAGGCTCGATGCGGCGTCGCTTCTGCGCGTTCGCATGCCGAACCGCGATGGGTTCGTCAGCCTTGAGGACAAAGGCTTTGACGGGACGCTAGTTCGAGCAGCGCCTGGAAATTGAAGCTTGTTCGTTCTCGCCGGCATCGCTTCGCCAACGTCGAGGTGGACGCCGCGAAGATCTCCCAGGTGGCCGCCGACCGATTGGGGAGAACGGCTAAGCGTAAAAGTTGTCGGGGCACCGGCGGCTGACACGTGCCGGCCTATTGAGCCACGACGATTTCGCCGAGCAACAAGGCCCCGAGGCCGAGCCACGCTGCCATGCGTTCAAGTTCAGTGACCAGGTGCTCGCGGGTGTCGAGCGGCGCATCCCGCTCGAGCGTGATGCGCTGCGCTCGCAGTACGCCATCCTGGCGGTCGGCTTTGAGGTCCACCCGGGCTACCAGTGCTTCATCAAGCAGGAATGGCAGCACGTAATAGCCATGGGTACGAAGCGGCTGCGGGACGTAGATCTCGATACGATAGCGAAAGCCGAACAGCCGCTCTGTTCGACTGCGCTCCCAAATGAGCGGGTCAAAAGGCGCCAGCAGCGCTGCACCGCGTATTCGGCGTGGCTTGGCTGCCTCGCGATGCAGCCACGCTTTTTGGCTCCATCCCTCAACCTCGACCGGTTCAAGGACACCCTCCTCGACCAGGCTCGCTATCGCTGGATCGCCTTCCGCCGGTTTCAGCCGGAAGTAGTCGCGGAGGTCGGCAGCCGTGGCAACACCGAGTGCTCGCGCACTACGTTCGATGAGCATGCGCTGCGCGGTAGCCGCATTTGGTGTAGGGAGTCCGAGGACGCCTGCCGGGATTACTCGCTCTGTCAGATCGTACAGGCGCGCGAAACTGCCACGCCGCGTCGCGGTGGTGATGCGCCCCGCCCAGAACAGATACTCCAGCGCATGCTTCGTGTCACTCCACTCCCACCAGCCGCTCCGGCTTGAGCCGTTCTCGAAGTCGGCGGCAGCGAGTGGGCCATCCGCAGCAATTCGCGCGAGAACCGCATCGGCTTCGACGCGGCGCTCGCCCGCAAAGCGCCTGAGCGCAACGTATCCGGTCTCGCCGCGCTCGGCCTTCGCCATCCGCCACCGTAACAGCGGATGCAAATCCATCGGGAGGAGCGAAGCTTCATGAGCCCAATACTCGAAAAGGCGTCGACCGGATTTCGGACCCCATGCATCGCGCTCGAGTAGTGCACGATCGTAAATGCCCAGCCGTGAGAAGGCTGGTAGATAGTGAGCACGCGTCAGCACGTTAACGCTGTCGATCTGGAAAAGGCTGAGGCGATCTACGGTTCGGCGTAACTGGGCTGCGCCGACCTGTGAGGGAATTCGGGAGGCAAACCCCTGCGCGGCTAGAGCAATCCGCCGTGCATCAGCGAGGGAAAGGCTGGTCGTCATCCCGTCGCTGATTGATCCGAGAATGGGCGAGGTCAAGCGACGCAGCACTGGCAATTATCAGATGCATGTAGACGGTTGCGCACTCACTTCCCGCTGTTCGGCCGGCTCACCGAGCCTGCCAAAAGCCGCCACAGACTGGATGGCGCGATCGGTGAGTAAATCGGCGCCGCCGGTGAATGTGGCGGCGCCGTGTCCCGCCTAGATCGGGTTCATCGAAGGAGGACTCGATCATGTTTAGCAAAGACCGCAAGACCGCTCTCGTTACCGGCGCATCGTCGGGGATGGGAAAGGAAATCGCCAAGCGCCTGAACGCTGACGGCTATCAGGTTTTCGTCGCCGCTCGCAGCGTCGAGCGGATGCAGGATTTGGCCGAGCTTGGCGCCGAGCCGATCGTGATGGATGTTTCGAATGGTGCCGAGATCGCGTCGGCCGTCGCCAGGATCATGGCGCTGACCGGCGGCGTTGACGTGCTAGTCAACAATGCCGGTTTTGGGCTTTATGGACCGATGGAAGAAGTCGGCATCGACGAAGCGCGCTATCAGTTCGAGGTCAACCTGTTCGGCGCGGCGCATCTGACGCAACTGCTGCTGCCGGCAATGCGCGCGAAGGGGGCGGGACGGATCGTCAACATCAGCTCGATGGGCGGCAAGATGTATACCCCGCTCGGCAGCTGGTATCATGCCACCAAGCATGCGCTCGAAGGCTGGTCCGACTGCCTGCGCCTCGAACTCGCGCCCTTTGGCATCGACGTCATCATCATCGAGCCGGGCATCATCGAGACGAGTTTCGGTGATGTCGCCGCGGGTGGCCTGATGGATCGATCGGGCACGGGACCGTATGCCGCGCTTGTGGAGGCGATCGTGCGCGGCACGCGCGACGCCTATCGCCCGGGAAAGAGCTCCCCGCCTAGTCTCATCGCCGACATTGTGGGCAAGGCCGTGGCGGCCCGCCGTCCGCGTACGCGCTATGCCGCGGGCAAGTTCGCCAAACTGCTGATCGGATTGCGCATGTGGCTGGGAGACCGGATGTTCGACCGCATCATCCTGAGCCAGGCAGCATGAATATGGTCAAGGCACCCGCAGACCGCTGCAAGATCCCGCCGGGCTTCTGGCACGCGGTGGAGGCGGCCGGCGTTCGCCCGCTCGACCTGCTCCACCGCGCGCAGCTGCCGCTCAACCTCCCGCTCGCCAGCGAGGGCATCCTGACGACGGCGCAGTATTTCGCGCTGATGGCGGCGCTGGGCCAGCTGTCGGAGATGGCGGCGGTAGGTTTGCACCTTGTCGAATTCGCAGACACCGCAGCGCACCCGCCATCAACCGTCGCCGCCTTCTATGCTCGCGATCTGCGCGATGGCCTCGAGCGGCTCGCCCGGTTCAAGCGGCTTTGCACGGCCGAGCGACTGGTCGTCACGCAGGAGCAGGACCGTTGTGTGGTGACCATCGATTGGCTGCACGCCGCGGGTCCCGAGCCGGAGGTAAGCGTCGACCTCACCTTCGCCACGCTGATGGAACTGGCACGGCGGGGAATTGGTCGGCGGGTCATGCCGCAGGCTGTTGAACTCAGCCGCCCAATGGCGTCGCACGGCGAATATGAGCGTTATTTTGGAGTGCCGGTGCGGTTCGACAGGCCGCGCAATGCGCTGACGTTCGACATCGCCGACATGGACACTCCGTTTCCCGGGCACAACGCCGCGATGATCGAGCTGTTGACGCCAGCGCTCACGTCCGAGTTGCAGAACCTCGACCGGCCAGTCACGATCTCCGAACAGGTGGTGACTGCGCTCAAGGCGAGGCTACCGAGTGGTCGCCCCGACATCAGTGATATCGCACGCCAGCTGGGGATGAGCGAGCGCACCCTGCAGCGTCGCATCACCGATGAAGGGACCAGCTTCAAGGAACTGCTGGTCGAAGCGCGGCAGGCGACATGTCGCCGCCTGCTCGCCGACATTGCGGTGCAGATCGACGAGGTCGCCTATTTGCTTGGCTATCAGGACACGCGCTCGTTCTACCGCGCATTCAAGGACTGGGAGGGTGTGACGCCAGCGACGTGGCGGCAGCGCCACCGGGCGGCGGCTGACTGAGGCGGGCTCCACTACCCGCTTACCTGATTCTCTCTTTTTGCGGGGATGCGCAATGTCCGAACCCCTGATCCTGTTCGCTCGCCTGAAGGCGCAGCCCGGCCAAGCCGAGGCGCTCGAACTCGCGCTGCGCGCGCTGGTCGGGCCGACCCGTGCCGAAGCGGGCTGCCTGACCTATGTCCTGCATCGCGCGATCGCGTTGCCCGATACCTGGCTCCTCTATGAAAGCTGGGCGTCGCGCGCCGCGCTCGACGCGCATTTTGCGCAGCCTTACATGCAGGCACTGATGAGCCGCGTCCCCGCGTTGGTCGATGGCGCGGTCGAGATGACCTTCGCAACGACGATCGGTGAGTGACCTATGAAGCGCGCGCCGCCCTCTGCTGTTGTCAAAAGTTAAATGTCTGGAGGTCGAACAGGCGGATCCCAACAGCGAGCGGACCTCATTTAGATAGTCTGGCGGTCAAAAAGGGCGTTCGACACTTCTCGACCGCCCCACGATAGTCGGATCAATCGTCGAACCAGCCCGTATCGCCTATGGGCATGCCCGGCGGGATGGCGGGCGCTGCCTGGCGATTTTCCAACTTGCGCTGCAACGCCTCCTTGTCGCGCAGCAACGCAGCGGTGTGCCGGGCCCATGCGCCGTCCTGGCCGGTGCCGACCGCAGCCAGCGTGGCGGCGATCGTCGACAGACGATCCTCGAGAAGCGCCGCCACGTCCGGGCCGGTCTCGGGATCGCGCGCGGCGGCGGCGATCGACAGCAGCATGCGATAGGCGATGCGACGCCCCACCGCATCGCGTCGCGCGGTGGGGAGCGTCGCCTGCAGGCGATCGAGCAGCGCCTCGACACCCGGCAGCGACGGATCGCGCCGATGCTGTTCGAACAGCCGGCGCAGGCGTGCCGGGGCGAGCAGCGTATCGAGCGTCAGCTGCGCCGCCACGTCCGCCGCGACCAGCGGATCGAAGGCGAAGGACCCGGCATTGCGGAACACTTCTTGGTCGAACTGCGGATCGTCGCGGCCGTTGATCGCCGCGGAAAGCGGCATCACCAGCCGATCGGGCACGGTGAGCGTTGCCGGCGACAGCGTTTCGATCAGCGCATCGAGCGCCGCCGCCTGCGTGGCGGCGGGCACCGGCTTGGCCATCGGGTGGTTGTCGCCCGCCACCGCATAGTCGGAATCGATCCCGCCGACGAGCTTGCCGACGGCATCGATGTCGTAGCGGTGGAGCAGCCAGACGGGCACGAACTTGCGCCGCAGATCGGCCAGCGGCTCGTCCTTGCGCAGCGCGCCCGGCCCGAAATTGGCGAGCGCCACGCGCCGCACTGCCAGCATGTGGCGCAGCGACGCCACCGGATCCGGCCCGTCGTCCCACATGCTTCCCCAGGGGCTCGGCGTATCGGGCGCGCGGCCATCCACATCGGTGACGTATCGCAGCCCGCGCGCCTGCACGGCGAGGGCCTTCTGCCGCGCCGCCGCGTCCGGATCGACACCCGGGGCGGGCTGGCCATAGAGCCAGTCGACAATGAAGTCGTCCCACGCGCCGCCGCCTTTGGCATAGGCGTCGGACAGATCGATCGCGCCGCCGACCAGTTTGATGCGCGGCGGCGGATAATCCATCACGGTGGTGCGATCCTGGGTGCTGCCGGCGAAATTGTGCATGAAGCCGAGCGCATGGCCCACTTCGTGCGCGCCGAGCTGGCGAATGCGATCGAGCGAGACGCGCACCGGATCGTTGGCACCGCCGCTGCTATTCTGGGCGGTACCGACCAGCCCTTCGAAGATGGTCATGTCCTGCCGCACGCGCAGCGCGCCGATCACGACATTGCCCTTGATGATCTCGCCCGTGCGCGGATCGACGATGCCGCCGCCATAGGACCAGCCGCGCGTCAGCCGGTTGCTCCAGTTGACCATGTTGTAGCGCACGTCCATCGGATCGGCGCCCTCGGGCAGCACCTCGGCGCGGAAGGCGTCGATCAGCCCGGCCTTGTCGAATGCGGTGCGCCAATAGTTCACGCCTTCCACAAGCGCGGTGCGGATCGGCTCGGGGGCGGCGCGATCGACATAGAAGACGATCGGCTTCTTCACCCGCGAGCGCGGCGCGGCGGGATCCACCTTCTCGAGGCGGAAATGGTTGGCGAGTTGCTGCACCACGTCCTGGCCGAGCGGCGTGCCATAGTCGTAATAGCGCTCCCCGCTGGTCCCCGACCGCGGATCGAAGCGCCGCACCTGGAAGCCGGGGGCGGGCAGGCGCACGAAGCTGTGATGGACGACGAAGCCGATCTGGCGCGGTTCGGCGGCGATGGCGGAGACTTCGCGGCCGGGCGTGTCGCTCTGATAGGTCTGGAGGGCGTCGATTTCGATATTGTCGGGGAACGCCTTGACCGAGCCCGGATCGGCGGCGCTCAGCGATTCCGCCAGGCGGAAACCCTTGCCGCCCTCGTTCAGCGCGTCGGCCAGCCCCACCGTGTCGCGGGTGAGGAATGGCGCGATGTCGATCGTCAGCGTCCCGTCGGGCCCGGACGCCACCACGTCGAGCATCGCCACCACGTTAAACGGGAAGCTGGAGCGGCCGCCCTCGGCCACCGCGGCATCGCCCGTGGCCCGGAAGCGCCAGTTCTCGAAGGTCACCGCCACCTTCTTGCCGATGCGGCGAAAGGCGAGGATCTGTTCGGGGCCGACCATGCCGCGATCGATGCGGAGATTGGCCGATCCCAACCCGCTGCGCATCGTCGTCGCATAGAGGAAGCGACCGGCCACGCCGTCGGCATCGGGGCGGGGCAGCGTGAACAGGATGCGGCCCTCGGCCGGCACGGCCTTCACCGGCAGCAGCGGCGCCTCCTGCGCGCGCGCCGGGAGCGCTGCGGCCGCCGATGCCGCCGCCGCGGCCAAGATGATCGCCATCGCCATTCTGCTCACCCTATCCCGCATGCCCGATCTCCCCATTGCAGTGCTGCACTGCGCCATCCTACTCGGAAAAACGATTGTGCATCCCGGCAATTTTCTACAATTTTCAGGGTGAAAACGATCGATTTGTTCAACGGAAGGGGCGCCAAATGAACAATTCCGCTACGGACGATATCGACGGGACCGATCTTCGCATCCTCAACCACTTGGTCTGCGACGGCCGCAGCTCGGATGTCGCGTTGGGTGAACGCGTTCATCTGTCGAGCACGGCAACGGCACGGCGGCGCAAGATCCTCGAGGATCGCGGCGTCATCCGGGGCTATACCGCCGAGCTCAACATGGCCGCACTTGGCTATGGCATCGACGTGCTGGTTTCGATCGAGCTCAGTTCCCAGGCGGAACAGGCGCTCAACGAGTTCGAATTGGCGGTGGTGCGCTGTCCTTCGATGTCGTTCTGCAGCTTCGTCTCGGGCGAGACGGACTTCATCATGATGATCCATGTCCGTTCGTTCGAGGATTATGATCGCGTTTATCGGCGCGAGCTATCGACCCTCCCGCACGTCGCGCGGATCCGCAGCAGCTTCCTCATGCGCTCGGTCGAACGCCGGATCGTCGCACCCGTAGTGCTCGAATCCATCCGTCACGCCTGATACTAAGCTTCAAGACAAAGGATTGCTGAGAACGAATCCAGCGTAAACTACCGGCTTTTCGTTCGATTCCGTCAATCAGCCGGTCCAGGCGCATGTTCTTTGCCGAGAAGCGACGACGCCTGTTCGCTACACTGCATCGCATAACAGGGGCGACGCAACGACGGAACGCACCCGAGGCAGGACGAACCAACCACGCGGGAGAGACGGCACGTCACCACGGGGGTTCACAACATGCACGAGAGTCGCATCGGCCGCGCATCCGCGCGTCCGTCCAGCATCCAGCGCCGCGCCCGCTTCGCCACGGTCGCGCCGGGCGCATTGATCCTTTGCCTCGCCTGGTCGGGGTCGGCCTTGGCGCAGGCGGAGGCGCGGGGACCCGACAAGTCGGCGCCGGCGGAAGGGCAGACTACCAACACGCCGGGCGGCAAGCCGGAGATCCCGGTCGATCCGCTGACCGGCGAGCCGAGTGTCGAGCAAGGCGGCGAGATCGTCGTCACCGGCTCGCGCATCGAACGCGACGGCTATAGCGCGCCCACCCCAGTCAGCGTGATCAGCAGCAAGGAGATCCAGACCGAGGCGCCGGCCAACATCGCCGATCTCGTCAACACCCTGCCGGCGGTGCGCGGCAGCTCGACCGCCGGCAATTCCAACGGCTCGCTGAGCAACGGGCTTGCAGGCATCGCCTCGGTCAATTTGCGCGCGCTCGGCGCCAATCGCACGCTGGTGCTGTTCGACGGGCAGCGCTCGGTCGCTTCCGCCACCAGCGGCGTGGTCGACATCAACACCTTTCCCCAGGCGCTGATCAAGCGCGTCGAGGTGGTCACCGGCGGCGCCTCCTCGGCCTATGGCTCGGACGCGGTGTCGGGCGTGGTGAACTTCATCCTCGACAAGGAATTCAAGGGCGTCTCGGGCGATTATGAGTACGGCATCACCACCTATGGGGATGGCCCGAACCACAAGGTATCGCTCACCGCCGGCACGCCATTCGCCGGGGGCAAGGGGCACCTCCTCGCCAGCGGCGAATATTTCAAGCAATATGGCATCCAGACGATCGACCGCGACTGGAACGATGCCGGCTTCTTCCAGATCGACAACCCCGCCTATTCGGCCGCGGCCTGCACCGACAACAACGCCGCGACGATCTGCTACCCGGCGCGCCTGATCCAGGGCGGCATCGGCACCAGCCAGTTCACCCCCGGCGGCCTGATCAGCACCGGCCCGTTCCGCGGCACCTATTTCGGCACGATCGATCCGGCGACCGGCAAGGCGACCACCGGCACGCTCGCCTTCGGCCAGGTCAACGGCCAGTGGATGGTGGGCGGCGATTACAAGCTGACCCGCGAAGGCCATCTGAGCAGCGCCACGCTGCTCCCCGCCGAAACGCGCGGCAGCGGCTTCGGGCGGGCGAGCTACGCCTTTTCCGATGCGATCGAGCTCTACGCCCAGGTCGCGTACAGCCGCTACCAGGGCCAGAGCTATTACCAGCAGACGCCATCGACCGGCGTGACCATCCAGGTGGCGCCCAGCGCCGCCAATGGCGGGCTGGTCAACGCCTATCTGCCGCAATCCTTCCTGAACCAGGTGAGCGCCTACAACGCGTCGGTGGCGGCGGCGAGCCGCATCTCCACCATCGCGATCGGCACCAGCAATGCCGGCATCCCGCCCCAGGGCAGCGACAATACCCGCGAAGTCTATCGCTATGTGCTCGGCGGCAGCGGCAAGTTCGTCGTCGGGCCGATCGACTGGGCCTGGAGCGGCTATTACCAGAAGGGCGTCACCAAGACGCAGGAACTGCTGACCAACGCCTGGAACGTAACCCGCCTCGCCCAGGCGACCGACGCGGTGGTCGCGCCAGCCGGCAACAGCGCCGGCATCGCCGCAGGCACGATCGTCTGCCGCTCGACGCTGACCAGCCCGAGCAACGGCTGCGTGCCGATCAACCGCATCGGCGTCGGCGGCGTCACCCAGGCGGCGCTCGACTATATCTTCTACGACGGCCAGCAGCCGCTGCGCTACCAGACGCTCAAGCAGGACGTCGCGGCGCTCAATTTCTCGACCAACAATCTGGTCGATCTCTGGGCGGGGCCGATCTCGCTGGCCTTTGGCGGAGAATGGCGGCGCGAGGCGGTGTCGGGCTATGTCGACCCGCTGTTCCAGCCGAGCCTGGTCAACGGCGTCTCCACGCCCACGTGGATCTACGGCAATTACCTGCCCAGCTTCGGCCACTATACGGTGAAGGAAGCCTATGCCGAGACGCTGGTGCCACTGTTCAAGGGCGCCGACTTCAACGGCGCGCTGCGCGTCACCGACTATTCCACCTCGGGCAGCGTCACCACCTGGAAGGCCGGGGCCACCTGGCAGCCGATCCCGGACATCAAGCTGCGCGCGACCTATTCGCGCGACATCCGCGCACCCAATCTGGGCGAGCTGTTTGCCGCCGCCACCGGCCGCACCAACACGGTGAACGTGCCGCTGGCCAATGGCGCCCAGCGGACCGACCAGTTCCTCGAAGCGACAATCGGCAACCCCGCGCTTAACCCGGAGATCGCCAAGACGTTGGGCGTCGGCGCGGTGTTCACCCCCAGCTTCGTGCCGGGCCTCGCCGCTTCGGTCGACTTCTACCGGATCAAGCTGGGCGGGGCGATCAACACGATCACCGCGCAGACGCTGGTCACGCAATGCTATGAGCAGGCCAATGCCGCTGCCTGCGCGGCGATCACCACCACCGGCGGGCGCGGTGCGACCGCCGCGGGGCTCGCGATCACCAATATCGAGCTGAAGCCCACCAACTTCGTCTCGATCCTCTCCAAGGGCATCGACTTCGAGCTGAGCTATCGCCGCAATCTGGGCGCCGGCAAGATGACGCTGCGCGCGCTGGTGACGCGCAACCTCAGCCTCTACACCAACAACGGCATCGACGTGCCGACCGAAGCGGCGGGGCAGAATTCGGGCAGCCTGCCCGACTGGAGTTATCGCTTCTCGGCCGGGTACGACGTGGATCGCTGGACCTTCCAGCTGGTCGGCCGCGGGGTTAGCAGCGGCGTGTACGACAACAGCTATGTCGTCTGTTCCACCGACTGCCCGGTCTCGACCGTCGCCAACCGCACGGTGAACACCAACCATATCGCCGGGGCGATCTATTTCGACCTGCAGGCCAATCGCGAGTTCGCGGTCGGGCGGGTGAACTTCCAGGGCTTCCTGTCGATCCGCAACCTGTTCGATGCCGATCCGGTGCTCGTCGGCAACGGCCCCACCGGCAACAACACACCGGCCTATCCGCAGACCAACCGCGCCCTCTACGACGTGCTCGGCCGGGTCTACCGGCTGGGAATGCGCTTCCACTTCTGACCCTGCCGGGCGGCGCCCTCGCGCGCCGCCCCCTTCCCCGTTCCAAGGAGAGACCAGCCATGACCCTGTTGTCCCGCACCCTCGCGACCGCCCTGATCGCGAGCACCACGCTCACCCAGATCGCGGTCGCCGCGCCCCGTCCCGCCGATCCGCCGGCACTCCAGGCAGCCGCCGCCGATCCCAAGCTCGCCCAGATGAAGGCCGATGCCGTCACCAACATCGATGGCCATGCCAAGCTGGTGCAGGAAATGGTGGATTCGGTGTTCAGCTTCGCCGAGCCGGGTTTCCAGGAATATCAGACGATGGAGTATCTGACCGGCATCCTGGCCAAGAACGGCTTCACCATCACCAAGGGCGTGGCGGGGATGCCCACCGCCTGGACCGCGACCTGGGGCAGCGGCGGGCCGCTGATCGCGCTGGGCAGCGACGTCGACTGCCTGCTCGGCCTGTCGCAGGTGCCCGGCTCGCCGACGCTCAAGCCGCTGGTGCCGGGCGCGCCGGGGCATGGCGAGGGGCATAATGCGGGCATGCCGCTGATCATCGCCGCGGCGATCGCCACCAAGGCGGTGATGGAGAAGAACCACATTCCCGGCCGGCTGATGCTGTGGCCCGGCGTTGCCGAGGAACTGCTCGGCGCCAAGGCCTTTTACGTCAAGGCGGGGCTGTTCAAGGATGTCGACGCGACGATCTTCACCCATGTCAGCAGCGATTTCGGCACGACGTACGGCAACCTGGGCAACAACGCGCTGGTCTCGGTGGAATATACCTTCCACGGCAAGACCGCGCACGCCGCCGGCATGCCCTGGGAAGGCCGCAGCGCGCTCGACGGCGTCGAGATCATGGACACGGCGTGGAACTTCCGCCGCGAGCATCTGCCGGTCACCCAGCGCTCGCATTATGTGATCACCAACGGCGGCGGCCAGCCCAACATCGTGCCGGACCTCGCCTCGGTCTGGTATTATTTCCGCGAGCAGAATTTCGACAGCGTCCGCAACCTGTACACGATCGGCACCGAGATTTCCGAGGCCGCGGCCAAGGCGACGGGCACGACGGTGGAGCATCATCTGCTCGGCTATGCCGCGCCCAATTTCGCCAACAAGCCGATGGCGGAGGCGGCCTATGCCAACATCAAGGCGATCGGCATGCCGGCCTGGACCGCGGACGACCAGGCCTTCGCCAAGGCGGTCCAGCAGGCCAATGGCCGCACGGTAAAGCCGCTGCCGACCGAGATCGGCCCGCTCTCGACGCCGGAGACCCGCGAGCGCTCGCTGGGCGGCGGTTCGGACGATATCGGCGACATCATGTGGACGGTGCCGACGATCACCATCCGCTTTCCGTCGAACATTCCCAGCCTGATCGGCCACAACGTCCTGTCCGCGATCGCGATGGCGACGCCGATCGCGCACAAGGGCGCGGTGGCCGGCGCCAAGGCGGTGTCGCTGACGGTACTCGACCTGATGACCGATCCCAAGCTGCTCGCCGATGCCAAGGCCTATTTCCGCGACGTGCAGCTCAAGGACCAGAAATATGATCCGGTGGTCGCGCCCAGCGATCAGCCGGCGATCCACCTCAACCAGGAACTGATGGAGCGCCTGCGGCCGAAGATGAAGCCGTTCTACTATGACCCCAAAAAGTATCCGAGCTACCTCGACCAGCTCGGCGTCAAATATCCTAACCTCAAGACCGAATGAATCTCACCGGGTTCGCGTGCCGCGCTCCGTGCCGGCACGCGCTCGGGCGGAGCGTTCGACGCTGCGCTCAACGCAACGCCGATAACCACGCGGAGGCAGTGCACCGCAGCCTGCTTATCCGCGCAGCGCCTTGCGCACGCTGGGCAAGATGCGGCCGACGATGATATCGACACCGCGGGCATTCGGATGCATCCCATCCGCCTGGAGCAGCGCCCGATTGCCGGCCACGCCGTCGAGGAAGAACGGGTAGCGCGCTACGCCATATTGCTTCGCGAGCGCGGGGTAGATGCCGTCGAAGGCGCGCACATATTCCGGCCCCAGGTTCGGCGCGGCGCGCATGCCGGCAAGCAGCACGGGGATGCGGCGATGGCGCAATTCGGTGAGGATCGCATCGAGATTGGCCCTGGTCTGCGCCACCGGGAGCCCCCGGAGCATGTCGTTCGCCCCGAGTTCGACGATGACCAGATCGGGCGCTGTCCCCAGTCCCCGCAGCCCCCATCGCAGGCGCGCACGGGCCTGTGCGGCCGTGTCCCCGGCGACCCCGCCGTTGCGGACCGTTGCCGCCACGCCTGCACGGCGCAGCGCCGCCTCCAGCCTGGCGGTGAACCCCAGGGCGGGCGGAAGGCCATAGCCGGCGCTGAGGCTGTCCCCGAACGCCCAGATCACCGGCGCGCGCGGCGCGGCATGGGCGCTCGACGCAAATACCAGGACCCACAGCATCGCGAGATGGACAATCCCCCGCAACGCTCCATATCGCTTCAGGCGTGACCATGGCATCATTCCCTTCCGATAGCGCGCTGATCGATGCGCGCAATGTTTCGCTGTCGCTGGGAAGAGCGCCCGCTCGGGTGGATATCCTCCGCGGGATCGACTTGCGCGTCTCCGCAGGCGAAAGCGTCGCGCTGCTTGGCCCCTCGGGATCGGGCAAATCGTCGTTGATGGCGGTACTCGCCGGGCTGGAACGCCCGAGCGGCGGCACCGTCTCGGTCGCCGGGCTGGATTTCACCGCGCTGGACGAGGATGCGCTCGCCGTCGCACGGCGCGGGCGCATCGGCATCGTGCTGCAGGCCTTCCACCTGCTGCCGACTATGACCGCATTGGAGAATGTCGCCGTGCCGCTGGAACTGGCGGGCACGCGCGACGCGTTCGCGCGTGCCGAGGCGGAGCTGGCCGCCGTCGGCCTCGCGCACCGGATCGGCCATTATCCCGCGCAGCTTTCCGGCGGCGAGCAGCAGCGGGTGGCGATCGCCCGGGCGCTGGTCGGGCGCCCTGCCCTGCTCTTCGCCGACGAGCCGACCGGCAATCTCGATACCGCCACCGGCGCCGCGATCATGGACCTGCTGTTCGAGCGCCACGCCGCCAGCGCGACGACGCTGTTCGTCATCACCCACGATCCCGCGCTCGCCGCGCGGTGCGCGCGCGTCGTCACGCTCGCCGACGGACGCATCGCCACCGATCGGCCGCGCGCATGACCATCGCCTGGCGGCTGGCGCTGCGCGACCTGCGCCGCGGTGGCCGCGGGCTGGTGCTGCTGATCGCCTGCCTCTTCCTCGGCACCGCGGCGTTGGCCGGGATTGGCAGCCTCGCCGCCAGCATGATCGCCGCGCTCGACGCGAACGGCCGGCAGATCCTGGGCGGCGATGTCGAATTCACCGTCTCCCAGCGCCGAGCCACGGTGGCGGAGCTTGCCGCCTTCGCAGAAGCGGGCCGCGTGTCCGAAACGGTGTCGATGCGAGCGATGCTGCGCAAGCGCGCCGACACCCCCGCGATGCTCATCGATCTGCGCGGAACGGACGCGGCGTGGCCGCTGGTCGGGCGATTCCGGCTCGCGGCGGGCGCGCTTTCCGACCGCCCGCGGGGTCGGGAGATCGCCATAGCCGCAGCAGCCGCCGATCGGCTGGGGGTGAAGCCCGGCGACAGCGTTCGGCTGGGCTCGGCATGGCTGCGGGTGATCGGGATCATCGCCGACGAACCCGATCGGCTCGGCGCGGGGTTCACGCTCGGGCCGCCGGCGCTGGTCGACCTTGCCGGGCTCGACGCGACCGCGCTCGTGCAACCCGGCAGCCTCTACGAGAGCCATTATCGCATCGCGCTCGCAAGGCCTGCGGACGCAGCCGAGGTGCAGCAGCGCCTACTCGCCCGCCTGTCCGGGGCCGGCTGGACGGCGCGGACCAGCGACCGTGCCGCCGGCGGGCTGCGGCGCGGCATCGACCAATTCGGCCAGTTCCTGATGCTGGTCGGGCTGGCCGCGCTCGCCATTGCCGGTGTCGGCGTGGGGAGCGGCGTCGCCGCCTATCTGGCGGGCAAGACCCGGATCATCGCCACGCTCAAGGTGCTGGGGGCGACCTCGCGGACGATTGCGGCGAGCTTCCTTACGCAACTGGGGGCCGTCTCGGCGCTCGGGATCGGCAGCGGCCTGCTGGTCGGCGCCGCCTTACCGTGGCTGCTGACCAGCCTCGTCGGCGCATCGCTGCCGGTGCCGCCGCGTCTCGCGCTCTATCCGGTGCCGCTGGCCACCGCCGCTTCGCTGGCGATGCTGGTGGCTTTGCTGTTCGCGCTGCCGGCGCTCGCCCGCGCCCGCGACGTGCCGGCCGCAACCTTGCTGCGCGACGCGCTCGGCATGGGTCGTCGGCCGTCGGCGATCGTGCTGGGGCTGATGGCGCTGCTGGTGGCGGCCCTGGTAGCGCTTGCCGTGCTGACCGCGTCGGACCGGCTGCTTGCGCTGGGCTTTGTCGGTGCAGTGGCGGCGCTCATTGGGCTTTTGTGGAGCTTCGGCCTGGCCATCCGCTTCACTGCCTCGAAACTGCCCCGGGCCCGCACGCCGTTGCTGCGGCTTGCGATCGCGAACCTGCATCGACCCGGCGCGCAGACCGATCGTCTGGTGGTCGCCCTGGGCCTCGGCTTCTCGCTGTTCGTCGCGCTGGCGGTGATCGATGCCAGCCTCACTGCCGAGCTGCGCAATGCCGCACCGGCCAAGGCGCCGCGCTTCTTCGCGATCGACCTCCAGCCGGAGGACGCAGCGACCTTCGCCCGTGCCGTCCGGAGCGTCGCCCCTGGCGCTACGATCGAGACGCAGCCGTCGCTGCGCGGATCGGTCGTCGCCCTGCGCGGTCAACGGGTCGCCGATATGAAGACGTTGCCCGAAGGCGCATGGGTGCTGCGCGGTGACCGGACCCTCACCTGGTCGGCCACGCTGCCGCCGCGCAATACGGTCGTCGCGGGACGATGGTGGTCGGCGGACTATCGCGGTCCCCCGCTGGTTTCACTGGAAGACAAGGCAGCCGCCGCGCTGGGCCTCAAGGTCGGCGACAGCATCACCGTCTCCGTGCTCGGCGTCGACGTGCCGGCGCGGATCGCGGCCTTGCGCAAGATCGACTGGGGCGGGCTCGGGCTCAACTTCGCCATCGTCTTCTCGCCCGGCTATATCGAGGAAGCGCCGCACGGGCTGCTCGCCAGCGTCTATGCCGATCCCGGGCGCGACGGCGCCGTCATGCGCAGCGTCGGGACCGCACTCCCCTCGGTCACGCTGATCCGCGTCGGCGACGTCATCGGGCAGCTCGGCGCGGTGCTCGGCCAGATCGCGGTGGCGATCCGCGCGGCGGCGGCGGTGACCGTGACGGCGGGGATCGCGGTGCTGATCGGCGCGGTTTCCGCCTCGGCCCGCGCGCGGCGCTACGATGCGGTGATCCTCAAGCTGCTCGGTGGCAGCCGCCGTCAAGTGCTGGGCGCGCAGGCGCTGGAATATGCCCTGCTCGCCGCCGCCCTGGTGCTGGTGGCGGTCGGTGTGGGCACGGCCGCGGGATGGTATGTCGTGACCCAGGTATTCGCGATTGCCTGGGCTCCGCGCTGGGACATTGTCGCGGCGACGGTGGCGGCGGCCGTGGCGGCGACCCTCGGCATGGGGATCGTCGGCAGCCTCCCTGCCCTTCGCGCCCGGCCCGCCGCGGCGCTTCGCGACCTGTAGCGGCGGGTCGCCGAAGCGGGCAGAAGCGGCGCGGCGGGGAAGCACACTGGGCGTCCGCTTCTGGCGAGACCTGCCGTCGACGCGTCACCTGGCAAGGGCGGGTACGCCCCAGTTTTCACCATCGCCAGCGGGCGAGCTCCGGAACGTGTGCGCCTCTGATGCAGGCACCTCGCCGGGCCCAAGCACGGTCGGGATCATTGAATTCAAGACCGCCCGTATCGAAGAATTCAAACACCCTCCGCTTCTTTCTCGAATTTGCATTTTGGGTGCCGGATGGCAAATTCGCGTGGCGTGTTTAGATTAAACAGAGCTGGAATCGTCAGCTATTTTGGAATCGAGCCCACCCCACATTTGCAAGTGACGGTATATCGCACGGTATCCGGGATTGAGGAGACGCTCGCCGCCTTGCAGCTCGGCTTCCGCACCGTCAGCCGCTAATCGCCTGCGTGCAAAGGTTTTCGCCGTCGCGCGAAGGCCTGCTTTGCCACGCCCAAGCAAAAGCTTATTTTCCTAGCTTGCGGCTGGGAATTACGACCCTCCGCAACACATAAGGAGGATCGGATGGGGCGCTTGCACGGTTGGATGGTCGCGGGGCTGCTGGCGGGGGTGGCGCAGCCGGCGCTCGCCCAGGCACAGGACGCCGAGGCGCCCGCGAAGGATGGCGCTGGCGACATCGTCGTCACCGCGCGCTTCCGCAACGAGAATCTGCAGGATGTGCCCATCGCCGTTTCGGTGGTGAACGGCGACGTTGCCGCCTCGCGCAACCTCAACACGCTGCAGGATCTGTCGACCGTCATCCCCACGGTGGATTTCCGCACCGGCCAGTCGAACAAGGACCGTACCGTGTTCATCCGCGGCGTCGGCACCATTACGACGTCGCCGGGGGTCGAAAGCTCGGTCTCGACGGTGATCGACGGCGTGGTGCTGGTGCGCCCGGGCCAGGCGACGCTCGACCTGCTCGATCTCGACCATCTCGAGGTGCTGCGCGGTCCCCAGGGCACGCTGTTCGGCAAGAATGCCTCGGCCGGCGTGATCAACCTCGTTACCAAGTCCCCGACCAAGACGCAGACGGGCTCGCTCGAAGGCGGCTATTACGAAGGCGGCGAGGGCCGCATCAAGGGCACGGTTTCGGGCCCGATCACCAGCAATATTGGCTATACGCTGAGCGGGCTCTACGCCGCCTATCGCGGCAATGTGTACAATGTCGGCACCCGCGACTGGGTGAACGGCTATGACCGCTGGGGCGTGCGCGGCAAGATCGTCGCCAAGCCCAATGACGACGTCACGATCACCTTTGCCGGCGACTATCTCTACAATCGCGACGATACCCCGCAGGGCGTCTATGTGAGTTCCTCGCGCGTCGCCTATCCGACCGGCGTGGTGACGCCGAACGCAACCCTTGCCGGCCTGCTGACCCAGGAAGGCATCACGCCCTCGGCCAACAACACCCGGGTCAACACCAATTTCGACGCCGAGGTGCGCGACCGCAATTATGGCGGCTCGATCACGCTCGATTGGGGGCTGGGCGGCGGTTACACCCTCACCTCGATCACCGCCTATCGCGAATGGAAGAACCGCCAGACGCCGGATTGGGATGCGCGCGCGGTCCTCGCCACGGGCTTCCCGCAAGGGCGCGACGACGGCAGTGTGGACTTCGACCAGTTCTCGCAGGAGATCCGCCTCGCCTCGCCCCAGGGCGGGCTGGTCGACTATGTCGTCGGCGCCTATCTGCTCTCGGCCGATACCGACGAGCGCTACCAGCGCAGCGTCACCCAGCTGATCGGCGGTGCGCCGGTGACCAACAACGGCGTGGCGAACTACGGCATCCGCGCGCAGAACCACGCGCTGTTCGGCGAGGCGAACCTGCACGCCACCGACAAGCTGACCTTCATCGCGGGCGGGCGGCTGATCCATGATTCACTCAGCTATTTCCACCAGCGCGCATCCGACACCGCGACCGGCGTTCCGGGCATCCGCCCCAGCTTCGCCAGCAATGGCAAGACCGACCGGGTGGATTACAGCGCGCGCGCCGGCGTCCAGTACAAGCTGGCGCCCAACGCCAACACCTATTTCACCTTCTCGCGCGGCTATAAGGGCCCGGCCTACAATGTCTTCTTCAACATGCAGGCGTTCGACACCCAGCCGCTCGCGCCCGAGACCTCGACCAGCTACGAAGTGGGCCTGAAGGGCAGCCTGTTCGGCGGGCGGGTGAGCGGCGGGATCGCGGCGTACGTCACCAACTATGACGGCTTCCAGGCCAATTTCACCGACACCTATCTCGGCGCGATCGTCACCCGCCTGATCAACGCAGGCAAGGTGCAGACCAAGGGCGTCGAGGCGGACCTCAATGCCCGGCCGACCGACCGACTGACGCTCAATTTCGCCGTGGCGCGCACGGACGCGCATATCCAGCACTTCAACTGCCCGGCAGCGACCACCTGCACCTCGATCGACGGCGGCGCCCTGCCCTTCGCCCCCGACTGGAAGCTGAGCGGCGGCGCGGCGTGGAAGCTGCCGATCACCGACGGCCTCGCGGTCGAGCTGCAGACCGACGCGAGCTACAAGAGCAAGACGCAGTACGCGATCACCCAGAACCCGGACACGATCCAGCCCGCCTATGGCATCTGGAACGCCAGCATCGCGCTGATCGGCGGCGAGCGCTGGGAGTTGCGCGCGCTGGTGAAAAACATCCTCGACCAGCACTACTCCAACTACCTCGTCTATGGCACCACCGCGGGCGTGGTCCGTTACGTGCCGCGGGACAATGATCGCTATGTCGGCCTGAATGCGCGCATCCGCTACTGACAGCACCGCCGGGGCGCAGGGTCGCTGGGCGATCCTCGCGCTCGTGTTCGGCGCGGTGATGCTCAACTATGTCGACCGGCAGATCCTCGCGCTGCTCAAGCCGATGCTACAGGGCGAGTTCCACTGGACCGACCGCGACTATGCGCACATGGCCTCGGCGTTCCAGTTCGCGGCGGCGCTGGCCTTTCTCGGCACCGGCTGGTTTCTTGACCGGGTGGGGCTGCAGCGCGGCTTCGCACTGGGCGTGGCGGTGTGGAGCATCGCGGGCATGGCGCATGCCTTCGCCACCACGGTCACCCAGTTCGTCGCGGCGCGTGCGGTGCTGGGCGCGGCGGAGTCGATCGGCACCCCGGCGGCGGTGAAGTCCGCCGCCACCTTCTTCCCCCCAGCCGAGCGCTCCCGCGCGCTCGGCATCGGCAACACTGCGCCCAATTTCGGGGCGATCCTCACCCCCTTGCTGATCCCGGCGCTGGCGCTGTGGGTCGGCTGGAAGGGCAGCTTCCTGATCGCCGGCGGGCTGGGCCTCTTCTGGGTCGCGGTGTGGCTGCGCTATGTCCCCGCTGCCGCCAGCGTGCGCGGACCGCGCTCCGACGTGCCTTGGCTCCACCTGCTGCGCGACCGGCGGACGCTCGCCATCGCCGTCGCAAAGGTTTTGAGCGACCAGGTCTGGTGGTTCCTGTTGTTCTGGACGCCGGACCTGTTCCACCGCCAATTCGGGCTGGAGCAAGGTGCGCTGGGCCTTCCCGTGGCCCTGGCCTACAGCCTCGCAGCGCTGGGCGCGATCAGCGGCGGCTGGGTGCCGGGCTGGCTGCTCGCGCGCGGCTGGGCCCCGGAGCGGGTCAGGCACACCACGCTGCTCGGCTACGCGCTGCTCGTGCTGCCGATCCCGCTGGTGCTGGTGGCGAGCAACCCTTGGCTTGCCGCCCTGCTGCTCGGTCTGGCGCTGTTCGCGCACCAGGGCTTCTCGACCAACGTGTTCGGGCTGGCGACCGACATCATTCCCGCCAGCCGCGTCGGATCGGTGATCGGCATCGGCGCCTTTGCCGGCAACCTCGCCGGCATGGCCATTCTCGAGCTGGCCGGCTGGTCGCTCGACAATGGCCATGGCTATGCGCCGATGTTCTGGATCGCGGCCTTTTCCTATCTCGCCGGCGCGCTGCTGGTGCGCTGGATCCTCCCGCGCACCGCCTATGCGGACGCGGGCTGACCCAGCAGCTCGGCCATGTCGACCACCCGACGCTCGCGAAGGCTGATCTCCGCCGCCATGCCGATGGCGACGGCCTTCAGCCCGTCCTCGGCGGTGACCTCTACCGGCCCCTGCCCCCGCACCGCGCGGGCAAAGGCCTGATGCTGGTAGTAGGTCGAGCCATGGTGCGAGCCCGCCGCCAGCGCCGCAGCATCCACCTCGATGTGGCGCTTCTCGGGCGCCTTGGGGTTGCCGAAGCCGGTGCGGGGCGAACGGGTGAGCACGCTGCCCGGAATGCTCACGTCGAGCCGGGCAATATCACCGGTCGCGACGATCTCCTCCTGCTCCTCGGCCCCGTCCGCGAACATGCACAGGTCGAGCAGCGCGCGGGTGCCGTCGGCGAAATCCACGGTGGTGAAGCTATTGTCGACGATGTCCGGGGTCGCCCCGTCATAGCGCTCGTCCAGATGGTTCACGTCCTGCGCGCCCGAGCAATAGACGCGCACCGGCTCGGAGCGGAGGATGAAGCGCATCAGGTCGAAGAAATGGCAGCATTTCTCCACCATCGTGCCGCCGGTGTTGCGCGCGAAGCGGTTCCAGTCGCCTACCTTCACCAGGAAGGGGAAGCGGTGCTCGCGCATCGCCAGCATGCGCAACCGGCCGATCTCGCCGCCATGCACGCCGGCGATCAGCGCGGCGACCGGCGGCATGTAGCGATATTCCATCGCGGTCCAGAACACGGCGTCATGCCGCGCCGCGCGGTCGGCGATCCAGCGCGCATCCTCGATCGTCGTCGCCAGCGGCTTCTCGCAGAGGATATGCAGCCCGGCATCGAACAGCGGCGCCACCGTCTCCCGATGGATGAAGTTCGGGCTGGCGACGATCACCGCGTCGAGCCCGTCATGCTTGGCCAGCGCCTCGGCATCGCGATAGGCGGTCACGTCCTGCGCCTTGCCGCCCAGCGCCTCGCGCGCCCAGCCCAGCGAGGTCTCGACCGGATCGGCGATCGCCACCAGCTCCGCCCCCGGCGTGATTGCAAGGTTGTGGATATGCTCCACCCCCATCATCCCGCACCCGACCAGACCGTACCGAATTCGCGACGCCATACTCTTCTCCAGAGGCTTTGAACGATGACCACCCATCCCCAGACCGACGCATCCGGCAAGCAAGAACAACTTCCCCCCTGCGAAGTGAGCTGGTTTTCCGCCCTGTGCGACGACGATTACGAGTTCCTCGGCCAGCCCGATCCGCGCCTGCTCTCCAGCTGGGAGCATTGCCGCGACATCGTGCTGGCGGCGGAAAGCGCCGGGTTCGACAACATCCTGCTGCCCTCGGGCTATGCGCTGGGCATCGACACCACCGCCTTCGCCGCCGCGGTCGCGACTTTGGTCCGCCGCATCCGACTGCTGATGGCGGTGCGCGTTGGCGAGAGCTGGCCGCCCCAGCTCGCGCGCCAGATCGCGACGATCGACCGGATCCTCGGCGGCCGGCTGGCGGTCAACATCATCTCCTCGGACCTGCCGGGCGAGACGCTGGCCTCCGCCCCCCGCTATCGCCGCACGATCGAGGCGATGCACATCCTGAAGACGCTGCTGAACGGCCAGCCGCTCGATCACCAGGGCGAGTTCTGGCAGCTCAAGGTAGAGCCGCCGCGGATCACGACCGTCTCGGGCCGCGCGCCCCAGCTCTATTTCGGCGGCCTGTCGGAAGATGCGCGTGAGGCGGCAGCCGAAGGCGCCGACGTCTATCTGATGTGGCCGGACCGGATGGAGGCCGTCGCCGCCACGCTCGAAGACCTGCGCGCCCGCGCCGCCAAGCGCGGCAGGACGCTGCGCTTCGGCTACCGCGTCCATGTCGTGGTGCGCGAGACCGAGGCGGAGGCGCGCACCGCCGCCGACCGGCTGCTGTCGCATCTCGACGCGGCGCAAGGCGAGGCGATCCGCGCCCGTTCGCTCGACGCCCAGTCGGCCGGCGTGCGCCGCCAGGCCGAACTGCGCGAGGCCTCGGCGGGCGACGGCTATGTTGAGGACAATCTCTGGACCGGCATCGGCCGCGCCCGCTCCGGTTGCGGCGCAGCAATAGTCGGCGATCCGGATCAGGTACTGGCCAAGCTCAACGCCTATCGCGCGCTAGGGATCGAGGCGTTCATCCTCTCCGGCTATCCGCATGCCGCCGAAGCCGACCTGTTCGCGAGGCATGTACTGCCGAAGCTGGAACATCAGCGACTTGGATGAACAGACTCAAATCGAACTCGAATCCTGGCCTTGGTCAGCATTGGCAAAGTCCGGAGATGCGCAGCCAGCATCGAGTGGCGAAGGGCGCAGAATGCGCCGTCTGGCTTTTGTTACCTGTCTTTAGCGGCCGGCCCAGCAGACTGGCGACGCCGAAATCACAGGGTGGTCATTCCACAGGGTGCCGATCCGGGTGATGCAGCCACAAGCTTCCTCGGGACGTTGACCGGCGAGGCGGATGGAGAGCGCGATGCGAACGGTCATATTACCCGGCGGCGATCAGGTGCCCGCGTTGGGCCAGGGCACGTGGAGGATGGGCGAGCGACCGGCGCAGCGCGACGACGAGATCCGTGCGCTGCGCGAGGGCGTCGGCCTCGGCATGACGCTGGTCGATACCGCCGAAATGTATGGCGATGGCGCGGCCGAGACGTTGATCGGGGAGGCACTCGGCACGGTGCGCGACCAGCTGTTCCTGGTGAGCAAGGCCTACCCGCAGAATGCCGGACGCGAACGTCTCGCCGTCGCGTGCGAGAACAGCCTCCGGCGGCTCGGCACTGATCGGCTGGACCTGTACCTGTTGCACTGGCGCGGCAGCGTGCCGCTCGGCGAAACCGTCCTGGCGATGGAGGCGCTGCAGGCGGCGGGCAAGATCCGCAACTGGGGCGTCAGCAACCTCGATGTCGACGACATGGAGGAACTGATCGCCGCCGGCGGCAATGGCTGCGCCGCAAACCAGCTGCTGTACAACCTGACGCGTCGCGGTCCCGAGCACAGCCTGCTCCCCTGGCTCGACGGACGCCATATTCCGGTAATGGCCTATAGCCCGATCGAGCAGGGCCGCCTGCTGTCGAACGCCACGCTCCGCCGGGTGGCGGAGACGATCGGCGCGACGCCGGCGCAGGTGGCGCTGGCCTGGGCGATGCACCGCGACGACGTGATCGCCATCCCGAAGGCGGGAACGGTGGCGCATGTCCGCGAGAACCGCGCGGCTGCCGATCTCGTGCTGTCGCAGGACGACCTCGCCGCCCTCGACGCCGCCTTCCCGCGCCCGGGAGCGCGTCGCCCGCTCGAGATGCTCTGAACGCGATGGCGCTGTTCTTCACCGCCGATACGCATTTCGGCGACCACCGGACGATCAACATCCATCGTCGGCCCTTCGCGACGGTCGCGGCGATGGACGAGGCACTGGTGGCCGGGTGGAACGCGGTGGTAGGTCCGGGCGATACGGTGTGGCACCTGGGGGACGTCGCGCGCCGTCCTGCCGATGTGCCCGGGCTGCTTGCCCGCCTGCACGGCGTCAAGCATCTGCTCCGCGGCAACAACGATCCGCCCGCAACGGGCGAAGCCGCGGGATGGTCGAGCGTGGGCGACTATGCCGAGCTGGAGGTGGACGGACGGTCGCTTGTGCTCTGCCATTATCCGTTCCGAAGCTGGAACGGGCAACATCGTCGCGCCATCAACCTGCACGGGCACAGCCATGGCAAGCTCAAGCCGATACTGCGCCAGTTCGACGTCGGCGTGGATGCGCACGGCTTCCGGCCAGTCTCGCTGGCGCAGCTGCTTTCGGACGACTAGCCCGTGCTCAATAGTTGAGGCTCCACCCGATCAGGTGCGCTACCGCCGCGACCCAGAGGATGCCGAGCAGCGCCAGCGCCACCAGCGCAGCACGCACGCGCATGCCCCAGCCAAAGGGTTGGCGGAACATCTCGACGAGGTTCCACACGCCGACGCCGGCAGCGGCGACCGGCACGATCGCGGCGATCTGGAGCAGGCGGATCGGCGTGTCGAGGGTGGCATTATAGGCGTCGACATGCTGGCCGAGGATCGGCGCGAGGATCGCATACCAGCCTGCCAGATAGGCCAGATCGGCGATCGCGCCGACCCGCACCAGCAGGCGTGCCGATGCCGCACGGCCCGTCGCGGCCGGTGGTGCACCGAAGCGCCGGCGGATCCACCATCCGACGGGCCACATCAGCACCGCCAATACCAGCACCAGCAGCGACAGGCCGAGGATCGACTGGAAGACGGTGGAATTGCGGGAGAAGGGCACCGCCTGCAGCACGCCCACCGGGTTCTGACTGTCGACGATCGCGCGGCGCCCGCCGAGTTCGGTCACGCGCAGCAGGCGGTTGCCATCGACCTCGCGCCAAAGGCCCTTCGCGACTTCCCGGAAGCGTTTGCCCTCGATCGACGACACGCCGATCGTGCCGTCCGGGTTGGCGGTCACCTGATCCTGCTGCAGCAGATAGAACAGGCTGATGAACCCCGTCTCGACCCGGCGCGTGCTCTCATAATGCCCGGCCAGCGCCTGCGCATCCTGCGCGGCGCTTGCGATCGCCGGCTGCATCGGCACGGGCGACGCGGGGAAATAGCGGTCCATGAACAGGTCGAACAGCCGTTCGCGCACGCCGTACACGGCGTCGTTCTCGCCGCGACTGCTGAAGCTGACGAAGATGCCGACCTTCTTTTCCGGCAACAGGTTCAGATCGGTGTGAAACACGATCGTGTCGCCGCCATGCCCGATCACCGGCGTGCCGTTGCGCGTCATCCAGAAGAAGCCGTGCGCCATGGTGTCGAACCCCGGCACCGGCGGCGTCGAGGGTTGGTGCAGCAAGGCGGTGGTCGCGGGTTTCAGGATGGTCGCGCCGCCATAGCTGCCGCCACCCAGCTGCATCAGCATGAAGCGCGCCATGTCGTCGGCGGTGGTCGCCACGCTGCCCGCAGGTGCCGTTCCCACCAGCTCATAGGGCTGCGCCGGCCCGTCACTCGTCGCATAGCCCTTGGCGGCCAAGGGCGCGAGCTGCGGCGGCAGCGGCTGCGCGAAGCTCGTGTGCGCCATGCCCAGCGGCCCGGTGATATGACGGGCGACATAGGCCTCGAACGGCTCGCCCGAGACGCGCTGGACGATATAGCCGGCCAGGGCCACGCCATAGTTGGAATAGGCCGGCGCCTCGCCGGGGGCGAACAGGAAGGGGCGCGTATTCTCCTTCAGATAGCGCTCGGTGGTCTTGAGCAGCTTGGGATCGCTCGCGAGCAAGTCCTTCAGCCCCTCTTCGAAGCCGCCGCGATGCTGCATCAGGTCGTTGATCGTCACCGGCCGCCCCGGCGGAGTGATGCGGAAATCGAGATAGCGGTTCACATCGGCGTTGAGGTCGATCCTGCCCGCCTCGACCAGCTGCATCACCGCGGTCCAGGTGAGCAGCTTCGAAGTCGACCCGATGCGCATCAGCGAACGCCGCGGATCCATCGGCGTCTTCGCCGCGACATCCGCATAGCCATAGCCCTTCTCGAACAGCACCGCGCCGTCCTTGACGATCGCGACCTGCGCACCGGCGATCTTTCCGGCCTTGAGCGCCGCGGGCATGTAGCCGTCGAGCCAGGCCCCGACGTCCGCCTCGGTGAGCTGCGGCGTCGGCGCCGGCACCGTCGGTGCGGGTGCCGCATGCGCTGCGGGCGCCGCGGGCGGCGCGACCGGCGGCGGCGTCACCTGCGTGGCTGCGACGAGAAGCGTCGCGAGCAGCGCTATCAGGGGCTTCTTCATCCTCATCCTCTCGGTTCGCCTGGCGCGGGTTGCGGGATCATGTGTTCGGCTGCGCCGCGCCGCAGCAGCGTCGCGACCAGCAAGGGCACGACGTAGACCAGGATCAGCAGCGCCGCGAGCAGGCGGTACCCGCCCGCGATCAGGCCGACGAGACCAACCCGCTCGGCCAGCAACATGCACGGCGCCAGCAACGCCAGCGCCAGCAGCGCCCGCGCCCCGGGCGACAGACCGGCACGGCCGCGTACCCGCGCGATCCGCTCGTTCACCGCATGCACCGCACCGGTCCCGCTTTCGAGCAGCGCGGCGAAGATCATCAGCTGGAAGCCGAGGTGGAAAAGCGGGTGGCCGAGCCGGACGAGCATATGGTCCGACGGGAGCACCGCACCGGCGATCTCCGGCAGGAACGCGGTCATGCAGACGAAGAACAGCAGGGCCGGCAGCATCGCGAGCGGCCCGGCGATCGCGCCCGCGATCACCGCGTCGCGGCCGGAGCGGAAATGCCGCGTGACCGGCAGGACAATCACCGCGCCGACGATGTTGTAGCCCGCATAGGTGACGCCGCCGAGCGCCCAGCCGGCGGCGGGGCCATCCGCCGCCGCGAAGGCCGCCTCGATGCGGTCTCCGATGGTCGTCAGCGCAAGCACCAGGAACAGCGCATAGGTGGCATAGAGCAGTACCGAGACCCAGAGGAACACGCGTTCCACGCTGGCATTGCCCCAGGCAACGCAGGCGACGATTCCGATCAGCAGCGCCAGCGTGCCAACTAGGGGCTGCACGCCGAGGACCGCCGCACCGATCGCCCCCGCCGCCGCCCCGAAGACCGCGAGAACGACGACGATGAACAGCGCATAGGCCGCCTCGAACGCCACCCATCCGCGCCCGAGCAAGGCCTGGAAGAAGGTGCGATAGTCGCGCGCGCCGATCGCATGGGCGAGGCGGAAGGTCGCCGCGGCGACGACGCTCCAGATCAGGGTCGCCAGCAGCATCGCCAGCACCCCGCCCCAGGGTCCGGCGGGCAGGAAGAATTCGGCGAGCTCGCGCCCTGTCGCATAGCCGCCGCCGATCACCACGGCCTTGAACGCCAGTCCCGGCAGCACGAACCGCCGAAGGCGGTCGGCAGCAATGGCGTTCAGGCCGCGCATGCATCGAGCAGGCGCTGGAACGCCGCGCCGCCGCGGATCGGATCGGCGGCGGGGAGCCCCAGCCGCTGGGACGTCCGCGCGATCTCCTCCGCCGCCTCGTCCGCGCCCATCCCCGCCGTGTTGAGGCTGATGCCCGCGCACCGGATCGCCGGATTGGTCAGCTGCCCCAAGGCGATCGTCTGCGCGATCACCGCCTCGATCGGCGGCACGGCATAGCCGGGCGTTCCGAGGATCTGCGAACGCCCCGGCTGATGGCAGACGACGAACAGATCGGGCTGGCTGCCGTGCAGCAACGCCAGCGACACCGCTGCATAGGCGGGATGGAACAGCGAGCCCTGGCCTTCGATCACATCCAGATGCTGCGCGGGCGCATTCGGACTCAACAGCTCCGCCGCGCCGGTGGCGAAATCCGCAACCACTGCGTCAATGGCGATGCCTTCCCCCGCGATCATGATGCCGGTCTGCCCGCTCGCCCGGAAGCGCGCGTCCATGCCCCGTGCCTGCAAGCCGCGCGCGATCGCCAGCGCCGTGTATTTCTTGCCGAGCGCACAATCGGTGCCCACGGTCAGCAGCCGGCGCCCGGTCCGCTTGGCGCCGCTGGCGATCGGCAGGCCCGCCGGCGGCACGCGCACGTCGATCAGCCGAACCCCCGCCCGCGCCGCTGCCTCGCGGAGCGGCGCGATCTCCGCCAGCCGGGTATGGAGCCCCGCGACGATATCCAGGCCCGCCGCCACCGCGTCGAGCAGCGCCGGCAGCCAGGACTCCGGGACGACGCCGCCCTGGTTGGCCACGCCGATCACCAGCGACCGCGCGCCTGCGGCCGCCGCCTGGGCGGGGGACATCCGCGGCAGGCCGGTGCTGACCGTCGCGGCGGGCAAAGCATGTTCCGCCAGGCACTTGTCGCCCGCCCAGTCGCGCAGCCCCAGCGCCGTCTTGGCGAAACCGGGCTCCACGGCATCGCCGAGGAACAGCAGATAAGGCGCTTCCAGCACATGCACTGCGGGCGCGGCCGGCCATATTGCCGCGCTGGTCGCAACCGCCATGTTCAAAAGCCCAGGCCGAGCGTCGCGCCGAAGGTGCGCGGCTGGATCGGGCTGACCTCGATGCCGCCATTGGGCCGCGTCCGATACGTGCCCGCGGCGACCAGGCCGCGCGAATCGCCGAGGTTGCGGGCGTAGATCGAAAGGTCGAAGCGGCCCAGTGCGACGCCCGCGCGCAGGCTGGCAGTGCTGTAGCCGTCGAACGTCAGCCGCCGGCCATAGGCGTCGCGATAGGCCACATCGAAATTGCCGGGCCGGTCGCTGACCATCGAGAGATCCGCGCCGACATAGGGTTTCGCATCGCCCCAGTCCCAGCGATATTCCGCCGAGACATTGGCGTTCCAGCGCGGCGCGAACGGCAGCTGGTCGCCGTCGAGCCCGCCATTGGCGGTATCCCCGCGCAGCCGCGAGTGATTATAGGCGGCCGTCGCGGTCACGGTGAAGCCGCGGATCGGCCGCAGCGTCGCGGTCGCCTCGAAGCCGTGCACCCGTGCACCGCGACCATTGGCGTCGGCGGTGATCGGGCCGGCGTCCGACTGGAAGGTGGCAATGATCAGCGTCTTGTCCCAATCGAGATAATAGGCCGAGAGATCGATGCCGAAGCTGCGGTCCGCTGTCTCCGCGCGGATGCCCGCCTCATAGCTCATCAGCGTGTCGGCATCGGTCTTGGTCGGGTAATCGGCCGGCGCGCCGGGCGGCACGACATTGGGCCCGCCCGGACGATAGCCCTTGGCGACGCGCGCATAGAGTTCGCTGTGCGGCGCGAACTCGAACCGCGGCGCGGCGGACCAGGTGAACACGCCTTCGGAGGAGGTAACGCGGCTCTCCGATCGGCCGCCGAACAGGATGCCGTCGAGCAATTGCGTCGTGCGCTGGTCGTTATGGCTGTAGCGACCACCGAGGGTGAGATCGAACCGGTCGCCGAAATGCACCGTCGCGCTGCCGAACCCGGCATATTCCTTGTAGACCGAATCCAGCTGCGCGAGCGCGAGATCGGAAAAGCCAGGGATTGCCGGTACCGGCGTAACGGCCCTGCCCGTTGCATTGTCGTAGGGGAAATAGCGCTGGTAGAGCTGCCCGGGCTCGCGCGTGAAATAGCCGCCGACGAGCCAATCCACCCGCCCCGTGCCATTGGATGCGAGCCGCACTTCCTGGGTGAATTTCTTCTGCGTCGACTGATTGGGATAATAGATCCCATAGGCATCCGGCGACAGGCCGAACACCCCCGCCGACGCAAGCTGGGCGAGCGTCAGGCCGTCGCCCACGTCGTTGTACGAGACGTCGCTCCGGTCGGTTGCCACCTGGCGGCTGTAGCTCGTCACCGACGTGAGCGTCGCGACGCCGAAGTCGTAGGCGAGCGTGCCGGTGTAGAGGCGATAGCGGACGCGGTTCCGGTCCGGGAACAGCTGGTAGCGCACCTCGCCGCCGCCGGTGGGCGCGCCGGTGAACGGGTCGGCGGTGATGGGCTTGAGCGTCGCCGGGTCCGCGTCGAAGGCGTTGCGCCCCTCGACGTCGATATTCTGCAGCACCGCGGTCAGCCGCAGCGACAGGCGATCCGTCGGCTGGACGAGCAGCGATGCGCGGCCGCCATAGCTGTCGGCCCGGTTGATGTTGTCGTCCCGCAGGCCGATCGCGTCGATATAGCCGCCGGTCCGGCGATAGAAGCCGCTCGCGCGCAACGCGATCTTGTCGCCGAGCGGCACGTTGAGCACGGCGTTGCCCGAATAGCCGATATCGCCGCCCTTCACCGTCTCGACGCCCGCCTGCCCGCGCGCCTGCCATTCGCCCAGCTTCGGCGCGACGGTGACATATTTCACGACACCGCCCAGCGAGTTCGCGCCGTACAGCGTGCCCTGCGGCCCGCGCAGCACCTCCAGCCGCTCGATGTCGAAGGTGTCGAAGTCGCCGGCGAGCGTTGCGCCATTGGTCTGGCTGGTGCTCGAACCGAAGGGCGTGTCGTCCAGATAGACGGCAACCGTCGGGCTGGCGCCGCCTGCGTTGATGCCGCGCAGCACGACGCGGGTCTCTCCGGGATTGCCGGATTCGAACGACAGCCCGGGCACGAGCGCGGCATAATCGGCGATGCTGCGCGCCTGGCGCTGCTCCAGCGCCTCGCCGCCCAGCACCGACATGGATTGCGGCACCTGCGACAGCGTCTGCTCGCGCTTCTGCGCCGTGACGATGATCTCGTCGGCAGCGCCCGCGCCGTCCTGCCGCGCTTCGGGAAGCGACTGCGCTGCAGCCGCGCCGGCCGTGAGAAGCGCCACGACACTGCTGGCCGTTGCGGTCCGACGGATGCTCCTCATGGCAGCTCTCCCTATGTAATTTGCTGATTAGGATGCTAGTGTCCTGATCAGAGAATAGTCAACCTACTTCTGCCAAGTTTTTGTAGCGACAACCTTGTGCGATGCGGGATCGATCATCGCGAGCAGCAGGGCCGCCAACGCGGCGAGGGCTGCCAGCACCACGAAAAACGCACCATGGCCGAGCTGCGTCCACAGCGTCCCTACCAGCCCCGCGGCAAGGCTGCCGCCAAAGGTCGCGAGGTACCAGGCCGCGACGGTGGTCGCGCCCAGTCCTGCCGGTGCCAGGCGGGCGAACAGGCCCAGCCCGGTCGGCAGGATGTGCAGCTCGCCAAAGGTCAGCAGCGCGAAGAAGAGGGCGAGCCATAGCCAATGCGCCCGTCCTCCCGTTGCCGCCAGCGCGGCCAGCATCAGAAAGGCAGCCGCGACCAGCAATGCGCCCACCGCCATCCGCCGCACCGGACGATCGACACCGCCCCGCTCCGCCCGGCGGCGCCAGAGCACCAGCAGAAACGGCGTCATCGCCATCACGAACAGCGGGTTGAGCGACTGGAACCAGGTCATCGGGATCACCGCGCCGCCAGCATGGCGATCGACGCCGGTATCGGCCCAGAGCGCTACCGTGTTGCCCGCCTGTTCATAGGCGGCGCGAAACACCGTTACGCACAGCGCCACCGCGACCAGCAGCAGCACCACGTCACGCGGGAAGCGGCCGCGGGGCTGCGGTGTCTCGGTCCGCAGCTTGGGCACCGGCGTCGGCAGATAGCGCTGGCCCCAAAGATAGATGCCGAGCCCGACCACCATGCCCACGCCCGCCGCGCCGAAGCCGTAATGCCAGCCCAGCCACTCGCCGAGCGTCCCGCAGATCAGGGGCGCGAGGAACCCGCCGATGTTCACGCCGAGATAATAGACGTTATAGGCCCAGCCCACCCGGGGGTCGCCGGGCGCGTAGAGATCGTCGATCTGGCTCGGCAGGCTCGGCAGGAACAGGCCGTTGCCCAGCGCAATGGTGACCAGTGCGGCATAGAAGAGCGGCTCGAACGCCATCATGAAATGGCCGAGCGCCATGATCGACCCGCCTAGCAGGATCGCACGCCGCTTGCCGAGCAGGCGATCCGCGATCACCCCGCCCAGGATCGGCGTGAAATAGGCGCAGGCGGTATAGGCGCCATAGATCAGCGAGGCTTGGCCCTGCGAGAAGAGCAGCTGCTTGGTCATGTAATAAACCAGCAGCGCGCGCATGCCGTAATAGGAGAATTGCTCCCACATGTTGGTCAGGAACAGGACCGTCAGGCCGCGCGGCTGGCCGAACCAGCTGGAGCCGGCGGCGGCGTCCGAGCTCATCCGCCCCAGACCTCGGTGCCGGCGTACAGCATGCCGTCTTCGTAGCGAACGCTCGGGGTACGATCCTCGGCAAGGAAGATCGGGCCATCCAGATCGACCAGATCGGCGATCTGGCCCAGCAGGAACCCCGGTGCGGTGGCGAGGCTGGAGGCGATCATCGTGCCGACCATCACGCCAAGGCCCAGCCGCCGCGCCTCCGCGGCAATCAGCAGCCCCTCGGTAAGGCCGCCGCACTTGTCGAGCTTGATATTGACCACGTCGAACCGGCCCCTGGCCCCGGCAATGTCGGCCAGGGTCAACACGCTCTCGTCGCCGGCGAGCGGGATGGCGGAGCGATAGCCGTCGAGGTCCGCCTCCGCGCCACGCGCGAGCGGCTGTTCGAGCAGCGCGACGCCGTGCGGCACCAGCCCGGCCACCAGCGCATCGAGTGCGTCGCGGGCGAAGCCTTGGTTGCCGTCGACGCCGAGCCAGACGTCGGGCCGCGCCGCCCGGATGGCAGCGACCCGCGCCAGGTCGAGCGGCAGGTCGCCGGTCAGCTTGACCTTGATCGACCGTGCCTGGGCATAGGCACGGGCGGTATCCGCCATGGCGTCGGGGCTATCGGCGCTGACGGTGAAGGTCGTGACGATCGGCCTGGGCGGCGCGTCCAGCCCGGCAAGTCGCCAGATCGGCTGCCCGGTCCGCTGTGCCTCGAGTTCCCACAGCGCCGCGTCCACCGCGTTGCGGGCGCCCCCGGCGGGCATCAGTGCGCGCAGGGCCTGCCGGGTCGGGTCCGCCTCGATCACCGCGCTTGCCGCCTCGATATCGGCCAGCATGCGGGGCACGTCGTCGCCGAGATAATAGGCCCCCGCCCCCTCGCCGCGTCCGCGATGCGTGCCGTCGTCCAATGTGACGACCAGCACCTCGGCCACGTCGAAGACATAGCCGGCAATGCGAAACGGTCTGGCGAGCCGCAGCGAGACCGTCTCGGTGGTGAGTCGGAGCATCAGTAGTGCACCGTGATCGCGAGGAGGTGGAAGGCCAAGGCCATCCACAGCAGCACCAGCGTCGAGAGCAGCACCAGCACCGCCCAGAGCTTGCGTGTCCAGGGTCGCCGGTCGCGGATCGCCAGCCAGGCGTTCCAGCCGCTGATGCCGACGGCGCCGACGAAGACGACGGCACTGGCGACTTCCGCCAGCACCAGCACCGCGTCGCCCGGCGCGACATCGCCGAACAGGACTGAGATCAGCCAGAACCAGCCGCCGAGCATCAGCAGATCGGCCAGCGCCATGATCCGGGTGGCGCGCGCTGCCCGGAGCGACCACCCGCCAAGCATCGACGCAGCCTGATAGCGGCGGCGGATCCACCAGCCGACGGGCCAAACCAGCACCGTCAGCAGCAGGATGGCGATACTGGCATAGATGGCCGGCACCAGCCACGCGGCGGAGCGATAGGCGGGAACCCGGTCCCACACCATGAAGGGCGAGACCAGGTCGAAGCTCCAGCGGACCGGCTTGCCATCGACGAGCTGCGCCGCCAGCCGATCATGCCCCGCGACGTCGCGCCACACATAGGGGGCGATCTCCACCCAGGTGATCGGGACACCGTTCGCGCCCTTCACCGAGGGAATGACCAGCCGGCCTGCGCCGTCGACAGTTACCTCGGCCTGGCCGAACAGGTTGAGGATATCGACGAAGTTGGTGAAGGAGCCGCGGCTGACCTGCCATTGCCCCGCCATCGCGTGCGCATGCTGCGCGGCCGTCGCCGCATCGACCCGGCCGTCGCGCGTCGTGTTGGGGAAATAGCGGTCGGCGAAATCCTGGAACAGCTGCCCGCGGATCACGTGCGCAGCGCCGTCGCGCCCGGCGGAGTTGAACGACACGTACAGCCCCGTCCGCTCCGCCAGGAAAAGGTGCAGCGAGGTGTGCATCTGGTTGGTGTCGCCGAGATGCGCGATGACCTTGCGACCATTGATGTCGGTATCGAAAAAGCCGAGCTCCATCCGGTTGAGCGGCGGGATCAGCGCGCGCGGATCGACCTTGCCTACCGGGCTGGCATGCATCAGCGCGGCGGTCTCCGGCCGCAGGATGCCGCGGCCATTCTCCAGGTGCGCGATCATGAACTTGGCCATGTCCAGCCCCGAGGCGGAAAGCGCGCCCGCCGGGGCAGGCACGACGATCTCGAACGGCTTGGCCGCCGCCGAAGCGAGCGGATAGCCCTCGGACGCCAGCGACCGCAGCGGCGCCGGCAGCGGCTGGCGGAAGCTCGCCGTGCGCATGTCTAGCGGGCGGAAGATGCGCTGCTCGACATAGTCGTCGAAGGCCATGCCGGAGACGCGCTCCACGATGTAGGCGGCAAGGGTCGTCGCCCAGTTCGAATAGGCCGGCGTGGTGCCGGGGGCATAGACCCGGGCCGGCACGTGCCGCTTCAGATAGGCGCCGATCGGCTCCACATCGGCCGGGTCGTAGGTGATCAGCTTCTTGTTCGCTTCCTCGAAGCCGGCGGTGTGCGTCATGATCTGGCGCATGGTGATCGGCTTGCCGCGATAGGCGGGGATGCGGAAATCGAGATAGCGGTTCACGTCCGCGTCGAGGTCGATCCTGCCGGCTTCCACCTGCTGCATCACGGCGGTCCAGGTGATGAGCTTCGAGACCGAGCCGGGGCGGAACAGCGTTCGGGCCGGATCCACCGGGCGGCGCTTTGCAATATCCGCATAGCCATAGCCGCGCGCGGCGATCACCTGCCCGTCCCGCACCACCGTTACCACCGCACCGGCGATGTCGCCGCTGTGCAGGGCATAGGGCATATAGCCGTCGAGCCAGGCGGTGACGTCCTCCCCGCGCAGCGGATGCGCGCCCTCGACGGGAGGTGGTGCGACCTGCCCCGCGGCGCTCGGCACCGTCGGCGGCGCCGCGGGCTTGGGTTGCTGCGCCGCCACCGCCAGGCCGATCGTCGCTGCCGCGAGCGCGCCCAGCAATCTCAAACTGCGAACAACCGTCCCCATTGCCGAGACCCCTCCGGTTCGATACTGTGTTTCAGCATCCTGATCAGGACAGTTTTATCCTGATTAGGACAATCGTCAACGGGCTATGGAGATTGCCGCCTTGCCGACATCAACCGCGACGCTGGGGACGCTTCTGAAGGGGCTTCGCGCGCGCGAGGGCTGGACGCTCAAGGAGATGAGCGCGAGGTCGGGGATTCCCGTCTCGACCTTGTCGAAGATCGAGCATGACCGCCTCACCCTCACCTACGACAAGCTCCAGGCGCTGGCGCAGCGGCTGGGCATGCGGATGACCGACCTGTTCGCCGAGAGCCAGGACGAGACCTCGTCGGTGCAGCCGGTCACGGCACGCCGCAGCCTCGGCGATGTCGCGCATGCCGTGCGCGTCGAGACGCCGAACTATGACTACTACTATCTCTGCACCGAGTTGCGCCGGAAACGGATGATCCCCGTGGTCACCAAGATTCGCGCGCGATCGGCGGAACAGTTCGGCGAGCAGGTCCGCCATTCGGGCGAGGAGTTCCTCTACGTGCTCAGCGGGCGCGTCGAGGTGCAGACGGAATTCTACGATTCGGTGATCCTGGAGCCGGGCCAGGCCATTTATCTCGATTCGAGCATGGGCCATGCGTATCTTGCGGCGAGCGGCTGCGAAGAGGCGGAGGTGCTGGCGGTGATGTCGAGCGCGGAGGAAGAACTGATGGAATCGCTGTTGCACCTCCACCACGAGCAGCGGGAAGGCGGTTCGGAGAAACGGAGCCGGTCTACCGCCCCCGCCAGCGGCAGGGGTGTCGCGCGATGAAGGCGGCACTGCTCCTCGCGCTCGCGCTGACGGCCGCCACGCCGGCCTTCGCACAGAATGAGCCGGCGCGTGTTGCGCGCATCCTCCGCACCACGCCGCTGATCGACGGCCATAATGACTGGGCCGAAGCGCTGCGCGAGCGCCAGGGCGACGCGCGGTGGACCAGCGATCTGCGCGATCTCGCGGGCAGCAAGCCCGCTTATGATACCGACATCGTCCGGCTGCGGCGCGGCATGGTCGGCGGGCAATTCTGGTCGGTCTGGGTATCGCCCGCGCTCCCCGGCAAGGAACAGGTCGAGCAGACGCTCGAGCAGATCGATCTCGTGCGATCGCTGCCCGATCGCTATCCTGACGTCTTCGCACTGGCCCGCACTGCCGCCGACGTGCGCCGCATCCATGCCGCAGGGCGCATCGCCTGCCTGATCGGCGTGGAGGGCGGCGGCCAGATCGACGGCAGCCTGTCCGTGCTGCGCACCTACGCGGCGCTCGGCGCAGGCTATCTGACGCTGACGCACTCGCGGGCGATCGAATGGGCGGACTCCGCGACCGACGACCCCAAGCACAACGGGCTCACCGATTTCGGCCGCAAGGTGGTGCTGGAGCTCAATCGCCTCGGCATGCTCGTCGATCTGTCGCATGTCAGCGAGAAGACCATGCGCGACGCGCTGGCGGTGACGCGGGCGCCGGTGATCTTCTCGCACTCGAGCGCGCGGGCGATCGACGACCATCCGCGCAACGTATCGGACGCGGTGCTGAAGCTGGTCGCGCAAAATGGCGGCGTCGTGATGGTCAACTACGCGCCGGCCTATGTCTCCGAAGCCTATCGCCGGTGGTCGGCCGACGCGCTTGCCGAAAAGGCACGGCTCAACTCCCCGCCTTATGACGGGATCGACATCGGCCAGCCGGACAAGGCCGCGGCGGATTATGCCGCCTGGCTCGCCGGCCATCCCGCACCGACCGTGACGCTGGCGCAGGTGGCGGACCATGTCGAGCACATCGCGAAGGTGGCCGGGGTCGACCATGTCGGCCTGGGCTCCGACTTCGACGGCGTGGGTGAGACTTTGCCGCAGGGGCTCGGCGATGTGTCCACCTATCCAGCGTTGCTCGCCGAACTGATGCGCCGCGGCTGGACCGATGCGGATATCGCCAAACTGGCGGGCGGAAACGTCCTGCGCGTGATGGAGTCCGCGGAACGTGTGAAGGCCCAGATGATGCGCAGCAGTTCTTCTGACTCGGATTCGCGACCCTGATCTGCCCCGACATATCGGCGAAGTAACGCGTCGCCCACGAACAGGGTCGAATTCGGACCCTGCATCGTCAGCGAAGCGGCCGTCATCATCGATGTCATCCGGGCAACACCAATGTGCGCGCCTAGCTGCCCATCGCAAAACCGCCGGGTGTGCCGTTAGACCGCTGGGAAGCAAGCACCGGCGGGATCAGCGTCCCGCCGGTGCGTTGCCTTCCACACCCTCCAAGGTGACCTTTCCATCCGCACCGACCAGGATGGCGGCCTGCCGCACGCCCTTGGCGTCGATCAGCACCACGCCGGAAGTGCCGCCATTGTTGAGGAACAGGTAGGAGGAGGCGCCACCGGCCCGATCGAATTTCACATGCGCGCCCTTGTCGTCGATTTCGATCGCGGCGACGGGCCCGCCCGGGCTCGGGTTGGCGAGCTTCACCGAGGGGCGATCTGCGCTGTCGAGCGCGATCGCTGCGGCAGGTTTCGTGTCCCGGCCGATCAGCACGATCGCGGGCCCGTCTCCTGCCGCCGAGAGCAGGATACGCGGCGTGCCGGCGGCGTCGACCACGCGAATTTCGGAGGTGGTCACGGGCGGCGGGGGGATGTGCTGCATGGGATTCTCCTCAAGATCCGTTGCTCGCGAGCGCTGCCCCGAAGGCAGCGACCGCACCGGAAAAGCGCTCTGCACCCGCATCGAATACCCAGCGCTCAAGCGCAGCGTCGCCGGCGAGGCCTAATGACCGCAGCCGCGCATAGAGCGCTAGTGCCGCGGCAAGACCTGTGACCATCGCCGCGGGCGCGCCGCCAGTCTGGCGGGCGTCCAGACCGCTATCGAGCATGCTCGGCGCGAGCGCACCCGAGCGGACGCGCAGCGCCAGCGCGGTGGACACCGCGCACTGCACCGCCGGTGCGAGCGCCCGCGCCGTCCACCCTGTCGGGGAGCCCTGCCCGAGGATCAGCAGCGCGCGTGCCGCCACCGCAGGCGGGGGTTGGTCGAGCAACAGCGTTGCGCCGGCCTCGGCCGAGAAGAGTCCCGCCGCGCGCAGCTGTACCAGCGCGCCACCCAAGGCCTGGTCGAGATGTGCGAGGCCGCCGACCGGAACGTCTCGGCCCAGTTCTTTCGTGAACATGCAGGCGCAGGACAGGTCGACCTGCGCGGCGCTGCCATCCCAGGCGGCGACCTCGATGGCGACGCCGTGCAGCGTGCCGACGATTTGGCGCTCGGTCACGGGTGGATCATGTCGCGGGCATAATCGAGGCCTATGCCGTATCCTCCGCCATGCTCGACGACGATGCCCCGCGCCGCCTCATAGGTTTCGTGCCGCGTCCAGTCGCGCTGGAGCTCGAGCAGCAGCTGGAGCCACGAGGTCGGCACGGCGCCGGCCTGGACCATGCGCTGGATCGCAGCTGCATGGCTGTCCGGCGTCAGGCCGCCACAGGCATCGGTGACCACGCGCACCGCAAACCCATCGGCAAGTGCGGAGAGCACCGGGAAGCTCACGCACGCCTCGGTCAGCAGGCCGGCCACGATCAGGGTGCGGCGGCCGGTGGCGACCACGGCGGTGCGCGCCGCCTCGTCTTCCCACAGGTTCATGTTCCGCCGTTCGACCGGCACCACGTCCGCCAGCACGGCGCGGAGCGGCGGCATCAGCGGCCCGCTATAGACCTTGGTGGCTGAGGTGCTGACGATTACCGGCACGTCGAACGCCTTCGCCGTCTGCGCCAGTGCGACGAGGTTTCCGCGCACGGTCTGCCGATCGGCGGAGCCGGTGGCGAAGGCGAGGCCCGCCTGCGCGTCGACGATCAACACGGCGCAATCCTGTGGCGTGAGTAGGCTGGTGGCGGTCATCGGCAATCTCCATGGCAAGGCGCATGTTGCTAGCCGGGAACCGTCCGCCCGTTCTTGTCGATTCAGCCGCCTTTTTGGCCGCATGGCGCTCCCTAGCCGATCAGCACCTTGCGCAGCGCCTGGCGAGCGGATCGGGCACGCACGCTTCGCCGATACTTTCGCAACTGTAAGGCGATACCACCTGCTGCCTGATGGAGGACCAGAACCGTCTGCAGCCGTCGGAACACAGGCGTGATGCGCCGTCCCCGGCATAGCTGCGATTGGCCTGTTCGCATTGCCGGGAGCCACGGGACGCTGTCGTACGACCATTGCCAGGCTATCTTTTCCGTTGCCCGTTCCGATATTTACAGCGTCGCGGAAGCTTCAGGATTCGCGCCAGCTTGCCGCGCCCGAAGGCAGATGGGCATGATTTCACGATCGACTACAAAAATCGATTGTTTTAATGTTTTTCGGATACCAATTTATGGATAGCTTAGATCAATTCGCCCCCGTCGGGAGGTGGGCGGGATTGATCGGCTCGCAGCGCCGGGAATTACAGCGGGGATGCACCCGGGTCGGAGGTGTCATGTGGTTGATGCTCGATGATGCTTGATAGCGCGCTTCCCGCCCACCGCCCGCATGACGGGGCAGGGATCAGGGCCGGGACGGGCTGCGGCATATGACCGCTGCCGTCTCGCACGCCCTGCTGACGATCGCGGCCGATTTCGGCGCAGCCAGCGACGTCGATCAACTTTGCGCGCGATTCAGCGCCGCCGTTGCCAGCGTTGGAAACTTCCATTTCGCCTTGGGGCGCTTCGGGCCCAACATGCTACGCGGCGAAGAAGTGATCTTCGTCCACTATCCCGAAGCCTGGCAGCGCCATTATCACGCCAACGACTATATCAAGATCGATCCCACCATCAACGCGATCTCGCATCGCGACATACCCTATAGCTGGGCGGAACTTGGCAGCCTCGACGCCGCCCAGCGCCGATTGCTGGACGAGGCGCGTGCCTTCGGCGTCGTGGCGGGATTCACCGTGCCGATCCACATGACCGACGGGACGACCTTCGTGGCGAGCTTTGGCGCGGACAATGTCGATGCGCTGAACCGTGCCCGTCCCTTCCTGAGCATGATTTCGGCGCAATTCCTCGAACGCTACAAGGCGCTTGCCGCCACGCCCAAATCGCCCATCCGCCTGACCCCGCGCGAACGCGATTGCATGACCTGGACCGCGCGCGGCAAGAGTGCCTGGGAGATCGGCATCCTGCTCGGCATCAGCGAGAATACGGTGAATTTCCACGTCAAGAATGCCTGCGCGAAGCTCGGCAGCAATGGCCGCATGCTGGCCGTGGTCAGCGCCATCATGCTGGGCGTCATTTCCCCCTGACCCGGCCGGCGCTCCTTGCGCGTCCGCGATGGCAGCGATCTGCCTATGCCAGTTGACGGACTCGCCCCGCTTGCGCCGCTGGCAACAAGCCCCAGCGCTCCAGGGCCTGGGTGGCATTTTCCATCCCATGCTCGGCCTGGAGCAGGCCGCCGAACCGCGTGGCCGCGGCGCGAACGCGTTCACGCGACGCGAGGGAAATCGCATCGGCAAGATCCTGCGCCGTCATCGTCCGCCGATCGAGCAGCACCGGGTTCACCCCTGCGCGCTCGAGCCGCCACGCCCAGAAGAACTGATCGGCCAGGAACGGCACGACGACCTGTGGCAGCCCCGCGCGGGTGGCCGCTGCCGTCGTCCCGGCACCGCCGTGATGCACCGCAAGCGCCACCCTGGGGAACAGCCAGTCATGGGGCGCATCCTTGACGAACAGCACGTTGGGCGGCGCCTGCACCGACTCCAGCGCGCCCCAGCCGGTCGCGATGATCGCGCGACGACCGGTCCGCCGCACCGCGTCGAGGATCAACTGGGTGAAGCGTTGCTGGTCGCCGCTGAGCATGCTGCCGAACCCCACATAGAGCGGCGGCGGCCCGGCATCGAGGAAGTCGCGCAGCGCCGGCGGCGGCGTCCAGTCGCGCCCCTGATCGAGCGACCAGAAGCCTACCACCGCGGCCCGCCCGGGCAACCAGTCGGCGGGCTGCGGCTGCAGATGCTTGCTGAACGCGTAGAGTATGGGTTGCGGACGCACCCGCTGCCCGCGTTCGTACCAGGGGCCGAGGAGCGGAAAGGCGCGCAGCCCCAGCGTTTCGCGCAATGCATTGGAGGGCCGCGCCAATAGCCGCCACATCGCGATGCGCAACGCATGCGAGAGGGCGAGATTGGCCGCACCGGGCAGGCGCATGCCGGGCAGCGGCCAGATCGGCGCCATGTGCCGGGACGGGGTCAGCGGCATGAACTGTGCCTGCACGAACGGCACGCCAAGCCTTTCCGCCACCGCCGCGCCGAGGATCGTGCCCGAGCCCGAGCCGAGGACGAGATCGGCACCCCGAGCCGCTTCCATGCCCTGCCGCGCCCATTGCGGCACCCAGGCCATCATCGTCGACGCGATGGAGCCCGCGATCTTCAACTGGTTTCCGCCGTCGATCAAGGCCCGCTCGCGCGCCATCAACGCCGCATAGTCCGATTCGAGCGGCGCAAGCCGGAGGCCCACCTGGTCGGTCAGCGCGCGGTGACGGTCGCTCGTGGCGATCGTCACGTCGTGGCCCTGCGCCTGGAGGTGGCGGCCAAAGGCGGCGAAGGGCCGTACGTCGCCCTGCGTCCCGATGGTGAAGATAGCAATACGCATGTCGTGCCCTCCGTCGCCGTGCCGCCGCCGCCTGCTAGGGCCGTTCGGCCTCGACCAGCGCAGAGTCCCGCGCCAGCGCATCGAGGTGGCGGGTGATGATGCTGCCGATCCGGGCCGCATGGGCCGGCAGCATCATGTCCTGGTGCCGGCAGGCGACCTCGTGGATGGTGAGCGGCCCCGCCAGATGGCTGCGCCACACGGTGGGGCTGTCATGGATCACGGCGCCGGCCCCGTCGCCGCCGCGCAGCGCCGCGCGGAGGAACAGCGCATCGGTATCCGCATGGCCGGGCCGGTATCGCCGCGCCAGGCCGAGATTGTGCAAGGTCACGGCGCGGAGGCGCTCGATGAACGCCGGCACATCGCCGATTTCCTGCCCGAGCGTCGCGGGCAGATCGCCCATGTCGATCGCCGCGGCGATCAGCTCGACCAGCGCGTCCGCCGTCTCGGGCGGTGGCGCGCCCTGATCGGGCTGCAGCTTCAGGAAGTCCATCGCGGCGCGGATAAGCACCGTTTCTTCCATGTCCTCGGGATCTGCCGCGGTGCCGAGGAAGGGATAGGAATCGAGGAGCGCGAGCAGGGCGACGTCTTCGCCCGCACTGCGCAGGCGGGAGGCGATGCCATGCGCGATCAATCCCCCCATCGACCACCCGATCAGATGATAGGGGCCGGCCGGCTGCACCGATCGGATTTCCGCGAGGTAGATCTCCACCAGGGCTTCGATCGAGGTTGGCCGGGCATCGCCCTGGAGCAGCCCGATATCCTGGAGCGCGTAGACCGGGTGGCGCTGCGGCAGATGCGGTGCCAGCGTGGCGAAGCTCCACCCCACGCCCAGCACCGGGTGGAGGCAGAACAACGGCGCGGCATCGCCGCCGCTGCGGAGCGGCAGCACCGTATCGAGGAACCCGGAACGCTGCGCGCTGCCGTCGAACAGCGGCGCCAATCCCGCAATCGTGGGTTCGGTGAACAGATGACCGAGCGAGAGATCGGCACCCAGATCGGCCAGCGCCGTCACCAGATGCACGGCGCTCAGGCTGTCGCCGCCAAGATCGAAGAAACTGTCGTGGATGCCGATCTCTTCGACCCCCAGCACCGAACGCCAGATCTGCGCGAGCATCATTTCCGTGGGCGTGCGGGGTTGCACCGAGGCTGCGTTCTCGGCCACTTCGTGCCGCCCCGGGCGGGGCAGCGCACGGCGATCCAGCTTGCCGTTCGGCGTCCGCGGCAGCGCGTCGAGATAGTGGAAGCGCGACGGGATCATCTGCGGCAGCAGCATCGTCGAAAGCGCGCGGCGCAGCTTCGCGGGGTCGGCGGGCGGCTGCCCCTCGCCGGCAACGACATAGGCGACCAGCATCGCCCCGTCGTCTCCCCGTTCCAGCACGACGGCGGCCTGTTCGATCCCGCTCAGGCGGAGCAGTGCGGATTCGATCTCCGCCGGCTCGGCGCGCACGCCCTTGATCTTCACCTGATCGTCGTTGCGTCCCAGCGTCCGCACCACGCCTTCGGCATCGCGGACCGCGCGATCGCCCGTGCGGTACAGCCTCGCGCCGGGCTTGTCGCCGAAGCGATCGGGCGGGAAGCGCTCGGCGGTCAGCACCGGCTGACCGAGATAGCCGGTCGCGACGCCGTCCCCGCCGATCGCCAGCTCGCCGATCACGCCGTCGGGCAACTGGGTGCCATAGGCGTCGACGATGTGCAGCTGGGTATTGGCGAGCGGACGCCCGATCGCCGGGAGCACCAGGTCCGCCGCGCCGATCTGCTGCGCCGTCGACCAGATCGTCGTCTCGGTCGGACCGTACAGGTTGAACACCGCGCGCCCGAGGCCCAGCAGCCGCTCGGCCAGTTGGCCGGACAGGACTTCGCCGCCGGTCAGCAGCAACAGGCCGCGCAGTGCGTCGCCATGGCCGGCGCCCAGGATCGCCTGCCACATGGTCGGCGTCGCCTGCAGCGCGGTCACGCCGTGGCGCGCGATTGCCGCCGCAAGCCTTTTGGGGTCCCCCGCCTCTTCGCGCGTGGCGACAACGACCGTGCCGCCGGTCACCAGGGGCAGCAGCAGCTCGAGCACCGCGATGTCGAAGGTCACCGTGGTGATCGCCAGCAGGCGCTCGTCGGTCGCGATGGAGAGCGTTTCCTGCATCGACAGCAGCAGGTTGCGGAGGTTGCCGTGCGACACGACCACGCCCTTCGGCCGCCCGGTCGTGCCCGAGGTGTAGGTCACATAGGCGGTGGCTGCCGGAACCCGGGGCGCCGGATCGACAGCGCCGCCATGGAGCACACCCGGCGCGCCGGCGGTGGCCAGCACCAGCCGCGGGACGGCGATCGGCAGGTGCATCTCCGCGTCGCACAGCACCAGCGACGGGCGCGCGTCTTCGAGGATCGCGTGCAGGCGTTCGACCGGGCCGTGACCGTTCAGCGGCAGCCACGCGGCGCCGCTTTCGGCGATGGCGAGCAATGCGGTGACCAGCCGCCGATCGCGCGGCAGCATCACCGCGACCAGGTGGCCCGGTGCCACCCCCGCCGCCGCGAGCTGGCTGCGAAGGGCCTCGACATCGGCGGCGAGCCCGCGATAGCTGAGATCGCCCGTCGCATCGATCACCGCAGGCGCGTCGGGGCAATCCCCAGCCTTGCGGCGCACCAGCGCGTGCACGTCGTCGCCGGGCCAGGCGCGCTCCGCTTCGCGGACCTGCGCTGCCCAGCGCGCGCGTTCGGCGCCTGCGATCAGGTCATGCTCGACCAGCGCCACCTCCGGGTCGGCGAGGACCGCCGACATCAGCCGTTCGACCCGCGCGAGGTGCGCGTCGAGCTCGTCATGCGTGTAGAGGCCCGGATTGGCATCGAAATCCATGCGGATCCCTTCGCCGTCCTGCCGGTCGAACATGAAGACGGTCAGGTCTTCCATCGCCCCGTTGCTCAGATTGTGGTTGCGGGCGGTGGCGCCGCCGAAGCGCAGCGAATAATCGAACGGTTCGATGTTCACGCTGAAGCGCGCGAGATGCTGGTTGATCTCGTTGAACCCCAGCTCGCGGCGCAGATCCTCGTAGCGGAATTGCTGGTGGCGCAACGCGCTTTGCAGCACCCGCCGGGACTGGGTCAGCAGCTCGACGAAGCTGGTCTCGCGCACGGGCCGGAAGCGCAGCGCGACGACGTTCGCGACCAGCCCGGGCACCTGGCGCATAGCGCGGCTGCCGCGGCCGGTCATCGGCATGCCGACGACGAAATCTTCCTTGCCGGTCATGCGGAACAGATAGGCGGCGAGCATGGCGGTGAGGCCCTGCGGCAGCGTGGCGCCGTGGCTGCGCACCAGCGCGCGCAGGCGCTCCACCATCTCGGCCGGGATCGTCCAGGACCGACGGATGAAGCCGCCGTCCGCACCCGAAGCGGCCGTGTTCCGGCGATCGAGCCGCATCGACAGCGTTGGCGCATCGGGCACGTCGCGGAGCTGCTCGACCCAATAGGTGCGATCGGTTTCGCGCCGATCGGAGGCACGATAGCTCTGTTCATGCTCGGCGAGCAGGGTGATCGGCAGATAGCCATGCGGTTCGGGATCCCGCCGCTCCACGAAAGCCGTGTAGACCTCGGCGAGGCGTGCGGCGAGCATACCGCCGGTGAAGCCGTCCAGCGCGATGTGGTGGCAGCATTGCAGCCACATGAACCGCTGTGGGCCGAGCTTCAGCAGTGCGCTGATCCATAGCGCATCCTGCTCCAGATCGAGTTGAGTCAGGATCCGGGCGCGCATCCACGCCTGCGCTGCGGCGTCCGGATCGGGCTCGCCGCTCACATCGACGAAGGGGAATTCGGTACGCACCGACGGCACCACGCGCTGCATCGGGCCTTCGGGGGTCTGGACGATCTGGATGCGCGTGGTTTCCGCTTCTTCGGAAACCCGGGTGATCGCCGCCACGAACAGGTTCGGGTCGATATCCCCCGAAATTTCCACCGCCTCGGCGATGTTGAAGGTGGAACCCGGCGGCGCGATCTGGCTGCCGATCCACAGGCCGCGCTGCGCGGTGGTCAGTGGCAGTAGTTGCTCGGAACCATGTTGCATCCCGTCTCTCCCCCTTCTCATGCCCCAATTCTCTGAAATCGCTTCACGAAGGCCGCTTCGCCCGATCGGAGACCGGTGCCGGCGCCGCGCCCGGATGATCGATGGATGCGCCGGCATCCGGGCGGCACGCGCCGCCGGCGGATCGTTCTGCGTGCGCGAGTGCCGCGGCCACCTCGTCCAGAGCGGCGGCCCTGGCTTCGCGCTGCAGGTATCGCAGCGCCTCGGCCAGACGGCTGGCGATCTTGCGGCGTTGCGGGACGTGCATGGTCAGGCCGCCTGCACGGCGCGATGGCAGGCCGCGCCGTGCGCATCGGCGAGCACGCGGTGGTGCACGCCGACGCGCTGCCGCGCGATCATCAGCATCTGGGGGGAAACGGGCACATAGGCGCTCGCCACCGGCCACCGGCCGAGCGCGTCGGTCTGCTGCAACAGACGGTGCGGCAACCCGGCGGCAGCCAGCCCGCCGCGCAACACCCAGAGCGGCGAAATCAGCAGATAGCGCTCGATCCCGTGCGCGACGCCGAATTCCAGCGACGCCAGGATGAGTTCGCTCGTCACCGTCCTGCGCAGCGGCGCCGGCAGCGCGCGGTCGACCGCGAAGCGGGTATTCTCCCAGACCGTGGCGGCGCGCGGCAGCCCCTCCTCGGGCGCGAGTTCCGGCCACAGCGTCTCGGTCATGTAGGGGCGCGTGGTGGGGAGCAGCCGCACCATCCCGCGCACCCGCGCGGCATGGTCCCGCCACAGCAGATATTTGGCGGCGGGCGTATCGAACTGGTCATATTCCATGCCGTCGAAGTGCGGGACGTTCCACCCGGACCGGACGACGAACTGGTCATGCCGGAAGCGATATTGATCGGCGAGCGCGTCGCCGAACAGATGCGCCGATTGCCACGTTACCAAGTCGATCATGACCGCCCCTCGTCGTGTTCGCTGCGGCGCACAATCGGGGTTACACGGCTCTGCGCCTACTCCCAGATCTGGTAGGTTTGGACGAGAGGCATCTGTTTTCAGGGGTTTATCGCAAGCGACGGCCTCGAAGCTGCGCGCGCGGCGGCGCTTGTGCGGCGGCCCGTTGCAGGTCTGTCGGGTGTCGGTCGCGGGCGTGAAGCCTGCCCGTGGCCACGCGGTTCTTCGACGGCGCCGCGGTGCCGGCGATCACCGCGCCGGTGCGCGCGGTGTTGCCGCCGGTCGTGATCGCAAGGGCCTGTTCGGCCGCCAGAAGCTAGACGAACGCTGGCCGGGCGACGTCGGGCATGTCGTCATAGGCGCGCAGGATGCACTGGCGCGGATCGGCTTCACGCCCAAGCTGATGATGGACGATCTTGCGCCAGGTGGCCGCACGGATATACTGGCCGCTGCCGAGCCACCGCTCCTGGAGATGGGCGCGCAGCATCTTGCGCCCCGCCGCGACCAGCGCGTCTTCGTCGAAGGACTGGATGGCGGTATAGTGCCGGCACAGGGCATAGCCGAAGTCCCGCGGCTTGCGTGTGCCGCCAAGCTTCACCGGCCCGGACTTGCCGGTCCATCGCTCGTACATCTTGATGCCGGCCCTGTAGATGTCGTTCTCGGGCCCGAACTCGACCTTGGCATGCGGTCCCGCTCCGAGCGTGAACGCGAGATCGTCGTCCAGTCCTCCGCGGACGATCTCGTTGGCCGGCCAGGGGCGCTCGGGGAAGCGCCACCGCGCTTCTTCGAAGCAGCGGGCCAGAAGCCATTCGTAGCTGCTGTCGCTCCCGGAAAGCATCCAGCTGCCGATGGCCTTTGCCCAATGCAGCGTCGTGCTATGCGCGTTGTGATCGGGGCCGAAGCGATGAACTTCGCCATTTTCTAGCGCTTTATCGATCCATTCAAGCTGGCGCAGGACAACTAAATTTATCCCAGCATCCCAATTCGTGCATAAGAATAGTTACAACGCGCCAATATCTCCCTGCGTAATCGATATCGCATTTTATTATGAAAATTCTTTTCATAATTACTAATATAATCAAAAATGCGGCTAACACTCGCTTATTCATAAAAGATTTTTTACTCGGCAATCGTCAAATTGTTAATAATCAAATATAAGATACAAATTTAAAAATGACCTATTCAGGTGTTGTTATTTAGAAAAGCATAATTCACGAGGTAAATCAAAACCACCATCTTTATCAACAAAGAACAGGTAGCATAGAGCTCGTGTGAATCGCTCACCATACTCCCCACCTCTTCGGGGGAGTTAGGATTACAATAAAGAAGCTATCATCACCTTTCCACCCGAGACGATCACCTCGCGCAGACCTATCGCGTTCCACGTCGCGGTGTGGCGGTGTGGCCAGATATTTGAGTTTTACAAATTTCATTCGAAACAAGTCTATGACCATCCTGCGTCTGCAACCTCATCTTCGCTTGCAACTCGAATATCAGAAAGCTCATGCACTAACGCGAGCTTATACGATGAAGCTTCATCTGGAGAGTTCCATTGAGAACCACAATCATCGCAAGCGATTACCACCTTTCGCTCGGATGGACTAAATGCGGCGAATAATATTCCTTGCCTGCATACGGCACATTCTCCAAAGTTATCGATTTCGATCATGGTTTATTTTTCCCAAACAAAAACTCGTAATCCTTCGGAAGGGGAGGCGTCGCTCCGGACGGATAGGCCGTAACCACACGAGCGCTGCCAGCTTCCGTAATTAGAGTTACATTATCGTAATTTTGCAGCTGCCCGCCCATACCGCCAGCATATCCGGAATTTGGCCTAGGAACTACATAAACATCTCTGTTGCCGATCGTTACCGGCTTAATACCGGCTTTGACTACAGTGTTCCAAGCGTCGTCTACAGTGGCGACCGGATCTCCGTAAAAAACTCCCTGGTTCGGCTTTGTCAAACTTATGCTGCCATGATTCGACACGATATGGTGAGCAGCATCGCCGCCAGTGCGGCCGCTTATGCGCGACCAATCTAGCTGATTATTACCATTCGAGCTCGTAGTTTGACTGCCTGCAGCAGCATTCGGGTCATGCGCGACGTTTGCCAGCGCGGGGGAGGGATCGACCGGTGTCGTAGACCCAAACCCAGGCAAATAAGACAAGGGGGGCGCAATCGGCGTCACCAGCGGTGGCGTTCGGATGTCGTCCGGGTTTGGTATGGGCGTGCTTAGCTGCAGATCGGGCGGCGGCATCGGCGGCAGGCCCTGCAGCGGGGGCAGCGGCGTAGCTACCGGCAGGGTTTCCGTGTTTGGCTTCGCCGACGGATCGACAGGCGTCATCGTGCTCGGCGAAGACGGGGTGTTGAGCCCGACGTAGAGGTACGCAGCTCCCAAACCGAGCCCTGCCCCTACAATCGCCGCGTTGCCATAGGGGCCCTTCAGCTTGGTCAAGGCATTGATCGCCGCGCCCAATTGCGGCGTATATCGGGCTGCAAACTCAGCTCCGGGCGAAGTAGCAAGAACTTCGACTTTCGCCGGAGTAAACCCAAGGGATGCCAACTTCGCCAGAGCGGCGGCCGCTTCTTCTGCCCTCCGCTTAGCCACAAGATTCTGGTTACCCAATGAATAGGCATCCAGCGCTGCCTGCTGATCGACAGACAGCGTGCACGGTTCCTTGGCATTGGCACAGGCACTGACCTTGTCGAACGCCGACAGCCCGCCCAACTTCTTCACGGCTTCCTGAAACGCTGGATCGTTTTCGTATACATCCGCAACTAGAAGACCATGCTTCCCGTCAGGACTATAGAGCCCTAGCGGAGTCGTCGTGGAATTGTTCTGCGTCTCAAGATGTGCCGACGTCATCGCGCTCTGCGCATCCAAGCCCGCACCGGAGGCGACCGCTGCGACGATCGTCGCCACCAGAGTATCGCGCGCCTGCTGCTCCGCGAGCGTCAGTTGCTTGCCGTCCTTGTCGGTTGCCGTTGTCTTCCCGGTCTTGAGAAGATCGTTCAGCACAACCGCTGCCGCAGCGCCCATCGCCCCGCTGGCGCAGTCGCCCGAGCCCCCGGCGGCGCTGCCGGCACAGCCGACCAGTCCCTGCAGCGCAGCGCGGGCACCTTCGCTATGAAGCTTGTCGGCGATTTCCTTGACCTCGCTCGTCGCAAGGCCCTGCAGCACGTTGACCGCAGCTCCCTGCACGAGGCCGGTGAGCGAGCCGCCGACATCCGATCCGGCCGCACCGTTGATCGCCGTGAGCACGAGCCGCCCGGCGCCACCGGCACCCCAGATCGCATAGGGATTGGACTTGGGATCCCTGTTCGGATGCTCTTCAGCCCATTTCTCGGCTTCGGCTGCCTGATGGCTCAGGAACGCCGTGGTCTCCGCCGCCAGCGTCTGCGCCGCCTGGAAGCCCTGGGCGATTTCCTGGCGCTTGGCCTCGTCGAACTGCTGGACGATCGCGCCGGCATTGGCGCCGCTGGTGTCGCGGCTGATCGTCTGGGCGAGCGCGGCGCTGGCGGCGTCGCCCGAGGTGATCGTGATCGTGCCGTTCGCGATCGCCGAATACGTCGTGCCGGACTGGTCGCCGCTCGCCCCCATCGCCATCGGCGGGGTCGCGGTCACCGTGCCGATACCCTTGATCGGCAGCCCCGACAGCGGCGTGGCGCCCTGCTGCGAGGCTTGCCCGTCCTTGCCGGCCTTGATCCCGCCGATGCCGCCGCCGATCGAGGTCTGGCTGGCGTCCCAGGTCTCCCGGTTCTCGAGGTCGCTGGCGTGGAGCGTGCCGGTGGTCAGGCTGTTCTTCGACGGGTCCGCGGTGCTGGCGATCACCGCGCCGATCAGCGATGTGTCGCCGCCGACATGGATCGTGAAGCCCTGGTCGCCGGCATAGATGCCCGCCTGCTCGACCACGCTGGCGAAGTCGCCATTCTGCTTGCCGTTCGAGAGATTGCCTGAGACCGAGACCTGCCCCGTGCCGAACGCGAAGCTCGCCCCCACTGAAGCACTGTGCGAGCTGGACTGGTAGGTGCTGGTGTCCTGCCGGCTGGCGATCGCCAGGCTGCCGGCATCCACCACAACCTTCCCGCCCGAAACGATCGCCCCGTCCAGCCCCAGCGCACCCGGCGTCACCAGCGTCGCGGTGCCGCCGGCGGTCAGCACGCTCTCGATATTGGTGACCTGGGTGCCGGTGTAGGTGCTGTTCGACGAGGAGAGGCCGACCGAAATCGTCGGGCTCAGCTTGTCGAGGCCGGACACGTTGTCGCCATTCTTGTTGAGCTTGATCTCCGAGGTGACGCCCAGCGTGAAGCCGCTGCTCTTGGCGTTGCCGCTCTGGCGGTCCTCCTCCGTTGCTGCCGCCAGCGTGATCGCGCCGTTCGCCGCAAGAGTGAGGTTGCCCTTGGCGTCGACGGTGGAGCCGCGCACGTCGATCGTGCCGGTAGCACCGGTGCCGTTGGCGACGATCGTCACGTTCTGGCCGTTCACCGCGCTGCCGACCACGGTCTCGTCATGCGTGGTGTTGGTCGAGCTCGACTTGGAGATACCGAAGGTGGCGCCGACCGAGACGCCGAGATCCCCCGTGCCCTTGTTGATCGTGCTCGCGAGGTCCTCGCCCGCCTGATAGGCGTTGACCGCTGCCATGCCGCCGGCGAGCCCCGCGACCGCGGCGACGCGATCGTTGCCGGTGCTGCTCGCGAGCTGCGCCATGTCGGCGAGGTTGCCGACGCTCTGGAGCAACTGGCTCTGCACGCCGATGGTGACGCCGACGCTCGATGTCTTGGTGGTCTGGGTGGTGTCGCGCACGTCGAGCGCATTGGCGATGCTGACCGAGGCGCCCTTGAGCAGCACGTCGCCGCCCGCCGCCACCGTGCTGCCGGTAATCCCCAGCGCCCCGCCCGAGACGATCGCGAGGTCGCCCGCCTGGGTGCCCACCACCGATCCGGCCTGGGTCACGTCGGTCGTGCTGCCGGTGGTGCTGGTCTTGGCGACGCCGACGAACAGCCCGCCGCCGCCCAGCGAGAAGCCGCTCTTCTTCACCGAGGAACTGCTCTGCTCGGTATCGGTGGTGGCGAGCGTGCCGATCGTCACCGGGCCGCCGGCGACAAGCGTCAGCCCGTTCGTTGCGACCAGGTTGGCGCCGGTGATCGTCACCGCGCCGCTCGCCGTCACCGTGCCGGTGTCGCCGGACAAGGTGGAGGCGACCGCGGTCTCGTCGTGCGTCGTCGTGCTGGTGTGCTTGGTCGTGGAGGAGAACAGGCCCGACTTCTTCGAGCTGGTGTCGACGCGGGCGTCGACCGTGTCCACCACGCCGGACAGCGTCAGGCTGCCGACATCGACGCCGAGCGCGCCGCCGGCGGTCACCGTCGCGCCGGCGATGTTCACCGCACCGGGGCTGAGAAGCGTGAGGTCGCCGGCCGCATCGATGGCCGAGAGCTGGTTGGTGGTGCTGGTCGCGCTGGTGGTGGTGTTGCTCTTCTTGCCGGTCTGCGCGCGCGATTCGAGCGTCGCGGTCTCTTCCGCGGAGACGATCGCGACGCCTTGGCCGCCATATAGCGTGATGTCGCCCGTCGCCTTGTCGGTGGTCTTCACGCTGCTGCCGGTGATCGTCAGCGCCGCGCCGGCGGCGAGCGTCACCGGCCCCGCCGCGGTGACGCTGGTGCCGACGAATTCGGTCGAGGTCGTGGTGCTGCTGGCGTTGCTATATTTGCCGGTGCGGTCGGACTGGGTGGTGGTCGTCGTCGCGCCGGTGCCGCCCAGCGACAGGTTGCCGCCGGCGCCGAGTGCGGCGGCGCCCCCGGCGCTCAGCGTCGCGGCGATGAGGGTCATGTCGCCGCCCGCCTGGAGCAGCAGGTTGCCGCCCGCGGCGATCGAGGCGCCGGTGATCTGCTCGGTCGTGGTGGCGCTGTTCGACCAGTGGCGGCTGTCCTGGTAGCTCGAGGTGGCGCTGTGGCTGGTGCTGGAGACGGTGGTGGTGACGAGGTCCCGGCCGGCCTGGAGCGTCACGCCGCCATCGGCGCGGATCGTGCTGCCGCCGGCGAGCAGGATGTCGCGCTCGGCATCGGCGATCACCGAACCGCCGGTGATCGTCGCGCCGCTGGCGTTGACGATGTCGCCGCCCTTGGCAGCGAGAGATACGATGTCTTTGGCCTGCAGCGTGCCGCTGTTGGTGATCCCGCCGCTGGCGGTGATCGACACGTTGTTGCCCGCGATCAGCGCGCCGGCCGATATCGCCTTGGCGTCGTTGGCGGCGAGATAGACGACGGGGACAAGCACGTCCTGCCCCTCGACCTTGCTCTGGACGTACCAGACCATCGGCTCGGTGAGCGCGGCGACCTGCTCGGCCGTCAGCGCGACGCCGAGCTGGAGGCCGAGCCCGGCCTGCGCCTTCTCGGCATTCTTGAGCAGGCCCTGATACTGGTCGAGCGCGGAGCCGAACTGGGAGAGCTGCGCCTGGCCGCTCTGCGCCTGCACCTCGCGCGAGACGAGCAGCGCTTCGAAGAAGCCGTCGCCGAGCCGGGTGTAGGTGGTCGCGCGGTCGGGCGAGACGCGGTCGAAGAACCATTTGGAATCGTAGAGCGCCGCTTCGGACGAGAGCGCCGGGTTGCTGCTGAACAGCGGGCCGGACGCCGGATTGGTGTTGTAGGTGAACAGCGACGGCGCATTGCCGGTGAGGTTGAAGCTGGCGAGGAACCCGCCGAGGAAGCTGCCGAACGCCTGGTTGGCGAGCGTCGGCGCGCCGCTGCCGTTGAGCCCGGCGACCAGGCCGGGGACGATCGCCGAGGCGCCGGGCCGCATCGGGCCTGCGACACCGCCGGCGCCGAGCGCACCACCGCCGATCGTCTGGTTGCCCAGCCCGATCGCCGCCGCGCCGCCCGCGCCGTCGCGCACCTGGCCGACGACCTGTGCGCCCTGGATGTTGCCGGTGCCGAGGCCGGACAGCTCTCCTGCGGCGCCGGCTGAGACGCCCGACAGATCGCGGACAGACAAGCCGTCCTTCGTCCGCCTCGCGGCGTCGACACTGCCGCCGCCAGCTAGCGCGGCCACGGAGACGGCGAGACCGCCCTGTCCCTTCCCGGCAAGCCCGCTCGCGCCGCCGCGGCCCGTCGCGGACACCCCGCCTGCCGATACGACGCCACCCGAGACACCGCCCGCCCCGCTCGCCGAAGCAGACGCGCCATTGCCCGCGCTGCCCGTACCGGGCGCCCCGGCTCCGGGCGCTCCAGGGGCGGCATGCTCGACGAGTTGGGACGCGGTGTAGCTATCGGTGCCGATGAGATTGTTGGCGATGTTCGCGACCTTGCCCGCTTTGATCGTGACCGTGCCGCCCGCCCGAATCACCGTCGGCGCGCCAGGCAATATAGAGTTTTGGGCACTTCCATTTCCGGCGACCTTGATGAGAAGGTCGCTGATGTTGCTTGCGTTGCCAGATGCGGAAATGCTGATATTCCCGCCTGCAAGTATGCTTGAATTTTGGTTGATTACATCTCGACCGCCATTGATGCTGATGTTTGATGCAGCCGATATAGAAGAAGTTCCAGTGAGATAATTGAGAACATTTTCAGATGCTTTGTATTTCTTAACAAACGTATGTCCAGACGCGCCGCCGCCAGCATCGGGGAATGTTGTCGTTATAACGAGTGTATCCCCGCCATCCTGCACTGAACTGACGTCTTCAGCCCCGACCATCTCCCTCCAGGTCGAGCTTCCGTACTTCCTGTACATGGCAGTCCATTCCGCCATGTAGATCCCGTTCTCGTAGAGCTCGACATCTCCACCTGCTCCACCGCCAGTCAGAGAGAGGTTTTTGATTACGTTGCTCAACGAACCGCCAGTCAGCGCGATCTGCACCCCGCCCCCCAGCGACTGAATCGTCGCCGAAAGGTTCGCCACGTCATGCGCGGTAATCGTGATATCGCTCTGCGCGAGAATAAGGCCGTGGCTGCCATTGCCTTGGTTGTCGCCGACATAGTCGTTGGTCAGCGCACCGCCCGCGGTGAGGGTCAGGCGGTTGCCCGCATAGATGGTGCCGACATTGTACAGTTCGCCCGCCGCCTGCAGCGTCAGGTTGCCCGAGGTCGCCAGCAGGCCCGAATTGCGGATATTGGCCGCGCTGATCCAGTAATTGCCCGAGGGCGCGAAGCTGCCGCTGTTGTTGAAGTCGCCGCCGAGGAACAGGCCGGCATTGTCCGCCTTGAACGCGCCCGCGGCATTGGCGAAGGCGCCGGCATCGGTCTGCGTCACGATGGTCGCGGCGGTGATGCCGCCATTGGCCCCGCGCGCGTCGTTGACGATGCTGCCCCCGGCGGACTTGAGGAACACCACCCCGTCGGACCACAGGCTGCCCTGGTTGGTGAAGTTGCCGCCGGTCTGGATATCGAGGTTCGCCGAGCCGCCAATGTCGCGGCCCACGCCCGTGGCATTGCCCGCGCCGCCGTGCACCGTGATCGAGCCGCTGCCCGTCACCATGGCCGTACTCGCCGCGATCGTCACCCGACCGTTGGACGCGGTCGCGCCGGACAGCGTGATGTCACCGCCCGCGCGCAGCGTCACGAGGTTCTGGCCGGAATTGTACCCGGCAAGGTTGAGCGAAGAGCCCGTCAGCGACAGGCTGGCCCCCGCGACAAACTGCGCGGCACCGGTCGACCGGATCTCCCCGCCCGCGCCCACGGTGAGGCTGCGCCCTGCCTGCACCGAACCGTCGAGCATGACTCCGCCGCCATTGGCGGTGAGGTTCAGGTCGCCCCCGGCGATCACCCCCAGCTGCACGGCATTGCCAGCGCCGTCGCGGACGTAGCGCGCGCCGAGCAGGAAGTTGCCGGCGGTCAGCGTCAGATTGTTCGTGGCGACGAGCTGGGCCGAGCCATCGGCAATCACCGCGCCGGACAGCGTCATCCGCAGATCGTTGCCCGCGCTGACCTTGCCCGCAATCCGCGCGGAGATCGGCATGCCGTCCACCGCATAGCCGACGCCGTTGATGCTGGCAGCGCCACTGCCGATGAAGGCGTTGTTGCTGGTGAAGTCGACGTCGTGCCCGGCCTGCACCAGGCCGGCTGCGCCCACCATCAGCGTGCCGTCAACCAGCTTCAGGTTGTTGCTCGCGACGAGCCGCCCCTCGATCGACAGCTCACCGCCGCCGCTGGTGGTGATCGTCACGTCGCGCCCGGCGGCGAGCCGCCCGCCTGCGCCGATGCTCGTCGCACCGGCGTTGAGGGAGACGCCGCCATTGGTCGCGGTCAGCGCCCCCTGCAGGTTCAGCGAGGACAAGCTGCCGAGCATCGCGTCGCCGAGATAGGTCGCAAGCGTCGCCCCGCCGTTCACCGTCAGCGAAGGTGCCCCGCCATGGAAACCCGCCACGCTAAGGTTGCCATTGGCGACATTGGAGCCGCCCACCGTCACGCTGTCCGCGGTCAGGGAGAGCGTGCCGGTCGCGGAAAGCGTGCCGAGGCTCGCCACGGTCACGCCGCGCAGGCTGACATTGCCGCTGGCGATGGCGGGGGTGGACAGCGCCTCGCCCGCCCAGGTCTGCGAGCCGGCGGCCAGGGTGAGGTTCGCGCCGCTGGCGAGATCGATCGCTCCCGATGCCGAGAAGGTGCCGGACGAGGCCAGGTCGCCGCTGGTGCCGATCGTCAGCGCCCCGCCGGTCGCGACGGTGCCGGCGTTGGAGAAGCGCATCCCGGACAGCGTCACATTGCCGACGCTCTTGAGGCTGCCGCCGCTCGCCACGGTCAGCGCCGGAATTGACCAGTTGATTGCAGCGCCGGCCTCGGCGGTGCCGGTAACGGTCACGTTGCTCGCCGTCACGCCCAGCGTGCGATCGGCATGGACTAGGCCGCCGGCGGTCAGCGTCGCAGCGGTCAGCGTCGCGTCGCCGCCGACACCGCCCGCCGAGGCGGTCGCGACGATCGAGCCGGCGTTGGAGATGGTGTCGGCGCTCAGCGTCAGCGAGCCCCCGCCCGCGCTGGCACCCGAGCCGCCGGCAAAGATCCCGCTGCCGGCGAGCGTGTCGATGCCGCCGCCGACCACGCCGAGGGTCAGGTCGCCCAGCGCGACGAGGCTGCCGCCCGAGCGATAGCTGCCGCCGGTCAGCGCGACGCCGAGGTTGCGGTTCGACTGGAGCAGGCTTCCGGCGCCCAGCGTCAGGCTGGTGCCCGTGTAGCGGAAATCGGCATTGCTGATGGCCTGCGCGCCGTCCAGCAGCGTCACCGCGGCCGTGTTCAGCGTCAGCACACCCGCCGCATAGACCCCGCCGCCCTGATCGAGCGCGCCGCCCAGCGCAACGCTCGTGCCCGCCAGCGTCACCGCGCCGTTGTTGGCCACGATCGCGCCGGTGGAGGTGAGCCCAGCCGCGCTCGTCAGCGTGATATTGCCCGCCGGCGCACCGGCTATCGTCGACCCTGCGGTGATCGCGCCGCCGTTGCTGAGCGCGCCGCCCGCCGTCAGGCGAAGATCGCCCAGCGTCTCAAGCCTGGCGCCGCGCAGCAGCGCGACATCGCCGCCCGCGGTCAGCGCGATGTCACGCGCGCTGCTGAGGCCGCCCAGCGTGGCCGAGCCGGCGATATCAGCGACGATCCCCTCACCCGCCGCCAGGTTGGCACTGGTCAGGCGTTGCGCGGTCAGCGACAGGCTGCGCCCCGCCGCGACGCTGCCGTCATTGACCAGCGCGCCACCGGCCTTGAGCGTCACCGCGCCGAGCGTCGACAGCGCCCGCGCCGCATCGCCGCCGGTACGATCGGCGCCGAGATGAAGGTCCCCGGCCGCCGTGACGGACACGTCGTTGTTGGAGGCGAGCACGCCCAGCGCGCGGATCGCGCCAGTGCTCGCCAGCGTCAGCAGGCCCTCGCTGCCGGTGCCATAGGCAGTGACGCGCGACGCGCTGCCGAACGCCAGGTCGCCGCTCGCTGCGATGTCGACATTGCGGCCTTCGACGGTGCCGGCAAGATCCAGCCCGCCCGCCGTCGTCCGCACCGACACGGCGCCGAGGCCGACCAGGCTGCCGCCGATCGAGGCCTCGCCCGCGACCAGCATCAGGTCCGCTCCCGCGGAAAGGCTGCCGCTGCTCGAGAGTTGCTGCGCGGTGAGCGAGAGGCCGCCGGTCGCGCCGATCGCGCCGGCATGGGTAAACGCGCCGCCGGCGGTGAGCGTCATCGCGCCTGTCGCGGTGACCTGCCCGTCCACCGCCGTAGTTCCCGCCTGCAGCACGCCTTGCGCCTGCACCGTGAAAGCGCCGGCGCTGTCGGCGGCGAGCGACTGGGCGGCGGCGAGCATCCCGGCCACCGTGACCGCGCCCGCCGAATGCAGCTCGACCTGCAGCGCCGAGGCCTGGCCGCCCTGGACCAGCGCGACATCGCCTGTCGTGCTGGTCAGCGTCAACCGATCGTTGCCGCGGATCGTGCCGCCCAGCGACAGGCCAGCGCCTTGCAGCGACACCAGGTCCAGCGCGCTGCTGGTGCCGCCGTGGCGGAGCATGCCCGCCGCCGACAGCCGCAGCCCGGCATTCGAGGCGAGCGCCGCATTCTGCACGAGCGCGCCGCCGCTCGAGACGTCGATACCGCCCAGGCCGGTGACCGTGCCACCCAGCGTCACATCGCCGCGCGCGGCCAGCGTCACCGCGCCGTTGGCCTTGGCATCACCGGTGGTCGTCAGCGTGACCGCGTCAACGGTCAGGGTGCGCAGCGCCACCAGCGTGCCGCCCAGCGTCACGTCCTGCCCGGCGAGACCAACGGCGCCCGTGGCGCTGGATGCGGCCGCAAGCTGCAACGCCCCGCCCGCAGTGATCGACAGGTCGCCGACGCTGGTCACCTGCCCTTGCGCGTCGACCGCGCCGACCGCGATCGTACCGGCGACACGCATGTCGCCGGCGCCGGTAAGCGCGAGGTTGCCACCGGCCAGCAGCGTTCCGTTCGCCGCGAGCGACGCCGTGGACAGGGTGAGCGCGCCCGATGCCTGGACCGTCGATTCCGCACCGAGCGTGGTCGCGCCTGCGGTCAGGCTGAGCTTCCCGGCACTGGCCAGGCTTCCGGCAATATCGGCCGAGCCTGCCGACGCGGTGATGTCGCCTAGCGCGGTGGTCGTCCCCGACAGCGTCATCGCCGCGTCGGCGGCGAGGGCGAGGGTGTCGTTGCCCGCGATCGTTCCGGCCAGCGCGAGCGTCGTGCCGCTGAAGCGGAGCGTGCCGCCCCCGGCGATCTTGCTCCCGTCCGCGCCCGTCAACGCGTCGAGCGACCGGAAGCTTGCTGCCCCGCCCGCCTGGACGTCGGCCGCCGCGCCGATCGCGAGCGGACCCGTGGCGTCGACCGACAAGGTGCCGGTGGCGAGCAGCTTGCCGGCAAGCGTGGTCGCGGCGCTGCTGGTCAATGCCAGCGCGCCGCCGCTCTGTGTGTCGCTGCCGCTCGCGAGCGACAGCGTCCGCCCGGTGATCGCCACGCCACTGGTACCGACCGTCGCCCCGGTGAACGTCACGTCGCGCGCGTCGATCGCCAGCGATCCGCCGGACAGGGTGCCCGAGGAAAGCATATCCCCGGCGGCCTGTACGTGCAGACCGGTCTTGGCGGAAAGCGTGCCCGCATTGCTGAGCGCGCCGCCCACGCCCAGCGACATCGCGCCGCCGTTCGAGGCGATCGTGCCCAGATTGGCGACGTCGTTCTGCACCGTGATCGCGACCGGGCCCGCCCCGGCCAGGCTGGCGAGCGAACCGACCTGCAGCGTTTCCGCCTGTGCGGTGAGCGCGCCGTCGCTCCACGCGGTGCCGCGCACGGTCAGCACATGCGCGGCGAGCGCGGTAAGGTCACCCTTGGCGGCAATGGTGCCGGCGATGTCGATCTCGTCCGCTGTCAGCGTGACGGCGCCGCTCGAGGCCAGCGACCCCGCCGCTGCCATCGTGGTACCGAGCGACGGCAGGTCGAGCGCCAGATCCGCCGTCGGCGTGCCGGACGCGGGCGGCGGTGTGGATCCGCTGCCGCTACTGCCATCCGCAGCGCCGCTCCCGGCATCCGAACCACCACTGCCGGGCAGGCTGCTCGGCGGTGTGCCGCCCGAGCCGCCCGAGCCACCACCGGCCGGCGCTTCCGCCCCGATGCGCAGCCGCATTGCCGCGGTGAGCGCAACATCCTTCGCGGCCTGGATCGTGCCGGCCAGGCTGAGATTGTCGGTACCGGCGGTGATCGAAACCGTGTCGTTGGCGAGGATCTGCCCGGGGATGGTGACGGTCGCCGCGGTCAGCGTGAGCGCGCCGCCGCTCGCCAGCGTGCCGCTCAGCACCGCACCGGTCGCCCCGTCGATCGTAGTGGCGCCGCTCGCCGTCGCGCGGCCGCCCAGCGCCAGCGCCTGGCTCGCGCGCACGTCGAGCGTCGCGTCGCTCTGCAGCGCGCCCTGCAGCGAGATACCCCCGCCGGACAGCGCCATGCCGCCCTTGGCATAGGTCGTCGAACCGGTCGCGAGCGCCACATCGCCGGTAGCCGCGACGGCGAGATCGCCCTGCACCGACAGCGCCGCTGCCGATTGCAGCGACGCGGCCGACAGCGTGGCGCGGCCGCCTGCATAGAAAGTGCCGGCAAGACTCGCGGAACCACCGACACGAACGTCGAGCGCGTCGCCGCTCTGCAGAAGCCCCGTGGACACCAGTCCGGCGCCGCTCGACAGGCGCAGCGCCCCACCGGCAGCGATCTGCCCCGGATTGGTCACAGCGCCGCTTGCGACGAGAGTCAGGTCCTTGTCGCTGGCGATCAGCCCGGCATTGTCGAGCCGTCCCAGATCGATCCGCGACTCCGCCCCGCTCTGCAGCACCGCGCCGGCGGCAAGGGTCAGGGTCGTGAGCTTCGCCTCAATGGCTTGGAGGCTGGTCGCCGATCCGGAAAGCGCAAGCTCGGTGCCGATGATCCGCAGCCCCATGCCCGCGGCCGTGGTCCCCGAGAGACGGAGCGAAGGTGCCGTGAGTTGCAGCGCGCCTTGGGCCTGCAGGGTGCCCGTCGCGGTGAGTGCGCTGGCGGCGCTCAGCGTCAGATCGGCGTTGCTGCCGACGCTGCCGCCGATGCGCAGCGTGTCGGCCGCCAAAGCCAACGCGCCGTTCGCGCCGACCTGGCCGCCGATCGAAAGGTCTCCCACCGCGCTCAGCCGCGCCGCGCCGCCCGCAACCAGCGATCCGGCGAGGTCGATGGCGTTGCCCGTCAGCGCGACGTCGCCCGCTGCGCTCACCGTGCCTGCCAGCGCCTGGCTGCCCCGCGTCCCCAGGGTGACGGTCGCCCCGGCGAACCGCCCGCCCGTCGTCTGCCGCACGCTGTCGCCGTCGAGCCGCAGCGCACCACCCGAGGCCAATGTCGCCGTGCCGAGGTCGAGCGTGCCCGCCGCATCGATCCAAAGCGCGCCGGTCCCGCTGATCGCACCGTTGGCGTCGAGCCCCGCATAGACGCCGCTGCCCGGATCGAGGGTGACGTCGCCGCCCGCGCTGAACGTCACCGCGCCGAGCGCACCTGCGAAATCGCCATGCTGGCGGATCGCCTGCCCGCTGACGGACAGCGCGCCGCCTGCATAGGTCTGGCCCGCCAGCGTCACGCTGCCCCCCCGCGCGGCGATCGTCGCGTCGCTCGAGGCGGTCGCCCCGGCGAGGGCGATCGCACCGTCGCTGGTGATGGTCAGCGTGCCGTCGAGCGCCGCGACCGTCCCCTGCAGGTTGATGCCGAGCCCCGCGCCGGTGCCGATCAGCCGGATGCGGTTGGCGTACATGCCGCCGAGCACCGAAGAGTCGATCGCCACCCCGGTCCGCGCCCCCGCCCCTTCGGCATTGGCGCTGCGGCTCGCATAGTCGACCGTGCCGCTGCCGCCGGCGACCAGCAGGTCCTTGGCATAGAGGCTGGCGTTGATGTGCGTCGCCGCGGCGATGATGTCGAAATAGTCGACATTGCCGCCGAGCAGGCCCTTGCCCTCCACGGTCACGTCGCCGCCGTCGGCGATGCGGAAGCCGCTGAACGCGCCGTCCGCGCCGAAACGCAAGGCCGCCGCCGCCAGGCTCACCCGGCTGGTGTTGATGAAGCCGCAACCGTCACAGGTGATGCCGGCCGGGTTGGCGATCACCAGCGCCGCGCGCTGGCCGAAGATCTCCATCGGCCCCGCCAGCGTGGTGCGCACGCCGCCGGTGACTTCGTTGAGGATCAGCGATGCCGACCGGCCGTCCTTGAGGTTCGGGTTGGCGATCAGGAAGCCGCCGATCGCGCTGTTGCCGGTTGTCGGGCTGTTGGCGAAGATCAGGCCTTCCTTGCCGACCGACATCCGCGTGAAGACGTTGTACGAGGTGCCGCTCGCATCCGGCGTGGCGATGTTGACGATCGGCGTGCCGCCCGGCGTCACGTCCAGCCCGGTGCGGCTATCGGCCGGCTGCAGCGGCGGCGTCGCGACGGGCGCGCTAGTCTGCGCGCGCGCCGGCGACAGCGCGGAGGTCGCGAGCGCCGCGAGGATCAGCGTGCGCAGTGCACCGCGGCGTGCACGGGCGGGAGCGGTACGGACGGTGATCGTCTTCACAGCAGGATCCTGATGCTGGAGCTGAACAATGCCGTGGGATGCTGCACCCAGGCGGGCGCGGTGACGGGCACGGCGACGGTGATTTCGGCCTGGACGTGGCGGCTGCGCGCCATCAGCCCCGCGCTCAGCGACTGGAGCAGGCCGCGCTCGAACGGGTCGCCTTCGCTCGGGCGGATGCCGCCCACGTCATAGGCGAAATAGCCCGACAGGCTGGTGGCGAGTTGCGGCTGCGCCTTGAGGACATTGACGATGCCGAAGCCCAGCTGCTCGCGCAGCGAGGCGCCGGTCCGCCCGGAAATGCCGTCGTCGCGGAAGCCGCGCACGGTGGAGCTGCCGCCCAGGCTGAACCGGTTGGCGGGGAACAGGTTGTCGAACCCCCATTGCCCGCGCAGCACGAGGGTGTTGGTCAGCCGCGACGGGCCGATCGCGAACGGCGTCTGCGCCGCCGCGTCCAGCGCGACGCGGTGGTAGCGGCCGGTGGCGCCGCCCGGGCCGGTATCGACGGTGTGCGCATCGAGCAGCCCCAGCCCCTGGTCGTACCCGCCGGACAGGCTGAGCTGGGTCTTCGCAAGCCGGCGCTGCCAGCGAACGCCCAGCGTGCCGGTGACGATGCGGTAGCTGCTGGACTGCAGCGCGATGCCCTGGACGAAGTTGCGCGTGTCGAGCAGCGCCAGCCCGCCGGTGAGCGAGAGCTTGGTCTTGGCGTCGCGGAACACCATGCGCTCGAGCGTCGCCGAGCCGGTATAGGTGCGGCCCCGCGTCGCGAAGCGCAGCCCGTTGCCGGACAGCACCGAGCGATAGCTGGAAAAGCCGCTCGACAGCGACAGCGTCCACCAGCCGCGCGGCAGCGAGACGAAGCCGCCATAAGCGAGGTTGCGCCGCTCGCCATCATCGCTAGCGGCGCCCTGGTGGTAGAGCGACCAGCTGTCGGCGATGCCGAGCAGCGAATCGATGTCGAGGCTCTTGGTCGCCTGCCAGCGTCCGGTGCTCGCTGCGCCTTCGTTGTTGATCGAAACCGAGGGGCGGATCCAGCGTGACAGCGGCTGGCGGGTGACCAGGACGACGCTGGTCCCGGGCGTGTCGCCGGGCGCGATGTCGATCTTGGGATCGCCCTTGGCCATGCGGCCGAGCTGGTCGACACCCTGCTCCAGCGCGCGGAGGTTGAGCCGATCGCCTGCCCCGGCCGGAAAGGCCGCAGCGATCTCGCCGCGGCCATAGCGTTTGCCGCTGCCCGTGCCCTTCAGCCCGCCGAGCCACCCCTGGATGACCGTGATGGTGAGGATGCCCGATTTCAGGTCCTGCGGCCCGACCACCGCGCGGCTCGTCACGAAGCCGTCGTGCACATAGCGATCGGTGATCGCGCGCAGCACGCCATCGATCGCGTTGATCGTTACGCAGTCCCCGCGCAGCGGCGCGAGCACCCCGGCGAAGGTGCCGGCGCGGTAGCGGCTCGCGCCGACGAGGCGCACCTCGCGCACCGCCACGCAGGCGCCGCTGTCCGGCGCGGGCGCGGGCGTCGGCGAGACGGTGTCGCCGGTCGGCGGGCGCGAACGGGATTGCTCGAATTGTTCGGCGCGATCGCGCGCCTGTTGTTGCTGCTGCTCAAGAATACGCTGCGCTTCGCGATCTACCTGACCGGCAGATTGCGCCATCACTGCCTGCGGCAGCAATATTCCCAGCGATGCGACGGCAAGACATGCCGTCGGCCACCGCCCCCTCGGTGCCGAAAACTTCCCCACAACGGGAGATCTATACGAAATTAGTGCCTTATTCTAATAAGTTCATGCTTAACCCACGCGTAACTACATTATCTGATGCGTAGATAAGCGCAACAACTTGGTGGCCGTTGGCCCGTGCCGAAGTCGCGCGGCCAGGCGATACGCAAACGTCGGCGCAGGGGGTGCGAAAACGATTTCATCGGCCTATCGCCCAAGGCCTTTCCTGGACGCGCAGTTCAGCTTTCGAGAATGGACGGAAAAGAGCAAAGGACCGGCATGCGGTGGAGACGACGTAACCTGGCCTCGATGAGCGCCGATGTCGGCGACGGCCTGGCGCCCGCCGTCGAAGCGGTCACGACCCCCGCCAAGCCGGCGCCGGGGAACGGCAGCGGCTATCGCGCGATCGCGCTCGTTGTTGCCGCAGCGTTGTTCATGCAGCAACTCGACGGCACCGTCCTAACCGTCGCGCTGCCGACGATGGCGCGGGACCTCGGCAGCTCCGCGACCAGCCTCAGCCTCGCGCTGACCAGCTACCTGCTGGCGCTCGCGCTGTTCATCCCGGCGAGCGGCACGCTGGCGGACCGGTTCGGCTCGCGCACCATCTTCTGCGCGGCCATCGGCATCTTCCTCGCCGGATCGGTCGCCTGCGCACAGGCGGGTACGCTGCCGATGCTCGTCGCCGCGCGCTTCCTGCAGGGGATCGGCGGTGCGATGATGGTGCCCGTCGGCCGGCTGGTGCTGCTGCGCAGCGTCGCCAAGGAAGACATGGTGCAGGCGCTGTCATGGCTGGTAATGCCCGCGCTGATCGGGCCGATCCTCGGGCCGCCGCTGGGCGGCTTCATCGTCACCTGGCTCGACTGGCGCTGGATCTTCTACCTCAACCTGCCGATCGGCATCGCGGGCATCTTCGGCGCGCTGCTGCTGGTGCCGGAGATTCGCGGCGACGCGCGCCCGCGGTTCGACACCGGCGGCTTCTTCCTCTCCGGCGTGGCGCTCGGCTGCCTGCTCTTCGGCTTCGAGCTGTCGAGCCGCCCCGGCACCGGCCGCGTGGCCGTGGCGCTGCTCGCGATCGGCCTCGTCTTCGGCCTCGGCTATGTGCGGCATGCCCGGCGCGCGATCGACCCGATCCTCGACCCGCGGCTGATGCGGATCGATACCTTCCGGCTATCGGTGATCGCCGGTTCGCTCACGCGTATCACCCAGGGCGCGCAGCCCTTCCTGCTGCCGCTGATGTTCCAGCTGGGCTTCGGCTTTTCCGCGGCGACCACCGGCACGATCACCATGGTCGGCGCGATCGGCGCGCTGGCGATGAAGGCGCTCGCGCCGCGCGTCCTCCGCCGCTGGGGCTTTCGCGACAGCCTGATCGTATCGGGGCTGGTGAGCAGCCGCGGCTATGCCAGCTGCGCACTGTTCCGACCGGACTGGCCGGTCGCCGCGATGGTGGCGGTGCTGGCGCTTTCGGGCTTTTTCACCTCGTTCCAGTTCACCGGCTACAACGCGATCGCCTATGCCGATGTCGAGAAGCAGGAGATGAGTGCCGCCACCAGCCTGTACGCGACCTTCCAGCAGCTGACGCTGTCGCTCGGCATTTGCACCGCCGCGACCGCACTGGAGCTGGGACCGCGACTGGCGCACCGCGAGGCGCTTCACCTGACCGACTTCTCGCTGGCCTTCGTGATCGTGGCGGGGATCTCGGCCTCGGCGCTGTTCTGGAACCGCCGCTTCGCGCCCGATGCCGGGGCAGCGATGAGCGGTCACCGCGGGCGCACGGAGACGAACCCGCGCGCCGCCGGGCGGGGCTGACGACCCCCGCCCCTATGGCGCGACGCCCGCCGCGCGGCTAGGCTCGTGCCAAAATGGGGGATGATGGCGATGCGGTGCGTGCGTTCGGGGATTTCGGGGATCGTGCTGGCCGCATTGCTGGCCGGGTGCGGTGGCGGCAGCGGCAGCGGTAGTGGCGGATCCGGTACCGTCGTCCAGCCCGGTGCCGGCACGTCCAGCCCGACACCCACGGCCAGCGCCTGCACGCTGCGCGCCCGGCAGGACTGGATCCTCGCGACGATGCGCGAATGGTATCTCTTCCCCGAGACGCTGCCGGCGGATCTCAACCCGTCCGGCTACGGCACTGCCGACGGCTATCTGGACGCGCTCACCGCCACGGCGCGCGCGCAGGGGCGCGACCGCTATTTCACCTATCTTACCTCGATCGCCGAGGAGACCGCCTATTACACCAGCGGCTCCAGCGCAGGTTTCGGCTTCCGCCTGACCAGCGACGGCAGCAGCACGCTGACGGTTGCCGAGAGCTTCGAAGGCGGCAACGCGCTGCAGGCCGGCATCGACCGCGGCACCCAGATCCTCGCCATCGGCACCAGCAGCAGCGACCTGCGCGACGTGGCCACGATCTTCAGCACGCAGGGCTCGGCGGGGGTCCAGTCCGCGCTGGGCCCCGACACCAACGGCACCACCCGCGTGCTCCGCGTGCGCGATCCGAGCGGCAATGTCCGCACCGTCACGCTCGCCAAGTCGGACTTCACCCTCAGCCCGGTGTCGAGTCGCTACGGCGCGCAGATCCTCACCGATCCGAACGGCGGCGGGCGCGTCGGCTATGTCAATCTGCGGACCTTCATCGACACCGCCGACCCGGCGCTGCGCAGCGCCTTTGCCAATTTCAAGGCGCAGGGCATCGACAAGGTGATCGTCGACCTGCGCTACAATGGCGGCGGGCTCGTCTCGATCGCGCAATTGTTCGGCGACCTGCTCGGCGGCGGGCGGGCGACGACCGACGTGTTCAGCTACACCAGCTTCCGCCCGGAAAAGTCGGCGAACGACAGCACCCGCTATTTCGGTCCGCAGCCCCAGTCGATCGCCCCCACCCGCATCGCCTTCATCGGCACGCGCAGCACCGCCTCGGCCAGCGAATTGGTGATCAACGGCATGATCCCCTATTTCCACGCCAATCTCGGGCTGATCGGCACCAATACCTATGGCAAGCCGGTGGGCCAGGTCGCGATCGACAAGACCGAGTGCGACGATCGGCTGCGCGTGATCGCCTTCGCCACGCAGAACGCCAATCGCCAGGGCAGCTATTTCAATGGCCTCGCCAGCAATGTCGAGGCGAGCTGTGCCGCCAGCGACGATCTGTCGCAGCCGCTGGGCGACGTGCGCGAGGCTTCGGTGAAGGCTGCGCTCGATTTCGTCGCCGGGCGCAGTTGCAGCGCGATCGGTGGCTTCGCCTTGGCCCGCGTCGCCGCCGCGCCGAACGCGTTGCTGTCGCCCGATCGGCCGAACACGGCGCAGCGCGAAGTGCCGGGACTGTTCTGACATTAGTGTCACGGCAAAGTAACACCAAGTAAACACACGTTAAATTGCAACCATCCTGTGTCTGGCCGGTTGATCCGGAACGTCCAGGAGGGAAATGATGAAGACGATATTCTTGTGCGGCGCGTTCGCGTCGCTGGCGATGACCGGTGCCACCGCGGCGGAAACGCCCCGCGCCATGGTGCCGCAGACCGAGCCGATGGTCCCGGCGCAGATGACGATGCCGCGCGACGCGATGGGCTATGCGCGCATGGCGGGCGCCGGCGACCTGTACGAAATCGAGTCCTCGCGGCTCGCGCAGCAAAAGGCCGCCACCGGCGCGGTGCGCCAGTTCGGCCAGATGATGATCGAGCACCACACCCAGACGACGCAGGCGTTGACCAGTGCCGCCCGTGCCGCCGGGATGACCCCGCCGCCGCCCGCGCTCGCGCCGCGCCAGCAGAAGATGATCGACGAGCTTCGCGGCCTTTCCGGGGCGCAGTTCGACGCCGCCTATCTCCGCCAGCAGCGCATGGCGCACCAGGAAGCGCTCGCGCTCCATTCGGGCTATGCCGAGAATGGCGACAACGCCGCGCTGCGCAAGGTCGCCGCGACGGCGGTGCCGATCGTGCAGCGGCATATCGATCTTCTCGCCCAGCTGCCGAAGAGCTGAGGGACCGTTTAGAAATTCGCGAAAGAGCGAATTTCAAGGCGGCACCGGCCCGCTCCCCCACCCGGCCACCCAACGGCATTATTCTATGGGTGGCCGGGTGGGGGAGCGGGCCGGTGCCGCGAAATGCGCCATGGCGCATTTCCAAACAGGCTCTGATTCGCCTGCGCGCGCGGCGGGTCGACCTGCGCAGACTGTAAGGTTAGGAACAGGCGTCCGCCCTAAGGATGCCGATCATGCAGTCCCCGTCCGACCCGTCGCCCGCCGCCCTTCGCATCCTCGTCGTCGAGGACGACGCCCAGCTCAGCGCCTTGCTCGTCCGCCAATTGGGGACACTCGGCTACACGGTCGAGGCGGTGGCCGACGGCCGCGCCGCGATCGCCACGCTCGGCCAGGCGCAGTTCGATGCGATCCTGCTCGACCGGCTGCTGCCGGCGATCGAAGGCGTCGAGGTGCTCCGCCGTATCCGCGCCGAGGGCGTCGAGACGCCGGTGATCCTGCTCACCGCGCTGGGGCTCACCCAGGAGCGGGTGGAGGGCCTGGAAGCGGGCGCCGACGATTATATCGTCAAGCCGTTCGAGATCGACGAGCTCAACGCCCGCATCCGCGCCGTGCTGCGCCGGCGCAGCGCCCCCGGCACCGACGCTGCGACACTGACCGCCGGCGACGTGACCGTGAGCGTGCTCCGCCACCGCGTCACCCGTGCCGGCAGGCCGATCGAGCTGCAGAAGACCGAACTCAAGCTGCTCGCCGAGCTGGTTCGCGAAGCCGGCAGCGTGCTCTCGCGCAAGATGCTGATCGAGCGCGTCTGGGGCTATGACTTCGTGCCGACCACCAACATCGTCGACGTCCATATCCTCAAGCTGCGCCAGCGGCTGGAGATGCCCGGCCTGCCCGATCCGATCGCGACGGTGCGCGGGGTCGGCTATATGTTCCGCGCCTGAGCGGTGCCGCGCCGGCGCCTCCGTTCGCTCGGCCGGATCGCGATCGCCTTCGCGCTGGCGCTTTCCGCGACGACGGCGCTCGCCGGCGTAGGCGTCTATCTCGCGCTGCTCGACGCCATCGACCATCAGGTCGACCTGCGGCTGCAGGGCGAGGCGCGCGAACTGCTGGAGGGGGGCGCCGGCGTGCCCGAAATCGTCCGCCGCATCGCCCGCGAGAGCAGCGAGCGCGAGAGCGCCGATATCGGCTTCCTGCTGCGCGATTCGCTCGGCGAACGCATTGCCGGCAACATCGCGCCCGCGCATCCGCTGCCGATCGGCGTTTCGACGGTCAACGACGATGCAGCGATTCCCGGCCTCAGCCGCGGACGCGCCTGGGTCAAGCAGCTGCCCGGCGGCGAGACCCTGGCGCTCGTTGCCGAGAGCGAGCCGATCGACCAGCATGATCACAAGCGGGGCCGCATCCTCGCGATTGGCTTCGGCGCGGTGATGACGCTGCTGCTGATCGGCACCTTCGCGCTGATCCGCGCGATCCGCATCAACATAGCCGCGATCGCCGGCACCGCCGAAGCGATCATCGACGGCGACCTGCGCGCGCGCGTGCCGGTGGAGCGGCCAGGCAGCGTGTTCGGCGGGCTGGCGGTGACCTTCAACCGCATGCTCGATCGCATCGGCGAGTTGATGACCGGCATGCGCAGCATCTCCAACGACATCGCGCACGACCTGCGCACGCCACTGGCCCGGCTGCACGGCCGGCTGGCGGCGCTGGCCGACACGCCCGAAGCGGGCCCGGTACGCGAGGAACTGGCCGAGGCGGTGGCCGAAAGCGAGGAGATCCTCGCGATCTTCGCCGCGATCCTGCGCATCACCGAAATCGAGGGCGGCGAGCGCAGGGCGGGATTCGAGCGGCTGGATCTGGCAGCGCTCGCGGCAGAGGTTGGCGAAGGACTCGAACTGCTGGTTACCGAGAGCGGCCGCTACTTCGTCGCCCCTGCACCCGCGGCGGCAGTGCCTGTAGAGGGCGACCCGCGACTTCTCACCCAATTGATCGTCAACCTGATCGAAAATGCCGTGACGCATGCGCCCCAGGGCACGACGGTCCGGCTGGACGTGCGGCGCGACGGTGACACGGCAGCGCTCTCCGTCGAGGACGACGGCCCGGGCATCCCGGCGGCGGAACGCGAGCGCGCCCTACGCCGCTTCGGTCGACTGGATGCGAGCCGGCATACGCGCGGGCACGGGCTGGGTCTGCCGCTCGCGGCGGCGATCGTGCGGCTGCATCATGGGGCGCTGGCGCTGGAAGACGCTGGACCCGGCCTGCGCGTTGCGCTGCGGCTGGCGCTCGCGGGCTGATCTTCAGGGGCTCGGGAGAAGGAAAAGGCGGCTGGTGGAGCTGAGGGGAATCGAACCCCTGACCTCTGCAGTGCGATTGCAGCGCTCTCCCATCTGAGCTACAGCCCCGCCGCCTTGATCCCGGGCTGGCCCGGGAAGGCGCTCCCCTTAGCGAGCCGAAACCGGCGATGCAACCGGCTTGTCGCATCTTGCCGCCGGATTCGTATCGCGGACGACGAAGTGCCTGTGACGCAGGTTAAATTCGGGGAACCCATCGCCCCCTCCGCTCGCTTGGACGAGGCGTGACGGCAAGCATGCCGCAGCCGCCGAAATCTCAGCAGGAGAGATACGATGGACGACCGCAACAATCGCTACGGCCCCTACGGCCCGACCGGCTATAACGACAGCAGCAGCCAGGGCGACTATGGCCGGGATTACGGCTCCGGCCGCGATTACACCTATAGCAGCGCACGCGACTATGCCGCCGCCGGCGAATATGGCCGCGGACGCGACCGCAGCCAGCGCGACGACTGGAACCGTGGGCGCTCGGACGCGCGCAGCCAGGATCGCTCTTCCTACGGCGCGCAGGGCTATGGCCAGCGCAGCCAGGAGCGCAGCGGCTGGGACGGCAGCAGCAACGACTGGAGCGACACCGGCTCGCGCAGCTACAGCAACTATGGTGGCTATTCGGCTCAGGATCGCGACCGCGACCGAGACTATGGCCAGCGCAACTACGGCGACAGCGACTGGGGCAGCCGCGATTCCTTCGCCCGCAGCTATGGCCAGCAGGACCAGGATCGCTCGCGCTATGGTCGTCAGGACCAGGGCCGCAGCTATGGCTATGACCGCAACCGCGGCGAAGAGCTGCGCGGCTACGACCGCGACCGCGGCTTCTTCGACCGCGCCGGCGACGAGGTCCGCTCGTGGTTCGGCGACGAGGAAGCGGAGCGCCGCCGCCGCCAGGACCAGCGCTATGACGAGCAGCAGGCCCGCAACGAAGGTGCATCCGACAGCCACTACGGCGAATGGCGCCGCAGCCGGCTCCAGGAGTTCGACCGCGACTATGACGAATATCGTCGTGAGAATGCCCAGCGCTTCCACAACGAGTTCGACAGCTTCCGCACCGAGCGCACCGGCCAGCGCGACTCGCTTCGCCGCGTGACCGAGCATATGGAAGTGCTGGGTTCCGACGGCAGCCATGTCGGCACGGTGGACAAGGTGCGCGGCGATCGCATCATCCTGACCAAGAACGACACCGATGCGGAGGGTCGCCACCACTCGATCCCGTCGCGCTGGATCCAGACCGTCGACGACAAGGTGACGCTGCGCAAGACCGCGGACGAAGCCAAGAACCATTGGCGCGACGAGGAACAGTCGGGCGCGATGTTCGGCGAGGACAAGGCCAAGTCGACCGCCACGACCACTGGCCAGACCGGCACGGGCCAGAACAGCACGGGCGAGCGCTCGCAGGACTGGAACACCACCGGCAATCTGAACGCGAGCTTCAAGGGCACCTACTAAGGTTCCCTCAAGCGAAGGAAGGGGCCGTCCGGCAGTGCCGGGCGGCCCCTTTCGTTAAAGCCTATCCTCCCCCGCCAGGGGGAGGTGGCGCCGAAGGCGACGGAGGGGGAGGATGCCAGAACCTCTCGACCGGCGTGCTTCCTCCCCCTCCGTCAGGCTGCGCCTGCCACCTCCCCCTGGCGGGGGAGGAAACAGTGTGGGAGCAGCCCCTTCTTCACCCGATCAAAGGTCGACGCGGTCGGCGTGCATCACCTTGGTCCAGGCCTTGCCGAATGCTTCCACGAACGCCGCCTCGGCATCGTCCGTCGCATAGGCTTCGGCCAGCGCGCGCAGTTGCGCGTTCGAGCCGAAGATGAGGTCGACGCGGGTACCGGTCCACTTCGCCGCGCCGGTCTTGCGATCGGTCGCGACGAAGCTGCCGTCGCCCTGCGCTGCCCATTTCGCGGTGAAGCTGGTGGTCAGCAGGTTGCGGAAGAAGTCGTTGGTCAGCGTTTCTGGACGATCGGTGAACACGCCATGCTTCGAATCGCCATGATTGGCGCCGAGCACGCGGAGGCCGCCGACCAGCACCGTCATCTCCGGCGCGGTGAGCGTCAGCAGCGCGGCGCGGTCGACCAGCAGCTCCTCTTCCGAATAGCCGGTCGACTGGCCGGCATAGTTGCGGAAGCCGTCCGTCTTGGGCTCGAGCGGCTCGAAGCTGTGCGCATCGGTCTGTTCTTGGGTCGCGTCGGTGCGGCCCGGCACGAAGGGCAGCGTCAGGTCGTGGCCCGCCTTCTTGGCCGCCGCTTCCACCGCCGCGGTGCCGCCGAGCACGATCAGATCGGCGAGCGACACCCTTTTGCCGCTGGTCTGGGCGCCGTTGAACGTCGCCTGGATGCCTTCCAGCACGCCGAGCGCCTTGGCGAGCTCGGCCGGTTCGTTCACCGCCCAGTCCTTTTGCGGCGCGAGCCGGATGCGCGCGCCGTTGGCGCCGCCGCGCTTGTCCGAACCGCGATAGGTGCTGGCCGACGCCCAGGCGGTCTTCACCAGCCGCGCAATCGACAGGCCCGAGCCGAGGATCGCGGCCTTGAGCGCGGCGATATCGGCGGCGTCGATCAGCGGGTAATCCACCGCCGGCACCGGATCCTGCCAGAGGCGCGGCTCGGCCGGCACTTCGGGCCCGAGCAGGCGGGCGTGCGGGCCGCTGTCGCGGTGCGTGAGCTTGTACCAGGCCTCGGCAAAGGCATGGGCGAACTGGTCCGGATTCTCATAGAAGCGCCGCGAAATCTCGCCATAGGCGGGGTCGAAGCGCAGCGCGAGATCGGTGGTCAGCATCGTCGGGCGATGCTTCTTGGACGGGTCGTGCGCGTCCGGGATCACCTCGCCCGCATCCTTCGCCACCCACTGGTGCGCGCCGGCCGGGCTCTTGGTGAGCTCATACTCATAGTCGAGCAGGTTCTTGAAGAACCCCATGCCCCACTCGGTCGGCGTCCCGGTCCAGGTGACTTCGAGGCCGCTGGTGATCGTATCCCCGGCATTGCCCTTGCCGAAGCTGTTCGCCCAGCCAAGCGCCTGCATCTCCAGCCCCGCACCTTCCGGCTCCGGGCCGATATACTGGCTGGGATCGGCGGCACCGTGCGTCTTGCCGAAGGTGTGGCCGCCGGCGATCAGCGCGACGGTTTCCTCGTCGTTCATCGCCATGCGCGCGAAGGTCTCGCGGATGTCATGCGCGGCGAGCAGCGGATCGGGGTTGCCGTCCGGCCCTTCCGGATTGACGTAGATGAGGCCCATCTGCACCGCGGCCAGCGGGTTGGCGAGGTCGCGCTCGCCCGAATAGCGGCCGCCCGGCTTGTCGCTGGTCTGCAGCCATTCGCGCTCGGGGCCCCAGTTGATGTCGCGCTCGGGCTCCCAGATGTCGGCGCGGCCGCCGCCGAAGCCGGCGGTCTTGAAGCCCATCGATTCGAGCGCGCAATTGCCGGTGAGGATCAGCAGATCCGCCCAGGAAAGCGCCCGGCCGTATTTCTGCTTGATCGGCCAGAGCAGCATGCGCGCCTTATCGAGATTGGCATTGTCCGGCCAGCTGTTGAGCGGCGCGAAACGCTGCGTGCCCGAGCCTGCGCCGCCGCGGCCATCCCCCACACGATAGGTGCCTGCGCTATGCCAGGCCATGCGGATGAACAACGGACCGTAATGGCCGAAGTCGGCCGGCCACCAATCCTGCGAGTCGGTCATCAGCGCGAAGATATCGGCCTTCACTGCCGCGAGATCGAGCTTCTGGAATTCGGAGGCGTAATCGAAATCGGCACCCATCGGGTCGCCGGCGGGCGGGTTCTGGTGGAGCACGGTGAGGTCGAGCTGGTTGGGCCACCAGGTCCGGTTCGTCATGTCGAACAGGACGGCGTTACCCTCCATCTTGCCACCGTGCATCGGGCACTTGGATTCGGCGTTCATTCGGGCTCTCCTTCGGGTTCGGGCCATGATCTGCGCAAAGCCTCGCACGGCTAGAGCGATCGATGAAATGGATAAGTCCGGGCACACTGATCGATCCCGCCGCTGATGTCAGTATATCCCAACGGATAGGGCCTTCCATGTCGCGCAGACGAAACGATGTTGCGCGATGGCGGTTACGGACTTGGCTGGTTTGCCCGCTTCAAGCCGTTACAATCGCAACCAACCGTAGAAGACATATCGGAGAGCCTGCACATGACCGACGCCACCGAAGCCGATCTGACCGGCGGCACCCCCCGCCCCCGACCCGATGGCGAGGTCGAGAAGATCGGCGATCGCAAGCTCAAGCCGGCGACGATGATGATGGGCCACGGCTATGATCCGATGCTCTCCGAAGGCGCGCTCAAGCCGCCGATCTTCCTCACCTCCACCTTCGTCTTCCCCAACGCAGCAGCCGGCAAGCGCCACTTCGAGGGTGTGACCGGCAAGCGCCCGGGCGGGGCCGAGGGCCTGGTCTATTCGCGCTTCAACGGCCCGAACCAGGAGATCCTGGAAGACCGGCTCGCCGTGTGGGAAGAGGCGGAGGACGCGCTGGCCTTTTCCTCGGGCATGTCGGCGATCGCGACGCTGTTCCTGTCGATGGTCAAGCCCGGCGACACCATCGTCCATTCCGGCCCCCTCTATGCCGCGACCGAGACGCTGATCTCGCGCATCCTCGGCCGCTTCGGGGTGAACTGGCTGGACTTCCCCGCCGGCGCCACCCGCGAGGAGATCGACGCGGTGCTGACCAAGGCGGCGACCGGCAATGTCGCGCTGATCTATCTGGAGAGCCCCGCCAACCCGACCAACGCGCTGGTCGACGTGGAAGCGGTCGCCGCCAGCCGCGACGCGATCTTCACGGGCGAGAACAAGCCGCCCATCGCGATCGACAACACCTTCCTCGGTCCGCTCTGGGCGCAGCCGCTGAAGCAGGGTGCCGACATCGTCGTCTACTCGCTCACCAAGTACGCGGGCGGCCATTCGGATCTGGTCGCGGGCGGCGTGCTCGGCACCAAGGCGCACATCAACACCATCCGGCTGATGCGCAACACGATCGGCACGATCTGCGACCCCAACACCGCCTGGATGCTGCTCCGCTCGCTGGAGACGCTGGAGCTGCGGATGAGCCGCGCGGGCGAGAATGCCGCCAAGGTCTGCGAATTCCTAGCGAGCCATCCCAAGGTGGAGAAGGTCGGCTATCTCGGCTTCCTCGAGCGCGGGGAGGACAAGCGCCAGGCCGACATCTATCGCCGTCATTGCACGGGCGCCGGCTCGACCTTCTCGCTCTACCTCAAGGGCGGCGAGAAGGAGGCGTTCGCCTTTCTCGACGCGCTCAAGATCGCCAAGCTGGCGGTGAGCCTGGGCGGTACCGAGACGCTCGCCTCGCACCCGGCGGGCATGACGCATTTGTCGGTCGCCGAGGAGCGCAAGCAGGCGCTGGGGATCACCGACAATCTCGTCCGCATCTCGATCGGCGTCGAGGATGCCGACGACCTGATCGCCGACTTCGAGAATGCGCTGAAGGCAGTGTGAGGTCGTCGGCGGGAGCGCGGGGTTCGCCGCGCTCCCGCTTCGTCAGTTCAGGAAAGTCATCAGCGCGCGCTCGAACGCCGCCGGCTGGTCGAGCATGAGGAAGTGGCCGCTGTCGCCCACGCCGCGGATCGTCGCGTGCGGTGCCCCGGCATATTGCGCGCGGTAGAGGCCGAGGATCTTCTCCTCGCCGCCGCGCGCCTCGGTCCAGGGGACCAGCACGGTGATCGGCGCGGCGATCTTCGGCAGCTCGGGGCGCAGGTCGGTGGTCATGTCCTCGTAGATCGCCTGGCCGCTTACCCGCATGTCCGCCTTGGCGGACCAGCCGGCGACCTTCTCCTGCGACGCAGGCTTCAGCGCATTCTGCCGCGCGATCATCTGCCCGACCTGTTCGGGAACGGGCTTGCCATAGAGGCTGGCCATCTGCGCCCGCATCATCTCCGCCTGCGGCTTCAGCGATTCCGCCGTGGCAGCGGGGGCGAAGAGGGTGCCGATGAACGGCAGCGCATCGACGATCAGCGCCTTCTTGACGTCCTCGGGATGCGCGCGGGCCAGCATCAGCGTCACCAGCCCGCCCATCGAATGGCCGACCACCGGCACGGCGCCCAGCTTGCGGCTCTCGATCAGCGTGTGGAGATCGGCGACGACCCCGTCGAGGATGCCAGGCTGGAGATTGCCGCGCGGATCGTCGCCGCCGAAGCCGTTGACCTGCACCAGATAGACGCGGTGGTTCTTGATCAGCTCGGGCACCACCCCGTCCCAGGTCGCGCGCGGGCTCGACAGGCCGGGGATCAGCACCACCGGGCTGCCGCGGCCGAGCACCTGCACCGAGATATGGTCCATCTGCACCAGCATGTCTGCGGCGGTCGCAACCGACGTCGGGGCCGGCGCGGCATTCGCCTGCTTGGCGAAGCCATTGGCCGCCAGCAGCGCGATCAGGATGGCGAACCAGGGAAGCCGCTTGTCCCGGCGGCACAGGCAGCGAACGAAGCGGTTCATTGGCCAGTCTCCTTGGCGGGATTGAGGAAGATGTCCTCGATCGCGAGGCCGAACAGGTCGGCGATCTTGAAGGCGAGCGGCAGCGAGGGATCGTAGCGGCCGGTCTCGATGGCATTCACGCTCTGGCGCGAGACCTCGAGCCGTTCGGCGAGGTCCTGCTGGCTCCACGCCCGCTCGGCGCGGAGCACGCGGAGGCGGTTGTTCATGCGTCGGCGCCTACCCGGTCGCGCCAGGTCATCAGGCATTGCGCGGCGCCCCAGCTCGCACACCAGATCGGGAACGCCCAGAACACGTCGATCTGGCCGATCGCATGGTAGATCTGGAGGAAGCCCAGCACCGCGGAGACGGCGAGCACCACGCCAATGCCGAACAGCATCGCGGTGACGATGCGCTGGCGCAGATATTCGTCGGTTTCCTCGCGGACGTACAGCCCGATCACCGCGAGCATGGCGATGATGGCGACCGCCGGCAGGATCGAGAGTGCGATCAACGCAGCGCCGGTCGGCTGGAACCAGGCAACCGCAAGGCTCGTCGTCATGACCGTTACGACATAGCCGATCATCGTCGGAATGAAGCGCTGGAGATAGCGGCGGGCGGCGGGGGTTTTCAGCTGCATGGCAAGCTCCTGTCCGATGACAAGCAAGCTTTACGTCAACCATGCTTTACATGTCAAGCGTGGTTGACAGCGCCAAATTCCTCCCCGGCACGGGGAGGGGGACCATTTGCGCAGCAAATGGTGGAGGGGCCGCCGCGAACGCGGCGGTATCCAACGCATCGACAAGCACCGCGCCTCCGGCGCGGCCCCTCCACCACGCGGCCATGCCGCGCGGTCCCCCTCCCCGTTCCGGGGAGGAATTTACGTGCCGAGCCGCGCCACCATGTCCTCGGCGAGCTGGCTGAGCGTATCGTCACGCGCGCCCATCACCACGATGCGGTCGCCCGGCCGCGCCTGCGCCACCAGATGCGCCGCCGCCGCCTCGCGTCCTGGGATGTGCAGCGCCTGCGCGCCCGTCGCCGCGACATCGGTGACGATGTCCGCGCTGGTCACCTCGCGGGCCACGGTGCCGCCCTGATAGACCGGGTCCGGCAGCACCAGCAGGTCCTCCCGCCCCAGCTTGGTCGCGAACATCGCGACCAGCTCGCGCCGCATCACCTTGAGCGGGCCATAGCCGTGCGGCTGGAACAGCAGCAGCAACCGCCCGGAGAATGCATGCAGCGTATCCAGCGTCGCGGCGATCTTGTCCGGGTTGTGCCCGAAATCGTCGATCACCGACACGCCGCCCGCCTCGCCGACCAGCTCGAACCGCCGCCGCAAGCCGGTAAAGCCCTCCACCGCCGCGCATGCGTCCTCCAGCGACACCCCCGCGGCCGTCGCCGCGCCGATCGCGGCGAGCGCATTGGCGACATTGTGTCGCCCCGGCACCTGCAGCCGCACCCGCCGCGTGGTCTCGCCCATCACCAGGTCGAAGCCGATCGCGAAGGCTTCGGGCGCCAGGTTCCGCGCCATCAGGTCCGCCTCGCCTTCCACCGCGAAGGTGAGCGTCCGCCCGCGATCGAGCCCCACGGCCAGCGCCGCGCTCTCGGCATCGCCGACATTGACCACCGTCGTCGCCGCCTTGCCCGCAAAGGCGCCGAACAGCAGCCGCAATTCCTCGAGCGACTTGTGGTCGAGGCTGACATTGTTGAGCACCGCGATTCGCGGCCAATAGTTGGCGATCGAGCCGTCGCTTTCGTCCACCTCGCTGACGAACGCGTCCCCCGCCCCGACCAGCGCACTCGCGAAGGGCGCGTCGGGCGTGGCGAAATTCTTCATCACTGCGCCGTTCATCACCGTCGGATCGCGCCCGCAGGCGTGGAGGATCCAGCCGATCATCCCCGTCACGGTCGACTTGCCGCTGGTCCCCGCCACGCCGATCGGCAGCGGGGAGGCGTTGAACAGGCTCGCCAGCAGCTCGGCCCGCGACATCCGCGCGCAGCCAAGTTCGGCGGCGCGCACCATGTCCGGCACGGTCGGCTCGATCGCGGCGGAGGCGACCACCACCTGCTCGGCCGACTGCACGCCGCTGCCGTCCTGCGGGAAGAGCTTCACCCCGCGCGAGCGGAGCCAGTCGAACTTGGACGCCAGCCGCCCGCCGTCGAGGCTGCGGTCCGAACCCGAGACCCGGGCGCCCCGGCCGGCGAGGATCATCGCCAGCGGCATCATCCCCGATCCGCCGATCCCTACGAAGAAGGTTGCTTTGCCATGCTGCATGGGCACGCTATCGGCGAAGCGAGGAGACCATACAAGCATATGCGGATCGGAGTCGTCGCGCCGGCGCGGCCAGTCACCCGGGAATCGTCAGCGCGCATGGCAGCGTTCATGGCGCTCACCTATCCCGAGCATGAGGTGGTGTTTCACCCACAATGCTATCTGTCGGCCGGCCATTTCGCCGGCACCGATGCCGAGCGCGCGGCGGCGTTCCTCGAAGTCGCCAACGATCCGACGATCGACGCGATCTGGTTCGCGCGCGGCGGCTATGGATCGAACCGCATCCTCGACGCAGTGATGCCGCACCTCGGCGACGCCGCGCGGCGCAAGACGTACATGGGCTTCTCCGACATAGGTTTCGTGCTCGGCGCGCTCTACGCCCGCGGCATCGGCCATCCGGTCCATGCCTCGATGGCGAGCAGCATCGGCAAGAACGATGCGGGGGTGGATACCGGTTGGGCGCTCGGCTGGCTGATCGAGCGCGACCGCCGCGGGCTCGACCCGACCCTTGCCGACGGCCGCCCCGCCGCCGCCTTCAACCTCGCGATCCTCACGTCGCTGATCGGCAGCAAGTACCTGCCCGACCTCACCGATCATGTGCTGATGATCGAGGAAGTGGACGAGCCGCTCTACCGGATCGACCGGATGCTGTTCAATGTCGCCCATGCCGAGCAGCTCAAGGGCATCGCCGGCATCCGCCTCGGCGCCGTGACCGCGATCGCCGAAAACGACCCGCCCTTCGGCGAGACGGTGGACGAGATGATCGTCCGCTGGTGCAAGGAGATGGGCGTCCCCTATCTCGGCCGCTGCGCGATCGGGCATATCTCGACCAACCACGTCGTGCCGTTCGGCGTCGCATGAGCCCCGATCCCCAGGCCCTGCGGACCCGTCACGGCGCGGTATCGCTGCTCGCCCACCCCTCGCCGATCGAGCGGCTGGAACGGCTGGAGGCGGCGCTCGGCACGGAGGTGCGGATCTACGTGAAGCGCGACGATGTGGCCGGCATCGGCGGCGGCGGCAACAAGCTGCGCAAGCTTGAATTCCTGCTCGGCGACGCGATCGCGCAGGGGTGCGACACCTTCGTCACCACCGGCGGGCTGCAATCGAACCATGCGCGGTTGAGCGCGGCGGCATCCGCGCGGATGGGCCTCGCCTGCGAGCTGGTGCTGGCCGATGTCGTGCCGCGCCACAACCCCGATTATCGCGGCAACGGCAACCTCCTGCTCGACGCGATCTTCGGCGCGACCGTCCACCGCGTGTCCGGCGACACCGACCCGCTCGCCTTCGCCCACAGCCGCGCCGAGACGCTGCGGACGGAGGGCCGCACGCCGTACGTGGTCGGCGCGGGCGGCTCGTCGCCGGTCGGCGCGCTCGGCTATGTCGCCTGCGCCTGGGAGATACTTGGCCAGGAGACCGCGCTGGGCGAGCGCTTCGCCCGCATCGTCGTGCCCAATGGCAGCGCCGGCACCCATGCGGGCCTCGCCGCCGGCATGGCGGCCGCGGGTGCGGAGGTGGCGCGCGTCCAGTCCTACGCCGTCCTCGCCACCCCCGAGCGCGCCCACGCCGAGACGCTGGCGCTCGCCCAAACGACGCTCGCCGTTAACGCCCTGCCGGGCAGCGTGTCGGCGGCGGAGGTGGTAATCGATGGCAGCCAGCGTGGGCCCGGCTATGGCATCCCCACGGATGCAATGCGCGAAGCGGTGGAACTGCTGGCCCGCACCGAGGGCCTGCTGCTCGACCCCGTCTATAGCGGCAAGGCGTTCGCCGGGCTGCTCGCCGCGATCCGCGGCGGCGCGTTCCGGCCGGGCGAGGCGGTGCTGTACGTCATGACCGGCGGGGTGCCGGGGCTGTTTGCGTATCGCGAAGTGTTTGGCGCGTTGACGACTGCGGAAATCTGACCCCCGCAGGAGGATTCGCAGGCATGGCCGACGAGCGAGTATTCAAGGCAGAGCAGCGCGGCGTGGCGATCGGCATGGCCAGCGCATTGCTCCTCACGATCGTCGTGCTGGGATTGGTGGCACTCACAACGCACAGCGGCAGCGCGCCGACGTTTCCGCAGCGCCTGCAGGACGCCCTTAGGATCGACCTTCTCATCATCTTGTGGGTCGCCGCGGGGGTCGCAAATGTCGCCCGGCTGCGCTTCTTCTCCGAACAGGACATCGGCGGCAGCGGTGGGCAACAGGCGACCGAGCAGGTCCGGATTGGGAACGCGGTCCTCGAGAACAGCTTCGAGCAGGCCGTGCTGGCGATCGTCACCCACCTGATCGTCGCCGCGACCTTTGTAGGGTCGACGCCACTGATCGCCGCGTTGGCCAGCTTGTTTGCGGTTGGCCGGCTGCTGTTTTGGCGGGGCTACAAGCGCGGCGCCAGCGGGCGCGCCTTCGGCTTCGCGCTGACCTTCTATCCGAGCGTACTCGCGCTCTTGGCTTCGGCGCTAGCCAATGTGACCGCGCTGTTTGGATAGCTGAGCGGCTCATGGTCGCCGCTTGCGTCGCTTCCGCTGCGATTGGACCGACGCCGGGTGGCTCAACCATGTACGGCCTCGCGCGCGATTCGCCCTAGCAGCCGACTCAACCATCACTTTCAGGCTGCGCGCTCGGCGCGAGATATGCGTCTATCTCCGCCTCTTGTTCGGGACTGACCGGCTCGTCTGCAAAGAGCTCGTATAACGCTTTGCTGCCGACTTTCGGCAGCAGCTTCAAAAGACGATCGTAGGTGGACACCTCGATCAAACCCCATTCGAGCAGCCCCGCTAGGTAGCCGCGCCAAATAAGTGCAACCGTCTCCGTGTTTCGCCACGACAAATGGCGCACGATCCGGTTTGCAAGCTCTTCCTCTGTCGGCGCCATTCCCAACCTCTCGAACCCGTTTCACAATGCGAGCGCTTACGGGTGACGGATCGCTTTCTTGAAAGCGCGGGCCTTACTCCGCCAGCACCCGCCCCACCCGCACCAGCGCCCCATCGGGATCGGACACCGCAAACTCGTAGGTCCCCCACGGCATCGCATGCGGCGTGCCTGGCTGGATGATTGCCTCGCGCACCCGATCCGCCACCGCGTCGACATCCGCGACATAGAGGTACAGCCCGAAGGGATTGTCCGGCGCCTGGGGCGTGTTCGCCTCGTGCCGCAGGTGCAGGTGCCAGCCGCGACCATCGGCGAGAATGCGGTAATGGCCGTAATCGCTGGCCACCTCCAGCCCCAGGCGGCGGTAGAAGGCGGTGCTCGCGTCGAGATCGCGGCAGGGCAGGATAGCGACGATGTGGTGGCTGGCGTCCATGCCCGCAGGCTATGCTGGCGACGCCCGCCGCACCACCCCCAAATCCCCCTGCCCCTGCCCTTTCGCCAAAGCCTTGCCTATATCGCACCCGCGCGGGCATAAGCCGCGCTTCGTTCCACACCCATGAAAGGGGTTCTTCCCGTGTCCGAGATGTTCCGCATTACGCTGCCCGACGGTTCCGTCCGCGAGGTAGCCCCGGGGACTACCCCGGCGGACATCGCCGCGGCGATCGGCCCCGGCCTCGCCAAGGCGGCGCTCGCCGCGCGCGTCGATGGCGAGCTGCGCGACATCGGCCGTCCGTTCGAGGGCGATGCGCAACTCGCGCTCGTCACCGCCAAGGACGAGGCCGACGCGCTCGAACTCGCGCGCCATGACTATGCGCACATCCTCGCCGAAGCGGTGCAGCACCTGTTCCCCGGCACGCAGATCACCTTCGGCCCGTCGACCGACGACGGCTTCTATTACGACTTCGCCCCCAAGGACCGCCCCTTCACCGAGGAGGACCTGCCGGCGATCGAGGAGGAGATGCGCCGCATCATCGCGCGCGACGAGCCGCTGATCCGCGAAGTCTGGTCGCGCGCCGACCTGATCGCGCGCTGGACCGCGCAAGGCGAGACCTTCAAGGCGGAGTGGGCCAAGGAGCTCCCCGAGGGCGAGGAGCTGACCGTCTACCGCGCCGGCAAGGGCGAGGACGCCTGGCTCGACATGTGCCGCGGGCCCCATCTCGCCTCCACCGGCAAGGTCGCGGCGGATGCGTTCAAGCTGACGCGCGTGTCGGGCGCCTATTGGCGCGGCGACCAGAAGAACGCGATGCTCAGCCGCATCTACGGCACCGGCTGGCTGAACAAGAAGCAGCTCCAGGAGCATCTGACGCGCCTGGAGGAGGCCGCCAAGCGCGACCACCGCAAGCTCGGCGCGGAGATGGACCTGTTCCACCTCCAGCAGGAGGCGCATGGCTCGGTGTTCTGGCACCCCAACGGCTATGTCATCTACCGCGTGCTCGAGGATTATATGCGCCGCGCGGTCAACGGCGCGGGCAGCAAGGAAGTGAAGACCCCGCAGGTGATGGACGCGCGCCAGTGGGAGCAGTCCGGCCACTGGGGCAAGTATCGCCAGAACATGTTCGTCATCCCCGACGAGACCCCGAACATCGAGGACGAAGGTCCGATGGTGTCCGCCGACGCGCAGTGGATGGCGCTCAAGCCGATGAACTGCCCCGCGCACATCCTGATCTTCAAGCAGGGCATCAAGTCGTATCGCGACCTGCCGATGCGGCTGGTCGAGAATGGCTGCTGCCACCGCAACGAGCCGCACGGCGCGCTGCACGGGCTGATGCGCGTCCGCCAGTTCACCCAGGACGACGGCCATATCTTCTGCCGCGAGGACCAGATCGTCGACGAGGTGAAGGCGTTCTGCGCGCTGGCCGACCGGGTCTACAAGCATTTCGGCTTCACCTACGCGATCAAGCTGGCGCTGCGCCCGGAGAAGCGCTTCGGCACCGACGAAATGTGGGACCAGGCCGAGAACGAGCTGCGCGACGCGGTGGTCGCGGCCGGTCTCGCCACGCCGGAATATGGCTGGGAGGAACTGCCCGGCGAAGGCGCCTTCTACGCGCCGAAGCTGGAATGGCACCTCACCGACGCGATCGGCCGTACCTGGCAGGTCGGCACCATCCAGTCGGACCGGGTGCTGCCCGAGCGGCTCGACGCGTCGTACGTCGGCGAGGATGGCGAGCGGCACCGGCCGGTGATGCTCCACCGCGCGATCTTCGGCTCGTACGAGCGGTTCATCGGCATCCTGATCGAGCATTTCGCCGGCAAGCTGCCGACCTGGCTCGCGCCGGTGCAGGCGGTGGTCGCGACGATCGTCTCCGATGCCGACGACTATGCGCGCGAGGTGGTGGCGAAGCTCCAGGCCGCGGGCATCCGCGTCGAGAGCGACCTGCGCAACGAGAAGATCAACTACAAGGTGCGCGAGCACTCGCTGGCCAAGGTGCCGAACCTGCTGGTCGTCGGCAAGCGCGAGGCGGAGGAGAGCACCGTGGCGCTCCGCGTGCTCGGCAGCCAGGGCCAGACCATGCTGACGCTGGACGAGGCGATCGAACGGCTCAAGGCCGAAGCGCTGGCACCGGATCTTCGCTGAGCGACCGTCCAATCCCCCTCCCGCTTGCGGGAGGGGGACGATGGCGACGAGCCTCGCACCATAATCGAGAAGCTGTTATCCTCAGCGCATGACGCTGTTCCAGAACGTGCGCCGGGGCCTCCTTCCCGCCCGACTGACGGTCGACGAGATCTACGATCTGACGGCCACCGGCGTGCTGCGCGAGAACGAGCATATCGAGCTGATCGAGGGGGAGATGGTGCCGATGGCAGCGGCCAAGGCCAACTGGCACTCGATGATGGAAGGCAGGCTGAACTGGGCGCTGGTCCGCGGCTTGCCGGACGCCGTGCGCGTCTATCCGGCGCCTTCGCTGACATTGTCCGAGAATACGCTGGTAGAGCCGGACCTGCTCGTCGTGCCCGTTGCGACGAAGATGCGCGGAATTCGCGGCCCCGACGTCCTGCTGCTGATCGAAGTCGCCGACAGCTCGCTGCCCTACGACCTGCGCGTCAAGGCGCCGCTCTACGCCAGATACGGCGTGCGCGATTATTGGGTGGTCGACGCGGTCCGCCAGACGATCCGCATCCACCGCGCGGCCGAGCATGGCGTCTATGCCGATGTCGAGGAATATGAGGCGCACGATACGGTCACGCCGCTGCTCTTCCCGGACGTGACGATCCGCCTCGACGCGCTGGATTGAGCGGGCGGCACGAAGGCGCACCGCCCGCCGATCGTTCAGAAGCGATATTTCACCCCGACCTGCAGGATCGGATAGACGGGGTAGTCGTCGGCGCGGTCCTGCAGCTTGCGCTTCTGCTTGCCCAGCTCGGTCCGATAGGTGTCGCCGGCCACCGTCGGATCGGTCGCGAGCGTGCCGTTCGAAGTGAAGTCGCGGATGCGCACTGCGCCCTGGAACAGCGCGCCGGCCTCGATATTGAAGCTCAGCCCCTTGCGCAGCCCGCCGCCATAGCCGAGCGTCAGCTGCGGCACGAACTCGCGCACATCGGCGCGGCCGGTGATGGTGCCGATTTCGGTGGGCGTGAACACCCGGTCACCGATCTGGGTCGCCCCGGTCGGCGTTGCGCGCACTCGGGCTTCGTTGCCATTGTACCGCGCCCCGCCGGACAGCCGGAAGCCGCCGCCGAACGGATAGACGTCGACGATCACCCCGCCCGAGCTCAGCTTGGCATGGCCGCGATACTCGATACCATCGGAGCTGAAGTCATGATCGATGCCGAGGAAACCGCTGTTGGCGCGGACGCCGACATGCTGGTTGAAGCGATAGCCTACCTCCGGACCCACGCCCAGCGTACCCGCGGTCACGCCCAGGCTCACCCGGCCCTCGCCGTCGGCAGACTGCGCCAGCGCCGAACCCGCAACCATCGTCGCGGCGAAACATGCCGCCGCCCGAACCATCCACTGCATTGTTAAACCCCCGTCCTTGGCGACGCATGCACACGCGCCGACCTTAACGCCTTTATAGGAAAAGCACGGACTACCGTAGTGTGCGGGGCGGCTTTTTCGGGCACGGCGCTGCGCCTGCCGCGCAATATCGCTGCAGAATGGCGTGCGCGAGACCTTCTCTCGCGGCCAATTCATGTCTATATAGGACGCTGATCAACTACAGGAGCCAGTCTTATACGTTCTCCCATGCCCCGGCGCCCGATGGCGCCCGCGATGCCGCTGAACGGGCCGCGGTTTAACGAATTCATCCAGTCGCCCAAGGTTCGCGTGATCGACCAGGACGGCGAGAATCTTGGCGTGATGTACACGCGCGAGGCGATGGCGCAGGCTGCCGAGGTCGGGCTCGACCTCGTCGAAGTGTCGCCCAACGCCGATCCGCCCGTCGCCAAGTTCCTCGATGTGGGCAAGTTCAAGTACGAGGCGCAGAAGAAGGCGAACCTCGCACGCAAGACCCAGAAGACGCAGGAGATCAAAGAGATCAAGATGCGTCCCAACATCGATGACCACGATTACGACGTGAAGATGCGTAACGTGCTGAAGTTCATCGGCGAAGGCGACAAGGTGAAGATCACCCTGCGCTTCCGCGGCCGTGAGCTTTCGCATGGCCAGCTCGGCATGCAACTGCTCCAGCGCGTTCAGCAGGACGCGGCGGAAGTGGCGAAGGTGGAGAGCTATCCGCGCATGGAAGGCCGTCAGATGCTGATGGTGCTCTCGCCCAAGTGATGCACCGGCGGCGGTCCGCTCAGGCGGCCGCCGCCGCAGCCTGGTTCCTGCCGGCAGCGGCGGTCGCGCAGACCGCCGCCTTGCCGCCCGCCCCCGCCGCGACTAACGAATCGATCGCCGTCTCCGAGGGGGCGCGACTCGTGTGGGCGGACGAGTTCGATTCGGGCCGACTGCCCGATGCGAGGCGCTGGACCTATGATACCGCCCGCAACCGCGACGGCTGGTACAACCAGGAACTGCAATATTACGCCGCGAACCGCCCCGAGAATGCGCGCGTCGAGAACGGCCATCTCGTCATCGAGGCGCGCCGCGAGCGGCTGACCGGCCAGCCCGATTATGGCGGCCAGGACTATAGCTCCGCCCGGCTGCTCACCCGCGGCCTCGCCAGCTGGACCTATGGCTTCATCGAGGTCCGCGCCAAGCTCGCTTGCGGCAAGGGGCTATGGCCGGCGATCTGGCTGCTCGGCGCCGATGGCAGCGGCGGCTGGCCGCGGCTGGGCGAGATCGATGTGATGGAGCTGGTCGGCTGGGATCCGGAGACGGTCCACGGCACCATCCACACCGGCGCCTATAACCACGCCCAGCACACCCAGAAGGGCGCCACGACGCGGGTGCCGGACGCCTGCACCGCGTTCCATACCTACCAGCTCGACTGGACCAGGGACCGCATCCTGATCGGGGTCGACGGCCATGCCTATATGCGCTTCGACAACGACCATAAGGGCGATCCCGCCACCTGGCCCTTCGACAAGCCGCAATATCTGCTGCTCAACGTCGCGGTGGGCGGCTGGGGCGGCATGCAGGGCGTGGATCCCGCCGCTTTCCCGGCGCGAATGGAGGTCGATTATGTCCGCGTCTGGCAGAAGGCAGCGCGGTGACCCGCACTCGCACGTCCGTCATTCCCGCGAAGGCGGGAATCCATTGGCCCTGAAGCAACGGTTCCTGCCCCCAGCGCACAGGCGAATGGATCCCCGCCTTCGCGGGGATGACAAAGGGGGCCGCAGGTTCCCCCTCCCCGCCCGTTCTCAATCCTCGGCGGCGATCCGCACGCGCAGCCCGTCCAGCGCATCGGTGAAGGGCAGCTGGCACGAAAGCCGCGAGGTCGCGTCGCGATCGCTCGTGCTGTCGAGCAGATCGTCCTCGTCCATGCTCATCTTGGGCAGTTTGTCCGCAAATTCCGGGTCGACATGGACATGGCAGGTGGCACAGCTGCAGCAGCCGCCGCACAGCGCCAGCAGCTCGTCGAAACCATTGTCGCGAATCACTTCCATCACGCTGAGACCGGCCTCGCCGGTTACCGTGCGTTCGGTTCCGTCACGCGTCACGACCGTAAGCTGGGGCATCTGCATCTCCTTGGTTCGCCGCGTCCATGCCGGTGAACCGAGCCCGTTTCAAGGAAGCAATCCATGGGCTTGACCGCCGACCAGCTGAAGGGGTCGATCGACGCATTGGCAACGATCGAGCCCGCCTTCGCCGCCGCCCTCGAACGCGCCGGATACCCTGCGCCGCGCATCCGCGAGCCGGGCTATGCAACGCTGCTCCGCACGATCGTGGGGCAACAGGTGAGCGTCGCCTCGGCAACCGCGGTGTGGAACAAGCTCGACGCGGTGCTGGGCAATGCCGAGGATCCCGCGCTGCTGGCGGCAGCGAGCGACGAGCTGCTGCGCAGCGCCGGCCTATCGCGCCAGAAGATGGGCTATGCCCGCAGCCTGTCCGAACAGGTGACCAGCGGCGCACTCGATCTCGCCGCGCTGCCCGAGGACGACGAGGAAGCCATCGCGGCACTGACCCACATCAAGGGCATCGGCCGCTGGTCGGCGGAAATCTACCTGCTGTTTGCCGAGGGTCGGCCGGACATTTGGCCCGCCGGCGACCTGGCGGTGCAGATCGAGATCGGCCGCATCCTCGGCCATCCCGAGCGCCCGAGCGAGAAGCTGACGCGCGAATGGTCCGAGACCTGGCGCCCGCACCGGGGCGCCGCGGCGATCTTCGCCTGGCACCATTACGGGATGATCAAGAGCGCGATCTGACGTCCGCTGCCCGCCGCCGCGCAGGGACGGGCAGCCCGCCAGCCTGTCGCGTCAAGGTGCAGGCGCAGGGCCGGCGCCGCCTGGCCCCACCGGCAGGCGATGTGCCGCAAACAGCGCGACGCTCTCCGCCGTGCCGGGATCGCGGTTGGCCAGCACGGCGATGGTGATGCCGCTGTCGAGGAAGTGCATCAGCGACCCGCTCATGCCGGGGGCGCCGCCGCCATGGCCGATATAGCGGCCGCTGCCGGGCATGGTGCCGCCGAAGTCGAAGGGCACGAAGCTGCCGTTCTTGAGGCGCACCCCGCCCTCGATCAGCTGCCGCAGCGTTTCTGCGCGCAGCAGCCGATGGCCGGTGAGCCCCAGGATGAAGCGCTGAAAGTCGCCCACCGTCGCATAGCCGCCACCTGCCGAGGTCCCGCTCAGCGGCAGCGTCCTGTCCGCGCGCTGCAGCCGCGGCTCCATCCCCATATAGCTTACCGCCCGGCGTGGCAGCAGCGTGCTTTCGGGCTGGTTGCCCGTCGAGGCCATGCCCGCGGAATCGAAGATGTGGCGCTGGATGTACGCGTCGTGTGTCCCCCCGGAGACGGTTTCGACGATCCGGCCCAGCAGGATGAAACCGTAATTGCTGTACGCCTGCTGCTCGCCGGGCGCGAATGCCGCGGGTCGCTTGCCGTAGAGCGCCACATAGTCCTGCAGCGTGCGGAGGGACGCCTTGTTGGCGTCAAACTCGGGCCCGAAGATGTCACCGGTACCGCCGGTATGGGTCAGCAGGTTCGCGACCGTCACCGTGGTGGCGATCCCGCGATCCGGATAGTCGGGCAGATAGCGGCCGATCGGCGCATCGAGCGCGATCTTGCCCGCTTCCACCAGCTGCAGGATGGCGACCGCGGTGAACATCTTGCCCATCGAGCCGAAGCGGAACTGGGTGTCGAGCGTGTTGGGCTGGTGCTTCTCGCGATCCGCCAGGCCATAGGCCTTCTGGAACAGCACCTGACTGCCCTGCGCCACCAGCACCGCGCCGTCGAACCGATCGATCGCGTGGCGCTCGTCCGCACGCGCCGACACGGCTTCGATCAGCGCGGGCAGCGCAAGCCGGGCGGGACGGGAGGCGCCCGGCGGCACGTCATCGCGGGCCGCGACAAAGAGGAGGCGGGGCTTCTCACCAGGTGTGGCGCCAAGCCCGAACTGCGCCACGGCGTAGCCATCGAAGCTCGGATCGTGAACCCACAGATTGACCTGCTTCGCGTCTGCCGACTCCAAACCGCAGACGTGCATCCCGCGGAGATTCTGGCGCAGTTCGAGCCAATCGGACGGGGTATATAGCAGCGCGGGCCCTCGCTCCTTGACGAACTGCAGGAAGGCAGGTTCATCGCCCGTGTTCATGACCTCGAACCAGTCCGTCGCGAGCTTCATCACGGCGGCGGCGGCCGGCGTGAACGGCGTAGACGCGGCTGCGGCGGGGCAGTCCGGCGCGACGGGCGTTTGCGCCGCAGCCGGAATGCCGGCGGAAAGGGCGACGAGAAGGGTCGGAAACGCCAAGAGCTGGTGCATGTGCAGGCCTCCTCCGCTCCGAGCATCCCAGCGCGGACAAGCGGCGCCATCATTTCGACATATGTAGATTTGATAGTCAAGCGGCTCGCTGGCAGGCTTTCGAGACGACCCTACTGGAACTGCGCCGATGCCGGGAGCCAGCGCATGAAGGCGAAGAGGCCGGCGAGCTCCGCCAGGATGGCGCACGCCTGACATGCCCATTGCAGGTCCTGAAACAGCAGGACGCTCGTATAGGTCGCCAGCGTCGCAGTAGCGGCGAGCATCACTGCGGCCATCACGGCGATGCGACGGACGTTGCGCTCGACCAGCGCCCAGGCGAGCCCCAGATGCGCGCCGCCCAGCACCAGCCAGAGCAGCAGCAGCCCGGGCACCGCCGCGCGCTGCGCACTACGAAGATAGGGATTGGGAACCGCTTCCGGTCCCGCCATGACGTGGATTGCCGCAAGGGAGAGATCGCCCGCATGGCAGAACAGCAGCGCCGCCATCGGCAGGATCAGACCCAGCGCAAGTAGATGGGTGGCGACTCCGCGGCGGCCGTCGGCCTGCAGAGGCAGCAGGCGGCACGCGGCGCCCAGGCATCCCGCCGCGAAGCCCAGCCCCCGGCTCTCGGCCGCGGCGACGTCGAACTCCGCCAGCATCGCCTGCGCCCAAGGTCGGCGGGTGTCGCCCAACAGGTGCACGGCGAGCCGCATCATCGCGCGGGCCGCCGCCGCGATCACGCTACCGACACTCCAAGCGGCGCTGACCCATTCTGCGGCGCGGCCTGAGCATTGCGGACAAAGCCAATGCCCGCCGCCGTCAGTCGGTACGCGTGACGCGGGGGTCGTCCCGGCTGCGCAGGCTCCCGCCATTCGGCTTCGACCAGGCCCTGATCGGTCATCCGCATCAGCAGCGGGTAGAGGGTACCGGACTTGAGCCCGGTTTCCTTCATCAGCTCATAGCCGTGGCGCCACTGCTGCGGCGCCGCCGCCAGGGCGTCGAGAAGGGAAAGCATCTGCCTGGAAGGACGCCGGTTGCGGGACATCCTCGCAAGCTATCTATGTAGAGTTTCCCGTCAAGACGGAACGCAGCCGCGGATCAGCCCTCAGCGCCGTCCTCGTCCTTTGCCGCGCCCTCGTCGGCAGCCGCTTCGCCGCCGCTCTGGAACCAGGCCTCGACCGGGCCGACCAGCTTGATCGTCAGCGGGTTGCCCTTGCGATCGGTCTTCTTGCCGAGTGCGACGCGCACCCAGCCTTCGGAGATGCAATATTCCTCGACATCGCGGCGCTCGACGCCCTTGAACTTGATGCCGACGCCGCGCTCCAGCAGCTCGCGGGTGAAATAGGGGCTGCTCGGGTTGACCGACAGACGATCGGGGGGGGTATCGCTCATGCGCGGCTCATGCCGTCATTCGGCCGCGGGTTCAAGATAGCGGTGGAGCGCGGAGACCACCACCGATCCCTCGCCCACCCCCGAGGCGACGCGCTTCACCGATCCCGCCCGCACGTCGCCGACGGCGAACACACCGGGCGCCGACGAGCAAAAGAAGGTCTCGCCGCTGCCGGTCTGCACGAACCCGCGCGCGTCGAGATCGACACAGCCTTCCAGCCAGGTCGTGTTCGGTACCGCACCGATCATCACGAACAGCGCGCCGACCTTGCGATGCTCGGCGGTGCCGGTCTTGCGATCGGTCCATTCGAGCCCGGTCAGCGCCCGTTCGCCTTCCAGTGCGGTCACCTCGGTGAAGGGATGCAGCGTGATCCGGTCCGAGGCTTCGATCCGCTCGATCAGGTAACGCGACATCGTCGCGGCCAGCCCCGGCCCGCGCACCAGCACATGGACGTGCGCGGCATGGCGGGCGAGGAATACCGCCGCCTGCCCCGCAGAATTGCCGCCGCCAACCACCACCACCTCAGAACCGGCGCACAGCCCCGCCTCCATCGCGGTGGCGGCATAATAGATGCCGTTGCCCTCCAGCTCGGCATAGCGCGGCAGGTCGAGCTTGCGGTATCGGGCGCCGGTGGCGACCACTACCGCCCGCGCCTGCAGCGTCGCGCCGTCATCGAGGTGGAGCCGCAGCGGCCGTTCCTCGCATTCTATCCGCAGCACCGAGCGCGAGACGAGCAGCCGCGCGCCGAACTTCTGCGCCTGCACCTGCGCACGACCCGCCAGCGCCTGGCCCGAAATGCCGGTGGGGAAGCCCAGATAATTCTCGATCTTCGAGCTCGTCCCCGCCTGGCCGCCGGGCGCGACCGCCTCGATCACGATCGTCTCCAGCCCCTCGGACGCGGCATAGACCGCCGCCGCGAGCCCGGCGGGTCCGGCGCCCACGACCGCGACATCGTGGACATGGCCCGGATCGAGCGAGGTCGCGAGGCCCAGCGCATCGGCCAGCGCCGCGTTGGTCGGATTGCGCAGCACCCGCCCCTCCAGCACCACCACCGGCAGGTCCGCGTCGGTGAGCGCCAGGCATTCGAGAAACCCGGCGGCATCGGGATCGGTGTCGGTGTCGATCCGCCGGTGCGGCATCGCGTTGCGGGTGAGGAAGGTTTCGATCCGCCCCATGTCCGCCCCGTGCCCGGGCCCCGCCAGCGCGACGCCCGCATCGCTGTGGCGCAGCAGCCCGACGCGACGCAGGATGAAGGCGCGCATCACGATCTCGCCGATATCGGGCTCGGCCGCCATCATCCGGCGGAAGGCGGCGCGCTCGATTCGTACCACGCGCGTGCCCGGCAGCGCACGCGCGCTCACCAGGATCTTGCGGTCGTTGAACAGGTCGAGCTCGCCGGTGAACTGGCCGGCTTCATGGACGTGGAAGACATGGTCCCGGCCCTCGCTGTCGGTATCGACGATCGAAATGCCGCCGGCGAGGCACAGGAAGAAATCGACGCTGTGATCGCCGCGGCGATACAGCATCGCGCCTTCCTCCACCGATTCCTCGGTGCCGAATGCGGCGACGCGCGCCATCATTTCGGCGGCCAGGACCGGGAAGGTCTGGGCGGATCGCGCATAGGGATCGGCCGGGTCGAGCGATTCGGTGGTGGTTGCCATGCCCCCATCCTAACCGCTCGCGCGCCATGCGCGACCCATCCCTAGGCATGGGCCGCGCACTGGCTCAGTCGCAGTAGCGGACCAGCACCGGCCGGCCGATATAGGGGTCCCATACCCGGCGCACGTCGCACTGCTCATAGTAGCGGTAGCGGGGATAATTATCCCGGTACCAGTAGCCGTCGGTCGGGTAGTAGCCGCGCTCGCGATAAAAGCGCCGGTCATAATCATAGCGGTGGTCGTTCGAGATCGCCGCGCCGATCGCGAGTCCCGCAATGCCGGCGACGAGGGCCGCACCGGCTACGTCGCCGCCGCGACCATGGTAGTAATGCCGACGATAGCGCCAGTCCTGCGCCTGCGCCGGCGCCACCGCTGCCAGCAGGCTCGCGCCCGTGGCGATGCCCAGCACCAGCTTCTTCGCCAGATGGTTCATGTCACTCGCTCCTCACCTCAAGGCGCCCGGCGAGTCGCTCGGCGCCGATGGCCTTCCGATACCCAATCGCGGCTTAATCGGTACGGAACCGGCTGTTCAGCCGCGGTTTAGCTGGGTAACGGGCGGCATGGCCTACTGGATCCTTCGCTCCGAACCCGATGTCTATGGCTGGGATGACCTGGTGCGCGACGGCAGCACCGAATGGAACGGCGTGCGCAACTATACCGCGCGCAATTTCCTGAAGGACATGGTCCCCGGCGACCAGGCGATCTTCTACCATTCCAACCTCCAGAAGGCCGCGGTCGGCATCATGGAGATCACCCGCGCCTGGCAGCCCGACGGCGACGACGGCAAATGGGCGAGCGTCGAAGTGAAGGCGTTGCGCCCGCTGGCCAAGCCGGTGCCGCTGCCCGAGATCAAGGCCGAGCCCCGGCTCAAGGACCTCGAGATGGTGCGCCAGTCGCGCCTGTCGGTGACGCCGGTGCGGCCGGAGGAATGGGCGGTGCTGCTGGAGATGAGCGGAACGGCACCGGATCGCTGAGGTCGATCGGCACGCGCTTCGACTTGTCGGGCTTCTTCTTGAACGCCCGGCCGACGCCCATGCCGGCATCGCCGACCAGCTTGAAGAAATTGGTCGATTCGCCCGGCTCCTCGCAGCAGCTGTCCGGGCTGATCACCTTGCCGACCCCGCGGACCAGCGTGGTCGCCGCGCCGAAGATGTCGACGCCCACCTGGCATCCGCCCACCCGCGCCGCGCAGGGCGTGGACACGGCGTTGAGCGCGCCGATGCCGGTGCGATCGGGATTGCTCGGCATCGGCCGATCGGGGGGCCCGCGCTCCGCCGGCAGCGGCAGCCGCGGGGCGTCGACGCCTTTGCCACACACCACGATCTGGTCGCCGCCGGTCTGCGCGGAGGCGCAGGGGTCGGCGAGCACGGACCAGCGCTGCGACCCGTCCGCCGCCTGCTGCGGGGCGTCCATCGAAGCGGTGGTGGCGGGCGCGGCCGCCTGGGTCTGGGGCGAGAGGCCCAACAGCAACGCGGCCAGCAACATGTGATACTCTCCCGACAGATCGCCCATAGACCATGAGCGGATGGCAAGCGGAAGCGCATTCCGCGCGGCACCAGCCCGCACTAGCATGGTCACCGCCAACCGGGAACGCACACCATGCCGATCACCCTCACCGTCTTCGAAGCCTCGCCCGACCGCGGCCGCGGCCTGGCCCGCGACATGCAGGTCCGCTGGGCGCTGGAAGAGCTCGGGCTGGCCTATGACGTGCGGCGCGTTTCCTTCGCGGCGATGAAGCAGGCGGAGCATCTCGCCCGCCATCCCTTCGGCCAGATCCCGACCTATGAAGACGACGGGCTGACGCTGTTCGAATCGGGCGCGATCGTCCTGCACCTCGCCGAGCATCATGTCGGCCTGCTGCCGGTCGACCGGAACGCCCGCGCCCGGGCGATCGCCTGGATGTTCGCGGCGGTGAGCACGGTCGAGCCGCCGATCGTCGAATGGGCGATGGCGCGGATGCTGGAGCGGGACACGTCCTGGTTCGCGGCGCGCCTGCCGATGCTGGAAGATCGCGTCCGCACTCGCTTGGCGCAGCTCGCCGATCGGCTGGGAGAGGCGGCGTGGCTGGAAGGCGACTTTACCGCCGCAGATCTGCTGATGGTGGGCGTGCTGCGACGGCTGGAGCGATCGACGATGCTGCCCGAACAGCCGCGGCTGCTGGCCTATATCGCCCGCGGCGAGGCTCGGCCGGCGTTCCAGCGCGCGTTCGCGGCACAGCGGGCGCTGTTTGAGGGGCAACGCCAGCAGCCTTGCTGACGGCGACGGAGATCATCGAACTGGACGCCAGATCCACGCGAACATCGCCGCCGCGTGCGGCCCAAGGCTTCTGCACCATTTCTTAACGATGATGGCTGTCTAACCAGCGACGCTACAATAAGGCCTGTCAAGTCCGGTATGATCCAGGACGAGGGGGCGTCTCGGGGGGAGCCGCAGATGAGTGTCGCCACCGCACGCGCGTACTGGCGTGAGGCCATAGAGTTCCTTGGCTATTTCGTCTTCATGACCGTGCTGGGCGCCGCGATGTTCGTACTGGTCAGCCATTCGCCGCAGGCCAACGCCTCCTGGTACATCGACACCTGCATCGCGGTGGCGGTCCTGACCGGCGGATACGCCTTCAGGATGTACCGGCGGTACCGCGCAGCGCGCCCCGTCTGGAAGCCGGTGGTCAAGCCGGCGCAAGAGGCCGCATCGGGGATTTCACCCGAGGAGCGGCGGCGGCGGAACTGGTCCGATCGCATGTCGAGCGCGAAGCTGCGCGAGACGAATCCCGAGCGCGTGAAACTGCTCTCGCACCTCGAAGCCGTGGAAGAAGCCTATCGCGCGCGGTGCCGGGCCCGCGGCGAGGAGCCGGATCGCTCCTCGTTCGAGATGAACCCGTCGATGACGACCGAAGACATCCGCAAGCGGATTGCGCTGCGACTCGATCAGTAAGCGCGCGCGGTAACCCGAGTGTGTCCTCCCCTGCTTCGCGGGAGAGGAAATGCTCTGGGGGGGGAATGCCGCCATCAACGAAAAGCCCCCGCCGTTGCCGGCAGGGGCCCTTTCTTCACCGCATCGGCGTGGCTCAGTCGGCCGCCTTCGCCCGGCTGGCGCGCTTGCGCTCGTTCGGGTCGAGGTAGCGCTTGCGCAGACGGATCGTCTTCGGCGTCACTTCCACCATCTCGTCGTCGTCGATGTACGCGATGGCCTGCTCCAGCGTCATCTTCTTCGGCGGGGTGAGGCGGATTGCGTCGTCCTTGCCGCCCGAGGCGCGGAAGTTGGTCAGCTGCTTCGCCTTCATCGGGTTGACCTCGAGGTCTTCCGTCTTGGCGTTCTCGCCGATGATCATGCCCTCGTACAGGGCCTCACCGTGACCGACGAACAGGATGCCGCGCTCTTCGAGCGGACCCAGCGCATAGCCCTGGGCTTCGCCCGCGCCGTTGGAGATCAGCACGCCGTTCTTGCGGCCTTCGATCTTGCCCTTGTGGGGGCCGTACTTCTCGAACAGCCGGTTCATGATGCCGGTACCGCGCGTGTCCGACAGGAACTCGCCGTGATAGCCGATCATGCCGCGCGAGGGGGCGGAGAAGGTGATGCGGGTCTTGCCGCCGCCCGACGGACGCATGTCGGTCATCTCGGCCTTGCGCAGGTTCATCTTCTCGACGACCGTGCCCGAATATTCCTCGTCCACGTCGATGATGACGGTTTCGTACGGCTCGGTCTTGTTGCCGTTCTCGTCCTGGCCGAACAGCACGCGCGGGCGGCTGATGCCGAGCTCGAAGCCTTCGCGGCGCATCGTCTCGATCAGCACGCCCAGCTGAAGCTCGCCGCGGCCGGCGACTTCGTAGCTGTCGCGGTCGGCCGCCTCGGTCACCTTCACGGCGACGTTCGACTCGGCTTCACGGAACAGGCGGTCGCGGATCATGCGGCTCGTCACCTTGGTGCCCTCGCGGCCCGCCATCGGCGAGTCGTTGACGGCAAAGCGCATCGACAGCGTGGGCGGATCGATCGGCTGCGCGTGCAGCGGCTCGGTGACCGACGGATCGCAGATCGTGTTCGACACGGTGGCGACGGCCAGGCCGGCGAGGCTGATGATGTCGCCTGCCTTGGCTTCTTCGACCGGCACGCGCTCCAGCCCGCGGAACGACAGGATCTTCGAGGCGCGGCCGGTCTCGATGACGTTGCCGTCGTTATCCAGCGCGTGGATCGGCTGGTTGAGCTTCACCGTGCCCGAATTGACGCGGCCGGTGAGGATACGGCCGAGGAAGTTGTCGCGGTCGAGCAGCGTCACCAGGAAGGTGAAGGGCACGTCCTCGACTTCAACCTTCGGCGCCGGCACGTGGCTGACGATCGTCTCGAACATCGGGATCAGCGTGCCTTCGCGCGCGTCCATGTCGGTCGAGGCATAGCCGTTGCGGCCCGAGGCGTAGAGCACCGGGAAGTCGAGCTGCTCGTCATTGGCGTCGAGCGACACGAACAGGTCGAACACTTCGTCCAGCACTTCCTGGATGCGCGCGTCGCTGCGGTCGACCTTGTTGACGACGACGATCGGCTTCAGCCCCAGCGCCAGCGCCTTGCCGGTGACGAACTTGGTCTGCGGCATCGCGCCTTCGGACGAATCGACCAGCAGGACGACGCCGTCGACCATGCTCAGGATGCGCTCCACTTCGCCGCCGAAATCGGCGTGGCCGGGCGTATCGACGATGTTGATGCGAATCGCCTCGTCGGCACCCGGCGGCGTCCAGTCGACCGAGGTGGGCTTGGCGAGAATCGTGATCCCGCGCTCCTTCTCGAGGTCGTTGGAATCCATCGCACGCTCTTCGACGCGCTGGTTGTCACGGAAGGTGCCGGACTGGCGGAAGAGCTGGTCGACGAGGGTGGTCTTGCCATGGTCGACGTGTGCGATGATCGCCACGTTACGGAGGTTCATGCGATTTCCTGATTGGCGCGGAAGCGCGCGTACGGGCGGCCCCATAGCGGAAATGGTGCGTCGCGGGAAGGCCCTCGTATTTCCCGCTATAGGATGCGGTGCACCGTGATGCGCACCGCCCGCCCCCTGCCCTCGGGCGGCGCGCCGATCGTGCCGGTGAAGACCGACTCGTTGAGCCAGGCGTGCGGCCCGTCCGGCGCTTCGAACCAGGGAGTCGTGCGCACATAGGGGCGCTTGGGGTCGCGGCTGATCAGCCCCTTGTTGATCACATGGATCAACGCGCCGTCCTCGGCCTGCATCATGTAGTCGGCATGAACGTCGAGCATGCCGTCGGGCCGCTCCAGCTGCCAGTCCATGCCGCCCGCCAGCACGGTGCCGCGGATGCGCGGTCCCTGGAAGCTGCCGCCGGTGATCGGAATCCGGTTGCGGACGCCATAGGGCGTGCGGCCCACCGGCGTAGCCGCGCCGAGCGTGACGATGGCCTCATAGGCGAACGCCAGCGCCAGGCTCGCTTCCGGCGCAGCCTTCGCATCGGCAGCGATGCCCGTCGCCAGCCCCGCGAGTCCCATTGTCCCCAGCACGTCGCGCCGCTGCATCCACCCCTCCCCATTGCTATGCGGCGATACAATGCGCCCCAAACCCCCGGGTCAAGTTGCATTCGGCACTGTGCTATCTACATGACACACTTGCGGGATACGTGCTTCGCCTGCATGGTTATCCCCACGGAGTTGGAGAGAGAGTGACGATGGCGACTGTGACGGATACCGCAGACCAGGGTCTGGTGCTCACGCCCCCGGATCCCGTTCCCGCCGTGGCGCCGGAAAAGGCCGCCGGGCTGGTGCCGGTCGAAGACACCAAGAAGTCCGAGCTCGACAAGCGCGTCACCGGCTTCATCGACGATCTGATCGCGCAGGACGTGAACTCGCCCGAATTCGGCAAGCGCGTCGATGCGATCGCGGCGATGGGGCAGAAGGAAATTCGCGATGCCGCGGGCCAGTCGAACCGCTTCCTCGATCGCCCGGTGCGCGCGATGGGCAGCGACGGCGGCGTCGGCGCCGACCTGCTGGCGCTGCGCAAGACGGTGGAAGAGCTCGATCCCTCGCGCAACGGCAAGCTGATCGGCGGCAAGGACGGCTTCCTGTCGAAGATCTTCGGCGGCGGCGCGCTGACCAATTATTTCCGCAAATACCAGTCCTCGCAGAGCCACATCAACGGCATCCTCAAGAGCCTGGCCAACGGCAAGGACGAGCTGCTGCAGGACAATGCCGCGATTGCCACCGAGCGCGCCAACCTGTGGAACGCGATGGGTCGTCTCGAGCAGATGATCTATCTCTCCAAGGCGATGGACGAGAAGCTCGAGGACAAGGCCAACGAGCTGGATCACACCGATCCCGCCAAGGCCAAGGCGATCCGCGAGACCGCGCTCTTCTATGTCCGCCAGCGCACCCAGGACCTGCTCACCCAGATGGCGGTAACGGTGCAGGGCTATCTCGCGCTCGATCTGGTCAAGAAGAACAATGTCGAGCTGATCAAGGGCGTCGATCGCGCCTCCACCACAACCGTCTCGGCGCTGCGTACCGCGGTGACCGTCGCGCAGGCGCTGAACAACCAGAAGCTGGTGCTGGACCAGATCACCGCGCTGAACACGACAACGGCCAACCTGATCGACTCGACCGGCCAGCTGCTCAAGAGCCAGACCGCCGCGATCCACGAACAGGCGGCAAGCTCGACCATCCCCGTCGAGACGCTGCAGCGCGCCTTCCAGAACATCTACGACACGATGGATGCGATCGACACCTTCAAGCTCAAGGCGCTCGACAGTATGAAGGTGACGGTCAACACCCTGTCGAACGAAGTCGAGAAGTCGAAGGGCTATATCGCCCGCGCCGAGGGTGCCGAGCAGAACCGACTCGGCGGCCCCACGGACGGCTTCAAGCTGGAGGCGATGTAAGCCGCGATGCCGAGTGACGTGGACCGCCTGCTCGCGCGTGGCGAGGAACTGATCGAGCGCTCGCGCGCCCGCACCGAAGGCGCGCTCGCCACCCGCACCCGCAAGCGGCGCGAGGCGGAGATCCTCGCCCGGCTCGGGCGGATCGCGGCGGCGGATGCGGTGATCATCATCGCGGCGATCACGATCGGCATGTTCATGCCGCTCGGCATGTTCGGCGCACTGGCGGTGATGATGCTGCTGATCCTGGCGACGCTCGTCTTCGCCTCGCTCCCGGTGACCAGCGCCCCCCGCGTCGAGCAGCTGGTGCAAGTCCCCTTGAAGGCGCTTCCGTCCACCACCGAGCGCTGGCTGGAGACGCAGCGGCTGGCGCTGCCGGCGCCCGCACGCACGCTGGTCGACTCGATCGGAGTGAAGCTCGAGACGCTGGCGCCGCAGCTTGCCCGGCTGGACGAAAGCTCGCCCGCGGCAAACGAGGTCCGCAAGCTGATCGGCGAGCAGCTCCCCGAACTGGTGAAAGGCTATGGCTTGGTGCCCGAGCCGCTCCGCACCGTGCCGCGCAACGGCATGACGCCGGACCAGCAGCTGGCCCAAGGTCTGCAGGTGATCGACGAGGAAATCGCCGAGATGACCGCGCAGCTCGCCCAGGGCGATCTGGACGCGCTGGCGACCCGCGGCAACTTCCTCCAGATCAAGTACAAGGACGACGAACTGGGCTGAGCCCTTAAAGCAGCGCCAGCAGATACCGGATCAGGTCCGCGATCCCGCTCGCGCTGACCGGCAGCAGCAGCAGGATCAGCGCGTAGACGAGGAACATCCGCGTCAGGAATCGCTCCCGCCGGCCCGGCGGCAGGGGCACGGGCCGCGGCGGTTCCGGCCGAGGCCAGACGCGATTCTCGTCGAAGAACATCGCGAGCGAAGGTGCCGTATCCCCAGGCACCTCGCAACCGCCCCTTGGGTCAGCGGAGCGCTGCACGGGACCGGCTGACCCTGGGAAATTCACGTAGAGACCCGGCCGCCGCGCCGTGGCAGGCGAGGCGATCAGGCTCGCTTCCATGACCACCGCATCCCCCGCCGAACGCCCCAGCGTGTTGCTCGTCGAAGACGATGACGGTGTGCGCCGCTCGACCCAGCTGCTGCTGCACGGCCGGGGGTATCAGGTGCGGGCGCACAGCGTCGCCAAGGCCTCGCTCGCCGATCCGGCCGCGCTCGCCGCCGAGTATCTGGTGGCCGACTATTGCCTGCCCGATGGTGACGGCATCGCCCTGCTGCGGGCGCTGCACGCGCGCGGCTGGACCGGCCGGGCAGTGCTGATGACCGGCTATCCCAGCCCCGCACTCGCGGCCGAGGCGGAAGCGACGGGCTATGCCGCGCTGCTCGAAAAGCCGCTGCGGTCGCATGAACTGCTGGGCGCACTGGGGGATTGAACCGCCTCAATCCTGCTCCTCCCGGAGCCAGGTCGATGGCGTGTAGCCGCCTCAACGCGTCATCCCCGCGAAGGCGGGGATCCATTGGCGCTGGTGCCGCGGTTCTTTCCCCGAGCATCCTGGCAAATGAATTCCCGCCTACGCGGGAATGACGGGGGTCTGAGGCACCGATCACACATCCCATTGCGGCGTGCGCTGAAGCGATCGCACGATCCTCCCCCGCCAGGGGGAGGACTGAGGCTACGCCACCACCTCGGCATCCTCGCGCTTCTCGGGGCGGATATAGATCGAGCTGAGCTGGGGCAGCGCCGCCTTGAGCTTGGCCTCGATCCGTTCGATCAATGTCTCCGCCTCGCCCATCGCAAGGCTGTCGTCGAAATCGGCGCTGATTGCCACGAACACGCGGTCGGGCGCGGTGTGGATGGTGCGGACATGATTGACCCCCGTGATGCGCGGCTCGGCCTCGAGCGTCGCGCGCACCTGGGCGATCAGATCCGGGTTCGCGCGCTCGCCGATCAGCAGGCCCTTGGCCTCGCGTGCCAGCAGCGTCGCGACGGCGGCGAGGATCAGCCCGATCGCGATGGAGGCGGCGCCGTCGATCCGGGGATCCTGCCAAGCATGGCTGGCCCACACACCGATCGCGGCGACGATCAGGCCCGCCAACGCGGCCGAATCCTCGAACAGCACGATGAAGCCGGCGGGATCCTTCGATTCCCGGATGGCCTTCCACCAGCCGCAATCGCCCTTGCTCTCGCGGAACTCGCGGATCGCGATGACCCAGCTCGTGCCCTCCATCGCGGTGGCGATGCCGAGCACGATGTAGTTGACCAACGGATCGCGCAGCGGCTCCGGATCGATGATGTGGAGATAGCCTTCATAGACCGATACACCGGCGCCAAGCCCAAAGATCAGGATCGCGACGACAAAGGCCCAGAAATAGAGTTCGCGGCCATAGCCGAACGGGTGTTCGGCATCGGGCGGCCGCTTGGCGCGGCGCTGGCCGTAGAGCAGCAGGATCTGGTTGAGGCTGTCGACCAGGCTGTGCACGCCCTCGGTAAGCATCGAGGACGATGCGGTGATCGCCGCCGCGACGAACTTCGCGACGGCGATCCCGACATTGGCGGCGAGCGCCGCATAGAGAACCAGATTGGCGCGCCAACCCGACGCGGGAGACGCGGCCATCCGTGTCGGCCTCAGTCGAGGCCGAGCTTGTGCAGGGCCTTGTCGATCACGCCCTTGTCTTCCTTGCCGTCGGCGCGATTTGCCTCGGCATTGGGATCATAGCCCGAGCTTTCCGGGATTTCGTTGTTGTGCACCGGCTGGGTCGAGGCGGGCGGATCGGACGCGTCCATCGACTCGTCGAGCGCACGGTCGAGCCGGGCTTCCTTGCTGGCCGGATCGCGGGCGAGGCGTTCCTCGATCGAGGAATCGGTGCCGGCATCGGCGGAATGGACGGGGCTCTTGCCTTCGTCGTCGGCCTTGGGGTCCGGGGCGACCGACATCCGGTCCATCGCGGGGTCGAGGGGATTGTTGGTCATGCTGCACTCTCCTGAGCGTTACCCCGATTAAACGGACATGCCGGGACTCGCGTTCCTTGCCTGCACAGGCGCGCACAACAAAAGGCCCGGCGGATCGCTCCGCCGGGCCCATTTTCCTTCCGTTCCGCGCGAGGATCAGTCGCGCGAGCTGCCGAACAGGCGCAGCAGGAACAGGAACATGTTGATGAAGTCGAGATAGAGGTTCAGCGCCCCCATGATCGCGACCTTGCCCTGCTCCGGCGTACCGGCGACATAGGCGTAGATGCTCTTGATCTTCTGCGTGTCATAGGCGGTGAGGCCGGCGAAGATCAGCACGCCAATGGCGCTGATCACCAGGCTCATCGTGCCCGACTGCAGGAAGAGGTTGACGATCGACGCGACGATCAGACCCACCAGGCCGATGATCAGGAAGGTGCCGAAGCCCGACAGATCCTTCTTGGTGGTGTAGCCATAGAGGCTCAGCGCGCCGAAGCCGGCGGCGGTGCCGAAGAACACCTGCGCGATCGACATGTCGGTATAGGTGACGAAGATCGTCGAGAGCGACGCGCCCAGCAGGCCGGCATAGGCGAAGAACAGCACCTTGAGCGTGCCTTCGGACATGCGGTTCTGACCGAAGCTCATCGCGAACACGATCGCCAGCGGCGAGATCATCGCCACCCAGCCGAGCAGCGTCGGCTGCAGCGACGGGCCGCGGGCGGTTTCCACCAGCTGAAACAGCACCTGCTGCAGTTGATCGACCTTGCCGAACGCCAGCGCGACGATGCCGGTCAGCAGCACGCCGGACAGCATATAGTTGTAGACCGACAGCATGTACGACCGGAGCCCCGCGTCATGCGCCGCGGCGCGTGCACTCGCGGTCGCGAAGGGCGACTCGCTCGTGCGGGGATCGGACCAGTTAGCCATTCGAAAAACTCCTTTGCCCGGCGCAGTGCCGGATGCTGCGAATATCGGCTTCGCCACAGGGGTTTTCAAGCAAAACCGGGCCCAGCAATCTTTCGATACAGTCTCGCGAAACACTTCCCGCGCGGTTTGAAGGTGATAGCGCGCCCAATACCCGGTTCACTGGTTCACGGGGTCGCCGCATTCTGGAACCTTGGCGGGTCGTCGCCGACGCTTGCTGCATAGGCATTGATGATCCCCACGAGCAGGCCGGGAAAGCGCGCTTCGACCTCCGCCCAGCGGGGATGGTTGCGGACCTCCACGCCGTGGCGCTCGCTGCGGATGAGGCCGGCTTCGCGCAGCACCTTGAAATGGTTCGACAGGGAAGACTTGGGAATGACGCGGTCCCCCACTGCCGAGACGGCGGAACACGCCTCCACGCAGCCCGCCCGCATGATGTTGGCGAAGATCGCCGCGCGGTTCGGATCCGACAACGCGTGCAGAATGGCTTCAGGGCGAAGCTCCTCAACGGCGGGGTGAATCAGAGGTCTCATGCGAATTCCATATAGGGCGGTTGACGGCAACCGCATTAGTTCCGATATTCCGAACTATGGGACAAGGCGAGCGTCTCGCTGCCTGCCCACATCGGAGGTTGGTTCAAATGACAAAGCTGAACGGTAAGGTGGCGATCGTCACGGGCGCATCCAAGGGCATCGGCGCGGCCATCGCCAAGGCGCTGGCGGCGCAAGGCGCCTCGGTCGTCGTGAATTTTGCGTCGAGCCGATCCGGTGCCGAGGCCGTGGTCCAGGACATCACCGCCGAGGGCGGGCGCGCCATCGCAGCGCAGGCCGACGTGTCGAAGGCGGCCGAGGCGCAGGCGCTGGTCGATACTGCCATCCGCGAATTCGGCCGGCTGGACGTCTTGGTCAACAATTCGGGCATCTACGAATTCGCCCCGATCGAGGCGCTGACCGAAGATCATTATCGCCGTCAGTTCGACGTCAACGTGCTCGGCGTGCTCCTGGCGACCCAGGCCGCGTCTCCGCACCTCGGCGAAGGTGCCAGCATCATCAATATCTCCTCGGCGATCACCCATGTGAACACGCCCGGTGCCGCTGCCTATGCCGGCACGAAGGGTGCGGTGAACGCCATTTCGGGGGTGCTCGCCAACGAACTCGCGCCGCGGAAGATTCGCGTCAACGCCGTCAGCCCCGGCTATGTCGTGACCGAAGGCACGCACACGGCGGGCATCGTCGGCTCCGACATTGAAACCGGGCTGGTCGCGCAGACGCCGCTCGGCCGGCCGGGCACCCCGGAGGATATCGCGGACGTGGTGGCCTTCCTCGCGTCGGACGACGCCCGCTGGCTGACCGGCGAGGTCATCACCGCGAGCGGCGGCATCCGCTGAGCGAAAAAGCCGGACCTGCGCGCGCGCCGATCGGCGCGGACGCAGGTCCGGCAACGCGCTTCTGCGCACCGACAAAGTCTCTCGGGGTGGACCTTGCCGCCGGCGCGCCTAGGATCGACGGCATGCATCGTCTGTTCGTCGGCTTTCGCCCACCCCCCGCGATTCGGGCGCAACTGCTTGCTGTTGCGGGCGGCGTGCCCGGGGCGCGCTGGCAGAGCGACGAGCAGCTCCACTGCACGCTACGCTATATCGGCGAGGTCGAGCGGCCGGTTGCCGAAGACGTCGCGCTCGCGCTCGGCAATGTCCGCTTCGCGCCGTTCGACCTCGTCGTCTCCGGGGTCGGCGAGTTCGACTCGCGTGGGCGCCCCAATGCGCTCTGGGCCGGATTGCGCCCGCACGAGACGGTGACCCAGCTCCACCACAAGGTCGATCAGGCGCTGGTGCGGGCCGGCCTCGTCCCCGAGCGCCGCGCCTATCTGCCGCACATCACGCTGGCCCGGATGAACGCAGCGGCAGGCGCCAACGAGCGCTTCCTGGAGGCACATGCCGGGCTCGCCAGCGCGCCCTTCACCGTCGACAGCTTCCTGCTCTACGAAAGCCATCTCGGCCGCGAAGGCGCCAGCTACGAAGCGATCGAGCGCTATCCGCTGCGCGGCTGAGCGCCCGTGACGCCGTCCGCCACCAGCGCCATCGCTGCGCGGACCACGTCGTCCTCCGCCGGGACCTTGCCGTCGAGCGCGAGCGTCGACAGGCCGTGGACCACGCCCCAGGCGGCGAGCGTCGCCGGCCCGGGATCGCCGCTCGCCAGACTTGCAACGCGCCGCGACAGGATGGCGAACGCCTCGCCATAGTCTTTCGGCGCGACGGCGCAGCCGGGATTGCCGCCGAACATCAGCCGGAACATCGCCGAATGCGCCTGCGCAAAGCGGAAATAGGCGATCCCCTGCGCGACCAGCGCCGCCTTGGCCGGCTCGGCCCGGTCCGCTTCCGCCAGCACCGACGCGAGTTCGGCGAACCCCGCCTCCGCCACCGCGCCGAGCAGCGCCGCCTTGTCGGCGAAGTGCCGATAGGGCGCCATCGCCGACACGCCGGTCGCCTTTGCCAGCGCGCGCAGCGTCACCCCGGCCTCACCTTGTTCGTCCAGCAGCGCCGTCGCGGCATCGATCAACCGCGTGCGCAATCCCTCTGCAGTTTCCATCTTGTTTACACCGTAAACTACTCGTATCGTGTACAGTGTAAACAAGGAGACTCGCCATGCAAGCCAACACGCTCCGCGAGACGGTCGATCTCGCTGCCTATCCCGAACTGATCGTCGTGATTCTGGGGTTCAAGCTGCGCCGCTGGCGTGCGCTTCCCGCGATGATGCGGATCGGCCGCGGGCTCGCCGAGATCAAGAAGAACCCGCCCGACGGGCTGCTCGCCGAGGACGGCATGCTGTTCGGCTGGAACCATGTAGGCTTCCGCCAATATTGGCGCGACCTGCCGAGCCTGGAGGCCTTCACCCGCAGCGCGCCGCATAGCGTGTGGTGGCGCGACTTCCTGAAGGACCCGCAGGGCGCCGGCTTCTGGCACGAGGCTTATAGCGCCCGCGGCATCGAGGCGGTGTATGTCAACCTGCCCGGCCAGCGGCTCGGCCTCGGCATGTTCGCGCCGATCGCCAAGCCGGTGGGCACGCTGATGTCTAGCCGGCAGCGCCTCCACGCCCATGTGGGCATGGAGGGCTGAGCCGGGCGGGCGTCGTCAGAACGACGCCCAGTCGCCGTCCGCCATGGCGGGAGCGGGTGCCGGCGCCGCCCGCATGCCGGCGCCGCCGCGCTTCGACAGGTTGGGGCGCTGCAGCGGCAGGCTCATGCGCGGGTTGTGCGCTTCCCCGACATTGAAGGCATGGGCAGAACGCTTCAGCGCCTCGACCTCACGGCTCAGGCTGCGCGCGGCGGCGGAGGTTTCCTCCACCATTGCCGCATTCTGCTGGGTCGCCTGGTCCATCACCGTGATCGCGGTGCTGATCTCGCCGATCGACGAGGCCTGGGCCTGGTTGGCGGTCGCCATGCTGCCGAGCAGGTCGTGCACTTCGCGAACATCGGTGGCGATCGCGGCGAAGGCGCCATCGACGCGCTGGACCATGCCCACCGCGGCGGTGACGTCGGCCTGGGTGGTGGTCAGCTGGTCGCGGGCGCGGCCGGCTTCCTCTTCGGCGCGCATCGCCAGCGCGGAGACGAGGTCGGCGACGACGGCGAAGCCGCGCCCGGCCTCACCGGCGCGGCCGGCTTCGACGGCGGCGTTCATGGCAAGGACGCGCGTCTGGAACGCGATCTTGTCGAGACCCTCGATCACGTCGTCGATGCCCTTGGCGCTTTCCGACACCCGGCTCATCGCCGCCACCGCTTCGTCGGCAACATCGCGGCCGGCCTGGACCGAGGCGATCGCCCCGTCGGCGCGCGCCACGGTCTGGTTGGCGCTGCCGGCAGTGCTGCGCAGCCGCTGGTCGATCTCGCCGATCGACTGGACCGTCTCCTGCAGGCTCGACGCAGCGCTCTCGGTGCGGCGCGAAAGGTCCTCGGAGGCGACCGCGATCTCGGCCGAGCCGGTGCTGATCGTCTCCGCCGAGGTCGCGACCGAGCGCACCAGCTCGCGCAGCGACGCCAGCGCCTCGTTGAAATTGGTCTTGAGCACTGCATTGGTGCCCGGGAAATCGGCGGTAACGTCGGCGGTAAGGTCGCCCTTGGCGAGCCGCTCGAGCGACTGGCCGAGCACCTGCACCACTTGCGCCTGCTGTTCTGCGGCCTCGCGCTGCGCGACCGCAGCATCGCGGAAGATCAGCATCGCGCGCGAGATGCGGCCGACACAATCCTCATAGTTGGTATTGGCGATCGGCGCGGACAGGTTGCCGGCCGCGAGACCCTCCATCCGGACGACCGTCGCGACATAGGGATCCGCAATGACGCGGGCGAACATGCGGGTGAGCACGAAGGCGGTCGCGATCACGACCACGTTGAGCCCCAGCATCACCCAGTGCGGCAGCACCAGATTGAGCACCGCAAGGATCACCATGATCCCGATCATCGAACCGAAGGTGACCTTCAGCTTCTCCCGAATGGGAGCCTTTACTTCCAACCAATGCAGCATTTCCGTCCCTCACGATCAGGTGCCGGAATTCCTCCGCCGGCCCGCGTTCAGCCCACCCAGCTGCATTGTAGAGGGTAAGAGATTGAGAAAGTTCATTCTGACATGCATCGGAAACAATTTGTCTGAAAAATCCGCTCGGATGGAGACGAACTGCCCGATCACCCCCGTCCGGGATCGATCAGGAACTTCTCGCCGGTGGCCTTGCGCTCATAGGCGCGCAACACGTCCGGCTGCAGCGCCTCGGCCAGCCCGATGGTGCGGGTGTAGCGGCTGGCGAAGGTGGTGGTGAGTTCGCTCAAGATGCGCTGGCGCATCGCCCCCAGCGTTTCCATCCCCGCACGGCGCAGGAAGGGCGTCAGCAGCCAGCCCGAGACGCTCCACTGGAAGCCGAAGGCGAGGCGATTGAGCGTGGTCGGCGCCAGGTCCAGCGCGCCATAGATATAGAGCTGCTTGAACTGTTCGGATCCATAGCGGCTATATTCGGTCATCTTGCGCACCGCCGCGGCTTCCATCGCCTGGAGGATGTCGCTGCCGAGAGCGCCGCCGCCGATCGCATCGAACGCCACGGTAGCGCCGGTCTCGGCCACCGCATCGATCAGCTTGGCGCGGAAATCCTCGTCGCGGCTGTTCACCACATGGGTGGCGCCGATGTCGCGCAGGATCGCGGCCTGCTCCTCGGAGCGGACGATGTTGACCAGCGGCACCCCGTCGGCGAGGCAGATCTTCTGCAGCATCTGCCCCAGGTTCGAGGCGGCGGCGGTGTGGACGATTCCGCTGTGCCCGTCGCGCCGCATCGTCTCGACAAAGCCGAGCGCGGTCAGCGGATTGACGAAGATCGCGGCGCCGTCCGCCGCCGCGGTGCCTTCGGGCAACGCGACCACGTCGCGCGCCTTCAGCACGCGGTAATCGGCGAACATCGCGCCGCCCACCGCCGCAACCCGCTTGCCCATCAGCGCGGCGGCGTCGGCCCCGGCGGCGACCACGGTGCCGGCACCTTCATTGCCCACCGGCATCGACTGGCCCAGCCGCGCCTTCATGCTGCCGAGCCGGCCCTTCTGCACCTCGAACACCAGCGCGTCGCCGTCCTGCCGCAGCGTATCGACCTGTGCCGGGCCGAGCAGCAGCCCGAGATCGCTGGGGTTGATCGGCGCCGCCTCGATGCGGACGATCACTTCGTCCGCGGCCGGGTCATCATAGGTCACCTGCTCCAGCGACAGCCGCAGCGTGCCATCCTCGCTCAACGTCGAGCGCAGTTCGCGTCCGGTGAATGCCATGGTTCCTCTCCTTGTGGTTCAACGGGTCTGTACGAGTTCTTCCACCAGCCGATCCGCCGCCGCGCGTACCTCTGCCCAAGTGCGGTCGAAGCCTTCCGGCCCGTCATAATAGGGATCGTCGACGGCGCGGCCTTCCCAGCCGGGCACCGCGTCGAGCAGCAGTCGCAGCCGTGCGCGACCGCTCTTCGGCGCGATCCGGCGCAGGTCGGCGAGGTTCTGCGGATCAAGCGCAAGGATATGATCGAACCGGTCGAAATCCGCGCGCGTCACCTGGCGCGCGCGCTGGCCGGTAATGTCGATGCCGTGCTTGGCGGCGACTGCGATCGAGCGGCGATCGGGCTGCTCGCCGGCGTGCCAGCCGCCGGTCCCCGCCGAGTCGGCGACCACCGCCACGCCGGCATCCTCCGCCGCCGCGCGGAACGCCGCCTCGGCCAGCGGCGAGCGGCAGATATTGCCCAAGCAGACGAACAGGAATGCCGGTTCGGCCATCGCGAAAATCATCCTTTCGTAAAATGGGTACGCTCTGCTAGCCTCAGTGGCAACGGCACGCATAACGCCGAAGGAGAGGATATGGCCAGCATGCCCCCGACGCCCGATGGGGCGAAGGCGACCCCCTATGCGTGGTACGTGCTAACGCTGCTGCTGCTCGTGTATATCCTCAACTTCGTCGATCGCCAGATCGTCGCCATCCTCGCCGACGACATCAAGCGCGACCTGGGCCTGCGCGACCAGGATATCGGCTTTCTCTATGGCACCGCCTTCGGCGTGTTTTACGCGCTGTTCGGCATTCCGCTGGGTCGGCTGGCGGACCATTGGCACCGCGTGCGGCTGATGACCCTCGGGCTCGCGCTCTGGTCGAGCATGACCGCGCTTTCCGGTTTCGCCCGCACCGGGCTGGTGCTGGGGCTGGCGCGGATGGGCGTCGGCATCGGCGAGGCGACCGCCGGACCCGCCGCCTATTCGCTGATCTCGGACTGGTTCCCCAAGCGCCTCCGCGCCACCGCGCTCGCCCTCTATTCCTCGGGCGTCTATCTCGGCGGTGGCCTTTCGCTGTTCCTCGGCGCGCTGATCGTGCAGCGCTGGAACCAGGCCTATCCGGGCGGCGGACCGCTCGGGCTGGTCGGCTGGCAGGCGGCGTTCCTCGCGGTCGGCGTGCCGGGCCTGATCGTCGCGGCGTGGATCGTCACGCTGCGCGAGCCACCGCGCGGGCTTTCCGAAGGCATGGCGACGCCGCCCCACCCCGCCCCGTTCCGCGCCTTTTTCGAAGAACTGCTGACGATCATCCCGCCCTTCACGCTGATCGGCGCGGCGCGGCTGGGGCCGGCGGCACTGGTGCGAAACCTTGCAGTGCTGGCGCTGGTCGCCGGGCTGGTCGCGGTGCTCGTCCATCTCGGCGAGCCGCCCGCGCAATGGATCGCCGTGGGGATCGGCGCCTATGCCGTGGTCAGCTGGGCGACCGCGCTCAAGCGGCGCGACCCGCCAACCCATGCGCTGATCGTCGGCACGCCGGCGTTTCTCTGCGTAGTACTGGCGTACGGTCTCAACACCTTCCTCGCCTACGCGATGGCAGGGTTCGCGCCGAGCTTCATCCGCCGCGCCTTCGACATCCCGCCCGAGCAGCTGGGGTCGCTGGGCTTCTGGATCGGCGCGCCGGTCGCGCTCGCGGGGTTCCTGGGCGTGACGATCGCCGGCCGGCTCGCCGATGCCCTGCGCGCGCGCAGCCCGGTCGGGCGCATCCACGTCCTGCTCTTCGCCTGCCTCGCGCCGATTGCGCCGATCGTGCTGCTGTTCACCGCACGCGACCTCACCACCGCCTATGTCATGCTGCCGGTGGCACAATTCCTGATCTGCGGCGGGCTGGGCGCGGCCGCGGCGACCACGCAGGACTTGGTGCTGCCGCGGATGCGCGGCACTGCGACCGCCGCCTTCTTCATCGGCACCACGCTGATCGGCCTCGCGCTCGGGCCCTATTGCGCCGGGCGGATTGCGACGCTGACCGGCGACCTGGCTACAGGGGTGCTGGCGCTGCTCGCCAGCGTGCCGCTCGCGCTGGCGGCGATCTGGGGCGCCTATCGGCTACTGCCGGCGGCGGAGGCGAGCAAGCTGGCCCGCGCCCGCGCCGCCGGCGAAGCGGTGTGACCGCTCAGACCGTCTGGAACACGCCGCAGACGATACGTCCGCCGCTGTTGCCGGCCGGATCGCTCTTGTAATCGTCTTCGCCGGCATGGACGACCAGCGCCGCGCCGTCCTGGTCCATCAGCTGGTCGAAGGTGCCGCCGGCCAGCGTGAAGCTCAGATGGCCATGGCCCTTCTCGTCCACCTTCATGTTGGGCAGGTCGCCGGCATGCGGGCCCATCGGGTTTTCCTTGCCATGCTTGGTGGCGCCCGGGTTCCAGTGTCCGCCGGCGCTGGCGAAATCGGGGGGCGTGCAGACGCCGGTGGTGTGGACGTGCACGCCGTGCGGCCCCGGCGAGATGCCGTTCACGTCGACCAATACGCGAATCGATCCCTCGACCTGCTCGGCCACCGCGGTGCCCACCACCTTGCCGCCGGCATCGTGCAGTTCCGCCTGTGCGCGGAAATGGCCGGCCATATAGCGTTCGTTCTGCTGCGTCGTCGCGCAGCCGCCCAGCAGCATGCCGATCGCGGCCGCGCCCGCGCCGATTCCCCAAGCCTTCATCTTCAATCTCCCGGCCATGTCCTTGCTGCGTAATGGCCCTTCTTGGCCGCGGTTCCAAGAGCCGCGGCGGCAAGTTCGGGCCATCCGTCGGTATCATACGGCGGATTGCTTCGGTTCGCCGCACCAGACCGCACGCCCACCGCAGCTTTTACTTTTCGTTAACCTTCGTTTACGACATTGCTTCGTGGGAGCGTCGCGGCAAAGCGCCTCCCATTGGTTCACAGGGCCAAAAGATTCACAGGGGAAGTATCATGCACCGGCTCGCCTTTGCGATGCTCGCTCTGCCCATGCTCGCCGGCTGCCAGGCGACGACGACGGCCAAAATGGATCTTCGCCCGATTGCAGTCGTGGAGATGCCGCCGCCCCCGCCGCTGTGGCGGACCCGCATCGCCCAGGCCGACATGCCGCGACTGGAGAACCTGCCGGCCAGCTGGCGCCAGCTGTACGAGAATGTGCGCGCGCCGGTGCGCAAGGTGCAAGGCGCGGTGCTCGATCCCGATGCCGGCCAGCCGCACCCGGCGCTGCCCCCCGGCTCCTATCGCTGCCGCACGCTGCACCTGAAGCCCGGCCCTGCCGGCCGCGCGCTGGTCCAGCCGAGCCCTGCCGGCTTCTGCTACATCTCCGCCACGAACGAGCCGAAGGACGACGCCCCCCTAGGGCTCGCCAAGCAGACCGGCAGCGACATCGTCGCCGGCTATGTGTTCCCGGACGGCAAGCGCTACGTGTTCCTCGGCGCGCGCCAGGCCAAGCCCGGTGCCAACGACGTCGGCTATGGCAATCCCGGCGCGCGCGACGTGGTCGGCATGGTGGAGCGCTTCGGCACCTTCCGGTGGCGGCTGGCGGTGCCCGGCGCGCTGCCCGGCAGCGTCGACGTCTATGAGCTGACCCCCGTGCCGGCGGACGTCCAGCCGAAGGGCTGATTTCCCGCCGCCGATCCCTTCGATGTCGAAACGTTTGTTCATCGGGGCGACAGAAACCGTTGCCGCAGTGCAACACCTCTTCCGCAAATGCTTCGCGGCGATGCAACCTTGGCCGTAGCCCGGGCATTGTGCGCCCATCTCCGGCCGCCCCGCCTTTCGTAGCGGGCCCGGGCCGGAAGATGTGTGTTTCACCAGCGTAGAGGTACCTCCCCCATGCGTAAGATCATCGCCGTCGCGGCAGCTGCTGCCGCGCTCCCCTTCGCCGTCCCCGCCTTCGCCCAGGACACCACCACCGGTGCCGGCACGATGGAGACCACCGCCGCGCAGGACAGCGGCACCCCCACCTCGCCGGACGGCTCCAAGGCCTTCGGCATCGAGCCCTATGTCGGCGTACTCGGCGGCTGGGAGCAGTTCGACCGTCAGCCGAATGCCGGCATCCCCATCCAGCCGAACCGCAACCGCCTCGATGGCGCGATGGTCCAGGGCGTCGCCGGCGTGAACGTGCCGCTCGGCCCGGTGTTCGTCGGCGCCGAAGGTAACGTTGCCAAGGGCGTCAGCGGCGACATCGATTGGGAATATGGCGCCGCCGGCCGCTTCGGTCTGCGCGCTGGCGACAGCGGCCTGATCTACGGCAAGGTCGGCTACCAGTGGGTCAATTTCGACAAGAACGCCAACACCAACCGTGACTATCACGCGATGACCTATGGCATCGGCGTCGAGGTCGGCCCGAAGGACATCGGCCTGGGCGGCATCACCGGCCGCAGCGGCCTGCGCCTGCGCCTCGAGATGAACACGTTCAGCGATGCGAAGAGCTTCCGCCCGATGGCGGGTGTGATCGCGCACTTCTGATCGGGTCCGCCGCCCTCCCTTTACGGGGAGGGCGGCATCCCCTTGATTCCCGTCAAGCCGCGCCCGCCATTTTCGGCTAGGGCGCGTTGCCATGTCCGAATCGCCCCTGCCCTTCGAGCGCGTCGGCGGCGAAGAGTCCGTCCGCGCCATCGTCGACCGCTTCTACGATCTGGTCGAGCAGGACACCGCCTATGCGGCGCTCCACGCGATGCACCAGCCGGACCTGACGGCGCTCCGCCACTCGCTCACCCGCTTTCTGGTCGCCTGGCTCGGCGGCCCGCGCGACTGGTTCGAGGCGCGGCCGGGCATGTGCATCATGGGCTTGCACCGCCAGCTCGCCGTTACGGCGCAGACCGCCGCGCAATGGGCGCATGCGATGGACCGCGCGATCGCCGCCGATCCGGGCATAGAACCCGAGACCGCCCGCCAGATGAGCGAGGCGCTCCACCGCATGTGCCGTGCCATGGCAGTGCAGGCCCGCACCGCCGCCGAAGCCGCCGCGCCCACCGCTACCGCCGACGCGCCTGCGGGTTGATCCGCTTCGGAGCAGGTCTCCGCCGCCAAAGGAATCGGATGCGCTACAAGGGGCCGCGAGATGAATGCGCGGATCACCCCCGTCGATACGCCGCTGGAAGTCGCCTGTGAACATTGCGGCCGCCTGGGGGTGACCCGCGAGGCGTGGGCGGAATGGAGCGTGGCCGAGCAGGCATGGGTGCTCAGCCATCTGTTCGATTTCGCCTTCTGCCACCACTGCCATCGGCCGACCCGGCCGGTCGAACGACCGGCCGGCGATACGGGCCCGGCGGCGAAGGGAGCGGTTTGAAACGGGCGGCGCGGGTTAACCCCCTCTCGTGCTACCCGCAGCGCGCAAGCGCGGGGGACGGGTCTGCCGGGTGTTGTGCCCCGGCAGGCCCGCAACTCCGGGGGTGAGGGTAGCGCGCGGGGCGAGGGCCGCGCGGAGGAAGGCGTGCGCCGCGGACGATAGAGTGGATCGGCCGCTTCCGCCCCGCTATCAGTCATGCGCTCGGTTGTCGCGCGATCCTGGAACCTGCTGTTCGTTCAGGGGAAGGGTCAAACGGCACTATCGCGGTGAGAAACTGCGTTGAAGGGCAATCTGCTTGCTTCTATTATGTGGGTATGGGGCATCAAATCACTGCGCTTATAGGTTCGCGGCGGGCACTTTCGCGACTGATTGAGCAATTCGGTCCCCCCGCAACGGTGGAGCTGATCGAAGAACTCGTGATTATGCCGTTGGGCAACCTACGACTCGATCTGTTGAAAGAAGCTCCAGCTCCCATCCACGATGGCTTTGCATACCTCAGCTCAGAGGTCGAAGCAGGTATTGTGGCCGGCGTCGGGGCCGAACCTGCGCTCTACATTGAAACTGAGTATTTTGGCGGAATGGGTGCGCAGGGCGCCGCCCTTTTCGCTGACGGGAAATTGATGTGGAGGCGCGCAATTTCGACAGAGGATACTGGAACTATCCTTGCGAAAACACCCATCAGTCAAGGTTTAGCGGCCTTGGGCGTTCGCTCAGCAGTCGGCCAAGATGAATTCGATACGGCAGGCCTCTCGCGTTTTCGTTCTCTTGAAGAGCTTGGTCTCTTTGAATGGGAGGATGAGGACTGACCGTCAGAAAACAGCCCGCCCGCAATCGCGGCGTTCGCGGTCGTTGCGTTTGAGCCGGTCGGGATGGCAGCTATCGCTGCGTTCGTCTCAAAAGCTGCCGTTCCGCTTCCCACCCAAAGCAGACGGTCTGTCCCAGCCCGATGACGACCGACGGCACGCCTAGAAGCGGATCATTCGCTCCAGTTCGTTCGCGCGGGTCGCGGTCTTGGTGACGAGGCAGGTGCTGTTGATCGTCTCCTGGTCGACCTTGCATTCATAATCGCGGGCCTTCAGCCAGGAGCGCTGCTCTGCGCGGAGGGCAAGGCGCTTGTCGGGTGTCTTGGCCAGCTGGCGCATGACTTCCTGATAGGCCTTGTTGAGGCGCGCATCCTGCGCCCCCATTTCGGACTGCGCGCAGATGCCCTGCTGGACGGTGTTGCTCCCCGCACGCGCCTGGCAGGCCCGATAGCGATCGGACACGCCTGCAGGTGCAACCTGGGCCTGTGCCGAAGCACCCGTCAGAACCAGAACCGACGCCGTCACGATGATCTTCAGCTTCATTACGGGTGCCCCACTGCTTAATCGCGACGAGACTTAGCCGTGATTCTCGCAGCTTGTCCACGAAGCTTTGCAAGCGGGAGGCCAGCGCTCCGCCGCAACAGCGGGGCGCCGTGGCAGCCCCCCACCGATCACGCAACGCCTCTCCCCCTCGCCGCATGCATCGTGTAGGCCCGCCGGCGATGTTTCGCCGTCCGCTGCTCGCTTCGCTGATCCTCGGCATCGCTTCCGCCACCGGCTTCGCGCCGCTGGCGTGGTGGCCGATCACCCTGCTCTGCTTCGCCGGGCTGTTCGCGCTGGTATACGCCGCCGCCCGGTTGCGCGGCGCGCTGCTCCGCGGTTGGCTGTTCGGGGTCGGCCATTTCACCCTGGGCGACAACTGGATCCAGCACGCCTTCGACTTCCAGGACAAGATGCCGCCAGCGCTCGGCTATGCCGCCGTCGTGCTGCTCGCGCTGTACCTCGCCGTCTATCCGGCGCTGGCGATGGGCGCGGCATGGGCCTTCGCGCGCAAGGTGAAGCCCCGCTCGGGCTGGGTCGAGCCGGACCTCGGCTATGTCCTGGCCGGTGCTGCCGCGTGGATCGTCACCGAATGGCTGCGCGGCGTGGCGTTCACCGGCTATCCGTGGAATCCGCTCGGCGTGGTCTGGGTGCCGGTGCCCGGCGTGCGCAACCTCGCGACGCTGATCGGCACCTATGCGCTCTCGGGCGTGACGATCGCGATCGCCGGCAGCCTCTACCTCGCCTTCCAGCGCCAGTATCGGCCGCTGCTCGTCGCCGCCGTGGCGCTGCTCGCGCTCAATCTCGCCTGGTCGGATCGCTGCGATCGGATCCGCTGCATCAGCACCGCGAGCGGCAAGGAAGTGGTGATCGTCCAGCCGAATATCGGCCAGGACGCGGTCAGCCGCCCCGATTATGCCGAATATCTGCTCAACCGGATGCTCGCGCTCAGCGGCAGGCCCGGCGCGCTGCCGCGGCTGGTGGTCTGGCCCGAAGGCATGGTCGATTACTTCCTCGAGGACGGCTATCCGGTGCAATGGTACCGGCAGGACCCGCGCCTCGTCCGCGCCCGCATCGGCGCGGTGCTGGGCCCGTGGGACCAGGCGCTGATCGGCGGCAACGCGCTGGAGTTCGATCGCACCAGCCAGTTGCAGGGCGCAGGCAACTCGGTCTGGGCGCTCGGCCCCGACGGCGTGCTCGGTGGGCGCTACGACAAGGCGCACCTCGTGCCCTACGGCGAATACCTCCCGATGCGTACGCTGCTCGCCCCGCTCGGGCTCGCGCGGCTGGTGATGGGTGATGTCGACTTCCTGCCCGGCCCCGGCCCGCGCGCGCTTCCCGTGCCCGGCTTCGGCAATGCCGGCATCCAGATCTGCTACGAGATCATCTTCTCGGGCCAGGTGGTCGATCGCGCCCACCGCCCCGACTTCCTGTTCAATCCCTCCAACGATGCCTGGTTCGGCGCCTGGGGCCCGCCGCAGCATCTGGCGCAGGCCCGGCTGCGCGCGATCGAGGAGGGCCTGCCGATCCTCCGCTCCACCCCCACCGGCATCTCGGCGCTAATCGACGGCCATGGCCGCCTGCTCGGCACTATCCCGCCGGGACAGGCCGGTGCGATCCGCCTGCCGCTCCCCCGCCCGCTGCCGCCGACGCTCTTCTCGCGGGTCGGCAACTGGATGGTGCTGCTGGTCGCGGTGCTTACGGGGTTGTTCGCGATTGCATATCGCCGCTTCGCCCGCTAGGGGGAGACATATAAGGAAAGCTTTATATGGGCATGGCAACGGCCCGGCGATCCTTCCCAACCTGAGGAATTTACATGCGTTCCAACTATCTCTTCACGTCCGAGTCCGTGTCCGAGGGCCATCCCGACAAGGTCGCCGACCAGATTTCCGACTCGATCGTCGACCTGTTCCTGTCGAAGGATCCCGAAGCGCGTATCGCCTGCGAGACGCTGACCACCACCCAGCTCGTGGTTCTTGCCGGCGAAATCCGCTGCAAGGGCGTGTACGAGGACGGCGCCTGGGCCCCGGGCGCGCAGGAAGAGATCGAGAAGACCGTCCGCGAGACGGTGAAGCGCATCGGCTATGAGCAGTCGGGCTTCCACTGGCAGACCTTCCGCTTCGAGAACAACCTGCACGCGCAGTCGGCGCACATTGCGCAGGGCGTGGACGCGAGCGGCAACAAGGACGAGGGCGCCGGCGACCAGGGCATCATGTTCGGTTTCGCCTGCGACGAGACCCCGGACCTGATGCCGGCGACGCTCTACTACAGCCACAAGATCCTCGAGCGCATGGCCGCCGACCGCCACTCGGGCGCCGCGCCGTTCCTCGAGCCCGACGCGAAGAGCCAGGTGACCCTGCGCTTCGAGAACGGCAAGCCGGTTGCCGCGACCGCCATCGTCGTCTCGACCCAGCACGCGCCGGGCTATGACACGGGCGACAAGGAAGCCGAGCTCCACAACTATGTGAAGAAGGTCGTTGCCGACCTGCTTCCGGCCGAGCTCCTCTCGGACGCGACCGAGTACCACATCAACCCGACCGGCTCGTTCGAAATCGGCGGCCCGGACGGCGACGCCGGCCTGACCGGCCGCAAGATCATCGTCGACACGTACGGCGGCGCCAGCCCGCACGGCGGCGGCGCGTTCAGCGGCAAGGATCCGACCAAGGTCGACCGTTCGGCGGCGTACATCACCCGCTATCTCGCCAAGAACATCGTTGCGGCCGGCCTCGCCAAGCGCTGCACGATCCAGCTCGCCTACGCCATCGGCGTGTCGAAGCCGCTGTCGCTCTATGTCGACACCCACGGCACCGGCACTGTCGGCGACGACAAGATCGAGCAGGCGATCCAGGGCATCGAGAAGCTGGGCGGCCTTACCCCGCGCGGCATCCGCACCCATCTCGGCCTCAACAAGCCGATCTACCAGCCGACCGCTGCGTACGGTCACTTCGGCCGCAAGCCCGAGGGTGATTTCTTCCCCTGGGAGCGCACCGACCTGGTCGAGGACCTGAAGGCTGCGCTCGCCGCCTGATCGGTCTTTCTGATCCGAAGATGAAAAGAGCCCCGCCGGCACCCGCCGCGCGGGGCTTTTTCGTGCGCCTGCACCCACTTGTTTCGCCTGCGGTCTATAAGGCGATGTGGGGCCCGTCATGGTTAACACGGGCAGCGGAGGGAGTAGGAATGGTTCTCGACACGGAGGACTGGCAGGCGGCACCGGCACCCGGCCTGCATCTCGCATTTCGACCGGTACACGACGTCATCACCGCCCGCGTCTTCGCCTATGAGGCGGTGCTGCGCGGCCCCGATGGCGAGGATCGCGACGAGATCCTCGCCCGGATCCCCGCCGATCACCATGCCGAGCTCGACCGGCGCGTCGCCGCCGGCGCGGTCGCCAGGGCGATGGAAATGGGTCTCGGCACCACCACGGCGCGGCTGCTGATCCCGATCCATGCGGCGACGGCCGCCCCCGCGGGCGCCGCGCTCGCCGCCGCCACGCAAGCCGGGCAGCGTACCGGCCTGATCCCCGAGCGGATGATCTTCGGCATCCACGGCTTTGCCGACGTGCCCGGCCAGCAGCTCGCCGACCTGGTCGACGGCCATGCCCGCGCCGGCGCGCTTACCGCCTTTCTCGGCCTCGGCCATGATCCGATCGGCTTCAGCCCCTGCGTGCGCTATCGCCCGGCGATGGTGCGGCTCGATCCTGATCTGGTGAACGGCATCGATGCCAGCTGGTCGCGCCGGCTGATGCTCGAGGAACTGGCGCCGCGCCTGCGCGAACACGGCATCCGCGTCATCGCCGACGGCGTGGCGCACGAGGGCGTGCTGCGCCGCCTGCGCAGCTTCGGCATCTTCCACCTTCAGGGCGATCTGGTCGCGCCGCCGATGCCCGGCATGCTGCCGCCGACGCGCATCGAGCGGCCGGCTGCAGCGGCTTGAGGCGGGGGGTAGAGGCTGACTTGCAGGCTGTCGCGCTTCACACAGCCACCGTCATCCCCGCGAAGGCGGGGATCCATTGGCGCTGAAGTCCCGGTTCCTTCCCCAGCGCGCAGGCTGATGGATTCCCGCCTTCGCGGGAATGACGAGGATTTGGGCGGGCCCGCGATCGCGCTACATGGGCGACGGTCAAACGCCGAACCTTCCCTCAAGACCACGGTGGTTCCCCGAGCGTCGCCATCAACGCTCGGGTAAGCACTCCGGCCCTATCTTCCACGGCAAGGGGATCCAGCTTGGAGATGCCCCATGCTCGACCAAATCGCTCCCGCTTCCCGCCAGGAACCCATTCCCCGGGACTGGTTCGCGATGGCCTTCCAGCCGGTCGTCAACACCTCCACCCTGATCGTCACTGCCTATGAGGCGACCTTCCGCGGGCCCGGGGGAGAAAGCCCCGCCGCGTTCGTCGAGACACTGGCCGAAGACAAGCGCCCCACCTTCGATCTGCGCTGCCGCGTCGCCGCGATCGAGCAGGCGATGGAACTTGGCATCACCGAACGCCACACCCGCCTCGCGATCAAGGTGATGCCGCGCTACATCACCGATCCGGTCGCGGATGCCGATCGCATGCTGCGCATCGTCCGCCGCCTCGGCTTCCCGGCCCGCGAGCTGGTGTTCGAATTCAGCGATCGCGATCATCTGGAAAGCGACCACATGCTCGCGCTGATGAAGGCCTATCGCAAACAGGGATTCCTGATCGCCTTCGACGATTTCGGCGCCGGCGACATGGGGCTCGATCTCGTCTCCGCCTTCACCCCCGACACGCTCAAGCTCGCCCCCGAGCTGGTGCACAGCCTGTGCAGCAGTTGGGCCAAGCGGATCGTCGTCGAGCGTGTGACCGAAATCGCCAAGAAGGGCCGCATCCGGCTGATCGCCGAGGGCGTCTCGACTCGCGCCGAACACGACCGGCTGCGTTCGCTGGAGGTCACGCTGATGCAAGGCGACCTGATCGCGCCCGCGCAGGTGGGTGCGCTGCCCGCCCCTGCGCTGCGTCTCAACGCCGCCGCATGAGGCGCGAATCGCGGAATCGTTTGCAGTCGCCGAATGCAACCTTCGTAGTTTCCCCAACCGTTTGAATCCGCTGCGGCGACGCACGGAATGGGAGGGTCGGGCCGAATTGGGTACCCAAGCTTCAGGTTCACAAAGAATCGCGTTGAGGAGCACACCCCATGGCCACCACGATGGATCTTCGGATCGACCTGCAGCCGATCACGGCGCACGGCAGCGCCGAGCCCTTCGCCTGGCATGCCGGCATCCAGGCGCGTCCCCAGGCCTTCCACACCGTCGACGCGATCCTGCTGCGCGAGGACCGCGCCGAACTGGAAGCCGCCCGCCTCGATCGCGCGCTCGCCGCCGCCGCCGAGGCCGGGCTGGCCGAAGCTGGCACGCTGCTGGCGGTGCCGGTCCAGGTCCGCGCCGGTGCGCCCGATCGCCTGCTCGGCCATCTGTTCCGCGCCGCGCTGCGCCACCGCTTCCCGCTCGACCAGATCGTCGTCGAGATCAGCGCCGACGAATCGACCGATCGCGATGCCGCCGCCGCGATGATCCATGCCTGCACCGATCGCGGCATGATGATCGGCCTGAGCGACTTCGCCGCCGGCCCGCTGGCGCTGGGCCTGCTCGCCCATTGCTCGCCGCGGCTGATCCGCCTCGCGCCTTCGCTGGTCCACCATCTCGAGGCCGCCCCGGCCCGCGCGCGCCTGGTCGAAGGCGTGCTGCGCCTCGCCCGCGGCATGGGCGTCACCGTGATCGCGCCGGTCCCCAGCGAGGAAGCCGAGCAGCGCGCCGCCGCCGCCGCCGGGCTCCGCCATTTCCAGGGCACGCCGAACGCCGCACCGCGCGTCCGCCGCTACACCCGCCCGGTCCGCCGCTGGGGTGCGCCGGTTACCGTGACCCGCCTCGCCGCCTGAACGCCCCGGATTTGCCAGCACGCGGCGGCGCGACTATGCGCTGCGCCCCATGCCAGATCCCGTCACGCTCCGCCGTCTCTATGGCCGCCGCCAGGGCCACAAGCTCCGCCAGGGCCAATCCGCGCTCGTCGAGGCATTGCTCCCCCAGGTGAGCGTGCCCGATGCCGGCCCGCTCGATGCGCAGACGCTGTTCGGCGACGACCGCCCGCTCGAATTCGAGATCGGCTTCGGCGGCGGCGAGCATCTTGCCGGCCAGGCGACGATGCGGCCCGACCATGGCTTTATCGGCTGCGAGCCCTTCCTCAACGGCGTGGTCGGCGCGCTCAACCATATTCGCGACGGCGAGCTCGCCAATGTCCGCGTCCACATGGGCGACGCACTGGAAGTGATGGAGCGGCTGCCCGATGCGAGCCTGTCCCGCGTCTACCTGCTCCACCCCGATCCCTGGCCCAAGGCGCGCCATGCCAAGCGCCGCATGGTCAACCATGGCCCGCTCGACCTGATCGCCGCCAAGCTCAAGCCCGGCAGCGAGTTCCGCCTCGGCACCGACGATCCCACCTATTGCCGCTGGGCGATGATGGTGCTGGGCCAGCGCAAGGATTTCGTCTGGCAGGCGCAGACCGCGCAGGACTTCCTCACCCGCCCCGCCGACTGGCCCGAGACCCGCTACGAGCGCAAGGCACGCCGCCAGGGGCATGAGGTCTGGTATTTCCGCTATGTCCGGGTCTGAGCCGGACCACCAGATCGAAAGCGTTGAGACGCTCTATCAGGGGTGGGGCCGGCTGCTGCTGGCGACGCTGCGCACCCCCGATGGCAGCGTCATTACCCGCCAGATCGAGGATCACGGCGATGCCGTGGCTGTCCTCCCCTATGATGCGGACCGCGGCACGGTGCTGCTGGTCCGCCAGTCGCGCCCGCCGCTGATCTTTCGGGGCGAGCCCGAGTCGGTCTACGAGGCGCTCGCCGGGCGGATCGATCCGGGCGAGGATGCCGAGAGCACTGCCCGCCGAGAGGCGGTGGAGGAATGCGGCGTCACGCTGGGCACGATCGACCTGGTCGGCCATTTCTTCGCCATGCCGGCGGTCTCGACCGAGCGGCTGAGCCTCTATCTCGCCCCGTACAGCCTTGCCGATCGCACCAGCGCGGGCGGCGGGCTGGCGCACGACCATGAGGATATTGAGGTCATCGAGATACGGCTCGACGACCTTTGGGCGAAGGGCATGGCGGCGCTGGCCGACATGAAGACCGCGATCCTGGTGCTGGCGCTGCGCGAACGCCTCGCCGCTCAGGCCTGGCCGCCCGCCGCCTGACCGCTGCGGCGCCACGCACCGCGCAATAGCCGCGCGGCGAGTGCCTCCACTCCGGGCCGCACGAAGATCCAGTCGCGGATCGCCGGGCCCTTGGTCGCCCCCATCGTCTGCTTGTACCCGCTGTCGCCCGCACCCCAGTCGACCAGCGTCACGCCCTGCTCGCGGGCGCGCAGCAGGTTGCGGTACTGGAGCAGCTTGCCCGGCGACTGCTTCGCCACCGCGGGATCATAGCTGTTGGCGATGGCGTAGCAGCGCGCGCCGGTGATCAGGTCGAACGAGAAGGCCATGGGTCGGCCGTCGATCCGCAGCACCGCAGCGGAGAACATGCCGGCCAGCACGGGATCGTGCAGCGCCGCTTCCCAGAAGGCGCCGTGCCCGTCGGCAGTGAACTTGGCGTCGTGCCCGTCGGTGCGATCGGCGATCCAGCTGCGCCGTTCGATGTCGGCGAGCGCATCGATATCCGGCGGTCCCCATTCCCAGGCGAGCGCGCCCGCGCCTGCGAGATGCTTCTCCAGATGCCGGTTCTTGCGCAGCGTCGAGCCGCGCGGCCAGTCCTCGGCGGCGATGTCGAGCAGGAAGCTGTCGGCCACCTGCCGATCGAGCAGCGTCCAGCCGGTCGCCAGCGCCCGCGCCTGCAGCCAGTCGAGCGCGGGATCGCCGTCATATATCGGCCCGACCCGCAGCGCGCGCACCTGCCGCGCGAGCGCGCCGAGCAGCGCATCCGCTGCCGCCGGACTCGCGCCGTCCACGACCGGGAAACTGCGGAAGGGCCAGTAGCAACCGGGAATCTCCGCCAGCCCCAGCCAGCGCGGCCCCCTGGCGACGAGGGGCAGCGCCGCGAGCGGAACGCCCGCCACGTCCACCACCAGCGTCCGCGCCGCGCCGCCATAGGCCTGCAGCGCCGCAGCATACCACCCGCGCCGGAGGAAGCGGTGGCTTTCCGGCGCCTGCTCCGCAACCGCGTCCAGCGTGTCCGCGAGGCCGTGCACACAGGTGGCGGATACCCTCTCCCCACCCCGCTCGTCATCCCCGCAAAGGCGGGGATCCATTGGTGGGAACGCCTGGACTTCTTCCCCGTCCGTCCTGGCAAATGGATCCCCGCCTTCGCGGGGATGACGGTGGGGAGCGGGGACCGTGGGGGCCATTCAAGCGTCTTACTGGCCTACCCGTTACCATCCGGTGCAGCCCCTGCTTGCACGCAGTGCACCACCGCTTGCATAAGGAACATGCATGCAAGGCTTCTATCTCTCCACCGTCTCGGAAACGATCCAGGCCGCGATCGCGCCGGTGTTCCTGCTCGCCGGCATCGGCGCGTTCCTGAACACCATGGTCGGCCGGCTCGCGCGCATCGTCGACCGCGCCCGAGTGATCGAGGAGCTCCATCCCCGCTCCAGCGGGCCCGAGCATGACCGCCACGTGTGGGAGCTGCGGATCATCGATCGCCGCATCTCGGTGATCAACAACGCGATCTTCCTCTGCACCGCCAGCGCGCTCGCCATCTGCTTCGTCGTGGCGCTGATGTTCGTCTCGCGGCTGGCCAACCTCCATGTCGGCATCTGGGTGGCGGTGGCCTTCATCCTCTCGATGCTGCTGCTGATGGCCGGGCTGCTCTATTTCCTCGTCGAGGTGCGGATCTCGCTCAAGGCGATCCATGTCCGCGCGGAACTGCTCGAACTTGATTCCTAGGCCATTGCCCTAAGGGCGCCGCCTGACTAACACCCCGCTTCCATTCCACGGTCGGGCAGGCAATGGCGGACGCACCTCTTATCGGCATCATCATGGGCAGCACCTCCGATTGGGAGACGATGCGCCACGCCGCGTCGATCCTGGAGGAGCTGGGCGTGCCGCACGAGACCAAGGTCGTCTCCGCCCACCGCACCCCGCAGCGTCTCTATGACTATGCCACCAGCGCGGCGGACCGCGGGCTGAAGGTGATCATCGCGGGCGCCGGCGGTGCGGCGCACCTCCCCGGCATGGCCGCGGCAATGACGCATCTGCCGGTGCTGGGCGTGCCGGTCGAATCCAAGACGATGAAGGGGCTGGATAGCCTCTATTCGATCGTCCAGATGCCCGGCGGCATCCCCGTCGGCACGCTGGCGATCGGCAAGGCCGGCGCCAAGAACGCCGCATTGCTCGCCGCCGCGATCCTCGCCACCGCGGACGCGGCCCTCACCGAAAAGCTGATCGCCTGGCGCACCGCCCAGACTGACAGCGTCGCGGAGGAACCGGCATGAGTGACATCCTCCCCCCCGGTTCCACCATCGGCATCCTCGGCGGCGGCCAGCTCGGCCGGATGATCGCGGTCGCGGCCGCCAATCTCGGCTATCGCACCCATGTCCTCGCGCCCGACGAGGAAAGCATCGCCGCGCAGACCGCCTCCAGCTTCACCCGTGCCGATTATCACAGCCATATCGTGCTCGACGAACTGGCGAGCCACGCCGACGTGATCACCTACGAGTTCGAGAATGTCGCGCTCGCCCCTGTCGCGCACCTCGCCGCCAAGGTGCCCGTCCGCCCCGGCGCCAGAAGCTTGGAGATCGCGCAGGACCGCGCCAACGAGAAGTCGTTCGTGGCCGACCTCGGCGGCCGCACCGCGCCCTGGGCGCTGGTCACCACCCGCGACGAGCTGCACGAGGCGATCGCCCGCATCGGCGCGCCCTCGATCCTGAAGACACTGCGGCTCGGCTATGACGGCAAGGGCCAGGTGCGCCTGCACGACGCCTCCGAGGCCGAGGCGGCCTGGGCGGCGATCGGCGAGCGCCCGGCGATCCTCGAAGGCTTTGTCACCTTCAGCCACGAATTCTCGATCATCACCGTGCGCGGGCTGGACGGCACGCTGGCCAGCTATCCGCCGCCCTGGAACGAGCACAAGGACGGCATCCTCGCCCGCTCCACCCTGCCCGCCCCCGCCGAAATCGCTCGCCACTGGACCGAGGCGGCGGCGCTCTCCGGCCGCGTCGCCGAGGCGCTGGGCCATATCGGCGTGCTGACCTGCGAGTTCTTCGCGACCGAAGACGGCCCGGTATTCAACGAAATGGCGCCGCGCGTCCACAATAGCGGCCACTGGACGATCGAGGGCGCCGAGACCTCGCAGTTCGAGAACCATGTCCGCGCAATCTGCGGCCTGCCGCTCGGCTCGACCGCGCTCACGGGCACGCATGTGGAAATGGAAAACCTGATCGGCGACGAGGCCGACCGCTGGCCCGAGCTGCTCGCCGAGCCGGGCACGCACCTGCACCTCTACGGCAAGGGCCAGGCCCGGCCGGGGCGCAAGATGGGGCATGTCACGCGGGTGAAGCGAGGCTGACGCGCATCCCCGCGCGGGGCTCAATTGCCCTCGGAATCGACGACGAACACCTCCGGCTTGCCCCGCGACAGGGGATCCCAGCCGGCCGACAGCGCGGACCGAACGCAGCGCGTGATCGTCGCATCGTCCAGTTGCAGGCGGCCGCGCGGTAGCCCCTTGAGCAGGCGCTTGGGCGCCGGGAACTCCAGCCACGCCTCGCGCTTGGCATCGCGCTGGGCGACCGCGATCGTCATCCCCTTCCAGCCCTCGTCGTCGGACAGATGGGGCTCGCGCTGCAGACGCCAATCATAGGTCACGCCATCCAGATCGATGGCACCGCTGGTGCTAAGGGATTTCGACATCCCGCGCCCCTTACACGCTAGCCGCGCAAAGGCACAGGGTGGATGCGGCGGCCGTTCGGTAGGATACGCCTTCCGGTGCCGTATCCATCCCAACGGCAGCTGGGAAGATAAAGGGCGCTACCCGCACTGCATCCATTCCGGACATCGGGATCAACTCTAGCGCCAAGATTGCAGCAAGACTGCAACACAACTTGGCCGCACCGCGGGCAAACGATTGCGAAAACTACACCTTAACCTTTTGAGCACCTTTCCGCCGGATATTGACGCTCGACTCTTTTCGACTGTCAATTCAAGGGGGAACAGGCGATGTCTTCGATCAATTCGGTGTCCACCGTGCCCTATGTGCCGCAGGCCGCAACGACCGCGCAGGACACGGCGACCGATAGCACCAAGACCGAGGCCGCTGCCGCCCCCGCGCTCGATGCACGTCCGCCGCAACTCGCTGCCGCCACCGCCGCGGCGCTGATCGCCGAACAGGCCGCTCCCCCCGTCGCGCCTGCCGATCTCGCCGGCCAGGATCTGCGGAACACCGATCTGACCAAGCTCGACCTCAAGAACGCCAACCTCAAGGGTGCCAACCTTTCCGGCATGGACCTGAGCGGCCTCGATTTCTCCGGTGCGGACCTGAGCGGCGCGAACCTTTCCGGGGCGACGCTCGTCAAGACGAACCTCACCGGTGTGACGGCCGAAGGCGCCAATTTCTCCTCGGCGACGCTGACCAACACGGCGATGGACAATGCCGATTTCCGCTCGGCCGATTTCTCCAAGGCCAGCATCTCGAACAAGGCCACGACCGAGCCGCCGATCCCGGCCGACTTCGCCAAGACCAACGTCAATTTCGACGGTGCCAACTTCGCGGGTGCCTCAATCAAGCTCACCCGACTCCTCGAATCGACCGCACGCAACGCCGATTTCAGCGGCGCCACGCTGAGCAGTTTCAGCTTCGAACATTCGGATCTGTCGGGCGCTACCTTCCGTGAGTTCAAGGGCGGCGTGAACGCGGAATATTCCAACGCGGAGAATGTCGACTTCCGGAGCACCTCCGGCCTTGCCAGCGTGCGGATGGACGCCACGAAGCTGAGCGGCGCAGATTTCCAGGGCGGCAGCTATACGTCTCTCACGCTGCGCTTCGACGATCTCCGGAACGTCAATCTGAACGTGAAGAATCACAAGATCGCGAAGGGGGATTTCGAAGGCTCCGACCTGTCGGGCAAGGATTTCTCCGGCTACGACCTGCAGGGTGCGCGCTTCGGTCAAGTCGCCGGCAGCTCCCCGGAAGGCCATAGCTGGAGCAACGGGCTGGAGAATGTGAACTTCGCCAACGCCAATCTGATCGGCGCCCACTTCTATGTCGCCGATGTCTCCAGCGCCAATTTCTCCGGCGCCAGCCTGCGTGCGGCGTGGTTCACCGAGACCAATGTGGCGGACAACAAGTCCGCCAATATCGCCCATTCGGTGCTCACCGTGCAGCACGGCTTCGTGGATCCGACCGAAGATCCCCTCGCCACGATCGACGCGCTGAAGGCGAAGCTGCTGTCCAAGGACGACCAGGACATCGCGGAGGGCAACAAGGCCCTCGGCATTCTGAATGGTGGCCCGAGCGACGAGGCCGTGGCGATGAGCGCGGCGCTGCGGGTTCTCACCGGCATTTCCGACCGCCTGCACGCGGAGCGCGACGGCCCGGCCAAGGACGCCGACGCGAAGAAGGCCGAGCAGCAGAAGCAGGAGGCGCTCGAAGCCGAGGCGCAGCGCCGCAAGAATGAGGCCACCGAAGCCAAGATCGCCGACCAGCTCACTGCCGCGACCGACTAGCGCTTCCGATGGCTAGCCCGGTCGGCGAGGAGCCCGTCAGGCCCGAAACGGGCCGGGTGGGCACCTACCCATGCCAGACGGAAGGATGCGGAAGGGACGGGGGGCTAAGGCCCCCCGGTCAGCGCGCCGCGCACTCGACTCCGTAGGACGAAACAGCCGTGTCCCCCTGCCCCGTCCCACCGCCGCCGACCGTGACGACGGCCAATCGCCCGGCCGCAGCGCGATAGTTCCAGCTGCAATAGCCCACGCCGGTTCCGGCGCACCTCTCGGCTTCGACATACCCCTTCTCCACCCATACCCGCGCTTGATCCAGTTTGCCCGGCTTTTCAGCGGGAGGATCGGGGCGCCACCCTTCGGCGGACAGCATCTTCCGCGCCGACGGGATGTCCTCGCCATAGATGTCGGGCACCTTCACGCGGCCGTGGCAGTAGCGGTGCGCCTTCGCGCGATTGGCCAATCGCAGACCTGTCTCCGCAAGGCGCAACTCGCCCACCGGCATGCCCGGCGGGTCGGTCCAGACCAGCAGGCCCGAACCGTCTTCCAGCGCTTCGACGGGCCCCAGTGGCGACGTGTCGTCGTCCTTCGACGTGCTATGCTTGCGAAAGGCCAATGCCACCAGACGCCCCTGATCGAACACCGCCAAATTGGCATTGCGCGCGAAGCAGAGCCCGCTGGTTCCCGGATCGAACCCGCTGACGAAGCTGACGACCTTGAACTTCCCCAGCGGCGCCTCCGAGGTCACGATCCAGCCCGCCCGGCGGACCCATTGCGCAACGGCCGATTGCTTCTTCGGGCGATAGCCGCTGCACGCTTCATCCAAGCGGGAACGCTCCGGAGAGCGGGGCAGTCGCTGCGCCTGGACTAGCTTGTAGGCAGCGAGGTCCGACACCAACGGCAACTCCGAAGCCGAGGCCGGCCGATTGACGGGCCGGCTGCCGGCCGCGGGTCCGGAGGCTGCGGTTGCAGGAAGAAGGACGGCCCCCAGTCCCGCCGCCCCGAGGCAGGTAAGCGCCGCGGCGCCAGCGATGAGAATCTTGCCCCTCATGCAACCTGCCTGCCAGAGGCGCGATACCGAAACAATCCGCCGCGCCGGGCGACTAGCGCTTCCCCGGCTCAACCCGGTCCGCCAGCCGCGCCACGGCGGCGGCGTGGATACCCTGCGTCGTCGCCAGCACGCCGTACGCCTCGCCCGCTGGGGTGTTGAACGCCAGCGCCTGGCCGAGCGCATCGGTCACCGCCGCCCCCGCCTCGCGGGCGAGCAGCACCGCGGCGGCAATGTCCCACTCATGCCCCCAGCGCAGCGTCGCGACGAGGTCGGCCTCGCCCGCCGCGACCATCGCGATGCGCAGCGCGATCGAATTGGGCTTGGGGACCGTGACCAGGTCGCGGTCGACCCTGGGGAGCTGGTCCGCCGGCACCCGCGCACCGGGCAGGTCCGCGCGCTCGGCGGCGTGCAGCGCCGTGCCGTTGCGCCATGCCCCTGCGCCGGCCCGTGCCGTCCACACTTCGCCGCGTGCCGGTGCGTCGAGCACGCCGATCACCGGCTGGCCGTTCTCCACCAGCGCGATCGACACCGCCCAGCCGGACCGCCCGCGCAGATAATCGCGCGTGCCGTCGATTGGATCGACCACCCAGAGCCGGGACAGCGCCAGCCGGTCGGCATTGTCCACCGTCTCTTCCGAAAGCCAACCGGCGTCGGGGAGCAGCGCCCCCAGCCGGTCGCGGAGCAGCGCGTCCACCTCCAGGTCCACCGCGCAGACCGGATGGCCGGGCACCTTTTCCCAGCGCGCGAAATCGCACTGCCAGCGCGCCATCGCGTGGCGCCCCGCCTCGGCGGCGATCGCCGCGATGTCGGCGGCGAGCTCAGGCACCGGCGATCGTCATCCCGTCGATACGGACCGTCGGCGCGTTGATGCCATAGCGGAACTCGAGGTCGTTGGCCGGGGTCAGCGCCAGGAACATGTCCTTGAGGTTGCTCGCGATCGTCACCTCGGAAACCGGCACGGTGAGCTCGCCCTTCTCGATCAGGAAGCCCGCGGCGCCGCGGCTATAGTCGCCGGTCACGCCGTTGACGCCCTGGCCGATCAGCTCGAACACATAGAGGCCATGCTCGATCTCGCCGATCAGCGTCTCGGCGGGCACATGCCCCGCTTCCATATAGAGGTTGCTCGGCGACACGCCGGGCGCGCCGCCCCCGCCGCGGGTGGCGTGGCCGGTCGGCTCGAGCCCGAGCTGGCGCGCCGCGGCGCTCTCCAGCAGCCAGGTCTCCAGCATCCCCTCGCGGACGATCTGCATGCGGCTGACCGGCAGCCCCTCGCCGTCGAACGGGCGCGAGCGCATGCCGCGCGGGCGGTGCGGGTCGTCCCAGATGGTCACGCCCGGCGCGAAGATCTGGGTACCCAGCGCATCGAGCAGGAAGCTGGTCTTGCGGGTGATCGCCGCGCCCGAGATCGCCCCCATCAGATGGCCGAGCAGCCCCGAGGAAACGCGCCGATCGAACACCACCGGCATCGCGCCGCTGGGGATCTTGCGCGGGTTGCGCCGCGCCACCGCGCGCTCGCCGGCCAGCCGGCCGATCGACTCGGGCGAATCCAGCATCGCGGCATGGCGGGCCGAGTGGTGGGCATGGTCGCGCTCCATCGCGCCGCCGCTGCCGGCGAGCACGCTGGCGGAGATGCCATGGCTCGACTGTGCATAGGCGCCGTGGAAGCCGTGGCTGGTCACCAGCGCCAGCTGCACCCGGCTCGCGCCCGCGCCGGCGCCTTCGCTGTTGGTCACGCCCGGCACCGCCCGCGCGGCCTCCTCGGCGGCGAGCGCGCGCGCCTTGAGCGCGGCGGGCTCCACCTCGGCGCCGTCGTCCAGGTCGAGATGCGGCGGCAGCCCGTGCATCAGCCGATCCTCAGGCGCCAGACCCGCCCATTGGTCCTCGGGCGCCTCGCGCGCCATCGCAACGACGCGCTCGACCAGCGTCGCGATCGCGTCGCTGCTCAGGTCGCTGGTCGAGACGCTGGCCGAGCGCTTGCCGACGAACACGCGCAGGTCCAGCTCCTCTGCCTCGGAGCGCTCGACATCCTCCAGCGCCCCCATCCGGACGGAAACGGAAAGCGAGCGGTCGGCGGAGAAGACCGCGTCGGCGGCATCGGCCCCCGCACGGCGGGCACGCGCCACCGCATCGGCGGCGCGCTCCAGGGCCTGATCGTTGTTCAGCATCCCCGCGACTTAGGAGCGCGGGAGCACAAAATCAAAGTCCGGACATTCCCACCACCGCGCAGGCGGCGAGCATCAGGAACCCCGCATCGCGATTGGCGCGGAAACGGCGCAGCGCATTGGCGCCGTCGGCAGGCTTCAGCGTCGCCAGCTGCCAGACGAAATGTACCGCCACCGGCAGCAGCGCGAGCAGCGCCAGCGGATCGGGCCGCACCGTCCAAAGCGCCGCCGCCCACAGCCCCGCCGCGCCGACATAGAGCAGCCCGACGCCGCCCCGCACCTGCGCCCCCATCCGCCGCGCCGAGGAGCGGACCCCGACGATCGCGTCGTCCTCCACATCCTGCAGCGCGTAGATCGTGTCATAGCCGATCACCCACAGGATGGTGCCGGCATAGAGCCACCATTGCGCGCCCTGCCGGCTGGCAAAGGCCGCCCCGGGATCGCCCGCGACGAACCCCACCACCGCACCCGATCCGAACACGATGCCCAGGAACGCCTGCGGCCACCAGGTGATGCGCTTCATGAACGGATAGGCAGCGACCACCGGCAGCGTCGCCAGCGACCAGAGCTTGGCGGGCAGCGGCATCGCCAGCCACACCCCGAAGCCGACAGCCAGCAGCACCGCCAGCCAGGTCCAGGCCGCGCGCAGCGAGACGGCGCCGCTGGGCAGCGGGCGGCTGCGGGTGCGCTCCACCTGCGCGTCGAGGTCGCGATCGACGATATCGTTATAGACGCATCCCGCGCCGCGCATCGCGATCGCGCCGAGCAGCATCGCCCCGATCCGCCACCACGCCCCCTCGGGCAGCCCCGAGAGCAGCGCCCCCCAGGCGCAGGGCAGGAACAGCAGCCACCAGCCGATCGGCCGGTCCAGCCGCGCGAGCAGCGCATAGGGTCGCCAGCCGCGCGGCAACAGGCCGACAAGGCCGCGATGTTCGGTATCGGGGGTGATGGGGGTGGCGCCGGTCATGCCTCGCCTGCTGCCACAAGCGCAGGCCTGCCCCCAAGCCGAAATTTGCGGGCACAATTTTGCGACAATCGCTAGCTAGCGAGACGAATCGGTTTTCGGGTGGAGGGTTCAAAGATGCGGATGCTGGGTTTGGCAGGACTGTTGCTGGTGCTGGCGAGCAATGCGCAGGCGCAGGACGGCCCGCCGCCGCCGGGTGGCCCGGGCGGCCCCGGGGGGCCTGGGGCCCCGCGTCCGCGCGGCCTGTTCATCAGCCCGATGGGCGAGCCGTTCCGCGGCACCACGGACGGCAAGGCCCCGGCCGATGCATGGTTCGACGGCGCCGACGCCGATCATGACGGCGCGCTGAGCCTCGACGAGTTCCGCGACGATGCGATGCGCTGGTTCAAGGTGCTCGATCGCAAGGGCGACGGCGAGATCGACCCCGGCGACATCGAGCATTACGAGACCGTGCTCGCCCCCGAGGCGCGCGGCGGCGGCTTCGAGACCGGCGGCCCGACGATGGGCGACAATGGCGAGGTGAAGGCCGCCGACATCGGCTCCACCCGCGTGCTGAGCGGCCTTGCGCGGTTCAACTATCTCGGCAGCCCCGAGCCGGTGACCGCGGCGGACACCAGCCTGAACGGCGGCGTCAGCGCGATCGAGTTCATGAGCTCGGCCAAGCGCCGCTTCGACCTGCTCGACACCAACCATGACGGCAAGATCACCAAGGCCGAACTGCCCGACCTCCACCCCGGCGCGTTCAAGCGCGGGGGTCGCGGCGGGCGCGGCGGCGGTGGCGAGGGCGGCGGCCGGCGCGGCGGCGGCGGGCATCGCGGTGGCGGCATGGGCGGCAGCATGGGCGGCGGCATCGGCGGCGGCATGGGCGGCTAAACCCACTCACCCTCACCCTCCCCACCGCCTACGGCGGCGGGTCAGCATGGGGTCGGCCCTGCCCCCAGCAGGGCCTGAACAGCGCGGGGCGCTGTTCACCCGATGCTCCCTCTCCCGCAGGCGGGAGAGGGCCGAGGTTAGAATCCCTCTCCCGCCTGCGGGAGAGGGAGGGAGGCGCGAAGCGCCGGAAGGGTGAGGGTGAGTCGGGGTCGGTGAGGGTGGCTAAGGGAAGCCCCTACTCCCGCTCCGGCACCGGCACATTGAACCCGTTGAGCGTCACCGAAACCAGGCTGTACAGCCCCACCAGATAGATCAGCTCGTTCGCCCCATGCTGGCCGAAGGTCTCCACCGCCAGCCGGTAGCAAGGCTCGGGCAACACCCCGCCCTTCACCAGCGCATAGGCGACGTCGAACGCGACATTTTCCTGCTCGTCCAGATCCACGGGTTTGAGCCCCGCGCAGATCGCCGAGATCCGCGCCGGGGACATCTTCTCGGTCTCGGCCACCGCGACATGCGCGTAGATCTCGTACGCCGCATCGAAATGCGCGCCGGTGACGAGGATCGCGATCTGCCGCGCCGGATCGGGCAGCGTCGCTTCCATCGACATCGCCTTGGTCAGTTCCCAGATCGCGCCGCCGATCTTCGGCTCGTGCAGCCAGGGGTTCCACGGTCCCATCAGGCTGCCGTCCTCGCCCACCGCGACAAAGGCGTTGAAGTTGGACGAAATGCCGCGCTTCATGTCGTCATAAAGCGGCTTCTGGTCGTCGGAGAGCTGGTCGGGCTTCAGGAGGGGCAGGCGCATGGTCGTGCAGTCCTTCGCTGGGCGCGGCGGGGATGCCGCGCTGCACAAATGCTACAGCACGCGGTTGGCTCCGGCGATCCTACGCGAGGATATGGGTCGCCGCTGAAGCAGCGGCTGCAGAACGGATCCGGGGAAGCTGAACGTCCGTAAATGGTGGAGAGCGGACGTTGCCTTCCAGCCCCTTAATCAGCATTTTATGGGGATGAAGATCAGGGTCATGACCGATTACGACTGCGCCCCGCTTTGGTGGGACGATCAGGAGCGCGCGGGGGACATCAGGCCTGAAGACATCGGCCTCAGTCCGCAGCTCGTCGCCGATTTGTGGTCTTGGGCAGGCATTTACGACGCGACTTTGAATCGAGACGATCCGAGGGCCTCGGGATTTGCGTCGAAGGCGGACGAGCAAGCATTCGAAGAGCAAGGACGCCTACTGTCACGCGCTGTCGCTTCGGAGTTAATCGGTTGGGATGTCCGCTACTGGCGCGACGCTTAGGTCCGCCAGTGGGCGGAAGCCGACACCATCGCTTAGCTGCGAAATTACGGCGACCAGTAGGTAGCCCATCCGCGGATCCCGCCATACTCCGCAGCCGGCGCCGGGTTGGCTCCTGCGATCGCACGCTAGCCTCGTCAGAGAACGCGCCGCACGCCGGGGATCGCCCGCAACGCGGCGGCAACCGCGAAGGCGCCGAGACAGGCGGCGGCGGAAACCCCGACGAACTTGACCAAGGGCGCATAGGGCATGGTCGCCGCCCATCTGCCGAGCGCGACGACGACCGGCGGGTGCACGATAAACGCGCCGAACGCATTCGCTGCGAACCACTGCCCCACCGCTCCCGACTGCCGTCCGGGCTTCGTGGCCCAGGCGAACAGCGTCAGGATCACCCCGGTCGCGACGAACGGCTCCCACAGCGCATAATAGAGCGCGTTCCAGTTCCATCCGCCTTCGAAGCCGCCCGCAGCACCGTGCAGGAGGAGCACGACGGGAAGCGTCGCAATGGCAAGCACGGCGACCGCCAGCCAGGGCAGCGCCGCGCGCATCGCGATCCGCTCCAGCAGCCGATGCGGCGCAGCGGCGATGCCGGCCAGGAACAGCAGGATGTAGCCGGGGAAATAACCGAGCTGCAGCCACAGCACCTCGTGGCCGACCGGGATCACCAGCCGCACCGCGAACGCCATTAGGCCGATCCCGACCATCGCCAGCAGGAAAATCGACGCCCGGGGCAGCGCCACCGCCGTTCGCCCGTCGGCCGGAAACGCGCCGGCCCGGCGCAACAGGGCATAGACATGCGCGAAGATCAGCAGCGCGATCGCGAACCAGAGCGGGCCGGGGCCATGCGTCCCGCCGACGATCCCCTGCCCCCAGCGCCGCAGCAGATCCGCACCGCCGGTGGCGTCGGCGAGCGCGACGGTAAGCGGGAACAGGATGAAGAAGAACGCCAGCAGCGGCAGCCCGAGCCGGATCCAGCGGTCCGCCAGATAGCGGCCCGCGCCCTTCCGGTCGAACGAGGCCGGCGTGTAATAGCCGGCGAGCAGGAAGAACAAGCCCATGAAATAGGACTGGTTGACCGCATTGAACATCACCAGCAGCGGGTTCGACGCGTTGGGTTCTTCCCGCCAGAACCATCCCCCCGACCCGCCATAGACGATCGCGCTATGGTGCAGGATGACGAGCATCGTCATCAGCACGCGCACCAGATCGATGCCGGCGTTGCGCTGTGTCGGGGCGGGTGCGGGGGTCGAGACCATTCCCCCGGTATGAAGCGAAACGTTGCGCTCGCCAACCGATCTGCGCGTGTCGGCTTTACCCCGCCGCCAGCGCCGCGGGGATGCCGTCGATCACGAACTGCACCGCCAGCGCCGCGAGCAGCACGCCGAGCAGCCGCGACACCACCGCCTCGATCCGCGCGCCGACGATCCGCATGATCGGCCCCGCCGCCAGCAGCGCCAGCACGCACAGCAGCAGCACCGCGAGCATCGCCGCCAGCACGACCAGCGACTGCTCGATGCCCTTGCTTTGCGCCATCAGCAGCATCACCGAGGCGATCGATCCCGGCCCGGCGATCATCGGCATCGCCATCGGGAAGATCGAGATGTCGACCGGATCCTCGGCCTTCACCTTCTCCGCGCGGTCCTCGCGGCGTTCGGTGCGCTTCTCGAACACCATCTCCAGCGCGATCAGGAACAGCATGATGCCGCCGGCGATGCGGAAGGCGTTGAGGCTGATCCCCAGCGCGTGGAGCAGCGCCTCGCCGAACAGCGCGAAGCCGAACAGGATGATCGCGGCGACCATCACCGCGCGCACCGCCATCGCGCGGCGATGCACGGCGTTGGTCCCCGCCGTCAGCCCCGCGAAGATCGGCGCGCAGCCGGGCGGGTCAATGATGACGAAGAAGGTGACGAAGGACGAGACGAACAGCTCGATCAAATCGCGTCTGCCTCGAGCGGGACTCCGGCATTGCGGTGCGCGGCGACCAAAGTGTTGCGCAGCAGACAGGCAATGGTCATCGGGCCGACACCACCCGGCACCGGCGTGATCGCGCCCGCGACGCTCGCCGCGCCGTCGAAGTCGACATCGCCGACCAGGCCGTTGTCGGTGCGGTTGATGCCGACGTCGATCACCGTGGCGCCGGGCTTCAGCCACTCGCCCTTGACGAAATGCGGGATGCCCACCGCCGCCACGACGATATCGGCATGGCGGAGATAATGCGGCAGGTTGCGGGTGCGCGAATGAACGATCGTCACCGTCGCGCTCGCCTTGGTGAGCAGGGCCGCCATCGGCTTGCCGACGATGTTCGAGCGGCCGATCACCACCGCGTCGAGGCCGGACAGGCTGCCCAGCTTGTCCTGCAGCAGCATCAGGCAGCCCAGCGGGGTGCAGGGCACGAAGCCCTCCAGGCCCGTCGCGAGCCGGCCGGCATTGACCGGGTGGAAGCCGTCCACGTCCTTCTCGGGCGAGATGCGCAGCAGCACGTCGAGTTCGTTGATGTGCTTGGGCAGCGGCAGCTGGACGAGGATGCCGTCCACCGACGCGTCCTTATTCAGCTTGTCGACCAGCGCGAGCAGGTCCGCCTGCGTGGTGTCGGCGGGCAGCTTGTGCTCGAAGCTCGCCATGCCGGCCTCGCGCGTCTGCTTGCCCTTGGAGCGGACATAGACGGCGGAGGCGGGGTCCTCGCCCACCAGCACCACGGCGAGGCCGGGCACGCGGCCCGCCGCCGCTTCGAATGCAGGAACCAGGGTCGCGATGCGGGCGCGCAGGCCCGCGGCAAATGCCTTGCCGTCGATGATCTCAGCCGTCATGCGCCTCGCCATAGAGGCTGCGGGCGATTTGTTCCAGCGCCGCACCGTCTCCCGCGATCGAAAGTCGCTTGAGTCGCGACGTCTCGCCCGCGATCAGCGTTACGTCGCGCTTGGGAACCCCGAACGCCTTGGCGACCAGCGGCACCAGCGCGGCATTGGCGGCGCCCTCCACCGGGGGTGCGGCGAGGCGGGCGGCGAAATGCTCGTCGGTGCCGGCCGCCAGCACGTCGCGCGACGCACGGGGCGTCACGCGCACGGCGATCTCGATTCCGGTGGCGCTAGGCCGCCAGGCCGGCACGGCTCAGAACGCGGCGCCGGCGATCATGATCGCGATCCGCGGGATCACGATGTTCTGCAGGATGTAGAGGATCAGCAGCACGACCAAAGGCGAGAGATCCAGCGCGCCGAAATCGGGCAGGATGCGCCGGAAGGGGCGGTAGAGCGGCTCGGTGATCCGGTACAGCGCGTTCCAAACCGCGCGGACGAAATCGCTGTGCGTGTTGATGACGTTGAACTGGATCAGCCACGACAGCACCGCCTGGATCACGATGATCCACCAGACGATGTTGAGCAGCACCTGCACGATCTGCAGCAGCATCAGGCCAATCTGGGTCAATTCACTCTCCGCGACACCGTTTCAGGTGCGATATAGGATGAAATGCGCGCCGAACAATCAGGCGTGCACCAGCGTACCGACGCCCTGGCGAGTAAAGATCTCCAGCAGCATGCCGTGCGGGATGCGCCCGTCGAGGATCACCGCCGCATCGACGCCCGCCGCCACCGCGTTGACGCAGGTCTCCACCTTGGGGATCATCCCGCCCGAGATGGTGCCGTCGTCCTTCAGCGCCTGCACCCGCGCCGCATCGAGATCGGTGAGCAGGTCGCCGGTCTTGCTCAGCACGCCGGGCACGTCGGTCAGCAGGAAGAAGCGCTTCGCGCCGCACGCCCCCGCGATCGCGCCCGCCATGGTATCGGCGTTGATATTGTAGGTGTGCCCGTCCGCGCCCAGCGCGATCGGCGACACGACAGGAATGAAGCCCGACGCCGCAAGCGACTGGAGAATGGAGATGTCCACCGCCACCGGCTCGCCGACGAAGCCGAGGTCGACATGCCGTTCGATGCCCTGCAGCGGATCGGCCTCGGTGCGCTGCACCTTCTCGGCGCGGACCAGGCCCGCATCCTTGCCCGAGATGCCCACGGCCTTGCCGCCGGCCGCGGCGATCCAGGCGACGATTTCCTTGTTGATCGATCCGGCCAGGACCATCTCGGCGATCTCGGCGGTCGCCTTGTCGGTCACCCGCAGGCCGCCCACGAAGGTCGATTCGACGCCCAGGCGCTTGAGCATCCGGCCGATCTGCGGGCCGCCGCCATGGACGACGATCGGGTTGATCCCCACCGCCTTCAGTAACACCACGTCCTCGGCGAAGTCGCGCGCCAGCTCGGGATCGCCCATGGCGTGGCCGCCATATTTCACGACGAAGGTGGCGCCGGCATAACGCTGCAGATAGGGCAGCGCCTCGGTGAGGGTCTCGGCCTTGGCGAGCAGCGCCGGATGGGGTGCGTGGTCGGTCATGCGCGGCCCTTTAGAGCCGCTCAGGCCCTACGTCCATCGAGAGCGCGTCCCAAGGCCACCGCGCCGGTGATCAGGAACGGCACGAGCACGATCGACAGCACCACCTTGGTGAGCATCTGCCCGGCCATCAGCTCGAGGATCGGCCGTTCGCCGAGGAAGGAGATGCTGATGAACAGCACGGTATCGACGATCTGCGACACCACACTCGCCACCATGCCGCGGAACCACACCAGCCCGCCCGGCCCTTCCCGCCCGCGCAGCTTGTTGAAGATAAACACGTTGAGCGTCTGCGACGTGCCGTAGGAGATGAAGCCGGCAAGCATCATCCGCATCCCCTGCCCGACGACGATCGGGAAGGCGGCGACCGCGGGCGGATACATGCCGGGATCGGTCGGCAGGATCAGCACCAGCTGGATCAGCGCGGCGGACATCAGCAGCGGCACGAAGCCCAGCCGCACCAGCCCGGTGGCGATCGCCTGGCCGTGCAGCTCGGCCACCGCGCTCGACAGCACGACGAGCAGCAGGAAGGCGAAGATCCCCGCCTCCACCGCCAGCGGGCCGAGCGCTACCTGCTTCACGCCCAGCACGCCCGCCATGCAGACCATGCCGCCATAGAGGATGGCATAAACGAACAGCGAACGGGGGATGGCGAGCTTGGGGGTATCCATCGCCGGGTGCTAGCGCCAAAGGCGGCGCGGTGGAAGGGGCGGGGGTGTCTCGACTGTGGGCCGTGATGCCGCCAAAGGCAACGCTCGGCGCTTCTGTCGACTGGCGACCGTTGGTGGCTAGGGGTCGTACGGGATTTAGACTGCCCCAGATGATGCGAGGGGTTTCGGCGACGAACTCCCGGGCGATATCGCGGAGCATCGCCGGTTCGTCGGCGAGGTAGCGCGGCATTGGTGTTTCCCTCTCCCTCTCCCGCTTGCGGGAGAGGGCCGGGGTGAGGGTGAGTCGGGCGAAGAAAAGGGCCGCATTCGCCCCCCACACCCTCACCCTTCCGCCGCCTGGCGGCGGCTCCCTCCCTCTCCCGCAGGCGGGAGAGGGAAAGCACGCAGCAACCATTTCTCTTCGCTCCGACGCACCGAAGGTGGACGAAGAGGGTAACGTCCGCAGCCGGGCGAATGTGATCGCGGTCCGTATTCGCCTGCGAACAGCGCCAGACGTTCCACCGCGAACCCGAAAAATGCCGCATCAGCAAATGAAGGCCCAGCCCTCCAAGCCGTCATCCCGGCGAAAGCCGGGATCCATTTGCCGCTTCGCCTCAGCAAGCGCGAGAACGGAGACCCCAATGGATCCGGCTTCCGCCGGGATGACGCGCCTCGCGGGTCTACGCACGCCTGACCGCCCCTAAGGCCCCGCTTGCCGCCCCCGCCCGCACAGCTATGGTACCGTCCATCACATCCCCGGGGGACTCCGCTTCCATGCCGTCCATGCGCCTGCTCTGCACCACTGCCCTGATCGCGCTCGCCGCGCCTGCCCTGCCCGCCCCCGCCCAGCAGGCCCCTACCGCCACCGCGCCCGCGCCCGCGCCGCTGTCCACGCTCGTTGATCAGGTGAAGCTCCCCTATGAGCAGTTCACGCTCGACAACGGCCTGCGCGTCATCGTGCATACCGATCGCAAGGCACCCGTCGTCGCGCTGTCGGTGTGGTACGATGTCGGTTCCACCTTCGAGCCTGCCGGCAAGACCGGCTTCGCGCATCTGTTCGAGCATCTGATGTTCAACGGCTCGCAGAACGCCCCCGGCGATTTCTTCGAGCCGCTCAAGCAGGTCGGCGCGACCGATCTCAACGGCACCACCAGCTTCGATCGCACCAATTATTTCGAGACGGTGCCCAAGCCCGCGCTCGCCCGCGCGCTGTTCCTCGAAAGCGACCGAATGGGCTGGCTGACCCCGGCGATCACCCAGGCCGTGCTCGACGAGCAGCGCGGCGTCGTCCAGAACGAAAAGCGCCAGGGCGACAACCAGCCCTATGGCCTGATGAAATATCCGATGTTCGCCGAATTGTTCGGCGGCACCCCCTATGGGCATCTGCCGATCGGATCGATGGCCGATCTCGACAAGGCCAGCCTCGCCGATGTGAAGGGCTGGTTCCACGACCATTATGGCCCGAACAACGCCGTGCTGGTCCTTGCCGGCGACATCGACGCGGCCGAGGCGCGGCCACTGGTCGAGAAATATTTCGGGAGCATCCCGCGTGGCCCGAAGAGCACCCCGCCCAGCGTGACGATGCCGGTCCGCGCCGCGCCCAAGACGATCCTGCTCAAGGACAGCGTGCCCGCCGCGCTGATCGTGCGCAGCTGGGCGATCCCCGGGCTCAACGACCCGGATTCGGTCGCACTCGAAGTGTTCGGCCAGGTGCTCGGCGGGCTTGCCAGTTCGCGGCTCGACAATGCGCTGGTCCGCAAGGAGAAGCTGGTCGTCAACGTTTCGGCCGGCGCCTATCCGAACGCGCTGCTCGGCATGTTCCAGATCCAGGCGGTGCTCAAGCCGGGGGTCGACCCGGCGCTGGTCAACCAGCGGATCGATGCGATCCTGGCCGAGCTGCTCGCCAAGGGCCCGACCGCGGACGAAGTGCAGCGCGTCGCCACCACCAATGTCGCGAGCACGATCGCCGGACTGGAATCGGCGCGCGCCCAGGCCGCGACGCTGGCCGAGGGCGCGCTCTATTCCAACGACCCCGGCTTCTTCCGCAAGCGCCTCGGCGAGCTGGCCGCGATGACCCCCGCCAAGGCACGCGCCGCTGCCGCCAAATGGCTGACGCGGCCGGCGCTGACCATCCGCGTCGAGCCGGGCGCGCGCGAGGCCTATCAGGAATCGACGCCGGTCCCGCCCGCCGCCCCCGCGGCCCAGGAGGCGATTCCCAAGGGCACGCGCGGGCCCCTGCCCGATGTCGGCCCGGTGCGCGACATCCGCTTCCCCGACGTGACCCGGACCAGGCTGTCGAACGGCATGGAAGTGATCTACGCGCAGCAGAGCGCGGTGCCGATCACCCAGGTCTCGCTCAGCTTCGACGCCGGCGTCACCGCCGATCCGGATGGCAAGGCGGGCACCCAGAACCTCGCGCTGTCGCTGCTCGAGGAAGGCACCACCAGCCGCGATTCGATTGCGATCGCCGAGGCCGAGGAGCGGCTGGGTGCCAATATCGGCGCGGGCAGCTCGGCCGATCGGACGTACCTTACACTCACCCTCCCGAGCACCAATCTGGGCGGCGCGGTGGAGCTGTTCGCCGATGTCGTGCGGCACCCCGCCTTCGCGCCCGCCGAAGTCGAGCGGATCCGCGCGACGACGCTGACCGGCATCCAGTTCGAGCTGAGCGACCCGAGCGGCCTCGCCAATCGCGTGCTGCCGGGCCTCCTCTACGGCAGCGCCTATCCCTATGCGAAGCTCGGCAACGGCTCGGGCGATCCTGCCGCGGTCGCCAAGCTGTCGCGCGACGATCTGTTCGCCTTCCACCGCGCCTGGATCCGGCCGGACAAGGCCAAGGTCTTCGTGGTCAGCGACCTGCCGCTGGCGCAGGTCAAGGCGGCGCTGGAGGCGCGCTTCGGCGACTGGAAGGGCGAGGGCGCCGCCGGCGTCAAGGCGTTCGCCGGCAAGCCCCAGCCGACCGGCGCCCGCATCGTGCTGGTCGACCGGCCCGCTTCGCCCCAGTCGCTGATCCAGGCCGGGCAGATGACGTCGCTCGATCCGACCGGGGACCTGCTCGTCGCGATCACCGCCAACCAGGTGCTGGGCGGCGGCTTCCTGTCGCGGATCAACATGGAACTGCGCGAGAACAAGCATTGGTCGTACGGCGCGGGCGGCGGGTTCAACTGGCTCGAACATGCCGTGCCCTATGCGGTTGAAGCGCCCGTCCAGGCCGACCGCACCGGCGACTCCATCCAGGCGATCCGCCAGCAGGTGCGCGACTTCCTGACCACCAAGGGCGTCACCTCGGCCGAGCTCACCCGCGAGGTCAACGGCGCCACCCGCGAGCTGGCCGGGCGATTCGAAACCGCGGGCGCGGTGCTCGGCGCGATGCAGCAGAACGACATCCGTCACCGCCCGGACGATTATTACGACAGCATCGCGCAAAAATATCGGGCGCTCACCGCCCCCCAGCTTGACGCTGCGGCACGCGGGGCACTCGATGTCGATCGCTTCGTTTGGGTGGTGGTGGGCGACGCCGCCAAGGTCCGCCCGCAGCTTGACAGCCTCGGCCTCCCTGTCGAGGTGATCAGCGCAGCGTCGCTGGCTGGGAAGGCCCCGCCGGCAACCAAGTAATCACGCGAAGGAGAGTTCTACGATGGCGAATGTGGATGGCAGCTGGAACACCGTGACCAAGTCGCCGCTGGGCGATCAGGAAGCGACCCTCAACGTCACCAGCAACGGCGATACGTTCACCGGCAGCTTCAACGGCGCGATGGGCCAGACCGAGATCAAGGACGGCAAGGTCAATGGCGACACGCTGAGCTGGTCGCTCGACATTTCGGTGCCGATGCCGATGACGCTCACCTGCGAAGCGACCGTCAACGGCGACAGCCTCGACGGCACCGTCACCGCGGGCGCGTTCGGCAGCTTCCCAATCACGGGTACGCGGGCGTAAGTCTCTGAAATCCTCCCCTGCAAGGGGAGGTGGCGCGCGCAGCGCGACGGAGGGGTGTCAACGCTGGAGGCGTGTCCTCCACTGCAGCCGGGGACACCCCTCCACCACCGCCTTCGGCGGCGGTCCCCCTCCCCCTCCGGGGGAGGATCTTGGGGCATCGGGACTTGCCCAACCCCCACGACTTCCTACAACATGGGCATGAGCGAAAACCCCACGCCGCCCGTCGCCGGCACCCGTCCGCACAGCTTCACCCGCCACGGCATCACCATCGAAGACCCCTGGGCCTGGATTCGCGACCCCGGCTATCCCGACGTGCAGGACAAGGACGTGCTCGCCTATCTCGAGGCCGAGAACGCCTATTTCGATGCGATCATGGCGCCCCACAAGCCGCTCGCCGAGACGCTGTTCCAGGAGATGCGCGGCCGCATCAAGGAAGACGAGGCCAGCGTTCCCCAGAAGGACGGCGACTGGCTCTACTGGACCGATCACGAGGTCGGCGCCGAATATGCCCGCTGGTGGCGCAAGCCCGTCGCGGGCGGCGAGGACCAGCTGATCCTCGACGAGACCCCGCTCGCCGCCGGCAAGGAATATTTCCGCCTCGGCGAGATCTCGGTCAGCCCCGACGGCCGGCTGCTCGCCTATGCCTATGACGACAACGGCTCGGAGCGGTTCGAAGTCCGGGTGAAGGACCTCGCCACCGGCGAACTCCTGCCCGACACCATCTCGGGCATGCTCTCCGAGATCGTGTGGACGGCGGATTCGAAGGGCTTTCTTTACGGCCTCGCCAACGAGAACTGGCGCACCGACAATGCCCGCTGGCACAAGCTCGGCGAGCCGGTGGAGAACGACGTGGAGCTGTTCCGCGAGGCCGACGAAGGCTACCGCGTCGCTGTCGGCGAGACCTCGTCGCGCCGATGGCTGACCATCGCCACCGGCGACCATGTGACCAGCGAAGTCTGGCTGCTCCCCGCCGACAACCCCGCCGCCACGCCCATCTGCGTCGCCCCGCGCAAGCCGGGCCGCGAATATGACGTGGACGAGCATGACGGCACGCTATTCATCCACACCAACGACGTGGACACCAACTGGCGCCTCGTCACCGCGCCGATCACCGCACCCGGCGAATGGACCGAGCGCATCGCCCCCTCGCGCCATTTCTACATGACCGGGGTGGCCTGCTTCGCCGATTTCTTCGTGGTCGAGGGCCGCGAGGACGGGCTCGACCAGATCGAGCTCCACCGCTACGACCCCGCCATCCCGCCCACGCGCCTGAACTTCCCCGAGGCGAGCTATGTCGCGGGCCTGGGCGACAACCCCGAATATGCCGTCACCAAGCTGCGCCTCGGCTATGAATCGATGGTCACTCCCGGCACCGTCCAGGATTACGACGTCGCCACCGGCGCGCTGGAGACGCTGAAGGTCCAGGAAATTCCCAGCGGCTATGACGGCAGCAAGTATCGCACCGAACGCCTGACCATCACCGCCCGCGACGGCACCGCCGTGCCCGTCTCGATCGTCTACCCGCAGGACTTCCCGCGCGACGGCACCGGCAAGCTCTATCTCTATGCGTACGGCGCCTATGGCCACGCCATCCCGCCAGGCTTCTCGACCAGCCGCATGTCGTTCCTCGATCGCGGCATGGCCTTCGCCATCGCCCATATCCGCGGCGGCGACGATCTCGGCCAGCATTGGTATCACGAGGGCAAGCTGGAGAAGCGCACCAACACGTTCCACGATTTCGTCGACGTGGCGAAGGGGCTGATCGCCCTCGGCTATACCGCGCCCGGCCGGATCGCCATCGCCGGCCGGTCGGCGGGCGGCGAGCTGATGGGCGCGGTGGTCAATTCCGATCCCGAACTATGGGGCGCGGTGATCGCCGACGTGCCGTTCGTCGACGTGCTCAACACCATGCTCGACGAAAGCCTGCCGCTCACCCCCGGCGAGTGGCCCGAATGGGGCAACCCGATCGAGGACAAGGCGGCGTTCGAGCTGATCCGCAGCTACAGCCCGTACGATAACGTTAGCGCACAGGCCTATCCGCCGATGCTGATCTCGGGCGGCCTCAACGACCCGCGCGTGACCTATTGGGAGCCCGCCAAATGGGCCGCCCGCCTGCGCGCGACCAAGACCGACGACAACATCCTGCTGCTCAAGACCAATATGGGCGCCGGCCATGGCGGCAAGTCCGGGCGGTGGGAGAGTTTGCGCGAGTATGCCGACGAGATGGCGTTCGTGCTTTGGCAGTTGGGGGTGGAGGGGTGAGACCCGCCGAGCCCTCGCGAGCGCGAGGCATGCGGATCGTCGAGAACTTCGCCAGCAAAGGCTGGCAGGAGGCGGCCGTTCAGCGATGGTCGGCGTATAAGGCGGGCGTCGATCGCGCCCCCGAGGACGTTCTATGGGGGGCATGCGCCGACTACACCCAGGTAGATGACGGCGCGTGGATACAGGATCTGATCCGCAGCTATCCCCGCGACCTGACCGTCTCGGCAGCGCAACTGCACGCAGAAATCTACGGCATTGACTTGCTAGGCGAGTATTGTCTCGTCACGGCGAATTTGTTCTTGAAAGAAGTGTGCCTGGTACCGCGAGACGATTTCATCACGGCCATAGACGCGTACAACGCCTTGCGGTCGGACGACTCGTCACCCGGTTTTGCACTGACGATCTATGATTTGCCTACCAGGATCGATTGGATTTCAGCGCATTCGATGCACATGGAGACCGCGTGGATTAGTCGCGCCTGCGAGAAAGCAGGGCATGGTACCCGCCTGCGCGCGACCAAGACCGACGACAACATCCTGCTGCTCAAGACCAATATGGGCGCCGGCCATGGCGGCAAGTCCGGGCGGTGCGAGAGTTTGCGGGGGTATGCCGACGAGATGGCGTTCGTGCTTTGGCAGTTGGGGGTGGAGGGGTAACCCTCCCAAAGCTGCTGCGATCTCTTCCCCCTCCCGCCTGCGGGAGGGGCTAGGGAAGGGTGCGACGTGGAAGCTGTGCCACCGGGCAACGGCTTCCAACAAGCATAAGTGTTGCCGTTATTCACACCATGTGATTCAAGAGCCAACGGGCTGATCCGCACGGGCACTGGAAATGGCTGAAAGCTCACCGATCGAATGGACGGACGCGACCTGGAATCCAGTCGCCGGTTGTAGCATCGCCTCGTCGGGATGCACGAACTGTTACGCCATGCGCATGGCCGCTCGGCTCGAAGCCATGGGCGTGGCTAAGTACGACGGTCTGACTCGAAAGTCCGGGGGCAGAGCGAAGTGGACCGGCGCCGTTCGCTGCGACGAGGCATCGCTTTCGATACCTCACCGCTGGCGCAATCCGCGAAAGGTCTTCGTCAATTCGATGTCAGACCTGTTCCATCCGGAAGTCCCAATCGCCTTTATAAAGCGCGTCTGGGACGTGATGGCGGAAACGCCACGTCACGATTACCAGTTGCTCACAAAGCGCCCTGATCGCATGCGCGAAGTGCTCTCGGAGGACGCTTTCCGCGTGCTTCCAAATGTGTGGGTCGGCACGAGCGTGGAGGGCCCTGAGGTTGTCGGCCGCATAGATCATCTTCGTGCTACACCTGCAGCAGTCAGGTTCATCTCGTTCGAGCCGCTGATTGGCCCTATCCAAGATGTTAGTCTGAAGGGAATCGCTTGGGCGATCGTCGGGGGAGAGTCTGGTCCCGGAGCACGAGCGATGCAGGAAGAATGGGTATGGGAGATCGAACGTCTATGCAGAAGGTTCGATACAGCCTTCTTCTTCAAGCAGTGGGGCGAAGTGAATAAGAAAGTTAGCGGACGCCTTCTCGGAGGGCGGACTTATGATGAGATGCCTGCTTATATTTCTGTATAACCCAATTAGCTCCCTTAGCTATAAGGGCTCTCGCAGCTGGAGCCGGGTTGTTGCTCATGCAATATAAAAGAAAATAGTCGTCTACAGAACCGACCGCCAGTGGCAGCGGCGGCGACACATATTTGAACAGACCTTCAAGCTGATTCCTGTGAAAATCTGCTATCTCCGCCTTAGAAGCGCTCCTCTTTTTTCGTTCATCCATGAAGCTCAAGAGTCCTCCACCCGAAGGGGCTTCGCTGTAAAATTTCGCCTCCCATTGATCGGTTCCGAAGTACTCGCAGAGAGCTCTCCTCTTCCCATCGTCCAATTTTGCGTGGTCATGTGAAAGCTGCTGAACAGCCGCCTTCAAATTTGCGAGAAACCAAACGTCAGCCTTTTGGCAATTCGCTAAAGCTTCAAGCGTACTCCACTTTACCTCAAGCCCGTAGGGGTCAAGAAATACAAGAGCGCGCGACCCTTTCCCGCGACCATTCGGATCACTCCAGAAAGGATCGCCGAACATTCCTCTCACGAAATCATTGGCATCCTTGCGGATGACCTTCGCGTCCTTTTCCGGATAGAAGGCCACCAGCTCTTCCAGCGCTTGGATATGCTGCTTTTTCGTGTCTCCGAATCGGAAGTGGTGGAAAGGCGGATCAACTGTCAGCGCGCGAGCAGCACTGCCTGGATAACGCTTTTCAATGGTAGAGAACGGCTCACCCTCGAAGATGCCACCGACCTCCTCTTCCGACGAACGCGACCCGGTTCCGGCGAATGGGTCAACATACCAAATGTCAAATTTTCTGCCAATCGCGCCGGTGAAAAAGGTGCTGTAAGCACTGATGGCGTTGAGCTTTACTTCAGTCCAACCGGCCCCAAACCAATGCTCACCGCTCATATTTATTCCTCGGCAATTACGCTCTGTCGATCATCTAAACTTTCTCTATCGCTTGCAAGCTCTTCCTCAATCCCCCGCAAACCCAAACGCCGTAACCCCGCGCTCCCGCTCGCTCCCTGCCGCCGCCCGCCCCGCAGGCGCCGCCGAGCGCTGCGGGCACGCCACGCGCGTACACGCCCGGCACCCCAGCCCGATCGGCGCGGCGCGGCCGGCCAGGTCGACGCCGCGCGCCGCCGCCAGCGTCCCCGCCTCCGCCGCCGGCAGGCCCAGCGCGATCACGAAGCGCGGGCGCACGCCGCCGGGGGCTCCCCCATGCGGATGCACGCAGCGCGCGATGGTGAAGGCGCGCGCGCCGTCCTCCAGCTCGACGAGCTGCACCGCCGTCTCGTCGGTCCGCACAAAACCGTCATAGGCGTTCCACAAGGGGCACGGCACCGCCGCCTCGACCAGCGCCGATCCGCTGGCGCCGGCATAGCGTTTCGAGACCTGCCCCGCGCGATCGAACCGCATCAGGAAGAAGCTCAGCCCCCGCGCGCCCACCCGCTGCAGCGTCGTCAGCCGGTGCGCGACCTGCGCCAGGCTCGCGCCGAAGCGCCGCTGGAGCAGCTCCAGGTCATAGCCGCTCGCCTCGCACGCGCGCAGGAAGCGGGCATAGGGCATCGTCACCGCGGCGGCGAAATAGGCGGTGAGGTGGCGGCGGAACAGCCGCGCGGCCACCCGGTCGAGCGCGGCGCCGCGGACCAGCGCCTCGATCTCGTCGCGCGCCTCCACCGCCAGCTGCTCGGCCAGCGCAAAGGCGCGGGCACTTGGATCGAGCGCCTCCGACAGCTGCAACTGCCGCGCATGGAGGTCGAGCCGCTTGAGCGTATCGACCATCACCTCGGCGGGCAGGATGCGCACGGCAAGCTGGTGCTTCACCCGCAGCCGCTCGGCCATCGCGCCATAGGAGTCGCCGGCCATGCGCAGTTCGTCGGCCAGCGCCTCGCCGGCGGCGTCGAGATCGGCGAAATGGTTGCGCCAGCGTTCGATCGCGCGGCGGACTTGGGGGCCGGGATCCTGCGCGGCGCCGGGGAGCGGCGCGGCGGCATCGCCCATCCGGTCATAGGCGCGGGCAAAGGCCTCGGCGCCGTCGGGCGCGCCGGCCAGCCATTCCTCGAGCTGGTGGCGATCGATGGCGAGGTCGGCGAACAGCGGGTCGGCCAGCCGCCGCCGCAGCGCCTCGGCCCCGCCGCCGGGCTCGGCCGCGGCGAGGCGGCGGGGATCGAAGTCATAGGTCTCGGCCAGCTTGAGCATCAGCGCGGCGGAGATCGGCCGCTGGTTGCGCTCGACCAGGTTGAGATAGCTGGCCGAAATCTCCAGCGCCTCCGCCATCGCCGCCTGGGTGACGCCGAGCTGGAAGCGCAGCCGGCGGATGGCGTGCCCGGCGAAGAGTTTGCGTTCGGCCATGGGTGCTCCTCCCTAAAATTCCTCCCCGGCACGGGGAGGGGGACCATGCGAAGCATGGTGGAGGGGCCGCGCCGCAGGCGCGGTGGTCCCGGCCCATCCTCCACCCGCACCCGCACCGCCGCTAGCGGCGGCCCCTCCACCACGCGGCTGGCACGGCGTGCCCCCCCCCTTCCCCGTGCCCGGGAGGAATTTGCGGCTGTCCTACACATATTGTTCTTTCTACGTTCCAATTGGAGAACGACAACGCGCCTGTAAATACTTTACACCATAACAAAGAGGGACCGCAACCAACAACACACCCACACCCTGTGTGACCCCGAAGGTGAATTCCCCACCTGCGTGAACTTTGGCAACTTACCCACACAAGGTTTAGCCAGTCAGTCAAGGAATTCACAATGCCCCAGTCGCTTGGTTTCGAGGATCTCGTCCCCGCCCCCGCCGGGCGATTCGACGGCATCCAGCGCCCCTACACCGCCGCCGATGTCGCAAAGCTGCGCGGCTCGCTGCCGGTGGAGCATACGCTGGCCCGCCGCGGCGCGCTCAAGCTATGGGAGCTGCTGCGCACCGAGGACTATGTCCATGCGCTGGGCGCCTTGTCGGGCAACCAGGCGATGCAGATGGTCCGCGCGGGGCTGAAGGCGATCTATCTGTCCGGCTGGCAGGTCGCGGCGGATGCCAACACCGCCGGGCAGATGTACCCCGATCAGTCGCTCTACCCGGCCAATGCCGGGCCGGAGCTGGCGCGGCGGATCAACGCGACGCTCCAGCGCGCCGACCAGATCGAGCATATGGAAGGCGGCGCGACGCGCGACTGGTTCGCCCCGATCGTGGCGGATGCCGAGGCCGGGTTCGGCGGACCGCTCAACTGCTTCGAGATCATGAAGTCCTATATCGCGGCAGGTGCGGCGGGCGTGCATTACGAGGACCAGCTCGCCAGCGAGAAGAAGTGCGGGCATCTGGGCGGCAAGGTGCTGATCCCGACCCAGGCGCATATCCGCAACCTCGATGCGGCGCGGCTGGCGGCGGATGTGTGCGGCGTCCCCACGGTGATCTGTGCCCGCACCGATGCGGAATCGGCGCGGCTGATCACCTCGGACGTCGATGAACGGGACCATGCGTTTCTCACCGGCGAGCGGACCCCCGAGGGGTTCTTCCGCCTCAAGGAAGGCACCGGGGTCGACCACTGCATCCAGCGCGGCCTGGCGTTCGCGCCGCATGCCGATCTGCTGTGGTGGGAGACGTCGAAGCCCAATCTCGACGACGCCCGCCGCTTCGCCGAGGCGATCAAGAAGCAGCATCCCAACAAGATGCTGGCGTACAACTGCTCGCCCAGCTTCAACTGGGAGAAGAACCTGGACAAGGACGATATCGCCCGCTTCCAGCGCGAGATCGGGGCGATGGGGTACAAGTTCCAGTTCGTCACCCTCGCCGGCTTCCACAGCCTCAACTACGGCATGTACGAGCTGGCGCGGGGCTATCGGGACCGCGGCATGGCGGCCTATTCGGAGCTGCAGCAGGCCGAGTTCGCGGCGGAGGCCGATGGGTACACCGCGACGCGCCACCAGCGCGAGGTCGGCACCGGCTATTTCGACGCGATCGCCCAGACGGTGGCGGGGGGCGCCAGCTCCACCACCGCGCTCGCCGAGAGCACCGAAGCCGCCCAGTTCAACGCCCAAGCCGCATAATCAGGAGAGTAGTGCCATGTCGAACGAACCGCAGCGCAGCCGCGCCGTCTTTTCCACCGAGGATTTCCGCCTGCTCCGCGAGGCCGTCGGGGCCCATTTGCAGGCAGTGAAGGACAAGCCGGAATCGGTGAAGTTCTCCAACCTCTACCACCGCTTGGGCCGCGTGGCCTGACGTCTTTCCTGGGGAGGAAAGGATGCCCGCCGGGTCGAGGACCTGGCGGGCATTTCCGCGCTTACTCGGCCCGCGCGCCGAGCTGCGCCAGCCGGGCAGCATGCTCCGCCTTGCCGAAAGGGAAGCGCCGGTAGAAGAACGCCGCGATGGCGCCGAGGGCCAGGTAGACCGCGCAGAAGATCAGGGTGAAGCGGTCGATCACCGCCTCGGGCACCGTTCCCGGCTTGGCACCGTCCGGGAAGCCCGAGAAGCTCAGGATCAGCCCGGTGGCGAAGATGCCGAGCCCGCTCGAGCATTTCTGAACGAAGAAGAAGCCGGCGAAGAACACCCCCTCGGACCGCCGCCCGGTCTCGACTTCGCTGTGCTCGACCACATCGGCCAGCATCGATGCGCCGAGCATGGTGGAGGAGACCGCGAAGGTCGCATTGACGGTGAAGATGGTGAACAGCACCGGCAGCAGCAGCGGGTCCCCGGGCGCCGGGAACAGCCCGACGAGGCGGAGGACATAGGGCGCGACGAGCAGCAGCACCGCGCCGACCAGCGCGATGGTCGCCGCGGTCGGCTTGCCCAGCCAGCGCGCCATGCGCGGGGCGATCAGGAAGGCGAGGACGACGCCCAGGAACAGCGTCGCGCCGAGCAGCTGGAAGGCGAGGTTCCCGAAATGCCAGACATGGGCGTAGAGATAGTTGGACATCGAGAAGCTGATGCCCTGCGCCACGAAATAGCTGAGCGCCGCGGTCATCAGCAGCAGGAAGGCGGGATTGCGCAGCGTGGCGAACAGATCGGCGATGCTCTGACGGAGCGGCTGGGGTTCGATCTCCACCGGCGGGAGGTTCTTGATCTCATGGTGGGTGCCCAAGGCCGAGCCGAGGATCGCCACCACCATCAGCGCCGCGCCGCCGATCGCAAAGCCCGGATAGCCGGCGCGGTCGAACTGGCCGTGCGGCTGGCCGGTCCGCTCGGCGAGGAACCAGCCATAGGAGAGCATCAGCATCGCCATGCCCCCGCCCCAGCCGAACAGGAAGCGATAGGCCATGATCCGCGTCCGCTCCTCATAGTCCGAGGAGAGCTCGGGGCTCAGCGCCTGCGACGGCACCTCGAAGGCGGAGACGGCGGTGCGCACCACCACCGCGGAGACGAACAGCCAACCGAGCAGCGCGCCCTGCGACCAGCTCGCCGGCGGGTTCCACAGGAACAGCCAGCCGATCGCGATCGGCAGCCAGGCGGCATACATCCACGGATGGCGCCGCCCCCAGCGGCTCCGGGTGCGATCGGAGAGCATGCCGATCGCCGGATCGACAAACGCGTCGAACAGCAGCGCGCACATGATCACGAAGCCGACCTGCGCGGCGGGGAGCCCGACCACCTGGTTGTAGAACAGCAGCAGGAAGGTGACGAAACAGAAGTCCTTCACGCCGTATGCTGCGGCGCCGAAGCCATAAGCGAGCATCGTCGGCGTCGCCACGCGCCGGCTCGGCGGTACGGGCGGGTTGTCGGCGGTGCGACCGTCCATCAAATGCTTCTCCACTACGTCCCCCGCCCACCCCGATACAGAGGCGGGGCCGCCCCGGCAAACGAAACGCTTTGGAAGATCGGGTATGGCTTGCAGCTCGCCATTCAGCCGTTATACCTGCCGACAATTAGAACCGAGAGGATGGCCATGGCCCTCGAACCCGAGCTGTTCGACGCGCTGATCGACACGGTCCGTCGCTTCGTCGCCGAGCGGCTGCGCCCGCTGGAGGCGGAGGTGGAAGCGGCCGACGCGATCCCCGAGCACCTCGTCGAGGAGATGAAAGCGCTCGGCCTGTTCGGCCTGTCGATCGCCGAGGAACATGGCGGGTTGGGCCTCGACATGGTGGAGGAAGCCCGGGTGGCGATCGAGCTCGGGCGCACCACGCCTGCCTTCCGCTCGGCCTTCGGCACCAATGTCGGAATCGGCAGCCAGGGGCTGGTGATCGCCGGCACGCCCGAGCAGAAGGCGCACTGGCTGCCGAAGATCGCCCGCGGCGCCATCATCACCAGCTTCGCGCTGACCGAGCCCGATGTCGGCTCGGATTCCGGATCGGTGAAGACGCGCGCGGTGCGCGACGGCGACGTGTACCGGCTGAGCGGCACCAAGCGCTACATCACCAATGCCGACAAGGCGCAGCTGTTCACCGTGATGGCCCGCACCGGCGAGGAAGCGGGTGGGCGCGGCGTCTCCGCCTTTCTGGTCCCGCGCGACCTGCCCGGCGTCTCGATCGGCGCGCCCGAACAGAAGATGGGGCAGAAGGGTGCGCGCGTCGCCGACGTGATCTTCGACGATGTGCCGGTGCCGGTCGCGAACCGGCTAGGCGACGAGGGCGAAGGCTTCCGCATCGCGATGCAGGTGCTCGATCGCGGCCGGCTGCACATCGCCGCGGTATGCGTCGGCGTCGCCGAGCGCCTGATCGCCGACTGCGTCGCCTATGCCAGCGAGCGCAGGCAATTCGGCAAGCCGATCGCCGAGCACCAGCTGATCCAGGCGATGCTGGCCGATTCGAAGACCGAGGCACTCGCCGCCCGGGCACTGGTGCTGGAGACGGCGGCCGCAAAGGACGCAGGCGCGAACACGACGATGGAGGCTGCGGCGGCCAAGTATTTTGCCAGCGAGATGGTCGGCCGCGTCGCCGATCGCGCGGTGCAGATCTTCGGCGGCGCCGGCTACATCGCCGATTACGGGATCGAGCGGCTGTACCGCGACGTACGGCTGTTCCGGATCTACGAGGGCACCAGTCAGATCCAGCAGCTGATCATTGCGCGGGAGACGCTGAAGCGGGGTGGATAAAAGCCCTCTCCCCACCGGGGAGAGGGTTGGGAGAGGGGCAGTCTGCAACACGAACAACAGGGCCGGATCGGAGGGACTGCCCCTCTCCCCGGCCCTCTCCCCAGAGGGGAGAGGGAGTTTGGCATGGACGTAGCTTCGCTGTTTCGCCTCGATGGCCGGGTGGCGCTAGTCACCGGGGGCTCGCGCGGGATCGGACGGATGATCGCCGAGGGATTCGTCGCATCGGGCGCGAAGGTCTATGTGTCGTCGCGGCGGGCCGATGCCTGCGAAGCCACCGCCGCGGCGCTGGGTCCCAATGCGATCCCGCTGCCGCATGATGTCTCCACTGTGGAGGGCTGCCGCGCCCTCGCCGCCGACCTGGCGGCACGCGAGCCGCGCCTCGACATCCTCGTCAACAATGCCGGCGCCGCCTGGGGCGAGCCGTTCGAGAGCTTTCCGGAAAAGGGCTGGGACAAGGTGATGGACCTGAACGTCAAGTCCCCCTTCTTCCTCACCCAGGCGCTGCACGGCCTGCTCAAGACCGGCGGCAGCGCGGAGCGTCCGGCCAAGGTGATCAACATCACCTCGATCGACGGCCAGCGGCTGAATGCGTGGGAAACCTATAGCTATCAGGCTTCCAAGGCCGCGCTGATCCACCTCACCCGGCGGATGGCGGCGCGGCTGGTGCGCGACCAGATCCACGTCACCTCGATCGCTCCCGGCGCTTTCCCCAGCGACATGAACAAGGCCGCCCGCGACCATGGCGGCACCGTGGCGCAGGCGATCCCTGCTAAGCGCATCGGCGTCGCGGAGGACATGGCCGGGGCGGCGATCTATCTCGCCAGCCGGGCCGGGGATTATCTGGTCGGGGAAACCGTCACCGTGGACGGCGGACTGGTCAACGCATCACTCGGCGCGAGCATCGACGGCTAAGCGACGCCGCCGAGCAAGCCCACCGATAGGAGATAGCCCCCCACCAGCAGCGCAATCCACTGCATCGCGCGCATGGTGGAAATGTAGCGGGGGTGCTGCATCGCGCGGACCACCGAGGCAGGCCACGCCAACATGCCTGCACCCTCGAAAGCCCACCAGAGTCCCGTCGCGGTCACCGCGATCTCGGCGGGATTGCCCCAGCGACGATGAAAGGAAACAACTCCCGCGCCGACAAAAAATGCAATAGCACCCACGGCGTGCATCGCCGCCGGATGCCGGCAGAGGTCGCGGGAGAAATCGGCAACCGCGGTGGGGAACCGCAGGAACCCCACCGCAGATACCAGCAGGTAGATGCCGAGCACCGGAGCCAGCACGAGCGTTTCGCGCGAGACCAGCGGCCCGAGCAGATCGATGGACATTACCGCGCGATGTCGCCCGCAGCCAGCACCGCCAGCGTCACTAGCTCGCTGGCGGTGGAGGTCATCGGCGCGATCTGGACCGACTTCTCCATGCCGATCAGCATCGGGCCGATGGTGGAGTCGCCGCCCAGCTCGCGCAGCAGCTTGGCGGAGATGTTGGCCGATTGCAGACCCGGCATGATCAGGATGTTGGCGGGTCCCGAAAGCCGTGCAAACGGATAGTTGGCGAGCAGCTTGGGGTTCAGCGCCACGTCCGGCGCCATGTCGCCTTCATATTCGAAGGTCACGCCGCGATCGTCGAGCACCTTCACCGCGTCGCGGATATTGTCGATCCACTTGCCCTCGGGGTTGCCGAAGGTGGAGTAGCTGAGCAGCGCGACGCGCGGCTCATGCCCCATGCGGCGGGCGACCTGGACGGTGCGCTCGGCGATGTCGGCCAGTTCCTCGGCGCTCGGGCGCTCGCTCACCGTGGTGTCGGCGATGAACACCGTGTGCGACCGGCCGACGAGCACATGGATGCCGAAGGGGGTGCGGCCGTCGACCGGATCGATCACGCGGCGCACCTGGCGCATGGTCTCGGCATAGGTGCGGGTGACGCCGGTGATCATCGCATCGGCATGGCCCAGGCGGAGCAGCAGCGAACCGAAGATGTTGCGGTCGCGATTGACCATCCGCTCGCAGTCGCGGCGCAGATAGCCGCGGCGCTGGAGGCGCTTGTAGAGCGTCTCCACCATCTCCTCGACCAACGGCGAGTTGACGCTGTTGTGCAGCTCGAAATGATCGGGGTTGGCGCCGAGCGTACGCAGCTGCTCGTGCACCGATTCGCGGCCGACCAGCACCGGCGTGCCATAGCCACCCTCCTGGAAGGCGATCGCGGCACGCAGCACCACCTCTTCCTCGCCCTCCGCGAAGATGACGCGCTTCGGCTTCGCGCGCGCGCCCTCATAGGCCATGCTGAGCACCGACGTCGTCGGGTTCATGCGGGCGCGCAACTGCTGGCGATAGGCCGTCATGTCGATGATCGGTCGGGTCGCCACGCCCGAATCCATCGCCGCCTGGGCGACGGCGGCGGGGATGATCTCGATCAGGCGCGGATCGAACGGCGTCGGAATGATATAGTCCGGGCCGAAGCTGTGGGACGTGCCATAGGCGGTCGCCACTTCCTCGGGCACCTGCTGGCGGGCGAGTTCGGCCAGCGCGCGGGCGGCGGCGACCTTCATCGCATCGTTGATGCCGGTCGCGCGCACGTCGAGCGCGCCGCGGAAGATGAAGGGGAAGCACAGCACGTTGTTGACTTGGTTCGGATAGTCCGAACGGCCGGTGGCGATGATCACGTCCGGGCGCACGCGCTTGGCTTCGGGCGGGGTGATCTCGGGATCCGGGTTGGCCATCGCGAAGATGATCGGCTTCGGCGCCATCTTGGCGAGCAGCTCGGCCGGAAGCGCGTTGGCGGCGGAGAGGCCGAGGAACACGTCGGCGCCTTCCAGCGCCTCGGCCAGCGTGCGGCGATCGGTCTTGGCGGCGTGCGCCGACTGCCACTGGTTCACGCCTTCGCGGCCCTGATAGATCACGCCGGTGCGATCGCACATCAGCAGATTGTCCTGGGGCAGGCCCATCGCCTTGATCAGCTCGGTGCAGGCGATCGCGGCGGCACCGGCGCCGTTGACGACGATCTTGGTCGTCTTCAGGTCGCGGCCGGTGAGATACAGCGCGTTGATGATGCCGGCGGCGGCGATGATCGCGGTGCCGTGCTGGTCGTCATGGAAGACGGGAATGTTCATGCGCTCGCGCAGCGTCTGCTCGATCACGAAGCATTCGGGGGACTTGATGTCCTCCAAGTTGATGCCGCCGAAGCTCGGCTCCATCAGCTCGACGGCGTCGATGAAGCGGTCGACATCCTCGGTCTTGAGTTCGAGGTCGATCGAGTCGACATCGGCGAAGCGCTTGAACAGCACCGCCTTGCCTTCCATCACCGGCTTGGAGGCGAGCGCGCCGAGATTGCCGAGACCCAGGATAGCGGTACCATTGGAGATCACGGCAACGAGGTTGCCCTTGGCCGTATAATCATACGCGGTGGCAGGATTTTCCGCGATCGCGAGCACCGGCACGGCGACGCCCGGCGAATAGGCCAGCGCCAGATCGCGCTGGGTCGCCATCGGCTTGGAGGCGACGATCTCGATCTTACCGGGACGGCCTTCGGCGTGATAGCGCAGCGCCTCCCGATCGGAAAACTGGACGTTGCTCTCTTCGGCCATCCGCTCGGCTCCTAACTTCGTTGACTGTTTGCGCCCCTAAAGCAGCCCGGGCCCGTGAATGCAAACCACAGAAGGCCACTTCCGTGCTTTCCCCTACGTCGCGTCGCGAGGACGGACGGCGTAGAGCGCGCTGTTTCCGGCATGCCAAACGGGCACCAGGCGGGGATCCACCTGCCCCGGCGGCAGCCGGACGTCGATCAGCCAGAGATAGTCGACCTGGTCGAGCGGTAGCGTCGGGGCCAGCTGGGCGATGCTGCGCCGCTCGCGTCCCGCGCCGGTGGTGCCGACGCAATCGGGCGGGGAGACGATCTGCGATGGATCGGTAGCAAAGCCTAGCGGCGCAAGGCGCGATTCCAGGAGGTGGACCGACTTCACCGCCCAATGCGCGTTCACCCAGGCATCGCGTTCGAGCGTGGCAAGATTGGCGAGGTGGGTGATCCGCGGGTTGCGCCAGGCGCGCACGCCGCAATCGGCCAGGGTCAGGTTCAGCACCCGGCTCCCGTGGGCGACATGATCGAGCGCCTGCAGCTCGCGATGGTAGCGCTGGCCATAGCCGACGAAACTCGCCGTGGTGACGCCGAAGCGCAGCACCAGCAATGCGACACCTGCCGCCGCGACCCAGGCGCGCGGACGGCGCTGCACCGCGCGCCAGTCCTGCAGCGCAAGTGCCAGCATCACGGTATGCGCGATTAGCCGCGCATCGACATTGGCGGTTCCGGAAAGCTGGTAGGGGGCCGCCAGGAACAGCGCGAAGCTGGCCCAGACCGCCAGCCTGGCGCCGGTCGCCAGCCGTGCGCCGCGCAGCCGGCCGTAGAGGAGCACGGCAAATGCGGCGCCGAGGCTCGCCAGATCGAACGCCATGTTCTGGTCGCGCAGCATGTTGAACAGCGCGTCGATCTTGCCTGGGAAGTCCCAGACGGTCTTCCCGCCCTTCTCACCGCTGGCGGGAAGCACCACCGGCACCGCGACGAAGACGAACGGCCAGAGCCGAGCGGCGAGCGTCGCGAGGCCGCGCGGCTGCCACCAGCGCCCGATCCGCTCCGCCTCCCAGGCCACGACCCAGAGCAGCAGCAGCGCCCCGCCCTCGCCATGCCCGAGGAACAGCGCGGGGGCGAACAGCGCGAAGACCAGCGCCCGCAGGGCGTTGCGTCGCTCCAGCGCCATCCACAGCGCCCAGCCGCACAGCGACAAGGCCGCGCTCAGGGCATAGTTGACGAAGCCCCACAGGAAGGAATCATTGTAGACGAACAGCAGTGCGAAGGGCAGCGCCGCCGCGCCCTGCGGATTCAGCCGCCGGGTGACCGCCAGCAGCCCCAGCACGGTCAGCGCCGGCACCGCTGCGCAGACCAGCCACATCGCCGCCACCGGCCCCAGCAGCGGGTGCAGCGCCTGGACGATCAGGTCCGCGCCCAGGTTGAGCGTCGGCCGCCAGGTGAAGACGAAATAGCGGTGGAGGATGCTCTCCGCTGGCGCCAGCTGCACCGCGAACCGCCCGATATGGCCGGGCACGTCGACCAGCGGCGGCACCTGCACGAACAGGAAGGGCAGGATCGACAGCAGCGACAGCAGCAGGATCCAGCGCCAGCGCAGCGCCGCTGACTTGCCGGTCTGCGCGGAAAAGAAGCTCATGCCCCGCGCCTTATCCCCAGTTTCCACCAGCGTCACCCCATGGCCGCGGCTTGTGCCGCCCCCCGTGCTTCCGGTAGCGAGGCGCGATGTCCTCTGCCGCCCCTACTCCGATGATGGCCCAGTATCTCGCGCTCAAGGAAGAGGCGGGGGATTGCCTGCTCTTCTACCGGATGGGCGACTTCTTCGAGCTGTTCTTCGAGGACGCGAAGACGGCGAGCTCGGTGCTCGACATCGCGCTCACCTCGCGCGGCGAGCATGAGGGCGACAAGATCCCGATGTGCGGCGTGCCGGTGCACGCGATGGAGGCGTATCTCGCCCGGCTGATCAAGGCGGGCCATCGCGTCGCCATCGCCAATCAGACCGAGACCCCCGAAGAGGCCAAGAAGCGCGCCGGATCCAAGGCGCTGGTCTCCCGCGCGATCATCCGCGTCGTCACTGCCGGCACGCTGACCGAGGAAGCGCTGCTCGACAGCCGCAGCGCGAACTGGTGCGTCGCCGTGGGCGAGGCAGGCGGCGGCGTCGCGATCGCCTGCGCCGACATCTCCACCGGCCGGTTCGAGCTGATCGAGACCGACGCCGCGCGGCTCGGCGCCGAACTCGCCCGGCTCAACCCCGCCGAGACGATCGCCTGCGACGCGACCGACTTCGCCGAGCTCGCCACCGCGCTCCGCCCCAAGCTCGATTTCGACAGCGCCGGCGGCGAGGCGCGGCTGAAGCGGCTGTTCGGCGTGGTGACGCTCGACGGCTTCGGGCAATTCTCGCGCGCAGGGCTGGCGGCGGCAGGCGGGCTGGTCGCCTATCTGGAGCACACCGCCAAGGGATCGCTCCCGTTCCTGCGCCCGCCGCGGGTCAGCCGCGCCGAAGCGGCGATGGCGATCGACGCGGCGACACGCGAGAGCCTGGAACTCACCGTCAGCGCCGCCGGCGCCCGCAAGGGCAGTCTGCTCGACGCGGTAGACCGCACCGTCACCGGCGCCGGCGCCCGCTTGCTCGGTGCCGACATTGCCGCGCCGCTGATGGACCGCGCCGCGATCGACGCGCGGCTCGATCTCGTCACGCTGTTCCACGACGATGCCGGCCTGCGCGACAGCATCCGTGCGACGCTGCGCGCGCTGCCCGATATCGGCCGCGCGCTCGGCCGCCTTGCTGCCGGCCGGGGCTCCCCCCGCGACCTCGGCCAGCTGCGCGACGGGCTCGATGGCGCCTGGCGGCTGGGCGAGCGGCTGGATCGCCTCGCCGACGCCCCCGCCCTGCTCCGCGAACTGGCGCCCCAGCTGCGCGGCCACGGCGCGCTGATCGACCTGCTTGCCCGTGCGCTCGTCCCCGAGCCGCCGGTCGATGCCGCCCATGGCGGCTATATCGCCGAGGGCTATGATGCCGCGCTCGACGACCTGCGCGACGCGGGCGCCGGTGGCCGCCGCGCCATCGCGGCACTGGAGGCCGAATATCGCGCCCGCACCGGCATCACCGCGCTCAAGATCCGCCACAACGGCGTACTCGGCTATCATATCGAAGTCCCGGCCCGCTCCGCCGATGCGCTGATGAAGCCCGACAGCGGCTTCACCCATCGCCAGACGCTGGCCGGCGTGGTCCGCTTCAACGCGCCCGAGCTCCACGACGTGGCGGTGAAGGTAACCCAGGCCGGCGCGCACGCCCTCGCCGCCGAGTCCGCGCATCTGGAAGACCTGACCGGTCAGGCGCTCGCCCGCCGCGAGCCGATCGCCGCGACCGCCGACGCCCTCGCCCGGATCGACGTCGCCGCAGGGCTTGCCGAACGCGCGGCCGAAGGCGGCTGGGCCCGCCCCGAGCTGGTCGAGCATAGCTGCTTCGAGATCGAAGGCGGCCGCCACCCCGTGGTGGAAGCCGCCGTTGCCCGCAGCGGCGGCCGCTTCGTCGCCAATGATTGCAAGCTTTCCGAAGACTCGCGCCTGTGGCTGGTCACCGGCCCGAACATGGGCGGCAAGTCGACCTTCCTGCGCCAGAACGCGCTGATCGCGGTGCTGGCGCAAGCCGGCAGCTACGTCCCCGCCACGCGGGCGACGCTGGGGCTGGTCGACCGGCTGTTCAGCCGCGTCGGCGCGTCGGACAATCTCGCGCGCGGCCGCTCAACGTTCATGGTCGAGATGGTCGAGACCGCGGCGATCCTGGCGCAGGCTACCCCGCGCAGCTTCGTGATCCTTGACGAGGTTGGCCGCGGCACCTCCACCTATGACGGGCTTGCCATCGCCTGGGCGGTGGTGGAGGCGATTCACGAGGAAAATCGCTGCCGCTGCCTGTTCGCCACCCATTATCACGAACTGACCCGGCTGGCCGAGCGCTGCGACGCGCTCACTCTCCACCATGTCCGCGCCCGCGAATGGAAGGGCGAGCTGGTGCTGCTCCACGAGCTGGCCGACGGCCCGGCCGATCGCAGCTACGGCATCGCCGTCGCCCGGCTCGCGGGCATGTCGCCCGCGACCGTGAAGCGCGCCAAGGCGGTGCTCGACAAGCTCGAGGCCGGCCGCGCCAAGACCGGGGGACTCGCCGCAGGGCTCGACGACCTGCCGCTCTTCGCCGCCGCCGCGCATGCCGAGGAAGAGAAGGTCGATGCGCTGCGCCACGAACTCGACACGCTCGACATCGACGCGCTCAGCCCGCGCGAGGCGCTGGACGTGCTCTACAAGCTGAAGGGACTGGCGACGGAAGCATAAACGCTTGGTCCTCAATCATTTGAGGATTAGCCTGCGCACATCTCAGCGGAGTTCGCCCCGATGCTGCTGCTTGCACTGACCGCGGTTGCAACGCCGCTCCCCCCGTCCGCCGTTACCTTCATTACCGGAACGCTCCATCTCGAGCGCTACCGCGCCACCGCAGCCGATCTGAACGAAGACGGCGCTGCGGAGGTGCTGGTATATGCGGAAGGCCCGGAGCACTGCGGCAGCGGTGGCTGCAACCTGTATGTGCTGTCGCGCGCGCCAACCGGCTGGCGCATCGTCACGAAGATGGGCGTGACCCGGCTGCCCCTCCGCATCCTTCCCGCAAAGAGCCATGGTTGGCACGACGTGAGCGTCCATGTCGCAGGCGGCGGCATTTTGCCGGGACATGATGTGCGGCTTCGGTTCGATGGGCATCACTACCCCGAGAATCCGACCATGTCCCCGGCAGAGCGCCTGCCCTCTCCGTCCGGCCGGATTTTGCTGCGCTAGCGCCGTTCAGGCGGCCGCGCGTTCCGTATGCGCTTCGAGAAAGGCGGCCGCTTCGGTGGCGGGCAGCGGGCGCGAGAAGAGATAGCCCTGATATTCGTGGCAGCCGAAGGAGCGCAGGAAGCTCTGCTGCAATTCGTCCTCCACCCCTTCCGCGGTCACGCCGATGCCCAGCGACTGGCCGATGCCCAGCACCGCCTGGATGATCGCGCGCGCATCCTGCGAGCGGGCGAGATCGCGGACGAAGCTCTGGTCGATCTTCACCCGATCCACCGCCAGCTTGTGGAGGTGCGAAAGGCTGGAATAGCCGGTGCCGAAATCGTCGAGCACCAGCTGTACGCCCGCCTCGCGCAGCCGCGCCAGCACCAGCTCCACACCCGCGTCCATCGCCAGCATCGTGCTTTCGGTGACTTCCAGCTGCAATTGCCGCGGGTCCATGCCGTGCCGTGCGAGAACCGCGAGGATGCGGGTGTCGATGTCCGGGCTGCGTAGCTGGATCGGCGACAGGTTCACCGCCAGCGCGAGCGCCGGGAAGCGCACCATCATCGCAACCGCGCGATCGAGCACCCATTCGCCGAGCGGCACGATCAGCCCGCTCGCCTCGGCGATCGGGATGAAGTGCAGCGGCGGGATCATGCCTTGCTGCGGATGGTGCCAGCGCACCAGCGCTTCGACTCCGACAACCCGGTGACCGCCGGCATCGATCACCGGCTGGTAATGCACGTCGAGCTGGCCGCCGGTAGCGAGCGCAGCGCGCAGGTCCGCCTCCAGTGTCCGGCGAGCATGTACTTCATCGGCCAGCGCGGCATCGTAGAGGCAGAAGGCATTGGCCGGCTGCCGCTTCGCCTCGTACAACGCGAACTCGGCGCGGTGATGTAGTTCGTCGGCGGACAGGCCGGGTTCCGCCCAGGCGCAGCCGATCGAGACGCCCAGCGACACCGCGCCGGAAGGTCCGACAAGCGGCGCATCGAGGAGCGCGAGCAATCGCCGGCAGGCAGTTTCGGCCGCGGCGGCGTCGGGACATGCGTCGATCAGCACCGCGAAGGTATCGCCGCCGGTTCGCGCTACCCGGTCCGACCCGCGGGCAGCGCCCGCGAGCCGGTAGGCAAAAGCCCGGAGCAGGGCATCGCCGACGCCGTCCCCGAAGGCGTCGTTGATGTCCTTGAACTGATAGAGATCGATCAGCAGCAGCGCCGGTGCCCCGTCGGCAAGGGCCTCCGCCAGCTGCTCGTTAAGCGCCGTCCGATTGAACAGGCCGGTCAGGCCGTCGTGATAGGCGAGGTGGCGGATATGTGCTTCCGCGGCGCGCAAGGGCGTGATGTCCGTCAGGATCGTCAGCACCAGCGGCGTCTCGCCGACGAGGATGCGGCGACGGCGGGTGACGACGTTGCGGCGTGTGCCGTCATGGCCGTCGATCACCTCCTCGGTCTCGAGGTCCGCTCCGGTGGCAAAGACCTGCGCGTGCTCGGCGGTGAAGCGCGCTATCTGGTCTGCCGAGAGATACGCCTGAATGGGCGTGGAGAGCCAATAGGACCGATCCTGGCCGGCAAGGTCGCAGAACGCCTGGTTCACGTCCAAGATGCGATCGTTGCGATCGATCAGCAGCACCGGCGAAGGCAATGCCTCCAGCGTCATGCGCATGCAGGCGCCAAGCGCGGCGTCTGCGTGTCCCTGCTCGGCCTGCTGCATCGGGCGCTCCGCTGCCAATGTCCCTGGAGCATGCGGCTTTGCCCTGCCGACTCGGGCGCTGCCTAGTTGGGGTAAACCCATATCGGAAACGTAATGTTCGGATAACCACGCGGCGTCGCACAAAGCGTGGAAAGATCGGGCCCAAAATGAAAGAGGCCGCCGGGCCCCAATCCTGGGTACCCGGCGACCCCCGACATGGTCAGCGGCCGGAGAGCTCCAGCCCGGGAGACCATGCGGACCGCTTTACCTGCATCTGCCGACGTTGATTGGAGGAGGATACCTCCCGGCGGCAATATGGATGGAGGGCTTCCATCCACGCGGCAGGGTCAGCGGCGCGTCTCCCGAACGAACTGAACCGACCTCACTGCTGAACCATGAGACATCGGATCACCTCCTTTCGCTTGTTGAAGAGCCTGTGCCTCTCGACACACTTGACATGTAGGATGACCCCGAGTCGCAGAACAAGTCTTGTAAAAGATTTTTATCGGTGCGATTCTGGGGGTCTGGCCGAAGCGGTGCGCCGCGGCGCCTTATTTGCGGCAGTCCTCCACCACCCGCAGGATCTCTGGCCAGGCCGGAATCACGAGCACCGGCAAGCCCCCACCCTCGATCACGAAGCGCCCCCGGCTGAAGCCCAGCGCGTCGAGGAAGCCGTCGTTCGCGGCAAAGGCGATGCCGAGCATGCCGGGCGCGGCGGAATCGGGCGTGGCGGGGATGGCGCGCACGGCGCTGGTGGTGCGAACCGTGAGCGTCGTCCGCGCGGTGCCGGTGCGCGACAGCGTCACGCGCCGCGCCGCCAGATCGCAACGCAAAATCGCAAGCGGCGCGGCGCCGCCGACGCCATAGGTCGCGGTACCGCTCCGATAGTGCCAATCGCCGGGCGTCAGCGGCCAGTCGCGCCAATCCGCGCCGACCGTCGGCTTGGGCGTGGGCGGCGGCGGCAGCGGGGCAGGCGCCGGCACGGGCCGGGGTGCAGGCGCGGGCGGCGGCGTGGAGGGAGCAGGCACGCAACCGGCGAGCGCGATGAGGCCGACGCCGGCGAACAGGGAAAGCAAACGCATGGCCGAGCTTATGGACGCGTGCGAGGGGCGGCTCAACCGGCGGGTGCAGCGATCACGACGGAACGCAGGCTGGCGGCGACACGCGGGGCGTCAGGCGGCGAAGCGGGCTGCATAGAGTGCGGGACGGTAGCGCGGCTCCGGTATGGGCAGGCCGTTTGCGCGCGCGGCCTCGATCCACCCGTCCATGGCCTCCCGGACATTGGCGAGCGCTGCCTCGGGGCTGTCCCCGTGCGTGGTGCAATATCGCAGATCCGGGACGTCGGCGATCCAGCACCCATCCTCGTCCGACCAGAGCAGATTGATGTGGTAATGCGGCTCGCTCATTCTTCCATACTCAGCCCGAACTCGGCGACCATATCAAGAAACTGGCGCACCTGATAGCGCTTGGCGTCCTTGCCGTCCGGCTGGATGGTCAGGACGAAGGGCACCGCCGGGTGCACATATTGGCGATGGCTGCCCTTGGTGCGATCGAGACGAAAGCCGAACGCGGCAAGCAGCCGCTCGAAGTCTCGAAACGCCAGTGTGGCGCGCTGATCTTCTAGCAGCAGAGCATATAGCTTGGACACGCGGACCATAAGTTGGCTCACTTCGTTTTGAAACGAGCCACCTATTGATAGTCGACGGACTCCGTCGTCAACCAGCTTTCCCCAAAGATTCTGAAATAGTTTTGTTGACTAGGTTTCGGTCATTCACCGCCGCGGCCCACCGAACTTCGTCTTGGTCTGCTTGCCGTACCGCGTCTTCCGCGTGCCCGGCTTGCCTTCGTTCGACCGCCCCATCACCGGTGCCTTGCGCTCACCCTCGGGCAGGCCGAGTTCCTCCGCTTCCAGCGCACGGATCTCGTCGCGCAGGCGGCCGGCTTCCTCGAACTCGAGGTTCGCGGCGGCGTCGCGCATCTTCTTCTCGAGCTCCTCGATATAACCGCGCAGATTGTGGCCGACCATGTGCGGGCGATCGGCATCGATCTCCACCGTCACCTGGTCCTTGCTGGACACATGCGCGATGATGTCGCCGATATTCTTCTTGACCGTCTCCGGCGTGATCCCGTGCTCGAGATTATACGCCATCTGCTTCTCGCGGCGGCGGCCGGTCTCGGCGAGCGCGCGCTCCATGCTGCCGGTCATGCGATCGGCATAGAGGATCACCCGGCCTTCCACGTTGCGCGCGGCGCGGCCGATCGTCTGGATCAGCGAGGTTTCGGAGCGCAGAAAGCCTTCCTTGTCGGCATCGAGGATCGCGACCAGCCCGCATTCGGGGATGTCGAGCCCCTCGCGCAGCAGGTTGATGCCGATCAGCACGTCGTACACGCCCATCCGCAGGTCGCGGATCAGCTCGATGCGCTCCAGCGTCTCGGTGTCCGAGTGCATGTAGCGGACCTTGACGCCCGCCTCGTGCATATATTCGGTCAGGTCCTCGGCCATGCGCTTGGTGAGCGTCGTCACTAGCGTACGATAGCCCTTGGCGGCGGTCGCCTTGCACTCCTGGATCAGGTCCTGCACCTGCTCCTCGACCGGCTTGATCTCAACCGGCGGATCGATCAGCCCGGTGGGGCGGATCACCTGCTCGACGAACACGCCGCCGGTGCGCTCCATCTCCCAGTCGCCGGGGGTGGCCGAGACATAGGTGGTCTGGGGCCGCATCGCGTCCCATTCGTTGAAGCGCAGCGGGCGGTTGTCGATCGCGCTGGGCAGGCGGAAGCCATATTCGGCGAGCGTCAATTTCCGCTTGTGGTCGCCGCGCGACATGCCGTTGATCTGGCCGATCGTCTGGTGGCTCTCGTCGACGAAGAGCAGCGCGTTCTCGGGCAGATATTCGAACAAGGTGGGCGGCGGCTCGCCGGGCAGGCGGCCGGTGAGGAAGCGGCTGTAATTCTCGATGCCCGCGCAGGAGCCGGTCGCCGCGATCATCTCCAGGTCGAAGTTCGTCCGCTGCTCCAGCCGCTGGAGTTCGAGCAGCTTGCCCTCGATCTCCAGCTCCTTCAGCCGCTCGGTCAGCTCGTGGCGGATCGCCTCCATCGCCTGCTTCAGCGTCGGCCCCGGCGTCACATAGTGGCTGTTGGCATAGACGCGGACATAGTCGAGGCTCGCCACCTTCTTGCCGGTGAGCGGATCGAACTCGACGATCTCCTCGATCTCGTCGCCGAAGAAGCTTATCCGCCAGGCGGTATCCTCATAGTGCGAGGGGAACAGTTCGAGATTGTCGCCGCGCACCCGGAAGGCGCCGCGCCCGAAGGCGGCATCGTTGCGCTTGTACTGGAGCGCCACCAGCTTGCGGATGATCTCGCGCTGGTCGACCACCTGGCCCTTCTTCAGGTCGAAGATCATCGCCGAATAGGTTTCGACCGAACCGATACCGTAAAGGCAGGAGACCGAGGCGACGATGATCACGTCGTCGCGCTCGAGCAGCGAGCGGGTCGCGGCGTGGCGCATCCGGTCGATCGCCTCGTTGATCGAGCTTTCCTTCTCGATGTACGTATCGGACCGCGGCACATAGGCCTCGGGCTGGTAGTAATCGTAATAGCTGACGAAATACTCGACCGCGTTCTCGGGGAAGAAGCTCTTGAACTCCCCATAGAGCTGCGCGGCAAGAATCTTGTTCGGCGCGAGGATCAGCGCGGGGCGCTGCAGTTCCTCGATCACCTTGGCCATGGTGTAGGTCTTGCCCGATCCGGTGACGCCGAGCAGCACCTGGTCGCGCTCGCCCGCCCGCGCCTGCTCGACCAGCTCGGGAATCGCGAAGCGCTGGTCGCCCGAGGGCTGATATTCGGAGACAAGCTTGAAGCGCTTGCCGCCCTCCGCCTTTTCGGGGCGTTGCGGGCGGTGGGGAATGAACGCCTGCCCGGTTTCGGGCTCGGCAAGGTTGGTCCGGATCTGGATCGCCATGGCCGGAATATGGGGTGCAAGGCCCCGTCTGAAAAGCGGCCTTTCGATCAGGAACTTGGGCGGTACGCAATGCGCCACATCGCCAGGCCGATGCCGCCGGCGAGCAGCGTCACCGCCGTCGCCTGGGCGAGCTTGAACGCCAACCCCAGCAGCCAGCTGCGCGCATCGATCGGCGCCAGGCCGACAATGCCGCTGCCGCTCTGCGCGCCGACGAACAGGCCGAGCCCGAGCAGGCCCGTCACCGCCGCGGCGTAGCGGCCCCGGCGCAGGCCGATCGCGTGCAGCAACAGCCAGATCGGCCCGCCGACCGCCGCAAGCGCCAGCCCCGCAAACAGCGTGCCCACCGCCCAGCCGGCGAGCAGCGCCAGCGGTGCACGCTGTCCCGCCGCCACCAACAGCAGCAGGATCAGCAGCCCGCCCAAGGCGCTCCCGGTCGCCAGCGCCGTGGCGATCTGTCCGCCGCTCGTCTCAAGATGGCGCCCTGCGCCGGTATCGTGCTGCATCCGCTCCCGCCCTCACGCCTTCTTAGGAACGGTTGCGAAGCGTCTCAACCTCAGCGGAAACGGTCGAAGCGCCCCGCGGCACGGCACGTCGCGATGCCCTGGTCGCTCGGTGCCGGCGGGGGCGTGCCGATCGCGGGCACGTCGAAACTGCGCCCGATCGCGTGATCGACGAAGCGATCGGCACCGCTCCCGCCACAGCGCAGCATCGCCGCCAGCAGGTCCGGCGGGGTGCGATAGGCTTCCCAGGAAAGCCGGAACGTGCCCCAATGAATCGGCAGCGCCCAGGGCCGGCCGAGCGCGCCCCACACCCGGATCGCGTCGCGCGGGCCGATATGCGCGTCCGCCGCCATCTGGCCGGGGGCAAAGCGGAAGGCACCCACCGGGATCGCCGCGAACCGCACCGGCCCCAGCGCTGCCGCCTCGGCAGGCCACTTCCCGTCGCCCCAGCCGGTATCGCCCGCGAAGAACAGGTTGCCGCCGGGCAGCGTCACCACGAAGCTCGACCAGAGCGCGCGATTGCGATCCGCGAACCAGCGGCTGCTCCAGTGATGGTTGCGCGTGACGACGACGTCGATGCCGGGCCTGAGCGCCAGTCGCTGCCCCCAGTCGAGGCCGCGCGCGGGCACGCCCACCTGCCCGATCACGCTGTCGTTGCCGAGCCCGGTGATGATCACCGGCCGGTCCCGCTGCCAGATCGTCTTGAGCGTCGCCAGGTCGAGATGGTCGTAGTGGTTGTGGCTGACCACGATCAGATCGATCCTGGGCAGATCGACCAGCCGCACGCCAGGGACCGCCACACGCTTGGGGCCCATGCCGAACGGCCCCGCCACGTCGCTCCACACCGGATCGGTGAGGATGTTGAGCCCCTGGGTCTGGATCAGCAGGCTGGCATGGCCGATCCAGGTAACCTTCATCGCCTGCCCGTCCACCCGCACCGGCGGCCGCGCCGCCGTCACCGGCACGCTGGCTGGCCAGGGCGGCTGCCGGGTCGCATTGGCGAGACGATTCGCCAGGAAGGCAAAGCCCATCGCCGGCACCGGCGCGCTGTCGCCATCGGGGTTGGCAAAGTGCGCCCCGTCGAAATGTGCGGTGTCCGCCCCCCGATAATAGATCCGATCGAGGAAGGGCGGCACCAAGGTCAGGAAGAGGCACAGGGCCACCACGATCCAGAGCAGGAGTCCGACAAGTGCCTTGGCCATGGTCGCAATACGCATGGGCGCGGGTGATGGCCGCAAAGGCCCTTGCGATCAACCGCCCCAATCCCTTAGCGCGGGGCCATGACGCTGCCCCGCACGCAAGAGGAAGCCGCCGCCGAGCTCGAGAAGCTCGCAGCCGAGATCGCGCACCACAACCGCCGCTATCACGACGCTGACGCGCCCGAGATCAGCGACGCCGACTTCGACGCGCTGGTCCGCCGAAACGCGGAGATCGAAGCCGCCTTCCCGGAGCTGGTTCGCGCCGACTCCCCCTCGCGCCAGATCGGTGCGACGCCCTCCGGCCCGCTCGCCAAGGTGGCGCATGCGCGGCAGATGTTCAGCCTGGACAACGGCTTTGCCGACGAGGACGTGGCCGACTTCCTCGGCCGGGTGCGCCGGTTCCTCAAGCTGGCCGACGATGCATCCGTCGAGCTCACTGCCGAGCCCAAGATCGACGGACTGTCCTGCTCGCTCCGCTATGAGGACGGCGTGCTGGTGCAGGCCCTCACCCGCGGCGACGGCAGGATCGGCGAGGACGTGACCCCCAATGTCCGCACCATCGCCGACATCCCCCACCGCATCGAAGGCGCGCCGCCGGTCTGCGAGGTCCGCGGCGAGGTCTATATGGCCAAGGCAGATTTCGCGGCGCTCAACGCGCGGCTGCTTCTCGAAGCCGAAGAGACCGGCAAGGAGGCCCGCCAGTTCGCGAACCCGCGCAACGCCGCGGCGGGTTCGCTGCGCCAGAAGGACGCCGCCGTCACCGCAGCACGGCCCCTGCGCTTCCTCGCCTGGGGCTGGGGCGAACTCAGCGAACCGCTCGCCGACAAGCAGTTCGAGGCGATCGACCGCATTCGCGCCTGGGGTTTCCCGGTCTCCGACCTGTTCGTCCGCGCGCCCACGCTGGACGACGCCCTCGCCCAGTATCGCGCGATCGAGACCCGCCGCGCCGACCTGCCGTTCGATATTGACGGCGTGGTCTACAAGGTCGACCGGCTCGATTGGCAGGAACGGCTCGGCTATGTCGGCCGGGCGCCGCGCTGGGGCCTTGCCCACAAATTCCCCGCCGAGCGCGCTCAGACCACGCTCCAGGCGATCGACATCCAGGTCGGCCGCACCGGCAAGCTTACGCCGGTCGCCCGCCTGGAGCCGGTGACGGTCGGCGGCGTCGTGGTCAGCAACGCGACACTGCACAATGCCGACGAGATCGCCCGGCTGGGCGTGCGCCCCGGCGACCGCGTGGTGCTCCAGCGCGCCGGCGACGTGATCCCGCAGATCGTCGAGAACCTCACCCGCGACGAACCGCGCGCGGACTGGCACTTCCCCACCCATTGCCCGATCTGCCAGTCCGAGGCCGTTGCCGAGGAAGGCGAAGTCGATGTCCGCTGCACCGGCGGATTGATCTGTCCGGCGCAGCGGTTGGAGCGCCTCAAGCATTTCGTCAGCCGCGGGGCGCTGGACATCGACGGGCTGGGCGAGAAGACGCTGATCGAGCTGCTCGACCTGGGCTGGATCGCCGAACCCGCCGACATCTTCCGCCTCGAGCAGCATCAGGACGCGCTGCTCGGCCGCGAGGGCTGGCAGGAAAAGTCCGTCACCAGTCTTCTCGCCGCGATCGAGGCGAAGCGCGCGCCCGACGCGGCGCGCCTGCTGTTTGGCCTCGGCATCCGCCATGTCGGCGCGATCACGGCGCGCGATCTGCTCAAGCGCTATGTCACCCTGCCCGCTCTCGAGTCCTTGGCCGACGAGCTGATTGCGTTGCGGGACGCCACCCCGCCCCAGCTCGGCGAATCGGAGGCGAAGCACCGCACCCGGCTCGACAAGGCAATCGCCGAGCGGATCGGCGTGGAGAATGTCGGCGCCGCCGTCGGCCATGCGCTGGCGGACTTCTTCCACGAACCGCACAACCGTGCCGTGTGGACCGACCTTCTGCGGGAGGTGACGCCCCCGCCCTTCGTCGTGGAGTCGCGCGACTCGGAGGTGACCGGCAAGACGCTGGTATTCACCGGCACGCTGGAAGCGGTGAGCCGCGACGAGGCCAAGGCACAGGCGGAGCGACGGGGGGCGCGGGTTTCCGGGTCGGTATCTGCCAAGACCGACCTGGTGATCGCCGGCCCGGGCGCCGGCTCAAAATTGAAGAAAGCTGCCGACCTGGGAATCCGCGTGATCAGCGAAAGCGATTGGCTGGCGATCGTAAGGGCTTCGGAGTGATGCGTTTTTGCAACGCACCATGATGGAACATTAAGCTGGCGTTCATTGTCACAATTCCGCAAACAAAGCGACGCAGGGGGGCAGCCGGACAGATGGCGCGCTAAGCGCCACGACTGGTAGCCACAGGCTAAAAAAGGGAACTCTCGATGCGAACGAACCTCTATGCAGGCGTGGCCGTGGCCGCGCTGCTTCTTCCGGTTGCAGCACATGCGCAGGAAACCACCTCGACGATTCGCGGCACGGTGACCGCCAATGGTGCGCCGGTCGCCGATGCCTCCGTCGTGGCGACCAATTCGGCTTCGGGAACCCGATCGACCACTCGCACCGACGCTAGCGGTAGCTTCAACCTCACCGGCCTACGCACCGGCGGCCCCTATACCGTCGAAGTGACCGCGACGAACTATTCGAACGCATCGATCACCGACATCTATACGGTCGCCGCGCAGTCGTTCGACCTGCCGGTCGAACTCGTCGCCGAGGGCCAGGACATCGTCGTGACCGCCAGCACGGTCCGCGGCGCACGCTCGATTTCGCAGGGCCCCGCTACGGTGCTCTCGGCCGAGCAGATCGCCAACGTCGCCAGCCTCAACCGCGACATTCGCGACCTATCGCGTCGCGATCCGTTCGCGCGCCTCGACGATACCCCCACGGGCGGCCGCGCGATCTCCTTCGCTGGCCAGAACGCGCGCTACAACCGCTTCAGCGTCGACGGCGTGCCGATCACCGACAATTTCGGTCTCAACACCGACGGCCTGCCCAGCCGCCGCTCGCCGATTCCGTTCGACGCGATCGGCCAATTCCAGGCCAAGGTGGCGCCCTATGACGTGCGCGAAGGCAATTTCCAGGGCGGCGCCATCAACATCGTCCTGAAGTCTGGTACCAACGAGTTCCACGGCAGCGGCTTCTACGCCCGCTCGGGTGACGAATTCGTCGGCAAGAAGACCAAGAACGTTACCGTCAACGTCCCGAATTTCCATGTCGACAACTATGGTGCCGAGCTGAGCGGTCCGATCATCAAGGACAAGCTGTTCTTCATGGTCGCCGGTGAGCGGCTGCGCGGCGGCCGTCCGATCGCGGAAGGTCCGAGCGACAACAACAGCGGCACCGTCATTCCGGGCATCACCCAGGCGCAGGTCGATCGCATCAGCGCGATCGCGAACAGCGTGTACAACTACAACACCGGCGGCGTGCTGCGCGACTCGGGTGACAAGGACGATCGCGTCGTTGCCCGTATTGATGCAAACATCAGCGACAAGCAGCGCATGTCGGTGACGTACACCTACGCCAACGACGCCATCAACCTGCTGAACAACACCTTCACCAACGCCCCCACCGGCCTCGGCCTGGCGTCGAACGCGTACATCCAGGGCAATCGCCTGCACACGGGCGTGGTGCAGCTGAACTCCGACTGGTCGGACGATTTCTCCACCGAAGCACGCGTGTTCTACAAGAACTACACGCGTATCCAGGATCCGCTGCTCGGCCGCGGCTTCGCACAGTTCCGTGTCTGCTCCAACGAAACGTCGACGCCGCTGACGGTCTCGGGTTCGTCGCTTACCGCGTGCGAAAACAACGCTGCGGTCGTCTCGTTCGGTCCTGACAATTCGCGCCAGACCAACCAGCTCAAGACCGATACCTGGGGCGGCATGCTTCAGGCACGCCTGACGAAAAACGACCACGATCTTCGCGTCTTCACCGAGATGCAGTTCGTGAACGTCTTCAACTCGTTCCTGCAGAACAGCGCGGGCAATTATTACTTCGACTCGATCGCCGACCTGCAGAACAAGACCGCCAACCAGATCACCTATGCCAACGCGATCCCGTCGCTGGTACCGAATGACGCTGCGGCGAATTTCTCGTACCAGAGCTACACGTTCGGCGTGATGGACTCCTGGCGCGTCACGCCCACGCTGAACATCAGCTACGGCATGCGCTATGATCTGTACGGCATGCACGATCTGCCGGCGCGCAGTGCGGCGTACACGGCGCGCTATGTGGGCGGTGCCATCGTCAACGGTCAGCTCACGACCATCGGTGCGAACAACGCCAACATCTCCGGCCTGGGCCTGTTCCAGCCGCGCGTCGGCTTCGACTGGAAACCGCTCCCGCGGGTGAGCATTCGCGGCGGCGGCGGCATCTTCGGCGGCGGCACCCCCGACGTCTATGTGTCGAACAGCTTCTCGAACACCGGCGTGCTCACCAACTCGGTGCAGATCAATCGCACTGCCACCGGCTTCTCGGGTGCGACGACCAACGCCGCGATCGGCAACGCCGCGCTTTCGGGCGTGACCGGCACGTCGATCCCCGGCGCGGTCAACACGCTGCTGACCAACGCCACGGTCGCGACGAACGCCAACGTCAATGCGCTCGCCCCGAACTTCAAGGTGCCGTCGCAGTGGCGCGCCACGCTCAGCGGCGAATACGCCGTGAGCGGCTGGACCTTCGGCGCCGACTTCCTTTACTCGAAGGTTCGCGACCAGGTGTACTTCACCGACATCCGTTCGCAGCCGATCGCCGGTTCGCTGACGCCGGATGGTCGCCAGCGCTACCAGAACATCATCGATGGCGCCGCCAGCACCAACACCAACACCGACATCCTGCTGACCAACACCAGCAAGGGCCGCGCGCTGATAGGTGTCGCCCGCGTCGACAAGACCTGGGACTTCGGCCTCAACATCAACGGCAGCTTCACCTACCAGGACGTGAAGGACCAGTCGCCGGCGACCTCGTCGACCGCAGGTTCGAACTATAGCAACGGCGCGTTCGTCGATCCGAACAACGTCGCCTATGGCATCTCGAACGATCAGGTGAAGTACTTCTTCAAGTACAGCCTGAACTACGAGCACGCCTTCTTCGGTGACTACAAGACTACCTTCGCGCTGTTCGGCGAATCGCGCATCGGTCACCCGTACAGCTATACCTTCCAGGACTTTGGCAGCGGCCGTTCCTCGGTGTTCGGCACCACCGGCGTCAGCTCGGGCACCGGCACCGGCGGCAACCGCTATCTGATGTACGTGCCGACCGTGAACGATCCGCTCGTTTCGTACAGCACCCCGGCGGTTCGCGATGCGGTGAACGCGTTCATCGACGCCTCGGGCCTGGGCAAGTATCGTGGCCAGGTCGCGCCGCGCAATGCCTTCCACTCCAAGTGGTTCACCCGGATCGACCTGCACGTCTCGCAGGAACTGCCGACCGGGCTGGGCAAATCGCGTGTCACCATCTTCGGCGACATCGAGAACTTCACCAACTTCCTGAACAAGAAGTGGGGCCAGACCCGCGAGTACGTGTTCCCGTACAACGTGGCGACGGTCCGGGTGCAGTGCCTGACCACCAAGGGCAATGCCGATGGTGCGGGCACGGTCGCGACCAGCGCGGCGCAGCCCTGCGCCCAGTATCGCTACTCGCCGGTGGGTGGTTCGGCCAACTTCACCGCGCCGAGCGATCAGATCTACGCGAACCAGTCGCTCTACTCGATCCGCATCGGCGCCCGCTTCACCTTCTAAGCGGCACCGACCATCACCTTTGGAATGCCGGGCGCCCAGCGCGCCCGGCATTTTTTTTGCCCCCTCGCCATCCCGATGGTACAGGCGCAGCGTGGCAAAGACTTCGCTTCCGCAGACCAACACCCGGACCTTGGGCCTTTCCAAGCCCGACCTGTTTTCGCGTCCCTTCTTCGAAGACAAGGGCCGGGCCTTCTGGATTCTCCAGGCGACCGGCTGGAGCGGCTATCTGCTGCTGCGCTCGGTGTCTTCGATCTCGAACGGATTTTCGGTCGAAGGGCTGATTAAGGCGATCATCGAGGCGATCGTCGGCTATTGCCTGACGCTGCTGCTCTCGGCGCTCTACGGCTTCTACCGGCGCCTGCCGCGAATCCCCGCGGTGCTGCTCACCCTCGCCACGCTGGGGGCGGCAACGCTGATCTATGCGGTGCTGGAGGCCTTCACCTATTCCTTCACTGCGGCCGAGGCGGGGATCACCGTCGCGCGCGTGATCGGCTACAGCTTCCTCACCTTCACGGTGCTGGCGGGCTGGTCGGCGCTCTATTTCGGGATCAATTTCTACCTGATCGTCGAGCAGCAGATCGACCAGATGCAGATCCTGGAGAACCAGGCCTCCAGCGCCCAGCTGGCGATGCTGCGCTACCAGCTCAACCCGCATTTCCTGTTCAACACGCTCAATTCGATCTCGACGCTGGTGCTGCTCAAGCAGACCGAGCGCGCCAACATCATGCTGTCGCGCCTCTCCTCCTTCCTGCGCTACACGCTGGCCAACGAGCCGACCGCGCACGTCACGCTGGCGCAGGAGATCGAGACGCTGAAGCTCTATCTCGAGATCGAGAAGATGCGCTTCGACGAGCGGCTGCGCATGCATTTCGATCTCGATCCGCGCGTCGCCAAGGGCAGGCTGCCTTCGCTGCTGCTCCAGCCCTTGGTCGAAAACGCGATCAAATATGCCGTCAGCACGCAGGAGGACGGCGCCGATATTATCGTTTCGGCTCGACTCACCGGAGACAGGGTGCAGATCGCCGTGTCCGATACGGGTCCGGGATTGATCGAAACGCGTCCGAGGCCGACGCTCTCCACTGGCGTGGGGCTCGCCAATATTAGGGAACGGCTGGTTCAGGCTTTCGGGCCTGACCATCGTTTCGAGACGCGAACGAAACCTGGGGAAGGTTTCAGCGTTGAGATCGAAATACCGTTCCAGCTTGAGGAACCGAACCGAGAGGCCGCATGACCATCCGTACCATCCTCGTTGACGACGAATCCCTGGCGATTCAGGGGCTCGAGCTCCGGCTGCAGGAGCATGAGGATGTCGAAATCATCGACAAATGCTCCAATGGCCGCGAAGCCATCCGATCGATCAAGACGCACAAGCCCGACCTCGTTTTCCTCGACATCCAGATGCCGGGGTTCGACGGGTTCTCGGTGATCCAGGGGCTGATGGAGGTCGAACCGCCGCTGTTCGTCTTCGTCACCGCCTATTCCGACCATGCCATCCGCGCCTTCGAGGCGCAGGCGGTCGATTACCTGATGAAGCCGGTGGAGCCCTCGCGCCTCGCCGACACGCTCGACCGCGTCCGCCAGCGCCTCACCGAGAAGCGGGGCGTGGAGGAAGTGGAAAAGCTGAAGGAAGTGCTCGCCGAAGTGGCACCGGATGCGGTGGACGATATCGCCACCGGCGACGGCGCGGAGCCGGCGTCCAACCGCTTCGAGAAGCTGATCAACATCAAGGATCGCGGCCAGATCTTCCGCGTCGATGTCGACACGATCGAGCGGATCGATGCCGCCGGCGACTATATGTGCATCTATACCGGCGACAACACGCTGATCCTGCGTGAGACGATGAAGGATCTGGAGAAGCGGCTCGATCCGCGCCGCTTCCAGCGCGTCCACCGCTCGACGATCGTCAATCTCGACCTCGTCCGCCAGGTGAAGCCGCATACCAATGGCGAATGCTTCCTGGTGCTCAATTCGGGCGCGCAGGTGAAGGTCTCGCGCTCGTACCGCGACGTGGTGGCGCGCTTCGTCCACTGAGCGGTTGGGGTCTTCCCCCTCACCCTTCCGCCGCTTCGCGGCTCCCTCCCTCTCCCAAAGGGAGAGGGAATAAGCGCCCTCTCCCTTTGGGAGAGGGAGGGGCCCGCCGGCGAAGCCGGTGGGAGGGTGAGGGCGACCCGCGCCCCACCCTCCCCGATCCTCAGAACCCGGCCGAGAAGGTCAGGAACCACTGGCGCGGCGCGATCGGATAGAGCGAGTAGCTGTTGGTCGCCGAGCCCACCGAGATGGTCGACCAGCCGCCAACGTCCGCCACATTGGTGACGTTGAGGCTGAGCTCGGCCTTCTTCAGCCGGACCATCTCCGCCGGCAGCTTGGCGGCGATACGCAGCGAGGTGAGGAAGTAGGACTTCACGCTGGTGTCGTTGGCATAGGTCGCATAGCGGCGCCCGACATAGTCGCCGGTCACCTGCGCCTCGAACGCGCCGAGCGCCAGCGTCGCGACCGACTTGTTCATCCACTTCGGGCTGCCCGGCACCTGCTTGCCGCAGGTCGGGACCACGCCGCCCTTGACCACGCCGCCGCCGATGCAGCCCGGCACCGCCGCGCCGATGCCCAGCGCCGTCGAGCTATAGTCGCTCTGATAGGTCGAGCTATTGTACGAGGTGGCGTTGTACAGCGACAGTGCGCGGCCGAAGTGCAGCGTGAAGGCGGCGTCGACACCGTCGGTATGCACGCTGCCCACGTTCACCAGAATCGAGGTGCCGCCGGTGATCGCGCCGCCGGCAATGCCGCCCGGGTTGGTGCTGATCGCCAGCAAGCGGTTGCTGAAGGTGACATGGTAATAGTTCACCTGCGCGTCGAGCCCGCTCAGGATCCCGTCGAAGCTGCGATGGGTGCGCACGCCGCCTTCATAGGTCCAGCTGGTCTCCGGCTTGCCCTGCTGGGCGAAGGCATCGAACGCCGACTGGCTGCCGGTGAACCAGGGCGAAAGCGAGCCGCCGCCCAGATAGGCCATATACTGGTGCAGGTTCTTCTGGACGTTGAAGTAGAGCTGCTCATGGCCGTTCAGGTCATAGGTCGCGCCGACCGAGGGCAGGAACCAGTTCTTGGTGTTGATCCGGCCGCTCGGCAGGTTGCCGGTCAGGCCCGAGAGCGAGCCCGCCTTGGGCTGCACCGGGAAATAGCCATTGGCCCATTGCGCGCTGGTCTTGACGCCCGCTTCGACGCGGAGCTGCTCGTTGACCTTCCAGGCATCCTGCAGGTGGAGCTGGAGCACATCGACGCGCGCTTCGCCCTGATATTGGGTGAACAGCGGGTTGGACGGGCGGATATAGGGGCTGCTGGAGTCCGGATTGTTGACGTCGAGGCCGTACCAGCGGCGCCACTGGGTGGCGCTGTTATGCTCGAACCAGGCGCCAAGCTGGACCTGGTGCGCGCCGAAATCGAGGTCGAGGTTCGAGATTCCGCCTTCGCGGTCGATGCGATATTCGGTGGTGCGGGTGACCAGACCCGAGCCGCCGGTCGCGGCGACCAGCGCCGCCGACGCGTTCTTGTTGGCGCCATAAGCGGTCGCCTTGCTGTAGTTGGGGTCCAGATAGGCCTGGATCACCGTGATCGACTGGCCGAGCGGCCCCGCGACCACACCGACGCCGTCATTGTGGTGGTAATAGCCGGTATTGGACCAAGTGACCCGGTCGCCCAGCTTGGCGTCATAGCGGGCATAGGTCAGATAGTCGGTGCGCTGCGCATCCGAATAATAGTTGCGGTAGTTGCCGCCCTGCGCCGCCGGCGCGTTGCCGAAGGCGTCCATATAGGCGCGCATGCCCTTCAGGTCCGAATAGAAGAACGGGCGGGTGCGCGGCGTGTAGAGCTGCGCGGCGGTGGCGGTGCCGCCGGGCGAGGGCTGGAAGAAGCTGGTCGCGTCCTCGTTCGGCTCCTTCTTGTCCGAATAGTCGAAGAAGACGGTCAGCTTGCCGGCGGCATTGTCATGGACGAACTTGGCGTTGGCCTGCCAGCCGCCCTGGATGCCGTTGAAGTCCCAGGCCCGGGCGCGCTGGCGGACGCCGGACACATAGGCGCTGTTCTCGCCATTGCCGAACGTGCCGGTGTCGAGCCGCAGATAGGTGCGCGAGGTGCCGTAGCTGCCTACCGTCTGGTTGAACGTCCCGCCCATCGTCTTGGCCGGATCGGCGGAGAAGGTCTCGACCGTGCCGCCGAGATTGCTGGTCGAGGCAGTGCCGAGATCGCCAGCGCCGGTGGTCACCACGACGCGGCCGACATTCTCCGAGATCACCGCGCGCTGCGGCGACAGGCCGTTGTAATTGCCGTAGCTCTGGTCGCCCAGGGGCACGCCGTCCATCGTGTAGCCGAGCTGCTGGAAGTTGAAGCCGTGGATGAAGATCTGGGCGTTCTGCTCGTTGTTCCCCCAGGGATCGGCGGTGATGTAGAGCACGCCGGGCAACGTCTGGATCGCCTTGAGCGGCGAAACGCCGGGCAGGATCTTCTGGATCTCTTCCGACGAGATCGCGGTCGCCGAACGCGTCGTCTTCGCGGTGACGACGATGGTGCTGGCGGTATCGGTGTCGCTGCCGCCCTGGTCGTCGGCGGCGACGCTGCTGGTCTCCTGCGCCTGCGCGGGCATCGCTGCGGCAGCGGTGAGGAAGGCGGCGACGGATACCGTCGCGCGGAGTGCGTGCTGGAATTTCATGTTTGGCGACCCCCCAGGTCTGGATGAATGTTGCGGTTGCGAAGCGCCGCTAGGGAGGCCGTGTTTCAGTTCGGCGGCTTTTGTATAAAAATGGTGTGACGTTGCCCTTTTGCTTCGGTTAACGTTTGCACGAATTCAGACGCCGCCGGGCTCGTCCAATCCCTGCCGGCTGGGTGTGACCGGGAGGCCGCGGGGACCGAGCCAGTGGCCGGCGAGCAGCACCGGCTCCAGCACCGCCATGCCGATCAGCACCGCGATCAGTCGCTCGACGCCCGGCAGCACGTCGCCATCGGCATAGCTGTCCGGCACCAGCATCACGAGCACGGCGAGCGTGAACTGGGTACCGACATAGCGGTAGCTGTGCGGTCCGTTCTCGATCCCTCGCCCGATCGCCACCCCGAGCGCGGTGCCCGCGACCAGCACCAGCGCATGGCCCTGGGCGACGAACAGGCAGACCGCGGACAGCGCGGCCCCGGCGAGGCAGCCGACGAAGCGCTGCGCCAGTCGCGCGCTCACCGGCACCAGCCCGCCCGCGCCGAGCCCATGGACCGGCACCAGCATCACCGCCATCACGCCCACCGCGCCCTGGGCGAGGGCCGGCAGCGCCAGCGCGCGCGCCACCCCGATCAGCAGCGCCAGCGCCACGCCGGCCTGCGCCGCATGGCGGAACGCAGCGGGATGCCACAGCGCGATCACCGGCGGCGGCGTAGGCGGGGCCGGCCAGCGCCGCCGCAGCGTGAGGGTCGAGACGATGCTCACCGTCGCGCAGGCGACCGTCCCCGCCACCGTCTCCAGGATGCGGGTGAGGACGAACTGGTCGAGCGCCGTCGCCGGCGTTTCGATCTTGTCGAGCAGCACCATCGCGAAGGTGAGGCCGAAGAACAGCCAGGCATAGGCCCGTCGCGCGGTGAGTGCGCGGTAGAGGCTGAGCGTGCCCACCACCATCATGGCGGCGGCGCTGCCCAACCAGCTGGTCGCGACGAACGGCGCCAGGCCCAGCGCGAGCAGCCCGCCCGCGACGGTGCCGACGATCCGCAACAGGCCGCGCAGCACCGTCTCGCTGGCATGGCCGCGCATGACCATATAGCCCGCAAACGCCGCCCAGGCGACGTTGTCGCCGCCGATCGCATGCGCCACCAGGATCGCCAGCAGCACGGAGACCACGCACTCGCCGATATCGACGGTGCGCGGGCTGATCCGCGCGATCAGGGCGCTCCAGGTGGCGGCGATGCGCTTCATCTCATCCGAACAGCTCGGCGAGGAAATAGGTCATTGCCTGCCAGCTGCGGCGATCGGCCTTGGGCTCGAAGGCGACCTTCGGATTGTCGCCGCCCTTGCGGCTGACATCGGTGAAGGCATGGCCGGCATGGCCATAGGCGTGGAGCTGCCAGTCGGCGCCCGCCTCGGTCAGCTCCTGCGCGAGTGCGACCGTCGCCTCGGGCGGGCAGAGCGGGTCTTCCCAGCCATGGCAGACCAGCAGCCTGGCGGTGATCGGCTGCACATTGGCATAGTCCGGGCGATCATAGACGCCGTGGAACGACACGCCGCCGAGGATCGGCAGCCCGGCGCGGGCCATGTCGAGCACGCACTTGCCGCCGAAGCAGAAGCCAATCGCGGCGGCGCGCTCGGCATCCGCCTGCTCCAGGCCGGTCAGCGCCGCCAGCGACGCCTCCATCCGCGCGCGCAGCAGGCCGCGATCGGCATTGAGTTCGGCCATGTAGCGGCCCATCTCCGGGTCGCCGAGCGTCGTGCGCTTGCCCTGCCCGTACACGTCTGCGACCAGCGCGACATAGCCGAGCGCCGCCAGCGCATCGGCCTTCACATTATCCTCTTCCTTCTGGCCGAGGATGTTGGGCAGCACCAGCACCGCCGGTCGCGGGCCCGTCACCGCATCGTCCCATGCCGCCACGCCCTCGAACGGGCCGCCGGGGCCATCATAGACCAGCGTCTGTCGAACCATCGCCATGTACCGTTACTCCTGCGCTTGTCCCTGTCGCCCGTGTCGCTAAGGACGGCGGCGCGCAGTTACAAGGAGATCGCCCATGCCCACCCTCGTCCTGATCCGCCACGGCCAGTCGGCCTGGAACCTGGAAAATCGCTTCACCGGCTGGTGGGACGTGGATCTGACCGAGCAGGGTGTGCGCGAGGCGACCGCCGCCGGCACGCTGATGAAGGAGAAGGGTCTCGACTTCGACCAGTGCTTCACCAGCTTCCAGAGCCGCGCGATCAAGACGCTGCACCTGGCGTTGGAGGCGATGGACCGTCTCTGGCTGCCGGAAGAAAAGGACTGGCGCCTCAACGAGCGCCACTATGGCGGCCTGACCGGCCTCGACAAGGCGGAGACGGCCGCCAAGCATGGCGACGAACAGGTGAAGATCTGGCGCCGCAGCTTCGACGTGCCGCCGCCGCTCCCCGAGGCGGGCTCGCCCTGGGACCTGACCAAGGACCCGCGCTATGCCGGCATCCCGATCCCGCAGACCGAGAGCCTGAAGGACACGATCGCCCGCGTGCTGCCCTATTGGGAACAGCGGATCGCGCCGGAGTTGAAGGCGGGCAAGCGCGTGGTGATCGCGGCGCACGGCAATTCGCTGCGCGCGCTGGTGAAGCACCTGTCGGGCATTCCCGATGACGAGATCGTCAGCCTGGAGATCCCGACCGGCCAGCCGATCGTGTACGAGCTCGACGGGGATCTGAAGGAAATCGAGCGTTACTATCTGAGCGAGCGGTGATCCCACACTTTTAAGCCCCTCCTCCTTGGAGGAGGGGTTGGGGGTCGAGGGATGCCAGACCAGATGTTGGTCTCGGTAAGACCCTGCCCCACCCCACCCCCTCCCCTGAAGGGGAGGGGCTAAGTTTTGTAGCTCACCGCCCGCGCGGCCCCAGATCCGCCGGGATGGTCGCGCGGTATTGCGGTGCCACCCGCGCCTTGCTGACCTGCTCGTACGCATAGCCCGCGCGCAGCAGCAGCCCGTCCGAATAGGCCGTGCCGATGAACGACAGACCCGCAGGCAGCCCGTTCACCAGCCCCATCGGCACCGTGAGGTGCGGATAGCCGGACACCGCCGGCAGCTCGCTGGCCGACGGCCCGACGAACTGATCGCCATGCGCCGGATCGCTCAGCCACGGCGTGCCGTAGGTGGGCGTCACCAGCAGCTGCGCCCCCGCAGCCTTGAGCATCGCGTCGATCCCCTCCGGGCCCGCCAGCCGCTGCGACTTGACCCGCGCCGCCTTGTAGTCGGGATCGTCGAGGCCCTTGGTCGCCTCGGCCTTGAGGAAGGTTTCCTGGCCGAAGAACGCCATTTCCTCGCCCGCATGCGCCTGGTTGAAGGCGATCACGTCCGCCAGCGTCCGCACCTTCACCGCCGCCGGCGTCGTCGCAAGATACGCCGCGAGATCGGCCTTTAGCTCGGTATAGAGCACCAGGCCCTCGGCCTCGCCCAGCCCGTCGAGCTTGGGCAGCTTCACCTCAACCAGCGTCGCGCCGGCCGCGCGCAGTTCGTCCAGCGCCTTGTCGAAGCGGGCGCCCAGATCGTCCGCCATCTCCGGCCGCCAATAGCCGATCCGCATCCCCTTCAGCGCACCCGCGGCGAGGCCGGCCGCATAGTCCTTGCGGTAGGCGTTCGCGCCCTTGGTAGCCGGATCGGCAGGGTCCTCGCCGACCATTGCCGAGAAGAGCAGCGCGACATCGACGACACTCCGCCCCATCGGCCCCGGCGTATCCTGGCTGTGGCTGATCGGCACGACGCGGGTACGGCTCACCAGCCCCAGCGTCGGCTTCAAGCCCACCAGCCCGTTCATCACCGAGGGGCACACGACCGATCCATCGGTTTCCGTTCCCACCGCCACCGCTGCAAAGCTTGCCGCCGCCGCCGCGCCCGAACCGCTCGACGAGCCGCAGGAGGTGCGATCGAGCGCATAGGGATTGCGCACCAGTCCACCGACCGCGCTCCACCCGCTCATCGAATGATCCGAGCGGATGTTCGCCCATTCGCTGAGGTTGGTCTTGCCGAGGATCACCGCGCCCGCCGCGCGCAACCGCGCCACCACCGGCGCGTCGCGGCCGGTGCGGTTGTCCTTGAGCGCAAGGCTGCCCGCAGTGGTCGGCAGTTCCTTCGTCTCGATATTGTCCTTGATCAGCACCGGCACGCCGTCGAGCGGACCCAGCGGCTTGCCCGCCTTGCGCCGCGCATCGCTGGCGCGCGCCTGGGCGAGCGCATCGGGGCTCACCGCGATCACCGCGCGGAGCGTCGGCCCCTTCTGGTCCATCGCCGCGATGCGCGCCAGATAGGCGGCGGTCACCGCCGCGCTGCTCGTCTTGCCCGAGGCGAGATCGGCGGCGATCTTCGTTGCCGGCACCTCCGCGACCTGCACCTGCGCGGTCGCCGGGCTTGCCGCCGCCAGCGCCAGCATCGCCACACCCCAAGCCCGCATCGCACCCCCCTTTTGTCTGGTTCGCGCGCAGCCTAGCCTGTGCCGAAACAAGCGCAATCCTGCCCGAATAGACACAGGGCAAGATCGGTCGGGCGGGGGGCATTCCCGCCCTCTAGGAAGGCGTCGCCACGGAGGAATAGATGCAGACGCCGCTCGCCCGCTACCATGCCCGCATGCAGCGCGTGCTCGACCATGTCGACACGCATGCCGAGGAGGACCTCGACCTGGAGACGCTGGCGGGCGTCGCGGCGTTTTCCAAGCATCATTTCCACCGCCAGTTCAGCGCGCTGTTCGGCCTATCGGTGCATCGCTATGTCCAGCTCGTCCGGATGAAGCGGGCGTCGTACCGCCTCGCCTATCGGCCCGGCGAGCCGATCACCGGCATCGCGCTCGATGCCGGCTATGAATCGCCCGAGGCTTTCGCCCGCGCCTTCCGCCAGCGCTTCGGCCAGGCGCCCTCGCAGTTCCGCGCGGCGCCGGACTGGCACCCCTGGCACGCGGCCCTCGCGCCGCTCACCCAAGCAAGGAGCCAGACGATGCAGACCCGATTCACCTGTGCCGACGTGACGACGCTCGACTTCCCCGCCACCCCGGTGGCGTTCCTGACGCACCGCGGCGACCCCGCCCATCTCGGCGACACGATCCGCCGCTTCATCACCTGGCGCAAGACCACCGCCCACCGTCCGCCGGCCAGCGCGACCTACACCATCTTCCATACCGACCCGCGCACCACCCCGCCCGAGGATTACCGCCTCGACCTGTGCGCCGGCACCGCCCATCCCGTGGCCGACCCGGCGCACGGCATCGAACCCGGGCTGATCCCGGCCAGCCGCTGCGCGATGCTGCGGGTGGTGGGCCAGGCCGACGACCTCGAACCCGCCGCGCTGTTCCTCTATCGCGAATGGCTGCCGGAGAGCGGCGAGGAGCCGGGCGACTTCCCGCTCTTCGCCCGCCGCGTCGCCTTCTTCCCCGACGTGCCCGAGCATGCGGCCGTGACCGAGCTTTATCTGCCGCTTCGATAGCCTCCATGGTGCAGCTTGCGCCGCCACAGCCACCAGCGGTTGTGGCGACCGTGATTCATCCCCCAAAATTTATTTGCAGTTCCGCGTTCGTTCCCTTGCCTTTTCCGGAGGCAAGGAAGGTCCGTGCGTCGCGCGCTTTTCGGGGTCTCCGGCGTGCCACGAGCCGAGTCATTTCAGCGACGAGCCGTTGCATTCCTCCGTGATTTCCGCTCTTGTGCCCGGACTCGGATTGGCACAATCTGTAGTGGTCGCACCAAGGGGCAAGCCCAAGCACTGGTAACCCATCGTTCGCATCCCCAAATGCGGCATGGGCAGATTCGTGCCGGGCGCCGGGCCGATGGACACTTTTTGTTCTCGCGCAAACCCGGCTGGTGCTACGATCGCTACCGTGCCCCGAGTCGGTTGTTGCGTGACGCAGAAGACAGGGGTCCGAGGTATGGAATTCAGAGATAGTGAGACCAGCGTGAACGAGACCGCCACCATCGAAGCCGCCCCCGCCAGCAAGGCGCTCGACAGCAAGGCGATCGTGCCGCAGCCCTATCCGGTCGAGGTCGATCATGCGCGCGACGCGCTGCTCACCGATTTCGGCAAGGAGACGCTGAAGGACCGCTATCTGCTCCCCGGCGAAAGCTACCAGGACCTGTTCGTCCGCGTCGCCTCGGCCTATGCCGATGATCAGGCGCACGCCCAGCGCCTGTACGATTACATCTCCAAGCTGTGGTTCATGCCGGCCACGCCGGTGCTGTCGAACGGCGGCACGGGCCGCGGCCTGCCGATCAGCTGCTATCTCAACTCGGTGCCGGACAGCCTGGACGGCATCGTCCAGACCTGGAACGAGAATGTCTGGCTCGCCTCGCGCGGCGGTGGCATCGGCACCTATTGGGGCAGCGTGCGCGGCATCGGCGAGCCGGTGGGCCTGAACGGCAAGACCAGCGGCATCATCCCCTTCGTCCGCGTAATGGATTCGCTGACGCTCGCGATCTCGCAGGGCTCGCTGCGCCGCGGCTCGGCCGCCTGCTATCTCGACATCTCGCACCCGGAGATCGAGGAGTTCCTCGAGATCCGCAAGCCGTCGGGCGACTTCAACCGCAAGGCGCTGAACCTGCACCACGGCGTGCTGATCCCCGACGCCTTCATGGAAGCGGTGCGCGAGGGCGCCGAATGGCAGCTGAAGAGCCCGAAGGACGGCTCGGTCCGCGCCACGGTGGATGCGCGCGCGCTGTTCCAGAAGCTGGTCGAGACCCGCCTCGCCACCGGCGAGCCCTACATCGTGTTCTCGGACCATGTGAACTCGACCATGCCGAAGCACCACCGCGATCTGGGCCTCAAGGTCTCGACCTCGAACCTGTGCTCGGAAATCACGCTGCCCACGGGCCGTGACCATCTCGGCAATGATCGCACCGCGGTGTGCTGCCTGTCCTCGCTCAACCTGGAGACCTGGGACGAGTGGAACAAGGACAAGCTGTTCATCGAGGACGTGATGCGCTTCCTCGACAATGTGCTGACCGACTATATCGAGCGCGCGCCCGACGAGATGGCCCGTGCCCGCTATTCGGCGGCACGCGAGCGTTCGGTCGGTCTCGGCGTGATGGGCTTCCACAGCTTCCTCCAGGCGCGCGGCATCCCGTTCGAAGGCGCGATGGCGAAGAGCTGGAATCTGCGCATCTTCAAGCATGTCAGCGCGCAGGTGAACGAAGCCTCGATGGCGCTCGCCGTCGAGCGCGGCCCCTGCCCCGACGCCGCCGACATGGGCGTGATGGAGCGGTTCAGCTGCAAGATGGCGATCGCGCCGACCGCGTCGATCTCGATCATCTGCGGCGGCACCAGCGCCTGCATCGAGCCGATCCCGGCCAATATCTACACCCACAAGACGCTCAGCGGCTCCTTCTCGGTGCGCAACCCGTATCTGGAGAAGCTGCTCAAGGAGAAGTCGAAGAATTCCGACGCGGTGTGGAATTCGATCCTCGAACAGAACGGCTCGGTCCAGCACCTCGACTTCCTGACGCCGGAAGAGAAGGACACGTACAAGACCAGCTTCGAGATCGACCAGCGCTGGATTCTCGAGCTGGCGGGCGATCGCGCGCCGTTCATCGACCAGGCGCAGTCGCTCAACCTGTTCATCCCGGCGGACGTGGAAAAGTGGGACCTGCTGATGCTCCACTTCCGCGCCTGGGAGCTGGGCATCAAGTCGCTCTACTATCTGCGCTCCAAGTCGGTGCAGCGCGCCGGCTTCGCGGGCGGGGTCGAAGCCGACAACACGATCGAGAAGCCCAAGTTCGACCTGGGTGAGTCGACCGATTACGACGAATGCCTGGCCTGCCAGTGAGGAACCGGGATGGAGGAACGCGGCGCCGCTGAAAACCCCTCTCCCCCTGTGGGAGAGGGAGGGGCCCGCGCTGCGGAGCAGCGTGGGAGGGTGAGGGGGACCCGGGGCCATCCAAAGCCCCGCGGCAATGCCGAAGGTCTCACCAAGCGCCAGCTTCTTCCGTCCACTACCGCTACCCGATCGCGTGCACATCGCCGCGATGCGGGCCCCGTCGAACGGACATTATGGGCAGCGCTACGCCGCGCACTCCCGCACGCAAGGTTTCGCAGGCAAGTGCCGATGGGTGTCTATCACGCTGATTTCTGTTCGCATGGCGCGAAGCTCGTCGTCGAAGTCGACGATGCGACTCATGCCGTGAGTCTGGATCGCGATGCGGTGCGCACGCGGTTCCTGAACGGCGAAGGCTATCGGGTGCTGCGCTTCTGGAACAACGAGGTGATGACCAACCTCGATGGCGTGCTCGCGGAAATTGCGCGGCATGTGGATGCCGGGCTGCAAGCATGAGCATGAGCACGCGTCCCCCTCACCCTTCCCACCGCCTGCGGCGGCGGGCCCCTTCCCTCTCCCACAAGGGGAGAGGGAGTGGTGCGCCCCAGCTCCCTCTCCCCTTGTGGGAGAGGGAGGGAGCGGCGAAGCCGCGGAAGGGTGAGGGGGACTCACACCTTCCGCTTAACGGCTCAAGCCTCTTCTTCGAACAGCTCGGCCGCGACATCGGCGTTGGCCGACAGGCGGACCTTGTCGCCCTCGACCTCGGCGACCAAGCCGCCCGGGATGTAGTGGTGATGGCCTTCATGGCTGCCCTCGGCGCCTTCGACCTGGGCGGCCGAGTCCTTCTTGGTCAGCTTGATGCGGCCGCCATCGACATGGTCGACGGTGCCGACATGGACGCCGTCGGCGCCGATGACTTCCATATGTTCCTTGATTGCGCTGAGATCTGCCATGGGTCTTCTCCTACTTGGGGTTCGCGCACCGAACGCACGCGGTCGCGAAACGATGCACATTGCACAAAGGGACGTCTGCCATACCTAGGGATAGCCGCATGAAGCGCCGCGCCGCCTTTGCCCTCGCCGCCTTTGGCCTGCTGACGGCCTGCGCGCACCAGGTGCCGAGCGCCGTGGCCCCGCAGGCGCCGGGCTTCCTGCTCGGGCTGTGGCACGGCTTCATCTTCCCCGTGGCCTGGGGGCTGTCACTGCTGTTCCCGGAGGTCGCGGTCTATGCGGTGCCGAACAATGGCGGCTGGTATGATTTCGGCTTCTTCATCGGCGTGGTGTTCCTCGGCGTCGGCGCGCAGGGTGGCCGCAAGGTCGTCTATCGCGAGCGGGTCGTCGTGCGCGATGGGATGAAGACCGTTCGTGGACGCGTGATCGACCAATGACCCGTACCCTCGTCATACAGGCCGGCCTCGGCATCGCTTCGGGCGCGGCGGGACTGATCGTCCTCCTCCGCCCTTCGGCGGCGCGGGCGTTGCTGCGCATGGAAGCCAGCGAGCACGCGACCTATGCGTTGCGGATCGGTGGCATGATGCTGGTGGCGCTCGGCCTGTTCCTCACCGGCTTCGCGCTGGCCTTTGCGAGCGCGGGAGGGGCGGCGTGAACATGGATTCGGTAATCGCCGCTTGTGGCGTAATCGGGACCTTGACTGCAGGCGCACACATGGTGCTGCGGCCAGCAACCTATCTCGGCAAAGGCACTCCGCCAGCCTCCGATCCGCGCACCGTTCGCGCGTTCGGCATCTTCTTCATCGGCCTCGCGACAGTCGGGGTCGTCTTCGCTCTCATCAAATTCGTCTCGGAGTAATCCCCATGTCGCTTCTCGAAGCCCGCAAGACCTACAAGCCCTTCGAATATCCCTGGGCCTATGAATATTGGAAGCGCCAGCAGCAGGTCCACTGGCTGCCGGAGGAAGTGCCGCTGGGCGAGGATTGCCGCGACTGGGCGCAGAAGCTGACCGATCACGAGCGCAACCTGCTCACCCAGATCTTCCGCTTCTTCACCCAGGCCGACGTGGAAGTGCAGGATTGCTACCACGAAAAATACGGCCGCGTGTTCAAGCCGACCGAGATCAAAATGATGCTCACCGCCTTCTCCAACATGGAGACGGTGCACATCGCGGCGTACAGCCACCTGCTCGACACGATCGGCATGCCCGAGACCGAATACAGCGCCTTCCTCCAGTACAAGGAGATGAAGGACAAGCATGATTACCTCAGCACTTTCGGCGTCGATACCGACGAGGATATCGCCAAGACGCTGGCGATGTTCGGCGGCTTTACCGAGGGGCTGCAGCTATTCGCCAGCTTCGCGATGCTGATGAACTTCCCGCGCTTCAACAAGATGAAGGGCATGGGCCAGATCGTCACCTGGTCGATCCGCGACGAGAGCCTGCACTGCGAAGGCATCATCAAGCTGTTCCACACCTTCTGCAAGGAACGGAACTGTATGACGCCGAGCGTGCGCGACGACATTCTGGACATGTGCCAGAAGACCGTCCGCATCGAGGACGCGTTCATCGATCTCGTCTTCGAAATGGGCCCGGTGAACGGCATGACGCCGAAGGACATCAAGAAATATGTCCGCTTCATCGCCGACTGGCGGCTGGGCCAGTTGGGCCTCAAGCCGATCTACATGATCGACGAGCACCCCCTGCCCTGGCTCGCCCCGCTGCTTAACGGTGTCGAGCACGCCAATTTCTTCGAGACGCGCGCGACCGAATATTCGAAGGCGGCGACGCGCGGCCAGTGGAACGAAGTGTGGGACAGCTTCGACAAGCGCCGCCAGGCCAAGACCAGCACCATCGCCAACGAAGACGCGATCGAAGGCGACATGTTTGCCAAGGCGGGAATCGCGGCGGAGTAAGCGCGCGGCCCTCTTCTTACCCCCTCCCGCTTGCGGGAGGGGTAGGGGGAGGGTGTGTGCTGGAAGCGAGGGCTGACGCTGAAGAAGCGGGCAGTACTCGGGGGACGGTGCGAGGACGGAGCCTAGGTCGTGAACGCATAAACGACCGCTGTTGGAACCGGCCCGGACGTCCGAGATTGGGTGGAGAGCGGTCATGCAATTGCATCACGCAGGCGCGGATGAATCCAAACTTCAGACGGACTGTATCGAGCGCAGACTTGTATCGGACCGATCAGGTTTTGGTTCACCGTCTCGACGTCCAACGGAACGTGCAAGCGAGGGCAAAGTTTTTCGTCGACGTCGAACCACACGACGAAATATTCTTCGGGCGCGTTGCCCCACGCCTGCCAGCTAAGGACAACTTCTTCTTGACCGTACTCGAGTGCCTCAAACCATTCGATATCCGCCACCTGTGCTGGCCAATCTCTCGGATCAGCTACGGGTTGCGCGTATGCGTAGAAGCCGAAACCTGACGGCATAGCGGGAAAGGAGTGCCATCCGGCTCGCTCGATCAGCGCGGCTTCTACGGTGCCGATTGGCCGATAGAGCGTGAGAGTGGTCACGCGAGTACCATACGATCGATGGCGAACGTCCGTAAATGGGCGGTTTCGGAAACTCCAGATTTGTGAGTCTACGACCTAATTTAGCGGATCGCCCGCTGCCCTCTCTCACCCTCCCCTAACCCCTCCCGCAAGCGGGAGGGGGACTAAGAAGGGAGGGACTAAGGTCACCCCAGCGCCGCGACGAACGCCCGCGCATTGGCGCCGACCTGTTCGGCGGTCATCCCCACCTTGTAGAGCGCCGAGCCCAGACCGAAGCCCGGCGCGCCGGCGGCCTGCCACGGCGCCATCGTGTCCGGCGACACGCCGCCCACCGGCAGGATCCGCGCCTCGGTCAGCACCGCGCGCATCGCCTTGAGCACCGTCGGGCTCGCCGCCTCGGCCGGGAACAGCTTGAGCGCGGTCGCGCCCGCGTCGAGCGCCGCGAAAGCCTCGCTCGGGGTCATGATGCCCGGCAGCGAGACCAACCCAGCCGCGGCGCTCGCACGGATCACGTCGAGGTTCGCGTTGGGCGAGATGATCATCGTGCCGCCGGCGTCCGCCACGGCCTGTACCTGGTCCACCCGCAGCACCGTGCCCGCGCCGATCACCGCACGCCCGGCGAAGCGCTTGGCGAGCCGCGACACGCTCTCCAGCGGCTCGGGCGAGTTCATCGGCACTTCGATCAGCGTGAAGCCGGCCGCGACCAGTTCGTCACCGATCACCTCGACCTCATCGGGCTTCACGCCCCGGAGGATCGCGATCAGCGGGCAACGGGCGAAGGCGGCGTCGAATTCGGCGATGTGGCTCATGCAATCTGCTCCGCAATGGCAAGGATTCCCGCGAGGAACGCGTCATGGCTGCTGGCGATGACCGCCTCGCGGCCCTGCGTACGAATCGCGGCGGCATAGAGGCCGCCCAGCATCGGGTCGGCCAGGATATGGACGGTGTCGTGGCCCGCATGTTCGAGCCGCGCAGCGACGTCGCTGCCGATCAGCAGCCCGCTGGCGAAGGCCGCCGCATCGGCATCGTCACGCACGCCCAGCATCTTTGCGGCGCGGATGCCGAACAGCGAGGCGGCGAGGTCGCGCTTGCGCCCCTCCTCCACCCCCGCATGGAAGGCCGCGCCGACATGGACTTCGCCGCAGAGCTGCGCCGCCAGCAGGCCGTGCTTGCGCAGCGTGGCGAACAGCTCGCCGGTCATCGCGGTGGTGAAGTCGGCGATGCGGCCGTCCGCCATCTCCACCCATTTGCAATGCGTGCCGGGCTGGACGAGCAGCGCATCGGCGGGCGCCAGCCCCGCCCGCACCGCGCCGAGCAGCTGGACTTCCTCGCCACGCATCACGTCCGGCCGCCCGGTGACCAAGGTCGAGACGCCCGGCACGATCGCGCTGCGCTCCTCGACCCAGAGCAGCCCACCCGCCAGCTCGGCGATCCCTGCGGGCGCCGCGACATAGGGCGCCGGTGCCCAGCCGATATTGGCGCCAACCATGCCCGCCATCAGTAGCGGCAGGTCGCCGTGGCGCGCGCGGATGCCGGCAGCCTCGGCGGCGAAGTCGGTGACCGAGGTCACGCCCTTGTCGTCGCGCTCGGTGTGCGTGACGGCGCCGTTCTCGACCAGGAAGACACGACGGTTGGTCGTGCCCCAGTCGACCGCGAGGAAGGAGCCGGAAAAGCTTACCACCATGTCGCGTACAACCCGATCAGGATGAGGACGATCACCGCCGCGGCGATGTTGAAGCCGGTGGTGGTGTTGAAGCGCACGCCTTCCATGCGGATGCGGTTGCTGCCCCCGGCTGCCGGACGGGCGAGCGACACGATCACCGCCAGCGCCAGCGAGGCGAGGAACACGATGCCCATGCGGTTGATGAACGGCACCGCGTTCAGCGCCTCGATCCCACCCCATTTGGCCGGGAACCAGAAGACGAAGCTCAGCACCACCGAGGCGACCGCGCCCACCAGCGCTCCCGCCTCGGTCGCGCGCGGCCAGAACAGGCCGAGCAGGAAGATGACGGTGATGCCCGGCGTCACGAAGCCGGAGAATTCCTGGATGTACTGGAACGCCTGGTCGAGGCTGCCGAGCAGCGGGCGGGCGGTGAACATCGCGATGATGATCGAGACCACCGCCGCGATCCGGCCGACGCGCACGAGGTGCGTTTCATAGCCGGCCTTGTGCGCACCGTCCTCCGCGCGGCTCTGCACGCCCTTCAGCTTGGCGTAGATGTCGAGCGTGAAGATCGTCGCGATCGAATTTATCTTGGAGGCGGTCGACGCGATGATCGCCGCGATCAGCGCCGCGAAGACGAGGCCGAGCAGGCCCGTGGGCAGCAGCGCCATCATCGTCGGATAGGCCTGGTCGGGCTTTGCGAGGTTGGGCGCCAGCACCACCGCGGCGATGCCCGGCAGCACGATCACCACCGGCATCAGCAGCTTGAGGAAGCCGGCGAACACCACGCCGCGCTGCGCCTCGGCGAGGCTCTTCGCCGCCAGCGCGCGCTGGATGATATATTGGTTGAAGCCCCAATAGCTGAGGTTGGCGATCCACATGCCGCCGACCAGCACCGCGATGCCGGGCAGGTCCTTGTAGTGGGGATTGTCGGGCGAGAGGATCATATCGAAATGGTCCGGCACGCGCCGCGTCAGCTCCTGGAACCCGCCGATCACGCCGCTGTCGCCGCCGATCTTGGTCAGCGTGAGATAGGCGACGACCAGCCCGCCCAGCACCAGCAGCGTCACCTGGACGATGTCGGTCAGCGCCACCGCCTTGAGGCCGCCGCGCAGCTGGTAGAGCAAGGCGAACGCACCCAGCCCGATCAGCGCCACGTCCTGGTTGACGCCCGCCACCTGGGTCACCGCAATAGAGCCGAGCCAGATGATCGAGGTGAGGTTGACGAACACGTAGAGGATCAGCCAGAACACGGCCATCACGGTGCGGATGGTCGGCCCGAAGCGCTGCTCCAGGAACTGCGGCATCGTGTAGATTTCGTTGCGCAGGAAGATCGGCAGGAAGAACTTGCCGACGATCAGCAGGGTCAGCGCCGCCATCCATTCATAGGAGGCGATGGCGAGGCCGATGGCATAGCCCGATCCCGACATGCCGACGATCTGTTCGGCCGAGATGTTCGCCGCGATCAGCGAGGCGCCGATCGCCCACCAGGGCAGATTCTTCGAGGCGAGGAAATAGTCGCTCGAATCCTTGGTGGCGCCCGCCTTGTCGCGGCTCACCCATTGCGCGAGGCCGAAGATGCCGATCGCATAGACGATCACCACGACCAGATCGATGTTGGATAGACTCATGCCCACTCCTGCCGGTGCCGGCGCGAACGGCATGGCCCGCGCGTCTTGCCCCTCCCCGCCCCAATGCAGGGTTCGCATCTTCATTTATCTTATTTATCGGGGTTGTCCAGCAACGCGCCTGGAGTACCATGGGCGCAACGATGCCGACGTGCGCAGCGTCGCACGGACAAGAACAGGAAAGCAATAGCGAGGATGTCCACCTCTCCTTCCCTCCCTGCCGATGCGGTCCGTTCGGGGCTGGGCCGCAACCTCACCTATGGCATGCTCGACGCGCTAGGCCGCGCGATCGTCACCGGCCGCTACGAGACCGAAGCCTTTCCCACCGAGGCCGAGCTGGCCAAGCAGCACGGCGTCAGCCGATCGGTGACGCGCGAGGCGGTGAAGATGCTCACCGCCAAGGGTCTGCTGAGCGCGCGCCCGCGCCAGGGCACGGTGGTGCAGCCGGCCTCGTCGTGGAACCTGTTCGACACCGACGTGCTGCGCTGGCTGCTCGAGCGGCAATTCTCGGTCGAGCTGCTCCGCCAGTTCAGCCAGTTGCGCATCGCGATCGAGCCCGAAGCCGCGGCACTGGCCGCGCAGTTCGGCACGCCCGAGGATCTGCAGCGGATCTCGGCCGGGCTCGCCCGGATGGAAGCGGCGGAGCGCGGGCTGGACGATACGCTGGATGCCGATATCGCCTTCCACGTCGCGGTGCTCCGCGCCTCGGGCAATCCCTTCTACGCCCAGTTCCGCGACATGGTGGCGACCGCGCTGCGCACCTCGATCCGCTTCACCAACCGGATCAAGGGCCGCAGCGCGAGCGTGGCCGACCATGCCGCGGTCCGCGATGCGATCGCCGCCAAGGACTATACCGCCGCCCGCATCGCGATGCGCACGCTCATCGGCGACGTGGTCGAGCTGATCGATACGGTCGAAGGGGCGGGCGCGGCGGCCTGACTCCTTGCCCGGTCGGCGTCAGAAGGCCGGATCGAAGTTGAAGAAGATCGGGTTGGAGATCGCCACCATCGGCCCGGCGACCTTGGCGAAATTGTCGACGCCCGGATAGGGCGTCTGCGGCCCCTCCACCTCGACGCGGTAATAGCTGCGGCCCTTGGCATCAGGCGTGTCGGCGAAGCCGACACTGCCGTCCGCGCCGATGTCGAGCGTGGCGAACACGTCCCCATTCTTCACCACGCGCACGTGATAGGCGCCGTCCTCGCGCTTGCCTGCCAGCTTCACGGTGAAGCGCACCGGCCCCGCCGGCGCCCTGGCATTGTCGCCCATCAGCATGTCCGCCTTGCCGTCGCCGTTCAGGTCGGCGGTGAGTTCCACCCGCGGCGCATAGGGATTGGCGCTGATCGAGGCGCGCCCGCGGCCGATCGCGGCGATCACCGCTTCCCGCGTGCGGGCGGGGGCGAACACCCAGGTGGTCGGTGTGCCGATATTGTTGGCGTTCGCCTCGACCGCCTGCGGCGCGGTGCTGCCCGGCACCGTGCCATGATGCGAATCGCTGCCGCCCCGCGCCGCGATCTTGCGGCCGGAGCTGAGCATGTCGTCCCACACCATCAGGTTGGTCTTGTTCGGCGCCCAACGGACGGTGTTCCACACCTCGATCGAATCGACCAGGTCGTAGGAATAGCCGAAATGATCCTTGTTGGTCGGGTGATTGGCCGAAAGATGGACGCCCAGGCCATCCTTCACCTTCTGCACCTGCACGTCGCGGGCATCCCGAATGTCGAACAGCTTCTTGTGGTCATAGGGCCTGGCCGACAGGATCACCGCATGGCCGCGCACCGTGGTCCACTCCGCGCCGTAGAGCAGCAGCAGCTTGCCCGAGCGGAATTCGGGATCGCTCCAGCTGTTGTGCGCCACGTCGCCATCCACATGGTTGTCGTGGTCGCTGATCAGCAGGAAGTCGAAGCCCGCGCGCTCCGCATCCCCGATGATCCGCGCCTCGGGGTGGTTGGTCGAATCCTTGCTGTGGCGCGAATGGACGTGGAGGTCGCCCTTCATCCACACACCCTCGGTCGGGCTGGCGACGACGAACTTGTCGTTGGTCTGGGCAGACGCGGCGGCAGGCACGAGCAGCGCGGCGAGCGCGAGGGCGGCAACACGGAACATGGATTCTCCGGCAGGCTGGTGTCGGGCGGACGCCCGGCGCCTCAACTACCGCCGAGAACGTTGATCGTGAAGGCCACCACGCCCAGGTTGAACACGAAGGCGGCGAGGCAGTGCAGCGTCACCACGCGGCGCAGCTGCCGCGTCTCGATCGAAACGTCGCTGGTCTGGAAGGTCATGCCCAGACAGAAGGCGAAATAGATGAAGTCCCAGTAATTGGGCTCGGGCGTTTTGGGAAACTCCAGCCCGCCCCGGTCCCGCCCACCCGGTGCCTCGCTGTAGAACAGGTGGGCGTAGTGCAGCGCATAGACGGCGTTGCTGAAGGTCCAACTGAGACCCAGCGTTCCGAGGATCAACGCAAGCTGCGCGGGCTGGGGCGCCTTGCGCTCCATCAGCTCGCTGGCGATCGCGATCAGGATGATGACGGTGACGGCACCGGTGATGCCGAGCAGCACCAGCCGGTTCGCATCGTTGTTGCAGGCGGAGCGCCGCATCGCATCGGACTGGTGCTTGAGCATCGGAATACACAGCGCAAGGAACAGCGCCGCGCCGATATCGAAGGCGATCATCGCCCCCATCCGGATGCCGAAATGCGGCACCAGGAAGACGCCCGCCGCGAGCGTCGTCGCGGCAAAGGCGAGGAAGCGCGGCGGCGCGAGGACGTTGCCGACCCCTCGGGGTCGCGCCCCGCCCCGCCGCACTTTCTGGCTCAGGCTGCCTTGGCCTTCTTCGCGGCTTCGATCGCCTCGAGGACGATCTGGCGCGCTTCGGCGGCATCGCCCCAATTGCCGATCCGCACCCACTTCTCGGACTCGAGGTCCTTATAATGGGTGAAGAAATGCTCAATCTGCTGGAGCACGATCGTCGGCAGGTCGGTGCGCTCGCCCACGTCCGCATAATAGGGGAAGGTGCTGTCGACCGGCACGCAGACCAGCTTCTCGTCGCCGCCGGCTTCGTCTTCCAGCTTCAGCACCGCGATCGGGCGCGCACGCACCACGCAGCCCGGAACGAAGGGCGAGCGGGCGATGACGAGCGCGTCGAGCGGGTCGCCGTCGGGCGACAGCGTGTGCGGCACGAAGCCATAGTTCGCCGGATAGCGCATCGGCGTGTGCAGGATGCGATCGACGAACAGCGCACCGCTCGCCTTGTCGAATTCATACTTCACCGGTTCGCCGCCAACCGGCACTTCGATGATGACGTTCAGGTTGTTCGGCGGATCATCGCCAATGGGAATCAGATCGATGCGCATGTTTCTCTAAACCTTGGTTGGCAGCCCCGCCCGTCTCAGCGAGCTTGCAGCAGCTTGTCTAGGCCAGCCTCTCCATCAACCGACTTGACCAGATGCGGATAGCGCAGCCCATCATGATAGTCGATGGCAACCTCTCGGTAACTATCGTCCCGTTTTAGCGTCAGGCGAATCGGCGCCTTGGTCCCCTTGGCGGCCTTCACCGCATCGATCAGCGCGTCGACGGCATAGGCGCGGCCGTTCACCGCGACGATCTCGTCGGCGACGGTGATGCCGGCCTTGAACGCCGGACCATCCCACATCACGCCCGCGATGCCCTTCTTGCCGACCGCGAGACCCAGCGAATAGCTGAGGTCGGCAGTGCCCGGGCGGCCCATCTTGTTCGGCACGTCGCTATAGACGAGCTTGTAGCCGTTGCGCTCGAAGCCCTTGAGCGGCGCGTGTTCGGACACGTCGTGCAGCCGCGCGGTGAGCAGCTTGCGCCAATCATAGGGCTGGATGCCCTCCAGCGTCTTGACCACGTCGTCGAAGGTATAGGTCACCTCGCCATAATCGCCGTCGCGGCCGCCGAAGAAGGCACGCGCGAAATCGTCGATCGACTTGGTGCCCTTGCTCTGTTCGCGGAGGACCGAATCGACCTCCATCCACACCAGCAGGCCTTCGTTGTAATAGTCTTCGCTGCGCTGCCAGCTGGTCCAGCCCTTGGGGGCGCGGGCGGTGATGATCGGATCGTTGGTGGTGTCGATCATCGGGCGCCACTGGCGGCCAGCGCGATTGTCGAGGCTCGCCATGATGTTGGCATAGCCTTCCAGCGTCTCTTCCTTGGAGACGAGGCCCGAGCGCGCCTGGAAGACATAGCCCCAGAACTGGGTCTGGCCTTCGTACACCCACAGCGACTGGTCGCGCATCGGCATGCGGAAATCGGGCGTCCACAGCTCGGCGCCGCGGCGATACTTGCCGTCCCAGCTATGGGTATATTCGTGCGGCAGCAGGTTGCGTGCACCGGCCTGCTCGGCCCATTTGGTGAAATAGCCCGGTCCCACGCCGTCTTCCGAGCTGCGGTGATGCTCGAGGCCGATCCCGCCCATCTTGTCGCTGATCGACAGGAGGAAGTGGTAATGGTCGTAATGCTGGGCGCCGAAGGTCTTCACGGCCTGATCGACCAGCCGCTTGTGCGCCTCGATCTGCTCGGGCTTGGCCTCCAGCTCGTCGGCGCTGTCCGCCACCACGTCGAGCGTCACCCGATCGCTGAGCGGGAACTTGCGATAATAGCGGCCCGCGATCACCGGCGAGTCCATCAGGATCTCGTAGCTTGTGGTCTCATAGGCATAGGTCGAGCCCGTCACCTTGGCGGGCACCGCGCCGGCGGCGGTCCAGCCCTCGGGGTACTTCACCGTCGCCTGGATCGGGATGCGGCGGGTGAAATAGCCCGCCGGATAGAGGCTGAGCGAGTTGAACTGCACGCTCATCATCTCGGGCGTCATCACGATGCGGCCCTGGTTGCCGTCGGTCGCGGAGACGAACTGGAACTCGGCCTCGACCGTCTTGGCGCCAGAGGGCACGTCGACATGGAAGGCGAACACGTCGACCGTGTCGCGCGTCCAGGGAATGCGCTTGCCGTTCGCCTTGATCTGTAGGCCGGCCAGCTTCTCGATCTCGCCGCGGGGGCCATGCTTGCCCGGCAGCCATTCGGGGAAGAGCAGGGTCAGCCGGCCGGCCTTGGCGACGGGGATCGTCTCGCGCACCCGGAAGATGCCGCGCACCGTATCGGTCGCGTCCACTTCGATCTTGAGCGTGCCGGGATACGCCACGTCGCGCGCCGCCGGGATGGTGTCGACGATCGGCACCGGCTGCGGCATCGAATTCTGCGCGAGCGCAGGCGCGGTGGTGGCCAGCAACAGGCTGGCGAACGAAATGGCACGAACCATGATGTGACGGCCCCTTTTGAACGATCTTCGCGAACGCGAAACGGCGCGGATCGGGCAATATTGTTGCTCGCGAATTTCCGCGAGGCAAGGGGGTTCAGTCGCGCCGATCCTCGTAGATCGCCACGACGCGCTCGCCGCCCGCCGAGGCCCTGCCGCGATACATGCCGGGCGTGGTGAAGCTCCAGTCCAGTTCGCCGGAGGGCGCAATGAGGATCACGCCGCCGACACCGCCCATCGCCTTCACATCGGCCATCACCACATCGGCGGCCTGTTTGGCGGTCTCGCCCGTGAACCGCATCCGCGCGCAGATCTCGTGCGCCACGCCCTCGCGGATGAAGAACTCGCCCGATCCGGTGGCGGAGACCGCGCAGGCGCGGTCATCGGCATAGGTACCCGCGCCGATCAGCGGCGAATCGCCCACCCGCCCCCAGCGCTTGCCGGTGAGCCCGCCGGTGGAGGTGGCGGCGGCGACGTGACCCTGCGAATCCATCGCCACCGCGCCGACCGTGCCGTATTTCATGTCGACGTCGAAGCCGCCGCGCGCGGTGTCGCCCTTCATTGAGTCGAGCTGCTGGCGGCGTTCCGCGGTGCCGAACCAGCTGTTCTCGACCTGCTCGAGCGCCTGCTCGCGGGCGAACTGGTCCGCACCCTCGCCGGCGAGCAGGACGTGGCGGCTCTTCTCCATCACCGAGCGGGCGAGCGCGACCGGGTGCCGCGTGGTCGTCGATCCCGCGACGGCGCCCGCCGCACGGGTGGTGCCGTCCATGATCGCGGCGTCGAGCGTGTGCCCGCCCTCCCAGGTGAACACCGAACCCCGCCCCGCATTGAAGTGCGGATCATCCTCCAGCACCTGCACCGCCGCCTGCACGGCGTCGACCGCCGAGCCGCCGGCTTCGAGCACCGCCGCACCGGCATCGAGCGCGGCGTTAAGGCCCGCCTCGGCACCGGCTTCCTGCTCGGGCGAGAGCGTACCGCGCCGCATGCTGCCGGCACCGCCATGGATCATCAGCGTCCAGCGGGGCTCGGGGGTGGCGGTGGACATGGCTGCGGGCTCCTGAGGCTATGATTTGCGCCGTCCCCTAGCAGATCAGGCGGAGGGTCCAAGCCGCGGCCCCAAGTGCATCCTCCCCCGCCAGGGGGAGGTGGCAGGCCGCAGGCCTGACAGAGGGGGAGGAAGCACGACGGCCGAGAGGTTCTGGCATCCTCCCCCTCCGTCGCGCTTCGCGCGCCACCTCCCCCTGGCGGGGGAGGATACGCTAGAACCAAGGCTACAAACCCCCTCGCTTCCGCCCTAGCCCTGCCTCCCCGATGCGCCTATATGCGCCCCATGTCCGTACGACCCTGGCGCGATATCGTCCGGCGGCAAAGCCGTCAGATCATGGTGGGCAACGTCCCCGTTGGCGGCGATGCGCCGGTGACGGTGCAGACGATGACCAACACCGCGACGTCCGACGTGAAGGCGACGATCGACCAGATCCGCCGCTGCGAGGAAGCCGGCGCGGACATCATCCGCGTCTCCTGCCCCGACGTCGAGAGCACCACCGCGCTCAAGCAGATCGTCCGCGCCGCACGCGTGCCGATCGTCGCGGACATCCATTTCCACTACAAGCGCGCGCTGGAAGCCGCCGATGCCGGCGCCGCCTGCCTGCGCATCAATCCCGGCAATATCGGCTCGGCCGACCGGGTGAACGAGGTGGTCAACGCCGCCAAGGCCAACGGTGCCGCGATCCGCATCGGCGTCAACGCCGGCAGCCTCGAGAAGGACCTGCTGGAGAAGTACGGCGAACCCTGCCCGGAGGCGCTGGTCGAATCCGCGCTCGACCACATCAAGCTGCTCCAGGACCGCGATTTCCACGAATTCAAGGTGGCGGTGAAGGCGAGCGACGTGTTCCTTGCCGTCGCCGCCTATCAGCAGCTGGCCGACGCGGTCGATTGCCCGCTGCACCTCGGCATCACCGAGGCGGGCGGCTTCGTCGGCGGCACGGTCAAGTCGGCGATCGGCATCGGCTCGCTGCTCTGGTTCGGCATCGGCGACACCATCCGCGTCAGCCTTTCGGCCGAGCCCGAGGAGGAAGTGCGCGTCGGCTTCGAGATCCTCAAGTCGCTCGGCATCCGCAACCGCGGCGTCCGCGTCGTCTCCTGCCCCAGCTGCGCGCGCCAGGGCTTCGACGTGATCCGCACCGTCCAGGCGCTGGAGGAACGGCTCCAGCATATCCGCACGCCGCTGTCGCTTTCGGTGCTGGGCTGCGTCGTCAACGGCCCCGGCGAGGCGCGCGAGACCGATATCGGCCTCACCGGCGGCGGCAACGGCAAGCACATGGTCTATCTGTCCGGGCTCACCGACCACACGGTCGAGGATGCCGACATGCTGAATCACATCGTCCAGCTGGTCGAGGCCAAAGCTGCCGAAATCGAAGCGGCAAACGCGGAGCCGGCGCAAGCGGCGGAGTGATCCGCCGCCCGCAGGCACGCGCTTACAGCCGGTAGTATAGAGCAGGCTGCCCGCCTCCCCGTTCTTCGCGCCCTCGGAGAACACCGACGCGGTTGCGGTGGTGGCGAGCCCGCGCGGATCGAACATCCACCGGTTACTGGTCACCGCGTTCAGGCCCTTGCGCCCCGCTCCAGTAGTGGAAGCCGATCTCGCCCGAGACGCAGCGATAGACCCCGCAGAAATTCTGCCGCAGGTCGAAGGAGCTGGGGTGCCGTTGAGCGCGCCGACGACGCTCGGCTGCCCCCGCACCCACACCGAACGCACCACGCGGCTGATCAGGTCGGCACCGCTGTACAACAGCCGCTAGCTCAGCCGCTGCGGGCCGGTGGAGCCGGGTCGGCAAAGTCGGCGCGGGCACACCGGTGATCGTCAGCAGCAGGAACGCGAGCACCGTCCTGAGAGGGCGGGGGCACAACGTGCGGTTGCTCCACAGTGGCGCCCCCCCCGCACCAGAATACTCATGGTTTATAGATTATTGCCGGGGCGAACGGTGCACTCGGCAATGCTACCTAGCGTCGACGGTTACCTGCGCAGCCATTGCCAGAGCGGATTGTCCGGATTCGCCAGCAGCTTTGCGGTCAGCGCGAAGGACATGATGACGAGTAGCGGGCGCACGCCCCGCCCGCCGAAGCGGAGCGCCGCCCAGGCGCCGAGCTGGTTTCCGGCGATATTGGCCACGGCCATGCCCAAGCCCAGCAGCCACAGCACCTTGCCGCCGATGATCATCGCCAGCAGACCGGCGATGTTGGTCGCGAGATTGAGGAACTTGGTGTTGGCGATCGCCCGCACCAGCCCAAGCCCGCCCAGCGCGACGAGCGCAGTGGTCAGGAACGATCCGGTGCCGGGGCCGAAAAAGCCATCGTAGAAGCCGATGCCCGTGCACACCAGCGTCAGCCCGGTGCGCCCCAGCCGGCCATGGCGATCCTCCTCGCTCATCCGGGGCGCGAGCAGGAAGTAGAAGCCCATGGCGATCAGCAGCACCGGCACGAAGGCGGCGAGGAAGCTCGAATCGATATGCTGGACGATCGTCGCCCCCAGCGCCGATCCGGCAAAGGCGCCCATGGCGGGCAGCGCGAACGCCCTGGCGTCGATCCGCCCTGCGCGCAAGAAGGCGAGCACCGCCGAGCCGGTGCCGATCGTGCTCTGCAGCTTGTTCGTCGCGATGGCGGCGACCGGCGGGACGCCCGCGGCGAGCAGCGCCGGCATGGTAAGCAGCCCGCCGCCGCCCGCCATCGCATCGACCCCGCCCGCCAGGAAGGCGATCAGCAGCAGGAAGGAAATCGCCTCGATGGTGACGTGCATGCGACCCGCTATCGTGGCGCCGGTGGATTGGGAACCCCAGCGGCGCCATCGCCGTTCAGATCACCGCGTCGGCACGGGTTCCGCGCCGGTGTAATCGTAGAAGCCGCGCTTGGTCTTGCGGCCGTACCAGCCGGCCTCGACGTACTTCACCAGCAGCGGCGCCGGGCGGAACTTGGGGTCGCCGGTGCCTTCGAACAGCACGCGGGTGATCTCCAGGCAGGTATCCAGCCCGATGAAATCGGCGAGCGTGAACGGTCCCATCGGGTGGTTGAGCCCCAGCTGGCACGCCGCGTCGATGTCCGGGATCGTCGCCACGCCTTCGCCGAGCGCGAAGCAGGCCTCGTTGAGCATCGGCATCAGCACGCGGTTGACGATGAAGCCGGGCGCGTCATTGGCATGGACGATCCGCTTGCCGAGCGACTGGCCGAACGCCTCCACCGCGCCCACCGTCGCGTCGCTGGTGGCGAGGCCGCGGATCAGCTCGATCAGGCCCATCACCGGCACCGGATTGAAGAAGTGCACGCCCATGAAGCGCGCCGGATCGGGTGCCGCCTGGGCCAGCCGGGTGATCGGGATCGACGAGGTGTTGCTGGCAAGGATCGCCTCGCTGCCCAGCGCCTTGCCGACGGTCTCGAAGATCTGGCGCTTGATCGCCTCCCGCTCGGTCGCGGCTTCGATCACCAGGTCGCACGGTGCCATCGCGGCGAGGTCGCCGATCGGGGTGATCCGGCCGAGTGCGGCCTCGGCATCCGCGGCGGTGATCTTTTCCTTCTCGACCGCGCGGGCGAGCTGCTTGCCGATGCCTGCCTTGCCGGCCTCGGCGCGCGCCTGGTCGACGTCGGACAGCAGCACGGCATAGCCCGCCTGCGCCGATACCTGGGCGATGCCCGCCCCCATCTGGCCCGCACCGATCACGCCTACCGTCTTCATGCCCGTCTCCTGAAACTCTGTTGCCGCCCTCCTACCCAGTCGCGCCGGAGAGGGCCAGCGCCGGGATCACTCCTCGCCGTCGGGATCGTCGCGCGGGGGATCGCGGCGGCGGCGATCGGCGTTGCTGCCCGGCACCGGGATCCGCACGTTGCGCGGGATCGCGTCGCGCGCCTCGCCCTCGGGCACCAGCTCGCGGACGCGGTTCAGGTCCAGCTGGACGCCGTCCTGGTCGACCTGCACGCCCGCGCCGTTCAGCACCTCGTCCAGGCCGATCGCGTTGTCGTCGGTCGCATTGTCCTCCTCGACCGGCGCCGGCGGCAGGGTAAGGCCGAGCGCGCGGACCATGAAGTCGCGCCAGATATGCGCCGGCAGCCCGCCGCCATAGGCACCCGAGACCGGGCTGTTGTCGTCATTGCCGATCCACACGCCGACGACGAGGTCGCCCGCCCAGCCGACGAACAGCGCGTCGCGCCCGTCCTGCGTCGTGCCGGTCTTGCCGAACGCCGGCACCGGCAGCGCCGCCGCCCGCGCCGTGCCGTTCTGCACCACTGTGCCGAGCATCGAGCGCAAGTCCTCGAGCAGCCGTTCGTCGAAGCGGCTCGGTCCGCCGAGGCGGCGCGCCAGCCAGTCGTCGGCCGATTCTTCTTCGTCGAGCCCGCGCGGGCGCACCGGATAGCTGCCGTTCGCCACCGCCGCATAGGCCGCGGTCAGCTCGAGCAGCGAACCGGTCGAGGTGCCGAGCGCAATCGAGGCGTCGTTGCCGAGCGGGGTGGAGATGCCGAGGTCGCGCGCCGCCTGCGTGACGCGGCCGACGCCGAGCTTCTGGATCAGCCGGGCAGCTACGACATTGCTCGACTTGGCCATCGCCTGGCGCAGTGTGATGCGGCCGGCATAGCGGCCGTCGCTGTTCGAGGGTTTCCAGTCGCCGATCTGCACCGGCGTATCGTCGACCATCGTGTCCGGCGTCATCCCCGAGCGGAGCGCCGCCAGATAGACGAACAGCTTGAACGCCGAGCCCGGTTGGCGCCGCGCCTGGGTGGCGCGGTTGAACGGGCTGGCGGCATAGTTGCGCCCGCCGACCATCGCGACGATCCGCCCGTCGGGCCGCATCGCCACGAGTGCCACCTGCGCCTTGCCTAGGCCCGAGGCCTTGATCACCCGCTCGGCCGCCGCCTGGAGCCGCGTATCGAGCGTGGTGGTCACCGTCTGCTCGGTGGCGACGCCGCCGGCGCGGTCGCGTGCTTCGGGGAGCACCCAGTCGGCGAAATAGGTGCCGTTGGGCAGCGTCTCGTCGCTGTCCTGCACGTGCAGGACAGCCGGGCGCACGCGCCGCGCCTCGGCCTCGGTAATGAAGCCGGCTTCCTGCATCGCGCCGATCACCAGCCGCTGGCGCTCGCGGGCGCCGTCGAGATTGCCGGTGGGGGCGAGCCGGCTCGGGGCCTTGACCAGGCCCGCGAGCAGGGTCGCCTGGCTCAGCGTCAGATGCTCGGGCGTGGTCGAGAAATAATGCTGGGCGGCGGCGCGCAGGCCGTAGACATTGTCACCGAAATAGACGTTCGAGAGGTAGCGCGAGAGGATCTCGTCCTTGCTCAGCCACGCCTCGAGCCAGAAGGCGATCAGCACTTCCTGCGCCTTGCGCCCGAAGGTGCGGCGCGAGTTGAGGAACGCGTTCTTGGCGAGCTGCTGGGTGATCGTGCTGCCGCCCTGCGATCCCCCGCCCGAGCTGACATTGTGGAACGCCGCGCGGGCGATACCGCGTGGGTCGACGCCCCAATGGCTGTAGAAGCGCCGGTCCTCGATCGCGATGAAGGCCTGCGCGACATGATCGGGCAGCTTGGACACGTCGACCGGCTTGCCGATCACCGCCCCGCGGCGCGCAATCGGGGTGCCGTCGGCAGCGAGCAGGGTGATCGAGGGGGGCGCCGGCGGGCGCAGCGATTTGGAGAGCGGCGCGGTGATCGCCAGCCAGGCGACCGCGGCGATGAACAGCAGGATGCACACGGCAAGCCCGCGGACGATCCAGCGGCCCCAGCGGATGCGGCGCTTTGCCGGCGTGACGGGCGGCAGATCGTCTCCGCCGTCGAAGCCGCCACCTGCGCCGTAACCCCCGCGATAGGGCTCGTGCGGCGCGGCGCTTTCGCCCGCGCCCATGCCGGGCCGCCAGATCGGCTCGCGCCTGTCGCGCCGGCCCTGCGGACGCCAGCCCTGGGGTTGTGCCACATCGTCGTCGGCGCCATCGCGCCGCAACGGGAATCGACTATCGGGAATGCCGGGCTCGCGCGCCATGCCAACGCCTTAGCCGACTATCTGTGTTATCGCAATAACACACGGAGTATTTGGCAGGGCGCGGGCATTTTCCGTTCACGCGAAGGCGCGAAGGCGCGAAGGCGCGAGGAAGAAGGAAGTGCGTTTCGCGCAGAGGCGCAGAGAACGCAGAGGCGGGCCGCATGCGAAGCAGGCTGTATCTCCTCAACCCGTCTCTTTCCTGCGCTGCGCGCTGGCGACGCCCCCTCTTCGCTCTCCGCGCCTCTGCGCGCAAAAACTTCTTCGCGCCTTCGCGCCTTCGCGTGAGAAAAAAGATGCTGCGCGCTATCCGCTCAGGCCTCCAACTCGATGTCCCAATAGAGCCAGTCGCGCCAGGTGTCGTGGAGATGGTTGGGCGGGAAGCGGCGGCCATGTTCCTGGAGCTGCCAGCTCGTCGGCCGGATCGGCTGGATGTAGAGCGGCATGCCGGCCTGCTGGGGAGTGCGGCCGCCCTTTTTCAGGTTGCAGGGGGCGCAGGCGGTGGCGACATTTTCCCAGGTGGTGCGGCCGCCTTGGGCGCGGGGAATGACGTGGTCGAAGGTGAGATCCCGGTGCGATCCGCAATATTGGCAGGCGAACTTGTCGCGAAGGAACAGATTGAACCGGGTGAAGGCGGGGAATTGCGAAGGCCGAACATATTGTTTGAGCGCGATGACCGAAGGGAGCTTCAGCACCGCGCTGGGACTTCGCACCTCGCGTTCATAATAGGAGACGACGTCGACGCGCTCGAGAAAGATCGCCTTGATCGCCGTCTGCCAGGGCCACACGCTGAGGGGATAATAGCTCAACGGCGTATAGTCGGCGTTCAGCACGAGCGCCGGGCACCCATCCGGATGGCGGATCAGATCGGGATGGTACATGCAAGAACCTCACCCTCGATTTCGGTGCCTCGCCTCTTGCGCAGAAGCGTGACGCCCGCATGACAGCATATGCCGCGACTCACGGTCAAGAGCCACATTCATGAATATCCACACCCGATTTGCCCCCAGCCCCACCGGTCGACTCCATCTCGGGCACGCCTATTCAGCGCTGCAGGCGCACGATTTCGCGCGGGCGCGCGGGGGTCGTTTCATGCTGCGCATCGAGGATATCGACGGCACAAGGTCGCGGCCCGAACATGTCGCAGCGATCCTCGCCGATCTCGACTGGCTGGGGCTGCGATGGGACGAACCGCCGAGCTTCCAGTCGCAGCGGCTGGGGCTCTACCAGGATGCGCTTGACCGACTGCGGGCGATGGGGCTGCTCTATCCCTGTTTCTGTACCCGCGCCGACATCGCCGCGAGTCTCTCCGCGCCGCATGGGCCCGACGGCGCGCTCTATCCGGGCACCTGCCGCGGCCTGGCCGATCCGGACCTGACGCGCCCGCACAGCTGGCGGCTGGACATGGCGAAAGCGGTTGCTTTGGCCGGGCCGCTCATCTGGCACGATGCCTATGCCGGCATCGTCCCCGCCGATCCCCTCAGCCACGGCGACGTGATCCTCGCCCGCAAGGATGCGCCGGCCAGCTATCACCTCGCCGTCACGGTGGACGACGCCGCGCAGGGCATCAGCCATGTCGTGCGCGGCGCCGACCTGTTCGCCGCCACCCATGTCCACCGCCTGCTCCAGGCGCTGCTCGACCTGCCGACGCCGGACTATCGCCACCATGGGCTGCTCGCCGGCCCGGACGGCCAGCGGCTCGCGAAGCGACACGGCGCCCCGACGCTGGCATCGCTGCGGCTGGCGGGGGAGGATGGCCGCGTGCTCGCCGACAGACTGCGCAAAGGGGAAGTACCGATTGGCTTCGGGCAAATCGAGGCGTAGGGTACGCGCATGTTGTTCCTCGCGATCCTGTTCCTCGCAGCGGTCCTGGCGACGCTGTTCTTCCTCATCAAGGGGCTGGTCAACATGGCCGGCACCACCACGCAGGACCTGGAAGGCGACGGCCCCAGCCAGCGCGCGCTGCGATCGAACAAGCTGATGCAGAAGCGCATCCTGTTCCAGGCAGTGGCGATCGGCGTCGCCGCGCTGATCCTGCTGATCGCCTCCGCCAAGAGCTGAAAGCGCCTTTACTTCCGCACCGCGGTGCACGCATGCTGCCGGCAAGCGCCATAAAGGCGGCACGGGGGATAGGATGCGGGGATCGAAGGCGGTTGCGTGCGTTTGTCTGGCGACGGCGCTGGCCGCCTGTGGCGGCGGCGGCGGCGGCAGCAGCGGGTCCGGGCAGGTGAGCACACCGGCCACCATTCCCAGCCCTTCGCCCACGCCCAGCCCGACGCCGCCGCCTACGCCCCCGGCGGCCGTCATCGGCATCGGTCCCGTGCTCGGCACCGTCCTGTGGGACGTCAATGGCGACGGCGTGCGCAAGGACAGCGAAAGCGGGCAGACGACCAACCTTCTCGGCCAATTCGGCGCGGATATCGCCGGCTATTACAGTCTCGGCACCTATGACCGAACGCAGGAAAAGCCGCCGATCCAGGCCGTCGGGGTCGATACCGTGACGCAGGTCGGCCCACCGCTCAGCGCGCCCTATGGCGCGATGCTGGTGTCGCCCATCTCGACGCTGATCGATCGGGTGGGCGACCAGGACGTGGTCCGGCGCTTTCTGGGCCTGACCGACGCCGCCGCCGCCGGCACCGATCTGCTGCGGTTCGATCCCTACCGTAAAATCGCCGATCCGGACCCTGCGGTTGCCCAAATGGCCGCCCGGCTGACCGCCATCAACACGCGGCTGATCATCCTCGCCGAGATGGTTAGCCCCACCTATGCACCCGATCCGTGGGCGCCGCTGGCCGACGCGATCAAGGGCGGCGGCGTCACCGGGCTGGACGATCCGGTCTTCCTGCGCAAGGTATTGTTCCTGCCGAACGATCCGGGCCTGAACGCCGAGCAGAAAGATTTCGCGCTCGCCCTGTATCAGCGCTTCCAGACACTCATCCCCAGCGAATTGCGCGATTTCGATGCAGCGCGCAGCCTGGTTCAGGCGGCGGTCTTCTATCTGCAGCCGACCCTGCAGCGGAACATCGCCCAGTCCTCGCCCGACGAACTCGCTGCCATTCGCGGCTATGATCTGGAGACGATGCGCGGTTGGGTGCGGACGGCCGCCACCACGCCCAAGCCGGTACTCGACCCGAGCCTGCTATACCCGTCGCCCGACTTCCGTCCGATCTGGATCACCGACACCAGCCCGATCGCGACGCCGCTTGCGAACGACTTTCTCCCCGGCGTCTCGGGACGGACCGCGACCATCGACCGGGTCATCGTAGACGCCGAGAATGCCGGCAAGATCGTCGTGACGCTCACCGGCCAGAACATCACGGTCGCGCCGGCGACGCGCAGCACCAAGGGCTTCGCGCATTTCGACTATGTCGTCCGCTACCTCGATCGCGAAGCCCGGTCGCGCGTCTATGTCTACCTTTCGGGGCCGATCGTCTGACGCCGATCAGCCGCCGCTGACCCGCCACACGGTGTTGCCCAGATCGTCGGCGATCAGCAGCGCGCCGGTCTTGTCGAGCCCCAGCCCGACCGGACGGCCGTGCGCCTTCTCGCCCTCGACGAAGCCGGTCACCACGTCGACCGCCTTGCCCGAGGGGCGTCCTTCCGCGAACGGCACGTAGATCACCTTGTAGCCGTTGAGATGGCCGCGATCCCAGCTGCCATGCTCGCCGATAAACGCACCCGAGCGCCACTGCGCCGGCAGCGCCGCGGCGTTGGCGGCGAACACCATGCCGAGCGGGGCGACATGGCTGCTCAGGCCATAGTCCGGCTTGATCGCCTTGGCGACCAGGTCCGGCCGCTGCGGCTTGACCCGCGGATCGACGTTCTGGCCCCAATAGCTGTACGGCCAGCCATAGAAGCCGCCGTCGCGCACCGAGGTGAGGTAATCCGGCACCAGGTCCGGCCCCAGCTCGTCGCGCTCGTTGACCACCGTCCACAGCACGTTGGTCAGCGGTTCGAACTGCAGCCCGTTGGGGTTGCGCAGGCCGGTGCCGTAGAGCCGATAGGCACCGCTCGCGCGATCGACTTCCCAGATCGCGGCGCGGCCGCGCTCGGCGTCCATGCCGTTTTCGGTGATGTTGCTGTTCGATCCCACCCCGACATAGAGCTTGGTGCCGTCGGGGCTGGCGACCAGGCTCTTGGTCCAGTGGTGATCGATCGGGCCGCCGGGCAGGTCGACCAGCTTGGTGCCCGCCGCGGTGATGCTGGTCTGGCCGGTCTGATAGGGGAAGCGCAGGATCGCATCGGTATTGGCGACGTAGAGATCCCCGCCGACCAGCGCCACGCCGAAGGGCGAGTTGAGGCCGGTGATGAACTTGGTCTTGAGCTCGGGCACGCCGTCGCCATTCGCATCGCGGAGCAGGATGATGTCCATCCCCGCCTTGCCGCCGCCATGGGCGTGCGCCTGGATCAGGTTCATCACCACGTCCTTGGGGCGATGGATCGGCTCGGAGGGGCCGTCGGTCTCGACCACCAGCACGTCGCCATTGGGCAGCGTGTAGACCGAGCGCGGCTTGGCGAGGCCGGTGGCGAAGGCCTGGACCTTCATGCCTGCCGGCACCTTGGGCTTGGCCGACCCCCAGGGGGCGGGCGGCACCACGTGCATCGGCGGCACGAGATATTGCTGGATGTCCGGCAGCTTGGGATCGCCGCCGATCTGCTGGCTGGTATCGCCGCCCTTGCTGGCGCAACCGGCGAGCGCGAGCGTGGCGCCCGCAGCGAGAAGCAATGCACGCATCAGCGGGTTCCTCCAAAACGGCTCTGGCGCAGCAGGATCGCGCCGAGCGCCGATGCACCCGTCAGGATGAGCACGGTGAGCACCGACAGGATCAGACCCGCCGGCATCGCGCCGTAGGCATCGCGGCTGTGAATGAAATTGTTGATCAGCGCCAAGACCATCGCGACGGCATAGGCGATCGCATAGGGGACGAGCAGCCGATTGGCCCGCACCGCTGGCCGCACCAGATCGACGATGCCGACGATCGCCCCGAGCGCGCCCAGCACCATGCCGCCGGCGATCAGCCAGTCGGAGAAGTTCTTCCAGGTGATGTCGTAGGTCCGGAAATAGGCGATGTCGGTGATCATGCCCGCGAAGAAGCAGACAAATGGCAGGCCGAGCACAATCGGGTGGAACGGCAGACCATAGGATCGGGTGCGAAGTGGTACAGGATCGGGCACGGGACGTCTCCCCAGACGAGGCAGGTCCTTCGAACGGTCGCGCTTTCAAGGGGTTCCGTCGCAGCCAGCCTAATCCTCCCCCTCGCGGGGGAGGAAACGCTCGGCCCTGTCCCTTGGCCCTCTAGCCCCGATCGCGCATCGGCCTTACCCTCCCGCGCATGGTCAAGCTCAACAAGATCTACACCCGCACCGGCGACGCCGGCACCACCGGCCTCGCCGACGGCTCGCGCGTTTCCAAGGCCTCCGCGCGCATGGAGACGATCGGCGATGTCGACGAGGCGAACAGCGCGATCGGCGTGGCGCGGACCACGCTCGCGGCCGGCGACCCGCTCGACGCGACGCTCGCGCGCATCCAGAACGACCTGTTCGATCTCGGCGCCGATCTCGCCACGCCGGGCGACCGCGAAGGCGCGCTGCGGATCACCCCCGAACAGATCGCATGGCTGGAAGCCGCGATCGACGGGCTCAACGACGATCTCCAGCCGCTCAACAGCTTCGTCCTGCCCGGCGGCAGCCCGGCAGCGGCGGCGATCCACCTCGCCCGCGCGATCACCCGCCGCGCCGAACGCGCTGCGGTGGCAGCCAACGACCAGGGCACGCTGAGCAGCAACGCACTCATCTATCTCAATAGACTTTCAGATTTTTTGTTCGTGGCGGCGCGCACCATGAACCAAAAGGGCGCGGCGGACGTTTTGTGGGTCCCAGGGGGGCCTCGTAACCAATAGCCTGTCCCGCGCGCATCCCGCCGTATGGGTTGTCACCGCAACCGGCCTGCGGTAGGAGAACAGAATGCGAACGATGCCCGCCAATGCCGCCGCCCCAGACGCCCTGGCGGCGCAGTTTGCGGGCGTTCGCGCGCTCAGCACCGCACTGGTGGCGCCGCTGTCCGATGCTGATGCGACGCTCCAGTCGATGGACGACGCATCGCCGGCCAAATGGCATCTCGCGCACACGACCTGGTTCTTCGAAACCTTCGTGCTGCGCGATCACGTCCCCGGCTATCGCCTGTTCGACGAACGCTGGCCGTTCCTGTTCAACAGCTATTACGAGGCCGAGGGCCAGCGCCATGCCCGCCCCCGCCGCGGCATGCTCTCGCGCCCCACGCTGGACGAGGTGCACGCCTATCGCGCCGCGGTGGATGCGGCGATCGTCGCGGCGATGCCGACGCTGCCGGCCGAGGCGCTCGCGCTGATCGCGCTCGGCTGCCAGCACGAGCAGCAGCACCAGGAGCTGCTGCTCACCGACATCCTCCATCATTTCTCGGTCAATCCGCTCGAACCGGCGATGTGGCCGGCCCCGGCCAAGGTGCCGGTGGCGATGCCGGGCCCGATCGTCTGGATCGACGGCGCGGCGGGCCAGGCCAGCGCGGGTATCGACATGCCCGAGGATCTGGCGGGTTTCGCCTTCGATTGCGAGACGCCGCGCCATCCCACCCTGCTTCATCCCCACGCCTTGGCGAACCGCACCGTCACCAACGGCGAATGGGCGGGGTTCATCGCCGATGGCGGCTATGCCGATCCGCGCCACTGGCTGTCGGACGGCTGGGCCTGGGTCCAGGCGAACCGCATCGCCGCCCCCCTCTACTGGCAGGAGATCGACGGCGTCTGGACGCGCTTCGGGCTGGACGGCCGTCGCCCGATCGACCCCGCCGCACCGGTAACGCATGTCAGCTTCTTCGAGGCCGATGCCTATGCCAGCTGGGCAGGCGCCCGGCTGCCGACCGAATTCGAATGGGAAGCAGCCGCGGCGGGTGCCGATCCGCTGGGCGGCAACCAGCTCGATGCCGCCGGTCCGGTCGAGCCGCGCCCCTCCACCGGCGGCCCCGCCTGGTTCGGCGATGTCTGGGAATGGACCGGCAGCGCCTACCGCCCTTACCCCGGCTTCCGCACCGCCGAGGGTGCGGTCGGCGAATATAACGGCAAGTTCATGAGCGGGCAGTTCGTGCTGCGCGGCGGCAGCTGCGCCACCCCGCGCGGCCATGTCCGCGCCAGCTACCGCAATTTCTTTTATCCCCACCAGCGCTGGCAGTTCACCGGCGTGCGTCTGGCGAAGGACCTCTGATGCTCAAGCAGGAACTCGAAGACGGCCAGGCCAGCCTTGCCGACCCCCATTTCCGCGCCGACGTGCTGACCGGCCTCGCCGCCAGCCCACGCGCAATCCCCGCGCGCTGGTTCTACGATCGTCGCGGCTCGGAGCTGTTCGAGGAGATCACCGAGCTCCCCGAATATTATCCCTCGCGCACCGAAAGCGCGCTGATGGAATCAATCGCCGAGGATCTCGGCAATCTCGCCGCGCCCAATGCGGCGGTGGTGGAATTCGGCTCGGGTTCGTCGGTGAAGACGCCGCGGCTGCTCCGCGCGATCGAGCCGGCCGCCTATGTGCCGATCGACATCTCAGGCGAGTTCCTGCGCCATTCGGCCGCCCAGCTCTCCCAGGCCTTTCCGGGCCTGCCGGTCTATCCGGTCGAGGCGGATTTCCTCCGCCCGGTGCCGCTGCCCGAACAGGTGGCGACGCTGCCCAAGCTCGGCTTCTTCCCCGGCTCGACGATCGGCAACATGAATGCCTGGCACGCTGTCGACCTGCTGCGCGCGATGCGCGAATGGCTGGGCGAAGGCGCGCGGCTGCTGATCGGCATGGACCGGGTGAAGTCGCCCGAGATCCTCGTCCCCGCCTATGACGATGCGGCGGGCGTGACCGCGGCGTTCAACCTCAACCTGCTCGAGCGGATCAACCGCGAGCTGGACGGCACGATCCCGGTCGACGCCTTCCGTCACCGCGCCATCTGGAACGCCGACTGCGCCCGGATCGAGATGCACCTCGAGGCGCAGCGCGATGTCGACTTCACCATCGACGGGCGCCCCTTCACCATGGCGGCGGGCGAGACGATCCACACCGAGAACAGCCACAAATACGGCCCCAACGGCGCGCGTCAGCTGCTCCGTTCGGGCGGCTGGACGCCGATCGAGCAATGGACCGACGAGAAGGACTGGTTCGCGCTGATCCTGTGCGAAGCCCAGCCGCTGCGCCGCGCGCCGTAGCTCTTTGGTTTCACGCGAAGGCGCGAAGACGCGAAGCGCTTTGGTTCGCGCAGAGGAGCGGACGGTCCTCCGCGCCTCTGCGCGACCGAAGATGCCTTCTTATCTTCGCGACTTCGCGCCTTCGCGTGAAATAACGATCCCCGGAACCAGCCAGTTGACCCCCGCCGAAGGAACCCGCAAGGCTCCCGCCCATGCGCTTCTTTTCGGACAATGCCGCCGCCGTCTGCCCGCCCGTGCTCCAGGCGCTGGTCGATGCCAACACGCTCGATACCGCCTATGATGGCGATGCCTGGTCCAAGCGGCTCGACGGCGCCTTCTCCGACCTGTTTGGCACCCAGGTCCGCGCTCTGTGGGTGCCGACCGGTACCGCGGCGAACTGCCTGGCGCTGACGGCGCTGTGCCCGCCGCATGGCGGGATCGTCTGCCACCGCGACGCGCATATCAATTGCGACGAGGGCGGCGCGCCCGAATTCTACACCCACGGCGCCAAGCTGCTCACCGCCACCGGCCCGGGTGCGAAGCTCACGCCCGAGGCGATCCATGCCGTTGTCGACCCAATCCGCAACGACGTCCACCAGGTGCAGCCGCACGCCATCTCGATCACCAACGCCACGGAATATGGCCTGGTCTATACCCCCGACGAAGTCGCGGCGATCGGCGATCTTGCCAAGGCCCGCAAGCTCGGCCTGCACATGGACGGCGCGCGCTTCGCCAATGCCGTGGCGCATCTAGGCTGCCACCCAGGCGACGTCACCTGGCGCGCCGGCGTGGATGCGCTGAGCTTCGGCTTCGTCAAGAATGGCGGCATGAGCGCCGAGGCGCTGATATTCTTCCGGCCCGAGCTCGCCGATGTGACGCTCTATCGCCGCAAGCGCGCGGGGCTGCTCTTCTCCAAGGGCCGCTATCTCGCCGCGCAGTTGCTGGCGATGCTGGACAACGACGTGTGGCGCGCGAATGCCCGCGCCGCCAATGCCGGCGCGCGGCTGCTCGCCGAGGCGGCGGGCGACCGGCTGGTGCATCCGGTGCAGGCGAACGAAGTGTTCCTGAAGGCGAGCCCGGCGGAAGCCGAAGCCTTGCGCGCGCTCGGCTTCGACTTCTACGACTGGGCCGAGGGCGAAGTGCGCCTCGTCACCAGCTGGGATCAGGCCGAAGACGCGATCCGGCCGCTGGCGCAAGCGATCGCAGCGCTGTGACAGTCTCCGCTCTCCACCCAAACCACCGTCATTCCCGCGAAGGCGGGGATCCATTCGCCTGTGCGCTTGGGGAAAGAACCAAGCCCTCCTGGGCAATGGATCCCCGCCTCCGCGGGGATGACGGGTCGGGTGAGGCGGCCGAGCGGCAACTCGCAGACGCGCTGTGATCGGCGCCGACACCCCTCGTTCCGCCCGGCTGACGGTCCTCATCCCCTTCCTGCTGGTGACGCTGATCTGGGGCTCGACCTGGCTCGTCATCAAGGATCAGCTCGCGGTGGTGCCGCCGAGCTGGTCGGTGAGTTACCGCTTCCTCGTTGCCGGGGTGACGACACTGCTCTGGGCGGCGTTCCGGGGCGACCGGCTGCTGCTCGACGCGCGCGGCCTCGCCTTCGCCGCCTGCCTCGGGCTTGCCCAGTTCGTGCTCAACTTCAACTTCGTCTACCGCGCCGAATCGCACGTCACCTCGGGCGTCGTCGCGGTGGTCTATGCGCTGCTGCTGGTGCCCAATGCGATCCTGGCTCGGATCTTCCTCGGCCAGAAGATGGGGCGGCAGCTGCTGATCGGCTCGGTCGTCGCGATGGCGGGCGTGGCGCTGCTCTTCCTCCACGAGGCGCGGCTCAACCCCGTCGGCCCGCACGAGGCGCTGCTCGGCATAGGCATTGCGCTGGCGGGCGTGCTATCCGCCTCTGTCGCCAACGTGATGCAGGCGACCGGCACCGCCAAGGCCTATCCGATGGCGACCACGCTCGGCTGGGCGATGCTGGTCGGGTCGGCGCTCGATGCGGGCTTCGCGCTCGCGACGGTCGGCCCGCCGGTGATCGAGACGCGGCCGGCCTATCTGCTCGGCATCGTCTATCTCGGCGTGTTCGGCTCCTCGATCGCGTTCACCATCTACTTCCAGCTGATCCGCACCATCGGCCCGGCCAAGGCCGCGTACACCAGCGTGCTGATTCCGGTGATCGCGATGCTCTTGTCGACGCTGTTCGAAGGCTATCGCTGGTCGCTGCTGGCGGTGGGCGGCGGCGTACTGGTGCTGGTCGGGCTGGTACTGGCCTTGAGGGCGCGCAGGCCCAACCGGTAATCGGCGTAGCGCGGCCGCCAGCCGAGCAGCCGCTTCGCCTTGCCGTTCGCCACCCGCCGGTTCTCGGCATAAAAGGCGCGCGAGGCGGCGCTGAGCTCCACTTCGTCGGGCGTCACCGCCGGGCCGGGATCGATGCCGAGCAGCTCGGCGGCATAGGCGAGCACTTCGGCCTGCGGCGCCGGCAGATCGTCGGCGAGGTTGTACGCGCCGGGCGGCCCCGCGAACGCCGCGATCACGCCCGCGACCAGATCGTCGACATGCACCCGGCTGAACACCTGTCCCGGGAAATAGACCCGCGTCGCCCCCGCCGCCATCCGCTCCAGCGCCGAGCGCTCGGGGCCATAGATGCCGGGCAGGCGGAAGACATGGGCATTGGGCAGCGCCCCCCAGCCGAGATCCGCCTCGACCCGGCCGCCGCGCCGCCCCCGGAGCGGCGCGCTCTCGTCGACCCAGCCGCCGCCGGTATCGCCATAGACGCCCGTCGAGGAGAGATAGCCGAGCCACTTGCCGCTCGCCGCCAGATCCGCGCCATAGGCGGCGAGCACCGGGTCCGCCTCGCCCGGCGGGATGCTCGACAGGATATGCGTCGCCGCCGCGATTTCCACGCGGGTGCGTGCCTGATCGGTGAAGGTCGCGCGGGTGACCGTGGCGACCTCGCCGCCACGCGCCTGCACCGCCGCCATAAAGCGTGAAGCGGTATAGCCGGGACCGAAGACGAGCAGCCGCATTTCAGCGGTCACCCTCACCCTTCCCACCGCCTGCGGCGGCGGGCCCCTTCCCTCTCCCATTGGGAGAGGGAAGGAGGCGCGAAGCGCCGAAAGGGTGAGGGTGATTGGACGTCACTGCCCGCCCCCGAACAGCGTGCCGAAGAAGTCACCCTGGTTCCAGCGCGGCCGCGTGTCGCCGTCGGCCAGCGCCTGCACCGTGGCGAGGCCGACATGCTTGTACTTCACCGCTGAATCCCAGTCGAACGGCAGGTCGATCTGGTCCGAAGGCTTGTGGTAATTCTCGTCGAGAAACTTGCGTGCCGCCACCGCCCCGGTGCCGCCCGGGCCGGTGTCGATCGACACCGCCGGGATGCCCGCCTGGACGAAGCTGTAATGGTCCGAGCGGACGAAGAACATCTCCTCCGGCTCGGGATCGGGCACCACGCCCAGCCCTTCGGCCCTGGCCGCGGCGGCGACCACCGGGCCGATGCTCGACCGCTCGCCGCCCAGCACGACCAGGTCGACCAGCGGATAGGTGAGAATCGGCATGTCGAAATTGACGTCCGCCACGATCGAGCCCTTAGGCACGGTCGGGAAATGCGCGAAATAATCGGAGCCGATCAGCCCCCTTCTCTTCGGCGGTGAGCGCCGCGAACAGCAGCGAGCGGCGCGGGCGCTTGCCGCTTTCCTGGATGGTCTTGGCGATCTCCAGCAGCATCGACACGCCGACCGCATTGTCCATCGCGCCATTGTAGATCGTGTCGCCCTTCACCGGCTCGCCGACGCCGACATGGTCGAGATGCGCCGACAGCACCACCGTCTCCGCCTTGAGCGCGGGATCGCTGCCCTCGATCCTGCCCACCACATTGTGGCTGTCCCGCGTCGACAGGCGCGTCTTGCTGGCCACCGCAAGCGTGCCGGTGAGCGGCCCGGTCGGCATGCGGCTGCCGCGCGTCTGCGCGGCGAGCACGTCGCTCCAGCGGATGCGCGCGCCCTCGAACAGCTTGGCCGCCCCGGCCTGGCTCACCTGGCCGACGACCGGGGCCTGGGGCGACACCGCGTTGGCGACGCCGTCCGGCCCCGCCCAGCCGGTGCGCGGATAGGCATAATAGGGCGCGAACTTCTCGACACTGAGGTCCTTGGCACGCGCGATCGTCTCGACGATCAGCACCGCCTTGGCGCCGCGCGCCGCCGCCAGCCGCGCCTTCTGCCCGTCGTCCCCGAAATGCGCGTTCACTTCGTTGGGCAGCCCCTTGGGGGTCCCGTCGAGGATCGCGACGATCTTGCCGCGCACATCGAGCCCCTTATAGTCGTCGCGCTTCCCCTGCGGGTAGACGATGCCGTAGCCGGCGAAGACCAGCTCGCCTTCGGCCTTGAAGTCGGGGGCGGAGGGCACCGGCTCGTTGACGAAATCCTTGCCGAAGGCGAACGGCACGTCCTTGCCGCCGCGCTTCAGCACCCACACCGCCTTCTCGGCCGGGCGATAGGTGGTGAGCTTCACCGGCTGGAACCAGCCACCATTGGCGCCTGGCTGGAGGCCGATCGCGAGCATCCGCGCCGCGACATATTCGGCCGCCACGTCATAGTCCCGCGTTCCTGCCTCGCGACCGCGCAGCGCATCCGAGGCGAGGAACTGGACATGCGCCTTGATCGCCGCCTGTTCGGGGGTGAGCGGCGGCGCCTGCTGCGCCAGCGCGGGGCCGGCGAGCAGGAGCAGGGCAAGCAGCGAACGCTTCACCAGGGCTTACTTCGCGCCGGGACCGTCATAGGTGAGGCCGAAGAAATCACCCTTGTTCCACACCGGCTTCGCGTCGCCATTGGCGATCGCATTTGCGATGCGGAAGTTCACGTCGACGAAGCGCACGCCCGACTGCCAGTTGATCGCCGGCTGCTGGTCGATCTGGTCCGAGGGCTGGTGGTAATGGTTCTTCATGAAGTGATCGATCGCCGCGCGGCCGGGGCCACCGGCACCCGGCCACAGGAACACCGAAGGCACGCCCTTGCGCACGAAATTATAGTGGTCCGAACGCACGAAGATATTCTCGCCCGGCAAGGGATCGTCGGACATCTTCACGCCGATCTCGGCCGCCGCCTTGGCGACGATCGGGCCCAGCGTCGAGTGGTTGGCGCCATAGACCACGATATCCTCGAACGGATAGGTGATGATCGGCATGTCGAGGTTCACGTCGGCGACGATGGTGTTCCGGGTCGTCGGGTTGTTGGCGAAGTAATCGGAGCCGACCAGGCCCTTCTCCTCCGCCGTCACCGCCAGGAACAGGATAGAGCGACGGGGCTTGGTGCCCGCTGCCTTGAAGCGCTTGGCTTCCTCGATCAGCGAGGCGGTGCCGATCGCGTCGTCGAGCGCGCCGTTGTTGATCGTGTCGCCCTTCGCATCGGGCTTGCCGACACCGATATGATCGAGATGCGCCGAGAGCACGACGACTTCGCCGGCCAGCTTGGGATCGCTGCCCTCGATCATGCCCGCCACGTTGAAGCTCGGCATCGGGGTGAGCACGGTCTTGGTCGCGATCGTCAGCGTGCCCGGCAGCTGGAGTGCCTTGAAGGTCGCGCCGTCGACCGCCGCCGCCTTGGCGATCGCCGACCACGGGGTCTTGGCACCGGCGAACAGCTTCTCGGCACCGGCGAGGCTCAGCAGACCAAGCCCCGGCGTGCCGGGTGCTGCGACATGGCCGGTGCCGTCGGCATTGCCCCAGGTGACGCGCGGGCGGTTGGCATAGGCGGCATACATCGCGAACGGCCGCGTCTTGGCGGTGAGCGGCGATTCGAGCGTGATATAGCCCAGCGCGCCGTGCTTCTTTGCGATCTCGGCCTTGGCGGCGGGGTTCTGGAAGTGCGCCCCTTCCTCGCCGGGAAAGCTGGAGGGCGCGCCGCCGAAAAAGGCGACGATCTTGCCCTTCACGTCGACGCCCTTGTAGTCGTCGCGCCCCAGCCCGACGATGCCGTAGCCGACGAACACCACCGGTGCGGTGACGCTGTATTCGGGCTTCTCAGGGTTCGCGCCGGCGATGAAGTCCTTGCCCGCTTCGAGCGCGACCGGCGCCGCCTTGCCGCGCTCGATCGACATCGCGCCGCTGCCGTCCAGCTTGTAGCTGACCAGCGGCACCTTCTGCAGATAGCCGCCATCATCGCCCGCCGGCTTGAGGCCCGCGGCGTAGAATTGGGAGGCGACATAGTTCGCCGCGATCTCGAACTCCGGCGACCCCGCCTCGCGGCCCTTCAGCGCGTCCGACGCGAGGAACATCACATGGCTCTTCAGCGCCGCCTGATCGGCGGGGAGCGGCGCAGTAATGATGGCGTTCCGCTCGGCGGCGGTCTGGGCGAGCGCGGGCGACGCCGCGACGAGAAGGAGAGCAAGCGGCGCAGTCGGTCGAAGCATCGGGTTTCCCTGTGGATCGCAAGATTATTTCAAGCCTAGCAGGGATGGGGAGGGGGTCAATTGCTACCCTCGCACACCCATCGACGTTCCGATGCCGTAATGTTGCAACAAGGTTCGGAGGATCTTTCCGGTGAAGGTAATCGAGAGAATAGAGTAGCAGCCGGGGCGGCTTGTCCTATATCGAACCGGTATGAGTGACGCCCGCATCGCCGCCGCAGCCCCCCAGGCCATTCGCCGTGAGGACTATCGTCAACCCGATTGGCTGGTGCCCGAGATCGCGCTGGATTTCGACCTCGACCCCGCCGCGACCCGGGTGCACGCCGCGCTCCACGTCACCCGCAACGGAGCGCATGATCGTGCGCTGGTGCTGAACGGCGATGGGCTCGAAGCTACGTCGGTGAAGGTCGACGGCGTTGCCGCGCAGAACTGGCGGATGGACGGCCAGGATCTGGTGATCCCGCTGACCGGCAATACCCACACGATCGAGACCGAAGTGGTGATCGCGCCCGAGCGCAACACCCAGCTCCAGGGCCTCTATGCCTCGTCCAGCATGCTGTGCACCCAGTGCGAGGCCGAGGGCTTCCGCCGCATCACCTTCTTCCCCGATCGGCCGGACGTGCTCTCCAAGTACAAGGTCCGCATGACCGCGGACAAGGCGCGCTTCCCGGTGCTGCTCGCCAATGGCGACCCCATGGCGCAGGGCGATGCCGAGGGCGGCCGCCACTGGGCCGAATGGCACGATCCCTTCCCCAAGCCGAGCTATCTGTTCGCGCTGGTCGCCGGCGACCTCGTCGCAAACACCGGCACCTTCACGACCATGTCGGGCCGCGAGGTGCAGCTCGGCATCTATGTCCGCGCGCCCGACCTGCCCAAGACCGACCACGCCCTCCACGCCCTCAAGCTCAGCATGAAGTGGGACGAGGAGGTCTATGGCCGCGAATATGATCTCGACGTGTTCAACATCGTCGCGGTGGACGATTTCAACTTCGGCGCGATGGAGAACAAGGGGCTGAACGTCTTCAACAGCCGCTACATCCTCGCCGACCCCGACACCGCGACGGACTGGGACTATGACGCGATCGCCGCCGTGGTCGCGCACGAATATTTCCACAACTGGTCGGGCAATCGCGTCACCTGCCGCGACTGGTTCCAGCTGAGCCTGAAGGAAGGCTTCACCGTCTTCCGGGACCAGGGCTTCTCGGCTGACCAGGGCTCGGCCGCGGTCAAGCGGATCGAGGATGTGCGCAGCTTGCGCGCCAGCCAGTTTCCCGAGGATGCCGGCCCGCTCGCCCATCCGGTGCGCCCGGACGAATATATCGAGATCTCCAACTTCTACACGGCGACCATCTACAACAAGGGCGCCGAGCTGATCCGGATGATGGCCACCATCCTGGGGCCGCAGAAGTTCCGCGCCGCGACCGACCTCTATTTCGATCGCTTCGACGGCACCGCTGCCACCTGCGAGGATTTCGTGGCGAGCATGGAAGAGGCCGGCGGCGTCGATCTCGGCCAGTTCCGCCGCTGGTACAGCCAGGCGGGCACGCCGCGCGTCTCGGCAAATCTCGTCCAGGACGGCGGCACCACCCGCCTCGCGCTCGCCCAGACCGTGCCGCCGACGCCGGGCCAGCCGGTCAAGGAGCCGATGGTGCTCCCGCTCAAGATCCGCCTGTTCGGCGAGAAGAGCGGCGCCCCGCTGATCGACGAACAACTGGTGCTGCTCGACAAGCCCGAGCAGGAACTGCGCTTCGAGAAGCTGCCCGAGCGCGCGGTGCTGTCGATCAACCGCGGCTTCTCCGCGCCGGTGATCGTCGACGCCAATCGCAGCGCGGCGGACCTCGCCTTCCTCTCGGCGCATGACGACGATCCCTTCGCCCGCTATGAGGCAATGCAGCAGCTGATGCTCGACACGCTGGTCGGCGCCGTGACCACCGGCAAGGGCGACCATGCCGCGCTGATCGACGCGGTCCGCAACACGCTGACCGACCCGTCGCTGGACCGCGCCTTCATCGCCGAGGCGGTGCTGCTGCCGTCCGACAGCTTCATCGGCGACCAGATGGCGATCGTCGATCCCGAAGCGATTTTCCGCGCCCGCGAGGCGCTGCGGGCCGACCTGGGCAACCTGCTCGAGGCCGAGTGGCGCGCCGCCTATGAAGGCGCTCGAGCCAATCGCTTCGAATATTCGCCAGCCGCCAAGGGCGCGCGCCGCCTGAAGAACGTGGCGCTCGGCTATATCGCCGCGAGCGGCGCGGCGGATGCGGCGGAGCTCGCCTATGCCCAGTTCGACGCGGCCGACAACATGACCGATCGCCAGGGCGGCCTCGCCACGCTGGTCAACGGCACGTCGAGCCTGCGCGAGAAGGCGATCGAGGCCTTTTACCAGCGCTATGCCGGCAACGCGCTGGTGCTGGACAAGTGGTTCCAGACCCAGGCGCTCTCCTCGCGTGACGACACGCTCGCAGCGGTCGAGCAGCTCGCGCGCCACCCCGACTTCACCCTCGCTAACCCCAACCGGGCGCGGGCGCTGGTCGGCGCGTTCAGCATGAACCAGCGGGCCTTCCACGATCCTTCGGGCCGCGGCTATCGCTTCGTCGCGGACCAGCTGATCGCGCTCGACAAGCTCAACCCGCAGACCGCCGCCAAGCTGGTGCCGCCGCTCGGCCGCTGGAAGCGCTTCGACCCCGCCCGCGCCGCGCTGATGCGGGGCGAGCTGGAGCGGATCGTCGCCAGCCCGGGCCTCAGCAAGGACATGTTCGAGCAGGCCACCAAGTCGCTCGACTGATGCTCCGGCTGCTCACCGCGACGGTCCGCGATTCCGCCCGCGTGCGGACCGTCGCGGCCGTGGCGGCGCGCTTCGGGCTGGGCGTGCTGCTGGAGAAGCTCGGCTTTGCCGGGGAGGCCGATGTGGCCGATCCCGAGACCGGTGCCCTGCCCCTGCCCCGCCGCACCCGGCTGGCGCTGGAGGCACTAGGCCCCACCTATGTGAAGATCGGCCAGATCCTCGCCACCCGCGGCGACCTGCTGCCGCCCGAGTGGATCGTGGAGCTGGAACTGCTCCAGAGCGCCGCGCCGACGCTGCCGTTCGAGGCGATCCGCGCGGAGGTGGAAGCCGCGCTCGGCATGCCGCCCGAGGAGGCGTTTGCCTCGTTCGATCCCCAGCCGCTGGCTGCCGCCTCGATGGCGCAGGTGCATCGCGCGCGGCTCGCGGATGGCCGCGAGGTGGTGCTGAAGGTTCGCCGCCCCGGCATCCGCGCGGCGATGGAAGCGGACCTCCGCCTGATCGGCGAGCTGGCCGCGCTGGTCGCCAGGAGCAGCGCCGAGGCGCGGCGCTTCGAGCCCGTGGCGCTCGCCCGCCAGCTGCGCCAGGCGCTGCTGGAAGAACTCGACTTCACCACCGAGGGCAGGAACGCCGATCTGCTGCGCGCGGATATGGCGGATACCCCACGCGTCGTGGTGCCCGAGATCCACTGGCAATGGACGTCCGAGACGCTGCTGGTGATGGACTATATCGACGGCGTGAAGCCGGTCTCTGGCGAGGCCTTGCGCGCCGCCGGCATCGATCCGGAGGCGATCGCGGAGCTCGGCGCGGATACCGTGATCGCGATGGTGCTGGTCAACGGCCGCTTCCATGCCGATCCGCATCCCGGCAATTTGCTCTGCCTGCCCGGCGACAAGCTGGCGCTGCTCGACCTCGGCTCGATCGGCCATGTCGGACCCAAGCGGCGCGACGAGTTCATCGCCTTCGTGCTGGCGCTGACCAGTGGCAATGCCCGGGCACTCGCCGACACGCTGGCGCTGTGGAGCGAGGGCCATGACGTCCCCCGCCGCACCATCGATCGCGCGGCCGAGGCGATCGTCCAGCGGCATGGCGGCGGCAAGCTGGTCCTCTCGGCGATGATGCCCGATTTCCTCCGGCTGCTGCGCGAGGAAGGGCTGGTGCTGCCGCCGGACCTGCTGCTGGTGTTCAAGGCGATGGTGACGATGGACGGCGTGCTCGACCGCATCGCGCCGGGTTTCGACCTGTCGGGCGCGATCGGGCGGGCGCAGGTTGCGCTGCTGGCCAACCGCTTCGGCCCGGCGCGGATGGCGGCGAGTTCGGCCGCGCTGGCACTGGCGCTGGTGGAACTGGGCGAGGACGCGCCCCGGTTGCTGCGCGCGGCGGCGGCGCGCCTGGAGGCGCCGGTCGCGGATACGGGCGTGGCAGCGGCGATCACCAAGGCCGGCGGGTGGATCGCGGCGGCGCTGGTGGCCGGCGCGGGGCTGATCACTCTGGCGGTCTGGCTGCACTGAAGCAGCGTATCCTCCCCCGCCAGGGGGAGGTGGCGCCGAAGGCGACGGAGGGGGAGGATTCCAGAACGGAGCCGCCGGGCTTCCTCCCCCTCCGACCCGCTGCGCGGGCCACCTCCCCCTGGCGGGGGAGGATAGGCTTTGGCTTACCCCGCCATCACGTTGCGCCCACGCTGCACCGTCGCGCTATGCCCCACGCTCGCCTTGAGGCTGCGCTCGGCCACCGTCTCCACGAACACCCAGTCGTTGCGCGCCTGGTCCGGCGTCAGCGTCAGCGCCATGTACCCGCGGCGGCTGGTGTCGCACCATTTCAGCTCGGGGTTGGCCTTCACCATCGCGGCGGCGATCACCTTCGGATCGGTCTTGAGCGCGCTTTCGAAGCCCGGCGAGGTCACCGCCTGCCCGGCGAACTCGACGCCCGCGGCCTTGCCGTCCTGCGCGAGGTCGAACGCCCAGGCATTGTGGCTGTCGCCGCACACGACGAGCAAATTGGCGCCCATGCTCTGCGAGGACTTGAGGAACCGCGCCCGCGCCGCCGGATAGCCGCCCCAGCTGTCATAGCCGAGCGGCAGGCCCAGCTTACCGGCCAGCACGCCGGCCTGGACATAGGCCTTGGCGCGCGGATCGGCGTCGGGCGACAGCCAGTCCATGGCCGCGGCCGGCGTCGACAGGTTGCCCATGATCGTGCCGAAGCCGACCACCTGCCAGCGCTGCCCCGCCTTCACCGAGCGGCGCATCGCATGGTCGAGCCACACTTCCTGCTCGCTGCCGAGCATCGTCACCGCCGGATCGTGCCAGGCTCCGTCGCGGAAGGCGGTGAGCGCCTTGACCGGATCGGCTTCCTTGAAGAGCGGCGCGACATCGGGCTGCTGGCTGCGCGCAAGCAAGCGGCTCTCGGTGCGGAAGAAGGTCGCCAGCGTGCCGATCTCATAGGTGCTCCAGGGCGTTTCCGAGACCGGCATCCATTCGCGGAACACCTGCATCGCCGCCGCCTTGCGCGCGCTCCAGTCGCCTTCCTGGTCCGGCTGGTGGTTCTCGGCGCCGCCTTCCCAGCTGTCGTTGGCGCTTTCGTGGTCGTCCCACTGGACCAGCATCGGCTTGGCGGCATGGAGCGCCTGCAGATCGGGATCGGCACGGTAGCTGGCGTAGCGCAGGCGATAGTCCGCCAGATGGATCATCTCGCCCGCCGGCTCGGGCCAGCGGCCGCCGATCGCTCCGCCCGCGGGGGCATAGCCGCCCTTGGCATATTCGTAGAGATAGTCGCCGAGATGGACCCACAGGTCGATGTCGTCGCGCGCAGCGGCATGGCCATAGGCATTGAACCAGCCGAACGGCAGGTTGGAGCAGGAGAAGATCGCGATCCCGAAGCGGCGGGCGTCGCCCAGCGGCAGCGTCTTGGTGCGGCCGACCGGCGAGAAGCTGCCGTCGGGTGCCACGAAGCGGTAGAAATAGCGCGTATCGGGCGCGAGGCCGGCGACGGTCACCTTGGCGGTATGGTCGCGCCACGGGCCGGTGATCTGTTCGCCCTCGGCGACGATGCGGGCGAAGTCGGCGGTGGCGGCGATCTGCGCGCGCAGCTTCACCGCGCCGCCATCGGCGGGTACGTAGCGCGTCCACAGCAGCATCGTGTCCGGCCCCGGCTCGCCGCTCGCCACCGAATGGGTGAAGCCGCGGGCAGCGGCTTGCGCAAGCGCAATGCCGGGCAGCGCCAGCGCGCCGATGCCGAGGGTAGCGGTGAGCAGCAGCGCACGGCGGTCGAATCGAAGAGTCATTTGGTCGCGTCCCCTTGTCGGTCGGGCGCTCCCTGCCGCCGCCAGGTGTCGTGTTCGTGACAGAGGCGCAAAGCTGGGCTAGGCCTTTCAGCGAATCGGGTTTTCGGGGCGTGACGAACTGGGGGAACGCACCCTGCCGAGCGGGAAAGCCGCCGGCGGCACGGAGACGAAGGCGCACGTGAAGGCATTCCCAACTGCGCCGGGCACCGCCCGGCCGCCCTGCCGCATGGATAGGGCAGCACGCCACATAGCGCTCGGCCTCGCCGACTGATGGCGACGCGGATCGCAACGCTCGCCATCGCCGAGCCGAAAGCGGGCCTTGCCGCCGCAGCGGCCGCCCTGCCGCGCTGGATGGCGCTGCTCGCGGCGGCGATCGTGGTGCGCGCCGTCACCTTTGGCGACCCGCTGGTGGCGGTGGACGAGCAATTCTATTGGGTCACCGCCCAGCGCATGCTGCACGGCGCGCTGCCCTTCGTCGACATCTGGGATCGCAAGCCCGTCGGGCTGTTCCTGCTCTATGCCCCGGCGGCGGCCCTGGGCATGCCCTGGGGCATTCTTGCCTATCAGATGATGGCGCTGGCCTGCGTGGTGCTCACCGCCGGCATGATCGCGCGGACGGCCGATCGGGTCGGTTGGGGCGTCGGCGCGCTACCCGCCGCCCTGCTCTACATACTGATGCTCAACGTGGCGGACGGCCAGGGCGGACAGGCACCGGTCTTCTACAACCTGCTCACCATGAGCGCGGTCGCGCTGCTGCTGCCGCGCGCCGACGACCGCGACGGCGACCCCGTGCGCATCGGCCGCAACCTGCTCGCGATGCTGCTGATCGGGCTGGCGCTGCAGGTGAAGTACACCGTGCTGTTCGAAGGCCTGTTCCTCGGCCTGTGGCTGCTGCGCCGCGAGTCGGTGCTCGGCGCAAACCTCCACCATGTCGCGCGACGTGGCCTCGGCTATGCCGGCATGGCGATGCTGCCAACGCTGCTCGCAGCCGGCGCCTATGCCTGGCTCGGCCATCTCGACGCCTGGGCCTATGCCAATTTCGGCTCGATCCTAGATCGCCGCAGCGACCCCTTCCTCGATCTGGTCGGCGCCTTCTTCGAGGTGATGGTGCCGCTCGCGCCACTGCTGGTGCTGAGCGGCCTGGGCTGGGCGCGGATGCAGCGCGCGGGCGGCCCGTCCGCGGCCGAGCGGCTGCTGCTCGGCTGGCTGATCGCGGCGATGGTCGGGCTGCTCGTGTTCGGTTCCTGGTTCCCGCATTACGCGCTGCCGGTGATGGTGCCGGGCAGCCTGTGCTGCGCCGCCTTCTTCACACAGGACCGGATCGGCCGCCGCATCGTTGCGCCCATCCTCCTGGGCGTGGCGCTGATCGCCGGCACGATCTGCGTGCTCGCCGCTCAGGCCAAGCGCGGCAATGCTGCCCAGCTGGCGACGATCGCCGACGCGATCGGCCGAGGCCCCGGTTGCCTCTACGTCCAGTCGGGCGATTCGATGCTGTACGGCGCCACCGGTCGCTGCGCGTTGAGCCCCTGGCTGTTCCCCAGCCATTTGTCGCGGGAGCGCGAGAACGGCGCGCTCGGGGTCGACCAGATCGCCGAGGTGGATCGCATCTTCGCGCAGCGCCCGGCGGTGGTGGTGATGCGCACGCCGTTCCGCGGGGAGCGGCTGGCCGTGCGCGCCCGCGTGCAGCGCTACCTGCACCGCCTCGGCTATGTATCGCGCGGCACCTACCTGATCGGCACGGTACCGACTACCGTCTACGCGGCGCCCGAGATGTCCTCGGCAGCACCGCCACGCCGGGTGGCCAGCAAGCCGGCATAATAGTCCATCAGCGCGGCGGCATGATCGGCGTCGCTGCGCACCTTGGCGGCGCCCACCCGCGCGGCATGACGCAGGATCGTCTGGTCGCGCGCGAACAGCCGGCGGATCGCGTCGGCCGCCGACAGCGTGTCGCGCGCGGCATAGGTCTCAGCGAAAGGCGGTTCGGCGATCTCGGCAAACCCGCCCTCGTCCGGGCCGATCAACGGTAAGCCCGAGGCCAGCGCCTCCCAGGCGACCAGCCCGAACGGCTCGGCATCCGACCCGTGGATCAGCGCGTCGCAACTGGCAACGATGCGCGAGAGTCGCAGCCGATCATAGACCGGGCGGAAGATGCGGATGTGCGGGCTGTCGGCGATCAGCGCCTCGAGCTGCGCGCGCTGCGGGCCGTCCCCCAGCAGCATCAGCCCCACCGGCAGGTCGTTCGCCGCCGCCTCCACCGCCTCGATCACCAGCGGCCAGCGCTTTTCCTTGTGCTGGCGCCCGAGCCCGAGCAGCAGATGCCCCTCGGGCGGCAGGCCCAATTGCGCGAGCAACGACACGCGCAGCTTCTCGTCGCGCAGATCGGGGGAGAACCATCCCCGGTCGATCCCCAGCGGCACCGAGGCGTCGACCTTCAGCCCACGCCGCTCGAATCGCTTGGCCAGCGCGGGGCCGTTGGTCACGAAGGCGTCGTAGTGCGCGAGGAACCGCGCCATGTACTTGGTGTACCAGCCGAATGCCTGCTCGACCTGGAGCGGCGTCGCGACGTTGTCGAGCCAGCGCTGCGGATAGGTGCCGACCAGGTCGCCATGCGCGAAATAGACCTTGAGCGCGTCGCCCCGCCATCGCCCCACCGTCCAGGCGGGCAGCCAGGGCGAGCTGTTCTCGACGATGTCCGGATTCAGCCGATCGAGCGCGGCCCAGACCGGCTCGTCCTTGACGAAGATGCGATAGTTGCGATCGAGCAGCAGCGGCGGGGCCTTGATCCAGTGGATCGCGCCACCGCCGGGGCGTTCCTCCACCGCATCCTCGGCGCCCGGGGCGACGACGATCAGTTCGTGCCCCAGATCGGCCATCAGGCCCATCTTGCGATCGAGATAGGTGCGAACACCGCCGCCGGTTGGCGAGTAGAACTCGTTGACGTCGACGATGCGCATGCGGTTCCTCAATCGAGCGGGCTGAACCCTCCCAGGCCGCGCAGATACTGCGCCCGAATGTTCACGGTGGTCACTCCGTTCCCGACGTGCACCATCGCCTGACGCAATTTGGGACGGCTGCGCCCGAGTCGCTGATTCGAGGGGAAGCCGGCGCCGTCGGACCAGAAGTTGAACTTGTTCTTGCCGTCGCGGTCATGGGTGAACAGCACCGCATATTCGCCGGGAGCCGGCACGCGGATACACAGGATCACCGGGCCGGAGGGCGGCGTGTTCGCCCAGATGCGGCGGAAGGTCTTGCCTTCCTTCAAAAGGTCCCGGTCGTCCTTGAGGAAATCCTCCTCGGTCGCCGGATACAGCTCCAGCTTCAGCCGTCCGGTGCGGTCCTTGAGGCCGGTGATCTCGGCCTGGATCGCGGGGCCGCGGCCGCTGGTGCAGGCGCCGGCATCTTCGCCCAGCGTCTGCGCGGTGGCCGGCTGCGCGGTAGCGGCGGCGGCAAGCAGCGTCGCGGCCAGAAGGGCGGTACGCGTCATGCGGTTTTCCTCGTAAGCAAAGCGTGCAGGGCGAAGCCTGCGATCAGAACCATGTGCGCGACCAGCGAGAGGCCGGCGATCAGCGCCATCAGTTCGGACAGCGCTTCGCCCTGGCCGATGATCATGATCGCGAAGCTGGCGAACAGCAGTTCCTTGTTCGGCACCAGCGGCAGGCGCCAGGCGAGCAGGCGCCCCGCGGAGAGCAGCAGCCAGATGCCGATCGAGACCTGCGGCATCGCGAAATGCCAGGCGAAGGCGATCAGGACCGAGCTGGTGATGATGCGCAGGCAATGGACACTGAACACCCACCACAGCTCGCCGCGCGGCAGCGAGAAGACCCGCTTGGAGAAGATCAGGAAGGGCAGCGACATCGCGAAAATTACCGCGATCGAGCCCATCAGCGTGTTGAACTCGGCCGGCTTCAGCAGGTCGATACCAAAGGGCAGCGCCATCGCCACCACCGCCAGCGTCATCGCGTTGCCGGCGATGGCCGAGAGGATCGTCACGTCCTTCACCGCGCCGAACGGTGCCGCGACCATCTGGGTGCGCTGGCGTGCCCAGGCATAGAAATAGGCCTCGCCCGAATAGCCGAGCAGCACTTCGTTCGCGATCCGCTTCTTGTGGAGCGCGATCATCCCGTCGATCGGGATCCGCCACAGCTTGCGGAAGATGATGTAGTCGAAGGTCGGCGAGCCCAGATAATAGAGCACGAAGACGAGGTAGAAGAGCGGGTTGGTGGGCATCGCCCGCGCCAGTCCGGTCAGCCCGCCGCCGAACAGCTCGCGCGCCAGCCCCGCCACCATCAGCAGCGTCAGCCCAGCCCCCAGCCACATCGGCCAGCGACGCTTGATCTTTTCGACGGGCTCGAGCCCTGCAAGATCGGGTGCAGCCGGGATCGCCGCTTCGGCCATGCGCGTATTCACCGAAGCCTCCTCAGCCTGCCTGTTCAAACCGTTCAAAAGCGCCACCGACAAGACCGAAACATTCACTCACTTCCCGCGTTTCGACGTTTCCCCCATTCGGGTCGCGTCGCGCGACGCTAGGCTTTCCCAACACATTGCGGTTTATTCCGGCAGCGATTTGGGCTTTAGAAAGGCAAACCGCAAGTAGATGCTGTACCGCTCTCCCCCCTCCACGCCGCTCCATATCCTGGCGTTCGCAGAGACTCTGCAGGGCGGCGGCGTCGAACGTGCGCTGCTGCGCATGGCCGCCGGGTGGCTCGAAAGGGGACACCGGGTCACGCTGGTACTGGGCGCGTGCGAGGGGCCGCTGGCGGCCGAAGTGCCTGCCGGTATCGAGATGATCGAACTGGGCAGCCCGCACTACCCGATCCTGATGCGGCTGCCGGGCGTGGTCCGCAAGGTCGACCCCGATGTCGTGTTCTGCCCGGGCAACTACTACACCGCAGCCGCGGCGATAATCCGCCTGCGGCTCGGCCGCAACTGCCCGCCGATCGTCGCCAAGGTGTCGAACGCGCTGGTTCGGCACGAGATGTGGCGCATGGTCGCCTGGGGGTATAACCGCTGGCTGCGCTGGCATCCCTGGTTCCTCGATCATGTCGTCGCGATGACTCCGGCAATGGCGCGCGAGGCAATGGCGGAGATGGCCCTGCCCGCCGATCGGGTGAGCGTGATCGCCAACCCGCCCGCCGAACGCATCGCCGATGCCGCGCCGATCGCGCTCCCCCAGGGGCGCTATATCGTCGGGGTGGGCCGGTTGGAGCCGCAGAAGCGGTGGGACCGGCTGATCGACGCGCTGCCGAGGCTTTCCGACCCGGAGATCCGTCTGCTGCTGCTCGGAGAGGGCAGCGCGCGCGCACCACTGGAGGCGCAGGTGGCGCGACTTGGGCTGGCCGATCGGGTGACGATGCCCGGCCATGCCAGCGATCCGCTGCCGGCACTGAAAGGCGCGACCGTGGCGGCGCTGACCTCGGACTTCGAAGGCGTGCCCGGTGTGGTGCGCGAGGCGCTGTCGCAGGGCACGCCGGTGGTGGCGACCGAAGCGAGCGTGGCGGTGCGCGAACTCATCGACTCGCCGGCGGTCGGCACCGTGGTTCCGCGTGAGGACGGCGATGCGCTAGCGGCCGCGCTCGATCACTGGATCGAACCCGGCCGCCCCCGCCCCGCCCCGCGCGCAGACGAAGGCGATCCGGTCGGCGACTATCTCGCCCTGTTCAGCCGACTCGCCCGTCAGCGCATCGCGTAGCGCAGGCCGATCCACAGCGTGCGCGGCGTCGCCCGCTCGATTACGTTGCCGCCACTGATCCCCGCCTGCACCTCTGCATCGAACAGATTCTCGGCGCGGCCTTCGATCCGCAGCGCGCGGGTGACCGGCACGCCCAGCGTGGCGTCCACCGTCCAGGCGGAATCGAGAAGGGCGCTGTTCTGGTCGTCCTCGAACCGCGCGCCCGCATAGCGCGCCGTCACCGACGCATTGGCCATCGCCGCCCGCCAGGCGAGCGTCGCCGATCCCTGGAAGCGCGGCGTCTGCGCCGGCCGCAGTTCGTCGAGCGAGACCGCCGCGCCCGAGGCGTGGACGCGGCTGTCGGCATAGGCCCAGGAACCGGCGAGGCTCCAGGCGCCGAGCGTCCATTGCCCGTCCAGCTCGATGCCCTTGGCCTCGACCGCGTCGAGATTTTGCCGCTGGCGATAGGCCCCCGCCGCCGAGACGAAGCCGACGCCAGGGAAAGTCCCCGGCCCGCGCGCCAGCGTCACGTTGGCGATCGCGCCGCCGAGCCGGTTCCAATAGCCGGTCGCGCGGAAGACGAGGTCGGGCGCGGGCCGCAGGTCCACGCCCACTTCCCCGCCCCACAGCCGCTCAGGGTCGAGCCCGGGGTTGGCGGCCGTGGCATCGGCACCCGCGCGGAACGGCCGGTAGAGTTCGTTGAGCGTCGGCAGACGCCAGCCGCGATAGCCGGCCGCGCGCAGCGTCACCGGGCCCATCGCATAGGCCGCACCCAGCCGCCCAGTCGGTTCCCAGCCATGGCGGTTGGCATAGCGCGAATCAGTGAGCACCGGGCCGGCGGCGAGCGGCGCCTCGAACAGGCTGCCGTCGTAGATCGTCCAATGGTCGAGGCGGCCACCGGCATCGAGCGTCCAGCCGCCGCTGGTGTAGCTGGCATTGGCGAAGCCGCCGGTGGTGAGGCTGGCACCGCCCGCGATTCGCCGCCGCGTCGGGCTTGTGCCGACAAAGGTGTAGAGTTCGCGTGTCTCGCCCGAAACGCGCCGCAGGTCGCCGCCGAGCCGCAGCGTCACCCCGCCGCCCACGGGCGGCGCGACTTCGATCCGGCCGCCGATGCCGGTTGCCGGCACTTCCTGCTGCACGACCGGGCTCACCGTGTCGCGCGCGGCAGAGATGCTGGCAAAGCCGCTCTCGAACTGACGCACCTGCAAATAGGCGAGCGCGGACCAGCCCCATTCACCCTTCTGCCCGTTGCCGCGCTTGACGAGACGCACGCTGGCATCCGCGCCCTTGCTCAGCACATCGGTGAAGGCGGTGCCGCGGTCGCGCTGGTCGGTAAAGCCGGAGAGGTTGGTCTGGAGCTCGGTGCCGCCCCCGACGTCCGTTACGCCGCGCGCGGCGACGCTGGCCTGCTCATAGGGCGCGGCGCGATCGACGCGGCCGGGGTTCACGATCGGCACGAAGCCGTCGCTGCGGCCATATTGGCCCGCCACGGTGAAGAAGCCGCTGCTGACCGGCACCGCGGCGACGGCATTCGCGTCGACGCTGTTGCGGCTGCCGTAAAAAGCACCAACGTTCAGCAAACCCAGCTCGGCAGGACTGCCGCTCTCCAGCTCCACCGTACCCGCCAGTGCCCCCGGCCCGGCAAAGCCGCTGCCGCCGCCGCGCGTCACCCGCACGCCGGCGAGGCGACCGGGCATGTACGCCGGAAACGGCACCCAGCCGCCGAACGGATCGGTCTGCGGCACGCCGTCGAGCAGCAGCAGTGCGCGGCTGGAGGCATTGCCGCCCAGCCCGCGCAGGGTGATGCCCTGGCTCGTCGGATGCGCCGACGTGGAGGTGGAGCGGCGGAACTGGGCGAGGCCCGCTACGTCCGCCAGCACGTCCTCGATCCGGTTGCTCGCGGTGTCAGCCAGCCGGGCGCGGTCGATCGTCACCACGTCATAGGCGGCATCGCCCGGTGGCACGTTGAGCCCGCGGCCGGTGACGACGATCTCGTCCGGCGAACGATCCTGCGCGACGGCAGGCGCCGCCACGCACAGCGCCGCGACGGCGCATCCCAGTTTCTCAAGCATGTGGCGCGACGGTATCCGGATGGGCGGCGACGAACGCGGGATGCACGATGGCAGCCGCTTCGGCGCGCAGCAGAAGGGGATAGGCGTCCAGCGGCACGGCGAAGCGCCGGGCGTTGAACAGTTGCGGGACGAGGAAACAGTCGGAGATGTCGGGCATGGCACCGCCGAGGAACGGGCCGTCGCCGCCGGAGTTGCGCACCATCGCCTCCAGCGCCGAAAACCCCTCGGTCATCCAGTGCGCCGTCCAGGCCGAGCGCGTCGCGGCATCGGCGCCGACACCATGCTCCAGATGCCGCATCACCCGCAGATTGTTGATCGGGTGGACGTCCATCCCGATCACCATCGCTCGCGCCAGCGCATCGGCCCGCGCATTTGGATCGGCGGGGATCAGCCGCGGCTCGGGATGACGCGCGTCGAGCCAATCCAGGATCGCCAGACTCTGGGTAATGATGCGCCCGTCCGCCTCCAGCGCGGGCACCAGCCCCTGGGGATTGCGGGCAAGATGCTCGGGGCTGCGCTGGGCGTTCTCCAGCAGCGGAATCTCGTGCCGCACATGGTCCACGCCCTTCAGGGCGAGCGCGATCCGCACCCGGTACCCCGCCGAGGACCGGAAATAGTCGTGCAGCACGAGCATCGGCTCAGTCCTTTTCGGAGTCGTCGTCGCTTTTGGGCTTCTTGCCGTTCAGCCGGGCGTTGCTCTCCAGCGCCACCTTGATCATCGCCACCATCGGATCGGCCAGCGCTAGGCCGAGCACGCCGAACAGCGTGCCGGCGAGGATCTGCGACGACAGCGTCAGCGCCGGCGGCAGATCGACGGTGCGCTTGGCAACCATCGGGATAACGACATAGCCGTCGAAATTCTGCACGGCGAAATAGATGACGAGCGCCCAGATGCCGGTTTCCTGGCCGGCGCTGAAGCCCACTGCCGCCATCAGCACGCCCGAGATGATCGCCCCGACATTGGGGATGAAGGCGAGCACGCCGGTGATGATACCGAGCAGCAGCGCCATCGGCACCCCCGCCACGCTGAGCAGGATCCAGGTCAGCACGCCTTCGAACGCCATGCCGAGCAGGCGTCCAGCGAGCAGCCGGCGCATCGTCGTCGCCATGCCGCCCAGCATGTGCGCGAAGGCGTGACGCTGGTCGAGCGGCACCATCCATTGCAGCCCGCGCTCGTAGATGCGCGGCTCGAGCGCGATGAACAGGCCGAGGATCAGGATCATGATCATGCTGGTCACCGCACCGATCGCGGTGCCCACGGCACTAGTAAGCTTGCCCACGGAGCCCAGCGCCTCGCGGAGCATGCCGTTGATGTCCGAGCGGCCGGGCATCAGCCCCATGTCGGAGGCCCAGCGCGCAACGCGGTTGGCCTGCGCCTCCAGCGTGGTGCGCAGCTGCTCCGCCTGCTCGGAGATCTGCATGCCGGTGCGGTAGAAGACGAGGCCGAAGAACGCGAAGACCAGGATCAGGACCAGGCCGATGCGCAGCCCGCGCGGGATCGGCAGCACCTTGCCGAGCAGCCGGGCGCCGCCATCGAGCATCGAAGCGAAGACGAGCCCGGCAAAGATGATCAGCAGCGGCTGGATCAGCAGCACGACCAGCGCGATGCCGACGGCCATGCCCAGCCAAACCGCGGCCTTCTTGAATTCGGCGCGGGTGGCGGGGTCGCGAAACTCGTTCGGGCCCGGCTCGCGCACGACGCGGACGTGCGCGGATTCCAGCGGATCGTTGCTCATTTATCCTCGTGGGTAGGGTGCAGCGAAATGCCGAACCGATCCCCGCGGAAACCCGTGAACCAGGTCAGCGGGTTCCATGTCGACGAGCCGTCGCGCGAAAAAGTGATGAACTCGGCACGCCCGCCGATATTTTCCCACGGCACCGGACCGCCCAGCCCGCCCTGTTCGAGGCTGAACCGGCTGTCGGCGCTGTTGTCGCGATTGTCGCCCATCAGGAACACATGGTCCTTGGGCACGACGGTCGGCGGGAAATTGTCCCCGGCGGAATCGCCCAGGTCGGCGATGTCGTAGCTGGCGCCGTTCGGCAGTGTCTCGCGGAACAGCGTGAGGCTGCAATAGGCCTTGCCCTGGTGGACGACGCGGCGGCCCTCGTAGAAGATCGATCCGCCGCGCTCGGGGTCGGGATCGCAGCGGGTGTTACCGTCGATCGGCACCAGCCGCTCGCCCAGCGGCTCGCGCGCTACCTGCTTGCCGTTCAGCCAGACGATACCATCACGGACCGCAATGGTGTCGCCCGGCAAGCCGATCACCCGCTTGATATAGTCGGTGCTGTGCTGCGGCGGCGTGACGATGACGATGTCACCGCGCGCGGGCAGCCGGCCGAGGATGCGGCCGGGGATCGGCGGCAGCAAATGGAAGGTCGGGGTGACGAAGGAATAGCCATAGGGATATTTGCTGACGATCAGCTGGTCGCCCACCCGCAGCGTGGGCAGCATCGACTCCGAGGGAATGTAGAAGGGCTTGGCGATCAGGCTGTGGAAGGCCAGTACGCCCAGCACCAGCCAGACGAGGCCGCGCAGTTCGGCCCACCAATCGGTACCTTGGCGTGTGGCGCTCTGGCGTCGCTCGCTCCGCTTGCTGCTCAACGCCAGTTCGTCCGCCCCCATTACATGTCCTTTTCCGCCGGCACGGCTTCGATCATCACCATCGCGAACGCCCAGGGCATGTCGTCCGTGAGCGTCAGGTGCACCTTGGCCACGTGTCCCGGTGGCGTCATGGCGTCAAGTCTCGCCTTGGCCCCGCCGGTCAGCGCGAGCGTGGGTGCGCCAGACGGTGCATTAACCACGCCGATATCCTTCATGAACACGCCCCGGCTGAACCCGGTTCCGACTGCCTTGGAAAATGCTTCCTTGGCCGCAAAGCGCTTGGCGAGCGTCGGCGCATAATTGTGCGGGCGCTTGGCCGCCTTGGCGAGCTCAACCTCGGTGAACACCCGCTGCTCGAACCGCGCGCCGTAGCGATCGAGCGAATTGCGGATCCGCTCGATATTGCAGAGATCCGACCCCAGCCCGAGGATCATGCGTCCCTCTCCCGCCTGCGGGAGAGGGAGGGAGCCGCCACAGGCGGCGGAAGGGTGAGGGTGTGTGGTGTAAGCGAGCAGGCCGGCCGATGTGAACCCGACTCACCCTCACCCCGGCCGTCTCCCGCAAGCGGGAGAGGGAGAAGGGGGGCGAGCCTCACCGGGCGGAATCCATCAGCGTGCGCATCCTCTGGACCACTGGACCGAGCCCGTCGAAGATCGCCTCGCCGATCAGGAAATGGCCGATGTTGAGCTCCATCACCTGCGGGATCGCGGCGATCGGCACGACATTGTCGAAGGTGAGGCCATGACCCGCATGCGGCTCGATGCCGTTGCGCGCCGCCAGCGCCGCCGCGTCGGACAGGCGCTTCAGCTCCACCGCGAGTTCCTCGCCGTCCAGCTCGGCATAGCGGCCGGTGTGCAGCTCGACGACGGGCGCGCCGAGCCGGATCGCCGCGTCGATCTGCCGCGCCTCGGGTTCGATGAACAGCGATACGCGGCTGCCATTGTCGCGCAGCTTGGCGACCATCGGCGCGAGCAAGTCGAACATGCCGGCGGCGTCCAGCCCGCCCTCGGTGGTGCGCTCCTCGCGCTTCTCCGGCACGATGCACACGGCGTGCGGGCGATGCTTCAGCGCGATCGCCAGCATCTCCTCGGTCGCCGCCATCTCAAGGTTCAGCGGCACGGTGAGTTCGGTGGCCAGCCGGGCGATGTCGCCATCGGTGATGTGCCGGCGATCCTCGCGCAGATGCGCAGTGATGCCGTCCGCGCCCGCCTCGGCCGCGAGCAGCGCCGCGCGCACGGGATCGGGATAGCCGCTGCCGCGCGCGTTCCGCACGGTGGCGACATGGTCGATATTGACCCCGAGGCGCAGCTTGCCGGTCATGCGGTGATCGCCCGGCTCCCCGGCTTGATCGCCGGGATCGCCGCCAGCTCGGGCGGCAGCTGGTCGGCCGGATAGGCGGGCACGTCCAGCTTGGTGAGCGAAATCAGCGGAACGCCCACGTCCGCCTTGCCGTTCGAGCGATCGACGATGCAGGCCGCGCCCACCAGCGTGCCGGGATGCTTCCGGATTGCCGCGATGCATTCGCGCGAGGAGAGCCCGGTGGTGACGATGTCCTCCACCATCACGACACGTGCGCCTTCGGGAATCTCGAAGCTGCGGCGCAGCTGGAACTCGCCGTCCTCGCGCTCGACGAACACCGCCTTGCAGCCGAGCGCGCGCGCCGTCTCATAGCCGGGGATGATCCCGCCGATCGCGGGCGAGACGACGATGTCGACCTCGCCGAAGGTCTCGCGAATCAACTTCCCCAGCGCGCCGCACACCCGCTCGGTGCGGACCGGGTCCTCGAAGATCCGCATCTTCTGGAGAAATACGGGAGAGCGCAAACCCGAAGACAGGATAAAATGCCCCTCAAGCAACGCGCCTGCGTCGCGAAATTCGTCGAGGATGGCGTCTCCGGTCAATGTCTGGGCTCCTGAAGTCAACGGTGGAACGATCCTTTAAGTGGCGAGGCCTGCTACCGCAACCGCACGCGAAAAAGGTTGAGCATGGCCTTTTCCCAGCTATACCTTTGGTTCAAAGGGCCGCTAGGATGCCCCGGTTGTGCGTTCCTGGAGAGGGGTGACAACACCTTATGCGCAGTTTCTTGGTACCGACGATCCTGCTGGCCGCTGGTCTGGCCTTCGCTTCCCCCGGAGTGGCACAACCCGCCGCCCCGGCTGCACCTGCCGCTACCGCGGCGCAACCCGCCCCTGCGGCACCCGCCGCCAAGGTTGCCGACCCGACGCTTGATGCCGCCGGCAAGCCGCTGCACACGGCCGTGCCCGGCACCGGCGAACCGGTCGACAAGGCCTTCTACCTGCAGCAGCAGGTGACCCCCACCGGCCAGGAAGCGCACTGGTTCCACAACACGATTCTGCTGCCGCTGATCACGATCATCTCGATCTTCGTGCTGCTGCTGCTGGTGTGGGTGATCATCCGCTATCGCCGCGCCGCCAACCCGACGCCGTCGCGCACCAGCCACAACACCGCGATCGAGATCGTGTGGACACTCGCGCCGGTGCTGATCCTGGTCGCGATCGCGATCCCGTCGATCAAGCTGCTCGCGGCGCAGTTCAAGCCCGCCCCCAAGGGCGCGGTGACGCTGAAGGCGATCGGCAACCAGTGGTTCTGGTCGTACGAATATCCGGACAACGGCAACATCCAGCTGACCGCCAACATGCTCAAGGAAGAGGGCCAGGTCGGCAAGGGCCAGCGCTATCGCACCGATGCCGATGGTCCTCGCCTGCTTGCGACCGACCAGCGCGTGGTGTTGCCGGTCGGCGTGCCGATCCGCCTGGTGACGACCGCGACCGACGTGATCCACAGCTGGGCGATGCCCGCCTTCTGGATCAAGCTCGACGCGATCCCCGGCCGCCTGAACGAGACGAGCTTCATCATCCAGAAGGAAGGCGTCTATTTCGGCCAGTGCTCCGAACTGTGCGGCGCGCGCCACGCCTATATGCCGATCGCCGTCGAGGCGGTGAGCCCGGCCAAGTTCGCGCAGTGGGTCGCCTCCAAGGGCGGCACCATGCCGGGCGCCAAGGCGGAACCGGCGAGCACCACCGCCATCGGCAACGACGCGACCGACGCCGCCGCCAACGGCTCGACGGACGCCGAACCCACCGTCAATGCCACCGCCACGCCGGCACCGTCCAACCAGCCTGCGACCGCGAATCCCGCCGGCGCCGGCAACACGGGCAACTGAGCCATGACCGATACCGCGCTCCCCTACACCGCCGCGCACGACCATGCGCATGGCGAGCATGACGCCGATCACAAGCCGAGCTTCTTCGCGCGGTGGTTCATGTCGACCAACCACAAGGACATCGGCACGCTCTACCTGATCTTCGCGATCTTCGCGGGGATCATCGGCGGCGCGATCTCGGGCATCATGCGCGCCGAACTGATGGAACCGGGCATCCAGTACCTGCCCTGGTGGGTCGCCAAGCTGCACGGCGAAGGCACGTTCGACGAGGCAATGCACTTCTGGAACGTGCTGATCACCGCGCACGGCCTGATCATGGTGTTCTTCATGGTGATGCCGGCGATGATCGGCGGCTTCGGCAACTGGTTCGTGCCGATCATGATCGGCGCGCCCGACATGGCCTTCCCGCGGATGAATAACATCTCGTTCTGGCTGACCGTGGCAGGCTTCATCCTGCTGATGCTCTCGCCCTTCGTGGGCGTCGGCGCGGGCACGGGCTGGACGGTCTACGCGCCGCTTTCCACCTATGGCGAGCCTGGGCCCTCGGTCGACTTCGCGATCTTCTCGCTCCACCTGGCGGGCGCCGCGTCGATCCTCGGCGCGATCAACTTCATCACCACGATCTTCAACATGCGCGCGCCGGGCATGACGCTGCACAAGATGCCGCTGTTCGCCTGGTCGGTGCTGGTCACCGCCTTCCTGCTGCTGCTCGCGCTGCCGGTGCTGGCCGCGGCGATCACCATGCTGATCACCGATCGCAACTTCGGCACCGCCTTCTACGATCCGCAGTATGGCGGCGATCCGGTGCTCTACCAGCATCTGTTCTGGTTCTTCGGCCACCCCGAAGTGTACATCATGATCCTACCGGGCTTCGGCATCGTCAGCCACATCATCGCGACGTTCAGCCGCAAGCCGGTGTTCGGCTATCTCGGCATGGCCTATGCGATGGTGGCGATCGGCCTGGTCGGCTTCGTCGTCTGGGCGCACCACATGTTCACCACCGGCCTGCCGGTGCAGGTGAAGATGTACTTCACCGCCGCCACCATGGTGATCGCGGTGCCGACCGGCGTGAAGATCTTCTCCTGGATCGCGACGATGTGGGGCGGCTCGATCAGCTTCAAGACCCCGATGGTCTGGGCGATCGGCTTCATCTTCATGTTCACCGTCGGCGGCGTGACCGGCGTCGTCCTCGCCAATGGCGGCGTCGACGACTATATGCAGGATACCTATTACGTCGTCGCCCACTTCCACTATGTGCTGTCGCTGGGCGCCGTGTTCAGCCTGTTCGCGGGCTTCTACTATTGGTTCCCGAAGATGACGGGCAAGATGTACAGCGAGCTGCTCGGCCAGATCCACTTCTGGGTGTTCTTCGTCGGCGTGAACCTGCTGTTCTTCCCGATGCACTTCCTGGGCCTGCAGGGCATGCCGCGCCGCATCCCCGACTATACGGACCAATATGCCTACTGGAACCACACCGCGACCGTGGGCTACATGATCATGGCGGCGGGCATGGCGGTGTTCTTCGTCAACGTCATCTACTCGCTGCTCGCGGGCAAGAAGGCGGAGGCCAATCCCTGGGGCGAAGGCGCGACCACGCTCGAATGGACGCTGTCGAGCCCGCCGCCCTTCCACCAGTTCGAGACGCTGCCCAAGATCGACTGATCCGGCTCCGGCCGGACGACAAAAGCCCCGGGGGCTCCTCCGGGGCTTTTTCGTTTTCGCCGACCTTTGGATAAAGTCGGTAACCGAACCATGATATACGCTTGGCCCCGCAGGTCCTGCACATGCGTTCAGACGGCAACGTCACCCTTGGAGACTCCCCATGCGCACGCCCTATGCCGACTGGATGAAGATCGGCCTCGACAGCTGGATGCTGGGTATCGAGGCTTCGACCGTGATCGGAATGCGACTGACCAAGCTCGCCGCCGGCGGCCCTGGCGCCACCGCAGAGGCGCAGCGCATGGTCGCGGAGAAGATGCAGGCCGCCTGGGAGCTTCAGGTTGCTGCAGCCACGGGCCGGCTGGGCAGCACGCCCGAGGCGCAGGCGAGCAAGACGCTGCGGCATTATCGCCGCAAGGTGCGGGCTAACGCCAAGCGACTCGGCTGACCTCTTTCGCCCGCCGGGCGCGCGCCGTATATCGGGAACGATGATGTCCGTGACCAACGCCAATCCCGCACTGCCCGCCGATTGGCGTGATTTCCTTGCCCTCACCAAGCCCCGGGTGATGACGCTGGTCGTCTTCACCGGGCTGTGCGGCATGCTGGCTGCCCCAGTGCCGATCCACCCGGTGCTCGGCTTCACCGCGATCCTGTGCATCGCGCTGGGGGCGGGCGCGGCGGGCGCGCTCAACCAATGGTATGAGGCAGACCTCGACGCCAAGATGAAGCGGACGCAAGGCCGCCCGCTGCCTGCCGGCCGGATGGACCGGCAATCGGCGCTGCATTTCGGCGTGGGCCTCGCGGTCTTCAGCCTGGTGCTGATGTATGTCGCGATCAACCTCGTCGCGACGCTGATCCTCGCCGTCTCGATCCTGTTCTACGTGTTCGTCTACACGATCTGGCTCAAGCGCCGGACGCCGCAGAACATCGTCATCGGCGGCGCGGCCGGCGCCTTCCCGCCGCTGATCGGCTGGGCGGCGGCGACCGGCAATGTCGCAACGCTGCCGCTGCTCCTGTTCGCGCTGATCTTCCTGTGGACCCCGCCGCATTTCTGGGCGCTCGCGCTGTTCGTGAAGACCGATTACGCCAATGCCGGCGTACCGATGCTGCCGGTCGTCGCGGGCGAGCGCACGACGCGCATCCAGATCGGCCTCTACACGCTGCCGATGATCGCCGCCGCCGCCGCGCCCTGGCCGCTGGGGCTTGCCGGCATGATCTACGGCCTCACCGCCGCGGTGATGTCGGGCATCTTCCTCGCCATGGCGATCCAGGTCGCGACCCGCCGCACCGAGCCGGAAGACCGTATGATCCCGGAAAAGCGGCTGTTCAAATTCTCGATATTGTATCTGTTCGTGCTATTCGGTGCGCTCGTGATCGACGGGTGGATCGGATGAACGATTCCCGCGGAGAGGATGTGATTCGAATGCCCACATCGGAACTGGAGCTGATCCGCGCGCGCCAGCGATCGCGCGCCCGGGTGATGGCGCTGCTGCTCGGCGGGTTCGTCGTGCTGGTGTTCGCGATCTCGATCGTGAAGATGAAGATCGGTCACGGCGGGTGAGGATCAGCCGCAACCTGCGGGTCGGCCTGTTGGGTGCCGTGCTGGTGTGCGGCATGACCGGGCTCGGCTTCGCGGCGGTGCCGCTCTACCGCATCTTCTGCGAGGCGACCGGCCTCAACGGCACGACCCAGCGCGGGCTGCGCGCGCCGGGCGCGACCGGCCAGAAGATCACCATCGCGTTCGACAGCAATGTCAGCCCCAAGCTGCCCTGGAAGTTCGCGCCCGAGCGCCGTGCCGACACCATCGACATCGGCGGCCGCGACATGGCGTTCTTCACGGCGACCAACACGTCCAATCACCCGATCACCGGCACCGCGACGTTCAACGTCACGCCCGCGCAGGTCGGCAAATATTTCACCAAGATCCAGTGCTTCTGCTTCACCCAGCAGACGCTGCAGCCGGGCCAGACCGTCCGCATGCCGGTGATCTTCTTCGTCGACCCGAAAATCCTGAAGGATCCCGACGCGCGCGATGTCCAGGAGATCACGCTCTCCTATACATTTTATCCAGTGGATTCGCCGAAGACACCAAGCTAGCATCGCGCCAAATAGAGAGAGGATTGGGATACGCCCATGGCTGGAGCAAAGAACCACCAGTATCATATCCTGCCGCCGAGCATCTGGCCGCTGCTGGGCTCGCTCGGCGCCGTGATCCTCGCCTCCGGCGGCGTGATGTGGATGCACAAATATCCCAACGGCACGCTGGTGCTCACCACCGGCTTCCTGCTGGTGCTGCTCACCATGTTCGGTTGGTGGGGCAAGGTGATCCAGGAGGCGCATGCCGGCGATCACACGCCGATCGTCCAGCTCCATCTGCGCTACGGCATGATCCTGTTCATCGCTTCCGAAGTGATGTTCTTCGTCGGCTGGTTCTGGGCCTGGTTCGATTTCTCGCTCTTCCCCTCCACCGTCGAGGCGGTCGGCGGCACCTGGCCGCCCAAGGGCATGGAAGTGCTCGACGCCTGGCAGTTCCCGCTGCTCAACACACTGATCCTGCTCTGCTCGGGCTGTACCGTCACCTGGGCGCACCACGGGCTGATCCACAATGAGCGCGGCGGCGAACTGCGCGGAATCTGGGGCCTGATCGGCGTCGGCGAGAACGATACGGTGAAGAAGGGCCTTTGGCTCACCGTGATCCTCGGCTTCACCTTCAGCTGCTTCCAGGCCTATGAGTATATGGAGGCCCCCTTCCCCTTCAAGGCGGCAAGCGAGCATGGCTCCAGCTATGGCGGCGCCTTCTTCATGGCGACGGGCTTCCACGGCTTCCACGTGATCGTCGGCACGATCTTCCTGATCGTGAACCTGGTGCGCGCCTATCGCGGCGACTTCACCCCCCGCCAACATTTCGGCTTCGAGGCGGCGGCCTGGTACTGGCACTTCGTCGACGTCGTCTGGCTGTTCCTGTTCGCGTCGATCTATGTCTGGGGCGGTTGGGGCGCGCCGGTCCACGCCGGCTGACGTGACCGAGACCACACCCGATCCCGAAGGGGGCGGCAGCGCTGCGTTGCCGCCCCCGATCGCATCCGGCCTCCAGGGCTGCTGTCCGCGCTGCGGTGCCAGGACGCTGTTCCGCAGCTTCACCGCCTTTGCCGAACGCTGCTCGGCCTGCGGGCTCGACTTCACCAGGTTCAACGTCGGCGACGGGCCGGTGGTATTCCTCACCCTCGGCATCGGCGCGCTGGTGACGGTGCTGGCGCTGTGGCTCGAGTTCAGCCTGTCCCCGCCCTTCTGGGTGCATCTGCTGGTCTGGCCACCGGTCACGCTGGCGATGGTAGTGGGGTCGCTGCGGGTGGCGAAGGGGCTGCTGCTCGCGCTCGAATATCGCAACCGGGCCCATGAGGGCCGGATCGCCGGGGACTGAGATGCGCCGCGTGCCGCCGATCCCCACCCTGCTCGTCGGCCTTGCGGTAGCCGCGATGATCGCGCTCGGTTTCTGGCAGCTCGACCGAAAGACGCAGAAAGAGAGCGCGCTGGCGATGTTCGCCGCCAACACGCTGCAACCGACGATCACGATCGAGAGCGGCGCGGCCGACGCCTCGCTGCTGTTCCGCCACGCCCGCTCGGCCTGTCAGGCGGTGACCGGCTGGGTGCGCCAGGGCGGCCGCGGGGTGCAGGGCCTGCAGGGCTGGCGGCAGATCGCCACCTGCCGCACCCATGCCGACGCGACGCTGCTGGTCGACATGGGGGTGACCCGCGACCCGATGTTCCGCCCGCGCTGGCCCGGCGGGATCGTCAGCGGCACCCTCACGCGCGCGCCGGATCATCGTCCGCTGATCGCGAGCGTGTTCGATTCCGCGCCGCAGCCGCTGATGCTGGTGTCGGATCAGGGCGCGCCGGGGCTCCAGCCCAGCGCCCCGCCCGACATCGCCAGCGTGCCCAACAACCATCTCGCCTATGCGGTGCAGTGGTTCCTGTTCGCCGGCGTCGCGATCATCATCTATGTCCTAGCCTTGCGGCTGCGCGCGCGCGGGGCGCCCGAGCCGCGAATCCGCTAGTCCCCGACTGTCCGTTGCAGGCTACGCACCGCCACGGAGACGGGTGGACGCGGCCGCACCGCGCGCTAAGGGTGGGGCAAGGCAAGCGAACCTTGGAGCGGCATGCATGAACGATCAGGTTTCCCAGGGCTATGGCGCAGTCGCCGCGACTGCCGAGACCGGCTGGCTGACTACCTCCTTCATTCTCATCGCGCTGGGTGCGGCGCTGGCGGTGTTCATCCTGATCTGGGGTGCCCGGCTGGCGATCCGCCGACGCAAGGCGCGCGAGGAGCTGGACCAGCGCGGCGAACTCGAAGTCGTCGATCCGGCCAAGCCGATCGAACCGGTGTCGGAAATCCCCGAGGCTCCCCAAGCGCCGGCCCCCACGCCCGAGCCCGGCCCGCTCGCCGACGAGCCGATCGCGGCCGCGGCGCCGGTCGCCGCCCCGTCGGCCGCGCTCGCCGCGGACACCAATGCCGAGCCGGCGCCCGCTGAACCGGCGCCTGTCGAACCCACGCCCGCTGCGGGCGGCGACGATCTCACCCGGCTGAAGGGCATCGGCCCCAAGCTGGCGGCCCGTCTCAACGAACTCGGCATCACCCGCTTCGCGCAGCTCGCCGCGCTCGATGAGGCCAGCGCGCGGGCGCTCGACGCCCAGCTCGGCAGCTTCCAGGGCCGCATGACCCGCGATCGCTGGACCGAGCAGGCCCGCTTCCTCGCCGCGGGCGATACTGCTGGCTATGAAGCGGTGTTCGGCAAGCTTTGAGCACGGATTGATCCTCCCCCGCCAGGGGGAGGTGGGCCGCGCAGCGGCTCGGAGGGGGAGGTTGCCAGAACCTCGCGAGCGGCAGGAATCCTCCCCCTCCGTCGCCTTCGGCGCCACCTCCCCCTAGCGGGGGAGGATTGGATTCACCGCCCGATGGCCCTTATCGCTTCAGAATATCCAGCGCCGCGGCGGTCAGCGCCTCGGTGGCGGTGCTGACCACCGCCTCGGCATCGGGCGCCCATTCGGCGCTGTGGAGCGAGGGCAGCATCGCCTTGCCGCCCTGCGCCGCATCCCATTTGGCCTGGGGCACGCCGCCCACCCAGAAGATCGTGCTCTGGATGCTCTTGTCGGCGAGCCAGTAGCGGCTGAAATCCTCGCCGCCCATCACCGCCTTGGTCTCCACCACCCGGTCCTTGCCGAAGCGTGCGGTGAACAGCCCCTGCAGCCGCCCGGCGAGCGGCTGTGTGTTGAACGTCGCGGGGGTAAATTCGTCCTTTACCGACACCACCGGCATCCGGTCCTCGGGCACGCCCGCTGCGATCGCCTCGCCCTTGGCGATACGGGCGATGCCGTCGAGCAGCTGCTGGCGCGATTCGGGGGTGAAGCTGCGCACGGTGAGCAGCATCGTCACGTCGTTGCCGATGATGTTGTGCTTCGATCCGCCATGGATCGCACCAACGGTGACCACCGCCGGCTGCTGCGGATCCATCTCGCGGCTGACCAGCGTCTGCAGCGTGGTGACGATCCGCGCGGCCAGCACGATCGGGTCGCGGGTGGTGTGCGGATAGGCGCCGTGGCCGCCCACCCCCTTCACCACGATATCGACCGAATCGACATTGGCCAGCGCATAGCCCGGCGTCACGCCGATCTGCCCGGCGGGCAGGCTGGCGCTGTCGTGGAAAGCGATCGCATAGGCGGGCTTGGGGAAGCGGGTGAACAGCCCGTCGTCGAGCATCGCCTTGGCGCCGCGCCCGCGCTCCTCGGCCGGCTGGGCGATCATCACGACGGTGCCGTGCCAGCGATCCTTCATCGCGGCGAGGTTGCGCAGCGTGCCGACCCAGCTCGCCATGTGCGTGTCGTGGCCGCAGGCGTGCATCACGCCACTCTCGATCCCTTCGTCGGTCGTGGCGCGGACCTTGGAGGCGAAGGGCAGTCCGGTATTCTCGACCACCGGCAGCCCGTCCATGTCGGCGCGGATCAGCACCACCGGGCCCGCACCGTTGCGCAGCACCGCGACCACGCCGGTGCCCCCCACCTTCTCGGTCACGTCATAGCCCGCCTCGCGCGCGGCGGCGGCAAGCTTGGCGGCGGTCTGCACCTCGTGCAGGCTGAGTTCGGGATGGGCGTGGAGGTCCCGGTAGAGCGCCATCAGCTGCGGCATCGCCTTGGCCGTGGCATCGCGCACCGGATCGGCGGTGGCCGCGGCGGAAGGCGCGCCGAGGCTCATCGCCCCGGCCAACAGGAAAGACGTGAACATCGGGCCCCCTTTTCGATCATGGGCCCGAGTGTCACGCCTGCCCGCCCGCCTGTCAAACCGCAGGCACGATCTCGATCACGTCGACCTTCGATTCGAACGCCGGATAGGGCAGCACCAGCCGCCAGCGCTGGTCGCCGATCCGCTCGCCATAGCCGATCAGGTCGCGCTTGTTGTCGAGCCCGTAGCGGAGCGGCGCGCTGTCATCCCCCACCTCCAGCGTGCCGAGGAAGGTCACGCGGGCGGTCACGTCGGGGAAGAAATTGCCGTCGGGCCGCTGGACGCCGCCTTCGATGCGGAAGTGGCGCAGGTCGCCGTCCGCGGTGATCGGGCAGGGCCGCCAGTCATAGGTGACGATCGCGGTCACCGCCGTGCCGCCGCCGCCGAGCTTGAAGGTGCGGCAGCGATAGGCGCCGGCCGGCGGCATCGCGGTGTCCAGCGCCCGATCGGGATCGAACAGCGCGGGATCGCCCTCGATCAGCTTCACATCGGCGGCGCGGGCGAGCGGCAGCGCCTCGCTCCACGCCTTGCGCCAGTTGCGCAGCTTGGTGCGATCGACGTCGGTCGCGATCCGGCGCCAGGGGAGACGCGTGTCCATCCCCGGCGAGGTCGCCTCATGATAGGCGTTGCAACCGGCCAGCGCCGCGCCCAGGCCCAAGGCAACCAGAGTGCGCAGCATCATTCGGCGGTCCACCCGCCGTCGATCGAATAGTTCGAGCCGGTGATCTGCGCCGCTTCGTCGCGGCACAGGAACAGGACCAGCGCCGCCACCTGCTCGGGCTGGACGAACTGCTTGGTCGGCTGGGCATCGAGCAACACGTCGTTGATCACCTGGTCGCGCGTCATGTTCCGCGTCTTCATCGTGTCGGGGATCTGGTTCTCGACCAGCGGGGTCCAGACATAGCCCGGCGAGATGCAGTTCACCGTGATGCCGTGCGTCGCCACTTCCAGCGCCGCCGTCTTGGTGAGGCCGGCCAGCCCGTGCTTGGCGGTGACATAGGCCGACTTGTTGGGGCTGGCGACCAGGCTGTGCGCGCTGGCGGTGGAGATGATCCGGCCCCATTTCCGCTGCTTCATGCCCGGGATCGCCGCGCGCATCAGGTGGAAGGTGGAGCTGAGGTTGATCGCGAGGATCGCATCCCATTTGTCGATCGGGAATTCGTCGATTGGCGCGACATGCTGGATGCCGGCATTGGCAATCGCGATGTCGACCGCGCCGAATTCGGCCTCGGCGCGCGCCACCATCGCCGCGATCTGGTCGGGCTTGGTCATGTCGGCGGCGTCGTACAGCGCCTTGCCGCCGCTGGTCTCGGCCAGCGCGGCGCGTTCCTTCTCGATGGCGGCGGCGTCGCCGAAGCCGTTGATCAGCACATTGGCACCCTCGGCGGCGAGCGCCTTGGCATAGGCCAGGCCGATGCCCGAGGTGGAACCGGTGATGATCGCGGACTTGCCCTTGAGGAACATCGGCATACTCCTTTGAGTCTTTTAGCGGGGGGTGAGGTCGAACGCGGCGGTGTCGCCGTCAAGGATGTTCTGTGCGATGAGGCGGGAATTCGCCATCGTGTTGGCCACTGCGATCCGCCCTGCCTCCCAATGCTCGCGCATCGTGCGGGTGGAGAATTCGTAATCGCGCGAATCGCCTTCCCACAACTTGGCGCGGTAGATCAGCTGGACGATGTTGACCGGATATTCGGTCACCAGCTCGCGCACCGCCTTCACCTCGGGTTCGTCGGCGATATGGTCCGGCAGCTTTTCGAGCAGCCGCCGCACCGTCTCGCGCGCGTTGCGCAGCCGCAGCCGCTCGTCGGAGATCGCGCGGGTGCGGCTGGAATAGCGGATTTCCTTCTCGCGGCCGAGCACGTCGGTCATCGTTCGCGGCAGCTCGTTGGCGGCGGGGAAGAGATCGACCTGGAAGACGAGCATCTCGGCCTCCTGCCGATCGAGGACATGGGTGAGCGGGGTGTTGGAGACGAGGCCCCCGTCCCAATACCAGCAGCCGTCGATCTCGACCGGCGGCAGCCCCGGCGGCAACGCACCAGAGGCCATGATGTGCCGCGCGTCGATGCGTTCGTCGCGCGTATCGAAATAGCGGAAATTGCCGCTCTGGATGTTGACCGCCCCCACCGACAGGCGGACCGGCCCGTTGTTGAGCAGATCCCAGTCGACCAGCCGGTCCAGCGTCTCGCGTAGCGGCGTGGTGTCGTAATAGCTCAGCGCGCCGGGTGTACCGGGCGCGGCGAAGATCGGCGGGATCGGGCGCGGGCGGAAAAAGCCCGGCACACCGCCCAGCATCACCGCGCCGGCCGACCAGGCATGGGCGATCTCGCGCGCCTGATCGTTGAGTGAGGGCAGGAATTCGGGCAGCGCCGAGGTTACCTGGTCCCAGAAGGCGTGGATCGCCTCCAGTCGCCGCTGGGGCGGGTTGCCGGCGAACAAGGCGGCGTTGACCGCGCCGATCGAGATGCCCGCCACCCAATCGATCTCGATCTCGGCCGCGGCGAGCTCCTCGATCACGCCTGCCTGGAAGCTGCCGAGCGCGCCGCCTCCCTGCAGCACGAGGGCGACGGTGTCGGGCAGCGGCATCCCGGGTGCGGCATGGCGGCGACGGCGGGGCGGGCGGGACTCAGCATCAGCCATGCACCGGGTCTGACCCAAAGCATGCTGCGGAGCAATACGAGTGCCGTTAGTGGCGCGGCTAACCGCGTGAGAAGCACGTGCAACGCACACGCGACTGAAGCATTGTGACGGCAATCGAACAAAAGGGGAGGCCCGATGCGGCTCGACGATCTGGATCCGACCGACAACGCGCAGGACCTCGGCTCCGGCGGCGGTGGCGGCGGTGGCTTTCCGCTGCTGGGGCTGCTGCCGATGTTCCTCAGCCGCGGCATGGGCTGCGGCGGCATCGTGCTGGTGGGCATCATCGCGTTGGTGATGTTCGGCCTCGGCGGCGGCGGCGGCATGCTGGGCCAGAGCGGTGGCGGCAGCGCCGGGCGCTCGCCCACCGCAGGCCAGTCCGGCCAGCAGGTGTGCCGGGTGAACGAGCGTCGGCTGGAAGCCTGCCGGGTAATGCGCAGCACCGACGACACCTGGGGCAAGATCTTCCAGGAGATGGGCCGCAACGACTATCGCCCCGCGACGATCAAGTTCTTCCAGGGCGGCGCGAACACCGGCTGCGGCGCGGCGACCTCGGCGGTGGGCCCCTTCTATTGCCCGAGCGACAAGGGCGTGTATATCGACACGAGCTTCTTCGACGAGCTGCAGAACCGCTTCGGCGCCAAGGGGGACTTCGCCCGCGACTATGTGATCGCGCACGAGATGGGCCACCACATCCAGGACCTGCTCGGCACCTCGACCGAAGTCTCGCAGGCGCAGGCGCGCGGCTCCAAAACCGAGGGCAACCGCCTTTCGGTCAAGCTGGAGCTGCAGGCGGACTGCTTTGCCGGTGTCTGGGCCGCGCGCAACCGCGACCGGCTGGAGCCGGGCGATATCGAGGAAGGCATGACCGCGGCCAACGCGATCGGCGACGACACGCTGCAGAAGGAGGCACAGGGCAGCGTGGTGCCGGACAGCTTCACCCACGGCACCTCGGCGCAGCGCATGGCGTGGCTCAAGCGCGGCATGGAGACCGGCGACCCGCGCCAGTGCGACACCTTCAACACCGCGCTCTGATCGTTACTTGACGTCAACCCTTGGCCGCTATTGGATGGCGGCCAAGGGGGACCATCATGCAGGAACAGGGCGAGCGCGGCGCGTTCGAATTTTACGGCTCGTGGCGCGAATACGCCCCGATCGCCTTCACCAATCTGCTGCTGACCATCGTAACGCTCGGCGTCTACAACTTCTGGGGTCGCGCGCGGACCCGGCGCTATCTGTGGAGCCAGACGCGCTTTATCGACGATCGGCTCGAATGGACCGGGACCGGGCGCGAATTGATGCTCGGCTATGTCGTGGTGATGGCGCTGGTGTTTGCGCCAGTCGCGGGTCTCAACCTGCTGATCGGTGCGCTGGCGATGCGGGGAACGTCTTCGGGTGCCGCTGCTGCCGGCCTCCTCTTCCTCCTGCTCTACCTGTTCCTGTTCATGCTGGGCGGCGTCGCGATCTTCCGCGCGCTGCGCTACCGGCTCAGCCGCACCTTTTGGCACGGCATCCGCGGCGGCAGCGACGACCAGGGATTTCGCTACGGCCTGTCCTATATGTGGCGGACGATGCTCGGCAGCTTCGCCTTCGGCCTGCTGGTGCCCTGGGCGCTGGTGTCGCTGTGGAACAAGCGCTGGAACGCGATGAGCTTCGGCCCCTATCCGTTTCGTGCCGGTGCCAACACCGACGGGCTGATGGGGCGCTATCTGCTATTCTACCTTGTCCCGATCGTGCTGCTGATCGCGGCCATCGCCTTCGCGGTCGTCGCGACGCTGGGTGCGCACCGCCAGCCGGGCGAAGCGGCGATCGGGATGCCGACGAGTTTTGGCTTCCTCCTCGCCTTTGCCGCCTTCTACCTGGTGTTCTTCGTGGTGATGGGCCTGATCGCCCTCTATTTCTATTCCGCCTATTTCCGGCAGGTGATCGCCGGGCTGACGCTCGGGAATCTGGAGTTCGGGTTCACCGCACGCACCCGCGACTGGCTGACCTTCATGCTCGGCAACATCGCCTTGGTGGTGTGCACGCTGGGCATCGGCTCGATCTTCCTGAGCTATCGCAGCTGGGCGTTCTTCGTCCGCCACATCGAAGCCTATGGCTCGCTCGATCTCGATCAGTTCACGCAGTCGACCACGCGCGCGCCCGGCCAGGGCGAGGGACTGTTCGACAGCCTCGACATGGGCGCGTTCTGAGGGAGAACCGACGGTGGAAACCCGGGTCTGGCATTATGATGGCCGCAGCGGCGAACGGCGCATGCCCGCGCTCGTCCCGAGCGCCGACGAGCGGCGGTTCACCCTGCAGGGCGACGGCGCCGATCCGGGCCCCTATGCCTTCGCCGATCTGGAGCCGCACGGCACTTCGCACCACGAGCGCGCCTTCGGGCTGAAGGGCCGGCCGGGCTGGCGGATCACCTTCCTCGAATTTCCACCCTCCGAAATCGCGGTGCAGTTGCCCAAGCCGGCGCGCTACGGCGCCTGGATCGATCGCTTCGGGCTGTGGCGCTCCGCTGGCGTGCTCGCCATCCTTGCGGTGCTGGTCGTCGCCTTCACGCTCAAGCTGCCGCCGCTGCTCGCGCGGCTGGTCCCGCAATCGGTCGAGCAGCGCATGGGGCGGCTGATCGTCGGCAATCTCGGCACCTATGCCTGCTCGAGCCCGCAGGGCGACGCGGCGCTGAAGGCGCTCGGCGCGCGGCTGCGCCAGGACGGCGACGTGACGATCCGCGTCGTTCACGCGCCGATGATCAACGCCGTCGCCTTTCCAGGCGGGCAGGTGGTGCTGTTCGACGGGCTGATCCAGAATGCCAGGTCGCCGGACGAGGTGGCGGGGGTGCTGGCGCACGAGCTCGGCCACGTCGCCCACCGCGACGGGATGGAGGCGCTGATCCGCCAATATGGCCTGCGGCTGCTGCTCGGCGGGTTCGACGGCAATATCAGTGGTTATGGCAACGCCCTGCTCAATGCCCGCTATTCGCGCAAGGCCGAGGCGGGGGCGGACGGCTATGCGATCGGGCGGCTGCAGGCCGCCAACATCTCGCCGCTGCCCACCGCCGGATTGTTCGCGCGGCTGGCGAGGCAGGACGGGGAGCCTGGCAATGCCGCGGTGCTGATGACCTATCTTTCCTCGCACCCGCTATCCAGGTCGCGCGAGCAGGCGTTCCAGGCGAGTGCGAAGCCAGGTGCCGCCTATGCGCCCGCGCTCAGCCCCGGCCAGTGGCAGGCGCTGCGGGCGATGTGCGGCGACCGCCCGGCAAACGCGTTTTAGGCGCCCAGTCTCAGGCGAGCGCGCCGATCAGCTTGCCGGCAAGGACCGACAGGCCCGACACGGCGATCGCCGCGCCGAAGACGAGCTGGCTGCTGGGAACGAACCGGCGGACCGGGAGGGCGATGGCTTTCTCGACTTTGCTCATGACGCCTATGTGCTCCTTGCCTGGGCCGATGTCCTACGATCAATCCCGATGGGAGTAATCGGTTCCGTCGCTGGCGGCGAAAGACGGGAGGCGCTACACCGCCTGCCATGACCCTGCTCGCCCATCACCACACGCCCGGCGCCTCCCCCACCATCATCTTCCTGCCCGGCTATCGCTCCGACATGCAGGGATCGAAGGTACTCGCGATGGAGGCCTGGGCCCGCGACCGCGGCCAGGCGTTCCTGCGCTTCGACTATGCCGGCTGCGGCGAAAGCCCGGGCGATTTCGAGGACCAGACGCTGGCGAGCTGGCGCGACGACGCGTTGGGCATGATCCACACCGTGGTGGAAGGTCCGGTGGTGCTGGTCGGCTCGTCGATGGGCGGCTGGCTGATGCTGCTGGTGGCCAGGGCCCGGCCCGAGCGCGTGGTCGGCATGGTCGGCATCGCCGCCGCGCCCGATTTCACTCGCTGGGGCTTTACCGATGCCGAGAAGGCGACCCTCGTCAAGGAGGGCCGGCTCGAACAGCCGAGCGACTATGGGCCCGAGCCGATGGTGACCACCCTGAACTTCTGGACCTCGGGCGAGGCGAACCTGGTACTGGAGGCGCCGATCGGCTTTGACGGCCCGGTGCGCCTGCTCCAGGGCCAGCGCGACGCCGAGGTGCCGTGGGAACTGGCGCTGCGGCTCGCCGACACGCTTCGTTCAGACGATGTGCAGGTAACGCTGGTCAAGGGCGGTGACCACCGCCTGTCGCGCGACGCCGACATCCGCCTGCTGCTCCGCGCTACCGAGGACGTATTGATCGCATGCTCTTCCCCCTCCTCCTGCTGATCGCCCAGCAGCAGCCCCCCGCCGCCATTGCGCCCAAGTCCGGTCCGGTGCTGCGCGACGCCGAGCGCGCCCGCGCCGCCGCCGCCAAGGCCGCCGCGCCGGTGCCCGCGGGCGAGCCGCCGCGCTTCACCAAGTGCATGGACCTCGCCACGGGCGATCCCGGCGCGGCGATCGACGAGGCGGTGAAATGGGGCACCGACAAGGGCGGCATGTTCGCCCGCCAGTGCCTCGCCGTCGCCTATACCAACCAGGGCCGCTGGGACTCGGCCGCAGCCGCCTTCGAGGAAGCCGCGGGCGAGGCAGAAACGGCGAAGGACGGTCCCCGCGCCGCAGTCTACTGGACCCAGGCGGGCAATGCCTGGCTCGCCGCCAAGAAGCCGCCCAAGGCACGCGCCGCGATCAATGCCGCGCTTGCCAGCGGCCAGCTGAAGGGGCTGGCGCTGGGCGAGGCCTATCTCGACCGCGCCCGCGCCGCCGTCGCCTCGGGGGAAAATGACGGCGCCCGCGCCGATATCGACGTGGCCATCGCAAAAGCCGGCGACGATCCGCTCGCCTGGCTGCTCTCGGCGACGCTCGCCCGGCGGATGAACGACCTGCCGCGCGCGCAGAAGGACATTGCCGAAGCGGTGCAGCGCGCCGGCGACGACGCTGCGGTCCAGCTCGAGGCCGGCAACATCGCCGCCGCGAGCGGGGACGAGGCGGGTGCCAAGGCCGCCTGGAACAAGGTGGTCGCCGCCGCACCGAGCAGCCCGCAGGCGACCGCCGCCCGCGCCGCGCTTGCCCAGTTCGACGCGGCGCCGGCCAAGTAGCGGTGGAACCCGGCGCGGGGCGCCCCTATCTGGCAGGCAGAGACAAGCCAGGGAGTGCCCCGTGAAGTTCCTCCACACCATGATCCGCGTCACCGACCCGGACGCGACGATGAAATTCTTCGAGCTGCTGGGCCTCAAGGAAACCCATCGCATCACCAGCGAGAAGGGCCGCTTCACGCTAATCTACCTCGCCAGCGATGCCGATATCGATCCGGAAACCGGCCGCGGCCGCGCCGAGGTGGAACTGACCCACAACTGGGATCCGGAGGAATATTCGGGCGGTCGCAACTTCGGCCACCTCGCCTTCCAGGTCGACGATATCTACGAGACCTGCCAGCGGCTGCAGGATGCCGGGGTGACGATCAACCGCCCGCCGCGCGACGGCCACATGGCGTTCGTCCGCACGCCCGACAAGATCTCGATCGAGCTGCTCCAGAACGGCAGCCTGCCCCCGCAGGAGCCCTGGGCGTCGATGCCGAACACCGGCGAGTGGTGAGGCCATGACCGCGCTCCGGATCGTTCGCGTCCCCGCCTTTACCGACAATTACATCTGGCTCGTCCACGATCCCGCGTCGGCCGAGACGATCGTGGTCGATCCGGGCGACGCCGCGCCGGTGCTGGCGGCGCTGACCGAACAGGGCTGGCAGCTCTCGGCGATCTGGAACACCCATTGGCACCCGGATCACACCGGCGGCAACGCCGCGCTCAAGGCGGCGACCGGCTGCACCGTGATCGCACCGGCGGCCGAAGCGGCGAAGATCCCCACCGCCGACCGGCTGGTCGGCGAGGGCGACACGGTGGCGATCGGCGGCCATCTCGCGACGGTGCTGGAAGTCCCGGCCCATACCGCCGGGCACATCGCCTATCATTTTGCCGAGGACGCGCTGGCCTTTGTTGGCGACACGCTGTTCGCGATGGGCTGCGGGCGACTGTTCGAGGGTACCGCCGAGCAGATGTTCGCCGCGATGCAGCGTTTCGCGGCGATGCCGGACGACACCATCGTCTATTGCGCGCACGAATACACGCTTTCGAACGCCCGCTATGCGCTGGTGGCGGAGCCGGACAATGCCGCGATCGGCGATCGCTTGGGCGAAATCGAGCGGCTGCGCGCCGCGGGCGAGGCGACCGTGCCGACCACGATCGCCGCCGAACGCGCGACCAACCCCTTTCTCCGCGCCACCGATGCGCGCATGCTCGCCGAACGCCGCGCCGCGAAGGATAGTTTTGCCGGTTGAGTCGTAGGTACGGCGAGGAGAGAGACGATGCGCTTCGCCATCATCACCATCGGCGCGGCTGTGCTCGCCGGTTGCACCCAGAATGCCGACTATCAGGCCCAGCGCGATGCCCAGGCGCGTCGGGAACTCGCCAGCGCGCTCGGCGACCGGGTGCCCGGCAAGCCGCAGGACTGCATCGACCCCGGCTTCACCGACGGACCGCAGATCATCGATACGCGGACGCTGGTCTACCGTCAGGGCGCGCGGCTCTACCGCAACGATCTCGTCTCCGAATGCCCCTCGCTGGCGCCGCTGAGCACGGTGATCGTCGAGATCCGCGGCAGCCAGCTCTGCCGCAACGACCAGTTCCGCGTGGTGACGCCGGGGATGAGCATCCCGGGTGCCTATTGCCGGCTGGGGAAGTTCACGCCGTACACGCGAGCGAAGGGCGGGTAAGCCCCTCCCCTTTAGGGGAGGGGTTTGGGGTGGGGCAGTGTCTCACCGAGACCAACCTGCGTTCTGGAATCCCTCCACCCCCAACCCCTCCTCCAAGGAGGAGGGGCTTAGTATTGATGCCTCACAGCACGTACCGGCTCAGATCCGTATTCCGCGCCACGCTGGCCAGCTGCTGGTCGACATAGGCCGCATCGATCACCACGGCGCTGCCGCTGCGGTCCTCGGCCTCGAAGCTGACTTCCTCGAGCAGCTTCTCCATCACCGTCTGCAGGCGGCGGGCGCCGATATTCTCGACCTCGGCATTCACCTCGGCGGCGATCTTGGCCACCGCGCGGATGCCGTCCTCGGTGAAGTCGATCGACACGCCTTCGGTGCCGAGCAATGCAGCGTACTGCCGCACCAGGCTCGCCTTGGTGTCGGAGAGGATCGCGACGAAATCCTCCTCGGTCAGCGCCTTGAGCTCGACGCGGATCGGCAGGCGGCCCTGCAGCTCGGGCAGCAGGTCGCTCGGCTTGGCGACATGGAAGGCGCCGCTCGCGATGAATAGGATATGGTCCGTCTTCATCGGCCCGTATTTGGTCGCGACCGTGGTGCCTTCGATCAGCGGCAGCAGGTCGCGCTGCACGCCCTCGCGGCTCACCGAACCGCCGCGCACGTCGGACACGGCGATCTTGTCGATCTCGTCGAGGAAGACGATCCCGTTGGCCTCCGCATCGGCCAGCGCCACCCGGCTCACCTCGTCCTGGTCGAGCCGCTTGTCGGCCTCTTCCTCGACGAGCTTTTCCCAGGCGGAGCGGACGTTGAGCTTGCGCCGCTTGAGCGGGGCGCCGGTCAGGCCCTTCATCATTTCCGACAGGTTGATCATCTGCGGCGCACCGCCGGGAATGTCGAACGGCATCTGCGGCGCCTGCTCCACCTCGATCTCGACTTCGGTATTGTCGAGCAGGCCTTCGTTGAAGCGCTGCTTGAACGCCTCGCGGGTCGCGGTGCTCGAATCCTTGCCGGTCAGCGCGTCGAGCAGCCGGCCCATCGCCGCTTCCTCGGCTTTGTCCTTCACCGCGGAGCGGCGGCGCTCCTTCTCGAGCCGGATCGCTTCCTCGACCAGATCGCGGGCGATCTGCTCGACGTCGCGGCCGACATAGCCGACCTCGGTGAACTTGGTCGCTTCCACCTTCACGAAGGGCGCATCGGCCAGCTTGGCGAGGCGGCGGCTGATCTCGGTCTTGCCGCAGCCGGTGGGCCCGATCATCAGGATGTTCTTCGGCGTTACCTCGTCGCGGAGGTCGGCCGAGAGCTGCTGCCGGCGCCAGCGGTTGCGCAGCGCCACGGCGACGGCCTTCTTGGCGTCCTTCTGGCCGATGATGTGCGCGTCGAGCGCGGCGACGATCGTCTTGGGGGTGAGATTCTGGTTCATTTGCTACTCATTCCCCTCCCGCTTGCGGGAGGGGCTAGGGGTGGGCGCCCGCCATCCGCGAGCGGTGTCTTTGGAGGAGAGCGAGCGCCCACCCCCGGCCCCTCCCGCACGCGGGAGGGGAGAAAATGTCAGGCGGCGCTTTCCAGCGTCTCCACGGTCAGCCGGTCGTTGGTGTAGACGCACAGCTCGCCGGCGATCGCCATCGCCTTGCGGGCGACCACTTCGGCATCGGGTTCGTACTCGATCAGCGCGCGCGCCGCGGACAGCGCGAAATTGCCGCCCGAGCCGATCGACGCGACGATGCCATGCTCGTGCGCCTCGGGCTCGAGCACGTCGCCATTGCCGGTGATCACCAGCGTCACGTCCTTGTCGGCGACGAGCAGCATGGCTTCCAGGTTGCGGAGATATTTGTCGGTCCGCCAGTCCTTGGCGAGTTCCACCGCCGCGCGCAGCAACTGGCCGTGGTGGCGCTCAAGCTTGGCCTCGAGCCGCTCGAACAGGGTGAAGGCATCGGCGGTGGCGCCGGCAAAGCCCGCGATCACCTTGCCGTCGCCCAAGGGGCGCACCTTGCGGGCGTTGGGCTTCATCACGGTGTTGCCGGCCGAAACCTGGCCGTCGCCCGCGATCACCACTTTTCCGGATTTGCGCACGGAGAGGATCGTCGTGCCGTGCCACGCGGTGTTCTTGTCGTTCATGGACGCGCATATGGGTGGCGGGTGCGGGCGTGCAAAGGGGGCGTTCCCCTAAGGCCGCGTCGCCGCAACGATCCAGCGATTTCAGGATTTCTTGGGTGTGGCTTGGTCGGGGCGACAGGATTCGAACCTGCGACCCCCACACCCCCAGTGTGATGCGCTACCAGGCTGCGCTACGCCCCGACCGAGGGTGCGCCCTGTATGCCGCTTGTGGGCAGGACGCAACCCCCAAAGCGCGGAAGCTCACCGATCCAGCGCTTCGAGGCCCATCGCGATCGCACCGAGCGGGCCCGCCATGTCGCCCAGCCCCGGCGGGCCGACGCGCGTGTCAAGCTCGGCGCAATAGCCCGCCAGCGCGCCATAGCCGTTGATGCTCGCCGCCACCTTCGCCCGCACCGCGCCGAACAGCTGCGGCCGCCGGGTCATGACGCCCCCGCCGATGGCGATCCGCTCGGGCGCCAGGCTGACGATCAGGTTGTGCAGCAGCGCGGCGAGGTCGTGGGCGAAATAGTCCCATTCGGGCGCGTCATCCGCCACGTCCTGCCCCGGCCGGCCGAATCGCGCCGCCAGCGCCGGGCCGGAGAGCAGCCCCTCGGCGCAGTCGCCATGATAGGGGCACCAGCCCGCGAAGCCGTCGCCGGGCGCACGGGCGGAGCGCATGTGCCCCGCCTCGCCATGCGCATAGCCCATGATGGGCCGGCCGTTAGCGACCAGCCCCACGCCCACGCCGGTGCCGATGGTGATATAGGCATGCGTCGACAGCCCCGCCGAAGCACCCCAGCGCGCCTCGGCCAGCGCCGCGCCGTTGACGTCGGTCTGGATCGCCAGCGGCTTGCCGTAGCGCGCGGAGAGGCGACGAGTGAGATCGGTGTCGTTCCAGCCCGGCTTGGTCGTCGCGATGATCGAGCCGAAATTGGGCCGCGCCGGGTTGAGCTCGATCGGGCCGAAGCTGGCGATGCCGATCGCATCGCAAGACCAGCCGTCGAGCACAGCCTCGATCGCGGCGAGTGTGGTCGCCGGATCGGTGGTCGGCACGACATGCTGTTCGCGCACGTCACCGGGGCCGCTGCCCAGGGTCGCGACGCATTTGGTGCCGCCCAGTTCGAGGCCGGCGATCGACAGGTTCGCAGTCATGCAACCGCGCTAGCGCCCCGCGCCGCGCGGGGGAAGCCCGTGCGGCTCACTGATCGCGCGGATGCATGTACTCGCTGAGGCTGACGAACGCGAGCGCCAGGGTGAAGATGCCCATCGATCCCAGGACCACATACAGGTAATTGCTGCCGATGACGTCGAGCATTTCCGCCTCCATCAAAGAAGTGCAGAGATATCCCGTAGTTACCCGCCCTTTACTTTGACGATGATCAAATCCTAGCGTGCGTGCGGGAGGCGGCGTACAGAGATGCGAACGACTGCGCACAAGCATCGGAGTTTATGACCGATAGACCCGCCCATGACCCCGCGGCGATGGCGCTGCTGTTCGAGGCGGCGAGCGATCGCGGCGTGCTCCTGCTCGATGCGGGCGGCCGGATCGCCAGTTGGAGTCGCGGCGTCGAGCTGCTCGATGGCTGGACCCCGGCGGATCTGACCGGCGCCGAACTCGCGCTCCATTATCCTCCCGCCGAAGCCAGAGCCGCCAAGCCCGCGCACGACTTGGCGCGGGCCCGCGCCGCCGGCCGGCTGATCGAAGAAGGCTGGCGCGTCCGCCGCGACGGCAGCGAATATCTGGCGGAAGTACAGCTCTCCGCGCTGGTCGATGCGGGCGGGATCTTGCGCGGCTATGCCGAGGTGTTCCGCGACATCACCGATCACAAGGCCTCGCAGACCGCCCTCGCCGGCAGCGCGCTGCACCTGCGCTCGATCCTCGCCACGGTGCCCTCGGCGATGGTGGTGATCGACGACCAGGGCATCATCCTCTCGTTCAGCGCCGCCGCCGAGCGGTTGTTCGGCTGGACCGAGGCCGAGGTGATCGGCCGCAACGTCAGCATGCTGATGCCCGCGCCCGACGCGCAGCTGCACGACAGCTACCTCTCCCGCTACCTGACCACCGGCGAGCGCCGGGTAATCGGCATTGGCCGCATCGTCGTCGGCCAGCGCCGCGACGGCACCGATTTCCCGATGGAGCTGCAGGTCGGCGAGGCGAGCAGCGAGGGGCAGCGGATCTTCACCGGCTTCATCCGCGACCTGACCGACGAGCAGCGCTCGCAGCTGCGCCTAAAGGAGCTGCAGTCGGAGCTGATCCACGTCTCGCGGCTCTCGGCGATGGGCACCATGGCCTCGACGCTCGCGCACGAGCTCAACCAGCCGCTCACCGCGATCGCCAATTATCTCGAGGCCGGGCGCAACCTGATGGCGCGCGACAGCGACGATCCCGAGGATCAGGCGATGATCCGCGAGGCGATGGCGGAATCGGTCAAGGAAGCGCTGCGGGCGGGCAACATCGTGCGGCGGCTGCGCGAGTTCGTCGCGCGCGGCGAGGCGGACATGGGGCTGGTCGACCTGCCCCGGCTGATCGACGAAGCCAGCCGGCTCGCGCTCACCGGATCGCGCGAGCTGGGGGTGCGCGCCTTCTACGCGCTCGATCCGCACGCCACCGCGGTGCTGTGCGACCGGGTGCAGATCCAACAGGTGCTGGTCAATCTGATCCGCAACGCCATCGAGGCGATGGCGGAGAGCCCGGTGCGCGAGATCACGATCGGCTCCGAAGTCGCGCCGCGCAATCTGGTGCGCGTCTGGGTAGCGGATACCGGCCCCGGCATCGCCGCCGAGCAGGCGCCGCGGCTGTTCCAGGCCTTCGCCACCACCAAGGAACGCGGCATGGGCCTCGGTCTGTCGATCTGCCGCACCATCGTCGAGGCGCATGGCGGCCGCATCTGGGCCGAGCCCCGCGCCGAGGGCGGCACCATCTTCAATTTCACCCTGATGTCCGCACACGAGGAACCCGCATGAGCGAGCGCAAGCGCATTCACCTGGTCGACGACGAGGAATCGGTCCGCCGTTCGACGAGCTTCATGCTGCGCACCTCGGGCTATGACGTCGACACCTATGGCTCGGGCGTGGATTTCCTGGGCAAGGTCGCCGACGCCAAGCCCGGCTGCATCCTGCTCGACGTGCGCATGCCCGAGATGGACGGGATCGAGGTTCAAGCCGAGCTGGCCAAGCGTGGCGTCAAGCTGCCGGTGATCGTGCTCACCGGCCACGGCGATGTCGGCACCGCGGTGGCGGCGATGAAGGGCGGCGCGATCGACTTCCTCGAAAAGCCGTTCGAGAAGGACGCGCTGGTCGAGGCGCTCGAACGCGGCTTCGAGCGTCTGGAGGAAGGCGATGCCGCGCTGGCCAGCCGCGCGGAGGCGGAACGGCGCATCGCCCTGCTCTCCCCGCGCGAGCAGGACGTGCTGCGCGGGCTCGCGCGCGGCTATCCGAACAAGACCATCGCCTATGATCTCGGCATCTCGCCGCGCACGGTGGAGGTCCACCGCGCCAACGCCATGGCCAAGCTGGAGGCGCGCAGCCTGTCCGAAGCGCTGCGGCTCGCCTTTGCCGTGGGGCTGGACGACTAGGGTCCGGTCCACGGCACCATCATCCTGTCACGATTGCGCCCGATAGCACGGCGCTTGGGTGGGGAGAGGTGCAAGATGCGCGGCGTGGCGGTCCTTGGCGCGATTCTCGGCCTGGCACTCTCCGGGGGTGCCCGCGCACAGACCACACCGCCACAAGACAGCGCCCCGATCGTCGTCACCGCCCCCGCCGAGCCTGCACCAGGCGAGAAGCCGAGCGTCTGGAAGCGCGCCGAGGCGGACGATGTCGTCGTCTATTCCGACGGCGATGCCGCGCAGCTGCTCCGCGTCACCCGCAATCTCGAACGGCTGCACGCGCTGCTCGAGCGGCTGTACCGCACCCGCACCCGCGCCGCCGAGCCTGCGCGGGTGGAGATCGTGCTGGTTAACACCGCCAAAGACCTGCGCGCACTGGGCCTGCGCGACATCGGCGCGGATGAGGGCCCCTTCGCCAAGCCGTTCGCCGGCCAGCGTTATTATGATCCCCGCCCGGGCGGCGCGGTGATCGCCCTCCCCCGCGTCGACCAGGTGATCGACACCGATACGAGCAAGGCGCGCAATGCCGATTGCGAGGATACGGCGAGCACAAGCGGCGACGGCGAATCCGATGCGCCGTCCGATTGCATCGGCAAGGTCAGCTTCCATCCGCCGGTCACGCGCAGCTGAGAATCGATCCTCTACGGCGCCTATGCCCAGCATCTGGTGATCCACTATGCCGCCGTCGCCTATCCGCGCTGGTATTTCGACGGGATCGGCGCGATCTTCTCCACCGTGGTGTTCAAGCATGACGGCTCGGTCGAATATGGCCAGCAGCCGATCGGCCTCGCCGCGGTGCTGCGCGCCTATGGCCGGCTCGACACCGCCGCGGTGATGACCGGCAGCTATCTCCACACGCCGTCGAAGCGTATGGACTGGACGCCCTACCACGCCTGGCTGCTCACCCATTTCTTCGTGATGTCGCGGCTGAACGCAGCCGACCAGAAGCAGTTCGGCCAGTATATGGCGGCGGTGGGCCGCGGCGAGACGATGGCGCAGGCGGCGCAGGCGTTCGGCACCCTGGTGCAGCTGCGGCGCGAGGTACGGGCCTATGCCGGGCTGCCGCACGAATATGCCAAGACGGTGAAGTCGACCACCGACTATGCGCCGACGGTCACGCCGCTCACCCAGCCCGCTGCCGAGGCGATGCTCAAGCGTGTCGCCGGGCGCGGCTAGCCTCCGCCTGTCCCAGCCCCGGCCAACGCAAGCGGCTGGCAAGATGCGCCGCCGCGTGTATGGTCGATGGGTTTGCTGGCCGCGATTCCGCCGGCGATGGGGACCTACGACTTCAGAATGACTCATTTCCCGATCGGCATTTTCGGGGTGCTGGCGATTTTGGCGATCGCCTTCCTGCTTTCCAGCAATCGCCGGGCAATCCGCCTGCGCGTCGTCGTCCCTGCCTTCCTGCTCCAGGCCGGCATGGCGATCATCGTCCTGCGCACCGGCTGGGGCCAAGTGGCGCTGCACGGCATGGCGAACGGCGTCGCGGCACTGCTCGGCTATGCCAGCGCGGGCACCCAGCTGCTGTTCGGCAATCTCGCCAAGCCCGAACTGGGCGGGCAGAGCCTCGCGATCGCGGCGCTGCCGGTGATCATCTTCTTCGCGGCGCTCGTCTCGATTCTCTACCATGTCGGCATCATGCAGCTGGTCGTCCGCTGGATCGGCGGCGCGATCGAGAAGGTGACCGGGGTGAGCAAGGTCGAATCGCTCTGCGCGGCGGCGAACATCTTCGTCGGCCAGAGCGAGGCGCCGCTGGTGATCCGCCCCTATCTCGCCCGCCTAACCCCCTCGCAGGTGTTCGCGGTGATGAGCGTCGGCATGTCGGGCGTCGCGGGCACGATCCTCGCCGCTTATGCCAGCCTGCTCGGGCCGGCCTCGCTCCCCTATCTGCTCGCCGCGTCGTTCATGGCGGCGCCGGGCGGGCTGATGATGGCCAAGATCATCATGCCGGACGAGCCCGCGGTCGTCGACGCGCCGATGTCGGGCGAGGACGAGGTGATCCGCGTCGCCGAGGAGGATTTCCAGGAAGAGCGCGCCGCCAACATCATCATGGCGGCGGCCAATGGCGCGTCGACCGGCGTGCGGATCGCGGTGGCGGTGGGCGCGATGGTGCTCGCCTTCGTCGCGCTGGTGGCGCTGGCGAACGGGCTGCTCGGCATGGTCGGCGGCTGGTTCGGCCATCCCGGCCTCAGCTTCCAGGCGATCATCGGGGCGATCTTCGCGCCGGTGATGTACCTGCTGGGCATCTCCTGGCACGAGTCGCTCACGGCTGGCGGGCTGTTCGGCACCAAGGTGGTGCTGAACGAGTTCGTCGGCTTCATCGAGCTCGGCAAGGCGACCGACCTCGCGCCGCGCTCCAAGGCGATCATCACCTTTGCGCTGTGCGGCTTCGCCAATTTCAGCTCGATCGCGATCCAGATGGCGACGACGGGCAGCCTCGCGCCCAACCAGCGCCCGGTAATCGCGCGGCTAGGGATCAAGGCGCTGATCGCCGGCAGCCTTGCGAACCTGATGTCGGCGGCGCTGGCGGGGCTGTTGCTGCCGTAATCCCTAGTGCTCCTGCGAAAGCAGGAGCCCAGGGTAGGAAAGGGAATCGCCCGCGACCCTGGGCCCCTGCTTTCGCAGGGGCACGGGACGCGAGAGGCGCTGTCTCCCTTCCGGCGTTTAGCCCCCGCCGATCCCCTCCACCACCTTGCCCGTCCCGCCGCAGTTCGGGCATTCTCCGCCATCGATCCGGCCAGAGCCGCCGCAGCGGCGGCAGACGTCTTCGCCGGTGCCGGGCGTGCCGGGCGCTGCGTCGTCGCCGGGGTTGAGGGGTTCAGCCATGGGTCCTGCTCCTATCCGTCCAGATGTACGGCCAGCCAAACGCTCGGCCGGTCGCGCGCGGTCCATGTCACCCAATGTTTCTGCCCCGCCGCGATCACCAGATGGTCGCCCGGCCCCAGCCGCACCTCGGCCGAATCCTCGATCCGAACCCCCGCCGCACCTTCGAGCAGGATCACCCATTCGTCCCAGCCCTGCACCATCGGCGCATCCTCGGGCGTCGCCTGCCCGCGCGAGACGATCCGCTCGATCCGCACCCCCGGGCGCTTGAGCAGATCGTCGAACGCCTCGTCCTCCTTCGCCTCGGGCAGGTCGCGCAGCAGATTGGCGACCTCGGGCTTGAAGCGCGGCTTGGGCGGCGGCGCGGGCTTCGGCTTGGGGGCGGGCTTGGGTTTGGGCGCGCGCTTCGGCCCCGGCGTGGTCTCGACAGACGTGCTCCAGTCGCTCCGCATCCCGCCGCGCAGGTAATCTCGGATCGCGTCCGCATCCGCCGTCAGCCCGTCCGCCCCGAAGCCGAACACCTCCGCCCCGCCCGCGTCCTTAAGCCCGTACAGCCCGAAATCCCCGCCCGCTTTGCGCCGCCGCGACTTCACCAGCTTCAGCCCACGATGCGTCGCCATTGCCCGCAGCTCGTCGTCCTGTTCCGCCACACGGCCCTCCCTTGGATTCCGGGCCCAAACGCGCCAATAGCCACGCATGCCCCGTTTCCAGTTCACCATCCACGCCACCGACGGCAAGGCGCGTCGCGGCACCATCGCCATGCAGCGCGGCGAGATCCGCACCCCCGCCTTCATGCCGGTCGGCACCGCCGCCACCGTCAAGGCCGTGAAGCCGCAGGACGTGCGCGCAAGCGGCGCCGACATCCTGCTCGGCAACACCTATCACCTGATGCTGCGTCCCACCGCCGAGCGCGTCCACAAACTGGGCGGGCTGCACAAGTTCATGGGCTGGGACCGCCCGATCCTCACCGATTCGGGCGGCTATCAGGTGATGAGCCTGTCCGAGCTGACCAAGCGCAGCGAGGAAGGTGTCGCCTTCGCCTCGCATCTCGACGGCTCGCGCCACATGATGAGCCCCGAGCGCTCGATGGAAATCCAGCGGCTGCTCGGCTCCGACATCGTCATGGCGTTCGACGAGTTGGTGCCGACCACCTCCACCCGCGAGGTGCAGGCCAAGGCGATGGAGCGCTCAATGCGCTGGGCGAAGCGCAGCCGCGCCGGCTTCGATTCGGGCGAGGAGCATGCCGCCCGCGCCGCCTTGTTCGGCATCCAGCAGGGCGCGCTCGACGAAGGGCTGCGCAAGGCCAGCGCCGATGCGCTGAAGGACATCGGCTTCGACGGCTATGCGGTCGGCGGGCTTGCGGTCGGCGAGGGCCAGGAGGCGATGTTCGGCGTGCTCGACTATGCCCCCGGCCAGCTCGACGAGACCAAGCCGCGCTACCTGATGGGCGTCGGCAAGCCCGACGACATCGTCGGCGCGGTCGAGCGCGGCATCGATATGTTCGATTGCGTGCTGCCCACCCGCTCGGGCCGCACCGGCCAGGCGTTCACAAGGCATGGGCCGATCAACATCCGCAACGCCAGGTTCGCCGAGGACCAGGGCCCGCTCGACCCCGCCTGCGCCTGCCCGGTCTGCGGCACCTGGAGCCGCGCCTATATCCACCACCTGGTCCGCGCCGGCGAGATCCTGGGCGCGATGCTGATGACCGAGCATAATCTGTGGTTCTACCAGGCCCTGATGGCCGACCTGCGCGCGGCAATCGAGGAGCAGCGGCTCACCGCCTTCGCCAATGATTTCCGCGCGAAGTACCAGGCGACAAAGGGCTGAAGTTCGCAGCTTTTCCGTGACAGGCGCCGCCCCGCCCCTCTAGGCTCCCACCAAACGCGAGGGGGGGGTGGCGCATGCGAGGGTTCGGCATCGGTTTGGCGGCGGTGCTCGCCGTAGCGGCACCGGCGCAGGCGGCAAGCGATCCGGTGGTCGAGAAGCAGCGGCTGATCGTCCTCTCGGACATCGAGGCGGAGGCGGACGACAGCCAGTCGCTGATCCGCCTGCTGCTCTACGCAAACGAGATCGATATCGAGGGGCTGATCGCCACCACCTCGATCTGGCTCAAGACCGATCCGCAGCCGGAGACGATGCGGCGGATCGTCGCGGGCTATGGCAAGGTTCAGCTCAACCTGCTGCGCAACGCCCCCGGCTATCCGTCGCCCGCGCAACTGCTGGCGCTGATCCAGCGCGGCCAGCCCGGCTATGGCATGGCCAGCGTCGGCACGGGCAAGGACAGCGCCGGGTCCGCGCTGCTCCTCCGCGCGCTGGAGCGCCCCGATCCGCGGCCGCTCTGGGTGGCGGTGTGGGGCGGCGCGAACACGCTGGCGCAGGCGCTGTACACCCTCCGCGCCACCCGCAGCCCGGCCGAGGCGGCGCGGCTGATCGCCAAGCTGCGCGTCTACACCATCTCCGACCAGGACGATTCGGGCGCCTGGCTCCGCCGCGAATTCCCGAACCTATTCTACATCGTCAGCACCGGGCCCTACAGCAACGGCAGCTGGACCGGCATGAGCACGCCGATCGAGGGGATCGACAACGGCACGGTCTCCAACGACTGGATCGCCCGCAACATCCAGCAGGGGCATGGGGCCTTGGGCGCGCTCTATCCCGACGTCGCCTGGACGATGGAGGGCGACACGCCGTCGTTCCTCAACCTGATCCCGACCGGCCTCAGCGACCCCGAGCATCCCGAATGGGGCGGCTGGGGCGGTCGCTACGAGCGCTATGTCCCCCGCCCCTTCGCCGCCGGGGAGACGGTGACCGGCGGCATCCCGCTCGCGCCCGAGACGCGGCCGATCTGGACCAACGCCGACGACGCCTACACGCCGATGGTGCCGACGCCCTATTCGCGGCCGGTCGCCTCGGAAAAGACCTTTCGCGGGCCAATGGTGACGGTGTGGCGCTGGCGCGACGCCTATCAGAACGACATGGCCGCGCGCATCGCCTGGACCACGCGGGCCTATGCCGAGGCCAACCACCCGCCCGTCCCGCGCCTCGCCCATGCCGACCGGCTGACCGTCCATTCGGGCGAGAAAATCGTGCTGGATGCCTCGCCGAGCACCGATCCGGACGGCGACAGCCTCTCCTTCGCCTGGTTTCCCTATCCGGAGGCGAGCAGCTGGAAGCAGCCGGTGCCGATCAACCGCCCCGAAAACATCTACCGCGCCAACGCGACGGCGCCGGTCGTGGAGAAGCCGGAGACGGTGCATTTCGTCGTCGCGGTGACGGACAAGGGCACGCCAGCGCTGACGCGGTACCGGCGGGTCATCGTGACGATCCTGCCCTCAGCCGACGGGGGCCGCCGCGGAAGCTAGCGTGCGGCTGGGCGAATTGATGAGAAGCGGAATTAGCAGTCGAATCAGGGAGCCGATGCATTCCCTTCCCAAAACCGGTCCAGCATTCGCCAGCTGCGCTCGCTTTCGCGGCCGAGCCACGGCTCGACAGTCGTTGGGCGGATGCCGCTTCCGCCCGACTTGTCCTGCAAGGCCTCAAGAAGGCCTATGCTCGCCGCTTCTCTGACGTAGGCGTCACCTTCCGTATGCCAGCGTTCAACAACATTGAAGATGCGGCCAAAACCTTCTGTGTCCTTGTCTCCCAAGCGCTTCAGCAGGTGCTCGGCGAGGGAGCTAAGGGCCAGATAAAAGGGGAGCTCAGGTTCATCACCCCAGTCGGCCAGAAACGCATTCCAGCGGGGTTGGAAAGAAGGGTCCGCAGCCAACAGCGGTTCAAACATGACGTGTCTTTGAATCATGAGAGCATGTTTCTCTGATCAAATTAACATCCGTACCCGGGGCGTAACCAGTCGCCCAGCTACGGCCCGCCAGACCGAAGCGAAGGAGCGTATCTTCACAACCCCTTCGGAACGATACGGAATTGAGGACTGCCCCGCGCCTCCATAGGTTCCCCTTCGCCAAGCCCGTCCCCACGGGTTCGCGACGCTGCCGGATCGGAACCCATGGAAGCTGCCTTCTCCATCGACGTCGACGCGTCCAAAAGCCTCGTCCGAATCGAGATGTCCGGCTTCTTCGCCATCGAGGACATCGTCCGCTTCGTAGCGGCGCGCGACCGGGCGCATCACCAGCTGAAATGCGCGCCCAACGCCCATGTCACGCTGGTCGACATCCGCGGCATGAAGATCCAGTCGCAGGACAGCGTCGAGTCGTTCAAGCATGTGCTGAACAATCCCAAATTCGCCTCGCGGCGGCTCGCCATCGTCGTTGCCCAGTCGCTCGCGCGGATGCAGATCAAGCGGGCGGCGAGCGACCGCGACGCCTATTATTTCGACAGCATCGAAGGCGCCGAGGCCTGGCTGCTGGCGCCCGATGCCGCGGCTGCCGAAGCAGCGCTCGAAGCGATAGGCCACGCCTGAGTCTCACGCGCTGGGCGGCCGCGGCAAATTGCGTCGACCGCATGTCCTCCGGCGCCTTGCGGACCTATAAGCAAGGCAGGTCCCTTCGCCGACGGAGTTCCCTTGCCGCCCCTCCCGCACCCCGAGCAGCGCCAGCGGATACTTTTCTACCTGCCGATGGTGACCAACTGGTGGTTCGTCCACATCGTCGAGCCGATGCTCCGCCGCCTTGGCGAGGCGCATGACATTCATGTCCTAGCCCCCGCCCCCTGGCGCGGCACCGGCATCGGGCCGGAGGAGCTGGCCCGCTGTGCCGATCTGCCGGACCTGCGCTGGTACATCATGGACGGCGCCGACCACCCCAGCACCCGCACCGCGCCCGAGGATGCCGAGGGGCTGATCGGCTTCGTCCGCGATCTAGCCCCCGACGTGGTGCTGTGCCGCACCGCCGATCACGAAACCGTGCGTCATTTTCCCGGCACCGTCCGCCTGCTGATGGAAGGGCGGTACGAGCCCTTCGCCCCGCCGCCGCGCTGGATCCTGCTCACGGAGCGGCCGCACGACCATGGCCTGCTGAACGAGATGACCTCCGACCAAGCCGATCGCCTGCGCGCGATGCTCGCCCCCGCCTGGCAGCGGCTCCAGCGCAGCCTTGCGCCAGCGCCGGACGAGCGCGGGGCGCTGTTCGCGCGGCTGGGCATCCCCGAAGACCGACCGCTGCTGCTGCTGCCGTTAGAATGCGAGACCGAGGATAACTTCTTCGCGATGCACCGGCCGGGCACCAAGCCCAATGCAGCGCTGGTCCGCGAACTCTCCGCCCAGTTCGGTGAGCGCTGCACGCTGGTGGTGAGCAACCATCCGCTCAACGACGCGCATGTCGATGCCGCATCGCTGATCGAGGCGGTCGGGGACTGCGACAATGTCGTGCTGCTGCCCCCGCGAATCGGCATGCACCCCGCGACGCTGGCGATGGCCCGCCTCGCCGACGGCATGCTGGTGGGTGATTCCAAGACCTTCGCGCTGGCCGCCTTCTTCGGGGTGCCGATGTACCGCCATTCGCGCTTCGACAGCGGCGCCTGGATGAACGCCTATGCGACGCTGGAGCCTTTCGTCGCCGACATCACCGCCGGCACGGCGCGTCGTCCCGATCGCGAGGCAGCGCAGCTATGGTTCGCGCAATATCTGCTGAACGATGGCTTCGATCCGCTGGCGCCGGAGGACGATCTGCTCGCGCGCCTTGCCCGGCCGTTCGATCCCGATCGCTGGGAGGCGGCGCTGGCGCGGCTGGAGCGCACGCTGCCGGCGCTGTTCGCCGCGGAAGCTCAGGCGAGCGGGTAGAGCGCGCCCGCGACCCAGCGGAGCTCGGCACGAAGCACGCCCCAGGCGCGCGCCGCCGCGCGGCTGTCCATCGCCTCGATGCCGATGCCGCGCTTCTCCAGCGCCTTCACCAGGCTAAGCGGCGGCCGCACCAGCGTAGCGCCGGTGCCGAGCAGCAGGAATTCCGGCTGCGGATCCAGCACGAAGGCGGGTTCGAGATCCGCCTCGGTCAGTTCGGCGACGGCCGGGGGTGACCATCCGTCCGCGCGCTGCGGCGTGATGATCAGCCCGTGATAGACATTCTCGTCGACCCGGAAGCCGCCGCCCGAAAAGCCGGAGATCAGCGGCCCTTCGGCGCTGCGCCGCTCGATCTTCACGTCAGGGACGCTCGCGCGGCGCGACGCGCTCGGCATTGTCGGCGATCGACTCCCCCTTTTCGGGCTTCACGCCGGGCTTGAGGCCGAGCGTGATCAGCAGCGAGGACGAGACGTAGATCGACGAATAGGTGCCGACCACGATGCCCAGCATCATCGCTGCGGTGAAACCGCGCAGCACGTGCCCGCCGAACACCAGCAGCGAAGCCAGCGCGAGCAGGATGGTGAGCGAGGTCATCACGGTACGCGGCAGCGTCTCGTTGACCGAAAGGTCGATCAGCTCGCTCATCCCCATCTTGCGGTATTTGCGCATGTTTTCGCGGATACGGTCGTCGATCACCATCTTGTCGTTGATCGAATAGCCGATGATCGTCAGCACGGCGGCGACGATGTTCAGGTCGAACACCATGCCGGTTATCGCGAAGAAGCCCAGCGTCATCAGCACGTCGTGCAGGATCGCGACCGCGGTCGAGACGCCGAACTGCCATTCGTAGCGCAGCCAGGAGAAGATCGCGATGCCGATGATCGCCAGCGCCACGGCGAGCACGCCGTTGCGGATCAGCTCGTTGGAAACCTTGCCCGAGACCGTCGAGTAGGTCGAGAAGGTCGCGCCGGGGAACTTGGCCGCCACCGCGCCCTTCACCCGCTCGACCATCGCGTTGGTCGCGCCGGCATCGTTCGACTTCGGCACCGGCAGACGGATGGTGACGACGTTCTTGCCGCCCATGTCCTGAAGGATCGCCTCGCCATAGCCGAGCTGATTCACCGTCTCGCGCAGCTGGTCGGTCGGCGGCGCCGAGGGAAATTTTTCCTCGATCGACACGCCGCCGACAAAGTCGACGCCATAGTTCAGGCCGTGCACCGCGACGAGACCGATTGCGGCAATCGTCAGCAGCGCGGTGATCGCGAACGCGATGAACCGGATGCGGACGAAGCCGATATTGGTGTTGTCGGGTACGATCTTGAGGAGCCGCATGTCGGCGCTTCCTTAAATATGGATCTCGCTCGGGCGCTTGCGGCGCAGCCAGAGCGTGACGAGCATGCGCGTGAACACCACGGCGGTGAAGACGGAGCTGGCGATACCGATCAGCAGCACCACCGCGAAGCCGCGGATCGGGCCCGAGCCGAGCACCAGCATGATCGCGCCGGCGATCGCGTGGGTGACGTTGGCCTCGAAGATGGTGCGGCTGGCTTCCTTGTAGCCGAGCTCCACCGCCTGCATCACGCTGCGGCCGCGTCGCCGCTCCTCGCGAATACGCTCGTTGATCAGCACGTTGGCGTCCACCGCGGTACCGATGGTCAGCACGAAGCCGGCGATGCCGGGGAGCGTCAGCGTCGCGCTGAGCATGCCCATCACCGCCAGGATGATCAGCACGTTGAGGGTCACGGCGATGTTCGCATAGACGCCGAAGCGGCCATAGGTCAGCACCATGAACACGATCACCGCCACGATCGCGATCACCGAGGCGGTGACGCCGGCGCGGATCGAGTCGTTGCCGAGCTCGGGGCTGACGGTCGATTCCTGTACGACCTTCAGGTTGATCGGCAGCTTGCCCGAACGCAGCGCGATGGCGAGCTGGTTGGCGCTGTCGACGGTGAACCCGCCCGAGATCGACGCACTGCCGCCGAGGATCGGCTCGTTGATGTGCGGCGCCGAGATCACCTTGTTGTCGACGATGATCGCGAACGGCTTCTGCGTATTTTCCGTGGTCACCCGGGCGAAGCGCTTGGCGCCGGCGCCGTCCAGCTGGAGCGTCACGTCGGGGCGGCCCTGCTGGTCATAGCTCTGCTTGGCGTCGACCAGCATGTCGCCGGTGATCATCGCGGTGCGGTTGACCACGATCGGCGCGCCATTCTCATACTGCAGCAGCTGCGACGTGACGGGGATGTCGCCGCTGGCGATCTGCTGCGGCGTCACGCTGGTATCGACCAGCTTGAACTCGAGCTTGGCGGTCTTGCCGAGCAGCGCCTTGAGCTGGCTGGGATCCTGCAGGCCGGGGACCTGCACGACGATGCGGTTGCTGCCTTCGCGGATCACGGTCGGCTCGCGGGTGCCGAGCGCGTTGATGCGCTTGTCGACCACTTCGCGCGCGTCGTTCATCGCGGTTTCGATCTGCTGCGCCAGGCCCGCCTGGGTGGGGGTCAGCACGAAGCGGGTCGAATCGACGACCTGGATTTCCCAGTCACGCTGGCCGGTGGTGCCGACGCCGTTGGTCATCGGCAGCAGCTTCTCGCGCGCCGCGTCCACCTTGCCGGGATCGCGGACCATGAAGCTCAGCTTGCCGCCGGCGATCGAGATGTCGCCGATTTCCACGCGCGGGTCGCGGCGCATCGCCAGCCGCACCTGCTCGCGCATCTGCTCGAGCTTGGTCTGCTGCACGTCGCTCGTATCGCCCTCGAGGAGCAGGTACGAACCGCCGGCGAGATCGAGGCCGAGATTGACCGCGGGCTTGGGCACCCAGTGCGGCCAGGTGTTGCGGATGCTCTCCGGCACCAGGCTCGGCAGGGCGAGCAGGACCATCAGGGCAAGGCCGAGGGTGATCGACCAGACCTTCCAGCGCGGGAAATCCAGCATCAGTCGTTCGCGGGCTTGGCGCCGTGCGGGCGCACTTCGGCGAGCGTCGACTTGATCGCGCGGACCTTCACGTTCGGGCCGAGCTCGATCTCGACCTCGGTCTCGTCGACCCGGGTGACCTTGCCGATCAGGCCGCCGGCGGTGACGACGGTATCGTTCTTCTTCACCGAGTTCACTGCGTTCTGCAGCGACTTCATCCGCTTTTGCTGCGGACGGATCATCAGGAAGTAGAAGACGACGAAGATCAGGACGAGCGGCGCTACCGACGCGATCCCGGCCAGAGTGCTACCCTGACCAGCCGCGCCTGCGGCCTGTGCATATGCTGGAGTGGCGAACATGGGTTCCCGAAAAGCCTGAAGTTAGGGACGCGGAATGGCCCCATTCAAGCCGCGGGCGCTACCATGCGCCGGGGTGAGGCGCAACTATAAGGGGCGGAGGGTGGAATTCCGGAATTGGACGATATTGTCCATGCGGCTGCCGTAAAGCCTATCCTCCCCCGCCAGGGGAGGTGGCGCCGAAGGCGACGGAGGGGGAGGATGCCAGAACCTCTCGGGCCGTCGTGCTTCCTCCCCCTCCGTCAGGCTACGCCTGCCACCTCCCTGGCGGGGGAGGATAGGGAGCCTGCTTACCCTTCCCGGCTCACCAGCAGCTTGTCGATCTTGCGGCCGTCCAGGTCGACGATCTCGAAGCGCCAGCCCTGCTGCTCGAACACCTCGCCCTCCACCGGCAGGTGCTTGAACACCGCCAGCGCCAGGCCGGCGACCGTCGCGTAATCGCGATCCTCGGGCAGATCGATGCCGAGCCGCTCGGCCAGCTGGTCCGCCGGGGTCGCGCCCGCGACGAGCAGCGAACCGTCCTCGCGCTCGACGATGTTGGGGTTGTCGCCCGGCTCGGCGTCCGAAGCGAACTCGCCGGCGATCGCCGCGAGCAGGTTGGCGGGCGTGACGATGCCTTCGAAATGGCCATATTCGTCGTGCACCAGCCCCATCGGCACCTCGGCATGGCGCAGCGCGGTGAGCGCGTCCATCGCATCGACCTGGTCGGGCAGCACGGGGGCCTTGCGCATCAGCTTGCGCAGGTCGAGCGGCTCGCCGCGGAACAGCGCCGCGGCGATGTCGCGCGCCTGGACCACGCCGATCACCGCGTCGATTGAGCCTTCCGCCACCGGCAAGCGAGTGTGCGGGGTAGCGAGCAGTTCCTCGCGGATGCCGGCGCCATCCAGGTCGACGTCGAGCCAGTCGACCTGCGTCCGCGGCGTCATCACTTCGCGCACCGGCCGATCGGCCAAGCGGACCACGCCCGAGATGATCGAGCGCTCATGCTCCTCGATCACGCCGGACTTGCTCGCCTCCGCGACGATCAGGTGCAGTTCCTCGGCGGTAACCCGATTTTCCGATTCGCGCTTGAGCCCGAGCAGGCGAAACACCAGCCCGCTCGACGAATCGAGCAGCCACACGATCGGCGCCGTGCCCCAGGAGAGCCAACGCATCGGCAGCGCCATGGCGGCCGCGATCGGTTCGGGCGAGCGCAGCGCGAACTGCTTGGGCACCAGTTCGCCGATCACCAGCGAGCCGTAGGTCGTCAGGCCGATGACCAAGGTGATCCCCAATGTGTGGGCCAGCCCCGCGGAGACGCCGAACGCCTCGATTCGCTGCGCTACCGGCTCGCCCAGGCTGGCGCCCGAATAGGCGCCCGAGACGATGCCGATCAGCGTGATGCCGATCTGGACGGTGGAGAGGAACTTGCCGGGATCCTCGGCAAGCTCGATCGCGGTCTTGGCGCCGCGGTTGCCGAGCCGGGCCAGCGCCTCCAGCCGCGCCGGGCGGGCGGATACGATTGCCAGCTCCGACATCGAGAAAATGCCGTTGATCGCGATCAGCACGAAGATGATCGCTACGTCGATCCAGGGAAAAGGTGCGCTCATGGTGCACCGCCCTCATATCCGCAGCGATGCCCTGTTCACAACCTATTGCGGTGCGGAAGCGAAATTGGTTCAGCGGCGATGGCGAAAAAAGTCCCGCAGGAGCGCCGCAGCCTCGGCCTCGCCGATGCCGGGATAGACCTCCGGGCGATGATGGCAGGTAGACTGGCCGAACAGGCGCGGGCCATGTTCGACCGCACCGCCCTTGGGGTCGCTGGCACCATAATAGAGCCGGGCGATTCGGGCATGGGCGATGGCACCCGCGCACATCGCGCACGGCTCCAGCGTCACCCACAGGTCGCAATCCTCCAGCCGATCGCGGCCGAGCCGTTGCGCCGCGGCGCGAATCGCCAGCATCTCGGCATGCGCAGTGGGGTCGTGGAGCGCGCGTGGCGCATTCGCGGCGGTTGCGATCACCTCGCCGTTCAGCACGACCGCAGCACCGACCGGCACCTCGCCCCGATCGGCCGCAGCCTGGGCGGCGGCCAACGCGGCACGCATGGGAGGGGGTAGAGGAAACATCGCGCCAGGCTTAGCCGCCGCGAGCGACGCGGTCACGCCCTGCTCAGGCGGCGGCAGGCTCCGGCCGGCGGAACAGTCGCCAAAGCGCATAGCCCGCCCCCGGCAGGAAGCCGAGCACCGTCAGCCCGCAGGCGAGCTGGAAGGGGCGTCCGGCGCCCTCCTCCAGATAGACGCCCAACGGCGGCAGCAATGCCGCCGCCGCGATTCGGCCGGGAGCCGGTGTCACTTTGCCGGCGAAGGCGTCGCTTCCGGCGCCTTCTGCACGTCGATGGTCGGCAGCTTCACCTGCTTGTCCTTCATCTCGACGGTAGGCACGCGCACCGTGCTGTTCGATTCGCCGACAGAGACCTTGCCCGTTTCGGCAGCCACCGTCGGCAGCTTGCCGCCGCTGATGTCGACATTGAGAAAGCCCAGCGCGATCAGCACCACGGCGATCAGCACCAGAATTCCCAGCAACCCCAGGATTGCGCGCATCCCAATCTCCTCCTATCGTTTCACCTGCCCAACGCCCCGGTGGCGAGCAGGTTGCGCGCAATTGGCCGTGAATCGGTTGACTGCGACGCGCATCGACGCTAACAGCGCGGCCTTTCCGGCTTACCGCCCAACTCAGGATTTGAAGCGATGTCGCGCATTTGCGAGCTGACCGGCAAGGGCCGGCAGGTGGGACACAATGTTTCCCACGCCAATAACAAGACCAAGCGCACCTTTCTGCCCAACCTGCAGAATGTGACGCTGATCTCGGATTCGCTCGGCAAGAGCATCCGTCTCCGCGTCTCGACGCACGGCCTGCGTTCGGTCGAGCATGTCGGCGGCTTGGACAACTGGCTGCTGAAGAGCAGCGACGACGATCTGTCGCTGCGCGCCCGTCGCCTGAAGCGCGAAGTGCGCAAGGCGACCGCTGGCACCGCCGAAGCGGCCTGATCTCTCTTCAGATTAACGGTTTGGCCCGCTACTGCACGGCAGTGGCGGGTTTTTCCGTGTCTGGCTTTCGCGCGCGTGGCGCCTAGAGATCCAGGCGGAACTTGAGCAGCAGCGTCTGCTGCCACCATTGCTCATTGTCGTCCGAGACCATCCACACCACCAGCGAATCGCCTTCGCGCTGCACCGCCAGCCCTTCGAAATTGTCGTGCTGGAAGGGCGGGGAGAAGTCGGCGAGTTCGGTGCCGTGCAGCACCTGCCCGGCCTTGGCGCCGCGGATATCGACCAGCTCGATCTTCACGGTGAACAGCGTGCGCACCGCGAATCGCCGCACCAGCACCAGTAGCCGCCCGTCGGGCAACAGCGCCGCATCGCTCGGGTCATAGCCGTCGGGCGGAACATAGGCGAAGTGGATCGGCTCCGGTTGCCCGATCGTCGGATCGCTGGGAAACAGCAAGATCTCGCGTTGATCAACGTTGCCGCCGCGCGGGCGCGCGGTCTCGCCGATTACCAGGAAGCGGCCGTCGGCGAGTCGCACCATCGATTCGGGACCGCCATTTTGCGGCCAGTGCTTCATCGCCCGCGGATAGGCCCTGCCCTGCGTGGCGCGAAAATCGCGATCGAACCGGAAGATCGCATTGTGCGATTCGAAGCCGACCCAGAATGTCCCGGTCACCGGGTCGCGCGCGAGCGACTCCGAGTCGCGGTCGCCCTTGAAGGCGCTGGTCCCGGGTCCGCCGGGAAGGTCGGCGAATCGGGTTTCGAAGGGCTGCCAGTCCGCCCCCATGCGGAAGCGGACCAGATTGCCGCGATCGCTGAGCAGGGTAAAGCGATCGCCCACCACGTTCAGCGCGGAATAGCCCGAGAAGCCCAGGTCCGGGCTGGTGAGCCGCACCCCGCCCAGATATCGCAGCCGTCCGATAACCTGCCGCGCGGGATCGCCGGGCACCAGCGACACGCGCGTCGCATGCATCACCGGCTCCTTGCCCAGCGGCGTCCGCAGTTCCTTGCCCGAGGCGGTGAGAAAAAGGATCGACAGCGCCAGCGGCGGATAAGCGAGGAAGCGGAGCCGGAAGCGCATCCGCCCCTCTTAGCGGCTACCGCGCCGCCCGCCAGTGCTGCAGGTGCGAAGATGAACGGGAAATAACCAAGTCGTTCAGGGTTCGCTCAAGGGAACCGCTCTATTCAGAACGGGTTGTACGCGTACAGTTGCTCTCGCGTAGCGTATCGAGAGACGTTGGGGGTCGGCACCGCAAGGCGCCGGCCCCCTTGTTCGTTCAATACATGTGCTGCCCGCCATTCATCGACAGCGTCGATCCGGTGACGAAGGCGGCGTCGTCCGAGCAGAGGAACGCCACGCCGCGCGCGATCTCGTGCGCCTGGCCTAGCCGGCCGACGGGGATCTTTGCCACGATCTTCTCCAGCACGTCCGCCGGCACGGCCGCGACCATGTCGGTGTCGATATAGCCCGGCGCGATCGCATTGACCGTCACCCCGAACCGCGCGCCCTCCTGCGCCAGCGCCTTGGTGAAGCCATGGATGCCCGACTTGGCGGCGGCATAGTTCACCTGGCCATACTGGCCGGCCTGGCCGTTGATCGAACCGATGTTGACGATGCGGCCCCATTTGCGGCTGCGCATGCCCGGGAACACCGCGTGCGCCATGTTGAAGCAGCCGCCCAGGTTGATGCGGATCACGTCTTCCCACATGTCGCGGGTCATCTTCAGGATGGTGCCGTCGCGGGTGATGCCGGCATTGTTGACGACGATGTCGACCGGGCCGAGCTCGGCTTCCACCTGCTGCACGCCGGCTGCGCAGGCGTCGAAATCGCCCACGTCCCACTTATAGGCCTTGATGCCGGTGCGTTCGGTGAAGGCGGCGGCCTTCTCGTCGTTACCGGCATAGTTGGCGGCGACGGTGATGCCGGCCTCCTTGAGGGCCAGGCTGATCGCCTCGCCGATACCGCGGGTGCCGCCAGTGACGACCGCTACACGTGCCATGTGCATTCCTCTCCAATCAAACCCAAGAATTGGCTAGGCGGGGTCCACCCAGCCGGCAAGTTCGCGCCCGATGATCTGTCGCAGCAACTCCATGCCCGCCGCGCCATCATTGAGACAAGGCAAATATGCGAAATCGGTGCCTCCGGATTGGAGGAAGGATTCGCGGCCGCGGATGGCCAGTTCCTCCAGCGTTTCCAGGCAGTCCGCCGAGAAACCTGGAGCAACGATCGCGACGCGGCGAATGCCCTTGGCGGGCAATGCTTCCAGCGTCGTGTCGGTCGCCGGCTCCAGCCACTTGGCGCGACCGAAGCGCGACTGGAAGGTGACGATCAGCTCGCGCCCCAGCGCCTCGCCGAGCAGCCGCCCGGTCTTGCGGCAATGGCAGTGATAGGGATCGCCCAGTTCCAGTGTTCGCTGCGGCATGCCGTGGAAGCTGGCGATCACCGCGTCCGGCTCGAAGTCGAGCCCCGCCAGCCCTTCCTCGACGCTGGTCTTCAGCGCCGCGATATAGGCGGGATCGTCATAATAAGGCGGCAGCGTGCGGAGCGCCGGCTGCCAGCGCATCGCCATCAGCGCAGCGAAGGCGACGTCGTTGGCGGTTGCGGTCGTCGCCGCGCAATATTGCGGGTAAAGTGGTGCCACCAGGATGCGCTCGCAGCCCTGCGCCTTGAGCGCGGCAACCTGCTCGCCGACCGAAGGCTTGCCGTAGCGCATCGCGTGCGCAACCGTGACGCCCGGCCCGAATGCACCTTCCAGCCCGCGCGCCTGCGCCTTGGTGATCGCGGCGAGCGGCGAACCGTCCTCGCGCCACACCTGGCTATAGGCGTGCGCCGATTTCTTCGGCCGGGTGCGCAGGATGATGCCGCGCAGGATCGGCTGCCAGAGCAAAGGCGGAATCTCGACCACGCGCCGGTCCGACAGGAACTCGCCCAGATAGCGCTTCACCGCGCCGGCGTCCGGCGCATCGGGGGTCCCGAGATTGACCAGCAGCACGCCGATACGCGCGGGGGGGATCTTCGGATGGTCGGCGGGCAGGGTCATTCGGCATCCGATAGCAGGGGCAGGCGACGGAATCGCGTGCCGGTGGCGGTTTGTAACGCGTTAGCGATGGCGGGCGCGGTCGGCGGCACGGCGATCTCGCTCACCCCGCCCGGGTCCGATCCGCTCGGCAGAATCTCGACGGTGATGTCGGGCGTGTTGGCCAGCGTCGGCAGGTTGAGGTCGGCGAACGTCTGGACGTCGGCGATGTTCTCGCTGAACGTCGTCGCCGCCCCCAGCGCTGCGGCGAGGCCGAACAACAGTCCGCCCTCGATCTGCTGGCGGACGAGGTCTGGATTGATCACCCGCCCGCAATCGACCGCCGCGACCAGCCGTTCGACGACGATCTCGCGCTGCGGCGTCAGATGCGCCTCGGCCATCACCGCGATGTAGGAGCCTCGAAACGCATGCGCGGCGATGCCCTGCCCGCTACCGGGTTCGCCGCCCTGCCAGCCGCCGAGCTGCGCCGCGGTCTGCAGGCAGCGGGCGAGCCGCGGCTGGTTGCCGAGCATCGCCATGCGGAACGACAGCGGATCGCGATTGGCGACATGCGCCAGCTCGTCGACGAAGCTCTCGGTGAAGAAGCAGGTGTAGCTGTGTGCGCCGGAGCGCCAATAGCCGGTCGGCACGCCGATCTCGGCCGGGTGATGGTCCACCGCAAGGTTCGGGATGGCGTAGGCGGGCAACGCGCCCTCCACGGCGGAGGGATCCTGCGTGCCCGGCAGCGCCAGCCCCGCCGCCGCGACCGTGTCGCCGGCGAGCAGCCGCGCCGCCAGCTCGCGGCCGGTCGCGGGCGCGGCGATCTTGGCCAGCCAAGCGGAAACGGTACCCCCCTGTCCCAGCTTGGCGGTAAGCCGTGCCGCGGCAGCAGGGCGGAAGCGGTCGCGCCGCAGATCCTCGTCGCGCGGCCACGTCAGCTGCACCGGACGCTGCACCGATTGCGAAATCAACGCCGCCTGCACCGCCGCATCCACCTCCAGCTTCTCGCCGAACGACCCTCCACCGAGCATCGCATGCAGCGTCACCCGCGCGGGATCGATACCCAGCGCCTTGGCGGCCGCCGCCCGCGCGAGCCCCGGCGCCTGGGTCGGCAACCACAGCGCCAATCGGCCATGCGCATAGTCGGCCGTGCAGGTCATCGGCTCGAGCGGCGCGTGCGGCGCTAGGCCGACGCGATAGTCCGCCGTCACCACCCGCGCGCCGCGGAACTCGGCGCCAAGATCGCCCCTGGCTTCGATCCGCGCGCCTTCCCCCTCCAGCGCAGCATCGAGCGCGGCGTCGATGCTGTCGTCGTTGACCACCGCCGTCGGATTGCGAAAGCGCGGCCGCAATACCTGCAGCGCGCGTTCGGCCGCCCACCAGTTGCTCGCCACCGTCGCCACCCATTGCTTGGTGGTGACGATCGAGAGCATGCCGCGCACGCGGTTGGCGGCCGCGCGATCGACATGGACCAGCTCGGTCTCGCCCACCGGCCCCTGCCGGATTGCGGCGAACGCCATGTTGGGCAATCGCACATCGGCGGCAAAGTTCGCGCTGCCGTCGAGCTTGGCCGGTGCATCGAGCCGCGGCAGCGGCTGGCCGAGCAGCCGCCCGGCCTCGCCGCCCCGCAAGGGAAGCTGCGTCGGTGCCTTTTCGCGCGCCGCGGCTTCGGCCAGTTCGCCGAAGCCCAGCCGCTGGTTGCCGTGGATCACCGTGCCGCCCGCGGTGCCGCAGGCCTGCCAGTCGACGCCCCAGCGCCGCGCCGCCGCCTTGCACAGCAGCACCCGTGCGGCCGCGCCTGCCTGACGCAGATCGTCCTCGAAGGCGCGCACCGAGGTGGAGGCGGCGGTGAGCATCAGGTCGGCGCGCGCGGCGTGGCTGCGCTGCACCTTCTCGGGCAGGCCGCCCAGCGCCGCCGCGAACAGCGTCTGCGCGGCCAGCGGATTGGCGTAGAGCGGGTTGAGCGGCGCGGGCTCGACGCCGACCAGCTTCCAGTCTGCACCCAGTTCATCGGCAAGGATCTGGGGGAGCGCGGTGTAGACGCCCTGGCCCATCTCCGCCTGCGGCACCGCGACGCGAATTTGCCCGTCCTTGCCGATCTTCAGCCACGCGCCGAACAGGCTTTCGCCCGGCCCCGCGGCAAGGTTCGGCGCATAGCTGCGCGGCCACAGGCCCCAGGCGACTACCAGCCCCAATCCCGCGCCGCCACCGATCAACAATCTGCGCCGATCGAGCCTGATGCGGGATGGAGTATTGCCAGCCATCCCCCGGCTCTATCGCGCGCCGCGCGCCCACGCCAGCATGGGCTTTCGATCAGCCTGATCGCTCCCCCTTGGGTTTGCGGCGTTTTGGCTCTATCGCCGGGTAAAGTCGTTTCTCACGCCGGGGATTACCGTGCTGCCCACCCTGCTTGCCGCTGCCGGCGGACATCTGCATTTCACCGATCTCCACCTCGATCCGGTGGCGATCAATCTGGGGTTCTTCCAGATCAAATGGTATTCGCTGGCCTATATCACCGGCATCCTGCTCGGCTGGGTGTATCTGATGAAGCTGCTGGCCCAGCCCGGCGCGCCGATGGCCCGCCGCCATGCCGACGATCTGGTGTTCTACGCGACGCTCGGCATCATCCTGGGCGGGCGCATCGGCTATGTGCTGTTCTACGCGCCCGAGATGCTGGGCAACCCGCTCCAGATCCTGATGCTGTGGGAAGGCGGGATGAGCTTCCATGGCGGGGTGATCGGCACCTCGCTGGCGATTATCTACCTTTCCTGGCAGAACAAGCTCAACTGGCTGCGCGTGCATGACTATGTCGTGTGCTGCGCGCCCTTCGGGCTGTTCTTCGGCCGCCTCGCCAACTTCGTGAACGGCGAGCTGTGGGGCAAGCCGGGCGACGTGCCCTGGGCGATCGTGTTCCGCGGCACGGTGCCCGCCGGCATTCCCGAGCCGGCGCGTCACCCCAGCCAGCTCTACGAGGCCGGGCTGGAAGGCCTGCTGCTGTTCGCGGTGCTGTGGTTCTTCTTCTGGCGCACCGATGCGCGCTACCAGCCGGGCAAGCTCGCCGGCATCTTCCTGCTCGGCTATGGCATGTGCCGCTTCTTCGTGGAGTTCTTCCGCGAGCCCGATCGCCAGCTGGTCTGGCTGGTCGACCTGACCGGACTGCACATGGGCCAGTGGCTGTGCCTGCCGATGATCGCGGGCGGCCTGTTCCTGATCGCCACCGCGCCCGGCCGCCGCAGGCGGATCGAGGCGATCACCGGGCCGAGCGTCGCCTGAGCTGGCCGCGATGACCAACCCGCTCGACGCCCAGCCCGACGACCGCCGCGACAACGCCGCCGAGCCCGCCCTGCCCGAGCGGCTGGCGCGCGCGATCACGCTCGCCGGGCCGATCCCGCTCTCGCAGTTCATGGGGGCGGCCAACGCACATTATTACGCGACCCGCGATCCGCTGGGCGCGCGCGGCGACTTCACCACGGCGCCCGAGATCAGCCAGATGTTCGGCGAGCTGATCGGGCTGTGGCTGGCGGATCTGTGGGACCGCGCGGGTCGCCCCGAGGCTGCCCGCTATGTCGAGTTCGGCCCGGGCCGTGGCACGCTGGCGAGTGATGCATTGCGCGCGATGGGCAAGGCCGGGTTTGCGCCGCCGGTCGATTTTCTCGAGACGAGCCCCGTCCTGCGCGCCGCGCAAAAGGAGCGCGTGCCGCACGCCGAGTGGCATCTAGACCTCGTCGGACTGCCCGAGGATGCGCCGCTGCTGGTCGTCGCCAACGAGTTCTTCGACGCGCTGCCGATCCGCCAGCTCGTCCATACCGCGCAGGGCTGGCGCGAGCGGCTGGTCGCCTGCCAGGATACGCTGTTCCTGCCGGTGACCGGCGATCGCGGCTTCGATCCGGTGATCCCGCCCGCGCTGCGCGACGCGGCGCCCGGCGCCATCCTCGAGACGTCGCCGGCCAGCGTCTCGCTGCTGCGCGCCCTCGCCCAGCGACTGCTGGCGCAGGGCGGCGCGGCGCTGATCCTCGATTATGGCTATGAGGGCCCGGCGATCGGCGACACGCTGCAGGCAGTGCGCGGCCACGCCTTCGCCAATCCGTTCAACGCGCCCGGCGAAGCGGACCTCACCGCCCATGTCGATTTCGGCACGCTCAAAGAAGCTGCCGAAGCCGAGGGGCTGACCGTCTACGGTCCGGTGACGCAGGGCGATTTCCTCAAGGCACTCGGCATCGACGAGCGTGCACGCGCCCTCGCCCGCACTGCGCCCGAACGCGGCGACGCGATCGCGGCCGATCGCAATCGGCTGGTGGGGGACGACCAGATGGGCTCGCTGTTCAAGGTGATCGCACTCACCGCGCCGGGCTGGCCGGTGCCGGCGGGGTTCGCATGAGCTTCCGCGACGCCACCCCCGCCGACGCGACCGCCATCGACGCAGTGTTCCGGGAAAGCTTCCATGCGACCTTCGGGCATCTCTACGCGCCGGAGGATCTCGCCACCTTCCTTGCGAAGTTCACGGTCGAGGGCTGGGCCGAGGAAATGGCCGATCCCGCCTTCGCCTTTCGGGTGATCGAGGATGCGGAGGGCATCGCGGGGTATTGCAAGCTCGGGCCGATCAGCCTGCCCGCCACTCCCGATGGCCCGGCGATCGAGCTGCGCCAGCTCTACCTGCTCGATCGCGCCAAGGGCAGCGGTGCCGCACAGGCGCTGACGGACTGGGCACTCGCCACCGCCCGTGCGCGAGGGGCCACCGAGCTCTGGCTCTCCGTCTATATCGACAACCACCGCGCCAAGCGCTTCTACCAGCGCTACGGCTTCGAGGATCGCGGACCCTATGCCTTCATGGTGGGCAACCATGCCGACGAGGATCGGCTGATGCGGCTGGCGCTGTGAGCGACGTCGAAGTCACCCGCGCCCGCGCGCTGGACGGCGTTCCGCACGGCTTTCTCGGCCGCGTCGGCGGCGTCTCGGCGGGCGTGGTCGCGGGGCTCAACGTCGGCACCGGCTCGCACGACGATCCCGGTGCGATCGCCGAAAATCGCTGCCGCGCGGTGAAGGCGGTGCTGCCCGGCGCGCGGCTGGTCACCGTCTACCAAGTCCATTCGGCCGATGCGGTGACGGTGATCTCCCCGTTCGACGAGGCGCTGCGCCCCAAGGCCGACGCGCTGGTCACCAACCAGCCGGGGCTGCTGCTCGGCATCCTCACCGCCGACTGCGCGCCGGTGCTGTTCGCCGATCGCGAGGCGGGCGTGGTCGCGGCCGCGCACGCGGGCTGGAAGGGCGCGATCGGCGGCGTCACCGATTCGACGATCGCCGCGATGGAAGCGCTGGGCGCCCGCCGCGAACGGATCGCGGCGGCAGTGGGCCCCTGCATCGCCCGCGCCAGCTACGAGGTCGATGCCGGCTTCTTCCAGCGCTTCTGCGAGCAGGACCCGGCCAACGAACGCTTCTTCGCCGATGGCCGGCCCGAACATTTCCAGTTCGACCTGGAAGCCTATGTCGTCCACCGGCTGGCATTGGCGGGGCTGCGCACCATCGAGGCGCTGGGCGTGGACACCTATGCGAACGAGGCCCGCTTCTTCAGCTTCCGCCGCGCCACGCATCGCGGCGAGCCGGATTACGGCCGGCAGATCAGCCTGATCGGGCTGCCGGGTTAAGCCACTCGGATAAGAGACACGCCGTCATCCCGGCGAAAGCCGGGATCCAGTCGCCTGTCGGTCACAGCAGGAGCCGCAGCGTAGGCCTCAATGGATTCCGGCTTTCGCCGGAATGACAATGGGGGGCAATGGCTACGCCGCGTCTTCCACCCGCACTTCGGGGGGATGCAGCCGCAGGCGGTTCACCTTGCGCTCGTCGGCGTCGATGACTTCGAGCTTCCAGCCGCTTTCATGCTCGAGGCACTCGCCGACCGCCGGCACATGCCCCGCCAGCACAAAGGCCAGGCCACCGATCGTGTCGACATCCTCCTCCACCTCGGCGAGGCGCGGATCGACCGTCTCGGCGACGTCCTCCAGCTCGGCGCGCGCATCGGCTTCCCAACCTCCGCCGTCGATCGGCACGATCAGCGCGGAGGGTGCCTCGTCATGCTCGTCCTCGATCTCGCCGACGATCTCCTCGATCAGGTCCTCGATCGTGATCAGCCCTTCGGTGCCCGAATATTCGTCGAGCACGATGGCGAGGTGGGTGCGCTTCACCCGCATCTGCGCGAGCAGATCGAGCGCGCCCATCGATTGCGGCACGTAGAGCGGCTGGCGGATCAGCCCGGCGATGCTCGGCGGGTGCGCCTCGCCCTTGGCGAGGATCTCGAACACGTCCTTGATGTGGACCATGCCGATGATCGTATCGAGCTCCTCGCGATAGACCGGCAGGCGGCTGTGCCCCGCCTCGGCGAAGAGCTGGACGAGATCGGCGAAGCTGGTCTGCTCCTCCACCGCGATGATGTCCGCGCGGGGCACGCCCACGTCGCCGGCATCGCGCTCGCCGAAATGCAGCAGGTTCTTGAGCATCTGGCGCTCGATCGGGGCAAGGTCGCCCGCGGGCGGCGTGCCGCCGTCGCTCTCATGCTCGTCGATGGCTTCTTCCAGCCGCTCGCGCAGCGTTTCTTCCTGTTCCTCGCCGAACAGGAGTGCCCGCAAACTGCGCCAGATGCCGCCGTTTTCGTGTCGATGGTCGGGCGAGCCGGTACTAGGGCCCTCGTTCATGTTGGTGGTCAGTCCTCGCGTACGGGATAGGGATCGTGCAGGTTCAGCGCCGCCATGGCGGCCTGTTCCATCGCCTCCATGGCTTCCGCCTCGCCATCCTCGATATGGTCATAGCCTAGCAGATGCAGCATGCCATGGACAATCAGATGCGTGGCATGGTCTTCCACGGCAATGCCACGCTCCTCGGCTTCCACCGAACAGACGCCGTGCGCAAGCACGATATCGCCCAGCAATACTTCGCCATCATCGCTGTTCTGGGTGACGGTATCGAGCAGGTCGGGCTGGATCATCGGGAAGGACAGCACGTTGGTCGGCTTGTCCTTGTGCCGATACTGGCGGTTGAGCGTATGGACTTCGTCGTCGCTGGTGAAGCGCACCGCGACTTCGATCGCGCTCGGCGAGCCCTTCCAATCGGCATAGGGCGTCTGCGCGATCGCAGCCTCGGCCGCGCGCAGGGCAAGGGCTTCCCAGTCGCCTTCCGGCCAGGGCGATTCGAGGAGGGCGGCAACGTCGAGCATCAGGCGAGGTCCGTCTTGGAGAAGTCGTCGCCCTTGTAGAGGAGACGCGCGTCATGGGATTTGGCGCAGGCATAGGCGAAGCAGTCGCCCATGTTGAGTCCGGCCGGGTGCCTCCCCTTACCGAACTGCTGATAGGCATCCAGCGCCAAGCTCAGTTCACGCGCGCCGATCGGCACCAGCGTCAACCCCAGCTCGTCGGCGAAGACCCCGACTTCATGCCGAGCATCTGCAACCTCCATCTGGCGCGAACGCGACAAGGCAGCGACAGTTTCCCAACACGCCATCGGCGACCAAAGCGCGGGCGCGTCTTCGACGGCTGCCTCTACGAAGCGATCGCGTTCAGGCTCCTCGGCGATGATTGCGACCAGCGCCGATGCGTCGATGAACAGCGTCAAGCGTCGCCCCACAGCTCGTCGAAAAAGGCCTTGTCGGCGGGCTGCCCGGTAGGCGGCGGCAACGGATGGGCGCGGCGATGCGCGTCGAGCTTGCGCAGCACGTCCTGCGCCCGCCCTTTGGCCTCTAGCTCCGCCTTGCGCCGCAACAGGCTGTCGCGCACCGCCTCGGTCTTGGTGGTGCCAAGCGCGGCCGCCACCTCGGCGGCGAGCGCCGCAGTGTCCGGATCCTTGATGTACAGCGATGCCACGCCAGCGCCTCCGAATGGGATATCCCGGATGTAGGACGGGATATCCCGCCCTTCAACCATCGCCCTCATAGGCCGCGACGATGCGGCCCACGATCGGGTGGCGCACCACGTCGCCGATGCCGAAGCGCACCATCGAGATGCCCTCCACGCCTTCCAGCCGGTTGACCGCGTCGTTCAGCCCGGAGGCGTTCGGCCCGCCGGGCAAGTCGGTCTGGTTGGGGTCGCCGCAGATCACCATCCGGCTGTTCTGGCCGAATCGCGTCAGGAACATCTTCATCTGCATCGGCGTGGTGTTCTGCGCCTCGTCGAGGATCACGAACGCGTCGGCCAGCGTGCGGCCGCGCATGAAGGCGATCGGCGCGATCTCGATCTCGCCGCTGGCGATCCGCCGCTCGACCTGCTCGGCGGGCAGGCAGTCGTAGAGCGCGTCGTAGATCGGGCGGAGATAGGGATCGACCTTCTCCTTCATGTCGCCGGGCAGGAAGCCCAGCCGCTCGCCGGCTTCCACCGCCGGGCGCGACAGGATCAGCCGCTGGACGCTGCCGGTGATCAGCTGCGCGACGGCCTGTGCCACCGCCAGATAGGTCTTGCCGGTACCCGCCGGCCCGAGCGCGAAGATCAGGTCGTTGGAGGCGAGCTCGCGCATGTAATGCGTCTGCGTCACCGAACGCGGCACGATCGTCTTCTTGCGCGTGCGGATCATGATCGAGGGCTTGGGGCCGGCATTCGCCGGCTCGGCGCGGACGATGCCGGTGAACATCGGCTCGGTCGACATCGCGATCACCGCGTCGATCAGCCCGCCATCCACTTCCTCGCCGCGAATCACCCGGCTGTGCAGCTCCTGGAGCACTTCGCGGGCATGGGCCACGGCTTCGGCGCCGCCCTCGATCACCACCCGCTGGCCGCGCGCGTGGATGTACACGCCCAGCCGCTCCTCGAGCATCAGCAGGTTGGAATCGAACTCTCCGAATAGCTGCGGCAGGAGCTGGGGCTTGTCGAAGGTCACCTCTACCCGGGAGCGTTCGCCGGACTGGGCGGGGACAGGCTTGCGGCTCATGCGGTCCTTTCGGTGTTGGCGCGGGGCGCGGGGATCACGCGGCCCCGGAGGGGCAAACCTTAGCATCGTGCGGAGGTTCCTTGGCGCATGTCGATGAACAAGATGGCAGACGGAAACCCGGCTGCACAGGGGGAGCGTGTGTTGACCTTGCAATGCCGCGCGCATGTGACGCGGTTGCGACACCATGCCGGGTCCCCCGTCGGCGCTCGCGCTGCCCCGCGCGTGCCGAAACGGGAACGACGCAGCCCAGCCTGGGGTTGGAAATGTGGGATGCAATCGCTATCTGCGCCGCCACACATCAGTAACAACCAAGGTCTTCCATGAAGTATCTGCTTCGAGGCGCGTTCGCATGCGCGCTTCTGCTGTACGCCGGCTCATCCCTCGCATAGAGCCCGCGCAAATAATCAATGTGCGTCGGTGCTGAGACGCGCATCCACCTTGGCGCAACCCATTCCTCTACCGCAGCGGTCGAGAGGCATGCGCTCGGATTGCATACGCATCTCAGCCAATATTCACGACGTGAAAAGTCCAATGAAGTTGGCGGTTGCAGCCGCGATCGTGCGGCCAACGGCGCCGCGCAGGCCTCTTCGCACTGAACAAATCGGTGACGGCAAATGGTGCGTAGGCTGGATCGGTATCGAACGCGCCCCGCGGCCCTGGGCTGAAAACCGACGGGCCGGGACGGCAGTGTCCCCCGGCCGGCTACCGGCTCACCATCAGGTTGAGCGAACCATATTTGGTCCACCGCCCCGGCGGGGCATTGGGCGCGTCCCGCAGGAAGCCGCCCTTGGCGAGCAGCACCGCATCCGCCTCCAGCCGCACCGCCTTGCTCAGCCGGTAGCGCACCCGTCCGTCGAGCTGGTGCCCGGCAAAGTTGCCGGAGCGCCCCCGCGCGTCGCGCACGCCGGTGCTGGAGAAGCTATCGGTGCGCGCGGCAAGCCACATCGGCCGATAGCTCAGCATCAGCTCGGTGCGGGCATCGGGTGCCGCCTCCGCCTGCAGCGACGGCGCGACGACATTGCTGCGCGCAATCGCATTGTAGAGCCCGGCCGGCGCAAGATCGGCGCGGCGCATCCCGAACAGCGTGTCGAACCGGCCATAGCGGCCGCCGGGCGCATCGCCGCTCGCATAGTCGAACTCGGCCATCAGCCGCGGCTTCCAGGCCCCCGGCCAGCTATGGCCCAGACGCCCATGGACGAACCAGGCGCGTACCGACTGCCGCGCCGCACCGGGCGCGAGACTGATCGATTGCGAACCCGTCTGGCCGATCGCCTCGATCTCATAGTCGAGCTTGGCCGGCGCAGGATCGCGCGCGATGCGGATGCTGGCCGTATCGAGCGCGCGATCGCGCGTCGGGCGCCCGGGGGTGTCGTGCTCGCCGAGATGGAAATAGCTGGTCTCGATCATCGCCGGGCCGATGGTGCGCGCCCGGCTTATCAGCCCGCCCCAGAGCACCAGCGCCGCACCTTCGCGATCGATCGCCGGCTCGTTCGAGAGCAGCGAGTCGAGATCATCGGGCCGTCGGCGCTGGGGCATGGTGTAGATCCCGGTCGCCGCCCAGTTCCCCGCGCTCCAGTCCGCGCGAATGCCGGTATAGCCGTTGGTGGTATTGCGATAATCGTCGGCCGCGACCAGGCGCCGCGAACCCAGGTTGAGCAGGAACCGCCCGGCTTGCAGCTTCAGCGTCGAGCCGCGGCCCAGCACCGTGCCGAGATCGAGCTGCACATAGGCCTGCACCGGCTCCAGCGTGTTGACCTCACCCGTCGTCACCGGCGAGCCATGGTTGCCCTTATAGACCCGGCTGTCCCACAATTCGCCGACGACGCTCACCGGCCCGTGCTGGTAGCGCGCAAGCAGCGTCGTCCGGAAATTGACGAGCTGGTCGCTGGTGTTGAAGCCGGCGCGTGCCTGCCCGTCGATCGCCTCGTACCGCACGCGCTCGCTGGCGGCGAAGGTCAGCCCCTCGGCCGGTGGCGGCAGCACGCCCTGTGCATGGGCGGCACCCACCACCCCGCATGCCAGCACCGCGACTAACGGCCCTACGCGCTCGAACATTCTGGTCCCCCCGATCCAACGCCGCGCCCCTACGCCAGATCCGCGCGGCGGGTCACCCCGAAACAGCGACCAGTTCGCGCCCAGCGAGCGAATTCGGCCCGGCGCTGACCAGATCGACCTCGATCAGGTCGCCGATCTTGGCCGAGGTCTCCAGATGGACCGATTGCAGCCAGGGCGACTTGCCGATCATCTGGCCGGGGCGGCGCCCCACCCGTTCGATCAGCACCGAGCAGCGCCGGCCGACGCTCGCTTCGTTGAACGCCTGCGAATGGCGGCCGAGCGCCGCCTGCAGCCGCTGCAGCCGCTCGTCGGCCACCGCTTCGGGCAGATACTGATCGACCAGATCGGCCGCCGGGGTGCCCGGACGCGGCGAATATTTGAAGCTGAAGCACTGGGCATAGCCGACCGCGTCGACCAGCTGCAGCGTCTCCTCGAACTCGGCCTCGGTCTCGCCGGGAAAGGCGACGATGAAATCGCCCGAGATTGCGATGTCCGGCCGCGCGGCGCGAACGCGCTCGATGATGCGCAGGTAGGAATCGCGCGTATGGCTGCGGTTCATGGCTTTCAGGATGCGATCGCTGCCTGCTTGCACCGGCAGATGCAGGAACGGCATCAGCTTGGCCACATGGGCGTGCGCCTCGATCAGCCCTTCGGCCATGTCGTTGGGATGGCTGGTGGTATAGCGGATCCGCGCCAGCCCCTCGATCCGATCGAGTGCGACGATCAGGTCGTGCAGGCCGCGGCCGTCATCATCGCCCCAGGCGTTGACGTTCTGGCCGAGCAGCGTGATCTCGCGCGCGCCGGCATCGACCAGCGCCCTGGCCTCGTCGACGATCGCCGCATAGGGCCGACTGACCTCGGCGCCGCGGGTATAGGGCACCACGCAATAGGTGCAGAACTTGTCGCAGCCTTCCTGCACGGTGAGGAACGCGCTCGCGCCAACCTTGCGGCGCGCGGGCAGCTTGCCGAACTTGCTGGCGATCGGCATGTCGGTGTCGACGCCCAGCTCGCCCCTGGCGGCCTTGTCCACCAGCTCCGGCAGATTGTGATAGGCCTGCGGTCCCACCACCACGTCCACCTTGGCGCGGCGGGCGATTTCCTCGCCCTCGGCCTGGGCGACGCAGCCGGCCACCGCGATCATCGGCTTGCCCGCCTCGCGCAGCTTGAGCCGGCCGATCTCCGAATAGACCTTCTCGGTCGCCTTCTCGCGGATGTGACACGTGTTGAGGACGACGAGGTCGGCCTTGTCCGCCTCGGCGGCGATGAGGCCCTGGGCGGCCATCAGCTCGCCCATGCGCTCGCCGTCATAGACGTTCATCTGGCAGCCGTACGACTTGACGTGATAGGTCTTGGGGGTGGTCATGATCGGCGCGCCTATACGCGGAAATGACGGCAGAAAACAGGCCTTGAGGAGGGTTGCGCGAGCATTCCCGTCCCGCCGTCATCCCGGCGAAAGCCGGGATCCATTGAGGTCTCCGTTCGGCCTTGCTGACAGCGCAAGGCGAATGGATCCCGGCTTTCGCCGGGATGACGAATTAGGTGGAAGGGTCGGATGCACCCGGCACCGGCGCCTTGTACCCGATCGCATCCTCCGCAAAGCGGAACGGCCGCAGCGGCTGGCCGAGCGTGCGCACCAGCGCCTCCTCGATCCGCCGCCGGCTTTCCGCCGCGATCGCCTTGCGCCCGGGGAAGTCGCGCGGGTCGAAGGGCTCGAGGAAATGCACGCGCAGCCGGAAGCGCTGCTTGCGCGCCAGCACCCGCTTGGCGTTGTTGAGCCCGCGCTCCTGCCCGATCCAGGCGATGTCCTCACCCGCGGCGCCATAGTCGAGCACCACCGGCTGCACCATCACCCCCGGCGGCGGCGGCTCGAGCACGCGCAGCATCGGCGTCTTGAACGGCAGCAGCGACTTGCCGTCGGTGGTCGTCCCCTCGGGGAAGATGGTGACGGCCCAGGTATCGGCCAGCGCCTCGCGCAGCTGGTTGATCTGCTCGGCGACACCCATCCGGTTCTCGCGCTTGACGTAGACGGTGCGATTCAGGCTCGCGAGCCAGCCGACCAGCGGCGAGGCACCGATCTCGGCCTTGGCGACGAACGCCGTGCCGCTCGCCCCGCCCAGCGCCAGGATGTCGATCCAGCTCAGATGGTTGGACACGTAGAAAACGTCGCGCTTGAGCGGCGTGCCGACGCACTTGACCTTGGCGCCGGCGATCCGCGCCGCGCTGCCCAGGAACAGCCGCGGCCAGGGCGAGGGCAGCCGCACCAGCCGGAACAGATAATGGAGCGGCACATGCACCAGCAGCGCCAGCGCCAGCCGGGCGATGCGCAGCCAGACGCGGGCCAGCTCCGCCCCGGTCAGCCGGGTCGGCAGTCCCTGCGTCGCTTCCTCGCGGCGGCGGCGGGCGCGCTCAGTTCTTGCGCTCGAGCGCAACCCCGTAGAGTTCCATGCGGTGGTCGACGAGGCGGAAGCCCAGGCGCTCGGCGATCTGCTTCTGCAGCAGCTCCAGCTCGGGATCGACGAACTCGATCACCTTGCCGCTCTCGACGTCGATCAGGTGATCGTGATGCGCCTCGGGCGCCGGCTCGTAGCGCGCGCGCCCATCGCCGAAATCGTGGCGATCAAGGATGCCCGCCTCTTCGAAGAGCCGCACCGTGCGATAGACGGTGGCGATGGAGATGCCGGGATCGATCGCGGCGGCGCGCTCATAGACCTTTTCCACATCGGGATGGTCATCGGCATCGGAAAGCACGCGCGCGATCACCTTGCGCTGTTCGGTGATGCGCAGCCCCTTTTCGTGGCAGAGCGCTTCGAGATCAATCTTGCGAACCATGACACCGCTGTAGCGCCATTGGCGTCAGGGGAAAAGGGCAAGCCGTTCGCTCATGCTGATCGAGCAAATGCGAAAACGCCGGCCGCGGACGGGGGTCCGGGCCGGCGCTTCACGCCATGTCCCTGGGGACGTTGGCTCAGCGGGTCTTGCGACGCTTGGTGCCGAGGCCGATCTTCTTCGCCAGGCTGCGGCGCTGCTCGGCATAGTTGGGGGCGACCATCGGATAGTCGGCCGGCAGGTTCCACTTGGCGCGATACTGTTCCGGGGTCATCTGATAATGGGTCATCAGGTGACGCTTGAGCATCTTCAGCTTCTTACCGTCCTCGAGGCAGACGATATAGTCGGGCTTCACCGAAGCGCGCACCGAAACGGCCGGCTCCTGCTTCACTTCCGGCTCCGGCTGCACGGTGCCGAGACCGGTGAGCGCGCCGTGCACGTTCTGGATGAGCTGCGGCAGGTCCGACACGGCGACGCTGTTGTTGCTGACGTGCGCAGCGACAATATCGGCGGTCAGCGCGATCAGGGTTTCCTGAATTTCAGATGAAGCTTCCATGATATTCCTTTCGACCCGTTCACGGCGACTATTCTGGATGTCGCCTGCAGCGTCCTATCGTGCGAAGCTTCGTGGTTGGCAAGAGATCAACGTCGCAATGGTTGTAATTTTTACGCAAGCGGACGTGCCAAAGTGAGAGCATCGAGCGCCAGCCCACTAGTACCGCGATAATAGCCTCGACGTTCGCCGATCTTCTCGAAACCCTCGCGGTGATAGAGGTGGATCGCTTCATTGCCTGCGCGGACTTCGAGATGCAGCTTGGTCGCGCCGCGATTGCGCGACTCCGCGATTACCGCGCGCAACAACGCTCCGCCCACACCCCGTCCCCGCGCACCGGGACTGGTCGCCAGCAACAACAGTTCGGCTTCGTCGAGCATCGCACGAGCCATGGCGAAGCCGACGTCGCGACCGCCGATACTCGCGACAACGAGCCACACGCCCGACAGTGCCATCATCCCCACGCATTGGGACTGGGTCCAGGCTTCGCCATATTCCGGATCGAAGGCCGACTGCATGATCCGGTTGACCGAGATGAGGTCGTGCACCCCGCCTTCGCGCAGCTCGATCGGCTGGGGCGCGGCGCTCATGCGAGGCCCCGCTCGGCGAGCGTCTTGGCATCGGGGCCGCGGCCATAGAGCGGGCGCGGCGGCAGCGTGGCGAAACCGGGCGGGAGCAGCACCGCATCGGCGGCCCGGGGCAGCACCTCGCGCAGGTCCAGCCCCTCGGCGAGCGCGGCGAGGCGACGGACGCCGCTGCCGAATGCGGCGCGTCCATCGAGCGTGGCCAGCGCCGCCTCGGGTTGGAGCGAGGCAAGCGGGGCGGTGTCGATGAGAGGCGCGGCGAAATGCTGGACGAAGACTTCGCCATGCCCGCCTTCGAGCACTACCGACAGCCGGTCGAGCGCGGGATCGCGCGCAAACCCGGCAGCGGCGAGCAGCGCGAGCGAGGAATAGCCCTGCACCGGCACGCCCCAGCCGATCGACAGTCCCCGCGCGGCGGCAAGCCCGACGCGCACGCCGGTGAAGCTGCCGGGGCCGACATCGACCAGGATCGCATCGGCACGGCCGCCTCCGGGCAGCTCGCCGATCATCGGGATCAGCCGCTCGGCATGGCCGCGGCCGACCAGTTCGTGCCGTTCGGCAAGAACGACACCATCCGCCAGCAAGGCCACCGAACAGGCGGCAGTGGCGGTTTCGATCACGAGCAGTCGCGGGGCTTCAGCCATCGCCCCGCGCTAGCCAAAGAAACGGGGGCAGGTCAAATCACCCGGTTGAACTTGTCGAATGCCGGGCGCGGCAGGCGGGCATGGACGCTCGACGGATCGCCGACGCCCAGGGTCGAAATGAAGTTCGACTTCACGCCCGGCTGGTCGGCGAAGAAGGCCTCGTCTACCTTGGCATTGTCGAAGCCCGACATCGGGCCGGTATCGAAGCCCAGCGCGCGCGCGGCGATGATGAAATAGGCGCCCTGCAGCGAGGAATTGCGGAACGCCTGCTCGCGGCGACCTTCCTCGGTCGGGAACCAGTTCTTCGCCTCGGGCGCGTGCGGGAAGAATTCCGGCAGATGCTCGTGGAAGTTGACGTCATAGCCGATGATCACGCTGGCGGGCGCCTTGCGGATCTTCTCGGCGTTGCTGCCGCTCGACAGGCTGGCAAGCTTGTCCTTGCCGTCCTGGCTCAGGATCCAGACGAACCGCGCCGACTGCTGGTTGACTGAGGTCGGACCCATCTTCAGCAGATCGTAGATCGCCTCGATATCGGCCTGGGTGACCGGCTGGTCGGTATAGCCGTTGAAGCTCCGCGCGGTGCGGAAGATCGTATCAAGGGCGACGTCGTTCAGCGGCTGGCCCATGGCCTGCGATCCTTTCTATTCGTTGTGGGAGGAAGGCGCCGGTCGCGCGATCAGATCGCGCGCACCTCGGTCACTTCGGGGACATAATATTTGAGCAACTGCTCGATGCCGTTCTTCAGCGTCGCGGTGGACGAGGGGCAGCCCGAGCAGGCGCCCTGCATCTGGAGGAACACCTTGCCCTGATCGAAGCCGCGATAGACGATGTCGCCGCCGTCATTGGCGACCGCCGGGCGGATGCGGGTTTCGATCAGCTCGCGGATCTGCGCGACGATGTCCGCATCCTCGGGATTGTCGCCGAAGTCGGCGCTCTCCGGCGGCACGCTGAAGCCGGCGGCCGAGCCTGCCATGAACAGCGGCATGTTGGCCGAGAAATGATCGAGCAGGATGCCGAGCACATCGGGCTTGAGCCCGATCCACTCCACGCCGGGCGCCGCGGTCACCGAGATGAAGTCGCGGCCGAAGAACACGCCGGTCACATCGCCCAGCGCGAACAGCGCGGTGGCGAGCGGGGAGGCCTCGGCCTCTTCAGGGCTGGCGAAGTCGCGGGTGCCCGCCTCCATCACGATCCTGCCTGGCAGGAACTTGAGCGTGGCGGGGTTGGGCGTGGCTTCGGTCTCGATCAACATGCCGCCCACATGGGCGCGTCCTTGCGCAGGATCAAGCGGCGGGCGGGAAACCCTGTGTTGCCGACGCTGAAGTTCCGCTCATGCGTCGGGATCGGCGGGATAGACCTTGCCGACATGCGGCTCGCCGCGGCTGGCCGCCAAACGCTCCTGCCGGTGACGTTCGCGGTAGCGCTCGCGATCCGCATCGCTGCGCTCGTCATAGCAGGCGGAGCAGCTGACCCCCGCCTCGTAGCGTGGCGAGCGGCGGTCCTCGGCGCTGACCGGGCGGCGGCAGGCGTGGCAGAGTTCGTAGCTGCCGGGCGCGAGGCCATGACCCACCGTCACGCGCTGGTCGAACACGAAACATTCGCCGTCCCACAGGCTCTGCGCCTCGGGCACCTTTTCGAGATAGTTGAGGATGCCGCCCTTGAGATGGAACACCTGCTCGATACCCTCGGACTTGAGGAAGGCGGTCGACTTCTCGCAGCGGATGCCGCCAGTGCAGAACATCGCGACCTTCGGGGGCGTCTCGCCCTTGCCGAGCAATTCCTCGCGGTGGGCGCGGAACCAGTCGGGGAAGTCGCGGAAGCTCCTGGTGTGCGGGTCGATGGCACCGCGGAAGGTGCCGGCGGCGACCTCGTAATCATTGCGCGTGTCGATCACAACCGTGTTCGGATCGGCGATCAGGTCGTTCCAGTCCTCGGGCGCGACATAGGTGCCGACGCTGGCGAGCGGATCGATGTCCGGCTGGCCCATCGTCACGATCTCACGCTTGAGGCGGACCTTCATGCGGTAGAAGGGCTGCTCGGCGGCGCGGGAGTATTTCACGTCCGCCCCGGCGCAGCCCGGCAGCGCGCGGACATGCGCGACCACCGCTGCGATGCCCTCGTCGCTGCCCGCGATCGTGCCATTGATTCCCTCGCGCGCGAGCAGCAGCGTGCCCTTCACGCCCTCGGCGCAGCACAGTTTCGCCAGCGGGCCCTGCAGCGCCGCCGGGTCGTCCAACCGGGCAAATTGGTAGAGCGCCGCCACCCGGATCGGCAGCGCGGCATCGTCCGCAGTCTGAGTCATTGCGGCGGCCTTAGCCGAGCCGACCCGCTTAGACCATGAAGCTTTCGCCGCAACCGCAGGTGCCCTTGGCATTGGGATTGGTGAAGACGAAGCCGGCGGTGAAATCGTCCTCCACCCAGTCCATCGTCGATCCGATCAGGTAGAGCACCGATCCGCCATCGACGAAGAAGGTGCCGCCGGGCGTCTCGATCCTCTCGTCGAACGGCTTGGCCTCGGCGACATAGTCGACCGAATAGGCCAGGCCCGAACAGCCCTTGCGCGGGGTGGAAAGCTTGACGCCGACCGTGCCTTCCGGCGCCTTCGCCATCAGCGCGGCGATGCGCGCCTCGGCGGCGGGGGTGAGGAGCAGCGCAGCGGGGCGCTGGCGGGAGGTGGTCGCGGTGGTCATCGTTCTTCCTGCCTACTTCCCCTCCCGCGTGCGGGAGGGGATCGAGGGGTGGGCGCCCGCTCTCCGCGAGCGCTCCGGATATTGGGTGCCGGGGGCCCACCCCCAACCCCCTCCCGCACGCGGGAGGGGGCTAGAAATTACAACATCCCCAGTTCCAGCTTCGCCTCGTCGCTCATCTTCTGCGGGTCCCAGGGCGGATCCCAGACGAGGTTGACGTCGGCGGTGGCGATGCCCGGCACCGCGCTCACCCGCAGCTCGACTTCGCCCGGCATCGATTCCGCGACCGGGCAATGCGGCGTGGTCAGCGTCATGGTGATCGCGGCATGGCCGTTCGCGGTGATGTCGACGCCGTAGATCAGCCCGAGGTCGTAGAGATTGACCGGAATTTCCGGGTCGTAAATCTCCTTGAGTGCCTCGATCACCGCTTCGTAGAGCGGACCGCCCGGCTCGCCGGCGCCCGGCTCCACCGGCTTCTGCGAGAGGAAGCCCGAGAGATAGTCGCGCTGCCGCTCGGCGGGCGCTTCGACAACCTCGTCGACGCGCGCCTTGGGCGGTGCCTCGACCGCGTCCACCTCTTCCACCACGATCCTGCGTTCTTCGTTCATCCGAAGATCCTCGTCACTCGTTCGATACCCTTGACGAGCGCAGCGACGTCCGCCGGCCCGTTATACACGCCGAAGCTCGCCCGCGCGGTGGCGGGGACCTCCAGCAATTCCATCAGCGGCTGGGCGCAGTGATGCCCGGCGCGGATCGCGACATTGCCCTCGTCGAGGATCGTCGCGACGTCGTGCGGGTGCACGCCTTCCACCGCGAAGCTGACGATGCCGGCACTGTCCGCCGGCCCGAACAGCCGCACGCTGTTGATGCCGCCGAGCGCCGCGCGCGTCTCGGTGACCAGCGCGGTTTCGTGCGCATGGATGCGGTCCAGCCCGATGCCGTCGACATAGTCGATCGCCGCATGCAGCCCGACCACGCCGACGATGTGCGGGGTGCCTGCCTCGAAGCGGCCCGGCGGCGGCGCATAGGTCGTCTTGGCGAAGCTGACGCGGTCGATCATCGATCCGCCGCCCTGATAGGGCGGCATCGCGTCGAGCAGCTCGTAGCGTCCCCACAGCACGCCGATCCCGGTCGGGCCGTAGAGCTTGTGGCCTGAGAAGACGTAGAAGTCGCAGCCGAGCTCGGCGACGTTCACCGGCAGGCGTGCGACCGCCTGACAGCCGTCGATCAGGATCTTGGCACCGACGCCGTGGGAGAGGTCGACAGCACGGCGAACGTCGAGCACCGAGCCGAGCACGTTCGACACATGGGCGAGCGCGACCAGCTTGTGCCGATCGGTCAGCATCGCCGCCATCGCATCGAGATCGATACGGTGGTCTTCGGTGAGCGGCACCACGTCGATATGCGCGCCGATCTTCTCGGCAGCCATCTGCCACGGCACGATGTTCGAGTGATGCTCGAGCGCGGAGAGCAGGATGCGGTCGCCGGCCTTGAGCTGGGTGGCGGCATAGCATTGCGCGACGAGGTTGATCCCCTCGGTCGCGCCGCGGACGAACACCACTTCCTCCCGCTTGCCGCCGATGAAGTTGGCGACCCGGGCGCGCGCCGCCTCGAAGGCGAGCGTCATGTCCGCCGAGCGCTGGTACACGCCGCGATGCACGGTGGCATAGGTCTCGCCATAGCCGCGCGCGATCGCGTCGAGCACCGGACGAGGCTTTTGCGAGGTGGCGGCGGTGTCGAGATAGGCCCAGCCCGCGGGAATGGCGGGGAAGTCCGCGAGCACGTCGAGCGGGGCTGCGGTGGTGATCACGCCGTTCATAAGCCCCTCCCCTTTAGGGGAGGGGTTGGGGGTGGGGCCTGACCGATCCACAAGTGCGTCGCTGGTGGAGAGTCCCCCACCCCAACCCCTCCCCTGAAGGGGAGGGGCTTTTTGGCGGTATAGCTCCCGACACTCACAGCGCCGCCTCCAGCCAAGCCGCCGCATCCGCCGCGAATGCCTCGCGCACCGGCTCCTCGCCGATCCGCGCCAGCACGTCCGCCACGAAGGCGTGGGTCAGCAGCGCCTTGGCCTGCGCGTCCGGGATGCCGCGGCTCTGCAGGTAGAAGAGCGCGTTGCGATCGAGCTCGCCGACCGTGGCGCCATGCGCGCACTTCACGTCGTCGGCGAAGATTTCGAGTTCGGGCTTCAGGTTCACCGTCGCGGTGCGCTGGAGCAGCAGCCCGCGCAGCGACTGTTCGCCATCGGTCTGCTGCGCGCCGCGCGCGACTTCCACCCGTGCCGCGAGGCTCGCCGCCGACTGGTCGGCCGCCACCGCGCGCCAGATCTGGCGCGACGACCCCTCGATCTGCTCGTGCCGGACCGAAACGGCGGCTTCCTGCCGCTGCGTGCCGCTGGTGAGCAGCGCGCCGCCCATCTCGGCAAAGGCACCCTTGCCGGTGAGCGTCAGCGCGCCGTCGATCCGGCTGCCCATGCCGCCCGCGCCGAGGAAGATCGACACCAGGCTCGCAGCTTCCCCGATCTCGGCCTCGTCGCGGATCGAGACGAAGCCGCCGGTCTGCACCAGCCGCACCGAGCGCATCAGCCGCGCACCCTTGCCGAGCGCGATGGCGGTCAGCCGGTTCGCCCAGCCGGTGCCGGCAAAGGTCTCCACCACCGACGCAACGGCATCATCGGCCAGCAGGATGCGCGCGGGCACATGGTTCTCGCCGCCGGTGCCGATATGGACGATCTGGATGCAGGTCGCCGCATGCTCGGAGCCGAGGTGCAGCGCCCAGCCTTCGCCCACGGCGAGGCTGCCGAGCGGGTGATCGGTCGCGGCGATCTGGCGGGTAACTTCGACCGGGCCCGGACGGCTGTGCGCGGGCTCAAACACGCCGTCGACGAAGCACAGGCGCGGGCCTTCAATGTCGAGGAACAGGCCCGTCGGATCAACGCCGGCAGCCGCCTGCGGGCTCTCGGCCGCAGCGCGCAGCGTGTCCATGTCGGACCAGCGCCACGCCTCCTGCCGGGTCGAGGGAAGGTCGAGCACGCTCACGCCGCCAGCGCTCCATAGCCTTCTCGCTCGAGCTCCAGCGCCAGTTCCGGCCCGCCCGAACGGACGATGCGGCCGCCTGCCAGCACATGGACGAAGTCCGGCTGCACATAGTCGAGCAGGCGCTGATAGTGGGTGATCAGCAGCACGGCCTTGTCGGGCGCGCGCATGATGCGGTTGATGCCTTCGCCGACGGCCTTCAGCGCGTCGATGTCGAGGCCGGAGTCGGTCTCGTCGAGGATGGCGAGCTTGGGGTTGAGGATCCCCATCTGCACCATCTCGTTGCGCTTCTTCTCGCCGCCCGAAAAGCCGACATTCACCGGCCGCTTGAGCATTCCGGCATCCATGCCGAGCGCCGCCGCTTGGGCACGGGCGAGCTTGAGGAACTCGGCGCCCGACAGCGGGGCCTCGCCGCGGTTGCGGCGCTGGGCATTGGCTGCCTCGCGCAGGAACTGGACGTTCGACACGCCGGGGATCTCGACCGGATACTGGAAGCCGAGGAACAGCCCGGCGGCGGCGCGCTCGTGCGGTTCGAGTTCCAGCAGATCCTGCCCGTCGAACTCGACGCTGCCGCTGGTCGCCTCATAGCCATTGCGGCCACCGAGGACATAGCCCAGCGTCGACTTGCCGGCGCCGTTCGGGCCCATGATCGCGTGCACTTCGCCCGCGTTCAGCGACAGGGTCAGGCCCTTGAGGATTTCCTTGCCGTCGACTTCGGCGTGCAGGTTCTGGATGTTCAGCATGGGTGTCAGATCGCCACGGTCACGAGAGAAAGGGTCTTGGGCTTGGCGCCCGCTTCATAGGCGTCGACCATGGAGCCGTCGGGCAGCTTCCACATGATCTTGTACTGCTTGGGCGCAGTGACGCTGGCCTTGATGTCGGCTTCGATCGCGTCGAGCACCGGCGTCAGCTTGTGCCAGGCGCTCGGCTGGTACGGCCGATCGTTGAGCAGCAGGCGGCCGGCCTGGAAATCGGAATCGAGGAAGTCGCGGCACTGCTTGATCGCGCCGGCGACCTTGGCCGAACGCGCGCTGGCATCCGCCGGCGCCGTGCCGATCGCGCGGACGATGCAGCGCGCATGGTTGGTCGCCGCGCCGAACTGGGCGGCGCTGTCGATCGCGACGCCGCTCTGGAGGGCGAAGGCTGCGGCGAGAACGGCGTTCAACATCCAATATACTCCTGCAGGCCCGGAACGCGGCCCTGCCTCGTCAATAGATCAGCCGACATGAGCGTAGGCTGAGCGAGGCTCCTTCTGTCATTCCCGCGGAGGCGGGAATCCATTCGCCAGGACGTTCGCGGAAAGAACCGCGCTGGCGACCCCAATGGATCCCCGCCTTCGCGGGGATGACGCTGGAGGCGCGGGGCGTTCCGGGCCATCATCCCACCGATCCTTCGAGCGAGATGCCGAGCAGCTTCTGCGCCTCGACCGCAAACTCCATCGGCAGCTGCTGCAGCACTTCGCGCGCGAAGCCGTTGACGATCAGCGCCACCGCGGCTTCCTGGTCCAGCCCGCGCTGGAGCGCGTAGAATAGCTGGTCGTCGCTGATCTTGCTGGTGGTGGCCTCATGCTCGATCTGGGCGCTCGGGTTCTTCACCTCGATGTACGGCACGGTGTGCGCGCCGCACTGGTCGCCGAGCAGCAGCGAATCACACTGGGTGAAGTTGCGGACATTCTCCGCGCTCGCCGCTACCCGGACCAGCCCGCGATAGGTGTTGTCGCTGCGCCCGGCCGAGATGCCCTTCGACACGATGGTCGAGCGGCTGCCCTTGCCGAGATGGATCATCTTGGTGCCGGTATCGGCCTGCTGGCGATTGTTGGTCACCGCCACCGAATAGAATTCGCCGACCGAGTTCTCGCCCGCCAGCACGCAGCTCGGATATTTCCAGGTGATCGCCGACCCCGTCTCGACCTGGGTCCAGCTCACCTTGGAGTTGCGGCCTTGGCACAGCGCCCGCTTGGTGACGAAGTTGTAGATGCCGCCCTTGCCGTTCTCGTCGCCCGGATACCAGTTCTGGACCGTCGAATATTTGATCTCGGCATCGTCGAGCGCGACCAGTTCCACGACGGCGGCATGCAGCTGGTTCTCGTCGCGCATCGGGGCGGTGCAGCCTTCGAGATAGGAGACATAGGCCCCCTTGTCGGCGACGATCAGCGTGCGCTCGAACTGGCCGGTATTCTCCGCATTGATGCGGAAATAGGTGGAGAGCTCCATCGGGCAGCGCACGCCCTCCGGCACATAGACGAAGGTGCCGTCGGAAAAGACCGCGCTGTTGAGCGTCGCGAAATAATTGTCGCGCTGCGGCACCACCTTGCCGAGCCACTTCTGGACCAGCTCGGGATACTCCCGGATCGCCTCGCTGATCGACAGGAAGATGACGCCCGCTGCCTTCAGCTCGGCGCGGAAGGTGGTCGCGACCGAGACCGAGTCGAACACCGCGTCGACCGCGATCTTGCGCGCGCCCTCGACGCCGGCGAGCACCTTCTGCTCCTCGATCGGGATGCCGAGCTTCTCGTACGTCCGGCGGATTTCCGGATCGAGCTCGTCGAGGCTGGTAATCGTCTTTTTCTGCTTCGGCTCGGCGTAATAATACGCGTCCTGATAGTCGATCGGCGGCACGTTGAGCTTTGCCCAGTCCGGCGCCTCCAGCGTCTGCCAGAGGCGGAACGCCTTGAGCCGCCAGTCGAGCATCCACTGCGGCTCGTTCTTCTTCGCCGAGATATAGCGGACGGTATCCTCGCTCAGCCCCTTGGGCGCGAACTCCTGTTCGACGTCCGAGGCGAAGCCCCATTCATACTTTTTGTTCGCGGCGGCGTGCGCCTCGGCATTCTTGGTGGCCATCAGAAAGATACCTGGCTTTCCCCGGCGAGGACCGGAGAAGGAGAAGAAAGATCGGTGGTGGAAGGGGCGAGCCCATGCACCGGCGAGGACGGTGCCGCAAGCGCCGGGGGATTGCTGAGGCTGGCAAGGCTGACCTGGGCGAGCGCCGAGCGGACCGCGTCGCTGACCACGCCCCAGTGCGGCTTCACCCGGCAATTGCCCTCGACCGCGCAGTCATGCCGCGCCGAATCGACACAGACGGTGAGCGCGATCGGCCCCTCGATCGCCTCGACGATGTCGGCAAGGCTGATCGCCGCCGGCGGGCGGGCAAGGCGGAAGCCGCCCCCGGTGCCCCGCGCGCTTTCGATCAGGCCCGCGGCGGAGAGCTTACTCACCAGCTTCTGGACGGTCGGCAGCGGCAGGCCGGTCTCGCCCGCGAGCAGCGTCGCATTGAGCCGGCACGACGCGCCGCACTGGCGCGCGGCGGCGGCCAGCATCACTACGGCATAGTCGGCAAGGCTCGAAAGACGCATCGACTCCCAATCGGACAAAGTTGATCCGATTGGCATGTGGGCCTAGCGGCGGCCTAGGTCAACTGTCTCGGGGATCACATCGGGGAGAAAGTGGAACTTCTCGTTCTCCAGCGTGATGGCCAGCACCGGATCGATGCTGTCGCGGAGCAGGCCGGGCGTCTGGCCGGTGAAATGCTTGATCTCGTTGATCATGTGCGACTGGTCGGCAAAGGGTGCCATCACCTCGGCAAGCGGCGCGCCCTGGTGGATGCGCATCGCCGCACCGATCGCGCGGAACTTGCGGCGCAGATGGTTGGGCGGGCCGGCGAAATATTCCTTGCACAGCCGCTGCACCTGGCGCTGCCCCATGCCGGTTTCGACTTCCATCGCGTCATAGAGCGCATCGATCGTCGGATCGCCAGACGCCGCCCATTCGCGGACGATGCGGAGAAAGGCGATATGCGCCTTGGGCACGCGCCGCGCGGCGTCGATCCGGCGCAGCAGGAAGGGCTCGACCGCGGCAACCATCGCTTCCAACGTGTCGAGTTCGCGGAGCTGCGCGTGCAGCGCATGCACCTCCGGCCCGAAAATCTCGCCGCCATCCACCAGCCGGTCCGCCACCTGGTCCGCCGGGCGGCCGACCAGGGTGCGCCAGCCGATGCCGCGCAGGGAAATGCCGAAGCAGCGGAAGGGCCCCTCGATACGGTAGGTCCAGTGCGCCGTGCCGGGGCCGTTGACCACCACCGGCAGCGTTGTCTCGCTATGGCCGTCCGGAAATTTCACTGCCCCGCCGCCCTGCAGGCAGAAGCGCCACTGGCCGAGATCGACGCGCTCGACGCCCTCGATGCACGGCGCGTCGATATGGGCGAGATAAAAGCTCTCGACATGCGGTATCAGCCGCCCGGCGGACGGTTGAAAGCGAATGTCGAAAGGTCGGGCCCGGGCGCCATTGCGCGCCGCGATTGCGACCTGCCCCTCTTCGGCGCCACGCATGCGAAGCTGTTCCCCTGTGCTTCGGTTCGTCGCACAGCTGGAGCATGGCCGCGCGCAAAGCGCAACGGAAAAGAGGCCCGGCCGGTTGCCCGGCCGGGCCCAAAGGAAAGGGTTCCCCCCGTTAAGCGGAACCCCTCGGGTCGCAGGGATGCTCTACCCGATTCGGGAGGCCCGGTATTGTACGGAATCGACATTCTCGCCTTTGACGACGTTTGCCTTGCAATGCATGAGCGGTTTCATGGGCAAGATTCTTCGCAAAGCGGTATTCGCGCTCGATCCTGAGCAGGCACATCGGGCAGCGATTCGCACCCTGGCGCTGTGGGGCGGCGCGGGCGCCCCCTTCGGCGGCGGCCCCGAGTCGGCCACGCCGGTAACCGTCGCAGGCGTCACCTTCCCCAACCGCGTCGGGCTGGCGGCGGGGCTCGACAAGGATGCCGAGGCGATCGCCGGACTGTTCGGGCTAGGCTTCGGCGCGGTCGAGGTCGGCACGCTCACCCCGCGCCCGCAGCCCGGCAATCCAAAGCCCCGCCTGTTCCGGCTGGTCGAGGACGAGGCGGTGATCAACCGCATGGGCTTCAACAATGGCGGAATCGACGCGGCGCTGGCGCGCATCGCCCGGCTCAAGCGGCGGCCGGGCGTGCTCGGCATCAATGTCGGCGCGAACAAGGATTCGACCGATCGCGTCGCCGATTATGCCCTGGGCGTCACCAAGGCGGCCCCGCATGCCGATTATATCACGATCAACGTCAGTTCGCCCAACACGCCGGGCCTGCGCGATCTCCAGTCGCGCCCCGCGCTCGACGAGCTGCTCGCCGCCGCACATGCCGCGCGTGGCACCACGCCGCTGTTCCTGAAGATCGCACCCGATCTCGATCGCGCCGGGCTGGAAGGCGCCGTACGCGCGGCGATCGACCACCATGTCGATGCGCTGATCGTCTCCAACACGACCATTTCCCGCCCACCGCTGGCCTCCGCAGATGCCGGTGAGGCCGGCGGCCTTTCGGGCAAGCCGCTCAAGGAACTCGCCTACGCCAAGCTGGTCGAGGCGCGCGAGGCCTCGGGCGGGCAGCTGCCGCTGATCTCGGCGGGCGGCATCGACGGGCCTGACGAGGCCAAGCGGCGGATCGAGGCGGGCGCGGTGCTGGTCCAGGTCTATTCGGCTTTGCTCTATCGCGGGACCGGTCTGGCCCGCAGCATCGCCAGGGCACTCGCCTGACCGCTTGCCTCCGGGGCAAAGCGCGCTACGCCTAGGCCCATGAAGAAAATGGTCGCGCTGCTCCTCCTGCTGTTCACGCCGCTGCTCGCCCATGCCCAAGGCATGGTCAGCGCCGCCGATCACCGTGCGGCGGCGGCGGGTGTCGAGATCCTGCGCGAGGGCGGCAGCGCCACCGACGCCGCGATCGCGACGATGCTGGCGCTCGGCGTGGTCGAGCCGCAGAGCTCGGGCCTGGGCGGGGGCAGCTTCCTGGTGCTCTACGACGCCAAGACCAAGGCGATGACGACGGTCGACGGCCGCGAGACCGCGCCGATGGCCGCCGACGACCATTGGTTCTACGGCCCCGACGGCACGCCGCTGAGCCATTTCGCTGCGGTGCCGGGCGGGCGCAGCGTCGGCGTGCCGGGTGCCGTCCGCGCGATGGCGCTGGCGCATCGCCGCTCGGGCAAGCTGCCCTGGGCCAAGCTGTTCGCCCCCGCCATCCGCCTCGCCCGCGACGGCTTCGTGCTGAGCCCGCGGATGAACAATTCACTGACCCAGTTCTCGGGCCATGTCGATCCCGCCTATCGCGCGCTGTTCTTCGGCGCCGACGGCAAGCCGCTGCCGGCGGGCACCACCGTGCGCAACCAGGATCAGGCCGCGCTGCTCGAACGCATCGCGACCCAGGGGCCCGACAGCTTCTATGTCGGCCCGCAGGCGACCAAGCTGGTCGCCACGGTCAATGGCGCGGCCCGCAATCCTTCGAAGATGACTGCGGGCGACCTCGCCGCCTATGACGCCAAGGCGCGGCCGGTGCTGTGCGGGCGCTATCGCGGCTACAAGGTCTGTTCGATGGGCCCGCCCTCCTCGGGCGGCATCACCGTGCTGATGATCCTGGCGCAGCTCGAACGCTTCGACATGGGGCATCTCGGTAGGGATTCGGCCACCGCTTGGCATCTGTTCGCCGAAAGCTCGCGGCTCGCTTATGCGGATCGCGACCTGTATCTCGGCGATCCGGACTTCGTGCAGGTGCCGCTGAAGGGGCTGCTCGACCGCACCTACATCGCCAGCCGCTCCAAGCTGATCGATCCCGCCAGGACGATGGCCAGCATCGCGGCCGGGACGCCGCCGGGTGCGCCCAAGCGCGTGCCCGCCACCGTGCAGGAAGTCGCCGGCACCACCGATCTCGCAGTCACCGACGGCGCGGGCAATGTCGTGGAAGTGACCACCACCGTCGAAGGGCCGTTCGGATCGGGCCTGACGGTCGACGGCATGATCCTCAACAACCAGCTCACTGATTTCGACATCGTGCCGGTGAAGGATGGGTATCTGGTCGCCAACCGGGCGGAGGGCGGCAAGCGGCCGCGCAGCTCGATGGCACCGACGATCGTGTTCGGACCCGACGGCAAGGTGCGGCTTGCGGTCGGTGCCGCGGGCGGCTCCACGATCATCGCGCAGGTGGCGAAGGCGATCGTCGGTGTGGTCGACTGGAAGCTCTCCGCGCAGGACGCGATCGGCCTGGGCCTGCTCTACGCGCCGGGCAAGACCGCCACCGCCGAGCAGGGCACCCAGCTAGACGCGATGCTGCCGGCGCTGCGCGCGCTGGGCGAGGACGTCCGCGCCGCGCCGATGGGCCTCAAGGCCAATGCGATCGAGCGCGTGGGCGGCCGCTGGGTCGGTGCCGCCGATCCGCGCAGCGAAGGCGTGGCCATGGATCAGAACGGCGCGGTAACGGTTATACAACGCGTGGGTGCCAAGCCCAACCGCCCGTCGGAATGATGCGGGACGCGCGCAGAAAATAACGCGACGCTCGCTGGGGAGAGAGAATGCGCAAGCTCGAACATTTCGATAATCTGGTGGCGATGTTCTTCCGGCGCGCGGCCGAGAAGGGCGACGCACCCTTTCTGTGGCACAAGGCCGGAGGGGCGTGGCACTCGACCAGCTGGGCCGAAACGGCGCGACAGGTGGCGAGCCTAGCCACCGCGCTCAAGGCGCTGGGACTGAAGCCCGGCGACCGGGTGATGCTCGTCTCGGAGAACCGCCCCGAATTCTGCATCAGCGACCTCGCGATCATGGCCGCGGGCTGCGTGACGGTGCCGACCTACACCACCAATACCGAGCGCGACCACCAGCATATCCTGGAGAATTCGGGCGCCTGCGCGGTGATCGTGTCGAACACCAAGCTCGCCAAGACGCTGCTGCCGGCGATGCTGCGCTCCTCGGCCGGGCGCATCGTCATCGGCATCGACGACGTCCGGCTTGCCCAGCAGGGCAGCCTGGAGTTCCACGACTTCCGCGAGCTGATCGCCGCGCATCCCACCGATGCGGCCACCGCCGCCGCCCAGGCGACCTTCCGGCGCGAGGACCTTGCCTGCATCATCTACACCAGCGGCACCGGCGGATCGCCGCGCGGGGTGATGCAGCATCACGGCGCGATCCTGCACAACTGCCAGGGCTGCACCGCGATCATCTCGGAGGATTTCGGCTGGGCCGACGAGGTGTTCCTGTCCTTCCTGCCCCTCTCCCACGCCTATGAGCATACCGGCGGCCAGTTCTTCCCGATCGCGCTCGGCGGGCAGATCTATTATTCGGAGGGGCTGGAGAAGCTCGCCTCGAATATCGAGGAAGTCCGCCCCACCATCATGGTCGTGGTGCCGCGCCTGTTCGAGGTGCTGCGCACCCGCATCACCAAGCAGGTGGAGAAGCAGGGCAGCGTCGCCAGCTATCTGCTCGAAAAGGCGGTGGCGATCGGCAGCCGCAAGGCGGCGGGCACGTCGGGCATCGCCGATGCGCCGATGAACTTGTTGCTTAACGCCACGCTGCGCCCCAAGCTCGCCAAGCGGTTCGGCGGGCGGATCAAGGCGCTGGTCTCGGGCGGTGCGCCGCTCAACCCCGAGGTGGGCATCTTCTTCGAATCGCTCGGCCTCACCTTTCTCCAAGGCTATGGCCAGACCGAATCCGCGCCGGTCATCTCGTGCAACCGGCCCAAGGTCGGGCTCAAGATGGACACGGTCGGGCCGCCGATGGACGGCGTCGAGGTCCGCATCGCCGAGGACGGCGAGATACTGGTGCGGGGCGAGCTGGTGATGCACGGCTATTGGCGCAACGAGGCCGAGACCGAGCGCGTGCTCAAGGACGGCTGGCTGCACACCGGCGACATCGGCGAGATCGACGCCAAGGGCCGCATCAAGATTACCGATCGCAAGAAGGACATCATCGTCAACGACAAGGGCGACAATGTCTCGCCCCAGAAGATCGAGGGCATGCTGACGCTCCAGCCCGAAATCCTGCAGGCGATGATCTATGGTGACAAGCGGCCCTACATGACCGCGGTGATCGTCCCCGATCCCGAATGGGTGCAGGAATTCTGCGCCAGGACCGCGACCCCGTGCAAGTTCCGCAACCTCTCGCGCGATGCCGACTTCAAGGCGACGATCGGCGCGGCGGTGGAGCGGGTGAACCGCGACCTCTCGGTGATCGAGCGGGTGCGCAAGTTCATCCTGGCCGACCAGGCGTTCACGATCGAGAACGAGCAGCTGACCCCGAGCATGAAGATTCGGCGGCATGTGCTCAAGGCGGCGTATGGGGAGCAGCTGGACGGGTTGTACTGACCGCTCGCCCCAAATTGGGCATAGATTGGTATTTCATTGAAACGTCTTGGTACTGTCGCTTCCGCGTCATCGCGGACGCCTAGCGGCCGGGGCTGAGAAGCGTCCGGCAGGACGCCCCGGCCACCAAGGGGAAACCGATGAAGTTCCGCACCGGCAGCGCGCTGATCGCGCTGCAGCTCGCCTGCATGCCCGCCGCCTTCGCCCAGGCGCAGACCGAGGCCGCCCCGGATAGCGGCGAGCAGATCGTCGTCACCGGCACCCGCGAGCGCGCCCGCACCCAGTTCGACACGCTCGCCCCCGTCGACGTGCTGTCGAACGCGTTGCTCGAATCGAGCGTCTCGGGCGACCTCAACGATACGCTGGCGCAGCTGCTGCCCTCGTTCAACGTCCAGCGCCTCCCCGCTGCCGACGGCCAGGCTTTCGTCCGCCCGGCGACGCTGCGCGGCCTGTCCGCCGACCAGACGCTGGTGCTGGTGAACGGCAAGCGCTTCCACCGTTCGGCGCTGCTTGGCACGCGCGGCGCGCAGGCGCCCGACCTCGCCGCGACCCCGGCCCATGCGATCGGCCGGGTGGAGGTGCTGCGCGACGGTGCCTCGGCGCAGTACGGCTCGGATGCGATCGCCGGCGTGATCAACATGCTGCTCGACGACAAGCCCGGCATGTCCGCCTATGGTCAGGCCTCCAGCTATTATGCCGGCGACGGCAACGAATATCAGGGCGGCCTGCGCGGCGGCATCGCGCTGGGCGACCGCGGCAGCATCGTCTTCACCGGCCAGTACGACCATGCCGAGGCGACCTCGCGCACCCGCCAGCGCCCCGACGCGATCGCCTTCCAGGCCACCAACCCGACGCTCGCCGTGCCCAACCCCGTGCAGCGCTGGGGCCAGCCGGACCAGGAACGGATCGCCGGGTCGGTCAACGCGCATGTCGATCTCGTAGAGGGCGCGACGCTCTACGCCTTCGGCACCGCGCAGAGCGGTGAGGGCGTGACCGACTTCAACTGGCGCAATCCCGCAGCCACCGCCTCGGTCTACGGCGCGAGCAGCGCCTTCCCCGGCTTCTCCTTCACCAAGCTCTACCCCGCGGGCTTCACGCCCCGCTTCGGCACCCGCTTCGCCGATCATCAGGCGGTGGGCGGCGTCCGCGGGGACGCCAGCGACCGCTTCCATTACGACCTGAGCGCCTCGCAGGGCGAGAGCCGGATCGACTATACGCTGGGCGAGAGCCTCAACGCCTCGCTGGGCCCGAACAGCCCGACCAGCTTCTATCTCGGCCGGCTGACCCAGCGCGAGTTCAACCTCAATGCCGACTTCGTCTACCGCCTGCCGGTGGGCCTGGGCGACCCGGTGAACGTCGCGTTCGGCGGCGAGCGGCGCGTCGAGACCTACCGCGTCGGCACCGGCGACCCCGCCTCCTATGCGGTCGGCCCGGGTGCTGCGACCGGCCTTGCGCCCAACTCCAACGGCTTCCCCGGCTTCAGCCCGGCCCAGGCCGGCCAGTGGAGCCAGCGCAGCTATGCCGGCTATGTCGATCTCGAATGGGCGCCAATCGAAAAGGTGACGCTCGGCGCCGCCGGGCGCTATGAGGATTTTTCCGCGTTCGGCGACACCTTCACCTACAAGCTTGCCGGCCGTTTCGAGCCGGTGCACGGCCTCGCCGCGCGGCTGACCTATTCGACCGGCTTCCGCGCGCCCACCCCGGCGCAGCTCAACACCCGCCAGGTGACGCAGGGCCTCGACACCAAGACGCTGCAGGTGTTCAACCAGGGCCGCCTGTCGCCGAGCGATCCGATCGCGGTGGCCCTGGGTGCCAAGCCGCTCAAGCCGGAAAAGTCGCGCACGCTGACCGCCGGCCTGGTCGGCCAGACTGATTTCGGCCTGGGCGCGACGGTCGACCTCTACCAGATCGACGTCGACGATCGCTTCGGCCAGTCGGCCACCTTCGCGGTGCCGGCGACCTTCGCCAATCCCGATCGCTTCACTTCGGTCAGCTATTTTACCAACGACTTCAACACCCGCACCCGCGGCGTCGACGTGGTGGTGAGCTATGCGCGCCAGGTCGGCCCGGGCAAGGCGAACCTCAGCCTCGCCTACAACTACAACCAGACCAAGGTGCGCGGCGGCAACAGCGCGTCGATCGCGAACGACACCCAGCGCCGCATCTTCCAGGAGCGCCTGCCGCAGCACAACGCAACCGGCACGCTCAGCTATGATCTCGGCAAGGTCGGCGTGATGCTGCGGGGCCGCTATTACGGGTCCTGGACCGACGTGACCGGCAATTCGACCGGCGAGCTGTTCCAGCGCTTCGGCGGCATCGCGCTGTTCGATGCCTCGGTGAGCGTCCACGTCACCAAGATGCTGACGCTGCGCGCGGGTGCGGAAAACCTGTTCGACACCTATCCGGCCGAGGCGACCAACCAGGCCAATCGCGGCCTGATCTACTCGCGCAACGCCCCCTATGATACCGATGGCGGTCAGTACTATGGCCGGGTGGAGCTGCGCTTCTGATGCCAATCATGGATCGTCGTTCGCTGCTCGCGGGGAGCCTCGCGCTACCCGTCCTCGGCCTTTCCAGCGGAGCATGGGCGATGGACGACGATTCCTATTGGCGCGGCATCGCGGCGCAGTTCACGCCGCCGGCGGACGTGATCCAGCTGGAGAACGGCAATTGGGGGATGATGCCCCGGCCGGTGTTCGCGGCCTATCAGGAACAGCTCGCGCGGGTGAACCGCGACACCAGCTTCTATGCGCGGCGGGGGCTGAGCAAGGACCTGCTGGCGGTGCGCGACCAGGCCGCCGCAGCAATGGGCGTGGCGCCGGACGAACTGGTCCTAACCCGCAACGCCACCGAGGCGCTGGAGACGCTGATCCTCGGCTATAACCGGCTGCAGCCCGGCGACGCGGTGCTGATCGCCGATCTCGACTATGACAGCGCCCAGGCCTGCATGGCGAGCCTGATCCGCTCGCGCGGCGTGCAGCTGGTCAAGATCGCGCTGCCCGAGCCGGCCAGCCGTCAGGCGCTGATCGACGCCTATGCCGCCGCGCTCGCTGCGAATCCGCGGCTCAAGCTGATCCTGCTGACCCATCTCAGCCACCGCACCGGACTGGTGCTGCCGGTGCGCGAGATCGCCGCGCTGGCGCGGGCGAAGGGCGCGGACGTGATCGTCGATGCCGCGCACAGCTGGTGCCAGCTCGATTTCGCGGTGCCCGATCTCGACTGCGACTTCGTCGCGATCAACGGGCATAAATGGCTCGGCGCGCCGCTGGGCGTCGGCTTTCTCCACGTCCGCAAGGCGGCGCTCGGCAAGATCGACCGCCACCCCGCCAACGCCGCGGGCGGGCCGGAGACGCTGTTCTCCAAGGTGCATCTCGGCACCTATGATTTCGCCGCGAGCCTCACCGTGCCAGCGGCGCTCGCCTTCCAGCAGGCGATCGGCAGCACCCGCCGGGCCGAGCGGCTGCGCGCGTTGCGGGATCGCTGGGTGGCGCGCGCACGGCGGGTCGACGGGATCGAGGTGCTGACGCCCGACGATCCTGCATCGCACGGCGCGATCACCTCGCTCCGGGTGCGCGGCGTGACCAGCAGCGACGCCAATGCCAGGCTCGCGGCACGCCTGCTCGACCAGCACAAGATCTTCACCGTCCACCGCGACGGCATCGCGGCCGGCGCCTGCGTGCGGGTGACGCCCGCGCTGTTCAACAGCATGGCCGACATGGACCGCCTCGCCGACGCCCTGCCCGATCTCGTCCGCTTCGCACGGAGCTGACGCGAAAAGGCCGGACGCGATCTCCTCGCGCCCGGCCCTCCTGTTCGTCGGCGCTGTTACTTCGCAGCCTTCTCCGGCAGCACCACCATGGTCCAGTCCTTGTCCGGCCGCAGATACTTGGCCGCCAGCGCCTGCAACTCGGCCGGCGTCGTCGCGGCATAGTCCTTGGCCAGGCTGCGCATTCCCGCGATCCGCGCGGGATCCTGGGTGCCGCCCTCGACCAGGTTCATCCAGAACATGTTGCCGCTCGACATGCGCAGCAGCTGCTGCTTGAGCGGGGTCAGCGCGCGGTTGAGCTCGTCGGCGTCGATCGGCTTCGCCACCAGGTCCGCCGCGATGTCGCGGGCGAGCTTGAAGAAGAAGTCGGTCTTGTCCGGCGGCACCATGCCCAACGCGGCAAGCTTGCCGCCGCTCGGCAGACCCAGCGGCCAGTCGCTCATCACATTGGGCGAATAGCTCACCCCCGCCTGGATGCGCAGCTGCTCGATCAACCGGTCGCGGAACACCGCGGTCAGGATCTCGAGCTTGCGGCTTTCGGCGAGCCCCGCGCTGCCGCCGCCCGTCGGCCAGGCGATCACCGCCGCGGCCTGGTCCACCGCACCGGTATGCGTGCGCACCACGGGCGTCGTGACATGCGCCGGGAAGCGCACCGGGGCACCGCTTTCCGCACCCGGAGCGCGCGGCTTCAGCGCGCCGAAGCTCGCCGCCACCGCCTGCACCGTCGCATCGGCATTCATGTCGCCGAAGATCTCCACCTCGATCGGGCCGGTCTGGAGCAGCGGCTCCCAGAAGGCGCGGAACGCCTGCGGGGTGAGCGCGGTCACTTCCTCGCGGCTCGGCACGCCCCAGCGCGGATCGCCGTCATGGAGCAGCACGTCGAGGTCACGGCCGAGCACCGCGTCGGGCGAGGCCGAGAGGCCGGCATAGGAGGCGAGCGTCGCCGCCTTGGCGCGGGTAATCGGGTTGGGATCCCAGCCCGGCGCGGCCAGCTTGGTCGCGAACAGACGGAGCTGGTCGGCGAGATCCTCCTTGTTGGTCTGCGCCTGGAAGACGAAGGCGTCTTCCTCGATGTCGAAACCGAGGCCGATCTGGCGGTTGCCGGTCAGCGCGTCGAGCTCTTCCTGGCCGAACTTGCCGATGCCGCTGGCCATCAGCGCGGTCTTGCCCGCCCAGCCCGGCACGCGCTTGTCGCCCGGCATCGCGCGCAGGCCGCGCCCGAAGCGAATATTGACCCAGACCTTGCCAGTCTCGGACGTGTCCTCGCGCATCAGCAGCTTCACGCCGTTGGCATAGGTGACTTCATCGATCGCGAGATCGGGGTCGATGCGCTTGCGCTCGACCACCTTGCCCGGCGCGCCGATGCGCGGCAGCTGGTCGAACTTCACGTTGAGCGCCCGGCGCTTCATTGCGGCAGCCTTCACGTCGGCCTGCAGCGCGGTCGTCACCTTGCGGACCACGTCCGGATCGGGCGCATGGGTGTTGACCAGCGCGCGCGTCGCGGTGCCCTCGAACACCTTCTTGGCCGAGGCCTGGACGGCCGCCGGCGTGAACATGCGTGCCGCGATCGCGCCCTTGAAGATCGCGTAGGAAGCCTCGGGCGTCGTCACCGTCTCGTTGATGTCGACCGCCTGGACGAGATCGTCCGCCAGCGACACCGCCGATTCCACGGGCGCGGTGGAGATGCGGTTGCGCATCACCGCGTCGATCTCCCCCAGTTCGCGATCGATCTCCGCCTGGCTCGGCGGCGCCGCCATCAGCTCGGCGGCGGTGCCGCGGACGTCGCGGAGCGCGCTTTCCCAATCGTCGCCGGTGGGCAGCACGGTCAGCGTCGTGACGTTGGCGGAGCGGGCGATGTCGTCGAGATCGGCACCGGCGCCGATGAACGAGGCACCCGAGCGCGCCCGCGATTCGAGGCGGCGGTTGAGGATGCGGATCGCCACCATGTCGATCATGCGCTTCTGGTTGAAGATCACCGTGTCGGCATAGACCGTCCAAGGCCGCACGATCGCCATCAGCGCCACCGGCTGCAGCGCCGGCTCGACGATGCTGGCGGCGATCGGGTGATCGGCCTCGGGCTTGCCGAAATCGGGGGTTTTGGGCGCCTCGCCCTTGCCCTGCCAGCTCGAGAAGTACTTGTTGATCATTGCCTCGAGCACCGCCGGATCGACGTCGCCGATCGCGATCACCGTGGCGCGCTCGGGGCGGTACCAGCGATCGTGGAACGCCTGCACGCTGGCCGGCGTGGCGGCGTTGAGCGCCTCCACGGTGCCAATCGGCTCGCGATCGGCCAGCAGCTGGCCGGCAAAGATCAGCTGGTAGAGCGCATCCTGCATCCGCTTCTGCGGCGCGGGCTGCTCGCGGCCTTCCGCCAGCACCACCGGCCGCTCGGCCGTCAGCGACTGTTGCGTGATCGCAGGGTTCGCCATCATGCCGGAGAGGATCTTGAAGCTCTCGTCCAGGCCTTCCGGCGTCGCGTTGGGCAGGTCGAGCTTGTAGGTGGTGCTGATGAACGTCGTCGCGGCATTGCTGTCCGAGCCGAAGGTCACGCCCAGGCGCTGCCAGATCCGCTTCGAATCGCCGTCGGGCACATAGGTCGAGCCGCGGAAGCTGAGATGCTCGAGCAGATGGGCGAAGCCGCGTTCCGAATCGCGCTCCATCAGCGAGCCGGCGTCGATGCGGACCCGGATCGAGATCTGCCCCGGCGGTACGCCGTTCTTGCGCACCGCATAGCGCACGCCGTTGGAAAGCCGCCCGAACTTCCACTTGTCGTCATGGACGAGGTCGCTGCCCTTGTAGAGCCAGGGATCCTCGGCGGTCTGAACGCCCTCGGGGCGGCCTTGCGCCAGCACCGGGGTGGGCAGCGAGGGAGCAGCGAGTGCGAGGAGAAGCAGGGCGAAGCGCGGCATGCGCGGACGTGAGAACATGAAGCCCTTTCTAGAGGCGAGTGGGTCGCCATGCCACCCGCAACCTTTCTGCCGGATGTACGCCACAAGACTCCACGGCAGCGCCATGTTTTGGACCCAAGTGACGGCCTAGACCGGTGGCGAAGATTGTTGCGTTGCAGCACCGAAGTCCGGGCGTAACGTGGAAGCTGCGGGGAAGTTGCGCGTGGACATTGCCACCAGCGAGGCGCCGATCGGGCGAGTGGGCGAAATCGCCCGCCTTCCCGAGGCTCGCCCCAGCCCCCGCCCGTTGCTGCTGCGCTGGGGCAAGCATCTACGCGGCACCTTCGACCGGCTGATCGCGGCCTCCTCGCTCGTCCCCAACACGCCCGTACTCGACATGCGCGCCTTCCCCTGGACCGCCGCGCTCCGGGCCGACTGGGAAGCGATTCGCGACGAGGCGCTGGCGGCGATCGGCACCCAGCCCGGCGCGCCCTCGCTCGCGGCCATTTCCCCCGATCACCGCGCGATCGCACCGCTCGGCAAATGGCGCAGCCTGTTCCTCTGGGGCTATGGCTACCGGGTCGACGAGAATCTCGCGCGCTGCCCCCACACCTCGCGGCTGATCGAGCAGGTGCCCGGCCTCAACAGCGCGATGTTCTCGATCCTCGCGCCCGGCACCCACATCCCGGCGCATCGCGGCGTCACCAAGGGGCTGCTCACCTGCCATATGGGCCTGGTCGTGCCGCGCGACGGCGACGTCCGCATGCGGATCGGCAGTCGCACCGTCCGCTGGGCCGAGGGCGAAACGCTGGTGTTCGACGACACCTATGATCACGAGGTGTGGAACGACAGCGCCCATACCCGCATCGTGCTGCTGATCCAGTTCCGCCGCCCCTTGCGCAACCCCGGCCGCTGGATCGCCGATACGCTGCTCGGCGTGCTGCGCCGCTCGGCCTTCGTGCAGGAGGCGCGGGCGAACCTGTGCCGCTGGCATCGCGGCGAGCAGCTCGCCGACGGGTGAGTGCTGGATTCTTTGTGTTTCACGCGAAGGCGCGGGGGCGCGAAGGAAAGAGTGTTTCACGCGGAGGCACAGAGAGCGCAGAGCGCGATCGCCTCGCCGCAGGCGCTGAATCTCAACCCGCATTGGAGTTCCTGCCCGTCGCGAGAACTGCACCCTCTGCGCTCTCTGCGCCTCTGCGCGAACTACCTTCTCTTCTCCGCGCCTTCGCGCCTTCGCGTGAAATCAAAAGGCCGCACCGTTGTCCGCACCCCGCCCCGGCGCTAAGCCAAGCCTATGCCACGCCCCTTCCATCTCGCCTTCCCGGTCCACGACCTCGCCGCCGCCCGCGCCTTTTATGGTGAGTTGCTAGGCTGCCCCGAAGGACGCTCGTCGAAGCAGTGGGTCGACTTCGACCTGTTCGGCCACCAGATCGTCGCGCACCTCGATGCCGCCGCGAAACCGGTTGCGACCACCAACCCGGTCGATGGCCATGACGTGCCCGTGCCGCATTTCGGCGTGGTGCTGACGATGGAGGACTGGCACGCGCTCGCCGCCAGGCTGGAGGCCGCCGGCGTCGCCTTCGGAATCGCGCCGCATATCCGCTTCCAGGGCCAGGTCGGCGAGCAAGCGACGATGTTCTTCCGCGATCCCAGCTGGAACGCCCTGGAATTCAAGGCGTTCGCCGATGACGCCATGGTATTCGCAAAATGACCCCACAGACGATCAGCGTCGACATTCCCCACCAGCTCGGCCGCGAAGGCGCCCGCGCTCGGATCGATTCGAAGATCGGTCGGCTGGCCGACAAGATCCCCGGCGGTGCCACCGTCGAGCATCGCTGGGAAGGCGACAGCCTCCACTTCACCGTCGCCGCGATGGGCCAGACGGTGACGAGCCGGCTCGACGTGGCTGACACGCAGGTGCATGCCGAGATCGCGCTCCCCGGCATGCTCGCGCTGTTCGCCGGCAAGGTGCGCGAGATGCTGGCGAAGGAAGGCCCCCGGCTGCTCGCCTGAGACCCCGGGGCGGGTCAGCGCGCCGCGCTCACCCGCCAGATCGTATTGCCGACATCGTCCGCCACCAGCAGTGCACCGCCCGCGCCGGTGATCACCGCCACCGGCCGGCCCTGCGCCTCGCCCTTGGCGTTGAGGAAGCCGGTCAGCACATCCTGCAGCTTGGCGCCCTTGGCGGGGAAGCCGTTGTCTCCGAACGGCACGAACACGACCTTGTAGCCCGAGGGCGGCTGGCGGTTCCACGACCCATGCAGCCCCACAAACGCGCCGTTGGTGTAGGCGCCGCCCGGCCGCGCGCCGTCGGCGAAGGTCAGCCCCAGCGGGGCGGTGTGGGCGCCCAGCGCGAAGTCCGGGCGGCGGACATATTCGCGCAGGTCCGGGCGGCCGGGCTCGACACGCTTGTCCTCATAGCCGCCCCAATATTGCCAGGGCCAGCCGAAGAAGGCGCCGAGATCGACGCGGCTCATATAGTCCGGCGGCATGTCCGAGCCGAGCATGTCGCGCTCGTTCACCACGGCCCATAGCGCCTGGGTCTTGGGCTCGAACGCCATGCCATTGGCGTTGCGGATGCCCCAGGCGAAGATCCGGCTGGTCTTGGTGGCGGGATCGACCTCGAGGATCACGGCGCGATTGGTCGGCTGTGCGGCGGCTGCGGCCATCTGGCCGGGGCTGCCGGCGGTGTAGATCGGGCCCTCGGCTTCCAGCCCGTCCTCAGCGATGTTCGACGACGAGCCGATGCTCACATAGAGATGCTTGCCGTCGAGCGAGGCCACCACGTTGCGTGCCCAGTGATTGCCGCCGCCGGGCAGCGACAGGATCTTCTCGGGCTTGGCGGTGATCTTGGTCTGCCCCTCCAGATAGGGGTATCGCACCAGCGAATCGGTATTGGCGATGTAGAGCGACCCGTCCGCCAGCGTCATCCCGCTCGGCGAGTTGAGCCCGGTAAGGAATACGGTGCGCATATCCGCCACGCCGTCGCCGTCGCTGTCGCGCAGCAGGGTGATGCGATTGGCCGAGGCGCCGCCGGCACCCGCCTTGTTCATCAGCATGCCCATCACCCAGCCGGTGATGCCGCCCTTGTCGCGCGCCGGCGAGTTGCTCTCGGCGACCAGGATGTCGCCATTGGGCAGCTGGTACAGCCAGCGCGGGTGATCGAGCTTGCCGGCAAAGGCCTGCACCTTGAGGCCCGCCGCGGCCTTGGGCATCGCGCCCGCCGGCCAGCCGACCGCCTTTGCGACGCCTACCGTGGGAATGTTCTGGTAGCGCGGCTCGCTGATCTCGGGCTCGCGGCCGGTGACGGCGATCTCGGGCAGCGTGGCGAGGTCCGGGCGGCTGAGCCAGTACCAGGCGGCACCGCCGGCAACGATCAGAAGGGCGAGGGCGATCAGGAGGCGCTTGAGCATGCCGCCAGCGATAGGGGGCGGCGCGATCGATTCCAATGCGATTCTGCGGGGCACCGCTTGACTTCGCTTTGCGCCGGGCAAGAGTGTCGGTTCACCTGTTCCGGGGGGATCGACCCGAATGCGGTTCTGGTTGCGTGCGTCTGCCGTGATGCTGGCCTTTTGCGGCGTCGCTCCCGCCTTGGCGCAGCAACAGCCGCCCGAGCATCGCACCGAATGGCCGGGGCTCGTGTCTGGCGACGACGGTATCGACGGACTGGAAAGCGGCCCCGAACTCCAGCGCGGGCGCGATCCCCGGGTGATGCTGGCGGACCAGCGGCGACTGAACACGGCCCTCGCCGCGCTCCAGCCCGAGCGCAAGGGCGTGGTCGACGCCTATGTGCTCAGCGTCGCGCTCGACAGCGATCCGGTGTTCGCCCGCGAGGCGCGTGAGAGCGGCCGCGTGCTGACCCGCCGCTACGATGCGGAGGGCCGCACGCTGGTGCTGGCGGGGCCGGATGGACGCGGCGGCGCAGCCCTCCCCGCCGGCAGCCTTACCGCGCTGAGCTTGGCGCTCGCCCGCGTGGCAGAGCTGATGGACCGCAACCAGGACGTGCTGGTCCTCTACGTCACCGCGCACGGCGCGCCAGACGCGGGCATCGCCTATCATGACGGCGATCAGGGGTTCGGCGTGCTGCCGCCGGCGCGGCTGGCCGCGCTGCTCGACGGGCTCGGCATCCGCAACCGGCTGCTGCTGATTTCCGCCTGCTATTCGGGTGCGTTCGTCAAGCGGCTGATGAGCGACACCACCGCCATCCTTACCGCGGCCTCGGCGACGCGCTCGTCCTTCGGCTGCCGGGCGGAGAATGACTGGACCTTCTTCGGCGATGCGCTGGTCAACCATGCGCTGCGCAAGCCGCAACCGCTGGCCGACGCTGCCGCGGAAGCCCGCAAGACGATCATCGGCTGGGAGCGTGCGGGGCGGCTCGACCCGTCGATGCCGCAGGTGACGATCGGCGAGGTTGTCGGCACGTGGCTGGGGCCGCTGGAGGCGCGGATGCCGCAGGCGGCCACGGCACCGGTGGGCGCGCCGGCGACGGATGCGCTGAAGCCTTAAACCCTCATCCTCCCCTGCAAGGGGAGGTGGCAGGCCGAAGGCCTGACGGAGGGGTGTCCACGCCGGGGCGGCGGGCTTCACAATCGGCGGGGACACCCCTCCGTCGCGCTGCGCGCGCCACCTCCCCTTGCAGGGGAGGATTTGGAAAGGTCGGAACTCCGCCCGCCCTCGCCGGTTGGCCGCGCATGTCCGATTCCCAGAGCCCGCTCCAGCGCTATCCGCTGCTCGCCACCCCGCATGTGCGGCTGCAGGGCACCGTCGACGACGCGATGTACCGGAATTTCCGCGACCAGCTGCTGGCCGCGCCGAGCGAGGGTCCGCTGGTGGTCACGCTGTCCACGCTCGGTGGCGACCCCGAAGTCGCCCGGCTGATGGCCGACGAACTGCGGCTGCTGCGCGAAGCCACGGGGCGCGAGCTGCTGTTCCTCGGCAAGGTTGCGGTCTATTCGGCCGGTGCCACCTTCATGTCGGGCTTCCCGGTCGACAAGCGCTTCCTCACCCGCGGCACCCGACTGATGCTGCACGAGCGGCAGATGCATTCCAGCATCGACCTGTCCGGCCCGCTGCGCATGCTGCCGGCGATCCTCAAGGCCAAGCTCGCCGAGATCGAGCATTCGATCGCGATCGAGGAAGAAGGCTTCCGGGCGCTGGTCGCCGGCTCGCGCGTCGATTTCGAGGAACTGCGCCGCCGCGCCCCCTATAACTGGTATATCGAGGCCGAGGAGGCCCGCGATCTGGGGCTCGTGCTCGACGTGATCTGAGGGCCGCGGCCCAAAGGGCACTTGCGCTGCGCCCGCGAAAGGCATAGCCCGCGCCGCAAAACCGACGCGTCGCGCCGAAGCGAAAGAGGAAGTTTCAGGAATGGCCGAATTCCGCCTGCCCAAGAACAGCCGTATCACCAAGGGCCAGGAGCACAAGGCGAGCCCCGAAGCCACCCGGGTGAAGAAGTTCAAGATCTACCGCTACGATCCGGATTCGGGCGAGAACCCCCGCTACGACACGTTCGAGGTGGATCTCGACGATTGCGGCCCGATGGTTCTCGACGCGCTGATCAAGATCAAGGGCGAACAGGATTCGTCGCTGACCTTCCGCCGCTCGTGCCGCGAAGGCATCTGCGGCTCCTGCTCTATGAACATCGGCGGCAAGAACGGCCTCGCCTGCACCACCGCGATCGAGGACATCAAGGGCGAGGTGCAGATCACCCCGCTGCCGCATATGGACGTGATCAAGGACCTGGTCCCCGATTTCACGCACTTCTACGCGCAATATGCCTCGATCAAGCCGTGGCTGCAGACCGTCACCACCACGCCTTCGGGCAAGGAGCGTCTGCAGAGCCCGCAGGATCGCGAGAAGCTCGACGGCCTGTACGAGTGCATCCTGTGCGCCTGCTGCTCGACCTCGTGCCCGAGCTACTGGTGGAACAGCGACAAGTTCCTGGGCCCGGCGATCCTGCTCCAGGCCTATCGCTGGCTGGCCGACTCGCGCGACGAGATGACCGGCGAGCGGCTCGACCAGCTCGAGGATCCGTTCCGCCTGTATCGCTGCCACACGATCATGAACTGCGCGAACGCCTGCCCCAAGGGCCTGAACCCGGCCAAGGCGATCGCCGAAGTGAAGAAGATGGCCGCCGAGCGCGTGCTCTGAACGCCGTTTCTTCACGATTTTGAGAGACACCGAGCTGCCTGGCCCTCCGGCCCGGCAGCTCGTTTTCGTTGGTAGACCTGCCCCATGACCCGCGTCCTCGATCGTTACCGCGCCCTCGTCTCCGCCGGCGAGCTTCGCCCCGATCGCGAGCAGGAAGGGGCCGCCGCCCGGCTCGATGCGCTGGCCGAGGAGCTCCAGGCGGCGCCGCGCAAGGGGAGCGTCTTGTGGAAGCTCACCGGCCGCAAGCCGGCGGTGCCGCGCGGGCTGTACCTGTGGGGCGATGTCGGCCGCGGCAAGTCGATGCTGATGGACCTGTTCTTCGACAGCCTCGACATTCGCCGGAAGCGCCGCGTCCATTTCCACGAATTCATGCTCGAGGTGCACGAGCGGCTGAACGTCGAGCGGCAGAAGGATACCGCCGACCCGGTGGTCGCGGTCGCCGACGCGCTGGCCAGCGACACGCGGCTGCTCGCCTTTGACGAGCTGGTGGTGAACAATCCGCCCGATGCGATGATCCTCTCGCGGCTGTTCACCGCGATGATGGCGCATGGGCTGACGGTGGTCGCCACCTCGAACCGGCCGCCAAGGGACCTCTACAAGGACGGGCTCAACCGCCAGCTGTTCCTGCCCTTCATCGAGCTGATCGGCGAGCGGATGGACGTGCTCGCGCTCAACGGCCCGGTGGATTATCGCCGCGACCGGCTCGGCAGCGTCGATACCTGGCTGGTACCGAACGGGCCGGAGGCCACCGCCACGCTCTCCGCCGCCTTCTTCCGCCTGACCGATTATCCGGTCGAGGATCGCGCCCGCGTGCCCACCTGCCAGGTGCCGATTCCCGGCGGCCGCGAGATCCTGGTGCCCAAATGCGTGAAGGGTGTAGCGGTCTTCTCGTTCAAGCGGCTGTGCGGCGAGGCACGGGGGGCACCCGACTATCTCGCCATCGCCCGGCGCTTCCACACCGTCATTCTGGTCGGCATCCCCAAGCTGGGGCCGGAGAACCGCAACGAGGCCGCCCGCTTCGTCACGCTGGTCGACGCGCTGTACGAGCACAAGGTCAAGCTGCTCGCCGCCGCCGATGCGATGCCGGAGCATCTGTACGAAAGCGGCGACGGCCGGTTCGAATTCGAACGCACCGTCTCGCGGCTGCTCGAGATGCAATCGGACGACTATCTCGCCAAAGGCCATGGGGCGGATTGATCAGACCACGTTGTAAGTCCACTACAGCGCTTCTAAAATGCCTTGGGCTCCGGGATTTACCGGAGGAACAGGGAGACAATGATGCGGCCTTTGCGCCTGCTCGCGGCCATGGGGCTCGCGGTTCTCGGCATATCCTCGGCCTGGGCGCAGCCCGTGCTCGTCGCGGCGGATCTGCGCCAGCAGCAGAGTCTGGACGGCCCGTGGCACTGGTCGATCGATCCGTATCGCGACGGCCTTGCGGGCTTCCACGGCGAACCCCCGAACGCGCGCACCAACCGCGCCGCCGACGTGATCGCCGCCGACGTGATGCAGGCCAAGCCGCGCACCTTCTTCGAACAGGACATGCAGCAATCGCCGGTGGTCAGCCTGCCCGGCTCGTGGATCGGCCATTCGCCCGAGATGCGGCTGTACCAGGGCCTTGTCTGGTATCAGCGCGAATTTCCCGCAACGGCGCCCAAGCCCGGCAACCGCGTGTTCCTGCGCATCGGCGCGGCCGAATATCGCTCCTATGTCTATCTCAACGGCAAGCCGCTGGGCGAGCATCGCGGTGGCTACACCCCCTTCGCCTTCGAGGTGACCAAGCTGCTGCGGCCGGGCCGCAACCAGATCACCATCGGCGTCGATTCGGTGCGCACCGCCAACGACGTGCCGCCCCCGGTGACCGACTGGGAGACCTATGGCGGCATCACCCGCAGCATCACGCTGGTGACGGTGCCCGATACCTATGTCGACGACGCCTTTGTCCGCCTGACGCCGGACGGCAGCCACATCGCCGTATCGGTGAAGCTCGAAGGGCCCAAGGCGGCGAACACCGCGGTCAAGTTCCGCATCCCCACGCTCGGCGCGACGGTCGACGGCAAGACCGATGGCGAGGGCAAGTGGGAAGCGACGCTGCCGGTGCCGCGTACGCTGGTCCGCTGGTCGCCGGAGAACCCCAAGCTCTACGACATCAGCATCGATGCCGGCGCCGATCACTTCGCCGATCGCATGGGCTTCCGCACCATCGCGGTGAAGGGCACCGACATCCTGCTCAACGGCAAGCCGATCTTCCTGCGCGGCATTTCGATGCATGAGGAAGAACTGGGCGAGAACCCGGTACGCGCGATGACGCCCGCCGCCGCCCGCGCGCTGCTGAGCGAGATCAAATACGGCCTGCACGGCAATTTCGTGCGGCTGGCGCACTATCCGCACAGCGAGCTGACCACCCGCCTCGCCGACGAGATGGGCCTGCTCGTGTGGAGCGAGATCCCGCTCTATTGGCTGGTCAACTGGAACAACCCGGACACGCTGGCCGATGCCCGCCGCATCCTGTCCGAGAACATCCACCGCGACCGCAACCGCGCCGCGATCGTGCTGTGGAGCGTCGCCAACGAAACGCCAACCAACGATGCGCGCAACGCCTTCCTGCGCACGATGATCGCCGATGTCCGCAGCCTCGATTCGAGCCGCCTGGTCACCGCCGCGCTGCTGAGCGGGCGTGAGGGCAACAAGATCATGAAGATCGACGATCCGCTCGCCGCGGACCTCGATGTCATGGCGATCAACACCTATAACGGCTGGTACACCGACGATGCGCTGGAGGACCTTGCCAGCCAGGAATGGCGCGGGCCCGCGAACAAGCCGCTGATCTTCTCCGAATTCGGGGCGGATGCGCGTGCCGGCTATCACGATCCTGTCGCCAGCCCGCACAAGTATAGCGAGGAATATCAGGCGGACTATTACCGCGCGACGCTCGCCATGGCCGCCAAGGTGCCGTTCCTGCGGGGCATGAGCCCGTGGATCCTCAAGGACTTCCGCTCGCCGCGGCGCCAGCACCCGATCTATCAGCAGGGCTGGAACCGCAAGGGGCTGATCTCCGAGACCGGCCAGCACAAGCTCGCCTTCGACGTGCTCGCCGGCGACTATGCCAAGCGCGAGGCGGCCGACTCGGCCAAGCGCTGACGGGTTCGGGCTGGGGCGGGCAGGACCTGCCCCAGCCTGACCTTCAACCTTCCCGCGATCAGGCGCGCGGGTGTGCCGCGCGATAGACGTCGAGCAGATGCGCCGCATCGACGCCGGTATAGACCTGGGTCGAACTGAGGCTCGCATGGCCGAGCAGTTCCTGCAGCGCGCGCAAATCCGCCCCCCGCCCGAGCAGATGCGTCGCGAAACTGTGGCGCAGCGCATGCGGTGTGGTGCGATCGGACAGCCCCAGGCTGGTCCGCGCCGAGCGCACCGCCTTGCGGATCGCCCCCGGCGGCAGCGGCCCGCCCTTGGCGCCGCGGAACAGCGGCAGGTCGCGCGCGGTGCCCCACGGACACGCCTCGACATAGGCTTCGATCGCGGCGCGGACCTCGGGCAGCAGCGGCACGTCCCGGGTCTTGTCGCGCTTGCCGGTGACGCGGAGCGTCGCGCCCAGCGGCAAGGCCGCGCCGGTCAGCGCCACCGCCTCGCCAATGCGGAGCCCCGCGCCGTAGAGCAGCAGCAGCACGGCCCAGTCGCGCGCGGCGATCCAGGGTTCGCTGGCTTCGTCCGAAGCCCATTCGGCGAGCGCCACCGCCTCGTGCGGCGCGATCGGGCGTGGCAGGCCCTTCTTCACCTTGGGACCGCGCAAGCGGGGCAGCTGGGCATCGTCGCCCCCGGCAAACTTCAGGAAGGCGCGGACGGCGGAAAGCTCGCGCGCGGCGGAGGCGTTGGACAGGCCTTCATTGCGGCGATGGGCGAGATAGGCGCGGAGATCGGCAGCGCTGACCTTGGCGAACGCGTCCTGCGCGACGGGGCCGCCCCAATGCCTCTGGAGGAAGCCGAGCAGCCGGATCGCGGTCGCCTCATAGGCCCGGATCGTATGCACCGAGCGCCGCCGGTCGCGGCCGAGATGCTCGGCGAAGCGGCGCGGAAAGGGCAGGTCGGTCATGGTTTCGGCGCCTCCGCGTTGGACTGGAGCGCCCCAAAGAAGCGATCGTCGTTCCCGCGAAGGCGGGAATCCATTGCCCTGTGCGCTGAAGGCAAGAACCTCGGCATCAGCGCGAATGGATCCCCGCCTTCGCGGGGATGACGAGGTCCCTGACCGCAAGCGGGCGTCACACGATCGGGCGACGGGAATGGCGCAACGGAGTTCGAACCTTCCACGTCAGCCCCTCCCCTAACCCCTCCCGCAAGCGGGAGGGGAATGTACGCTTCGACCCGGACTCAGCCGATCGTCTGGCCGGTCTTGGCCCAGTCGGCCATGAACGACTCGATGCCCTTGTCGGTCAGCGGGTGCTTGACCAGCTGCTTGATCACCGCCGGCGGGGCGGTCATCACGTCGGCGCCGATCTTGGCGGCCTGCAGCACATGGATCGGGTGGCGGACGCTGGCGACCAGAATTTCGGTCGCATAGTCATAATTGTCGTAGATCAGGCGAATGTCTTCGATCAGGTCCATGCCGTCGAAGCCGATATCGTCGTGGCGGCCGACGAAGGGCGAGACGAAGGTCGCGCCCGCCTTGGCGGCGAGCAGCGCCTGGTTGGCCGAGAAGCAGAGCGTCACGTTGACCATCGTGCCGTCGTCGGTCAGCGCCTTGCACGCCTTGAGGCCGTCGATCGTCAGCGGCAGCTTCACCGCGACATTATCCGCGATCTTCCGGACGATCTCCGCCTCGCGCATCATGCCCTCGAAATCGAGCGCGACGACCTCGGCCGAGACCGGACCTTCGACGATTCCGCAGATCTCCGCCACCACTTCGAGGAAGTTGCGGCCCGACTTGGCGATCAGCGACGGGTTGGTGGTGACGCCGTCGAGCAGACCCGCATCGGCCAGGTCGCGGATGTCGTCGATGATGGCGGTGTCGGCGAAGAACTTCATGGCAGAACCTTCCAGTGGATCGTTTCCGCCCGCCTAGCCGACCCGGCCCCGCCGGGCAAACCCCTGCGAAGGGTTGCCATAGACCAGCATCAGCTTGACCTGCGGCTTCTGCAGCTTGCCGATGGTGACGCGGTAGGTGCCGGGTTCGAGGCGGTAATAGACGATCTTTTCGATCTTCGCGCAGGTGACACCCAGCGCGCGGGAGGCCGTGCGCAGCGGGCGGCCGCTGCCCTTGGCCACGTCGATCCAGCCGGGCTGGTTCGCGGCGATGCCGAAGGTGCCCGCCTTGCGGATCGTCACCTGGGTTTCCGCCGCGCCGTTCTTCGCGGCGATCGTCGTCGCATGATGGGTATCGAGCCCGTCGGCGCTGCGTTCCCAGCCCGACAAGGATCGCGGAAGCTCGGTGCACTGCGGCACCGTCATGGCCAGTCCAGCTATCAGTATCAGCATCGCCGACTCCCCTGTTCAGCGAGTCGGTGTTCTACCTTCGTTCCAGCTCCGGAACAAGTAGGTTCAGCTCGGCACCAGCATCAGCTTGGCCTTGGTCTGCTGCAGGCCGCTGGCGAACGCGCGATAGGTCCCCGGCGCCAGGTCGAACCGGACGATCTTTCGGATCGTCGAGCAGTCGGGCCCATGGCCATGCGCCACCGACTTGAGCGCCTCGCCGCCCGCGGCGCCCGGCACCACGTCGATCCAGCCAGGCTGGTCGAGCGCCACGCCATAGGTGCCGGCCTTGGCGATGCGGAACTCGATCATGGCCGCGCGCCCCGGCTTGGCGCCCTTGGGCAGGCCCTTGAGCGTCGACGCATCGACCGTCGCCAGCGACACCGCCTTGTCCGCCACCAGCTCGTCGCCGGGGGTGCTCCAGCCGGCGAGCGCGACCGGCAGGCTGGCGTCCGGCGCCTTGCACGCGGTGGTCGCCTGGGCGGGCGCAGACTGGGCGAGCAGCAGGGCGAGCAACAGCATCGGCGGGTCTCCTTGGACGACGAACCGGCGATACGGGATTCCCGTTCCGCCGAAAATGCCCATATGAGGGGCCGATCATGTCCCGCGCGCGCATTCTCGTCCTCCATCCGGCTCTGGGGCCGCTCGACTATCGCGTGCCGCACGGCATGACGGTCGAGCCCGGCAGCATCGTCATCGTGCCGATCGGCCCGCGCCAGTTCGCAGGCGTCGTGTGGGAGCCCGAACGCCTGCCCACCGAGGAAATCGGCGACAACCGCCTCCGCGCCATCCTCGCCGTCGCCGACGCGCCCCCGATCCCCGCGCCCGTACGGCGGCTGATCGAGTGGACCGCGGACTATTATCTCGCCCCGCCCTCCTCGGTGCTGGCGATGACCCTGCGCACCTCGGCGGCGTTCGAGGCGGCACCGACGATCACCGAATATCGCGCTACTGGCGTAACCCCGGAGCGCTTGACCCCGCAGCGCGCCCAGGCGCTGGAGCGAATCGGCGAGCGCCAGGGGCTGGTGCGCGAGCTCGCCGCGATCGCCGAGGTGTCCGACGCGGTGATCCGCGGGCTGGTGAAGACCGGCGCGATCGAGGCGGTGACGGTCGACACCCAAGCCCCTTACCCGCTCCCCGATCCGGCCTTCGCCCCGCCCGAGCTCAACCCCGCCCAGGCGGCGGTGGCGGGCGGCTTGCGCACCGCGGTGGAGACCGCCGCCTTCCAGCCCTTCCTGCTCGACGGCGTCACCGGATCGGGCAAGACGGAAGTCTATTTCGAGGCGGTCGCCGAGGCGATTGCGGCCGGCAAGCAGACGCTGGTGCTGCTCCCCGAAATCGCGCTGACCGAACCCTTCCTCACCCGCTTCGCCGGCCGCTTCGGCTGCGAGCCGGTGGCGTGGCACTCAGGCCTGCGCAGTTCCGAGCGCCGCCGCGCCTGGCGTGCGATCGCCGGCGGCGAGGCGCTGGTGACGGTGGGCGCGCGTTCGGCCCTGTTCCTGCCCTATCCCAAGCTGGGCCTGATCGTCGTCGACGAGGCGCACGAGACCAGCTTCAAGCAGGAAGACGGCGTGCACTACCACGCCCGCGACGTGGCGGTGATGCGCGGCATGTTCGAGCGCTGCCCGGTCGTCCTCGCCTCCGCCACCCCGGCGATCGAGACGCGGCATCAGGTTGAGGTCGGCCGCTATGCCGAGCTCAAGCTGCCGGGCCGCTACGGCGCGGCGCAGATGCCCAGGATCGAGGCGATCGACCTGATCCGCGAACCGCCCGAGCGCGGCCGCTGGCTGGCCCCCCGGCTGGTCGCGGCGATCGACGAGACGCTGAAGCGCGGCGAGCAGTCGCTGCTGTTCCTGAACCGGCGCGGCTATGCGCCGCTGACCCTGTGCCGCCATTGCGGCCACCGCTTCCAGTGCCCGAACTGCACGGCATGGATGGTCGAGCACCGGCTGCTCCACCGCCTCTCCTGCCACCATTGCGGCCACACCATGCCGACGCCGAGCATGTGCCCCGAGTGCAAGTCCGACGACACGCTGGTGGCCTGCGGTCCCGGCGTCGAGCGGATCGCCGACGAGGTGGCTGCGCTGTGGCCCGAGGCGCGTACCGCCATCGTCACGTCCGACACGCTCTGGTCCCCGGCCAAGGCGGCCGAGTTCGTGGCGCGGATGGAGCATGGCGCGATCGACATCGTCGTCGGCACCCAGCTCGTCACCAAGGGCTATCACTTCCCCAACCTGACATTGGTCGGGGTGGTCGACGCCGATCTGGGGCTCGATGGCGGCGACCTGCGCGCGTCGGAGCGCACCTTCCAGCAGATCATGCAGGTCTCGGGGCGCGCTGGCCGCGGCGAGAAGCCGGGCACGGTGTTCATCCAGACCCATGCCCCCGAGGCACAGGTGATGCAGGCGCTGATCTCGGGCGATGCCGAGGCCTTCTACGCCGCGGAAACCGAGGCGCGGCGCGAGGCCGATGCGCCGCCCTTCGGCCGCTATGCCGCGATCATCGTCTCGTCGGAGGACAAGGCCGCGGCCGAGGAAACCGCGCGGATGATCGGCCGCTCGGCGCCCGCGCTCGCCGAGATGCACGTCTACGGCCCCGCGCCCGCGCCACTGGCGATGCTGCGCGGGCGGCACCGCTTCCGCCTGCTCGTCCACGCCAAACGCAGCTTCGACGTGCAGGACGTGATCCGCGACTGGCTGGGCGGGCTTAGCTGGAGCCCGCGGGTGCGGGTGGCGGTGGACGTGGATCCCTATAGCTTCGTCTGACCTCGCCGATACGGTTTGCCATCGCCCCGCCGTACGATATCGTGGTGACCGGGGGGCGACGGGGGACCGTGTATGCGGTGCTTGGCCTTGCTGGCGTGCTTCCTGGCGGTGCTTGCCGCGCGCGCGGCCCATGCCGACTGGCGCGTTGCCGAGACGGCGCATTTCGTCGTCTATGCCAATGCCTCCGAAGCGGCACTGCGCCGCAATGCCGAGCGGCTGGAGAAGTTCGACAAGGCACTGCGCGTTTCGCGCGGGATCCTGGAACCGTCGCTCGGCAAGGCCGGGCGGCTGACGGTCTATTTCGTCGGCAACAAGGATCGGGTCGCAGCCCTTGCCGGTACCGCGAATGTCGCCGGCTTCTACATCCCGCGTGCGGGCGCGTCGGTGGCGTTCGTGCCGGGCGACCTGTTCGGCGAGGGGCCGCTCGCGCTCGGCTCGCAGCAGGTGCTGCAGCACGAGTACGCCCATCACTTCATGGCCACCACCTGGCCGGATGCCGCCTTTCCTTCCTGGGTGTCGGAAGGCTGGGCCGAATTCCACGCCACCGCCAGCTTCGATCGCGACGGGAGTCTGCAGTTCGGCAGCGCACCGCTCTATCGCGCCCATGGCCTGCTGGCCGGCAACCCGCTACCGATCCAGCAGATCCTGGCAGGCGCCGCGGGCAAGCTGCGCGCGGACCAGCGCGACGCGCTATACGGGCGCGGCTGGGCGCTGGTTCACTACCTGACCTTCGAGCCCAGCCGGAAGGGCCAATTGAGCGCCTATCTCGACGCGATCACCAGGCAGCGGAAATCACCCGAGGCGGCCGCCGCCGCGTTCGGCGATCTCCGCGCGCTGGACAAGGAGCTTGAGCACTTTCTCCAGCAGCCCAAGATCAGCGGCTTTCGCGTCCGGGCGGAAAGCCTCGCTATCCCGCCGGTGACCATCCGGCTGCTGCGACCGGGCGAGGCCGCGATCCTGCCGGTGCGGATCCGATCGGAGGCCGGCGTGGACGAGAAGACAGCCCCCGGGGTCTATGCCGATGCCAGGAAGATCGCGGCGCGCTTCCCCGACGATGCCGAGGTGCAGCGCGCCCTGTCCGAGGCGGCCTATGACGCGGGCGACCCTGCGGCCGCGCTCGCCGCTGCCGACCGGGCGATCGCCGCCGATCCGAAGCTGGTCGAGGCGCATTGCTACCGCGCGATGGCGCAGATGGCGATCGCCGAGGCCGCCAAGGACGAGAAGCCCGAGACCTGGACGGAAATCCGCACCACCATCGGCCGCGCCAATCGGCTCGACACCGAGGATCCGCGGCCGCTGATCCTGTTCTTCCGCAGCTATGCCGATCGCCGCCTATGGCCCCCCGAGATCGCCCGCGACGGCCTGATGCACGCCTATACGCTCGCGCCACAGGATCGCGGGCTGCGGATGCGCGCCGTGGGCATGCTGATCGGCGAGAAGAAGTTGGCCGAGGCGCGGGCGATGCTGCTCGTGCTCACCTATGACCCGCATGCCTCGGGCATCGGGGCAGCCGCGTCGAGGATGATCGACACGATCGACGCGCGGATGAAGACTGGTGCGACCGAGGCACCGCCGCCCGCGCGCGCGAATTAGCACCGTTGGCGCCGCCCCGCTTGAACCGGCGCCGCTTTTCGCCGAAAGCGCGGCCATGGCTAGAACCGGGGTGTTTCCGCGCATGCGGCAGGTGATCATGCTGGTGGCGATGCTGCTCGCCTGGAGTGTGCCGGCGCGTGCCGACGACATCTCGGCGGCGGGGCGCGGGGTGGTGCGGATCGTCACCATCGCGGTTGCCGACGACGAAGTGGTCGGCTTCGGCCATGGCAGCGGCTTCGCGGTGGCACCCAACCGGGTCGTCACCAACGCGCATGTCGTCGAGCTCGCCTCGCGCTATCCCGGCAACGTGGTGATCGGGGTGGTGCCGTCCGAGGGCAGCAAGTCGTTCCAAGGCAAGCTGATCGCGATCGATACCAAGCGCGACCTGGCGCTGATCGAGTTCAGCGGCGCCAAGCTGCCGACGCTGGCGCTGTCCAGCGGCGCGGTGACCGACGGCGAGACGCTGATCGCGCTCGGCTATCCCGGCAATGTCGACGTGGCCACGGCGCGCTCGGCGGCGGACTTCATCACCCCGCAATCGCCGGTGCGCTCGCAGGGCGGCTTTGCCGGCACGCGGACGCTGGAGGGCATTTCGGTGCTGCTCCACACCGCAAACATCGCGCGCGGCAATTCGGGCGGACCGCTGCTCGACGCGTGTGGGCGGGTGCTCGGGGTCAACTCGGCGATCACCAACAGCGAGGAAGGCGATTCGACCTTCGCCTTCGCAATTTCCTATCCCGAACTGACCGCCTTCCTCACCCAGGCCAAACAGCCCTTCGTCTCGATTGCGGCGCCGTGCATCAGCGTCGAGCAGCGCAACGCGCTCGACAAGGCGGCCGAGGAGAAGGATCGGGCGGACGTCGCCAACCGCAACGCGCAGGCCGAATCCGCCGCGGCGCGCGCTCGCGAGGCGGCGATCGACAAGGCGCGCGCGGCCAACGAATCCGCGCGCGAAACCTATATGGCGGGCGCCGCGGTGCTGCTGGTGTTCGGCGCGCTGGCGCTGGGCGCGGCAGGGCTGCTGCTCTCGCGCGACCGGCAGCGGCCGGGCGTGTGGACCGCGGTGGGCGGCGGGGCGATGCTGCTCGGTGCGGTCGCGCTGTTCGTGCTGCGGCCGAGCTTCGACGAGGCGAGCATCGCCGCGCCGGGCGAAGGCAACCAGGCCGCCCAGGCCAAGCTGCCGGCGGACGCGGCGGAAGGCCCGCTGGTCTGCACGCTCCAGCCCGATCGCAGCCGCATCACCGTGTCGCCGGGCGAAGCGGTGAAGCTCAATGTCGGGCCGGACGGCTGTATCGACGGCGGCACCCAATATGCCGAATCCGGCCGTCGCTGGCAGCGCGTGCTGGTCCCCGCCGACGAGCAGACGGTGACGGTGCGCGAGTTCGACCCCGACAGCGGCACGCTCGTCGACACGCGCTATTTCCTGTCGGCGGCCGACATGCAGAAGGTGCGCGACGTCAAGCCGGTGGTGCCGGTGAACCAGTGCACCGCCGACCAGGCCAAGCGCGCCAGCCTCGCCAGCCTCCAGCAGCTGATGCGCGCGACGCTGCCGCCGGCGTATAACGAGAAGCTGGTCTATCACTGCGCACCCGGCGGGGGGCAATGAGGTAATTCCTCCCCGGGCGTAGCTCGGGGAGGGGGACCGCGCCGCGCAGCGGCGGGGTGGAGGGGCCGCCGCGGCACGCGGCGGTATCATGCGCTAGAAGCGAGCCCCGCGCCTGGCGGCGCGGCCCCTCCACCACCGCCTGCGGCGGCGGTCCCCCTCCCCTGCTGCGCAGGGGAGGATCTCCAAAGCTATTTCCGCTCCTTCACCCTTTCGCGGCTGCGCAGCACGCGCTTGCGCTCCAGCCCATAGGCATAGCCGCCCATGCTGCCGTCGCCGCGCTGGGCGCGGTGGCAGGGAATGGCGAGGGCGACCGGGTTCGCCCCGCACGCCGTGCCCGCCGCACGCACCGCACCGGCATTGCCCGCCATCGCCGCGAGTTCGGCGTAGCTCCGCGTCTCGCCGGGCGGGATGGTCCGCAGCGCCTGCCACACCGCCTCCTGGAAGGCGGTGCCCTGCACGTCGAGCGGCAGGTCGCGCTGGCGGTTGGGGTCCTCGACCAGCGCCACCACGTGCGCCGCCAGCGCGGCGAAGTCCGCGTCGCCGGGCACCACCGCGGCGGCGGGAAAGCGGCGGGCGAGCATGTCCGCATCCTCGTCGAAGGCGATCCGGCACAGGCCCTTGTCCGTCGCGGCGATGAGCAGCGGGCCGAGGCTGGTGTCGGCGAGCGTCCAGCGAATCGTCACCCCCGCCCCGCCCGCACGCCACGCGCTCGGCACCATGCCGAGCCGCGCGCCCGCCTCGGCATAGAAGCGGCTCGGGGCCGAATAGCCGGCGGCATAGATCGCCTGGGTCACGCTTTCCTCCTCGTCGAGTGCGGTCGCCGCCCGCCGGGCGCGCAAACCCCGGGCATAGGCGGCGGGGGTCACGCCGGTCGCGCGCTTGAACAGCCGGTTGAAATGGTGCGGCGCATAGCCGACCGCCGCCGCCAGCGCCTCGAGCCCGATCGTCTCCTCGGCCGCGTCGAGCAGCGCCGTGGCGCGCGCAACAGCGGTCGCGTCGCGCGCGGCTTCATCGGGCTTGCAGCGTAGGCACGCGCGGAAGCCCGCCGCCGCCGCATCCGGGCCGGCATCGAAGAAGCGGACATGCTCCGGCCTCGGCCGCCGCGCGGGGCAGCTCGGCTTGCAATAGATGCCGGTGGTGGTCACCGCGACGACAAAGCGGCCGTCCTGCGCCCGATCGCGCGCGGCGAAGGCGGTCCAGCGGGAGTCGTGCAGGGCGGCGGCATCGGTCATGCAAGCGCTATACGCCCATTGGCGTAGTTGCGGCATCCCGCCGCTTGCGCGCAAAGCCGCCCCGGCTCTTGCAGTCGGCGCGCTTTACTGGCAACGTTAACGTTAACACGCGTGTCGGCGCGGAAGTTTGGAGAGTGCATGTCCTTCTGGCACCGCACGGGCGCGCTGCGCTGGTGGATCATCGGCATCGTCATGCTGGGCACGATGCTCAATTACCTGACGCGGAGCACGCTGGCCGTCGCGGCGCCGAGCTTCATGGTCGACCTCCACATCGACGAGCAGCAATATTCCTACATCACCGCGGCCTTCCAGGGCGGCATCATGCTGCAGCCGGTGGTGGGCTATATCCTCGACGTGGTCGGCCTGCGCTCGGGCATGGCGCTGTTCGCCGCGGGCTGGGGCCTGCTGAGCATGGCGCATGGCCTGGCGTTCAGCTGGCAATGGCTGTTCGCGCTGCGCGGAATGCTGGGCTTTGCCGAGGGGACCTCGCATACCGGCGGGCTCAAGGTCGTTTCCGAGTGGTTCCCGGCGCGCGAGCGGGGTTTTGCCGGCGGCATCTACAATCTCGGCGCCTCGGCGGGCGCGGCACTGGCGGCGCCGCTGGTCGCGGGATCGATCGCCTTGTGGAACTGGCGCGCGGCCTTCGTCGTCACCGGCGTGCTGGCATTGCTCTGGGCGCTGCTCTGGCTCGCCAACTATCGCACCCCGCAGACGCATCCGAGCATCTCGGAGCAAGAGCGCGACCTGATCCTCAGCGGCCAGGAAACGCATATCCAGGAACGCGCCGAGCGGCCCTCGCCGCTGCGCCTGCTCGCCCAGCGCAACTTCTGGGGCATCGCGCTGCCGCGCTTCCTCGCCGACCCGACCTGGGGCACGCTCACCTTCTGGATGCCGCTCTATCTGGTGAAGGTGCGCGGCTTCAACCTGGGCGAGATCGCGGTTTCCGCCTTCCTGCCCTTCATCGCCGCTGACCTGGGCTGCATGTTCGGCCCGGCGCTGGCGCTGTTCCTCCAGCGGCGTGGCATCAGCCTGATCAACGCGCGGCGCTGGACCTTCACCTTCGGTGCGCTGCTGATGACCGGGATGGTGTTCGTCGCCAGCGTCGAGAGCGCGTGGCTGGCGGTCGCCCTCCTTTGCCTGGGCGGCTTCGCGCACCAGACCCTTTCGGTCACCGTCATCACCATGGCCAGCGACCTGTTCCCGCGCAACGAGCTCGGCACCGTCGCGGGCCTTGCCGGCACCTTCGCCAACAGCAGCATCCTGATCTTCTCGCTGCTGATCGGCGGGCTGGTCGCCTCGCTCGGCTATGGCCCCTTCTTCATCGCCCTCGGGCTGCTCGACCTCGTCGCCGCCCTTCTTCTCTGGACCCTCGTCAAGGCGCCCCGATGATCCGCAATCCGATCCTTCCCGGCTTCAACCCCGATCCGTCGATCTGCCGCGTCGGCGACGATTACTATATCGCGACCTCGACCTTCGAGTGGTTCCCCGGCGTGCAGATCCACCACAGCCGCGATCTCGCCAACTGGACGCTCATTGCCCGGCCCTTGGTGCGCGCGTTGCAGCTCGACATGCGCGGCGATCCGGACAGCTGCGGGGTGTGGGCGCCGTGCCTGACGCATGACGGCGCGCGCTTCCACCTGCTCTACACCGATGTGAAGCGCTATGGCCGCACGACGATGGGCGGCGCCTCGGGCGCGTCGCTGCGCGACTTCCACAACTACCTCGTCACCTGCGAGACGATCGACGGGGAGTGGTCCGACCCGATCCACCTCAATTCGAGCGGCTTCGACCCCTCGCTGTTCCATGACGAGGACGGCCGAAAATGGGTGGTCAATCAGCTCTGGGACCATCGCCCCGGCCGCAATCGCTTCGCCGGGATCGTGCTGCAGGAATATGATCCCGTGGCGGAGAAGCTGGTGGGGACACGCACCAACATCTTCCCCGGCACCGCGCTGGGGCTGACCGAGGCGCCGCACCTCTATCGCCGCGGCGACTTCTACTATCTGCTCACCGCCGAGGGCGGCACCGGCTGGAACCATGCCGTCACCATGGCGCGGTCGCGGGAGATCACCGGGCCGTACGAGCTGCACCCGGACACCTACATCCTCTCCAGCCGCGCCCGCCCCGATGCGGTGCTGGCCCGCGCCGGCCATGCGGATCTGGTTCACACGGCGGACGGCGAACCCTGGCTCGCCTATCTGTGCGGCCGCCCGCTGCCGAACCGCGGGCGCTGCGTGCTGGGCCGCGAGACCGCGATCCAGCCGATGCGCTGGGCCGAGGATGGCTGGCTCTACACCCGCGACGGCCGCGGCCTGCCCGAGCTGGAAGTGCCGGCGCTCAGCAACACACCCTCGCCCGCGCGGCCGACCGAGGAGCGGCACGACTTCGACTCGGCCACGCTGCCGATCGACCTGCAATGGCTGCGCACCCCAGAGCCCGACCGCATCTTCAGCCTCACCGCGCGGCCCGGCCATCTCCGCCTGTTCGGGCGCGAGACGATCGGCAGCGTCTTCACCCAGGCGCTGGTCGCGCGGCGGCTCCAGGCCTTCTGCACCTCGACCAGCTGCGTGCTCGACTTCGAACCGCAGGACTTCCAGCAGGCGGCGGGGCTGGTCGCCTATTATAACGGCACCAAGTTCCACTACCTCCATGTCAGCCATGACGAGGACGTGGGCCGCCATCTCTGCGTGATGACAGCGCTGCCCGATTCGCCGCAGGGCGACGCCTTCACCACGCCGATCCCGCTGCCGGCGGGACCGATCGAGCTACGCTGCGAAGTGGATTACGAGCGGCTGCGCTTCGGCTGGCGGATGGCGGGGGCGGAGGCCTGGCACTGGCTCCCCGAACTGTTCGACGCCTCGATCCTTTCCGACGAGGCGAGCGCGCCGGGCCTGCCCAACTTCACCGGCGCGTTCATCGGCATGGCCTGCCAGGACATGGGCGGCACGGGGATGGCGGCGGATTTCGATTGGTTTGCGTATCGGGAGCGGGCGTTTGTGGTAGATCCTACTATAAGCTAGATCGTGCGTATCGATATCGACTCCGCCCGCGCTCTTGCCGAGGCGCAGGCTCGCGAGTGCCTACGGAGTCTCGCGGGGAATCGTGACGCGTATCTTCGCGAGGAGCATGCAGAAGCGCCGAATTGCTGGTTCTTCTTTCGAGCCAAGGACATTTCGGTACCACCCGAGCAGTCGCTACCGGCCGACTGCGCGTACGCCGTCAGCAAGTGGGGAGATGTGCGAATGATCGTGGATCTCTCCGACGATGCCGGCGCGCTGTCACAGCACCTTACCGTCATGTCCCATTTCTTCGAAAGGTCTCCGAGCAACGCAGATGTTTAGAACATGGCTCAGACGCACCTCCGGCGCGGCATAGCGCCAGATCCTATAATTTCGATAACCTCCCGCCAGCACCCTCCAATGGAGGCGCGTTCATCGGCATGGCCTGCCAGGACATGGGCGGCACGGCGATGGCGGCGGACTTCGACTGGTTCGCGTATCGCGAGCGGGCGTTCGTGGCGGATCCGACGGCGGGTAAGCTACGAATGAAATGCGTGCGGACGAGTAAGGCGCTACGAAGAACGGCCTTTGACGTGATAGGGGTACTCCCCCTCTATACACGCGTCCCACCCTCTCGCCGTCACTTCCTCGCGTGTGGCATCGCGTCCACCTGCGATGGGAACATGAAGCGGCTCAACAAAATATGGCATCGCATTCGACACCTGGGCACGGCTACACTTGTCCCTATCCACAGGCGACAAATACACGACTTCGCACTCATCGCAGAGAAGCACGATAGTTTTCTGGTCGCCACAAAGGTAGAAACCAAGCCACCCTTGCCTACAAATATCGCAAGCGCCCGAATGAAGCATCATTCCGTCCATTGGCATGTGGTAACCATGTCGAGCGATTACTAACAATAGCTCATTTTATTCCAGCATAAGTCAGCAGCCCACCGCCGACATATATGCAACCTCACATCGGCCCCTTGATGGCCCCGCCTTCAAGATCGAACGGTAGAGTCGCCAATCGGCGGTGAACGCGAACGTCTCGATCAGCCGGGATGGCCAGCAGCGACCGAAGCCTGTCCTCTGCGTCCGATGCCTCCTCGACGGCCACGACATGGAGGAGCGCGCCCTCTGGATGCTCAACCTCCACGACCCAGCCCACTACCCCCCCTCGCGCAACATGCTCGCCCGCCGCAGCCGCGCCTCCAGATCCTCCACCATGCTTTCCCGGCTGCGGAACGCATGCTGCAAATCGCGCTGGCTGAGCGGCATCAGGAATTCGCAGCCGTGGCGCGTCTCCTCGCGCCACACCACCCGTGCCTCGCGCGCGCCGGCGCCGGACATGCCGATCCAGATCAGCGTCCCCTCGGGCAGCGCGACATCGGCCTTGAACAGGAAGCCGGTGCGCGAGAAATTCTCCACCACCGCGTCGAACGGGCGGCCGTCCATGCCGCGCACGGTGGTTTCCCGATTCACCAGGAAGCGCACCGCGCCGCGCGCGTCCATGCTTCCCCACACTTCGAGTCTCGCGACGAGCACCAGCACCTGTTCCCTTGCCCCAGGACACCGGCTCTACGACAAACGGGGTTAACGCCTGACCAACGCGCCACCGCTTCTTGACGCGGCGCAACATCGCTGCCATATGCGACATCACGACGAGGCATTTACATGCAGCGTGATCGGCGGCGCGCCCCTGTTGGGGACCTGCTCCGCTAGGCTCTGCTTCGTCGCTTATCGGCTTCCCAAATCACGCGGGGCGTCACTTGTTGACCCCGCCTTCGCGTGCGCCCTTTGAAGATGCGTGCGCGCCGGCCGCATCTATAAGGTACTGTCATGCAATTCAAAGAACTCGGCCTTTCCGAGACCGTCCTGGCTGCGCTCGCCGCCAAGGGCTATACCGACGCGACGCCGATCCAGGCGCAGTCGATCCCCGCGCTGCTCGAAGGCCGCGACCTGCTCGGCATCGCGCAGACCGGCACCGGCAAGACCGCGGCGTTCATGCTCCCCTCGATCGATCGCCTGATCGCCAGCGGCAAGCGTCCGCAGCCGCGCGGCTGCCGCATGCTCGTTCTCGCGCCGACGCGTGAGCTCGCCGCCCAGATCGCCGACAATGCCAAGCATTATGCCAGCGGCACCGGCCTGCGCATCGCCACCGTGTTCGGCGGCACCTCGGTCCACAAGAACAAGACGGACCTGGCGCGCGGCGTCGACATCCTCGTCGCCACGCCGGGCCGCCTTGTCGACCTGCTCGACCAGCATTTCCTGATCCTGCTGGGCATCGAGATCCTGGTGCTCGACGAAGCCGACCAGATGCTCGACCTGGGCTTCATTCATGCGCTGCGCCGCATCGTGAAGGAGCTGCCGACCAAGCGCCAGTCGCTGTTCTTCTCGGCGACCATGCCGAAGACGATCCGCGAGCTGGCCAGCCAGTTCATCCACAATCCGGTCGAAGTGAAGGTAACCCCGGTCGCCACCACCGCCGAGCGCGTCGAGCAGTTCGTCACCTATGTGACGCAGGCCGAGAAGCAGGCGCTGCTGACGATCCAGCTGCGCAACCCGGAGATCGACCGCGCGCTGATCTTCACCCGCACCAAGCATGGTGCCGACCGCGTCGTGCGACTGCTCGCCGGCAACGGCATCGCCGCCAACGCGATCCACGGCAACAAGAGCCAGCCGCAGCGCGAGCGTGCGCTGGGCGAGTTCCGCTCGGGCAAGGTCAAGCTGATGGTGGCGACCGACATCGCCGCGCGCGGCATCGACGTGTCGGGGGTGAGCCATGTGTTCAACTTCGAGCTGCCGAACGTGCCGGAGCAATATGTCCACCGCATCGGCCGCACCGCGCGCGCCGGCGCCGACGGCATCGCGATCAGCTACTGCGCCGATGACGAGCGTCCGTACCTGAAGGACATCGAGCGCCTGACCCGCCAGAAGCTCACCGTGCAGCCGCTGCCGGAGAACTTCACCGCCGAGTCGGACAAGATCAAGTCGACCCGCTCGCCGATGCCGGCGAGCCGCGACGAGCAGAACGGCCGCAACGGCCGCGCGATGCAGCATGCCTCGGGGCGTCGTGGCGACGGACAGCCGGGCGGCCGCGGTCGCGGCGGTCCGCGCAGCGATGCACCGCGTAGCGGCGAACCGCGCCGGGCCGAAGGCGGTCCGCGCAGCGACCAGCCGCGTCGTGCCGAAGGTGCCGGCCATGCCGGTGCTGGCGCCGGTGCGGGTCGCGGCCCGGGTGCGCCGAAGCGCAAGTTCAACGCGCGCCCGGCCGGCAGCGGCCAGGGTCGTCCCGGCGGCGGCAATCGCGGCCAGGGCGGCGGCGGTCAGGGCCGCGCGCGCTGAGCTGAGAACAACGGGCGCCGTGGCTTGCTGCTGCAGGTGACGGCGCCCACCTTTACGATCGTCATCCCCGCGAAGGCGGGGATCCATTGATGGGACCGGCGCGGCGCTAGCTGAATCGTCCTGGCAAATGGATCCCCGCCTCCGCGGGGATGACGGCTTTTGGGGCACAGGATATTGCGTTCGTCCCAACCCGGCACGGCTGTGCCAAAGCCGGTCATTCACCAAATTCAATAAGCTAGCCCCCGCCCCCGCGCGCCCGCTAGCGCTCGTCCCCACAACAGGTGGGAACATAAAGACGATGCGCAATGCCCTGATCGCCGCAGCACTGCTGCTCGGCACCGCGATGCCGGTGGCCGCCCATGCCACGGTGACGATCACCGGCTATGACGACGATCCCGGCTATCTCGCCGCGGATCAGATGGTCTACACCCCCACCGGCTTCGTCGGCAATTGGCCGGGCATGAGCCGCTTCCGCTTCACCGGCACCGAGAACGGCAAGGCGGTCGAGTTCCTCACCTATTGCGCCGACGCCTTCACCGCGATCGGCACCGGCAGCTTCGAGCGCACCGGCATCTCCGCCGTGCTCGGCGACGTCACCCGCCAGCAGCAGCTGCTGACGCTGCTCACCCATTCGGAAGTCCTGCTCGGCGGCGAGACCGACCTGCTCGCCCGCAAGACCATCTCCGCCGCCACCCAGCTCGCAGTGTGGGAGATCCTGGAAGAGAATAGCGGCAGCTACGACACCACCGGCGGCCAGTTCTACACGGTCGGCGGCAACAGCAGCGACGCCCGCGCGCTGGCCAACAGCTATCTCACCCAGATCACCACCGGCGGCTGGACCGCGATCGCCGGGCACAAGCTGCAGCTGCTCTTCTCCAAGGACCAGCAGAGCCAGGTGTTCCTGAGCGCCGTGCCCGAGCCCGCCAGCTGGGCGACGATGATCGGCGGCTTCGCGCTGGTCGGCGGCATGTTCCGGCGCAAGCGCGCGGCAGCCCTGCGAGTCGCCTGACGCCTGCTAATCCCATGATTTCAGGGCAGGCGAGCGCATCGCCTGCCCTTTTTCTTGCACGCTTCCAGACACGCCCGAACCCAAACATGAAACGAGCGTGTGACGTTTCGGCGACTCGGGTTGCATCCCTTCCACCGCGATGCTAGCAGCCCGGCAACCCATCGGGGGCGCAGTTTGCGTCGCCCCCCTTTTGTGCATGGGGTCACTTCCGACCCTCCGAGAGGAAACGAATCGCGTGGAGAATTCCGGCGGTATTCAGGCCAGCCTAAGCGGACGCTACGCAACCGCGCTGTTCGAGCTGGCACGTGACGCCAAGGCCATCGAGGCCGTCGAAGCCAGCCTTGCGACCGTGCGGGCGGCGCTCGACGAATCGCCCGAGTTCAAGGCGCTGACCACCAGCCCGCTGATCGGCCGCAAGGACGCCGGCAAGGCCGTCGCTGCGGCGGCCGGCGTGATGGCGCTGGATGCGACGACGACCAGGTTCCTCGGCGTGCTCGCCGAGAACCGTCGCCTCGCGCAGCTGCCGGCGATCATCCGCACCTTCCGCATGCTGGCCACCAGCCATCGCGGCGAGACGACGGCGGAAGTGACCTCGGCACACCCGCTTAATGCCGAACAGGTCGACGCGCTCAAGCAGCAGCTCCGCACCCGTATCGGCCGCGAGGTCTCGGTCGACCTGTCGGTAGACCCCTCGCTGCTCGGCGGCCTGGTCGTGAAGATCGGCAGCCAGATGATCGATTCGTCGATCAAGACCCGACTGAACTCCCTCGCGCACGCGATGAAAGGCTGAAGGCTAAGAAGATGGATATCCGCGCCGCAGAAATCTCGAAGGTCATCAAGGACCAGATCGCCAATTTCGGCACCGAAGCGCAGGTTTCGGAAATCGGCCAGGTGCTGTCCGTCGGCGACGGCATCGCGCGCATCCACGGGCTGGACAATGTCCAGGCCGGCGAGATGGTCGAATTCGCCAATGGCGTGCAGGGCATGGCGCTCAACCTCGAGGCCGACAATGTCGGCGTCGTGATCTTCGGCTCGGACGCCGAGATCAAGGAAGGCGACACCGTCAAGCGCACCGGCACGATCGTGGACGTCCCCGTCGGCCGTGGCCTGCTCGGCCGCGTCGTCGACGGCCTGGGCAACCCGATCGATGGCAAGGGCCCGATCGAATATACCGAGCGTCGCCGCGTCGAAGTGAAGGCGCCGGGCATCATCCCGCGCAAGTCGGTGCACGAGCCCGTGCAGACCGGCCTGAAGGCGATCGACGCGCTGGTGCCGATCGGCCGTGGCCAGCGCGAGCTGATCATCGGCGACCGCCAGACCGGCAAGACCGCCGTCGCGATCGACACCTTCATCAACCAGAAGGGCCCGAACGCCTCGGACGACGAGACGAAGAAGCTGTTCTGCATCTACGTTGCCGTCGGCCAGAAGCGCTCGACCGTCGCGCAGATCGTCCGCCAGCTCGAAGAGAATGGCGCGATGGAATATTCGATCGTCGTCGCCGCGACCGCGTCGGAGCCGGCGCCGCTGCAGTTCCTCGCGCCGTACACCGGCTGCGCGATGGGCGAGTTCTTCCGCGACAACGGCATGCACGCCGTGATCGTGTATGACGATCTTTCCAAGCAGGCCGTCGCCTATCGCCAGATGTCGCTGCTGCTCCGCCGTCCGCCGGGCCGCGAAGCCTATCCGGGCGACGTGTTCTATCTCCACAGCCGCCTGCTCGAGCGCGCCGCGAAGATGAACGACGCCAATGGCAACGGCTCGCTGACCGCGCTGCCGATCATCGAAACCCAGGCGGGCGACGTGTCGGCCTATATTCCGACCAACGTGATCTCGATCACCGACGGCCAGATCTTCCTCGAGACGAACCTGTTCTACCAGGGCATCCGTCCGGCCATCAACGTCGGCCTGTCGGTGTCGCGCGTGGGTTCGTCGGCGCAGACCAAGGCGATGAAGAAGGTGTCGGGCTCGATCAAGCTCGAGCTCGCCCAGTATCGCGAAATGGCCGCGTTCGCGCAGTTCGGTTCGGACCTCGATGCCTCGACCCAGAAGCTGCTCAACCGCGGCGCGCGCCTGACCGAGCTGCTCAAGCAGCCGCAGTTCAGCCCGCTGCCGTTCGAAGAACAGACCATCTCGATCTTCGCCGGCACCAGCGGCTATCTCGACCAGGTCGCGGTAAACGATGTGGTGCGCTTCGAAGCCGCGATGCTCGCGCACTTCCGTTCGCAGCATGCCGACGTGCTGGCGGAAATCCGCGACACCAAGGCGTTCGAGAACGGCACGCGAGACAAGGTGAAGGCCGTGCTCGACGCCTTCACCAAGACCTTCGCCTAAGGGACCGCCGCCGGATGGCCAGCCTCAAGGAACTCAAGGGCCGGATCGCCTCGGTCAAGTCGACCCAGAAGATCACCAAGGCCAAGCAGATGGTCGCGGCGGCGAAGCTGCGGAAGGCGCAAGCCGCCGCAGAAGCCGCGCGTCCCTATGCGCAGCGCCTGGAAGGCGTGGTCGCCAGCCTGGCGAGCAAGGTCGGGGCCAGCGACAACGCCCCCCGCCTCCTCGCCAGCACCGGCAAGGCGGACACGCAGCTCCTCATCGTCGCCAATGGCGACAAGGGCCTGTCGGGTGCGTTCAACGCCAACATCGTCAAGGCGGCGATCCTCAAGGGCCGCACGCTGATCGCCGAGGGCAAGACGGTGAAGTTCTACCTCGTGGGTCGCAAGGGCCGCGCGGTGATCGCCCGCACCTTCCCCGGCATGATCGTCGGCCAGTACGACACCACTGCGGTGCGTACCCCCGGCTATGACGAGGCCCGCGCCATCGCCAAGGACGTGACCGACCGCTTCTTCGCGGGCGAGTTCGACGTCGCGACCCTGTTCTACTCGCACTTCCGCTCGGCGCTGGCGCAGGAGCCGACCGAGCAGCAGCTGATCCCGGTCTCGGTTCCCGAGACCGCGGTCGCCAGCTCGGGTGCGGCGGTGGAATATGAGCCGGACGAAGAGACGATCCTTGCCGATCTGCTGCCGCGCAACCTGACGGTGCAGATCTTCAAGGCGCTGCTGGAGAACCAGGCCAGCGAGCAGGGCGCGTCGATGACCGCGATGGACAATGCCACGCGCAACGCCGGCGACCTGATCAGCAAGCTGACGATCCAGTATAACCGTTCCCGCCAGGCCGCGATCACGACCGAGCTGGTGGAAATCATTTCGGGCGCCGAAGCCCTCTAAAAGCTGCACGAAGCAAGGAAAGCAACGATGGCAACCGCCGCTGTAGACACCCGCCCGGCCACGGGCACCAACAATGTCGGCCGCATCAGCCAGGTGATCGGCGCGGTCGTCGACGTGACGTTCGACAACAACCTGCCCGCGATCCTTTCGGCGCTGGAGACCCAGAACAATGGCCAGCGCCTGGTTCTGGAAGTCGCGCAGCACCTGGGCGAGAACACCGTCCGCACCATCGCGATGGACTCGACCGAGGGCCTGACCCGTGGTCAGACCGTGACCGACACCGGCAGCCAGATCCAGGTTCCGGTGGGCCCGGCGACGCTCGGCCGCATCCTCAACGTCGTCGGCGAGCCGATCGACGAGCGTGGCCCGGTCGGCACCGACCTAAAGGCGCCGATCCACGCCAAGGCCCCCGAGTTCATCGACCAGTCGACCGACAGCGCGATTCTCGTCACCGGCATCAAGGTGATCGACCTGCTCGCCCCCTACGCCAAGGGCGGCAAGATCGGCCTGTTCGGCGGCGCCGGCGTGGGCAAGACCGTGCTCATCCAGGAGCTGATCAACAACATCGCGAAGGGCCATGGCGGCACCTCGGTGTTCGCAGGCGTGGGCGAGCGTACCCGTGAGGGCAACGATCTCTATCACGAGTTCCTCGACGCCGGCGTTATCGCCAAGGACGCCGACGGCAACGCCATCTCGGAAGGTTCGAAGGTCGCCCTGGTCTATGGCCAGATGAACGAGCCGCCGGGCGCCCGTGCCCGCGTCGCGCTGTCGGGCCTGACGATCGCCGAATATTTCCGCGACGTCGAAGGCCAGGACGTGCTGTTCTTCGTCGACAACATCTTCCGCTTCACCCAGGCGGGCGCGGAAGTGTCGGCACTGCTCGGCCGTATTCCGTCGGCGGTGGGCTATCAGCCGACCCTGTCGACCGACATGGGCGCGCTGCAGGAGCGCATCACCTCCACCAACAAGGGTTCGATCACCTCGGTGCAGGCCGTGTACGTGCCCGCCGACGATCTTACCGACCCGGCGCCGGCTACCTCGTTCGCCCACTTGGACGCGACGACCGTGCTGAACCGCGCCATCTCCGAGCTGGGCATCTACCCGGCGGTGGATCCGCTCGACTCGACCAGCCGCGTGCTCGAGCCGCGCGTCGTCGGCCAGGAGCATTACGAGACGGCGCGTGCGGTGCAGGCCATCCTGCAGAAGTACAAGTCGCTGCAGGACATCATCGCGATCCTGGGCATGGACGAGCTTTCCGAAGAGGATAAGCTGACCGTCGCCCGCGCCCGCAAGATCCAGCGCTTCCTCAGCCAGCCGTTCCACGTCGCCGAAGTGTTCACCGGCATTCCGGGCGCCTTCGTGCAGCTGGAAGACACGGTGCGCTCGTTCAAGGCGGTGGTCGACGGCGAGTATGACCATCTGCCGGAAGCGGCCTTCTACATGGTCGGCGGCATCGAGGATGCGATCGCCAAGGCCAAGAAGCTCGCCGACGAGGCGTGATCAAAGACTAGCCCCTCCCCTTCAGGGGAGGGGTTGGGGTGGGGCGCGAGCAAAGCGAGCGTCCTATAGCCCCTACGAATACCGAAGCAGGGGGCGGTGTCCCCCACCCCAACCCCTCCCCTAAAGGGGAGGGGCTTAGGAAGAACCGAGATGCTGCACTTCGAACTCGTCACTCCGGAACGTCTCGTCCGCTCGGAAGAGGTCCATATGGTCGTCGTCCCCGGCAGCGAGGGCGATTTCGGCGTGCTCGAAGGCCATGCGCCGATCATGTCGACGATCCGCGACGGCACTATCGAGCTGTACAAGGCCGGCGCCACCACGCCCGAGCTGATCCGCGTCGAAGGCGGTTTCGCCGAGGTCAACGAGCGCGGCCTGACCGTGCTGGCCGAGCGCGCCGAGTAACTCGGCGGCTGGGCGCCCCAGCCATCTAATGCATCCCATCGTCATCCCCGCGAAGGCGGGGATCCATTCGCGCCAAAGCGTCGGCTCCAGCCATGAGCGCACAGGCCAATGGATCCCCGCCTTCGCGGGGATGACGGCATTTAAGAGCATCCCGCTCCTCACCCCGCATAGTTAGCCAAATCGCAAGCCTTCCCCTTTAATCCTCGGGCTTTCCTGGAGGACTGAAGTTCGATGAGCGCGTTCGGGCGTCGTGGCGGCATGGGGAGCGGAACCGGAGGGCGTCCAGCCTTCGGCGTGGCGCGCCCGATGCAGGGCGGCGGCTTCCAGCGGGCCGAGCCGCTGCCGCTGGGCGGCGAGCAATTCCCGCCGCTCGATTCGGTGCCGCTGCCCGGCCAGCATTTCGCCGACCCGATGCTGGAGCGCGACCCGCTCGGCCCCAGTGCCGCCAGCGCCGATGCGATGCAGCGCCTCGCCGATCGCCAGGCCGCGCCAGCCGACCAGGGCAGCTCGCGCAACGAGGGCTTCGAGGCCTCGATCCACCGCATCAAGGAACAGGTGCTGCCGCGCCTGCTGGAGCGCGTCGATCCCGAAGCCGCGGCGACGCTGAGCAAGGATGAGCTCGCCGAGGAATTCCGCCCGATCATCGGCGAGGTGCTCGCCGAGCTGAAGCTCACCCTCAACCGGCGCGAGCAGTTCGCGCTGGAAAAGGTGCTGGTCGATGAACTGCTCGGCCTTGGTCCGCTCGAGGAGCTGCTGGCGGATGCCGCGATCAGCGACATCATGGTCAATGGCCCCGAGCAGACCTATGTCGAGCGCAAGGGCCGGCTCGAGCTGGCCAACATCCAGTTTCGCGACGAGGAACATCTGTTCCAGATCGCGCAGCGGATCTGCAATTCGGTCGGCCGCCGCGTCGACCAGACCACGCCGCTGGCCGATGCGCGCCTCAAGGACGGCAGCCGCGTCAACGTGATCGTGCCGCCGCTCTCGCTCCGCGGCACCGCCATCTCGATCCGTAAGTTTTCCGCCAAGCCGATCACGCTCGACATGATGGCCAAGGGCGGATCGATGTCCGAGAAGATGGCGACCGCGCTCAAGATCGCGGGCGCGAGCCGGTTCAACATCGTCATCTCGGGCGGCACCGGCTCGGGCAAGACGACGATGCTCAACGCGATCTCGAAGATGATCGACCCGGGCGAGCGCGTGCTGACGATCGAGGATGCCGCCGAACTCCGCCTCCAGCAGCCGCACTGGCTGCCGCTGGAGACGCGGCCGGCCAATCTGGAAGGCCAGGGCGAGATCTCGATCCGCGACCTGGTCAAAAACGCGCTGCGCATGCGGCCCGATCGCATCATCCTCGGCGAAATTCGCGGCGCCGAGTGTTTCGACATGCTCGCCGCGATGAACACCGGTCACGACGGATCGATGTGCACCCTCCACTCGAATAGCCCCCGCGAGGCGCTGGCGCGGATGGAGAACATGGTGATGATGTCGGACATCAAGGTGCCCAAGGAAGCGATCAGCCGCCAGATCGCCGATTCGGTGGACCTGATCATCCAGGTGAAGCGCCTGCGCGACGGCAGCCGCCGGGTGACCAACATTACCGAGGTGATCGGCATGGAAGGCCCGGTGATCGTCACCCAGGAGCTGTTCAAGTTTGAATATCTCGACGAGGGCACCGACGGGAAGATCATCGGCGAATATCGCTCGATGGGCCTGCGCCCCTACACGCTCGACAAGGCCAAGCAGTTCGGTTTCGACCAGGCGCTGCTGGAGGCGTGTTTGTAGCCAAATCCTCCCCTGTAAGGGGAGGTGGCAGCCTGAAGGGCTGACGGAGGGGTGTCCCCGCTGCAATGGCGGTCCACACCTCCCAGCGTCGACACCCCTCCGTCGCGCTACGCGCGCCACCTCCCCTTACAGGGGAGGATCGTCACAGCCTCACCCCGCGTGCAGCGCGACGCTGACCAGCACCAGCGCGGCGAACAGACCGGCCATCTGGATTGCCATCCACGGCACCCAGCCCACCTGCTCCAGGTTCCGCCGCTTGCGCCGGCGATGCTCGGCCACCCCGGCCACGATCGCGACCAGCAGCGCAACCCCGGCGCCGATCCAGAATTCTAGTTGCATCGTCATCCCGTTGCGTCACAGTCGCGCACCGATAGCAGGGAGCCATCGCTTATGCGCCATCGTCTTGTCGCCGCCGCCGCCGTTACCACCCTCGCCGCCGTCGCCAGCGTTGCTGCGCAGCAACCCGCCTCGCTGCGCCAGGCGATCGACGCCGCGGTGGCAGCCCCCAGCCGCACGCCCGCCAATACCGCGCGCGACAAATATCGCCACCCCGCCGACACGCTCGCCTTTTTCGGCGTGAAGCCCGGCGACACGGTGGTCGAGATCTGGCCGAGCGGTGGCTGGTACACCGAGATCCTCGCCCCGCTCACCAAGGGCAAGGGCACGCTCTATGCGGCGGTGCCGAGCGGCAACGCCAAGGGCATCGAGGCGCTGAAGGCCAAGGACGCCGCGCTCTACGGCCCCATCCGCGTCGTCACCTTCCCCGCCGCCGCGGGCTTGGCCAAGGTGCCGAACGGTACGGCCGACGTGGTGCTGACCTTCCGCAACGTCCATAACTGGCGGATGGGCGGCCAGGACGGCAAGGACTATTCGCCCGAGGCGTTCAAGCAGATGTACGCGATGCTCAAAAAGGGCGGTACGCTCGGCATCGAGGACCATCGCCTACCCGAAAGCGCCAGCGACGAGCGCGAGACCAAGAGCGGCTATCTGAAGGTCTCCACCGTCCGCCGGCTGGCCGAGGCGGCAGGCTTCAAGTTCGTCGGCGCGTCGGAGGTGAATGCCAATAAGGCCGACACCGCCGACTGGCCGAACGGCGTGTGGACGCTGCCGCCCACCTATGCGCTCAAGGACCAGGACCGCGCCAAATACGCCGCAATCGGCGAGAGCGACCGCATGACGCTCAAGTTCCGCAAGCCGTAAGAACAGGCATTCGGGAGGCGTATCCTCCCCCGCCAGGGGGAGGTGGCCCGCGCCAGCGGGTCGGAGGGGGAGGATGCCAGAACCTTGCGAGCGGCAGGGCGTCCTCCCCCTCCGTCGCCTTCGGCGCCACCTCCCCGGCGGGGGAGGATATGGGTTCACCCCAATTCAACGGGGAAGCGTTACTTCCCCAGCTTCTCGATCTTTTCCTGCAGCCGGGCCAGCTCGGCCTTGAGCGACGACACGTCGCCGTCGCCAGCGCCGCTCGCCTCGGGCGTCGCGGGCGCTGCCGTAGGCGCAGCACCCGGCGTCGGGTTCGCCGCACCGCCTGGCTGGAAGGCGCTGGCCGCCGCTTCGAACATCGCCATGTTGCGCTTGGCGATCTCGGCGAAGGGCGAGTTGGCGAAGGCGCCCTCGACCGCCGACTTGAACTGTTCCTGGTTGCGGCGGAAGCTGTCCATCGACGCTTCGAGATAGCCCGGCACCATCGCCTGCATCGAGTCGCCATAGAGCGCGATCAACTGGCGGAGGAAATTCACCGGCAGCATCGTCTGGCCGCGGGCTTCCTCCTCCATGATGATCTGGGTGAGGACGTTATGGGTGATGTCCTCCTCGGTCTTGGCGTCGACGACCTTGAAGTCGCGCCCTTCGCGCGTCATCGCTGCGAGATGCTCGAGCGTGATGTAGGACGAGGTTTCGGTGTTGTAGAGTCGGCGGTTCGCGTACTTCTTGATAATGACCGGACCGCTTCCAGGTGCAGCTTTCTTCATGGGAACCCCGCGCGTGACAGATGCGCACCTAACTACAGTTTCTGACGCGCCGCAACACGGACCGCGCCCTTTGCCGCTTTTTCTCGCATTGCTGCGCAACGAAACGGCAGCATCGCCCGAAAGACGCGCAGCGGCACTGGCGGGCCTGGCCGCGTATCAGCGTGCACCCCGCCCTGCCCCACGTACCGAAAAGCCGATCGTCGCGCGCGCTGGCCGCGCCGTGCTGCGCGATTATGGCGGGCATGGCCGACCGGTGGTGTTCGTGCCGTCGCTGATCAACCCGCCGGTGGTGCTCGACCTTGCCCGCGGCAATTCTTTGCTGCGCTGGCTGGCGCGACAGGGCGTGCGGCCGCTGCTGGTCGATTGGGGCCCCCCCTCGCCCGAGGACGCACAGCTCGACGTCAACGGCCATGTCGAGCAATTGCTGCTGCCGTTGCTGCGCCAGTTGCGGCAGCCGCCGGTGCTCGCCGGCTATTGCCTGGGGGGCACCATGGCGATCGCAGCGGCGCAGGCCATCGAGGCCGCCGGCCTCGTCACCATCGCTGCGCCCTGGCACTTCGCCGGCTATGGCGCCGCGCTGGAGCGGTTCGCGGCGCTGTGGGACGGGGCCTACCCCACCTGCGAGCGGCTGGGCGTGGTGCCGATGGAGGTGCTCCAGGCCGGCTTCTGGCAGCTCGATCCCCGCCGCACGATCGTGAAGTATGAACGCTTCGGCCGCCTCCATCCCAGGGCCGCGGAGGCGCGCGCCTTCGTCGTGCTGGAGGACTGGGCCAATGCGGGCGCCCCGCTCAGCTTCGGCGCCGGGCGGCAGCTGTTCGACGACTTCCTCTCGGCCGACCTGCCCGGGACCGGCCGCTGGCACGTGGCGGGCATTACCGCGCGCGCCGAAGCGCTGACGATTCCCGCGCTGTCGCTGATCTCCACCACCGATCGCATCGTCCCCGCCGCCAGCGCCGCGCGGCTGGGCGAGGTGCGCGAGATGACGCTGGGTCATGTGGGCATGATCGTCGGCGGCCGCGCGCGAAAGGCGGTGTGGGAGCCGCTTGCCGACTGGTTAACTGCACTTCCGCGCACTAGATAGCGACCAAACACACTCCAGGAGACCAGCATGACCGACGTCGTGATCACTGCCGCCAAGCGTACCCCGGTGGGCAGCTTTCTCGGTGCCTTCGCCGCCACCCCCGCGCACGAGCTTGGTCGCGTGGCGATCGAGGCAGCGCTCGCCGAAGCCGGCGTGAAGGGCGAGGAGGTCTCCGAAGTCATTCTCGGCCAGGTGCTCACCGCCGCGCAGGGCCAGAATCCGGCCCGACAGGCATCGATGAACGCGGGCGTGCCCAAGGAAGTGCCGGCGTGGGGCGTGCAGCAGGTCTGCGGCTCGGGGCTGCGCGCGGTGGCGCTCGGCTTCCAGTCGATCCGCAACGGCGATGCCTCGATCATCGTCGCGGGCGGCCAGGAATCGATGTCGATGAGCACCCATGCCCAGTCGCTGCGCCCGGGTACCAAGATGGGCGACCTGAGCCTGGTCGACACGATGATCAAGGACGGCCTGACCGACGTGTTCAACGGCTATCACATGGGCATCACCGCCGAGAATCTCGCCGAGCAATATCAGGTCACCCGCGGCGAGCAGGACGAGTTCGCCGTCCGCTCGCAGAACCTTGCCGAGAAGGCGCGCGCCGACGGTCGCTTCAAGGACGAGATCGCGCCGGTGACGGTGAAGACTCGCAAGGGCGAGACGATCGTCGCCGATGACGAATATATCCGCGCCGGCGCGACGGTGGACAGCGTCGCCGGCCTGCGCCCCGCCTTCAAGAAGGACGGCACCGTCACCGCCGCCAACGCCTCGGGCCTTAACGACGGCGCCGCGGCGCTGGTGCTGATGAGCCGCGAGGAAGCCGAGAAGCGCGGCGCGCCGATCCTCGCCACGATCAAGAGCTGGGCGAGCACCGGCGTCGATCCGTCGATCATGGGCATCGGCCCGGTCACCGCGAGCCGCAAGGCGCTGGAAAAGGCCGGCTGGACGATCGGCGACCTCGACCTGATCGAGGCGAACGAAGCCTTTGCCGCACAGGCGCTGTCGGTCGGCAAGGAACTGGGCTGGGATGCCGACAAGGTGAACGTCAACGGCGGCGCGATCGCGATCGGCCACCCGATCGGCGCGTCGGGCGCGCGCATCCTCACCACCCTGCTCCACGAGATGAACAAGCGCGACGCCAAGAAGGGTCTCGCGACGCTGTGCATCGGCGGCGGCATGGGCATCGCGATGTGCGTCGAGCGCGACTGAGATCGCACGTCGTTTCTGCAAAGGAGGGCCGGGGAGCGATTCCCGGCCCTTTTTCTCTGGCCGCTAGGCCCAGATGCGATCGAAGCGCGCGCCGAGCCCGGTGAGCAGTTCGTACTGCGACAATCCGCTCAGCGTCGCGGTCTCGGGCAGGGCATAGTCCATCGCGACCCATTCGCCCTCGGCCAGCTCGGGCGCGGCGTCGACGCAGAGCGCGGTGAGGTCCATCGAGACGCGGCCCACCACCGGCAGCACCGCCTCCCCTGCATGCGCGCGGCCCTTGTTCGAGAAGCAGCGCAGATAGCCGTCGGCATAGCCGAGGTTGAGGATCGCCACCTCCATGTCCAGCGGCGCGGTATAGGTGGCGTTGTAGCCGATCGTCTCGCCTGCGCGGACCCGCCGGCGCTGAAGGATCTGCGCCTCGGGCGTGACGACCTGCCGGATTCCGTCATGGCCCCCGCGCTGGCGGCCGCCGTAGAGCGCGATGCCGGGGCGGGTCAGGTCGAAATGATAATCGGGGCCCAGCGCGATCCCGGAGCTGTTCGCGAGGCTCATCCGGCGTGCCGACGTCCGCCCGGCGAGCGCGGCGAAGGTGTCGCGCTGGCGGGCGTTGAGCGGCACGTCCTCGTCGGCGGAGACGAGGTGGCTCATCAGCGTGTCGATCGCCAGCCCGTCGAGCAGCCCGTCCGCTACCTGCTGCGGCGACACGCCCAGCCGGTTCATGCCGGTATCGACCATGACGTCGCACGCGCCCCCGCCGGCGTCGCGCCAGCGCTGCACCTGCCCGGCGCTCGCGAGCACCGGCCGCGCATTGGCCGGGCGATCGGCCAGGTCCTCGGCGCGGACGCCGTGCAGCACCGAGATCGGCATGCCCATATCGGCGATCTCGCACGCCTCGGCCCAGGTGGCGACGAAGAAATCACGGCAGCCCGCCGCCGCCAGCCGCTCCACCACGCCGCGCGCACCCAAGCCATAGCCGTTCGCCTTCACCGCCGCGCCGCACGCGGCTGCACCGCTGAGGCGCGAAAGCAGCGTCCAGTTGGCAGTGAGGGCGGCGGCGTCGAGGCGGAGGCGCAGGGGGGAGTCGGTCATCCCCCGTCGGTTAGCGCCGCGCCGCGCGAAGCGCCACCGTCTCGCGCAGGCCGAAGGCGGTCACCACCAGCGCCATCGCCACCACCGCGAAGGTGTACCACAGCCCCGCATAGGGATTGCCGGTGCGCGCGACGATGTAGTGGCTGATGAAGGGCAGGAAGCCGCCGAAATAGCCGGTGCCGATATGATAGGGGATCGACATCGACGAATAGCGGATGCGGCTGGGAAACATCTCGCTGAGCAGCGCCGCGACCGGGCCATAGGTGGCGCCGCACAGCGCCATCAGCACCGTCATCGCCACCAGGATCATCGCGATGTCGATCGGCTCGGGCACGATGCGATCGAAGCGATAGCCGGCATCCTCGAGCGCGGCCTTCACCGCCTTGGGGTCGTTGCTCTCCACCACCTGGCCGCCGATCGTGACGACGACGGTGGGCGCCTTGGCGGTCTTGTAGATCACGCCCAGCCGCGAAAGATGGTCGAGCATCCGCCAGCATTCGTCAGCCTGGGTGGTGGCGAAGGGATCATAGGTGCAGTGCGGCCCGGCGACGATCACCGGCTCGCGTCGCGATGCCTTGGCGAGGCCCGGATTCGCCGCGCTGCCGATCACGTAGAAACAGGGGAAGAGCAGCACCAGCGTCAGCGCATAGCCGATCACGATCGGTGGCTTGCGGCCGACCCGGTCCGAAAGCTTGCCGAAGTAGAGGAAGAAGCCGACCCCGATCACCGCGCCGGCGCCGGTGATCAGCTGCGCGGCGGTCTGGTCGAGCCGCATCGGCCCCGAGAGGAAGGCGAGCACCGAGAACATCGCGGTGTACCACACCACGGTGAGCCCGCCGGCGATGCCGAACAGCGCGACGAGCAGGCGCTTCTTGTTGCCCGGATAGGTGAAGCTCTCGACGAACGGGTTGCGCGCGGTCTCGCCCGCTTCCTTGATCGCCTTGAACACCGGGCTCTCCGAAAGGCGCAGGCGCATCCATACCGAGATGGCGAGCAGCACCAGCGAGAAGAGGAAGGGCAGCCGCCATCCCCAGCTTTCCCACACGCCAGCGGCGGCGAAGCGGAACAGCAGGACGACGGCGAGGCTGAGGATGAAGCCGCCGACCACGCTCGCCTGGATGAAGCTGGTATGGAAGCCGGCGCGTCCCTCGGGCGAATGCTCGGCGACGAAGATCGCCGCACCGCCATATTCGCCGCCCAGCGCCAGCCCCTGCGCGACGCGCAGCACCAGGATGATGATCGGCGCGGTCGCCCCGATCTCGCGATAGCCGGGGATCAGGCCGATGCCGGCGGTGGCCAGCCCCATCACCGTGATGGTGACGAGGAAGGTATATTTGCGCCCCATCTTGTCGCCGAGATAGCCGAAGACCACCGCGCCGAGCGGGCGGAATCCGAAGCCGATCGCGAAGGTCGCCCAGGAGAGCAGGGTTGCGAGATTCTCGTTTTCCGAGGGGAAGAAGGTGCGGCCGAGGACTCCGGTGGCGGTCAGCGTGCCCCAGATGAAGAAATCATACCATTCGAACACGGTGCCCAGCGACGACGCGCCGATCACCATCCGCATCTCGCTGGCGCTCGGTTCGCAAACCCCGTCGGCCATCCTCTATGTCCCCCCGCCTGTCTCGCTGTGCTTCTACAGGAGTCGTGCGGGGGAGCAATGTGTCAGGCGCGGCGGCCCAGCGTCTTGAACATCAGCGTGATCCGCGCGGCATCGGGCGCCACGGCGTAGATCGGCCGCGCGGCATGCGGGATGGTGCCGGGGAAGATCACCAGCCGATCGGGCTTGGGTACCACGGCCTTCACCACTTCGCTGCCGCTGCGGTTGAAGAACAAGGTCTCCCCGCCCTGGTCGGCGTTCCAGTCGGCCTGGGGATAATAGATCGCGGTGAGGTGGTCCTTGCAGTCCGAATCGAGATGGACGCCGCCGCCGACGCCCGCCGGCATCCGGTTGGCATAGCAGCGCGACAGCCGCTGGGCGCGCAGCGGCTTTTGCAGCAGGTCGTCCCACACCTCGGCGATCAACGGTGCGGCGGCGCGCAGCTCGTTGCCGATCGCGTTGGGATCGCGATCTTCCTGCGCGCTCTTCTGGTAGCCGGCGAAATGCTTGTAGAAATAGCGCGGCGCATCGGGCGCGCCCGAGGAATAGGCGCCGTGCGCCCAGCCCGTCTGGTCGAGATAGTCCCAGACGCGCTGGCGCCGTTCGTCGCCGAGGAAATTGTCGAGTACGCGAATGTCGTTCAACGGCCGGTCCTTGCACCACGCCCGGCAGGGCCGCTTTGGACTAGCGGAACAAGGTTAACGACGGGTTAGAGAACCAGATTGGTCTTGAGGAAGTCGACGAAGGAGCGCACCCGCAGCGCCAGCCGGTCATGCCCGACGAACAGCGCGTGGATGTCCTCGCCGTCGCCGGGATTGAACGCCGCGAGCAGCTCGACCAGCCGGCCGGCGGCAAGGTCGGCGGCGACATGGAAGCGGCCCATCCGCGCAATGCCGCCACCCGCCAGCGCCATCAGTCGCACCGCCTCGCCCGAATTGGCGAGGAACGGCCCGTCCATCGTCCGCTGCACCACCGCGCCGTCGATCCGGAACGGCCAGCTGTCGATCGAGCGGCGGAAGTTGAAGCGCAGGCAGGTGTGCCGGTCGAGATCGTTGGGGTGATCGGGTGTGCCGCAGCGCGCGAGATAGTCGGGACTGGCGACCACCACCATCGTGCTGCGCCCGAGCTTCGCCGCCTTGATGCCGGTGTCGCGCAACGGCCCCACCCGGATCGCGACATCGGCGCGCTCCTCGACCAGCTCGACCAGCGCGTCGGAGAGCGTGAGGTCCACCGTCACCCCCGGATGCGCGCGCAGATAGGCGGGCAGGACCGGGATCAGGAACTGCATGCCCAGCGGCACCGACGCGTTGACCCGCAAGGGCCCGCGCGGGACCTGGTCGCGCTCGAAGCTGTGCTCGATCGCGTCGATCTCGGCCATCAGCCCGGCGACGCGGGCATGATAGGCCTGGCCCTCGGGGGTGAGCGCCAGCGCGCGGGTGGTACGGGTCGCGAGCTGGACGCCGAGCCGCGCTTCCAGCCGCGCCATGCCGCGGCTGACGGCGGAGGGCGTGATGCGCAGCGCCTTGGCGGCACCCGCAAGGCTGCCCTCGGCCGCCACCGCCAGGAACATCTCCATTTCGCCGAGCCGATTGTCCATCCGTGATTCCGATGCACTTCTGTGATGCTGCCCGGCAATCTAATCAGCAATGGCGCGCTCGCCTATCTCCGGTTTGGAATTTGGAAGGAGACACCCCCATGGACCTGCAGCTTACCGGCAAGACCGCCCTCGTCACCGGCTCCACCGCCGGCATCGGCCTCGCCATCGCCCAACGGCTCGCACAGGAAGGCGTGGCGGTGACGATCACGGGCCGCAGCCAGGCCAAGCTCGACGAGGCCGCCGCGCGCATCGCGAAGCTGGGCACGGTGAACCCCGTGCTCGCCGATCCCGCCACGGCGGAAGGCGCGGCGACGCTGATCGCGGCGGTTCCAGACACCGACATCCTCGTCAACAATCTCGGCATCTACGAAGCCAAGCCCTTCACCGAGATCAGCGACGACGACTGGCACCATCTGTTCGAAGTCAACGTCGTCAGCGGCGCGCGACTGGCGCGGCATTATTTCCCGCGCATGCTGGCGCGCGACTGGGGCAGGGTGCTGTTCATCGCCAGCGAGAGCGGGCTCGTGATCCCCAGCGAGATGATCCACTACGGCACCACCAAGACCGCCCAGCTGGCGATCGCCCGCGGCCTCGCGGAGCAGACCCGCGGCACGAACGTGACGGTCAATTCGGTGCTGCCGGGGCCGACGCGCTCCGAGGGCATCGTCGAGTTCATCCGCTCGGTGGTCGACAACAAGGATGCGCCGGAAGCCGAGCGCGAGGCCGAGTTCTTCGCCAAGCTGCGCCCGCTGTCGCTGATCCGCCGGCTGATCGAAGCCGAGGAGATCGCCGCACAGGTGGCGCTGCTCGCCAGCCCGCTGGGCGCGATCACCAATGGTGCGGCGATCCGGGTGGAAGGCGGGATCGTGCCGACGATCGCGTAAAGAAAATCCTCCCCCGTTCCGGGGGAGGGGGACCATTCGCGCAGCGAATGGTGGAGGGGCCGCGCCGCCAGGCGCGGGGTGCCCTTCCGGCCGGACGAAACCGCCGCGTACCGCGGCGGCCCCTCCACCACCGCCTTCGGCGGCGGTCCCCCTCCCCTGCGTTGCAGGGGAGGAATTGGATCACCCCTCGATCCCCTCCAGCGCCTCGCTGGCTTCCATCCAGGTCAACTCCGCCGCCTCGATCTGCCCGCTCACCTCGGCGCGGCGCTTCATCAGGTCGGTCATGGTCAGCTTGGTGAGCGCGGCGTCGGCATTGGCCGGATCGAACATCGCCTTTTCCAGCGCCGAAAGCTGCGCCTGCAGCCGGGCAAGCTCGGTTTCGGCCGCCTTGGCTGCCTTGCGCAGCGCCGTGCCCTTCTCGCGCGCCTCGGCGGCCGCGCGGCGGGCTTCCTTGCGATCGGCCTTGGAGGCGCCGCCCTTGCCGCCGCTCCCGTCCTTGGAGAGGACGAAGCTGATATAATCGTCCAGCGTCCCGTCGAACTCGCGCGCCGTGCCTTGGTCGACCAGCACCAGCCGATCGGCGGTCATCTCGAGCATGTGGCGGTCGTGGCTGACCACGACGACGGTGCCCGAATAGCCGTTGAGCGCCTGGATCAGCGCCTCGCGCGCATCGACGTCGAGGTGGTTGGTCGGCTCGTCGAGGATCAGCAGATGCGGTGCGTCGCGGGTGATCAGCGCCAGCGCCAGCCGCGCGCGCTCGCCGCCCGAAAGCTTGCCGACCTTGGTCGTCGCCTTGTCGCCCGAGAAGCCGAAGCGGCCCAGCTGGCCGCGCACCGCGCCCGGGCTCGCCCCGGCCATGTTGCGCGTCATGTGCTGCAGCGGCGTGTCGTCGCGGTCGAGCTCCTCCACCTGATACTGGGTGAAATATCCCACCTTCATCTTGCCGCTGCTGTTGATCCCGCCGTCCATCGGGGTCAGCTGCGCCGCGAGCAGCCGGGCGAGCGTGGTCTTGCCGTTGCCGTTGCGGCCGAGCAGCGCGATGCGATCGTCGGGATCGATGCGCAGGTTCAGCCGCTGCAGGATCGGCGTGTCGCCATAGCCGACGCTGGCCATGTCGAGCGTGATCAGCGGCGGGCGCAGCTCGTCCGGATTGGGGAAGTCGAAGCTGAGCGAGGGATCGTCGACCAGTTCGGCGATCGGCTGCATCTTGGCCAGCGCCTTCTGCCGGCTCTGCGCCTGCTTGGCGGTGGAGGCGCGGGCCGAGTTGCGGGCGATATAGTCCTGCAGCTTCTCGCGCTCGGCCTGCTGCTTGACGCGCGCGGCGGCAAGCTGGGCCTGGCGCTCGGCGCGCTGGCGCTCGAACGCGTCATAGCCGCCCGGATAGAGCGTCAGCTTGCCGCGCTCCAGATGCAGGATGTGATCGACGACGTTGTTGAGGAAGTCGCGTTCGTGGCTGACCAGCAGGATCGTCGCGGGATAGGACTTCAGGAAGTCCTCCAGCCACAGCACCGCTTCAAGGTCGAGGTGGTTCGAGGGCTCGTCGAGCAGCAGCAGGTCGGGCTGCGAGAAGAGCAGGCTGGCCAGCGCGACGCGCATCCGCCAGCCGCCCGAGAAGCTTTCGAGCTCGCGATGCTGCATCTCCTCGTCGAAGCCGAGGCCGACCAGGATCCGCGCCGCGCGCGACGGTGCGGCATGCGCGTCGATCGCGAGCAGCCGTTCGTGAATTTCGCCGATGCGATCGGGATCGTGGCTGGTCTCGCTCTCCTCGAGCAGCGCGGCGCGCTCGATGTCGGCGGCGAGCACCGTCTCGAACGGGGTCGCGGAGCCGCCGGGGGCCTCCTGCGCGATGTAGCCGAGCTTGGCGCCGCGCGGCATGTCGACGCTGCCGCCATCGGGCTCCAGCTGGCTGGCGATCACCTTCACCAGCGTCGATTTGCCGGCGCCGTTTCGGCCGATCAGGCCGATACGGCCGCGCGGCGGCAGCTTGGCGGTGGCGCCGTCGATAATCGTGCGGCCACCCAGGCGCACCGTGATGTCGGTCAGATTGAGCATGATCGGTCAGCGCCTAGCCGATGCGGCGCTCTAGGGCCAGCCATAGCGCGGCGCCAAAAGCGATCGGTGCAAAGGTTTGTTCCCACCGTGTAACTACCTAGGCGCGCTCTGAAAATACGCCATCGCGGGGCGCGAGCGGCGGCAGCAATGCGCGACAACTGCAGGATACCGCGAATTTTTTGCCCGCGGAACAGGGCGTTCCTCCGGTATTTTGCCTATAATTCCCATGTTGCGGTTGGATCCAAGACCGCCGGTGCGGACCATGAAGCTCGCGCTAAGAAATCTTACCGGGGGATAAATGGAAATAGAACTCCACGTCGCATCTTCCGCTGTGATGCGCGATGCTGGCGCTCTTCGTCAGCAATGCATCGATGCACTGGCGGAAGAAGGCACGATCAACATTGATATCGCAGACGTAACGGACGCTGATCTTAGCTTCGTCCAGATCCTCTGTGCGCTGCGCACCGCCGCTGCGGATGCCGGTCGCGAGGTTCGCCTGCGCAGCCCGGCACCTGCGCCGGTCGCAGCGCTGCTCGATCGTGCCGGCTTCCTCGCCGCGCCCACCCCCCAAGATCTCGACTTCTGGTTTCACGGAGAACGTGCCCAATGACCGCCTCGATCCTCACCGTCGATGATTCGCCCAGCCTCCGCATGGCGATCAAGATCGCGCTGACCGGCGCAGGCTATGCCGTCACCGAGGCCGGCGACGGCGTCGAGGGCCTGGCCAAGGCCAAGGGCGCCAAGTTCGATCTGATCATCACCGATCTCAACATGCCCAACATGGACGGGCTCACGATGATCCGCGAGCTGCGCAAGGATCCCGCCCAGTGCGGCACGCCGATCCTGTTCCTCACCACCGAGAGCGACGACGCGATGAAGCAGCAGGCCAAGGCCGCCGGCGCCACCGGCTGGCTGGTCAAGCCGTTCGTCCCCGAACAGCTGCTCAAGGTATCGCGCAAGGTGCTCGGCCGGTGAGCGGCGGCGATCCGATCGCCGCCTTCCGGGTCGAGGCCGGCGACCTGCTCGACCAGGTCGAGCAGGGACTGCTCGACCTGACCCACCGGCTCGACGATCGCGACCTGATCGACGCGGTGTTCCGCGGGCTGCACACGCTCAAGGGCTCGGGCGCGATGTTCGGCTTCGACGCGCTGGCCAGCTTCACCCACCACTGCGAGACCGCCTTCGACCGCGTGCGCAAGGGCCTCGCGCCCGCCACGCAGGGGCTGGTCGCGGTGATCCTCTCGGCCAAGGACCATATGCGCGCGCTGGTCGACGGCGACGGCACGGGCCTCGAAGCCACCGGCGCCGCGATCCTCGCCGAGCTGCAGCGCGAGGTGGATGCCGCCGCCGGTGCACCGACGCCCGCGCCCTCGGCCCCCGTGCGCAAGGGTTGGCGCCTGACCTTCTATCTGCCGCCCGAATCGATGGCGAACGGCACCAACCCGCTGATGCTGCTCGACGAGCTGCGCGAACTGGGCGACTGCACGATTACCGCGCGCACCGACCGGCTGCCGGCGCTCGGCGACCTCAATCCGGTCGAATGCCATGTCGGCTGGGACGTCGAACTGTTCGGCGACGTGTCGCGCGACGATATCGACGACGTGTTCCTGTTCGTCATGGACGACATGGAGCTGGTGATCGAGGAAATCGGCGGCGAAGCGGAAGCACCCGCCGAGGTCGTCGAGGCGCCGGTGGCCGCCGCTGCCGTCGCCACGCCCGAAGCCACCGGCCCCGCCAAGGCCGCGACCAAGACCGGCGAGAGCGTCCGCGTCCCCGCCGAGCGGCTCGACGAGCTGATGGACCGGGTGGGCGAGCTCGTGATCGTCCACAGCCGCCTCTCGCAGCTGGCCAACGGCCAGGGCGGCGACATGGTGCTGCGCTCGATCTCCGAGGAAATCGAGCGGCTGGTCAGCGAGCTGCGCGACACGATGATGGTGCTGCGCATGGTGCCGGTCGCCACGCTGTTCGGCCGCTTCCGTCGCCTGATCCACGATCTCGCCCGCGAGACCGGCAAGGCGATCGAGCTGTCGACCGAGGGCGAGGCTACGGAAGTCGACAAGACCGTGATCGAGCGGCTCGCCGATCCGATGGTCCACCTGATCCGCAACGCCTGCGACCATGGGCTGGAGCCCGAGGACGAGCGCGTGGCCGCGGGCAAGCCCGCCACCGGCCATGTCCGCCTCTCGGCCCACCAGGCCGGCGGCGAGGTGCTGATCACCATCCAGGACGACGGCCGCGGCATCAACCGCGAGCGCGTGCGCGCCAAGGCGGAAGCCCAAGGGCTGATCCAGCCCGGGCAGCAGATCAGCGAATCCGAACTGCTGCAGATGATCTTCCACCCCGGCTTCTCGACCGCCGCGGCGGTGACCAACCTCTCCGGCCGCGGCGTCGGCATGGACGTGGTCAAGCGCACGATCGAGAGCCTGCGCGGCGCGATCGACATCACCTCGGTGCCGGGCGAAGGTTCGAAGGTGGTGCTGCGCATCCCGCTCACCCTCGCGATCATCGACGGGTTGCTCGTCCGGGTTGGCGAGGGCCGCTACGTGATCCCGCTCGCTGCGGTCGAGGAATGCCTCGAGCTCAGCCTCGAGGAGGATCTCCGCTCGCGCGGCCGCAGCTTCATCACGCTGCGCGACCGGCTGGTGCCGTTCCTGCGCCTGCGGGAGATGTTCGAGACGGGTACCAAGCCCGATCCGCACCAGAAGATCGTCGTCATCGCCACCGGCGCCGAGCGCGTCGGGCTGGTCGTCGACCAGATCATCGGCAGCCACCAGACCGTGATCAAGTCGATGTCGCCGCTCCACCAGGACGTCGCCGCCTTTGCCGGCGCGACCATCCTCGGCGACGGCGGCGTCGCGCTGATCCTCGACGTCGTCCAGCTCGTGCTGGCCGGCCAGCAGCAGGAGGAGCGGCTGCGTGCCGCCGGTTGAGCCCATGCAGGATAGCAACACCCAAGCCATCGTCCCCTGGGACGAGACCGGCCATCTCGAAGTCCTCACCTTCGACCTTGGCGACGAGACCTTCGCGCTGGAGGCGGTGCTGGTCCGCGAGATCCTGGACCTGCTGCCCGAGACGCGCGTGCCGGGCGCCGCGCCTTTGGTGCACAGCGTGGTCAATTTCCGCGGCAAGATCATCCCGATCGCCGACCTGCGCCAGGCCTTCGCCATGGCGCCCGCCGAGGCGACGACGCTCGACAGCCGCATCGTGGTGATCGAGATCGCGCTCGGCGACGAGCCGCTCCAGATCGGCATCCGCACCGACAAGGTCCACGAGGTCGCGACGCTCGCCGAGGCGGCGAGCGAGGAGCCCCCCGCGGTCGGCATGCGCTGGCGCCGCCAGTTCGTCCGCACCCTGGTGCGCCGCGACGACGGCGTCGTCGTCCTGCCGGACCTCCACGCCATCTTCGCCGCCCATCTCGGCGATGCCGCCCTCGCGGCCGCGGCATGAGCCGCTTTCTCCCCCTGCCCGCACGGCCGCTGTCGCCGATGCACCCCCGCTTCGAGGAACGTTGACCATGCGCGCAACCATCAAACTGAAACTGGGCATCACCTTCGGCGTGCTGATCGCGCTGCTGCTCGTGGTGGTAGGCGTGGCGAGCACCCGGCTCGGCGTGCTCAACCAGGCGACGTCGGACGTGATCCGCGGCCCGGCCCAGCGCCTCGAACTCGCCCAGACGATCGAGGCGAAGCTGGGCTTCGTCATCCGCCAGGAGAAGAACCTGGCGATGTCGAACGACGACGCGCAGATGCGCAAGTTCGACGCCGATCTGATGAAGGCGCGCGGCGAGCTGCAGCAGCTGATCACCAAGGGCGTCGCTGGCGCCACCGAGCAGGGCCGCCCGCTCTGGTCGCAGCTGGAGAGCAAGTTCGACGAGTTCGTGCCGGTCAATGACCAGGTCCGCAATTTCGGCCTGGCCAACAAGAATGCCGAGGCGGCAGCCCTGTCGATGGGCAAGTCGCGCGAGCTGGCGCTGGCGATGAGCCAGGCGGTCAGCCAGCTCGTCACCCTGTCGAAGCAGCAGATGAGCACCGCCGAGCAGGAAGCAGCCGACGTTTACGCCGGTGCCAATACCGCGCTGTTCAGCGTCGCCGGCGTGGCACTGCTGATCGCCGTCGCGGCGGCCTGGTGGATCTCGCGGACCGTGTCGAGCGGCCTCGCCCGCGTCGGCTCCGCGATCACCGCGGTGGCGGAGGGCGACCTCAACCAGCGCGTGCAGGTGACGAGCAACGACGAGATCAAGGATCTGGTCGAGACGGTAAACGGCATGGTCGATCGCCTGCGCGGCGTGATCGCCGACGCGACGGTCGCCTCGACCAACGTCTCCTCGGGCAGCCAGGAACTGTCGTCGAGCGCCGAGCAGGTCTCGCAGGGCGCGACCGAGCAGGCCGCCGCCGCAGAACAGGCCTCCGCCTCGATGGAAGAGATGGCCGCCAACATCAAGCAGAACGCCGACAATGCCGCGCAGACCGAGAAGATCGCCCGCCAGTCGGCCAAGGATGCCGAAGTGAGCGGCGTCGCGGTAGACCGCGCGGTGGGTGCGATGCGCACGATCGCCGAGAAGATCGGCATCGTCCAGGAAATCGCCCGTCAGACCGACCTGCTCGCGCTCAACGCGGCTGTCGAGGCAGCGCGCGCCGGCGAGCATGGTCGCGGCTTTGCCGTCGTCGCTTCGGAGGTGCGCAAGCTCGCCGAGCGCAGCCAGGGTGCCGCAGCCGAAATCAGCTCGGTGTCGAGCGAGACGGTGAAGGCAGCCGCCGAGGCGGGCGACATGCTCGGCCGCCTGGTGCCGGACATCCGCCGCACCGCCGAACTGGTCAGCGAGATCAGCGCCGCCTGCCGCGAGCAGGATATCGGCGCCGCGCAGATCAACGATGCGATCCAGCAGCTCGACCAGGTCACCCAGCAGAATGCCGGTGCCTCCGAGCAGATCAGCGCCACGTCCGAGGAACTCGCCGCCCAGGCCGAGGAGCTCCAGGCCAGCATCGCCTATTTCCGGGTCGACTCCGTGCGCGCCGCACCGCGCGCTGCGACGCCCGCGCGCCGCCCCGCGCCCAAGCCCGCCGCCAAATCGGCTGCGCGGCCCAAGCCCAACAGCATTGCCGATCAAAAGGCCCGGGTCAGCGGCTTCGCGCTCGATCTGAGCAATGGCGGCCCCGATGCCGACGACGCCGCCTTCGGCGTCCAGGCAGCCTGACCGCCCCGTTCCAGGAGTTCCCCATGCGTGCCACCATCAAGATGAAGCTCGGCGTCACCTTCGCCGTGCTGATCGCCCTGCTGCTCGCCGTGGTAGGCGTCGCCAACAGCCGCCTCGGCCTGCTCAACCAGGCGACCAGCGACGTGATCGCCGGCCCGGCCAAGCGGCTGGAGATCGCCCAGAGCGTCGACGCCAAGGTCAGCTATATCCTGCGCCAGGAAAAGAACATGGCGCTGACCGAGGACGCCGCGGACACCCGCGCGTTCGACGCCGATCTGATGAAGGCACGCGGCGAAACCCAGGTGCTGATCGCCAAGGGGCTCGGCTCCGCGACCGAGGCCGGCAAGCCGCTGTGGATGCAGGTGGAGGCCAAGTTCACCGAATATGTGCCGGTGAATGACCAGGTCCGCGCGCTGGCGCTGGCCAACCGCAATGCCGAAGCCGGCAAGCTGTCGATCACCAAGTCGCGCGAACTGGCCGGCACGATCAGCAACCTGGTCGGCCAGATCGTCACACTGTCGCGCCAGCAGATGGAGCAGGCCAATCGCGATACCACCGCGCTGTACGGCAGCGCCGCGACGACGCTCTACGTCGTCGCCGGGCTTGCGCTGCTGATTGCCGTCGGCGGTGCCTTCTGGATTTCTCGGATCGTCTCGACCGGTCTGCGCCGCATCGCGCAAGCAGTCGATGCCGTCGCGATCGGCGATCTCGACCAGCGCATCGCGGTGAGCACCAATGACGAGATCAAGGATCTGGTCGACACCGTCAACCGGATGACCGCCAATCTGCGCGACAGCGCCGCGCTGGCCGACCGGATCGCTGAGGGCGACCTCAGCGTCGATCACAAGCCGCTGTCGGACAAGGACACGCTGGGCCATGCGATGATCCGGATGACCGGCAATCTGCGGCTCTCGGCCGCGGTCGCCGACAAGATCGCCGATGGCGACCTGACCGTGCAGCACAAGCCGGCCTCGGAGCGTGACACGCTGGGCAACGCGCTGGTGCGGATGGTCGAGCGGCTGCGCGGCGTCGTCTCCGATGCCACCATCGCGGCGACCAACGTCTCGACCGGCAGCCAGGAGCTGTCGTCCAGCTCCGAGCAGGTCTCGCAGGGCGCAACCGAGCAGGCGGCTGCCGCCGAACAGGCATCGGCGTCGATGGAAGAGATGGCGGCGAACATCAAGCAGAACGCCGACAATGCCGCGCAGACCGAGAAGATCGCGCGCCAGTCGGCCAAGGACGCGGAAGTCAGCGGCGTAGCGGTGGAGCGCGCGGTCGGCGCGATGCGGACGATCGCCGAGAAGATCGGCATCGTTCAGGAAATCGCGCGCCAGACCGACCTGCTCGCGCTCAACGCCGCTGTCGAGGCAGCGCGCGCCGGCGAGCATGGCCGCGGCTTCGCCGTCGTCGCCTCGGAAGTCCGCAAGCTCGCCGAGCGTAGCCAGGGGGCTGCGGCCGAGATCAGCTCGGTCTCCAGCGAAACCGTGAAAGCCGCCGCGGAAGCCGGCGACATGCTCGGCCGCCTGGTGCCCGACATCCGCCGCACCGCCGAGCTGGTCAGCGAGATCAGCGCCGCCTGCCGCGAGCAGGACATCGGCGCCGCGCAGATCAACGATGCCATCCAGCAGCTCGACCAGGTGACCCAGCAGAATGCCGGCGCCTCCGAGCAGATCAGTGCGACCTCCGAGGAACTCGCCGCCCAGGCGGAGGAGCTCCAGGCCAGTATCGCGTATTTCCGCGTCGAACGCAGCAGCGGCCATGCCCGCCCGGTCGCCCGCACCGCCCCCGCGCCCAAGCGCGCGGCAGCGGCACGGCCCAAGGCGAACAGCGTCGCCGACCAGCAGGCCCGCGTCAGCGGCTTCGCGCTCGATCTCAACAATGGCGGCCCCGACGCCGAAGACGCCGCCTTCGGCGTCCACGCAGCCTGACCGCTACCTCTCCTCCTCAAGGACTCAAATTCATGCGTGCCACGATCAAGTTGAAACTTGGCATCACCTTCGGCGTGCTCATCCTGTTGCTGCTCGCCGTGGTCGGCGTCGCCAATTCGCGCCTCGCCACGCTCAACCAGGCGATCAGCGACGTGATCGCGGGCCCGGCGCAGCGCCAGGAGATCGCGCAGAGCGTCAGCGGCGGGCTCAGCTATGTGCTGCGCCAGGAAAAGAACATGGCGATGACCGAGGACGAGGCGCTCACCCGCAAGTTCGACGCCGATCTGATGAAGGCACGCGAGCAGGTGCAGGGGCAGATCGCCAAGGGCGTTTCCACGGCGACCGCGCAGGGCAAGCCGCTGTGGATGCAGCTGAGCACCAAGTTCAACGAGTTCGTGCCGGTCAACGACCAGATCCGCACGCTGGCACTGGCCAACAACAATGCCGAGGCGGCCAAGATCTCGCTCACCCGCTCGCGTGAGATCGCCACGGCGATGAGCGACGTTGCCGATCAGCTGGTCGCGCTTTCCAAGCAGCAGATGACGCAGGCCGACCAGGACACCAACGCGCTCTATGCCGGCGCCGCCACCACCTTGTGGGTGGTCGCCGGCATCGCGCTGCTGATCGCCGTCGCTGGCGCTTTCTGGATCTCGCGGATCGTGTCGCAGGGTCTGCGCCGCGTCTCGACCGCGGTCAGCGCGGTGTCGATCGGCGATCTCAGCCAGGACGTGCAGGTCACCAGCAACGACGAGATCAAGGACCTGGTGGACACCGTCAACACGATGGTCGCCAATCTGCGCATCAGCGCGACGCTGGCCGACAAGATCGCCGATGGCGACCTGACCGTGCAGCACAAGCCGGCGTCGGAGAAGGACGTGCTGGGCAACGCGCTGGTGCGGATGGTCGATCGCCTGCGCGGCGTGGTGTCGGACGCCACGGTCGCGGCGACCAACGTCTCCTCGGGCAGCCAGGAACTGTCGTCGAGCTCCGAGCAGGTCTCGCAGGGCGCGACCGAGCAGGCCGCGGCGGCCGAGCAGGCGTCGGCGGCGATGGAAGAGATGGCCGCCAACATCAAGCAGAACGCCGACAATGCCGCGCAGACCGAGAAGATCGCGCGCCAGTCCGCCAAGGATGCCGAAACCAGCGGCGTCGCGGTGGATCGCGCGGTGGGCGCGATGCGGACGATCGCCGAGAAGATCGGCATCGTCCAGGAAATCGCCCGCCAGACCGACCTGCTTGCGCTCAACGCCGCGGTGGAAGCGGCGCGTGCCGGCGAGCATGGCCGCGGCTTCGCCGTCGTCGCCTCGGAAGTCCGCAAGCTTGCCGAGCGCAGCCAGGGTGCCGCCGCCGAGATCAGCTCGGTCTCGTCCGAGACGGTGAAGGCCGCCGCGGAAGCCGGCGACATGCTCGGCCGCCTGGTGCCGGACATCCGTCGTACCGCCGAACTGGTCAGCGAGATCAGCGCCGCCTGCCGCGAACAGGACATCGGCGCCTCGCAGATCAACGACGCCATCCAGCAGCTCGACCAGGTCACCCAGCAGAATGCCGGCGCCTCCGAGCAGATCAGTGCGACCTCCGAGGAACTCGCCGCCCAGGCCGAGGAGCTCCAGGCCAGCATCGCCTATTTCCGCGTCGAGCAGCAGCCGCGCGGCCGCGTGCCCACCCCGGCCCGCCGTCCGGCAGCCAAGCCCGCCGCCAAGCCGGCGACGCGGCACAAGCCCAACAGCGTTGCCGACCAGCAGGCGCGGGTGAGCGGCTTCGCGCTCGATCTCGCCACCGGCGGCCCCGATGCGCAGGACAGCGCGTTCGACGTGGAGGCAGCATGAGCGACACAAGCGAACTCCAGCTCGTCACCTTCGGGCTGGGTGCGGAGATCTTCGCGGTACCGGTGACGCTGGTCCGCGAGATTCTCGACTATCGCGAGACCTTCCGCATCCCCAATGGCCCCGACTATCTGCTCGGCCTGACCGACATGCGCGGCCAGGGCGTGCCGACGATCGACTTCCGCCAGCGGCTGGGGCTTTCGCCCTTCGAACCGACCCAGGCGACCCGCATCCTGGTGGTCGACGTGCCGGTCGCCGATCGCGTGCTGATGCTGGGCCTGGTGGTCGACCGCGTGCTGGAGGTGTGCAGCGTCACCAGCGACCAGCTGGAGGCCGCGCCCGACATCGGGGTGCGCTGGTCGTCCGACTATATCGGCGGCGTCATTAAGCGGTCCGAAGGATTCGTGGTGCTAGTCGACATGGCGAAGATCTTCTCGTCGGAAGAAGCGCGGGCGCTCGCCACCCGCGCCGCCGCCTGAGCGTTACGGAGCAGCCCTTGTCCGCAGCATTAGCGCTGGATCCGTCGCCCGCACCCGGGCTCGACACGATGAGCAAGCGCCATTTCGCGCAGATCGCCGCCTATATCTACGAGGTCTCGGGCATCAAGATGCCGGAGACCAAGAAGACCATGCTCGAAGGCCGGCTGCGCCGCCGCCTCCGCGCGGTGGGCATCGATACGCTCGACGGCTATTGCGACTATCTGTTCACCGGCGATCATCTCGCGGCCGAAGGGCTGCACCTGATCAACGCGGTGACCACCAACAAGACCGACTTCTTCCGCGAGCCGGCGCATTTCGACTATCTGGTCGCCCATGCGCTGCCGGCGCTGGAGGCGCGCGGGGTGCGCGCGCTGCGCGCCTGGAGCGCCGCCTGCTCGACCGGGCCGGAGCCCTACACCATGGCGATGGTGCTGGACGATCATGCCGAGCGGATGGGTGGCCCGGATTATGGCATCCTCGCCACCGATCTCGATACCGAGGTGCTGGCGGCGGCCCGCAACGGCATCTACGCCGCCGAGCTGGTCGACCCGGTCCCCCCTGCGCTGCGCCGGAAGTATGTGATGACCTCCAACGACCCGCGCCGGCGCGAGGTGCGGATGGTGCCGCGGCTGCGCAGCGCGATCGGCTTCGGCCGGCTGAACCTGATGGACGATCGCTACCCCGTGGGCGATGCGATGCACCTGATCTTCTGCCGCAACGTGCTGATCTATTTCGACAAGCCGACGCAGAAGAAGGTCGTCTCGCAGCTCTATGACTGCCTGGCGCCCGGCGGATACCTGTTCCTCGGCCATTCGGAATCGATCACCGGCCTGGGCCTGCCGCTCGAGCAGGTCGCCAACACCGTGTTCCGGCGCGGCGCCTGATGCCCAAGATCCGCGTCCTGATCGTCGACGATTCGGCAAGCGTTCGCCAGACCATGGCGTCGATCCTCGGCGAGGATCCGGCGATCGAGGTGATCGGCACCGCCGCAGATCCGTTCAGCGCGGCCAAGCGCATCCAGGAACAGGTGCCCGACGTCATCACGCTCGACGTGGAGATGCCGCGGATGGACGGCATCACCTTCCTCAAGAAGCTGATGCAGCAATGCCCGGTGCCGGTGGTGATGTGCTCGTCGCTGACCGAGAACGGCTCCGAGACGCTGCTCCAGGCGATGGAAGCGGGCGCGGTGGACGTGATCCTCAAGCCCAAGGTGGGCGTGGCCGATCATCTCGCCGAGCATCACCTCCAGATCCGCGACGTGGTCAAGGCCGCGGCGCGCGCCAAGGTGCGCGGCCGGCCGGGCAAGCCGATGCCGCGGTCCGAGCCGCCCGCGCAGAAGCTCACCGCCGACGCGGTGCTGCCGCCCCCCAGCGGCAAGCCGATGAGCCGCACCACCGAGATGGTGGTCTGCATGGGTGCCTCGACCGGCGGCACCGAGGCGCTGCGCGAGGTGTTGGAGGCGCTTCCGGCGAACAGCCCCGGTATCGTCATCGTCCAGCACATGCCCGAGCATTTCACCCGCGCCTTCGCCCAGCGGCTCAACGGGCTGTGCGAGGTCGACGTCAAGGAAGCCGCGGACGGCGATCCGGTGCTGCGCGGCCATGTGCTGATCGCCCCAGGCGGCAAGCACACCATGCTCGAACGCCAGGGTGCACGCTATTATGTCTCGGTGCGCGACGGGCCCTTGGTCTCGCGCCATCGCCCCTCGGTCGACGTGCTGTTCCGCTCGGCGGCACGCGCGGCGGGATCGAACGCGGTCGGCATCATCATGACCGGCATGGGCGACGACGGCGCGCGCGGGCTGCTGGAGATGCGCCAGGCCGGCGCACGCACCTTCGCGCAGGACGAGGCGACCTCGGTCGTGTTCGGCATGCCCAAGGAAGCGATCGCCCGCGAGGCCGCCGACAAGATCATTCCCCTTGGGCACATCGCCCGCGAACTGCTCACGGCCACCGCACGATGACCGCATGCCAAGGAGACGGCCATGTACGCCGCACCCATTCCTGAACCGAACCCCGAGTCCGAACTGTCGCTCGCCGAGATCGAGGCGACGATCAGCCAGGTGGCGAGCAAGCTCGACGCCCGGTTCGTGTCGGCAGGAGAGGCGCTGGCCCAGGCCTATGCGATCGTCGAGCGGCTGGTCAGCGCGCTGGAAGGCGTGACCAACGCGCTCGGCCGCGACGCGGCGGAAGCAGCAGTCGACAATATGCGCGCGACGGCGGACCGGCTGGAGCGGCTGCCCGCGGTGCAGGCCGCGCGGCAGGCGGGGCTGGAAAGCATCGCCGCCGGCGCGCGTCCGCTCGCCCACCATATCAACCAGGTGAAGCGCACGCTCGACTTCCTCCGTATCTGCGGGCTCAACATCAAGGTGGCGGCCGCCGGCCGCAACGGCTTTGCCGACTTTGCCGACACGATGAATGTCCGGCTCGATGTGGGCGAGATCGAGATCGGCGGGATCGGCAGCGAGATCGAGCGGCTCACCGCGAGCATCCCGGCGCTGATCGAAGTCGATCGCCAGCTCGCCGCGGAATGCGTGAAGGTGATCCCGCAGGTGCCGCGCAAGCTCGCCGAGGATGCCGAGGCGCTGCAGCGCCACCAGGCCGCCGATGCCGCGCGCGCCAAGCGCATCGCCACCGTCGGCCGCGAGATTCACACCAGGGTGGCGACCGCGATCGGCGCGATGCAGATCGGCGACATCACCCGCCAGCGGCTGGAGCATGTCGCCAGCGGCATCCAGGCGCTGATCGCCTGGCGGGACCGTGCCGATCCGGCCACGGCGATCGAGGTCGTCGGGCATATGGTCGCGCTGTTCGCCGCCCAGGCCTCGGACACGATCGACGCCTTCCACAAGGAATCGCAGCGGCTGGCGGAAAGCCTGCGCGGCATCGCGCCGAGCGCGGCGCAGCTGCTGGAGATCAAGGCCGAGGGCGATCGGCAGCAGAGCGGCGACGACAGCGTCTTCCTCGGTGCGCTGGAGAAGAGCGTCGCCGACGTCGCCCAGGTCACCGCGCGGCTGCGCGACGCCGATGCCAAGGCGCAGGCGCTGGGCGGCTCGACCTCCGACAGCGCCGAGCGGCTCGCCGAGCGGCTGCGCGTGGTGCACCGGGTGAACGAGGACGTGCACCTGATGGCGTGGAACACCGATCTGCGCTGCCACCGGCTGGGTGACGAGGGCAAGGCGCTGGCGATGGTCGCCTCCGAGATCCGCGGCTTCGCGACCGCGCTGGCGACGATCTCGGCGGAGATCCGTCAGTCGGTCGAGCGGCTGGTCAGTGCGGTCACCGCGCTGCGCGATCCCGACGCCGAACAGGGCGGCGACGCGGCCGAGGCGCTCACCGAATCGCTCGCCTGCATCCGCGACGGCGCCCAGCGCATGCGCGAGGGCATGGCCGGGCTCAGCGAAGACGCCGCGGCAGTGACGCGGATCCTCGAGACCACCACCAGCAACGTCGACTGCGAGGCCGCGTTCGGCGATGCGCTGCGCGGGGTGGCGCTGCGGCTCAAGCTGTTCGGCACGCCCTGCAATGCGCCCGAGGGCGCGGTGGGGGCGGCGCTGGCCGAACTGCTCGACGGCATGGCGCGCAGCTACACCATGGCCCGCGAGCGCGAGATCCACACCCGCTTCGCGCTGCCGGGCACGTCGGCGTCCCCGCAGGCGAGCATGGACGACGACGAGGACGATGACGGGCTGTTCTGAACGGCCCGTCCCGCGCCTTACTTCTTCGAGGCCTCGCTGGATTCGTTGACGTAATCCGCGAAGCTGCCGACCAGCGAGTCCCACAGCTCCAGATTCTTGCGGAACAGCACGGTGGTCATCGGCTGGTCCTCGAAGTTCAGGTCGTACTCGATCGCGGCCTCGCCCTTCTCGTCCGAATAGACGCGCGCGAAGCGATGCTTCTGCGTCCAGGCATTGGCACGCTCGGGCGACAGCTTGTCGGTCCAGCCGGCGTAGAATTGCAGGTCGCCGCAGTTGCGGCCCTTGTCGCAGCTCATGAAGAAGATGGTGAACTTGTAGCCCTGCGCGCCGCTGCGGATGATCGGGTCGCCGTCGCTGTCCTTGGAAAGCTCGGCCTTGTAGCCCGCGTCCTGCAGCGCCTTGGCTACCGATTGCGGATCGGTCGACTTCACCTGCGCCTGCGCCGGCACCGTGGCCAGCAAGCCGAGCCCGACCAGCACCCCCATCTTCATGCGCTTTCCCTTCCCTTGATACGCGAGCGCCGCCCCTATCGCGAACCCGGCCGTGCTGCCAAGCCTAGCGCCGGCCGAGCCGGCTCCGCTGGGCCTGCTTGCGCAGCGCGCCCGGCATCCAGCGCGCGGCGAACCACAGCTTGCGCGCGGTCTTGCCGACGCGGGTGTGGAGCACAGTCCCATGCACCGCCGCCCAGGCCGCCTCGGCGACCTCGCCGACGGGCGTGATCTCCAGCCCCGCGCGCCGCACATTCTCGCGGATATGCTGGTTGGAGCCGCCCGCCGGCTGGTCGAGCAGCGGCGTATCGATGAACGAGGGCATCAGCGTGCGCACCTTCACGCCCGCCGAGGCCCATTCGCCGTCCAGCGCCTCGGCCAGCCCGCGCACCGCGAACTTGGTCGCCGAATAGATCGCCGCACCCGAGGTGCCGTAGATCCCCGCGGCCGAACTGGTGATCAGCATCACCGATCCCGGGGTCGCGGCGAGCAGCTCGAAGCCGGCATGGGCGCCGTGTACCACGCCGAGCAGGTTGATCGCGACGCAGCGCTCCAGCTCGGCCGGGGGCGTCGTGGCGAAGGGGCCGCTGGTGCCGATCCCGGCATTGTTGAACAGCACGTCCATCCGCCCGCCGCTCGCCTTGGCGAACTCGGCGAGCGCCGCAACCCATTGGTCGCGGTCGCGCACGTCGAGCGGGTGCGTGGTCGCACTCCCCGCCGGCAGCATCGCCAGCGTCTCCGCCAGCCCCGCCGCATTGACATCGGCCAGCCCGACGCGCCAGCCACGCTGCGCGAACAGCACCGCGACAGCCCGCCCGATGCCCGACGCGCCGCCGGTAATGAAGATCGCCTGCTGGGACATTGCCCGCCTCTCCCATATCGCTGGCGCCTGTCGCGACGCCTTGGCCCCATCCTTCCGCAGGATGCGGCGCAATGCCAGCGCGATGTTGCGGGCTCAGGCCCTGGCGAGCAGTTCGTCGACCCAGGCCGGGACCAGCGTCCCCGCCGGACCCATCCGGCTCTCCTCGAACCAGTGGCTGCCGCCCGAGGGCTCCAGGTTCATCTCCAGCGTCGCCGCGCCATAGTGCCGCGCGGTCTGGACGAACCCCGCCGCCGGATAGACCGCCCCCGAGGTGCCGATCGAGACGAACAGGTCCGCGTCGGCGATCGCCGCCTCGATCCGCTCCATCTCGTAGGGCATCTCGCCGAAGAAGACGATGTCGGGCCGCAGCGCGAGCATGCCGCAATTGGGGCATTCGCTCTCGGGCGGCAGTGCCTCCTCCCAGCGCTCGCGCACCCCGCAGGCCGCACACAGCGCCGAGCGCAGCTCGCCATGCATGTGGAGCAGCCGCGTCGCCCCCGCCCGCTCGTGCAAATCGTCGACATTCTGCGTCACGATCAGCAGTTCCCCCGGCCATGCCGCATTCAGCCGCGCGAGCGCATGGTGTGCGGCATTGGGCTCCACCGTCTCCAGCGCCGCGCGCCGCAGATCGTAGAAGCGGTGGACCAGTTCGGGATCGCGCGCCAGCGCCTCGGGCGTGCAGACATCCTCGACGCGGTGCCCCTCCCACAGCCCGCCGGGCCCGCGAAAGGTGGCGATGCCGCTCTCGGCGGAAACGCCGGCGCCGGTGAGAATCACGAGATTGCGGATACTGGCCATGCCGCGACCCTAGGCCCGCCATGCCGGCGCCGCAAAGTCCGGTTTCTCTGAAGCCTCAAGGATCGGAGACAAGACCATGGCCCTGCTCGCCTTCGCCGTCCTCGCGATCCTGTTGCCGCAACAGGCGCGCGGTCCCGCCGGCGACGACGATGCCACCGGCATCGTCTCGCGCCCGCTCACCCAGCAGCGCTGCCCGGTACCCACCGATCCCGACGAGATTATCGTCTGCAAGCGCGACGAGCCCGACCGCTACCGCATCGGCCCGCGGCTGGAGGCCCCGCCCCAGCGCCGTGCGCTCGATCCCAGCTTCCGCCTGCCCGGCGGCGGCGAGGTCCGCGCCGAGGCGCAGCAGCACAGCGCCGGCATCGCCTCGGTCCCCGCCGCCTTCGTAACCCTGCGGATTCCACTGGGCGGCAAGAAGAAAAAGCCGGACGATCCGCAAAAATAGCATCTGTCGTTTCGAGCCGGGATCGTGCAACAGCCCGCAGCATGACCAGCATCGGCATCTTTGGCAGCATGGGGCGGATGGGCCAGGCGATCGCCGCCGCCCTTCCCGATTTCGGCGCCCGCCTCGCAGGCGGCGCGGACGTGGGGGATGATCCCGCCGAGCTGGCCCGCAAGGCCGATGTGCTGGTCGATTTCTCGGCGCCCGCCGCGCTCGAGGCGAACCTCGCCGCCGCCCGCGCCGCACGCACCCCGATCGTGATCGGCACCACCGGCCTCGCCGAGCGCCACCACCGGATGATCGACGCGGCCGCTGAAGAGATCGCCGTGCTGCAGACCGGCAACACCTCGCTCGGCATCGGCCTGCTGTCGCGGCTGGTCCACGAGGCCGCCGCGCGGCTCGGCCAGGACTGGGACATCGAGATCGTCGAGACCCACCACCGCAACAAGGCCGATGCACCCTCGGGCACCGCGCTGATGCTGGGCGCCGCCGCCGCCGAAGCGATGGGCACCACCCTCGCCGAAGCCGGGGTGAGCGACCGCGCCGGCCTCACCGGTCCGCGCGCCGCGGGCACGATCGGCATGGCCAGCCTGCGCGGCGGGTCGGTGATCGGCGACCACACCGTGGTCTTCGCCAGCGACGGCGAGCGGATCGAGCTCACCCACCGCGCCGACGATCGCGCGATCTTCGCCAAGGGCGCGATCCGCGCGGCCCTGTGGCTGCCTGGCCGTGACGCAGGGCGCTACACCATGGCCGAGGTGCTCGGCGTGTGAAGAAGGCGCAGGTCGTCGAGTTCTTCGCGCGGCTGGCGGCGGACAATCCGCACCCCGAGACCGAGCTCGAATCGGTCAACACCTACACCTTGCTCGTCGCCGTGGTGCTCTCCGCCCAGGCGACCGATGCCGGGGTCAACAAGGCAACGCGCGCACTGTTCGCCGAGGTCGACACACCCGAAAAGATGGTCGCGCTCGGCGAGGCGGGGCTGAAGGACCATATCAAGACGATCGGCCTGTTCAACACCAAGGCCAAGAACGTCATCGCCCTCTCCGAAGCGCTGATCCGCGAGCATGGGGGCGAGGTCCCCGCCGATCGCGACGCGCTGGAGCAGCTGCCCGGCGTCGGCCGCAAGACCGCCAACGTGGTGATGAACGTCGCCTTCGGGCAGGAGACCTTCGCGGTCGACACCCACCTGTTCCGCGTCTGCAACCGCACCGGCCTGGCGCCGGGCAAGACCCCGCTGGCGGTGGAGCTGAAGCTGGAGAAGGTGGTGCCGCAGCCGTTCCGCCTGCACGCGCACCACTGGCTGATCCTCCACGGCCGCTACATCTGCAAGGCGCGCACCCCGGAATGCTGGCGCTGCCCGGTGGCCGAGCTCTGCGCCTTCAAGCCGAAGACGCCGGCGCCCAAGGCGAAGAAGGCCGCCGAGCCCGCCTGAGCTTTTGCGGCGCCTCGGCTTTTGCGGAGAGAGTGCCGAAACGGGCTGGCGTTCGGCCAAAGGCTTTGCTAGTCGCCGCTTTCCAGGCACCCGTAGCTCAGCTGGATAGAGCGCTGCCCTCCGAAGGCAGAGGCCACAGGTTCGAATCCTGTCGGGTGCGCCATCTTTTCAATGACTTAGCGCAGCGTCGCGACGGCCGTACGGAAAATGTACGGAAAACATCGTCGGACGAAATGCGCTCAAATGAACCCTCGCAAAGACGATTCGGGCAACGCTTCTGTGCGCGCCGCGCTAATCGCGCAGCCTCCTTCACCGATCGGGTGCGGGTTAGCGGGAGGAAGGCGATGTTCCGATGTGGTTGTTGGTGTCCCCCCGGGCGATCGCTCGACCGACAAGCTCGGCGAAGGCGTCGTAGCGAAGCCGGCCGAGGCGCTGCGTCTCGGTATCGAAGGCCGGTCGGTGCGCCGTAAGGGTGAGCCGGTGGCGGACGAACAATCCAAGGGCCTCGGTCAGTCGAGCTTCTGCTCCATCCGATCGGCAGTACGGTTCTGGCGGTCGAGCCGCGCGCCGAAGCGCTGATCGAGTTCATGACCGGCACACCTACAACGAGCGAATAAATCGTCTGGCGGCGATCCAGGAACATCGCATGGTCCGACGCGCAATCGAGCGGGGCGTACCGGAAGCGAAGATCGCGGAAGCGCTTGGACTCGAGGTTGCTTCCATCCATCGGCGATCGCGGATGCTCTATGGGATCTGCACCGAGGTCATTGATATCCTGAAAGACTTGTCCTGTCCGACAGCCGTCTTTGACGTCCTCCGGCGCATGTCCCCGATGCGGCAGATCGAGGCCGCGGAACTCATGACCGGACAGCAGAACTTCACGGTCGTGTGCGCCAAGGCAATGCTCGCGCCACGCCGGACGATCAGTTGGTGCATGTTCCCGCAAACCAGCCCGCGTCCGTTTCCAGCGAGCAGATGGAGCGAATGGAGCGAGAGCTTGTTGGCCGCCAGATGCAGGTCAAGTCTGTCGAAGATCGATACGGTGTCGACACGCTACATCTGACGGTGGCGCGTGCCTATGTCCGCACGCTGCTCGGGAACGACCGCATCGTGCGGTGGATCGCCCAGCACCGGCCGGAATACTTGAAGGAACTCCAAACTATCGGGGAAATCGAGACGATCGCTCCCGCAGCCGAGGCCGCGGAGTAGCGGGTTGATGGGGACCCGGACCCGATAAGCGCGGGGACCGCCGGAGACGCCGCACGGTGGGGCGGATCGAGAGCGGTGGCGGGGATGACTGCGAACCCGTACGGAGCCCGCCAGGCTGGCAGTCATAGGCCGGCCGACGCGGAGGGGCGCGTCCATACGCGCCCCTCCGCTCCTTTCGACGAACATTCTTATGGGATCGGACGCTCTCGCCAAATCGGCTATGCTTCGGGCAGCGCCGAAAATCGCAAGGTGCCAGCAGCGAGCCGTCCACCGGCTGGACCGGATGTCACCGGCTGGCTCCCCGCCCCCGCACGAATCCCCGATCGCTATCGAGGAAGGACGCCAGCATGGCCGGGATGAGATCCGTTACTGCCTCCTTCTGCCCATAGGTGTCGGCATACAGTGCAGCATAGTCCTGCAGCCGCTGGTGCAGGTCGGGCGTGATGAGGATCGCCAGCTTGACGGGCTTTCGATCCGGTAGCTTTGCCAGTTTCAAATCAGGCATGTCGGCCTCCTATTCGCGCCAGGGCACGAGGATCAGGTCCTTGTGGACCACGAGCAGCACATTCGTGCCCGGGCGAATTGTGAGCGTCGGCTGGACGTTGAGATTGCGCGAGGTGAGCTGGTCGCCCGCACGCGCGACATTCTGCTGCGTCGACTGCCGGATCGCCCGGACCAGATCGCTGTCGCCCGAAATCGTCAGCTCCGAACCCACTCCGAGCAGGGTCGCCAGCGCCACACCCTTGAGCAACGCCCAGGTGTGGAAGTCGACCTTGTCCTGCAGGCCGGCATAGCCCGAGGCGTCGGTCGCCGGCACGTTGTCGATCCGGAGCGAGCTGCCGTCCGGCAGCAGGATGCGCTGCCAAATGACGAGTGCGCGCTTCTGCCCGAACGCGACCACCGAGTCGTAACTTCCAACGAGCCGCGCGCCTTGCGGAATAAGCAGGATGCGCCCGGAGGGACTGTCGAACACGTTCGCGGTCACTTGCGCCGTCACCAGGCCAGGCAGATCGGACCGCAGACCGGACATCAGGCTCGCGGGGATCACACTGCCGGCCGAGAGGAGATAGGGCGAGGGCGCGGCTTCCAGCCTGTGCGGATTAGTGTCAGCCAAAGTGTCGCGCGTGGCAACGAACTGGGCCTTGCGGCTCTGCGCATTGGGATCGCGCTCCGGGTCGATTGCCAGCGTTGGTGCTTCCGTGGTCACGTGTGTCGGCGGAGCGGCGACCTCCGCTGACACCGGCGCCGATGGCCTGCTCTGGTTCTGCACCAGCAGTCCCGATGCGCGTGCTGCCTTCAACTCCGCTAGCTGCCGCTCGCGCTCCTGCGCCGCGGCCTGCGCCTCCGCCCGCCCCGGCCCGCCCGCATCATTCGCCTCCAATTCGGCCGCCATGCGACGCTGGCGCTCAAGGATGGGCCGCCCCAGGTCGCCCGGCAGGGGCGGGCCGAGCTTTGGAACCTCGCCATAGCTTGCGGGCAGGCGGTTCAAGGTATCAGGCGGCGACGGTCTGCTCGGTTCCGATAGCTCCTTCCGCTCGGCTGCCGCCAGCCGCAGGCGCGATCCCAAGGCACTCCATGCCACGGCGACAAGGGCGACCGAACCCAGTGCCGCAATAGCGATAATCACGCCGCGCCGGAACCGAATGGCGCGCGGCGGCTTGACCCGGATGGCCAGCGACTCCGGATCAAGTTTCGGGGTTGGCGGGACAGCATCCTCGCTCATGGGCGCTTGCCTTTCGGCGCTGGAACCTGGGTGACCCGATCGATGCGGACGACCTGCTGCTTGCCGGTGCCGAGCCGCAATTCGGCCCGGTCGAAGATCCGGTCGACGACATAGAAGCGCGCGCGCATCCGGTAGTTGACCAGCTCGGCCTCGCCCGCCGCGCCGATCACGAACAGCGGCGGTGCCTCGCCGACCGCGATGCTCGCCGGAAATTCGACGAAGGTCTGCTGCCCGTCGTCGAACGCGCGAAGCGGTCGCCAAGCCGGGCTGTCGCCGCTAACCACGTAGTTGAAGTGAAGGCTGTCGACCGACAGACCCGCAGCGATCGGGGCTACCGCTACCGCCTGGGCTTCCTTCTGCCGGAGCGCGATCAGTTGGTCGGCAGGATAGGTCCAGGACAGGGCGGCCATTGCTGTCCGGGACGTTGCCGTGAGCTGGAGGTGATAGCTGCGGCGATCGGTAGTGATCACAAGGTTGGTCGCGAGATCGCTCGCGAAAGGCTTTACGAGGATATGCGTGCGTTTGTCGGTTCCGCTCCCGCTGGTGGTGTCGCCGATCACCCAGCGGACCGTGTCGCCTGCCGCGACAGCGGCGAGATTCTCTCCCGGCTGCAAGGCAATGTCGGTCACGGCACCCGGCGCCGTATAGACCTGATAGATCATCCCCTCGCTGAAGGGATAGACCTGCACCGCGTTGACGAAGCCCTGGGCCTGCGGCTGCTGGGTAGCTGCGCGATTGGCAGCAGCGACGCGCGCGGCGCCGGGGCTCACAGACTTCCGTACCGGCTTGCGGACCGGCGGCTTGGCAGGCGGGGACGCGGTGGCGGTCGGCGCCGGGATCGGTTTGGCCGGAGGCGGCGGTGCATGTTGGGCCAATGCGGATTCCATGGCGAGGAACACCGCCGTTAGGGCGAGCAAAAGCTTCATGACTGGACCTCCTTCCTGGGCTGCGCCGGGGCAGCGGGATCGACTGGGGGACTGGTCGGCGCCGAGGCGGGGGCGGACGACGGGAGCATCGGCGTGGCTGCCGGCTTCGGGGCGGCCGGCGCGTCCAGTTCCCGGCTCCAGTCGATCGCATCGACATAGACACCGAGCGGATTGCGGCGGAGCGTGTCAGCATCCTTGGGCGGCGTGATCGCGACGGTCAGGATAGCCGTCCAGCGCGACGTGCCGGTCTCGGCGCCGCGCTCGAACGCGGTCTCGGTCCATTTGACCTGGAAGGAGCGGTCGGATGCCCGCACCACGCTGGTGACCTGCACCGTCACCGTCTTCTCGCCAATGGCCCCGAAAGGGTCGGCCGCGCGCGCATAGTCGCCGAGGAATTGCGCGCCGCGCTTGGTGGCGAAGTCATAGGCGTCCAGCCAGTTCCTGCGCACCAGCACCGGATCGAGCGAGCGGCCGCGGACATTGGCAATGAAGCGCGACAGGTGCCAGGCGATCTGCGGGTCGGTCGGGTGATAGCCGGCCTCGGCCTCGGTGACGGCACGCGCCTCTCCCAGCCGATCGACTTCGACGACATAGGGCGTCACTCGGCTCTGCGCCGACTGCCAGGCGAGCGCACCCGACAGGCCGGTAGCGAGCGCAAGGCACCCGAATGCCATCAACCGCCAGTTCCGCGCCTGCACGCGGGCCGAGCCGATCCGCTCGTCCCAGAGCTGCCCGGCCCGCTGGTACGGCGTCTCCGGTTCGGGGGTTCGTCCATAGCGCTGGACGGCGCGTCTGAAGACCATCGGCTAGTCCCTTTCCTTGATGTCTGGGGTTGCGGATGCGCCGCCCCGATCGCCCTGCTGGAGGGCGTGCAAGGCGACCTGGCGGTGATGGCGGGTGGTCTGCTGGCGCTGCATGGCGCGAGCCCATGCAGGCACGGCTTCTTCGGCGGCCGACTGCGAGGCGGTATCGCCGCCGGTGCGATTCAGCGCATTCCAGGCTGCTGCCCGGCCGCGCGACGCCGCCTCCCCTAGCCCCAGCGCGCTGGAGGCCCGTCCGCGTGCGGCATTGCCGGCGGCACGAGCCACACCGCCCAGCCCCGCCGACCTGGTCGGTGCCGCAGCGGTCTCCTTGCCCAGCGTATAGGCCGTGGAAGCGGCCGATCCCATCGCGGTGCCTGCGCGGACGGCTCCCAGCGCGGCACCGCCCAGCATGCGGGCGCCGCCGACGGCAGCGCCGCCGGCAAGCATTGCCATGCCGGCCGCGCCGACCGTGGTGCCCAGCGCGGCGCTAGCACCAAGCTGGGGCGCACCGGACACGAGGCCCGAAGCGATCCCTGGCCCGAAGATGCCCAGCCCGAAGAGCGTCAGGCTGGCGAGCATCAGGCTCATCGCCTGGCCGATATCGGGCTCCTGCCCCTGCAGCGCGCTGGTGAACTCGCTGAAGAAATTGGCACCGATGCCGACGATGACGGCCAGCACCATCACCTTGATGCCCGACGAGACGACATTGCCGAGCACCCGCTCGGCGAGGAAGCTGGTGCGGTTCCACAGCGCGAAGGGCACGAGGAGGAAACCGGCCAGCGAGGTCAGCTTGAACTCGACGATGGTGACGAACATCTGCACCGCGAGCAGGAAGAAGGTCAGGATCACGACCGCCCAGGCGAACAGCAGCACCGCGATCGTCAGGAAATTGTCGAAGAAGGTCGTGAACCCCATCAGCTGCGACACTTGGTCGAGCAGCGGCCATGCGGCGGCGAAGCCCGTGCCGGCGAGGCGGCCGGGCTTCAGCAGATCCTCGGCGGACAGCGTGCCCCCGCCAGCGGTCAGCCCGGCCTGCGCGAACGAGCGGAAGATGATGTCAGCAAGGGTCGAGAAACTGTTCAGGATGAACGCGAAGGCGCCGATATAGAGGATCTTGCGCAGGAAGCGGCCGATGACGTTGTCCTCGCCGCCCATGGCCCAGAACAGCCCGGCAAGCGTGATGTCGATCCCGATCAGGGTCGCCGTGAGGAAGCGGACATCTCCGCCCAGCAGTCCGAACCCGCTGTCGATGTAGCGGGTGAAGGCAGCCAGAAAGCGATCGATGACGTTGAGGTCGTTCACGGTGGCAATGTCCTGCGCTGGAGGATTGCCGCGAGGCGGGACCGGGGGTGAGAGCCCCGCCCTGCGGCGGACGACGGCGGGAGGCAAGACCGCCGCCGCCCTGGCCGGCGGCGCTACCTGGGGGTGTAGGCCGAGCCGGAACCGAGGAACCTGCGGGTTGCCGCGCGCGCGTCGATCTCGGCCTGGGCGCGTCGCGCCTGCTCGATCGACTCGGCGCGGTACTGCGCGGCCATCATGTTCTGGATCTGGAACTGCTGCTTGGCGGCCAGCGCAAGCAGCTGGTTGGTCGCCTGCTGGGCCTGGAGCGCGCCTTCGGCACCCTGGCTCTTGGCGACGATCCCGCTGAGCGCCTGGGCATCGGTCGTGACATTCTCGGTCACCTGCGCCTGCACGGTCATGGTCTGCTGATAGGCCGACATGGCGGTATCGAGCCGGGCACGCGCGGCGACGACCTGCTCGTTGGTCCGGAGCGCGGCCGAGAAGCTCTGCGGGAAGAGCTGGCGGAACTGCTGGTCCAGCCCGGACACCCGGAACTGGATGCCCTGCGCCTGCCCCATCAGCCGGTCGACCTGCTGGAGCGTCTGGGTGAGCGCCTGGAGCTCGGGGAAGTCGATCCGGGTCAGGTTCTTCGCCTGGTTGAGCAACATCGTCGCTTCGTTCTGGATCGACTGGATCTGGTTGTTGATCTGCTGCAGCGTGCGCGCGGCAGTCAGCAGGTTCTGGCTGTAGTTGCTGGGGTCGAACACGGTGAACTGCGCGCGGGCCGGGGTGCAGGTCAGCGCCATGGCGAGCGATCCGGCCGTGCCGAGACGAAGGGCGCTCGCGACCAGATATTTGCGGGTGCGAATACGCATCACATCACTCCTTTTCTTCGCGGTCGGGGAAAGTGGCGAGCAGCTCGGCGGCCCAGTCGAGGCCGCGATCGGCGAGGAAGCGCGCGGCGAAGTCCGCCGCTCCACCCTCGGCAAGCATCGCGTCGATGCGGGCCTGCGTCGCAGCATCGGAGGCGCCGCACAGGGCCAGCCCAATCGGCCCCAGCCCCAGCTCGAACAGCCGATTGCCGCGCGCGGACTGCAGGTAATAGTGCCGCTTCGGCGTAGCGCGGCTTACCAGCTCGATCTGCCGCTCGTTGAGCCCGAACCGCACATAGGCCTCGCGACTCTGCGGCTCGATCGCCCGGTCGTTCGGCAGCAGGATGCGCTGCGGGCAGCTTTCGAGGATGGCGGGCGCGATGCTGCTCGACGCGATGTCGGCAAGGCTCTGCGTCGCGAACAGCACGGCCACATTCTTCTTGCGCAGCACCTTCAGCCATTCGCGGATTCGCGCGGCGAACAAGGGATGGTCGAGGAAGATCCAGGCCTCGTCGAGGATCAGCAGCGTCGGTCGCCCGTCGAAGCGCTCTTCCAGGCGGTGGAAGAGGTAGGTCAGCACGGGAGCCACCACGCTGCCCTGCCCCATCAGCGCCTCGGTCTCGAAACACTGGACATCGGCGAAAGCGAACTGCTGCTCGGCCGCATCGAGCAACCGGCCATAGGGACCGTCGAGCGTATAGGCGCCGAGCGCGGTGCGCAGCGCGTTCGACTGGAGCAGCAGCACCAGCCCGGTCAGGGTGCGCTCTTCCACCGGCGCCGACGCCAAGCTGCCCAGCGCCGACCAGACCGCGTCCTTGACCTCGGGCGTGACCAGCACCTTCTCGTGCGCGAGCAGCGCCGCGATCCATTCGGCAGCCCAGCTGCGCTCGGCGGCATCGTCGATCCCGCGGAGCGGCTGGAAGGCCAGCATGTCGCCGGCCTCGGCGCCCATTCCCAGTGCATGATGCGCGCCGCCCATCGCCAGCACCGCGGCGCGGGCCGAGAAGCCCTTGTCGAAGATATAGACCTGCGCGTCGGCGTAGCGGCGGAACTGCAGGGCAATCAGCGCCAGCAGCACCGACTTGCCGGCACCGGTGGGTCCCACCACCAGCATGTGCCCGACATCGCCGACATGGGTCGACAGCCGAAACGGCGTCGATCCGGCGGTGCTGGCGTGGAGCAGCGGCGGACCATCCAGATGCGCATTGCGGCTGGGTCCCGCCCAGACCGACGACAGCGGCATCAGATGGGCGAGGTTCAGCGTATGGACGAGCGGCTGGCGGACATTGGCATAGACCTGCCCCGGCAGCGACGAGAGCCAGGCCTCGACAGCATTGAGACCCTCGCGGATGCAGGTGAAGCCGAGCCCACCCACGATCCGCTCGACCTGCCGGACCTTGTCCTCGACGCGCCCGCGATCGGTGTCCATGACCGTGATGGTGGTGGTCAGGTAGCCGAAGGCGACATGGTCGCCGCCCAGCACCTGGAGCGCCAGGTCGGCATCCACCACCTTGTTGTCGGCGTCGGTGTCGAGCAACTGCGACGGCTGGTTGTACATTACCTCGCGGAGCAGCGCGGTGATCGACTTGCGCTTGTTGAACCACTGGCGACGGATCCTGGTCAGCGCCTTGGTGGCGTCGCCCTTGTCCAATGCGAGGAAGCGCGTGACCCAGCGATAGGCGAAATCCTGGTGGTTGAGGGCATCGAGGATGCCCGGGCGGCTCATGCTCGGGAAACCGAGGACGGTCAGCGTGCGGACATGGTGGTCCTCCAGTCGCGGCTCCAGCCCGCCGGTCAGCGGTGTATCGGCGAGCAGCGCGTCCAGGTAGATCGGCGTCTCCGGCACGGCGACTGCCTGCTGTCGCGTCGAGATCGTGCCGTGCAGGAAGGTCAGTATCTCGCTATCGCCCAGCGCATGGACCTCGGGCATGAAGCTTGCGAACAGGTCGAGCGCGCGGTCGGTCTCGGCGATGAAGTGCGCCAGCGCCGCGCGCCAATCCCGCCCCTTCTCCGCATCGGGCCGCTCGATCAGCGTCCGCCCAACAGCCTCGGCGCCGTCGGGTGCCGGAAGCCAGACGAGCGTCAGGTGGTAGCGGCTTTCGAAATGGTCGCCTTCCCCCATGAATGCCGCCCGGCGCTCCTGGTCGACCAGCCACGATGCGGCGTCGGGGAAATCGCTGTCGGGATAGGCGGCTGCCTCAAGCCGCTCGGCATCGAAGAACACGGCCCAGCCGCTGCCGAACCGCTTGAGCACGTTGTTGGCGCGCGCGCAGGCCGAGATCAACTCGGCCTCGGTGGCGGACTCGAGATCGGGTCCGCGGAAGCGGAAGGTACGCTGGAAGCTTCCATCCTTGTTGAGGACGACGCCGGGCGCGACCAGCGCCGCCCAGGGAAGATGATCGGCGAGCCGATCCGCGCGGTGACGATATTCGGCGAGGTTCAGCACGTGAAATAGCCCTTCTGCCGGAGGTGGCGAAGCAGGACGGGCGCGAAGTCCGGGTCCCGCCGCGCGGCGAACACGGCGATGCTGTGCCCGACCGCCCAGAGCACGAGCCCGGCCAGCCACTGCTGCAGCCCGAGCCCAACCGCCGCGGCGACCGTCCCGTTGACGATCGCGATTCCGCGCGGGGCGCCGCCGAGCAGGATCGGCGATCCCAGGCTCGCATGGATCGCCGCCTCGAAGCCTGGCAGGTGCTGGCCGGTGTCGCTCATGCGACCAGCGCTCCCCCGCCGAAGCTGAAGAAGCTGAGGAAAAAGCTGGAGGCGGCGAAGGCGATCGACAGCCCGAACACGATCTGGATGAGCCGCCGGAAGCCGCCGCTGCTCTCGCCGAACGCCAGCGACAGGCCGGTCGTGATGATGACGATGACGGCAACGATCTTGGCGACCGGCCCCTGGACGGACTCGAGCACCTGCTGGAGCGGTTCCTCCCACGGCATCCCCGAACCCGCCGCATGGGCCGAGGTGGCAAATGCGAGGCAGATGGCGGCAAGTTCGACGAGGCGCGCGCGGCGTGCCGAGATCTTGGCAAATTGCATGATCAATCTCCTTCGGGGCTGGGGGGCAAGAGAAGGTCGGCGAGCGCGTAGCTGCCGGTGTCCGGGTCGAGCCCGGCGACGCGGGCGACCTGCGAGACCCGGCGATCGAGGCCGCGGCCGGAGACGAAGACGACGACGTCGATCGCCTCGGCAACGAGCTGGCGCGGCACGGTGACCACGGCCTCCTGCACCAGCCCTTCGATGCGGATGAGCGCGGACAGCGCGCTGTTGGCGTGGACCGTGGCGATGCCGCCGGGGTGGCCGGTGTTCCACGCCTTGAGCATGTCGAGCGCCTCGGGGCCGCGGACCTCGCCGACGATGATACGATCGGGGCGCAGCCGGAGGGTCGAGCGGACCAGGTCCGCCATGGCCACGACGCCGGACCGCGTGCGGAGAGCGACCGTGTCGGCTGCCGGGCTCTGCAGCTCGCGTGTGTCCTCGATCAGGAGGATGCGCTCGTCGAGGCACGCCATTTCGGCGAGCAGCGCATTGGCGAGCGTGGTCTTTCCCGAACTGGTGCCGCCGGCGATCAGGATGTTGTGGCGCAGGAGGACGCAGGCTTTCAGCCGGTCGGCCGCGAGCCGCGTCATGACGCCATCGGCCACATAGTCGTCGAGCCGGTAGAGACGCTCGGCCGGCTTGCGGATCGAGAAGCAAGGCGCAGCAGACACCGGCGGTAGCACGCCCTCGAATCGCTCCCCTGCCCGCCCTTCTTCGTGTGGTGGAAGCTCGGCCGAGACGATGGGAGCATCGCCGTGCACCTCGGCGCGTGCGTGCGCGGCGACGAGCCGGATGATCCGCTCGACCTGCGCGGCCGCCATGCGAATGCCGGTGTCGGACCGCCCCTCCCCCAACCGGTCCAGCCGGAGTGCGCCGTCGGGATTGACCATGATCTCGGTGACGCGCGGATCGGCGAGCGCTGCGGCGATCGCCGGGCCCATGGCCGTCCGCAGCATCGTGCGCCGACGATCGCCGGAAACCCCGGCGGTCACTGGCCGGGCTCCGAGGCGCCGATCGTCCTCCGCCCAGCCGCAACCTGCCGGCCGACCTGGGTGACGAACGCCTCAAAGCGCTTCGCCCCCATGGCGCGACCCGCCTGGTCGCTCTCGGCAAGCGGCGCGTGGATGGCGAGCTCGTAGCGGACGAACAGTGCGAGCGTCTCGAGCAGGACATGCTCGTTCCGCTCGATCCGGCCGATCGCTGTCGTCATCCGATCCAGCCGAAGGCCGAAGCGCTCCTCCAGCTCGGACACACCGCGCCGATTGAGCCAGGCTGTAACGGCATCCGCCAGGATCGCCGACTTCGACGCGCCCGGCTTCGCCGCAAGTGCTTCCAGTCGATCGCTGAGCGGCTTTGGCAGGAAGAGCTGATGGCGGACCTTCTCGACCATGGTCACAGCTCCACCTGCAGGTCGTCGGCCCGATGCCCACCCGCACCATCCGCACCTGCGTCCATCGCGAAGGTGGCGCGCGCGATGCCGGATGCCCCGGCCCGATCCATGACCCGCTGGTCGGCAGCCGGATCGTCCTCGTCCTGGCCGAGCCCCAACACCTCGGTGGGCGTGGGTTCTACCGCCGGCTTCGGAGGAAGCTCCTGCCCGGGATGGCGCGCCTTTTCGAGCCCGCCATCCTCATCCTCGCGCTGCTCTGCCGCACCTTCTGCGAGGCGCGTATCCGTTTCACGGACGACGCCGGCCCAGTCATTTGCCCGCGGCGCAGGCCGATCGGCATAGTCGCCATCACCGAGCACGGGCGGCGGCAGGATTCGGGCCTTGAAGACTACGTCCTTGAAATAGCGCAGCTTGGTGGCGCGGATCGGCGGCGTACCCGCCACCAGCACAAGCTCCTCCGTCGGCGGTAGCTGCATCACCTCGCCGGGCGTCAGCAACGCCCGCGCTGTCTCCTGCCGGCTGACCATGACATGGGCCAGCCAGGGCGCCAGCCGATGCCCGGCATAGTTGCGCATCGCGCGTTGCTCGGTCGAGGTGCCGAGGGCATCGGAAATACGTTTCGCCGTCCGATCGTCGTTGGTCGCGAAGGCGATGCGGACATGGCAATTGTCGAGGATGGCGTTGTGCTCGCCATATGCCTTTTCGATCTGGTTGAGGCTCTGGGCGATCAGGAAGGCGCGGACGCCGTAGCCGGCGAGGAATGCCAGGCTGGTCTCGAAGAAGTCGAGGCGCCCCAGCGCTGGGAACTCGTCGAGCATCATCAGCAGCTTGTGGCGGCCACCCGTTTTGGCCCCCTTCTCGGCCTCGAGGTGCTCGGTCAGGCGTCGACCGATCTGGTTGAGCACGAGACGGATCAGCGGCTTGGTGCGGCTGATGTCCGAGGGCGGGACCACGAGGTAGAGCGATACCGGCGCCTCGGCTTCGACCAGGTCGGCGATACGCCAGTCGCAGCGCGAGGTGACGGCCGCGACCGTCGGATCGCGGTAGAGGCCGAGAAATGACATGGCGGTCGACAGCACGCCGGAGCGTTCGTTCTCGGACTTGTTCAGCACCTCGCGTGCCGCCGATGCGACCACCGGGTGGACGGCGGGCGCTTCAGGCGTGCCGAGATGATTGGTGGTCATCATACGGTCCAGCGTGTCGGTGAACTTGCGCTGTGGATCGGACAGGAAGGACGCGACGCGGGCCAGCGTCTTTTCCTCCTCGGCGTAGAGGACATGGAGGATCGCGCCGACCAAAAGCGCGTGGCTGGTCTTCTCCCAGTGATTGCGGCGCTCCAGCGCTCCCTCGGGATCGACCAGGATGTCGGCGATGTTCTGGACGTCGCGCACCTCGTCCTTGCCGCGACGGACCTCGAGCAGCGGATTGTACCGCGCCGAGCGCACGTCTGTCGGATTGAACAGCAGGCAATGCGAGAAACGCTGGCGCCAGCCGGCGGTCAGCTGCCAGTTCTCGCCCTTGATGTCATGGACGACGGCGGAACCGGTCCAGCCGAGCAGCGAAGGTATGACGAGGCCCACGCCCTTGCCGCTTCGGGTGGGTGCGAACGCCATGACATGCTCGGGGCCGTCATGGCGTAGGTGCTGCCGGCCCACGCGGCCGAGGAACACACCGGCATCCGTGACAAGCCCGGCGGCGCGAATGTCTTGAACGGTTGCCCAGCGCGCGGAGCCGTACGTCGTGACATGGCGCCGCTGACGGGCACGCCAAATGGATCCGAAGACTGCCGCCCCGCATCCGACCAGACCGCTCGTAGCCGCAATGGCGCCAGCTTCCTCGAAGATCGTCGGGGCATAGGCCTCGAACGAGAACCACCAGCCGAACAATGCCCATGGTCGATAGAAAGGACGCCCGAAGGCGACAAACCAGGGCCTTCCCAGCTCGGGCTGATACGCCAGTTCCGCTGCGGCCCACTGCGTCGCGAACCAGATGCCCGCCAAGACGATGGCGAGCACGATCAGGACCTGTCCTATGAGCAATTTGGTAGGGGTCATGTGGGCCTCCGCCCGCCAGTTCAGCCTGCGCGGGGTCGGTCCCTAGGCTCCTCAAATACTACGAATATCGACAGTCCCATTCGGGTGCATTCCGATGCAGATAAGACACAATTGACGCGCGATAATCGCAACCCGTACCGCGCGAACGTAAACGGCCAGAGCTGCCGCTCCCAAGGTTGGCCATGCCGATCAGCTAATCAGAAGCTAGCACCAGAAGATCTTTCTGCCTGTCCAGTTAATCTGCGGACTTAAAAGCCGGAGTCATCAACTTTCTGATCGCCGCACCATCAGAAGCATAGCTTGGATTCGTGAAAAATACTGGACCTACTTAGACGAATATCCCGGTCCCAACTTCGTTCTTCAAACACCCGTGATGTTTTGCGTTAGGTGAGGCCGCCGTTTGCGCGGCGCAGCAGAGGCGCCTCGAGCAGAATTCGAGCGTCAGGGGACGTTTCTATCGATCAGATTTCGGCTTATTTTGATCGATAGGAGCTCCCTCGGAATGGACTCCGTGAATGGGGGCTATTGATGAAATTCGTCGAAGCGTTTTCGCACCTTGGGTATACGGTAGCGTCGCCCCGCCAGGACTGGACTGCGGAAAAGAGCGATGGCGTTTGCATCTCACTTTGGCGGAAGGAGTTGGGGATGCGCGATGGCATGCCGTGGATGGACACCCGCGTGCACGCTGACGCTCTTGAGAACTGGCAGAATAAGCCAGGCAATCGTAAGCGCGTGCTGCACCTTCGCCGGGCCGTTGACGAATTCGACGGTCGCGTCGATGTCGTGATCGTGAGCGGTGACCCCGGTGTAAGCTACGGAACGGCGCAACCATGGATGGACGAGGGCAATAGGGCGGGGACGTTTTGGAAAATCTCCAATCTGGATGAGGCCACAGGTCATTTTGAGGTCGCCCTACATCGCGAAAGCGTCGCGTAGTTTCGGAAGATTCCTCTAGCGAAAAACCAAGTTTTCCCGTCAAATAGTCGGTGGGGGAGCGAATCGCATTGTTGTCTGATGCATTGTTACGCAGTCGAGATGGTCAGGTTGAAGGCGCAACCTGGGTTGTGCGTTCCATAGACAGATGTCTGCGCGCGCTTGCCGCTGCAACGGCGCCAGCCGACCGAATGGCACTGCTCCGTTCGCTCACCAGATTGAAGGGCGGCCGTGTCGATTTAGATCTGCTTGCGGTCCCGCTCACGCTCGATGAATATGCGCTGCTTGGCCGGTTCGGCCTCGCGCGTACCAATTCCGACAAGTCGTTACGGATCGTCGATGAGGAAGACCAAGCCGGCGTCGATGGATTGCAGGCCGCGCTGCGCTTCGATTCCGCTCCGCGCCACGCTTACGAGCCGGCGTCACCCGATGGCGTTTTGCTACGCCTCAGTCAGCATCAGCGCTATCGAACAGTCGCTCAAAAGGCCGCAACCCGCGCGCTGCTCACCCAGCCGCCGGGTTCGGGGCTGATGGTGAGCATGCCCACTGGGTCGGGCAAGAGCCTGTTGTTCCAGATCGCTGCCAATTTCGAGCGCGAGACACAGGCTGGTGCCTGCGCCATCGTGATTACGCCAACGGTCGCGCTTGGGCTCGACCATGAGCGCACGCTTTCGGGCATGCGCGGCCTGGAAGCGAGCAAAGCGCTCACCGGCGATACGTCGTTCGCCGAAGCGGAGGCGATCATCAATGGCTTCCGCCGTGGCAATATTCCGCTTCTCCTGCTCTCGCCAGAAAAGGCGCTCAGCCCGGCTCTCCTCGGCCATCTGGTCGAGGCTGCAACGCTGGGCTCGGTGGAATTCGGGCTTGAAGCGCGATTGACGCATGTCTTCGTTGATGAGGCCCACATCATCGAGAGTTGGGGGCGCGGCTTTCGTCCGGATTTCCAGCGGCTGCCAGCACTGCTGGGTCGATTGCGGCAGACCAATCCCGGGATCCGAGCGGTACTACTTTCGGCGACGCTGCCTGAAAGCGCGCGCAGGGTGCTGCGTAGCGCCTGGCAACTCGATGGCGATTGGCTTGAGGTGGATGCCCGGCTCCCGCGCTACGAGCATGACATCGTCGTCGCGAGTTATGACTGGGAGAGTCAGCGAGACGCGGCGCTCGATTATTTGATCGATAGGGCACCGCGACCCGCAATCATCTATACTACCCAAATCGCCGATGCCGCCGCGCTTCAAGCCCGGCTTTGTGATAGCGACCATGGTTATCGCCGGGTCGCCCTGTTCACCGGCGACACAGGCGCGCAGGATCGTCGCCAAATTGTCGATCGATGGGCCGCCGATGAACTCGATGTGGTGGTCGCGACCTCGGCATTCGGCATGGGCATCGACAAGGCCGATGTCCGTTCGGTCATCCATGCCTGCCTGCCCGAAGGGCCGGCGCGCTGGTATCAAGAAATTGGGCGGGCTTCGCGCGACAACGGCCAAGGCCTCGCCGCCTGTCTTTTCGTCGACGGTCCGACTAACAGCGATGTGAAGCAGGCCTATGGGCTCGCAACATCTGGCTGGCTGACGCGCGATCTGGCCGAGCAGCGCTGGGCCGGCTTGCTCGCGGCTGCGACCGCCAGAAAATATATCGGCGATCGCCTTCAGATGACAATCAACCTCGATGCCTTTCGAGAGGGACTGCGGCCCCGTGCTGGCGACTGGAACCGCGGCTGGAATATGACCCTGCTGACGCTGATGCAACGCGCAGGCGTATTACGAGTGCTGTCGATGCCGATGGATGGCGACCAGCCTGAATTCGCATGGACGATCGAAATTCTTGACGCGCGCGTGCTCTCCGGGGTCGATGACGCGGTGTGGCAGAAGGTTAGCGATCTGCGCGACAGCGAACTGGCCGATGCCCGGGCCGACCTCGACGCCTTCGTGAAGGTCATGCGCCATCCGACCAAGGCCTGCGTCACCCGAAGCGCCTTCGAGGTCATCGAACCGCATTCCTATGCGCCGGCCTGCGGCCGATGCCCCTCATGCCGCAAGACCGGCATCGCGCCACCCTCGCATCTCGTCGCGGCCGGCCTGGAGCAGCGCTGGTCGGAGGCAGGCGAGTGCCGCACCGCGCTGCCGCGTGAGACCCTGCTCGTGACCCCTACCGACCCGCAGTTCGAAGATGGATTGGCCAGCCTCGTCGAGACACTGACCCGGTCCGGTGTCGATCAGATTGTCGTACCTCATGGATTGGCGGGCCGGACTGCCGCGCATATGCTGCACGCTGACACGAGACTGGGACTCGTGCTCGATGAACGGGAGTGGCTGGGGGAAAACCGATTGGCCGATGTGCCGACTGCAATATTGTTGCCGGATGATGCGCTTGCCGCCGAGATTATGCTGGACCGGGCTGGTGACTTTCGCGCGCGCTGTTCCTCACCGCTGCTGATCGTCGCGAGGCCTGAACGCATCGTGCGAGGTCGGCGCCTCGATCAGACGGTGTCGCGCTACGCGCCCTACGCCGAAGCGCAACTTGCCGGCCTCGCCGGCATCGAGGACGCAGCATGACGCTGCTGTCGAGCCCGCAAGGCACACCCGAACGCGTGTGGTCGCTGGTTGCCGGGCTCTCTGCCCTCGGCGGCGCGTCGGCGCGCGCGACCTATGACGCGCTGCTCAACCCAGGTTTCGGGCGCGACGGCGTGGAGGTAAAAGCAAAGGCGACGCTGGCGGCGGATGCACATAACGCCGCGCTGAGCCTGGCACTGGTCGAGGGCGCGCGCGATCAGATCAATCTTGTCGCCACGCTTCCCGACAGCTTCGCCGGCTTCGCCGATCTGGTCCATGATCGGCTTATCGGGCTTGCCAGCGGCGACGGCGACGCGGTGATCCTTGAGGGCTATGCGTGGGTGGTCGTCGAGAGTGACCGTCAGAACGGCATGCAGTGGATCTATCAGGCCGGGCGCGAGGAGTTTGCCGAACTGGCGAATTCGGGCCTCACCGGCAAGGAGATGAACTCGACCAAGGCCGTCGCATGGCGGCGCTGGCTCGCCTTTCTTGGTTTAGGCGTGCCGATGCCGACCGAGCGGTCCGCTCCAGACTTCCCGTCTCCCGCGATGCGAATACTGCGAGAACTCGAGCGCGCCGAGATCGTGGCGGGATCAACCCTGCCGGCCGCGGAATTCATCGCTCTGGTCGCGCGGCGCATGCCCTATCTCGATCGTGGTCGCTTGTTCACCCAGGCCTGCCAGAGGATCGGCCATGCAGCGCCCGCGAATCGACTTTCGCCATTGCTGAGCGCTGCCCTGCGCGATCTCCACGACGACCAGAGCTTGCGTCTGGTGCCGAGCGGCGACGCCGCCGATCGCGTGCGGCTGAGCGAGGATGCGTCGCACGCGATCGACGCTTTCACCACCGTGGTCGTCTTTCCGGGGAGCGCGTCATGAACGCGCCTCTCACCGCCTGCTGGCGCGCCGAGGACGCGCGCTCGATCTTCGTGACGGAAGCACTCGAGGGCAATGACGCGGTCTTTCTTGCAACCCATACCCCAATCGAAGGGTTTGACGTCGCCGGACGTGATGCCGCGGAGTTCAAGGGCATTGACGAGCAGGCCGTGCTCGACACCCTCGCTGATGAGAGCCGTGAACATGCATTTTGCGTCGTCCAGGGCGAGCCCGGATCGGGCAAGTCGCATCTAATCCGCTGGCTTTCGGTCAACTGGCCGCACGCGAGCGACATCAAGCTGCTGCTCCGGCGCGCCGATGGCAGCCTCGAAGGTGCGCTGCGCCAGCTCCGTGACCGCCTGCCGCCGGAGTTTGCGCCGCTATTTGACAATCTCGGTCAGCGCCAGAACACCTCCTCACGCGGCCGCGCTAACATCTTTTTGAGTACGCTGGCCAATACGCTCGAACCCGGTCATTTCGATCGGGCGCTACCCGATGAAGCGTGGTGCAAGACGTTTTCGCCGGCCGAATTGCTCGCCCATCCCGCGATCAAGACCGGCTGGAAGGCGCCGTCACGAATTCTCGACCTACTCGAGGGCGCAGGCGGCGGCCGCAATTCAGCGACGGCCTCGTTCGATCTGTTCGATATCCAGGAACTGGGCGATCTGTGCCCGCCGTTGCGTGGCCAGGCCGCGATTGCGCGTAGCCATGACCTGGCGCGCCGCCTGGAGCGCGAGGCCGACACAATCCGGGCATTTCGCGATCAGCAGTGGCTGGCCGAGGAACTGGCCGAAGAACATCGCGACCAGTTTCCGACCAGCCTCGCATTGATCAACGCGCTCAATCTGCGCCGTAACGACGCGATCCAGAATGTTCTGGGGATCTCGGCGCAAGGCCTCAAGACCCTGTTCCGACAGGTGCGCGAGGCGCTCGCCGACCGGAAGCAGCGGCTAGTGCTGCTTCTCGAGGACATAACCAGCTGGGAAGGTCTCGATGACAGCCTGATCGACGTGCTGGTGTTTAACGCGGCTGCGCGCGGCGATGCCGGTGAACAAGCGGTGTGCCCACTGATCTCGGTCGTGGGTGTCACCCCGGCCTATTATGACAAGCTGCAGGGCAATTACCGCCAGCGCATCACCCATGAAGTGCGCTTGGGACAGGGAACCGATGGCTTGCAGGATGTTGCCACGTTGCGCGAGGGCGAGACGCGCTGGCAGTTCGTGGTGCGCTATCTGGCAGCGGTGCGCGCGGGGCCGGTCGCGCTCAACGGATGGCTGGCCGATGCGCGCGAGGGTCATGAGGCGCCGCCGCCCAATCGCTGCAACGATTGCCCGCGGCAGGAAGCCTGTTTCGAAATCTTCGGCGAGCAAGGCGGCGTCGGGCTGTTTCCGTTTACGCCGCATGCCTTCGATCGCTTCTACGAAGCGCTCAAGGAGAATGACAACGGCCAAACCTGGAAGACGCCGCGTGGCATTCTCCAAGCGATCCTCAATCCCAATCTGTTGCAGCCCGACAGTCTTGGCGCGGGCACCTATCCTGGCAGCTTCATCGAACCCGATGCTTTTCGGCCCGATCGCCGCGCCGACCTCGCTTTGGCGCCGCGCCTGAAGCAGATCGTCGATAACAGGATCGAGGCACCTGAAGAACGTGCCCGCATGCGCCGCATGCTGGCGTATTGGGCCAATCCCGATCGAGCTGACACCACCGGCGATGATGACGGCCTTGCCTTCGCCGGGACGAGCCGCGCGGTGTATGAAGCATTCGGCCTGCCCTGGATCGGAACGGATGAGGCCGGTAGCGTGTCACCGGCAGCGCCGACGCCGATCATTACCGTCCAGCCGATCCTTCCGACCTCGAGGGAGCACGAAGCCGACGAGGAGGCTCGCAAGCCCAATCCTATCGTTCGCCCAGCGCGTCCTGTCGTTTCGGCGCCCAAGCCCAAACGGCTTATGCCGACCAAGAGCGAACTGGAGCAACGGCGCGAGGAGATCCGGAGTTGGTCGCCGGATACGCCGATCCAAAATGGCAGCCGGTGGAACGATATCCTGGCACTGCTGATCGAGGACATCGACAGCCGGGCCTTCGGCGTGCCCTCGCCCTTGTTCGAGAAGCTGATCTCGCGCGACATGGTGAAGCTGCACGGCACGGCGACGCGCCAACTCGACTATTTTGTGCTTCCAGCCGCGCCCTGGGCGCGCAATGGCCTCGAAGCTTTCATTTCGCTACGCCAAGATACCGAGATGTCGCTGGCTGACGCCGAATATCACCGGCGCAGCCTCGCGACGATGATGCGGCGCTTGTCGGTCAATCTGGCGCATCATCTCGATCGCAAAATTCCTCGACTTGAGAATGGGACGCGCTGGTCGCAAGTCGCGACCTTTGGACAGATCCTGCTCGCCCGCGCCTTCCTGCGTGGCGTCACTAGCGTCACCGCGCCGGTCACCGATCAACTGCGGGCAATCCTCAGCGACGAAGGCCTGTCGGAAAGCGATTTTGCGGCGCGCAGCGCGCCCTGGCAGGAATGGCTGACCTCGACCAAGGGATTTCACGAGAAGCTGCGCGCCGAACTCCGTGCGATGATCAGTCTCAACCTCACCGATAGCGCGACCGGCACCGGCGGCGGCAGCGCGTTGATCGATTCAAGCCAATTGATCGGTGCGATCATCCGCATGGGAGAGAGCGGACGCTGTGATCCGGTTCCTGCCGAGGGCGGGTCGGTACCCGACCTCTATAAGCGTGCGCGCGACCTGGCCCAAAGCTGGAATGAGAAGCGAAGCCATATCGAACGAACCGAGTTCGGGCAGATCAAGGGCCGCAGCGAGACGCTCTCGGCGCTGCTACGCAACAAAGACGTTGCTACCCATCTCGATCGGCTCGATCGGTGCATCACCGGAATTGCCGAACAATTGCCGGGAGCGGCAGCGGACAAGGTCCAAGCCTGGCGGCAGGCGCACGAGCGCCTGAAGGCGCGCCTCGCCGAAGGTGCCGGCATGCGCACCGAGGCGCTCATCTTCACACTCGAGGAAGAGGAGCTTCCGGCCAAACTACTTCTGCGCCTGGCCTGGCTCGCCCAGCAGCCGGCGCGAGATCTCGAGGATATTTTGACGGCCGCGCAGACCGGCGAGCGCGCGGTCGAGGAGTTGCGCAATCATGCGCTGGACTGCGTCCGCGAAGCAGGCGGCAGCGGCTCGCTGAGCGAGGTCAAAGCGGTCGGCGTGGCGCTAAGGGCGGCGGTCAGGCCGTTCGGTCAAACGGAGACCGGCCAATGAGCGATGCGCTTCTCGAGGCCGAGGCATTGATCGAGCAACTGCCCGACGCCGTATCGCGCCGGACGCTCGGGGAGCGTCTTACCAAGGCGATCGCCGAACTCCGTACGGCCGGACACCAGATCCAGCGGATGACCGCGCTGATCGAGACGGCCGACCTGATCGATTATGGCAAGCCCGCCCAGCAGCGCGAGATCCTCGACGAGATGATCGACTGCGCGCAATCTGTCGGCGAGGCTCTGGAAACTGCCGAGGATGCGGTGGCGCTTCGCGCTGCGGTCGACGAATATAGCAATGACCTGATCCGCGCGATTGCCAGTCTCGATCGCTCGCTACGAGAACATTGGCGTGTCCTCGCCAATGAGCGCTTCCAGCCGCTGGTCGGCCTGGGCGAGTTGCTTGCTTCGATGAATGTCGCCAATAACCTCGGACCGCGGTTGACGGCCTGCGGACGGAAGGGCATCGCGTCGACCAATGCCAGTTCAGCGACCGAACTCCATGCATCGGTCACGGCGTTATCCAGCGAATATGACGCGCTTCAAGCCGAACGCGCCGCCGAGATCGGCGAGGACGAGGTCGGTGAGTTCATCAACGCGCTCGCCGACAAACGTGCAACACTCGCTATGGTCACGCCGAAGGTCCAGGCTTGGCTCGCCGAACATGCCGCGCTCGATCGGCTTGGGATCACGACACGCTAGCAAGGAATTGCTGGAGCAGCGATCGGCTGACGCTCGCCTCGACCAGACTGTCGCCCATCAGGTCGCTCGACTGGTGGACGCAGCTTCGGCAACCATCGGCACAAAGCGGCGCCGATAGGCGAAATACCTGCTCAGCGAGACGAGCTTCAGGCGATAGCGAACCGGCCTTGGTTGAGTCGAGTGCGACATAGGCGCCAAGCAGGCGGGCTAGCACAGGTGCCGCGCCGCTCTTCGCGGCATCGACTGCGGCGGATGCGAGTTCCCATCCCTGAACAGGGCGAGCGACGGGTCCGAAAGCCTGCTCGCGTACCTGTTCGATGTCGGCGGCGATCTCGAAGAGCATGAATGGCTCGGCTTCGACCGCCTCCTGGGCGAACAGGATGCGGGTGAGAACCGGTGGTAGCCGGTCGCGCGCGCCAGTACCTCCAGCTTCCGCGATTTCCTTCGCGACATTGGCGAGTTGTGTCGGATCACGCGGATCGAGCAGGCGCCAAGCAGGGTGCCGTTCCGGCATCGCCCAGAAGCCGCGCACCATCGCATCCTCATCGGCGTTCGGACAGGCGCCGAGGTAGCCGGCAGCGACGAGATCACTCAGGCCAGACCAGTTGTCGATGACTCCGCGAATGGTGCCGTCGCCGTGGGCGCCTGCTTCGCATATCGTGATGCAAGGATCGGCGTCAGCCCCGAACTGCAGCGGAAGCCGAGCATGGGCCAACAATTGCCGTTCGTCGCCCTGACCGACCTGGGCCACCAGCAATTTGAGGCGCAGCGTCAAGCCATGAAGAACGGTGGAGTGAAGATAGGCGGCCATCGCTTCCGAATTGCGAACCTCCTTCAATGCTTCGCTCAACACCGTGTGGAAGATGTCGTCGCCGAGCTTGGCCGCAGCACGCGCCACGCGCGTGACCGTCATCAGCGGATGCTGGCTCAGCAATTGCTGGCGCACATCCTCGAACAAGGTCGCGAGCGTCGCCGGTGACCAGAAACGTGCGAGCCGCCGCAATTTTGGGGCAAAGGTTGGATTGCCGGCAGCAGCCGCGATGAGTTCGGCCCCCAGCCGGGCGTCGTAGCCGGCGATGCCAGCGCCACGGCTGCGACTTCCGATAAGGTAGCGCAGGAACTGCGCCTCGTGCCAGTCCCTCCGCCCTTCGTCATCGTCGAAACCTGCCTGGACCTGTTCGACGAAGGCAGCGAGCGCCGCTTCGTCGACGGTGAAGCGGACCCCCTCGGTCGGCACCTGGTAGCCGTGCAGCAGCGGTCGCTCAGTCGCCGGGTCGATGAAGATTTGTGAGATACCCAGCGGGTCGACGCCCCGGCTGTCGAATTTGAGTTCGGCATCTGCGCCCCAAAACACGCGCGCGACCTCGAGTCCCGAGGCACTGCCGGTGATCTTGTCCCCGAAATGGGCATCGATCTGGGTGAAACCGGGGATAGCCGGGTCGCCGAGCGATTGCGCGCCGGCTGGATCGGCTTGTACGAGCAGAAACCCGCGCAAGCTGGCACTGCTGTCGTGACGCAGCGGCATGGCCTGTGGATCGAGAGGGACGATCGCCGGATCGCGAGTGCCGTCGAAGCCAAGTTCAGGCGTCCAGTGCGCACCAGCGATCCAGCCGACCTGCTGAAGTGTCGCCACAGTCGGCCGGCAGAGGTGCTCGTGGAGGTCGGTGAGACTGTCACGCACTTCCAGCGGAAGTTCTGACAAAAGTGCAGCGGCGTCGCTGCGCAGCGGTTGACGCAACGCGCTCGCATAATCGTTCGACGCAAGCCAGGGCGCACGGCCGTCGACTGGCGGCCTCCAATGCACGATCGAGCCATTGTAGCGCCGTGTCGCATTGCCCGGTGCGATCGTCGTCAGGGCGAGGCCAATATCCTCCCCACCTCCGCCGTTCACATTGGGACCGGTGACATCGAGGGATGGCAGGTTGATCGTGTCGAAGAGCAGGTCGGGTGCCCAGCGGAAATTGTGGCGCACCTCATTCAGGAAGCGACCGCCCGCGCCTGGCTGCGCGGCGATCGCTGCCTCCCAGAAAGTGGCGGCATCGCTCACCCCAAGCTCGTCCCAGATATCTGGTCCGAGCACCGCTTCAACCAGTGATCCGGCCTTGGCTAGCACCGCCGGCGTAATCCCGCGGTCGAAATCGACAACAGCGCCCCGCGCCACTTCGCGCGAAATACCGTCGAGCAACGTTGCCAGGGCCTGTCCGCGCCGTACGAAGAAATTGTCGGGATTGAGCGGAATCCGAAAGCCCGAAGGCGCGATCATCTCGTCCGGGCGCCGAAACCACCAACTGTCGCGCGGCGAATAGATCGACAATGTAACCGCCGTAGTCGGCCGATCGTCAATGCCACGCCCACCTCGGCCTTTGCGCTGGATAAAGCTCGCCAGATTCTGCGGTGCATAATGCTGATAGACGAGCGTGATATCCGGATCGTCATAGCCGACCTCGAGCGAGGAGGTCGCGAAGACTACGTCCGATCCTTTGACGAGAGCCTCAGCGTCGCTGCTCGTGCCCGAATAAATTGGCGAGCGCGCGACACGTAGCGGGCTGCCAGCCACACGGCGGCCATGCGCTCCGCATTGGCGCGTATCGTTCGCCGCAAACCACCAGCATTCACCATCGGCAAAGCGATCGCAGCCGATCGGCTCCTGGCAGCATCGGGTCTGAGGCTGGCCGGTCGGATCATCACCAAAGTCCGAGATGCGCAGCGCCGCGAGTTCCTTGCCTTCCTCGGCATCGGAATAGGCGCCGTGAAGTCGACGCATTTTGTCAATGGAGTCGAAGAAAACGAGTCCGCGATAGCCGCCTTCATCGCCGGTGCGCCTACGCATGCCGTGGCCAAGACACATAAGGCTCTGGATGGTGGTCGAGGCGCCCGCGATATCGGCGCCGCGCGATTCCACTTCAGGCTGAATGAAATAAAAGACTTCACGGCCGCGCGGATTGGCTTCGAGTTCCTCTGCTTCTGGCTGGATTGTCCGGATATCGCTGCGTCCGATCAGACGGCCCCAGGCTTCCCCAGGATTGGATATGGTCGCGCTCATCCCGATGGCCACCATTGCCCGGCTGTCAGCCCCACCGGTCGCGGCGCGCGCCGCGAGACGCCGCAGCGCCATCCCGACCTGTGCACCGTGGATATGCGTGTAGAGGTGGATCTCGTCAGCGAGCAGCGCGCGCGGCGGTGCGAAGCGCGGATCGTCGCCGAACAGCGCGCCATAGCGGGGATCATGCAGCCATTGATGGAGGCTATCGGTGGTCGGTAGGAACAGCGAGGGCGGACGTTCACGAAGTTGTGCCTTCGATCCGATCCACCCATCATAGCGCCAGTCGCCCGTGGTGCAGACCAATGCATCGGCGCCGTCGCGTCCGCCGCCGGCACGCAAATGCAGGCCCTGGCCGCAGGACGGACAGGCAAAGAACGGAAACTCGAACGCGTTAGGGCCGGCCGGACGCCAGACTTCGCGGTAGCGCTCGTGCATGGCGTCGAAGCTGTCAGGCACGTCGCCGACCTGGAGGCCGAGCGTCAGCAGTGGCAAATTGGGAATGCTTGCCGAGGCCGCCAAATAGCCAGCGAGGCGCTGCGCCTGATTGGTCGCGAGACGGATGCGGGGATAGGCTAGGATCGCACGCACCCCGACAATGCCATCGACTGCATCGCCCAGCGCGCCCGCGATCAGCGGCAGTGCAGCCGCTTCGGTCTTGCCCGACCCGGTGTCGGCGGCGATAGCGATGCCGGACAGGCCTTCACTCCGCCAGGCTTCGAGACCGTGGATGAGACCTTTGCGCTGGAATTCAGCGAGTGCAGCCCCTTCGCCCCATTGCGCGGCAAGCGCTCGGTAGAGACCTTCTAGGCCTTCTGCCTGGACCGGCGTTGCCGCTGCAATGGCTTCGTCGAACACTCCGCGAAGGGGGCGGTTGCGCACTGGCTTGTTTCGATCGCGCAGTTCGACCTTGATGTTGCGGACCAGGTAGGGCCGGTCGCTCGCGTCATCGGTTTTGAAGCGCTGCTTCACATGGCGGATTTCGCGCGCGAGCTCGGCGATCCGGCTACGTACACGGGCGTCGGCCGCGAGCATGACATGACCATGTGCTTCGAGCCGCGAGAGCGCCGCAGTCACATCATCGTCGGTTTTGCGCTGATCGCGCGCCAGGGATGTGATCGAGGTCCAGCTGTCGAAGATCGCAAAGTTGATGCGGGCAGCCTCAATATCCTCCAGCCGGTTCAGCAATCGGTAGTCATCGTCGGTGATTGCGGGTAATAACGCGTCCGGTTCGCGTTCTTCGATCTCATCGGTGGCCACCGTCATGGCGATGGTCATCGCACCACCCGCCGCGCCCAAGGTCAGCAACCCTTCCGCCTGCAGCGTCTGAATCACGGGCAGGAGCACGTCGTCTTCTTGCTCGGACATCCAGGCGAAACGGTCGCGAGCGCGATCGTAGAAGCAGTATTTGCCGGCACGCGCCTCGCGCACCACGGTCGCGATCCGCGCACGGACCGTGTCGATATCAGTGGGGTAGACACGCCGCGCTGCCTCGAAGGGTCGAGCCCGCCAATAGCGCCCGAACTTGCCCTCGAGGTGCTCGAGCGAGATCCAGCCGAGCAGGTGCAGTGTCCGCGATTCGACAAAGGGCTCGCGAGCAAGAGCCATCGCTTTCCGCACCTGACCAAGCGTCGCGGTGCCATAATCACTCCCGGCGGCGACCCGCCGGATCGCCGCGAGCAGCCCCTCCAGTTCAGGGGTCATGTCTGGGAGCACGGCCTCGATCACGGTATCAGGGGTTAGGTCGAGGTCGTGCGGATCGCCATCGAAGCCGCGCGCGCGAATTTGCGTGCGGATCTTCCGGCCGCCCGGACCGTCGAGTACCGTCTCGGTGACATAGCCGCAGGAATAGACGAACTCGCGCAGCAGCTCGACCTTGTCCATCGTCTCCTGTTCGGTCGGCGCAGCCTCGAGCAGGCGCCGGCTGATAAGGAGGATAAGCTTAGTGCGTGCGCGCGTTGTGGCGACATTGAGCCGCTCGGGCGAGAAGATGAACTCTGCCTCGGCAAGCGCGAATTCGGGATCGGCAACGCAATAGGACAGGATGATCGCATCGCGCTCCTTGCCCTGGATGCGGTCGACGGTCTCAACAAAGGCGTCGGCTTTGAGCGCGACCGGCATCAACGCGCGGATCGCAGCATTCTGGGCGCGGTGCGGACTGACGACCGCTGCCGTCTCCGACCAGAAGACCGCCGAAGAGATCGGGCCGGTCGACCCGGTTACACGATCAGCAATCTCAAGGGTCAGCTTGGCGGCGAGATTGGCTTCGAACGGGTTTGAGGTTGCCGCGGCGGGTCCGTCATGCACGAGAACGACGATCGGGAGCGCAGGATCGAGCGCGATGCGCGACACCAAGTCGAGGTCGTCACGCCAGTCTGGTTTCAACGCGAGGCGTTCATCGGGCGCAACCGAGATATAGCGGCCGGGATAGAATTTGCGCTCGGGAAAGCTGGCAAGCGGCGCATTGAGCCGAAACGTCTCTTCGAGCGGAAACTCGGCGGCGTTGGCAGATTTGAGGAAGGCGTAGAGCGAACCACCCATCTCGCGGTCGTTGATCTTCGTCGAGCGCATCGAACGCACGGGCGGCAATTGCTGGTCATCGCCCGAGACGACGATGCGGCAATTGGGCGCCATTCCGGCGAGCGCCATCAGCCCCTGGCCGAGCACCATCTGCGACGCTTCATCGATGCAGATCAGATCAAATAGGGGTGCGGTAGGGCCGTCGACGGTTGGGAGCGCGCCGGACGCGATCAGCCGATAGAGCGACCAGATCGTAGCCCCGATGACGGTCCGTCCGCTTGCGATGGCCTGCTCGACATCGGCCTCATCGCCGCGGCCGATAAGTTGCACGCCGGCCGACAGCCCACCGCTGGGCGGCGCGCCATAGAAAATCGGCGCCGGCGCCGCTGTATCGTGGATCGCCTGTCGCTTGGCCACCGCGTCGAGTACATTGCCGACGGCGTTTTTGGTGAAGGCAGTTACGAGGGTCCGCGCCGTGCGTTGGTGCTGCGCGCGGATCGCGCCGTCACCCGTGATCAGCCAGGAGAGCAGATGGGTTTTACCTGTGCCCGGCGGGCCGAGCACGAGTCCCGCACGGTGATCGGCTAAGCCACGCCAGGCGGCATCTTGGGCGGGGCGCAGTGGACGATCCTCGTTCGCCTCGATCGATGGGATCGCAAAGCCCGCCAACCCCTCGATCCACAGATCGCGATCGACCGCGGTCGCCGCGAATGCTTGAGGGTCGCGTAGAAAAGATAGAACGTCGTCGCGGGTGGTCATGGCTGCACCTGCGCACCGAGAAAGGAGAGAAAGGCGTCAGCCTTGGATGAATTGAAATCGACGAAGCTCTGGTCGAGCCACCAGCCATCCTGCCCGGCGCGCCGCTTCACCTCCTGGAAGATCGGGTCATTGAAGTTGGGTCGGAACATGCGCAACCGCAAAAGATTGGGGGCGTCGCCGCTCCATGGCGACATGATGTCGCAACCGAGCGTCCGCCACAGGCGCGGCTCAAGGACATAGTCTGGATCGCCGTCACTCAGGATCAGGCCCATGGTCCCGGCGGCGATATCGGCGTCCTCGCATTCACGAGGCATGGCGAAGAGCAGATAGCTGTATTTTCCCTTGTCGCTGACGTTGAGTAGCCGCATCGCACCAATCGCGCGGCCCGCATCGCGCCTCACGCGCTTGGGCTGGGCGAGACGGATCATCGTATCGAGCAGACCCGCACGGTTTTCAATCAGTTCAAAGGCGCGGAGCACGTCGAGGTCACCGGCATCGAGCGGGTTGAAACTGGCTTGCAATCGGAACGGCTGCTTGTTGAGACGAAGCATGGGCGGCTCACCTGCCGCCACCCGTCGCTGATGTTCAAGCCGCAGCCAATCTGCGATCGCCTGGGTCGCGCCAAGACGCGCGGACACGTCGGCGCGGATCGCGTCGGCGCCCGGCCCCTTGCCGCGCGCCTCTCGCAGATGGCGGCTTATATCGAGAGCGAGCAACGCCGAGAACGGACGCTCGAAACCGCCAGCCGGCTCGTAAGCAGTAGCGATTTTCCCGGCGCGATGCAGCGCCGCTGAGACTTGCCTCAAATCGTAGGACACCGTCACGGGGAGCGCGAGCAACTGCTCGACGACGCTACGCAGTGCCGTTGCCGGCAGATGCTGCATGCCGCGAAACTCAGGCTCTGGCACGACTTCGTCGGGCGGAAACAGTCGCACCATATGAAGCAGCCCGGAGCGCACGCGAGGATCGTCGAGATGGCGTTTGACCGCGTTCTGCAGCGCGAGTGCTTCGGTCGCCTCGTACAAAAAGATGTGCGCATAGCGACTTGTGGGATCGCTCGGATCATCGATTGCCGCGTTGTGAGTGTCGATAGCTTCGAGATCGGACACCAGCCGACTGAACACCGACACGAGCGCATTTGCCTCGGCCGCTCGGTCACTCGTTGGCAGCACTTCGATATGCTCGCGCGTGCCAGCGCCATCGACATAGCGATAGCCGAGTGTCACTAGAGTATCGTCCACCGGATCATTATCGGCGACCAGATAGATCGCGGTATCAGCGCGGGGTGGCATTAGGAAGCTGTGCGGATCGGTTCCGGGCCGGACCGTTTCGTCGCGCAATGCGCGTGCCCGCGCGACCAGTTGGTCGGCCCGTCGCGACAGCGACCAGCCGGCACCGTCGATCCGCCCTATCCCGGCCCCCAGTTCGGCGAGGCCGGCGACGGTGCCGACCCCGATCGACAGCAGCGTGCGCTTTGCTTCATGGCTGAGCCCCGCGACCGCCGACACATCACGGGCATGCGGCGTGCGGCGCGGCCCGACCGCCTCGATGCAATGCGGGAGATACGCGCATTGCTCGCATTTGAAGTAAACGTGGAAGAAGGTCTCGTCGCGGCCCGGCGCGACGGTTTTTGCCGATATCGCCGGAAGGGTCGACCGACAAAAGTCTTCTACCAATCGCAGATACGGGTTGAGCGCGAACGGCTCAGCGGTCCAGCGATCACCTTCGGCATCGCCGTCATCCGGGATACGCCAGATTTCGCCCATTGCGGCGACACTTGCCTGGACTCCGAGTTCGGCAAGCATCGAGCGTAGGAGAAGAACGTAGAAGGCGACTTGGGTCTTGTGGAAGGCGCGCGCGGCGCGCGTCGCCTTTACGTCGATCACGGTGAAGACGAGTTGGCCGTCCAGTACGTCACGGCGGACGAGATCGGCAAATGAGCGGCGCAGTTTGATGTCGGCGCTGCCGATAAAGGCCGGCAAACCGCGTGGGCGCAGATTGACCTGTGCGGCGTAAGTCGCTCCGCCTTGCCCTTTCAGAAAGGCAATGGCCTGGCGCTCGGGTAGGCTTTCTTCGCCAAGCCCCGGCCGCAGAACCTGCGTATCGCGAGCAAGACGAGCAACGACGCGGTTCTCATAATCGACACCCAGCGCCGCCCAGGGTTGCTCGCGCTGATCCTTCGCCACGGGGACCGCGGCAAGTTCGGACGGATCCATGATTTCGTATCGCGTCTTGCGCTCGCAGCGATATTGAAACCAAGATTTGATCGTCGAGCCGCTGAGGCCTGAAGCCATTCTTCCCCCTAATGCGCCGGTCTCCCGGCGGAACCTCATGCCGCGCGTGTCGCGACAAACCCTTCCCAGCCCTTTTCGCGCAGATCGCACGCCGGACAGGTGCCGCAACCATAGCCCCAGTCACGCTTGGTCACATGATCTCCGACATAGCAGGTATGCGTGGCGTCGCGAACGAGATCGACTAGCGGCGCGCCGCCCAATGCGTCAGCCATCGCCCAAGTCGCAGCCTTGTCGATCCACATGAGCGGCGTGTGGAGCACCAAGCTGCTGCCCATGCCGAGGTTGAGCGTTACCTGGAGCGATTTCAGCGTATCGTCGCGGCAATCGGGGTAGCCCGAATAATCGGTCTCGCACATGCCCCCGACGAGATGTCGAAGCTGGCGGCGTGACGCGAGTGCGGCCGCGAGCGTGAAGAACAGCAGGTTACGCCCCGGCACGAAGGTGTTGGGAAGCCCATCGTCGCGCAGAGCAATTTCCGCTTCTCGAGTAAGCGCCGTCTCGCTCACCTGACCCAGCACCGAGAGATCGAGCATATGATCGGGACCGAGCCGATCGCTCCATTCCGGATCGAGTTCAGCGACACGGGCCCGGAAATCGCCGCGGCACTCGAGTTCGACGCGGTGGCGCTGGCCATAATCGAATCCGACGGTTTCGACTGTTTCGAAACGGTCGAGCGCCCAGGCCAGGCAGGTAGCGCTGTCCTGCCCCCCGGAGAAGAGCACCAGCGCGCCCGTGTCGGGGGTCACGCCGACGCCTCCTCGCCCCAATAGGAGCAGGTCTCGCCGTTGCTGTCGCGATGGACGCTGACCCTATGGAGATTGTGCACGACCGGGTGCAGTCGATCCCAGATCCACCGGCTGAGATTCTCCATGGTGGCGGGACCAAGATCGTTGATCTCGTCGAGGAAGCGATGATCGAGCGCATCGCGCGCATCCTCCATCGACCGTTCGAGCAGACCGAGGTCGACGATCATGCCGGTGAACGGATCGGGGCGGCCGCGCACCGTGACCTCGGCGCGATAGCTATGTCCGTGAATGCGCCGACTCGACTCCGTGTCAATCGACCGTTCGAGCGTGTGAGCCGCGTCGAATCGAAATTGCTTGCTGAGTTCGAACATCAGCGGATCCCGATCATCTTGTGCGACTGGAGCGACAGGCGCCAGCGCGGGTTGTTGGTGCAATAGGCGATCGCCGCCTCCAGGTTGGTTGCAGCTTGCGGCGAGTCCATCGGCTGAAGGAAGAAATGGTCGAACGCTAGATGCTCGAAGCGCTCGGGCGCCGCCTTGTCCTGCGGATAGACCAGCTTCAACTCGTCGCCCGCGCGCAGCACCAGTTCGGCATCGGCCTTGGGACTGACACAGACCCAATCCAGACCCGCAGGGGCGGCCTGCGTTCCGTTGGTCTCGATCCCGACCTCGAAGCCGCGCGCATGGAGCGCATCGACTAGCGATTGATCGGCCTGCAGCAAGGGTTCGCCGCCGGTGAGAACGACATAGCGTCCCGGACGGCTGTCGCCCCATTCGGCCTCAACCGCGTCAGCTAGGGCGCCTGCATCGGCGAAACGGCCGCCGCCGGTGCCGTCGATGCCGACGAAGTCGGTGTCGCAGAAGTTGCAAACCGCTTGCCCCCGGTCGATCTCGCGGCCCGACCACAAATTGCAGCCGGCGAAGCGGCAGAATACTGCCGCGCGGCCCATCTGCGCTCCTTCGCCCTGAAGCGTCTTGAAGATTTCCTTGACGGCGTAGCTCATGACGGGGCAACCGTCCGCTCGAGCAGCGGAGCCGGGGCGAGCTTGGCCTTGCGCCGAAGGTCCGCCTTCACCAGCCCGACCAGATAATGCTTCAAGAGCGCGACGTCGCGATTGACGTTCTGCAAGCTGTTCCACCGCCGCACTTCGCCCTCAAGGTGCCACTCTCCGCTGGTCCAGGCGGTCTTGTCCTTGAGGGATGCAAGGCCATCGCGGAAGTCCTCCACACTGCGTGCGCCGGCGCGCTCGGCAAGCACTTCCATCACATCGCCCATTGCCTGAATGCCCGCGCCATGCAGCAACCGCGACGAGTTCGGCTTCTGGCCGTGCCAGGCCTCGGGCCAGGTCTTCTTCACGGCCTCGAAGAAGTTCGACACGAGGCGAACGCAGCGTTCTCCCCCTTTCGGACCGCGATTGAGTTCGCGCATCACGCCGTTGCTGAGCGATTCCATGATGATCTTCTGCATCACGGTATCGGCGATGATGCCCTCGGGGCATGTGTGCTGCTTGATATAACCCCTAAGCGCGGTGTTCTCGAAGTTGAGGCGCGCCGTCAGCTCGGATGCCGTCGAGCGGCGGCTGAGCCTCGGCGGGAGATCCCCAACCGTCGGCAGCAGCTCATAGATCAGCGATTTGGGCAGCGGCTTGGTGTTGTTGATGAGCACGAACTGGCGGCGCAGCTCGGCTCCATCTCGGCAGATCAACGCCGAGACGAACACCTGGAAGTCGCGGTCCAGATCGGCCAAGGCCGAGAGCCGCTGCTGGCCGTCGACCACCAGCCCCGGAGCCCCCGCGCTCATGTCGATCGACAGCCGCACGACGCCGGTTTCCAGCTCCTCCACCGAAACCCTTTCGGTGAAGGCGACCACGATCGGATTAGGAAGAACGGCGTCGGGCTTCTCAAGATAGTCGCGAATCTCGCGGATATGGGCGGCGACCTGCGGGCGCTGAAATCCGTTGAGCTCGCCCTGCGCGTCCCGCCCGATGCGATCGATGGTCGCAAAGCGCAGCACATCCGCGGCTTTCGCCGCGAAGCTGAGCACTTTGTGCTCACTGCTCTGCTGCGCACAGACGGCGAGGTAGGTCATCACTTGGTTCAACGGCACGCTTCAAATCCAGTCGTTCGATATGGTCTTGGTAGACCGCGAGGTTGTGAATCCCGCGGCGTTTGTTGCGATTGCTGCCACGAAAGATGATTACATCAATCGCGGCGTCCCGGCAGATCTTGCAGGAGCATTGCTTCCAGGGCCGCTCTGTCAGGGTCGCGCGATATCGCTGCGCGAGCCGCGCGAGTGTCGGACTGTCCTTGCAGTCCTCGTGCGGCTTCTCCTCGAGCAGCGGCGCACTGTAGACGAGAACGTGGTGCAAGGTCTCTTCGAGTTCGGCCTCGCCCCGATCGAAGGCGCGCAGCGCGCCGAGCGCCAGCGCCTCGAGCCTGACCAGATCCTCGGCACGGAACATGCCCTTCTTGACGGCCCGTTGCAGCTTGGGATTCTCGATCGCCTGCGGCACCCGGATCGAGGTGAAATAGCGCAGCGCCAGCCCGTCACCGGGCAGGTAATAGTTCTGCTTCGCGTCCTTGAACGCACGGATGAGCGGCGACGTCGTGTCGAAGCTGGAGATGTCGTAGCCGTGGAAGCTGTCGATATCGTCGGCCTTGGCGAAACCCAGGATGTGTAGGCGAGTCGAGGCGGGCACCGCGTGACGGATCGCTTCCAGGCAGAGCTTGATCTCGGGCGATTTGAGCGGAACCATGCCGCCGAGCGCGAGATAGTCATAGCCCATGGCGACGAGCCGCCGCGCCGCGTCTGCCATGCTGTCCGGCGACCAGCCCTGGACTACGCCGAGGGGGGTGAAATCCGCGTCCATCGCTTTGGCTTCGCGCAGGAAACCCTCGGCGTTTTCCAGCGTGATGTCGAAGCGCTGCCGGGCCTCGGCCGACCCGCCGGCCATGCCCACAAGGCCAGCATCGAAATCGAAGATGATGTGGTCGACCGAGGCGCCGTGGGTAAAACCGCATTCGTCATAGAATTCGGCCATTTCCGCAGGCGTGTAGGGCGGCCGCTCGTCCTGGACATAGGTGAAGGCGCCGCAGTCGCCGAATATCTCGAGATGGGCGAATTCCGGCTTGTCGAGGCGCAGGAACTTGCGCGCGCCGACCAGCCGGAACCGGCGCGCCTGGCTCGCGGTATACTTGCCCTTCACCCGGTGGTCGCCGACAATGCCGCGCGAGACCAGCACCCCGTCATAAGGGGCATAGCCCAATATCTCATGCGGATAGGCATCGTCCCAATAGGGCTGGCGCTCCGCCGGACTTCGATCGGCGATGAAGTCGAACGCGGGGTCCACATAATCGAGGCTGTCGGCGAAGATGAATTTCATGCTGCCGCCCGCGCGAGATCGCGCTCGATATGCATCAGATGATCGCTGAGTTTGGTGATATGCTGCGAGGTCGACTGGATCTCGTTCCAATCGAGCCCCAAGCCCTCCCACGTGCCGCCTGTCCAGCAGCAGCGCGGCGCCATCCGCGCGAGCATCGCGCGCACCGCCGCCGCCTTGTCCGGCGACGCGTCGGCGCGCAGCATGATCGTGTCCATCAAGGCCCCCATCGCGCGGATGCCCGCCGAGTGCATAAGTCGGCTTTCCGACGGCGGTTTGCCCCATGCCTCCGGGAAGGTGTCACGCACCGCGGACCAGTAGAGCACGAGCGCGTCGTACATCGCCGCCGTGTCGTTGCCGTCGCCATTGTGCTTGAACTGGCCGAGCGCGCCCGCCGGAGTCTTGAGGCTCGCCTTCATCGTCTCGATGAGGGCATTGTCGGTGACGATCCCGGCCCGATCCTTGGCGTCCGACTCCCGTTTGATCAACCCACAAAAGGGCGAGCGTGGATCGGTGTTGAGCGCTTCACACAGCGCGCTCGGCAACTGCCGGGCGGCAAGATCACGCGGCAGGAGCACGCTGACTTCGGGCAGAAGCTCGTTGATCAGCCGTGTCGGCAGCGGCCGCGCCTTGTTGACTAGGATGAACTGCTCGCGCTGCGTCTCGAGCGCATCCGACACAAAGCCGACCACTGGCACGGCAATCGTCCGGTCCTTGGCGGCGCTTAGTGCGAGCGAGCGCTGCTGGCCGTCGACGATCCATGCCGCCCGGCGTCCTTCAGGGTAGATCGGGATCGAAAGCGTGCCGGCGTCGCCCACTTCGCAAAGATTGCCGGGCGAACGCCCGCGTGCCGACGCAAATTCGACTTCCGGCGAGAGGGCGAGGATGATCGCATTGGGGAACAGCACCGGACCGCTGTCGAGGAAGGCAGTGATTTCCTTGACGTGATCGCGGATCTCGCGCCGCTGGAAACCCTTCAGTTCCTGCTCGTCCCGACGAATGCGGCTGATATCCGCAACACGGTTAATGTCGGCGCCATAGAGGAAGAACGCGAACACCGATGTGTCCGAGCCCTGTTCGGCACGGACCGCGCGCACCTTGAGATATTGCCGGCCGATCATGCGCGCTCGTCCCGCACGGTTCGCGCCAACTGTGCGAACCGGCCCTGCTCGCAAGCGATCCCCAACTGGTCGCGGAATCGGCGTAGCAGCCGCGAGGAACTCCCGCCCTCGGCATCCCAATGCTCGCGGATCAGGCCGCGCAGCGCTTCATCGTCATGCCGAACCCGCGCGACTTTCGCTGGCATTCGCCAGCCGGACAAAGCGGTCTCGACCGCCGCGGCATGGTCGTTAACATTCGATCCGCTGTCTGCATCAGCGATCGCTTCGACGAAGTGCCGCATCGCGCGGCCGGCGAAGTCGCTGCGCGTGCCGCGGTGCGGGCTATCCGGCCCGTCGAGCCGATCGTCATAGGGCATCAGGAAGCGCCGAAGCGCTTCCGGGATGCGGCCGATCGGTGCGCGGGTGAACAGGCGCAATCGCGCCAACCTCTCCGCCGGCAGTGCCGCGAGATCGACCGCGACCATCTCAATATAGGCTTCAGATAGCGCGGCGCAGAGCAATCCCTCGTTGTCCGCGGCGGCATCTTGCAACTGAGAGGAGAAGGGGCACGCCTCGGTTAGAGACCGCCACCACTCGGCGGCGTCGAACCGGTTCTTGGTGCGCCCCGCCACGCTGTCCTCGGTGCCGACCAACACGGTGCAAGCATAGGGCGGGACCGACTGAGAGACATTGATCAGGCCGAGCCCGGCCGAGACCACCAGCAACCTCGCGTCAAGCAATTCCGCTGCCCGCATCGCCTCCCGAAAGCCACGGCCGCCGTAGATTTCGTCTCCGCGGTAGCGAGCGGGTTCGGCGGCGAGACGACGCGACCACTCCTCGGCGAGGTCGCAAAGATCGGCTTGCGGGAGAGCGGCCATGTGGAGACTGTCGGAAACCGGTTTGCGCTTGCGATTCGTACAGGTGGTAATCACAAGCGTCACAAATTAAGCCTCCCGTGCCGCGTGGGCGGACGCATAAACAATAACCGGCGTCCGCGCTTTCTGCCACATTAATGTTAGCTTGAGATCACCAGATCATCGCATTAAGTGCTCCGCCGATAGAATGCCGGCGCCTCGCCGGCTTCGGCCCGGCCAAAGCGATGCTCAACCGGCCAGACATTGTGAAGGGCACGCAGCGAAATTCTCTAGCCCGGTTCCGGCCGAAATCGTCCAGGCGATACTCATCCGCCACGGCCTCGGCTGACGTGTCGGCCTCCGCAGGATGACTCGCGCAAAGTGCGGTGTCAGTCGCGATCGAATCGAGGAAGCAGTAAGGCCGTCGACAACAACCCGGATGCCGTCGAGCGCCACTGTAAGGGCTGGCCTAACTCAACTGATCGCAGGACCCGCTCGACCACGCTCTAATTGCCAGCTAATCCCGTCCGCCCGCATGATGCCCGAGGCCGCTTTGCCTATGTTGCGCTCGAGAACATCGCGCCATGGCACCAGAGTGAAGTCGCGCGACCGCTCGATCAGCGCGTGAGGGCCGCTTTCGAGATCGACGCGGCGGGAGATGATACCCTCGACCCGTTCGCCGATCCGGGTGGGCTCGAACCGCTTGCCGAGCTGCCCAGAAATGCGGCCGCTTGCGCTCTCCAGCTCGCGTTGCCGCAGCTTCTCCAAGGCATTGGCGCGCAGCCGGAAACTTTGACCGTCGCCGTCGCCCAGCTGCTGCTCGATCAGCCACTGCCGGCGTGCCGCCAAGGCACTGCGCACCTCGCGTCCGAAGCCGGCATTGCGCGCTGCGCCGGGTGCGCCCGAGGCGAGCTCGCGATCGAGCCAACTCGGCGCCTCGATGTCGACAAGCTCACTGACCGCCCGCGAAGATAGGATGGTCAATGCAACCGGCCGGTCCCGCTGCTGCCGTCGTGCAAATGCTTCGGCGCGATCCAGGTGGTTCTCCGGAATGGTCCAGCTGCCGTCGGCTTGCCGCTCCGGCCCGGCGCCCGCCCGCCGCATCGCTTCCAGGCGCCGGACATGCGCTGTTGCAAAGGCCTGACTGGCGCTGGCGTCGTGACGCAGGTGGAAGTCGATCGAGTAGCGGCCACCGTTGGCCCTAGCGACGGCGTCGACCGTGCGATCGGCCTCGGTCACACCAAGCGCGCGCGGATCGAGCCGAACGGTCGCGTTCTCGGGGACCGTCGGGGTGGCATCCCCGCGCCCGATATCGACATAGTGCACCCGACCGTCGATGCCGTCGACCAGCAGGTAATGCCGGTCGCGATGCTCGTCGGAAAAGCCGCGCTGGATCAGCCGTCCGACGAGGGGCTCGCGAAGCTCGGTCTCGACCACCTGCTCGACGCCGGCGCGATCCAGCCGGTGCGCCGTCAACTCGCGTTGCATGAGCCGGATGATGTCACCCCGCTCGCCCATCTGGCGGAGCGTGGCCTCGAGGCCTTCGGCAAGCCGGTAGCGCCCACCACCAAGGTCTTCCGCCAGTTCCATCGCCTTGAGCTTCCGCAATCGTCCCGCGGCCACCGCCTGCTGGAACGGATCATTGTCGGCGGCCGATACCGTCCGGTCGGCATCCATCCGCCGGAGCAGCCGCCGGTCGATCGCGGTCAGCCGTTCCTGGTCGACATCGTGGCGGAGACGGGCTTCGATCTCCTGGTCGGTGCGTGGCCCGAGGTCGAGCGTGACGAGCTCGGACGCGCGCTCGCGCAGGCCATGGGAAATATACTCGCGGGCGATGATCAGGTTCTCGCCGCGATCATCGACGCCGCGCAGAACAATGTGGGTGTGCGGATGCTCGGTGTTGAAGTGGTCGACGGCCACCCAGTCGAGCTTCGTGCCGAGGTCCTGCTCGACCTGTGCCATCAGCCGCCGGACATAGGGTTTGAGGTCCGGATATTCGGCACCGTCCTCGGCCGAGACGATGAAGCGGAACTGGTGGCGATCGCCTGCCGCGCGCTGCAGGAATTCCTTGCCGTCCGCACGATCGGTTTCCGGGCCGTAGAGCTCGCCGGGCAGTCCCTCCCGGGTAACCCCATCGCGCTGAATGTAGCGCATGTGCGCGCGGGCGGCCTGACCGCCCTTGCCGGCGAGGCGAATGAGGCTCGCCTTCACGACCGCGCGGCGGGCGCGAAAACCTGCCAGACGATCCCGGCTGGTAAGCAGCCGCCCGATGCTCGCGCCGCGCCCGATCCGGCTTCCGTCGAAGCGCCGCGATCGGAGCCCGGTTCTGGTGCCGGCGAGCCGCGCCGCCACGGCGATGCGACCGCCATAGCGGACGACGGTCTTGCCATCCTTGCCGCGCTGCCCGCCGAGCCTGGGGGTGAAGTCGTCGTCAGACATGACGCTCTCGCAAAATCTCGCACATCGGCCCGGAGAACGGCGGATTTCCGTGGCTTCGGCCCTCCCAGTCTCGCGCCACGGCATCGCGGTCTCGCGAAAAATCGATGTGCAGACAATCCCTTGGCAGGGGTCGCGAGACACTGCCTTTATCTTGTTTCCCCTTTCCTCCCTCTCCGACCACCCTGCCCCGCCCATCCCGGCGCGACGAAAAAACCGGGACACGATGCCGAGGTGGCACCGCATCCCGGCATGGATTGATCCGAATCTCAGGCATCCGCGAACGCCGCCATGGCCGCGAGTCGGTACCCGAAGCTGCGCTTGCCGAGCATCCCGTGCAGGTTTCCGTCGCCATCGACGATCATCATCGCGACGTACCAGCAACCCGCCAGCCGCCCGACGATCCGGACCCGGTCCAGCTCGACATCCGCCCCGCTGTCCGCGCCTTCATACGACCCGATCCAGCGCTCCTGGTCACGCGCTTCCCAGAGAAACTCGGCCTCCTCGGCATCCAGGAACCGATGTGCCAAAGCCTCGCCGGCATCGCGCCCGAACTCGCGCTCCAGCCCCGCAACCAGCGCCGCCAACACGCGATCCGTGGCAGCGCCCGATGCTGCCGAAATCGGTTGTACCATCGCCATGACCGTCTCCTTCGCTTCTGTTCTCCTGATCGAGAACATCGCCTCGAAGACGGGTGGCGGAGCGGCTGTCAGGGCCGCTGGAGCGCGAGCGGAAGCGCCGCGAAGCGGACGTGGGGGGAACCGATTTTCGCAGAAAATTGGGGGGCACCCGCGGGCCTTGAGAGGCGTTTCGCCACCCGTCATGCTCGGACTTTCGAGACGAGCCCCTCCCCCGCTCTCGGTCATGGGACGCGCCTTCGAACTGCGAAAAGCATGCTCGGGGCCGTGTCCTCCCGCTCCGGGAAAGGCGAGACGGCGCCCTCACGCCCAACCACGAACAGTCCCGGTCGCGGGGAGGCTTGCCGGTTCGGCGAAGGCCTCAGCACCGCATCGCCGGTGACCACGCCCAGGTATACGAGGGTCTCGCGCGGCAGCGCGCGCCTGCCCGCCAGATACGCCGCATAGGCGCCCGGCCCGGCGTTATAGGCGGCGAACAGCCTCGGATAGCTGAAGCGATCGTACATCAGCCGCAGGTAGAAGCTGCCCGCCAGGATATTGTCGCGGGGATCGTCGGGGTTGTTGCCGAGCCCCAACCGAGCGCGCATCTCCGCCCAGGTGGCGGGCATCAACTGCATCAGCCCGATAGCGCCGGCCCGGCTGCGGATCGGGCGGCCACCGAGCATGGTGCGTCCGCCGCTTTCGGCTCGCATCACCCGCTCGATCCAAGCAGCCGGGATGCCGAACCGAGTCGAAGCTTCCGCAATCAACGGGCGCCACTGCTCGACCGAATCGGCCCGTGCCGGGGTGGCGAAGACCACCAGCGCCGCGGCAGCAACCGATCTCAACGCTGCCATAGCAATATCGCCTTCCCGACCAGCTGCGCGCCCTTGGTCGGGCCGAAATAGCGTCCGTCGAACGACGCCGGACTGCCCGGCATCAGCAGGAAGAACTGGCCCTCGCGCAGCCGGATGCAGCCGCGCCACCAGGGCAAGGGACGCCCGGCGCCGTCGGCGCTTCGGCGCTCCACAACGCGCCTGCCATTGACCACGACCTGGGCGTCGACGGCACAGACCTGGTCGCCCGCCAACGCTACGACCTGCTTCACCAGCGGCACATTGGCGGGCAGATAGCGGCGTCGGGCAGCGAGCGCCCGCCAGCGTTCGGGGAGTCGCGCGACGACCATGTCACCAGCCTGGATCGAGGCGCCGGGGTCCACCGCATAGAGCCCGATCGGCGCGCTGGCGCTCGCGTTCCAGACCAGTCGCGGGCTCGGAGGAACCGCGAAGGTCAGCGCGAGCAGGCTGGCGCCGAGGCCAATCGCGGCGGCCCGCCAGCCCAGGCGCCGCGGCGCATTGCCGGGCGCGGGACGCCGGTCGGCCCAGGCGAGCAGCGGCAGCTCGCCGGGCGGTTTCTCACGCCGAGTCATGGCCGCCGCCGCGCACCGACTGGGCGTCCGACCACGCCCCCAAATCGTCGATATGATATTGGATCAGCTGGCTGTGGCGGCGGAAGGTCGGACCCTTGCCGTCGCGCCGCAGCTGCTTGAGCAGCCGGGTCGAGATCTTGAGATAGGCCGCTGCCTGGTCGGTGTTGAGGTAGGGCGAGCCGCGCTTGGCGCGGTTCGCGCGCGCGATGTCGTCGTCGATGTCCATCCGCCACTCCCGTCGCATCGAGCCGGCGGCGGGACTGCCGTCGCTCGCGCCTGGGATGGCCGGTGGGAGCAACGCTGCGGAGTGTCGGAATCGACCTGCATCGGTTCGACACCCCCTGCCCCGCAAGGATCGAAGCCCCCCGCGCGGTGCGCGAGGGGCGGTCGATGTCAGCGCGACCAGATGAGCTTGTATTCGCCGTCGTCGCCCTGGGTCAGGGTCGCGTAGATCGGCGCGGGGAAGGACGGATCGTCGAGCTTGAGGCTAAGATATTCCGCGCCGGTCTCGCGCGCCGCCTTGGTCCAGCCCGCCCCGAATTCGACGCCGCCGGCGTTGACGCGGTGGTCGGGGGCCTTGTCGTGGTCGCGCTCGACGGGGCGGATGCTCGCCTTGACGCGGAGCGTGAGGGTGCGGATCTCGCCGGCGTAGATGCCGTTGTCGCCGCGGGTGAAGCTGCCGATCTGTGCCATGGATGTCTCCTGATGCGTGTCTCGATGCCGCCCCATGCGGCCTCGATGGCAGGCGACCAGGCGATGGGCGGACGACGCGCACCGGAAGGCCGAAGCGCCAGCGAAGGACGGCCAAAGCCGGCTTTCTTGCTCCGCGAGGAGCCCGCCAGGGCGGGGAAGAAAGTCGGCGACGCCGTTGCGCGGCCCGGCCGTCCAGCGCCAGACCTGCCATGAAGAGAGGCCATGGGGGTGGTCGCGACCGGCATCGGAAGGCCACCGACGATCGGAAGCGATGCGTGGCGATCGTGCGCATTGGGCATCGCGGATTGCTCGGCTATCGCTACGCTCGATGAGCCATGAATCCGTTCTCGCCGACCTCGCGCTGCGTGCGCCCGATCTGCCGATCATCACGGTCGAACAGAGCACGGCGACCGTCGCCGAGGCCGCGATCGCGCTGGATGTCGTGCCCGGCCAGATCGCCAAGACGCTCGCACTTCGGGTCGATGAACAGGTCGCGCTGCTGGTGACGCGCGGCGACACGCGGCTCGACAATCGCAAGACCAAGGCAGCGCTCGGCGGGCGGCCGCGGATGCTCGATCCTGTCGAGACGCTGGCGGTGACCAGCCATCCGATCGGCGGCGTCTGCCCGTTCGGATTGCCCAACGCGCTCCCGATCTACTGCGATGAGAGCCTCAAGGCGTTCGCGGTCGTCTATCCGGCGGCCGGCTCGCGCAACACGTCGGTCGCGCTGTCGCCGGATCGGCTGGCGGCGCTCGTCGGCGCCCAGTGGGTCGATGTCTGCAGCCTTCCCGAGCCGACGGTCGGCTGAGCGCATGGCAGACGCAGCGTCGAGGACGATTCGCATCGCCGCCGCCCTGATCGACGACGGCGACGGACGGCTGTTGCTCGTACGCAAGGCGGGGTCGCGCTGGTTCATGCAGGCCGGCGGCAAGATTGAGGGGCAGGAAAGCGCGCTGGCTGCGCTTCGGCGCGAACTGGCCGAGGAAATCGGGCTGGCATTGCGCGCCCGGGATGCGCGCTATCTCGGCCGATTTTCGGCGCCGGCCGCCAATGAGGCCGATACGATCGTCGAGGCGGAGCTCTTCCATCTCCGTGTCCGACACGCGCCGATCTTGCAGGCGGAGATCGCGGAAGCGATCTGGATCGGCATCTCGGAGGCCGCCGATTTGCCGCTCGCGCCGCTGACCCGCGATGTCGTGCTGCCGCTGGCGGAGACGCTCTAACGGTACCGCGATCCGCGCTTACAACGCGCCTGAAAGCGGCTGCAGGAAGAGGCGCTCATAGCTTTCGAAGGGCGGTTCGGCGAAGCGGGCGATGACCTTAGCGGCTTCGGGATCTTGCGGCAGCTCGGTGCGATAGCGGCGATAGGCCGCGTCGTCGGGAAAGCCGAACAGCGCGACGGCAAAGTCGCCCTCACCCTGGCGCCCCTTGCCTGGGAAGCTGATCGTCGTGTCGGTGGGCGCGGCGCGCGGCAGGAAGAAGCCGTAATGGGTCCCGCCGAACCGCTCGATCAGGCGCACCCAGGCGCGGCCATAGTCCTCGAACTCGGCAAGCCGTTCGGGGTCGAGCCGATACCGCACTTCGCACACGATCGCGGTGGTTAGCATGCGGCCTTTTCCCTTCGTGGAACTCTCTTCGGAAGACTACGCCCGGAACACGGCGCGATGCAAAATTGCCGCGTGGCGCGCCCTTGGGCGACGTCACGCGGCCGAAATTTTGGGGCCCGCTGCGGGCGGGCCGAGGCCCGCCCGCCTTCGATCACGCCGCCTGCTGCAATGGTGCAGGCGCGGTGTCGGGGTCCGGCTCGGGGGCCTGCGCGGACTCGGCCGTATCACGCGCACCAACGGCGTCGTTCCCGCCTCGGCTGGTATAGTCGGACGCTGGAAAGCCCAGCCATCTCGGCACCCAGCGCTCGACCTTTCGGCGCCCCTCGGCCCCGTCCAGATGATCGCGGATAATGCGCTTGAGGACCTTGGTCTTCTCGGCCGCATTCGCGGCGGCGACTGTCTCGCCCGCCACCTCGCCAACGATCCGGAGGAGCACCTCGCGGTCGCGGATCAGGTCGAAAAAGGCGGCGTCCGCCTCCCACCAGTCGGCCATATCGACGCCGAGATGGACACCGAGCGCAGCGACGACGGCGCTGCCGCTCGCCAGCGTCTCGCCCATCACGATGATCAGGATTTCCATGACCACCGCGTCGGGCAGGTCGACCAGCCGCAGGAACAGCGGGGTGACGTCGCCATGGCCGCTGCCGCCGGTCACGGTCGGCTCGTCGGGCGCAAGGCCGAGCACGGCCAGCACGGCGCGGCGGCGCTCGTCGAACAGCGCCTCGGCAAGGCAGGCCTCGACGCTTTCACGGACCGCGTCGTTGCGCGTCGCCTGCGGTTCGGGCGACACCCGCCAGAGGTGCGAGGCGCTAATCGCATGGGCGACCATCAGCCGCAGCGCGACGCCGGGATGCCCAAGCAGGGCGGCGCGAACGGCGGCATGGCGATGCAGGTCGAGATAGGCCTGCATGGTGGAAGTGACTTCCGGGCGGGGCGCCCTGGCCGGTTCCGACGCTTCGCCGCGCGCTAGGCGGCGCGCTTCCCGGGCCGAGAGATAGCCCTCGTGGAAGGTCACCTCGCCGCTCGCCCGGACATCGACATAGACCCGCCCGCCCTTGCGCTTGGGCGTCTTCTCATACTCCCAGCTATGGAAGTGCTCGGACGGCGGCACGACCACGACATCGCTCCATCCCTGTTCGAGATAGGCTGCGCGGCGCGCTGCGATCGCCGCATTCTGCGCAGCCCAGAAGGCATCGGGATCGGCGAAATAGCGGTCCTCGCCGAACAGGTCGGCGACGATGGCTCCGCCGAAACTCTCCAGGTCGAACAGCGCGTAGCGTACGGCAATCGACTGGCCGCCGAACAGCCATTCCTTGAGCTGGTGGCCGGTCGGGGCATAGCCCTCGGGGTCGTCGAACAGCGCCAGCCAGCTGCGCTGCTGGTGCTTGCTGGCGAGCGTCAGGTGGCGGATCGTCGTGCGGTCGATCTTCTCGGCGGCATAGAGCTGGCGGATGCGCGGCAGCAGGTTGCCGAGTGCCAGCACCCGCGCGACGGTGAGGTCGGGCAGCCCGAAGGTGGCGGCAATGTCGGCCACGTCGCGGCCCTGGCGGACCAGCCGGGTGAAGGTTTCCCACTGGGTGACTTCGTCGGCGTCGAGGCGGGACAGGTTCTCGATCATCGAGGCCTCGATGGCAGCGGCATCGTCGCTGTCGGCGAGGATGCGGCAGGGCAGCGGCTCGGGCTCGCCGGTTTCGGCGGCGATGATCCGGGCGGCATGGTAGCGCCGCGCGCCCGCGACGATCTCGAACTGTCCTGGCTCGGCGGCGGGGCGCACGAGTAGGGTCTGGATGATGCCGCGTTTGCGGACGGTGGGCAGCAGGTCGGACACGTCGGGGGCCTTCTTGCTGTAGCGCATGTTGGTCTTGCTGACGGACAGCTTGTCCGGGTCGATGAACAACAGGGTCATGGTCGTGCTCCTTGCGAGCGCCGGCCGGCCGTTCGTTTCGATGGGGCGGACCGGGTGTCGGGGATGGCGGCGAAGCGCGCCGCCGGCGCTTCAACCGCCATTCGGCGGAAGCTCGGGGTCCGGCGCTTCGCCACCGCGCACGGCGCGGCGGAGCAGCGTCTCTGCCCAGATGATGGAACCGGCGCGCCGCGCCCATTCGGCCCAGTCGGAAAGCGGGACCAGGCCTTCGAAGCCGAGGTCGCGCTCGATGCGCAGGCCGAAGGGAAGCCGGATCGCGGCGATCTCGGAGAGGCTGAAACTACCAGTTCCGGGCAGCCGAAGCCAAGGTCGGCAAGGCCGAACAGCGTGTCGCCGTCTTCGTCGAGTTCGGTCGCCAGCCAGGTCGCAGCACCCAGCGGGTTGAACAGCTTGACGAGCGGCACCGGGTCGGGCTCCGGCAGCCTCTCGCGTCGGGCAGTCCGGCGGGCGATGTCGTTGGCGCGCAGCGCGTCGCGGAGGTCGGGGGTGAGGAGGATCATGCCGCCGCCCTCCCCGCTTCGCGGACGGCCTCGGCCTCGCGGTGGCGGGCGAGCAGCCAGTCGGCGGCCTTGCTGGCGGCGCTCGCCGCCCGGAAGATCGCACGGTGGTCCTCGCGCAGCACCTCCAGCCAGCTGCCGATATAGTCGGCATGGCGCACGGTCGGCACGATGCCGAGGGCGGCGCAGAGGAACGCCGATCCCATCTCGGCGACGAGTTCCTCGCGGGCATAGTCCTTGCTGCCGAAGGCGTTGGTCAGGTCGCGGTCCAGCCGCTTGGCGTGGCCGGTGGCATGGGTGAGTTCGTGCAGGCAGGTGCGGTAATAGTTGACCTGCTCGAAGAAGGCGGGCTGCGGCGGCACCTGCACGAAGTCGTGCGACGGCACGTAGAAGGCCCGATTGCCGCCGACGCGGAACTCGACGCCCGAGGCAGCGATCACCTCCTCGGCGACGGGCACGATCTCGCGCTCGGGCAAGGGCGCAGGGTCGCAGGCCAGCCCTTCGCGGAGGCCCTCGCACTGGGCGACGTTGAAGACGGTGAAGCGCTTGAGGAACGGTACCGCCTTGGCATCGTCGCCGTCGCGGGCGGCACGCGCGCGCTCGGCCTCCGGGGTGAAGCGATCGGCATAGACGACGCACTGGCCGCGCTCGCCCTTGCGGACCGCACCGCCTGCCTCCAGCGCCTGCCGGAAGGTCAGCCAGGATTGCGAGGGCCAGCCCTGCTCGATGACCGCGCCCCAGAGGATCAGGATATTGACCCCGGAGTAGTTCCGACCGGTCAGGGCATTGCGCGGCAGGCCGGGTCCGGTCCCGCCGGTCCGGCCCCAGGGCTGGACCCAAGGTAGTCGCCCGGCTTCGAGTTCGGCGACGATCCGCGCGGTCACCTCGTCGTAGAGATTGGTTCGGGTCGCAGGCTGGCGATCCTCGCAGGCACCGCGCGAGCGGGCAGATCGGCTGGTGGCTTGGCGCATCGGTTCCTCCTCGCCGCCCCAAAAGGCACCATGCCTCCCCGCAAGAGGCGGGGGGTGGGCGGCAGCAGCGACCCAGAGGCCCGGCGCCAGGGGCCGGGGGCACCGAAGGGCGGAGCGCAGCGGAGCACCCCGGAGCGCAAGCGGAGGGGTTGCCGCCGGCCACGCCGGGCCTAGCCGGGCGCGCCGCCTTCCCCCGCCGCGCCGGGAGAGGCACGGACAAGCCGCCGCGCGGGGAGCGCGGCGTCCACAGCAATCGCCGCGGTGCGCCGCCAACGGCGTGCGGCCTTCGCTTGAAGCCGGGGTAGCAAATTGCTACCTATGAAGTTGGAGGTGCAGGATGGCGCAGTCGATCAAGCTTGGCGACGACCTGATGAAGATCGTGCGCCGCGAGTCCGAATTGCAGAGCCGGTCGCTGGCCGGACAGATCGCCCATTGGGTCCGGATCGGGCGCGCGATCGAGAAATCGGGCAATTTCGACCATGCCCGGATCACCGCAGCGCTTGCCGGCGAGATCGAGACGACGGCACTCACCGACGAGGAAAAGGACGTCTGGCTCGATGGCTTCGTCGAGAAGATGGGCCAGGCGAGCCCCGAGGAAGAGGCACTCTACACCCAGCGTCGCCAGCTGGGGCTGGGCGTCGGGCTCGATGAAGGCGGCAACCTCGTGCGCGAGAAGGCCGGCCGCAAGGCATGAAGCCGACGATGATCGTGCTTGCCGGACCGAACGGTGCCGGCAAGTCGACGCTCTATGCCACGCGCGTCGCCCCGAGCTTCGCTGGCCCGTTCATCAACGCCGACCTGATCCAGCACGACGAACTGCGCGATCCCTCGCCCGCAGCGTCCTATGAAGCCGCGCGGATCGCGACGGCGCGGCGTGCCGACCATCTCGCCCGGGCCCGCGACTTCGTGACCGAGACGGTCTTCTCGCACCCTTCGAAGCTCGACCTGATCGACGAAGCCAAGGCGCGCGGCTTCACCGTGGTGCTGATGCATGTCGGGGTGGAGACGCCCGAACTTTCGGTGGCGCGCGTCGGCGCGCGAGTCGAGGAAGGCGGCCATGTCGTCCCCGACGACAAGATCCGCGCGCGCTATGTCCGTGGCGCGCCGCTGATCCGGGAGGCGGCGCTCCGGTCCGATCGCGCGATGGTGTTCGACAATTCCATGCTCAACCGGCCGCCCAGCCACTGCCTGACCTTTGCGAACGGACGACTGGTGTTCGCCCTTCCCCACCTGCCCGCCTGGGTCCGCGCGGTGTACGCGGCGGACCTCCAACTCTAGAGCAGGCCAGTAACCCGATCGTCCCGCGAGTCGGCGCCCGTGCCGAGCAGTGTGCGCCAGCCGCCGGCCGCCATGCGAGCTGCCTCGTCGGCACGCCGACGGACGCGCGACAGCAGGAAGTCGGACCGCCCCTTCCATTCCTCGCGGACGAGGGTCTCGCCGTAGAGCGCCGACGCCATCTCGCGATAGGTAGCACCCGCCGCCACCGCGTCGCCGACGCGGAGCGCCTCGATCCTTCGCTCCATGCCCGGTTCGGGCGGGTGGAGTTTCGGGGAGAAGCGCCCGGTGCGCCACAACTCCAGCATTCGCCGCAGGGTAAGGACATGGGCATCGACCTTGGTCATGCCTGAGAGAAGATAGTCGAGCCGCGCAGGCCCCTCCTCGACCAGTGACCCGCCGACCACGTCCAGCCGGATGCGGTGCCAGCCGTCGGAAAGCGCGACATGCTCGCGGTCGCCGCCGCGGACGATCGTCGCCCAGCGGAGCAGGCGGGCAAGATCGATGCCATCGGGGTCCGTCGTCGCGGTCGGCGAGACGCGGACTTCGAGCACGAAGGGATCGAGGTCTGCATGCCAGAGCAGGCGTGCCTCGTGCGCCGGCCGTCCGGGATCCTCGGCGAAAGCAGAGCCCGAATGCCCGGGCGTCCGCCTCCGGCACCAGAGGCTGCTCCCCCAAGCCACCAAGGCGCCCTAGCCGGGCAGCCATTGCCGCATAACCGGGGTCGCGGCGCAACCACTCCCAGGCGAGACCGGCGCGATCGATGCCGGCCAGCGCGCGGTACGGCGCGTCGTCGCGCCAATCGGGTCGCGAGTCAGCCGCCGGCCCCATGGCTGGTACGCGGGACAAATGCCGAGCCTGCAAAACAGCTTGCCGGCAGTACTTCCGACGAAAATTTGCGCAGTGCACCAAAAACTAGTATCGATTGCACTTCGATCGGGTCGCGACGCCGACGGGAAAGCGGCAGGCGTGATGCCGGCTTGGACAAGGCATCGGCGCAGCGGCCTGGGGCGCGTCCGGCATCGGGTGGGTACGCCCCATGGTCATCGCAACCGCGCAGCATTTCGGCCAGGCCGTCCTGGCCGCCACGACCCTTGGCGAACTGAACAACCTCCTCCACGCCATCACGCGCGAGATGGGCTTCCAGTATTTCGCGCTCTCCCACCATGTCGACGTGCCGCGGGCGCCGCAGCCTGTGCTCCGGCTGCATAACTATCCCCGCGACTGGGAAGCCTATTATGATGCCGAGCGCTTCGGCCCCTCGGACCCGGTGCACCGGGCCAGCCACCTCACCACCGCCGGGTTCTGCTGGTCGATGCTGCCACGCCTCCTTGCACTGACGCACCGGGACGAGGATTTCCTCGCCAGGTCCAGGAAGATCGGGCTGATCGACGGCATCACCATTCCTGCGCATCTCCCCGGCGAGGCGGCCGGCTCCTGCTCGTTCGCGGTGGGTTGGGGCAACACCCCCCGCCCCGAATGGCTGCCGCTCCTCCAGTTCGTCGGGACCTCGGCGTTCGAGGGTGCCAGGCGGCTGGTCGGCATGCGGCGGGCGCAGGCGGACCGGCCGCGGCTCAGCGACCGCCAGCGCGACTGCCTCTATTGGGCAGCGCAGGGCAAGTCCGACTGGGCGATTGCGAAGATCCTCGGCATCAGTCATGAAACGGCGATCCAGCACCTGAAGGAAGCTCGCGGCCGCTACGGGGTGGGCAACCGGACCCAGCTCGCGATCCACGCGATCTTCGATGGAGCGCTGAGCTTCACCGACGCGCTGCGGCGTTGAAACTCCCCAGGTCTGGGGAATAGCGACGGGCCAAACACGGGCGGACGATCAGGCTTCCACAGCAAGGGAAGCCGATCATGCAGTTCCTCCAGGGCGATGGCGCCACCGCAGGCGATGCGGCGATGCGCGCGATGTTCGAAGCGCGGAAGCGGGTATTCGTCGACCTGCTCGGCTGGCACCTGCCGGTTCTTGCCGGCCGCTATGAGGTCGACCAGTTCGACGACATTCATGCCCGCTACCTGATCCTCACCGACGCCGAGGGGCAGCATCTGGCCTCCGCCCGACTGCTGCCGACCGACCGCCCGCATCTGCTGGGCAGCCTGTTCGCCGCGCTGTGCGACGTGCCACCGCCCACCGGGCCCGACGCGTGGGAGATCACCCGCTTCTGCCTCGACCGGCGCTTGCGCGCCGGCGAGCGACGCCGGTGGCGCGACATGCTGGTCCACGGGATTGCCCGCTATGCGCTGGACCACGGGATCAGCTGCTATGTCGGCGTCGCCGAGCCGGCATGGCGCGAGCAGATCCTCGCCTTTGGCTGGGAGGCACATGCGCTCGGACCGATCCGCACGGTCGGTGGCATGCGGCTTGGCGCGCTCCGAATCGAGATCCGGCCCGACACCCCGGCGCTGCTTGCGGCCAACGGCATCCAGCCGCAGTTCCCGCTCGCCCAGGCGAAGGCGGCATGATCGCGCTCCGGCCACAGGAACGGCACCAATGAGCCCCGGTGCCACCTTCGAGCGGGTCTATGGTGCGATCAAGCAGATGCTGCTGGACGGCGAGCTGCCGCCCGGCACCCCGATCGAGCCCGCGGTCATCGGGCGCGAGATTGCGGCCAGCATCACGCCGGTGCGCGATGCGCTCCACCGGCTGACCGGCGAACGGCTGGTCGAGGCGCCGAACCATAATGGCTTCCGCGTACCGCTGCTCTCCGAAGCGGCACTGCGCGATCTCTACCAGTGGAATGGTCGGGTGCTCGGCCTGGCGGCGCGACAGGTTCAGCCCGCATCCGACACCCACCTCCAGCATTCCGGCAGCATCGAGGAGATCACCGCGACGCTCTTCCTTCGCGTCGCGCAGGCAACCGAGAGCGCCGAGCATGTCGCTACGGTCGGGTCACTCAACGACCGCCTGACAAACGTGCGACGGGCGGAAGTCGCTACCCTGCCCGCCATCGCAGACGAAATCACGGGCCTGGAATCGGTCATCACTGCCGGCGACAAGGTCGCACTGATGGCTGCGCTGACGCGCTATCATCGCCGCAGGATCGCAGCGGTGGCAGGCACGATCGCACATCTTATGAGTCTCTCCCGAAGATAGACGCGCCACGCCCCCTCGAAGAAGCCGTCAGGCGGCGGCGCTGCGCTCCAGGGCCGCGATCCGCTCCTCGCAGATCACCTGAACGGCACGGCCGAGCACTTCGACGCGTTCGCCGAGCCAGGCAAGCTCCTCGTCGCTGATCCGATAGTGCTTGGAATATCGCGCCTTCACATAGGCTTCCTTGAGCTTCTCGAAGCGACCGCGATCGGCACGGCTGTCGCGCGGCCATGCATCGACGAGGCGCGGATCGATCCGCTCGGCCTGGGTGCGCAGGAAGCCGAGATTGTGAACATGCGGCGTATAGAAGGTGCAGACTAGCAGGACGCAGTGGTAAAGCCGCTCCGCCGTCTGGTGCATCAGGAAAGCGGCATCCTTCAACCTGCCTTGTGCTTGGCTGAACTGCGCCGTTTCCAACATGCCAGCCGCAGCCGGAAACCACTCGCCGAAATACTCGCGCGCCATCGCCAGCGCCTGCTGCGGCGTCTTGGGCTTGGGCTCGTGCAGCCCGGTGCTGTCGCTCTGGTAGAGCGCGATGCCGTCGCGGGCGACGTCCATGAAGAAGTAGCGGCCATGGGCGAGGCCGCCATTCACTTCCTGCAGCGTGTGGACGATGAAGTTGACCGGGGTGCGCAGGGTCCGCGTGACGGCAAGCTCGCGGTTGAGCCGCTCCTCGGCATTGGCCCAGAACTCGACGCGGTCGGTCAGCTTGTCGTGATTGACGATGACCAGCAGGTCGAAGTCGGACTGGTAGCCCTTGGCGGTATGCGGCTCGTCAACCCAGCCGCCGCGCGCATAGCTGCCATAGAGGATGACCTTGAGGATGCGCGCGTGCCGCTTCCAGTCGACCGTCGCGGTGGCGGTCGCGTCGCCGAATTCCTCGAACAGGATCTGCATCACGCGCTCGAGCTCGCGTCGCTTCGCCGCCGGCAGGTGATCGAGATCGGTGCGCATCAGCCTGACCCTAGCCAGCGTGCAAGGCGATGCAACAGCGCGCGACGCGCTTTGCCGCCGAAACCAACGGGATCGCGCAGATATCGCGCACCGCGAAGGCTCCGATCGACGGCGATGACGGCTTCCCCGAGGAGGCGTTCGACCTCGGCGGTGCTGATGCCGAGCCGTGCGCCGACCTCCGGATAGGCGAGCCCCTCCACGGCGCAAAGCTGGAACACCGCGCGCTGGGCCTCGGGCAGCGCCGTGACCGCGCGCTGCATCGCTGCTCTTTTCTCCTGCCGGTCGATGGACATGATCCTGCTCCGCTGCGCCGACCCGACGGGGCCGGTCGGCGGCGCTGCACACGGGCGCGATCCAGCGGCGGCCCGCACCGCAGGGCGTAGCGACAGCGAAGCACCCGGCCCTGGCCGGGTTGCGGGACGCCCGCGCCGCGCCCGACATGCGGCGTCCGGCCGCGAGGGCGGCAAGGGGCCCAAGCAAATCAGTCGCTTGCCGGGAGAGTTGCACAGCCGCGCGAAGTACCGCAGACTGCACACGCAGCGCGGTCCAGGCCGGCAGCCCGCTGTGGAGTTCGACCGCCAGGCATCACACGCATTCGACCAGTGCGGTCGGGTGTATCCCCGAGGCATATGCCCGGCACGAGATGGGTTCTCGTGCGATCCCCTTCCCATGCCCGCGCCCTGCGCGGCGGCTTCGCCTAGGCCCATGCGGCGACCGGAGCAGGATCCTGGCGCGGCGGCCCACGGGGACGGCCACGCCGAGCTGCGCATCGACGCGCTCTACCGCGAGCAGGCACCGCGCCTGCGCCGCTGGCTCGATGCGCGTTTGCGCTCGAGCGAGGACGCCCATGATGTCGTGCAGGATGCCTTTGCCCGGCTGCTCGGGTCGAGCACTCGCGAGGGTCTGCGCCAGCCCGAGGCATTCCTCAACCGGATCGTGCGGAACCTGCTGATCGACCGATCCCGGCGGGCCGCGAACCGCATCGCGCATGTGCCGATCGACGCGGCGAACGAACCCGAGACGCGTGCTACCCAGGAGGATGCGATCCAGCTCGACCAGATGCGCATACGCTACCGGGCGGCGGTGGACGCGCTGCCGCCCCGGACGCGCGAGGTGTTCCTGCTCCACCGAATGGAGGGGCTCGGCTACAAGGACATCGCGACTCAGCTCGGCATCAGCATCCGCACCGTCGAATGGCATGTCGGCGAGGCGCTGGTGCGGATCGGCAAGGAGCTGGGACAATGACCAACGCCGAAGAACCCACCGAGGGTGCCGCCGAGGCGCTGGCCCGCGAGGCCGCGCACCGCTTTGCCAGGACGCGCGGCCCGGACGCCGAGGTGCACCGGGCGGAACTGGAGGCCTGGCTGGCGGAGGCGCCGGAACACCGTGCTGCATATAATCGCGCCGCCGAGATCTTCGCGATGGGAAAGCTGCTCTCCGAGCCGGATGCGCCTCCATCCGTTGCCGCGCCCGAACCGAAGCGAGGGCGCAAGGGCCTTGCCGTTGCACTGACCACCATCGCCGCCTGCGCGATCGGCGTCGGCGGCTGGATCACCTATCCATCCTCGACGCCCACGCCCGATCGGCCAGCCGCAGTCGCGGGTACGACCGATCACCGAACGCTGTCGACGAGCACCGCCCCACTAACAGTCCAGCTAGCCGATGGCTCGACCGTGACGCTTGCAGCCGACACGGTGGTCGGCGTCGAGGTAGCAGCTGGCGTGCGTCAGATGCGCTTGCTCCGGGGCAAGGCACGGTTCGAGGTCGCGCACGAACGCCGGCCCTTCATCGTCCTGGCGGGCGGCGGCAGCGTGACCGCCCGCGGCACGATCTTCGAGGTTGCATTGGCCCCCGCCGGCAAGGTCGAGGTCCGGCTGCTCCGCGGCGCGGTAGACGTGGCGCTGCCGGGAAGTGGTACCACGCCAACGTCAAAGGTCCGCAGGCTGGCACCGGGCCAGGAGGTCACGTACTCGGCCGAGCCAGAACATACCGCAGCGCGCCTAACCTCGGCAGATACCGCAGGCCTGCAGAGCGCCACGCCGCAATCTTTCGAAGCGGTTTCGGTCCAGGAACTCATCGCGCTGGCGAACCGCACCACCAGCCGGCCGATCCGTCTCGCAGAGCCGTCCCTGGGCTCGCGGCGCGTATCGGGATGGTTCCGCGTGGACGACACGCTGCTCCTGGCACGCCGGCTGGGCGCCTTGTTGTGCAGCGATGTCGACCTGCGCGACGCGCACCAGATCGTGGTAGCGCCGCAGGCAGAGCATGGAAGCTGTGCAACCAAGGAGGCACAGAGACAGGCCGCGCTCTGAAACGGTGCCCGATCGAACGGAGACCGCACAGGGAGCGACGAAGCCGGGCGGGGAAAGCATGCGCCTGGGGGGCATGCGCCACCACCTTTAGCCGCGAGGCCTGGACATAGTGGTGGCAACCCGGCCGCTGCCGATGGTCGGTCAGTCCAGTTGCCAAAAGGTTTATCGCAACGCCTGCGCAAACATTCGAATTATAATCGGATTATAAACTTCTCATAACCAGCGGGCCGGCTACCTTCGATCGGGTCATGGCCATGACATTTCCCATGATTGGAGAAGTGCCATGAACACCGAACAGACCATCGAACTGGGCGTCGCCAGCGTCGACACCAAGGGCGGCACCATCGGCTTCGCCGATGTCGAGACCAGCCTGCGGCAGAATGTCGGCCTCACCGACGACTGATCGACCCGGGCGCGTGCCTTCGGGTGCGCGCCCTTTCGCTGGCGGATCCCGACATGTCGCTTTCTTCTCATGCCAACATCTCCTGGTGCCTTTGTGCAAGCCAGGCTGTCTTCCTGGACCTGGAACGCGACCGCTATTTTTGCCTGCCCGAGCCGTTAGATGCGATCTTCCAGCGCTGGGCTGCCGGCGAAGCGATCGACCGGGACGCGCACGCCGCGCTGGTCGACGCCGGAGTCGCTGGCGCCGATCCCAAGCAATTTCCGCAAGCCGTCTCGTTTCCGGTTGCGACGCGAGACCTCGCCCTTGCCGGTCCAGGCAGGGCCGCGTGGATCTCGGCGCAGGCGATTTTCGGTCAGTTGCGCGCGAAGCACTGGCTCCGACGGCGGCCGCTTGCGAAGATCCTGCGAGGGCTCCTGACACCCGCCGCGCCGGCAGCTCGATCGCCGGGTGAAGCGTCGCTGCAGGCAATCGCTGGCGCGTTCGCGACGAGCGCCATGATCCTCCCCGCAGCTGACCAATGCCTGCCCCGGGCGATCGCTGCAGCCCGCCTCTGTTGGCACCGCGGGTTGGATGCCGCGCTGATCCTCGGCGTTCGCCTTCACCCCTTCGCCGCGCATAGCTGGGTTCAGTCCGGTGATGCCGTCGTCGTCGGCGATCTTGAGCAGGTTCGGCTGTACAACCCGATCCTGGTGCTGCGGTGAGGCCGCGTTATCTCCTGCTGGTCGCGGACCGGGAGGCGGTCGCTCGGGCAACGGCGCGTATCGCGACCCGTACCGGCCTCGCGGTGACGCACAGCGCCCACGGTTTCGCAGTGCTGACGAACGAGGCCTGCAACTGTGTCGCCATCGAACCGGAAGCGGTCGTCATCGGCACCCTGTTCCCCAGCCAGGGTCCCGCGCGCGCGGTGACTGCCCTCAGCGAGGCAGAACGGGCGCACCTATCGCGCCATGGCTTCGCCGCTCTGCTCGAAGCCTGGTGGGGCGGCTATGTGGGGGTGCGGTCCCAAGGCGGCAGGACGCAAGTCCTTCGCGATCCCTCCGCTGCGCTGCCCTGCTACCGGGCCGAACAGGACGGGCTGAAGCTCTTCGCTTCGGATGTCGCGCTTCTGGAAGCAGCGAGCGGTCAGGGATATTCGGTAGCATGGGAAGCGCTCGGCCGGATCCTGTACTCGGCCGGTCTGCCGACCCCCGAAACCGCGCTTGCCGGTATCCGCGATCTCCGCGCCGGCGACATCGTGATGCTCGACGGCGCGGCCGAGCAGACGACCACCGGCTGGTCCCCCTGGGCGTTCGCCGATCTCCGCAACGAGGAGGACAGCGCCGCGACCGCCGAGCGACTGCGGCGCGTCGTAGAACGCTGCGTCGCCGGCTGGGCATCGCTCTACAAGCATCCGTTGCTGAGCCTGTCGGGCGGGGTCGATTCTTCCATCGTCGCGGCCTGTCTCGGCGGCGCTAGGCCCGGCGCCGAGTGCCTGACGCTGTACACCGACGATGCCGCAGGCGACGAGCGTGCCTTCGCGAAGCTGGTGTGCGACGCGGTTGGCCTGCCGCTCTCCGAACACCGCTACGACCTGGATGCCGTCGACCTGTCACGACCACTCGGCGGGCACCTGCCGCGTCCCGCAGGCCGTGTCGAAGCACAGCCATACGAGGCCGCGCATCGCGCCTTGGCACGGCAGATCGGCGCCGACGCCTTCTTCACCGGCAATGGCGGCGACAATGTCTTCGGCTATTCGCAGTCGGCTGCCGCGCTCGCGGACCGGGCTCTCTACGAAGGACCCGGCGCCGGCGCATTTGCGACGCTGCGGGACGTCTGCCGTCAAACCGGCGCGGGACCGTTGCCTGTGACGCGCGCGGCCATGCGCCTTGCGCGCCAGCCCCGAGGCTATCGCTGGAAGCCGAACCAGCGCTTCCTGCATCCCGACCTAGTCGCCTCGCTGGCCGACACGCCGCTTTCTCACCCCTGGCTCGACGCTCCCGCCTCGGCGCTGCCGGGCAAGGCGGCCCACATCGCCGCGCTGGTCCGTGCACAGCTCACGCTCGAGTCCGATCGCAGCCAGATGCTGCCGGTGGTCAATCCACTGCTTTCGCAGCCGATCATGGAAGCCTGCCTCGCCATCCCGAGCTGGCGCTGGCGCGAGAACGGCCGGGACCGGGCAATGGCCCGCACGGCCTTTGCCAATCGACTCCCCAGCGCGATCATCGAGCGCAGGGTCAAGGGCACGCCTGACCCGTTCTGCGGCGAGATCGTCCAGCGCAAGGGCGAGGAACTGCGCGCCCGGCTGGTCGACGGGCATCTCGCCCATCACCGCATTCTCGATACCGGCGCGATCGAGGAAACGCTCCGGCCCGGGCGGCCGACCACCGGAGAGGAAAATGTGCGCCTGCTCGAACTGGCGAATGTCGAGGCCTGGCTTGGTGCCCGGTCTTCCCGGCCACCCGGGGCCGACACCGCGCCCAGTCCGAGCACCGTTGGTTGAACAAATGACATTGGAGAAGCACAATGGACACCAAGCATATCACGACGATCGAACTCGGCACCGCGAGCCTCGTGACCTCCGGGGCGATGATGGGGTTCGCCGACAGTGAGGGCGGGCTTACCTGGCAGCCCGGCCTGCAGGCCGACTGAGCGAGGCGGGCGGGTGCCGCGGCATCCGCCCGCTTCTCGGATCTACGAGGCGTCAGGGCGTGGGCGCAGTCTCGCCTCCAGGCTTCTCGGGAATCGTCTGCACCTTCCGCATGGCCTCCCAGCGCGCGATCTCCGCCTCGCGGCCGGGAGCCTTCACCCCGTTCAGCCAGAAGTCGAACCAGTCGATCGCCCGCGTGTAGGTCGCGAGCCTGTGCGCCGGCTGCCATTTGATATGATGCTCGCCGGGGAACACAAACAGGTCGATCGGCCGATCGAGGTCGCGGAGGGCCGTGAAGCTCTGCAGCGCGGCCCAATATTCGTCATCGGAAACCTGCGCGAGGATCGGCGCGTGGATCCGCTCCAGATTTGGGGTGATGGCAATCTGCCGCCACAGGGCGCGTGCCTTCTCGCTCTCATCGGTGATCCGAGGATAGCCCATGCGGTAGAACGCCTTTGCAGCACCCGGCCCGACCCGAATGGGCATGGTCGTATCCCAGCAGCAACTGCTCGACGCGAACGCCGAGAACAACGTGCTGTGGAGGAGCGCGAACTGCATGGTCGAGGAGCCGTCGCTCAGCCCGGTGATCCCGATCCGCACCGGATCGGCGATGCCGCGCGCGATCGCGACACGGACCGGGGCCTCCACCGCTTCGAGCACGCTGCGGCGGTCGGCGAAGTCCTTGAGGTTGATCCGGTCGCCTTCGACATAGTCGGGCAACGCCCTGGCGCCGACCGCCTCGGGCTTGTCGATGCTCAGCACCGCAAAGCCGCGATTGGCAAAGGCCTGGATGGGGTAGTCATCGCCGGTGCCGCCCCGCAGGAAACCGCGCGACACATATTGCACCACGACCAGCGGGTAGCGCTTGCCCGGCTGGTACCCCACCGGCAGGACGAGATCGGCGAAGGAGTCCAGGCCGAAGCTGTTGCGCGCGTAGAGGCGTTCGACCCGCCCCAGCGTCAGGCCCGCAAACTCCGGATTCGGGTCGAACAGCACGTCGTGCCGCCCGGTGCTCGGGTCGAGCCGCTCGAGCCGGCGTGGCTGCGAGGCACCTTCACGGAGGCAGAGGATATCGGCGCCGCTGGGCACGCAGCCGATCAGCAGATCCTGGGTCTGGTACAGCCGGCGTGCCTTGGGTGTGCCAGGCCGCCATTCGTAGATGCCGATCTTCTCTCCCCGCACGCCTTCGCGACGGAAGAACCGTAACCGGTCACCGACCCACCAGGGGTAGCTTGCGTTGGTGCACTCCGCTGCGGTGCAGGTGCGATGTCGATTGCCGAGCTCCGTCTCGAGCACGCCACGATCGGGACGAAGGCTTTCGGGCGGCACGCGAATCCTGGCGATCCACCCGGCGGGGCCGACCGCTTGGGTCCAGCTCCCCTCTTGCGTCGCGACGGCGCCGAGCAATCTCGCTTCGGCGTCCGTCGCAGGCCGCGTGTCTCCCGTCGCCAGGTCGCGAAACCAGGTCTTTCGCGCAAGCGGAGCAGGAGGGAACGGGCGATTGCTCGCCGAGGGTGCGAAGCGATCGTCATAGTGAAAGCCCGACCGCCCCTCCGCTTCAATCGCCGCCAGTGCCTCGCGCAAGCCGGTATCGGTCGCATAGACGACCCCGCTCCCGTCCGCCGTCAGCCGAAAGTCGTCGACGTCGTCGAGGCTGTCGGTGATCGCCTCGCTGCCACTGCCGTCGCTTCGGGCGCGCCAGAGCTGGATCGCGCCTTTATCGCGACGTCGGTAGACGATCCACCGGCCATCGGGCGTCCAGCGCGGCGTGATCGCGTCAGCTAGCCCCGTCGGAAAGTGCGCCTTTCCCCGCACGTCGATGCGCAAGCGGATGAAGTCGCCACCTCGGTCCACCACAATGGCCCGACCGCTGCCAAGATCGACGACGACCATCGCGAGGCAATAGCCATTGGCGGCAGGATCCCCACGCCGCAACTGGAACGCGGCCTTGGTCCCGTCCGGCGATACCGTGAACAGCCCGCCATATTGCTGGTTCGGATCGACGGGTCCGATGTCGCGCAGCCGGACGAGGTCCTCGGGGAGCAGCGCGCGTTTTACCTGTGGTGCCGAGATCGTCGGCGGCATGATGCCGTTGCAATCGGGGGGTACCGCCGCGCGGCACGGGACCTGCAGCCAGACGGTTGTGAGCAACGCCGCTACCAGAGGCCGCCTCACCATTGCTTGGTCACCGTGAAGCTGACGAAGCGGCCGATCGGTGACTGGTTGGTCGAGTCATAGGCCACATAGGTCGGGTTGGTGACGCGGATGGGATCGGGTTGCTCGTCCAGCAGGTTCTGCGCGCTCAGGCGCAGTTCGATTCGATCGAGCGGACCGCGCCCTTCCCGCGTCCGAACGGAGCCGCTCAGGTCGACGGTCGTGAAGGCACCGATCCGGGTCGGCACGGAAAAGCGCTTGTCGGTCGTCCCGTCGAGATAGTTGAGCGCGGCCGACAGCTGGACCACCGGCGTCTGCCAGCTCGCCGCGCCCCGCGCGCGAAACTTCGGCGGCGTGAAGATCAGGCCGGAACGGCCTGCGGTGGGCAGGTTGGGCGCGGCCTGGCGATCCGCGTCGAGATAGGTTGCCGACCCGGCAATCGTCAGCTGGCTGTCTTCTCCCAGCCGCGCGTCATAATCGATCGACAGGTCGACACCCCGGATATGCTCGCGCGCGATGTTGCGCAGGCTAGAATCCACGATCGCGGCGACCTTTGCCGGATCGAACGGCTGACCGCTCTGGTTCGACAGTCCGGTCGCTGCCTGCGCAACGGTCGCCTGCGCTTCCGCGACACTGGGCGCGAACTGGACGAAGTTCGCTGCGGCAGGATTGCTCAGCGCGGAGAGCAGGTCGCTGATCGGAGAGGCGATGCGGTCGCGATAGTCGATGTCGTACCACGTCGCCTCGACCCGCAGCCCCGGGAGGAAGCGGGGCCGCACTTCCGCGGACAAGGTCGAGCTCCTGGCCCGCTCGGCGTGCAGGTTCGGGCTCCCGCCGCCGATCGCCAGGATCGTGGCGCCCGCCGGCAGCGGCGGACTGGGCTGCGGTGCGAACACCGATGCCGGCAAAAGGATGACCTCCCGTGCCTGGTTGACTTGCTGCAGCGTCGGGATCTTGAACGAGCGGCCCCAGCTATATTTCAGGGTAATGTCGCGGTGTGGTGCGTAGACCAGGCCGAGCTTGGGCGTCGCGACGGCGCCGATGCCCTTGTAGCTTTCATAGCGGACTGCCCCGCTCAGCCGCAGGGCATCGATGAAGGGCATCCGGTTGGCTGCCCCGACCAGCGGCACCGAAAGCTCGCCATAGCCGAACGCGCTGTTGCGGCGCTCGACGGAGTCCCGCGAGACGGTGGTCACGCCGCCGCTCGTCGTGCGCACGTCGAAGTCGAGCTGGAAGCGACGATAGCCACCGCCCAGCGCCAGCCGGATGTCGCCGCCTGGCAGATGGGCCAGCGGACCCTCGGCACTGGCCTCGAAATTGGTCAGTCGGTTGTCATAGGCAGCACGACTGACGGAAAGGGTGCCGTTGGTATAGCGCTGGGTATTGATGACGGTGGAACTCTCGCCATCGGTCACCTGGAGAATTGCCTCCCAGCCGGCCCATGGCCGGAGATGCAACGACGGCGTCACCGCATAGCTGCGCACCACCGGTCGGTTGTCCTGGCCATAGAAGGTGGTCGGTGCCGTCAGCGAGAAGGCGTTGACCTTGCGCGACCGGCGATCGGCGAGTTGCACGTCGAGCTCGAACCACGCCCAGCTGGCAAGATCCTGGTGTCCCGCCAGCACGCCGCTCACCTGCCGGCTGCTGGTCGTCAGCATCTGCCCGGCGTTGAGCTGCCGCGTATAAGGCCGATCGTCGGCATAGATCGGGGTCGCCTTGCTGTAGTCGAGTGCGGCCATGAAGCCGCCGCCGGCCCAGCGCGTGCCGCCGACGCCCGAATATTGCTGCTGGACGTTGCCGCCCTCGGTCGATGTGCCGACGCGTGCGCTGGTGAGGAGACCGTCATAGTCGCGGCGCAGGATCAGGTTGGCAACGCCGCCCACCGCGTCCGAGCCGTAGAGCGCCGAGGCGCCGTCGGTGATGACCTCGATGCGTTCGAGGGCCGCCAGCGGGATGATGGAGATGTCGACGCCCTGGTTGACGGCGTCGTAAGGAAGGCGGTGACCATTGATGAGCGTCAACGTTGCGTCCGAGCCCAGCCCGCGAAGGTTGAGCGTCGTCGCATTGTTCACATTATTGTAGCCGCCCTGGTCACCGCCCCCCGCGACCCCGGGGTTTTGCCCTCCGGTGAAATTCTGCGGGAGTATCCGCGAAACACTCGCCATGTCGGGAATGCCCTGCTCCTCCAGCCCGCCGCGCGACACGATAATGACCGGCGAAGGCCCCTCGGCCCCGCGGATGCGCGAGCCGGTTACCGTGATGGCATCCGATTTCTCTTCCTGGGCTGGCTCGCCCCCGCCTTTGCCGGGTCGCCCCCGGACGACGATGGCGCCGGATTCCTCGCCCGCCACCAGGTCCTCCCCGATGGCAAGGCCCACCGCCTGCTCGACGGTGTAGATCCCCCGGATCGCCCCCGAGCGCTTGCCGCGCACCTCCTCGTCCGCGAACAGGATTTCCCGGCCGCCCTGACGAGCAATCGCGCGGAGCATGGAGGCAAGGTTCTGCGCCGGCAGGTCGAAGCGCGTCGCGCCAACCTGGGCGCGTGCCTCGACGACCACCATGCCACTGTAGGAAAGCGTCGCGGCAAGCATCGCCGCACAAAGGGCCCTTTTCGAGATCGTCATTCTTTTCTCCCGCTGCCGGTGTCCCGGCACTGGAGCGATTGACGCAGCCGACGGCGAACTACGGGGTCGCGACATGAAAAAAAATTTGCGGGCCGCAGCAGCGCTGGGTTCCGGAATTTGCCAGCAGCCCTTGCTCCATCGGGGGGTAGCGTTAGGCTCCCGCGTCGAACCATGTCGCGCCTTCACAGCCTCCGTGCCACGATCGACGATGTCGCCCGCTTCCTGGACGCGGAGCCCGTGGGGCAGATCGCCGTTCCGCCCGACGTAACCGAGGGCCGCCAAGGGCTGGTGATGTTCAAGGCCGGTGGGCGGCGACGGCTGCGGATGATGCGCTGGGGCTTTCCCCGCCGGATCCGCGACCCGCAGTTGCAACGGAACGAGCCCGAGATCATCGGCCTGGTAGCGGATCTCACCAATCCGCTCTGGGAGCAGACCGTCGTCGAGCCACGCTACCGCTGCATCATCCCGATCACGCATTTCGGCAACCCGGGCGGTGACGAAGGCGCCAAGACACGTACATGGTTCTCGGTCCGCGACCAGCCGATCATGGCTTGGGCGGGCTTCTGCCGGAACTTCCCCGAGGTGGGGCCCTCCTATGCGGGCATGACCACGGAGGCGAATGCGGCCATTCCGCCGACCAACGACCGCATGCCGGTACTGCTCGAGCCGCACGAGCACGCGCACTGGCTGCACGGCTCGATCCGGGACGTGATCAGCCTCCAGTTTCGCGCGCCGATCGCCGCCGAGCGGATGGACGTCCTGCGCACCGAAGATCCCTGGCGCGGCGGCGGCCCGCCGCCCGATGGCACGCAACTGGACCTGCTCTAGCCGCGAACGATGGGCTGCGCGTTGCAGCACCCTCGCCTTCGACCTAGGCTGCCGCCATGTGCAACCTTTACCAGCTTCGGAAGAGCGCGGCGGAAGTCGCCGCGCATTTCGGCGTCGGAAATCCGGTGCAGTCCAATGCGGGCGAGGAAGTCTATCCCGGCTATCCCGGCATGGTGGTGCGCGAGGAAGCGGGCGCACGCGTACTGCAGTCGATGGTCTGGGGGTTCCCGCTCCGGCTCAAGGGGATGAGCCCGACTGCCAAGCCGAAGCCGGTCAACAACATCGCCGATCTCACTAAGCCGATGTGGGTCGGGCTGGCACGTAGACCCGAGTGGCGCTGCCTCATCCCGCTGACCGGCTTTGCCGAGGCGGAGGGCGCCAAGGGTTCGAAGACACGGACCTGGTTCAGCGTCAAGGACGCGTCGATCTTCGCCTGGGCGGGACTGTGGCGGGACAGCGCCGAATGGGGTCCGGTCTATTCCGGCGTGATGACCGACTGCAACGAGGCGATCCGCCCGGTGCATGACCGCATGCCGGTGCTGCTCCACCGCGACGACCATGATCGCTGGCTGCACGGCAGCTTCGACGACATCCTCGCCTTCCAGGCGCGCTGCTTCCCCGATGACCTGATCGTCATGGAGCGTACCGGCGAGCCCTGGGTGAAGCGCAAGGGCACTGTCGAACAGGCCGCCCTGTTCTAGGCGCGAAACCGGCTGACCGCCCGCCGCCATTCGACATCGCTCGGGAGCGGCAGGCTGGTGATCGTCGGCGGATCGCGGGTCAGGCTGATCGTCGTGCCGCGCCGCCCGCATCGCGAACATCGGAGGCGAGCCCCCACCTCGGTGAGCGGGCCGGGCCACTGCCTGCGCTCGAAGAGCCGCCAGAGCGCCGCGGCATGAAAGACGCCGATGTGCCCGCACCGCGCACAGGCTGCCCGGACCGAACGGTGGAACGCCGCAGCCTCGAACAGCGTCCGGGGCACCTGCCCGCCGTCAGCGTCATAGCGTGCCATATCAGCCGACCAAGCGCAGGCGCGGACCTGCCGCAGCAGGCGTAGGGTGCAGGCCGAGTGCCGGCACCTGGTCCTGCGGCACCACCCGGATGAGCGCATCCGGCCAGGCCGGAAACATCGCCCGCACCTTGGCGGAGAGGAGCGTCGCTGACGGTGCATCCATCAGCAGCGTCGCGTCATAACCACACCACAGTTCCGGCGGGATACGGCCCAGGCGGTACTTGCCGGCGACCACCAGCACCGCGGGAGGATGAAGCTCGCGCCTACCGGCAATGAAGCGCGCCAGGCACAGCGGCCGCTGCGCCGCCTTCCAGGTCTCGAACTCCGCAGCGGAATTGACCTGCCCCAGGCGATGCCCCTCGACCCTGCCCACATGGATCAGCCATCCGCCATAAGAGAAGGTTTCAAGTTCGATCGGCCAGCGATGCGCCAGCCAGTTGGTCCGTTCGATCGCATCCATCGCGCGGGCGTCAGGCGCGCGCCTGCTCGGCGAACAGGGTCGGTTGGACGGCACGATCGTACAGCGCCCGGCGCGCCTGCAGCGCTGCGCCGACGGCCTGGCGATAGTGGATGGTCCTGAAGCGCTCGGCCTCGTCGAAGCCAAACGGCGCCCACTCGTCGCTCGGATAACAGGCGTCGTAGATCGCACGCGCAGCAGCGCGCAACTGGAGGTCGTGCTCCATGCCGAAGCTCCCAATGATGTCGAATCGCTGCATCGGCAGCGAGCTGCCAGCTAGAACATAATGGGAACGAAGGGCAAGAACGCAAAGTCTCTGATTTGTGCCATGCAGGCTCAGATGCGCTGCAAACTCGTCGGCGACACCCGACGGCAGACGGACCGCTCGCACAACCGTCGACCCCAGTCGATGTACATGCCGGCCTGCATCGAACAGTGCCATTTCAGCCCCAGACGAACCCTTCTGCCGGCAAGCCGTTCGGGTCCATCTTGCGTCGAAATCCTCCACCAACCCCCGAACGATGCAAGGTGATAGCAATGCACTCCAACGCAACGGACCGCATCCTCCGGCTCAAGGCCGTCCTCGCTCTAACAGGCCTCACCCGTTCCACCCTTTACCGGAAGATGGAAGCAGGCACCTTCCCCGCTAGCACGCAGATCAGCACCCGCTGTATCGGCTGGCGCGAGTCTGCTGTTACCTGCTGGCTTGATGATCCGATGACATATGAGGCTGCCCCGACCGCGGAGCGATGAGGTAACGATTGACCGGGTGTGGGACTTAGCTGCCGTTCGCCTGCGGCGTGCCGAATGGCGGCTCTTGTCAGAAGCCGATGTTCAACTTGCGCCCGACCGGCACCTCGGAACGTCAGAAGCTGGGCCGTTAGCCGACTGGCAGCTAACGGGCCTGCTCCCTCGAAAAGCTGACCGAAAGGAGCGCATCTGCAGCACCATTTGCCGACCGCCGGCGTTGATCCCGCGGCGGTCCTTCCCGTCGCACCCTGGTCTGGCTGCCGGAGAACGCCGGCGACCTCGCGGGTGTGGTGATCGGTGCGTCGGCCACACAGCCCACGGTCGCGCCAGCTGCCGCGCCTGCCCGTGACGCGCGCGCCGTCGAGCGCGACTTCGCCGCGACGCTCTGGGACATCCACGCTAAGTACGACGCGCCCGGCTCCCGGCCGACCGCGATCCTCGACATGGTCGCCCGGTATGGCGCCGTCAAGACCGCGCGCCGCCTCATCGCGCAGCCGCCATCGAGGCTTCGCGCCACTTGCCTCGACGGGGCGGCAGGACCTCGCGGTCGAGACGCTGGTGCTGGATCTCCGCTCGGACGGCGTCTTCTCCGACGCGGAGCGGCGCTCGGCAAGACATCGCCTGCGCTGACCTCTCCCCGGTCCACCACGACCGATCAGACGACCGGCTGCTTCTTTTCCCCCTTGAAGACATTCGGGTCCTGGGATGCCTTCCTTGTCCAGGTGGCCTTGGTGTCTGCGAAGAACATTTCGCGCTTGTGGCGCTTCGGGTTGTTGGCGGCGAAGTAGCCGCCGAGCCATTTGTCGGTCTGGTCCAGGATCCCGACGACGGCCTTTCCGCCGGTCTTCACGATCTCGTTGATCACGTCTCGCGAGTAGAAGTGCCTGAAGATCCGGTCGAACTCGGTCAGGTAGATGTCGGCGACGCGGGTGTCGCCGCGGATGAGGAGCATGTTTTCGTCGTTGGCGGTAAGCGAGTTGCCGGAGAAGTTCGCCGATCCGGTGCATACCAGCGGATCGTCGGACAGCGCGTCGACGAGCAAAAACTTCGTGTGGATGAAAAACACGAAGCCGTCCCCGCTCTGCCGTTCCAGCTCCTCCTCCAGGAACCAGCTCTCGATCGCGAAGTGAGGGATCGGCACGATCTTTGTGACCTTCCGACCTGTCGCGCCGCGACCCGTCCGCTTCTCCACCTGCGCCTTCTTCTTTCCGAGGATCGCTCCGTAGGAGAACTGCAGGTCGGCTGGATTCGCCTTCTGCGCGGCGATAATTGCTTCGGTCGGCGGCTGCTCGAGCAGGATGAAGCGCATCGACGCGCCCGGCGCCGCCATCGGCGTGAGGATCTTCGTATCGACGGAGAAGGCGCCGGTGAACATCGACGAGGTCGCGGCGTCCGCGATGCGCGCGCCGTACCAGTCGAGCATCTTGGCGCTCGGTCGAGGCGAGTAGACCAGCGTGACGCCCGGATTGACAAGTGTCGGCGGGTTGGGCGTCAGCGCCATCGCGGTGGCCGTCGCATGATCGTCGTCGGGATCGCCCGACAGCCCGGCCCAGAAGGTGAGATAGGTCTTCGCGATGCCCTTATCGGTGACCTTGTGCCCGACGTTGGTCTGGCCGAGGAAGCCCGACGGCGTGAAGTTCGTCGATCCCGACCAGACCGCGACCGGCGTCTTACCGCCCGCCAGGCGCACGATGAACTTGTTGTGCGGGATCTTCGTCTTGGTCCGGCGGAAGCGGATCTGCTTGTTCCCGATCTTCTCGGGGATTCCCGCCGCGTCGGCGCAGCGGTTGTTGACCGGCGTGTCGTGGAAGACAATTCGCACGTCGACGCCTCGGTCGATGGCCGCCTTCAGCTCCTCGGCGATGCGCGCGAAGGTGAACTCGTAGGCCGCAACCCTGAGGCCGTCGCCCTTTGGCGTCTCGCGGATGTAGGCAATGCAGGCCTCGAGCAGGCCGCGCGAAAGAAACGCGACCTCCCTGTTGTCGGGATCGTTGTATTCGACGTCACTCAGGGACTTGTTGCCGAACTGCTCGGCGAACGCCTGGCTGGCGATTGCGCCGCGGTTGAACCAAATGCCGTGCTTGCCATCGTCCTCGACCTCGGTCGTGATGTCGATCGAGACGGTCGATCCGGCCTTCAGCGCGCCGGGCGTGCCAAACATCGCCGACACCTCGAACTCATAGCGCGTGCCGGCCTTCGCAGAGTAGTCGCTCCACAGGAATCCCTGGATTGGATGCTCGTTTGTGGGGAACCGGGGGATTTTGCCAACGGTGTCAGGATGGACGCCGTTCGGGAACAAGCTCGAAAAGATCTTGAGGCCGGTCAGCCAGGTCCACTCGCCGCCGTTGATACGGCGCCGGAATGCGAACCCGCGCAGGCCCTTGCAGTCGGCCTCGGCCATGTCGAGGGCGAGGAGCACCACGCGAGTACCCGCGATGGCGCGTGCCTTGAGTTTGCCGTCACTGGATGTCTCGGTATTCCGCATGCCCTACTCCCCAGATGTGTCGCGGATCGCGGCGATGAACGCTCATCCCTGCCCGAGGCGCTCGAGCGGGATGTCCGCGAGGCCGTAGAGTTCCGTCACGAAGGCCTGGTGCGGGCCCGCGTTAGCGTGAAGCTGCGAGATCCCTCGCGCTGCGCCGACGAAGGTCGCGCGGTTGCTGTCCGAGGGGTCGGCCTGCCACGCAGCCTTCGCCTTGAAGTAGTCGCCGATCGCCGCGCGTGCGGTCTCGAACAGCGCGTGCAGCTCCTGAGTGAGCGCGCGGTAGTCGAGGTCGGCCGACAGCTCGGCGAATGCCGCCTCGGCGCGCTCGCGGCGGCGCCGGTAGAAGTCCTGGCCGGGATGCGCGCGGCAGTCGTGGTCGGCCGAAAGGATCGAGTCCATCGCCGCCCGCAGTCGCGTCGCGGCCCGCCGCCGGCTCTCGACGAGCGACGCGCGGTCGAGGCCGCAGACGCCGATCGTCGCCATGCCGCGCGACTTCGCGTCTTCCTCCGGACTCTTCCGCGGCTCAACGTAGCCATCCGAGCGGAACATGAGGTGCGGGCGCGGATCGTCGCGGCACGGATCGAGAAGCAGCGCGTCCTCCGCCGCCTCCTCGCCGGCCGCCTTGGCCCGCGCGCTTCCTTCCGCGAGCGGGAATTGGTTGGCCTTGCCCGTGGTCGCCTGCACGACCTTCCCGCTGGCCTGGGTCTCCTCCTGGGATCGCGCCCGGTTGCAGCCGATGCAAGACGGCAGCAGGTTGTCCCAGTCGGCAGCAAGCCAGTAGTAGCCGGGCTTGCTGAGCTTGCCGTCGGTCTCGATGACGCCGCCCTTTGGCCGGTAATGCTCGACGTCCATTGGCGACACATGGTCGTAGCGGCTCTCACAGTATGCGCAGTGACCGCCGAACAGCTCGTGCAACTCGATCTTCACCGCCGTGTCGCTGTAGACATTGAAATCCGGCGCCTCGCCCGGCTTGGTCGGGAATGGGTCTGGGACGGGGTTGATGATGGGAGCGATGTCCTCGTAGAACCAGACTGCGGCTTCGCGCTCGGTTAGGCCCCTGGTGCCCCGCTTGGCGAGGATCGCCGCGAGGGTGTTCGACGGTGGTGCGCGCAAGACCGATATCATGCGGTCTCGGCCTTCGCCTCGTTCCAGATCGCGTCGAGCTGGGCATCGAGCGCTTCCTCCTGCTGCTCCCGCTTCGGACTCGTCGCCACGCGCGTCGCTAGGTGCTTGTCGATCGCCTCGAGCATGCGCTGCTCGCGCTCGGTCCGCCCGAGGCGCTGGCGCGAGTTGATCTCCCTGCGCAGCACGTCGATCTCGCCTGCGAGCTCTGGCTTGAGACGGCTGTCGCGGAGAAGCGCGTTGTAGCGGTCGAACAGTTCCTGGAAGTCCGGGTCCAGCGTCGAGTTCATGCCGAAGTGCTCGGACGTCAGGATTTGGTCGATGCGCATGCCGGACACGTCCGGCAGCCCCTGCGCGAGGCCGATCCGGTTGTCGGGGTCGCGGACCATCACCTGCACCTCGCCCTTGCCCATGCCGCGCAGGCAGAGGGGGTCATGGGTAGTGACGATGAACTGCACGCGGGGCAGCGCCTTCCGGAGCGCTGTCATCACGCGCATCTTCCAGCGTGGATGGAGGTGGGTCTCGACCTCGTCGATCAATACCACGCCCTGAGCGTCGAGCACGTCGATGCCGCCCATCAGCCCGCGCAGCAGGTCCACGGCGGTGGCAAAGATTGAACGGTAGCCGTCGCTGTGCCGCGACAGCGGGGTCTCGAGCTCGTTGTCGACGATGTAGACGCCCCTATCCTCGTCTCGCTTGAGGTATGAGCCGGGCGGCAGGGAGAGGATCTCGGCGAGCGCACGCGCAATCTCGGGGAAGCGGTCGGCGCCAAGGTCGCGGAGCCAAAGGTCGGGATGCGGGAGCGTCCACGACGGGTCGAACAGTCCGCGTGGTCCGCCGCTGCGTGAACGCCGGCGGCGCCCCGGCATGAAGTAGCGCCGCGAGCCGTATGCCAGTACGTTGGCCCGCGGCTCGGAGGCTCCCTCGAAGCGGCCAGACTTGCCGATCATCAACTCGGCCGCCGGACCCTCCCAAAATTCGACTGTGACGCGGGTCGGGCCATACGAGCCGGGATGGCCGCCACGTTCGCGGTCGGGCTCGAAGTCGCGCGCCTTGACGAACTTATTCGCGACGTCCGAGCCGACGAGGGCGAGCGTTACGGCCTCCAGAACGCTGCTCTTCCCAGTGGCGTTCTCGCCGAGCAGCATCAGCGCCGCCGCGGTGCTGCTTTCGTGGCGCATCGCCTCCATCTCGATGACGACGTGGTCAATCGCCTTGAAGTTCTCGATCTCGATGCGTTTGATGGGGGGGGTGAACGGACGCGGGGCGGCTACCGCGGGCGTCGGCGCGGCGCCCACACCTTTTTCGGGACGCTGGAGGGCGGCGAGGGCCTGCTTAACGTCCGCGTGCGTGGCTTGGCCGACCACGCTCTCAATCAGCGCCGCGGAATCCTCGAACGAGAAGGAGAAGTGCCCGACGCGCTCGGCGACGAGCGAGAGCAGTCTGTAGCGCAGGATGCGTTGACTGCCGACGAACGGGACCGCGTCGTCGTCGAACTCTTTCAGGTCGGCGACGATGCCGTCGAGCGACCGCGCCTCGTCGATCTTCGCGGCGAAGTAGCCGTAGACGTTGCGGCGTTCCTCGACGAGCGGCGGGCGGTTCAGCTCCAGCATAGAAATTGTCGCGGCGCCGCGCTTGGTGCGCGGATGGCACTCGCCGTCGATCGTGAAATCGAGATGGCGCTCGGGCCGGTCGTAGCCGGGATCGAGGAGCTGCGGGGCCTCCTGCGCGCGCACCCGCGCGAGCGGCGCCAGCAAGGGAGCGCGTTGACCCCGCAGGGGGAAGAGGTTGCGCTTCCGCCCGCTGCATGCCTGGCAGACGAGCAGCAGGTTCTCCCATTCATAGGCGAGCCAGGCGTAGTGGTGAGGATGTCTCGCCCGTCCGCCGCCGGCGTTCGCGACCGGGCGGTGCTGGTCGACGTGCAGCGGGCTCGACCGCTGCGTCTCGCAGTAGGCGCACTTGTCGCGGAACAGGGTCTGTAGCGCCTGACGCACCTGATCGCCCTGATAGACCTTCTCGTCGAGCGGCGCGCGCCGCGCGGCAAGTTCCACTGGGGGAAGTCCGAGGAATTCGGCCATCGCGCGGCGCGCCTCCGTCGCGTGGGTGTCGGTCAGCGGCGTAGGCGCGATCGTTCGGTGCTCTACGCGTCTCATGGCTGGAGCACCTGCTTAGCTGGATCGTCGAGTTGCTCGGCGCGGATCGGGGCGTCCCCGCCGAGCCCGCGCCACAGCTGCCGTTCGTCGCGCAAGCGCAAATTAAGCCCGTGGCGCAGAGCGAGGATGGCGGGCCCGCCGCCCTCCGGCTTGGACCAGTAGGAGAGATGGCGGAAAATCGGGAACCCGATCGGCACGCGCAGGTCGCGAACAGCGGGACCGAGCAGCGGCGCCACGGGTCCGGAAACGAAGTCACCGATCAGTCCGAGCACGTGCGGGTAGTAGATGTTGGTCCAGACGACCGGCGCGAAGACTGCTCCGGCGTGGGGCGTGCGAGCCTTGGCGCTGAGCGGGTAGGAGAACCGCACCTCCGCCTCGCGCTCGGACTGCGGCGGCGAGGACGGCACCTCGCGCCAGGCGATCTTGCGATTGAGAGTCTCGAGGTCCTTGGCGAGCAGCACGTCCGACGAGCTGAGTGGGGAGCCGAGCGTCACAAAGTCACTTACGAGCCATAGCGGGGTCCCGTCGGCCTTCTTCGCCTTGGCAAGGCTGCGGAAGTAGGCGCGCTGGATGTCGCGGTATCGCGAGAGGAGGTCGTCGCCGCCGCCCTTCTCGAGGTCGCCCGCCGCGCGCTCGAGCTCGGCGAGCAGTGTCATCGTCTCCGAGCCGTCGGAATGTGCGGCAGCCAGGGCGTCGTCGTCGAGGCGGCCCCACGCGTAGTTGAGCGCGTCATAACCGATCACGGAACCCAGCGAATGGCCCGCGATGATGATGCGGTCGTATTCGCCTGTGCACTGGATCTTCATGATGAGGTCGATACCCGCCTCGCGGATCGCCTGGCGGGCGGCCACGTTGCCAGGCGTTGGGCTCAGGTAGCGCGCCGCGTCTCCGGCGACCGGCCGAAGCCAGATCCCCGAGAAGGCCGCGCCGACCGTCGCGAGGACCGCCCACGTCCAGGTCGGGATGCCAAAGTGCGTGAGGTCGGGCTTCGCCGCCGTCAGGACGGCGAGGGCCGCGCTGGCGGCGAGGATGAGCACACCCGCGATCCAACCGCCGAGCAGGCGCCGTGGGACTCGGGCCGGGTGACGTACGAGCAGACGGATGAGCCAGCTGACCACTGAGCCGAGCGTGTTGCCCTGCATCATGTGCGCCCAATAGAACTCGAAGAAGTCCACACGCCGCCGGTCGTCGACCGTCTCCCGCTCGGGTTTCCAGTAGCGGGTGGTGATCCGGCGCAGCTCGAAGTTCCCGGTGACTCGTTCCGGTTTAGAGTATGTCTCGCCGTCCGACCACGGCTCACTGAGGTCCTTGTCGAACTTCCAGGCGGCGTCGACGAACCCACGCAGAGTGTCCATCGGCCATTGCTCGCCCATGCCGTGGATGACGATGACGGCGGTCTTCGGTCGCTTTGCGATTACATTCATTTCGGTATTCGGGTCGGAGGCGCTTTTTCTCCGCGTACTTTGAGTGCGCGTCGCCCGGACGCCAGTCCCCTCGCTCATTTGCGCCCCCATGGTCGCGCAGTCCTGTCAGGGAAGCGCGCGTCGATAGTCTCCGCTACTCGGCGCGTAAAGACAAGTGGCGTACGCCATACATCCACCATCTCTGATTCGTTTCTTGCCGAACCGGCACCGTTCCTTTGCAGGGTTCAGCCTTTCATTGCGCGCGGCAGATCTCGCTGCAGCGACCTAGCGGCCCCTTTCGGGTCGGTTATCTGGAATGCTGTATGACCGTGATTAGGGTGCGAACCGGACTTCGCTCACCAGGCGCGCCCTCCTGCTGGGCCACCCTCGAAATCACTTGTCAGCTTCCTTTGTCTTGGCGAGATCGACGCGCGTCGCGATCGTCGCCGTCTGCGCCGGCGCGCTTGCATCATCCTTTCGTGTCGCCGTCACCTTGATCGGCTGGGTCGGATCGAGACCGGCAAGATCAAGACTATAGCCGCCATCGGCGCCTACTTCGGCAGTAAATCCGGGCTTCGCGAGAGCTACGGGGCCGATGACCGATCCGTTGACGGCAAGCTTCACGACGAACGGCTTTGGTGCCTTGGCAATCCCTTCGATCACGATCCGGATGGTCGCTGTGCCGTCGGCTTTCACCGCCACCTGCTGGTCCGCAGCCGCCAACGTGAATGCAGGTTTCGGCTTGGGCTCCGACCCGGCGATCGCCGCGAGCGGGTAGACCTCCGGGTTGATCGCAGAGAAGCCGTCGACCGAGGCCAGAACCGCCGGTGTATAGCTGGGCTCATCGATCCACAGACACAGGCGCTGCTTGGATGCCGGCACAGCGGCGCCCTTGTCGTCATTGCCGAAGCCGACCGCCGGAAAGGCGAACGTGCCGACATTGTTTTCGATGGTGAGCGCGGTTGCCATCACGGACACATCGCCGGTCTTGCGCCCCAGGCAGGTCGTGCTCAGCGTCGCCCGCAGATAGGGCTTCAGCCAGGGATCGATACCGCTGACCGAAACCGACATATTGTCATCCTTCGTGCGCAGTATCGCGGTCTGCATCGGAGGCAGGTTCCGGGCGGTCACCTGGGGAAGTTCGGTCATGGCCGTCGGCGTCAGCCTGATCCTGCTGATCTCCCGCTGGAGACCGGCCCACAGACCAAGCACGCAGGCCCGATCCTCGCGGCCACTCAAGCTCGAACCACCGCTTGGGGCAACGGGCGGGGCATCATGTTCTTGCCGGTCGCGGTCGCTGCAGACGAAATAGTGTTCGGGCGAGTTGGACGGCCGCCGCCCGAGCGCCCCTAGGTACGCGTTGAACCCCGCCCAGTCGCCTGGTTCGACGAAGGTCTTGGCAACGTAGGTGAGCAGCCGTCGGCAGGACATCGTCGGCGCAAAGAACGGCTCGCGCGGGGAGGTCGCAAGACAGGCGTCGTCGGCAAGGTCTTGCGATACATAATCGCCGTCCTGGCCCGCCGGACCGGTGAGCGCGAGCGTCTGGCCGGTTTCAGCGTTGACGAAGGAGGGCCGCGCGACGATCTCGATCTTGTCGCCGGCTTGCTCCCGCGGGACGAGGAGCAGAACCGACACTTGGACCGGCGCATCCTGCATCTCGAAACGCCTGCCGAGGCGGCGAGCACCGAGCTTCACGATTACCGTGTTCGGCGCGATCTGCGAGATCGAATAGAGCGTGTTGAACCGCGTCGTTTCATATTCCTCGATCCGGTCCAGCGTCTTGTTGAAATTGCCGGTCAGCGCCGCCGGGCCGGCGAGGGCCGACAAGGTGACTGCAGCCTCGCGCAACTGCTCGGCGACGCTGCGATCCTGGCTCCCTTCCAGGATCTCCGTCTGAACGAGCGGCACGACCCGGGGGATCTGCAGGCGGCGTCGGTCATAGATTTCGCGCCACTTGCTCGCATAGAATTCGTTGGTGCAGCCGCCGGCATGCACCGGCCGCTGAAACTGTTCGTAGAAGCCGGCGGAGAAGCGCGCCGCATTCGTGAACATGGCGTAGGTTCGTGACGCGGTAAGCTTGTCGTCCTTGGAGCCTTCCCCCATCTCCATATTCCTGATGTAGCGCGCAACGACCGGGAAGAAACAGTCCTTGTCCATCGTGAGCCCCCACGCGATCGGTTTCCCCTGATCGTCGACATAACGGGCCTCGCCGCGGGCGTAACGAACATAGTCGGGCGCGCCGGCGAGTTCGAAATGATAGCGTCGCGGGTCTTCCAGCATCCCGACCGTGACGAACTCCCGGTCGAGAAGCCCTCGGAGCGTATCTTTGTTCTCGCCGAAGCAGCCTTCAAAGTCTGGCTTCCGGCATCGCTGCTCGAACGACATGCGGGCTTTCTCGTCGAGCGCCATGTCGCTGAAGGCGCCGTATGCCCGGCTATTGCTCGCCATCGGCGCGGTCGGACCGATCTGGCCGTCCGGGTCGACAAGGCTCGTGTAGGCCTCATTCAGATCGGCCTCATCCACATGATGTGGCAAAAAGGTTAGGCGAACCAGCACGTCGAACGGCTGGTCTCGCAGCCGCGAATGCATGCCGACCGCCAGATGGATAAGGTAAGGCTCGTAGCCGGACATGCGCACGGCATCGCGGATCGAGCGGTTGATCTGGACGATCGACTGGATCACGCCCGCGGCATTGGCGGCACGGGTGACCGCGTCGCTCGTGACCGGGGTCGCGCGCGTGCCTGAAAGTTGAGGCACCGCGCCGGCCCCGATGGCGGCATCGGGCAAGGCTGGAAGCGAGGGCGTCGATCGTTTCGCCGTGTCGTTTGAGTCGGTCCCGCTGCTGTCGCTGCTCGAACCGGTGCTCGTCACGGCGCCGTTTGCGTCGGTCGAACTCGCGCTGGAAATGCTGCTCTTGGCGGTGCTCGTGCGCGCCTTGTCGATGACGGTACCCGACACGCTCACTCCGAGCCGTGCAACCAGCGAATCGAGGATGCGCTCCGAGGCGGTTGCGGTGACCGGAATCCCGTCATCAAGGAGCTTCTGGTGATCGACCGTGAAGTTCGGCTCAAGATCATTGGCAATGTCCTGCCAACGGGTCACCGCTACGCCTGAAATATCGACGGCGGCGAGGTCGCGCGCAGTGGTCGCAGGGGGAACCCGCGGCCGGAACCTGTCAGCACCAGCGCTGCAACCGCCAAGCAGCAGGGCAATCCCCAAGGCGCGCCAAACAGGCTTGAGCACGACCCCCATCTCGCCTTCCCCCATTATGCCGCCAGGTGAACGGTGGAATATGGTAACAGTTTAACAAGCCTGCGCCAACCGAGAAGCAGCCTTTACGGTTGGAACTTGGTCCAGGCTGACGATCAGCCAAAATCATCAGCTATTTTGGAATTAAACCCACCCCACATTTGCAAGTGACGGTATATCGCACGGTATCTTGGCTGACAGCATCTTGTTCAATTCTTTGAAATAGCTTTTGAATTTCAGTCAGTAAGATTCTGTCCCCGGGTGATGCATGTGCCCGGAACGCTATCCCGATGCGGATGCCGCGCACCATTGATCGGTGCGCCGACTTGGCATACAGCGCCGCCACTGTTTCTCGAACATAGGAAAGGAGTGACCACATGCGAGCCGCAACCGCACCCGTCATCACTCCCGGTTTCCACGTTCAGGAACATAGTACATGGGCAATTCCCGTGCGGGTGACTGCGGTCGCCTGACCCTTTGTCGCGGCCATGGCGCCGCATCCACTTCCCCTACTTCACATCTGCCGAATGCATTCTCCACCTTTGGGGAGAACCGCAATGCGCGCTGACATGTTCAAGGTCATCGTCGAGCGTCCCCGCTGGGGCTCGCGCCATGCACCGCCGGTAAAACTCAAGAAGGACAAGAACGACTTCCAGCACATCGGCCTCAAACGCCACGTCCGCGAACGCGCGGCCTTTTCGAAATCGCTCAACGAGAATCTCGCGCCGCTGATCCGCTTCCTGCACCGACGCGTGGGACGGCGCTGGGACGACGTGTTCAGCGAAATCTGTGTCCATCTCGACACCGGCAGCACCGTCAAGATGCACGTTCGCGAGCATCTGCGCGACTTCGTGGCCTTCAGCATCTCGCACGGACGGCAGGGTGAGTTGCTGCGCGAAGGCCATGTCCTGCGGCCTGATCGGCGCAACTGCCGCGGTCGTGAACTCTATGTCGACCCGCGCGACGGCGTGCTGAAGGATCGCGTGTGGTTCTGGCGCGACCAGGGACATCTGGTTCCGCCCGGCAAGCGGCACCTCGGGTGGAAGGATGCGGCGCGATGACCGATGCAACCATCCATATCGTGGCGTCGCCCGAAAGCTGGATCGAGCAGGCAGCGGTGGACCAGCTCCACCAGACCGCAAGGCTCGACGGCATCGATCGCGTCGTAGGCCTGCCCGACCTGCATGCCGGACGCGGCATTGCGGTGGGTGCGGCCTTCTGGTCCCGCAGCCATGTCTATCCCCACCTGGTTGGCAGCGACATAGGATGCGGGATGGGGCTTTGGCGCACCACCTTGCCGCTGCGCAAATTCCGCCTCGACGCCGCCGAGCGCAAGCTGCGCGGGCTGGACGCGCCCTGGTCCGGCGATGTTGCCGCGCGTCTGGCGGAGGTAGGGCTTGCGCCCGATCTTGCCGGCGAAGCGCTGGGCACGATCGGCGGCGGCAACCATTTTGCCGAACTGCTGCGCGTCGAGAAGGTGCACGGCGACGGGGACACGACGATCGATCCCGCAGCACTCTATCTGATGGTGCACAGTGGATCGCGTGGGCTGGGTCAGGCCATCCTCCATGGGCATCTCGCGCGGCATAATGTCGGTGGGCTGATCGCGGGCGCGGCGTCGTGTGCGGACTATCTGGCCGCACACGACGATGCGATGAACTGGGCGGTGCTCAACCGCGACCTGATCGCTGAGCGCTTCCTCGATCGGCTCGGGACCAGCGGCGAACGCCTGCTCGACATCTGCCACAACAGCGTGACGTGGCACCAGGGCGGATGGCTGCACCGCAAGGGCGCGGCACCAGCTGACAAGGGACTGATCGTCATTCCCGGCTCGCGCGGCGACATGACCTATCTGGTCCGGCCCCGACTGGAGCAGGCGGACACCGCGCTGCATTCTCTCGCACACGGCGCCGGCCGCAAATGGAGCCGCAGCGAGGCCAAGGACAAGCTTGTCCGCCGCTTCAGCATCACCGATCTCGAGCGGACGAAACTGGGCAGTCGGGTGATCTGCGAGGATCGCGACCTGATCTATGAGGAGGCGCCGCAGGCGTACAAGGACATCCACCAGGTCGTGCGCGATCTCGAAAGCGCGGGGCTGATCGACCTGGTCGCGACGCTGCGCCCGCTTCTCACCTACAAGACGAGGCGCGCATGACGGAGATCATCCTGCATCTGTCCTCCGGCCAGGGGCCGAAGGAGTGCGAGTGGGTCGTTGCCAAACTGGCCAATGCCCTGTGCCGGGAAGCGAGTGCGACAGGCCTGGCCTGCGAACCGATCGAGCCGATCCCAAGGCCGGTGTCGACGGCGTTGCTGCGGCTATCGGGCGACGGGGCCGAGGCGTTCGCCGCCACCTGTATCGGCACGATCCGCTGGATCGGAACCAGCCCGTTCCGCCCCCTGCACAAGCGGCGCAATTGGTTCGTGGGCGTGCAGCCCGTCCGAATCGACGATCCATCGACCGAGTTCCGGGACGAAGACATTCGCTACCAGACCTTCCGTGCCTCCGGGCCAGGCGGGCAGCATGTCAACAAAACCGACAGCGCCGTCCGGGCGACGCATGTGCCGACCGGCCTTGTCGCGACGTCCCAGGACCAGCGCTCGCAATTCGCAAACAAGAGAATCGCCCGCCTCAAGCTGACAATGCTGCTCGACGACCGACGCCGCGCAGGCCAAGCCGGAGGCAAACGGGCGCTTTGGGATCAGAACCGCGACCTCGAACGTGGCAACGCAATCCGCACCTACGAGGGCGAGCGGTTCAGGCGACGATAGCCGACAAAGTAGAAGGGCATGGCCGGCAAGCCATTTCGCGCCAAATCCTTCGCTGAAGCTGCGTGCGCTTCCGCATGAGAGGGCGGGCGATGAACTGCGCTGCAGCCATGGAGTTTGCCAGGCAGGCCCTTAAGTGACATCTGTCTGGGGACAGACAGGTTCTCTATCATGTAAGCGCTCCGACCTTCGCCGTCCCCGCGCCCCGGTCGCGTCTTCGGGAGCCGTCGGTTACCCATGTGAGTGCAAGTCGGTACACCCGACATCTGTGCGTTGCGCGGTGAAGGGCGGCTTCGAGTCAGAACCGACACGTTGCTCAGCATTTTTGATTTCTCCGCGCTGTCGAGCGAGTCTCGGTCATAACCGTGAAGCCGGCGGAGTATGCAACCGAGCTGAAAGTTTGCTTCCAAGCCGGTATGGGGCGGCAGGAATGGCTGTCGGCGCCGCCGTGAAGGGACCTTATGGATATGCGCTCGCAGCTCGCCTAGGATTGCGAGATGGACAAGCCAACCATATTCCTCTCGTCGACCGTCTTTGATTTTGGTGATCTGCGCAGCGCGCTGAAGGATTATCTCGAGCTTCGCGGCTGCCGGGTTCTGGCATCGGAATTCACGGATTTTACGCGCCCACTCGAAAAGCATTCTTACGACGCGTGCCTCGAGACTATCGAGCAAGCGGATCTGTTCGTCCTTTTCATAGGGCGACGGATCGGTGGCTGGTACAATGAAGAAGAAAAAATAAGCATCACGCGAGCCGAATATCAACATGCTTATAATTTGGCGAAAAAAGGTACTATCCGCCTGATGTGCTTCGTACGCTCTGAAGTTTATGATCACATGGATAGCGTCAATGACCTCGAGAAAACATTAAAGAGCGACCCTGCCCTAACCGAATTTCAGCGCAAACGCTTTATCAATCACCCGAGCCGCGCAATGGAAGATGCTGAGGCCATCATCAGCTTCATCAAGGAGGTAACGCGCAACAGCGAAACGATGGCGGCGTCAAAGCGCCTCGGAATAGCTCCGATCGCCAATTGGATCGCGCCGTTCACAACCTTCACGCAGATTCGGCAAGCAATCGATCCACTCATCACGCATGGGCTGCCGGTTTCACAGGCTTCGGGACGCAAGGCTCTGGAACTGCAACTCCTACAGATATTGCAAGACATTGTGCCGATTGTAAGCGGTGCACCTCTCAACCCTATTGATACCGTCTTAAGATTGCGAAAAAGTTTAGCGTTAAACGGCGATAGTTACTTAGGTTTCTCCGAAATCAATGATGCAACTTGGAATGAACTTAAGCATATCTATACTTTGACCGGCAACAATGTGCCTGATAGTGAAATTTTAAGGGGATTTCTGGTTTCAGGATTACTTCTAAAGTACGACCCGTGCAGCGGGTCTTTTAAAGAAACAGGAGAATCAAAGCTTCTTTCAAGAGTAATCATGCAGGCCGATCTATTTACTAGATCGGGACCACCTAACTTGAAACAAATACGCCAGTATCATAACTCCCTAAATGCAGACGGATCTCGCACTATTCCCGGCATAGTCCTCATGTCTTGGCTGCACCGACTTCTGAGGTGGGTCGACCTCATCGGAACTTCGCGCGCGTTGGCGTCGTCGTTAGGCGGAGTGACGTGCTCCCCTTTTCTCCTCCACTCATAAGTAGAGTCCGGGGTTGCCAGGATGCCCTGGCGGGTGGGGTTGCGCAACGCGCCTTGCAGCATCGGCGGGCGTCAGCCCGCCTATACCGCTATGCGGCCGCACATGGTTGTAGTCGTCTCGCCAGTTGCTCAGCACCGAGCGGGCATGGCTCAGCGAAGCGAACAGCGTCTCGTTCAGGCACTCGTCGCGCAAGCGACCATTAAAGCTCTCGACATAGCCATTCTGCTGCGGCTTGCCCGGCGCGATGTAATGCCACTCGATCTGCCGGTCCTGCGCCCAGCGCAGGATCGCCAGGCT